>NZ_JABWTA010000009.1 GCF_013371495.1 Altererythrobacter lutimaris | reverse complement strand
GGCCCGGCCCTGATCGTCGAAGTCCGCCGTACCGGTGATCACGCCGTCTTCCTCAGATTCGCCGATCTGCGCGGTCGGCGGGCTGGTGAAGATGAGGCTGAACGGAACGAAGCGATTGGCGCTGTTGACCGCGGGAAAGGCAACGGCGTTGCGCCCGGCAATGGCGCCGTCCTGTGACGCTTCGTGCAGGATCGGCAAATTGTCAGCCACATCGCCGGCAAGGAAGATGCTGCTTTCTCCGCACTGCATGGTGCCGCGGTCATGTTCGGGCACGCCATCATCATCCAGCGCAATCCCGGCATTGGTGAGATCGAGGCTGTCCAGATTGGGGCGGCGTCCGGTGGCCACCAGCACATAATCGAACACGTCCTCGCCAGTGGATGCGCCGCTCCATGACAGCGATACGCCATCATCCGTCCGGCGGGGTTCTATGTCGACACCGAGTTTCAGCTCCACGTCCTTCGCGATAATGGCTTGCAAGGCGTCGTGCACCTTTGCGCAAC
>NZ_JABWTA010000008.1 GCF_013371495.1 Altererythrobacter lutimaris | reverse complement strand
GAGTAGAAAGAGCTGCGCTTGCCCGAGCCGCGCTGAGCGTACATCATCACGCAATCGGCGACGAGCGGATCGCGCTTCCACTTGTACCACAGCCCGGTCTTGCGCCCCGCGATATAGGGGCTGTCCTTGCGCTTCAGCATCACGCCCTCGATCGCGGCGTCGCGCGCGCCTTCGCGGACCTCTGCCAGGTCATCGTAGCTGTCCGAGGGGATCAGCTGGCTGATGTCGAAACGGCTCTGGTCCAGTTTCGGAACGAACGCTTCCAACCGCTTGCGCCGCTCGCTCCAGGTTAGCGGGCGCAAATCGTCGTCGCCCTCGATCAGAATATCGTACAGCCGCACGAAGGCGGGCGCATCGCGCAGCATCTTCGCTGTCACCGTCTTGCGGCCGAGGCGCTGTTGCAGGGCGTTGAAACTGGCCGCCTGGCCGCCCTGCACATCGCCGCGCACGAGCAGCTCTCCATCCACCACCGCATCGGCATCGAACGCGCCGGCAATATCCGGAAAGGCGTCGCTG
>NZ_JABWTA010000007.1 GCF_013371495.1 Altererythrobacter lutimaris | reverse complement strand
CCGCAATATTTTCCTTGCGATCAGCCTCCGCGAAAAAGCGCCGGAAGGCGGCGTAATCGGGCAAGTGCTGTGCGGCTGCGAGCTTCAGCCGCCCCAGCGCAACATGGGCCGTGTTGAGATCAACCGCGTCGATCGCCGCCGGATCTGCGGTGAGATAGGACAAGACATTGCAGCCGCCGCTGGCGATAGTGGCGACGCGGTGACCAGGCTTGATCGCCAGGGCGTCCATGTCGACCACCGGGTCTTCCCAGATCTGGGCGTAGACAAGGCCCTTGAACGCAAAGGCGAAGGCGCGATCCCACAGCTTGCCGCCCCCGTCATGCCCTAGAACAGCCTGCTCGATCTTGCGATTTTTCTCGGCCATTCGATTTTCCGTTCAGGAGTTTAGCGATCGAAGATAAGATATCTTAAAAAGATTGAGTGAGGGCCCTCAATCCGCCAGGGACGCGCGATCGCGCATTATGGCGCTAGGATTACGCGATCATGACGCCGGCAGGCCGGTCATGCGCGAAAAAATCGCTGGATCG
>NZ_JABWTA010000006.1 GCF_013371495.1 Altererythrobacter lutimaris | reverse complement strand
GTATTCAAATGCGTAGAGCCCGACCTCCGCGAGGACGACGGCCAGACTCCATCCCAGAGTGAACCAGCGCGCGTTGTGGCTGCGCAGCTCGACCTGCCGGATCAGAATGGCCACATCGGTGTGCAATTTTGCCAAGCGCGCCGTCGCCTGAGCCACGGTGATTTCTATGTCTTTGAGCGCTCGGTTCGAAGGCATGGTGCTGCTCATGAAATGAATTCACGAGCATATGGATTGAACCTTTCACCATTCTTGCGTCCGGCCGCTGTCGAGAAAGCAAGGGCTCGTTCGTCGTGTCCATGTCATGCCAATAATTGGCGACAGAACATCGACACATCAAGAAGGATCTGCTTATGTACAGCCATGCCGACAGCCACAAGCGCTGGTGGGCACTCACCATACTCTGCCTGGGCGTCCTGATGATCGTGCTGGACACGACCATCGTGAACGTCGCCTTGCCTTCCATCCAATCGGATCTGCATTTTTCCGCCACGGACCTGGTCTGGGTGGTCAATGCCTACATGCTGACCTT
>NZ_JABWTA010000005.1 GCF_013371495.1 Altererythrobacter lutimaris | reverse complement strand
ACTGAACTCGAAAACCGCATGACTGTGTTGCTGGGCGGGCGGGCCGCCGAACAGCTCCTGCTGGGCGAGGTCTCCAGCGGTGCGGCCGACGATCTGGCCAAGGCCACCGACATCGCGCTGGACATGGTCACGCGCCTGGGCATGTCCAGCGAACTCGGCCAAGTGGCCTATGAGCGCCAGCGCACGCCCTTTCTGGCCCAGATGCCGCAGTTCGGCTCCGAGCGCAACTACAGTGAAGACACGGCCCGCCACATCGACGAAGCGGTGCGCGGGCTGGTCGACTTGGCCTTCAGCCGTGCCACGCAGGCGCTGCAAGCCCGCCGCGACCTGCTGGAACAAGGTGCCCGCCTGCTGCTGGAACGCGAGACCCTCACAGAGGCCGAGCTGGCTCCGATGGCGGCATCAGCCCGGGCACTGCCCATCTGAATTCGTCCAGATCAAGCAATGGTTGGCTAGTTGGGTGAGAGCCTGGCCGTCACGCACTTCCTGCGCATGGTCAGGGGCGCGATGCTCCAGGGCTCCACGCTGGCC
>NZ_JABWTA010000004.1 GCF_013371495.1 Altererythrobacter lutimaris | reverse complement strand
GAAAAGAGAAGAATGGAGAAAAGACTGCAGGAAGAAAGGCAGATGAGGCAAAAAGAGATTACTGAAGCAGTTATAAGGGAACAAGAGAAAGAACGCTATGAAATCAGTAAGGAATTACACGATAATGTGAACCAGCAGCTTACTGTTGCCATGATGTACCTGGCAACAGCATTGAAGGGAAGCGATAACCACCAGGAACTGCTGAAGCAGTCTTCAGGGTTTATTTTCAATGCCATTGAAGAGATCAGGAAATTATCAAAGGCGCTGGTAACACCCCTGATTAAGGATTTCGGTCTGGCCAAAGCAATAGACGGACTGGTGGAGGATATACTGGTTGCGAACCAGATGAGCATCGAATTTTTCTATGAGGCTTTTTATGAAGAGGACATCAATTATGAATTCAAACTTAATATTTTCAGGATTGTCCAGGAACAGATCAACAATATCATCAAACACTCGGGCGCTTCCTATGTTACGATAGAGTTATACAGGGATGATTTCATTCGGCTCTCCATTGCGGATAATGGCAAAGGCTTCG
>NZ_JABWTA010000003.1 GCF_013371495.1 Altererythrobacter lutimaris | reverse complement strand
GCTGCAAGAGGCTGGGCTGGTACATGTCAATTCGATGGCAATTCCTCGGATCGACTTGCTTGGCATCTATCCATCGTGGCAAACGGTGCTGGCCCAGTTTGCTGTTTTGCTCGTTGTCGTGGTGGCGTTCACCCTCAATGTTCGTTCGGCAAGGCAGCCAGCCATGCTGCAAAACTGATTCAAGGAGCCTCCAAAGAGCATCACATTGAGAGCCCTATTCGCTCCAATATGGTTAATCGTTGACTTATTATGAAAGGTACCCTTGGTATGAAATATCTCATCGGCATGATTGCTGCAGCGCTTGCACTCGGGGGCTGTGCGGGATGGAAACCAATTCCAGTTGAGGCTGAAGGCCGTTTGCGCGCACAGGTCTTGGATATTGTGGATCGAAAGGATTCCGTAGGTCCGGTTGCAAAAGACTGCCGCCAGTACGGTGATCGGCCTTCCGGGCAATTCGCACTTGTTGTTGTGGAGGAACTGACGGGGGTGCCAAAGACGAGAAACAAGTGGATCGTGCCTATTAAGCAGGGGCAGGCATTGA
>NZ_JABWTA010000033.1 GCF_013371495.1 Altererythrobacter lutimaris | reverse complement strand
CCCCCCCCCCCCCCCCCCCCCCCCCCCCCCCCCCCCCCCCCCCCCCCCCCCCCCCCCCCCCCCCCCCCCCCCCCCCCCCCCCCCCCCCCCCCCCCCCCCCCCCCCCCCCACCCCCCCCCCCCCCCCCCCCCCCCCCCCCCCCCCCCCCCCCCCCCCCCCCCCCCCCCCCCCCCCCCCCCCCCCCCCCCCCCCCCCCCCCCCCCCCCCCCCCCCCCCCCCACCCCCCCCCCCCCCCCC
>NZ_JABWTA010000032.1 GCF_013371495.1 Altererythrobacter lutimaris | reverse complement strand
GCAGGATCGTCCAGGTAGCGCGTCAGCGCCACCCAGCGATTGAGGCTGTAGTCGATCGCCTTGGCCGTGGCGGTCCCATCGGTGATCTTGCTGCGCTGGGCAACGAGCCAGTCGTGCAGCGCCTTGGCAATCGGCGCAGCCCTGGCTTGTCGCATCTGATACCGCTGCTCAGCATCGAACTCCTTGGCATCACGCTCGATGCCATAGAGCTGCCCGATGAACTCAATGGCTGTCTCGGCGATCGTGCTCTTGTTGGCCTGATGCAGTTCGATGAACTTGCGCCGCGCATGGGCCATGCAGCCGGCCTCCGTCACGCCCAGCGCGAAGCTGGCCTTGTAGCCGCTGAAGTCGTCGCACACCAGGCTGCCGCGCCAGTCGCCCAGGAAGGCGCGGGCATGCTCGCCCGAGCGGCTCTCGGTGAAGTCGTAGACC
>NZ_JABWTA010000031.1 GCF_013371495.1 Altererythrobacter lutimaris | reverse complement strand
TCGTATTGGCGGCCATTGATGCGCTCTTCGCCCGGGCGGTGGAAATGGAACTGCACCAGCTCGTCGCGGTGCCCCATCACCGTGATGCCATTGCCTGGCTCCACATTGACCTGCACGGTGTGGCCGTTGTCGATCACGCGGAAGTTGGATGGGCGCTAGTCGAACTGGATCGGGTCGAGTTGAACCGGGATGCCATCGCGGATGTCGATGGGGCTTTGACGCTTGCCCACCATGCACTGCTGGAACTCAGGCTTGAGGCGGCCCCAGCTGTCAGGACCGGTGTCACCGCTGTAGGCCCAGTGGACATCGTGGCCCATGGCGTTGGCCAGGCGTGCGTCGGCCTGCGCGGACTTGGCCGATGCCAGGCCATGGGCCTCGCCATCGACACCGGGCGGCAGCAAGGCGCCTTGTGCATCGTTCATGGCCAAGGTCGTG
>NZ_JABWTA010000030.1 GCF_013371495.1 Altererythrobacter lutimaris | reverse complement strand
AATCTGGGCGTTCAGCTTCGGCGGAGTGGGTATGATCAAGCGTTTGCGTCCGCGCCCGGACGGCAGCGTGGCCATCCTTTCCGACAATCCATCCGTGCCGGAAGACCGTGCGGTAGATGACGAACTGCATCTGATCGGCCGTGTGGTCGCTAGGGTGGCGAAGTTGTAGCTATATCCGGGGGGAGATTATGAAGAAGTGGATGATTGGGGCGGCCGTGCTGGCCGCAGTGCTTTTTGGAGCATGGTATTTCGCGTCGCCCAGCTATGAGATGATGCAGCTGAAGGACGCCGCCGAAGAAGGCGATCCCGAGGAATTGCGTGACCGGATCGATTTCCCGGCTGTACGCGAATCCATGAAAGCTCAGATGTCTGCTATGATGGCACGCAAGATGGCCGAAGAACCCAGCGACGGGTTTGCAGCCTTGGGTGGTGCGCT
>NZ_JABWTA010000029.1 GCF_013371495.1 Altererythrobacter lutimaris | reverse complement strand
GGAAATAGGTGAAGTTGGAGGTTAGCTGGAAGTTGTAATAGGTCGCAAAGGCATTCAGCCGGGTTTCGCCCAGCGCCGCATTGGCGACCGCGCCGATGCGCGTCGTGCTGCCACCCAGATCCGGATCGATGAAGCCGAAGCGCCCGATCCGTCCGCTTTCTACGGCGCGTTCGGGCACCTGATCGGTGGAGGTCCAGCGGCTGTCATAGCCGTTGAGCTGCACGGAATATTCGGTGCCGCCCGCCGCAGCGCTGCCGCCGCCGCTATATTTTACGAGGCCTGCGATGCGGTGAAGGTCTTCGTGCAGATCCCAGGGCCCGTCATAGCCTTGGATCTCGGCGGCGGCGAGGAGGTTGCCACCGCCGAGAGGGGTGCTGCCCGCGGCCACGCCGCGGACATAGCCGAAGGCGCCCACCTCGCCCTGAACGAAGGGCTC
>NZ_JABWTA010000002.1 GCF_013371495.1 Altererythrobacter lutimaris | reverse complement strand
ACCCCGATGTCCCCCTTCAAATATTCGCTGGCCGCCGGCAGCGCGCTGACCGCGCTGCTCGGCTTCTCCCAGGCTGCCCAGGCCCAGGCCTTCTATCTCCAGGAACAATCGGCCCGCGCGGCCGGCCGTGCCTTTTCGGGCGAGGCCGCCGATACCGGCGCCGCGTCGATCTGGTGGAACCCCGCCGCGATCGGCGGCATCGATCGCGGCGCAGCGACGATCTCCGCCTCGGTCATCCTGCCGCGCGGCGAGGTTGCCGACAGCGGCACGCTGATCGTCCGCCCGGGCCAGCCGCCCGCGCCGGTGGGCGGCAACGGCGTCACCCGCAATCCGATCAACAACGGCGTGCTCCCCTCGGGCGCGATCGCCGTGCCGCTGAACGACCGCATCGCGCTCGGCGTGTCGATCACTTCGCCCTACAGCTTCACCACCGATTATCCGGCGGACAGCTGGGCGCGCTACAGCGCCGACCGGACGAAGCTGCGCACGATCGACATCCAGCCCAGCATCGGCGTGGCGGTGACCGACTGGCTGCGCGTCGGCGCCGGGCTGA
>NZ_JABWTA010000028.1 GCF_013371495.1 Altererythrobacter lutimaris | reverse complement strand
AATGCCAGCAGGAAAACTATTATTTTCATAATGACTTTTTCTAAGCCTTATTCTTTCCTTGACCTTCGTTTTCTTGTGCGCTGCCTTCCAGCTTTTATATACCATTAGCTCTTCAATATACGAATTTAAAATAATTTATTTTATTACAAATCCCAACCATACCACACTCAACTGTGGTCTTTTCTTATTTACAGCTCTATCCACCACAACATTTTTTTGCCAGTTCTAAACCTTATGTGAGATAGTGTGAAGCCTTATCATTTTTGAAGGCTACAATTGCAATCGTTGTCGTATTCAGCCCTAAATTTGTCGTGTTTACACAGCGCCAAATCCTCAAATATCTTCCATATTTGAACTGTAAATAAAATTCAAACTATAAGTTAAACTGTGTTATGAAAAATTTACTCAAAACAAATGCACTTAAATCAATACTGCTAATTGCAG
>NZ_JABWTA010000027.1 GCF_013371495.1 Altererythrobacter lutimaris | reverse complement strand
GGCGGCAACAAGGGCCGCAGTAGAAGTTCCCCGATCGAAACTGAGGCCGAGCCGTTTCGCTTGAGCGCGCCCCGCTGCCCGCTTACATGGGCGCTATGACATCGACCAACGACATCCGCCGCAGTTTCCTCGATTATTTCGCCGACGCCGGGCATGAGCGCGTGCCCTCCGCGCCGCTGGTGCCGCATAACGATCCGACGCTGATGTTCGTGAATGCGGGCATGGTGCCGTTCAAGAATGTTTTCACCGGCCTGGAATCGCGGCCCTATGACCGGGCGACCAGCGCGCAGAAATGCGTGCGCGCGGGCGGCAAGCATAACGATCTCGACAATGTCGGCTACACCGCGCGGCACCACACCTTCTTCGAGATGATGGGCAATTTTTCGTTCGGCGATTATTTCAAGGAACAGGCGGTCGAGCATGCCTGGACGCTGGTGACGAAGGAATGGG
>NZ_JABWTA010000026.1 GCF_013371495.1 Altererythrobacter lutimaris | reverse complement strand
CCCTAATCGCCGATTGCGCGCAAAGCTCCTGCGAAAAACCGATTCCGGTGCAGCTGTGACATCGACGCATCAGATTTCGCCGTCGCCGCACCCGATCCCGTCATGGCCGGGGCGATTGCGCGCGACCGGACACCGCCATAGGGTGCACGCCCGACAAAGGGGGTTCGAATGAAACGATCGACGATGATGTGGGCGGCGGCTTTGGCGCTGGGCCTAGGCTCTGCGGCGCAGGCGCAGGACGGCGGCATGGGGGCGCAGCAGGCGCCGGAATGGGCGCTTACCATCCATGGCGGAGCCGGGGTGATCGAGCGAGACAAACTTTCGCCCGAAAAGGACGCGGAAATCCGCGCGGCGCTGAACCGGGCGCTCGCCGCTGGATCGAAGGTACTGGCCGAAGGCGGCGCGGCAATGGATGCGATCACGGCGACCATCACGGTGCTGGAGGACGAT
>NZ_JABWTA010000025.1 GCF_013371495.1 Altererythrobacter lutimaris | reverse complement strand
CGGATTAAGCGCCTCTTCCTTCGCCTTGTCGGCAGCGGCAGCCTGGCCGGGCTTGCCAACCAGCTTCTTGCGCTTGACCTCCACCTCGACCTTGTGCGTGCGGCCATGGCTGAAGCGCTGCTCGACCTGGCCCGCATCGACCGACCTCTTCAGGGTCAGCGGCTTGCGGCTCAGTTTCGGCTTGTCTTGGGTTTCTTCACTCATCGAACAGCAGTCTTCCTAAGGTCTTCGTCATCTGTCACAGCATCGTCCGTCCCGGCAACGGGGCCGGCACCGATACTGCATCCGGTATAATTTAGCCAGCGGGCGAGATGTTGCAGGACGCGTGCTGCGGCCTTCTCCCCCAAAATCGCGGCATGGACCGCATTTTCGCGCCCCAATGCCATAGATAGGGCCTCTCGGTCCACCGGCAAGGCGATTCCGCCTTCACCGCTTCCCTCACGGTCCATTCCCACGCGCC
>NZ_JABWTA010000024.1 GCF_013371495.1 Altererythrobacter lutimaris | reverse complement strand
CCGGCATCGGCCCGATCGCCAAGCCGAGCCACACCGCGAACGCCGCCGCCGCGAGCATCACTCCGAAGGGCAGGCGGTCGGTCGCGGTCACGCGCCGCCCGCCCAGCATCAGGCCCAGCACACCCGCCAGCCCGATCAGGCAGGCGGCGAGCAGCACCAGCGGCAGCGCCTGCCAGCCGAGCCATAGCCCGATGCCGCCGAACAATTTGGGATCCCCCCCGCCCAGCCCCTGCCGCCCGCGCAGCCGCCGATAGCTCCAGGCGACCAGCCACAGCACGCCGAAGCCGGCCGCCCCGCCGATCAGCCGCGCCTCGAGCGGCAGGCCGAGGCCGGCGAGCCCCGCCGCCAGCCCGGCCGCCGCCAGCAGCCCGGTCAGCCCATTGGGCAGCCACAGCGCCGCCACGTCGAGCGCCGCCAGCGCCAGCAGCAGCCAGCCGAACACTGCGCCCGCCGCCCCGGCC
>NZ_JABWTA010000023.1 GCF_013371495.1 Altererythrobacter lutimaris | reverse complement strand
GCTATCTGGAAGAGGGCAAGGAAAGCGATCCTTCGCTGATCCACCCGCACTTCGTGGCCAATATGCTCGACAAGAAGGCCGATGATGACGCGATCTTCGTGTCCGATGTGGGCACGGCGATGGTCTGGATGCTTCGCCATCTGAAGGCAAACGGCGAGCGCCGCTTTCTCAACAGTTTGCTCCACGGCACGATGGCGAGCGGTATGCCGCAGGCGATCGGCGGCAAGCTCGCTTATCCCGACCGGCAGGTCATCGCGGTGTGCGGCGATGGCGGCCTCACCATGTTGATGGGCGATCTGCTGACGCTGGTGCAGGAAAAGGTGCCGCTGAAGCTGGTGGTGTTTCACAACAACACGCTGGGCTTTGTTGAGATGGAACAGCGCGTCGAGGGACTGGTCGATCACTTCACCGGCCTCGTCAATCCGGACTTCGCGAAGCTGGCCGAAGCCTGCGGCATTCAGGGCTGGC
>NZ_JABWTA010000022.1 GCF_013371495.1 Altererythrobacter lutimaris | reverse complement strand
CTGCTGATCGTGCCGATGCCACCGGCGATCATGATGGGCTTGTGGTAGCCACGGCGGATGGCCTGGTCACCGTGACCCACGGTCTGCTCGAACACGCGGAAGTAGCCGCCCAGATTGGAGCGCCCGAACTCGTTGTTGAACGCTGCGCCGCCCAGGGGGCCCTCGATCATGATCTGCAGCGGGCTGGCAATGTGCTCGGGCTTGCCGAACTGCTCAGCCTCCCAGGGCTCTTGCGTACCCGGCAGGTTCAGGTTGGACACAGAGAAACCCGTCAGGCCCGACTTGGGGCGCGAACCACGGCCCGTGGCACCCTCATCGCGGATCTCGCCACCGGCGCCCGTCGAGGCACCAGGGAAAGGCGAAATCGCGGTGGGGTGGTTGTGCGTTTCGACTTTCATCAGCACGTGGGCCAGCTCTTCGCGGGCCTGGTACTGCGGTGCATTGGTGTAGCCTGCCGGCATCCAGCGC
>NZ_JABWTA010000021.1 GCF_013371495.1 Altererythrobacter lutimaris | reverse complement strand
AAAACTTCTTGACTGTCACATCGTCAATCTCACGGTGCCTACCTAAGGTTCGGGTTGTGCTGCCTACCCGATAAGCGTCATGGCGCGATAGGGCGATTTCCTCAAATTCAAGACCGCGCCGCTTGGCTTCCGCTTTCAATTTCTTGATGACGGCGTTTCGCTTCATAACGGTAGTCTACCGACAGGAGACTAAACAAGTCACCCATGGGTAGACAGTTTTCTTGCTCATGTTCCAAAGAAAATTAGGCGTGGGCCGGAAAGGCCAAGCCCTAGCGGGCAAAAGGCCACATTGGCGCAGAAATAGACGCTTGTGCCAAACAGACAATCACGCAAGCGATTGACGAATTAAGCAGATAAGCAAGTGACAACGGCGAGCCCATTAAGCCGCGGTGCGGATGCAACAAAGATAAGGACCCCAGATAAGCACGCTTATCCGGGGCCCTCGACGGCGTTCATCTCGTCTTCGCCAGCGC
>NZ_JABWTA010000020.1 GCF_013371495.1 Altererythrobacter lutimaris | reverse complement strand
GTCTGCGCGACCCATAACGCAGTTCGCTTTTGGGAATCGTTCAGAACCAGTTTGACCACTGCTTCTGCGGCCACACGGGTCTTACCACCACCTGTGGGCAAGCTGACGACCGCACGACGTCGTCCGGATCTGGAAACCAGCAGGTCCCTTAGACCTTCCAGGATTTCCTCCTGATAATCATGGAGGCCGGGTAGATCTATTGGGCCGCTGATCGTGAGCTCAGGCTCGCGCCTGACGCTGGCTCTGGCCGCAAACTCAGCGGGAAAACCAAGCTCGAGAACGAATAAGCGGGCAGGCTCTCCGCCCCACCTCTGCGGGGGCGCCAAGCCCTGCGCAGCAAGGCTATCGGTCAGTTTGGCAAGAATACTTGGTCCGACAACAGCAAGTGCCAATCGCGCCCAATCAAGGTTTGATATCCGGCTTCCTGCGGCCTGACGTGCTGGCGCAGGCAGGACCGCGATCAGCGCCTCAGCAG
>NZ_JABWTA010000019.1 GCF_013371495.1 Altererythrobacter lutimaris | reverse complement strand
AGGTGAACGCGAGAAAAGCCGCACTGCACACGTACACCACGCCGCACGGTGAAGCCCAGCCCCTACACTGACGCCCTGCACCGCGACCGCTACGCCTCCATGCGCATCGAAGACATCCGCCAGCGCCTGCGCGCGCTGGGCGCCAAACCCATCCACGAGCAGCGTGTGCTGCGCCTGTGGGCCCAGGCCCTGCCGCAAGAAGGCGGCAAGCGCCGCCCCGAAGCCTTCCTGCCCCAAGCACTGCGCGACGGCCTGCCCTGTATCCTCGCCGACATCGAGGGCCTGGCCAGGCTGCGCTCCGAGCATCCCGGCGAAGACGGCTCGGCCCGCCTGCTGCTGGACCTGGCCGACGGCCAGACCATCGAGAGCGTGCTGCTGCCGCGCGACGGCCTGTGCGTCTCCACCCAGGTGGGCTGTGCCGTGGGCTGCGTGTTCTGCATGACGGGCAAGGAAGGCCTGATCCGCCAGATCGGCAG
>NZ_JABWTA010000001.1:2020692-2937629 GCF_013371495.1 Altererythrobacter lutimaris | reverse complement strand
GTGGCGCGGCTGATCCATGGATGGCCGAAGCGTTCGGCACAGACATGAGCAGCGCAAACATGCTCGGCGATATCCGCATCGCCGGCCTCTCCATCCTCGATCAGCACATGCAAACCGAGTTCTTTGGGTGATTGCAAGGTAGGCTCGAGGGGCCTGCCGCGAAACACTTTCTGTTTACCATGCATCGCATTGCGCTGGTAAGTTGAATCGCTTAGATTTCCCGACAAACATCGGAGAACCCAGACTAAGCACATGTCAGCAATGACAAAAACTTCCATCGCGCTTGCTGTGATCCTCGGGTCGCAGCCAGTTATCGCGCACGGTCAAGCGGCAAGCAATTGTTCGATCTCCGGAATAGAGTTTGTGCAGACGACCGCCACGTCCAAAACCCTTTGTGATGGCCTTAACAAGCGTTTGGATATGGCTTTGGCGGATAGTAAAGCACATGATAAACGGGATTTAACGCTGGTCATACAGAAGCGAGGTTCAATTCAGGCCACGCTCACAACGCATCCTCAAACGGGTGCAGAAAAGACGGTGGTTCTTGGCCTTGACGTGATGGACAGGCCAATCATGCAGAAAGACTTGAATGAACTTGTTGATGCTGTTGCCCGCGCAATGGCTCGATATTGAAGAGATGTCGCACAAGGGTTTAAGCGCGACATCGGGAAAGAATGGTAGGGACTGAAATGCTTGAGCAATCCATGATTGATGCGCGCCGGGGTGATGTGTTTTTCAGCACATCGAACTCGCTCACCAATAGCACGCAAGGCGTAACGAAGACGCTCTTCCATTATGAAGGATGCGCTTGCTCGGGTTGTCACGCACATGACGGCGATGGCAAACAGTTCCAGCCTGGTGATCCTGCTACGAACTCCACTGACACGATCGCTGGCGATACTTCGACGACAGCGACGCTTGCGCCTGGCTCCTACGTAACGAGCACCGTAGATAGCGCTGCGGACTCCGATTGGTTTCGCATCGAGCTGGAAGCTGGCGAAACCTATACTTTTACTGTGTTCTTGCCACCCGGCGGATTGCCGGACAGCGAGCTTACACTGCTCGATGCTTCTGGAAATCAGATCGCATTCAACGATGATGCAAGCTTCACTTCGCGGCTGCTCTATTCCGAGATCATCTATACTGCGACAACATCCGGCACCTATTACCTCGCCGTTGACGGCTGGGATTCTTCAACCGGGCAATATGTCGTTTCGAGCTCGCGACCGACTGACGATGATGTGGGCGGGACGGCTGCAACCGCCAGTTCCTTCACGCTAGGCAACACTCTCAACAGTTCAATCGACCAGACGGGTGACCGTGATTGGTATGCTGTCACGTTGCAAGCTGGCGAACGCTATGAATTCCGAACCAACAACACAGGCTCGGCGGGGGATGTCGATACGACCCTCACTCTGCGCGATGCCAATGGCAATGTGATCGCGTGGAATGATGACAGCTCAGGCACATATTCAAGGCTGGTTTTCAGCGTCGAAACGACGGGTACATATTACATCGATGTAGGCGGTTGGGCAGACGGTTTTGCGGGGACCTATCAGCTAGAAGGCAAGATCGCGGAACCACTCACTGAATTCACAAATGACCAGATCGCTGATCAGCTGCTTAGTGGATATTGGGGCGGCGAAGGCAATGAACGACGATTCGACGTTGAGCAGGGCGGGACGATCAACGTCAACATTACAGCTCTCACTGCTGCCGGACAATTCCTCGCTCGCGAAGCGTTGGACTTGTGGAGCGACGTGCTCGGCATTTCGTTCACCGAAGTTTCCAGCGGCGGCCAGATCATCTTTGATGACAACGAAGATGGCGCATTCGCTCGGACCTTCCGCGAAGGTGGGTTCATAACCACTTCGGAAGTCAACATCTCCACTCAATGGCTAGCAAACTCCGGCACGACATTAGATAGCTATTCGTTCCAGACCTATCTGCATGAAATCGGGCACGCGCTCGGCCTTGGCCATGGCGGAAACTACAACAGCACGGCGAGCTATGGGCAGGATGCTCTTTATCTGAATGATAGCTGGGCAACCACTGTGATGTCTTATTTCAGTCAGAATGATAACAGCTTCTTCCGTGATCAGGGCTTCAGTACACGTTTTACGCTCACCCCGATGAGCGCCGACATTGTAGCGATTCAAACAGCTTATGGTGAAGCGACGACTACGCGAACTGGCAACAATACCTATGGCGTCGGGAACGATAGTGGCCGCAACTCCTATGGCGTTGGCAATGATGCGCGTAACAATGCAGGTAACTTGCTTGCCTTTACGATCATCGATCATGGCGGGAATGACACAGTAAATTATTCTGGTTTTTCCGCAAACCAGTTGATCAATCTGAACGCTGAGACATTCTCAAATGTCGGCGGAAGTTACGGCAATATGAGCATCGCTCGCGGCACCGTAATTGAAAATGCAGTCGGTGGTTCTGGCAATGACGAGCTCATTGGAAACACCGCACGCAACCGGCTTACCGGCAGCTTGGGCAATGATACGATCGATGGCGGCAATAATGTCGATTGGGCTATCGTTTCAGGAAATCGCTCAGCTTATACGGTCACACAGACGTCGACCGGCGTTTGGCGTGTCACCGGCGCTGACGGTACTGACACGTTGACCAATATCGAATTCCTGCAATTCAATGACCAGACGGTTCGTCTTCGTCCTGGCACGGGTATTTCTGTCAACTTCGATCCGAATGATCCGTCCGCTTATCAGGATGCGATGAGCAATATCCGCGATTTTGGCGGCAATAGTCGCGGAGGCAACGGGGCATGGCGCTGGATCGGCGAGGTTGATGTTAATGGTGATGGCGATCTCGACCAGGTTCTTATCAATCTGGAGATCCCGCGCTGGGCAACTGTTGGCA
This sequence comes from Altererythrobacter lutimaris, assembly GCF_013371495.1. GTDB lineage: Bacteria > Pseudomonadota > Alphaproteobacteria > Sphingomonadales > Sphingomonadaceae > Erythrobacter > Erythrobacter lutimaris_A. The sequence continues at coordinate 2,934,740 of NZ_JABWTA010000001.1, read as the reverse complement.
CTGCGCCTGATGGTCTAGTCTATTTCGACGATCACAGCTGGGCTGGCGAAACGCGTATCGCAGGGATCTATATCGATCCGCTGGTTGCCAATGGCAGCACGGAAGCAGGCGGACCCAATGACAGCCAGAGGCGCTTCACCGCTGATCTGACGAACGAGAATATCGGTCTGGTTCTCGGCGCGGACGATTACAACGGCGACGGCATCCAGGAAGTCTATTTCTCGCTGAATAATGGCACGGCCTATTTGCGCGCGCTGATGCATGCCGACGGCAACATCCGATATGCGAACTATCAGTCCGAAGCTCAGCTCATCAATTATCTCACCAATAATGGTTATGATGAGAGCACTTACGGCGACTGGCTTTACAGCAATCAGAGCAATGATGCGCAGGCTGATCAGTCCAAGTTCTTCGATCCAGTGTCAGAGCCGGAGATTGCGGACAAGGATACAGGCTTTGGCGCTGGCACCAACGCAGGCGGTGGTGGCGCGGCTGATCCATGGATGGCCGAAGCGTTCGGCACAGACATGAGCAGCGCAAACATGCTCGGCGATATCCGCATCGCCGGCCTCTCCATCCTCGATCAGCACATGCAAACCGAGTTCTTTGGATAGACTGAATCCCTGTGAGCCGGTTTCTTTTAAGTAGCCGGCTCACAAATTCCTAAATCTAGGTGACCGCAGCTAGAGTCTGATACTCAGCTCGCTCCCATTCTCGCTGCTCACAAACTAAGCGCAAGCGGCGCGCCGCTTCGACCATATCGGTAAAGCGCAGATAAAGCGGAGTGATACCGAAGCGGATGGTGTCCGGTGTCCTGAAGTCACCAATTACATCTCGTGCCTTCAAGGCTTGCACCATCGCATAGGCATTTGGATGTGAGTAAGCGACATGGCTCCCTAGCTGCGTGGGATTGGTCGGGCTTGAGAGATCGAAGCCAAATTCCTTGCAAAGCGGCTCCATCTCCTTGATCAGAAGTTCGACAAGCCCGATGGACTTTTGACGGACCGCGGCTGGATCAGCCCGGAGAATCTGGTCAACTCCCGATTCAAGCGCAGCCATGCCGAGAATGGGCGGCGTGCCGCATTGGAACCGGTCAATCCCGGCCGCTGCTTCATAGTCTTCCTCAAATCCGAATGGACGAGCGTGACCAAACCAGCCGGACAGGATGGGTTGAGCATGATGATGGCGCTTCGCAGCGTAGAGGAAGGCAGGTGCGCCGGGGCCTCCGTTCAAATATTTATACCCGCAGCCAACCGCAAAATCGGCGTTCGCACCATTAAGATCAACCTCAACTGCACCCGTACTATGGCTGAGGTCCCAAACAACCAGCGCACCTGCATCATGCGCACGGCGCGTCACCTCAGCCATGTCGTGCATAGCAGCTGTCTTGTAATGGACGTGGGTCAGCAAAAGCACGGCAACATCGTCATTGAGCGCATCAAACAAGCGGTCGCGGGGAACGGCCTTGAATTCGTAAGCGGCTCCGCCAAACTTCGCTAAGCCCTGCATCATATACCCATCAGTCGGGAAATTTCCGGCCTCAGTTAGCATGACTGTGCGATCACTCTTCAAAGATAACGCTGCACTCAGAGCCTTGAAGATATTCACTGAAGTGGAGTCGCAAGCAACGACCTCGCCCGCTTCTGCCCCGATCAATTGCGCGATTTTGTCTCCGATCCGTCTGGGTGCTTCGATCCACTCCGCCTCCGTCCAGCTGGTAATGAGCCCCTGCCCCCATTCCTGCAAAACCGTCTGCTGTATTCGCTCAAGCGTCGCCTTGGGAAGCGCGCCCAGCGAGTTCCCGTCGAGATAAATCAGCCCGTCGCGCAAAACGAACTCATCGCGAAAATGCTGCAGCGGATCGGCCGCATCCATTGCTTCCACGGCCTCCATGGCGCTTGCCATCAGAGCAGCTCCCTTAGGACAGCCCGCACCGGGCTCGCATCACCGCCTTCGATCGCGAGCGGCAGCGAGATAAGCTCGTATTCGCCAGCGCTGATATCATCGAGCACAAGGCCTTCTAGTATTCGCATATCACCGCGCAACACTTCCTTGTGCGTATCCATAGTCTTGGAATTCTGCGGATCCAATGAAGGCGTGTCCGTCCCAATCAGAAGCGCACCCCCTTCTCGCAGCCTAGCCACAACCTCTGGTGCGATCGCGGCAAAATTCTCGTCCCAATGGCCATAAGGAAAGCGCTCATACGTGCGAAACAGAACACGCTGAGCCCCAGCAAGTGTGTCCCAGTCGCAGTCGCCTATCTCGACCCGCGCATGACAGCCGCGCACATCAGCCACAACGCAAGGCCCGATATAGGGCGCCAACTGCGTGTCAGCGCTCGCTGCACCTGCATTGCTGTAATGCAAAGGTGCATCGGCATGCGTGCCTGTGTGCAGTCCCAAAGTGAGTGCGCCGACATTGACGGGGCAGTCGCTACTGATCTCAGCACGGCGTGAAAGCCGCACGGGTGGCTCGCCCGGCCACAACGGCGTGGACGTTCCGATGCGTTGCGATATGTCCCAAATCCGTGGTGTCGCGCGAAACATCTAACGTGTTCAGTTCAGCAACTCATCGGCAGGAACGTAGTCATAACCAAGCTCCTCAGCCACTGCTTGATAGGCAACCTTGCCTTCATGGACATTGAGGCCAGCCGCGAGATTGCTGTCAGACCTTAAAGCCTCTTTCCAACCCATTTGAGCGATGCGCAGTGCGTGAGGCAAGGTCACATTGTTAAGCGCATAGGTGCTAGTCCGCGCAACCGCGCCCGGCATATTGGCCACACAGTAATGCACGACATCGTCGACAATGTAAGTCGGTTCGGCATGCGTCGTAGGTTTTGATGTTTCAAAACATCCACCTTGATCGATCGCAACGTCGACGAGCACAGAACCGGGCTGCATATCTTTCAGCATTTCCCGGCTCACAAGTTTAGGAGCAGCCGCACCTGGAATTAGGACCGCGCCGATCACGAGGTCTGCCTGGCAAACCGCATCGTACAGATTCGCAACGTTGGAGAAGCGCGTTTTCGCGCGGCTTTCAAAGTGAATACCGACACGCTCAAGGACTTCAGGATCGCGGTCAAGGATCGTGACATCCGCACCCAAGCCAGCAGCCATTTGCGCCGCATTGAAACCCACAACGCCGCCGCCGATGACGGCGACTTTCGCTGGCATCACGCCTGGCACACCGCCGATCAATACGCCTCTACCGCCATGAGCTTTCTCCAAGGCGGTCGCACCAGCCTGAATGCTCATCCGGCCCGCAACCTGGCTCATGGGTTTTAACAGAGGCAATGTGCCGCCCGCCCCGGTCACTGTCTCATAGGCGATCGCTGTAACACCCGACTGGACCAGATCCGCAGTTTGCTCCGGATCAGGTGCCAAGTGCAGATAGGTATAGAGGATCTGGCCTTCGCGAAGCTTCGCACGCTCTTCTGCCTGCGGCTCCTTGACCTTCACCACCATCTCGCATTCAGCGAAGATGCTGTCCGGCCCTTCAATAACTTTCGCGCCTGCAGCGGAATAGTCGCTGTCATAAGCACCAATGCCCAAGCCTGCACCGCTTTCGATCCAGACTTCATGACCGTTGGCGACAAGCTCGCGCGCGCTTTCAGGCGTAAGGCCAACGCGATACTCGTGGTTCTTGATCTCTTTTGGACAACCGACACGCATCATTGCAATCCTCAACCATTGGTGAGGAGGCTATATCAGACTGCACCGCAAAGTGGATGCCTTTCCACTGGTTTCCGATTGATTGCGCTATGCCGTCGCAGCACTTGGCCGGGCTTCCTTGGGCAGGAACGCGAAGGCCAAGAGGTATACGGCGCCAACCAGGATCAGCAAATTATTATAGCCCAGCAACAGCGCGGTGTATTCTAGGCACCCGCCAACGATCGCACCCAAGAGATTGATCGCGAAAGCAGCCTGAGAATCTCCTGATTGCTGGAAGCGTTTGGAAAACGCGACATTCGCCAGGAAAATTGGAAGGAACGCGAGCCCGCATGCTGCAAAGGCACGCGGTATGGCTGGCAATTGCAGCAATACTGCGTCGGGTACGAACCACGAGAGCGCAAGTGAAGCTACGATCGCGCAATAGATGACGGGCAACGACGGCGTCTTGAAACGCCGCGTCAGTTCAACGGCAAGCAGAACAACCAACAATACACCGGCAAAGACAATCGCGTTCACAAACCAAGTAGTGCCGAACAGCAGCGCAAATGTCGCGATGCTACGGGTCTGGAGCAATAGGAAAGCAACACCCATAAAAAACAGGTCAGCATAAGGACGCATAGGCGCAAGTGGCCCGCCCAGAACGCGCACAGTCGCAAATGTTAGCAACACAATTCCGATGATCGTGACGAGATATATTTGCGGGAAACTATCGCCTTTGAAGTAAAGGAAAGGCGCATCATCACTTGAAGCAACCGATGCTGGATCGGCATTCTCGACATTCCACACTTCGCTGCATTGCTGGTCAGACTGCTGCGCAGCGATGGTGATCACCGCCTGCATCTTTGCATGTGTGTCAATGCAAGGCGCATGGCCGAAAGCGCCCTCGGCAGTGCGCGCCAGACGGTCGATCAGCCAGCCTTCGCGGTAATAATTGTACATCGCAAAACCGCCATCGGGCTTCAAACGCTCGCGAACCGCAGCCATCGCTTCTTCTGTAAACAGGAAGGATTCCAAGCGGATCTGTGAAGCGCCGCTTACCAGCGTGAGCGAGTCCGGCAAAGCAAACAGGATCAAATCGTACTTCTTGTCGCTGGCCTCGAGGAAAGCACGGCCATCATTGACATGCTCGATCACGCGGGGATCAGAATAGGGTTGGTCAGGATTAAGCTCGCGCCCGATCTGCATGATCTGCGGATCGATATCGACCGCATCGATGTTCTGTGCGCCTTCCTTAAGAGCGATAGCCACGTCAGAGCCTGAGCCAGCTCCGATGATCAGAACGTCCTGCAGCGAATTCTCTGGAAGCCGCTGATACGGCATTTCATAAATGCCTTCGCCCTGGGCGAGCTTCCACTCAGTAGAGCCGATGACCTGATGCGGAACGCCATTGGCAGCGATGCCATAGACGTCTTCGTCCGTTGGCGAGGCTTGTGTCACGATCTTGTAGTAAGGCGACCAACGCACTTCCGGGCGGAGCGACTCTCCACCAAGAACAGCCAGCATGCCCAGCATCATGCCGATGAGGATTGGCCGTCGCTTCTCAGGCTCGTAAAGCACCCAATAGAGCGGAAAGATGATGAGGCCCCAGACCATCGACGGAGCGTGCAGGAAGCTCAAAACTCCAAACGCGATAATGCCTGCGAGCGAACCTATGAGGTCATAGCGATAGGCGATCAGCGGCGGCAATTTGGCAAAGCAGCGCCCAACCTGCTCGGCAGGGCCAGCAAGCACGGCAGCCGTCGCGAGAAAAACCAGCGGCAACACGACCCAAGCAGGCGGGCCGCTCATATCGAGCGCTGTGAAATAGATGATCTCGTCGCCTGCCCGCTCAACCTCAAGCGGGACAATGGAAACAGCGAAAATGAGGACAGTCAGCAGAGGCAGTGACCACGGCCAGATCGACCAGCTCTTGCGGCTGATGAGGAAGCCCGCGCCAATGCCCAGGAAGGACCCCAAAAGCACAAAATTGGAAAAGTAGGAGAGATGGACAACGTTCGCTCCGAGCCAGCGGATTAGAACCAGCTCAAGAAACAGCATGAGGAAAGCTGACGCGACGAGCCTGCGAGCGACATTCGTATCGATCGGCTCGGCACTGCCCTCCGACTGCTGGTCCAACGCAACTTCCATGTGTCCCCCTCAAAACCCCAGCGCCGCGCAAAACGACCGAACGCCAAAGCACCTCAAACTGAAAGAAAATTCAACCTAATCCAATACGTATCCGCACAGCTGACGCATCTGAGCGAAAATTTGGTTAATTTCACCCGTACAAAAGTTAGCCAAAGTCAGTGCGTCATGTTTCAAGGGTGTTCGCCTGCTGCTTCCGCACAGTTCCCGTGAAGATAAGACATGACATTGCGCCCGCGCTTGTTGGGCCGTTCGCCTGAGGAAAGCAGCTCGCATTCGTCAGCGACGTATTGGCGGAGTTCGTCAAGAGCGCCCGGATAGGGTTCGCGGAACCAATCCTCGGTTACCGCTACAAATTCGGGCTTCGCTGCAAGAATGCGCTTGAACTCATCTTTCTGGTCAAATGGCGATGTACCTGCCTCTGCAGGACTGACGAGATGCCATGGAAATACTGCCGGACTCATTCGCTTTACATCGGGATGAGCGAAGATCAGCATCGGACCTTCGTAGATAAAGAGCGTCCCTCGATCGGCATTCTCGGAGATCGCTTTCTCCATCCCCTCGAAAGTCTCACGCGAACGCTGATGACTTTCGAAATCAAACGGATTGGTCAGCACAATCGAACTCAACACAACCACTGTGCCCAAGATCTTACCCGCCAGCGACCGGCCAAAATGGGCCGCGCAAATGATCGCGAACGGCACCAGTAGCGGCAGGGCGTAATGGTCGAGGAAGTAAGGCGCACTCAGGAAGCCTATGAAAGCTGCGATCAGCCAGCCAACAAAAAACGCACGGTGCTCTGCGAAAGATGGATAACGATTGGCCATGATCAGAGCTGCTAGTGCACCCCATGGCAAGAAATTGAGAGCATGGAGCAATACAGGGATATTGGCAGTCACCGCCGCTGAAACTTGCGAACGCGCCAGGTTCGAGGTGACCATGGCGAACCAGTACTCATCCCAATACCCCGCTGACCAATACCACAGGCCGATGCTGACAAAGGGCAAAGCGCCGAGCGCGGCAAAGCCCGCTGCGAGCTTTGCGATTTTGGCCAGAGAAGTCCCGGAACGCCACAGCAGCCAGACCAACCACAAACCGAGGAATATGCCTTCGAACAGTGTTGTTTGTTTGATGGTGAGCGCGAGCCCGCACAACAGCATGGCAGTGAAGGATCGCCATGTGACTTGGCCGTTTTTGAGGGCCTGCTTCTCTATCAGCACAAGCCAAACTGCACTGGCGATCAGAGCGTTGTAAAACACCGGTGTTTGTCCGCCATGGCCATTGAGCGGCAAAAGCAGCGCGATGTAGCAAGTCGCGGCGAGGAGACCCGCGATGCGAGGCCCAAAGCGATAAACGATCTGCGCGATGACCCACGCAGTGTAGGAAGCGGCTAGCCAAGCGGCGATCTGGTATGACAAGACCGAACTCGAAATCCACGCCAGAGCGGAGTAAAGAACGAAGAGCCCTGCCGGCTTGCGATCCCAGATGTCGACATAGGGAACCGCGCCTTCATGCATTTCGAGGCCCACATAAAAATAGAATGCCTCATCCATGTGGATGTTGGGGTCGCCAAACGTCGCGATCCGCAGCAACAAGGCAAAGGCGAGACACATGGCAAGATCGACTGCACGCTTGCTCGATGAGCTCGCAAAAGAAGGCGAGACGGCCCTAGCCATTCTATTCGACCTGTTCTTTCAACCGCCATGCGGAGATCGTGCGATTGCCGATCTCTTCCTGATGCAACAGCTCGTAGTCAGCCTCGATGGCATCGCGAACCATCGCAAAAACGGCGCGGTTCTGGCGTGTAACTGGACGGTTGGCAGTAACGATCGCTGGAGGCGGGGTGGCTAGAATTCTGCGTGCTTCTGCGGCTTGATCGACGCCGATCGCGCCAATTTCCAATCCGTTATTGAGATGATCTGGATAGAGAAAGCGTGACGGCGTGCAGCTGCCGCTCGCTTCGTAGAGCGCTGTGGGGCCGTCGTGAATGTAGAGACATGCTTGATCCTGATCGACCAACGGAGCGATGGCTTGAGCCAAGCGATCAACTGCAATCGCGCTCGTCCTTGCCTCTTCCCACCGTTGATGCGGAGCGAGCGCTATAATTGCGACAGTCGGCAGTATAAGCGGATGGAACCAACGCAGAGGCCCGCGCGCATCGATAACCGGGATCGCGACCAGAACCGCCCCAGGCGCTAGCGCTGCGAGATAGTAGAAGTAGATCGTGCCCGGCAGTAAAACCGATCCAAGCGAGGCAAGCGCCCAGAGAGACACCAGCGCATAGGTCTCGCGATGATCAGGCTTGATCAATCGAACAGCGCCATACCAGCCGCCTGCCATCAGCAGCAGCAATGGTAATCCGAACATCCAGACATAGGTTGCAAACCTACCCGCAGGCTCGCGCAGGAAGAAGCTTTCAAAGTTGGCGAACCACCATACATCCCAGGCACCTAAAGAGAGGTAGATCGCCCCCACAAACGCGGAGGGTAGTATCCCCAAGCCTGCATAGAGCGCCGCTCGCAGTGTGATCCCCAGCAATGTCTTTCCGCTCCGATAATGCTGAAAAAGCGCGTAGCAACCAAGCGCGATACATTGTGGCAGGACTGTGTACTTGATCTGCAAAGCGATCCCGCCGAGCAGCATTGCGATGATTACACGCGAGTTGAAACGTGCCGACTTCGCATCGCGCAGCAAATAGACCATGCCGAGCATGAACGGCAGGAAGAAAATCTCCGCCTGACCGGAGCGTGCGCCGTATACAGACAGCAATACCTGGATAAGGACCGCTGCCGCAGCGGATGTCAGAACCCCGGTCAAATCGCGCGCGATGGTGTAGCTCAGCCATGCACATACCAATGCCGCGATAGCCGCCATGGCCTGAAACGCTTCAGGACCAGCGCCGAAAAGGCCATGCGCGAACCCGAATATTGCGAAGAGACCAAAAGGCTTGCGATCCCAATGGTCTATGTAGGGCCACTCGCCCTGAAGAAGCTTTGCGCCAATATGCGAATAGAGCTGCTCGTCGAAGTCGACCGCCGGATCACCCCACCAGATCGAGCGCAATACGAGCGTCGCAAGCATGACCGCAGTGATCGCGGCGATGCTTACCCAAACAGGCGCGGGCTGTTCGATGCGCGCTTGATCTGCCAAACTTCCGCCTCCCCCGATTGCGAACCCTGTCCATAATTCGCCAGTCGACATGCTCGCATAGCGACAAGCTTAGAGCATCGGCGTATCTTCAGTGCGTTGCAAGCCGCGAGGTTCGCCAATCGATGGAGTGTGTCTGTGCGAGGCAGAACTTTCTTGTCCGCTATCGTGCCGGATTAGCGATCAGGCAAAAGCGCTCAGGCTATTTTGTATGCGGGGAAATTCTCAAGGCAGGCGTCAAGGACTCGGTCGACGTTCTTGCGATCCGACGCCGTGACGTTAGGCGGCAAAGCCTGCATTTTTGACGCTGGCGGGAAGCTCCCATAGCCTGCGAAGAGGCAATGCCAGCTCAGGCTGCCATAGGCTTCCTTGGCGTATGTCTTGCGGTTGGCCTCTGCGATATCGCCATGTGTGAACCATGTCGTCATCATCGCTTTCAAGCTGTCAGAAAGAGTCTGGTTAGACGCATTGGCGCGCCAATACTCGCTGTCGCTGCGCTGATTCATCCGGTAATGCGCGACGATGTAATCCCGGATCGCATCATAGCGCTCACCAATTGACCGATTGAAATGATCGCGGTGCTGCGCGGAGTAACAGCCCGCTTCATAGGCTTGGGCAAATTCCAGCGCGGTCACAATCACGATATGCAGCGCAGTTGCTTCCAAGGGTTCGATAAAGCCCTGCGACAGCCCCGCGGCCAAGCAATTGCGGTGCCAGCTGTTAGCAACACGGCCGACTTTCATCTTTAGGAAGCGTGCATCCTGTTCCTCTACCGAGACGCCGATAGCCGCGCGCAGCTCTGCCTCAGCATCCTCGTCTGAAATGAAACGCGATGAATAGACATAGCCATTACCAACTCGCGTTGTCAGCGGGATCGACCAGCGCCAGCCGGCGCTCATCGCAATGCTCTCTGTCTGCGGCGTCAGCGGCTCACGGTGCTTTGTCGGCATCACCACAGCACTGTCATTGAAGAGGTTTTCGCCGAAAGACAGGAACTCACCGCCGAGCGATTGCTGCGCGATCATACTGCGAAAGCCGGTGCAATCGACGAAGATATCGCCTGAAATGCGCTCGCCAGCATCGCAAATCAGCGCGGCGACATCGCCGTTATCCGCAAGCTCGACTTCCGCGACCTTAAGCGGGCGATGCTCGACCCCGCGAGGCGTTGCCCAATCGCGCAGAAACGCGCCAAGTTTGTACGCATCAAAGTGGTAGCCATAGCTTGGCGCGAACGGGAAATTGCTACTTGCGTGAGGCTCTCGCCTATCATCTGCGATGCGGCTCGCAAGAAACCATCGGTCCGGGTGAGCATCAACGTCAAAGCCCCGGCGCGCTAGGGCACAATTGCGCTCAAAATCGGGCAAAGTGTGAACATCGGTGGGTCCCGGGAAAGGGTGGAAATAGCTTTCGAAGCCCTCGCGCTCGCTCCATCCAGTAAAGCGAATACCCAGTTTGTAGGTCGCATCGCAGGCGAGCATCCACTCGTCTTCAGCGATGCCAAGATGATCGAAGAACGCCTTGAGCTGCGGCGTTGAGCCCTCGCCCACACCGATGATCCCGATCTCCGGGCTTTCGATGACGGTTACCCGTCCGCCGCGCTCATGCCATTGATGGTGCAGCAGGCACGCCGTGATCCATCCGGCGCTGCCGCCGCCCAGAACGACTACATGAGGTGGAGTGGATTCGCTCACTATTGAGTTGGTATCAGCCTCACAGCGAGACCGCCACCCGGTGCCAGCCGTACGGTGTATGTGCTGTCCTTGCCGATCGAGAGTGTTTCATAGGCGATGTCATGGCGCGCTTCGGTCAGGTAAGTCGCAGTCGGACCGTCCTTCCAGACTTGTGCTGTGTAGCTCACACCTTCTTCAAGGAAATCGAATGAAAGTGTGACTTCACGCTCTGTCGCATCGTTGACGCCGCCAACATACCAGTCAGCGCTGTTGCGATCCTTGCGTGCGAAGATCGCATAGTCGCCGACTTCACCGGCGATCAGGTGGCTCTTCTCCCAATCCGCAGGCACAGCCTTGATGAATTCCAGCTCGCGTGGATGCGCTTCAAGGCTTTCTACAAAGTCGGCCGCCATCTGGATTGGCGAGTAGATCGCCAGATAGAGGCCAAGCTGCTTCGCTTTGGTCGATGCCATCGCGACACCTTCAGAGCCCACCAAACCAAGCACGCCCGGTGTGTAGTCCATGGGCCCGGACAGCATACGCGTATAGACCAGCGTCGGATCATGCTCCGGACCGTTATTGAACCGGCCCCAGGCATTGTATTCCTGACCGCGAGCACCTTCGCGCGCGACCCAGTTGGGATAGGTGCGGCGCAAGCCGGTTGCCTTGACCGGCTCATGCGGATTGATCGCAATCTTGCGCTTGGCGGCTTCGGTAATGACCTTCATGTGATGCTGCACCTGACGCTGGCCGTCATGCCATTCCATCACTTGGCCTTCGCACGGATCAGCGATGTCCGCATTGCATGAGATGATTGAACCGGCATCCGCGACATAACCCGTCTTGATCACGTCGACGCCGTTCGCGGCATAAAGATCCAAACCGTCTTCGAGCTGCGCTTCATAGACCGCGATATTGCCGCCGGTTTCATGGTGACCAATCAAATGAACGCCTTTTGATTTGGCGTAGGAAGTCACTTCCTCAAAGTCGAAATCAGGATAGCTTTCCGTAAAGCTGTAATTGCGGCCATTGCCGAACCAGTTACCGTCCCAGCCGACATTCCAACCTTCGATGAGAACTCCGCGGAAGCCATGTTCGGAAGCAAAATCAATATATTGCTTCGCACGTTCCGTGGTCGCGCCGTGATTTTCGCCTTGCGCCCATGACCAATCGCCGCGGATCATGCCCCACCAGATACCGATATATTTGGCAGGCTCGAACCAACTGACATCGCCAAGCTTGTTAGGCTCGTTCAAGTTAAGCTCAAGATCGCTTTCAACAAGGCCCGCTGCATCGGATGAAATGCGAAGAGTACGCCATGGCGTCGTGAAGGCACCGGTGCGAACCACCTTCGCTCCGCGCGATGATGGCGCAAGAGTTGCCCGCAGCCGTTGCCCGTCCATCCGTTGCAGCCACATGCCCGAATAGTCGATCAGCGCCGCTTCATGGATCGACATATGCGTGCCGTCTTCAAGCCGGAATGTGATCGGCGTGTGCGCTGTCGCAACCGAGGTTATCGGCGTTTCGTGGTAGATATATTCGTAGCGGTTCCAGTCGCCGGCCTGGATCCACCATGCCGTGCCTTCAGGCGTGATGTTGAACTCGGTCAGCTCGTCGGCGATGCGCCATTCAGTCTTGTCCTCACGCTCAGGAAACTCATAGCGGAAACCGACCCCGTCATCGAACACCCGAAAGCGTACGCTCAGCTCGCGCCCGGTCTCGCCGTGGCTGAACGTCGTCAGCAATTCATTGTGCCGGTCCTCGACAAAGCGACGCTCGCCCCAAGGCTGCTCCCAACGTTCATCGCCACTGCTTATCGCGGTGGTGGTGAGTTCCAGATTGCGGCGCAGCGGGTCTTCATCAGCAAAGTTGAAGCCCAAACGTGATGGCGCAATCAGCTCTTCACCGTTGCGAGCGACGCTGTAGACCGGCGTTCCTTCGCCATTGACGTCAATCGTGACAGTGATCGATCCGTCTGGCGATGTAACCGTCTCATCCGCGAAAGCAGGCGTCGCAAACGCAAGAGAAAGCGCGGCAGCAGAGAGGAAGCGTGCAGTAGTCATAAGGCAATCACCAATCCGGAATAAGGGGGAAGCGTGTCAGCGGTCGCGTCGTTAACCGAAGCAATAATGCGGCTGCCTGAAAACTCGGCACTGACGGCAAACGTTTGCGAACCGAGGTTGAAAAGGCAGCGCAGAGTCTCGCCTGCATGGCTGCGCTCAAGAATGAACAGATCGCCATCCTCATCGCAGCGTGTCACTGCTCCCAAACGCAAGGCAGGTTGATCCTGCCGCAGCTTGAGCATAGCGCGAGTGTGCTGAAGCAGTGAGCTTTCATCACTTTCCTGTAGGTCGACAGCGCGCGGCGTATTCTCAGCACCTACCGGAAGCCACGGATCGCCAGAAGTGAAGCCAGCATTTGCTTCGCTAGACACCCAAGGCATGGGCGTGCGCGCACCATCGCGTGACAATGTCATTGGCCAGTTCGCAATCGCTTCAGGATCATGCAGCATGTCAAACGGAATCTCGACTTGGGTAAGGCCAAGCTCTTCACCATAATAGAGGATGATATTGCCGCGCAGACACGCGAGCAGCAGCATCTTCATCCGCTTGGCGTTCGCCCGTTCATCCGGAGCCCACCACCGCGACGTGGCCCGGGGCGCGTCGTGGTTTTCAAACGCCCAGCTTGGCCAGCCAACACCGGGCTCATCGGGCCATTGCTTCAACGCAGCGCAGACCAATTGCGGGGTGAGCTTCTCTGCATAAAGGAAGTTGAACCCGTAGGCGGAGTTCAAGTGGCGATCATCAGCCGTAAACGCCTTCATCTCGCTTTCGGCTTCGTCGCCGCCGACTTCAGCGACTGTGAAGATCGCGTCGTAACTGTCGGTGAGCTCACGGATGCGGGCGATAAAAGCCGGAATGTCCGGGTGCGACTGATTGTAGATCCGCTTCTGGAAATCGAACGGCCTCGTCCGCGGCTTGTTGCTCGGCGGTGCCGGTGGATTATCGCGCAGTTCAGGATCATGCATCGCAAAGTTCAATGCATCCAAGCGGAAGCCGTCGACGCCGCGATCGAGCCAAAAGCGCGCGACATTAAGCAGCGCTTCCTGCACTTGCGGATTGTGTCCGTTGATTTGCGGTTGGCTCGCGAGGAAGTTATGCAGGTAGTATTGTCCCCTGCGCGCGTCCCAGGTCCATGCAGGACCGCCGAACACGCTTTGCCAGTTTGACGGCGGCGACCCGTCAGGCTTGGGATCAGCCCAGACATACCAATCGGCTTTGCCATTGATGCGGCTCGAACGGCTCTCAGCAAACCAATCGTGCTCATCTGAAGTGTGCGAATAGACCTGATCGATCAGCACTTTAAGCCCGCGCGCATGAGCAGCGGCAATCAGAGCATCAAAGTCCTCAAGCGTTCCGAAGATCGGATCGACGTCGCAATAATCTGCCACATCATAGCCAAAATCTTTCATCGGGCTGGTAAAGAACGGGCTGATCCAGATCGCATCGACGCCCAGCGAAGCGACGTGATCCATACGCGAAGTGATGCCTGGCAAATCGCCGATCCCGTCGCCGTTGGAATCCTGAAAGCTGCGCGGATAAATCTGGTAGATCGACGCACCTTTCCACCAAGGTGCGGCATCTACCAAAGCCGCCTTCTGCGGCTCAAGGATGGGCGCTGAACTCATTGAGCTGTCTCGCTTACGCGGCAAATTGCCCAGCCCAAAGCAGGCAGATCGAAGGCAGCGCTTCCGGGTGCTGTAACAGCTGAAGGACAATTGCCTGAAAGCGCTTCCAGCGCCCGCGCATCATAACCAAGCATGACATTACCGCTGCGCGCTTCATCAGCTGTGTTGAACACTACAAGATACTCAGAGCCGCTATCCGGATCGAACCGGCTGACAGCAAAAAAGCCCGGCTCCTGTTCGTAATGACGAACTACCTGACGTCCGTTGGCAAGGGCGGAATGCTGCTTGCGGATCGCGGCGAACTCAGCAATCAGCTGGTAAAGCGGATGGGCTTCATCGAAGTTTTCATCTGCTGTTGTCGCATCAGTCCCAATCAGATCATTGTCATTGTAACTGTCGGTTTGCGATGGGAACATGTTCTCCCGCGCCGCCTGATCATTGCCGTCACCGACGAACCCCTGTTCATCACCATAATAGACAACAGGCGAACCGCGCAGTGTCATGAGCATAGCATGCCCCAGCTTCACCCGTGCAAGAAGCTCAGCTTGTGACACATCCGGCATGTCATTGCGGATGAGTGTTGAGAAGCGGCCCATATCGTGATTGCCCAGGAATGTCGGCATGCTGAGTGCAGCTTCCTCGCCACCTTCGTAAAGCACATCGCCATCGAACAACTCGTTGAGGATGTATGTGCCCTGCCCTTTTGCGAAAACTTCGCGCATGCCTTGCTGGAAAGCGAAGTCGAGAACTGCCGGGAAACCGTCGCGGCGCGTATATTGCGCGATATATCCATTATCATGGTCGTCGCGATAGACCTCGCCGAAGATATGGAAATTCGGGATGCCTTCTTCGCGCGCTGTTTCCAGCATGGCCGGCACGAACTTTTGCCAGAATTCTGGATTGACGTGACGCGCGGTATCAACGCGGAAGCCATCAATTCCAAAGTCGCGAATCCACGCTGAATATATCTCGATCATCCCGTCCACGACGCGCGGATTGGCTGTGAAGAGATCATCGAGTCCGACAAAGTCGCCAAACCGGCTGTCTTCCCCTTTGAATGTCGTATCACCGCGATTGTGATAGTAGATCGGATCGTTGAGCCAGGCGGGGACCTTCACGCTCTTTTCCGCATCCGGAATGATCGGCGTGTAGGCGTAAGTCGGATCGGTCAGCTTGGCGAAGTTTTCTTCAGTCTGCACATCATCGCCGAGGAAGCCTTCATTTATCGAGGAGCCTTCAAGGCCAAGCTTTCGCGAGTAAGGGAAATCGGCCTTGCTGCGATATGCATATCCGGTTGCTTCGCCTTCCGCATAACCAATCACGTCGGCCGTGTGATTGGTGATGATGTCCATGTAGACCTTCATCCCGCGCGCATGGGCAGCTTCGACGAAAGCCTTGAATTCCTCGCGCGTGCCGAAATGCGCATCGGGCCGGGTAAAATCAGTCACCCAATAGCCATGATAGCCAGCGCTCTTGTTTCCATCCGGGCCTTGCACAGGCTTGTTCTGGAATATCGGCGCGAACCAGATCGCAGTGATCCCCATTCGCTCGAGATAGTCGAGCCGCGCGGTCAGGCCTTTGAGGTCGCCGCCATGGAAAAAGCCCTTATGCGTAGGGTCAAAACCGGTGGTCAGAGACCCGCCTTCAAGCCCGCCAAAATCATTGTTCGTGTCGCCGTTCTCGAACCGGTCAGGCAACACGAAATAGACCACTTCTTCAGACGGCGCTCTGTCGCGGAATGCCATGTCCACCCCATTGTCTGCTTGCGAAGCACTGCATGCCATCAGAGTTCCAGCGATCAATGGTGCAAGCAGGCGTTTCATGCGGATACTCCGGGTTTAATGTGTTGCATCATGAAGGCTTTGAGGAATGGCGCGTGCTCAGGCATTTGCTGGACTTCAGCAGCAAAACCGCTTTCGACCTGGTCGAGCATGACTTGCAAATCAGCTTCAGACATCGCGTCAGCACTCGGATTATATCCGATCGCTTCAACGCCTTGTCCGACGAGAACTTGGAACCAACCCACTTCCGTAAACAGTTCTTCGTGCTCGCGATGGATGTGGCCCGCCGAGCGCCATTGATCGAGCTTCGCCTGTAAAGTGTCAGGCAGTTCCAATGCGCGAAAGTCATCCCAGAAGGGCTGGCCCTCGCGGCCATTGGCAACATAGTGGAGGATCAGGAAATCGCGGATCCGCGACCACTCAAACTCAGCTTGCGAGTTAAACCAGTCGATGATTGCGGGATCGCCGCTGCCTGATGGCAAAACGGTCAGGAAACGGCTGATCGCGCTCTGGATCAAATGGATCGATGTGCTCTCCAGCGGCTCCATGAAACCTGCGGCAAGCCCCACGGCCAAGCAATTGCGTTCCCAGTGACGCGCGGAAGTGCCGGTCGTAAATTTGAGGATCCGAGGATCGCCCTGCGGCCTGCCATCGAGGTTGGCGAGCAGCGTCTCGCACGCTTTCTCCTCGCTCAAATGCGCTGAGGAAAAGACGTATCCATTGCCGATCCGATGCTGGAGCGGAATGCGCCACTGCCAACCCGCTTCGCGCGCAATCGAGCGAGTGTAAGGCGTAAAGTCACCAGCAGTGCTGCACGGCACGGCTGCCGCACGATCGCAAGGCAAGAGGTGCGACCAGTCAGTGTATGGCACGTCGAGCGCGCCGCCGATCAGCAGCCGGCGAAAACCCGTACAATCGATGAAGAAGCCGCCGTCGATCCGGCGCCCGTCCTCAAGCAAGAGCGCTGAGATATCGCCGCTATCCGCATTGCGTTCAACGGACGCGATCAGCCCCTCATGGCGAGTGACGCCCAGCTCCTCCGCATAGCGCCGAAGGAATGCGGCATAGAGCCCGGCATCGAAATGGTAGGCGTAAGGCATCTCGGGAACTTCCGGAGTGCGCTGCCCGCGCTGAATCTTGCCAGCACGCCCGGCAAGCTCGTTCAACGAGTAACGGGAAAGATCGTGCGCAATGCCGAGTTTCTTGCCACGCAGCCAGTAATGATGAAACGGCAGCAAGCCCGCAGCACGGCCGATGTGGCCAAACGCATGCATGTAGCTGTGCCCCTCTTCACGCCAGCCATCGAAAGCGATGCCGAGCTTGAAGGTGCCTTTGGTTTCGAAGAGGAATTCCGCTTCGTTGATACCCAAAGCGCGGTTGAGCAAATGGATCTGCGGAATAGTGGCTTCGCCAACGCCGACCGTGCCGAGCGCATCGCTTTCAACAAGCTGGATACGCGTGCCCAGCGGAGAAAAGCGCGCGAGCGTTGCCGCCGCAATCCATCCAGCGGTCCCGCCGCCTGCGATCACGATATCAAGAGGTGCTTTCTCGTCCATTTGCTCTGACCTTCATGGCTGCATGCTCCACTGCATACTGCGATTCAGGTGCTGCGTCCTCAAGACACAAAACGGGAGCCCTCGTCAGCTGGCGGAACGTCATTACTAAGCGTTCCGCCAGCTTCAGGGAGCTCATCCAAGCCGGTCCTTAGAACCGGTAAGTGAAGCCAGCGAGGAACCGGCGACCATATTCCTGGTTGTCGATCACTGCTTCGCGCACTGGCACATCGAACTGCGACACAAACGGTGCGTTCGTCAGGTTCTGCCCCTGGATGTAGAGGGATAGACCATCGAGCGGCCCGCTTTCGAAGTCGTAGCCGATTTGCGCATCAACAATCGTTTCGGCACGGGCGAGACGGCGAGTGATGTTACCGCCAAAGCCTGTGAAATCAGCCAGGAATTCAGAACGATAGCGGACACTACCGCGCGCGTTGAACCCGCCACGCTCGTAATAGAGCGTGCCATTGGCAACCCACTTCGAGTAACCGGGAATGACGTCTTCATTTCCGTTGGCATCTTCGATTTTCGACTTTGTGTATCCAACACCACCGGTTGCACCGAAGCCTTCAAGTGCAGGAATAAACGCGTCAAACGGTACCGTTGCCGAGAGCTCTGCTCCGTAGAAATCGCCACCACCGGTGTTCACTTCGGAGTCGAGGAAGCCGATTGTAGTCGCAGGAGTTTGACCAGCAGGTGTCGGAAGCCCCTCGTAGTCGAAAATGGTCCTTGAACCATCAATGTAGCTGACCAAATCCTTGTAAAACAGCTGAACTGCGACAACGCCCGCTCCACCTGCAAAGTACTTTTCAACGTTGAAGTCGACGGCATTAGCGCGATACGGGCGGAGCAACGGGTTGCCGCCTCCGCCGCTAATGAATGGCGCGAGACCCGTTGGGCTTTCAGCCACATTATTGTTGATACCGTATGAAATGGCCGCGCGAAGGTCATCCAGTTGCGGGCGTTGGATCTGGCGCGACGCCGCCAAACGAATCACCCAGTCACTATCAAGCCTCAGGGACAGGTTGGCGCTCGGCAAGATATCCCAGAAATCATCGCCCAGCGTCACATCAACCTGCTGACCATCCGCAAAGGCGATCCCAGAAGAGCTCTGATCAGTATGGACCGCCTGCACACCAATGTTGCCGGTGAACACACCACCCGCCAAATCCTTCTCAAGATCGAGCTGGAAATATGCGGTAAGCAAGTCCTCAGAGATGCTGTACGCTTTTGCTGGAATATCGTTTGAGAGATTCGGCTGAAGCTCCAATACGCCAGCTGCGATAACATCGCGGGCATCATAGCTAACAATCGGACCAAGACCCAAGTAGCCAAGGTCGGTCGAACGCAACAGAAACTCCTGTGGGATCGGTACTTCGGTGGCTCCATTTGCCGGTACCACGAAGAACTCATCAGGCGTGAGGCTCTTGTCCCGATTGGTATATGCGAAACCGATCTTTGCTTCCTTGATGAAGCCGTCCATTTCCTTGCCGACTCCGACACGCCATTGCATCAATTCGTCCTCAAGGATCCGGTTGTTGTAATAACCGGCCTGGACACGACTGCCGCCCCAACCCAGCGGGTCGGTAAGTACAATCAGGCTCGGATCGGAATAATCCAGCGTTGGCGAGAAGCTTGTACCCGAAGTATCGGAGAAGAACTGGATCGTGTCCGTTGCCCCAACACCAACATTGTAGCCAGTGCCTGAATAGCTCTCGATGCTCAGCTCGTTGCGGTCTGTGCTTGAATAGCCAAAATCGAAGAAGGCACTCCAGCCATCATCGCCTTGGTAATCAAGGTTGAAGCCACCTGAGTAGAGCTCGGCCTTGCGCTGGAAAATGTCGTTTCGGACTACGCCTTCGACATTGGTGAAGGTGCCTTCCGTAGCAAAGAGACCGAATTCAGTATCAACGGTCGACGCCGTCGAAGGATCAAACTGCGTGCCGAAAGCCCCGAAGCCCAGCGGAAGCTCGATACCGCGTTTAAGGCTATCATCGTCAAAATCGGAGTAGAAAGCGTCAATAGTCGCGACAAGATTAGGCGACGCCTGATATTGCAGCGTGCCGTTGACTCCGAAGCGCTTTAGCTGCGTTGAGGTCACGAAGCTTTTATTGCCGCCGATGACAAAGGGATTGCCAGCCGATCCGTCACCTGCGTAACCCCAGGCGTTGAATTCCTGCAGCTGGTAAGGCTCATCAGTGTAAGCCGCTGCAAGCGCTAGACCCAGAGTGTCGTCCGCGAATTGATCGACATAGGTCGCGTTCACGCGATAACCGAATTCCTTCGAGCCTGCGTTAAGCGCACCAAGATCAGCATAAGAACCCTTCGCGCCGATCGCGATAACTTGCTCTCCAGCCTCGAGCGGACGGATCGTGCGCACATCGATGGTGCCGACGAGACCCTGACCGACGAGATCAGCAGTCGGACTCTTGTAGACCACGACCTGGTTCACAATTTCCGATGGATACTGGTCGAATTCGACGGCACGGTTGTCACCAGTTGACGTCTGCTCGCGACCGTTCAACAAAGTCTGCGAGAAGTCGGGGCCAAGGCCGCGAATGGCGATTACATTGGCACGGCCATTGAGGCGCTGCGACGTCACACCAGGCAAACGCGCAATCGATTCGCCGATTGAGTCGTCAGGCAGCTTGCCGATATCTTCAGCAGTAACCGATTCAAGGATCTGATCGCTCAGACGCTTCTCAGCGACGGCGGTTTCTAGAGCCTGACGGAAACCGCTGACGATGATGACATCGCCATCGTCTTCGTTTGCTTCTGTGTCTTCAGCTGCTGCCTCAGCGTCTTGAGCCAAAGCGGCCTGAGGTGCCGCAGCAACCATCGCGATTGAAAATGCGGTTGCGCTGATGCCGCCCGCAAGCGTGCTACGAATAGCCATCTAAATTTCCTCTCCCTGCACTTCGGATTATCGCGCCCCTGCGCCCTTCGAAGCGGTGTTCCAGTCCCGACCAGACAAACCGTTTGGTCGCCAGTCACCCTCATGCATAGGTGCGGAATCAGGTCAGTTGGAAGATAGCATACGTATACGTTCTCTAGCGCGTGGCAGCGATTGTTGCAGCAATGTGACAATGCAGATCGGCCCCGAGATGCGAACTGCAGTTTGCCAAATCCCTCCGTGCAACCTAGTCTCTTGCCCACTGGCTTGGATGGGAGCAGCCGGGACTGGAGAGAGGTGTGGGACGCAAGCCAACAGGTCGTCCAACCAGCTTTGATATCGCCTATTTGGCCGGGGTGTCGCAACCCACGGTGAGCCGCGCCTTGCGTGGAGATAAATCGGTTTCAGCGCAGACCAGAGCCAAAATTGAGCAGATAGCGCGAGATCTCAAATATACGGTCGACAAGAACGCATCCTCTCTTCGCAGTCAACGCTCTAATACAATCGCCTTGCTGTTTTTCGAAGATCCGACAACCGATGACAGCATGATCAACCCGTTCTTTCTTGCGATGCTGGGGTCGATCACACGCGCTTGTGCTAATCGCGGGCTGGATCTGCTGATCTCATTCCAGAAAATGGAAGATGACTGGCACGTGCAATATCAGGATAGCCATAGAGCCGATGGCCTGATTCTGCTCGGCTATGGGGATTACCAGCAATATGAAGAACGGCTCACCCAGCTGCGCGAGCAAGGGACGATTTTCGCACGCTGGGGCTCAGTGAGCTTCGACGATAGCGGCGCGACGATCGGCTCGGACAATATCGGCGCGGGCCGCATCGCTGGCGAGCATCTCCTGTCGACAGGCCGTGAGAAAATCGCATTCCTTGGCGATACAAGCGAGAGCTGTCCTGAGCTTGCGGCGCGATATCGAGGGCTGTGTCAGGCGATGGAAGAGGCAGAAGTTGCAGTTGATCCAGAGCTGCAGGTCGAAGCCATTACATCGGAAGCATCAGGCTATGATGCGGCAAAGCGTCTCATTGCCAGCGGCAAGCCATTTGACGCCATATTCGCGGCCAGCGATCTGATTGCAATCGGGGCAATGCGCGCGCTTTCCGAAGCAGGGCTCAAAGTGCCAAGGGACGTCGCAGTGATGGGTTTTGACGATATTCCCGCCGCAAGTCTTACAACGCCTGCGCTAACCACAGTGATGCAAGACATCAAAGGGGCCGGTGAAGGTCTCGTGGAGCTGCTGCAAGCACAGATTAAAGGCGAGGCATCACCGCCCCGACGTCTCCCGACGCAGCTCATCGTACGAGGGAGCACCGCGAAAAGCTGACCGTCTTAAGTCGGCGGAGGCAGTGGATCGCATTCGTATGTGTCTTGTCGCACACGCGCTTTCGTGCCAGCCAACATCTAACAGTCGTGAGCATTGACCATAGTCCAGCCCGACTGAGATACGTTCCATCGGGAGGGGACGCAGAACATGGATCAAGTCGCGACAGCGCCGCAAGCCACGCTCCGTGAAAAGCCTATTCAAGGCTTTTGGGGGCTCTGGAATATCAGCTTCGGCTTCTTCGGAATCCAGATCGGCTTTGCGCTTCAAAACGCTAATATGAGCCGGGTCTTCCAATCGCTTGGAAGCGCGATTGATGATTTGCCTGCCCTCTGGGTGGCAGCCCCGCTCACTGGCTTGCTTGTCCAGCCGATCATCGGGCACTTGTCCGATAAGACATGGCTTGGGAAACTGGGTCGCCGCCGCCCTTACTTCCTGCTTGGAGCAGTTCTGGCAGCACTCTCGCTGTTCCTGATGCCACTTTCCGAAGTGCTCATCATGGCCGCGATTCTGCTCTGGGTTCTCGATGCAAGCCTCAACATCTCGATGGAGCCATTCCGCGCCTTTGTCGGCGACATGCTGCGCAAGGACCAGCACACGTCAGGCTATGCAGTGCAAACAGCTTTCATTGGCGCTGGCGCAGTCATGGGGTCGATCATTCCATGGATCATGACACAAATGGGTGTCGCCAATGTCGCAGCAGATGGCGGCATTCCAGACACAGTCCGCTACAGCTTCTGGATCGGCGGCGCGGCACTGTTTCTGGCTGTGCTTTGGACTGTGATCACAACGTCCGAATATTCGCCGGAAGAGATGCTAGCATTTGGTGCCGGGGACGAAGACGGCGATGGTACGCACACCGTTCGCGCACTTGCTTCCAAGACCTATCTTAGCTGTGGGGTCTGGATCACCGCCGGGCTCGGCGTCATTTTGCTTGTCGCTTCTTTCGGGCTGGAAAAGGAAGTCTACCTGCTTGGCGGCTTACTTGTCGCTTATGGTGTTATGAGTGCCATCGCGATCTCCCTCGCCAAACAAGGGAACACGACCGGGATGTTGACGAGCATCGTCGGAGACTTCTCAGGCATGCCAGACATCATGAAGAAACTCGCGGTTGTTCAGTTCTTCAGCTGGTCCGCGCTTTTCATCATGTGGATCAATACAACACCCGTGGTGACGCAATATGTCTATGGCAGCACCGACACTGCGAGTGCCGCCTACAATGAAGGCGCAAACTGGGTGGGCTGGCTGTTCGCAACCTATAACGGCGTTGCCGCAGTTGCCGCTCTCACGCTCTTGCCACTTCTGGCGAGCCGGCTTGGCAAAGCAAAGACGCATATAGTCGGCTTGCTGTGCGGTGCAGCCGGCTTTGCTAGTTTCTTTGCCATCCGTGATCCGCAATTGCTGCTGATCTCGGAAATCGGCATCGGCATCGCTTGGGCGAGCATCCTCGCCATGCCTTATGCGATCCTCGCGAGCAGCCTGCCGCAAGCAAAGCTTGGCATCTACATGGGCCTCTTCAATGTCTTCATCGTCGTTCCGCAATTGCTTGTCGCCACGGTCATGGGCCAGATCATGAACTGGTTCTTCCCAGGAGAACCGATCTGGACGATGGCATTTGCTGCTGGGACGTTGGTCATAGCCGCGCTTGCGATGTTGCGCGTGACTGATGAAGTTTCGCTGTCCGAAGCCAGCGAATAGGAACTGGCGAGAAGTCATTGCGATAGGCATGACGGGAAGTCTGCGCTAACGCTTCGATGATGGTCTCTTCGCTCGGATTTACATTCGTTACATGCGTGCTGGTGATGGCGCTGATTGCCTGGATCAGCTGGCGCAAGACACGCGGCTCGGTTGAAACGCGCGAAGGCTACTTCCTTGCTGGGCGCGGGCTTACGGCTGGCTTCATCGCGGGATCGCTGCTCCTGACAAACCTTTCGGCTGAGCAGCTCATTGGGCTGAACGGCTCAGCCTATGGGTACAACCTTTCCAGCATGGCGTGGGAAGTGACAGCAGCGATTGCGACTGTTGCCATGGCCTTCCTGTTCCTGCCGCGATACCTCGCAGGCGCTTTTACGACACTGCCTGAATTTCTGGCTGAACGCTTCGATCCGACTGTCAGACGGATGTCCGTGCTGCTGTTCATGCTTGGATACGGTCTCGTGACTATTCCAAGCGTGCTTTATTCAGGCTCGCTCGCAGTCATGCAGTTCTTCGATGTGCCTGAGATGACCGGTCTGGAGCTATTTCCGGCCTTGGTCCTAACCGTCATCGTGATCGGAATAACAGGCGCGGCCTACGCGGTGTTCGGGGGCCTAAGAGCTGTAGCAGTATCTGACACTCTGAACGGAGTCGGGCTGCTCTTTATCGGCCTGCTCGTCCCGATCCTGGGGCTTATTGCGCTAGGCGATGGCAGCTTTGCGGACGGCCTTTCGCGCCTCACTAGCGATCATCCGGAGAAACTAAACGCGATCGGATCGAGCAATGACCCGACCCCGTTCGGCACGATCTTCACCGGCATGATTTTCGCTAACCTCTTTTACTGGTGCACTAACCAATATGTGATCCAGCGCACCTTGGGCGCGCAATCACTTGCCGAAGGGCAAAAGGGCGTGCTTGCCTCTGGCTTCTTCAAGATCATGGTGCCGTTCATGATGATGATCCCGGGTGTGATCGCCTTTCATCTCTATGGGCCGAACTTTGCTTCAATCGATGAAGCCTATCCAAGGCTCGTTTCAGACCTCTTGCCTGCCTATCTGGGCGGTCTTTTCCTCGCCGTCCTGCTGGGAGCAGTCTTCAGCTCGTTCAACTCGCTGCTCAACAGCGCCGCGACATTATTCACGCTCGATATCTATGCGCCATCGCGCAAGTCGGCGAGCGATGCGCATCTGGTGCGGGTGGCCAAGATCGCTAGCGTCGTAATTGCGCTGTTCTCATTCGCTGCAGCGCCCATGCTCTACTTCGCTGAGGAAGGGCTGTGGCAAGTGGTGCGCATCTTTACCGGGTTTTACAACATCCCCACTGTCGTGATCGTGATCATGGGTCTGTTCACGGCGCGCGTGCCCGCTTTGGGCGCAAAGCTCGTCATCATTTTCCATGTCACCGCATATGGCTTGCTGCGCTTCGTGTTCGACGATGTCGTGACGCTGCACTTCATTCACCAATACGCGATCCTGTTCGTTATCGAAGTCGGCATCATGCTCGTCGTGGGTCGGTGGAAGCCGCGCGAAGTTCCTTATGCGCCGACCAACCGCCACGAGGTCGACATGACCCCTTGGCGCTTTGGGCGTCCGACTGCCTTCACTTTGCTGTCGGGCGTAGTGGCACTCTATCTGATATTCTCGCCCCTTGGGCTTGCGAGCGGCGGCGGCGCGTCCGGATTGCTGATGATTTTGATGGGACTGCTGGTGGCAGCCAATCTCGCTGTCTGGGTTATGTCAAGCGGACGTTCAAAGCCTGCGATCAGCTGATCAAGGATGCGAGCACCCGGCGCTTGCCTGTAAAGGGCCTGCGCCCATGCATGACAGCAAAATTGTCGACCAGAACGACGTCTCCGCTTTGCCAAGCATGATCATAAACCAACTCTTCCGAGAGCGCGATGGCCGCTGCCATATGCGCCTGCGTAATCGGCTCGCCGTCACCGAAGGTAATCGCGCGCGAGCCGTCATTGCGTGTGTCCGACCAGCCGCAAAACGCGGCAATCAACTGGTTGAAAAACGCAGTCCGTCCATCGCCTAGCTCACGCACTGCCGGAAGGATCGGAGTTGTGGCGCGCAAACTGTCATCCGCTGTCCATTCCCACTCATATCCAAGCGCAAGCAGTCTCGCCTCTGCATCTTCGCGCGTCTCCACCCCCAACGTGCTGCGCCAGCTGCGCCCCTGGCCCGAGCCTGCGTCATTTTCGCCGGGCATAGTGTTGGAATAGCGCACGCCGCGCTCCTTAAACGCTGCGGCATTATCAGGATCACGCTTTTGAAGTTCATCGAAAAGCACATCGGAACGGCACAGCGGGGTCGCCCCGCCCTCGCCTGGCGCGATCTCGCAATAGAACATCAGCTTGGACGGATAGAGCGGGGTTTGCGCCATCTCGTGATGCATGAAGATTTCGGTTTCCGGCGGCGCTTCATTCGCTGTGAACACACGTTCCGTCACGTTCACACGGACCGCGTTCGAAAGCGATTCCTCGTAAGTGAAGCTCTCTTCGCGATAGGCGACGACCGCTGCATCAAATGCGAGCGGGTCCGGCACGTCGAACCCCCGAAACAGCACCGCACCTGATGCAGTGAGCGCGTCGTCAATCGCGGCTTTGTTGGCAGAGATATAGTCAGCCAGGTCACCTACGCCGCCAATCACATGGGGAAATGCAGTCATGACTGGCTCGCTCCGGAAGTTTGAAAGTTGAGTTCGACTGGAGAGCCGGTTGCAATCGATTGCTGTGCTGCGACGCCCATTGCGACCGAGCGATAACCGTCTTGCGCAGTGATGAGCGCAGGCGTTCCCTGCGTCAGCGCTGCATGGAAATCGAGCAATTGGAAATAGGTCGCGCCGTGATGATCGCCCGCGGCCAGAACATCGTCAGGCGTGTCGACAACTTCGACAATCGGCCCGGACTTGTCACGCGGCGACCAAGTTACCTCTCTACCCGGGAGCTTCACTTCCATCTTGCCAATTGGGCCAACCGCACTGATTTCTTCCTGTTCCTGAGAGCCCTCTGCAAACATGCACAGATCCAGCACCGCGCGTGTACCGCCAGAAAAATCCACCATCACGAAGGCATTATCGATAATGTCCGGCGTCTCACCATCGTAGCGCTCGTCCAGATGGTTCACGTCTTGTGCGCCGCTGGCGAAAATTCGGACAGGCTCGTCGCGGAGAATGTGCCGCATCAAATCAAAGAAATGGCAGCATTTTTCTACCAGCGTCCCGCCTGAGTTACGATTGAAGCGGTTCCAATCGCCGACTTTGACGAGAAACGGAAAGCGGTGCTCGCGGATAGCAAGCATCTTCAAGTGGCCAAGTTCGCCCGCATGAACGCGCTCAATGAACCGGGTGACAGGCGGCATGTAGCGATATTCAAGCCCGACCCAGAACAGATGCGGATAGCTCGCCACTGCCTGCTCCAAGGCCGCTGCATCCTCCAGCGTCGTGCACATCGGTTTTTCCAGCAGGATCGCGCAGCAAGCGTCCATCATACGCTTCACAACGTCGAAATGGGTGAAGTTGGGAGAGGCGATGATCACTGCATCTGGCGTACATTCCGTCAGCATGTGTGCCGCATTCGCAAAGGTCGCAATAGTCTGCCCGAGCTTGCCTGCCAAAGCCGTCGCCGCATCGCGCGATCCCGCATCCGGATCGGCAATCGCAACAAGCTTTGCATCCGGCACTAACGCGAGGTTTTGCATATGCTCGCGGCCCATCATGCCGCAGCCAATGATCGCATATCTTCGTTTGAGGCTCACGCCATGCTCATGCGCTGGCGAAAGTCGTGTGACAAGAAGCAATCCAAATCACGCTTTGTTTGTATCGCTTCGTCGAATGCTTAGTTACCTAGATGCAAGGGAGCTTGAGGTGGAAGAATGCTAATCGATATCAAGCGCAAGATCATTTTTTCGCCGGGCTCAAAACCGGCTCAACCAGCCTCAAAGGACGCCTGGCTTGTATCCCGATCAATGTGACCCAATGAAATGGGTGTTTCCCTGTGCGAGGAATATCACATTCGCTATTCCATGCTCGGAGGACGCTGAGCCACCTAGAAACCTTTGCTCTTATAACCAAGCGGGTGCTGTCAGTCTAACGCGAACTTGTCTCCACTCTGCATAGCTTGTCCTACCCGCTTCGTGCGTCAAGCCATGAGGCTTTTCCATCCAGCCAAGGCGGCTGAGCGGTTGGCGTTATAGGTCACTCCGTTGGTTAGATGGCGGTCAGAGTTGACTCGGTAGCGAAACGGATGCTTCGGATTGCCCATCCAACGCGGCAAGCGGTCAAGCAGCGAGGCGGCCATCCGATTGAGAGTGCCACCGAGTCGCAAGCGTAATAGTCGCAACTGGCGAAATTCTGGATTGCTATTATGCACTTGGGCGAAGAGAGCATCCCGGCCGGTACATCGTTAGGCGATAGCTTTCGTACAAATTCACCTTACAGACCATTGAAGTATTATTCTTCGTCTGTTTTAACTGGCAGAATGTAAGCGCTGACGCTGTTTGCATTGTTAAACACTCTTGCAGCCAGTCCGTTGATCTCTTGCACACTCGCCTCGCGATATGTCGCCTCGCGCACACGGTGGCCAGCCAGGCCATCGCCAGATGTTTGGGCATCGCGCAATACATTCATCCAATATGCGTTGTTTTCGAGCGAACTCCCGAGATCT
This sequence comes from Altererythrobacter lutimaris, assembly GCF_013371495.1. GTDB lineage: Bacteria > Pseudomonadota > Alphaproteobacteria > Sphingomonadales > Sphingomonadaceae > Erythrobacter > Erythrobacter lutimaris_A. The sequence continues at coordinate 2,906,518 of NZ_JABWTA010000001.1, read as the reverse complement.
TCCAATAACGGTTTGCGTGCTCGCTCGAACGCGTCTTGGTCAAAACCTTCGCTGGCCATTTGTTCAGCGACCTTGAATACTGCCCTGCGCACCTCGTCTGCTTGCCCTGGCTTGCTTGTGATCCGTGCATACATATACCCATAACCATCAAAGAGCGTACTTGAGTAGTTTGCAGCTCCGGGCGAATAGGTAGCGCCCATCTCTTCGCGTAAAACCTCAGTTAACCGATTGCGAAACAATCCGCGGAGCAACCGCATACGGAATTGATCCGCCGGATCGCTGGCATCTGGCGCTGGCCAATAGACATACACCAAAGCCTGCTCTTCATTGCCTTTATGCTCGAATACATGGGGTGTGGAGCTGCCCTCGGGAAAGGCAATGTTTGTGGAGCCAGGCACAGGTGCTTTGCTGTCTGCACGCTCGCTCAACGCGCCGAATGTGCGCGCAACTTCGCGGGTTGCAGTCTCCAGGTCGATATCGCCAACGATAGTGACTTCGATCAGGCCTTCGCTGAACTGCGGCTCCATCCAGGCACGCACATCTTCTAGTGTCGGAGCAAGGAAATTGTCGAGATCGTCATATCCAAAGCGCGTGTCGCCCGAACGGATCAGGCGTGGCAAATATTTGTTGGCGACCGCTTCAACGGATGAATCATGCGTCGGGTACCAGGCCTGCATCCGCTTTACATGTTGCTCGGCAATCTCTTCGCGAAAGGCAGGTGCTGCGACTTTGGCTGCCATCAGCTCGAGCTGTGCGCTGAAATCATCGGCCCCCGTAGCGCCAAGTAAGTCGAAGGCATCATCATTCAACCGAGTGCGAGTGTTCAACCCGACGCGCCGCCCTGCAAAAATGGCGCGCAACTCGTCTGCCGTGTGCGCCTCTACACCGCTACGGCTCAGCACGTTCAAGCCAAGCCTACGCAAGCCTTCGCTTTTCTCGGGCATGGAAAGGAAGCCTTCCCCAACCCTTGCACGGAGGTAGATCGTCCCGTCATCAAAGTCTGTCTGCTTGAAGTTCAAACGGACATTGTTTGCAAACTTCACTAGATAGGCGTCTGCATTCTCAAGATATGTGACATTCGTCACTTCGCCCGGCTCACCGAAATCCGTGTAGGCGAATTTGGGTGTCTTGCGCTTCTCCGGCGGTGAGACAGCAACCTGTTGTGTCTCTTCCAAGGCCGCAAGGATCGCCTCAGCACCGCCTTCGGGCGCGCTGCTTGAGCTGAAGTAAATCTTGGGTTCTTCAACCCCTTCCCAGGCCGCGCGGAAAGCCGTTTCAACTTCGGCAACGGTCAATCCTTTAACGGCTTCCTCAAAGAGCTCCAGGCTCGTCTGAGGCGAGTTGAAGACGCGTTCTTGTGCAAAGGCGTCGACAATTGCTTTGGCGTAATTGAACTCAAAACCGCCTGCATAGGTTTTGCGGGTGTCAGCCCGCTCGACCGCTGTTTCACGAGCCTGCCGCGACTGGGCAATCTGCTCATCGAGTTCAGCTTGGCTGAAGCCGAACTGCAGAGCGCGGCGCAGATCTTGCTCGCCATCTGCGAGCGCAGCGCTCCAATCCTCTGGCGTGGTGCGCAGCGACAAAGTCATACCTTCGACAGTGTCTTCGACCGGATACCAGTTCGCACCGCCTGCAAGGTACGCTGCACTGCCTTCATTGACCTTGCGCCGCATCCGCTCGTTCAGCATCCGTGCGCCTAGGCCGCGAAGCAAGCGCTCCCGCCGGTTCGCTGAATTATCCGGACGCTCGGTATAAGGGCGCATCGTTGCAAGCGTGAGTGTCGTCATGAGGCCGTCATCGATGTAGATGCCTACCTTGCCCGGGATGATGTCCGCTGGATTGCGCTGAGCTTGAGGGAGCGCCTCGCCTCCCCCTTGCCAATCGCCGAAATATCTCTCGATCCGGGCGATAGCATCAGCCGGATCAAGGTCACCGATCACTGCAATGAAAGTGTTCTCCGGACGGTAATAGCCACGATAATAGCTCACGAACTCTTCGCGCGGCATAGTCGCAATGGTCTCATCAATGCCGATCGGCAAGCGCTCAGTCAGACCGCTGCCATCAGTAAAGAATCGCAACCGGTCGACAAAGGCGCGGAACTGTAGAGAATCGCGCGCAAGCTTCTCGGAAGCGATCACCCCCCGCTCGCGCTCGATTGCATTCGCATCGAGCAACAAGTTGGAGGCGGTTTCGCGCATGAGGAAGAAGGCTTCATCGAGAACTTCATCCGCAACGGTCGGCAGATTGAGCTTGTAAGTCGTCTGGTCAAAGCCGGTGCTGGCATTGGTATCAGCACCAAAGGCAAGGCCATAGCGCTCAAGTCGCTTGACCATTTCGCCTTCGGGAACATTGGTCGAGCCATTGAAAGCCATGTGCTCAAGGAAATGCGCGAGCCCCTGCTGAGCATCGGTCTCATTGAGCGAGCCCGTATCGATGCGCATGCGAACCGCGGCCACACCGCTTGGCGTTGCATTGCGCATGACGGCATAGCGCAAACCATTCTCTAGTTTTCCATAAATAACGCGATCATCCGCCTGAATATCGCTCGCGTGGTGAGCGAAGTCTGGCTCTTCCAACCGCTCTGCCAAAGCGGGCGTATAAAGCGGCGCGGATATAGTCAGCAGCAACGCAGTTGTGGCTGTAAATGCGAGGACGCGGCGATGCATGGCTTTCTCCTAAAGAAGCAGCGCGAGGCAGCAGTGCTGCCAGCACAGTCATGACTAGCAAGATGCGTGTCCTCCTCTTTTCCTCAGTCCATTCGCCGCATTTTGCGATGGGATCGCTAACTCTCTCAGCCCTACCAATTACAACGCCGCACTCTCCAGTAAAGAGAGCGCGGCGTCGCATCGCGCTATCGCCTTTGGGACAGGTTCTGGGGGAGGCTAGAACCTCGCGCGAATACCCGCAGTAAGCGTCCGGCCGCCGTTGAACTGGTAGCCATCGGGGAAGAAGAAGTCTGCGCTGCCGCCACCAAACTCTGACGAGAAGGCTCTCCGCAGGTCGATATCATTGCCGCTGTTCAGCATGTCGTCGCCTTGCAGGTAGACCGTGAAGTTCGAGCCACCTGCATCGAACGTGTAAGACAATCGCAGATCCAACGTGTCATAGGATGGCAATACTGTGTCGATGCCATTCACCTGGAAGTTGGATGCGGTTGCTGACTGATAGGTGTAAATCACACGACCTTCAAAGCCGCCTTCAGCATAGCTGAGGGAGGCGTTGTAGATCCATTCTGGTTGATCTTCGAGGAAGCGATTAAGCTCGAACTGCGTAAGGTTCCCATCATCATCGCGGCCTGACACGAGCGTTGGGAAATCCCCTTGCGTCCAAGTCAAGTTGCCGAGGAAAGTGAAGTTGGACAAACGCCCGGGCAGGAATGTGAGCTGGCGGATGGCTTCCAGCTCGACACCGTAAATCTCGCCGCCTTCACCATTTTCAGGACGGTTGCGGAGAAACTGAGTGTCTGCATCAAAAGCCACAAGATCAGGCCGATCCGTTGCGAGGCTTCCGAATGTTTCAATGATCTCGTCACGAACCGTTGTGTCCGTACCATCTAGGAAGAAGACATTGGTGAAGTTGTTCTTCACGTCCTTGTAAAAGAACCCGACGCGCACAAGGCCGGGAGAGTCGGTGAAATAGTAAGACAGATCAAAGTCGAAATTGTCTGTCTTCGTCGGACGCAAATCGGGATTGGCTTCGCGAATGATCGCGCGGTTCACCGTAGGTCGCAAATCAATGGATATCTGCCGTGGGCGGCGGATCAGCCGGAAGTCCGGGTTCACGGTCGAGCGGAAATATGCGAAACGCGCGACAATACTGTCTTGCGGACGATAGTTCATAATCAGGCTTGGCGTGAAGATTTCCTGCGTGCCTGACAAATCAGAGAATTCCACCAATCCTGCATCGACAAATGTCTCGCGCGGTTCTGAGGCACCCACGGCTGGGCGAACTGATGGAGCACTGATAGTCTGACCCGAACGGAAAATCCGTTCGTAGCGGCCACCACCGACAAACTCGAAATCGCCGAAGGTAAACTGCGTCTCCAGATAGCCAGCCGAGCGATCTTCGATTGTCTTGGTTGGAACTAGTCCGCCGCTGTCGAGGATCGGATCGAGATTTCGGCGATCAGTAAAGCGGAATCGCTCTTCGTTTTCGGGAGTATTCGGGTCATCGGCAAGGAACCCGGGCAGACCATCAAAGATAGCGTCTACAGCGTCACCTACGATGAACGGAGAGCGGAAGGTATCGGCACCAATCTGCCCAAGTCCTTGCGTGTCTACCAAGCCGTCACCAAACGCATCCAGTCCCGTATTGCGGCCGAAAATGCGAAGATAACTCTCAACAGAAAGCAACGCGCCTGTCGAAGTCGTCGCAAAGACATCGTCGTTGGCGCCGCGCTCAGAGCGATCCCATTTCGCACCGACTTCAATATAGTCGAACCAGGATTGCGCTGGAAGGTAACGCGCGCTCCCTTCGAGCGTATAAGCGTCGGTTGGGCTGTCAGTCAGAGTGCGGCTCGCGCTCGTCAGACTATAATTGGCTGGATCGTTCAAGAAATCGAGGCCCGCTTGGGAAAGCGAAAGGACAGGCAGGCCGTTCGGCTGGAAGATCACTCCGCCGCCAACAACTCTCTGCGTCATCGCAACGTCATCATCCGGATTGATCACAATCGTATCCGGAGAGATGAGATCAGTCAGGTTGGCTGCCTGGTCACCCAACGCGCTAAGGTTGGCATTATTCGAGCGCGAAACGGCATATTGGTAGCCGGCTTTGTAGTTGAACACCCAGCGGTCCAGGTTCGAAGTGCCGCGAAGGCTCACGGTGTCCTGACGCGCTTCAAGGTCTGTGACGTTGAAGGCAAGGTTAGGCCGCAAAGCACGAAGGGTTGTGCGGCGACGCACCTCTCCATCAAGCTCAGGTATCGGCATATCTACCGCGGTCGTGAGGAAGCTCGCGGTCGTGCGCGCTGTCTCTGCAAAAGAGTCGCGTTGGATGCGCTGAAGGTCCAAGCGCAGGCTGGTGTTGTCGCTTACATCCCAGGCAAAGTTGAGCGACGCCGTAAAGTTCTCTTCTTCTCGATCCCGCCTCAGATAGCTCACGCCAGTTTCGAGCCGCGAATTAAACTCAGGATCGAAAGGGAACTGTTGGCTACCCGGTACACGGAACAAAGCAGTGAATCCGGCTGGGAGCACCTGTGGAATGACACCAGCAACATCTGCATCAAAGTTGCGCCGGTCCGTCTCACGATACTGAAGGGTTGCAACTACACCGAAATTATCGGTTAGACGCGCAGACACCAGACCGTTGATCTGGAACTCATCGCCAAACCCACCTGAAAGCGTGTTCTCGCTCTCAACGCCGATCTGCGCTGTAAGGCCATCATAATCCAAGCCGGACTTGGTCTCGATCTCAACGAGGCCGCCGGAACCAGTGGACTCCATGCTTGGCAGCAGCGATTTCTGGATCGTTATCTCGGAGATATTGTCTGCAAGGAAACCGGACAAATCGATTGTCCGCTCAAATCCGGTGCCTTGAAGCTCAAGCCCGTTGAGCTGGACATTGATGGCCTCGGACGAGAAGCCGCGCACTGTGATACGATTACCTTCGCCGGTCGCGTCATCGCGTCCGAAGGCCACACCGGGAACACGGCGCAGTGCTTCCGGAACATTCTCTGCCGGGAAGCTGCCAAGTAGGTCAGAGGAGATGACAGTAGAGTTGTTTGCCGCTCGCAATTGCTGGTTCAGCGACTTTTGCAAACTGCTCAGATAGCCGACAACCACAATATCACTCGATGCTTCACCAAGCGCGATGCCCATGCGCGTACGATCGAACGCATTATCGGGAATGGGGTAAAGCACTGAAGGCTGACCGAGATAAGTGATCCGAAGATCGCTTGCGGACAGCGCGACGGCGGGAAAATAGAAAAAGCCGCGATCATCTGTGTTTGCAACGAGATCTGTACCCACCACTTCTATGCGGGCACCCGGCAATGCCGTACCCGTGGCAGCGCTGCGCACAACGCCGGAGACCTGCGACTGCGTACCATCAGCGCGATCCGGTGTACCTGCTTCGCGCAAAGAAAAAGTGCTCTCAGAAACCTGAGTCGCGGTCAGGCCTGTCCCCGACAGCATCCGCCGGAGTGCATCTGCAGGTGTGAAAGTTCCTCTTATCCGGGTCGATTGCTTCCCTTCGACAAGGACCGATGAGTACAGCAAATCCGCTGAAGACACCTGCGCGAATTGGTCCAACGCGGCCTCAAGAGGCTGCGCTTCAATGTCGTACCGCTGGGACGTTATCTCGGACTGAGAGCTGCCATTGTCTTGTGCGACTGCGGCAGTGGTCATTGCTGAAAGGCTGCAGCCGGCAGCCAGCAAGGCGAACGCGAAACCATTACGAACCATTAAGTTCCCCCATGGGTTGGTGTCTTCCTGTTTTCGAGCGCATTTCTTTTTCGCTCTTGCATAGTGAGATGCAGCAGATGGGCTTTTCCTCAGCGCAAGGTTCAAAAAACTGCGTCCGGCGCAGTCATTGCGATAATCCTGTTGCTTTGGGGCGAAGTTCGCAGCGCTATTCTTGCGCTGAAATAACTTCCAATGTGCGCCCCTCATCGCGCGCGCGGACGACAATCGGGAAGCCCGCTTCCAGAGTTGCTGCGAAGTGTTCGCTCGATTTGATCCTGAAGGTTCCGCTTACAAGGAAGTCCGCCAACTCCGGATCGCGCAACACGTGCTGCTCGATCGAATAGCGGTTGAACTCGTCCAGCACTTCACTGAGCGGCGTGTTGTCGAACACAAGGCGGCCGGTCCGCCAGCTTGCAGCATTTGCGAGCGAAGTTTTGCTGATAGCGAATTCTCGACCTGGGCTTACGGTCAATCGCTCTCCTGCTGAGAGCTCAGCACTCTTGACATCGGCACCTGATCTATTGGTTTTATCGACCCGCACACGGCCTTCAATCAGGGTCACGTCAGCTTCGTCGCCAGCACGGCGAACAGCAAAGACCGTGCCGAGCGCGACGATGCGGCTATTTCCGGCTTCGACAATGAACGGGCGCGCGCGATCTTTTGCGACAGTGAAAACCGCTTCACCCTTTGCCAATGCGAGCATGCGCCGACCGGCTGAGTAACTCACATCGACTTGCGAGCCAGTGTTGAGCGCAATGCTTGATCCGTCGGGCAAATCGAATTCCGCCATCTCGCCTATTCTTGTCGAATAGCTTGAGCTGAAGGCAAGTTGTGCAGGTGCGGGGTTCGATTCAACTCGATCCGGCGCAGCCTGATCACTGGCCACTGAATTCGCTGCAAACTGCTCACCAGTCTCACTTGAAGAGCCCCCGTCCCAAGGAAAGAAACCCGCCGTCGAGAGTGCAAGAAAGCTCAGGAAGCTTACGCAAAGCACAATAGCGGCCGCCACGGCAGCCCGACGGGTGCCGGTTTGCCGGGCAGGTTGCTCAGCCAATGCAGAAAGCCGCATCTCCATGATCGATGGCGCATCACTATGATCACCGGCTCGATCCCAAATCTCGGCCAACCGGTCATAGGCGAAGGCATTAGCAGGAGACGCATCGCGCCATTGCCGGAAAGCATGAAGATCCTCTTCTTTGACCCGCTCATTCGACATTCGCGCGAACCAGTCCGCCGCCTCGCTTTGAGGCGTGACAGTGTCCTCATTTGCAGATTGGGTTTGGTGCCTTTGCATCACGTTCTATCCAGCCGATGCGCAATATGACGCGCGGCAGTTGCTATGTGCTTCTCCACTGCGCTTGCAGAGACGCCGATCCGCTCCGCGATCTCGCGGTACTTTAACCCTTCAAAACGGTGCAACAGAAACACCGTGCGTGTGCGAGGCGGCAATTCAGCCAAGGCTAGCTCCAACAGATGCAATTCATCCTTGCCTTGTAAGATGCGCTCGGGCGTAATCTCCTCATTGAAACTTTGCCGAAAAGCATAACCATCGAGCGTGGCGCGTCGGGTTCCGGCCTTGCGATACCGCTCATTCAACAAGTTTGCTGCGGCTTGAAAAATATAACCGTCAGGGTTTTCGATCTTCCGCTCTACTTTGGTCGACCAGAGCCGAGTTAGCAGTTCCTGAAGCAAGTCGTCGGTGTCTTCCGGCCGATCCAGACGTTTAGCAAAAAAGGCGCGCAGTGGCCTCTCATAGCGCGCGAGAAATGCTTTGTGCTCATCTACGTTGGAATTTGGCGCTCGCGCTTCCGACATTCTCGAACCCCCTAGCCTCTTACCGATTTAGGGTAGCGTACAATTACCAGACCGCAACTGCCTGCGGATTCTTTGTCAGCTCGCACCTCCTTCAACATCTGCGCTCCCGCAACGCCCAAGCTCAGGTCAAAGTTGACTGCCCAAGCGTCGATTGAGCCTCAGTGAAAGACAACTGAACGGACGCCGACTGGCAGGAGAGATCGCCATGACAACCGACGAGCCACTGATCGCTGACCGGACATGGGCCGTCTCGTGGCGATCATCTCTTTCTCAAACAGCAGATCCTCGACATACCTTAAGCTCAGAGGAAACCGCACATAAATCATGACCACAAGTCGGATGACCTCGGGCGATGAGTTAAAGCGATTGAATGGACTGTCTGATTTGCGGCGTTTGGGCATTGAAGCGCGCACCTCGATCCGCATAGGAGCGGTTAGTCTGACAAACTCCGCCTTCGGCTCATCGTTTTCGGGATCGTGTATTCGAGCAATCCCTCAAGGCCGTTCTCTACGCCAAAGCCTGATTGCTTATGGCCTGCAAATGGCACCACTGGAGATAGCGGACGGCTTTCATTGACCCAGACATTACCTGCATCGATGCGTTGCGCGAGGGCCCAGCCTGCATTTTCGTCGCCAGCCCAGATAGTCGCACCAAGCCCGTATTCGCTAGCATTTGCACGGCGTATGGCGTCGTTATAATCCTCGAACCAGATAAGCGGGACAATCGGCCCGAATTGTTCCTCACAAACGATCCGCGCGTCTTCGGGTGGATTGTCGATTATAATTGGCGGTATGAAATAGCCCTCGCATTCAGGAACTTCGCCACCAAGCGCAAAGTTCAAATCCTGCGCCTTACTCTCCTCGATCAATCGCATGATGCGCTCATACTGAACGCGATTGTTGATCGGGCCGAGCTGCATGCCCTCGTTAATGCCGTTCCCTATTTTCACTCCGCTGGCGAACTGCACCAACGCATCGCGTACTTCACTATAGATGTCGGCATGGACATAGACACGCTTTGAAGCGAGGCAAACTTGCCCCGAATTACCAAAGCTAGCCCAGAACAACTTGGGCGCCAATGCGACTGGATCGACGTCATGCATGACGATCGACGGATCATTCCCGCCCAGCTCCAGCGTAATGCGTTTCAAGGTCTCAGCAGCGCTTGCCATCACGCGCTTGCCGGTTGCAGTAGATCCGGTGAACGCGACCTTGTCGATACCCGGATGGCTGGTCAGCCAAGGCCCCAGATCATCGCCGCCGCTCAAGACATTCAGCACTCCTGAAGGCAGTAAGCTGTTTGCCAGCTCCCCGAGTCTGAGCGTTGAGAGCGGCGTAAAGGGGCTCGGTTTGAGCACAACGCAATTGCCTGTTGTAAGAGCTGGCCCCAGCTTGAAGGCTGCGAGCAAAAGCGGATAATTCCAAGGGGCAATTGCACCCACGACACCGATCGGGACATGGCGTGTCTCGCAATAGCGGTCTTCACTGTCCTCGTGGATATGAACGGGAATGTCCCAACTCGCGGCAGCTTTCAGCCACGCGACCAGGCCCAGGACTTCACGCTTAGCTTCTGACTGCGGCTTGCCCTGCTCGGCTGTCAGCAGGCGACTGAAAGGATCTGCTTCGGCTTCAACTTGGTCAGCCAGCTTTGTAACGAGTTCGGCGCGTTCCTTGTGCGGAGTGCTCGCCCAACCCGCGAATGCAGACCGCGCTGCCGCAACCGCATCGTCGAGGTCGCTGCGTGAGGCATCCGGGGCCTCGGCAAACGCCCGCCCTGTGGCAGGATTGATTACTGAAAAGGTCTTACTCGCGGCGCGCAAAGCTCCGCCAATTGTTAGGCGGTAATCGCTATCAAAGTCCATCATGCGGCCTCAGCCGCCAGCGCTGAGTTCTATATCAAAGCCCATCGGCGCAAACCACTCGCGGTCCTTGCGCGCACGCTCTCTCCCCATTGGCAGGATGATCCGCGCGAGTTCCCGATGGTATTCCTTGGCTCCCGCCTGACGAGCCGCGACGAGCAAGCCATCGATAGCACTGCGAATGGCCTCTGCCTTGTTGCGAGCGAGCGCGACGTCACTTTCTAAGGCGCTAATCAGCGCCTGTCTTGCAGTTGAAACAGCTTCTGGCGCCTCACTCACTTCCAGCATTGCGCGCGCCAATATGCTGATGTCCTCAAGCTCACCTTGTTCGAAAGCCGGCGTAACGTCCCGCTGTGCTTGAATGATCTGCAAATGGCCCATCGCGAGCATGACCTGCTCTTGCGCGAGGCTTGCTTCTGGCGGGAGAGCAGGCAGCACGACCGTCTCAAGCGCGCGCAGTACCGAGTTCAAGCGGTCATCAACGGACGGGTTCATTGGCTTTCCTCCATCATCAATAGCCGCGCGAGTTCGTCGACGAACAAGGGACCCGTTGCCGCCAGGAATGTCAGCAACACATCCTGATGATTATGCTTCGTGTTGGCCGCTTGCATGCCGAGCGCGGAGACAAGAATGTAGCTCTTCCAGGCGTTGAATACGGTGAAATAGTGGAGCCGCGCCGGATCAACCGGATTACCGCTCGCTGCTTCATATTCGGCCAGCAATTGTTCGGGCGGCGCGAGATCGCTCGCGCGAAATGTGCCGTCGATCATGCTGCCAAACACAGGCTGCGTGGCCCAAGCGAGGTCGTCATGGTAATCGCCAATGTAAGCCATTTCCCAGTCAAGGATCGCTGTGATTTTTCCCGTCGTTTCCTCAAAAAGGTAATTGCCGGTGCGATAGTCGCCATGGACAATGCCGGGCTTGGGACAATCTGGAACGTTGTCTTCCAGCCACTGCGTCGCAAGTCGCAAAACCGGCTCCTTGGTCACAGCATCTTGTTCCAGCAACTCCTTCCAGAACTGGATCAGCCATCGGGTCGCTTGCTTGGGATCAGCTGTAGGTCCTGAGAACTCCTTAGGGCCGACTGACTGCCAATCGAAATTGTGGATCTTCGCGAGGTATTCGACAAATTGGGGCCTGACCTTGTCTCGCAGAGGATCTCCAAGGACTGTGCCAAGACCGGTAACGGAAACGCCATCGGTCGCGGGCTTCGTCACGCCATCGACGAATTCCATGATGACTGCAGGCGTAGGGAAATGCTCCGCATCGCCATCGACCCAGATCGGATCGGGACAAGGCACCACCCCTTGGAAAGCCTTGAGCAATTCATATTCGCGTGCGCGGCTGGTCTCCGTGATCCCTTCCAGAGCGTCCATACGCAGCACGTATTTGCGTGGCTCACCATCCTTCTCTGTGAGATTGAAGATGAATTGCTCTTTTGATGCCCCGCCACCCATGCGTGCAACACCGCTGACTGTTGCTTCAGGCTTTTCCTTCGCGAAGAAGCTCTGCAATAAATCGCTGACGATGCCGTCACGCTGCGGAATGTAAGGCGGAAGGTCGCGGCGCGCTTTGCGCGCTTCCAGCATGGCTGCAAGCTGAGGTTCGGTATCCACTGCCATTGCCTGTTCCTTCAAGCTGCCATGAAGCCGCCGTCAACGGCGTAGATCGATCCTGTGCAATAGCTAGCGTCATCGCTCGCAAGGAAGGTCACCATATTCGCAACTTCTTCATTTGAGCCGTAGCGACCCATAGCTATGAGTCCTGTAAATCCTTGGCGGGCGAGCGACGGGTCATCCGGGCTCGCTTGCGCTTCGATTGATTGCATCATGTCATTGTCGATTGGAGCGGGTGCAACAGCGTTAACGCGCACACCTGCTTGCGCGAGTTCTAGGGCGCCTACTTTAACCAAGCCGGAAATCGCATGCTTGCTTGCCGCATAGGGCCCGATCCCAGCCACGCCCACTTGCCCAGCGACAGAAGAGATCGCAACAATCGACCCACCGCCACCTTCCTGCATCGCAAGACCGGCATGTTTGATGGCGAGGAACGTGCTGCGGATATTGGCATGGTAAACGCTGTCTAGATCCGCAACTTCGGCCATGCAGATAGGCATGACCTTGCCCTCGCTTCCGGCATTGGCAACGAAAATATCGAGCTTGCCGAAAGTCTCTTTCGCCTTCGCAACGAGCGCGGCCACATCGTCTTCCTGCGATGGTTGCCCTGCGCAGATTCCGATTGCATCCCCTCCACCAAGAGCATCTCTGGTCTGCTCAAGGCGTCCCTGATCGCGCCCGGCGAGAACAACATTGGCGCCTTTGTCGAGGAACTTGCGGGCAGTCGAAGAGCCAATTCCCCCGGTCGCTCCAGTGATGATCGCGGTCTTGCCGCTCAATCTTGCCATTTTGCACGTCTCCCAACGCTTTTTCTGACCTTTGAACGATGCCGGGCATATTTTGCTCCTCGGTCATCACACAGGCGCTATCTTCAGCCTTTTGTTGCGTCAGCGCGCTCTTGAAAACAAAGCATTCGATCCTTTCCTGATACTGACGTCACAAAAACATGACATTGACATCACTTTTTCTAACACTTAAGTCAAGCGCTGATTTTGGACCGCTCGTCCTATGCAGGCGCACGGCCAAACCTCGCCCATTTGGTTGGGGTCGGGAGAGTAAAGTGGGCTTGAAGCCGGTTGAAATTGAAGCGAGCGAATTGCCGCCAACCCGTAAGGGCAAGGCGACGCGCGAGAAGCTGCTCCAGGCGGCAGCGGTAGTTTTCGGCCGGTTGGGATATAGCGCAACACGTATCGCAGACATTGTCACTGAGGCAGGCATCAGCCACGGCCTGTTCTATCGTCATTTCGCAGACAAAGACGCAATCCTGCTCGCCGTGATTGAGCGCCTGAACGACGATTTGCGACATACGTCGGGGCGCAGTGTTGGCGAACAGAACACTTTTTCGCTCGAGCAAATGGAGCAACGCAACATCCAGTTCTTCCGCGAGTACCGTCAGAACCGCTTGCTGCTAAGGGTCACACGTGAAGCCGCTGCGCTTGGCGAGGAATCGGGTTTTCGTGATGTCTGGCTGTCGATCCGGTCTCGCTTTGTTGAACGCACCGAGCGCTGGCTTATGCAGCTGGTCGAAGAAAAGATCATCGAGCCGATCTCTGATATCGCAATGGTTGCAGAAAGTCTTTCCGCACTGACCGAACAACTTGCTTACGTGCAGATCGGTCTGGCCAAGAGCGATCCGGACGATGCCTTCATCGAGCGGCTCGGCAAAGCATGCGGCCTCGTCTGGTATCGGACGATAAGCGGGCAACCTGCATGAGCGCCATGGACCTGCTTGATATCGGCGTATTCGAAGCCTCGGGAGAGCATGCGCTCTTCAAGGACCTGCGCGTGCAGAAAGGTCTGTGGTTCAATCCCGAGCCGGATGGCCCGGGTTTCTGGTCACTCGTCCGCTATGATGATGTCCTTGCAGCAGCACGCGACACCAAGACTTTCCTTTCCGGTCATGGCACGCAGATCAAGGACCGCAAGCTTGAAGGGCATGGCGCGCCGAGCGTCCACAACAGCGACGGCACTCTTCATGCGCGTCTCCGCGCGATCGTCATGCCCGGGCTTTCACGATCTGCTGTTGAAGCGAAAGCCGAGCTCATCACGCAGACCGCGCAGGCGCTGATCGCTTCCGCACCCAAAGGCGAAGCTTTCGACTATGTAGAACCGCTTGCCGTGCGACTGCCTATGTTGGTAATCGCAGCGATCCTTGGCGTACCGGAAAACGAAGCGCCGCAATTGGTCGACCTCGCCAATACGATGTCGGATGTGAATGCTGATGATGCGCTACAGGCAGATGCACGCGCCGGGCTGATCGAGTATTTTCACCATCTGGCAGCGGCGAAACGCGAGGCCCCGGCTGAGGATGTTGCCACACTGTTGGTCCAGGCCGATTGGCCCGACCCTGATCGCGCAAAGCAATTGCTCGATGCCTACCTGATGTTGCTTACCGTTGCCGGGAACGAGACGACACGGTTTCTTGTCTCGGGCGGTTTGGCCCAGCTTGTACGCCAAGGCGATTATGCTGCGATGCGCGACAATCCATCCGGCATCCCCGCGATTGTCGAAGAGATGTGCCGGTTCGTCTCGCCAGTGACGCATATGCGTCGCACTGTCAGCGAAGACACCGAGATTGCAGGTCAGGCTATTCGCAAAGGCGAGAAAGTGGTGCTTTGGTTTGCAAGCGCAAACCGGGATGAGAGCAAGTTCACTGAGCCTGACCGTCTAGTCTTGGATCGGTCCCCCAATCCGCATCTTGGGTTCGGCATTGGGCCGCATTTCTGTCTTGGCGCGCATCTCGCTCGCTTCGAAAGCAAAGTCTTCTTTGAAGCCATGGCGCGAGAAATCCGCGAAATCGAGCTAATCGAAGAGCCAAAGCGCCTGCCTTCCAACTGGTTCACAGGATGGACGAAAATGATGGTCCGCTGGCAATGAGCAGGCGTATCCTCGTGACAGGCTCAGCCAGCGGTATCGGCGCAGCGCTTTATGCGCTTCTACGCGAAGCCGGTGAAAAGCCAATCGGGCTCGACCGCGCGGATGCAGACATCATTTGCGATCTCACCGACGAGCAAGCCATTGCCCCCGCGTGCAAAGCGATAATGGCGCCGCTGGACGGCATTGCCCATGTCGCCGGATTGCCGGGAACGGCCAGCGCTGACGCAATTTTGCGGGTGAACACTCTTGCGCCAATAATCCTCACTAAAAAGCTGGGCGACAAAATCAAAGATAGTGGATCGATTGTCGTCGTATCCAGCGTGACAGCTCTGCGCTGCGATCTTGCGCCGGAAACAATGGATACAGCGCTCCAAGGTGGACCGCGAGAAGTCCTCAAACTCGGCGAGAATTCAGACGGAAAAAGCACGTACGAGCTTTCAAAGGCGCTGATCAATCGCTGGGCGTTGCATCAGGCAGGCAGCTTCAAATCGCGCCGCATCCGTATCAACACCGTCAGTCCCGGTCCGGTTGAAACGCCGATCCTGAAAGACTTCGAAACTTCGATTGGTTCGGATCGGATAGCTGCTGCAGGCGCGCTGACTGGCAGGCACGGAACGCCGCAAGAAATTGCAACCGCGATCGCGTTTCTCCTGTCTGACCAAGCGGGCTGGATCAACGGGACTGATTTGAAAGTCGATGGCGGTTATCACGCGTTCCGCACAGCCGAGGGAGCGCGCTGATGCGTCTGATCCTCGTGCGCCATGGCCAGCCTGATACTGCAACAACAGGCACCGCAGGGAACCCGCCTCTGTCTGCCATGGGACGCGAGCAATCTCAGCTTGTCTGCGATTATCTCGCGCGTGAAACAATCGACCTCGCGATCCATTCAGGGCTTGATCGCGCGCACCACACTGCTCGTCCCCTGATCCAGAACACTGGCATGGATGTGCGAGTGATCCCGGAATTGGGTGAAGTCGATCGCTATGGCGGGCAGTACGGGAACATCGAGACGATCAGGTCCAAAGGCGACGCGGAATGGCAGCGGTTTCTGACTGATCCGATTGGCTATTTTGGCATTGATGGGGATCGATTTGTTTCCGAGACGCTCAATGGTTATCGTTCGATCTTCGCGGAATACAAACGTCAGACCATAGCGATTTTTACACATGGCTTTCCGATCAATATCCTGCTGACGCACGCGCTTGGGCTCGATGGGATTGCAAACTTCGTCCCAGATTATTGCTCGATAACTCGCGTAACAGGAAGTGACCTTGATCGCCTGACCGTGGTGAGTGTCAATGAGACTGCGCATTTGGCCCCTCTGCGGCAAGAGGCCGCCGAATGAGGTTCGATCCGACCTTTATCGCGTCTCAGACGCCAGACCGCGAAGCGATTGTCATTGGCACGCAGCGATGGAACTATTCAACGCTCGATGGCTTCAGTACGGATTGGGCCTGCCGACTGTTCGATGGGGGAATGCAGCAAGGCGATGTGGTTGCAATCCTCGCTGACAATCGCGCTGAGTTTCTCGGCCTGTGCTGGGCGGCACAGCGTTCCGGCCTTTACTACCTGCCAGTGCCGTCCCGCCTGACAGCCGGCGAAGTCAACTACATCCTCGAAGACAGCGGCGCGAAGGTCCTCGTTTGTGACCCCGCTCATGCGGACCTAGCGAGAAATGCATCTCAGGACATCGAAAGCATCCTAGTGATGGCGCTCGACGCGCCACCTCCGCCGAGTAAATCTCTGGATGCTCCTGCCGCTATCGAAGGCGGAGATATGCTCTATACCTCCGGAACGACAGGCAAGCCTAAAGGCGTGCGTCGCCCATTGTCTCTTGCTCCGCTTGGTTCGCAAGCGAAACGAGTAGAACGCGGCGAGCAGTTGTTCGGCTTTTCATCCGATACCCGCTTCCTTTCTCCCGCGCCTCTTTATCACGCGGCGCCGCTGCGCTTTGCGATGAACCTGTTGCGGACGGGCGCTTGTGTCGTCGGGATGAAACGCTTTGATCCGACGGAAGCCTTGGCATTGATTGAGCGCGAGCAGATCACGCATAGCCAGTGGGTTCCAACCATGTTTTCCCGCATTTTGCAGCTTCCCTATGAAGAGCGACAAGGCTTTAATCTCTCCTCACACCAAGTCGCCATTCACGCTGGAGCGCCCTGCCCTCGGAGTGTCAAACAGGCGATGATCGAATGGTGGGGGCCGATCCTGCATGAATACTATTCCGGCACAGAGAGCGTTGGATTCACGCACATCACATCGCAAGAATGGCTTGAACGCCCTGGCAGCGTTGGCAGGCCGTTCGGTTGCACGGTCCATATCCTGGATCAGCAAGGGCAAGAACTTCCGCCGCTGGCAAGTGGTGCTGTCTATTTCGCTGGCAAAGGCGGTCTTGAGTATCACGGCGATCCGGCAAAGACGCGCGCTGTACATGACGCACAGGGACGCTCGACCATGGGCGATCTTGGTTATGTCGATGAAGATGGCTTCCTGCACCTGACCGACAGAGCCCATTTCACGATTATTTCCGGCGGTGTGAACGTTTACCCAAGCGAAGTCGAAAACGCCTTGATGGAACTGCCGCAGGTTGCCGATTGCGCGGTCTTTGGGCTGCCAGATCAAGATCTGGGGGAGGCGGTCGCAGCGGTTGTCGAATTGAATGACGTCAACGCAACCTCCAACGAGGCCGTAGCTCAGCGACTGTCCGATTTGCTCAAAAGCTCTCTGTCCGGTCCCAAACGTCCACGCCTCTGGCGCTTTGCGAAAATCGAACGAACGGAAACCGGCAAAGTCCAGAAGGCCGCCTTGCGAGAGGCCTGCCTCCAGGGGGGCACAATGCTCGATCTGCGAGCGAAGTCACCCTGTCCAACGATCACATAAACAAATCAAATCAAGGTTCTAAGGAGAAGACGCCATGATCAAACGCTCAAAATGGATTGCAGGATTATCTGCCAGCAGCAGTGCCCTCGCTTTGCTCGCTAGCCCGGCGGTCGCACAGGATGCCGAACAAGGCGAAGCAGCAGACGACGCCGGCGGCCTCAATGTCATCGTCGTCACCGCGCAAAAACGCGAAGAAAACCTGCAGGAAGTGCCTGCCGCAATTTCGGCGTTTTCTGCCGATGACCTGATCCAGCGCGGCGTTACTGAAACAAGCGACCTCATGGGCAGTCTGCCAAACCTGCAGGTGACCAGCGCTTATTCGGACACTCAGCCGAACTTCAGCCTTCGCGGCATCTCGGTTGCTAATGAATTCTCTGCCAGCACCGCCTCGCCAGTCGGAGTCTACGTGGATGAAGTTTATCAGAGCTTCCGTGCGAGCCACGGCCAGCAGCTCTATGACCTCGAACGGGTCGAAGTCCTTCGCGGTCCACAAGGAACGCTCTATGGCCGCAACACCACCGGCGGTGCTGTCAACTTCATCACACGTAAGCCGGATCTGTATGGCGCCAATGGCTATTTCACGGTCGGCTACGGCAATTTCGATACGCTCAAAACCGACGGGGCAGTGGAGTTGACGCTGGCCGAAGACGTCGCGGGCGTTCGCTTTGCGTTTACCCGCACCAAAGGCGACGGCTACACATTCAATCCGACGCTCAATCAGGATTTTGCAAATTCCGACAGCATCGGCGGCCGCCTCTCGTTTCGGTTCAAGCCGACCGACAGGATCGATATCAACATCAAGGGCTATTTCGCCGAAAACGATCCGCGCCAGGATATTCCTTATGGCATCGGCTATCTCGAAGGCCGGACCAATGCAGGCGGTTATTCACGGTTCGACCCGCGCCCTGAACTTGGCGGCCGGGTGCTTGCCGAAAACGAGATCCAGGCAGACACAGCTGGCGAATACTTCACTGAAAGCTACGGCGCATCGCTGACGATTGAAGCTGATCTCACCGACAATCTAACGCTCACATCGATCACTGGTTATGACGAAGGCAAGTACCGTTTGTCACCATTCGACTGCGACGGTTCGCCGATCGATATCTGTGCGATCCGCTACAACTCGCAAAGTGAGAACTTCAACCAGGATGTCCGCCTGACTTACGAATCTGATCGGCTGAGCCTGATCGGTGGGTTCTACTATGGCCGCGACAGCATCGACACGCAGAACGAGCCAGATTTCTTCGGTTTCCTGCGTCCACTGCTACTTGACGCTGGCGTCCCGGGCGATTTCTCCAACATCCCGATTGCCGTGGGCAATTCCTTGGGCACGTTGCCAGCCTTCGCGCTTGATCCGACGCTAACACCTGCGGACCCCGGTTTCTGTGATCCGGTGGTAGTCAATCCGGGCGGCTACTTCGATGCACGCAGCCTGATTGCCTTCAATGCCGATGTTGCCCTGACTAACACGGCAGCGGGGGTGGCTATCCAGGGCGCATGTGCGGCAGCGGGCGCTCCGCCCTTCGGCCCAATCCTAGCCGAGCAGCTATTCACCATTACCCGTCCCTCGACAGCGATCTATGGTGAGGCCGCTTACGATCTGACAGACAAGCTAACGGTTACCTTGGGGCTTCGCTACACTTGGGATGATGTGCGTTATGAAGATGCGCTGACCACGCTGTTTGGGCTTGATGGTGTCACGCCGATCGCCACACTCGTTCCGTACAGCTTCCCGTTCGATCCGAATGCCGAACCAGTCAATCAGGAGGAAAGCTCAGGCGAGTTTTCAGGCCGTATCGTCTTGGACTATGAGATCGCGCCGGACATCCTCACTTACGCGAGCTACAGCCGCGGCTACCGTTCCGGCACATACAATGGCCTCGCTTATCAGGACATCAGCCAGGTCTACTTCCTTGAGCCGGAAGAGGTGGATGCATTCGAGATCGGTCTGAAAAGCCGCTTCTTCGACAACCGCATTCAGCTCAACCTTGCCGGGTTTTATTACGACTACAAGAACCAGCAGATCGCCCAGATCATCGGGGCAACCTCATTCCTGCGCGCGGCCGACGGCCGTGTGTGGGGCGGTGAAGCAGAACTGGCGTTCCAGGTCAGCGACACTGTCCGCTTCGATGCAGCGCTGGGTTATCTCAACACCAAGTATACCGGAAACGAGATCGATCCGACCGATCCCTCGAGCCTGACGCTCAACATCAACGGCAATGACTTCCCGAATGCGCCTGAGTGGACCGGAAGCGCAGGCGTAGAGTGGACGGCCCTCGACACTGGTAAGCACCGTCTGCAATTGCGCGCCGACGCACAATATATGGGCAAGTATTTCTTCGACCCATTTGGCTCGTATGGTCAGGATCCTTGTGACCAGCCCGCCGCGCCATCGATCGTCTTGCTTGCAACGCCCGAGATCGCGTGCGGCAACCCCGACTATGTTCTGGTCAATGCGCGAGCCACCTATACGTTTGACGAGCAGTTCTCGGTAAGCCTGTGGGGCAAAAACCTCACGGACAAGTTCTACTACGTCTACGGCCTCAATTTGAACGCGTTCTATCAGGACTACTTCACACGCGGCGCCCCACGCACCTATGGGGTGGAGGCAACCTTCCGCTTCTGACCGCCCAACACAAAAGGCGCACTTTGACCGGGTTCATCTTGTTCCCGGTCAAGGGTAGCTGTGCTTCTTGAGCGCCTTTTCATGAATTTGAGCGCAGCCTTGTTGTCCCGCTATTTGGTAGCGTAGCTCTCAAGCATTTCGCTTTCACGAGCGACAGCGCGCCACAAATAGTGGGCCTCTCCGTTGATGTTCGCTACTCGGCGCTCCGGGTCACGAATATCTCGTCGAGGTGCTAGCACCACTGTCTAAACCCGCGCATCCGACTGATGCGCTGCCATTTGAAATCGGCGGCGAACATCGGACCAAACCTGTTCTACCAGAACCGGACCGTCTCGCGCGTCGTTAGCTCCTTCAATCATCAAGCGCCATGTTTGTCTGATAAGGCATCTCGCCCCAAGTAACGCGCGATCACGGTTTCGTCGTGAAGCAGCTGTTCCGGTGAACCTGAAAAGACGGTCGAGCCTTCGTCCAGAAGGTAAGCGCAATCAATGACCTCGACCATTTCGGGCACATTCTGATCCGTTATCAAAACACCGATCCCGCGGCGTTTGAAGTCCAAGATCATCTCCTTGATGCTCGCGATCGTAAGCGGATCGATCCCGGCAAAGGGTTCATCGAGCAAGATAAAGGCGGGGTCGAGCGCCAGAGCCCGCGCGACTTCGCAGCGACGCCTTTCCCCACCAGAAAGGGATGTGGCTGGCGCGTCTCGCAAATGCTCGATTCGAAGATCGGAGAGCAGCTCTTCCAATCGCTGGTCCCGCGCAGAAACATTTGGCTCTACGACTTCGAGCATAGATCTGATGTTGCCGGCGACAGTCAATCCTCGGAAGATCGATGGCTGTTCGGGGAGGTATCCCAGCCCCAACAAGGCCCGCCGATAGAAAGGAATGCGTGAAATATCGTGTCCATTGAGAGTGATGCGGCCCGCATCGCACTTCACAAGACCAAGAATGCAGTAGAATGTCACTGTCTTGCCAGCACCGTCGCGACCGAAGAGGCCAACCACTTGCCCCTGCTCGACCCGCAGAGAGACACCCTCAAGCACCTCCCGACGTCCGAATGCCTTGTAGATCTCAACCACCTCAAGGACTGACGACACAGCAGCGACCTCGGGACGGCGCGCGCTCAACTCATGGTCATAGTTCATTTCATTCGCTGCTTGATTTCAATCACTTGGTTGAGAGCAAAGCTTAGCTCTAACCGATCAGAGCATACCTCCGGTTATTTACGGATATTGGATCCGGACGCCCTCGCCCAGACTCCTCGCAGATTTAGCGCATGCGCTAAAACAGGAGGAATTCCCTATGCTTTTCGAAAAAGCCCGCAGTATCAGACAGCTTGCCGCTCCAGCCATGGTCGTCTTGGCAGCCCTCGCATTGCCTTCAAGCTCGATCGGACAAGATCAAGCAGACAGCTCAGCAATCAGTGTGGACGAGGAATTCGAATCTGAGATGGTATTCCTTTCTGGAGAAGAAATCGTCGCTTCTCAAAGGACGACGGATGATCTGTTTGCCGCTGGAGGCACTGTCGAAGCAAAGGGTGTAAGTGCGGATCATCTGTTCCTGACTGGAGGCGATATCACTGTATCAAACGCAGAGGTCCGCGATCTGATCGCAGCCGGCGGGGAAGTCCGGCTTAATGCCGCAAATGTAGCAGATGACCTGATCGCTGCTGGCGGTGAAGTCATAGCTGGTGAAGGCTTCGAAATTGGCGGCACAGCGATCGTTACTGGCGGTACAGTACGTTTCAATGCGCCAGTAGGCCAGGATTTACGGATCGGAGCGAACGAGATCTTCGTGGACTCAACTGTTGCGGGAACCTCGAGACTCTCTGGCAGCAAAATCGTAATTGGCCCCAACGCGCGGCTTCAAGGCGATCTCCTGTATCGCGGAGACGACCTCACAATTGACCCATCAGCAGTCATCGAAGGCGACCGCACTGAGCTTCCCGCTTGGGAAAGCTACAACCCGGAGGAGGCTGGCGCCGGACTTGGATCATTCTTTGTGTATTTCAGCCTGTCTATCCTGATCAGCTATTTCGTGATTGTCTCGTTGCTGGTCCTTGTGTTGCCCAGCTTGATGCAACGCACTTCGGACATGCTGCATGCCACGCCGCTCAGAGCGCTGGGTATTGGCGTACTTTACGCCTTTGTAGTGCCCGTCATGGGAATTCTGCTGGTCTGGACAGTTCTTGGCATCCCGCTTGCCATATTCCTCTTCTTGGCTTCGCTGGCTCTCACACCTCTAGCGGTGGCCGTAACGGCCTATTTCGTAGGTATGCTCGGCCGGAGGGTTGTCTCGAAGAGGTCAGATGCACCCCGAAACACTGCGGAGAGATTCATCTGGCCATTGGCAGGCGTCGCCATTCTGTTTGCGCTTTCCTTGATCCCGCTCTTGGGTTTGCTGGTCATGCTGTTCTCGATGCTGTTTGGTTTAGGCGCGCTGCTGCGTCAGGCAACCGGCGCGCTTACCGCTTTACCATCAGCTTCGGTTGACGCTCCGAGGCCCGCTACGGCCTGATCGCCACTTTCAGCACACCATCGCGTTGGTGCGAGAAAAGCTCATAAGCATCTTCGATCGAGTCGAGCGGATAGTGATGGGTAACCAATTGGCCTGCATCGACTCTGCCTAATGCAACCACATCCATGAGCCGACGCATGCGTTCTTTGCCGCCAGGGCAGAGCGTGGTGCGGATGGTATGATCGCCAAGGCCAGCCGCAAATGGCTCAAGCGGGATCGTGAGATCACCTGAATAGACACCGAGCGACGACAGCGTACCGCCAGGACGCAGCACACGCATCGCGCCTTCGAAGGTTGCCTGTAGGCCAAGCGCTTCGATTGCGACATCGACACCTCGCCCGTCGGTGATCTTGATGATCTCATCGACCGGGTCGACTTTGTTGAAGTCGACAACATGGGTCGCGCCCATCTTGCGCGCCATCTCCTGTCGTTCTGGTACAGTCTCGACGCCGATGATCGTTGTTGCACCCATCATGTACGCGCCAGCGGTTGCACAGAGCCCAATCGGCCCTTGCGCGAATACCGCTACGGTATCACCGATCTTGATCTTGCCCGATTCCGCACCGCTAAACCCGGTCGACATGATATCCGGGCACATCAGCACCTGCTCATCAGTCAGGCCATCGGGAACAGGAGCTAGGTTCGCCATGGCATCCGGGACAAGCAGGTATTCCGCTTGTGCTCCATCGATTGTATTGCCAAAGCGCCAGCCGCCAATCGCTTTGAAACCATGCTTGCCTTGCGCACCGCATTGCGCATGACAACCGCACAGTGACGCGTAAGATGTCCCTGCCGGCGTGATCGCGCCTGCGATAACACGTTGACCTTCTTCATACCCGGTGACAGCGGATCCAAGCTTCTCAATGACCCCCACTGGCTCATGGCCGATCGTCAGTCCCTTTTCGACGGGATACTCGCCTTTGAGTATGTGCACATCGGTTCCGCAGATCGTAGTGGTCGTGATGCGGATCAGCGCATCAAGAGGCCCGACATCAGGAATGGGCTTTTCACCCAGTATGATCCGACCCGGCTCTATAAAGATCGCAGCTTTCATGAGTTCAGCCATTGTCTTGCTCCATTGGTGAGTTTGCAGAGCAAGGATGCGACCTGGTCACAGCCGCGTAATTACGCAGATTGCCGTAGCAGTTTAGTGGCCTTAGTCAGACGCGGTCGAGCGCTGGTAAAGCTGCTCGATGTCGTGTGCTGTCGCGAGGCCAGTTCCGGAAGTGATCAAAGCCGCCGCACCACCTGCAATACCAAGCTTAAACGCGTCTTGATCGCTCATTCCTGACGCGAGACCAAAGACCATCGCAGCCACGCAGCTGTCCCCTGCCCCTACCGCACTCTTGGTCTTAACCGTTGGTGCTGCAAGGTATCTCACGCCGTCTTTGGTCGCCAGTACACCTCCACGTTCACCCATACTTACCGCTACCAGCCTTGCTGCGGCACATGCGGCGATTTGCTGTGCGGCGTCTCCGATCGCTTGGGTGTCGATGAGTTCTTCTCCGACCAATTGCTGGAATTCCTTGAGGTTCGGCTTGATAAGCTCAAGCCCGCCACCTTCAACGCCCGCTGCCAGCGCCTCACCCGAAGTGTCGAGCACAGTCCGAATGCCGTGTTTGTCAGCAATTGCCGCTGCCTGAGCGTAGAAGTTGGGCGGGACACCGCGCGGGAGCGAGCCGCTCATGACCAGATAGTCGCACTGGACTTTGCCGATCCGTTGAAGGCAGGCTTCCCATTCGTGCTGAGTAACTTCAGGTCCTGCGGGGACGATCCTGTATTCGCGCCCGCTCGCTTTCTCGCAGATCACCGTGCTGATGCGTGTTTCGCCTGATATGTCGACCTTCTCAAGCACCAATTGGTGCAGGTCCAATAGCGCGTCGAGAGCAATTCCCGTCGATCCGCCAGACAGGTAGATGCAACGCGCATTGCCTCCCATCCGCACGAAAACGCGCGCCACATTTAGCCCGCCTCCCCCAGGGTCCACTATTTGCGGAGGTGTGCGCACTTTGTCAGTGTGAACCAAGTGCTCGACTACATAGGCAATATCAATCGTGGGATTGAGCGTGAGTGTGGCGATATTCATCATCCTCAGCGAACTTTCTCGGCAGCAGCGACGTGTTCCTTCACTGCCACGAAGCTGTCCGGGGTCACTGAGATCGAATCGATCCCGCACTCGACCAAGAACTGTGCGAATTCAGGATGGTCACTTGGAGCCTGACCGCACAGCCCGACCGGGGTTCCTTCAGCGTGAGCTTCATTGATCACATGCTTGATCATCCATTTGACCGCTGGATCACGCGCATCAAAGCTCTCAGACAGAAGCTCGCAATCGCGATCAATTCCCAGCGTCAGCTGTGTGAGATCGTTGCTGCCGATGGAAAAGCCGTCAAATCGCTGAGCAAATTCGCGCGCCAGAACCACATTGCTGGGCACTTCGCACATTACCAGCACTTCAAGCCCCTCTGTGCCTCTTTCCAGCCCGTTTGCGCGCATTTCTGCCAGCACTTGATCGGCTTCGCCTGTGGTGCGGCAAAAGGGGATCATGACAGCAACATTAGTGAAACCCAAAACGCTGCGCAGACGGCGGATGGCCTGACATTCGAGTGCAAAGGCCTCGCGGAATAGCGGCGACACATATCGCGACGCCCCCCGGAATCCGAGCATCGGATTTGCTTCTTTCGGTTCGAATATCTTGCCCCCGATCAAGTCTGCATACTCATTCGATTTAAAGTCGCTGAAGCGGATGATGACTTTTTCAGGATATTGCATGGCGGCTATCCGAGCGAGCCCACGCGAAAGAGTGTCGATGAAGTACTCTTCAGGACTTTCGAACCCGCGCGTCATTTGCCTGATGATGACCCGCTCGCGAGGATCTGAGACACGCTGCGGTTCGAGCAATGCCATCGGATGGATCTTCACCTGGTTTGAAATCACAAACTCCATGCGCGTGAGCCCCACACCATTGGCGGGCAATTTCCACCATCGGTAGGCTGCGCTCGGATCAGCGAGGTTAAGCATGACCTTCGCTCGGGTATCGGGCAGGGCTGAGAGATCGATACTCTCTTCAAGGATTTCCGCAGTGCCTTCATGGACGAGGCCGCGATCGCCTTGGGTGCAATTGACTGTCACCTGCTCGCGATTGACTAGCTTGTCAGTCGCATCACCGCATCCAACAATGGCGGGTACGCCAAGTTCGCGGCTGACAATCGCTGCATGCGATGTTCTCCCTCCATGATCAGTGACGATCGCCGCCGCCCGCTTCATGACAGGCACCCAATCTGGGTCCGTCACGCCTGTGACCAGGACCGATCCATCGACAAAGCGCTCAATTTCATCAGCACCAGAGATAACGCAGACATGGCCCGTGGCGGCTCCTGAACCAATTGCTTGACCCGCAATCAGGGTGCGACCCGGGTTGAGCACGCTGGCTCTATGGAAGACATCTTCCTTTGTTCGTGCTTGTACGGTCTCTGGCCTTGCCTGAACTACGTAAAGCTGACCGTCCAAGCCATCTTTCGCCCATTCCATGTCCATCGCGCAGCCATAGTGCCCTTCAATGATCGCTCCCCAACGAG
The DNA here is from genome assembly GCF_013371495.1 of Altererythrobacter lutimaris. Lineage (GTDB taxonomy): Bacteria > Pseudomonadota > Alphaproteobacteria > Sphingomonadales > Sphingomonadaceae > Erythrobacter > Erythrobacter lutimaris_A. Next base: position 2,880,348 of record NZ_JABWTA010000001.1, on the reverse strand, counting down.
CCAGCTTAAGAATCTCCCCATCGTCAAGGACTGTATCCTGCCCATCGGCAAGGTCCGTGTCGATCCACCGCGTTCCGGTCCCACTTTCCGAATAGATCAGTTTTCGCTGTTTCCGCCCGCATTTCTTCTTAATGATGGGTACGAAAGCTTCGTCATCAAGCAACGGCTTGAAGACGTGATATTCGTCGGGTTCGACTACGCCTTGCACCACGCTTTCGCCCAATCCCCATGCCGCATTGATTAGCACGACCCGGTCAAAGCCAGTCTCAGTGTCGATCGAGAACATCACGCCTGCGCCGGCCTCGTCTGAACGGATCATGCGCTGGACACCGACTGAGAGAGCAACAGCTTCATGGGCGAAACCCTTCAGCTCGCGGTAAACGATAGCTCGGTCGGTGTAGAGTGAGGCAAAACAGCGTTTACACGCATCGAGCAGCGCTTCCTCTCCGCAGACATTGAGGAAGGTCTCTTGTTGCCCGGCAAAGCTGGCATCGGGCAAATCTTCTGCTGTGGCGCTGGAACGCACAGCAACACTGGTTGCTTGATCCCCGGCCCGCTCGTTCAGATCCCGATACGCTGCAAGGATTTCTCGAGCGATCTTTGGAGGCCAACCTCCACCAAGGATTGCGGCGCGGATCTTCGCACCAGTCTCAGCCAAAGTGGATTGACCGTGCTTATATTTAGACAACTCATCTGCAAGCAATTCATCCAAGGCGTTCGCGGACAGAAACTGGCGGAATGCCCGAGCTGTCGTAGCAAAACCTGGTGGTACTCGAATGCTTTTGCTGGCGAGCGTACTGATCATCTCGCCAAGGGAGGCGTTTTTGCCGCCCACAATCGCAACATCCTCGCGCGAGAGCGTTTCAAACCAGCGTATGTTTGTGTCAGCTTTCACAGACTTCCTGCCTCACTGATCTGTGGTTTTCCGCTTGTGCAGTGCCCCTATTGAGCCAATTCAGTCTCTGGCCACATTTCGCGGATACCGCGAGGTAGAGACCGAACTATCTTGTCGACCTGGCCGCGTGACAGATGGCGGTCCAGTACTCCGAATACGGCATGCACCGCATCGTGCGGATCGACCCCGCGACTGTCACGCAAACCGTCCGAGATCGATGCCAGAAATTCGTCGCCTCCGTGCTCTTGCTTAGGCAGGCCGGTTGGATCAAACCGCTCATAGAAAGCACCCCGTATGATCATTGGCAATTGCGCACCGAAATGTGCTGACAGCTCCAGCGGGAGATGGTCACGAAGATTTTGCAGTACGACTGACAGGACACGCCAGGCGAATGCCCGGTCCGGCCCAATCTCGGACTGAATTTCCTCCAGCCAGATAGCCGTTGTCTGCAACGACTTGTCGAAAAGCGGCAGGATTGTATTGCTCATGGCTCTCTCCAGAAATGACCTCGTCATACGAGGAAGGTCACAAAGCTAAGCGGGCTCGGCAAAGGCGTAACTACGCAATCCTCCGAAGGTGCGGAATTTCGACGCAGGCTCGACGTCGTGCCTCGGACATCTACGGATGTTTTCCAACGGTCAGACCGCCGAATGTGGCGCGATGAGCGAGTTTTCAGCACAAGGCACCGCCGCCTCGAAACCCTGCCGATGAGCATTCTTTGGGAAACAGCCTTCATATTTGTGTTGGCTGCGGCTGCTGTGTGGTGGGCAGGCACCCGGCTACCTGCTTATGTCGTGGCGCTCAGTGAAAAGACTGGCGTCGGTCAGGGCCTTGCGGGCATGCTCGTGCTCGGAGGGATCACTTCGCTGCCGGAGTTTGCGACGGGCACCACGGCGGCGGCAATCGGCGTACCGCTGCTCTCGTTAAACGACATCCTTGGAAGCGCGAGCTTGAACTTATTGCTGCTGGCTCTCGCTGACATGGCTCTAGGTGAAAAACCACTTACATCCGTGGTCGCGCGCCCGGTTACACTCATTCAAGGTGTGTTGGGCATGACCCTCTTTGCTCTGGTCGGCGCAGCCATCGGAATTGGCGGTGGCGATTGGGGTGGCCCGGCTAGCGCATGGTCGATTGCGATCTTTGGAGCCGTCGTGGTCGCGCTATTTGTCTCTGGACGCGCCGAACGGCGCCCCATGTGGCAGGTCGTCAACCCGCCCGACCTCGAAGTGGCGGAGGAGTCGCGCCGAAAGCAAATAACCGCAGGAAAACTGGCGCTGGTGCTTGCAGGGCTTGCCTCGATAATCCTGGTCGGAGGAGTGACCCTAGCCAATGCAGGCGAGACCATCGCTGAGGAAACCGGGCTAGGGACAGGCATTGTTGGTCTGCTGATCATCGCAGTAGCGACGTCGCTCCCAGAAGCGAGCGCCATCATTGGAGCTATGCGGCACAAAAGATACGAGCTGGCGATTGGCGAGATCTTCGGTTCGAACATGTTCAACCTAGCGATCATCCTTGCGATTGATCTGGTAGCGCCGGGTCAGGGTGTTATCGAACAAGCTGGTGGATTTGAAATCGCCGCCGCGATGCTGGCACTCGTCTTGACTGGCGTGTTCGTAATCGGTCTCATTGAGCGACGGGACCGCACCGTTCTACGGATGGGACAGGATTCCATCACAGCGATCCTGATCTATTTCAGTGGCGTCGCACTGCTCGTCTCGCTGGCTTCATGACATCGATACCTGCGGTATTTACGTAAGGCGTTGAATCTCGTCTCCGCTATTCTAATCCTATGCAGGTTCAAGCGGATCTCAGCAGCAAGCAATTGGAACGCAGCGCTTTTTCCGGGCGTGACCTGCGCAAGATCTACGTTACCGGCGAAACCGAAGTGCATGCGCTGCGCGGGGTCGACTTCGACATTTGTAAAGGCGAGATTCTTGTTCTCTTAGGACCATCGGGAAGCGGCAAGTCGACTTTGCTCAACATCGTTGGCGGATTGGACCGGCCAACGTCTGGAACTCTCCACTACGACGAGACTGAACTGACAGCGCTCGACGACCGGGATCTGACGCGTTTTCGGCGAGCACATATTGGCTTCATCTTCCAATTCTATAATCTCATCCCGAGCCTTACCGCGCAAGAGAATGTGCGGCTTGTCACGGACATCGCAACCAATCCGATGGACCCGGCTGATGCGCTTGCGCTGGTCGGCCTGGCTGAACGCAAGCACCACTATCCGGCCCAGCTGTCTGGCGGTGAGCAGCAACGCGTCGCTGTCGCACGCGCCATTGCGAAACAGCCCGGCGTTCTGCTCTGCGATGAGCCGACCGGCGCTCTCGACAGCCAGACCGGGGTGCGTGTCCTTGAGACGCTGGAAGCCGCCAACCGGGAACTGAACACCACGCTGTTGATCATCACGCACAATGCCGGGATCGCCGCTATGGCGGACCGTGTATTCCACTTCCTCGACGGCAATATCGCGCGCATTGAGACCAACTCCCACCGCATACATCCCTCGGAGATTACTTGGTGAATGCGCTCGACCTAAAACTGATGCGGGACTTGTGGCGGATGCGCGGTCAGGCGATTGCAATAGCGATTGTGCTGGCTGCCGCGTCAGCCACATTCATCCTGTCGATGGGAGTGCATCGCTCGCTGTTCGAAACGCGCGAGGCCTATTACTCGGAGAACAATTTCGGCGATGTCTTCGCCAATTTGACCCGCGCACCGCGCAGCGTGGTCGACCGGATCGCTGAGATTGAAGGGGTCCAGCAAGCGCAGGGATCAATCCTGCAATACGCGATCCTGGACATCCCAGATCGAGTCGAAGCGGTCAGAGCACTCTTACAATCTGTCGATGAGCGGGGGCGAAACCGGATCAACCTCGTGACGTTGAAGACAGGGCGGATGCCCACGTTGAACCAACCCGGCGAGGTCGTTGTCGACAATGCTTTTGCTGTGGCCAACAATGTCGGACCGGGCGATGAAGTGGATGCGATTATCTACGGGCGCAAGCAGCGCCTCAGGATTGTCGGGGTCGGGTTTGCTCCAAATTACGTCAATGCCTTGGCACCAGGCGATCTCGTGCCCGATGATACACGTTTCGGCGTATTCTGGATGGGCGAAGAGGCGCTTGAGGCCGCGACCGATCGAACCGAGGCCATCAACGCACTCTCAGTCAAGCTGCAGCGCGGTACATCAGAAGCAGACGTAATCCGCACGATCGACCGCATCCTCGAGCCCTATGGAGGAACGGGTGCATATGGGCGCGAGGATCATCCAAGCCATATCTTTCTTGATAGCGAGCTCGACCAGCTTGAAGCGATGGTCACTATCTTTCCTCCGGTATTTCTGCTCGTGGCGACATTTCTGGTTTATGTTGTGCTGGGCCGGATGATCCGCACACAGCGTTCGTTGATTGGCCTGTTCAAAGCGTTTGGATATTCAGATGCTGCGATTGCAGGGCATTACCTCAAATTCGCGATCGCCATTGCACTTCTCGCGACTGTCCTTGGCGCGATATCAGGCGTTTGGATGGCACGATCTTTAACAGAGCTTTACGCGCGGTATTATCACTTCCCGATCCTACGCTTCAATTTCGCACCGAGTGTCTTCTTTGGTGCCGGAGCGCTGGCAATGGCTTCGGCAGCGGTTGGCGCGATCAGCGGAGTCTGGTCCGCCGCGCGTCTGACCCCGGCAGTCGCCATGTCTCCTCCTCCGCCTCCAGTATATCGGGCTGGCGCTGTTGAGAGGTTGGGACAACGTGCGGGCTTCACTGCAATCGGTCATATGATTGTGCGTCACATTGCGCGATGGCCCGCGCGATCGGCGATGACTGTGGGCGGGGTTGCGCTGGCGATGGGGCTACTTTTCTCGACCTTGCAATTCATCGATTCCAGCGAGTTCATGCTCGAATCCTACTTCTACCGCTCGCAGCAGCAGGACATCTCAGTCACATTCACTGAGGCGCGAAATGAAGATGTTCTGTTCGAACTCGCGCAAATGCCTGGCGTTCTGCGGGTTGAACCAGTTCGCGGCCTGAGCGTCGAAATGAGCCACGAAAACCGCCTGGAACGCACTGCACTTGAAGCCATCCCGCCAGACGCAAAGCTGACTGCACGGATCGACCAGGACGGAAATGCGATCGCAATGCCGCCTGGGGGGCTCATGCTAAGCCGACAGCTTGCCAATCAGCTTGAGGTAGAGGCAGGGGACAGCGTTCATGTGAAGATGCTCGGCGGGAGGCGCACTGAAACGATGCTCCCGGTCGGAGCGATGGTTGATGAATTCATCGGCGCACGCGCCTACGCCACCGACGAAACAATCAGCAATCTTGCCCGTGACGGCGCACCTGTTGGGGCTTCCCTGTTGCTGATCGATACGGAAGCGCGAGAAGCCATACTGACTGACTTGAAGACGATGCCGGCAGTACTCAGCATCGGCGATCGCGATCTCGAAATGGCGCGGTTCCAAGAGATGATTGATGACAACATCAATACGATGATTTTCTTCTACATCGCGTTTGCATCCGCCATCGCGGTAGGAGTGATTTACAATAGCGCACGCATTCTATTTTCTGAGCGGGCGCACGAACTGGCCACCCTGCGTGTGTTGGGATACCATCGGCTGGAAGTCGCAGTGGTTCTGATCGGCGAAGTCGCTCTGCTGGTGATCATATCAGTACCCGTGGGGCTGTTCACAGGATACTGGCTCGCGCAACTCATGCTGCGCATGTTTGGTTCAGACTTGTTCCGCCTGCCCTTTGCCCCGGCCAACGCCACCTACGCCGAATCGGCGATCGTTGTGCTTATCGCAGCGATGCTGACAGCCATTGTGGTGGCAAGGCGAGTGATGAGATTGGACATGGTCCGAGTATTGAAGGCACGCGACTGATGAAAGAACGACTAATACGCTGGCGCTGGGCCATTCTGATAATGCTCTTGCTGATCGCTGGACTGATTTACTCCCTGTGGCCTGAGGCCCTAGCCGTCGATACGGGTACAGTCTCGCGCGGCGAGATGAGCGTTGGCATCACAGATGACGGAGTGACCCGCGCAGCCGAGTATTATGTCGTCTCTGCACCGGTTACAGGATATCTTTCACGTATCGAACTAGAGCCGGGCGACACAGTTGCGCGCGGCGCGCTCATCACACATATGACCGGGCGCCCTTCAAGTCCTCTTGATCAGCGTAGCCGCGATGAAATGCGCGGGGCTCTGGCCGCCGCCAGAGCCGCAGCCACTGGAGCGACAGCAGCCTACAATCAATCACAGCGCGATCTGGTACGCGCAGAGGAGCTTTCGGAGCGCGGATTTCTGGCTCGCTCGCAGCTAGAAGCTGCCCGCACACGCGTTGCAACTGACCTCTCGGCCCAGCAGCAAGCACGTGCTGAGGTTGCCCGATTGCAAGCGATGCTTGCGAACCCTAGCGGAGAAGGAAGCGGCGGCACTGTTTCGGTTCGTGCTCCTGCGGCCGGTGAAGTCCTTTCAGTCATCAACGAAAGCGAAGGCGTTATCTTGGAAGGCACGGCGCTAGTCACCGTAGGCAATCCCGATACCATCGAAATCGTGGTCGATCTGCTCTCGCGAGAAGCGGTGAGAGTTAAGCCTGGCGACCTGGTCGAAATCACGCAATGGGGGGGGGCGGACGCGTTGATCGGCACTGTAGAGCGCGTCGAACCCTTCGGTCAGCTGAAGATTTCAGCACTCGGCATCGAAGAGCAGCGCGTCAATGTGATCGTTGGATTGGATTCCGCTTCTTCCTTAGATGGAGCACGGCTCGGCCATGGGTATCAGCTCGATGCGACAATCGAGCTGTGGCGAGAGGACGAAGCTTTGAGGCTGCCAATCGGATCGTTATTTCGGGGGCCGGGTGGCGGATGGCAAGTCTTTGCTGTTGAGAATGGGCGCGCTCGTGTAACGCCGGTTGAGCTTGGCCAATTCAATGATGAGCATGCGCAGCTGCTCGGCGGATTGGATGAGGACGCAACGGTTATAATCAATCCGGGTAGCAATATTGAAGATGGTATGCGCGTGACACCCCGCGATTGAACTTAATTTGTCGGATACTCTATTTGTTGTGCCAGCCGATCGCGCACTTCACGCGCATCGAAACTGCGCAAGTTTCCATTAGGCCTCTCGCCCTTGCCCAGCATGATATCCGCGCTTGCCTCGAAGCGTTCGATGGTCCGGATATTGTACCGATCAGCCCAGAATGGATCGCCGTAATAGGGATACCAATGATACCATCCCCTGCCATTGCGATAGTAGCGCCAATATGGGCGCCAATAGGTGTGATAGGGGGAATGCCACGGATCATAGAGTGGATCGCGCCGAACCTGCCGTTCAATCTGGTGCTCAACCTCACGATCTTGAATAATGAAATAGTCGTAGCCCTTAAGCAGAGTCAGCTCAGCCGCGCGAAAGAGCAAATAGCTTTCTACCCGTTCGCGCGATGCCAGGCGATTTCCTGCAAAGCTCACGCGGTAATGCGTTTCATCGATCCGGATGTCCGAATAACCACCTGAAACGCGGCTGCCTGCGCTCAGGGGTTGATAAGGCGTGCTAGTAGTCGCGCAGCCAGTTGTCACGAGAATGATCGCACCGGTGGCGGCAAGTGCAATTTGGCGTGTCTTCGAAAGCATGGGGCTTGCTCCTCTCATCCTGCAAAGCAGGGGAGGAGATTGCTGAGATTAGAGATAGGAGACTATAGGTAAATCTCCGATCACAGGCTTGCGACGCGACTAGATCAATCCACGTGCATGCCAGTGATCCTCTCCCTGCGGATCAGCATCTGTCAACTGGATGACATGCGCAATCGCCTTGTCATGAGAGAGAAAGACCTTTCCGTGGAGCTCCTCAAGAATGTCGGTTTGCTTGAGCTTATCCATCACCGGCCCTTTCACTTCAGACAAATGCAGGCTGATCCCGGCATCGGCCAGCCGGTGATTGATTGCTTCAAGGCTTTCCAGTCCAGAGGCATCAATCGAATTCACACCAGAACACAGCAACACGACGTCTTGCAACTCGGGCCTCTCAGCCATGCGTTCGAGCGCATATTCCTCGAGCCAGCGTGCATTGAGAAACGTCAGGCTCTCATCAATCCTGATCGAGAGGATATGCGGCCATGTGATAACCTCATGGCGCTCGATATTGCGATAATGCTCAGTTCCAGCGACACGTCCGACAACAGCAGCATGAGGTCTCGAAGCTTTCCAAAGATAAAGAATGAGTCCTGTCGAAACGCCCACGATTACCCCGATCTCGACCCCCATCGCCAAGGTCATTGCAATAGTCGCAATGTGAGCGGAGAAGTCAGCTTTCGAGTACCGCCAGAGGCGCAGCGGGGTTTTGCGGTCGATCAGGCTGAGGACCGCTACAATTATTGTCGCGGCAAGAGTCGCCACAGGCAGTGAAAACAGAAGCGGCGTCAGGAAGATAGACGCAAATGCTATACCTACGGCCGTGTAAGCTCCGGCTGCTGGTGTGCGCGCACCGGCATCGAAATTCACCACAGAACGTGCGAACCCGCCAGTAACAGGATATCCACCTGAGAAAGCTGATGCGATGTTGCTGGCACCGAGGCCGACCAGTTCTTGATCCGGCGAAATGCGCTGGCGGCGCTTTGCTGCAAGTGTCTGCGCAACCGAGACACTTTCGACAAACCCGATGATCGAAATCAGCAAGGCGGGCAGCCAGAGCTGGCTCCATAAACCCAAATTGATTTCTGGCATTGCAAACGGCGGAAGACCTCTTGGTATGGCTCCCACTACTGCAACGCCACGTTCGTTGAGTGAGCCTACCATTACCGCGAGGATTGCAGCGGCGACTGCCAGGATCGGCCCGGCTTTAGCGAGGATGTCCGCCAACCCCGGTCGCAAGCCAAACTGCATCAACAACGGCCTTGCGCCTTTGCGTACCCAGTACAAGAATGCGAGGCTCGCAAGACCAATGGCAAGCGTGGGGATATTGAATGTGCCGATATTCGCAGCGAGCCTCCGCAGGAGTTCCGGCATGGTATCCCCTCCTCCGGGGATTCCGAGAATATGTCTGAATTGACTGGTCGCGATCAACACGCCGCTCGCAGTGATGAACCCTGAAATGACCGGGTGCGACAACAGATTGGCAAGGAATCCGGCGCGCACGAACCCAAGGATCGCGAGCATGATGCCAGAAAGCATCGCCAGCGCTATTGCCGCTTCCAAGTATTCTGCCGTTCCCTGCGAAGCGACACTTCCAGCAGCTGACGCCGTCATCAGGGAGATTACAGCGACCGGCCCAACCGCAAGAGTGCGGCTTGTCCCAAGCAAGGCATAAGCGACAAGTGGCAGGATGGATGCGTAGAGGCCGACTACCGGCGGCAGACCTGCTAGCAAAGCATAGGCAAGACTTTGCGGGATCAGCATGATAGTGACAATCACGGCCGCCATCATGTCGCTTCCCAGTGCGCCTCTATCGTACCGGCGCCCCCAATCGAGGATTGGCAGATACTGCGCCAGTCTCAACTGTTTCGCCACTTGAGCCGTCAGGCCATCGAATGCCGACGCTGGAATAGATCAGTCGACAAACGATGCAGCCACATTCCAACCAGCATCGCGATGACGAAGACAACCGGTTGCCAATCGCCAAACACCAGTCCAGCAATGGCTGGCCCAGGACAATATCCCACCAGCCCCCAGCCAGCGCCAAAGATTGCCGCTCCGCCAATCAGCTGGCGGTCGATAATCCGGTTCTCTGGAACAAAGAACCGGTTGTCGAGCAAAGGCTGCCGCAATCTGTTGGAGACAAAATAGGCGATTGCAGATGGGACAATTGCTCCGCCCATGACAAAGGCAAGCGCCGGATCCCAAGCTCCGAATATATCCAGAAAATGGAGAACACGAGCTGGGTTTACCATATCGGACAGAGCTAGACCCGCACCGAAGAGGACGCCTGTCAGGAGTGCGATCAAATTCCGCGGCATGGTTCTAGCCTCCAACGAACAGATATTTCGACATGGAAACGATGATAGCGGTCAACATGAATGCTATCGTGGCGGCAATCGATCGGGGCGAAAGCCGTGATACGCCGCAGACGCCGTGGCCACTGGTACAACCATTGCCCATTCGGGTACCGTATCCCACCAATAAGCCGGCAATTATGATCAGCGGGACGGAAGATGTGACAGCAATGTCCGGCGATCGGACCCAGAGTCCGACAATCAAAGTGCCGACGGGCAGGCCCAGGATAAAGGCGAGAGCCTGAGCGCGAGGAATACCCGTCTCTGCGATACCAGTCGCTCGTGCAACCATGCCGCTAATCCCGGCGATGCGTCCCGAAAAGACAAGCAGCAGTGCTGCAGCAAGTCCAATGAGCAAGCCGCCTCTCAAGGCGATCAGCGGATCAAGCGGTGCAGGTGGCGGCATTGTTTGGGTCTCCTCTTAGAAACTGTTGAGCGGCAGCTTCAGATAGCGCGTGCCATTGGACTCAGGCTCAGGCAGGTGGCCAGCGCGCATATTGACTTGGATAGAAGGCAAGATGAGGCGCGGCATGCCCAGCGTCTTGTCTCGAGCAGTCCTCATGGCAACAAACTCATCTTCGCTAACGCCGTCATGTGCATGTACGTTCGCGCTACGCTGCGCGCCAATGGTAGTCTCCCAGACGAATTGGTCGCGCCCGGGTGCTTTATAGTCATGGCACAGGAAGACACGGGTTTCGTCAGGAAACTCCATCAAACGACGAATTGACCGAAACAAAGTACGCGCATCACCGCCCGGAAAATCGGCACGCGCTGTTCCGTAATCAGGCATGAACATCGTATCTCCGACAAACAAAGCATCACCGATAATATAAGCCATGTCCGCAGGGGTGTGTCCGGGCACGTGCAGCGCGGCGATCTGCAACTTGCCAAGCGTAAATACCTCACCGTCTTCTATCAAATGATCGAATTGAGAGCCGTCGCGAGCGAAACCAGTGCCTTCATTGAAGACTTTTCCAAACACCTCTTGGACAGTGAGAATCTCGCGCCCTATCCCGATTTTGCCGCCTAACTCGTCTTGCAAATAGGGCGCAGCAGACAGGTGATCAGCATGGGCATGAGTTTCGAGAATATAGTCAATTTCAATCTCAGCATCGCGAACGTAATTTGCGATTTGATCGGCAGATTCCGTCGAAGTCCGGCCTGATGGCTGATCAAAATCGAGTACAGAGTCGATAATCGCCCCGCGGTTGGTCGCTGGATCATGAACAACATAGGATGCCGTGTAGGTAGGCTCGTGAAAGAAGCCCTTCACGATTGGTGCCTGTCGATCAGTATCAAGTGTCTGCCGAACCAACTCAGTGGCTTGTTTGATATTTGAATCCAGCTTCATTTTCATTGGCTTCCAAACGCATTCAGAGATTGTGGGCTAAGGCAGATGTCGTTCGCGATACGGATTGATCCTTATCCATCGGACCTCTGTCCGTGACTGCAGAAGAGTTCATGTAGAGTCTCAAGCAAGCGTGCAGCGCGCGGGTCCGCGATGTGATAGAAAAGTGTCTGAGCTTCGCGACGAAAGGTCACCAGTCCTTGATCGCGCAGCTTGGCAAGGTGCTGAGAAAGCGCGGATTGACTGATACCGACGCGCGTCACCAATTGCCCCACAGAAAGCTCCTCGGCTTCAACCAAATGGCAGAGGATCATCAAGCGAGGTCGGTTGGACAATGCACGCAAGAAGTCAGCCGCTTCGCTCGCATTCGCGCGCATGTCATCTAGTTCGAGTGTCATAGCAATCATAGTATATTAATTATATCTAATTTAGCAAAGCCTAATAGAAGTTGTTGGTGGTTGCAGAGCATTTTCGAACACCTGACCCACACAGAGAGAAGGCCACCCCTCACAGTTACTCCACCGTGAGGAATGGCCTTCGAGATGGCTGCAGCTCGTTGCCATCCAGAATCAAGCTTTGGTTGAGATCTCGATCTTGCGTACGCCTTCGGTCACACCCTGGCTTCGCGGGATCATGATTGAAATCACGCCGTTTTCGGAAGTCGCGGTGATCTCATCGACTAAGCTATCCTTGGGTAGCGAAACTCTGCGTTCGAACGCCACGTAGCTGCGCTCGGATATGGTGTAGTCGCGCTCCTTTTCCTCGCGTTCGTCCTTCTTCTCGCCTTTGAGAACAAGCATGTCTCCTTCGACGGAAATGTCGACATTGTCGTGAGAGACACCCGGCAACTCCACGGCAAGGTGGTATTTCGCGTCAGTCTCCTTCATTTCCAGCGCAGGCATCGGCAGCGATGCGAGATAGCGAATACCAAGATTGCTGGCGGGAAAACGTGGCGGGAATTCGTCAAACATCCGATCAACTTCGCCGCGCAAACGACTGAAGGGTTCACGCAGGTAGTCCGACAGTGCAGTTTGTTCGCGTGGCTTCGTAGCGATAAGCGTTTCGTCAGCCATTGCTTCTCCTCCGTTAGTGCAATTGACAGAGAAGACTCTATGCTTCGGCGAAGCTTCCACCGATACGGAAACCTCCGTAAGGAGGGGATCAGCGAAGGATCACACGTGCGTCGAGCGCCACTACACCGTCTGCGTCCGCGAGCAACGGATTGACATCAAGCTCGGCTATTTCAGGTAGAGTCACCGCAAGTCGCGAGAGAGCCTCCAGGACCTTTGTGATTGCAACAAGGTCAGCTTGAGGCACGTGCCTGTACCCTGCAAGCTGCCGAGAAATCCGCGTGGCGGCGATCATTTCCTGGGCCTGTCTCGACGAGACCGGCGGCAACCCAATCGCTTTATCGGCAATCACTTCAATGGCAGTACCGCCCGCGCCGAACAGCACAATTGGGCCGAAGGTCGTATCCTGTGCGAGCCCAGCGAAAAGCTCGTGCGCGGACTTGCGCGCCACCATTGGCTGAATCGCAAATCCGTCCAGCCGGGCATCGGGAAACGCATCTGAAATATGCTTCTTCATAGCCTCAGCTGCCCTTCGCACCGCGCTAGCATTGGAAAGGCCGAGCGCCACTCCTCCGAAATCGGACTTGTGCGTGATGTCGGGCGATACGATTTTCAATGCATAAGGCGGTTTGATCGCAGCACATGCTTCTTGGAAATCATCCTCGCAGGCGATCAAGCGGGTTTCGACAACAGGGATTCCAAATTCCGCAAGCAGGGTCTTGGCCTCGATCTCGCTGAGAATTCTGCGGCCATCGTTCTTAACTGATTGCATCAGCGCCTGTGCTTGGGCCATTGTTTTGGGGTTCGAAACTTCAACCTCTGATGAAGATGCTTTCGCGCTCGCTCGGCGAATCTGAAGAAGCGCTGAGAATCCTCTCACTGCATCTGAAGGCGTTGAGAATATCGGGATACGGGATTCGTTGAGCTGTTGCGATGCGGCTGCAAAATTTGCATCCCCCAACCAGCATCCAAAAACCGGTTTGTCCGACCCTCCTTTCCGGGCACGCTCCACGCTATCAACCGTCGCCTGAGCTGCCTCGCCAGGCTTTAGAAGACCCGTAGGACAATTCATCACCAGTAGAGCGTCGACCCCGGGATCGGCCAAAACCGTCTCAATGGTCATGCTGTAACGACTTGCGTCTGCATCGCCGATGATGTCGATCGGGTTTGCACGAGACCAGACTGTCGGCAGGAAAGCATTAAGCTCGTTCACGGTCTTGTCGCTTAGATCTGCCAATCTTGCTCCGGTCCGGGCCATCGCATCAACCGCTAGGATTCCTGCACCGCCGCCATTGGTTATGATAGCAAGGTTCTCCTTGGCACCTTCGGGATAGCAACTCAGGAGGCTAGCCACGTCAAACATGTCCTCAAGCGTATCGACCGCAACGATCCCAGCCTCGCGAAATGCTGCGCGGTAGACATCCCAAGATCCCGCGAGCGCGCCTGTGTGCGACAGCGCTGCACGCCCCGCCATTTGACTACGCCCCGCCTTCAGCACGATCACGGGCTTAGTAAGCGTCGTTTTGCGAGCGGCCTCCATGAATCTCTGCGCGTCATTGAGACCTTCGAGATAAATCAGAATGGCGCGTGTCTCTGCGTCCTGAGCAAATATCTCAATGAGTTCGCCCATGCCGGTTTGAGCCATGTCGCCGACAGATACGACAGCGGAAAAGCCAACTTCGCGCGGCTCGGCCCATTCAAGCATGGCAGTCGCAATGGCACCACTTTGCGAAAGCAGAGCGAGGTCGCCCGCCGCTGGCATCGACCGTGCGAAAGAAGCGTTGAGACGATGATGCGGCAATATGAGACCAAGGCAGTTTGGTCCAATCAGGCGCACACCTGTATCCCGAGCTGCATTGAGCATCTTATTTCCCAATTCGCTCCCTCGCTCCAACCCGGCGGAAATCACCACTGCATAGCGAATTCCTTTCTTGCCGAGCGTTGCAATTGCCTCCGACACACCTTGCGCCGGAATTGCAACAACGCCGAGGCCAGGGCCCATTGGAATAGCCGAAAGGGAGTTGAAATGCGTGGTGCCCGACCAATCGATCTGCTGGGGATTCACCGTCTGAAGCTTGAAAGCCCTCGACCCAGACTGAAGATTCGCTCCAATAACCTGTCCGACCGAGCCTAGCTTTGAAGACGCACCCACCAGCACGACCCGCTCTGGTTTCAACCAGTCGGATTCGAATGTAGGAAACTCGCAGAGCGTTGTCATATCGCTGATTCCTGGGGTATTTCTCGCTGTCTCTGCTGATGGACGAGCCAGCGTTTTGCGCCTTCAGTGGCCAGTAGGACGGCCAGCGCAGCACCGCCACAAAGCACGAGAAAATCCATCTCGACCGGCGCGGTATCAAGGAAGCGTTGCAACCATGGGACGGTCATCGCGGCAATTTGCAGTGCTACTGCGATCGCCATACCGACAAACATCCACCCATTCTCAGGCGCATGCCAGCGCCAGAAGGGGAGTGTAAGGTTGCGGATACTTAGCAGGAAGGCGATCTGGAAGGTCACCACCATCAACAACACGTGATTGCGGGCATCCTCAATCGGCATATTGAGCGCGAGCCGATCATTGAGGACCCATACAGCAATCACTGTCATCAGGATCGCTCCCGGCAACATCAAGATAAGAGCATCACCATCGACAAGCGATGCAAGCTTGCGTTTGGGTGGATGCTTGAGTTCATCGCCATCCCCCCGCCCAAAGCCCAGCGTAACGTCGAGCACGCCGTTGGTCACAAGGTTCAGCCACAGCAATTGTACGGGGGTCAGCGGCATGGGAAGGCTAAGCGAGATCGCCAGCAAGAACATCAGGATTTCAGCCGCGCCGGTAGCGAGCATGAAGAGAACGATCTTGCGGATATTAACGAAGGTTACGCGCCCTTCTTCAATCCCCGCGACAATCGTCGCAAAATTGTCGTCAGCAAGCACCAGATCGGACGCGCCGCGCGCTACATCGGTACCGCCTCGTCCCATTGCAATGCCAATATCAGCCATGCGAAGTGCTGGACCGTCATTTACACCGTCGCCAGTTACCGCAACTGTATGCCCTGTCGCTTCAAGTGCCTTTACAATGGCAAGCTTCTGCGCAGGCTCGGTGCGAGCGAAAATCTGGCTTGAATTCACGCGCTGAGCGAATTCCTCAGAATCCGTGGCAAGAGACTGCAACTGCTCGCCGGTCACGACATCGCAATCATCGGCATCCATTCCGAGCTTTCGAGCGATCGCAAGCGCGGTGGCTGGATGATCGCCTGTTATCATGCAGACGGCAACGCCAGCTTCGCGGCACTTGGCGACCGCTTCGGGCACTCCATGACGCAGGGGATCAGTAAGACCGACAAAACCAAGGAGCTCCAATTCATGCAAATGATCGTAAATGTGCCCATCGCCGGAATGCCCCTGTCCTTCGGCCAAAGCCAGAACGCGGTAGCCCTCAGCAGCAAGTTGTTCGGCTATGGGCAAGGCGCCTGCATCCGCATCGCGGCACATCGTAAGCACCGTTTCTGGTGCGCCTTTCACAATCGCCCTGACTTCCGAACCAAAATCGGCTTCAACCGCCGCGTAACGCAAGGCAGGCTCATAAGGCACGATGGAAAGTCGGTCAGCAGTGACCAACCGTTCAAGATCGCAGCCATTCTCTCTTGCGAAATCCAGCAGCGCTACGTCCACTGCATCGCCGACCGGGCTGCCGTGAACGCGCAGCTTTGCTTCATTGCACAGACCCGCAGCCTCAGCGAGGCGCGTCAATGAACCATCCACTCGCGCTGATTGCCATTCTGTTCGAGCAACAGTCTGTCCATCTTGAAGCGCCACTTGATCGACAGTCAACCGATTGACTGTAAGCGTGCCAGTTTTGTCGCTGGCGATCAGCGTGCAAGCGCCGAGCCCCTCAACGGCAGGCAGAGCGCGCACGATCACATTGCGGCGCGCCATCCGGCTGGCAGCGGCAGACAGTGCTACCGTGACAGCAATCGGAAGCCCCTCAGGAATGGCCGCCACAGCAAGTGCTATCGCGAGAAGCACGATGTCTCGCCACCCCTGTCCTTCGAGTGCAAGCCAAGTGCCTAAGACCACAATCAAGGCCACGGCGATAAGCGCGATCTGGCGAGCGAGCACCGCCATGCGCCGAACAAGCGGGACTGCTTCAGCACTGCTCGCAGCCTGCGCCAACGTGCGATCAATGTGGCCTAATTGCGAAGCGGCCCCTGTTTGAGTGACCACGGCCAGCGCTCTGCCCTCAACCACTGAAGTGCCAGCATGGAGCATATTGGTTCGGTCAGCGACCACCGATTTTTCATCGAGGCGATCCTCTGCGCGCTTGGCTATGGGCATCGACTCGCCGGTGAAGGTCGACTCATCAACTTCCAGGCCAACCGCGTCGATCAGCCGCATATCGGCAGTGACTGAAACGCCGCTTTCGAGCTCTACAACATCACCTGGCACAATCTCTTCAGACGGGACATCGCGGGTACCGCCGCCACGGCGCACTCGCGCGATTTGCGGGACAAGAGATCGCAAGGCACGCGCGCTTGCATCGGCCTTTAGCTCCTGGAACGCTCCGATGGCCGCGTTGAGCAGCAAAACCCCAAATATGAAAATTGCATCCCAACGATCCCCGATGACGAGCGAAAGAACTCCTGCAATAAGCAAGAGGTAAATAAGCGGGCTGCGGAACTGCCGCAGAAAAACATGTATCGGCCCGAGCATCCGCGCTTCAGGCAGTTGGTTTGAACCATATTGCGCCAGACGCATCCCTGCTTCCGCTTCCGAGAGACCACTGGGATCGGTGCTTAACGCGGCGAGCGTTTGTTCCGTAGTCAAGCTATGCCAGGCGCGATCTTCTGGGATCATGTCCGATACAGCCGATTATTCTGGAAGAAGGAACATGGTCAGTCGGCGCATGTCCCGCCCCCTTCGAGCGCTCTCGTGGAATTTTGCGCGAAAAGCTCTGACCCGTACATGCTCGCAAGGTAGTTTTGAGCAGAACCGGATGAGGTCGATATCGCCACCGGATCGCGTCGGTACACGTCTTCAAAGAAGCGTATTTCACCAGAGGCTGAAGGTTCCGCGGTGAAATAGGTTACATAAAGCGGCAGGGTCTCGGACATAGGTATTGTCTGAGTCCGCTCTCCAGCGACCTCAGCTTCCACTCTGGCAAGATCCCAACCATCCGGCGCAAGAAGGGTTGCCGCGAAGGACAGCGCTTGGTCAACACGGATGCAGCCATGACTGAAGAAGCGTTTGTCTTCAGCGAACAGCTCGCGATTGGACGTGTCATGCAGGAAGACGGAGTACGGATTGGGCATGACAAGCTTCATCCGGCCGAGCGCATTGTTGTCGCCAGGCATCTGTCGGTATCGCCCATTTTGGTAGATGTAGCCTCGCGCCCGCGCCGCAGATGGGCTGCGTTGTACAAAACGGGCAATGCCTTCAGCGGCGATGCTGGATGGGATTTCCCACCATGGATTGAGCACAACGCCGCTCACTTGCGTCGTGAACACCGGAGTGCGAGTGATTGGTTTCCCAACGATAACTTTCCAGCGGCCCTCGATTTCATTGTCTTGCCATAAGGTAAGTTCTTGAGCGGCGATGTTGACCAGCAGATATTGCTCACCCATCCGAGCAGGCAGCAAGCGCCAGCGTGCCAGATTAGCCTTGAGAACTGCTTGTCGATCTGCATCTTGTTCCTCCGCCAGCGCTTCAATCAGCCTGCTATAGTGAGGATGCGAGGGGCGAATGGACCGCAGATAAAGGTCGAGAAATCCTGCTCCTAAGGCTGTTTCCAAACCACTTTGGAGTTCCTCGTCAGACATCCCACCGTGAATATGCCACCAGGACGGACGCCTTGGTCCGCAGCACCGCCCGCGCCACGCGCGCATCAGCAATAGCGCAGCTTCATCCGCCATTGCATCGAGCCGATCAGCATCGCCTGCGTCGATCGCATTCCGCAAATCACGCGTGGTCTTGGCCGGAAGCGTGAGCCCCTCTTCCGGCGTACGTTCGATCCAGCGCAACAGGTTCTCCGCTTCCGCAGATGTCCAGGCAGGTGCTGCGTGTGCAGGCGCAGCCGCAAGCAACGCGCTCATCAGCATCAGGAGTATCGCCCTTATCATGGTATTAGCACAGCTGCGCCATTGATCGTTCCCTCCCGCAAACGATCCAGCGCGTGATTGGCCTTAGCAAGCGGAAATGTCTCCACTTGAGTCTGCACAGGTGCGGTACCGATCGCACTGAAGAAGCTTTCGCCATCAGCCCGCGTGAGATTAGCAACGGAGCGGAGTTGGCGCTCACCCCAGAGGAGATCATAGGGAAAGGACGGAATATCGCTCATGTGAATGCCTGCGCAGATGACTGTGCCACCCTTGCGGACGGCAGCAAGTGCTTGTGGTACAAGCTCTCCTGCGGGAGCGAAGATTATGGCCGCATCAAGCTCAAACGGCGGCATCATGTTCGTCCCGCCCGCCCATTCGCAACCCATGTCTCGCGCAAAGATTTGGCTTTCATCATCGCCGGGACGAGTAAATGCAGCAATTCTGCAGCCGAGCGCGGACGCTAGCTGAGCAAGGATATGTGCGGACGCGCCAAAGCCATAAAGCCCGATCCTCCGGGCCTCGCCGCACATCGAAAATGCGCGGAATCCAATCAAGCCAGCACACAGCAGCGGAGCCGCATGGACATCGTCGATTGTTGGCGGAATCGCAAAGCAAAAGTCTGCATCTGCTACAACATGGGATGCATAGCCTCCATCAACAGTGAACCCCGTGAAGGCTGGATCATCGCAAAGATTCTCGTGCCGTTTCAAGCAATAGTGGCAGCGCCCGCATGTCGATCCCAGCCAGGGAACACCGACACGATCGCCTTCTGCAAACCGCGTCACATTATCACCTTTGGCGATCACTCGGCCCACGATCTCATGGCCTGGTACTATCGGTAAAGGACCACAGAGTTCGCCATCAATAATGTGCAAATCTGTCCGGCAGACACCGCAGGCTGTGACCTTGATCAATACCTCATTGGGTCTCGCAACGGGGATGGCTCGCTCCACCATTTGAAGAGGCTCGCCAACGGCAACAAATTGCATCGCACAAGATGTTGTGACTTCAGGCTTGAAGGTTGTTGCGCTCATGCTGTTGCGCATGCCTGAACATGCGACTCGCCTAATATGCGTAATTATCCTAAGGTCTTATGACCTTGCGGACGTGGCTCCCTCTTCTCCGCAGGCCTTAGGTGGGTACGGTGACGGAAGCTCGATCAAAAGTAGCCGAGACAAGCTCGTTCATTGCGCTGCGCAGTTCAGATGAATTGCACGCGTTGATCGATACTGTCCCCGATGCGATGGTGATTTCGGATAGGCTTGGCAATATCGTCTCTTTCAGCAAGGGTGCCGAGGCAATGTTCGGCTATACCGAAGCAGATGTCATGGGCGAAAATGTAAGTCTTCTCATGCCGTCGCCTAATCGCGAAGGGCATGATCAATTCATGCGCGAATACATGCAAACGGGCACCGCTAAAATCATTGGCATTGGGCGCGTAACCACTGCTCGGCATAGCGATGGCAGCACCTTTCCCGTGAAACTCTCCATTGGTGATGTTGCTTTCGCAGGACAGAGCGCATTCGTCGCTTACATGCGCGATCTCTCTGAAAGCCGCGAGACCGAGCGAGAACTGCACACGCTGCAAAATGAGCTCGCTCACGTATCGCGGATTTCTTCCATGGGTTCACTCGCAACGTCACTCGCGCACGAACTCAACCAACCTCTGACAGCGGTTGCGAACTATGCGCATTCGGCTCGCGATTTGCTGGCCGACCCAAATACTGAGGCGCTAGACCTTGTTCGCGAAGCGCTCGACCAGTGTGCCTCTGAAGCACTCCGCGCCGGCCAGATTGTGCACCGCCTGCGTGACTTCATTAAGAGCGGCGAGACCGAACGTCATATCGTCAGTCTTGGCCGTGTGATCCAGGAAGCTTCCGCGCTCGCGCTGATTAATGGCGATGGTAAGGGTGTCGACTTTGAGACTGAGCTTGACCCATCCGCCGACGAAATAATCGTTGATCCGGTCCAGTTGCAACAAGTGGTGCTGAACCTGATCCGCAATGCGCTTGAAGCGATGATCGACTCCACTCACAAGCAGTTGCAAGTTCGCACCCTCCGAACAGTGGACGGGTTTGCGCAGATTTCGATCTCCGACAGCGGTCCAGGGCTCGACCAGAAGGTAGCTGAGCGCTTGTTCCATCCTTTTAACAGCACCAAAGCAGACGGGATGGGACTCGGCCTTTCGATTTGCCATTCCATCGTCCAATCGCATGATGGCAAGATCTGGGCCGAGCCATCTTCACTGGGAGGCACCGCCTTTCATTTCACCGTCCCTCTCGCGGAGACTGACAATGGCGAACAGTGAATACCCCATCTATCTAGTGGATGATGACGATTCCGTACGTCGGTCAGTTGGCTTCATGCTCAAGACCTCCGGTCACAAGGTTGAGAGCTATGTCAGCGGGACAGAATTCCTCAAGGAAGCCCGATCATTGGAACCCGGATGCGTCTTGCTGGACATTCAGATGCCTGAAATCGACGGTTTGGAGGTACAAACTGAACTGCGCGAACGCGGTGTTCCATTTCCAGTGGTCGTCATGACCGGTCATGGCGATGTCGATGTCGCAGTGAAGGCCATGAAAGCAGGAGCTCTCGATTTTATCGAGAAACCGTTCGCTAAAGAAACCATGCTAGGAGCCGTCGCAGAGGCATTCGACAAACTTGATCGGTCCGAAGCGAAGAGCAAGCGGAAGGCAGAGGCGGAGCTGCTCGTCAATGGGCTGACGCGGCGCGAGCGTGAGGTTCTCGTCGGGCTGACAAAGGGGCATCCCAACAAGACGATCGGCTACGATCTCGATATTAGCCCGCGGACAGTAGAAATTCACCGGGCTAACCTGATGAAGAAGCTCGATGTCTACAATCTCTCTGACCTGCTGCGCATCGCTTTTGCCGCAGGCGTCGGAGAGGAAGAGGTACCGCAGTCAGACATCGCGAGCCCGGATCAACCCCGCACGGCGTAAAGCGCCCCATCCCCGGAACTACGGGGGTTTCCGGATGATGCTGAGCGCCTCCAACAGAAATAATCTCTGCGTCTTGAACAAGAGAGGGCGCAGTTATGGCGGACGTACCAAAGAGCAAATTCAACGCATTCTGGGCAATCGTTATTGCGCTGCTGATAATAGCTGGAGTTTGGGCATTTTTCGGCGACGCCTTTAGCGGCAGCGAAGTACCCGCCGAAGAGCCGCAGCCACCTTCGACCGAATGGACCACCGCGCCGGAAGGCGGCGTTGAAGTGGATTTGCCAGAAACACCCATGCGCGCTGCTGAGCCGGAAGCCCAGCAGCAAGAAAGCACAAACGCAAGCGGCACAGAGTAATCCTGCCATGCCTCGATCCATGCTGATCGCAACAGTCAAAGGCACCGCGATCAGGCTTCATTGGACCTTTATCCTTCTGCTCGCCGTCATAACGACCGCGGCAATGCTAAGCGATGGTATCCTGGCTGCCGGACAAGTTGGTCTGTTGGTATGCTTGATTTTCGGATGCGTGCTTCTGCACGAGTTCGGGCACATCACCATTGCAAGGCAATTCGGAATTGAAACACCTGAAGTTGTGCTTCTCCCGATTGGCGGCCTTGCCAAATTGCGGCGTATTCCAACCGATCCCAAGCAGGAACTGGCAATCGCTGTGGCTGGCCCCGCCGTCAACTTCGTGCTGTTTGGACTTCTTTTGCTGGTGCTGGGACGTTGGCCAGAGTGGTCAGTCTTTGGAGACATATCGCAAGGCAGAATTCACTATGTCGAGCAACTCGCGATCTTCAACCTCGTAGTCGGATTGTTCAATCTCCTCCCTGCATTTCCCATGGACGGCGGACGTATCTTGCGGGCTTCTCTGGCTCTTGCGATGCCGCATCATGCAGCGACACGAATTGCCGCCCGTATCGGCCAAGGACTCGCGATCTTCTTTGGACTATTCGGGGTTCTGGGCGGGAATATCATATTGGTCGCGATAAGCGTCTTCATATTCCTTGCCGCATCATCTGAAGCCATGCTTGATCGAATGCGTAACGCGGTCGGTGGCACACCAGTTAGACACGTCATGGTCACAGGTCAGGCGCAGCTCCTTGTGACCGATCCGATAGGCAAGGCTGCTGATGCAATCCTAGCATCGGACAATGAAGAGTTCCCGGTGCTGAATGCAGATGGAACGCTGGCAGGCTTTCTCGTGCGCGCAGACATTCTTGAAAGCATTGGCCTTGCCGGTCGGGAAATGACCGCTGGCCAGCGTATGCGCACTGATATCCCGCTCGTCTCCGTGCACCACCGTGCAGAGAAAGTCGCTGAGATGATTGCAGCAGGTGCACCGTTGGTTGGAGTGGTGGATGCTCGCGGGCGCTTCACTGGCTTAGTGAATTGGCGCAACCTCCTGGATGCGCTGGCTATCGATGAAGCCCTCAAGCAGCGCCATAGGAAACAGGGCGAAAGTCAAACGACCTAGAGGCCGATACCGCACTGACAATTAGGCAGTGAGAGCTCCTGCCCGCTATTCCCCTTCAGCGATGAGATCGAGCGAATGCTGGTCGAGGATCTGCAACTGGTCTCTCCTGGGCATCGCAATTATCCGATTATCGCGGAGCCTGCGCAGCGTCCGGCAGACTGTTTCCGGCGAAGTCCCAAGATATGACGCAATATCGCCTTGCGGTATCGCGAATTCCAGAAGGCCGTGCTCTGCTGGCAGCCGTTGTGAAAGATAGATCAGAAATGCCGCCAAACGCGCTTGAACACCAACGCGGCCCAGGATCAATCCTCGCGAAATAAACGCCTTCTCTTCGCGCCATATCGCCTGTGCGAGGCGCTCAGGTACTAAGTCCAACGAGGGGAAGCCCGGGCGAAAGATCCCGGAAGAGTGGCGCACAAAACGCAAGCGGCTCACTGCCTCGAAAGAGTAGCGATGTCGGCTCGACAGCGGCAAACCAACAAGGTCGCCAGGAAAGAAAAAGGCCATTATTTGCCGATCGCCTTCTCGCGAATATCTCACCGCGCGCCCTACGCCGCATGTTATCTCAAGCGTTTGGTCGCAGGGGTCGCCTTGCACAATCAAGGTTTCCCCATCACGGCCGGGCATGGACACCGCTTGATTCGCGGGTCGAAGATCCAACGCATGATACATTCCGCTCTCCAGAAAGCACTACACAAGATCGGAGAGACTAGAGTGCGCAGCCCAGTAGATGGCATCGGTGAATGTACTTAGCTCAGCGCACTGGCGATCAGTCAGCGCAAATGGAAATTCGGGGTAATTACGGATATTGGCAGCGCCCAAGGGGTGGTTTGAACCGAGCGAGACAAGCTGCAGAAATCGCTGACGGGAGGTGCATTATCGTTCATCTGACTTTTCTGGGTGCGGCGGACACCGTCACAGGGTCAAAGTTTCTCGTTGAAACCCAGCAGAGCCGTATCCTGGTCGATTGCGGCCTGTTCCAAGGTTACAAGGTCTTGCGCTCGCGCAACTGGAACCCCTTGCCTGTTGATCCAGCAAGCATCGATGCAGTGGTGCTTACCCATGCGCATCTCGATCACTCAGGATATCTCCCACTCCTTGTGAAGAATGGTTTCTCCGGCAAGGTCTTCTGCACCAAGGGAACGCGCGCCTTGTGCGGCCTGCTTCTTCCAGACAGCGGCTACCTGCTCGAAGCTGACGCACGCTATGCCAATCGCCGGGGTTTCAGCAAGCACAAGCCTGCGCTGCCGCTTTACACTCGATCAGACGCACTCAAGTCGCTCGAGTCATTTATTCCGCAACCGTTTGGAGAAGATTTCCAGGTCACAAGGGATTGCTCGATCCGTTTTCGTTATGCCGGACACATTCTAGGGGCCGCCACAGTCGAGATGATCGCTGAGGGCAAGCGCATAGTCTTCTCAGGCGATCTTGGCCGCTTTGGCGATCCGCTGATGTTCGATCCAGAGCCGATATCAGAAGCAGACTATTTGCTGATCGAGTCCACCTATGGCGACAGATTGCATCCAGAGTTCGCGCCGCAGCAGGAGCTGGAGCGGATTATCACGCGAACCGTCGCGCGTGGGGGCAGCGTCATAATCCCGTCATTTGCAGTGGGGCGTGCTCAAGCATTGCTTTATCACATCAACGCGATACGCCAGCGTGGCAAGCTCCCGGGCATCCCAGTCTATCTCGACAGTCCGATGGCCTGCAGCGCCACCGATCTGTTCTGTCAGCATGCACAAGACCATCGCTTGAGCTCTGCGCAATGCCGCGATGCATGGGACGATGTGATCTATACGCGCAATGTAGAACACTCCAAGCGGCTTGACACTGAACCAGGCTCCAAGATCATCATTTCAGCCAGCGGAATGGTCACCGGCGGGCGGATACTTCATCGCCTGAAACGCTACGCACCAGACCACCGCAGCACGATCGTCATGGCTGGTTATCAAGCCGGTGGGACCAGAGGCGCTGCGATGCTGAACGGAGCAGAAGCGATCAAGATTCACGGGGAGTACGTGCCTGTGCGCGCCGAGATTGTTTCGCTCGACATGCTGTCTGCGCATGCTGACCAACATGAATTGCTGCGGTGGCTGAGCGGATTCAAACTTCCCCCGAAGGAATGTTTCATCGTGCATGGAGAAGCGGATTCGGCTGACCGCTTCCGTCTCAAGATCGCAGAGAAATTTGCTTGGAAGGCACGAGTCCCTGAGCATCGAGAACGGGTAAAGCTGTAATGAGCGATCAAGGCGACGACCTAGATCTGGATGCACCGCGCGAGCTCACTCCGCTCAAGGCAAAGCGTCTCAAACTACATACCCAGCGCGAATCCATTGCGATCGTAAACGAGCGATGCACAGTCGCTCGCTCAGAAGGCCTGACCGAGCGCGCGCGGGTCGAACTTCGGATCGAGGAAAGGCAAGCCATTGCCCGTCTGTACCAAGTCGACGATACCATGGTTGCAACCGATGAAATTGGCCTGTCAGAAACGGCGTGGCAAAAGCTTGGATTAAACGAGGGCGACGAGCTCACTCTTCATCATCCGCGCAGTATAAGCTCGCTGGGAGGCTTACGCCGCAAAGTCTATGGCCACAGGCTTAGCGCTGGTCATGCGGCGGAAATTTTCCGGGACATCGTTGATGGACGATTGTCTGATGTACAGATCTCGGCCTTTATCTCTGCCCTCGCCAGTCAGCCTCCAGAAGTGAGCGAGATCGTTGCACTCACTCAAGCCATGGTCGCAATTGGGGACCGGCTCACATGGCCTGACAATGTCGTCGTCGACAAGCATTGCGTCGGCGGGCTGCCGGGCAATCGGACTACGCCGATCGTCGTCTCAATCGTCGCCGCCGCAGGATTGACAATTCCCAAGACATCATCGCGCGCGATCACTTCACCTGCAGGCACCGCCGATACCTTGGCAACGTTGACACGCGTTGATCTGAGCGGGGAGGAAATGCGTCAGGTCGTCGAGCAGCAGGGCGGCTGCATGGTCTGGGGCGGCGGGGTGGAGCTCTCCCCGGCGGACGACCTTGTAATCCGTGTTGAGCGCGAGCTGGAACTCGACTGCACATCGCAGATGGTAGCATCCGTCATGTCGAAGAAGATCGCTGCCGGTTCCACTCACGTGCTTATCGACGTGCCAGTAGGCCCTACAGCTAAGGTCCGGTCCCAAGCGGGTGCTGAAGAACTGGCTGCATTCATGAAAGGTGTGGGCGAGGCCTTTGGCCTTCATGTTGAGACTATCATCACAGACGGATTGCAACCTATCGGGGACGGGATCGGACCGGCGTTAGAAGCGCATGACGTGCTCGCTGTGCTCGAATGCGAACGCAACGCGCCACGCGAACTGAGACAGCGCGCGCTGAACCTCGCTGCAGTTATCCTGGAGATGGGCGCTGCATGTCCACCAGGACAGGGCAAATCGACTGCCAATGCAATCCTTGACGACGGACGGGCAATGCGGAAATTTGTCGCCATCTGCAAAGCGCAAGGCGAATTTCGCCGACCAGAGAGAGCTAGATTTCAACACGTGATTGAGTGCGAACGCTCCGCGCGTATCGCATCGATCGACAATCGCCGACTTGCTCGGCTCGCCAAGCTGGCAGGAGCACCGAGATCACCAGCGGCAGGGGTCGTAATTCATGTCAATATCGGAGATCCTGTCGAAGCGGGACAGCCGCTAATCACTTTGCATGGCGAGAGCATCGGCGAGCTCGAATACGCTCTGGACTACTACCGCATGAACACCGATCTGATCGAGAAGTTTGCGAAATGAAGCCACTCATATTCCCACTACACGCTGCAGATGCGCTCATGGCTGATCTCTTTACGCAAGGCTCATTCGATATAGGAGAGATTGAGCATCGCCGCTTCCCTGATGGTGAAAGCTACATCCGACTTGTTTCTCCCGTGGATGATCGCGCGGTGATCATCCTGTGCACTCTCAATCGGCCAGACGAGCGCGTGATGGCTTTGCTGCTGGCCGCCGATGCCGCGCGCGAACATGGCGCACACCAGGTCGGTCTGATCGCGCCTTACCTAGCGTACATGCGGCAAGATCAAGCCTTTCTTGAAGGCGAAGCTGTTTCAGCGCAAACCTTTGGCGCAATGCTCTCTCGGCATTTCGACTGGCTGGTCACTCTTGAGCCCCATCTTCACCGAATAAGGCGTTTGAGCGAGGTTTTTTCCATCCCTGCTCGTGCGGCTGAAGCCACGCTGCCGATTGGAGACTGGGTTGCAACCAATGTCGAGCGCCCGTTCCTGATCGGACCTGACAGCGAGAGCGCACCTTGGATCGAGCGGATTGCCACTCATATCGGGGTACCATTTGCAGTCATGACAAAACAACGCTTGAGCGACCGAAAAGTGAGGATCACTGGCAAGCTGGCGGGACTGCAGCAAGACATGACTCCCGTGATAGTAGACGATATAGTCTCCAGCGGAGGAACAATGTCTGAAATCATAGCGCAGACAGCGCATGCTACCAACCGACCGGCAATCTATGTCGCAGTCCACGCGCTCGCTGATCAGTTGCCAGAGCGTGTCACACATTCCCAAGCTTTTGACCGGCTGGTAAGCTGCACCAGTGTCCCTCATCCCAGCAACGCGATCGATATCTCCGGGCCGCTTCTTGCAGAAGCCGACGATCTGATTGCGCGGACTAGCGCTCGCCATCGTTTGTGATCGCATTGACTGACGCCTGGCTGCCGATGCTCGGCGCGATTGCCGTGGGATTGCTGATTGGCATTGAGCGCGGCTGGACTCTGCGTACCCGAAAGGACGGGCAACGCGCCGCTGGTGTCCGAACATTCATTGTCCTTTCCATTGCCAGCGGAATCGCCGGGCTGCTGTTAAGTTCGCAGCTACAGCCGGTAGGCACCGCTATTATTGGCGGTCTCGGGATACTAGTCGCAGTCGCCTATGCCCTCGAAGCACGAATTTCCGGTCAAGCCGACGCAACCAGTGCGGTCGCTGCCATAGCGACAATCGCTTTGGGTTTTCTTGCTGGATCAGGTTCGCCTGAAGTCG
The DNA here is from genome assembly GCF_013371495.1 of Altererythrobacter lutimaris. Lineage (GTDB taxonomy): Bacteria > Pseudomonadota > Alphaproteobacteria > Sphingomonadales > Sphingomonadaceae > Erythrobacter > Erythrobacter lutimaris_A. The sequence goes on along the minus strand of NZ_JABWTA010000001.1, from coordinate 2,852,476 downwards.
GCGTTGCCTATGCTGCATTAGTGACCATGGTCTTGGCTCTGAGAACTGAGACACATCGCTGGATTGCAAAACTTGACGAAGCGGATCTCAGGGCGGCGGTTCGATATGCGGTCATTGCCTTAGCCGTTCGTCCGTTTCTACCTGATCGCGATATCGGTCCACTTGATGCATGGAACCCGCAAGATCTGTGGCTCGTAGTGATCCTTGTTACCGGATTCTCGTTTCTGGGATATGTCGCTGACCGCGCCTTGGGGGCAAAGCACGGGACTGTCCTGACTGCTATTATCGGTGGGGCCTATTCGTCGACTGCTGTGACACAATCGCTTGCTCAGCGGCTGCCGGACAGCACCTCAGGCGAAGCGGAATGCACTGGCATCGTGCTGGCAAGCGCTGTCATGTATGTGCGCGTTGTCTTATTGGTACTGGTTTTAGCGCCAAGCCTCATAATCCCCTTCACAGTGATCATGCTGCCCGCCTTGCTCGTCACATGGGCTGCAGGCGTGTGGCTTTGGCGCGGTCAGGATGATGGAGAGCGGACCAATCTGCCGAGGAACCCTATCGCGCTCTTGCCAGCGCTTGGCTTCCTAATCTTTGTTGCAGTAGCCGCACTCGCAGCGCGCTGGGGATTGGAACGCTTCGGGGAAGAAGGGATCGCTCTTATGTTGTTCCTGATGGGATCGATGGATGTCGATGTTGCGATCGTCACCGCTGGCGGATTGCCGGAAGGCGCGGTTGCTCCATGGCTTGCGTCCATTGCGCTGGCGGGCACAATCCTCGCCAACATGTCAGTCAAGCTCGGGATCACGCTGGTGAACGGAGGGCGTCGCTCACGTCCCGCCGCGAGAGCACTCGCGCTCAGCATGCTCACTTTGTTTGCCAGCATTGCATTCTGGTGGGTCAATTCTTTAGACTTTTGACCTTCAGACTTGATAACCGTCAAGTTGGCTGTGTCGAAACGTGGCAAAAGACAATTGCTGATTGGCGAGTAACCGCAAGGAAACGATGACCCTCTCAGTTAGGCCCGTAGTAGCCGATTTATGAAACCAATCGAAAGAGTGGGGACGTAAGTTGGATTGCTACGGGCCGACTGCGTTTGCAGCGAGGTCTATCTCGCTAACGCACATCTGCTGCATTTGCGCCGTCTATTCGGGTGCCGGAATTTCATCCGGAGAAACATCAGGCTCATCAAAATCAGGTGGCAGCGGTTCGGTCTCAGGTGGGCGTACCGGATCAGGACCAGGCTCGCGCGCGGGCCGCTCTGGAGGTGCTGCCGGTTCGATGCGATCGGGCTTTGGTGGTTGAGTTGCCATTTTCTGTCCCTCAAGCGTCAAGCGCATCAATGATTGCTGCGATATCTTGGGGCTCGTGGTTCACCACATCCTTATCGATCTCAGCAATGATCGCCGATCTCAGACTGTCCGGGCAATGCTTGCGAAAGTCGCCAAGCACTGAAGGCGCCGCGAGGACGATCACGTCGCCGCCCTGGTCCTCATGATGCTTCTGCAGCTGCTTCAGGGCACTCTTGGCAAAGCCCTTCTTTGCTTCGTCATGCAGATCGGTTTCTCCAAGCGAGCTTCGACGAGGCGAAGCGCTCGAAAAGGAGCGACCTGGTCGGTCAGCTCCTTGCCGACTGGTTTTGGGATTATCTGCCTTCTCCTGCGCGATAGTTTGCAGAACCGGCTTCTTCGTATCGCCATCGTTTCGCATCAGCATCAGTTTTGTGCCGTCTATAGCCATGACCAACGCGCCGTGTTTCAGCTTCATCTGTGCAACTCCTGAAAGGATTGTCTGTATGGCTGATCAAGCTAGCGAGCAGGTCTGCTATGCTCACTAAGGACATTCCCTAGGGCAAAGCCAAGTCGTAGCTCTGGACGCAGCGGCCCGATAGGCTCTCAAAGACACTGACCAATAAGAAAGAGGCGGCACAGTGGCCGCCTCATCAAGTTGCCGATGTTTCGGCTTTGGGTCGCATTGATACATTCGCGGCAAGACCAGAAGGCGGGAATCAGGGAAAATACGTAACCTACTTGTGGGGCAATTCAGCTGGCCATTCACAACAGACTGATCACCAACCAATAGCCGGTCGTTAGCGAGAGAACGGCACCCACGAGAACGAGCATGATAGGGGCCGGAAGATACCTTGCCGCAATCGCTCCAAACGGTGCGGCGAGCACGCCTCCAATAAGCAGCCCCAGAGTGGCGCCCGCGAGTGCTTCGAAGCCGAACTGACCGAGAAACGCACCTGAAATCGCGATGGCGACAAAGAATTCCACGCTGTTCACAGAGCCGACAACCTTGCGCGGCTCCGTACCTTGCAACATTAATCCTGAGCTGACGACCGGCCCCCAACCTCCGCCTCCAATCGCATCAAGGATTCCACCTGCAAATCCAAGAGGAACAATCGCGCGCGGCGCGCGGCGCTTGAGCCTGCCTTTCGCTCCTTTAAACACAAGCAGTAAGCCAAGGAGAAACAAATAGACGAATACAAATGGCTTAACCGTTTCACCGTCAATCTGCGACAGCCCGTAAGCGCCAATCGCGCCGCCCAGAATTCCTGGCAGGAGGGTCATTAGAAACAGGCGTTTATGGATATTGCCGCTAAAGGCATGGCTGATCCCGGAGACACCGCTGGTTAGTATCTTGATGACATGGACCTTGTAGGACGCCTGTGCGGGTGGAACACCCATGAACCCGACCAGCAATGTGGTCGCGATGGCTCCGAACGCCATCCCGAGCGCGCCGTCCACAAGCTGCGCGAGGAACCCAATCAGTATGAATGGGAGAATTTCTCCCAGTTGTGATTGCAGAAGTTCCAACCTCGCCTCCCGATTTGCCGGAAGGAATATGGCTCGATCTCATTCCGAAGGAGATACGTACTTCCCTCTAGTGTCGGCTTGCCCGGCAATGCCGCGACATGCAAGGAATTGGGAAAATGCGATAAAAAATAATGAAATAGGTGGCGGAGACGGTGGGATTCGAACCCACGATACGGGGTTACCGTATACACACTTTCCAGGCGTGCGCCTTCGACCACTCGGCCACGTCTCCGCACTAGATACGCGCTACTGCATCGCTGCTCGAGCGCGTCCTTGTCTGTCCTATCGTTACGCTACTTTAGGACGGTATTTCCATCCTATCGCTTCGCGACTTGAGGACAAGAGCGCGCGCTCTAGCGGCCACGCGCTTGTCGTGCAAGCGGTGTGATGGCACAAAGTCAACATGAAAGCATATGTACTGACCGCAGCGGCGTTGTGTGCGCTGATCCCGCCCGTCCATGCACAAGAGGCTGAGGCTCCAGCCCCCTCGCCCAATCAGATCGTCGATGACGCCGCGCCTGAGGAATGGGTGACCATCCCGACTGAAGAGCTGATGGTGATGACGCTTGCCCCGGATGCGGAGGGAAACCTGCGCGAGGTTATCATCCAGCTGATGCCGCCGCCCTTCAGCCAGGGCTGGGTGCACAACATCAAGCTGCTTGCACGTAGCGGTTGGTATGACGGGATCAGCGTCAACCGCGTGCAGGATAATTATGTCGTCCAATGGGGCGATCCCAATTACGACAATCCGGAAAGCGATGGCGCGAAGAAGGTCCTGCCCGAGGGACTGAAGGTGATGGAGGAGGAGAATTATGGTGCCGCCTTCTCCATAACACTCCGAATGCCGCGCAACAGTCCAACAGAGCTGTTACAGACTCCACCTTTTGTGCGGATCAAGAACGACAAGACCTATGGAGAAACGGCCTTGTCCATGGGTTGGCCGGTTGGAGTTGTCGACGTGAACAGGAGGCGGGGCTCGCTGCGCGCCGCGGAAGGCCGCTTATTTCCCGTTCATTGCTACGGCATGGTTGGCGTTGGAAGGAACTATTCACCGGATACAGGCTCTGGCGCAGAACTTTACACTGTGATCGGGCATGCACCGCGCCATCTTGACCGCAACATCGCACTCGTCGGACGGATCATCGAAGGCATGGAGCATCTCTCTTCGCTCCCGCGAGGCAAAGGTACGCTCGGCTTTTATGCTGACTTCGAGAAAGACAAGCGCACGCCGATCCTTTCGATCGACGTTGCGGCTGATTTGCCCGAAGGCGAGCAACCCGCATTTGAATATCTCAGCACTGAAAGCGAGACCTTTGCGCGCTATGCAGAAGCGCGCGCGAACCGGCGCGATCCGTTCTTCATCGTTCCCGCAGGCGGCGCAGACATCTGCAACATCCCGGTCCCTGTCCGCAGGGTTGCAAGCGATTGACGGAAACCGTCACCACCACGTGTCCCCTCATCCGCTGGCGAGGGGATCGCGGCACTTATCACCTCGTTACAATTGACGGCGAAGTCGCTGAAGCGATCACAGCGCATGCAACACTGCGCCGGCTGGAGTTTGGGCGTCAGCGTGGCTTTGGTTCGGTCAAGGTGATCGCACGGATTGGCGACACGGAATGGAAAACCTCTGTCTTTCCGATGAATATGGATGACATGTCGCGCCGCTCGAAAAACTGGACACTGCTCATCAGCAAAAAGGTGATGCGGTCAGAAGGGCTAGAAGTCGGCGACCCCGTGCCGATATGCCTCGAGCTTCTTTAAGCGCCATTTGCCACGGCAAGCAAATGGCCCCTACCACCAGATGTGACCGGGCTGACCGTCATATTGCTGCGTAGATCTGTAAGGAAGCGCTCAGCTTTCTTATTCAGATCGTCTCCTTGCTCATCGAGACTGCGCGCTAAAGCTTCGACTTTGGAGGCTGTTTCGCCAGTCGCCAGCGACACGCTGAGCAATTTCTCCAAACGTTCCGCAACTGCGTCTGAACCTTGCGACGCGGAGTCGATATTGCGCGCGAGCAAATCGCCGGAGCGAGCTTGCGTACCCACAGCATCCGCGATCTGTTCAGCGACACGCTCAAGATCGCGGATCTGGTCAACGATAGCGGTGAGGTCGGACACGCTTTCGCTGGTTGAGGCCTGCATCAAGCTGATCCGCTCGCTCACTGTGTGGGTCGCTTGTGCGGTTTGGTTCGCCAGTTCCTTGACCTCGGAAGCCACGACGGCAAAGCCCCGTCCTTGTTCTCCGCCGCGCGCCGCTTCGATCGATGCATTCAGGGCAAGCAAGTTTGTCCGGTGGGCAATCGTGCGGATAAGCTCGGCAATCTCACCGACTTCAACCGCAGCAACGGAAAGAGATTCCATTTTTGCATGTGCATTGCTGACGAGGCTGCCAGCTTGGCGCGCGAGTTCAGCCGATTCATTCGCATCACCGCTGATCTTCGCGATCGACGAGGTAAACTCATCCGTCGCAGCCGCCGCAGAAGCGACGTTTTGAGCCGTCCTTTCCATCGATGCCGAAGCTTCACTAGATTGCGTAGCTGATCGCTCCGCGAGATCTGCCATCGTATGCGAAGATCCACGCAATTGCGCAGAAGCAGCGACAACATCATCAATGGCTTGTCCGATGGATAGCTTGAAGTCGTCCATAGTCTTTTCGATCAAGGCCACTCTGCTTGTGCGCGCTTCCTCAAGCTGTTGCAGCTCGCGTTCAGCGCTTTGCGCGCGCTCTTCATGCAAATGCCGCAGTTCAAGCGAGTCGCGTTGAAAGCGGGTCAAGGCTCGCGCCATCGCGCCAAGCTCGTCTCGCCTTTCGCGGCCAGGTATCGGCGTGTCGTGTCTCCCTTTGGATATCTCCCCCATCGCAAAGGTGATCTGCGTGATTGCGCTGACGATACTTCGGAAGATTACTCGTGATCCTACGACAGCAAGCGACACTGCAATCACACACAAGACAATCCCGGCGAAGATAATGCCCCAGCCCACAGTACGTAGATCCTTCGAAGCACTAAAAGCCATTTGCTGTATCGATTGCGCCTCCTCGAGCAGGTCCTTGCGCAGTACGCCGAGCGAGCCATTTGCCTCGCGGGCTGCTTCCAATTCATTTGTTCTGCTGTCCTGCTCAAGTTTTTCGCTAAGCACAGCAATTCTGCCGTCGAACTCAGTCAGGTTAGTTAGAACGACCGGATCAAGACCGGAACGCAGTTGTCCCGAAGCCACACCCAGCTTTTCGCGAGCATCCTCCAAGTCTTGACGCGCTTTGGCTAGATCGACAGGCGACATATTGTCTTCGTACATATGCAAGGAAAGCGCGGCTTCCATAACGCTGAGGCTGGCCTGGTTTGTACGGGCCTCTGCGTCTCTGAGCGCGGCCTGTTTCTGGCCAAAAGCTGCGACAGCTGCCATGCCAGCGACGATGGTTAAGACGACGGTGAGCAAAATGGCTGCGTTAGCAAGGACCGCCGCGCGCAGCTTCGCATTCAAGGAGAGGCGATTGAATCTCCTCGCCACCATTGATCGAGGGGCCCTCGCTTCCAGACGCTCGGCATGCGGCTCAGCAACTGAAAACTGACGCTCGATCTTTGACGAAAGGTCGGATGGCATAGACACACTGCAAAACCCAATTGGCAATCATCGCGGGGCGATGGCTCTCACTCAATTGAGCTCGATATTTCCGAAGGGCGCAAGTTTGCGTAAAACCCAAACTACGTATTCTCAGATAATTGCCTCATAAGACGAGAACTGCGCGTTAGACCCGTTCCGCCTGAGCGATCGCGTCACTGGCGCGCAAAGCGCTCACGATGCGAGTAAGGTGCGCTAGGTCCTGAACTTCAGCATCAATCTCGTACGTCGTGAACGGATGGTCGAGCTCAACCTGATCAAGGCTCGTCACATTGGCCACATTCTGCGCGAAAATGCCTGCCATCTCAGCAAGTGTCCCCGGGCGATCGTAAAGCGTCACCCGAAGACGGCCGAGCGCGCCTTGCGAACGCTTGCCCCAAGACAGGTCGAGCCAATCCGCATCGACACCGGTGGCAAGCTCCAGACAATCAATCGAGTGTACTTCAACACGTTCACCGGGCTTGCGAAGACCGACGATCCGGTCGCCCGGCACCGGGTGGCAACAGGCCGCAAGCTCAAATCCAACCCCGGGAGTAAGGCCGCGAATGGATATCGCATGCTCACGCCGGGTCCAGTCCTCATCTTCGTCAAATTCAGCAGTACAGCCCGGAACCAGCGCTTCCATGACATCGCGATCCGAGAGCTTAGCAGCTCCGATCGCGTACATCAGGTCCTCCTCCTCATCCATTTCCAACCGCTTGACAGCTTCGCGCACGGCTTTCTTGCCGATCTTTGCCGGTACCCGCGCTGCAATGGCATCGAACAGTTTGCGTCCGATTTCTGCAATTTCCGCGCGCTCTTTCAAACGAACCGCTCGGCGGATTGCTGCACGTGCTTTACCCGTTACAACGAAGCTCAACCACGCAAGCTGAGGCTCGGCCTTCTTTGCTTTTATGATCTCCACGACGTCGCCATTGATGAGCGGCGTGCGCAGCGGCATGTGCCGCCCGTTGATCTTTGCGCCTACCGCTTGCGCGCCCAGATCAGTGTGCACAGCAAAGGCAAAATCGACCGGCGTTGCGCCTTTAGGCAGCTGGAACAACCCACCTTTCGGCGTGAACGCGAAAATGCGATCCTGATAGATCGCGAGCCGCGTATGTTCGAGCAGCTCCTCGGCATCATGCGCCGCATCGACGATCTCGATCAAATCGCGCAGCCATGCAACCTGACCATCGGGCCGGTCGCCTTGCTTGTAGGCCCAATGCGCGGCGAGTCCGAACTCGTTGCGCTGATGCATTTCCCGCGTGCGGATCTGCACTTCGACACGCATGGAGCTTTCATACATCAGCGAGGTGTGCAGGCTGCGATAGCCGTTCGATTTCGGTGTTGAAATGTAGTCCTTGAACTTGCCGGGCAGGAATTGCCAGGTCGTGTGCAGGACACCCATGGCGCGATAACAATCGCTCACGTCCTCGCAGATAACGCGGAACGCCATGATGTCCGTTACTTGTTCGAAGGACACGTGGCGTTCGGACATTTTCTGCCAGATCGAGAATGGATGCTTCTCGCGACCTGAGACTTCGACCTGCAGGCCTGCCTCTGCCAGTGCCTGTTTGATCTTCAGCGCAATTGCATCGACTTGCCCGCCATCCTGATTGCGCAAGTCTTTCAGCCGGTCATTGATGGTCTTGAAGGCTTCGGGCTCAAGCTGTTCAAACGCGAGCAGCTGCATCTCGCGCATATATTCATACATCCCGACGCGCTCGGCCAGAGGCGCATAAATATCCATCGTCTCGCGCGCGATCCGCTGACGCTTCTCCGGCGATTTGATGAAGTGCAACGTGCGCATATTGTGCAAGCGGTCCGCCAGTTTCACGAGCAGGACGCGAATATCCTCGCTCATTGCGAGCAGGAACTTGCGCAGGTTTTCCGCGGCCCGCTCATTCTCCGGCATCGCTTCGATCTTGGAGAGCTTCGTTACGCCATCGACCAGCCGCGCAACATCGGTACCGAAGTTCTCTTCGATATCGTCGATCGTCGCGAGAGTATCCTCCACTGTGTCATGCAGCAGAGCAGTGATGATCGTTTCCTGATCGAGCTGCAGGTCCGTCATCAAACCTGCGACCTCTACCGGATGGCTGAAATAGGGATCGCCTGATGCGCGCTTCTGCGTACCGTGTTTCTGGACTGTGTAGACATAGGCACGGTTGAGCACCGCTTCGTCAGCGTCCGGGTCGTAGGACTTGACCCGCTCAACAAGTTCGTATTGCCGCAACATCGTACTGAGAACATGTGAGCATCACGCCCGATTGTGCAAGCGCGAAATGCTCTTGGTCGCCAGATCAGCCTAGCGAAGTCAGCATTCGTCCCATCAACACGTTCCGCATAAACCCGTACTTCTGGTTTCAGCCCTCATTTCCCATGATCGCGCTAAGGTTTGCCTCCATGGCGACTTTCTGGCGCAATTTCTGGCAACAATTCAGCCCAACGATCAGCATAGTACTGATCCTCGGGGCAGTCGCGCTGTCGATTGTGCTGCTCCTCAACCGAGGCATGTTATGGGATATTGCGATCCCGCTTACCGCACTGTCGGTGAGCAGCGTATTGCTGCTTTTCCTTGTTCGCGAGAGCACGTCGCACCGTCATTTTCAGCAGCAGCTGTCAGATTGCGAAGCGCAGATCCGGGCTGGTGAAGAGAAGAACCGGTGGCTCAAGCTTACCGAAGCCAATGCGCATGTCGGGCATTGGCGGCTCAACCTTTTGACCAACGAAGTCTATTGGTCTGACGAGACTTTTCGCATCCATGGCCTGTCTGGCACGACACCACCACCGCTCGATGACGCCATTCGTTTTTACCATCCTGACGACCGAGCGCTTGTCGAAAACGCAGTAGAAAGCGCGCGCACGACCGGCGAGCCTTTTTCTTTTCGAGCGCGTCTGATGCGACAGGATGGTGATATTCGACACGTGGAATCGGTCGCGATGCTCGAATATGATGAAGCTGGCCAACCGGCCATGCTGTTCGGCGTACTTGCGGATCGCACAGCGGAAGAAGCCATGCAAAGAGACCTTCGCGAAGCACGCGATGATGCACGCGCGATGGCTGCAGCGAAGAGCGCATTTCTCGCAAAAATGAGCCACGAAATCCGAAATCCGATGAACGGTGTATTGGGCTTTGCTGAGTTGCTTTTGACAAGCGATCTGTCGGACTCGCAACGCCGTCATGCTGAGTTGATCGCGGAGTCCGGTCGCAACCTGCAAACGCTACTGGGAGATATTCTGGACCTTTCCAAAGTCGAAGCAGGCCGGCTGCAGATCCATCCCAAGCCCATCAATTTGAGCGAGTTGTTGCAATCAGCCGTTAGTCTCGCAGAGCCGATTGCACGTGAGAAATCACTCAGCCTGAGTTACAGGCTCGACCCTGCACTTCCGCGCGTTATCGACATCGATCCAATTCGATTGCGGCAGATCCTTACCAACCTCCTGTCCAATGCCCTGCGCTATACTGATCGCGGTAGCATTGTGCTGAGTGCCGAGGCTGTCGAAGCGCAACTGGTCATCACTGTTAGTGACACTGGCATAGGCATTGATCCAGAAGCCCATGAACGGATTTTTGATCCTTTCGCGATGGTCGATCCTAAAGACTATGATGATCGCGGAGGGACCGGACTTGGGCTGCCAATCTGCCGTCAGCTTGCGGGGTTAATGGGTGGTACAATCACCGTAGAAAGTGCAATCGGGCAAGGAAGCCGGTTTGTGCTCACATTGCCCTTAGTCGCCGCAAATCGGTCCTATTGCGCTCTTCCGGGAGGGGACAAGACGGGTGACCGCAAACGCGGGTGGAACGGCGCGCCCATATTGCTGGCTGAGGATTTCGACATCAATCGCGAGCTTGTGATGGAAATGGCCCGTCGGCTCGATCTGGAAATGGACACCGCATGCGATGGTGCTGAAGCGGTCGCGATGGTCCGCGCGGCGGACAAAGCAGGACATCCCTACAGCCTCGTACTGATGGATTTGCAGATGCCGGTGATGGACGGGTTTGCTGCAACGCGCGTTATCCGCGAATCTGGGTTTGATGCGACAAGCCTGCCGATCGTTGCGTTGACTGCGAACGCCTATGCGGAAGACATTGCCGCCTGCAAGCAAGCAGGCATGCAAGAACATTTGGCAAAGCCACTATCCTTCGAAGCCTTTCGCGAGGTGCTTGAGCAATGGCTTCCCGGCGACAATGCCAAAGCTGCGTGATATTGTGTCTATGACCAAGTCGCTCTGGGCGGCAGGCTCATCAGGATCGCATCGATATTCCCGCCAGTCTTGAGGCCGAACAGCGTCCCACGGTCATAGACCAGATTGAACTCGGCATAGCGACCACGATATTCGAGCTGCGTTGCAACGTCCGCGTCAGTGAATTCGCTGTTCATCCGGCGCCGCACCAGCTGCGGGTAGATGTCAAGGAATGCCTTGCCCACATCCTGCGTGAACGCGAAATTGCGTTCAAACGCTGCTTCGTCTTCGCATTCCAGATGGTCGTAGAAAATTCCGCCGACGCCGCGATGCACTTCGCGGTGCGGTATGTAGAAATAGTCATCCGCCCACTTCTTGAACTTCTCGTAATAGGTCGGATTGTGCGCCATGCAGGCCGCACGATAGCGTGCATGGAAGTCCTCTGTGTCTTCCTCATAGGGGATCGGCGGGTTGAGGTCCCCTCCCCCTCCGAACCATGCCGCCTGCGTCGTAAGGAAGCGCGTGTTCATGTGCACTGCTGGCACATGCGGGTTGGTCATATGCGCGACGAGCGAAATGCCAGTGGCGGTAAAGCCGGGATGCTCCGCGCTTGCGCCGTTCACCTGGCCTGCGAACTCAGGTGAAAAGCTGCCTTTGACAGTCGAGACATTGACGCCGACTTTCTCGAACACTTTGCCTTTCATCAGGCCCTGGACGCCGCCGCCAGGGTCCTCATTGCCCTCTTCTTCACGGGTCCATGGCGTGTATTCAAAGCTCGCTTCTGAGCCCGCTTCGCGTTCAATCGCTTCGAAGGCCGCGCAAATATCGTCGCGCAGTCCTTCAAACCATGCCTTTGCGCGCGCGGTTTGCTCAGTCCAGTCAGCCATGTCGTCTCCCGTCAATCTGGCGTTGTCTGAGCGATCCCTTGCTCTTTTCGCCAGCAAATATCTCTGATTTCAATCAAAGCTTTGGCGCCCTCTTGCCAAAGCCGCGCGCCATGGGCAAGTAAAGCTCATGGTTCCCGTTTCGTTCGCGCCGATGGAGTTTGCCGGAGAAGAGCTCGTGCTCACCTCTTCGCGCGCGCTCTATTGGCCGCGCGAGAAGGCTCTGCTTGTGGCGGACCTGCATCTGGAGAAAGCGAGCTGGTATGCCAAGCACGGGCAGATGCTGCCGCCTTATGATAGCCGCGAGACGCTGGAGCGCGTGGCCGATGCCGTGAAGCAAACCGGCGCGCGCCGTGTGATTACACTGGGCGACAACTTCCATGATGATGCCGGCACGCAGCGATTGGACGAGTATGCAAGCGGTATGCTCGAAGCACTCACCCGCTCGCTCGACTGGGTGTGGATCACCGGCAATCATGACGAGCAGATGGCGCGCGGTTTTGGTGGCGAAGTTCTCGACGAGACAGAAATCGCAGGGATCCTGTTGCGCCACGAAGCACAGCGTGGTGAGACAAAGCCTGAACTGTCAGGCCACTATCATCCCAAGATGCGTCTGCGAGTGCGCGGACGGCATGTCAGCCGCCCTTGCGGGGTTGTCAGCCGGAACAAGACGCGCGGAGATCGCATGATCCTGCCTGCATTCGGTTCACTCACTGGGGGGATGGATGCAGGCGCACCGCAAATCCTCAGCGCGCTTAGCCCCGCCAGCCGGATCGATGCTGTGCTCCCCGCGAAAGGCAAGCTGGTTCAGTTTCCGTTGTATCGGGATGCAGCGTAGGTGAGTTTTGAACCACTTGTCTGGCTGATCGGAACACTAACACCATGGCATTTCGTCATATGGTTTAGCTTGGCCGGAATTCCGGCAGTCGTCATCCCTCTGGCCACCAGTCAAAAACCCAAGCTAAGCGTCTTGGTACAGGTTCTTTGGATTCTAGGGTGCCTTTATGGCCTTTTCGGATTGATGCTTGGCCAGCTTTATGGCGACAAGTATGGTTTTCTTGAAGTCCTCCCGACCGGCTTCCTTTTTGGGTTAGCCTTTATGCTTACGCCTCTTTTTGGACTGCTGTCCTTAAGCAGAACCTCGAACGACGGCCTCGACGGATGCTTTGTTGCAGCGTCGCCCATCGGGGGAATGTTCTTTGGATCATGCACCTGGGTATTCCCACGCATCATCGGCTTCGGATTGATCGACTTCCCCCGATACAGCTGGGCGGTCCAAACCTGACCCTAAGACTCTCCTAGCGTTTTGCTTCGATAATCCCTACATAGCGCCTCTGCGTTGCAGCGCAGAATCGCACACGACCCAATACAGGCTGAAACAGGAGAATACCCCATAGCCCGTCCACCCCGGCGATCGATGGCCCCGCCCGTTAAAAGCGGCCCTCGCTACGATAATTTCATTCAAACTCCAACGGTCCGCGTAATCGACCATGAGGGTGAGAATCTCGGCGTGATGAACACGCGCGAAGCGATTGAGCAAGCGGCCGATGTTGGCCTCAACTTGGTCGAAGTTTCTCCCAACGCAGACCCGCCCGTGTGCAAATTCCTGGACGTTGGCAAGCACCGCTACGAAGCCCAGAAGAAAGCCAATCTCGCGCGCAAGACGCAAAAGACGCAGGACATCAAAGAAGTCAAAATGCGTCCCAACATCGACACGCATGATTATGACGTGAAGATGCGCAACGTGAACAAGTTCATCGACAATGGCGATAAGGTGAAAGTCACTTTGCGCTTCCGTGGCCGCGAAATGGCACACCAGGAACTTGGCATGAACCTGCTCAAACGCGTGCAAGAAGACGTCGAGGAAATCGCGAAAGTCGAAGCCTTCCCGCGCCTCGAAGGTCGCCAGATGCTGATGGTCCTTGCGCCTAAGTAAACGGCGGAATCCAAATGCTGTCGAATTTCTCGAATTGGCCCAGAGTGTTCAGCGCTCTGGGCCTTATTTCTGGTGTTTTGGTCTTGGTTGGCTGCACGACTCGAGAGCCAAAGAGTTCATTGCTTGATGCTGAGGCTGACTTCGCAATCTATCTGGCCCAAATACGTGAGATGAAATATGTGGGCTCGCCAGAGTGCCCTGATGGGATGATTTGCATGAATGCGATCTACTCAATGACCTTGGACACGCACGAACCGATTTCAGGCAATCCGCTGATCGGTGTTCAGACGTTCGAGGTTGTGCAGCACACCGCTTTTGCCGACGGTCTAATCCTCGCAATCCATGCGAAGCGAAACGCGGCGGACCAATGGCAGCTGATCAGTCGCGAACCTGTTGATCTGGAGGTTTGCCTGCCAATCCCAGCTTACGAAGCGGTTGCGATGATTGATGATTCCGAAAGCCCCTGGTTTGCGGAGATCCGTGGCGAGCAGACCGAAAGCGAGGAAACCTGCTTCTCGAAATATCTCAAGGACTAAAGCGTGTAGACGGTCGTTCTTCGACGAGCATTGAAAATGGATCGATCAACGCCGTGGCGCGTATTGACAAGTGACCGCTCAACACGCTGCTTGCGAACACGCATCTCTATCGTTGAAAGACCGACCCCCATGGCAATCCGATCAACCCGCCGTATCCCTGCTTTAGCCACTGCAGCGATGGTCTGCACTGCGCTCACCTTGCCGGTTGCTGCACCTGTGTCCGCACAGCGCGAAGTGGCCAACACTCTCGCGATCGCTGCGCCCGCATTCGACCAGTCATTTGCACGCTTCACGCCATCAGCAGACCGAATTCAGCACAAGATCGATTATACCGCTTGGGACGAAGCGATGCGATACATCGTCTTCCCAATGGGGCGCTCGTTGCGTCAAGCGCCTGGTCGGCCAGACCCAGGCCTTGGGACAAGGCGGTATTTTGGTCATGATTCGCGTTATCGCCTTGAAGGCAATCGCGTGATGTTCTCATTTTTCGATGACGAGCTGCGACAGAGCATCCGCGAGTATCGGATCGAGCTGGAGCGGACGCCTGATCTGATCGAATTCACGCGCATCCCGCGTAACGAGCAACTCGCTTTCTGGATCAACCTTCACAATGTCGCGATGCTCGATCAAATCGCGCATGCATGGCCTGTGCGTGAGCCCAGCACTATCGCAGTGGATGGTTTGCCACTTGATGAAGCGAAATTCATCAATGTCAGCGGTGTAAAAATGAGCCCGAAGGACATCCGCACGCAGATTGTCTATCGCAACTGGAAAGACCCGCGCGTCATCTACGGCTTCTGGCGCGGCGATATCGGCGGCCCATCCATCCAGCGCGCGGCTTTCAATGCTGAAAATGTGGAGCGTCTGCTGGACCGCGGAGCCAGCGATTTTGTGAATTCGCTGCGCGGCGTGCAAAAGCTCTCTGACCGCTTGCAGGTTTCCAAGATCTATGAGGAGGCGGCACCATTCTATTTCCAGGATTGGGAAGCCGATCTTCGCACGCATATCGCGAAGCACGCGGAAACCGAGGTCCAGCAATTGCTGAGCAAGACCGATACGGTTGAAGCATCGCTGTATGAAACGGATATTGCGGATCTGGCCGGCGGACAGCGTGAGCCAACCTACAGCAATATCGTTTCCAACGGCACCACTCAGCGTTTTCGCATTCCGCAAGGAATGGCCCGGCTGCTGCAGGAACACGGCACGAAGATGGAGCGGATAGAGCGCGAAGGTCGCACAGGTTCTGTGTTCTTCATGGATATCCAGCTGCCCGGCGAAGAACCAGTCGACAACGAGATCGAGTAAGCTTCGCAATCTGGCGAGCCGCGCGCTCGCCAATTCGAGAAAGCAACGCTAACGTGCGCTTTGCCTAATCGCAGGGGAGCCACATGACAGCGCGCGCAATCGGTCTTGTTCTTGGACCGCTCGCCTTTGCCATCACCGTATTGACCGCTCCGCCTTCCGGCATGCCGGAACCTGCATGGCTGGTCGCGGGGCTGGTTGTGTGGATGGCGACATGGTGGATGACCGAGGCCATCCCGATGACGGCAACTGCTCTGTTGCCCTTCGTGATCCTACCTTTCGGCGGGATCATGACAGCCAAGCAAACGGCAGGCGCGTATTACTCCGATATCCTGTTTCTGCTGCTCGGGGGTGCATTTCTCGCGCTCGCGATCGAGCGGACCGGCCTGCATCGCAGGCTTGCTGTCCTGATCTTAAGTAGCCTTAACGGGCGCGGTGGCCAGACAGGCTTGCTGCTTGCATTCATGATGAGTGCGGCGCTGCTTTCCATGCTCATATCAAACACATCGACCTCGCTCATCATGATGCCGATGGCTTTGGCTGTGCTGGCGGCGGGCGAAGCAAACAAGCGCGCGAGCAGCGGCGGCGCGGAACTCGCTATCAGCAAGGACGGTCTTTCCGGCGCGCTGCCGCTAGGCATTGCTTTTGCTGCGAATATTGGCGGGCTTGGGACGCTGGTCGGATCGCCCACTAATGCGATAGCAGTAGGCCTGCTGGACGAGCTGATTGGCGTCACCATCAGCTTTGCACAATGGATGATGTTCGGTTTGCCGCTCGTCATCGTCGGAATTCCCATCGCGGCGTTCGTCATCATTAAAGCGCAGCGCGTTGGTGAGACACCCTTCGATGCAAAGGAAGCGACGCAAGCGATTGCCGATAGCTCGCCATTGAGTAGCGCGGAGAAGCGCGTGCTCGCTATCGTCGCGATCACCTTTGCCGGTTGGATGACGCGGTTGCTGCTCGCGCCTTACCTACCCGAAGGGTCTTGGACCGACGGGACAATCGCAATCATCGCCAGCCTTGCCCTGTTTCTCTTGCCTGACGGAACCGGCCGCCCGCTGCTTGTTTGGTCAGAGGCGGACCGCGCGCCATGGGGCGTCATTATGATGTTTGGCGGCGGACTGGCGCTGGCCGCAGGTATGAGGGCGTCCGGGCTCGACACTTGGCTGGGCAACGCCTTGCTGCCGCTGGAAGTCTTCCCGCTGCTACTGGTCGCGATGGGCATAGTCGCGATGGTGATCCTTGTGACGGAGTTCGCGAGCAATGTCGCAACCGCCACTGCCATCATTCCGGTCGTTGCAGCCTTGGTCGTTGCATTGGGTGTCGATCCGATCCTGCTCGCTCTGCCTGCCGCGCTTGCCGCAAGCTGGGGGTTCATGCTGCCCGCCGGTACAGGGCCGAACGCGATTGCATGGGCCACAGGCCGTATCAAAATCCAGCGAATGGTTGGCGCAGGTTTCATCCTCGACCTGATCGGTATCGTGCTGATCGTCGCAATGGTCTGGCTAATCGCAGCTGTTGTGTAAGCCGGGTGATATCCGACTTGCAGCCTGCCCTCCAATCTAATATCAAATGAAACCAGTTGGTGTGACGGAGAGGCGGTCCTGCGGAGGTTAGGATCGGGGGCCGTTGCAGCCACCAGATCAGCTTCTGCCTTCCTGGGAGCATGCAACAAGGAAGGATCGCCCGCATGACGGACGCCATCGACCCGATCGATCAACCCACCCCGCGCCGTAAGCCCAAAGACCCGGTGACCACTATCAACGGCCGCCCAATGAAGCCGAGCACGCTTATGATGGGTTATGGCTATGACCCGGTGCTTTCAGAAGGCTCTCTGAAGGCGCCGATCTTCCTCACCAGTACTTTCGCGTTTGAGAATGCAGCAGCGGGCAAGCGGCACTTTGAAGGCATTACCGGCAAACGCGCGGGCGGTGCTGAAGGCCTGGTCTATTCACGCTTCAACGCGCCCAACCAGGAAATCTTGGAAGACCGACTTGCAATCTGGGACGGGGCGGAGGAAGCGCTGAGCTTCTCCAGCGGGATGACGGCCATCGCGGTGCTGATGCTGGCCGCGTGCAAGGCTGGCGATGTCATCGTCCATTCCGGCCCGCTCTATGCCGCGAGTGAAGGCTTCGTTGCGAAGATCATGGCGAAGTACGGCGTGACCTATGTCGACTTCCCGGCTGGTGCGACCCCTGAAGAACTCGACGCGATAATGGCCAAAGCCAAAGCGCAAGCCGAAGCGCAAGGCGGCGAAGTGCCGTTGATCTATCTCGAGAGCCCCGGCAACCCGACCAATGCGCTGGTCGATATCGAAGCTGTGCGCGATGCGCGCGACAAGCATTTCGATGCAGATGCTTGCCCGATTGCGATCGACAACACATTCCTCGGGCCGCTGTGGCAGCGCCCGCTGGAGCATGGCGCGGACCTGGTGGTCTACTCACTGACAAAGTATGTGGGAGGTCACTCGGACCTGGTCGCAGGCAGCGTCTCGGGCAAAAAGCGCTTTATCGATGCGATCCGCGCACTGCGCAACACGATGGGCGGCATCGCTGACCCCAACACTGCATGGATGCTGCTGCGTTCGCTGGAGACAGTCGAGCTGCGCATGGAGCGCGCGGGCAAAAATGCAGAAAAAGTCTGCGAATTCTTGCGTGACCACCCCAAGGTCAAAGGACTGGGCTATCTCGGCATGATCGAGGATGCGCGCCAGCAGGACATTTATGATCGCCATTGCGAAGGCGCAGGCAGCACCTTCTCTGTCTTCATCAAGGGCGGCGAAGCGGAATGTTTCCGCTTCCTCGACGCGCTGAAAGTCGCAAAGCTTGCCGTGAGCCTTGGCGGAACCGAAACACTCGCCAGCCACCCCGCATCCATGACGCATCTCAGCGTGCCGGATGAGCGCAAGGCCGCGCTTGGCATCACCGACAATCTCGTACGGATCAGCATCGGGATCGAGGATCCGGATGACTTGATCGCCGATTTCGGGCAAGCCTTGGAGAAAGTCTGACCGCAAACCGGAGTACCGATGGCCTTCACCACAAAGATCCTGCTGCTTGGCTCTGGCGAGCTGGGACGTGAGTTCGTCATCTCAGCCAAGCGGCTGGGCGCTTATGTGGTGGCTTGCGATGCTTATACGGCAGCACCAGCCATGCAGGTCGCGGACGAGGCCGAGGTTTTCTCCATGCTCGACGGCGATGCCTTGCGCAAAACCGTCGAAAAGCATCAGCCCGATCTGATCGTCCCTGAGGTCGAAGCGATCCGCACCGAAGTGCTCGCGGATATCGAAGCGGTGGGCAGCAATGTCGTGCCCTCTGCGCGCGCGACGCAGCTCACCATGAACCGCGATGCGATCCGCGATCTTGCGGCGGGCGAGCTGGGCATTACGACCTCGCGCTATCGCTATGCGACAAGCATTGAAGAGGTTCGCGAGGCGGGCGACTTCACGGGTTTTCCTTGCGTGATCAAGCCGGTCATGTCCTCATCCGGCAAAGGTCAGAGCAAGGTCGACAGCGCGGCAGAGCTGGAAGCAGCATGGGAATATGCAGTCCACAACATGCGCGGCGACCGCAAGCGTGTGATCGTCGAGCAATTCATCGACTTCGATTACGAGATCACGCTGCTGACTGTGCGCCATGCAACCGGTATTACCTTCTGCCCGCCAATCGGACACCGCCAGGAACGCGGCGACTACCGCGAAAGCTGGCAGCCCACGCCCATGTCGGACGCCGCGATTTTAGCTGCGCAGGACATGGCAGCAAAGGTGGTCACGGCGCTGCAAGGCGACGGAAAAGGCTACGGCCTGTTCGGTGTCGAGTTCTTCATTCGCGGTGAGGAGGTGATCTTTTCCGAGCTCTCCCCTCGCCCACATGACACCGGCATGGTCACGCTGGTAAGCCAGAACCTCAGCGAGTTCGATTTACATGCGCGCGCGATCATGGGCATGCCTGTGCCGGAGAGCATCGCTGCGCGGCCTTCAGCAAGTTCTGTCATTCTGGCGGATCGCGCAAGCGAGCATGTTGCATATTCCGGCCTTGCCAATGCGATGGAGGATGGCGCGGATGTGCGTATCTTCGGCAAGCCCGTAACGCGGCCCTATCGGCGTATGGGTGTCGCGCTCGCCAACGGGCCGGACACTGACGCGGCGCGAGCGAAAGCCAATGCGGCAGCGAGCATGGTGACCCTGCATTATGGAGAAGGCTCATGAGTGACGAGCGCAAACCTGTCTTTCTCGTCATCGGTGCAGGCGCTGGCATTGGCGGGCATGCAGCAGCTCGTTTTGCCCGCGAAGGTTATCACGCTGTGCTGGCGCGGCGTTCCGACGAAGAAGGGCTTCAGCGCCTTGTTGCACAGATCGAGGACGCGGGGGGTTCAGCCTCCGGTACGCTGCTCAACGCCTCCGACGATGGCACCATCGAAGAGCTGGTCGAACGGGTGGAAGCCAACATTGGCCCGATCACCTGCGCGCTCTACAATTTGGGCGCGCAGATCGGCAACCGCACGCTAGATAACACGCCGCATGGCGCGTTTGAGCTTGGCTGGCGGCTCGGCTGCTTTGGTCTGTTCCGGCTCGCCCATGTGCTCATGCCGAAGATGGTCGCGCGCGGCCAAGGGACACTGCTCGTCACCTCCGCTACGGCAGCAGTACGCGGCAATACCGGCCAGCACAGTCACGCGGCAGCGATGGGTGGGCGGCGAATGTTGTGTCAGACACTCAATGCCGAGTTCGCCCCGCAAGGTGTGCATGTAGCGCATGTCGTGGTCGATGGTTCAGTCGATGCGCCGGACACGCTTGGCAAGCTGCTCGGCGACAAGTTCGAAGCCTACAAGGCCAGCAAGGGCGAAGACGGCGTGATCGATCCGGCGGCGCTCGCCGAGACCTATTGGAGCCTCGCGCAGCAACCGCGGAATTGCTGGACGCATGAGATTGATGTGCGCCCATGGACCGATGTGCCATGGTGGAATGACAATCCGATTGTTGCGATTGACAGGGACTAGTCCGAGCGCGTTTTCACGCCCGCTCATTCCCTTCCAACAAAGTTGACAAAGTTGACACCTGTCAACTTCGCTAAATCAGCCTGAAACCCGCAGAGTTCTCTCGTTTATAGCGCTTCCAACAAAGTTGACACTTTTCCTTTTTTTCAAAACTCGCGTGAGTTCTTGCGCGCAGATTTGCGACACATGGCGCAGAGATCGACGGTTTCAAAGAGCAGTGCGGGTACTAGCGCGCCGCGCAAATGTAGGAAATGTTGGATAGCGACCCGCCTGATTCTCAAGCCCTACTCAAAAGTGCGAACCAGCCGAACATGATGAGCGACGCGATCCTTTGGGTCAGGCCGCGAAATGCTTCGGGATCGAGGCCCGTAAACAAAATCCACATGTAGAGCAGGTTTATGAATGCAACAGCGAGCGACAGCTGCTTCAAGCGCTGAGAGCAATCAAACTCAGCGGCAAAAAACGCAGGCAAAAGCACAGAGAAAATCGCAAGCCCATAAAGGCCATGTCGCGGGTCACCGGTCGGGAAAATACCATTCGCCAGCATAGCCGCGCCAAACAGCAATCCTGCCAATCCCGCCCACGTCCATCCGCGCTTCAATGCAAAGCAACCCAGGCCGAATACCATGATGCTGATACCGGTGATGCTCGGCAAAATCTTTACAGCGAGCGCCAACCAAGGTGACGCCATAATGGATTCGCTCATATGCTGGCGAACGGGATCGTGGAGCGGATCGAACAGCGAGAGCACTACCATTGCGGCCATCGCCACAAAGGCAATCCAGGACTGGGTAATCAAACGATTGAAAGACTGCTTGCTTTGCACATCATCTCCTAGCTTCTGAGAGTTCAGGAAAGATTTGAGCGCGCCTCTGAAGCGCTACCCGCGCCATTCGCGGCGTTCTTCGCCTGCTTTGAGCACTTCATAAGCGAGCTGCAACGCCTGGAACTGCTTGGCAGCTTCCTCATCACCCGGCTTGACGTCAGGGTGCACGAGTTTCGCCTTCGCGCGGTAAGCTTTCTTCACAGCGGCAAAGTCTGCGTCCGCTTCAAGCTCGAGTAACTCCAAGGCGCGCATCTCGTCAGCACTGCGGGAACCATCACCTGAGCCGCTCCAACCGTAATGCGAAGCCTCGGCATAGCCGGCGCTTTCCTGCCGTTCAGCCTTGGCGCGCTCTTCCTTCTCAGCCTTGTCGAGCCCTTCGAAATAGTCCCATTTGGAGTTGTATTCCGCTGCGTGCTTTTGACAGAAGTACCAGCGGTCCGGGCTATTCGGCGCTTTGGGCGCAGGGCAATCGCCCTTCTCTTCGCAGCCATGGCGGTCGCATAGCCGCACAGTCGTCGCCTCGCGCGCAGAGCCATAGCCACGCCAGCGCGGAAAGCCCCAATCGTTTGAGCGCCGCGCCTTAGGCATGAGCGGGCTCCCGCCAATCTGCTGACAATGTCGTTGGTCCGACGTTCATGAGCTTTAGTCTAGGGGGCCTTGCGATTGATTGAAAGAGATGGGAACCAGTTTCGATAAGAAATGTTGCATCGCAACGTATTCTTCATAAATCGAAGCCAACAGGACATCATGAGCAAGCAACTCGCCATCTCCAGCGCATTCGCCGTCTTCGCCATGGC
The DNA here is from genome assembly GCF_013371495.1 of Altererythrobacter lutimaris. Classification (GTDB taxonomy): domain Bacteria; phylum Pseudomonadota; class Alphaproteobacteria; order Sphingomonadales; family Sphingomonadaceae; genus Erythrobacter; species Erythrobacter lutimaris_A. The sequence continues at coordinate 2,830,600 of NZ_JABWTA010000001.1, read as the reverse complement.
TGCAATGACGCTTACCATGACGGCAGAGAACGCATCGCATGGCTCCAGCAAGCCGGTTGTGCAATTTGTTGCAGACCTGCCGGACTTCGATCTGCCGACGCTGTTCTCTTTCTAAAGACAGCCAGCTTTATCCAAATTCAAAAAAGGAAGGCCAGACAAACTGCCCGGCCTTCCCACTCAGTCCAAGCGACTGAAATCAGTTAATCACGACGCTGACTGCGCGGCGGTTCTGCGCCCACGCCTGTTCGTTTGAACCTGTTGCAACCGGACGTTCCTTGCCGTGGCTGACAGTCTGGATACGGCCTGCATCAACGCCAAGGCTGACGAGATAGTTCTTGGCCGCATTGGCACGGCGTTCACCCAAGGCAAGGTTATATTCGCGTGTGCCGCGCTCGTCGGCGTGGCCTTCAACGGTAATCGAAACTTGCGGATATTGCCCGAGATACTGCGCCTGTGTCTGCAAGGCCGCCGCATCCGCGCTGTCGATGTTGAATCGGTCCGTATCGAAGAAGATCACGTTCTGGCCATTCACGGCATTTTCGAAATGCGCCTGGCTGCCGACGCTCGGGCCGGCGGGCGTAGTATCTACCGCTGGAGCAGGCGTCTCGGTCGAAGCCGGTGGTGGCGGTAGGTCTTCAGGTGCTTTTTGGCCGCACGCAGCAAGCGCAACGGTTGAGCTGAGAAGTACGAATGAAGCGAGTGTTTTGTTCATTTGCATTATCCTTCATGAAGGCGCGGGCTTGTTCAGGGGATTCGCCCATACGCGGTTATAGCACGTTTCAGGGGAGGATCGGTCCCCAGGCCGGATCAGACGCGTCCACCGGCGTCCTGAGTTTCCTTTCGTTACGCCCGGTCAAATCGACCTGGTGCAAAGCGGTCCGCCCCGAATTTCGCTCGGTGCGGAAGAACTGAATGATGCGTCCATTAGGCGCCCATGTCGGGGCTTCGTCCTGCCAGCCGCGCGTCAGGATGCGGAGGTTACGGCCGCTTGGCTCCATCACCGCAATGTTGAAATCGCCCGCGATACGCGTGAACGCGATCTGGTCGCCACGCGGGCTCCATTCCGGCGTTGCGCAGCGTCCGCCATGGAACGAAATACGCCGCTGACCAGTGCCGTCGGCATTCATGACATAACATTGCTGGCTGCCTGAGCGATCGCTCTCGAACACGATCTTGCTGCCATCAGGTGAGTAGGAACCTCCAATATCGATACCCGGCGTGTTGGTCAGCCGTACGCTTTGCCCGCCTGTTGCAGGTACGCGATAGATGTCTGTGTTGCCGCCAACCGCCATGGAATAGAGGATGGAGCGGCCATCTGGGGACCAGCGTGGGGCGAGCGTCGGGTTCCCTGTCTCTGCCACCAGCTGCTGCCGCCCGGTGCCGATGTCGTAGACATAAATGCGCGGGTTTCCATCGACATAAGACAGGTAGAGCAGCTTCTTGTAATCAGGCGAATAGCGCGGGGTGAGCGCAGTTGCGCTGCCCAGCGTCAGGAAACGATGGTTCGCACCATCGCTATCCATGATCGCGAGGCGTTTGACGCGTTTTTCCTTGGGACCGGTCTCGGCAATGTAAGCGATCCGGCTGTCGAAGAACGGGCTTTCGCCGGTAAGACGAGAATAGATCAAGTCTGAGCACTTATGCGCGGCGCGGCGCCAGTCCGCTGCTGGGACCACCCAACCTTCTCGGATGAGCTCGTCTTGCAAAGCCACATCATAGAGATAGCAACCGACGACCAGCCGGCCATCCGCGCGGCCTTGGACATAACCATGAACGAGCATCTCATTGCCGCGTCCGGCCCAAGTGCCCCAGGCCGGGCTTGAGATTTGTGGGAAGCCGGGCTGCGGCAGCTGATCGGGTCCGATGGGCTGGAACAGGCCGTTATTGCGCAAGTTAGCGGTAATGACGCGCGCAATGTCTTTGCCAAGGCCGGCCGTACCGTCATTGCTGGCGGCGGTTGGCACATCGCGGTCCGTCGCAAAGCCGGGAATAGCGATGGTCAGATCCTGCCAGTCGCTTTCGTCGGTTGTCGAACCTGTAAGGCCGCCCGTTTCTTCATCTTCAAAGACCGTCTCGACTTCACCGCCTTCAGGCGCCGGAGTGCTCAGATCCTGATTTTGCGCAGCCAACGGCGATGCAATCAGAGCAACAACAAGCAGGATAAGTTTCTTCATGCGTTAAAGCCTTCTGTCGAAACGCCATTCAGACACATTGCGCCAGGCGTTGTAATATTCGGGCGGCAAGTCGAAGGGTGCCGCACGTTGAACTGCACGAATGGCGCGCTCAGCATGCAAATCGGCTTGCGGCCGGTTTGAAGCGTTTATCCCGGCTTGTCGTACCACCCGCGGACGCCCGGCAAGCGTGCCATCCTCATTCAAGCGGAATGCAAGAATAGTAATCAGCTGCTCTGCATCCAAGCCCGACGGCGCGTTCCAGTGCGGCTTGATCTGACGAGAGATAGCCTGACGCAGCGAGGCTTGCGCGCTTGCGCCGATCTGGCTTGCGGGAATACGCGCGTCTTCGCTTGAAGTGGAATCGCCAGATCCAGTGAGGAAGTTGTCGCCGATGCGGCTGCCCGTGCTGCGCTCTGGCGGCGCTTCGTTGGTACGCGGCTGTGGGCGGGTTGCAGTGGTGGTCGTGGTCGGGGTCGTATCTGGGCTGCGCGTCACATCCGGCACGTCTTCTGGCGCAGGGGCCGTGACTGTATCGGCAAGCTCTGATGCAATTGCAGCCCGGCTTTCCGGAACGATCGCAGGCGCTGTGTCTTCCAACCCGACATTGCTTGCAAGGCTGACTGTCATTCGCTCTGGCAGAGGCATAATCTCGCCGCGCGAAGGCTGAATCAGAAATACAAGCACAAGCGCCAAGTGCAGCCCCAGCGCAACGCCGAGCCCGATCCGTTCCTCTCTATTGGCAGCTATTGCTTGCATGCTTGTCTCAAGAATTATGGCGAGGCGGATGAACCGTCTGTGACCAATGTGATCTGGTTGAACCCTGCCCGATTAAGCTCGCCCATGACCGCCATGACACGGGCATATTGCAGCGCCTGATCGCCGCGCAGCACGACGATCGGCGGCTGACCATCCGCGCGAGGCTCGATCTGCGCAAGCGTTGCTGCAAGCTCACCATCAGGCACAGCCGCATCCTCAACGAAAATCACGCCGGTATTGTCGATCGATACAGTCACTTGTTCAGGCGTCTGGTCGATCGGATTGGCGCGGCTTTCCGGCAAATCGACCGGCACTCCAGAAGCAAGCAAAGGTGCGGTCACCATGCAGATGATGAGGAGCACCAGCATCACGTCAACGAAGGGCGTTACGTTGATCTCCGCCATAGGCGCACGCTTGCTGCCGCGAGCGCGCCGTCCCGAAGAGGCCAGACCCATGCCCATCAGCTCTTGTCCAGTTCACGGCTAAGGCCAGCATGGACCTTGTCCGCGAAACGCTGGAGCCGCGCTTCGAAGCGGTTCACGTCATTGCTGAAGCGGTTGTAAGCGATCACTGCAGGGATTGCGGCGAACAGGCCAATGGCAGTAGCGAACAACGCTTCAGAGATACCTGGTGCGACCACCGCTAGTGAAGAGCTTTCCTGCGCGCCAATCTGGAAGAAGCTGTTCATGATCCCCCAGACCGTGCCGAACAGACCTACGAAAGGCGCAACAGACCCAGTCGTCGCAAGGAATGTCAGTCGTTCCGCAAGTTTGTCCGCCTCCTCAGCAACTTGCCCTTCCATCGCAGTCGCCGCGCGTTGGCGAACGCCGTCGCGGTCAATCTTGCCTGCTTTCGCGCTTTCCTTCCATTCGTTGAAACCGGCTGCAGCAACACGAGCAGACGGGTAATCGCTCGTTGAGGCCGGACCCAGCACTGCCTCCTGATCGCGTGCCTGCCAGAAATCTGCTTCGTAAGTGTCCGCCGCGCGTTCGAGCTTTTTCATCCGAAGGACAAACGAGACAATGATCATCCAGACCCAGATACTCGCCAGCACGAGGCCGAGCATGACGGCCTGAACAACTATGTCGGCTTGCAGGAACAGGTCGAGCGGATCGAGCCGGGTCGACCCAGCAGCTGCCGCCAGAATGTCAGTTGAAAACGTCATTATCGCCTTATCTTTCCATGAAATTCTTGAACGCAGCGCGCCAATCAGCAGGTTGGCGCACGGGCCGCCCTGAAGGATGGACGAACCCTACGCGGAGCTCAGCTTCGCAAAGCACATCGTCGTCGCGTCTCGCCCATTGATGCATGCGGCAGCTGGCAGCGCCTAGCTCAGTACAAATAGTCTCGATCACCACATCGTCATCAAGCTTCGCCGGCTGCAAATATTTGAGGTTCATCTCTGCGACAGCGTAAGCACCCGCGCCTGCCTCGATTGCTTCTCGCTGGTCGATCTCGAGAACACGCAGCAAGTCCGAACGGGCACGTTCAAACCAGCGCAGATAATTCGCGTGATAGGTGATCCCTGAAAGGTCGGTGTCCTCGTAATAGACGCGCACTGCATAGAGATGGCGCGCGCCATCGAGAATTCCGCCGGGAGGAGTAGGCATATTCATGCGACGCACGCTCTAGCGCAGCGGTGAATCGCTGCAAAGCTGCGTTTGCTCTCAGTTAGCTGAACGGCGGTGAAACGAGTCGCAGGCGCGACCAATAGCGGTCGATCAGCGTTTCCAGATCATCGGGCCCAATGGCTCACCGCCAAAGATGTGTACATGCAGATGCGGCACTTCCTGACCGCCATGCGCGCCGATATTCGCCATCATCCGGTAGCCTGGCTCGACAAGTCCCTTCATGCGCGCGACTTCGCCAACGGCACGCACAAACCCAGCGATCTCTTCCGCACTGGCCTTGGTGGAGAAATCATCCCAGCTGACATAGCGCCCCTTGGGGATGACCAGCGTGTGGATCTCGGCCTGCGGATTGATGTCTTCAAAGGCGTAAGACCATTCGTCTTCATAGACCTTGGTGGACGGAATCTCGCCGCGCAGGATCTTCGCGAAAATGTTGTTGTCATCATACGGCAAGGTGGGATCGATTGGCATCAGAGTCTCCTATTCCTTGGCGCTCCTGCTCGCTTTTTCATCGAGGCCCGACACGCCTTCGCGCCGGTCAAGTTCAGCCATTACTTCCTCAAGTGTGATCCGGCGCGCTTGCAACAGCACAAGCAGATGGAACAGCAAGTCGGCGCTCTCCCCAACAACTTCTTCGCGGCTTCCTGAAAGCGAAGCGATCACAGTTTCCGTGGCTTCTTCACCCAGCTTTTGCGCGATCTTCTCGATGCCCTTGGCGTTGAGCTTTGCGACATAGGAACTGTCGGGCGAAGCGCTGCGCCGTTCAGCGATGACCTGTTCGAGACGTTGAAGTGTGTCCATGCCGCTAGTCCTTGCTCAAACGCCGCGCGCTGGCAAGCCAGCAGCCCTCAGCGCGTCATGCGCTTCGGAAATCGTGTGCGTGCCGAAGTGGAAGATGCTGGCCGCCAGCACTGCGCTGGCATGGCCCTCAGTCACTCCATCGACCAAATGCTGCAAATTGCCTACCCCGCCGCTTGCAACCACGGGCACGCTGACTGCATCGGCAATGGTACGCGTCAATTCCAAATCATACCCCGCCTGCGTCCCGTCACCGTCCATCGATGTGACGAGCAGCTCGCCTGCGCCTAGCTCTGCGACCTTCTTGGAGTATTCGACAGCATCAATCCCGGTTGGCTTGCGGCCTCCGTGCGTGAAGATTTCCCACTTGCCATCAGCAGTGCGGCGCGCATCGACGCTCGCTACAACGCATTGGCTGCCGAACTTCTCGGCGATTTCAGCCACAAGTTCCGGCCGCGCAACGGCCGCTGAATTGATTGCGACTTTATCCGCTCCTGCCAGCAAGAGCGCGCGCGCGTCCTCGACGCTGCGCACCCCGCCGCCCACGGTCAGCGGCATAAAGCAGACTTCTGCCGTGCGCTTGACGATGTCGAGAAGCGTGCCGCGTCCCTCATGGCTTGCGGAAATATCGAGGAAACACAGCTCGTCTGCGCCAGCGGCATCATAGGCCTGAGCCTGCTCGACCGGATCACCTGCATCCTTCAGATCGACAAAGTTCACGCCTTTGACGACGCGGCCATCCGCCACATCAAGACAAGGGATGACGCGGATACGAACTGTCATGACGAGGCCCCTGATGGCGACTGCGATGCAGGCGGCTCTGCTGCCAGACACTCGTCTCCGACACAGCCCGATCCCATTCGAGAAATGATAAGCGCATAAGGCCATAGGAATGACACGAAGAAAGCGCCCGCCATGCCGTAAACCAGTCCTTGTTCGCCATAGCGCGGCTCAATGAAACGAATGACGCCAAGCGCAAGCGCGCAGAAAATCACGCAATTGATGAGCGCATATTCGATGGTTGCGACGGTGATCCCTGCAAGAAACGTGAGACCCAAAAACAGGAAGGCAATCAACCGGATCACTTAGTCTGCCTCGACAATTGCATTAAGCGACATCGAGCCGACCTCAACCCGCAGCTGATCGCCGATATCGAATTGCGGGATGGCGTCGCTACTGATGCCTTTCCAGCGAAAGCTGATTGCACTGTCAGTTATCTCGAACTCCGATACCTCATCGCCATTGCGGAAAAGACGAAGTGTTCCGTCGTGATCCGCAGTCAATTTGTTCAGCCTTAGACTGAAACGCTCTTGGCCATCGCTCCAGCGGTCCTGGCCAAGCTTGCCGTGATACATTGTCCCGCTGCGAAAACGAGCTTCGACATTGTGTGTCTTGATCACACCTCGTCCGGTCACAACGACGCTCGCGCTGTCTCCATATTTGCCAACCAGACCGAGGATCACAAGAATCCCGATCACAATACCAATAATGATCGCGAGGCTCATGCTCGCGCTCCCATCGCAATCGCCGTCGCCAAGTCGAGCTTGCCTTCATAGAGCGCGCGACCTGTTATCACGCCTTCGATCCCTTCATGCGCGTGAAGCGAAAGCACGTGAATGTCGTCGAGGCCCTTGACCCCGCCGCTGGCAATTACGGGAATATCAACCCGTTGAGCCAGTTCGACTGTAGCATCGATGTTAACGCCTTTGAGCAAGCCATCGCGTCCAATATCCGTGAACAGCAGGCTGGCAACGCCTGCATCCTCGAAACGCCGTGCGAGATCGACAACGGAAACGTCGGACACTTCCGCCCAACCCTCGGTTGCGACCATGCCATCGCGCGCATCGACCGCGACCACGATGCCGCCTTCCCACTCTTTCGCCATCGCCTTGACGAATTCAGGGTCTTTGAGGGCTGCCGATCCCATCACGACACGCGCGACACCCAGGTTAAACCAGTTTTCGACGGCCTTTGCATCGCGGATACCGCCGCCCAATTGCACATATCCCGAATAGGTTTCGACAATCGCTTTGACCGCTTCGACATTCCGGCCTTCACCGGCAAAGCTGCCATCCAGATCCACGACATGCAGGTGCTGCGCTCCGGCCTCTGCAAATATCATCGCCTGTTCAGCCGGGTTGTCTCCGTAGACAGTCGCACGGTTCATATCACCCTCAGCGAGGCGCACCACTTCGCCGCCTTTAAGATCGATGGCTGGAAATATGATCATGGTTTCCACTCCAAGAAACGTTCCAGCGTCGCCAAACCATAGGCTTGGCTCTTTTCAGGATGAAATTGAACCCCGATGATGTTGTCGCGCGCAACCGCCGCGACGAGCCCTTCACCGTGGTCTGTCATGGCCAGCACATCGTGCGGATCGTCAGCTGAAAAGTGGTAGGAATGCAGGAAATAGGCTTCGCCTTCCTCAAGCACACGGTGCCCTTTCGCATGCGGCATCAACCCAACATCATTCCAGCCCATATGCGGGACCTTGATCGCGGGGTCGCTAGGCTCGATCAGCCGGACCTCGCCTGAAATCCAGTCGAGCCCTTTAGTGGTTCCATGTTCCAGACCTCGGGTCGCTAGCATCTGCATGCCCACGCAGATGCCAAGAAATGGCTTTCCATTATCAAGCACGCGTTCTTCGAGTGCTGCGATCATGCCGGAGATACGGCGCAAACCATGAAGACACGCCTTGAAGCTCCCGACACCGGGTAAGACGATACGCTCAGCTGCGCGCACGACATCGGGCTTGTCGGTGACCGCAACCGTAGCGCCCGATTTCTTCAGCGCGTTATGCACCGAATGAAGGTTGCCCGCACCGTAGTCCACGAGCGCAACACTTTCAGCCACCAAGCTGCCCCTTGGTGCTCGGGATCGCACCACCTTTGCGCGGGTCCAGCTCCACCGCCGCCCGCATCGCGCGGGCAAAGCCTTTGTAGATGCTCTCGCAAATGTGATGGTTGTTGGTGCCGTAAAGCAGCTCGACATGCAGTGTCAGGCCCGCGGTCTGCGCGACCGAGTGGAACCAGTGCTCGATTAGCTCTGTATCCCACTCGCCCAGTTTCTCCTGCGTGAAACCCGCTTTCCAGACCAGATAAGGGCGTCCTGACACATCGAGCGTCACGCGCGACAGTGTCTCATCCATCGGCGAATAGGCCGTTCCGTAACGGCCAATGCCCGCCTTGTCGCCGAGTGCATCGACCAGCGCCTGTCCCAGCGCAAGCGCGGAGTCCTCGGTGGTGTGATGCTGATCGACATGCAAATCGCCATCGACCTTCATGCTCACATCAATCAGCGAATGCTTGGAAAATTGCTCCACCATGTGGTCGAGAAAGCCAATACCCGTCGCCACATCATAGCTGCCGGTCCCATCGAGGTTTACTTCCACCTCGATCGCAGTTTCTGCGGTTTTCCGCTCTATTCGGCCAATTCGCATAATGCGTTGCGCTATAGATGCTGCGCGGCGGCGTGCAAGCATTCTGCGCTATTCGCGCGCAATCCTCGGTTTACGGCGGATAATCGCTTGACCCGCGCCGCTGCCGTAGCCACCTATGAGGCGTTATGAGCGAAGATGCGCCAGATAGCCTGATCCCATACGATGAAATCGTGCAGGAAGCCCTGCGCGCCGTGGTCGGCCGTGTGCTCGGTGAGATCGAGCAAGGCGGGAGCGAACTGCCTGGAAATCATCACTTTTACATCACTTTCAAGACAGGCGCGGCCGGTGTTTCCATTCCGCCGCACCTGCGGGAACGCTTCCCGGACGAAATGACGATCGTCCTGCAGAACAAGTTCTGGGATCTGGAAGTGCGCGAGGATGGCTTTGGAGTGGGCCTCAGCTTCAACCAAGTGCCTGCAAAGCTGGACGTTCCTTTCGCTGCGATCACCGCGTTTGTCGATCCAGCGGTAGATTTTGGCTTGCAATTTCAAGCGACTGTGCCGGACATGGCTCCGGAAACGCACGATGATGCGGAAAATGACGGCTCAGAAAGCGTTGGCGATGCGCCAAAAGGCGCAGATGACGGCTCAAATGTCGTAACTGTGGACTTTGGGCGCAAGAAGTAAGTTCCATGCCGGATAAGGCCTCGCAAGAAGCAGGCGACAAGCCTCTGAAAAAACCTGAGACAATTCCAGGTCCTAGCACCGATCCAGCGACCAATCTGATGATTGCCGACGTCGTAATCCGTTCGATCAGCGGTGTTGCGCGTGAAGCAGCGAAAAAGACCTTGGCGCGCAAACGGTTTGACCGCGATCGCGCTGACCAATTGGTCAGCCGGGGGTCGATAGGCAAAACGCTTTTGCTTTATGGCGCGAGCAAGATCGCATCGCGGTCTTTACCCGGCGCTGTGTTTGTCGGCGGTGCATTACTGGCCAAATCGGCGCTAGATCGCAAAAAGACGCGCGCGACGAAGAAGCAGGCCCAGCGCATAGAAGAACGGGTTGGCGAGCGGCACAGGGCCGCTTTGCTTGACGAGGAAAAATAACGCCGAGTTCAGCGCTCCCCCTTGATTATCAGACCCGCTTTGCGCCAACAGCGCACATGGCTGACCAAGATACGCTTCACCGCCGCGGATTGCTCTTCATTCTGTCTTCGCCTTCAGGCGCCGGCAAGACAACGATATCGCGCATGCTGCTGGAGCGGGAAGAGGACATAAAGCTTTCCATCTCTGCGACCACTCGTCCGCCTCGTCCGAATGAAGTGGATGGCGAAGACTATTACTTCGTCTCAGATGCCGAATTCGATCGCATGGTCGAGGAAGACGACTTTTACGAATGGGCGCATGTCTTCGGGCACCGCTATGGCACGCCGAAGGGCGTGATCCGCAAAGCCTTGAAAGACGGACAGGATTTCCTGTTCGACATCGACTGGCAAGGCACACAGCAGCTCAAACAAAAGGATGATCAGGACGTCGTCACCGTCTTCATCCTGCCGCCGAGCATTGAGGAGCTGCGTAGGCGGCTAGAGTCCCGTGCTTCAGATAGTCCCGACGTGATTGATAGCCGGATGGAGCGTGCCAAGGCGGAGATCAGCCACTGGGCGGAATACGAATATGTCGTGATTAACAATGATCTCGACGCGTGTTTTGAAAAGGTTCGCGAAATTCTTGCCGCTGAACGCATGCGCCGCCAGCGTCAGACCGGCCTGATTCCGTTTGTGCGGGAACTGATGGAATAGGCCAAGAACCAGGAAGCCACCCATCCCCTGGTTGAACGGAAATGGTTGAATAAACGATGGCTAAGCTCGTTGAACGCTTCAAAGCTGCCCTAAGCCCGAAATCAAACAAGGCTCCCCAACCCATGGAATCTTTCACGCCGCCCAAGATTGTGTTCCCGCACATCATGAAGACCGGAGGGACTACGGTCGCGAACTATTTGCATGATTTTTTTCACGAAGAGCAAGTGCTCTATGAAGCGTCGACCTGGGCTGAACTGAATGACGTCACGTTCGACCGGCTACAAATGGTCCGGTTTGTTCGCGGTCACTTCTTTCACGCGATTACCGACGTTTTCGGACCGCAAAATGGTTATGAGATTATTGGCCTCTTAAGGCACCCGGTAGCCAGAGTCCGCTCGCATTATTGGCATCTCATGCGTGCGCCGGAAATAGCGCCAGCTCACAAGTTTGTCCGGAATGAAGAGCTCACATTCGAACAATTCGTGCATTCCCCCAAATGCCGCTTCTTCACAGCAAACTATCAAACCCGCAATTACGGATGCGGCCTGGACTTTAAGGTCGACGCGACGCCTGACAAGCAGCACCTACAGCTTGCCAAGCAATTTCTCGATCGCTGCTCAGTGATCGGCGTGACTGAGGATCTGGATACATTTGTTGAAAGCCTTGCCGCACATTTCGGTCTTCCCAGCACGCCGACAGTGCTTGGCAAGAATCGCTCCTATGCGGGCGAAACTGAAATGAGCGATGAACTGATCGACACCATCAAGAACCTGAATTCCCTTGATATGGAGCTATATGCCTACGCTCAGGAGAGAATTGCCAGCCAGACTATCAAGGCCAAGCCCAAGCTAAACCCGCTCGCGATCAACCAATCAGGATTCATGCGTTGGAATGTCGACGAACCGTTTTCAGGCCATGGTTGGAGCGACCTTCAGCGGACGAAAGTACGGCACAGATGGAGCATCGCCAACACATCAAGCCTGACAATTGAGAGAAACTATTCTGGCCGGATGGCTGGCTTCATATCGCTCCATCGTTTTGTGCACGATCAACAGCAAAGTGTCCTGAAAGTCTTCCTCGACGACAAACAAGTGGATTTGAAGCCGGTCCAGTTCAAGTACCGGGAAGGAATACTGTACACCTTTGAAGTGCCTAAATCGTCCGCGGGCGAGATGGAGCTGCGCTTCGAGGTCGAGACGCTCATGTCCTTTGCTGAAGTGAACAAGAATTCGAACGATAAGACTGAAAGAGGCCTGGCGATAACAGGAGTTAGCTTCGTGCCATTTGGCTGAGCAGAAAGCGCACAGCTTTCTTGACCAAGCGAGTTGGCTTGTCCGCCTGGTGCGGCCCACAAAAATGAGCCTGATGAAGCGTCAATTGAAGTGTGCCGCTCTTGCGAGAGCACACTAATGAGATCAGCCGCCCGAGGGATCGACGAAATTGCCCGCGCCGATATTGGCATTCACAACACCGCCATCGATCGGGATTGTCGTTCCGACCACATAGTCGCCAGCCCGGCTGAGCAAATAGATTGCACCAGCGGCCATGTCCTCTGTCACGCCGACGCGCTTGGAAGGGATACCTTTCTTGACCATTTCCTCATTGTCGCGTGCTGCGCGGTTCATGGCTGAAGGAAAGGCGCCCGGACCAATGCCATTGACGATGATATTGTCGCCAACGAGCTCTGCCGCCATCCGGCGCGTCAGGTGGATCAGACCAGCTTTGGATGCCTGATAGGGGTAAGTCGGCCAAGGGTTCGACTTCATCCCATCGATCGATGCGATCATCAGGACCTTGGCCGGACGCTCGGGCGAAGCCGCCGCTCTCAACAGTGGGGCGAGCTTCTGCGTCAGGAAGAACGGCGTCTTGACGTTCAAATCCATCGTCCGGTCCCAGCCGGCTTCGGTGAACTTGTCGAACGGCTCACCCCATGCGGCACCCGCATTGTTGACGAGCAAGTCAAGCTTGTCTTCGCGGCTCGCCAGCTCATCCGCGAGACGCTGAATGCCGTCCATCTGGCTGAGGTCAGCAGGAATGCCGATGACCTTGTCGCCAAGCTCGTTGCAAGTTTCCTCGATCTCATGGACCTTGCGCGCGCTGATATAGACCCGAGCGCAACCTGCTTCGAGCAAGCCTTCGACGATCATCTTGCCAATGCCGCGGCTACCGCCGGTTACGAGCGCGATGCGGCCTTGGAGACCGAACAGTTCTTCCAGTTTCATCATGATAATATCCTTTCTCTCGCGGCTTATCGGCACGAAATTCTTTCGGCCGATGCCTCCGAGGGGGCGGCCTAACGGCCGGCGGCCGGTCGGCCTTGCGGGCTGGCTCAGCCAGCCCGTTGAACCTTTAGTAACCGCTCAGCTCGGCCACACGGCCCGCATGGTAATAGGCATCGCCCATAAACTCTGCGAGCGCACGATCGCGCTTCATGTAGAGGCCGATGTCATATTCATCGGTCATGCCGATCCCGCCATGCATCTGCACGCCTTCCTTGACCGCCAGGCCTGCTGCTTTCGCGACCTTGGCCTTGGCAACACTCGCCATAAGGTCAGCCTTGGGGCTAAGTTCATCACCGCGGTTGGCGTCGAGCAATTGCTGTGCCTTGATCGTAACCGCACGTGCAATCTCGACTTCGGAGTAAAGATGCGCCGCGCGGTGCTGAAGCGCCTGGAACTCGCCGATCAGCTTGCCGAACTGCTTGCGCTGCTTCAGGTAATCGACGGTCATATCCATCGCGCCGCGGGCGACGCCTACGCCTTCAGCTGCTGAGCCAATCCGGCCCGCTGCAAGCATGTTGTCGAGCAGTGCGCGGCCCCCATCGACTTCGCCAATCACCGCATCTCCATCAAGCTCGACCCCGTCGAACGTGATGTGTGAGGCCATCGAGCTGTCGACCAAACGAACCGGGTCTTGCGTCATGTTTGCAGCATCTTTCGGCACTGCAAACAGCGTGATCCCGTCGCGGTCATTGTCCGCGCCTGATGTTCGCGCGGCGACGATAATCATGTCGGCTGCAACAGCCTGGATTGCGAAGGACTTCTTGCCGGAAAGCTTGAAGCCGTTGCCGGACTTCTCGGCCTTGCAAGCAATGTTTTCAGGGCGGTGTTTATTGCCTTCATCGATTGCAACGGAGAACACCGCTTCGCCGGACACGAGCCCCGGCAGATAGCGCTGTTTCAACTCACTGCTGGCGCCATCAAGCGCGGTCGCTGCAACAACCGAACTGACAAGGAATGGCGAAGGAGACAGGTTGCGACCGATCTCTTCAAGCACGATGCCGGCTTCGACATGGCCCATCCCAAGCCCGCCATCTTCTTCAGCGACGAGGATGCCGGTGAAGCCCATTTCGGCAAACTGGTGCCACAGCTTGTGACCAAAACCGTCCGGGCAATTGCCGTCGCGGTAATGGCGCAGCTGCTTCGCGATCGCGCCTTCGTCAGCCATGAACTGGCTCGCGCTGTCAGCGAGCATGGCCTGATCTTCATTGTGGTAAAGTGGCATGGATCAGGCTCCCGGAAGCTCAAGAATGCGTTTGGAAATGACGTTCAGCATGACTTCGCTGGTGCCGCCTTCGATTGAGTTTGCCTTGGTGCGAAGCCAATTGCGGGCAGCCTTGCCGCCGCCGGTTTCTTCGCTTTCCCATTCAAGCGCACGGCTGCCGCCAGCCGTCATCATGAGTTCGTGGCGGCGCTTGTTCAGCTCAGTGCCGGCATATTTCATCATGTTTGGCTGAGCCGGGTGGGCCTTGCCGACTTTGACTTCATCGAGGAATTTCTCGCCCATGCAGGCATAGGCCAGCGCATCGACGTCGAACATTGCAAGGTCAGCGCGAAGGACTGGGTCCAGCTCTCCGTTCTGGCGCTTCATGGCAGCGCCAATCGCAGACGTGTAACCGCCACCGCCAGCGCCGGAAATCATCTCGCGCTCATGGCCGAGCAGATATTTTGCCACATCCCAGCCACGGTTGATTTCGCCGACATAGGCGGGAATACCTTCGCCATAGCTTTTCGGAACCGACACATCGTCAAAGAAAGTCTCGCAGAATGGCGAGTTGCCGCTGATCAGCTTGATCGGCTTGGTCGTGACCCCATCGCTCTCCATGTCGAACAGCATGAAGGTGATGCCTTGATACTTGTTCTCCTTGTCAGTGCGGACAAGGCAGAAAATCCAGTCGGCTTCGTCAGCGTACGACGTCCAGATCTTTTGACCGTTGACGACCCAATTGTCGCCTTTGTCTTCCCCGAATGTCTGCATGGAAACCAGGTCAGAGCCGCTGCCTGGCTCCGAATAGCCCTGGCACCAGCGAATCTCACCGCGCGCAATCTGGTTCAGAAAATGCTTCTTCTGGCCTTCCGTGCCGAAATGCAGCAGCGCCGGGCCAAGCATCCAGATACCGAAGCTGGAAAGCGGGGGGCGCGCGCCGATAGCTGCCATTTCCTGACGCAGGATTTTGGCTTCTGCCGGGCTCAAACCTGCTCCGCCATAATCCTTCGGCCAGTCAGGAACGGTATACCCCTTCTCCACGGCTGCTTCGAACCATGCCTTTTGCGCATCATTCTTGAACGTCGCGCGGCGACCTCCCCAATAGACGTCTGCCTCGTCGCGGACGGGTTTGCGCATTTCAGGGGGGCAATTGGCTTCGAGCCAGCTTCGCGTTTCTTCGCGGAAGGCGGCCAGTTCAGCTGTTTCTGACATCGGGGGAACTCCTCTCATTGTCTCCAGACTTGACGTTTACGTTATCGGAATTTTGAAGCTCCCTGCAAGGGCCTCGTGCGACTTCCGCCATGCCGTAGCGTCATTGAGCTGAGCGTTGACGCACAGCGCACTTCCCCTAGGCTGGTGGCAAAATGAAATGCGAATCTTCGGAGAGGAATTCGAGATGACAATAGCGCCGAAACCGGCCCTAAGTGGTGCCGCCAAGTGAGCTTTGTCTCCGGGCCTTTGCCTATGCGCCTGAAGCTCATCCATGGGTTCGGCGCAGTTGCCTTCGGAGTCAAGGATGGCGGGTTCCTGTTTTTCCTGCTGTTCTATTACAGCCAAGTTCTTGGAATGGACGCAGGGCTAGTCGGTCTGATCCTGCTGGGAGCTTTGCTGATCGACGCTTTCGTCGATCCTATCATCGGCTACCTTTCTGACCGTACCTACACACGATGGGGCAGACGATTGCCATGGCTCTACGCAGCGCCCGTCCCCCTAGCGTTCTTCTGGATATTGCTGTGGTCACCGCCCGGGGGTGAAGCACCGAGCGCTCTCGGACTACTGGGGATGATGGTTGCAGTTCGCTTGCTGCTGTCCGCTTGCGAAGTGCCTTCCACGAGCCTCGTGCCCGAACTGACTTCTGATTATAACGAGCGGACCGCATTGTTCCGCTATCGCTATTTGTCAGGCTGGATGGGCGGCATCCTGATGATGGTTCTGGCCTACACCGTATTTATGCCGGGCGAGAACGGATTGCTGCAGCAGGAAGGCTATCCAGCCTATGGTTTGTTTGGCGCGATCCTGATGGCGGTTGCGGTGCTGGGTTCTGCATTCGGGCAACACTCAATTGTCGCGCATTTGCCTGAGAAGAAGCCTGCACCCTTCAGTTTGAGAGACGCTTTTGCCGAGATCAAGGAAGCGTTCAGCGAGCGCGCCTTCCTCATCTTCGCAGCGGGAGGTCTCGCCGCCTATGTCAGCCAAGGGATGACGTTCTCTATTTCCAACTACCTCAATATCTTCGTGTGGCAATTGGACCGCGTGTCCTTTGAATGGGCGCCCGCATGGCTCAACGGGCTGACCGCCTATCCCTTCGTGCTTGGCATCTCGGTGGTGGGCATGTTCATGTTGGTCGGGCCGATGCATCGCAAATTTGGCAAGCCGAAAAGCGCTTCAGTCAGCGCGGTTATCGCTTTGGTACTCGGCCTTGCGCCTTACATGCTTTATCTGGCCGACATCTGGCCAGCGGCGGGCACGTTCAGTTCAACCTTGCTGTATTTTGCATTCACGATCTTTGCGAACATGTTCGGTGTGATCATCATGATCAGCGCGTCTTCCATGATTGCTGAAATTGTCGAAGCGTTCGAGGATCGCACTGGCAGGCGCGCCGAAGGCTCGTTCTATTCCGGCAACTGGCTGGTGCAGAAATGCGCAACGGGTCTTGGCGCAGCGCTGACCGGACAGATCATCGCCATTTCTCAGCTGGAACAAGGAGCAAATCCCACAACTGTCCCATTTGAAGTGCTGAGCACGATGATCGTCAGCTTTGCCATCGCCACAACCGTGCTCGCATTGCTTGCGGCGTTCTGGTTGGGGCGCTTCCCTATTAGCCGGGAAGACCACGAGGCGCGGCTCGCTGCCCGCGCTGAGGCATTATTGGAAGCTCAGCGCGCTTCAGGTGCGACCTGACACAAATCAACACTTGGCCCGAAGGCGGCTAACTGCCACGGTCATATTCAACAGATTCGATTGCATTTAAGGACTAGAGAGGAACACCCCCATGGATTTCGAACCCACCGAACGGCAAACCTATTGGCGCGACCGGGTGCGTGACTTCATTGAAGCGCATGTCCGTCCCAACATGGACACCTACAAACAACAGGATGCCGAAGGTGACCGCTGGAAAGTGATCCAGATCATCGAAGACAAGAAGAAGCTCGCCAAGGAAGCGGGTATCTGGAATCTGTTCATGCCGCCGCGCAATGACAGCCACCACCATGTCGACGACACGTTTGAGTTCGAAGGCCCCGGCCTCACCAATCTCGAATATGCAATGTGCGCTGAAGAAATGGGCCGGATTGGCTGGGCGAGCGAAGTCTTCAACTGCTCAGCGCCTGACACCGGCAATATGGAAGTGTTCCACCGCTATGGTACGCGTGAGCAGAAGGAGCAGTACCTCCAGCCGCTTATGAACGGCGAGATCCGCTCGGCCTTCCTTATGACAGAGCCATTCACGGCCTCCTCCGATGCAACCAATATTGAGACCCGCATCGAACGCGATGGCGATGAATATGTCATCAACGGCCGCAAATGGTGGTCATCGGGTGCGGGCGATCCGCGCTGCAAGGTCGCGATTGTCATGGGCAAGACTGACTTTGAAGCCAAGCGTCACGCGCAGCAATCCATGATCCTCATGCCGCTAGATGCGCCGGGCGTGAACATCCTACGCCACCTGCCGGTGTTCGGGTACGACGATGCACCGCACGGCCATATGGAGATCGAGCTCAAGGACGTGCGTGTACCGGCTTCGAGTATCCTGCTTGGCGAAGGGCGCGGGTTCGAGATCGCACAAGGGCGATTGGGCCCGGGCCGTATCCACCACTGCATGCGCACTATCGGCGCAGCGGAAGAAGCACTCGCCAAGATGTGCCGCCGCCTGCAAGAGCGCGAAGCGTTTGGCAAGCCGATCTACAAGCACTCGGTCTGGGAAGAACGCGTTGCGCGTGCCCGCATTGATATCGACATGACCCGCCTGCTCTGCCTGAAGGCCGCCGACATGATGGACAAGGTCGGCAACAAGTCGGCCAAGCAGGAAATCGCCATGATCAAGGTCCAGGCGCCGAACATGGCGCTGCGGATCATCGACGATGCGATCCAGGCGCATGGCGGCGGCGGTGTGTCAGAAGACTATGGCCTCGCTGCAGCCTATGCAGGCCAGCGTACGCTGCGCTTGGCTGATGGTCCTGACGAAGTGCATGCCCGTTCCATCGCCCGGATGGAATTTGCCAAGCACGCGCCGAACCAAGGACCATCTGCTAACGCGCTCCGCGACGGCAAAGGCCCGGTCACCAGTGGTGACAGCTTCAGCTCTGGCGACATGGGCGTCGCGCGCTGATGGCAAAGGCAGCGATCCTCGAAGAAGCCGGCAAAGGCCTCGTCATTGGCGAGGTCGAGCTGGCCGAGCCCGCCGCGCATGAAGTGCTGATCGATACCAAGGCCTGCGGGCTTTGCCATTCGGACCTGCACTTTATTGACGGCGCTTACCCGCATGCCATGCCCGCCATCCCGGGTCATGAAGCGGCAGGCGTCGTGCGCGCGGTCGGGAGCGAAGTGCGCACGGTGAAGCCGGGCGACCACGTGGTGAGCTGCCTTTCTGCATTTTGCGGGACTTGCGAATTCTGCGTGACCGGCCGCATGGCGCTTTGCCTTGGCGGAGCGACACGTCGCGGAAAAACAGACGCACCGCGCATTACGAGAGACGGCGGCGAGACGGTCAACCAGATGCTCAATCTCTCGGCCTTCAGCGAGCAGATGCTGATCCATGAGAATGCCTGTGTCGCAATCGACAAGGATATGCCTTTGGACCGCGCGGCAGTGATCGGCTGTGCGGTGACAACGGGTGCTGGCACAATCTTCAATGCGGCTAATGTCACGCCGGGCGAAACCGTCGCGGTCATAGGATGCGGAGGTGTTGGCTTGGCGGCCATCAATGCGGCCAAGATTGCCGGGGCAGGCAAGGTTATCGCTGCTGATCCGCTGCCTGAAAAGCGCGAGCTCGCCAAAGTGCTCGGCGCGACGCACACTGTCGATGCCATGGCGGAAGATGCAGCGAAGCAGATCATCGATATATCGGGCGGCGGTGTGCATTACGGCATCGAAGCGGTCGGACGTCAGGAGAGTGCAGATCTGGCCGTCGCCTCGCTACGCCGTGGCGGAACGGCGATCATCCTCGGCATGATGCCCTTGGACTGCAAAGTCGGGCTCGGCGCAATGGATTTGCTCGGCGGCAAGAAACTAATGGGCGCGATCATGGGGATGAACCACTTCCCGGTGGATCTGCCGCGTCTGGTAGACTTCTACATGCGCGGCCTGCTTGATCTCGACACGATCATTGCAGAGCGCATTCCGCTGGAAAACATCAATGCTGGTTTCGACAAGATGCGAGCGGGCCATTCCGCGCGCAGTGTAGTGGTATTCGACTAAGCAGATCGGGTCCTCGTGGCTTCCACCTGTCCTACTCGGAACAGGTCCGGTAGGACGCGTTGGAACACCGCATCAATTCAGGCTTCGGCATTATGATTTTTGGAAAGTCACACTCTCGCGCGGCACTTCGCCACTTAAATGGCGGAAAAGCTGGATTTGCGGGGATTTTGCGAAGTTTCGAAAAACACAGTGAGCGTATCGCTGAATGCGCATCAAAAGCTCAAGGAAAGGCGCCATGACGGATATCGATTTCGACAAGGAAATGGTCGGTACCATTGAAGTACCCGAACGCGACCAGCTTGATCTCGAAAAGCTGACCGCGTGGTTTGAAGCCAATGTCGAAGGCTTTTCAGGGCCTATCAGCTATACCAAGTTCAAAGGCGGTCAGTCTAACCCGACCTACAAGATCGAAACGCCAGGTATCGATGGGAGGGGCACGAACTACGTGCTGCGCCGTCAGCCCTTCGGCAAATTGCTGCCATCGGCCCATGCGGTGGACCGCGAATACACCGCCATGACGGGGCTTTACCCTACAGGCTTCCCGGTCCCGCGCACTTACGGTCTGTGCGAAGACCCCGAAGTCATCGGCGCGAAGTTCTTCGTGATGAGCATGGCGGATGGACGCTCGCTTTGGAATGGGGCTCTGCCCAGCAACTCGCCAGAGGAACGTCGCGAGATCTATAACTCGCTGATCGACACAATGGCGGATTTGCATCTGAACAAGCCGGATGAAATCGGGCTTGGCGATTATGGCAAGCCGACCGACTATTGCGCGCGCCAGATCAGCCGCTGGTCGAAGCAATACAAGCTCTCTGAAACCGAGCACATGCCGGAGATGGAGAAGCTCATTGAATGGCTGCCTCAGACAATCCCGCCGCAGCACGAGAGCTCAGTCGTTCACGGTGATTATCGGCTCGACAATGTGATCTTTCACAAGTCGGAGAACCGAGTGATTGCCGTGCTCGACTGGGAGCTATCGACCCTGGGCGATCCGATCGCCGATTTCAGCTATCTCATGCTCAACTGGTTCCAGCCCGCCGATGGCCGCGCGGGTCTGCTGGGGCTCGATTTGGAAGCGCTGGGCATCCCCACGGTTGAGCAAGCGGTGGATCGCTATGTCGCACGCACCGGCTATCCCGTTCCGCCGATGGATTGGTACTTCGCCTATAACTTGTTCCGGCTCGCCGGGATCATGCAAGGCATCAAGAAACGGGTGATCGATGGCACTGCTTCCTCGGCTCATGCGAAATCGATGAGCGAACGGGTTAAACCACTGGTCGACCGGGCCTATCAATTCGCGCTGGACGCAGGCATGCCCACTTAGCGATCACGCGTGGATCATCCTTGCGGCAACGCCATGCGCAAGCTAGCAGCGCCGCCACGCACCAAATTCTTGCAAGGACACATGCATGTCG
The DNA here is from genome assembly GCF_013371495.1 of Altererythrobacter lutimaris. Lineage (GTDB taxonomy): Bacteria > Pseudomonadota > Alphaproteobacteria > Sphingomonadales > Sphingomonadaceae > Erythrobacter > Erythrobacter lutimaris_A. The sequence continues at coordinate 2,809,749 of NZ_JABWTA010000001.1, read as the reverse complement.
AGCGAACTGGCTGAAAAAATTGAAGCTGCATGGGAAAACCGCAGCGAAGTCACTCCAGCAAGCCGCGAGGTCAAGGAAGTCGTCGATGCGGCTCTTGCGATGCTCGACAATGGTGAAGCGCGCGTCGCCGAACCGCGCGAAGATGGGTCTTGGCAAGTCAATCAATGGCTGAAAAAGGCCGTCCTGTTGTCCTTCCGCTTGCGCGATAACCGAGTGATGGAAGGGGCTTCGGCAGGGGAGCCGGCATTCGACAAAGTGCCGAACAAGTTTGCTGGCTGGGGCGACAACCGTTTTTCCGAAGCCGGATTTCGCGTGGTCCCTGGCGCAGTAGCACGCCGCGGCAGCTTTATCGGCAAAGGCGTCGTCCTCATGCCGAGTTTTGTGAACATTGGAGCCTATGTAGACGAAGGAACAATGGTCGATACTTGGGCCACCGTCGGGTCTTGCGCGCAAATCGGAAAGAACGTGCACATCTCAGGCGGCGCTGGGATTGGCGGCGTGCTGGAGCCTCTCCAGGCTGAGCCTGTCATCATTGGCGATGGAGCCTTTATCGGTGCGCGCAGCGAAGTCGCAGAAGGTGTCCGCGTTGGCGAAGGCGCTGTGCTGTCAATGGGCGTCTATCTCGGCGCATCGACCAAGATCGTCGATCGCGCGACCGGCGAAGTGCATATGGGCGAAGTGCCTCCTTACGCGGTGGTGGTGCCAGGCAGCCTGCCGGGCAAACCACTGCCTGATGGATCTCCCGGACCGAGCTTGTATTGCGCGGTGATCGTAAAGACTGTGGATGCGCAGACGCGCTCCAAGACCGGAATTAACGAACTTCTGCGCGACTGAAGCAGCAGTACGAGATCTGGAACATTAGAGCGACTGCTTCGTAGATGGGACATAGACTGCACTCTGAGGTGCCCATGGGAGGTATTTATGGAAGACAAAGACGACGCAATTCACATCGAAGATGATGACGCGATGGCAGCAGTCAGCAACACTGGCATGCGCTGGGTGCTCGCAATTGGACTGCTTCTTGCGATTATCGCTATGTCAGTCGTCTGGATTGTCCCTGCAATCTGGGGCTAAACGTCTCAGCAGCATATTCGGAACCTTAAGTCGTATTCCCACGTTATCTCCTGTGTAACGCAGGAGATAATTATGAGCAATTCCAATAGTTTCCAGACTAATCAACATGTGAAATGGTCTTGGGGCAACGGTGAGGCCGAAGGCCAAATCAAAGAACGGTTTGAACGCGAAGTCACCCGTACTTTGAAAGGTACGGAAGTCACCCGAGACGGGTCAGAGGACAACCCTGCCTATTTGATCAAGCAAGACGATGGCGATGAAGTGCTTAAGCTCGGCAGCGAGTTAGAAGCGGCCTAACGATGGCGGAAGCGAAATCCACAGCACAACAGCAAGCGGCCGGCGCAGCGCTCGCCGCCAAGCGCGGTGAACAAAATGTGTCAGATCTGCAAGGTGCATCCAAACAGATGTATGACAGCATGAGCGAAGACGACCTGGAAGAACTCGCATCTACATCTCGCAACGAATTGCCAGAGCGCGCCGACTAGCCTTGGTGGCCCGTCTTATTCCTCAGGGATGAGCGTTTCGATCGCTCGCGGGCCTTCAACAGCTTGCAATGCTACAGCAACGGCTCCTGCTTCGCGCAGTGCCCGCATAATGTTGCCAGAGGCGATCTTCTCCAGCTCCTCCTGCGTGTAGCCGCGGCGAGCGAGTTCCGTGAACAAAGCCGGATAGCCTGTGACATCTTCCATGCCAACCGGACCGGTGGGCATCCCGTCATAGTCGCCTCCAATGCCGATCGCATCAATTCCAGCGACGGCTCTCACGTGGTCGATATGATCAGCCATATCGGAAATAGTCGCTATCGGGCTGTCATTGGCATCATCCCATGCGCCTAGCCGAGACGCCACGATATCCGGCTGTCCCTGGAACAGAGCTTCGAGGCGTGCTTTCTCAGCTGAACGGTTCGCAAACCACTGCCGCTGCTCTTCGCTCAGAAAACCTGGCAGTCCAACCACCATGATGACGCCGCGATTGGCAGGCAGCCGTGCGAGCACGCTATCTGGGACATTGCGCGCATGCCCATTGATCGCCCGCGCGCCGGAATGGCTGAAGATCACCGGCGCCTGAGCTACATCGAGTACGTCATTCATTGTCGCTTCGCTCACGTGGCTGAGGTCAACGAGCATGCCGATGCGGTTCATTTCGAGGACAACGTCCCGGCCGAAGCCCGTTAGTCCATCATGTTCTGGATCATCAGTCGCGCTGTCAGCCCACCGGGTATTCTTGGAGTGCGTCAATGTCATATAGCGCGCACCAAGCTGATACATCTCGCGCAGAACAGCGAGACTCGACCCGATTGAATGCCCGCCTTCCATACCGATTAGCGAAGCAATCTTGCCTTCCGCCATTGCGGCTTCTGCTTCTGATGCGGTCGTCACTAGCGCCAGATCATTGGGGTATCGATCTATCAGCCGGCGCGTCACATCGATTTGCTCCAGCGTCATGACCACCGCTTCCGGCTCATCGAGTGATGCAGGCACGTAAACCGACCAGAATTGCGCACCGACTTTGCCCGCCCGCAGCCGGATCAGGTCGGTGTGCATCGCCGCGCCGCGCGGATGCGTTTCAGCGGTAGGCAGCGTATCGTTGAAGTCAAACTCGTTGATCTGGTTCTTGAAGCGCACCCGTAATTGGATCGGCGCATCATTGTGCCCATCGAACACCGGCGCTGCCTCCAACGCTGCCATAGCGGTCGCGACAGCTTGTTCTTCGCTCACTTCCTGAGCAGCAAGTGGCATCGCAAGCAAAGCGGCGGCGACCACCAGCAAAGTGACCGGACGAATGGTGGGCTTCATATCTGCGCTCCTCAGTCCTGAAGTCGGACAGGCTTCACAATTGTCTCCACAGCAATTACTCGGATTTGCTAGAAAAGAAAGCAGCTGAACGCGAAAGAAACACCGCTACAGCAGCTTTGGGGGGTGAGCATTCACAATGAGCGTTGCGCAAACACTGATCGATAGTCTTGGATTGACCTCTCATCCCGAAGGCGGTTCATTTCGTGAGACATGGCGAGGGCCGCCGGGACCAGATGGGCGTTCAATCGGCACAGCGATCCACTTTCTGCTTACAAGCAAGCAGCGCTCTCACTGGCACAAGATCGACGCGCACGAATTGTGGGTCTGGCAGGCGGGCGATCCGCTTATGCTGCTGACGGCAGCGGACGAAGCGACGAGCGCAACAAAGCGTGTATTGGGCCGTAGTGTGTCTCAGGGGCAGCTGATGCAAGCGATGGTGGAACCAGGCGAATGGCAGGCGGCTCAACCCGTCGCAGCAAGCGCAGGCTACACACTATTGACTTGCGTGGTAACACCGGGTTTCGAGTTCGAGAACTTCGAGCTCGCCCCCCAAGGATGGCATCCGGGCCAAACGCCGCCTTCTTGGTAATCTTTAGCGCACAGCAGAGCCGCGACAAACAAAAAGGGCGGCGCGAGGCATAACGCCCCTCACCGCCCTCTTCAGATGTTTCAGCGACTTAAGTGAGGTGCTTTGACACCGCCGCAGTCATCTTGAACATCGAGATTTCATCATTGCCGATAACACCGCCGAGCTTCGCATCGGGTACGATGGTGCGCTTGTCGCTTGGCTTCTGCAGGTTGTTCGCCTTGATGTATTCCCACACCTTAGACGTAACTTGAGCGCGGGTCATTGGACCCTTGCCGATTACGTTTTCCAGTGCAGCAGAGAGCGTTACCGGCTTCTGCAGTGCATTGTTCTTGCCAGCCATGACATATTCCTTTCCTAGTTCAGGCTAGTGATACAAAGAAGGCTTGAACGGCTCATCTGCCCGTTGCCGGACAAATCAGTCGTCATCCTCCTCATCCCATTCTTCTTCCTCGTCGCTGCTGGTATATGTGGCGGTCAGTACAGCACTGGCTGTCACATGCCCCTCCATCTCAGCGAAAAGCTCTTCACGTGTCGCGCCAGGCATCAATGTGAGTGGCAAATCCAGCGCGAACATCTGAAATACATATGTGTGCGGCTCACCGCCTGGCAGATCGAGGAGCAGCCATTCCGAATTGCCACGGCCATTCTTGCCCACACGTTGCGGCACTTCGCCTTCCAGCAGCTTGCCTTTCTGCCCAGGCAAACCCCAGACGAGCCAATGGCACAGCGGCGCATCGCCTTCGGTTGTGGCATCTTCCACGATGATGACGAGCTCCTGCGTCCCCGGAGGCGGCGCAGTCCATTCCAGAGGCGGAGCAACCGCATCTTCCTCATCAGCGGTGAAACAGGGGTCAAGCTCCTCGCCTGCAGCAAATGCAGGGCTGGACAAGGCGAAACCACCACGACCTAGCCCCCGCGCATCGCCTAGCTTGGCAATCGCCAGGCCAGAATGACGGGCAGCAGGCGGTAATGCGGATGCAAGCCAGTCTGGAAAACTCGACAAAACCTATCTCCTCCTGGGGACTGGGCTACGCCTTTTACGGATGGAAGGCGAGGAAACCGAAGGGGCCATGCACTACTTTTCCCCGCCTAGAGGCGGTTTTCCCCCGCCCGAAGGCCCAATGGCACAGGATTTGAGACAAATCGGGTTGAAATTGCTCCGAAATCGAGCGCACCGCGCGCGATTCTAGCGAAGATCAAGGGATAAACAGAGCTTCGACCGACTCACAACGGCCGGATCGCGAGCAAGCCACTGCGTTAGGTTGATGCGCGCTCGCCCGGCGCAATCTGCTCAAGCGCGGTTGCGATCACTATTTCAACCGGTGCAGGCTTGGCAATACGTTCTGCCTGCAACGTGCGAATGCGCTCATTATGACGGTCAAGATCGCCGGAATGCAGTATGTATGGAATACCCATCCGCTGGAGCTGATGCGCCACCGGGAAGCAAGTTTGCCCCGCGCCGAGTGAAACATCGAGTATGGCCGCATCAATGGCATCGCCATGCTCTTCCAAAAGATCCAGAGCAGCCTTGGCATTGGAAGCTGGCAAAGCGTCACAACCGCAATCTTCTGCTGCGAGTTCGAGATCCATCAGGATTAGGGGCTCGTCTTCCAGCAGAAGAAGGGTCAGCTTTGCGCTCATTTCACATCCTATCGTGGTACCCTGATAACGGCCCTGAAGCTGGTTTCGTTCCATTCGCGCTCGATTGTTCCGCCTGCGCTTCGCAGCAGCCGATCGACAATCGCCGTTCCGGTGCCGGGCTCTATCGCATCACGGTCGATAGTCGGGCCGCCAACTTCTTTCCAAGTCACGCAAAGTTCATTGGACTCATCCAGGACTTCCCACTTCACATGCACCACGCCGCCTTCCTGTGACCATGCGCCGTACTTCGTCGCATTGGCAGACAGCTCGTGCAGGATAAGACCGACGATAGAGACATGGCCGAACGGCATCCGCACGCCATTACCCGCCAATTGCAAGCGATCATCGTCCTTGCTGTAAGGGGAAAGAACACTGCGAATGGCAGGGCCAATTTCAATACTGCCCGAGGACGCATCATCGAGCGTCGTTTCATATGCGCGCCCCAACGCCTGAATGCGGGCATTGATCGCGGCGGTCTCGTCCTGAATTCCGCGGACACGGCCCGTAACGTTCACTATACCGGATATAACGGCGAACATGTTCTTCATCCGGTGCGAGAGTTCGCGCGCCATTTCCTTCGCATGGCGCTCTTCCGCCCGCGCAGCGCGAACGTCAGATACATCCCACTGGCTACCGAAGAAGTAGATCAGCTCACCTTCGTCACTGTAGATCGGACCCAGATGAAGTGCATTCCAGAATGAGCTGCCATCCTTGCGATAGTTTAGCAGCTCAACCACGACGACGTCTTCCTGAGCGATTGCCTCGCGGATACGTGCCACAGGCTCTGGATCAGTATCCGGCCCTTGCAAGAAGCGACAATTGCGACCGATGACTTCTTCTTCAGAATAACCGGTCAACCGGCGAAATGCCCGGTTTGCAAAGACTATCGGCAGATCGTCCTGCTTGGGATCGACAAGGCAAATCGCCATACGCGTTTGCGCCATGGCCTGCTCGAAAAGCACGCCTGATGCGCCGGAAAACCGGTCTGATTTATGTCCTTCGCGAAAACGCTCGGGCGCGTCGTCAAAACGCAACTTTGATTGGTCCTCGGAGCGGGGACCTGTGGGATCGTCAGTACTCACTGGTGTGTCCTTGAGTTGGCTGTCTGCGATGCAGCCTATTTTCCCAAATAACTGAGAACCGTTCGCAATGTTCCCGATCGCACGTGCGATACGGCCCGGAATTCTTGCGTCTCATCACTAAGTGTATGATATTGGCTAAACAGAGGTGAGAGAAGTCGACAGTCATGGCATCACGCTATCAGACATTTGCGGAATTCTGGCCGTTTTACCTGCGCGAACACAGCAAGCCTGTGACCCGTGCGCTCCACTATTTTGGCACCAGTTTGGTTGTCGCGATCGCGGTCTACGCGGCGTTTTCGCAAAGCTGGCTACTGCTGCTTGCCTTGCCGGTTGCGGGGTACTTTTTTGCCTGGCTCGCTCATTTCTCGATCGAGAAGAACCGCCCTGCAACTTTCACCTATCCGCTGTGGTCACTTTTCGCGGACTTCAAGATGTGGGCCTACTGGCTGACAGGCAAGCTTGGGTCAGAGCTTGAGCGAGCTGGTGTTCACGCACAGGCCTCTGAATAAAGGCGGTCTGGGGCAGCCTAAGGCGCCGCATCGCCCTCAAAAGGCTGCTGATCAGTATAAGCGCATCCATTACGCTGCTCACCGCCAACAGTGACCGTCGCGGTAAAGGGATAGGTCCGGTCACTCATTGTATCAGAGCATTTGCCTGGCGTGATGGCCACTGCAAGCGGTTGCTCCATCAATTCTCCAGCAAAACCGAGCCCATTATTGCCGGCAAAGCGAGATACTGTCGCGACTTCACCTTCGAGATTCTGTGGCGTCGTATAGAGCAAAGTGCCTTGCTTGATTTCCATGCTCCAGAACGGCTCTGTGCCGAGTACGGAGATCACTTCGTTGTCACCGATGCCGCTGAAGCTATCGACTTCGCCAGGGCGCTCTTCTTCATTGCCACAAGCTGCAAGTGACAATGCGAAGACGCATCCTGTGAGAGACTTTGCAAACTGTTTCATCATGCCCTCAAGGTTTCACCTCTTCTATCCGACTTTACATGGACTGGTCTGCAAAATGAACCGACAAGATTCTGTGTGCCGAAAATCACAGAATGGCAGAGCCTTCAGGTGCGACATAGCGCCCTAGGCTTGCAGCCATTCACAAAGCCTGCGAGGTTCGTTGTTACTAACGGGAGACTCACTATGTCAGTCCAAGAAGTCTCAGGGCGCTGCCTGTGCGGCTCTGTTACTGTCACTCTCACGCCAGCAAAACCCCACTTGGAAGCTTGTCATTGCGCCATGTGCCGCCGCTGGTGCGGCAGCGCCTACATAGCAGTGCAAAGCGATGCGAACGTCACTCTAACCGGTGAAGAGCACGTCACACGCTACCCCTCATCCGAATGGGCAGAGCGCGGTTTCTGCTCCAAGTGCGGAAGCAATTTGTTCTATCACTTCTTGCCCACCGGCAGTTACTCGTTCCTTGCAGGATTATTCGACGATCTGGGCTCGATGACTTTGGGTGAGGAGATCTTCGTCGACGAGCAACCTCCCTATTACACCTTTGCGCAAGACACGGTTCGCAAGACCGGTGCCGAGATCATTGCCGAAGCAAAAGAAGCGGGATTTAGCTTCGACTAACCCCACATCGATGGGCCGTTCTTGTGGCTATGCCGTATCCCTTTGTCACGGTGTGTATCACTCGCCGATTCTGACAGCTGACGTTCATTCCTTCTGACGTTTTTTGCATGCGAGCCACGCATCCCCGTGCGCTCGAACATGCAAAGGAGAATGAACAATGTTGAAGACATTCGCTCTAGCAACCGGATTGATAATGACCGGCATTTCTACACCTGCTCTTGCTCATGACGGCTCGCGAAGTGAAATACGCGAGCGCGCCAATGAGCGGATCGACAGCCGCCAGGACCGCCAGCGCTCGCGCATCGGGCAAGGTGTGCAATCAGGTGAACTGACAGGCCGCGAGACGTCTCGCCTCGTGCGTCAGCAAGCCAATATCCGGCAATTCGAACGCCAGTCGCGCCGCGATGGTCCGGGCATCACTCCGCGCGAACGTGTGCGGATTGAGAACATGCAGGACCGGGCCAGCCGAAACATTTTCCGCGCGCGCAACAACAATCGCTCGCGGCCCTGATCGGCGGTTATGAACCGAGCCGGGCGGGTGGGCGCCCGGTTCTTGACGCAAAACTACATCGCCTTGTCAGGACGAGGATCGTGCTGGTGTTTCGATTCCTTGCCCAGCACCCGCTCCAACCGCTCTGCCATCGTTGATGCTGCGCGCCGCGCTGCTGTATCCACATCACCGGCATGTTCGGTCACGCCGATTGGACGGCCTCCGCGCGGTCGCGCTTCGATCATGCAAGCCTTGTCATCGCTGCCGCCCTTGCGGGCATTCTCGTCCGAGACATGTACTTCAAGCCGTGTGAGGCGGTCTTCGAACCGCGCCAGCTTGCCGCGCACCGATGCTTCGATCCGCTCCGCGACATTGTCCGTGCCCATCACAGAGCTGTCGGAGTTGAACTGAAACTGCATTGAATGTGCTCCTCTCGATAACGCCCCTGTTACGACTTCGAGATGGGGTCTCTCGCGCTGAATGCCAGCGGAATCGGGTGGAACCGTGGCGATTTCTGACGGTTCTTGCAAGGCAATGACATGGACACCCGACCGCACCACCGCCCTCGCCCGTTTGCAAGCATTCCTGCCGCGCGCCGGACGCCACTATGCTAACGTCCGCAACCACGATAACGGGCCTGAGCGAAGCAATGTTTCGCAGCTTTCGCCGTGGCTGCATGCGGGCCTCATCAGCGAGACCGAAATGCTGGAGCGCGTGCTCGCCGAGCATTCGCCTTCCGCCGCCGACAAGTTCGTGAGCGAAGTCTTCTGGCGCATCTACTTCAAGGGCTACCTTGAACAGCGTCCTTCCATATGGCGATCCTATTGTGACAGCCGCGACGCCGCGCTGGCTGACATCGAGAGCAATTCCGGCCTCTCCAAAGCCTACGCCGAAGCGTGCGAAGGCCGCACCGGCATTGCCGCCTTCGACCATTGGGCGCGTGAGCTGACAGAAACCGGCTACCTGCACAACCATGCCCGCATGTGGTTTGCGAGCATCTGGATCTTCACTCTGAAGCTCGACTGGACGCTCGGCGCGGACTTCTTTCTACGCCATTTGATTGACGGCGATGCGGCCTCCAACACGCTAAGCTGGCGCTGGGTCGGGGGCCTGCACACCAAAGGCAAGACATATCTCGCGCGGGCTGGCAATATCGCGCAATATACCGAGAACCATCCGGATGGCCCGCTGGAAGCGAAGGGCCTCGCGAGCGAAGCACCCCCGCTTGAGGAGCCGCAGGAGCATGCCCGCCAGAAGCTTGACCTACCAACCACGCCAGTCTCGCTCGAGCAGCCCTACGCCCTGTTGCTGCATGACGAGGCGGCACACCATGTCCCGCTCGACCTGCCGCAAGCCCCGGTTCTTGTGATTGGCGCGGCGCGTCCCGAGGCGCGCTCCCCCTTGCCGACCAGTGACGCTGCACGGGACTTCGCGCATGGCGCGGTGCGCAGCGGCCTTGCTGACGCGGGCGAAGCGTTCCGATGCCCGACCGCCGAATGGAGCAGCGAAGGCGAGCTTGCAGCGCTCCTCGACCAGTACGGCATCTCCCACCTAATCACGCCATATCTGCCGACCGGCTGGACCCGCGATGCTCTCTGGCCGGAGTTGGAAACGCTCTCTGGTCGCGGCGAACTCACCCTCCTCCTACCGCAAGTCCAGCGCGTCACATGGCCGCATGCCAAAGCCGGATTCTTCGGGGTGAAGAAGCAGATCGAAGGCGTGATCCGCGAGGCCGGATTGGCCGCCTGAGCTCCTCCTCCACCCCTTTCCAACAAAGTTGACAAAGTTGACACCTGTCAACTTCGCGAAATTGGCCTCAAACCCGCATAATTCTGCCGTTTATCCCCATTCCAACAAAGTTGACACTTTTCCTATTTTTTGAAAACTCCGCGAAAGTTTTCCGGCCTTCGCTTGCCTTCTCAATCATCGCTGTTCCAGGATTCTTCCTCTTCGCGATCAAGCTGTTCCTGCTCCAGTTCGAGCTGGCGCACCGCGTCCTCATATTCGACCGCGGCCTGCTCGGCCCAGGTAGCAGGGCCGGTTTCCACGCGTTTTACCAAAGCCGCAAAATCATCGCGCTCGTACCGCGCACCGCAATGCCAGTCCGGCATGCGCGGCGGGCCGAACCGTTCGCGCATTTTGAGCATCGCTAAAGTGAGCCGCTCGTCATATTTGCGCGACGTGCCGACCAGTTCGCCGCGATAGAAATGCGGCACTTCCACGCCGTTCATGGCGCGGTCCATGGCGACTTCGGCGAGCGCATCGAAGCGGCAGCGCAAGGCAGCGCCCCAGGCAAAGTCGAACGGCTCCCCTTTGAGCCGTGCGCGCAGTCCATAGGCGGACTGTCGGCTCATGCCGACGGCGCGCGCAGCCTTGGCGACGCTGTGGGTCTCGGCCAGCGCATGGAGGAATTCGGCTTGTTTGGCAGGCGTCCAGCCATCGTGACGCTGCGCATAGGGAAGCGCGCTGTCGGGCGAGGCCGCGCCGACGCTAGTGGTTGCGGGGAGGGTTACGCCAGTGCTCTCTGGGGTGTGGGTCGGATCGCTCATCCGCGAGGATAAGGCACAAAACGTTGGAGTAGGAAAGGCGTGGCCAATCCGCCCTGGCGGCGGTAACCCCTCAAACGTAATGAGCCAGCCGATCACCATCCTTGTCGATGCCGATGCCTGTCCGGTGAAGGAGGAGGTTTACCGTGTGGCTGAACGGCACAAGGCGCATGTCCGCGTCGTCAGCAATTCGGCTTTCCACGTGCCGGTGAGCGAGCGGGTCAAACGCGTAGTGGTGGATGACGGCTTCGACGCCGCCGATGACTGGATTGCGGAGAATGCCGATGCGCGCGCCATCGTCATCACTGGCGATATCCTGCTGGCCGAGCGGTGCCTGAAAGCAGGTGCGAACGTGCTGGCGCATAATGGCAAACCGTTCGATGCGGCGAGCATTGGAAGCGCGATTGCGACCCGCGCGATCATGGCGGACCTGCGCGCCGGCATGGACGGAATAGGCGGAGGCCCGCCGCCTTTCAGCAAGGCCGATCGCAGCCGTTTCCTGCAGGAACTCGACAAATTGCTGGTCAAACTGGCGCGCGCCTAGCGGTTCCGCGGACCTGGGCCAGCGGAACTTGGGCGAGGCCCGTGGATTGAGGCTGCATGACCATGTCCCCTACCCGCTCGTTTTTCTGCGTCGCTGCCATCGCGGCCAGCCTTGCCCTTACCGCTTGTGTTGGCTCCCCCGGCCCGGTCGGCAATGCCAGCGTGCCGCAGCCCGCAAAGCCTGTCGAAACGCAGGCCTATCTCGGCAAATGGTACGAGTATGCCCGCTACGAAGCGCCGTTTCAGAAGGGTTGCGAAGGCGTGACGGCGGAGTACTCGCTGCGCGATCCCGGCGATCCGGACAGCAAGATCAAGGTCGTCAATTCCTGCCGCAAGGGTTCGCTGACAGGCGAGTTTGACCAGTCGACCGGCAAGGCAAAAGTGGTCGAAGGCTCGGACGGGGCAAAGCTGAAAGTCAGCTTCTTCGGCCCGTTCTATGGCGACTATTGGGTGCTCGACCGCGGCGAGGCAGGCGCGGATGGATTGTACGACTGGTCCATCGTGGGCGAGCCAAGCGGGCGATATTTGTGGATGCTCACCCGCGAACCGCAACCTGATGCGGAGCTACGCGCGCTGCTGGAAGCCCGGGTGAAGGAGCTGGGGTATGACTGGGGGTTGGTTCGGATGACTGCGCAGCCCGCACAGTGAGGTCAGGCCAAGTGACCGCGAAACCATGCGGCCAGTTCGTTTTCTGACAATTCGCCTGCAGCCAAGGATTGCACAGTCAATAACGCATCTAGCGGATCAAAGGTCAGCTCGACTGCATTCAGCGCGAGGAAAGTGCGTGCCAAGACCCAGGAAGTGCGCTTGTTACCATCAGTGAAAGGGTGGTTGCGCGCGATCCCGAAGGCATAGGAAGCGGCGAGCGCGCACAGATCGCTCTCCCCGTACTCCCACTGGTTACGCGGTCTCGCCAACGCGCTTTCCAGCGCTCCGGCATCGCGCACACCTATGGGGCCGCCATGTTCAGCCAGCTGACGATCATGGATCGCAGCAGCGATTTTGGCGTCAAGCCAGACCGGTTCAATACGGACGTTCAACGAAGGTTACTTGGCAAGCTCGCGCAGGATATCGCGATCTTCGCGCATGATCTGCTCTGCCACTTCCATCTTCTTGGCAAAGGACGGGTCTGTCACTGTGATGCGAATGCCATCGGGCGCTTCAGTGACATAGACTTCGTCCCCCAGGCCCACACGCATGCGCGCCAGCACCTCTTTGGGCAGGACGATCCCGGCAGAATTGCCGATCTTGGTGATTTTAAGCGGCTTGTTCATACGGGTGTTATAACTGTAATTTCTTGTTGAAGCAACTAAGGGTAAAAACCCAATTCTCCACAGACGTTCGTATTACTTGCGCTGGGACCAACCACACTTAACTTGTTGCCAATGGCAATTCTGAATAACCCGTTTGACGAGTACGCTCCGTTAGAACCTACGGAGCAAATGAAGCGAAATGAGATTTGCTGGTGTCGGTCTGGGAGAAAATGGAAGAATTGTCATCGTCTGCGCTCTGACAAATCACCCCTTCCTCTCAGTGCATTTAACGCAAGGTTTTACGAAGAGGCGAAGACTACCAAATTCTGCCTCCACCCTAGTGCACCTGCCGGCTGTTCCGATACTGTTTGCGCCGCTCACACGATTCAGAAACGCACCGGGTTGATCGCTCTTGCCGAGGATCGGCATGTTCTCTCCGCGCGGGATTCTAGCCCGGCAAGTGGTTCAAATCTGCTGCAAAAAGTCGGTATTAAGAAGGCGTCTACGTTTTACGGCTTTTGCGCAGATCATGATAACCGCACGTTTAAACCAGCTGAAAGCGCCGATCAGCCAAACGAGAATGTAGCATTTCTGCTAAGTTATCGAGCCCTGTGCTTCGAAGTCTACACGAAGAAAATTGGGCTCCAGACCTTGCATTTCTGTCGAGACAATATGGATCGCGGGCAGGCATTCCCGGAGCAAGCTCGGATTCAGCAACTGCTCGCTGCTTCGATTTTCAGCACCTCGCTGGGTTACGCCGAGCATCTCAGATCAAAAGATGATTGGGACGCAGCACTACTGAGTGGTGATCGCTCCAACTTTTCGTGGTCGTTCGTGAAATTCGATGGCTTACTTCCGATCGCGACTTCAGGAGTTTTCATTCCGGAGTTCGACTTCGAGGGCAACCAATTGCAAGCTCTTGATGCGCCAAGGGGTAGCCTCGCTTTGCTAGGATTCAATATCTTACCGATTTCCGGAAAAACCTGCGCAGTGTTCGGGTGGCTGGACAAGAAACCTCAGAATGCCAGATTCTTGGAGACGCTTCACGCGGTTCCAGAAAGTCACCTCGCATCTGCATTGATCCAATTCGGATTCGACACCTGTGACAACTTGTTTGTCAATCCAAGCTGGTGGGATCAGCTCGACAAAGAAAAGAAGACCTATCTCGAGCGCAATCTTCGAGGCAGTACACCCGGGAGCAAGTGGCCGACGGGTTTGATTCCGAACGATCCTCCAGTTTTGGAATTACCCGTAATCGCCCGAACATAATACCCCTTCACCCCTCCGGTAAATACAGCTTCTGGCCCATGTCCTTATATTTCTCCGCCATCTCCGCCATGCCTTTGAGCGCAGCTTCCTTGCTCGCCTGAGCCGCCTCTGCGCCGGACTGCCCGCTTTCAAGGAAGCCGTCCGCGCTCTGGTTTTGCTTGCCCGCAAAGTCCCGCACCTCTTGGCTGATCTTCATCGAGCAGAATTTCGGCCCGCACATGGAGCAGAAATGCGCGGTCTTCGCGCCCTCTGCCGGCAGCGTCTGGTCGTGGTAATCCTCCGCCGTATCGGGATCGAGCGACAGGTTGAACTGGTCGCGCCAGCGGAACTCGAACCGCGCCTTTGACAGCGCATCGTCCCGCACCTTTGCGGCCGGATGCCCCTTCGCCAGATCCGCTGCGTGCGCGGCGAGCTTATAGGTGACAACGCCCACTTTTACGTCATCACGGTCAGGCAGGCCCAGATGCTCCTTCGGCGTGACGTAGCAAAGCATCGCCGTGCCGTACCACCCGATCTGTGCCGCGCCGATGCCGCTGGTGATGTGGTCATAACCCGGCGCAATGTCGGTGACGAGCGGGCCAAGCGTGTAGAACGGCGCTTCGCCGCACACCTCCAGCTGCTTGTCCATATTCTCCTTGATCTTGTTCATAGGCACGTGGCCCGGCCCTTCGATCATCACCTGCACGTCCTGCTTCCACGCGCGGTGGGTGAGCTCGCCCAGTGTATAGAGCTCTGCAAACTGCGCTTCGTCATTGGCGTCCGCGATGGAGCCGGGGCGCAGGCCATCGCCCAGCGAATAGGCGATGTCGTAAGCCTTCATGATCTCCGTGATCTCGTCGAAGTGCTCGTAAAGGAAGCTCTCCTTGTGATGCGCGAGGCACCATTTCGCCATGATCGAGCCGCCGCGTGAGACAATACCTGTGACGCGGTTTGCAGCGAGCGGGACGTAAGGCAGGCGCACACCGGCATGGATGGTGAAATAGTCGACGCCTTGCTCGGCCTGTTCGATCAGAGTGTCGCGGAAAATCTCCCAGGTGAGGTCTTCTGCGACGCCGCCGACTTTTTCGAGCGCCTGATAGATTGGCACGGTTCCAATCGGAACGGGCGAGTTGCGGATGATCCATTCGCGCGTATCGTGAATGTTGCGACCGGTGGAGAGGTCCATCACCGTGTCCGCGCCCCAGCGGATCGACCAGACCATCTTGTCGACTTCGTTCGCGACGTCGGATGCGACGGCGGAGTTGCCGATATTGGCGTTGATCTTGACCAGGAAATTGCGCCCGATCGCCATCGGCTCGCTTTCGGGGTGGTTGATGTTGTTGGGAATGATCGCGCGGCCGCGTGCGACCTCGTCGCGCACGAATTCGGGCGTAATGAGATCAGGGATCTGCGCGCCCCAGCTCTCCGCGCCCTCGCGATTGGCAGCGATCAGGTCCGCCGCCATTTCGCGGCCCAGATTCTCGCGCTCGGCGACATATTCCATTTCCGGAGTGATGATCCCGCGGCGAGCGTAATGCATCTGCGTGACGTTCATGCCGGCCTTGGCCCGCAGCGGCCGCTTCACCACATTAGGAAACGCGGGCACACCGCCAGAGCGATCTGGCCCAAGCTGGCCGTTATCTTCCGGCTTCACCTCGCGCCCGTCATATTCCTCGACATCGCCGCGCGCGAGGATCCACTCGCGGCGTTTCTGCTCAAGCCCCTGGTTGATGTCGATCGCAACGTCGGGATCGGTGTAAGGGCCGGACGTGTCGTAGACGCGCACGCTCGGCTCATCGCCTTCGAGGTCGATCTCGCGCATGGCGACGCGAATGCCGCTACCAGTGCGCGCGCCCACGTGGACCTTGCGGCTGCCGCGAATGGGGCCGGTGGTTACACCGATTTCAATGGGGGAGTTGATATCAGCCATGCGCAAAGTCTCCTCAGCCAGCGAAAGAGACTTCGGGCGCTATCGCAAATACGAGGCCGCCCACTCCCTCCGCTGATGTTAATCAGTTCAGGTTCAACGGGTCGGGCGCTGCGACACGCCCCTCTCAGCCACTATCCAGCAAAGGACTCGCTGGCTCCCCGGGGATGGTTTGGTGTTAGGCGCTATTCTTGCTCTGGTCCAGAGGTCTCAGGAATGACTCGTGTTTCACCAAGTTTCGAGAAATAATCCTCTCCACTTGCGATGAGCTCAGCGCTCGCATCTTCAGGGTTTGCGCGGGTTCCAACATGAATTCCAATGACTTTTTCCGCGTTGAGCATGGTACCGATCACTTCGCGTCCGCTGTCTTCCAACAGCATCCAGTATGGAACGAAGGCCATTCCGGTGCGCGCTTCTGAAAACATAGCTTCATGCGGTGCGAAATGATCGGGCTGACCGTCGGCATCGCCGAGATGCATTACGCGATGATTGGGTGTGAGCGCCACGCGGAAGACTATATTCTCGAGACCCGCATTGCGATTGGGATATCCGATGTGAGGCACGCGCACGGCATCGATACGCATCGAACCAAGCGTATAGCGCAGCGAATGACCTGGCGCCAGGTCGACGCTCTTAACACGCTCATCAAACTCAAGCTTCCAGTCGGGATGAGCCTCCAGCATTGCGGCGACCTGCGTCGGGACGAACAACCGCAGGTCTTTTTGAGCCGCAAGCAAGCGGATGATATAATCGGCATGAAAATGATCGCGATGCGCATGGCTGATGAAAACAGCGTCGACACCTTCATAGGGCGCAAGCCCATCGATAATCGTTTCAGCGAATTCATCATTCATCACAGGGCGCAGGCCTGGTTGAAACAGCGGATCGAACAGGATCTTGGCATCGCCTGCCTCAACCATCACACCTTCATTCGCAATCGCGCTGGCTCGACCTGTTTCAGGATCATGCGCTTGGGCAATGAATGGTGTGGCGCAGAAAGATAATACTGCGAATGCAATGAAATGTGGACGGAAGCTCCGTATAATTGGAACGGGAAAGACTGTTTTCATACAAACTGCAAGAGCCGAGGGCAAAGCTCAGGTCAAGCTGAAGCAGGACGAACGCCATACACGAGTCTACCGTCGCCCACGCACTTAGAACGTATATGCAATTCCCAGCGCGCCGAAGAGCTGGTTCGCATCACCGCGCACGCTCGTGTAGGGCGTGTCCGCCGCATCGCCTTGCAGGCGTGAATAGCCGCCAATGACGACCGCTGACAGCCCGCCATTGGCGAGGTTGCCGTCGAGATCGATGATCAGCAGCGCGTTCGCGCCGATGCTGTTGAGCCCGCCTTCAGCCTGAAATGGTGCAAGACCTGTCGCTGCGCTTTGCGCGGCATCGACCGAGTAATAATAGTCCGCAAAATCGTCATCGACGAATTGCGCGCTCAGATTGAAAATACCGATCATCCCGCGATTGATCGGCGTAAAGTAAGCGATCTGCGGCTCGATCACGCGGCCTGAATGCGCGCCTGCCACATCCCACCGCACATCCAGCTCGAACCCGAGATTGTCGGCGCGCCCGAATACCTGACTGATCCCGATGCCGCTGGAAAAGCCCAGCTCGAATGCACGGTCGAGTTCGCCAGCGAGCTCGACGACTTCATCCTCGATATCGTCCGCGCGGTCGCTGCGCACGCGGAAGCTGGGGCCGAAACTGTACGTGATCCGCCCCTCGCCATCAGGAATGAAGTCAGCGGCCAGCCCTGCCGGACGCGGCGCGAGCCGGATACCGCCAATGCTGCCTTGCAGGACGGGCGCTGGCGAGATCCGGTAATCATCGGAGCCAGAATAGCTCGAGCCAACACCTACCCCGACACCCACTGTTACCCAGTCGCCATCGAACACACTCGGAGGACGGCCACCTGGCGGACCACCTTGGCCGCCGGGCGGCGGGCCCTCCTGACGGGTTTCAGCTTGGGCCTCGTACTCTTCGGCAGCGGTGTCGCTCTTTTCTGGTCGCTCGTCCGCCAGCGCAGGCGTAGCAAATCCGCCGACCAGCGCGGCGCTGAGAAATCCGGTCCGTATCATTGCGACTCTGCCTTGTGCTCTACTTCAGCCATCAAGCGATCGGTGCAGGAAAGCGTTCCTCGCCTTGATCGCGGCCAAGTGTCTGAAACAGGGCAGATGAACTATCCGTGAGTGCTCGCCGCTTGCCATTCCGCGATTGCTTCAATCGGGTAAACTAGCATAATCACGTTGAACGTCAGATTGTCCCGCACGACCCAGCCCGCAACGATCTCGCCGACAAGAGCAAGGGCGATGGTCACTTTCACAGGCAAGCGCAGCGCCAGCCAGAAGCCGAAGCTCATCCAGCCAATATCGGCGAAGGAATTGAGCACACTATCGCCGGAATATCCGAAATTGGCTGTGACAGAGCGGAACCGGTCAATTACCAGCGGCGTGTTCTCCAGCACTTCCCAGAATGCTTCGAGAAATACCGCGAGCGGCAAGCCCCATCGAAACGCATTCGCCCCGCCCCAGCCGCGCTTGACGAAGATCCACCAACCGAGCGCATAGAATATCATGCCATGGATGATGTGGCTGGGCGTGTACCAGTCCGAAATATGCTGCGAATTGCCCGCATCGTTGATCAGGCCATGCCAGAGTTTGACGTAACCGCATTCGCAGATCGGCGGGCGCCCCATGGCGAGCAGGATCAGCACAGTCGCCACTGTCAGTACGAGAGAAACGATTATCGTTTTGCGGTTCGGTATGAGCGTGCCCATCGGCCGCAAGAGATGAATCAGCATGCGACGCTTGGCAAGTAGGGCACGCCAAGCGTCTGGGGATATGAGCTGTGTGCGCCCTGCCGGTTGACAAGAGGGCAACAGAGATCGACACACACCTTTGAGGGGTTCGACTCCCCTCCACGGGATTGTCGGGCGCGGGCCACAGGTCACACATAAAGCGCGGCTATCCCAGCAGATGGGTGCAATCGACTCTTACTCGATCCAAGAAAGGGCACCCTCTGCTGTCAGCCGCTTCGCGCGGCAGCCGTCGAGCGGCTTTGCGGGCTTCGGGCTCCCGCCGCTCGGTTGTGATAGCAGAGGGTGTCTATCGATTGCAGACAGAATTGGGGGGATGAATGATCTGGGATTTGCTTGCGGGCGTTGTCATTCTTGCGGTTCTCGCGCTGTTTTTGCGGGCGGGATTCGTGAAGCACACTGTGCCAGCTGGTCATTCGGGACTGCTCTATCGCAACGAGGTGTTCGCTGAAGCGCTCGAGCCTGGGGTCTATCGCAGGTTTGATCCGCTTCGCAGCGAGCAACTTGTCGTAATTGCTACCGTGGCAACTGCGCTCAGCCCGAACGTGTTTGAAGTCATTAGTAAGGACCAGTTTTCCTTTCGTGTCATGGTTACGCCGCTCGTTACAATCGCAAATGCCCGCGAATTTCACGAAGGAACCCCGCCAATCTCAAAGGACATGGCGCAGTTCTACACTGGGCCTGAAATGCGCCTGTCGTTACTCAACCCTGTGCTTTCCAACGGGATCATGGAAGCGGTCGCTGCGAAAACGCTGGAGGAATTCCTGGACGATCCAGCAGGCGCGCTGGAAGGCGTTTCAACTGAAGTCGCCAAGGTTTTGCCCGGGGTCCAGCTCGATAATCTTTTGCTGACTTCGATCACTTTGCCTCCTGAAGTGCGCAAAATGTTCACGGAAGTCGAGCGCGCGCGGCGCGAGGGCCTAGCCGGATTGGAACGGGCGCGCGCTGAACAGGCATCCCTGCGCGCGCTTGCCAACGCGGCACGCAACCTCGCGGACAATCCCCAGCTTGCACAGTTGCGCATGCTGCAAACCATGGAAACCGCGAAAGGCGCGAAGACTTTTGTGCTGGGCAGTCCGCCCGAAAGCGTTCCCGGGGCAGAAAAGCCTCAGGGTTAAGCGTTCACTTTCCATTGCCCCGCTTTGCGCGCTGGCCTAGGGCATCTGCGTAATGAGCGAACGGGCGTATGATGTAGCGATTGCAGGCGGCGGGCTTGCTGGCGGGCTGATCGCGCTCGCGCTGCATCGCCGCGCGCCAGATGTGCGCTTCATCGTTCTGGAAGCGGGCGAAGTTCTCGGCGGCAATCACCGCTGGAGCTGGTTTGAAACAGATCTTGGCGAAGATGGCGACACATTGCTTGCCTCGTTCGCGATCAATCGCTGGGATGAAGGCTATGACATCGCCTTTCCCAAATACGAGAAGACGCTGGAGACCTCTTACCGCTCGCTCACAAGCGAGGAGTTTCACCGCAAGCTGATTGGCGAGCTGCCTGCTGAAAGCGTGCGGTTCAGCGCGCGGGTCGAGGCGCTCGATGACTGCGGAATTACGCTGGCAGGGGGTGAGCGGATCGAAGCCAAACGCGTGGTCGACTGCCGGACCTTCAAGCCGAGCGCGCATCTTGCAGGCGGATGGCAGGTCTTTCTCGGCCAGCACATCCAATGCGACGAGCCGCACGGGCTCACGCGGCCGGTCATCATGGACGCAACCGTCGATCAGATTGCACCGCATGGTAATGGCTCCGCCTATCGCTTCGTCTATGTCCTGCCGCTGAGCGAGACGGAAGTTTTCGTCGAAGACACCTATTATGCCGATCACCCGAAGATGGATAAGGACCAGCTGTGGAGCCGCACGCAAGCCTATGCCACGCGTCACGGCTGGCACGGCGAGGTGATGGCGCATGAGACAGGGATTTTGCCCGTACTGACAGGCGGTGACTTGAACGCGGCGCTGGCTGACCGGCGCGTGCCGGGTGTCGCCATGGCAGGCGCGCAAGGCGGCTTTTCACACCCGCTCACCAGCTATACTTTGCCGTTCGCTGTGGAGAATGCGCTCGCTATTGCAGAGCTGCTGAAAAGCGCGCCATCCACCACCGCGAACGAGCTCGCCACCTTCTGCCAGAAACGCGCTGATGCGCATTGGCGCCGCACCGGCTTTTACCGCTTGCTCTCGCGCATGCTTTTCGAAGCGGCCAATCCCGAGGAACGAGTTGTGGTGTTCCAGCATTTCTATGACTTGTCCGATGATCTGGTCGAACGCTTCTATGCAGGCGGCTCAACCTGGTCGGACAAGGTCCGCATCCTGAGCGGCGAACCGCCCGTACCTATTTCGCGGGCTATCAAAGCGTTGCTGTCTCGCGGCACGCCCCTTTCGACGGAGAAACCGGCATGAATGTCGAAACGACGATCAATAACGACATCACAGCCGGAGACGGCGCGTTGACCTCTGCCGAGCAAGGCAAATATGACGGCAAGCGCGCTTGCGTCGTCGGCAGCGGGTTTGGCGGGATGGCGCTCGCGATCCGGCTGCAATCCGCTGGCATTCAAACGACAATCGTGGAAGCGCGCGACAAGCCGGGTGGCCGGGCTTACTATTGGGAAAAAGACGGTTTCACTTTCGATGCCGGGCCGACCGTTGTCACAGATCCTGACTGCCTGAAGGAACTGTGGGCGCTGTCCGGCCATGACATGGCCGAAGATGTTGAACTGATGAAGGTCATGCCGTTCTACCGGCTCAACTGGCCTGACAGCACCAATTTCGATTACTCCAACGACGAAAATGAGCTGAATGACGAGATCGCGAAGCTCAATCCAGCCGACGTCGCCGGCTATCAGCGGTTCCTGGAGTATTCAGAGCAATGCTACGAGAAAGGCTATCTCGAGCTTGGTCACAAACCGTTCCTCGATTTCAAGTCCATGCTGAAGGCCGCACCTGCTCTGATGAAGAAGCAGGCCTGGCGCAGCGTCTATTCGATGGTGTCGAGCTTCATTGAGAACGAGAAGCTGCGCGAAGGGCTTTCCTTTCACACGCTGCTCGTTGGCGGCGATCCGATGAAGACTTCTGCGATCTACACGCTGATCCACAAGCTGGAAAAGGATGGCGGCGTGTGGTGGACGCGCGGCGGGACCAATCGCTTGATCGCAGGCATGGTGCGCCATTTTGAACGCCTCGGCGGCACGATCCGCGTGGGCGATCCGGTGGTTCAGGTTCACACCATCGGCACGAAAGCGAGCGAAGTCGAAACCAAAAGCGGTTGGCGCGAACGCTTCGATGCCGTCGCAAGCAATGCCGATATCATGCATTCCTACAAGGACTTGCTGTCGGGTTCGAAGCGCGGTCAGAAATATGCAAAGTCTCTGGCGCGCAAGAAGTTCAGTCCGTCACTGTTCGTGGTCCATTTCGGGCTCGACGGAACCTGGCCGGGCATCGCGCATCACATGATCCTGTTCGGGCCGCGCTACAAAGGGCTGCTGCAGGATATTTACGATCACGGCGTGCTACCGCAGGATTTCTCGATCTACCTGCACCATCCGACTGTGACTGACCCCAGCATGGCGCCCAAGGGCAAGAGCACGTTCTACGCGCTCGTTCCCGTCGCGCATCAGGGCAAGCTGGCGGTTGATTGGGACGAAGTCGGACCGATCCTCGAGAAACGCATTCTCGACGAGATCGGCCGCCGCCTGATCCCCGACATTCACGAGCGCATCGTGACGAAGTTCCATTACGCGCCGAGCGACTTCTCAACCGATTTGAATGCGCATCTAGGCAGCGCTTTCAGCCTTGAGCCGGTGCTGACCCAAAGCGCGTTCTTCCGCGGCCACAACCGCGACGATGTGATCGACAATTTCTACCTCGTCGGTGCAGGCACGCATCCGGGCGCAGGCATTCCCGGCGTTGTCGGCAGCGCGAAAGCAACCGCAGGCTTGATGCTGGAGGACTTGGCGGTAAAGACCGCCTGATGAAACGCCTCGCTGTTTATTGCGGCTCTGCTTCGCCAGAGGACCCGCGCTATCTTAAACTCGCCCGCAATGTCGGGATGACTCTCGCTGCCAAGGGCATTGGCGTCGTTTATGGCGGCGGGCGGCTCGGCCTGATGGGCGCGGTGGCAACCGGCGCGCTAGAGCAAGGCGGCGAAGTCATCGGTATCATCCCTGAAGCGCTTGCTGGCAGCGAAATCGCGAACACCGACTGCACCGAGCTGCATGTCGTGTCCGGCATGCATGAGCGCAAGCAAGCCTTTACGGACTTGTCCGATGGCTTCGTGACCTTGCCAGGCGGGGTCGGCACTATGGACGAGCTGTGGGAAGCGATCAGCTGGGCGCAATTGGGCTATCATTCCGATCCGGTCGGCGTGCTCAACGCTTTCGGCTTCTTTGACGAGCTCATCGCGTTCAACAAGAAGATGGGCGATGTCGGCTTTGTGCGCCCTGCCCATCAGAACATTCTGATCCATGCAGACAAGATGTCCGACCTGCTCGAGAAAATGCAGGCTTACGTACCGCATACGCCGATCTTCCGGATGAAAGCCGAGGATCTGTGAAAGAGCGCCCGCTCGCGCCCTCGCAATTCATGCGCGAGACCATTCGCGAGCCCGGCGGAATGCGCCACCGCGCCGCGCTGGTCGAGAAATCCCGCTTGGCCATCGCGGACGGTTCAAAGAGCTTTTCCGCCGCCAGCCGGTTATTCGACAAAACCACCCGCGAGCGCGTCTGGATGCTTTACGCCTGGTGCAGGCGGTGCGATGACTTGGCAGATGCGCAGGACATGGGCGGCGCGCTGGGCGATCAGTCCGACATCGGAGAAGCGGTCAAGCACATCCGGCTGCTCACACAAGCGGCACTGGACGGCCAGCCGACCGCTGACCCGGCCTTTGACGCCTTCGGACAAGTCGCCTCCGAAGTCGGGCTGACCATGGAAGATGCTGATGCGGTCATTGCCGGGTTTGAGCTTGATGCAGATGACTGGCGCCCACGCAGCGAAGCGGACCTCATGCGCTATTGCTGGCATGTCGCAGGCGCTGTTGGCGTGATGATGGCGCTGGTGATGGGGGTGAAGCGCGAGGACGCCTTCACCTTGGATCGCGCTGCCGACCTCGGCTTTGCCTTCCAGCTTGCGAATATTGCGCGCGATGTGGTCGAGGATGATGCCGTGGGTCGCTGCTATCTGCCCGCCATCTGGCTGGTCGAGGAAGACATTGAGCCCGGCCAGCATACCAAACCGCATCACCGGCAGGAATTGGCAGACATGGCCGCAAGGCTCATCGCGCTGATGGAGCATCACGCAGCGGCCAGCCGGATTGGAGCAGCCAAGCTTCCCTTCCGCAGCCGCTGGGCGATCCTGTCTGCGGCGCGCATCTACACCGCGATCGGCCGCGAAGTGGAAGCCAAGGGGACTGCCGCTTGGGATCACCGCGTCTACACATCAAAGGCGCAGAAGATCGGGCATGTGACGGCGGCTTTCTTCGAGGCCTTGCGCAACCGCCCGCCGAGCCTCGAAGCCATGCCCAAATGGACGCGCACAGAGCTTGCCGAAATGGGCCGCGCGTCCTAACCCGTTTCGTATGAAACGAACTTGGACAATCGTAGCCGCGTTGGGCTTGGCCTCCGGCGCACTCGCCAATGACCATAGCGACGCAGCCGTCGAAGAGCGCGCGGATGTCATCGCCGCAGCCGATGCGTTCTTCGAAGCCCTGCGCGATCCAGACAAGACAGCGCTGGCTGACGAGCTCCTCGCTGAAGCCGTGATCTTCGTCCATGACCGGCGCGATCCCGACAACGCCCGCACGATGATCGTGCCGGCGGGGACGCATCTCGAAGCATGGCTCACCAGCGCGGCCGGGGTCGATGAATATATGAATTATGAAAGCGTGCTGATCGATGGCGACATGGCGCATGTCTGGGGCCCGTATGTGTTCCTGTTGAACGGCACACCGACCCATTGCGGCATCAACTCCATGAGCATGGTC
Organism: Altererythrobacter lutimaris; assembly: GCF_013371495.1. Taxonomy (GTDB): domain Bacteria; phylum Pseudomonadota; class Alphaproteobacteria; order Sphingomonadales; family Sphingomonadaceae; genus Erythrobacter; species Erythrobacter lutimaris_A. The sequence goes on along the minus strand of NZ_JABWTA010000001.1, from coordinate 2,785,195 downwards.
AAGACCGAGGACGGGTGGAAAGTGGGCAATACCAGCTTCACCATGACTGCGGTTGAGGAATGCGCGACGCTCGGCGCGCCTGAGGTTCCTGCACAATGATGACAAAGCTGCTCATCGCCAACAGGGGCGAGATTGCCTGCCGCATAATTCGCACCGCGCGCGAAATGGGGATCGCCACCGTCGCGGTCTATTCTGATGCGGATGCCAAGGCGCTGCATGTGCGTTCAGCAGACGAGGCAGTGCATATCGGCCCCTCGCCCGCTGCGGAAAGCTATCTCGTCGGCGAGAAGATCATCGCGGCGGCGAAGGAAACCGGGGCGGAGGCGATCCATCCGGGTTACGGCTTCCTGTCGGAGAATGCGGGCTTTGCGCAGGCTGTTATCGACGCTGGCCTTATCTGGGTCGGCCCGAAGCCTTCGAGCATCGAAGCGATGGGCCTCAAGGACGCTGCCAAGAAACTGATGCGTGAAGCGGGTGTGCCTGTCACTCCCGGCTATGAGGGCGAGGACCAGTCGGTCGAGCGCCTCAAGCAAGAGGCCGACGCCATCGGCTATCCGGTGCTCATCAAGGCCGTGGCGGGCGGCGGCGGCAAGGGGATGCGCAAGGTCGATGCCGCAGCAGACTTCGAGGCGAGCCTCGAAAGCTGCAAACGCGAGGCCAAGGCGAGCTTCTCCAATGACGAAGTGCTGCTGGAAAAGTGGATCACTTCACCCCGCCATATCGAAGTGCAGGTGTTTGGCGACAGCCACGGCAACGTCGTCCACCTGTTCGAGCGCGACTGCTCATTGCAACGCCGCCACCAGAAAGTGATCGAGGAAGCCCCCGCCCCCGGCATGGACGAGGCGACCCGCGAAGAAATCTGCGCCGCCGCCGTGCGCGCCGCGAAAGCGGTGGACTATGAGGGCGCAGGCACGATTGAGTTTATCGCCGACGCCAGCGAAGGTCTGCGCGCCGACCGTATCTTCTTCATGGAAATGAACACGCGGCTTCAGGTGGAACATCCGGTGACCGAGGAGATCACGGGGGTGGACCTCGTCGAATGGCAGCTGCGGGTTGCCAGCGGCGAGCCGATCCCGCTGAAGCAGGACGAATTGAGCATCAATGGCTGGGCGATTGAGGCGCGGCTCTATGCAGAGGACCCGGCGAAGGGGTTTCTTCCGAGTACGGGGCGGTTGGAGCATTTCTATCTTCATGACGAAGAGCGTGTTGATACCGGGGTTGAGGAAGGTGATGAAATTTCGCCCTTTTATGACCCGATGATTGCGAAGGTCATCGTGCACTCAGGCGATCGCGACACTGCCCGCATTGACCTTATGCGGACACTCTCAAAGTCATTCGTCTCACCCGTCCGCACAAATGGCGGTTTTCTTTACGCTTGCCTTGGTAGCGAGGACTTCTCACAGGCCAATCTAACAACTGGTCTTATCGAGCAACTTGGAGAGCTGTTGATGCCGCCCGAGCAACCTAGCAAGGCTGCAACGGATCGCGCCGCATTAGCATTTCTCGAGGCAGACTTTGCCTTTGACGATTTGCCGGCAGTATTATTGCCTGAGGAACAACTAGGGTTTCGTCTCAATGGCTCAGCCAAACGAACGGTTGTACTATCTTCTCGCGGGCAGACTTTGATCGGCAATGCAGATCAAAATGTGGGAAGCTTCCGACTGGCGGGTCCTTTTCATTCTGCTATTTCAGACCAGAAGGTGATTGTGACCGAATTTGGTGAGGCCTTCTTGTTCGAAGCGCCACCGCGCTTTGAAATCGGAGTAGCCTCCGCCGCAGATGGCGCGATCCTCGCGCCGATGCCGGGCAAGGTCATCGCGGTCGACGTGGCCGAGGGCGATGCGGTCAATGCGGGCCAGCGCCTGATGGTGCTTGAAGCGATGAAGATGGAGCACGCGCTCACCGCGCCGTTTGACGGGACCGTCACGGAACTTGCGGCCTGCACCGGCGGGCAAGTGCAGGTCGAGGCGGTGCTCTGCGTCGTGGAGCCAGCATCTGATGAGTGAGCTAGCCCTCACCCGGGCCCGCCGCCAGCTTGGCAAATCGGGCATCGAAGTCAGCAGCCTGGCCTGGGGCATGTGGCGGCTGACAGAGACTTGCGAAAGCGCTTCCGATGTCGTCGCGCTTTCCAACACTGTGCTCAATGCCGGGATCACTTTCTTCGACACCGCGGACATTTACGGTTTCAACGGCACGGATGGTTTCGGCGATGCGGAGGCGCTGTTTGGTAAAGCGCTCGCTGAAGACACCTCGCTGCGCGGCCGCATTGTGCTCGCCAGCAAAGGCGGGATCATGCCGCCGCTGCCCTATGACCAGTCGCGCGAATATATGGACAGCGCGCTCAATGCCTCGCTCACCCGGCTTGGGGTCGAGCAGATCGATCTCTACCAGATCCATCGGCCCGATATCCTCACGCACCCGCAAGAGCTCGCAGGCTTTCTGGAAAGCGCCATCGCCAGCGGCAAGGTCCGCGCGATTGGCGTCTCGAACTTCACGCCTGCGCAGATCACGACGCTGAGCCGTTTCTTGGATACGCCGCTTGCCACCACGCAGCCGGAAATATCGCCGCTGCGGATCGATCCGTTTGACAATGGCGAGCTGGATCAGGCCATACGCATGGGGCTTACGCCGATGGCCTGGTCACCGCTCGGCGGCGGGCGCCTGATGCGCCCGGAAAGCGAGCGCGAACATGCCGTCGCCCGCGCGCTGGGCGCTGTCGCCGATGCCAAGGGGATCGATCGAGCTGTGGCTGCCTATAGCTGGCTGATGGCGCATCCGGCGGGGATCATTCCGATCATCGGCTCTCAGAATGCGACACGCATTGCCGAGGCGACTGAGGCGCTCCAGGTCCAATGGTCGCGCGCAGAATGGTATTCGGTCTTTGCGGCTTCAAGAGGCGCGCCATTGCCCTAATTTGCACTGACGTTGATTTGGATTGACGGGGCCACCTGCTCCCTCCACCCTTCCACCCGAATGCTACTCCGGAGTGATGATCCGGGTGGAAGGGTGGAGGGAGCGGGTGGCCATGGCCCGAAACAGATAAAATGAGCTGGGAACGCGAACTCGAAGAATTGCGCCAACGCGAAGCGCTTGCCGAGCAGATGGGCGGCGAAGCCAAGGTCGCGCGTCAGCATGGGCGCGGAAAAATGGATGCACGCGCGCGGCTTGCGGCGCTCACCGATGAAGGTTCGTTCCGAGAGATCGGCAAGATCGCGGGCAAGGGCCTGTATGACGAAAACGGCGATCTGACGGGCGTCACACCTGCCCCCTTCCTCTTCGGCAAAGCCACAATCAATGGCCGCCCGGTTGTCGCAACAGCAGACGATTTCACCATTCGCGGCGGGGCCGCCGATGCAGGCATCAGCCGCAAGATGGTGCAGGCCGAAAAGATGGCTCATGAGCTGAAACTGCCCATCATCCGCATGATCGACGGCACGGGCGGCGGCGGCTCGGTCAAGACACTCGAGCAGATCGGCGCAACTTACATCCCGGCTGTTCCGGGTTGGTCAGACGTGGTCAAAAACCTCGATAGCGTGCCGGTCGTGGCGTTGGCGCTTGGGCCGACGGCGGGGCTTGGCGCAGCGCGGACCGTGGCCAGTCATTACTCGATCATGGTGCGCGGGCTTTCCCAGATTTTCGCTGCCGGTCCTGCTGTCGTCGATGGTCTTGGTGAAAGCTACAAAGGCTCGGACAACCATCAGCAAGCGAAAGAGGACCTAGGCGGTTCGGACATTCACACGCGCAATGGCGTGGTCGATGACGAGGTTGCAAGCGAAGCAGAAGCCTTCGCCCGCGCGCGCCATTTCCTCAGCTTCATGCCGGAGCATGTCGGTCAGCATGCACGGCGGACCGAATGCGCAGACCCTGTTGACCGGCGCGAGGAGGCCTTGCTCAGCCTTGTCCCGCGCGACCCGAAACAGGTCTATTCGATGCGCCGCTGCCTTGAAATGGTGTTCGACCGAGGTAGCGTGTTCGAGATAGGCCAGATGTGGGGCCGGGCCTGCATCACAGCGCTGGCGAGGCTCGATGGATGGCCCGTGGCTGTGCTCGCGAGCGACCCGAGTTTCCTCGGCGGGTCGTGGGAGGCCAAGACCTCAGAAAAGGTCGAACGCTTCGTCAAACTCGCCGACCAGTTCCGCCTGCCCATCGTCCATCTGGTTGACAATCCGGGCTTCATGATCGGACGCGAAGCTGAAATGGCGGGCACCATCCGCTACGGCGTTCAGGCCATGAACGCGGTCTATAAGGCGAGCGTACCTCTAAGCTGCGTCGTGCTGCGCCGCGCCTATGGGATTGCGGGGAGCGCGATGAGCAATGCGGAGACTTTCCAGTACCGCTACTGCTGGCCTTCGGGCGATTGGGGCTCGCTCCCCATCGCAGGCGGGCTTGAAGTAGCTTACAAGTCCGAGCTGGAAGCCGCTGAAGATCCAGCTGCAGAACTGGAAGCGATCCGTGCGCGGCTCGACAAAGTCACTTCGCCTTTCCGCAGCGCCGAACGCTTCAACGTTGAAGACATTATCGACCCGCGCGACACGCGGCCCTTGCTGTGCGAATTCGCCGAACTTGCTTGGCGGCGTCTTCGTTCAGGAACCTAGCCTCTCAATATATCGTGCAGGATCATATACCGGCGTGCTTGGCTCGGTCGGCGGAAGAGCTTACCGCGTTCGCTGTAGAGCACCATGGCAAGCGCTGCGAGTGCGCAAGCGACCATGGCGAGACTAAGCGGCAGGGCAGTCCCGTCATAGGCTTGCCCAATCGCTGCGCCTAAAACGGCTCCAGTGATCATGCGTACGCTGGTCTGTGCGGACGAAGCGGCCCCGGCAATATGCTGGAATGGCTGCATCGCGATGGAGCTGAAATTCGCACCGACAAAGCCCAGTACTGTCATGTTGAGCGCGAGAAGCGGGACGAATTCCCACAAGGTTTGCTCGCCGTCCCATGCTGAAATCGCCATCAGACTGCTGATAATGAGAAAACCGATCACAGCCGAGTGACTGACGCGGCGCGCACCGAATTTTTCGACGATGCGCGAATTGGTAAAGCTCGCGACGACCATGCCGACAATGGAAGCTCCAAAGATCAGTGCGAAATAGTCGCCTGCGCCGAAGCTTTCGGCGATTAGCTGCTGGCTCGAATTGAGGAAGCCGAACAGCGAACCAAACACCAGAGCGGCACCAAGAACATAGCCAACCGACACCCGATTGGAGAGCGAGATGCCCATGTTCTTGAGGATTGTTTTTGGGTCGATATCCTGGACGTTCTCCTTCGTCAGCGATTCCGGCAAGCGGAACCACACCCACAGGCCAACCGCCAACCCCATGAACGCCATCATCAGGAAGATCGCGCGCCAGTCTGCCACCATCAGGATCAACTGACCGAGCGCGGGCGCGAAGATGGGCACAGCGAGGAAAATCATGATGATAAGGCTCATCATGCGCGCCATCTTGTCGCCCCCCACCCGGTCGCGCACAATCGCAGTGGGCACAACGCTCAACCCTGCGCATGTGATCCCCTGAGCAAGGCGGATCGCGATCAGTGTCCAGAATTCGGTGACCAGCGCGCAAGCAAGCGACAACACAACATAGCTGGCAAGCCCGAAGAACAGCACAGGGCGCCTGCCAAAGCGATCAGCGAAAGCGCCGGGAATGAACGCGCCAATTCCGGAACCGAGGAAGTAGGACACGATCACATATTGCCGTTCGTTTCCAGCACCGCCCAGCTCTTCGCCCATAATGCCGAGCGCAGGCAGCATGGAGTCGATACCGAACGCTTGCAGGCTCATGATCATAGCCATCAGAAAGATCAGCTCGCGCTGACTCAAAGTATCTGATGGGGCGGCTTTGGAAAGCATTCCGATGTCCTTGGGCGCGTTCTTGCAGTTTGCAAAGCGCGATCTGCTCGAGTTGCAACAGCGATTGATGGCGCGAGAGGTTCCCTCAAGCGCCGCCGCACTCTACTTTGTTCGCATGGCGAGTGACGCTTCTAATGATGATCACTCTCGCGATGAGCGGGATGCGGAGACCAATATGGGCCTACGCAAGATCATTCATATCGACATGGATGCGTTCTTCGCGAGCGTCGAGCAGCGCGACGATCCTGAGCTGCGCGGCAAGCCCGTCGCGGTCGGTGGATCAGGCGGACGCGGTGTGGTGGCCGCAGCCAGCTATGAAGCGCGCAAGTTCGGCGTGCGGAGCGCGATGCCTTCTGTCACAGCCAAAAGGCTTTGCCCGGATCTCATTTTCGTGCGGCACCGGTTTGACGCATATAAGGAAGCCAGCCGGACAATCCGCGCGATCTTCCACCATCATACCCCGCATGTAGAACCGCTGAGCCTAGATGAAGCTTATCTCGATGTGACGGACGATCTGCTCGGCATTGGTTCTGCAACACGGATCGCAGAGCTCATCCGGCAAGAGATACGCGCAAAGACCAAACTGACCGCAAGTGCGGGGGTAAGCTACAACAAATTCCTCGCAAAGATCGCGAGCGATCAGAACAAGCCTGACGGGATGTGCGTCATCCGCCCGGGTGAAGGCGCGGATTTCGTGGCCAAGCTTCCGGTGCGGCGCTTCCACGGTGTCGGCCCCAAGGCCGAAGAGAAGATGCACAGGCTTGGCATCGAGACAGGCGCAGATCTTGCCGCAAAAGATATAGACTTCCTGCGCCAGAACTTCGGCAGCTCAGCTGACTATCTCTATCGCGCTGCACGAGGCATCGACCTGCGGCCAGTGCGCGCACATCGGGAACGCAAGTCAGTCGGCGGGGAGCGCACATTCAGCGAAGATATCTCATCTGGCCCAGCGCTGCGCGAAACTCTCGACAACATCATCGACATAGTGTGGGACTCGATTGAGCGAACCGGCGCCAAGGGCCGGACCATAACCTTGAAGATGAAATACACCGACTTTCAGACGATAACGCGGTCCAAGTCACTTTCAGGCCCGGTTGATAGCAAGGCGACCTTCGCTCAGACGGCACATACTATTCTTGAAGAGACGCTGCCGCTCGCCATGCCGATCCGCCTGATGGGACTGACCTTGTCGAACTTGGAACGCGAGGGATCGAAGAATGACCCTCCAAAGGACACAGCGCAGCTTTCGCTGCTGTAGATCAGATCCGCAGGCTGCCGCGGTAATTGATCAGATATTCATCGACATAGATGCTGCGCCGATTGGGCAAACGATCAGGCGCGAACCATCCGGCTTCTTCGATCTCGCGCTCGTCAGAACGCGGTCGGCCTCTGGCAGAGCCTGCAAACACATGAACGACATTCGTCGCGCCATAGAGCATCTTGCGCGTTTCGCCGAGCGAACGCACGCCTTCCACTTGCAATCCCGTTTCTTCAACCACTTCGCGCGATGCCGCCGAGACGACATCCTCATGTTCGGCCACGCCGCCGCCGGGCCATTGCCACAAGCGCTTGCCATACGAAGGCCGCACCAGCAGCACTTCGCCCGCATCATTTTGCGCAATCATTGCGCAACCATGGATGGTCGGTCGAGTGATCCGCCAATAGTAAGTGCGCATCGTATGCGCGAGGCGGTAGAAGGCGCGGTGCATGGGTTTGGGCATCAAGCGAAGCATGTAACCGGCCTCCTGCTTTGTGCGATCGCAGCATGGAGGAAGCGCGCGATGGGCAAATCATGCTTGCGCTTAAGCGCGCCGTCAAAAACATCCCATTTGTCGTCCGCTCCGCCAAGCGTGAACAGCACATTGTCCGCATTGACGAGCGCGGGGATGGTCAGCGTAATGCGATCAAACGGCGCATGTGGCGGCAACGGGTCGGGGGTTAAGCGCCTTACTGGTTGAGGATCATCGACCTGCGGATCGGTATTCGGGAAGAGCGATGCAATGTGCCCGTCCGAGCCCATCCCGAGCCAGCTGACCGCAAAGCGCGGCGGCGCGCTGCCTTCGCTCAATGCGTGGACACGAGCACCGACCGGTTCGAATAGCGCGCGGATCTTGCCGGTATTGGACGCCTCGTGGTCCTCTGGCACTACACGGTCATCACCCGGCCATACATGCAGTCGCGCAAAATCAAGATCGCGCTTCACCATTTCTTCCATGATCGGAAACGGCGTCGAGCCTCCCGGCACACAAATCGCCACTTGAGCATCTGCACTTTGACCAAGCGCGTGCGAAAGCCTGTTCTCAAGCCAGTCAGCGACTTCCCCGGGCTTTGCGCGCAATACGATATCGGCCTGTATCATTGCGAGCTTGGTATCAAACCCGCGAGGCAAGGACAAAGCGGCCGAGCAACAAATACACCGCTATTTTCGGGTCTGTTTCGTCTTGGCGCAGCTTGGCTCAGGCGCCGATGTTCAGTCCAATCCAAAGGACCATTGCTGCAACTACCAAAGCAAGCACTGCCAGCGTCACGCGCAGGATGAGAGCGGCGCGCTTACCTAAGGCCTGCTGGGGGACGGACCATGCTGTCAACAGCATGGCGGCAGACCCTATTGATCCCCCAAAACCAGCTGGAATTGGATCTGCGATCATCGCAGCCCCTGCAAAGATGAGCAGCCGCGCCGGGTCCAATGCCTGCCTTGCGAGCAAGACCAAGAAGATTGCGCCTAACGAGCGCGTCGGTTCTTTAGCCAGTGTGAGTGAGCGATTTCCCAGCAGCATTGCTGCCGAGAGGGCGAGAACGCCTGCGATCAGGGCCGCCCGCTCTGCGCCAATCAACTGCTGCGCAAACCATGCGCCAGCCATAGCGGTAAAGGCACTCGTCAGGATCGCGCTAATCAGCGCGACCAGAAGCAAGCCGGAAGATCGCCCGAGTGACGTCGCCAGATGCGCGACCAGTTCGCGGGCTGTGCCGACCTGAGCAGCCCAAGCTGCGGCCAGAAAAACGCCAATCGCTATTTCCAACGAAGCGCCTTACGCAGCGTTCTCTGCCCAAGGGCCCTGGATCGCGAATGTCCGCGTTGGCGAATAGGCGTTTACAAACAGCCACTTGCCATCAGGCGAGAAGCACGCACCTGCAAGCTCTGTCTGCATGGTAAGACGCGCAAACACATAAGCTTTACCTTCGGGCGTGATCCCGATCAAACGATTGTCGACCACGTCCGTGTACTGGTCTTCGCAAACAATCAGCTGGCCATTGGGCGCCACACAGAGATTGTCGCCATAGTTGAACTGGTCCTTGTTCTCGCTTTCGAAGAACAGCTCCAGCATGTCGTCCGCGCCATTGCGGCCAGGCGTCAGGCGGAAGATCTGGCCAACCTTGGCAGCCCCACCGCTGGTTGAGCAAATGTAGACCTCGCCATCGCCCATATGCATGCCTTCACCGCGCGCAACGACAAGCGCGCCTTGCGCAGCACCTCGAGCGCGCAAGTCTTCATTGGGGCTTTCCGGATCGTCGAGATCGATCCAGCGCACCGCATGCTTCTCGCCAACTTTCATTGTTACGGCGTCCCAATTGCGGCTGTCTGTCGGTCCATCGACCAGCGCGAGCGCTTGCAGCTTGCCGCCCGCCGACAAGCGTCCTGCTTCGGCCGGGATGAAGCGATAGATCAGTCCGTCGCTCATATCTTCTGTCTCAAAGATATAGCCTGTCACAGGATCGACAGCAGCCGCCTCATGGTTGAAACGGCCCATGGCTTTCAGCGGCACTGGGTCCACCAGACCGTCTGCATCAGCTGGCACTTCAAATGCATAGCCGTGGTTCTTCAGCTCAAGCCCCCGCGAGCCTGGCTCTTCGCAACTGAGCCAAGTGCCCCACGGCGTTGTGCCGCCTGCACAATTGCGGATCGTGCCGGCAAGCGTGCGATGCTGTTTCTCGACCGCTAGCGTCTCCGCATCGAGGATGATGTTGGTCGTACCGCCAGCCATGACCTTGCCATCGGGCATTGTGTCATAGCCGGTGGTGACATCGCCGCCCATATCGTCCCAGGGCAGCAATTCGTGATTGCGGACGAGCGCAATTTTCCCATTACCCATATCGATGCAGCCCATGCCATCAGCTTTGTCCGGCACTGTTCCGCCGTCTGTCATCGCGTCGCCAAGGCTCGAAATGAGCCGGTAAGAAAAACCCTCTGGCAAATCGAGCATACCTGCAGGATCGGCCTTGAGCGGCCCGTAAACGTCAGCAGCCAGTATGGCGGGCGCTGCCGGTGCACTCGCAGTAGATTGCGGCGCGCGCACTGTGCAGCCGCTGGCAATCAAGGCAGCAAAAGCTGAGCCGGTGGCTCCAACGAAAGAGCGACGGTTCATCGCAGCAGGCATCAAAAACTCCGTATCATCCAATCCTGTCTTGCTATTGCGATAGCAAGATGAAGCAATGATGACACGGGTCAAATTCTCAAACCGTGTGCGAAAATTCTCAAACTGGCCTTGCTGGAGATCAGCGCGCGAGAAATCCGCTGATGGCAGCCGCAGCTATTGGCTCGTCAAGGATTGGCGCATGGCCGCGATCAGGCACTTCGACATAGGCCATATCGCCGTCCCGTCGCTTTGCCATTTGAATCACCGTTTCCGCAGTCAGGATATCGCTATGCGCGCCCCGGATCGAGAGGACCGGTATATCACGCAGAGCAGCCCACAGGCTCCACAGATCAGGCGGCACTGTCGCGGTGTCGTCCTCTGCCATCCCTTGAGAGATCGCGGGATCGTAAGCGAATTCGATCACGCCATTGGGCAGCTCCCGGCACGCGCGCTTCGCAAATGCCATCCAGTCATCGGGAGTGAAGCCAAGCAGCGCGCTGCCATTGATTGCTTCGCAGCGAGCAGCCGCATCTACCCAGTCTGCAATGGGCTCTGTAGGGCCGACATAGCCGCGTATACGCTCGAGGCCCTCTTCGGAGACTTCGGGCCCCACGTCATTCAGGACGATGCCATGAATGCGCTCAGGCGCTTGCGCGCCCATTACCATGGAGATGAGGCCGCCCATCGAAGTCCCGATGCAAACGACTCTATCGATCCCCAGCCCATCGAGCAGCGCCCACATGTCGGCCGCGTAAACGTCCGGTCGGTAGCTGGCTGGATCAAGATCGTAATCAGACCGTCCACGACCGCGCTGGTCGGGCACGATCATTCGCCTTGTTCCCGCTCCAAGCAACGCGATCAGCGGCTCGAAATCGGCTGAATTGCGCGTCAGCCCATGCATCATCAGCAGGGGTATCCGGTCCGCGCCAGCTTCATCTGCGGGGTAGTCGCGCGCGAACAGATCAAGCGTCCCGTCCGCGCTACGATAGAAATGCTCGCGGTAGAGCTTTGCCTCAGTCACCGCTCCGCCTCAAATCAGAAGCGGATTTCGCCCGTCACGAACACCCGCCGCGGATCGCCATAGAAGCCTGTCAGCGTACCATCCAAGCCCAGCGTCGACGTGAATGGAGCACCGCCCGTTCCGCCTGCGACGAAGTTGTAGCCGGCCACGATGTAACGCTTGTCGAACAGGTTCTTGCCGTGAATTCCGATAGAGAAGAAATCGCTGTCATCGGTGTACACAAGGCTCGCATCGACGAGCGCAAACCCGTCCTGATCGAGGAATTCATTCGGTACTTCGAACTGGCTCGCATCCGAGCGAAGCGACACAGAGCCGAGAAAATCGACCATCCCGCTGCCCGCCGGAATGCCGAGGTTGAAGCCCATATGCCCTGTCACGTCAGGCGTATTCTGGAACACTCGCTGGTCAGCCACATCGACACCAAAGGCATCGATGAAAGTGTTGAAGTCCGCGTCCAGAATGCCGAGCGACCAGTTGATCGAGAACCGGCTGCCGTCTCCTGCAAAGTCGCGTCCGACCAAGGCATTGCCTTCAAACTCGATGCCGTTCACGTCTGCGCTCGCCGCGTTGGACGTGATGCCGACAAAGCTTTCAAAAACGCCATCATTGTCGCTGTCGACGCCGACAGAGCCAGGGATCTGGACATCATTATAGTCGCTCTTGAAGATCGCGAGCGCGATATTCACGGCATTGTCGAGCAGCGATGCTTTCCAGCCGAGCTCGTAACTGTCGACCGTTTCAGGCGCAAAGCGCAGGAACTCGAACTCGTCGTCGAAATCGATATCGCCATCACCGTCGAGATCAGGCGCAGAGCTGGTCTGACCGCGCGGGTCAAAGCCGCCGCCTTTGAAGCCGCGTGAATAGGTGAAGTAGAAGTTGTGGTTCTCGTTTGGCTGGAAGCTGATCGAAGCACGCGGCGTAAATTCCTTGAAGGTCTCGCTGCCTTCGAAATCCGATGTGACCGCGATCGGAATGGCTGCGCTGTCCGGATCAAACAGATCGGAGAAGCCGCCGATGAATGTCGTACGCAGAACGCGGCTGGTGCGCTTGTCATTGGTGTAGCGGCCACCCAGCGAAATGCTCCACTGGTCCGAGATGTCATAAGTGAAGTCACCGAAGATCGACCAGGTCTCAGTCTCGACATCACCGAGCGTCTGCGCGTTCAGGCCCGGAAGACCAACAAATGGCAATGCGCCAGTGGTGAACAGCGCCACGTCAAAGGCTGTGAACGCGTTCGCATCGAGATAGTATGCGCCCAGCACGCCGGACAAACGGTCGCCTTCGTAGAGCAGCTGCAGCTCCTGGCTGAACTGGTCGTTTTCATAGATCGCCGGCACGTCAAGATCAGCCTCTGGCAGGCTGTCAAAGTCGATTGGTGTCGTAGACTTGTCTTCGCGATAGCCGGTGATCGATTTCAATGTTATCGTGTCACTAAGCTCAACTGCAATGTTGAGCGAGCCGCCATAGGCTTCAACTTCCTGATCGACGATATCGAGACCTGCGCGCGTGTCGTATGGATCATCAAGCACAGGCGCGCCGGTAAACAAGCCGGGGATCAAGCGGCCGCCTTGGCGCGCTTCGGAATTGTCCTTCACGTAATCGCCGGCAAGACGGACGAAGAGCGGGCCATTGTCGAACTCAAGCGTGCCGCGCGCAGCCCACACGTCCTTGTTGTAGTTCTCTGTGCCGAGCTCCAGATTGTCGCCAAAGCCGCCGCGCGAGAGTCGTGCGCCGCTCGCGCCAATGCGCAAGCTGTCACTGATTGGGGTCGAGGCGCTGATCACGAGGTCAGCCTGATCGTAGGAGCCATAGGTTCCGCGGATCTTGACCTGGGTTTCATCAGGCAAGCGCGCCGTCACATATTTGATGGCGCCGCCGATTGTATTGCGTCCATAGAGCGTACCTTGCGGACCGCGCAGAACCTCGATCCGTTCCACATCATAGACGTCGAGCACAGCGGCTTGTGGGCGGTTCAGATAGACGTCGTCGACATAAAGGCCAACGCCCGCTTCGAAGCCTGCGACGGGATCTTGCTGGCCCACGCCGCGAATAAAGGCGGTGAGCGTCGTGTTCGTGCCGCGGCTGACTTCCAAGGTGAGGTTAGGAACTTCCTGAGCCACTTCCGTGATTTCGAGCGTTCCGGAACGCTCCAACTGCTCAGCCGAAATCGCCGTGACTGCAATCGGCACATCGAGCGCGCGCTCTTCGCGGCGACGCGCAGTTACAACGATCACATTGCCTGCATCGTCATTGCTCGCTTCTTCGGAAGGAGCGCCATCCTGCGCCATCGCAGCTGTAGGTGCGATTGCGGCTGCCATCGCAAGACCAGCGGTACCAATCAGAAAACGCGCAGCATTACGCTGAGTGAAGTGTGCCAAGATCTCTCTCCTTCAAGACTTATTGCAAGCTCCATTATTGAAAGTTGAACCACCTTTCAAGTTTATTCTTGCGTGCGCCTGATCGACTTTGGTATTAGGGACCGTGACGAAGGGGACGCATGATCGATAATCCGGCACCGGTTTTGGACAAGACACCGCGCACTGAGCGCGGACGCAAGACTATGCGCAAGCTGCTCGATGCAGCTGCAGTCGAATTCGGTGAAAAAGGGTTTCACGCTGCATCCATCAGCTCGATCACCCGGCGTGCGGAAGTCGCACTCGGCACCTTCTACACCTATTTCGACAGCAAGGATGCGCTGTTCCAAGCGCTGGTCAAGGACATGAGCGGCCAAGTGGCAAGCGGCGCTGCATCAGCGGTCGCAGAGCTAAAGACACGCGGCCAGCCTAGCGCGCTCGATATCGAAGAAACCGCTCTTGCCAGCTTCCTTGCTTTTGCGGCTGAACATAAGGAAATCTATCGCATCATCGACGAATCCGAATTCGTCGACCCCGCGGCCTATCGCGCTCACTACGAAGGCACAGCAGCGCGTATTCTTGAGCGCTTGCAGGCAGGTGCTGCGAAAGGTGAATTGCGTGATGATGTGGATGAAGCTCATGCCTGGGCGCTGATGGGCATGAACGTCTTTCTGGGCCTGCGCTATGCGGTGTGGAGCGAAAGCACTGACGAAGAAAAGGTGGCTGGCCTTGCCCGTTCCATACTTGAACGAGGATTGGCCAAGCCACCTTCCTGACGTCTGAGGATTGCGCCTCAGAACGAATATTTCGTTGATACCTGTACCTTCTGTAGATTGCCGGAGCGGCCATCTTCCAGCGTGCGCTGCGCGTACATGAACTCAATCCCGATATCGAGCGGTGCGACCGGCGAGAAGATGATATTCGCAAGCGCGTTCCAGCTCTCATCCGTCACTTGATTGCTTGTCAGCAAGACCGGATTGTCCGCCTTGAAATAGGATGCACCCAGCGTTGAGCGGACCTTGTCGCTCCAGAAATGGCGATAAGCGGCAAAGCCTGAATAGGTGAAGATCGGATCGAGATCTCCCGTCGTCACATCAATCGCGGCATCATTGACGATGTTGAGACCGATATACCGGCCCAATCCATCGCCAGCCGTTGCCATGAAGCGCAAATCGTCTTTGCTACCCAGCTTGAGCTTGCCTGACAGGCTCAGGCCGTAACCCATTGCGCTGTCATTGCCGGTTCCGAAATCGTCATCGCGAACCCGCAGGCTGCGCAGGATCCCGGCAGCCGAAATGGAGCCCCAATCTCCAGCAAAATTGTAGCGGGCGACAACGTCAGGGAGCGCGTCGTCGCCCGCCAGGACCCGGCCACCAGAGGGAGAGGTTACGGTGGTCTCAGGTTGTTCGACGGCGATCTGCAGACCGCCTTTTGTGTAACGGATCATCGGCTGGCGCTCGAACACTGTGCCGGGTGTCGTGCCGATAAAGTCGAGGCTTTCAGGCAGCGCGCCTACATTCTGGAATGTCGACCAGGCCTGCCCGAACAGCCAATTGTCATAGGTGATGAAGGCTTGCCGCAGACGTGGCTGATAGCTGTTGGAGATGCGTTCATCTCCTCCCGGCGTAACCATGAAATCGAGTTCGATTTGTGAATTAAGCGTGTGCTCTGCGCCGACATCGGTAGCGGTTTTGAAGATCAGCCGCGATTGCCGCGCGCTGAAATCGGTATCGAAACCAGAGCCTTCACCACCCACAGGGATCGCTCCCGGGATAAGGAAATCGCGCACGATGCTACCCGTGCCGACTTGACCGCCACTGGTGCGCTGAGAAATCGCATCGACTTTGACATAGCCAGCATAGGCGATTGTCGTGTTCCCAACGCGGAAACCCTTGTCTTCTTGCTTCTTAGGCTCAGAGATTTGCTCTGCCAGCTCTGCCTGACGCGCCTGCAGCGCGCGAGTTTCCGCCATGGCAAGCTCTGCAGCTGCGGCATTCTCGGCTTTTGTAGTGTCCATCTCGCCCTGTTGAGCATCCATCCGCTCAATCAGAGCGCCAACCATCGCTTCCAATCGGTCAAGCCGATCTTCAATGCTGGCCTCAGCCGCTGCGTCCTGCGCAATCGCAGGCGTTGCCAACAAGCAGCTCGCTGCGAGCAAGCCAGCACGAAACAAGGGTCGCATAGTCGCCTTTGTCATGTCATGTATCCCCATCCCGGTTATTGTTGAGGCAAACATGACCGAGGCTGTGTTGAACGCACAGCTAGCGGATAGTCGTAAGACCTTTGTCTCAAAGAACTTGGACGCAGAAGAGGAGTAGTAAAGATGGGTGACAGGAGGACTCGAACCATGAATGGCACCGTCAACGACTTCGTAATTCGTCCAGAGCAAAACCGCGCAACGCACTGCATTTCAGAGCAGTACGACGCGATGTACCGGCAGTCAGTCGAAGACCCGGACACGTTCTGGCTGGAACAAGCGAAGCGCCTGGACTGGTTTAAACAGCCGACGAAAGGCGGTGCTTGGTCGTTCGATCCGGTCGACATCAAATGGTATGCCGATGGCGTCCTCAACCTTTGCTACAACGCAGTAGACCGCCACGTTGAAGCGGGCCGAGGCGATAACACTGCGCTGATTTTCGAACCTGATGATCCAAACTCGCCGGGTCGCACTCTCACCTATGCCGAGTTGCACAAAGAGGTTGTGCGCATGGCGAATGCCCTGAAAGCCATGGGCGTCAAGAAAGGTGACCGCGTCACGCTCTACATGCCGATGGTGATCGAAGGTGTGACAGCCATGCTCGCCTGTGCGCGCATCGGCGCCATTCACTCAGTCGTATTCGGCGGCTTCTCTCCTGAAGCACTCGCGGGACGGATTGAAGATTGCGAAAGCCGTTTCGTGATCACCGCAGATGAAGGCTTGCGCGGATCCAAGCGCGTACCGCTCAAAGCCAACGTCGATGCAGCGCTCGCGCTGCCAGGCATCGAGGTCGATGCTGTCCTTGTGGTGAAGCACACCGGCGGCGATGTCGCGATGGTAGGCGGCCGCGATCACTGGTTTACCGATGTTGCTTCGGACGCAGACGTCCCCTGCGAGCAGATGAGCGCTGAAGATCCGCTGTTCATCCTCTACACGTCAGGCTCGACCGGAAAACCAAAAGGCGTGCTGCACACAACAGGCGGCTATGGTGTGTGGACAGCGACCACATTCAACTACGTGTTCGATTATCAGCCGGGCGAGATCTACTGGTGTACTGCCGATATCGGCTGGGTCACTGGCCACAGCTATATCGTTTACGGTCCGCTGATGAATGGCGCGACGAGTGTCGTGTTTGAAGGCGTGCCCAATTATCCTGACCATGGCCGGTTCTGGGATGTGGTCGACAAGCACAAGGTCAATATTCTCTACACCGCACCCACCGCGATCCGCGCTTTGATGCGCGAAGGTGATAGCCATGTGACAAGCCGCGACCGGTCCTCGCTGCGCTTGCTCGGCAGTGTGGGCGAGCCGATCAATCCGGAAGCATGGCGCTGGTATTTCGACGTTGTCGGCAATGGCAACTGCCCAATCGTCGACACTTGGTGGCAGACGGAGACCGGTGGCGTGATGATCACGACCCTCCCCGCTGCCCATGACATGAAACCGGGCAGCGCTGGCAAGCCATTCTTCGGTATTCAGCCGCAACTGGTCGACAATGATGGCGGCGTGCTGGACGGCGCAAACGAAGGCAATCTGTGCATCACAGGCAGTTGGCCCGGTCAGGCGCGCAGCGTCTATGGCGATCACGAGCGCTTCATCCAGACCTATTTCAGCACATACACAGGCAAGTACTTCACCGGCGACGGATGCAAGCGCGACGAAGACGGATACTACTGGATTACCGGCCGCGTGGACGATGTTATCAACGTCTCAGGCCACCGCATGGGCACCGCGGAAGTTGAAAGCGCGCTTGTGCTGCATGACTTGGTCGCAGAGGCCGCCGTCGTGGGCTATCCGCACGACATCAAGGGTCAGGGCATTTATTGCTATGTGACTTTGAATGCGGGCGAGGAAGGCTCTGATGAGCTCTACACAGAGCTGCGCAATCACGTGCGCAAGGAAATCGGCCCGATCGCATCGCCTGACCATATCCAGTTCACCGATGGCCTGCCTAAGACACGCTCTGGCAAGATCATGCGGCGTATTCTCAGGAAAATTGCAGAGAACGATTACGGCTCGCTGGGTGATACGTCCACGCTTGCTGACCCCAGCCTGGTTGATCGCCTTATCGAAGGTCGCCAGAACCGCTGAGGATACGCTTGGAGGGAGCTTGCTGAGCCATGGCACAACGCATCGTTATCGCTGACGACCACCCCTTATTTCGCACGGCGCTTAGCCATGCGGTGACAAAGGTTTGGCCTGAAGCGGAGGTGGTGGAAGCAGGCTCAGCAAGCGCCGCCCGAACAGAGCTGGAAGCTGGATTGCCAGAATGCTTGCTGCTCGATCTTCACATGGAAGATTCCAACGGTTTGTCGGTGCTGATGGATTTGCGGCAGGACTTCCCTGCGCTTCCCATCGTGATTGTGTCTGCAAGCGAGGAGCCGCGCGTATATGCTGCTGCAAGCCAGCTAGGTGCCGCCGCATTTATTCCGAAGTCCGCTAGTCTTGACGCCATGCGCGAAGCACTTACCGCAGTGGGTGAAGGCGATAACTGGTTTCCCGAAACCGACGCCGAAGCGGACGACGATCTGGCCGCAATGGCTAGCCTGACGCCCGCCCAGCGCCGTATCCTCAGCCAGATGAAAGCAGGCCTCCTGAACAAGCAGATCGCTTACGAGCTCGATATCAGCGAAGCGACAGTCAAAGCGCATATCACAGCGATTTTCCGAAAGCTTGGCGTAGTCAGCCGCACGCAGGCCGTGCTGCTGGCGACCAAGCTCGACGTCGATCAGCCTGCGGCGGATTCCGCTCCGGCTTGATCGCTTGCTTTTCCTGCTGATTGGCGGGATTTGCTCGCGGCATCGGCGATAAGCGCGCGCAAAGCCGCAGGGGAAGATGGTTTCAGCAAACGATTGGCATCCATACGTTTGGCAGCTTCTGCGGTTTCATCCCCACTCTCGGCGGTCAGCAGGATAGACGCGGGATACGCATCCCAGTTTTCACACAGCGCCAGGAAGACGCTATCGCCGCGCGCGTCACCGTCCAAGCGGTAGTCCATGATGGCAACGTCGGGTGCTTGAGGGCAAGCTTCCAAGGCTTCTGCCTTACTGCCTGCGCACACGACCTCAAGACCCCATTTCCCGAGGAGCGCCGCCGTCGCAGAAAGGGCGGCGGGGTCATTGTCAACAACGAGCACACGCGCCTCGGTGAGGTGTGAGGATCTTCGCTTGGCAGACTTGACGGCCTTGCGCCGCTCCCATCGCGCAACAGGTACGTGCAAGGCGAAGCAACTGCCCTGCCCTAGAACAGACGATGTTTCGACATGCACTTGCAGCAAGGCTGATATCCGCCGAACGATTGCAAGCCCCAAGCCAAGGCCTTCGCGATCCGTTGCAGAGGCGCGCTGGAATTCATCGAAGATTGTTGCGACCTCATGGTCCGCAATTCCGCGGCCCGTGTCGTAGACGCAAATCCGAGAGTCTCCATCCTTGCGGCGAACCCCGAGCAGCACGCCACCTTTGTCGGTGTACCGTATCGCATTGCTCAAGAGATTGCGCAGCACGCTCGTCAGCAGAGCGCGGTCTGTCTCGATCCATGCGCTTGTAGGGACACGCCGCAAACGCAAGCCTTTTGCTGTCGCTTGCACGCCCAGTTCGCGCACAAGCTCGTCGAACACTTCGTCAAGCGCGAAGCTCTCTATTTTCGGCTCGATACCCCCGCCGTCCAGCTTCGAGATATCAAGCAAAGCGCGGATCAACCGGTCAGCCGAAGTAATCGAACCATCGAGGTCCTTGACCAACCGCGTCAAGTGTTCGCGATCGCGCACTTCCTCGCCTAGCGCAGAGGCAAACAGCCGCGCTGCATTCAGCGGCTGGATCAAGTCATGACTTGCCGCAGCGAGAAACCGCGTCTTGGACTGTGTTGCAGCCTCCAGCGCTTCGTTTGCTTCGCTAAGCTGAGCCGTGCGTTCTTCCACCTTTTCCTGAAGCACTTGCTCGGCCCGGCGATCCGCAGTGACGTCATTGTAAGACGTCACATAGCCGCCGCCTGGCGCGGGATTGCCAATGATCTGCAGGATTCGTCCGTCATGCTGCTCGGTCTCGATCCGGTGTTCACGTCCAGCGCGCATATGCTCGAGCCGTCGCGCCACTTGCTGCTCGATCTCCGCATCGCTCATCCCCGTGCGTTGCATATTGTAGCGGATCAGGTCTTCGATCGGTGTGCCGACTGTTGCCATCTGATCGCTGAGGCCGAACATCTCCTGGTAGCGACTGTTCCAAGCAACTAATTTCATGTCTGCATCGACCAGTGCGACGCCCTGATCGATGTTTTCAATCGCGATCTGAAGCAAATCGCCGCTGAAGGAGAGGCGTTTGCTCGTCTCATCGAACATCGCCATGACTTCCGCGAGCGGCACTGGATCGCCTTGGGACCAGCTTGCAACTAGCATGCGGGCGGAGGATGCCCCGACAACGCCGGCGATTGTGCGTTCAGCCATGGAGAGCAGTTCGTCGTCGGCTGGATCGCTGTTGCGATAAAGCTCAGGCATACCCGCAATCGCTGCGTCGGCGCGGCTCCGTCCGATCAATTGGGCCAGCAGCAAGCGAATGTCAGCGACACGCATTTGCGTAACGCGCGCCGGCACACTTCCGGGTGTCGGCACGCCGACAAAGGCAGCAGCTTGTGATGCGTCAAGCAAGCTTTGACGGCCGATATTGGAGCCGAGCCAATAGCACGCGACATTTGCGCCAAGGCTCAGCATCACGCCAGAGACCAGCGGGTCGGGATGGATCGCAAAGGGAGGCTGTGTGCCGGTCGCGGCCGGAATAATCAGCAACATCAGCCAGAGGATGAAACCGGCGACGAGGCCTGCGATCATACCGCTGCGCGTCCCCGCTTTCGACAGCATTCCGAGCACAAGTCCGGGGGCAAACTGCGCCATCGCGGCAAAGGCGAGCGTGCCAAGGCCTGCAAGGCTCGTAACCGCTCCGAAACCGAGATAGAACAGGTAAGCAAAGAACAGCAGCGCGCCGATAACCAACCGCCGCATGGTCAACAATTGCTGCGCGAGGCGGGCTCTGTCCCCTCCCCCTTGCAGCGTCTTGCGGAAGAACAGCGGCGCGAGAAGATCGTTCGTGATCATCGTCGACAAAGCCACGCTTGCAACAACGATCATGCCCGTTGAAGCAGAAAAGCCGCCTACGAAAACCAGCAAAGCAAGCGCATTGCTGTCCATTGCGAGCGGCAAGGCCATAACGATGCTGTCAGGGCTCGTGCCTTGCGGCAAGGCAACCAACCCTCCGAGCACAATCGGTATGATGACGATAGAAGTCAGGACAAGGTATCCCGGGAATACCCACCGCATCGGCGCGCTCGCCCGTTCGCTTTGCGCTTCCACGAACGTCATGTGGAATTGGCGCGGCAGGCATAGCGCTGCGCAGGCTGCAATCAATGTGAGGACAGCAAAGCGGGCATCAAACTGTGCAGGTGTGAACACTTGCGGAACCTCTGGCGCGCCTTCGCCGCTCATGACGATCAGGGCGAGTATGGCGACAGCGATCAATGCAACAAGCTTCACCACCGCTTCTACAGCAATCGTCAGGACAAGCCCCGCATTGTTGCCCGCTCGCTCACCTCTGCTGGAGCCGAACAGAATGGCGAAAAGCGCCATTAGTCCAGCAACCAATAGGACGAGCTCGTCCAAGGCAACACTGCTTTCAAGCGATGGATCAATCAGGAGCAGCGAAGAGCCGACTGACTGCAATTGCAGCGCCATATAGGGAAGGGAACCAATCGTAGCGATTATCGTGACGAGCGCCGCGACACTCGCGCTCTTGCCATAGCGCGCTGACAGGAAGTCCGCGATTGAAGTGGAATGCTGCGCCTTTGCGGTTGCAAGAATGCGCCGCACGAGGCTGAAACCCACTGTAAACACGAGGATCGGACCAAGGTAGATCGGCAGGAAATGCCAGCCATCGCTCGCTGCGCTGCCAACCCCGCCAAAGAACGTCCAGCTGGTACAATACACAGCCAGGCTGAGGCCATACACCCAGCCCTGAGCGGATCTGCTTTCCAGCTGTCCAGTGCCCTCTTCGTGCTGGCGGTCGCGGCGCGCAGCGAGCCAGAACAGAAACGCCAAATAGATAGTCGCTGCCGCAATTGCGGCCCCGAACAGCATAATCCTCTCCCTCTCCCGAGGAGGAAGCTATCAATTCTGCTCGATCATGCAAGCAAAAGGGGCGATGCAAACTGCACCGCCCCTTCCGTTTTGAGAGCCCCCAGCTCTCGTCAGTTGCAAGCTCTCAATCAATGTGCGTGAGCATCACCTGCTCCGCGGGGAACACGGATTGAGTCTACCAGCTTGCGGATTTCAGCAGGCGGCGCTGCTGTCACTTTGGCCACCGCGATAGCGACGCCGAAGTTCAACAGCATACCGATCACGCCGATCCCTTCCGGCGAAATCCCGAACAACCAATTGTCCGCTACGTTCGCAGCCGGGTTCGCCAGCTTGAAGTAGAAGATATAGGTGAACGTGAAGACCAGACCTGTGACCATGCCGGCAATCGCGCCTTCCTTGTTCATGGACTTGCTAAAGATGCCCATGAAAATCGCCGGGAAGAGGCTTGCTGCGGCAAGACCGAAGGCGAAGGCCACCACCTGCGCCACCCATCCCGGAGGATAGATGCCGAGGTAACCTGCCACCACAATCGCTGCTGTTGCTGCCAATCGGGCTGCAAGCAGCTCGCCTTTCTCCGAAATATTGGGACGGAAGGTCGATTTGAGCAAATCATGGCTGACCGAGCTGGAGATCACCAGCAGCAATCCTGCTGCCGTGGACAGCGCTGCCGCCAAGCCGCCTGCAGCGACCAAAGCGATCACCCAGCCCGGCAGATTGCCGATTTCAGGGTTTGCTAGCACCATGATGTCGCGATCGACATAGACCTCGTTCTCGCTGTCTGCGACAGGCGCATTAGTGACAACACGTTCTCCCGATGGCCCATTGCCTTGTGCGAATTCAGGCGAACCTTCAAAGGCATTGCCAGACCGGTATTGCATCACACCGTCGCCATTCTTGTCCTGGAAAGCGATGAGATCATTGCTCTCCCAGTTCTTGAACCAGTCAGGTGCCTGGCTGTAGCTCGTCTCGTTCACGGTATCGATGAAGTTGATGCGAGCGAACGCGCCGACAGCCGGAGCAGTGGTGTAAAGCAGAGCAATGAAGACCAGCGCCCAGCCTGCAGATTTACGTGCATCCGATGCCTTGGGCACAGTGAAGAAGCGCACGATAACATGAGGCAGACCGGCGGTACCGACCATCAGAGCCATAGTGATGCAGAAAACATCGATCATGCTCTTGGAGCCAGCCGTGTATTCCCCGAACCCTAAATCCAGTAGGACCAGATTGAGCTTTTCAAGCACGTATAACCCGGACCCATCATTCACAGTCGACCCTAGCCCCAGTTGCGGGATTGGATTGCCGGTGATCATGAAGCTGAGGAAGAATGCTGGCACCATGTAAGCGAAGATCAGCACGCAATATTGTGCGACCTGCGTGTAAGTGATGCCCTTCATGCCGCCCATGACCGCATAGATGAACACGATGCCCATGCCGATGATGACGCCCATGGTAATAGGCACATCAAGGAAGCGGCTAAACACAATGCCCACACCGCGCATTTGACCAGCAATATAGGTGAAGCTGATGAAGATCAGGCAGATCACAGCGACAACGCGCGCAGCCTTGGAATAGTATCGCGTGCCGATAAAGTCGGGCACGGTAAATTGACCGAACTTGCGCAAATAGGGCGCTAGCAAAAGCGCGAGCATCACATACCCGCCGGTCCAGCCCATGAGATAGACAGATGCGTCATAACCAAGGAAGGCGATCAGGCCTGCCATGGAGATAAAGCTTGCCGCGCTCATCCAGTCAGCAGCGGTTGCCATACCATTGACGACAGGATTGACCCCGCCGCCTGCGACATAAAACTCTTTCGTTGAACCAGCGCGGCTCCAGATCGCAATGCCGATATAGAGCGCAAAGCTGATGCCGACGAAGATATAAATGAGAGTTTGCGTTTCCATTATACCCTCCCCCTCAATCGTCGAGATCGTATTTGCGTTCGATCTTCCGCATCTTGACGACGTAGTAGAAGATCAGAGCCATGAAGACGTAGATTGAGCCTTGCTGCGCGAACCAGAAGCCAAGCGGATAACCGCCAAGCATGAACTGATCCAAGAAGTCCCTGAACAGGATCCCAGCGCCAAAAGAGCAAACAAACCAAATCGTCATAAGCGTTACCAGCAATCGGATGTTCTCGCGCCAATAAGCGTCCTCCACTGCGCTGGTCTCGCCGGTTTCCGGGCTTGAGCTGCTGGATGAGGAAGACGACGTATCGCTTGTGTCCTCACTCGACATCTCGAAATCACCGGGATCGTCTGCTGAAACTGTCTCGTCCATGTCCATCCCCTTCCATTTCTTTGTTGAAGCACGGGAGAGCTTCCTCGCACTTTCCCATGCAGGGTAGGTCGCGGCGCGTGCAGGAACGAGAGAGACTTTAGTCTTAGGAGTATTGCAGCCCGGTCTGGCTCAGCATTTTTCGAAACGCTTGAGGCTTGCGTTAGCGCCAGAATGGGCAAGCTGTGCTTGAAACAGTTCAGCTGCTGCCAGCGCATCGGTCAAAGCATCATGCGCATCATATTCCGGCAGGCCGTAGCGCGCGCGGCAGGCGCCAAGACGATACACGCCCTCGCCAATAAGATTGGGATGCAATCGGCGCTCCAGCTCCAATGTGCAGATCGATCGGATGGGCAAGGTCTCGCCAAACAGTGTTTGGGTGATGCGCTGGAGCGCACTTCGTTCGATGCCCGCAGCATGTGCAACCAGGATACGACCACTCATTGCATTGAGAAGCTTAATGATGACTTCGCGCGGTCGCGAGCCTTCCGACGCGCGCTCTGTGCCTATTCCGTGCACGGTAACAGCCACTCGGTTGAGGTCAGCATAGCTGCGAATATCATGCACTTGTGCATCGGCCATGACGATACTGCGGCCTTGAAACGGGACCCAGCCCGCTTGCAGCAAATGCGCATCACGGGTCAGTCCGTCGAGCTCGAAATCGAGCGCAAGTAAGGGGGCCTCGTGCACTGGCAACGCAGGGTCGGGCCAATCGGCTTGAGCATATGCTGCAAGTGCTGGTTCGTGCGACTGCGCGAGCTTCTTCAATGCGCGTTCAAACCGCCAGCCAGCCAGCATGTCAGACCCGAACCATGTCAGGCGATGCCGCCGGCAAAATTGCGCCGCAGCGAGTCGAGCGCGCTGCGGATCACAGCGAAGGCGTCTTTCAGGTAATCCCGTTCGAGCGGAGAAAGATCATCGGGTGCGATGAGGTTGTCCGGCTCCTTACCCGCTTCAACCTGGCGCGCCTGATGCGCAATGCGCATCTCGTTCACGAGCAGCATCGCATCTTCAAGGCTTTGCGCATCATCGCTGTTCATGGCGCCTGTCGACGCAAGCGCCCGCAACCGATCTATCGTGCCCACCTCGGCGAGGCCCGCAGCCAGAGCATGCGTTCGCGCGATATCCACGATTGGCATGATCGCCTGACGTTTGGCATCGAACACCTTTTGGCCATCCTCTGCCCGGTCGAGCACGAGATTGCGAAAAATCCCGAGGGGTATTTTGCTGCGCAAGGCATCGCGCGCGAGGAAGCTGACGAACAGCGGGCTGTCTTTGAACAGGTCGACATGGTCCTGCCGGACCTGTTGTGACAGTGATGCGTCGCCGTGGACATGGCGCATGTCGAAGAAGATCGTTGCGCGCAGGATACGGTCCTCATTGGGCCGTTCGATCCACTTCGCATAGCGCTCCTGCCAGCCGCTCGCCGTGCGGCGCTGCTCGGCATTCTTCGCCATGATCCCGCCCTTGCAATAGGCGTAACCGCAGGCGTCGAGGATGTCGGAGATGCGCGTGCCAAGCCGCTCAAAATAGGCAAAGTCGGCTTCCGTCGCGCTGTCATGGATCACCAGACCGTTATCCTGATCGGATCCCACCAATTGCTCGCTCCTCGCAAGCGATCCGAACACGACCAGCGCGTAAGGCACAGGCGGCGCTCCAAGCTCTTCTTCAGCGAGCTCTGCCGCGCGGCGGTGCACGGCTTCGCCCAAGGCGGACGTGAACCGCATCGCATGGCTCGCTTGAACGCCTGAAGCGACCATCGCAGCGAAGCTCTCAGGCACTTGGCGTGCAGCCGCAATCAACTCGTCGTCGGTCTTTGACCGTGCGACTGCCATCCCTGCATCAATCGCATTGTTGCCTAGGAATGAAAGGATATCGGTTGCACTCAATATGCCTGCGAGGTTGCCGCCTGCGCCCAACAGCGGGATATGCCGGAAACCGCCCGAGGCCATCATCGCCATAGCTTCGGCAACACTCGCATCGCCAGACAAGGTGCGCGGATTGGCGGTCATGACTGTGCTGATCGGTTGATCGAGGGCTGTTTCTGCCGCCACAACCCTGCTGCGCAGATCCTTGTCGGTAAAGATACCAAGCAACCGCTCATCTTCGCAGACTGCCAGCGTGCTGACATTGCGTTCGCTCATCAGTTTTGCGGCTGCTCGAATGGTTGTCCCAGGCGCGCAGGAAACCGGCTTGCCGCGCGAGATGAGGTTCTCCAGCAGCGTCCGGTCAAGCTGGAGTGATTGCGCCTTGCGCTGCCGCTCAAGAGCATGGCGAATACGGCTATTTTCGTCTCGAGCGTAATACTCACGGAAGCGCGGCTCGCTTTCACGCAGGCGATGAAAGTGTTCGGCAGGTATAGAATAGAGAAGCGTATCCTCCAGCGCGATGGTCGTATTGCGCACTTCGCCCCCGCGCAGGAGCGAGGGATAGGCAAAACTTGCGCCGGTGCCGATCCGCGCGGTTAGCTCTTCGCCGGCGAGACGCAGCTCCACCGCGCCAGATCTGACAAGATACAGGCTTTCATTGTGAGACCCTGCTTCCAGCACAGTTTCGCCGCTGCGAAAGTAAGTCACGCTGATTGCGCGCGACAGCTTGGCCCGTTCTTCAGCAGGAAGCGTGTCGAAAGGCGATGTGCCTTCAAGAAACTGGACGATCTGAGCGATCTCGCTGGCCATGCGGCCAGTCTATACGCGAGTGGCCACGCGCGTCAGCCAATACTTTGGTCTGAATGAAGCTGAACCGCATGGAGCGGGTGGAATCGGAGCGCATAGCGCGAAGATGAACGAGCGAAGCGAGGACAACGGAACCGCAACCCGCGACGTCAGCGAAGCGAATGGAGCGGGTGAAGGGAATCGAACCCTCGTCGTCAGCTTGGGAAGCTGCTGCTCTACCATTGAGCTACACCCGCAAGTCACTGTTTCTTTAGGGATTACTACTCTGTCGAAACTCTTACCAAATATTTCGGAAACTCTTGGCAAACTCCAAAAAGTCCTCGCCTGAAGCGCTACTCTTAGAAGGAAAGCAAGTTTGCAAGCGCGAACTTGTGCTCAGTTGGTTCGTTCATCAACAGTTGAACAGGCCCAAATGTTTAGTCAGTAAGCGTCTTTCTGCTAGAAAATCTCGAAACATCAACTCTGGAAGACGATGGCCCAATTAGCCGATTCTATGCCACGGATTATTCCGTCGACTGCCGCGCTCCGAGATTGGGGTTCTGTTTGGCTTGGAACAGCAGGTTCACTCAAAAATGGCGAGCCTACAGAGAAAGAACCAAATCGTTTCGACAAGAAGCAGGGCATGGATTTTGGCAAAGTCTTCGACCGGGCATTTGGAGAAGCGCTTGCAACTATGCTTGGCGGCATCGACGTTGTTTCAATCACATCTGGGCAAGGGTTGCTTCCGCCTCAACCTAACTGCGTGGAAGTAGGGGACGCTCGCATAATCGGAGGAGTGCGCCCACAAAACTTTGATGCTGCCTATCGTCCTGACGGCCCAAGAGTTGTCTTGGACAGCAAAACGCTGAACGATGAGAAGAGTATTGGAAAGAACTGGCAGAACATGGTGAACGACCTGAGCACAGAGTCGACAACCATCCATACTCGTTTTCCGTATTGCGTGGTGGTCTTGATTATCGCGGTGCCACGTCCGGCATTGCTTGCGAAGCAAGAGAAGGACATCATTCGCACTCTTGAGCGGCTTGGCTCACGCAGCGATGTGCTCGATCAGGCACACCTCGCCGAAGCTATCGCTCTCGTTGTTTGGGATCCACACACAGGGGAGCTAGATCCTAATGTGCCTAACGATAATTCTCCCATTCGCCTCGAGAATGTCAGCAAACGAATATTCGACTCGTATAAGCAGCGATATCAAGGCTTACCGCCTCACGACGACTAGCTAACCACCAAAGAACGCGCTATCGCGTTCATATTATGTTCCAAACAAGGCTAGCACATGAACTTTGCGACCAATAAGGTTAGTCCCGACGAGCAAAAGCTTCGCGGCGGCTATTACACTCCCATCCCGCTAGCTCGTTACCTGTGTGAGTGGGCAATTCGCGATGGGGGTGAACGGGTTCTCGAACCCAGCGTCGGCGACGGAAACTTTTTGCTCGCATTGGACGCGGCTAACAACAGTCCTGACCCCCTTCGAGTTACAGCTATTGAGCTCGATGAATGCGAATTGGATAAGGCGAAACGCCGGACAGAAAATGCCGATGGCATCGAAGTTGCTTGGCGCCGCGGAGACTTCTTCGAAGAGTTTGGGAAGATCGATCGCAAGTTCGATGTCGTGTTGGGAAACCCACCATTTATCCGTTTTCAGTATTTCGATCCTGAAAGTCGCGAGACCGCTTTTGAGCACTTACGATCGTTCGGTTACAAGCCAACCAAACTTGCAAATGCGTGGGCTGCATTCGTGCAGCTATCCATTGAAGCTCTTCGCCCTGGTGGACGTTTGGCGATGGTCATTCCTGCTGAGCTCTTGCAGGTCAAGTATGCCGAAGAATTGCGCGACAGGCTCACTCAGATGTTCGAGCATGTCGTGCTCGTCACGTTTCAGAGGTTGGTTTTTGAAGGGATCCAACAGGAGGTTGTTTTGGTTCTGGCCGAGGGCAAGAGAGAAGAACCAAGCGATCATGCGCTAATACATACCATCGAGTTTGCAGACGCAGATGAGCTTTTTGGATTGCGGTCAATAACCGATGCAATCGCGCATGCGCCAGACAAGCATGCTAGGAGAGATGTCAAATGGACCGCACTGTTCCTAGATGAGCAGGCATTTGCAAATCTACAAAGCGCGCATCAGTCTAAAGGGGTCAAGCAGCTTGGCGAACTGGCGCGAGTAGAGGTTGGCATCGTAACAGGACGAAATAGCTTTTTCGTGCTAGAGAAAGAGCGCGCTGCCGCGATGCAATTGAATGGTCATTCCCAACAACTTGTCGGGCGCACCTCTTCACTTCGATCAATAACATTTCGATCATCAGATTTTGAAGCGCATAGCGACAAACATCCATCAGTGTTGCTCGACCTCAATGGTGTGGATAGCAATAAGATAAAAGGGCCGCTTGCGAGTTATATCCGGCTTGGGGAAGAGCAAGGAGTTCACGAAGGTTACAAGTGCAGCATCAGAAAACGATGGTTTGACGTTCCTTCAATATATAGGCCCGACGCATTTCTCTTCCGCCAGATTCATGATGCACCTCTGCTAGTTGCCAACGAAACACAAGCAACCTCAACAGACACAATTCACAGGGTACGCCTGAAGCAAGAATTATCTCCGAGACAACTAGCCGCATCGTTCTGCAACTCGCTGACTTTTGCTTGGGCAGAAGTTTGCGGCAGAAGCTATGGAGGCGGTGTTCTTGAGTTGGAACCGCGTGAAGCTGAGGAATTACCAATTCCGTTCGCAGCCCTCCTGCACGTTGATGCTGATAAGGTAGACAGCATTCTTCGTAGTGACGGTCTGATTGCAGCCCTCGACTATACCGACCCTATCCTTCTTGGTGATGGACTCGGACTAAGTGTGGAAGAAATCCTGTCGATTCGCGGATGCTGGATTCAACTGCGGGATCGGAGGAAGAATAGACGCCATGCTCCGAAGAGGGCTGAATCGAAGCCGAAACCGAAGCCGCAAAAGACCTCACTCGCTGCCACGGCATAGTGGACTATGGCACGAGTCTCTTATCCGTTTCTACAGCAGGCCACACACACCAGAGTTTGGCAGCCTAGATTGCTCTCGATCACTGCAGCGTCCTGCACACCGCCAACCCAAGTATAGTTTCGCGGTCGGTGGGCCAACTGACCTCTGACGCGCCAGTGCGCGGAACAAGAACATCGAAAAATGCGCGGCGGTTAGCGCGGTCGGCTTGGGCTTGAACCCAGCCCATAAGGGCTAGGACAGGGCCACGCGGAGCGCTCAGACCATCGGCAATCTTCATGACCTCTCCTGGCGTTATGCGGTGCGGTAGGTTTAGCTGCGCGGCGGCACAGGCAGCGGCAGCAGCGCGAGTTTCCGGCGACAGCTCGCCCATAGCGGCAGCTAGGAAGTCTTTGTCCTTCATCGCGCCACCTCCATCAGCTTAGCAATCTGGGCGGGCTTAGCTTCGTCCCATTCGCCCAGCTTCTTAGTTAGATCAGCGAGCGCCCGCGTCCCTGCCCGTTCGACAGCGCTTAGCGCCAGTTCGGCTTCCTTGCGTTGTGCTGCCTGCTCCGATGCATGAGCGAGAACGGCTGCTTCGCGCACTTGCTCGTATTGGCGCGCATCAAGCCCACAGAGGGCCGCAGGGCCGGACAGGATAGCACCTGCCATCCTTGGGTCTGATCGGGCGAGCGTAGCGGCGCGCTTAGGGTCTTCGCGTACCATGGCCCTAATTTCGGTAGCCATCTGCGGTGTCATGGTTGGCTGCGTCCGCTCTTTAATCTGGCCATCTATGTGGCCGATCTGTGCGCGGATGCGTTCTGCTGCACTGTCAGCGGCTTTGAGGCCTTTCTTAAGCGCGGCATCGCCCACGCGGGTTAGCTCCTTTAGATCCACCTCAGGGTCGCGCGCTGCGTCGCGGATCAAGGTCCATGTCTGGTGAATGGCCTCTGTAGCGGTGCGGGCGGCATCGGCACTTGGCCCATCGCCGCGCACATTGAGCAGATCAACGGGCGGATCGGGTACGCGACGCGTCTTCATCCTCAACTGCATCGCGGGGTCGGGATAAGGTTGTCTTACACGCGGGCGGTTTTTGAGAGCATCATCTAGCATTAGTTTAGTCCAATAGTTGTCCCGGAGGTCGCACGACGAGGCCGGAAGTGGTTGATGAGGTAGGCGGCGGAGTCCAACGGGTGGTCGGGACAGCTTGAGACGTCCGCCACATCGTCGGGCGAACGTTCATCGCGCACAGCATTGCTCAGTGCGTGGATGAGGAAGGTGCAGCGGTCGGAAACATAGAGATGCGGGCGCACTTGGGAGCGTTCTACGGCAGCTTGCAACATGCTGCCCATCACTGCCCAGCGTTCGGCGCGGCGGCCCTTATTGGGCAGAGTCACATTCCAAAAGCCGCCCGTTTCCTGAATCATGGTGAGTACGTCGTCGCCTTGCAGTCCGCGCGCATTATCAACGACTGCATCGGGCCGACGCACAGCCCAGCTAGCGCACATGCCAGCTACACGCTCGCCCAAGCGATCCGGCGACCACTCGGAGGACTTGTTCAAATCTTCGTCCACGCCCGGTGAGCCGATCAGGTCTGTCACTTCATCTAGAATGATGACGGAGTCTCGCGGCATTGCGATGCCGTTGACATTGCCATCGCGGCGCAAGCGAAGCCCAAGGTGACCAACGCTGGGCGAGGATAGCCCCCAGTCTATGCCGACGTGCGGGATAAACAGGTCCGTCGTATCAAGGCCGCGCGGTTCAACGGAGAGCACATGCGTGTCAGCCGAGAACATGGGCCACATAAGCCCCTCGCCCTGTGCCCAATCGCCAAACAGCCATTGCTGCAGCTTGACCGGATCGCCGTGGCAAGCCTCGCGCAGCTTACGGATGTAAGCCTGCTGGTCGATAAAAGGATTATCAGCAGGGCCAGAGCGGATCGTTATCCAGCGCTCATCGTCTCCGATGGTGTAAGGCTCATGGTCGAGCCTGTCCTTAACGTGCTGCTGGAAGATACGCCCATGTAAGGGACCACCGGGATTGCCCAGATATACAACGCGAGTGGGGACGCCTTGAGGCGCGCGCAGGTTTGATCGCAGCAGGCGCAGCACCCGTTCGGTGGGATACTGCGTTACCTCTTCAATCACGATCAGGCTGAAGTTCTTACCCTGTAATTTGTCGTAGTCGCTGGCACGCTCGATGGCAGCGAGCGTAGCCTTAGCCCCACCTTCTGCGCGCAATATCTTCTCGGCGCGGTTGTAGTTGTGACCAGCGGGAAAAAGTTGTGCCGCAGCGGACAGTAGCTCGTCCTCAAAGTCAGATAGCGCGCGCAAGGTGCGCCTTACGATCAAGGCGCTCGCATCGGCTCCATGCTCCTGCATGTGGCGGACAACCAGCGCGACCGCAGCGGTTGACTTACCGCCACCCCGTGCGCCGAGCAGCGCGAGGTTGCATGTTTCTGGCGTCTCAAGGACAGCCGCCTGAAAGGGGGATAGGCGCTCAAGCATCGGCGGCGATCCTCCTGCGGTATTCATCCATGTCCTTGGCGGATGGGAAGGAGATCGTGCGGTGGTCGTTATTGATTACCGTGAGGTGTTGCGGGGTCTTTGTGCCTTCGTAGCCGCGCCGCGATTTAAGCAAGAAGATGGCGGCAGTGGTCCCGCCCGGATGCTCGAGGTTGCGCGCCCGGAGCATCAGAAGGTCAACCAGCTCGTCTTCCATGCCGGAGTAACCGCGCTCTATGGCTTCTTCGACCTCGGGCTGGCGCTTGCGTATCTCGTTTAGCGTGGTGCGGCTCATGCGTAGGCGCTTGGCAATGGTAGCCAGAGCCATGCCTTCGCGTGCCATCCGTTCGATGATCGACACACCCTCGCGCCCTATGCGCCGGGAATTGCCGTCTTCATTACGGATCACAATGTCGCCCATAACACCTCCAAGAGAAATGGGGCGCGGCTCACCGTCGCCACACAGCCGCGCCCCGTCCCAGCAAAGCGTACCGGAAGTGCCCGCCAGGATAAGAAAAGTTGCTGCGAACTTTCGGGTCGAGCTTGGCAATACGTAAGCTGCTGTTTGGCAATGCCTTTCGGATTTAGGATCGAAGCTTGTTAGGCTGCGGCCCTTTTTGTCGCCCGGATCGTTCGCTTTCCGTGAGCTTACCGCGCCCAGCGCAGGGCGAAATGACTGTAATTGCAATTGATCAATCCAGCCCACGAGGACTGCGGGGACTACCAGCACAGGCCAGCTTAACCGACCAGCAGCGCAGCAATTTATACTCCTCTTAGTCCTCGTAGTCAGCGAACCCCGACCAAACAGATCAGTTTGGATGGTAGGACTAAAACTGGCAGTCCTCCTCCCCACTCCAACTGGGCCACAATTCTGGGCCGCCGCCATCAGAACGGCACCTCATCAGTGAAGCTATCGTACCGTAGCCATTGATCGCCGCCCTCGGGCCAGGCGGTGCCCGGGAAAAGCGCTTCGCGCGCCTCTGCGAGGCTCGCTGGTGGTTGCCAACCCGGTCGCCGCGTCTTTTTCCAACCTGACTTTCGTAGTCGGTGGGAAAGCAACATCGGTACGTTCTGCTTCTCTCCTTCTTTAACTGCCTCGGAAACAAACCATGACGTGGGAATTTCGCTGGGTGCATTTCCTTCCCAAAGAAGATTGAAAAGCACCTTGTTAAGGCCCTTCAGGGAGTTGATCTTCTGTTCGGCCAAGGCGGAAGTGACCACCCGGTCCTTTTCCGGATGCCAATCGGAAAGGTCTTCTGCCAGCGCGGCGGCAAGCAAATGGCTTGCACCTTCGCCTTCAAGCCAACCGAACAATGCGCCGAAATACTCGCTGTCTCGTTTGCGCTCATTGCTGATGTCCGCAACAACAAACCTGCGAGCACCAAGTCCAGCCGGGATTGCCCAATCGTGATTGGTGCTCATGAACATCGCGACGTGGCTGCGTTCCTGCCGGACGTCGATGCCCTTGGCCTCAATGGACATGGTTTCTTCCGTGATGAGGGTTTTCAAGACTCCCTCGCCATCGCCGCCAGTAAAGTCTGCCTCATCGGCAAACAGAAGGCAGATATGCCGGAGGTGGGCATTGAAGTTGCCAGTAACATGGCGTCGCTGGGTCAGTTGCATGGCGTGCTCACCGAAAAGCCGTACCAACGCCTGACCGATAAACCCTTTGCCGACACCTTCTTCGCCGCGAAGCACGAGCGCGACCTTTGGTTTGTCGGCTGGATTTTGGACCACCCAGCATAGCCACTTCCACACATACTCACGCGCTGCGGGCTCAACCAACTCTAGGTGCTGCTTGAAAGGTGTTATGTCGCCCTTCTCCGGGACGACACCGTAGCCTTGCCACAGGTTGTATGCTCGTTCCTTGTGTCCCTCTACATTGGCATCCAGCACAAAACCGTCAGGATAGAAGCGGCGTTCTCGCCAAACTTTCCAATGCTTAAAGGCAGGCTCGTTCCTAAATCCTGTGTTGTTTGGAATCTGAACGGTGTTTGGCGCGAGGGTGAAGGTCATCGCCTGATCATTCATCCCTTGAAGCGGGAAACGATCTTCAAAGTAGCGAAGATGACCGCCAATAATCGCGGCGAAGTAGCGCTCGTTGATCGCTTGCAAAACGTCATTGATATCCATGCTGCGCCTCCATCCTTGCGATGGTTCGCGTGACGCAGCGCTCCGGATCTTTCTGATCGAGCACATGCCCGGAAACAGGAAAATCAGGATTTAGCAGGCACCAACGGATCAGCTCCGGAATTACACCATCCCGGACGCACGCACCGACAAACGCCCAAACATGCTCACTGCGACTGGTGAAGGGCTGCCCGTTACTATCCCGGGGGTCGCGTAACATCCGAAACGCCCACGGAGGCAGCGCTTCATTGAGAAATAGTGCGTCAGTCCGCCCGACCCATTCTCCCACGGCTCTTATTTCAATCTCTAGAGATTTCGGCACAGCCAGCCGACCCATTTCGCTTAACGCCGTCAATCCAGATCGAGCCCTGAGCAGCGTTGCCGGGACAGGAAGGCGACCGCTCTGCCGCTTCTTCTTGTTGGGAAGATTCGTTGTGAATGGCAGCCGCATTATGCGGTCAATGTTGTGGCAGTGATCGCCGCCCAGCTCGCTCGCGAGCCAGCGGTTGATTGCCTCTACATCGTCAAGGTCACTTGTAGGAGCGATACGCCAAAAGGCTTGATATCCGCCCCCGCTATCGATGATGATTTGCGGTTGTGGCTGAAACTCGCGCAGAGCCGACCATGCAGCTTCCTTGTCACCATCAATGTCAACGTGGAGCCATTCCGCCCGCACTATGTCCGCCTTTGTGGCCTTCTTGTGCAGGATAGCATCGCCTGAGCTGTTGACCTGAAAATAGAGGTTGCGATAGCCGTCATGCGCCGCGATCCATTCTTGCATGGTGTCAAACTGGTCGCGGCGAAACGTGCAGGTACTAATCCGCCCATCGGGCACGATCGCGGACAACACCCGCGGTCCATTCGGCCGAATAATCCGCATGAACGCCGCTGCATCGTTTACTTGCACGTCAGCCGAAGTATCGTTGGTTTGGTTCTCTGTGTCCTCGCGCTTCACGGCGCGGGGGCTTTTTGATTTTGTCATTGTCCGCGCCTCCGTGCACCCATGAACTCGTCGAGATCGGCTCGGCGGTATCGGACGGCTCGGTCCATCTTTGTGTATGGAGGGCCTTCGCCTCGGTGACGCCAAGCCTCTAAGAGTTTAGCGGAGAGACCAAGATATTTTGCCGCGTCTGATGGCGACAAGTAGTTGGGCGCGACTGGCTCGAGCGCACATAGGTAGGCATCAACGGCATCGCGGACCGTCTTCTGTAACACTGCATCTATAGACATGAGTCATCTCTTCGTGACCGACTTGCCGGCGGGTCATTCGGAGACGGGGAAGCTGCCACATGCAGCGGGGCTATCCCGCTTGCCCCTGCCAAAGGGCGTTGCGCTTCTAGTGTCTGCCCGTTGGCAGACCTATCCCCACAGTGGTAACACGGGGACCATCATTGGCATCTAAGGGCAAGATAACCCTAGCAATCCAACATAACAAGGGGGAAGATGTAGCCGCTGATCCGCTGCTGATGATCCCGGCACATTTCAACGTCCGGCTCGGCCACATAACCGTCCGTCACATCCATTCGAGGCACAGAGTGATTTACTAGTAGCTTCCGCTGGTAGGTCGGAACGCCCAAATCTACCGCCAATGCCATGTACTCAGCCCGAAGGTGGTGTGCATTGGGCAAGACGCGATTAAGCTGCGCAAGGTGGCCCGCTCCAGCACGGAAAGATGGAAATGCCCATTCATTGATGCGCGGCAGGCCTTCCAACAGATCGGCAGTCTGCGTCGAAAGCGGCAAAGTGAATGCTCGCTTCTCGCCGCCTTTGGGATTGGGACGATGCATCGTGCGTTTGTCAAAGTCGATATCGGACCAGCGCACGGAGAAGCAATCGGCTTTCCGCAGCCCAGTGGTCAACATCGTTATCGCAGCCCCACGCTGCACTACGTTAACTTCTTCCAATCGTAGAGCGCCTAAGTCCAAGCGAGGATAATCCCGGCGGCGACTGCCATGCCATTCCACCGCGATGGTAGGGTTGGTTGGAAGGTCCACCTTCTTTAGCGCCGTGTTGTAGATCGCACGCAGATGACGCATCACGCGGTCGGCAGTCATGTCGCCAGCGGTAACCGTCAATCGGTCGTGCCGAGCCTCGCAATCGCCACGCGTGATCTCGGCCAGAGGGCGACCGAGCCAAGAGCCAAGGTACTTGCGCACCTCGCCTTCGGTCAGCGGCATGGAGCTATTGCCGCGCCTAATCATACGCTTCAAATGAGCCGCAAGCGCCTGCTCAAGGGTGATGGTTGCACCCTGTTCGGGCTGGGTAAGGATAGTGTCGCGAGCGCGCCTGCGAGCCTCAGCGCAGGTCATCAAGGGAAAGCGCCCAAGCGTCCATCGCTTGCGCCCTGATTTCTGCACCACCCAACTCTTTGTCCCCGTCTCGCGAGTTATGAGTCCCAAACCTTTGATCTCTGTGTCCCAGATTGCGCCCGGTCCCGCCGCATCGGCGACGGACTGTGTAAGTTTCTCAACTGGCATTCGAATACTCCCTAGCAACTAATGTACGTAGGGAAGCCTAGGGTCAGCGGAGACGAGAAGAAATGATAAACTTCTGAATTAACTATACAATATGGCGTAATAGGGTTGGTTAGGCGAGCTTGGGAAGCTGCTGCTCTACCATTGAGCTACACCCGCAAGGCGCTGATCGCATCGCGCAGAAGCAGCCTTTGCATGATGCCTGATTACCGGTCAATTCTCTTGGCTGCCGCCATCCGTACCGAACAACTTGGCTGATCCCAATTGCCATGCGCATTGCGCTTTGGCACACTCTTCAATGGTCGCGCAGCATACGGCTGCGCTTAGAGGGGAATTTACCGCCAGATGCGCAAGAGCACGGCATGGGATGTCGCGGAAAAGGCAGGCGTCAGCCAGTCAACGGTCAGCCGGGTTTTCACAGGCTCGGCCCGGATCAGCGCGACAACGCGCGACCGCGTGCTGGAAGCTGCCAAATCGCTTGATTACCTGCCTGACAAACGCGCGTCGCGATTGCGCAGTGGTCACACCGGTGTGCTTGCAGTTGTCGTTGTGACAAGGCCTGAAGACAGCGCGCGCGAAGTGAACCCGTTCGCCTATGCATTGCTGGGAAGCATCTGCAAGGCCGCCTCGCAGCGCGGCTATGAAACGCTGGTTGCTTTCCAGGCCAGTCCCGACGAATTCTACGGCCGCTATGTCGAGCAACGCGATGCTGATGCCATGGTCGTGATAGGCACGACGCAGAACCAGCCTGCATGGGATTATTTCAGACCGATCCTGCAAACGGAGACACAAGCGATTTGCTGGGGCTTACCGTTTGCAGAGGCGCATTCCGTGCGCTCGGACAATCATGGTGGCGGGCGTCTTGCTGCTGAACACTTGTGGCAGCAAGGCTATCGCAAGCCTGTGTTCCTGGGTCCTATCGAAAGCGAGCAACGTCAGTTCAACGAGCGCTTCGAAGGCTTTAGCGCAGCGCTTGAAGAGCTTGGCGGAGAGGCCGTTGTCGTGCGCGACACTTCGTCCAATGACCGGTTCGAGCAAGGGCGCGACGCGATTGCCAAGCTGGAACAAGCGGGAACAGAGTACGACTCGATCTTCGCCGCTTGCGACTTCATCGCTTTGGGCGCGCTGGAAGCGCTCAGCGCGAAAGGCGTGCGCGTGCCACAGGATGTCGGCATCGTAGGTTATGACGGGCTTGATGCGACGGCGCATGCAAACCCGCCACTCACCACTATCAAGCCCGATCTGGAGAAGGCCGGACAACAATTGGTCGCTCATGTGCTGGAACAGGATGAGGTTGAACAAAGCCCGCTCGCGCCGGTCGAATTGATCGCGAGGGCAAGTTCCCGCCGGGCTTAGGACCGGCCGCGTTTAGTTGATCAAACACCTGCGCAAGCTGGACGAATCGCTGAAAATGAGGCACTCTCGTTTCAAAGAGAGGAAATATTAATGCGTCAGATTGAACATTTCTTAGCTAGCGGGATTGCGTCCTCTGGCACGCGCACGCATCAGGTCTGGAACCCATCGACCGGCGAAGTGCAGGCTGAAGTGACGCTGGGCGACGCAGCTCTGCTTGAGCGTGCGGTTGAGGCAGCCAAGAAAGTTCAGCCCGAATGGGCCGCGACCAATCCGCAAAAACGCGCACGGGTGATGTTCAAGTTCAAGGAACTGATCGAAGCCAATATGCAGCAGCTCGCTGAGCTCCTTTCGAGCGAGCACGGCAAGGTCGTGGATGATGCCAAAGGCGATGTCCAACGCGGCCTTGAAGTCATCGAATATGCTTGCGGCATCCCGCAGGTCCTCAAAGGCGAGTACACGCACGGCGCAGGGCCGGGCATTGATGTCTATTCGGTTCGCCAGCCGCTCGGCATTGGTGCAGGCATCACCCCGTTCAACTTCCCCGCGATGATCCCAATGTGGATGTTCGGCATGGCCTGCGCTGCGGGTAACGCATTCATTCTAAAGCCCTCCGAGCGCGATCCGAGCGTTCCGGTACGGCTGGCTGAACTCTTCCTGGAAGCAGGCGCGCCTGAAGGCCTGTTGCAAGTTGTCCATGGCGACAAGGAAATGGTCGACGCGATCCTGGACCATCAGGACATTGCAGCGGTCAGCTTTGTCGGAAGCTCCGACATCGCGCATTATGTCTACAAGCGGGGTGTCGAAAACGGCAAACGTGTGCAAGCCATGGGCGGCGCGAAGAACCACGGCATCGTCATGCCGGACGCGGATTTGGATCAGGTCGTCAACGATCTGGCAGGCGCGGCATTTGGTTCCGCTGGCGAGCGCTGCATGGCGCTGCCTGTCGTTGTGCCCGTTGGTGAAGACACAGCCGAGCGCTTGAAAGAGAAGCTCATCCCAGCGATCAACGCTCTGCGTGTCGGCGTCTCAAGCGACCCCGAAGCGCACTATGGCCCGGTCGTGACGCCCGAGCACAAAGCCCGCGTTGAGCAATGGATCACAACGGCTGAGGAAGAAGGCGGCGAAATTGTTATCGATGGACGCGGCTTTACTCTGCAAGGCCATGAGAAAGGCTTCTTCATCGGGCCGACGTTGATCGAC
The DNA here is from genome assembly GCF_013371495.1 of Altererythrobacter lutimaris. Classification (GTDB taxonomy): domain Bacteria; phylum Pseudomonadota; class Alphaproteobacteria; order Sphingomonadales; family Sphingomonadaceae; genus Erythrobacter; species Erythrobacter lutimaris_A. The sequence continues at coordinate 2,745,724 of NZ_JABWTA010000001.1, read as the reverse complement.
CGCGTAACACCGCAAATGAAGTCCTATCAGGAAGAGATCTTTGGCCCGGTGCTGCAGATCGTACGCGCCAATGACTTTGAAGATGCTGTCCGCCTGCCAAGCGAGCACCAATACGGGAATGGTGTCGCAATCTTCACCCGTAATGGCCATGCCGCCCGCGAATTCACTGCGCGCGTCAATGTCGGCATGGTCGGCGTCAATGTGCCGATTCCGGTGCCGGTGAGCTATCACAGCTTTGGCGGATGGAAACGCTCCGGCTTTGGCGACATCGACCAGTACGGCACGGAAGGCCTCAAGTTCTGGACCAAGCTCAAGAAGGTCACGCAGCGCTGGCCCGACGGTGGCGGTGACGGATCGAACGCCTTCGTCATTCCGACAATGGGATAACCATTATGCGAAGCGCCCTCTTACTGGCTCCAGCAACCCTCATCAGCGCTTGCGCAACGCCGCCTCCGCCAGCGAACATCACGATGGATGAGATGGACACTGACCGGAAATTCCTGTGCGCGGCGGATGGTGTTCAGTCCTATGTGGGCCAGAACGCAGATCGGGAAACCGGCATGGAAATCCTGAAAGCAAGCGGCGCGCGCATCTTGCGCTGGGGCGCACCGAACAGCGCATGGACGATGGATTATCGCGAGGACCGCGTGAACGTTCGCTACGACCGCGCAATGACGATCACTGACATCACTTGCGGATAACATTATGCGCGAACGCACCACGTCTGGCTCCCCTTTCGAAGATCAATTCGGCTTCTGCCGCGCGGTCCGTGTAGGCGACCGCATCATCGTTGCTGGCACTGGTCCGGTTGAGGCTGACGGTTCAACAACGCCCGGTGATGTTGCGGCACAGGCTCGACGCTGCTGCGAGATCATTATCGGCGCGATCGAGGAATTGGGCGGCTCAGCGAGCGATGTTGTCCGCACTCGCATGTTTCTTACCGATCCGGATGATCAGGATGCCGTGGGAGCGGTCCATGCGCGTTATTTCTCAGGGGCCAAGCCAGCCGCGACAATGGCCGGGGCCGCATGGCTCTGCCGCCCGGAATGGAAGGTGGAAATAGAGGCCGAGGCAGTGCTAGGGGCAGGCTCATGACAGGACAATTTGCACTTACAGAAGACCAGCTGGCGATCCAGGAAATGGCCCAGCGATTTACCGCCGACAACATTACGCCGTTCGCGGCGGAATGGGATGATAAAAGTCACTTTCCACGCGATGTGATCCAGCAAACCGGCGAGCTCGGCTTTGGCGCGATCTACGTCAGCGAGGAATCGGGCGGGATCAATCTGGGTCGGCTCGAGGCCGCGCTCATCATGGAAGCGATGGCCTATGGCTGCCCGACAACCAGCGCATACATTTCCATCCACAACATGGCGGCATGGATGATCGACCGCTTCGGTTCGGACGAATTGAAGGCGCGCTATCTGCCCAGCCTCGTCACGATGGAGCATCTCGCAAGCTATGCTCTCACTGAGCCGGGCTCAGGCTCGGACGCAGCAGGCCTCAAGACGAGCGCGGTGCTCGATGGCGATCATTATGTCTTGAATGGCACTAAGCAGTTTATCTCTGGCGCCGGTTTCAATGATATCTATGTCGTGATGGTCCGCACGGGCGAGCATAAGTCCAAGGGGATCACATGTCTTGTGATCGAGAAAGACACGCCAGGCCTTTCTTTTGGCAAGCCGGAGAAGAAGCTGGGCTGGAACGCCTCGCCTACGGCGCAGCTGATCTTTGAAGATTGCCGCGTATCGGTCGCGAACCGTGTCGGCGCAGAGGGCGAAGGCTTCAGCTTTGCTATGGCGGGCCTTGACGGTGGCCGCTTGAACATCGGCGCGTGTTCACTAGGCGGCGCGCAGCGCTGCTTGGATGAAGCGGTGAAATACACCAAGGAACGCAAGCAGTTCGACACGCCCGTCGCCGACTTCCAGAACACGCAGTTCATGCTGGCTGACATGGCGACGGAGTTGGAGGCAGCGCGCGCGCTGCTTTATCTCGCGGCGGCGAAAGTCACAGAGAACGCGCCGGACAAGACACGTTTTTCCGCGATGGCTAAGCGACTCGCGACCGATAGCGGCAGCAATGTCGTGAACAATGCGCTGCAGCTGTTCGGCGGCTATGGCTATCTCAAGGAATACCCGATTGAACGTTATTGGCGCGATCTGCGCGTGCATTCGATCCTCGAAGGCACCAATCAGGTGATGCGCATGATTGTCGGACGGGACTTGCTACGCCAATGAGCGGAGTGTCACTATTCATGGTGACATTGGTCGTCCCTGACATGGACGAAGGGATCGATCATTTTACCAAGGACTGGGGATTCACGCTGACCAGCGATACTCGCCATGTGTCTGGCCACCGTTGGGTAGAGATAGATCCAGGGTCAGGTGCCCGGTTGCGATTGGTCGAGGCCACGACGGAAGCTCATCATGCAGCGATTGGCAATCAAGCCGGGGGGCGCGTTGCGTTCTTTTTGAATCTTGACGCGTTCAACACGACAATCAAACGATGGGAAGAAAGAGGCATAGAGATTGTCGAGCCAGCGTGGACAGCAAGCTACGGAAGGATAGCGGTTTTGAAGGATAAGTTCGGCAACAGATGGGACGTGCTGGACACGAAGCATGGAGCATCGGCGTGACGCAAGATGTACTCATTTCTACGGACGGCCCCGTTGGCCGCATCACGCTTAATCGCCCCAAGGCGCTGCATGCGCTGACATTGGAGATGTGCCACGCGATGAGCGCGGCGCTGAAAGAGTGGGCGCAGGACGATGCGATCAAGGCCGTCATTCTCGATCATCTCGAGGGAACACGCGGTTTTTGCGCGGGCGGAGACATCGCTTTCTTGCGCAATTCAGCGCTCAATGATGGGGGTGTTTCAGGCCGCAAGTTTTTCCACGACGAGTATCAATTGAACCACCAGATGTTCACCTACGAAAAGCCGATTGTGGCGTTCATGGATGGCATCACCATGGGCGGCGGCGTGGGCATTGCCCTGCCCTGCCAATTCCGCGTCGCGACCGAGAACACGCGACTTGCCATGCCGGAAACGGGCATTGGCCTGTTTCCCGATGTGGGCGGCGGCTGGTACTTGTCGCGGCTTGGTGGAAGGATCGGGCAATTCCTCGCGCTGACCGGTGCGCGGCTTGATGGTTCTGAGTGCCTGTGGGCCGGTCTCGCGACGCATTACGTGCCTGCTGAAATCCTGGAAAACATCAAGGCGCGCATTGTCGAAAAGCCCGATCGCATTCGCGGTGTCCTGTCCGAACCCGTCGGCACGCCTCCCGATGCGCGTATCGAAGCCAATGCGGTCAACATTGCGCGTCATTTTGCAAGCGACCGCTATGAGGACATTCTCGCGAGCCTCGAAGCTGCCATCGCAGACGGCGATGAATGGGCAGAGAAAGAACGCGATACGCTTGGTACAAAGTCTCCGCAGACCTGCAAAGTCGCATTGCGGCAGCTCGCGGAAAGCAAGGAACTCACAGATTTTGCTGACAATATGCGCATGGAATACCGCATTGCTTCGCGCGTGTTGACCCGGCCCGACTTTGCCGAGGGCGTGCGCGCGGTAATCACTGACAAGACCAACGATCCCAATTGGGATCCCGCAACGCCTGCGGAGGTAAGCGAGGAGCTGATCGACAGCATCTTTGCCCCGCTGCCAGCTTCCGAAGAATGGAAACCCCTATGAGCTACGAAACCATCACAGTTGAAACCAATGCACAGGGCAATGCCGGCGTCACGCTGATCACGCTCAATCGACCCAAAGCGCTCAATGCGTTGAACAGCCAGGTGCTTGATGATTTGACGGTAGCTTTCGCAGACTATCAGGCGGATGACAGCCAGCTTTGTGCAGTGCTGACCGGCTCAGGCGAGAAGGCTTTTGCTGCAGGCGCGGACATCAAGGAAATGAGCGAGAAGGCTGCGGCTGACTTCTACTTGCAGGACTTTTTTGCGCCGTGGACCAGCGAAGTGGTCAAGAAAACCCGTAAACCATGGATCGCTGCGGTGAACGGCTTTGCGCTAGGTGGCGGATGCGAGCTTGCGATGATGGCCGATTTCATCATCGCATCGGACAATGCGAAGTTCGGCCAGCCAGAGATCAAGCTCGGCGTTGCTCCCGGCATGGGCGGCTCTCAGCGTCTCACGCGCGCAATCGGCAAATCGAAGTCGATGGAAATGTGCCTGACAGGCCGGATGATGAGCGCCGAGGAAGCCGAACGCGCGAACCTCGTGGTGCGCGTGGTGCCGCAAGCAGACTTGATCGCTGAGGTACTCAAGACCGCTGCGACCATCGCCAGCATGCCGCCCATGGCCGCGATTGCGAACAAGGAAATGGTCAACGCCGCGTTTGAAACGACGCTCGATCAGGGCCTCATCATGGAGCGCCGCATTTTCCAGATCCTCACAGCAAGCGAGGACAAGGCTGAAGGCATGGCCGCCTTTATCGAGAAGCGCGAGGGTGAGTGGAAGGGGCGTTAGTTTTTGACTGAGGCCCTCACGTTCGTGCGGGCCTTGCCTAGTCACCCGCTCCCTCCGCCCTTCCACCCGGATCGTACTCCGGTGTGAAAATCCGGGTGGAAGGGCGGAGGGAGCGGGTGACTTTGGAACTCGGGAGAAAAACCATGAAAATCGCATTTATCGGCCTCGGCAATATGGGCGGCGGGATGGCCGCGAACCTCGTCAAGGCGGGCCACGAAGTTCGAGCGTTTGACCTCTCTGACGAGGCGATCGAGGCTGCAGAAGCCAATGGCTGCGAGACTTTCGGTTCAGCCCGCGATGCCGCCGAAGAGGCCGATGCGGTCGTCACCATGCTCCCCAATGGCGAGATCGTGCGTGATGTCTACACCACTGATATCATTGGCCAAGCGCCTGAAGGCGCGATCCTGATAGACTGCTCGACCATCGACGTTGCAACCGCCAAGGACGTGATCGAGCAGGCTGTCGAAGCGGGCTATGACATGGTCGATGCGCCTGTCTCAGGCGGGATCGCAGCGGCAAATGCCGGTACGCTCACTTTCATGGCTGGAGGCACTGAAGCGGCCTTCAAGCGCGCTGAAGAGGTGCTCAGCGCCATGGGTAATGCGGTGATCCATGCAGGCGATGCAGGCGCAGGACAGACCGCAAAAATCTGCAACAACATGCTGCTCGCCGTGCATATGATCGGCACATGCGAAGCCATGAAAATGGCCGACAAGCTCGGCCTGAATCCGCAGAAATTCTACGAGATTTCCTCGCAATCCTCAGGCTACAACTGGTCCTTGAATGCCTACACGCCGCTCCCCGGCGTGGGCGCCGAGAGCCCTTCGGACAATGACTATCAGGGCGGGTTTGCAACCGCGCTTATGCTCAAGGATTTACGGCTTGCGATGGAAGCAGCGGAAGGATCGGATAGCGCCGTGCCGTTAAGTTCGCGCGCTGCGGCGCTCTACGAAGATTTCGCAGGCGCAGGCAATGGCGGGCTCGATTTCTCGGCGATCATCAAGACGTATTCGTAGCGCTCGTCATGGCGACCGGTTGATTTCGTCCAGGATTGACGCGAGCCATTCGCGTGGAGCCGATCTGCGTCCGATGTCGGCGACAAACTCCTGTCCGCGCGCAACGCTTTTGAGCCGCCCGCCCCTCAGCCAGCGATCCGCGCGGTCGTGGTAGCTTAGCCCGCCGCGCTTCAACCATTCAGGTCGCTGCCACAAGCTTGGCGGGCCTTCAGGCACGGTCAATCGCAAGGCATCCGACGCGCGCTGCGCCACTCTCCCCGGTCCGCGATAGATCACATCATTCTTGTGATGCATGCCGAGCGCATGCGGATGAGCAAGCTCCAGCAGTTCGTCTGGCGCGCCATCTGCCAGCGAGGCAATGATTTCAATCTCCAGCCAGCCGAAAATCCGATGATGCGGATCGCCGCCATTCGCATAGTCGCGGAACAGCCCGAAGAACACGAACACATCCCCTTCGCGTACACCTTGCCGCTCCAGGTGCGTTTGCGCTGCCCCACACTGACCGAACAGGCACTCGCCTTCCTCTGTAAACATCGGATCGTGATGGCAAAAATCAGCGGCGCCCAGCTTTCCTTTGCTTGAACGCGCGGCCTCCTCGCCCAGCCTCAAATCGCCGTAAGTCGTGCGGGAGAACCCGCCGCTCGGGATCGGCAAAGTGACAGGTCTGCCGTCAATAATCGGCGACGGACCGCCTCCGGCAGCGCTGTCAAAACCTTTGCGAGAGAAGATAATCCGCATAGCTCCGCCCTGCTGCATGCACAGCCGAGCGATGACAAGGCTTTGCCTTGCCGCAATTCAGGACTATTGGACATCCCATGAACGGGAAAATCACAGCCTTAATCATGGCCGGGAAGCGTTCCGGTGTTCACGATCCCCTTGCTCAGCGTGCAGGCGTTTCGCAGAAATGCGTTGTGCCGGTTTACGGTGTGCCGATGATAGAACGGGTCATCCGTGAAGTCGCAGGCTGCGACCGGATCGGCGCAATTCACGTGGTCGCCCATGACCATGAAGAGATCGCTGCACAGCCCACTGTCGCCAAGCTGATCGACGAAGGTCGCCTCAGTTTTCGCGAAGGCAAGTTCAATATCGTGGACTCGGTTTTCTCCGGCGCGGAAGGCGCAAGCTTCCCGCTGATGATCACGACCGCAGACAATTGTCTCGTGACGTCAGACGGCTATGCCGAGTTCATCGACAAGGCGCTGGCAGCTGAAGCAGGTGCGGCCGCGGCATTGGCGCGTAAGCAGGATGTTCAGGCCGCCGATCCGCAAGGTCAGGCGAAGTTCTACGAATTCACTGACGGCGGCTATTCCAACTGCAACACGTATTGGATCGGCAGTAAGGAAGCGCTCTCGGCAGCAGAAATCATGCGCGAAGGCGGTCAGTTCGTGAAATTCCCGAAACGGATCGCAAAGGCGTTCGGCTGGATGAACCTCATCCGCTTTTACATGGGCTGGGGCACGAAAGAGATGATCTTCCAGCAAGTCTCTCGCCGCTTCGGGTTCAACATGGTGCCGATCGTCATGTCCAACGGCGAATACGCGATCGATGTCGACAATGAGCGCACGTTTGAAGTGACAGAGCGATTGCTCGCTAAACGGGAGGGTGCAGCGGCCTGATCGCGGCGCAAGGGCCTCTCCTCTCATGAAACGGCTTTGGCAAAATATTGGCTGGCTCCTCACAGGACGCGGCTTCAATGCCGTGATGAGCATTGTCTATGCGGCACTTGCGGCACGAACGTTAGGGCTGGAGGGATTTGGCTTCTTCGCGATCATTGTCGCGCTTGGGCAGACGGTTGCGGGCCTTGCGAGCTTCCAGACCTGGCAATTTGTTGTGCGATGGGGCGCGAATGGCAGCGGCCCGGCTGCCGCAACAGGCTTTGCAATCGCGCTTGATTTTCTCAGCGTCATTCTTGGTACGATCGCCGCTGCAATCATCGTGTGGACCGCGCAATTGTGGCTGCCTTTGCCCGATGAACTGCTGTGGCTGACCTTTGCCTTTTGCGTCATTTCGCTGCTCACAATCCGGAGCACTCCTATTGGGCTGCTGCGCCTAAGGTTCGAGTATAAAAGGGCGACAGCTGCCGAAGCGGTACAACCTGCCGTAAGAGCCGTCGGAGCCGTTCTTGCATGGGTCTACATGCCGACGGTTACTGGTTTCATCCTCGCTTGGGCCGCGGCGGAGGTTGCTGTCGCGCTTGCCTTGTGGTTCGTCGCTGCAAGGAATCAAAAGATCGACCTGTCGGCGGTGAGCCTCACGAAGATACCGGCAGAGCACAAGGATGCGTGGCGCTTTGTTTGGTCGACCAATATGTCGGGCACGCTGACAATCGCAGGCAAGCAAGTGATGATCTTGCTGGTAGGCACATTTGGTGGGGCTGCGCTCGCAGGCGGTTTCCGGATCGCAAGCCAATTGGGTCAAGCGCTGGTCGTGCTCGCGCAGACGGTATCGAAAGCCATCTATCCCGAACTCGTTCATGCCAAGGAAGAAGCGCTGATGATGGCCCGGCGCATGGCCAATATAGCGCTGATCGGCGGCGTACTTGCTGTGCTTGTGGCGCTGTTTGCAGGGCGCTGGGGGCTCGAAGCATTTGCAGGGCCAGAGTTCCGCGGCTTTTATTGGGCGATGGTGATCCTTGCGATTGCAGGTGCGGTTGAGCTGGTCGGTGCGAGCCTGGAATCGCTGCTTGTCAGCGCAGGCAAAGCGCACACTGCGTTTATGGTTCGAGCAGCCCCGACAGTGCTAGCGCTTGTCCTACTCGACACAGCGATTGGCTGGAACGGCGCGAAAGGCGCTGCTTTTGCGGTGCTCGGCGCGAGCTCGCTGTCCGTGATCGGTTTTTACATTGCGATCATCAATCTGCAGCAAATCAAGATCACGATTGCGCCCGATGCCGCCCCTGCCGATGAGTCGGCGAAGGACGGTACAGACGGGTTGGACAAAGACGCTGCGGCAAAGGCGCCTAACGCCAACTAGGCTTCGCCCGTTTCCGGCTCCTGCCACGCGAGCTTGGGTTTTCTCGCAGCAAGCGTCTCGTCCAAGCGGCGACGCGGCGCGTAGTACGGCGCTTCCTTCATGCTTTCATCGCCCGCTTTCGCCCGCTCAGCCACGTGGCGAAGTGCAGCGATAAACTGATCAAGCGAAGCCTTGCTTTCCGTCTCGGTCGGCTCGACCAGCATCGCGCCGTGCACCACCAGCGGGAAGTACATGGTCATCGGGTGATAGCCTTCATCGATCAGCGCCTTGGCCAGATCGAGGGTCGTGAGATCGCCTCCAAAACCTTCGTCACCAAACAGTGCTTCATGCATGCACGGACCGGCTGACGCATAGGGCGCGGACAGCAGATCCTCGAGTGAACGCAGGATGTAATTGGCGTTCAGCACTGCATCTTCCGCTACTTGCTTGAGGCCATCCGCGCCATGGCTGAGCATATAGGTGAGCGCGCGGGTGAACATGCCCATTTGGCCATGGAAGGCGGTCATCCGGCCAAAGCTCTGCATGACGCCGCCGAAATGCTCTTCAGAGAATGCGTCTGCATCCTCTTCCTCGATCAGATGCACAACGCCGTCTTTTGTCCGCGCCGTGTAAGGCAGCGGGCCAAAGGGCGCGAGCGCTTCAGAAAGCACCACAGGGCCAGACCCCGGTCCGCCGCCGCCATGCGGGGTAGAGAAAGTCTTGTGCAGGTTGATGTGCATTGCATCTACGCCAAGGTCGCCGGGGCGAACCTTGCCGACAATCGCGTTGAAGTTTGCCCCGTCGCAATAAACGAAACCGCCTGCCTCATGAACCGCATCCGAGATCGCTTTCATGTCGCGCTCGAACAATCCGCAAGTGTTGGGATTGGTGATCATCACTGCGGCAATGTCTGGACCCAGACGCGCTTTCAGCGCGTCCAGATCAACCCTGCCTTCAGGCGTCGCAGGAATATCTTCCACCCGATATCCGGCGAAAGCAGCGGTCGCAGGGTTCGTCCCATGCGCGCTTTCCGGAACGAGAACGACTTCGCGGGCATCGCCGCGCGCTTCAAGCGCTGCGCGGATACAAAGGATGCCGCATAGCTCGCCATGCGCGCCTGCCTTGGGACTCATGGCCACACCGTGCATGCCGGTGAGGTCGATTAGCCAGAATGCGAGTTCATTGATCACTTCAAGCGCGCCGCGCACCGTGGAAACCGGCTGCAACGGATGCACGTCCGCAAAGCCGGGCATGCGCGCGACTTTCTCGTTCAGCCGCGGATTGTGCTTCATCGTGCAGCTGCCAAGCGGGAACAGCCCCAGATCAATCGCATAGTTCTGACGGCTGAGACGCGTGTAGTGACGCACGGTTTCCGGCTCCGTCAGACCAACCAGACCAATCGGTTCGGTTCGCGCAAAGCCGCCAAGCTTGTCCGAGATGCCTTCAGGCACATCAGGCAGATCGACGCCTGTCACGTCAGCTTTGCCGCGTTCGAACAGCAGCGGCTCTTCAAGCAAGAGCGCGCGATTGCCAGTCACCGTTTCAGGACCGTTGTGAAGACCATCTTCGTCAGCGGGCGTCATTTCAGGCTTCCAGCCGGAGGTGTTGGGCGCGTTCATGAGCATGCCTCCTCAAGCGCTGTCGCAAGGGCTTCGATGTCTTCCTCGCTAGTGGTCTCCGTAACCGCTACGAGCAGGCCGTCCGCCAATTCTTCATTGCCGGGATAGAGCCGACCGAGCGATACGCCTGCGAGCACATCGTCATCAGCAAGCTTACGCACAACTTCGCGCGCATCCTTACCAAGCCGCACAGTGAATTCATTGAAGAAGGTCGTGTTGAGCACGGTAACGCCCGGCACACTTGCCAGACGCTCGGCTGCAAGACAGGCCAAGCGATGGTTCTCTGCCGCCAGTTGGCGCAGCCCTTTCTCGCCCAGCAGTGTCATGTGAACGGAGAATGCGAGCGCGCAAAGCCCGCTATTGGTACAGATGTTCGACGTCGCTTTCTCGCGGCGGATATGCTGCTCACGCGTCGAGAGCGTCAGCACAAAACCGCGCTTGCCTTCCGCATCAACGGTCTCGCCGCACAGCCGACCCGGCATCTGGCGGACATGCTTGGGATCGCGCACCGCGAACAGGCCGAGATATGGCCCGCCAAACTGCAGTCCGACGCCAAGCGCTTGCCCTTCGCCGACGACAATATCCGCGCCGAGATCACCCGGAGCCTGGATTACGCCCAGCGCCACCGGTTCGGTATTCACAGCAATCAGCAAAGCGCCTTTGGCATGCGCCGCATCAGCCACTTCTTGCAGGTTTCCGATACGCCCGAGGATATCGGGATACTGGACGACGACACAGGCGGTCTCTTCATCAATACGCGCAATAAGACCGGCATTGTCTGGCTCGGCCTGGATCGCTGGTTTGGCGTCGGCAATCTCGTCACCGGTGAAGCGCGCCATGGTTTTGACGACTTCCGTGTAATGCGGGTGCAGCGCACCTGAGAGCACCGCCTTTTTGCGGCGTGTGACACGGGTTGCCATCGCCACCGCTTCCCAGCATGCGGTCGAGCCATCATAGAGCGATGCGTTCGCTACCGCACAGCCATAGAGCCGCGCAACCTGCGTCTGGAATTCGAACAGCATTTGCAGCGTGCCCTGCGCGATTTCCGGCTGATACGGCGTGTAAGCGGTAAGAAACTCGCCGCGTTGAATGATGTGATCGACGCTTGCCGGAACGTGATGGCGATAGGCCCCTGCCCCAAGGAAGAACGGCGCATCGGCCGCCGCAAGGTTCTTCTTCGAGAGCTTACGCATATGCTTTTCGACTGCCATTTCGCTTGCGTGCAGCGGCAAGCCTTGGATCGGCCCATCAAGCCGCGCTTCTTCAGGCACATCGACAAACAGATCATCGATCGAGTTGGCGCCGATAACACTCAGCATTGCGCTTCGATCAGCATCAGTCAGGGGTAAATAACGCATAAATCTCTCAATTCACGGGTGTTATGGAGGCCTAGAGGCTCTCAACAAACGCCTTGTAAGCCTTGTCATCCAGCAAGCCTTCAAGCTCGGCCTTGTCACCAATGGTCATGCGGAAGAACCAGCCATCTTCCTCCGGCGAGGAGTTGACCAGCGCCGGATCGTCTTCCAGCGCCGCATTTGCTTCAGTGACTTCGCCGCTGATCGGCGCGTAGACATCGGATGCTGCCTTCACGCTTTCGACAACAGCCGCATCGCCGGCCTTGTCGAGCATCGTGCCGACCGACGGCAGCTCCACAAACACGATGTCGCCCAACTGTTCCTGCGCATAGTCGGTAATTCCGACCGTGGCGGTGTCGCCTTCAACATCGATCCATTCATGTTCGTCAGTGAAATAACGCGGCATTGATATCAGCTCCCTCGATAATAGCGGTGTGGAACAAACGGCATGGCTGTGACAGTGGCAGCGAGACGCTTGCCGCGCACTTCGCATTCCAGCTGCGTGCCTTCAGCGGCATAAGCAGTGCCGACGTAAGCCATAGCAATGGGAAGCCCAAGCGTTGGCGAGAACCCGCCGGACGTGACGCGGCCGACTTTTGTATCGCCTGCATAGACCTCTGCGCCTTCACGCGCTGGCATACGGCCATCGAGCTTCAATCCGACGCGCTTGGTTTTAAGCGTGCCAGCTTCAACATCAGCAAGCCGTGCCGCGACCGCCATATGGCCGAAATAGCCGCCAGCTTCGCGGCGTTTCTTCGACAGTGCGAAGGTCAGATCCGCGCTGACCGGATCGATATTCTGATCGAGATCATGTCCGTAAAGCGGCAGGCCAGCCTCAAGACGCAGCGAGTCCCGCGCGCCTAGTCCAGCAGGCTTCACGCGTTCATCCGCCACCATCACATTCGCAAGCGCTTCAACTTTGCTTTCGTGAACGGCAATCTCGAACCCGTCTTCCCCGGTATAGCCCGCACGGCTCACCCAGATATGACCACCGTCATATTCAAAAAGGCCCGCAGTCATGAAAGTCAGCGCGCCAGTGCCGGGGATCAATCCTTCCAGCACTTCACCTGCTCTTGGCCCTTGTAAGGCCAGCAGTGCGAAATCGTCGAAATGGGTAAGCGTTATATCGTCAGGCAGATGCTCGCGCAGATGCGCGATGTCATCCCATTTGCACGCGCCGTTGACCACCAGCGCCAGATGCGGACCGGTATTGGTGACCATCAGGTCATCGATGATCCCGCCCGCTTCTGTCAGTAGCAGCGAATAGCGCATCTTGCCTGGCTTGAGATTAGAGATCGCGCCGGGGAGCAGCTTCTCGAGCTCATGCGCGGCGTTCTCACCTTTGAGCGTCAATTGTCCCATGTGTGACACGTCGAACAAGCTCGCGCTTTCCCGCGTCCAATTGTGTTCAGCGACAATGCCTTCATACTGGATCGGCATTTCATAGCCTGCAAAGGGCACCATGCGCGCGCCCTGCGCGCGATGCCACGCATCGAGCGGTAACGTGCCCAGCTCTTCGGTTTCAGGTGTTTCGTCGCTCAAATCATCAGTCCCCGACAGGTGTGGTAACGCGCCATATCAGCACGCTGTTCCGCACCCCCTCTGTCGGGTGACCTGAGAGCTTGACCGCGAGGCTATTGAAGCGCCGCGACTTACCCCTTCGGTGGCGACGGACGATCCGCCGCGCTTTCCAGAGTACCCATCGGTCCAGCGGTCCCTTGTACCTGAGAGTTTCCGGGGCGGTTGCTCCTTCGGTGCCGCGCGGCGAATTGCTTCGTCGTGCGGGCTCTCCCGCTGGTCCGTCTCCGAGAATCGCTTCGCGGAGGGGAGTGACGTGTCTGCGCGATGCCGCGCTCAGCGTCAATCAAGATTAGGACGTAGCCAGCGCTCCGCCGTGGATAGCTCAACATCGCGCCGCTTTGCGTAGTCTTCCAACTGATCGCGACCAACGCGGGCAACGCCGAAATACTGGCTTTCCGGATGCCCGAAATAGAAGCCGCTTACGGCCGCCGTCGGCCACATCGCGAAGTTTTCCGTCAGCGAGAGGCCAGTGTGTTTCTCTGCATCAAGCAATTCGAACAGGATCGGCTTTAGCGAGTGATCGGGACACGCCGGATAACCGGGAGCAGGACGAATTCCGCGATATTTTTCCTTGATCAGCGCTTCATTGTCGAGCTGCTCGCCCGGCGCGTAGCCCCACAGGTCTGTGCGGACATGCTGGTGCAAGCGTTCGGCGAAAGCTTCAGCAAACCGGTCTGCGAGGGCTTTCAGGAGAATGTCCGAATAGTCGTCTTTGTCTGCCAGAAAGCGCGCGGAATGCGGCTCGATCCCGTGAATACCGACTGCAAAGCCGCCGATCCAGTCGCCGTCGGGATCAATGAAGTCAGCCAAGCACATATTCGCACGGTCGCGGCTCTTCTTCACTTGCTGGCGCAGGAACGACAACCGAACATTCTCTTCGCGGTTGACCCGGTGGATAATCACATCGTCGCGACATTCATGGTCGCGCGCACAAGGCCAGAAGCCTGCGACACCGCGCGCTGTCAGCCACTTTTCGCTGACGATCTGATCGAGCATGGCATTGGCATCGTCGAACAGCTGGCTTGCGGTTTCGCCGACAACCTCGTCCTTCAGAATGGCAGGGTAGTTGCCATGCAGCTCCCACGCGCGGAAGAAAGGCGTCCAGTCGATATATTCGCGCAGATCAGCAAGGTCCCAATCCTGGAAATCATGGATCCCGGGCTTCAATGGCGGTGCGGGCTTGTCGCTCAAGAAAGCATCGTAGTAATTCGCGCGTGCCTCTTCGAGCGAGAGCAGCACGCTCTGGCCTTTTCCTTCGCGCGCATCGCGAACCTTCTGGTAGTCGCCTGCTGTCTCGCCAACGAAATCATCGCGCTGCGTATCGGACAGTAGCTTGGACGCTACACCAACCGCGCGGCTCGCATCGAGCACATAAATGACCGGGCCTTCATAAGCCGGATCGATCTTGAGCGCGGTGTGGACCTTGCTGGTCGTCGCCCCACCAATTAGCAACGGCATCTGCATGTCAGCGCGCTGCATCTCTTCTGCAACGGTGACCATCTCGTCCAATGACGGAGTGATCAGGCCGGAAAGTCCGATCATATCGGCTTTATTATCGTTAGCCGCTTTGAGGATGTCTTGCCATGGCACCATGACGCCCAAATCGACCACTTCATAGCCATTGCACTGCAAAACCACGCCGACGATGTTCTTGCCGATGTCGTGCACATCGCCCTTCACCGTCGCCATGATGATGGTGCCTTTGGAGCTGCGCTCAGCCTCCGGCAGTAATTCCTTCTCCGCTTCGATGAAGGGGATGAGATGCGCGACCGCTTTCTTCATTACGCGCGCGGATTTCACCACTTGGGGTAGGAACATCTTGCCGGAGCCGAATAGGTCGCCGACCACATTCATGCCGTCCATCAAAGGACCTTCGATCACTTCGATCGGGCGCCCGCCTGCTTCTTCAGTCGCGGCGCGCATGATCTCCGTATCGTCGACGATATGCGCGTCGATGCCTTTGACGAGCGCGTGCTCCAGCCGCTTTTCAACCGGCCATCCGCGCCATTCCTCCGCCGCCTTTTCGTCGGCAACAGACTTGCCTTTATAGCTCTCCGCCAGATCGATCAGTCGCTCGGTTGCATCCGGGCGGCGCATCAGGATCACGTCCTCGCAGGCCTCTCGCAAGGTCGCATCGATACCGTCATAAATGTCGAGTTGTCCCGCATTGACGATCGCCATGTCGAGCCCAGCGGGAATGGCGTGATAGAGAAACACCGAGTGCATCGCACGGCGCACGGTTTCGTTTCCGCGGAAGCTAAACGAGAGGTTGGAGAGCCCGCCACTGGTCTTCGCGTGTGGGCAGGCCGCCTTGATTTCCTTCACCGCTTCGATGAAGTCCAGTCCGTAGCGGTCATGCTCTTCAATCCCGGTGGCCACTGCGAAGATGTTCGGATCGAAGATGATGTCTTCAGGCGGAAAACCGATGCTGGTCAGGAGCTTGTAAGCGCGGGTACAAATCTCGACCTTGCGGTCCTTGGTATCGGCCTGACCCGTTTCGTCGAAGGCCATTACGACCACAGCTGCACCGTAAGCCATGCATTTGCGGGCTTGCTCCAGGAAAGGCTCCTCGCCTTCCTTCATCGAAATCGAATTGACGATCGGCTTGCCCGAAACGCATTTGAGCCCCGCTTCGATAACGCCCCATTTGGAGCTGTCGATCATCACTGGAACGCGCGCGATGTCAGGCTCTGCAGCGATCAGCTTCAAGAACGTCGTCATCGCCTTCTCAGCGTCGAGCAGGCCTTCGTCCATGTTGACGTCG
Organism: Altererythrobacter lutimaris; assembly: GCF_013371495.1. Taxonomy (GTDB): domain Bacteria; phylum Pseudomonadota; class Alphaproteobacteria; order Sphingomonadales; family Sphingomonadaceae; genus Erythrobacter; species Erythrobacter lutimaris_A. The sequence goes on along the minus strand of NZ_JABWTA010000001.1, from coordinate 2,729,956 downwards.
ATTACCTGCGCGCCGTTCTCGACCTGTTGGCGCGCAACGTCGACGGCGGTGCTGTAATCGTCCGCCATGATGAGCTTTTTGAACCGGGCAGAGCCGGTCACATTGGTGCGTTCACCCACATTGATGAAGCGCGCGGAACTCGCTGGCTGAGTCATGCAGCCACCACAAATGGCTCGAGGCCAGCGAGACGCATGGCGGTTTCAGGCTGAGGCACTTTGCGAGGCGGCAAGCCTTTCACAGCCTTGCCAATCGCAGCAATATGCTCGGGCGAGGAACCGCAGCACCCGCCGAGAATATTGGCCTGGCCGTTTTCTGCCCACAGCTTGACCAGCGAGGCCGTCGTTTCGGGCAGCTCGTCATACTCGCCGAGTTCGTTGGGAAGACCCGCATTAGGATACGCCATCAACAGTGTATCCGCGAGACCGGAGAGCGATTGTACATGCGGGCGCAGCTGATCCGCACCGAAGCTGCAATTGAGGCCAATCGTCAGTGGGTTAGCGTGCTTCACAGCATACCAAAACGCTTCAACCGTGTGACCTGAGAGGTTGCGTCCGGACAGGTCGGTCAGCGTCATCGAGATCATCACCGGCACATCCCTGCCCAGTTCAGCCTCAAGCTGTTTGACGGCCATAATGCCGGCTTTGGCATTGAGCGTATCAAACACGGTTTCAATCAGGATGAAATCACAGCCCCCTTCAACAAGTGCGGCGGCCTGCTCTTTATAAACCGCGACCAGCTCGTCGAAATCGATCTCGCGAAAACCAGGGTCTTCGACATCAGGTGAAAGCGAAAGCGTCTTATTGGTTGGGCCGATTGCGCCCGCAACAAAACGGGGGCGTCCATCCTTGGCTGCATATTCGTCTGCCAATTCACGCGCGATCTTGCCGCTCGCAATATTGATCGCAGCGACTTGATCCTCTGCCGCATAATCGGCCTGAGAAATACGATTGGCCGAGAAAGTGTTGGTCGAGACCACATCAGAGCCAGCATCCAAGTAGCTGCGCGTAATATCCGCGATAACATCAGGGCGCGTCAGCGCGAGGATATCGTTATTGCCCTTCTGGTCGGCAGATAGCCCCAGGTCGCCTGCATAGTCCTCTTCGGTCAGCTTGCGGTTCTGGATCTGAGTCCCGAACGCGCCATCGAAGATGAGGATGCGCTTGGCGGCTTCGGCCTGTAACTGTTCACGCGCGCTCATCATGCAACTGCCTTCGGACGCGCGCCCAGCATATGGCAAATCGCATAGCTCAACTCTGCGCGGTTCAGTGTGTAGAAATGGAAGTTGCGCTCGCCGCCTGCATAGAGCTTGCGGCACAGCTCAGCCGCAATTGTAGCGCTCACCAATTGGCGCGCTTCCGGGCGCTCGTCCAAGCCTTCGAACAGACCTGCCATCCAGTCAGGGATCGCAGTGCCACACATGCTCGACATGCGTTGTACGGCTGCAAAGCTCATGATCGGCATGATGCCCGGCACAATCTCAGCATCGATACCAGCCGCCGCTGCCTTGTCGCGGAAGCGGAAGAAGCATTCCGGGTCGAAGAAGAATTGCGTGATCGCGCGGTCGGCGCCTGCATCGAACTTGGCTTTGAGATTGTCCAAGTCAGTCTGCGCATCAGGCGAATCCGGATGCACTTCCGGATAGGCCGCAACCGAGATTTCGAAATCTGCGACTTTCTTGAGGCCGCCAATCAGATCGACCGCGTTCTCATAACCGCCTGGATGCGGCGTGTATTGACCGTTGCCGTCGGGCGGATCACCGCGCAGCGCAACGAGATGCCGGATGCCGCTTTCCCAGTAATGCCGCGCAACTTCATTGACTTCCTCACGGGTCGCGTTGACGCAAGTGAGGTGAGCAGCAGCGGGGATGCTGGTTTCCCGATTGATCCGCACGACTTGCTCATGCGTGCGCTCGCGTGTCGAGCCACCTGCACCGTAAGTGACCGAGACAAAGCGCGGCCCAAGAGGTGCTAGTGTCGCAACGCTGTCCCACAGAGTCTGCGACATCTTCTCTGTCTTGGGCGGAAAGAACTCAAAGCTGATGCCGATATCGCCCGGCAGATCGGAAAACAGCGGCGCACCGGCAGCCGTCCGCGCCTCAGCCGCAGGATCAAGACCCTGTTTATACGTACCGCTCATGCGGCTATCTCCTTGCCTGACGTTGCATTAGTCATCGGGATACGGCGGCCAATCCATATTTTCACAGTGAGCTCGCCTCCATCCAGGGCTTGCGCCGCTGTTGTCTCAAACCCTGATTGGCTGAGCAGTTCCTCGATTTGTGCATCTGAAAAACCAAGCCGCGCATGGGCATGTTTCTCGCGCAGTTCTTCGTGCGCATGGGCTGCAAAGTCGACGATTGCGATATGGGCGCCATCACGAGCAACCCGCGCAGCTTCTGCCAACGCTTGCTCAGGCTCTTGCGCGAAATGCAGCACCTGATGAAGCAATATCGTGTCGAAACTGGCGAGACTGAACGGCAAGTCCGTGAAATCGCCTTGCACGAGTTCAACCTGCTGGGTTGGCAAATGCTGAAGCTTGGCCCGCGCAACTCGCAGCATTTCCAGACTCTTGTCGAGCGCGACAACATGATCTGCAGAATGCGCAAACAGCTCTGCCATCCGGCCTGTACCCGTGCCGATATCAAGCACCCGGCCCAAGGAACCATCTCCGAGCATTTCAACGAGTTTCGCTTCTACCAATTGGTCGGGACTATGGAGGCTGCGTAATTCATCCCATTCAGACGCGTGGCGGGTGAAATAGTCTTCTGCCGTGTCTTGCCGGGCAGAACGTATTGCGTTCAATTTGCGCCGGTCTTCTTCGCATTGCGCTGCGAATTCGGGATCCTCCTGCTCAGCCTCAGCAAGCAGTTGAGTGATGCCTTCGCCTAGCTTCGAGCTATGCTCGCAGCCGGTTGCGGCGCGCAGGAAAACCCAACTACCTTCGCGACGGCGCTCAGCGAGCCCCGCATCACACAAAATGCCGACATGACGCGAGACCCGCGGCTGGCTTTGTCCAAGCACTTGCGCAAGCTCGCCTACGGCAAGCTCCATCGCACCCAGCAAGCGCACAATGCGTAACCGGGTCGGGTCGGCCAAGGCCCTGAAGAGCGTTTCAATCTGCATGACCAGAGGGGGATATAAAGATATTTTTATATGTGTAAATGATGCAGATGCATCGAGCTTTAGTAAAGCTTCATACTTTACGTGGCGCAGCTGAGTTCTTTAATTGCGCTTCCACGTGACGGGACACGCTTCTGAGGTTGAAGGAGAGCAAGCAAATGGTGCCGCTTAGCAGACTCGAACTGCTGACCCCATCATTACGAATGATGTGCTCTACCAACTGAGCTAAAGCGGCACTTGCGAAGGCGCGCTGCGCCATTGCAGAGATGTGGAGGCCCGAGCCGGAATCGAACCGGCGTACAAGGATTTGCAGTCCTCTGCGTCACCACTCCGCCATCGGGCCTCGTCCGTCCTTTCGGAGCGAGAAGCGGCCCCTAGCGATTCCGCGCACGCAAGGCAATCGCCTTTGCACTGCAAGGCGAACAATCATCAGCCAGAAGATGCTTTACGTTAAGTCAATCTGGACGAAGGCCGCACAATTCGCAAAAGGGCATGGGTCATGAGCATTTCAGACCTGATCGACCCGATTACAGCAGCCGGCGGACCGGTCACCCTGTCCGCGCATGAGACCTGGGCACAAGGGCGCGCAGTCTATGGCGGTGCCTCCGCCCTCATTGCTTACACGACAGCAATTCGTGCATTCGATGGATTGCCGCCGCTCCGCGCTGTCCAAGCGACATTCGTCTCGCCGTTCGGGCCAGAGATCGAGCTTAAGCGTGAAATCGTCCGCCAAGGTCGCAATGTCGCACAAGTGCGCAGCGAGATTTGGACCGATCAGGGCTGCGCTTTTACCGCGTTCTTCCTGTTTGGCTCAGAGCGCGAGCCCAATGCAAGGCATCCGGCAAGCACTCTCGCACACTGGCCGGGCCTGCCGCAGGACAATGAGGCACTCTCAACCGAGCGCGCGCCTGAATTCCTGAAACAGCATTTCGAAATCCGCCGCGCGCAGGACCAGCGCGGACCGGGCGAACCGACCGTGCGGCGCTGGGCGCGCCTGAAGGATCGGGCTGGCCTTGATTCCATTAGCGAGCTGGTCCTGCTGGGCGATGTTTTGCCGCCTGGTGCCATGCGCGCGATGCAGCGCCAAGGGCCGATCAGCTCGATCAACTGGTCGTTCAATATCCTGGATCCTGAACCCGAGACCGAGGAAGGGTGGTGGCTGTCAGAAAATGCGAGCCAGCACGCCGACCATGGCTATTCATCCGAGCGCCTGCGCGTGTGGAACACGAAAGGCGAGCAAATCCTCGACGGCATGCAATGCGTGGCGGTGTTCGGCTAATATTAGCCCGCGTCCGCTCACACGTCTGCGAAGTTCGCCGCGCGCTTTTGCATTTCCGACATGACCGCTTCGACCTGATTAGGCTGCCGGATAATTTTATCCTGCTCCACGCTTTCCGCCATCAGGATTGCATCGGTCGGTTCATCGTCCATCACGTCCTGCAAGCGTTTTGCCGCCCGGATCGCTTCGGGGTTCTTGTTCGCGATGATGTCGGCTAGCGCCATCGCGCGGTTAAGCGGATCCGCATCGACATGGGTGGCGAGCCCCAGCTGCAGCGCCTCTTCGCCGCTAAACTCGCGATTGGTATAAATGAGTTCGCGCAACACGTCGCCGCGTACAAGGCCGCGCCACAAGGCATAGCCGCCCATATCAGGGACCAAGCCCCATTTCATTTCCATGATCGCCATGCGCGTGTCCGGCGCCACGATGCGAATGTCCGCGCCGCTTGCGATCTGAAGGCCTCCGCCGAAGCACACTCCATGGACCGCCGCGATCACTGGAACAGGGCATTTGCGCCATGTCATGGCCACCTGTTGCGGCAGATTGGAGTTGCCGTGCGTGCGCTCTGTCAGCGACTTCGCCCCTGACCCGGTTGGTTGCGAAAAACCAGAAACATCGAGCCCTGCACAAAATGCGCGTCCCTCGCCTGAGAGCACGACCGCACGCAGACCCTTCAAGCCGGCCAGCTCTTCGCCGATCGCTGCGATTGCGTCAAACATCGCTGGGTCGAGCGCATTCATCTTGTCGGGCCGCGCAAGGCGGACATGCGCTACCCCAGTTTCACTCAATTCATAAGTGACACGCTTGTTTTCGCTCATCGATGGTCCTTTTAGATCAAAATCTTCAAAGACCTTCCTGACTGAAGTCAATTGCGCTGTCCACACCCAGCGCGCACGGCTCCGCGTTATGTAGCCTCTACCAAGGCGCTCGGCTGAAGCGGAAGTTGCTCGGCCCGATCGGGGCATTCAAGCGGTACCCTCCGTCAGGAAGGGTCTCGACCATATGGTCGAGCTTGAACGGCTCCAGTTTGGACCGCAACCGAGAAATATGCACCGCAAGACTATTCGTCTCGGGATCGAAATTGATCCGCCACACATCTTCCAGCAATTGCTGGCGCGTCAACGGCTCGCCCGGGCTTTCCGCCATACGCCAGAAAAGAGCAAACTCTCGCGGATGCAAATGGAGCCACTTATCCTGGACCCGCCCGTCCCGATGGAACAGGTCCAGTGTGACATCCCCCGCTTCCATAAAGCGCGGCATCATGATGTTCTCGTCTTCGGATAAGCGAGATACTGAATTGTTTTTCATTGCGCCCCCCCAGGCTTGTCCAAGACTTGCAAACTCGTCGTCGTCTCCCTGCTGCAAAATCTCACCTTCAGAATTAGAGTAACGTGTAATTGACCCCAATCAAGTGGACACTTTTATACGCCAGTCGCGGTAGTCACCCCATATTTTCTTGCGTTTTACATGGTAAGCGAGGCCACCAAGTAAAATCAGCAACTGAAAGTAGGAGGGTGAGATCGCGAGAATTGCATAAGCAATGGGTTTCATCATTACTGCAATCTCGCGCGCAACATGGGCGGTTGTAGCCACCAACTGGAACGCTGCAATCCACAAAGGGTAAAGCCTGTTGGCTTGCAGCGCGATGCCGACCAGCAGCACTGATGCGGTAACATCGAGCACTGCATGGCCAACATCTACATCGCTAAGCTCGAAGCCTGCTCCGAATATCAGGTGATAGATCGCATCACCGACTTGGAATACCAGAAGAAGGACAAGAGCAGTCCACCGTTCCGGTGCACCGCCCCAGCGCAGCGCGCAAAGGCAGATGACAAAGCCCAAGACACGCTGCACCTCGTCACGGTATTCCAGGATCAGATCGAACATGAGCTGACTGGGTTCAGACGGCTTCGAAAGTCTTCGCTGGCGCGCTTTCGTCGACGAGGCCTGACGGTTCCAATTCTGTCGGAATATCCTCGTCCATTACAGCGGTCGTGCGCGCAATCTTGCTTAGCTCGTCATGCACGCGCAGCAGATTAGTCGACATCGACATCGCTTGCTGTTCCGCTTGAGTGAGGCGCATCAATGCGCGCTGACCTGTGTCCACTTCAATCGCAGGATTTTGTCTTGCGGCAATCATCGCCTGACGCAGCTTAGCGAAAGCGAGCATGGATTCATCGGCCAATGCCTCAGCTTCGCGGATCAGTTTCTTAAGGTTGTATGCGTCTGCAAGAATACGGTCAGTCATTGAGTAGTCTCCATCTGACCACCGTGCTCCTAAAGTGGTCACAGATTCTCCTCGGGGACAGCTGCAACACCTTCCATCGCTTCGCTCAATGCCAATGCCGCTGTAACCGACAACACCACTGCAGCCAGGATTCCGAATGCAATCCCGACAATGGCGGCAAGGCGAAAGATGACAGCATGTTCGCCGTCGAGCACCCCGGGGACAATCTTCGGTTCTAACTGGTCCGCTCCTGAAGCCATTAAAGGCATGACCGGAGCGTACGACCCAGCGGACTGATCCGAAGCGCTGTCCCGAAGCCGGTGATCGACCAACCCGGCTTCTTCGGGGAGCTGCTTTTTACTGTATTCAGGTTTTCTCAAGGGGGTGGTTTCAGGCAAAATACCGCGCGCGCGCTGACAGGCCCGGTATTTCTCTACCAGTTCGTTGAGGCTGCCTGCCTCGAAGATATCTTTCAATGCGCGGATGTGCTGATTGATGCGGGTCTCTGAAACGCCCAGTTCATTCGCGATGACTTTGATCGGAACACGGCGATCGATGCGCTCCATGACGGAGCGTTGACGCGCAGTCAGCTTCTGCACGATGGTTGAACCAGCCGAATTATCCTCAGAAGCCATATTTGCTCAATGTAACCCTTCGGCTAACTTTTAGGTCCGAAATGGTTCAGTCAAGCGGGCTATTTGGAAGCCTTTGATTTCTCGCGATTCAATTTCCCGCGTTAATGCCCAATGAACCAAACCAGCGCTTAATATTGCGCGCTGCTTGACGCAAACGCTGTTCATTCTCGACCATTGCAATGCGGACGAAACCTTCGCCCTCTTCGCCATATCCGACGCCAGGCGCGACAGCGACTTCCGCTTCTGTGAGCAATTGCTTGGAGAACTCAAGACTGCCCATATCCTTCAAAGCTGGCGGCAGTGGCGCCCAAGCGAACATGGATGCAGGCGGCGCGGGGATATCCCAGCCAGCGCGCGCAAAAGCTTCGACCATCACGTCGCGGCGCTTGTGATAAAGCTCGCGATTGCTCGCGACGATATCTTGTGGGCCGTTGATCGCGGCACACGCTGCTGCCTGGATCGGTGTGAACGCGCCATAGTCGAGATAGCTTTTCACGCGCGTCATTGCTGCAATGAGCTGCTTGTTGCCGACTGCAAATCCCATTCGCCAACCGGCCATGGAATAGGTCTTGCTCATGCTTGTGAATTCGACCGCAACATCCTTCGCACCTTTGACCTGCATGATCGATGGCGTTGGGTTACCGTCAAAATAGAGTTCTGAGTATGCAAGATCAGAGAGGATCCACACGCCATTGTCGCGCGCCCAATCAACCAGCCGTTCATAGAATGCTAGATCAACAACTTCTGCAGTGGGGTTTGAGGGATAATTCACAACCAGCACGCTGGGACGCGGGACTGTGAAGTTCATCGCATTCTCAAGCGCCCGCCAATATTCTTCGTCCGGTGTTGTCGGCACAGCGCGGATAGTTGCGCCTGCGATGATAAAGCCGAAAGTATGGATCGGATAAGATGGATTGGGCGCAAGAACGACATCGCCTGGGGCTGTGATCGCGTTGGCAAGGCTCGCAAGACCTTCCTTGGAGCCCATCGTTACAACAACTTCGGTCTCTGGATCGATATCCACCCCAAAACGGCGGTCGTAATACCCGGCTTGTGCTTTGCGTAGCCCCGGAATGCCGCGCGACTGCGAATAGCCGTGTGCGTCCGGTTTCTGCGCAACCTCGCACAATTTCTCGATCACATGCGCTGGCGGAGGCTGATCAGGGTTGCCCATACCCAGATCGATAATGTCTTTACCCGCACGACGCGCCGCATGCCGCATGCCGTTCACTTCAGCGATGACGTAAGGCGGCAAGCGCTTCATGCGGTAGAATTGGTCGTCCATAAGTCCTATCGATCTGCCTTGGCGGCTGTTGAAATTGGCAGGAACCAAACGGCCCTGTCCTGCATACGAATCTATGCGAATATTACGTGAAGTGGGAAGCCACTTTCGCTATTCCATGGAATATTAATTCAATCTGCTATCGGAACGCATCACATGACCAAGGACACAAACGAGCTCTGGAGCGAAGCAACCGGCCCGATGCGTGCGTTTTTCGACATGCAAGGTGAGGCCATGCGCGAGCTTGCGGGCGGCCTTTCCGACAAGCTTCCATTGGTTAATCTGCTCAAAGGGACCGCAGGCGATAGCGAAGAAGCAGCCACCTGGGCCGCAACTGCGCAAGAGCTCAAGGACATTTGGCTGGAGTTTGTTCAGCAGCAGTCTGCCGACAAAGGCAATGAAAGCGGGGCCAACCCGTTTGATCCGATGCGGTTCATGCTGATGACGGAATCCCTCGCCAAGCAAGTTCCGTCCGGTCCGTTCGCGCTCCAGGCCAAACTGGCTGGCGATACCATGGCCATGTGGCAGAGCGTGTTTCAGCGCTTCACTTCGCTCGCGACAACTCCGGATGCTGAAGACAAGCCCGCATTGCCTAAACAAGATCGCCGATTTGCTGATCCGGCATGGGCAGAGCACCCGGCCTTCGCTGTCCTCCATCAGACTTATCTGATGCTGGCTGAGTATTTCATCCAGTCCGCCAAACAAGTCGAAGGGATCGCGCCGGAGAAAAAGCAGCAGCTGGAATTCGCGACCACCGCATTAGTGGAAGCAATGAGCCCGGCGAACTTCCTTGCAACCAATCCGGTTGTCTTGAAGCGTACATTGGAAACCCGCGGCCAGAATCTGGTCAACGGCATGCGCCATCTGGTGAATGATCTGAAGCGCGGCCAGCTCACTCACACAGATTCTAACGCATTCACGCTTGGAGAGAACCTCGCCGCGACGCCTGGCAAGGTTGTGCATGAAACGCCGCTCTATCAGCTGGTGCAGTACAGCCCTTCTACAGAGGAGGTCCTTGAAACGCCGTTGGTGATCTTCCCTCCATGGATCAACCGGTTCTACATTCTCGACCTCACGCCTAAGAAAAGCTTCATCAAATGGGCGGTCGATCAAGGTATCACTGTGTTCGTCGTCAGCTGGAAGTCTGCAGATGCGAGCATGAAGGATGTCGTGTGGGACGATTACATCCGCTCGCAAATTGATGCGATCGATCATGTCCGCAAGCGGCTCAAAGTCGAAAGCGTTCATACGATCGGGTATTGTGTGGCTGGCACGACATTGGCCGCAACGCTCGCAGTGCTGGAAAAGCGCAATGAAGCGAAGAAGGTCAAGAGCGCGACATTCTTCACCGCGCAAGTCGATTTCGAGAAGAGCGGGGAGCTCAAGCATTTCATCGACGATGCCCAGCTCGAAATGATCGAAAACCTCTCGACAGAAGGCTATCTTGACGGGCGCTATCTGGCGGCGACGTTCAATTCGCTGCGCGGCAAGGACCTGATCTGGAATTACGTGGTCAACAATTACCTGCTGGGCGAGGACTATCCGGCTTTCGACTTGCTGCACTGGAATGGCGATGTAACCAATCTGCCTTCGAAGTGGCATGGCGACTATCTGCGTGACCTCTATCGCGACAACAAGCTGGTCCAGCCCAATGCGCTTGAAGCAGACGGCACCAAGATCAATCTCACAAAAGTGAAGACACCGGCATATGTGCAGGCCGGCAAGGAAGATCATATTGCCCCTGCCCCGAGCGTGTGGCGGATCACAGAACACTTCCGGGGGCCAATGACCTTTATCCTTGCGGGCTCCGGTCATATTGCAGGCGTGGTGAACCCGCCAGCGGCTGGAAAATACCAATACTGGACCGGCGATAGCAAAGCGAAATCGCTCGATGACTTCATTGCTGGGGCACAAGAGCATCCGGGCAGCTGGTGGCCGCATTGGCTCGACTGGCTGCACGATCAGGATGCGGAAAAAGTCCCTGCAAAAGGCAAGCGCAAGCCTGGCGGAAAGGGTGACAAAGTCATCGAAGACGCACCCGGTCGCTATGTAAAGACGCGCTAAGCTCTTCAAACTAAAGCGCTATACTGGTTTTTGTGCACTGCACAAAAAATGCTTGACTTCGCAGTTGCAATGCCTATTTTGTGCACTGCAACAAAGACGAGGTTCTCATGGCTACCAACGCCACATCAAAAATCGATGCTGCTGCTGAAAAGGCATATGCTGAAGCGGCTGCAAAGAAGAACGTAAGCGAGAAGGCAGTTGAGAAAGCTGTCGAAGCTGACGCGCCGAAGCCAAAGGTAAAGCCTGCGGCGGTCAAGAAGGCAGTAGCCAAGAAAGCTCCTGCCAAGAAAACTGCAGCGAAGAAGGCTCCAGCCAAGAAGCGCGCTGCGCCAAAGAAAGTTGCCGCGAAGAAAGCGCCTGCCAAGAAGGTAGTAGCGAAGAAAACTGCAGCGAAGAAGGCTCCTGCCAAGACCGCTGCGAAAACCAAAGTTTCAACCGATAATCCTGTTATCCAACTGAAGGACAAGATCATGGCCACTGCCAAGACCAACGATTTCACTGCTCAGGCCAAGGAAATGGCTGCTGACGTTCAAGAGCGTTTCAAAACCGCTGCTGCCAAGGCTGGCGAATTCGCGAGCGAAGCTGGCGAATTCAACAAGGCAAACATCGAAGCCGTCGTTGAGAGCGGCAAAGTGATGTTCGCCGGCGCACAGGACCTGGTTCGCGCTGACGTTGAAACCGGCAAGACCGTTGTCGAAACCGTCACTGCTGACGTGAAGAAGATGGCTGCTGTTAAGTCACCAACTGAACTCATGCAGCTTCAGGGCGAACTCGCTCGCCGCAACTTCGACGCTGTTGTTTCTTACAGCTCGAAGCGCACGGAAGAGATCGTAAAGCTTTACAACGACGCTTTCGCACCGATCTCCAGCCGCATGAGCGTTGCTGCAGAGAAGATCTCAAAGGCTGCCTAAGCCTTTGAACGTTCCATACGGGCTGGCCTCCCTCTCCCTTTAGCCAGCCGTTGGAAGTACAAGCCGAGGGGATCCCGAGCGGATCTCCTCGGTTTTTGTACTCAGGCGGCCAAGCATATTGGATAAGCATCCGCCGAGCCCAAATGCCGCATTCATGCGTTAACTTCATCGCACCACCTTGCGATTATGCAATTGGATACGATATTGCGCCTGACTTCATGATGGACCGGAACCGCCTTTCTTCGCCCGATCAGGCAGAATTTGCGCCGCAGGGCGCACGGGTGATCGCGCCTGTCCGCCTCGCCGGGACCGATGGCGATGATGCCGATAGCGAAGATGAAGTCGGCATTGCGACCAAGACCAAGGCAAAGCCGAAGAAACCGAGCCAGTACAAAGTCCTGATGCTGAATGACGATTACACGCCGATGGAATTCGTCGTGATGGTGCTGAAGCGGTTCTTCAACATGGATCTGGAAGAGGCGACGCGGGTCATGCTGCACGTCCACCAGAAGGGCGTCGGCGTGTGCGGCATCTTCCCTTACGAAGTCGCTGAAACCAAAGTGAACCAGGTGATGGATTTCGCGCGGCAGAACCAGCATCCGCTGCAATGCACGCTGGAAAAAGCCTGAACTGAGAACCGATCAAGCGGAGGCAAGAATATGCGCCAGCCGCATCATCCAGAGCCTGATCCCGTCCAGCCCCGACAGGAAAGCGTGTGGGACTACCCTCGTCCAGCGATTGCTGAACCGACCGACCGCCGCATCCAGATCATCCATCGCGGGACTATGCTGGTCGACAGCAAGCGCGCTTGGCGTACGCTCGAAACCAGCCATCCGCCGACCTATTACATTCCGCGAAGCGACATCGCGATGGAGCATCTGACGCGCAATCCGCGCCGCTCCCTGTGCGAGTGGAAGGGTCAAGCAAGCTATTGGGACATCGAGCTATCAGGCGAGCGTATTGAAGCGGCCGCGTGGTCCTACGAGCAGCCAACACCCGCTTTCGAGCCCATCGCAGGTTATCTCGCATTCTATCCTGAGCCTTTTGATCAATGCTTAGTCGATGGCGAGCAAATCACGCCGCAGCCGGGGAGTTTCTATGGCGGCTGGATCAGCCAATACGAAGCAGGCCCCTTTAAAGGCATCCCGGGAAGCCGCTTCTGGTAAGCCCCCAGTCATCTGCGAGAACGCAAGCAAAGCATGACGCGCGGGAATTTTCCCGCTAGAGGCATACACCTAAGCATTAACCAATAGCATCCGAGCGCCGTGGAACGATTTTTTCCCAGCATAGACCGCTATATTTTCAAGCTGGTCCTGTTCCCCATGCTGGGAGTGTTCGCACTGGCTGCAACGCTCCTGCTGCTCGACAAGATGCTACGGCTGTTTGACTTTGTCGCAGTCGAAGGCGGGCCCATCGGCGTCGTCTTCAAGATGCTGGGCGCGCTGATCCCTGAGTATGCGAGTCTTGCGATCCCGCTTGGCTTGCTGCTTGGTATCCTGCTTGCTTTCCGCAAACTCGCGACATCGAGCGAGCTTGATGTGATGCGAGCGGTCGGCCTCGGATATAATCGGCTGCTTCGGGTTCCTTACATCATCACCGCCGTGCTGATGGTGGTGAATGTCTCGCTGGTGTTCTTCATCCAGCCTTTGAGCCGCTACTATTACGAGCAGATGGAGTATGAACTCCGTTCCGGCGCGCTCGGTGCGTCAATCAAAGTCGGCGAGTTCACAACGCTGGCAGATCGCATGGCGCTGCGGATTGAAGAAAGCGAAGACGATGGCCGCAGACTTGTCGGCATCTTCGCCCGCGTTGCCAACTCCAAGGGGCAAGTGCTGTCGATCAGCGCGCGCGAAGGATCTTTTCTTGCAACCAGCGATGACCCTGACACCATCATCCTGCGTCTGACAGACGGCACGATTGTGCAGGACACCGGCACTGAGAACACCACACCCAGAGTGCTCAGTTTCACCCGGCATGACTTGCCCATCGACTTGCCGACGATCGACGAGTTCCGTGCGCGCGGTGATGCAGAGCGCGAATATATCCTGCCTGAACTGCTCCGCATCGGCTGGAGCGATGATCAGCCTGAAGCCAAACGCGATGCAAGCCAGGCGAGTTTCAACTTCCGCCTCGTCGAAGTGGTGATGATGATCATGCTCCCCATGCTGGCCGTCGCGCTTGCGATCCCGCCCAAGCGATCAACCAGCGCTCTTGGTGTGTTCGTCTCCATTATTATGGTCGTCTCCTATCACAAGGTGAACCAGTATGGAGAGGACGTCGCAGCGCTAGGAAGAGTGGACCCGGTCATTGCGTTATGGGGGCCGTTCTTCATTTTCGCGGCGCTGATCCTATGGATGTATTACCGCGTCGCATACGTTCCGGGCGGACAAGCCATTGGCGCTTTGGAGACGGCGTTTGGCAAGCTCACCAAGCGATTGCGCAAACTGTTCGCCCCCAAAAGGCAGCGCGTGACTGCGGAACGCAGCGATGCAACGCTTGAATCCGCACCGGCAGAGTAGCATTAGACAGCGCCAAACATGCAGCTCGATTTCTTCCCTTCCAAGACGCTGACATTCTACCTAGCGCGGCTGTTCGTCGTACGCATTTTTGCTGTGCTTGTGATGCTGGTTCTGGTGCTGATGATGCTCGACCTGCTGTCCAACAGCGGCAAGATCCTTGCAGTCGAAGGCAATGGACAGGGCGAGCTTTGGACCTATGCAAGTCTGCGAATACCGCAGCTGATTGCCCGCTTCCTGCCCTATTCCGTACTGCTTGCGACGATTATTACTTTGATCACACTCAACCAGAATTCTGAAGTGATCGCTATGAAAGCGGCGGGGCTTTCCGCGCATCAAGTGCTTGCGCCATTGCTGATGACTGCGGCCGCTGTCTCCATTGTGAGTTTTGCCTTCAATGAGCGAGTAGTGACCCGCGCAAGCGGCACACTCAAAGCATGGGAGGCGACCGATTACGGGGCTGTGCCGGAAAGCGCAGAAACCCGCGCAAACATCTATCTGACCGATGGCGCGAACATCATGACGGCTGCACGGCTGAACGGCAAAGGCACGGACACTGTCATGCAGGACGTGACCTGGTATGAGCGCGCGCCTGGCGGGATGCTGCGTCAGCAAGTGAAAGCCAGCAGCGCTATCTATGCAGGCCCCGGATGGGAATTGCAGGACCCTGTGCGCTTCGATGTCGCAGCAGCGGCCACTGACGAATTGGAAGGTCTCGTCGTTGGCGAAGGAATTACGCCTGAACAGATCGAACTGGAAGCGGTCGATCCTGACGCCACTGGCTTTTTCGAGCTGGGGCAAGCCATCGACGACCATGAAGCGGTTGGCAAGCGCACCGCTGAACTAAGAGCCAAGTGGTGGCACAAGATCTCTGGGCCTTTGTCCGCTTTCCTCATGCCGTTGCTGGGCGCGGTGGCGGCCTTTGGTCTTGCGCGCTCCGGCCAATTGTTCGTGCGCGCCATCATCGGCATGGCGCTGGGCTTTGCCTATTTCGTCGTCGACAATGCTGCGCTCGCCATGGGGAATTTCGGCGGGTATCCGCCTTTCCTTGCGGCCTGGGCGCCTTTCATGCTGTTTCTGCTGGTCGGTGAAGCAGTCCTCATCCGCACCGAAGAATGAGCGCCACGCGCAGCGACTGGTCGCTCCGCCTTGCGCGTTTGCCAGATGCCGCAGAGATGCCGGCAATCGAAGCCGCGGCGGGCGCGCTTTTTCAAGACGTAGAAGGCCTTGCCGGCATTGCGGGGACGCATCCCCTCCCAGTGGAAAAGCTGGAGCGCTACATCCGCAAGGGGCACTCCCTAGTCGCGCATGTCGGGGAGGCAATGGCAGGCTTCCTCGTCAGCGAGCCATTCCAGCGCGAGCTGCATATCTGGGAAATGGACGTGCATCCCGACCATCAGCAGCGCGGGATAGGGGCGGGCCTGCTGCGCGCTTGCCTGATCGATGCGCGCAATAGCGGCTTCAAGGCTGTGACGCTTACAACCTTTCGCGATATTGCGTGGAACGCCCCGTTCTACGAGCGGATCGGTTTTGAAGAAGTAACAGCGCTCGATGCTCATCCGCGCTTGGCCGGAGAGTTAGCAGTGGAAGCCGATCACGGACTTCCGCCAGAGCGACGCTGCGCAATGATCCGTTTCCTGGACGAGCTTTAGCGCGAGACCATCGTGCTGCGAGCGATCTTCCCGACGAGAAACAGCATGCCCGGATGGTTCGCGCCGTCATAGGTAGACGCATCTCCGAGCTGCTTCTTCAAGCGGCGATGCGCTTCCGGCAGATCGTGATACGGCATGGACGGCATCAAGTGGTGCAGCGCGTGATAGCGCAAGCCAACCGGCGCCCAGATTTCCGCAGCGATACCCGGCGGCGGAACATTCACGCTGTCGAGGAACTGCGCGGTTACCGTCATCGGCTCGCCTTCATTCTCCCACAGATGCGCTACCAAAGTACGCAGCTGGTTCAGCACAGCGGTAAGCGAAAGGATTGCCAGTGCGATAAGCAGAGGACGCCAGCCCAGTACGCTGGTGCTAGCCAGAATTGTCCAGGCCCACAGCATACCGCCTGTCTCTTGCCACAGGACCCGCTTGCGGAACGTGCCTTCGGGCGGTTTGCGGCGGAAATCGGGATTGATCGACAGCGAGGAAACACGCTCCCATACAAACCTGCGCACCGGCGGAATGATCGCGCCAAGCGGAACGAGAACCGAGAAACGCAATAGCAGACCGACAGGCGCGAGCAATGCGATCAGCACAAAGACCGGCAAAGACCACGGCTTCATCAGCGCGAGCGGCAAATATTCAGGGTCTTCGATCGTGCCATATTGCGTGCGTTTGTGATGCAGCGTGTGCACGCCTTCATACATAAAGCTGGGTGTTAGAAGCGGAATGCCCACGAGCAGGTTCCAGCCCAGCCGGAAGCCCGGCAGCGCATCACGGTGAATATGGGTTAGCTCATGGATGAACATGAGCGCGCGGTAAAACGCCAGCGCTGCGATGAGTCCGCTCAGTATCGCAAGCGGCAGCGAAGACGTGAGAACCGCAAAGGCAATCCCGCCATATCCCGAGGCAGCGGACACCAGCATGTCGGGCCAATAGATCGCGCCCTTGGCTTGACCCAGATCCTTGACCGCATCGCGCGCGGCACGAAGCATATCCTTGTCGTCACTCGAAAGGAAATCAAGCCGCGTTGGACGGGCTGTTGGTGCCGGATCGGCAGGGTCGATGGCTACGTTTGCATTCATGATCTTCAGTTCCAAGCCGCCCCTTACCGCATTTTCCGGTGCGAGGACAAACTCGGTTTCTCTAACAGAGTAATCGCTTCAGTTGCTTGACTTGGCGCAATGTGCACACGCAGAGCTAATGCAACCTGAATATACCAATGCGGATGGGGTCAAACTAGTGAGCGACGCGCAAATAGTGATCGAGCCGGTTTCTGGCAAGAAGGGGCGAGCGCAATTCGTTGATTTGGGACGCGATTTTGCTGCTCGCCTGCCCCACTCCGTGCCACAAATTCGAAGCGAGCAGCTGGAACTGGTCAATCCGGACAAGAACCCGTTTTTTGGACATGCGCGCGCT
This sequence comes from Altererythrobacter lutimaris, assembly GCF_013371495.1. Classification (GTDB taxonomy): domain Bacteria; phylum Pseudomonadota; class Alphaproteobacteria; order Sphingomonadales; family Sphingomonadaceae; genus Erythrobacter; species Erythrobacter lutimaris_A. Next base: position 2,712,855 of record NZ_JABWTA010000001.1, on the reverse strand, counting down.
CAGCTTTTCATCGCAAAGCGAAACGGCCAAGCAGTCGGGCGTATATCCGCGCATATTGACGAGCTCGCGCTGACCATGCCGGCTGAACAGGGCTTTGGTCCGGGTACTGGCAATTTTGGCTATTTCGACGCCGTGGATAAAGCGGTGGCAAAAGCTTTGCTCGCTGCGGCTGAAGGCTGGCTCAGGCGCGAAGGCATGACCCGCGTGCTTGGCCCCATTTCCATGTCGGTGTGGGAAGAGCCCGGCTTGCTCGTTAAAGGCCAGGATCATGCGCCAATGATCATGATGGGCCATCATCCAGCTGACTATCGCGGCTGGATTGAGAATGCTGGCTACGCCAAGGCCAAAACACTCCTCACTTATGATCTTGATGTCACGGAAGACTTTCCGCCGCTGATCCAGCGGATCGTCAAATCCGGCAAGCGCAATGAGCGCATCACGGTAAGGCAAGTTCACAAGAAGGATTGGGACAACGAAGCTGCGATCATTCTCGGAATCCTCAACGATGCATGGTCCAGCAATTGGGGCTTTGTGCCGTTTACGCCTGACGAGATCGCCTATGCAGGCAAGAAACTGCGCCCGATCATCCATGAAGAACTGAACATGATAGCAGAAGTCGACGGGAAACCCATGGCCTTCATGTTGACCTTCCCGGACGTGAACCACGTGCTGCAGAAAGTGGACGGCAAGCTCTTCCCGTTTGGCTGGTTTCACTTGCTCAGATGGATGCGCAATCCAACCGGGTCCGGCATGCGCGTGCCGCTCATGGGTGTCATGAAAGAGCTACACAACTCCCGGATGGCGAGCCAGTTGGCCTTCATGATGATCAGCCAGATCCGGATCAATGCGGTTGGCAAATATCACAGCCAGCGCGGCGAGATCGGATGGATCCTTGATGACAATGAAGGCATGAAAGCCATCGCCGATGCGATCGATAGCACCATCAACCGCGAATATTGGGTGTTCGAAAAAGCGCTATAGCTTCGCCCGATCCGAAGCTGAGGAGCCAACGAAAAAGGCCTCCGCTCTCCATCGGAGAACGAAGGCCTTCGGGATCGTATCACCAGCCGCTTGGACGGGAGGGGGGTCTCGGCGGTGACAGTAACAAAATGCCCGATTGAAACAGCGGTTCCCGCTCGGACCACTTTTTTGAAACTTTTTTCGGACCCAAGTGGTTTTCCTGAGTAGAAGAGCGGATGTCCGGGCTTAACACTGCGCACAGTGATCCCCACATACGCGCAGCACGGGAGGTAATTACCGCATGGCACTCAGTGAAAAAATCGCCGCACACTTGCCCTATCTGCGGCGCTACGCCCGCGCGCTAAGTGGTTCACAGACTACCGGCGATGCCTTTGTGCGGGCGACACTGGAAGCAGCGCTTGAAGACAGCGCTCTCAAGCAATCACTCGAGGAAGGCCGCGTTGCGCTCTACCGCGCATTCAATTCCGTCTGGTCTTCGGCATATCTTGATGTCGATGCTGGTGATGACAGTGGAGCAGAAAGCATTGCCTCGGCCAAACTCACATCGATCACCCCGCTAAACCGCCAAGCCCTGTTGCTGACGACGCTTGAAAATTTCAGCGTCGCACAAGCAGCCGAGATCATGAATCTCGAACCTCAGGCAGTGGCGGGCCTGATCGATGAAGCCATCGCGGAAATCGACCGTGAAGCAGCGACGAATGTACTTATCATCGAAGACGAGCCGTTGATCTCCATGCAGCTTGAAGACCTTGTGTCAGGTTTGGGGCATGAAATCTTCGGAACAGCTGCAACCCGCACACAAGCGCAGGAACAAGTCGCGGAACGCACTCCGGGTCTGGTCCTCGCGGACATCCAGCTCGCCGATGGTTCTTCAGGTATCGATGCGGTTGAGGACATTCTTGCTATTGCTGACGTGCCTGTGATCTTTATTACAGCTTACCCAGAACGGCTTCTGACCGGCGACAGACCCGAGCCGACTTACCTGATCACCAAGCCCTTCGAAGAACGCACTGTGCGCGCAGCGATTAGCCAAGCGCTGTTCTTCGGGCACAGCAAACCTATCTGACCATAGGGATCAGACTTCCAAATTGCCGCGCAGTTGAAAATCGCCGCGCTCGCGGATCGGCACGCGCAAAGTGCAGCGTACGCCGTCCTCATGGAATTCAAGATCGACCGGGTGGCGCAATTCATGCGCGACAATCTTTTCGATCAAGTCAGTGCCGAAGCCGGGCTTGCGTTGTGAGGCGACGGTTGGCCCTCCGCTTTCAATCCAGTGCACAATCGCGAGCCCTTCATCTGACAGCTCCCAACTGACCTCCACAGAGCCACTGTCATCGCTGAGCGCGCCAAATTTCGCAGCATTGGTTGATAGCTCGTGGATCGCAAGGCCAAGCGACAATGCGTCGTTCGGGGCAAGCTCAAGATCAGGCCCGGACATCCGCACAGCAGCGCTGTGCTCTTTTGAGTAAGGCGCGACTTCAACTTCGATCACCGCCCGGATCGGAGTCGTACCCCATTCCGAATTCGTCAGCAGTGCATGCGTCGCAGAGATCGCACGAATGCGGCCTTCCAGGCCGTTCGCAAACTCATCAAGATCAGACGTCCGGCGGCGTGTCAGCGAGATGATCGACAATACATTGGCAAGCGTATTCTTCACTCTGTGATTGAGTTCACGTGTGAGAGAATCCCGGATCGAAACCTGCTGCGCGAAACGCTCCAGCGCGTTCTCATCTTCAATCGCTTGCTGCGTGATGAGCCGTGCCAGCAGCATGAGCAGGCTTGCAACAGCCAGCCCGAACAGCAGCGTCGCCATCGACAGAGGGGAAAGCGCGGCACGATGCGCAGCACGGATTTCCAATGCGAAAGGTCGATTGGCAATCTCCACATTTTCGCGAGCCAGCATGAATGAGGGGCCAGCATCACCAACCGTCGCGAGCAATGTGTCTTGGTCGATCCGCAGGTCGTAAAGACTGACGCTAATCTGCCGCGCGCCGGACATTTCCACTGCATTGAGAAGAAAATCGCGCGCATTGAACGGACTGAAGACAAATCCCTTCAAGCGTCTTCCGCTACCGTAGTCTTCGAATACAGGCATATAAATCAGGAAGCCTGGCTCATCGCTTCCGCCTTCCTGGACGAGTACGATCGGAGCACTCGCCACAGGCCTAACCGATCGCGCGGCTTCATCCATGGCCATACGTCGCGCCGGTTCGGAATACATGTCGTAGGCAAATGCGCGGCGATTGCGTTCCGTATCCGGCTCCAGAAAAGTGACGGGCACCAACAGTTGGGCGCCGGGATCTGGCGCTGGCGTGATCTCGATTGTCCGGCTCATCTGATCGCCAATGCGCGCCTCATACGAAGCCACTTCACGCGGCGTAAGCGCTTCGGCCCAGCCAATGCCTTCCGCGCCGCGCGTGTCTGCATCGAGCCGTAACTCATACACGAAGCGGCGAAACAGCGGCAGATCGACATACTCAACCGACGCAGCAAGAGCCGCCCCTGCCCGCAAATAGGACGCGCTGGTGTGTCCGCGCCTGTCTATGGCCGCTGCAACTGATTGCGCCGCATCATCAAGCGCAGCACGTTCACGCTGGCTTTCGCCTTTCTCGATCGCGAACACGCTAAGCCCAGTGATGGCAAGGATCGCGAGGAAGATCGCGATCGGGACGGCTCTTGGATATTTCATGAGCCATGCACGACCACGGCGACGCTTGGTCTCTGCCTGATCCAGCTTCTCCAAAGACACTGGCGACGCAGAGACACCTTGCTTCTGGCGTGCTTCGAAGCCGCCTGTGCTTGCATTGGAGGAAGGTGTCGACTGATCCATCTTTACGTCTGGATATGGCTGCTTATCTGTTGGCTGGGAACAAAAAACTGGACCTTTCGTTCCTAGTTCGATCCACAAAAAGCGGCTCTCTTGCTCGCCTTTAGGGATCAGGAGGGCGCTAACTCGCAAGTTCGCGAGGAGGGAATCTGATGGGATTAGGCAAACAGTCTCACGACAAGCATTCAGAGCAGCCGCCTGCCAAGTCCGGCGCAGCGAGCGAAGATCATGCGCCTAAGCCCGAATGGGCCGATGGTCTGCGCAAAATGTACGATTCCGTTGTTGATGAGCCTTTGCCTGACAGTTTCAAGGATTTACTCGCCAAGCTGGATGAGTCCGATGCGGGCGAGAAAAGCTGATGGCGAAGGCAAAAACCACTGATAAGCCAAAGCGCACAGCTTCTGAAAAAGCGGACTTCAAGCGCGAATTGACGGAAGTCGTGCCGCATCTGCGTGCATTCGCGCGCGGACTGTGCGGACGGCCAGACATGGCAGACGACCTCGTGCAGGAAACCCTGCTGAAGGCATGGGCCGCGCAAGAACGTTTCGAGCCCGGTACATCCATGCGTGCCTGGACCTTTGTCATTTTGCGCAATGCCTATCTTACTGACATGCGGCGCAACCGCTTCCGCGGCGAATATGACGAGACTGTGGCTGAGCGTATTCTCACCGCTCCTGCCGGCCAGGAAGAGCCGATCCACTTGTCCGACATGCACCGCGCGCTGCTGACACTTCCGCCGGAACGGCGCGAGGCGTTGCTGCTCGTTGGTGCAGGCGGCTTCTCGTATGAAGAAGCAGCAAACATTTGCGGCTGTGCGGTTGGTACAATCAAAAGCCGGGTTGGGCGCGCACGCGCAGCGCTCAATTCCATGCTTGCTGAAGGCGCTATTCCGCAACGCTCTATAGAAGATGCCGCCGCTCACCGCGCGATCCTTGAAGAACTGGACGATGTAGCGGCAGGAAATGGCCTCGCCGCCAAGCCTTGAGCCTAAGGCTCAACGTACCTCCACATAAGCAAAAGCCCGACCGCATCGCGTGATGCAGCCGGGCTTTCTTGTCTTGGCCCAAACGCTTCTTAGGACGCGTAAGTCCAGGTCGTGCCGCGCGCCAGGTTCTCGCTTGCAAACGCCCAGTTCAGTTTCTGCTCGATGACGGCATCTAAATATGCCGGACGCTTGTTCTGGTGATCGAGATAGTAGGCATGCTCCCACACATCGATCGTCAGGAGCGGATTGAAATCGCTGTCTGCGAGCGTGTCGCCATCATGCGTCTCTTCAATGGAGAGCTTGCCGTCCTTTTCTGCAAGCCAGACCCAGCCGCTCGCGAAGTGGCCTGCACCGCGATCTTTCAACTGCTGCTTGAGCTCGTCGATTGAACCGAAGGCTTCGTCAATCTTGGCGGCGAGTTCAGCTGAAGGCGCTGTGCTTTCTGCTGCCATAGAGTGCCAGTAAAACGCGTGATTCCAGCTTTGTGCTGCATTGTTGAACAGCCCCTGGTTCGAACCGCGCGCCGCTGCAACAATGTCTTCCATCGCGGCATCGGCATGGTCAGTGCCTTCAATCGCAGCGTTCATCTTGTCGATATAGGCCTGATGGTGCTTGCCATAGTGAAACGAAAGCGTTTCGGCTGAAACGGCCGGGGCAAGCGCTGTGTCAGGGTACGGTAGTGGTGAAAGTGCAAAAGCCATGATCGCTCCAAATCTTTGTGAATGTGAGTATTTTGTAAGAACGGGTGCTTGGATCTTCAACGCATGGAGCGCGTTTTCGTTGCAAACTTCATAGCGCGATTTGGACAGCCGTCAGACTCGCTCTTCCCTTTGCTCTCCAACCACGGCTAAAGCCTGAATTCTTGGACAGGAGAGCGGACACAGCCATGGCGCGCAAATTCTTCGGAACTGACGGCATCAGAGGACGCACCAATGCGGGCGTCATGACAGCGACGACTGCTATGCGTGTCGGGCAAGCTGCCGGCCGGCACTTCGTGCGTGATGGTCATCCGCACCGCGTGGTCATCGGCAAGGATACGCGGCTGTCCGGTTACATGATGGAAAGCGCGTTGGTGGCCGGCTTCACCAGCGTTGGCATGGACGTCATCATGACAGGACCGTTGCCGACCCCGGCAATTGCGCTGCTCACACGTGAAATGCGCGCTGATCTTGGCGTAATGATTTCTGCCAGTCACAATCCCTACGAAGATAATGGCATCAAGCTGTTCGGTCCGGACGGGTTCAAACTGTCCGACGATGACGAAGCGCAGATCGAAGCTCTCATGGCAGAAGACCCTGTGCTGGCTGAGCCTTCTGCCATTGGGCGCGCTCGCCGGATCGATGATGCGCCCGGACGCTACATCCATGCGATCAAGCAATCGATTGGCGCGGACATCCGTTTCGATGATTTGAAGGTCGTCATCGATTGCGCACACGGAGCCGCCTACAAAGTCGCGCCGACTGCGATCTGGGAACTCGGTGCAGAGCTCATCACGATGGGTGATGCCCCCAACGGCACGAATATCAATGACAGCGTGGGTTCAACTTCGATTGAAGCTCTCCAGCAAAAGGTTGTCGAGGAAGGCGCGCATATCGGTATCGCGCTCGATGGAGATGCAGACCGACTGATCGTGGTCGATGAGAAAGGCCAGCCGGTTGATGGCGATCAGATCATGGCACTGATCGCGACCCGCATGGCGCAGAAAGGCGCGCTCACCGGCGGCGGGGTTGTCGCGACAGTCATGTCCAATCTCGGGCTTGAGCGATATCTGCAAGGCCTTGATCTGACGCTGGAGCGCACCAAGGTCGGCGATCGCTATGTGCTGGAGCGGATGAAGGAAGGCGGCTTCAATGTTGGCGGCGAGCAATCGGGCCATATGATCCTGCTTGACCATGCCACCACCGGGGACGGCACTATCGCGGCGCTTGGCGTGCTTGCGAGCCTTGTTCGCACAGGCAAGCCGGCCAGCGAGTTGCTGCATCTGTTCGACCCGGTCCCGCAGCTTTTGCGCAATGTCCGCTTCGATGGCGGCAAGCCTCTCGAGAACCCGCAAGTGAAGCAAGTTATTGCTGATGCAGAAGCGGAGCTTGCCGGCAAAGGGCGCTTGGTTATCCGGCCCTCCGGCACAGAGCCTGTCATCCGCGTCATGGCCGAAGGCGATGACAGCGCTCAAGTCGAAGCTGTTGTTGGGCGGATATGCGACGCGGTGAAGGAGGCAGTCTAATGCTGCAAATGCGCCCTGATTGTGAGAAATGCGGGACCGATCTGCCAGCGGAAGCGCCCGGCGCATTCATCTGCAGCTTTGAATGTACCTTCTGCGCGCCTTGTGCCGAAAAAGCCGATGATGTCTGCCCTAATTGCGGAGGCGAGCTGATGGACCGCCCTACCCGCGCCAAAGCGCTGCATGAGAAATTCCCGCCATCGACCGAGCGGAAGTTCAATGGCGTCTAAGCCTCCTCCCCGCGTGCTTTCGATCGCCGGGTCTGACAGTTCTGGCGGGGCTGGCATTCAGGCGGACATCAAGACCATTACCATGCTGGGTGGCTATGCAATGACGGCGCTGACAGCCGCGACTGCACAGAACAGCGTGGGTGTCCAAGGCATTGCACCGATGAGCCCCGATTTCGTCGCGGATCAGATCGCTTCGTGTATCGAGGATATCGGCGTCGATGCCATCAAGATCGGCATGCTGCATGATCGCGGAATTATCGAAGCGGTCGCAAATGCGCTGGAAACGCTCGATGAAAGTGTGCCCATCGTTCTCGACCCTGTGATGGTCTCGACTTCCGGCGTACCGCTGATCGCACCCGATGCTATGGCTGCCAATGAAGACCTTCTGTTCACCCGCGCAACGATCCTCACGCCCAATTTGCCAGAGCTTGAACTGATGGCTGAGACTGAGCTGCGATCGCTCGATCTGATGGCAAATGCTGCGCAAGAACTCGCCAAGCAATATGGCTGCCATGTGCTTGCAAAAGGGGGCCACACTGACGATGCCCGCGTGATAGACGTGCTGCTTGCCCCCGATGGCAGTCAAGCGATCAGCTTCAACCATGCGCGGATCGACACGCCGCACACGCATGGTACGGGCTGCACCTTGTCTGCTGCCATCGCGACGCTGTTCGGTCACGGACAAAGCCTTGAGCACTCCGTCCGGCTCGCCCGCAAATTCGTATTTCAAGCGGTCCAGGCGGCACCCGGCTTTGGCGAAGGCAATGGCCCGCTCGGTCACCACGCTGTGCGGAGTTTGAATTAGGATAAGCGAGCTTATTTGTAGGGCCTAAACCGCCCACGCCCTCCACCCTTCCACCCGGAGCCTACCGGGATAACATCCGGGTGGAAGGGTGGAGGGCGCGGGCGGCTAGGAGAGGCGTGAATTCCTAACGATCCAGATCGTAGAAGTCCGCAATGTGCGCCCAGGCTTCGTCAGCGGTCTCGCACCATTTGAACAGCTCGAGATCCTTCTTCGCAATTGTGCCTTCTTCAGCGATCGCGTCAAAATCGACCACACGGTTCCAGAAGTCCTTGCCAAACAGCAGGATCGGAAGCGGACGCATCTTACCTGTCTGGATCAGCGTCAACAGCTCGAACAGCTCGTCAAACGTACCGAACCCGCCGGGGAAGACTGCAACCGCGCGCGCGCGAATCAGGAAATGCATCTTGCGCAGCGCAAAGTAATGGAAATTGAGCGAGAGATAAGGCGTCACGTAAGCGTTGGGCGCTTGCTCATGCGGCAAGACGATATTGAGACCAATGGACTCTGCACCCGCGTCGCTTGCACCGCGATTGGCCGCTTCCATGATCGAAGGGCCGCCGCCTGAGCACACGACGAACTGGCGTTTGCCATCTTCGATGATAGCTTTCTCGCTCACCATCCGCGCAAGCGTGTACGCTTCCTGGTAGTATTTCGCTTTGTCAGCCAAGCGCTGCGCGACTTTCTGCTCGTATTCGCTACCATCCTTGGCCGCATCGATCTTCGCCTGCGCAGTTTCCGGCGACGGAATGCGAGCCGAGCCATACATGACAAGCGTCGAGCCGACCCGCGCTTCATCAAGCAGCATTTCCGGCTTCAGTAGCTCAAGCTGGAAGCGAATGGGGCGCAATTCTTCGCGCAGCAGGAAGTCCGTATCGCGGAATGCGAGTTTATAGGCTGGATGCTCTGTCTGCGGGGTGCATTCCGGGCAATCGTCGGAAAAGCGGGCTTCTTGTTCAGCCGGGTAGAACCGGCGATCCATCAAATCTTTTTCTGTCATTGCGAAAGTCCTAGGCGCGGCTCGCCCATGGAGCAAGCGAGCAATGATCGCGAATGGTGAAGAGGTAGATTGAGTGGCGCGGGCAACAAATGTCGATCAATGGCTTGCCAATTGACTTTTTTCTCATCATATGATAGTCAAATATATCTCATATGAGGGCTTCAATGGCTACTGCAATCAAACTTGTTGAACCGCAAATACAGCCTGTGGCTGACCGCGATGAAGTGTCGAAGATCGTCAAAGCGGTTGTCCGTGCTTCAGCAGCGTGGGATTTGACCAGTGCAGAAGCAGCAGCTCTGTTCGACGTGCCAATGGCCACTTGGAGCCGCATGAAGGCGGACACTTACAAGGGCAAGCTGGACCGCGACAAGGTGACGAGGGCAAGCCTCATCATTGGCATTTTCAAGGGTCTTCGCTTGCTGTTCAATGGTCCACTTACCTACAACTGGCCGACCCTCCCCAATCGCGGAGCGCCGTATAATGGCCAGCGCCCAGTCGATATGATGATTGCAGGAGGCATTCCTGCGATGGCCTCTGTCCGGCAGCATATTGATGCATTGCGCGGCGGGCTTTGATCCGGATCCGTGGCTGAAAAGCAGCCCTCCCCGCTTCCACATGGGCTCGAAGCAACCGACATTGCAGAGTCGAATACAATCAGGCTCATCAGCACAGCCTATATCGATGAGCCTGCCATGGCGCCGCTTGTCGATGACGACGATGATCTGGGTTTTCTCGCAGAGATCGAACGCAAGACATCGCTGCGCCAAAATGAGGACTTGCCTCTCCCGCCTGATGTCGACCGGCGTGAACTCCTGACCGACGCATCCGGTTATGGCTGGAGCTTGATCAACGCGGCATTCTGCTACACCCGGCCTGCGGGAAACCGCTTCAACGATGAGAAGCGCGGTGCGTGGTATGCGGCATGGGGCGAGCACGCCGCTGACACCGCCATCGCAGAGGTCTCCTTTCATCTTGCCAGAGAGCTAGGGAATGTCGGCGTGTTCGAGAACACAACCGACTATCGCGAACTGGTAGCCTCGTTCATCGGTCCATTCGCCGATCTTCGCGATACGACTGGCGAAGCGTGGCTGGATCCAGACCCAGCGGTAGGACATTTGGCCGGTCAGCTGCTTGCGAAGGAACTCAGGGCAGCGGGCGCGAATGGAGTAGTCTATCCCTCGCTCCGCTATGCTGGAGGTTTTTGCCTCGCTGCCTTTCGCACAAACCTCATTCAGAATGTGCGTCAGGGATCAACCTGGCGCCTTACCTGGGATGGTGATCTCACGCCCGCGATTGCCAAAGTCTGATCCGCGCTCGCAAGCGGGGCGCGCTCTACCGCAATGTGGGACGATCGTGGGAAAGCTGGATGCCCCGTGAGGATTCGAACCTCAATTGACGGAGTCAGAGTCCGTAGTCTTACCATTAGACGACGGGGCATCAGCTGCGCGCCGGTGATCTGATCACCTGAAAACCCCAAGTTCTCTGGCGGCAGGCGTGGCGCATCTAGTTTCGCGCATCGCTGAGGTCAAGCTCTGTGATTGCATGCTGGCGCCGATCCTATCACGGCGAGCGAATGCGAAAGGTTAAGACGCAATCTTGTCTCACATGCTGCATCGCGCTAGTTTGGCTTTAAGTCCTTGCGGGAAATCTTCGCAAGAGGAACAAGAAAGACACCAGCTGTATGGCGGATACCCAGCCGCCGGACACACAGACCAAGACTGGGAAAAAGAGGGGCGGCAAGTCCGGTAAAGTAGCCGATTTCCGCTACAAACGTCCCTCCCGGTCAAAAGATGGAAACCCTGCAGCGCGTAAAGGCAGAGGCAAGGGCGGCGGGCGCGATAATGGAGTACGCAGCGATGCGAACGGCTCCTCGCAGCGAGTATCTCACAAGCCTCGCTTTACCGCCAATCACTCTAACAAGCCGCGTTTCTCCGGGCCCCGTCCCAATCAGGCCTATGCCGCATTGGACCTCGGCACGAATAACTGCCGACTTCTGATTGCACGGCCTTCCGGCGAGAATTTCACAGTCATCGATGCCTTCAGTCGCGTGGTGAAGCTGGGCGAAAACCTCGCCAAGTCAGGGCGCTTGAGCGATGCAGCGATGGACCGCACGCTCGAAGCGTTGAAGGTGTGCAGCGACAAGCTGCGTCGCCGCAATGTCCATCTGGCGCGCTCGGTCGCAACAGAGGCCTGCCGCCGCGCAGAAAACGGCGCGGAGTTCATCGAACGCGTGCGCGAAGAGACCGGGATTGTGCTCGACATTATCTCTGCGGAAGAAGAGGCACGGCTCGCGGTGCTTGGCTGCCATATCCTCTTGGAACAGGGCCAAGGACCCGCGATCATTTTCGATATTGGCGGCGGTTCGACCGAACTTGTCCTGCTTGAAGCAGGCGGCCCGATCCCGCAGATCAAGGATTGGCTGAGCGTGCCTTGGGGCGTCGTTTCACTAACGGATACTGTCCCGCGCACGGCCAGCAGCGATGAAGCGCGCGCTGAGCGCTATGCGGAAATGCGGCGTCTGGTGCTGGAGAGCTTTGCGCCATTCAAAGAGCGGATCGGTGACGCCGTCAATGCGCCCGGCATCCGTCTGCTGGGTACAAGCGGCACTGTCACAACGCTGGCGAGCTTGCATCTGGAGCTGCCCGCCTATGACCGCAAGGCCGTCGACGGGCTGATCGTGCCGTCGCAATCCATGCGCGATATCAGCGCGCGCCTGTCCAGCCTCAGCCGCGATGACCGCAGCGCGCTGCCCTGCATCGGCAATGACCGCTCCGACCTGGTCGTCGCTGGCTGCGCAATCCTTGAATCGATCCTGGACATCTGGCCAGCCGAGCGACTTGGCGTTGCTGACCGCGGCATTCGCGAAGGGATCTTGCGCAGCCTCATGGCGACAGAGCTTACCGCTGCGCGCGACCACGGAAAAACTTCATGAGCCGCTCTGGCCGCAACACTGACCGGCGCGTTCGCACCGCGAAAAAACGCACAGCCTCCTCGACCCGCTGGCTCGAGCGGCAATTGAACGATCCTTATGTGAAGCAAGCAAAGGCCGACGGCTATCGCAGCCGCGCTGCCTACAAGCTGATCGAGCTCGATGAAAAGTTCCGCTTGATCCGCGGGGCCAAGCGCGTCGTCGATCTAGGGATCGCACCGGGCGGCTGGGCCCAAGTCGTGCGCAAGCTCGCGCCAAAGGCGGGGATCGTCGGCATCGACTTACTGGAGACCGAGCCGATTGAAGGCGTCACGATCCTGCAGATGGATTTCATGGACGATGCTGCGCCTGACAAACTTACCGCGGCACTCGACGGTCCGCCCGATCTCGTCATGTCAGACATGGCTGCAAATACAGTCGGGCACAAGCAGACCGATCACTTGCGCACAATGGGCCTCGTCGAAGCGGCCGCCTGGTTCGCGATTGAAACGCTGGAAGAAGGCGGGACTTTTGTCGCCAAGGTTCTGGCAGGCGGAACCGACACAGAGCTGCTCTCGCTGCTGAAGTCGCACTTCAAGACAGTGAAACACGCCAAGCCGCCGGCTAGTCGCAAAGGTTCATCGGAATGGTATGTGATTGCGCAGGGCCTGAAGCCCCGCGCTTAATCGCGATTACTCAGCTGCCGTTTCTTCAGCGACATCTTCTGCCGCTGCGTCGACAACATCTTCGCTTTCGACCGCTTCTTCCGCTGCATCAGCAACGTAGGAAGGTACTTCAAGGTTCGAGCCCAGCGAGTTCAGATACATTGCAACAGCTGCGCGATCTTCGATCTTGTTGAGACCAGCGAAGCTCATCGTTGTGCCATCAGCAAAGCCGCGCGGGTTCTTGAGCCAAGCGTTCATGGTCTCCCAATCCCACACGCCGCCAACACCTTGCAGAGCAGAGCTGTAAGCAAAGCCAGGTGAGTGATTGCCAATCGTTGCACCCATCGTCGCATAAAGGTTCGGGCCGATACCGTTCGCGCCGCCTTGATCAACAGTGTGGCAAGCCTGACACTTCGCAAACACACGCTCGCCTGCGGCGATCAGTGCGTCAGGCGTATCCATGTTGAGCGCTTCTGCCATGGTCATTTCAGCAGCGGCACCGGTATCTTCGGTGACTACGCCTTCGATGACATAGCCCAGAACTTCAGGACGCTCGGCGCTGTCAGCGTGGAAATACTTGCTGCTCAGAATTGAGAAGCCCAGCGCGATAATGCCTGCGAACAGCACCCAGCCGGCGATAGTGTTGAAACGATCATCCATGGTAAGTCTTGTATCCCGAGAACGTGTCTTATGCGTTTGCGCGCCGCATTAGTCGCGGACAGGCGAAGGCGCAAGACCATACGGCGCATTGCTGAGTGCAAGACGTGCAACACACTTGCCGCATGGCGCGCCTGGCGATAGCAGACGATCCATCATGCAGAGCTTTCCCGCACCCGCCACCGAGATGGTCGAAACCATGCAAGCCGCAGCGGCAGAGGCGCCCACGAATGCAGTCGCTTTCCAAGGCTGTCCCGGCGCGAACTCGCACCGCGCAGCGATGGAAGCCTTGCCAGAAGCGCTCCCGCTGCCTTGCTTCAGTTTCGAAGATGCGCTGGACGCGGTAAAGGATGGCCGCGCAGGTTCCGCAATCATCCCGATCGAGAATTCGCAGCACGGGCGTGTCGCAGACATACATTTCCTGCTGCCCGAAAGCGGGCTTTCAATAGTCGGCGAGCACTTCATGCCGATCCGCCACGCCTTGATGGCGCTCGGCGATGGGCCCTTCACTGCCGCTTACAGCCATCCGCAAGCGCTTGGCCAATCGCGGTTCTTCCTGCGCGAGCGGGGGATCGTGCCACTTAGCCATGCTGATACAGCTGGCGCGGCAGCATTTGTCGCAGAGAAAGGTGATCCGGGCCTGGCGTCGATCTCGCCTCCGATTGCAGCGGAGCTTTACGGCCTCAAGATCATAGAAAACGACGTGCAGGATGCGTCGGACAATATGACGCGCTTTGTTATCTTGGCGCCGGAGCCCAACGATCCAGCATCGCTCGCAGGCGAGGACGCGATCACGACCTTCGTTTTCGAAGTGAAAAACATTCCTGCAGCGCTCTACAAAGCGATGGGCGGCTTTGCGACCAATGGCGTCAATATGACCAAGCTGGAAAGCTACCAGATCGGGACGAGCTTTACCGCGACCGCATTCTATGCCGACATTATAGGCGCGCCCGGTGATCCGGCAGTGGATCGCGCGCTGGAAGAACTTGCCTTCCATTCAAAGGAATTGCGGATCCTTGGCAGCTATCGTCAGGCCCGGGCACGGAACTAAGTCTTAACCAGCTCCTAAGATCAGGGCCATTTATCTGCGATTTAAGCGGTTCTGGCCTTAGCTTGCAGTTGCGTGGCTCCCCGCTGCATGCCAACACTGTGATCAATGTCGAGTGGCTCCCTTACACTGCCAGCGATCAATGAGGCTGAGGACGAGGTCCTGAGCGGTGAGGCTGTGAACGCTACAGGTAGCGAGCCGAACGACCTGTCCGGCTGGCAGGAACTGCGCGACAATAGCGACATTCAATTCGAGCCAATCGTCTTTCCGCCGCGCGAACCGCGCGATCCGGGTTGGTTCGAGCGGTTCTTCCAATGGCTGATCGACAGCCTCAATCTCGGTGAGGTCTTGGTCGGTTCTTGGCCGATCCTGAAATGGGTTCTGATCGCGCTTCTCGTGGCGGCCGCACTCATGCTGCTTGTCCGGCTGCTAGACTTGCCCATGCTCGGCAATCGCAAAGCCGATGTTGCAGGCGAGGATGATGCGCAATGGGTACCCAACCAACAGGAAAGCCTGGCCTTGCTGGAAGACGCGGACAAATTGGCTGCAAGCGGGCAATTCGATGAAGCAACCCATCTACTCCTGCAGCGCAGCGTCGGCCAGATCGCTGCTGCCCGGCCTGACTGGGTCGAACCATCTTCCACTGCGCGCGAGCTTTCCGTCTTGAGCGAGCTTCCGCAGGCCGCGCGCGAAGCCTTCGGAGTTATTGCAGAACGCGTCGAGCGCAGCCTGTTCGCCTTGCGCAGTCTGGACCAATCCGATTGGGAGGCAGCGCGCTCTGCCTATGCCCGCTTTGCGCAAGTGCCGATGAAAGGCAGTGCGTGGTGAGCGCCGCGACCGCAGCCCCTGTCCAGGCAAGCCACCGCGCCAGCCCATTCAGCAAACGCACAGTGCTTGCGCTGGTGATTGCAAGCTTCCTCGCATTTATCGCATTCCTCGCGCTGATAGGGGCCGGCCAGACCAGCCGCCAGTCCAATGATGGCGGAAGCCATGCCTCTGCCAATGGTCTCAATGGCTATGCCGGGCTGGTCGAACTACTCAGGCTGGAAGGCCGCGATGTCACAGTATCGCGCACACCCAGCGGCATGGAAACCTTTGGCCTGCTGGTACTTACCCCGCCGATGAACGCCGATGCAGAGGATATCCAGGCGATCCTTGAAGATCGCTATTACACTGGCCCAACGCTCATCATCTTGCCGAAATGGTATGCGCAGCAAGTCCAGGACAATCCGGCGGACGATATTGAAGTCGAAGATGGCTGGGTACGGCTGCTCTTTACAGCGAACCCCGAATGGATGGAGGAGTTGGACAAACCTTATTGGTTTAGTGTCCAGCAACCCTGGGAAGGAATTCTTGAAAGCGAGGATGAAACCTTTGACGCTGAGGAAGGCGACCAGCCTGCGGTGGAAGAGCTTGTAGCTGCCTCAGAGGAAAGACGCAGGATTATCGAGAATCTTGAGCCCACCAACTGGTCGGGCCTTGGCCTCTCAGGAAAGCTGCCGGAAGGGCGCTACAACTCCGCGCCAGACACTCCGGGCCACATGCCTCTGGTCACGACGCAAGATGGCGACATTCTCGTGAGCTCGGTCCTCGGCGAAGAAGACAGCGATTTCTTTGTTGATGCCTATCCTGTCACAATCGTGATCGAGCCGGACCTCATGAACAATTACGGCCTGTCTGATCGCACCCGCGCGGCTGCCGCTCTCGCGATCATTGACGAGGTTGCTTACGACGAATTCGACGAGATCGTATTCGATGTGACACTGAACGGGCTCGGCGGTTCAGAGAATCTGCTGACGCTCGCTTTCCGCCCGCCATTTCTTGCTGCAACGCTGTGCCTGATCCTCGCGCTGCTCATCATTGGTTGGCGCGCTTTCATTCGGTTCGGCCCGCCGCTAGCAGAAGCGCAGGCGATGGCATTCGGCAAGAGGCGGCTGGTTTCGAACGGTGCAGGCCTGATCCTGCGCGCGCGCCGGCTGAACTTGCTCGCAGAGCCTTACATCTCGCTCACAACGCGGCGAATTGGGCGGCGTCTCGGCATATCTAGGGGTGATCTAGGGGTCATCTCTGAGGCTCTTCAAGAGCGTTTTCCGGACGAAGAACCTTTGCTCAACAGAGCCAATACCTTGCGTAACGCACGCAAACCTAAAGACATTTTGCGAGCCGCTGGCGCGCTGAAGGAACTAGAAAGGAAACTCGAGAGATGACCATGACGCTAGACCAATTGCGCGATCTGGCTGGCAGTATTCGCAGCGAAGTTGGCAAAGCTATCGTCGGCCAGGACGAGATGATCGAGCATCTGTTGATCGCAATCGTCAGCCAGGGCCATGTCTTGTTAGAAGGCCCTCCGGGGACTGCAAAAACCTTTTTGGGTCAGAGCTTTGCGACTGCGCTGGGGCTTGATTTCGGGCGCATCCAGTTCACGCCGGACCTGCTGCCGGGTGATATTCTCGGCTCCAATCTGTTCAATTTCCAGACGAGCCAATTCACGCTCACACGCGGTCCGATCTTCTGTGAGCTGCTGCTGGCAGACGAGATCAACCGCACACCGCCCAAGACGCAAGCCGCTTTGCTCGAAGCGATGCAGGAACGCCGCGTGACGCTGGATGGAGAAACGCACGCTTTGCCCGACCGGTTTATGGTGGTGGCAACACAGAACCCTATCGAAAGCCAAGGGGTCTATCCTTTGCCGGAAGCGCAGCTCGATCGCTTTCTTTTCAAGCTGTTAGTGCCCTATCCGCAAGAGAGCGAGGAAGCCAGAATTGTCGCGCAGTTCGGCCAGAAACAAGGCCCGCCGCGCCCAGCAGAAATCGGTGTGACTGCTGTCGCTGACCCGGCAAAACTCGCAGAAGCCAGCGCTGCAGTGGATCAAGTCACTGTCGCGCAGGAGATTATCGATTACGTCGTCCGGCTGGTGCGCGCGACCCGCGATCATACCGACTTGGCCGTAGGCGCAAGCCCGCGCGCTGCCGTCATGCTCGCCAATGCGGGCCGTGCGCGAGCAGCGCTCCACGGTCGCAACTACATTATTCCCGACGATATCAAGGCCTTGGCAGTGCCCGTGCTGCGCCACCGCCTCACGCTCTCGCCCTCGGCAGAGATCGAAGGGCGCGATGTAGAGGTTCTGGTTGCAGAGCTCGTCGAAAGCACTGAGGCGCCGCGCTGACAAACATGCGCAGGTCGCTTCCTCTTGTTCCTACCGCCAGAGCGGCCTGGCTTGCAGCGATTGCAGCGCCGGTTGCACTTGTCATCGGCGCGGTCAGCCCGGGCGCATGGCTTGCCGCACCAGTCGCGGCAGTGATGCTCCTCGCGCTGATCATCTTCGATGGTCTTCTGGCCGGCAGGATGAGCGATTGGGAGGTCATCACGCCCGGCGATGCGGAAGTAGGCGAACCGACGACACTCACGGTCGAAGCGCGTTTTGCGAGCAAGCCGGCTGGCACTGTGGAAGCGGCCTTGCAATTCGATCCGCGGCTTGGCGAAGGCGGACGCGCAGACATTACACTGGCGCCATCCACTCAGCCCGGAACGCTTGCTGGTTCGACGAAAGTTGAACCCAATCGGCGAGGCACCGCGAGGATAGACCGAGCTTGGCTGCGCTGGACCGGCCCTCTGGGTCTTGGGGCCAAGCAGCAAGCACGCGCGCTGGAAGAAGATGTGGAAATCTGGCCTGACTTGTCGCCAGTTCGCGCGCCTGAATTGCAGATGTTCCTGCGCGATGCGCAGATCGGCCTCATCGCGCGGCGCATTCGCGGCGAAGGCACACAATTCGAAGCTTTGTCCGAATACGAAGCGGGCATGGATCGCCGCCGAATCGACTGGAAAGCCTCCGCCCGCCATACCAAGCTTTACGCCCGGGAAAACGAAAGCGAGCGCAACAACCAGATCGTGCTTGCGTTTGATTGCGGCCAATCCATGTGCGAGCCGGTTGATGGCTTGCCGCGTATTGATCGTGCAGTCTCCGCAGGCCTGACCTGCGCATATGTGGCACTCAAAGGCAATGACCGGGTTGCCCTGTTCGGCTTTGCAGAACGGCCGGAAGTCTTCACGCCATTCGTCAGCGACGTGCGCGGTTTCAATAGGTTACAGAGCGCGGCCGCAGGCCTGGATTATCACAGCGCTGAAGCCAATTTCACACTCGCATTAGCGACTCTCTCTTCGAAGCTGCAGCGCCGCAGCCTGATCGTGCTGTTCTCCGACTTCGCTGATCCGACTGCCGCGCAGCTTATGGTCGAAAGCATCGGACGGCTCGTGAAGAAACACTTGGTGCTGTTCGTCACGATCACTGATAGCGAGCTCGAAGAGCTTGTGAGCGAAGAGCCTCACGACTTAGCGACACTAGCACGTAATGTCACAGCCGACACGCTGGTCACGCAGCGCGCCACAGTGCTCGAGCAATTGCGCCAGCTCGGCGTCGATGTGGTCGAAGCGCCATGGGAAGATATCGGCTACAGTTTGATCGACCGCTATTTCGATATTCGCAGGCATGAGGCAATCGGATGAAGGCTCCTGTCATCTCAAGCTGGTTCGGGCGCGGCCAAATCGAAGCGCCTGCTGACGTAGAAAGTGCAGCGCTCAGCTCTGATCGCTTCCGGCTGGAGCGCGAAGCGGAATGGACGCAATTGGAAGACATCCTGCGACGGATGGAAGGCGGCAGCATGCGCCGCGTCACGGATGAAGAGCTGCTCGCTCTACCAGCTCTCTATCGCACCGCTGCCTCCAGTCTTTCCGTTGCGCGCGCAACTTCACTCGACGCGGCAACGCTTGCCTACTTGGAATCGCTTGTCCAGCGCGCCTGGTTTCAAGTCTACGGACCGCGTCAGGGCCTATGGCGCTGGCTCAGCGGCTTCCTGCGCGGCGGATGGAGCCGGGCAGTGCGCGAGATCTGGCTGGACGTCTGCATCGCTCTGTTTGTGATGGTTGCCGGCACGATCGTGGGCTGGCTGCTCGTCGCAAGCGATACCGAGTGGTATTACCGGCTGGTGCCCGCCAAGTTCACTGACAGCCGCGTGCCCGGAGCCAGCCGCGAAGTACTGGAAGAAACGCTGAGGGTTGAAAACGAGACAGGCGGCTTGTCGGTCTTCGCCGCGAGCCTATTCAGCAACAATGCGGGCGTCGCGATCCTGGCCTTTGCGCTGGGCTTTGCCTTCGGCATCCCGTCGCTGATGTTGCTGGTTCACAATATGGCGGTGCTTGGCGCGATGCTGTGGCTCTTCTCTGGGCAAGGACTAACCGTCGAGTTCGCTGCATGGCTGTCCGTCCACGGCACGACCGAGTTGTTCGCGATCCTGCTGTCCGGCGCGGCAGGGCTTCATATCGGGCGGAACATGGCTTTCCCCGGCGATCGCACAATCCTTGCAGCAGCGTCAGAAAGCGGCAAGCGCGGCGCGCTCGTCATGGTCGGCGTCGTCATCATGATGGTTGTTGCGGCGCTACTCGAAGCATTCCCGCGGCAATTGGTCGGAGGGGCTGAAAACCGCCTGCTGATCGGCGGGACATTCCTGATGCTGTGGCTGGCTTACTTCTTTGCTTATCGCGGCCAACCGCAGGAAGATGAGCAATGAGCCTCGCTGTCAGACATATAGACAAGCGCCGCCGCGTTGTGGTGACGCCGGAAGGCGTTGCCATGCCGGTAACAGTCGCATCACGCGGCGCTCGTGTGGCTGCACTCCTGCTTGACTTCTTTATTCTCTACATCGGGATGTTCCTTTTCTTCATGCTGATCCTGTGGATGGCAGCGGGCGTTTTTGAAGACGCCATGGCCGAAGCGGAAGAAAGCGTTTCCGGGGCGGGAGAATTCCTCGTCATTGTTATAATCCTGTTCTTCTTCCTGGCACGTTATGGGTACTTCCTTGCCTTCGAGCTGGGACCAAGAGGTGCCACACTCGGCAAGCGCGCTTGCGGCATTCGTATCGCAGCGAGAGATGGAGGGCGCCTGACCGCAGAAGCTGTGATCGCGCGGAACCTGTTGCGCGATATCGAGATGTTCCTGCCCATCGCTTTCCTCCTCACCGCTCCGAGCGGCGATATGGGCAATGCCGGGATCGCAGGCATGATCTGGTTTGTCCTGTTCATGGCGTTTCCCTTCTTCAACAAGGATGCTTTGCGAGCCGGCGATGTGGTTGCGGGAACCTGGGTCGTGGAAGCTCCACGCACGAAGCTCGCCGATGCGCTCTCCACACAAGGTGCGGCTGACGGACGCAGCGACCTCACAGGCACCACTTACGAATTTGGCGAAGCGGAGTTAGCTATCTATGGCGAGCACGAGCTCCAAACGCTCGAGCGGGTGCTGCGCGCAGGCGATGACAAAGCGATGGGCGCTGTCCACGAAGCGATCTGCAACAAGATCGGCTGGGCCCCTGGCGCAGGCGATGAACGCGCATTCCTTGAGGCCTTCTATGCGCAGCTGCGGGCGCGGCTGGAAAGCGATATGCGTTTCGGCAAGCGCAAAGCAGACAAGTTTTCTGAAAGCGCCTGAGGCTGCTTAGTGGTCAGGCGTATCAGCTGCGCCTGTGTCCTGCCCGCCAAATATCGCGATCTCGTTCATACCGGTGCTGTTCGCGCGACCGCGATACATGCCCGTCGTGTTGAATGAGAACAGAGCATCGCCTTCGGGTGTGACGAGGATAACGCCGCCATCCCCGCCGAGCTGTTTGACTTCTGCCATGACGGCATCGGCAGCTTCTTGCTCCCAATTCTGACCGTGAAGCCACGTCATATGTTCCGGGTTGCCGCCGCTCGCAAAGAGAGCCTGATTTCGAAGGAAGCGGATGCGCGTGCAGATCTCCTGCGCAACACCCACGCGGATAAAAAATTCGCCCCAGCCGGTCGCGGAGACCGCGCAGCTGCGATTATCCGCATAAGTGCCTGCGCCGATGAGCGGCGAGTCTCCGACACGCCCCCAGCGCTTGCCGGTCATGCCGCCGGTTGAAGTCCCCGCCGCCAGATTGCCGTCCATATCTAGGGCCACCGCGCCAACCGTGCCGAACTTGTGATCGACATCAAGCGCTGACAGCTCTTTCGCTTTCATCCGCTCCAGCGAGCGCTTGCGCCGCTCAGTCGCGAAATATTCTGGCGGTGCCGTATCAATTCCGTTCTCGCTTGCAAATTGCTCCGCACCGTCGCCTGCGAGCATCACATGGCGGCCGTCCTGACGGATCGCTTCGGCTAGTAGGATAGGGTTCTTGATCCCCGTTACGCCAGCGGCTGCTCCGGCGCTGCGATCGCGTCCATCCATGATCGAAGAGTCGAGCTCGTGCGTCTCATCCCAGGTGTAAACCGCGCCGCGTCCGGCATTGAACAGCGGGCTGTCTTCCATCGGAAGGATTGCTGCCTGCACAGCGTCCGTGGCAGTGCCGCCAGCTGCCAGCACCGCTGCTCCCGCATCCAATGCTTCTTGAAGAGCGGCTTCATATTCAGTCCGGCGCTCCGGTGTCATACTGTCAGGATCAAGCGTTCCGGCACCACCATGGATGGCGATCGACCAGCGCGGCGTTTCAGTTTCCATCGCGTCCTCCGCGTGCAGTTGAGAAGCAGCGCTCAGCGCCATCAGCGCAGCGAACAAAGCGGTAGAAATGCGCTTGAGTGTATCGAAC
Source organism: Altererythrobacter lutimaris (assembly GCF_013371495.1). Classification (GTDB taxonomy): domain Bacteria; phylum Pseudomonadota; class Alphaproteobacteria; order Sphingomonadales; family Sphingomonadaceae; genus Erythrobacter; species Erythrobacter lutimaris_A. The sequence goes on along the minus strand of NZ_JABWTA010000001.1, from coordinate 2,690,936 downwards.
ATGCGGGCAGGTTTAGCACGCGACGCTGATCACGCCAGTGGGCTCGTCATCAGTCCGGATTGACCGCTGCGATCAGGCCATCATTGAGCCAGCGCCCGAGCATCGCGCCAGCGCGCATCGCCGCTTGCTGGACCTCTTCATCTGAACTGGCTTTACGAGCGAGGATCGCGCAGGCCTCTTCATAGCTTGCGCCTTCGATCATCGCGTCGAGGACCGTGCCTTCATCGACGGGGACCAGCGCAAAAACCGGGCGCTCGCCTTCACGCCACACGACGCAGGATTGCGCAGCTTCCAGCGCAGCATCTACGCGTTCGAAGTCGTCCGAAGACAGCTTGTTCCAAAGCGCGAGAAGATCGTGCCGCACTTTGCATTGCGTCGTGCCGGGAAGGAATGCCAAACGCATCGTGCCCCAGTCACTTTCCGCGAAATCGGCGGTCGCCGCAGCAAATCCGGCCTGATCGAGCGGCGCTTGATCGCGCATGGTGAAGATGTCGAGCATGGTCCATTCGAGCCATGCAAGCTCCGCCACTTCAGGATCGTCTGTGAACAGTTCCGCGCAGGTGAGATCAAAGCCTTGGCCAGCTGCGTCCAAGGTCCAGCTCGCTGGCGGATGCATAATGATATGGTGCGCTGCCGCCTGACGGAATGCATCCTTGCCGACCCAGCGCGCTGTGCGCTCGTAGGTTGAACGCAAGGCTTCGACGACCGAGCTGCGGTAATTGTTGCGATAGACCCCCATGCCTGCGCTTTGGGTATTGCCCCATGCAGATGGCAGTGATGCCTCTTCGTCGAGGACTTGCGCCATGAATGCAGCTTGTGAGGATGCGAGGCTCATGCCGGAACCGCTTGTGCTGTACGTGCCAGATCGCGGGCTAGCTCAAGCTCGCTCAGCAGTTCAGGCAGTGGCGGGATCTTGTCATCACGCTCGATCATGGTCGCAACGCCTTGCGGCATCATTGTCATGGCTTTGGAATAAAGCGCCCAGACCGGCTCGCACACTTCGCGGTCATGCGTGTCGATGATCAAATCTCGGCTTTCATTGGCCGGATCATGGCCAGCCAGATGAATCTGGCGAACGCGGTCAAGCGGCAATCCATTGAGATAGTCTTCCGCGCTGAAGCCGTGGTTCTGCGCGCTCACATAGATGTTGTTGACGTCGAGCAGCAAGTAGCACCCCGTCCGACGCGCCATTGCGCTCAGGAACTCCCATTCGCTCATCTCGTCTTCGGGGAAAGTGAGATAGCTTGACGGGTTCTCGAACAGCATGGCCCGACCCAGCGTATCCTGCGCCTGGGAAATATTGTCGCACACCGCTTGCAACGCTTCTTGCGTGAGCGGAAGTGGGAGCAAATCGTGGCTGTTATGCGCACTGGTGCGCGTCCAGCAAAGGTGATCGCTGACCCAGAGCGGTTCAATCCGGTCCACGAGTGCTTTAAGCCGCTGAAGATAGGCTGTATCGAGCCCGTGCGCTGATCCGATCGACATGGAAACGCCATGCAGGATCACAGGATGCTTTGCGCGGATATCTTCCAGCACGCGCAGCGGTTTTCCGCCTTCGACCATATAGTTTTCGGAGATTACCTCAACAAAGTCGACATCGACATTGCCCTCGAGAAAGTCCGCATAATGCGTCCGCCTGAGGCCAAGTCCGAAGCCGGAGAAAGGGTCGATGGTCTGCATTGCTGCCATTCCGATACGGGTTTGAGGGTGCGGCCCGACACCGCTTGAGGGTCGGGGGTTGGGTGGGTGCCGGGCCGCGAGGGGGTAAGCTCAAGCCTTAGCCGAGGTCGCCGATCGTGCCGCCAGCGGACAGACATTCACCAGCCTTCATGGCCTTGAAGCCATGGCCGGCGCATTCGTTCTGGCCCTTGCAGGCGTTTTCCGTGGTCGCGCAGTCAGCCTGGCCCTTACAGCTATGGACGCCATAACAGTGGACGGTGTCGTCGCTATTGATGGCGCGACCGGTGGAGCCAGCAGGCGGCTCCGCGGCAAACGCGGCCATGGATGACAACGCGAATACAGCAGCGGTTGCAGCGAAAACTGGCTTGCGGATTTGAGTGCTCATTAAATCTCTCCAATAGAATAAAGGGGGTAGTCAATATCAGGGTGCCCCCTCCTTTTCTCGCGTCCAAGCGCAGCGGGGACATGGCCGGGTTCGCTGCTTTCCAGCATCCGGTTACAGCCAAAAAAAGTTTTATAGGCCTGTAACGCTTCTCCGATCCGCGCCGAACCAGCGAGCAGCTCCGAAACACAAGTCGGGGCGCTTAATGCTGAAAACCCCCACTCGTTCTTTTGATTTGGAGAGAAACCATGAAGACCAATTCACTCGCCGCACTCGCTGGCCTCGCAATGACCGGCGCCGCCGCTGCCACACTCATCGCAACCCCTGTTGCCGCGCAATCAGGCGGCATGGAAAAATGCTACGGCGTTGCCAAGGCAGGCAAGAATGACTGCGCCGCAGGCCCAGGCACCAGCTGCTCAGGCACATCGACGCGCGACTATCAAGGCAATGCCTGGAAGCTCGTCAAGAAAGGCACATGCACCAGCATCGAAACGCCCAAGGGCAAAGGTTCGCTGACACCGATCAAGCGTTGATCGCAACAGTCTGAACCGCAGGAGGCGTAAAGATGAGCAGTGTGATTTCTTTATATAGCAGGCTGACAGGCATCCTGTCGGGCCGTGTGTTCGAAGGGCTCGCACTGCTCTTCACCCGTGTTGCCCTCGCGGGCGTATTCTGGCGCTCTTACACAACGAAAGTAGAAGAAGGGACCTGGTTCCAGCTCTCTGACATCACGTACTTCCTGTTCGAGAGCGAATATGCCGGCGTGCCGCTGCCAAGCAATATCGCAGCGCCAATGGCGACCTATGCGGAGTTTTTCTTCCCCATTTTGCTTGTCCTTGGCCTTGCAACCCGTTTCGCCTCGCTCTCGCTTCTGATCATGACGCTGGTCATCCAGTTCTTCGTCTATCCCGATGCCTGGTGGAGTGTTCACCTGGTGTGGGTTGCCATGGCGCTGGTGCTGATGTCACGCGGAGCAGGCGTGTTCTCGCTTGATGCGGCAATTGCCGCTAAGGTGAAGTCATGATCGCTGACGAAGCCACCCTCGCCCGTTTGATGACAGCATCGCAAGGCGGCGACAAAACCGCCTACAATGTGCTGCTGTCAGAAGCGGGCCTGTGGCTGGAGCGGTATTTCCGCCGGCGCGTCCCTCCGCATCAGCTCGATGATCTGGTGCAGGATGTGCTGCTCGCGGTTCACAACAAGCGGTCCACCTGGGACAAGACCCGTCCGTTTCTTCCCTGGCTTGCTGCCATTGCACGCTATCGCTGGGTCGACCACCTTCGCAAAGTCTACAAGCATGAAAGCGATCTTCTCGAAGACAATGATGCGATCGAAGAAAGCGATGAAGAAGCCATCGCAGCGCGCGTGAGCCTGGAACGTCTGTTCATCCATTTACCTGACAAACAAGCCGAAGTGATCGAGCTTGTGAAGATCGAAGGCCATTCCATCAGGGAAGCGGCTGAACGAACCGGCCAGAGCGAAAGCCTGGTCAAAGTGAATATCCATCGCGGCCTGAAGAAATTGTCCGCGCTCGTTGAGAAAGCAGAATAACAATGAACGCCTCTAGAGAGAACATGATCGCCAGCCTGACGGAAGATCTGGAACCGGTCCGAGCTTTCAGCGCGCGCGACGGAGCCATTCTGGTCGCAATTGCCGGCGCGATCAGCGTCGTCGGCATCCTGCTGTTTGAAGGTTTCTGGCACGGCATCGTCGAAGGCGAAGCGGCGCCCTTCTTCTGGGTCACAAGCGGCCTGCTGCTGGTGCTAGGCCTCGCAGCCGCATCCTCTGTCATCATGATGGCGAGCCCTCGTGTGGGCAATCGTCACGACGCGCCCAAATGGGCCAGCGCTATGCTCGCAGTCCTTCCGCTTGCAGCGATCATGAGCATCATCCCTGCAGCGCATGAAGGCCATGTCGGCCTTGGCAGCCTGTTTGCAACGCACTGCATCACATCCTCGCTCGCTGCATCGCTGGTAACAGGCGCTGCGCTTACGCTGTGGCTGCGTCGCGGTGCGCCGGTCTCGCTTAACCCTGCCGGCTGGTTCACAGGGCTGGCGGCTGGGGCGCTTGGCACAGCGGCTTTCGGAATTTCCTGCAGCATCGATAGCGTGACGCATCTGGGCATCTCGCACGTCGCGCCTGTCGTGATCATGGCGATTGTCGGACGCCTTGTCGTGCCGCCTCTGGTACGCTGGTAAAACGTCAAGTCTGATAAACCTGAACGGCGCGGCTAAGCGAAAGCTTCAGCCGCGCTTTCTTGTACGTGTTCTCGATCATCAGGCAATCGCAGGACGAAAACCACGCCTGCGGCCAATACAAAGATGAGCGCTAATGCGATGAATGCATTGGCAATCCCGCCCCAGCTTTCGAGCAGTGCGAATGCGAAGCTACCAAAGACAATCCCCTGATTGACCACGGCCATATAGATTGAAAACTGCGTCGCGCCCGTTCTGGGATCGCAAAACGTCATATTGATGGCTGCGATGGGTGGGCCAGTGAGGGTATAGGTGATTGTCTGACCAACGACGATTATCATCATAATCAGAGGGGTAGACCAACTTGGCTCTAAAAGCGCGAAGCTAATAATCGCTGCGGCATAGACTGAGAACGTGCAAATCTGCATGGGCTTCGCGCCCAATCTCGACGTAAGGTATCCACCTACCGTCATCACTATTAGCGCAGCAATCAAGTTTGCAGTCCCATTGGCAGAGCCAAGCTGTGCTTCATTCCAACCGGCATAATTGGCGGCGATGAGCGGAATGGCGACCGCCATGAACCCATAGCCGATCCCTCGGCAGAACAGCGGCAGCAGCCAGATGATACTGTGTTTGCGGAGCAGCCTTCTAAGAGCGACTTTGAGAAGGTTGAGCCAATCAGTTGGCTTAATCGCAACACTGATGGGATGCGCTTCCCCTTCACTCCACGGCAGTCGCCTTTCTCCACTTCGCTCCCTCACCCAGACAAGATAGGCGCAAACGGCAGCCATGCAGATCCCGCAAGCAAGGAAGGCTGCGGAGATACCAAAGAAAAAGATGATGGTGCCTGCCAAGGCTGCTGCAATCGCGATCCCCAGCGCTTGTCCGCCTGACATGAGCCCACCGGTGATTCCGCGTTCTGAGCTCAATGAAATGTCCACCGCAAGCGCGTCGGCAGCGACATCCTGAAAGACAACTGCTGTATAAACCGCAAAGGCAATCGCCCCCAACAAGACATAGTCGCGCGGAGCTGGATCGATGAAGGCCGCTGCAATCAGTGCAGCCACCATGACGAACTGTGAGCCAATCAGCCACGCTCTGCGTCTTCCCATGGAAAGGAATGTGTAGCGGTCAATAATCGCACCATTGATGAACTTCATCGCCCAAGGCATGCCGGCCAAGCCGATGACATAGGCAATCTCGAACGCAGTCGCGCCATTAGTCGCCATCCATGCCGGGATCGCGAAGTCGATGAGGCCAATGGGAATTCCTTGCGCCACGTACAGCATCAGGATCGTGAACAGACGAAAGCCTTTGCTGTCCGTCATCGTTGGATTGGAAATCAAATGCCGAGCCCCCTTCGGCTATGCAAGCGGTCAATGCGCTTGAGGTCGATCCTCCGCACAAACCACGCGCAAGTCAAACGGCCGCCTGCAAATTGTCGCGTTTCGACAAGTCCAGCCTGTTCATTTCCTAGGACGCCAAGCGATGCTAGGGCGGCAAATGATGGATTTTCTGCTCGCCTTTCGTCGCACAATTGCCATATCCGCAATGCAAGCCCGTGCGAGCGCGGAACTTTTAGTCTCAGGACTGTGTAACATGTGTATCCAACAGGCCTCTGGCAGACAGGGAAAATGGCAATAAGATGAACGCAATCAGGCCCTGGAGAACGATTGAACGGCGCGAATGCCGCCAGATCATGGTCGGCGATGTGCCCGTGGGCGGCGATGCGCCGATCACCGTTCAGACTATGACCAACACGCCGACTGAGGATGCGGTCGCGACGCTCGACCAGATCCGTCGGTGCGAAGAGGCAGGCGCTGACATTATTCGCGTTTCCGTGCCTACGGTGGAAGCGAGCGAAGCCTTCAGCAAGATCACCAAGGCCGCGCGCGTGCCGATCGTCGCGGACATCCACTTCCACTACAAACGCGCGCTTGAAGCTGCTGATGCTGGCGCGGCCTGTCTGCGCATCAATCCCGGCAATATCGGCTCTTCAGATCGTGTGGCTGAAGTCGTCCGCGCTGCCAAAGCAAACGGCTGCGCAATCCGCATTGGAGTCAACGCTGGCAGCCTCGAGAAGGACCTGCTGGAGAAGTATGGCGAACCTTGCCCGGAAGCGCTGATCGAAAGCGCGCTCGACCATATCAAGCTGCTGCAGGATCACGACTTCCACGAATACAAGGTCGCTGTGAAAGCCAGCGATGTGTTCCTAGCGGTCGCCGCCTATCACGGGCTGGCTGACGCGGTGGATTGCCCGCTGCATTTGGGCATTACTGAAGCAGGCGGCCTTATCGGCGGTACGGTCAAGAGCTCAATCGGCATTGGCTCGCTGCTTTGGGCGGGGATTGGTGATACGATCCGCGTGTCTCTCTCGGCAGAGCCCGAGCAGGAAGTGCGCGTCGGCTTTGAAATGCTGAAAGCGCTCGGCCTCAGGACACGCGGTGTGCGTGTTGTGTCATGCCCCAGCTGTTCGCGTCAGGGTTTCGATGTGATCCGCACAGTCGAAGCGCTTGAAGAGCGGCTCGAGCATATCAAGACACCGATGAGCCTGTCTGTGCTCGGCTGCGTCGTCAACGGTCCGGGCGAAGCGCGCGAGACCGATATCGGGATCACCGGCGGCGGCAATGGTAAGCACATGGTCTATCTCTCCGGCGTCACCGATCACCACGTCCAGAGCGACGATATGCTCGACCACATTGTGAAGCTGGTCGAAGAGAAAGCCGCGGCGATTGAAGCAGGCGAAGCGGTTGCATTTGACCCGCATGCGGAAGCAGCGGAGTAGCCTTATGCCGGAGCGGGTTGAGCACTCTATCAATGTAGATGCGGCCAGTGACCCTGAAAAGTTGCGGCAACTTCCGACAGTTCGCACTCCAGAGTCGATCGCTTCGCCTTCAACCAGCGCCCGCTCAGTTGGTGCGGTCGCAGTTGGAGCGTTTGCGCTGGGTGCTCTTGCAATGGGAGCTGTCGCAATCGGAGCCTTGGCCGTCGGGCGCATGGCGGTTGGCCGCCTGCGTATCCGGGACGCGCGGATCGACCGGTTGAAGGTCGACAAGATCGAGATTGGCGACGATTAAGCCTGGTTCAGTGCTCCACGTCGTTCATCACGCTGACTACATGGCGCCGCGTCCGACGCGCGGGACCTTCAAATTCGACAAATACTACCTTGTGATGGAAGCGCTGCGCGAGTTTGGGCGCGAAAGCGGCGAAGCGATCACAGAATATGCACCCGAGCCCATGCCTCGGCAGTGGCTCGAGGCGGTCCATTGCCCGAGCTATGTCGATGAAGTCTTCCGAGCCGAGGTCCCGCGCGAGAAGGAACGCCGGATCGGCTTTCCCGTCACGCCAGCCATAGCCAGCCGCGTTAGGCATACCAATGGCGGGACATGGCTCGCGGCCAAGCTCGCGATGCAGCATGGCTATGCCGCAAACTCGGCTGCAGGAAGTCACCATGCGCTGCATGACACCGGCGCTGGTTATTGCGTGTTCAATGATCTCGCCGTAGCCACCAATCGCTTGATCGCAGAAGGCGACGCGGTACGCGTCCTGATCGTCGATCTCGACGTTCATCAAGGCGATGGCACGGCGAGCCTGCTGGCGGGCCGCGAGGATGTGTTCACATTCTCCATGCACGCAGATAAGAACTTCCCCGTGCGCAAGGCACGCTCCAGCCTCGACATAGGCCTTACTGACGGGATCGATGATGACGGGTTCATGGAAGAATTGTCGCGGCGCTTGCCGCAAGTGCTTGATCAGTTCGCGCCTGATTTCGTGTTCTATCAGGCCGGGGTCGATCCACATGCTGAGGACAGACTGGGGCGACTAAACCTAAGCGATGAGGGCTTGATCGCGCGTGACACCTTTGTCGTGGATCAGTCGCGCGGCCGCGGATTGCCGATCGCATCGGCTCTGGGTGGCGGCTATGGCGATGATCAGCGCGTGGTCGGACAAAGACATGCGCGGTCTATGCTGGCCATGGCGCGAGCGAACCGTGCCCATCCAAACACAATTGCGGGCTTTAGAGAGGGTTAACGCTGAGACGATAAGTTCGAACCCATGCTGAGCCGATATCTCGCCTTTGCCTTTGGCGCTTGTCTTATCGCCGTGCTGATTGCGTCCCCCTCTCAGGAAGACTCGGTTAGGGAGGGCGCGCAAACTGCAGAGATTGCCTCCGATTACCAACTGCACAATTCGCAAGCCGGGGCGCGAACCGCAGACTGGTATGCCGGTGAACATACGCTGCCCCGCCAAAGCGACGGTCATTTCTATGCCGACGCCACGGTCGGGGGTACATCGATCCGAATGATGGTCGATACCGGGGCGAGCGTCATCGCACTGACAGGTCAGGATGCGATCTCTGCTGGCTTGCATTGGTACGACGCAGACGTGCGCAGAATCGGGACGGGTGCAAGCGGCGCAGTCTACGGTGTCCCAGCTCGTATTAAACAAATCGAAATTGGCGGCATGACACGCTATGATGTTGATGCCGTCATCATTCCGGAAGGGCTAGAGATATCCTTGCTCGGACAATCCTATCTCTCACAAATCGGCTCAGTGCGGATCGCAGACGATCGGATGATCATGGGCTCGCGCTGATTGCGCTTCGCGGTTCGGGTTTGGCATGTTAGGCGACCTGCCGAAAGGTGAAGGAGCAGCGCATGGCCAATCTCGAAACGGACTACCTTATCGTCGGCGCGGGCGCCGTGGGCCTCGCCTTTGCGGACACGTTGCTCGACGAAGATCCTGACTGCCACATCACTTTCGTTGACAAGCACTCCAAACCAGGTGGTCACTGGAACGATGCTTATGGCTTCGTCGCGCTGCACCAGCCGAGCCGAACCTATGGCGTCAATTCCATGGCCTTTCCTAGCGAGCATATCGACACGCACGGCCCCAATAAGGGTCTGCACGCGCTTGCCAGCGGAACAGAAGTCCTCGCTTACTTCGAGAAAGTAATGAACATGCGCCTGCTGCCAAGCGGGCGCGTCGACTATCATCGCTTGAGTGAATTCACGGGACGCGATGAGGATGGCACGGCTCGTTTCAGATCCATTCTGTCCGGTGAAGAGACCACTGTCACCGTGCGTCGAAAGCTGGTCGATGCGACATTCTATCAGACATCAGTGCCTTCTACTCACAAGCGACCCTTTGCTGAGATTGGCGATGTTCAAGTCGCACCGCCGGGAGACTTGCCGCAGCTTTGGAAAAGGCCCGATGACCTGCCTGAGCACTACGTCATCTTGGGAGCGGGCAAGACCGCGATGGATACAGGCGTCTGGCTGATCCAGGCAGGCGTTGATCCGGAGGCCATCAGCTGGGTGCGCCCACGCGAAAGCTGGCTGTGGAATCGCGATTATGTCCAGCCCGGCGAAGACTTCATCGAAGCCGTCATGCAAATGCAAGTCGGGTTGATGGAAGCCGCCGGCAAGGCTGAAGACGGCCCTGAGATGATGCGGATGATGGCGGAGAAAGACTATTATCTGCGCATCGACGAAGAGGTTGAGCCAGAGATGTTCCACTTCGCAATCATCTCGCGCGGTGAAATCGAGATCCTGCGCCAGATCAAGCACGTCATCCGGGCAGGCCATGTTCTGTCGGTCGAGCCCGGCAAGATGGTGCTCGAGGAAACCGAAGTCTCCGTGCCTCAGAACACGTTGTTCATCGATTGCACGGCATCTGCTGTACCATTCGAAGCACGCGGCAAATCAGGTCCGATCTTCCGCGGCGACACCATTGTGCTTCAGCCGCTCATGGTCCCGCTGGTTGTTTATAGCGCTGCGATTACCGCTTGGCTCGAAGCGAATTACGACGACGACAACAAACGCAACGCCATGGCCGCTCCCGGCCCATTGACGGATACGCCCGCGACGTTCCCCTATTCGCAGTTTATCAATATGATGAACCGAGGATCATGGATGCAGGACGAGAAACTCAGCGCCTGGATGAGCAAGTCGCGCTTGGATATGACTGGGCCTACTTTTGCCAAGATGGCCGCCGAAGGCAATCCAAAGCTTGCTCAATTTGCCAACGTTTCCAAGGTGATGAAGGATAACATGCCAGGTCTTATAAAGCTTGGCATGGCGGCCAAAGCGATCCACGAGGCGAATTAAGCATTGTGGGCGATTGGCTGTTCACGGGAACTATAGAATTGCTGTAGTAGTCTAAGAACCATGAAACGACGCGATCTCTTGAAAGGCACTGTAGCCGCCAGCGCAGCCTTAGCGCTGCCGACGCGTGTTTTTGCGCAGGTTCGCAAGGGCTCGACGCGGGATCGCGCGCTGTTCGAGCTTGCCCGCCAGCAGCTTGACAAGGCCGGCGATGCGATCTGGAAGCGCGATATTGTTGCAATTGCCGATTACGGTTTGCACTCGTCAAAGCCGCGCTTTCACTTCGTCAATCTCGGGCTAGAAGAGGTCAATTCCTATTACGTGACACACGGCTCTGGCTCTGATCCCGAGCATGACGGTTATCTCAATCAATATTCCAATGTCGAAGGTTCCAATGCGAGCAGCAAAGGGGCCTATGTCACTTGGGAATGGTATGTCGGGCGTTACGGAACATCAGTCCGCTTGGGCGGGTTGGATGCAACCAATGAAGCCGCACTGCGCCGCTACATCGTCATGCACCGCGCGGACTATGCTGAGCCAAGCCATATTGATAAATGGGGCCGCCTTGGCCGCTCCAATGGGTGTTTTGCGCTGGGAACCGAGCAATTTCGCATTGCCCTGCTCAATCTTTCAGGTGGCCGAATGATATATGCGGACAGCCTCGGCTGGGAAGAAGACGGCAGCATCAATCTGTCGTCGCCAAGCGGAGCCTATGAACTCTTGGCAAGCGGTCAGGCCCTGCGCGCTGCCCGCGTCCCGATGGGACAAGCACGCTACTGATAAGGCAATCTGATCAGCCGCCCGCGCGCGGATCATCCTCGATCACAATGACTTCATCATCACTTTCACCTGAGCGGTTCTGGACGCGCGGAGCATCGAGGCTTGCCAGCACTGGCGCATCGCGATCGTAGATGTCCACGAAGGTCGAAAGCTCACCATTGATGTCGGTCGCCATGGTGAAATAGGTGATGTAGACTGGCATTTCCTTCTTGATCGGAACCTTCGTGTACTCACCCGAAGTTGCGACTTGGATGACTTCCGCTCGCTCGGCACCCTTGCCCAGGATAGCCATGGTGATTGCGAGTTCCAGAGCACGTTCTGTCCGAATGCAACCGTGGCTCAGCGCCCGATTCTCATTTGCGAAGAGGTGCCGCGAGGGTGTGTCGTGCAGGAAAATGGCGTGCTCGTTAGGCATGTCGAGCTTCATCCGGCCTAGCGAATTGCCTGGCCCGGGCTGCTGCACCACGCCTACCCAGCCATTATATTCCGTACGCTTATAGCCATTGCGCTTCGCCCAGGCAGGGTTGTTCTTGACCTTTTCGCCAAGTCCCTCTCCGACAACTATCGACTGCGGCACAGTCCAGGTTGGGTTGAAAACCACGCCTTCGACAGTCTCTGCCAGTTGCGGAGTAGCCGTACGACCGGGTTTGCCGACTACAGTGCGGTAGGTCGAAATGATGTTGTCATTCACCGTCAGCCGCAGCTGATACTCAGGCACATTAGTAATGAGATATTGCTTGCCAAGATCACGACCAAGCCAGCGCCACCGGTCCATGTTCGCACGGATCAATTTGCGCTTCGCGGTATCCTCTTCAGGCGTGTCCGCAAGCGCGGCTTTCAGCATCGCATAATCCGGATGTGTCGGATTGAGCTGAGCAATTGTTCCAGCAATGTCGCCGCTTTCGACCGCAGCTGCAAGCAGTACACCGCTACGGAAACGGTCGCGGTCGGGGTCGACTACGAACCACTGCTCGCGCGCTTCCATCGGCGTGCGACCATCTCGCAGATCCTCGACCAGCCATATGAAGTTCTTGCTGGCGAGCTGATCAAGCTCTTGTGATGGTCCTGTTTGAACCGCCGTTTGCAGCGCCTGCAAATCGTAATCGGCCGGATCGAGGCCTTCGGCAGCAATACCTTCGATGACAGAGATCAGCCGGTCGACGTTTTCAACGCTCCATGGCTGAACAAGCGGAGCCGGTTCAAATGCAATGTCTCCTTGAACCATCGGGTCTGAGACCATGCTGGGGAAGGCTTCTTCCATGTTCGACGGCTGCGCATCAGCGGGCGTTTGCGCGTCCTGTCGCTCCTCGGATTGTGCGTCGGGTAGAAGGTTTTCCGGCTCGCTATCCTGCGCAAAAGCCATGCTGGTTACACTCAACAAAGCGAGCGCTGCGACACCTGAATTCAATACTCGTCCCACGATTTTCGACCCTTATCGACCAGTCCAATTTGGATTCATACTGCAACTTGCGACGATTTCGTACAAGTTTCGAGCTGTCACAAGGCTGAATTGCCCCATTTTTAATGACGAACCGTGTCCGCAAGCCTAGGCGCGTGGATATGACCCGCAATCCCGCTCTCCTGCCGCTTCTGGCAACGATCATTGGGATCGGTTTCTTCTCGGCCATGGATGCAGTGATGAAGAGCGCCGCACTGGCGATTGGAGCTTACAGCGCTTACTTTTTGCGCTGCGCCATCGGAGTGAGCTTCGCGATGCCCATTTGGGCATTGACCAATCTGCGCTGGCCGGCCCGCGAAGTTCTGCGCATCCATATCATTCGAGGCGTCGTAGCCGCCTTTATGGGCTTGAGCTTTTTCTACGCCATTGTGCGTCTGCCGCTTGCAGAGGCCATCGCTCTATCCTTTATCGCCCCTCTGATCGCGCTCTATCTTGCAGCGATCCTGCTCGGTGAAACCATCGAACGCAAAGCGATCATCGCGGCCATCCTCGGATTGCTTGGTGTGATTATTATCGTGGGCGGGAAGATCGGACTCGAGCGTATGACAGAGGATGCTGCGTTGGGCCTTGCTGCATTGTTCCTGTCCGCAGTGCTTTATGCCTGGAACCTTATCCTTCAGCGCCAGCAAGCTCTCGTCGCGAGCCCTATCGAAGTCAGCGTCTTCCAGAATGGCATTGCCGGAAGTGTTCTGTTGATCGGGACGCCGTTCCTGCTCGTAATTCCGCAGGACCAGTCGGTGTGGATCGACCTCATCGTGGGCGCGGTTCTCACCATCCTTGCTGTTCTGTTCCTGTCGTGGGCCTATGCGCGCGCGGAAGCGCAGGTCCTGGTGCCAGTGGAATACACTGGCTTTCTGTGGGCAGCCTTGTTCGGCTGGCTCATGTTCGACGAGAGAGTCACGATCGCCACAGCAGCTGGCGCAGTCCTGATTGTCATCGGGTGCTGGATTGCGACGCGCCAGACCCCGCCAGAACAGACTGCCGTGTAGCGCCTGATAGACCAAAGTCTGAGCGCTTTACGCGGCGGCAGACCTTGACCTCGCGCCCGCGAGAGAGCAGGTGGCTCGCAAAGGCGAATCCCCGCATCGGTCGAAGCGGCGGAACGCTCAGCCAGACAAAACTCGCAGTCCCATGAAAGGATGACACGCGCCCATGACACAGGTCGGTAAAGACACGCTCGGAACACGCTCCACTTTGAACGTCGGCGGCAAGGAATACGCCTATTACTCCTTCGCCAAAGCGGCGGAGAAACTGGGCGACGTTTCCAAGCTCCCGATCAGCTTGAAGGTGCTGCTGGAGAACATGCTGCGCTTTGAAGATGGTGGCTTCACTGTCTCTACCGACGACGCGCAGGCGATTGTCGATTGGCAGAAGAATCCTGTCACTGGCAGCGAGATCCAGTACCGTCCGGCACGCGTTCTGCTGCAGGACTTCACCGGCGTTCCTTGTGTGGTGGACCTTGCCGCGATGCGCGATGCGATCAGCAAGCTCGGCGGCGACACCGCGAAGATCAATCCGCAGGTTCCGGTAAACCTCGTGATCGACCACTCCGTGATGGTAGACGAATTCGGCCATCCCAAGGCGTTCGAGAAGAACGTCGAACTTGAGTATCAGCGCAATGCCGAGCGTTATGACTTCCTCAAATGGGGTTCGAAGAGCTTCAAGAACTTCTCTGCGGTTCCCCCGGGCACAGGCATCTGCCACCAGGTGAACCTTGAATATATCGGCAAGGGCGTTTGGTCGACCGACGACCAAGACGGCACGCTTGTAGCCTATCCTGACACTTGCGTTGGCACTGACAGCCACACGACCATGATCAACGGTCTTGGCGTTCTGGGCTGGGGCGTTGGCGGGATTGAAGCTGAAGCCGCCATGCTCGGTCAGCCGATTTCCATGCTTATCCCTGAGGTCGTCGGCTTCAAGCTGACGGGCAAAATGGCTGAGGGTGTCACCGCGACGGACTTGGTCCTTACTTGCGTTCAGATGCTGCGCGAAGTTGGCGTGGTGGGCCGCTTTGTCGAGTTTTACGGCCCGGGCGTTGCGAACCTCAGCTTGGCCGACCGCGCGACAATCGCCAACATGGCACCGGAATACGGCGCGACTTGCGGCTTCTTCGGCATTGACGACAAAACGCTCGATTACATGCGCCTTACCGGCCGCAGCGACGAGACCATCGCACTCGTCGAAGCTTACTCCAAAGAGCAAGGCATGTGGTTCGAGCCGGACAATGAGCCGATTTTCTCGAACACGCTCGACCTCGACATGAGCTCGGTTGTGCCTTCGCTCGCTGGACCCAAGCGTCCGCAGGATAAAGTAATCCTTCAGGAAGTTGACGAGCTGTTCAATGGCGACCTTGCCAAGGTTTACAAGAAGTCTGCGCCAGAACGCGTGGCGGTCGAAGGCAAGGACCATGACATCGGCGACGGCGACGTCGTTATCGCAGCGATCACCAGCTGCACCAATACCTCGAACCCCGATGTGCTGATCGCTGCTGGTCTCGTCGCTCAAAAAGCGCGCGCGAAGGGCCTAGCACCCAAGCCTTGGGTGAAGACTTCACTTGCACCGGGTTCGCAGGTTGTGACGGACTACCTAGTGAAGTCCGGTCTGCAGGACGATTTGGATGCTATCGGCTTTGATCTCGTGGGCTATGGCTGCACGACTTGCATCGGCAACTCCGGCCCGCTTGCGCCGCCGATCAGCCAAGCCATTAACGGCAATGACATCGTTGCTGCCTCGGTCCTTTCCGGCAACCGCAACTTTGAAGGCCGTGTCTCGCCTGATGTGCGCGCAAACTTCCTTGCATCGCCTCCGCTGGTTGTTGCCTACGCATTAAAAGGCACCGTGACCGAGGACATCACGACCACCCCGATTGGTCAGGACCAGGATGGCAATGACGTGATGCTCTCCGATATCTGGCCCAGCAATGCGGAAATCGCAGAAAACCGCGCGGCCAATATCGATCGCTCCATGTTCGTTGACCGCTATGCCAATGTCTATGACGGCGACGAGCACTGGCAGTCGATCAAGGTTGAAGCCTCGGACACCTATAAGTGGAACCCGACCAGCACGTACGTCGCGAGCCCGCCTTTCTTCGACGGCATGGAGATGACGCCGGCTCCGGTTGCGGACATCACCGATGCGAAGCCGCTTGCGATCCTCGGTGACTCTGTCACGACCGACCACATCTCGCCAGCTGGTGCGATCAAGGAAGACAGCCCTGCAGGCTCTTACTTGAACAGCCACCAGGTCGCGAAAAAGGACTTCAATTCCTACGGTTCGCGTCGCGGCAATCACGATGTGATGATGCGCGGCACCTTCGCCAATATCCGGATCAAGAACGAGATGGTGCCGGGCGTTGAAGGCGGCGAGACTGTCTACAAGGGCCAGCAAATGCCGATCTACGATGCGGCGATGAAGCACAAGGAAGACGGCACGCCGCTCGTTGTCATTGGCGGAAAGGAATATGGCACGGGCTCGTCGCGCGACTGGGCAGCCAAGGGTACGATCTTGTTGGGCGTTCGCTCGGTCATCGTTGAAAGCTTTGAGCGTATCCACCGCTCAAACCTCATCGGCATGGGCGTTCTCCCGCTACAGTTCAAGGATGGCGATACGCGCGAGACGCTGGGCCTCACCGGTGATGACACGTTCAGCATCAAAGGCCTAGCATCACTCGAACCGCGTCAGGATGTCGAAGTTGAAGTCACCCGCGCCGACGGCACGAGCTTCACTTTCACAGCGCTTTGCCGCATCGATACTGCGAACGAGATGGAATATTACCGCAATGGCGGCATCTTGCATTACGTTCTGCGCAAACTTGCGGCGTCCTGATGCGCCTATTGAGCGCCCTGGGTCTGGCAGGCGCACTTGCGCTGGCTGGTTGTGCTGCGAGCAACAATGACATTGCGCTCGACACGCAGGCCAAAGCCGCCTCGGTCACCGCTTCTGTCACGACGCTCCCCGCACAAGAACTCGCGAGTCTGATTGAGGAAGGCAAAGTCGTTCTCATCGATGTTCGCACTCCGAATGAGTTTGAGAGCGAGCGGCTTGCAGGCTCCCTCAACGCGCCGGTTGGCTCGTTCGATGCGAAATCTATCCCGCGCGATGCCACTCGAGAAACAATCCTTTATTGTCGTTCCAGCGGCCGATCAAAGCGCGCCGCAGAAATGCTAGCGGCGGAATGGAACACTGAGGTTAGGCATCTCGAAGGCGGAATTCTCGCCTGGAAAGAAGCTGAATTGCCGATAGCCACGCCAGAGTGAAGTAGGAAAGCCGTTCTTCGAAAAAGGGGGCGGCACCGGGATGAGGTGCCGCCCGACCAAGGTTGCGGCTCCATGAGGGCGCCGTAGCGCTTCCGCAAGGAGTGCCAGCCGAGCAGGCGGCTCGAAGTAACGCCCGCTCTGGCTGACGCATGAAGCAACTCCTCACAGCTGTTTCGCGCAAGAGGATGATGAGGTCAGCTAACCCCCGATCTCGCTACATTCTCGGGAATCCAGAGACTTACAGAGACGCGAGTCTCAATTCGAAACATTTGCAGCACATTTTTAGTCGCGCGTTAGTCCTCAAACAGACCTGATTGCGCTCCGCTTCCTCGCGAGTCGATTCCTTTGGGAGGCTGCATTTCCAGGTGGTTCCACCCGTCATCGTTGAGCACGCGCCCTCGCGCAGTACGTGCGAGCAAACCGAGCTGGATGAGGTAAGGCTCGACCACTTCCTCGACCGTATCGCGCGGTTCAGCGAGGCCCGCGGCCAGCGTTTCAACGCCAACCGGACCACCTTTGTAAGTGGTCGCGATCATGGTGAGATAGCGTCGATCCATTGCATCCAAGCCCAGCCGGTCAATCTCGAGCCGGGTCAAGGCATCGTCCGCAATCGCGCGCGTCACTGTGCCCTGCCCCGCCACATGGGCAAAGTCGCGCACCCGGCGAAGCAAGCGTCCCGCCACACGCGGGGTCCCGCGCGAACGGCGAGCAATCTCGCGCGCACCGTCCGCATCAATATCGAGCCCGAGCAGCCGCGCGCCGCGCGTCACCACCAGATCAAGCTCGTCATGGGTGTAGAAGTTCAAGCGCACGGGAATACCGAAACGGTCGCGCAACGGCGTAGTCAGCAAGCCCTGCCGCGTGGTCGCGCCGACCAGCGTGAACGGCGGCAAGTCAATCCGCACGCTGCGCGCCGCAGGACCTTCGCCGATTATGATGTCGAGCGCGCGGTCCTCCATTGCAGGATAGAGGATTTCCTCAACCACCGGATTCAATCGGTGGATCTCGTCGATGAAGAGCACATCATGCGGCTCAAGATTGGTCAGCAGCGCAGCGAGATCGCCCGCCTTCGCTATCACCGGTCCTGATGTGGCGCGAAAGCCGACACCCAGTTCGCCTGCGATAATTTGCGCAAGCGTAGTCTTGCCTAGCCCTGGCGGGCCGAAGAACAGCGTGTGGTCCATGGCTTCACCACGCGACTTGGCGCTCTCGATGAAGACACGCAGGTTCTCACGCGCTGCCTCTTGTCCGATGAACTCGGCCAGCGATTTGGGGCGCAAAGCTGCATCGGGGTCGTCAGCTTGCCGCTCAGGCGAATGGATGGGGACGGGATCGGTCATTATTGAGCTGGCACTGTGTGGTCATGACCGCAATTCGCGCAAGAGCGTGCGGGCAGAAAATGCATCAAGTCGAACTTGGTTTTGTATTGACCGGATACCGAGCGATCGAAGATCGACTGCCCACACTTGCGGCAATTGGATGATGGCAATTTGCCTTGAAACAGCTTGTCAGTGAACCAGTCGCGGTTCCAGCCATCCTTGGCGTGCTTGGCCAGCTCGTTCTGACGCAGAAAAGCAAAGGCGGCGATCATCCCGAGAAGAATGAGGCCGCTGCCTTCTGTAACCGCCATGATGAGTAACGCTGCAGCTACGAGAGGCGCAACACGCGCCATCGTCCATGCCGCATGGGGTGAAGCCTTTGTCGAATTCTTCGCTCCAATTTCCAAGGGCCCAGAGTCTTGCGGGGTCGGAAAAGCAGCGGTAGACGGCTTGATATCATCCAGCTTAATCGGCTTGCCATTGAGCATCACGTCGGACTTGCCAGGTGGCTCGCCGATCGTCTTGCCCCTGGAGCGCGTGTCGGGAATGCCAGCCATCACCCTGCCGCCCTCTTCAGCGCGACGCGGATCAGGTCGCTTTCGCTCGCATCTTCGCCGAGTTCGGATTGAGCGCGGGCCACGGCCTGCGCAGCGATAGCCGGTTTGAAACCAAGGTTCTCCAGAGCTGACACCGCATCCGCGCTCGCGCCGCCCGCTTGAGAGATCGCGCCAGCCGGAACGCCTGCCATGCCCCCACCCGGTAACGCGCCCGCCTTGTCCTTCAGCTCATTGACGATCCGCCCGGCAAGCTTCGGTCCTACGCCTTGAGCGCGCGCGACCATCGCAGCGTCTCCACCGGCACAGGCGTCGCGCAGCTCTCCGGTTGAGAGCGCCGACAAGATCGCAAGCGCTACCTTGCTTCCCACGCCTTGGACTTGTGTGAGCAGTCGGAACCAGTCCCGCTCTGCGCTTTCCGCAAAGCCCAAAAGCCGCATGTCATTCTCGCTCACCTGCAAGTCCGTGTGGACGGTACACGCCTCGCCGATCTCGCCTAGCGCGCTCAAGGTCTTGGCCGAGCAATGGACCAAATAGCCAACGCCCTGCACGTCAACGATCGCCCAGTCCGTGCCGGTCTCGTCGAGCAGTCCTTTAAGCTTTGCGATCATGTTCCGGTTTTGGACCAATGTTGCTGTTCGCGCCAGCATTGAGTTCTTGTTTTCCGCAAGCGCATCCGCGCTCGCGATATCCTCGCATCCGGGCAGGCAAGCTGCCCTCGCGTAGTTTATCCTGAGCGGCTGCAAGTCAGCCGAAGGGGGCGGGCAGTCGCCCTTGCGGCGCTGCGCGCCGTTTATCGCGGGCAAGATGGCTTGGTCACGGCAGTCAAAGGCCGACCGGCCGTCGCGCCTTATGGCGCGGTAGCCAAGCGTACGGGTGTGAGCGCCGGCGCCTGAGGCCAAAACGGGAATGTTGGTTACACATGTTACACAGTCCTGGAGATTAAAAATCCCCGGCGCGCACGCCTCCCTACAGCGAGCAAATACAGCAGGATAGCGCGCAATCATCATGCCTCATTCCTCCCACATGTGAACGATGTAGGAAATCGAAGCGTCTCGACAGGCCCACAAGTTGCGCTAAGAGGCTTTGCCATGAGCTGGAACACATTCGGACGGGCATTGCGATTCACAACCTGGGGGGAAAGCCACGGGCCTGCGCTGGGCGCAGTGCTGGACGGGTGCCCGCCGGGGATCACTCTGCGCGAAGCTGAAATCCAGCCCTACATGGACGCGCGAAAGCCGGGGCAAAGCCGCTTTACAACGCAGCGCAAGGAAGCCGATCTCGTCAAGATCCTGTCCGGCGTGTTCGAAGACACCACCACTGGCACACCGATCTCCATGCTGATCGAAAACACCGATCAGCGCAGCAAAGACTATTCGGAGATCGCCAAGAGCTATCGCCCCGGCCATGCCGACTACACCTACGATGCAAAGTACGGGATCCGCGATTATCGCGGCGGCGGACGATCGAGCGCACGCGAGACAGCCGCTCGCGTAGCAGCGGGCGCGGTTGCGCGGCTGATTATCCCCGAAGTGAAGATCACAGCCTATGTTTGCGAGCTGGGCGGTGACCGGATCGATCCCGAGGCAATTAATCTCGATGATATCGACAAGAACCCGTTTTTCTGCCCAGACAGCTGGGCAGCCAAACGCTGGGAAGAGAGAGTCGACGAAGCACGCAAGAATGGCTCATCACTGGGTGCGGTCGTCGAGTGCGTTGCTGAGGGCGTTCCTGCCGGATGGGGCGCGCCGGTCTATGCAAAGCTCGACAGCGATCTTGCGGCAGCAATGATGACCATCAATGCGACCAAAGGCGTGGAGATTGGCGCAGGCTTTGAAGCCGCGAGACTGACGGGTGAGCAGAACGCCGATGCGATGAGCCCCGGCGAAGACGGCAAGCCAGTCTATGCCAGCAACCATGCAGGTGGCACGGCGGGCGGCATCTCAACCGGTCAACCGGTCGTGTGCCGGGTTGCCTTCAAGCCGACGAGCTCAATCCTGACGCCGGTGGACTCGATCACATCGGATGGCGAAGCAACACAGGTCCGCACCAAGGGCCGCCATGATCCATGCGTCGGCATTCGCGGAACGCCAGTGGTTGAAGCGATGATGGCGCTGGTGCTCGCGGACCACAAGCTGCTGCACCGCGCTCAAATGGGCTAAGCGATAGCGCCTGCCAAGTAAGCGCTTAGGTCGGTTGCACACAAAGCGTTTCGATCAACGCTTTCTTAAACGCGCTGGGCGAGGCTATACCTCTACACAGTTCCGATATTGCAATGGGATGGACAATGCAGGATTTACATGAGCCAGACGCTGCGGCGTCCCCTGATCCGCGCGAATGGACCAAGCGGCTCGCAGAGTTTCGCACACCGCGTTTGAGCCGGAGCTCGTGGGAGCTAGCCTCAACGCTCATCCCCTTCATGGCTGTGTTTGCAGCCATGCTGTTTGCAGTGGATGTGGGGTACTATGTTGCACTCCTGCTCACCCCTCTCGCTGGGCTGCTCTTGCTGCGGCTGTTCATTATCCAGCACGATTGCGGACATGAGGCGTTCCTGAAAAACCGGCATGGTAACAAATGGGTTGGCCGCGCGATTGGCGTGCTGACGCTGACACCTTACGATTGTTGGCAGCGCAGCCACGCGCTCCACCATGCCAGCACAGGCAATCTGGATGCGCGCGGATTTGGCGATGTCGATACGCTGACGGTCAACGAATATATGAGCCGCGGGCGCATACAGCGGCTGTTCTACCGGCTCTATCGCCACCCGATCGTTCTTCTTGGGTTTGGCCCGGCCTATCTCTTCCTGCTGCGCCACCGCCTACCCATCGGCTTGATGAAAGCAGGCGCAATCTACTGGATCAGCGCACTTGCAACCAATGCTGTCAGTGCCACGATCCTAATCGTCCTCGCGCTGCTCTTTGGCGCCGGAACAGTAGCGATTGTGTTTCTGCCAGTGCTGCTGATCGCAGCTTCAACCGGCGTGTGGCTGTTCTATGTCCAGCATCAGTTCGACGAAGCACAATGGGATTACCGCGAGGAGTGGTCTTTCCATAAATACGCGATGCTGGGTAGCTCTTATCTCGACCTGCCGCCGATGCTAAGCTGGTTCACCGGCAATATCGGCGTCCATCACGTGCATCACTTGATGAGCCGGATTCCGTTCTATCGCCTTCCCGATGTGCTCGAGGCCTATCCGGAGCTGCGAGAAATGAACCGGATCACGCCGCGCCAAACACCGCGTCTTTTCCTGCTCGCGCTCTATGACGAGAAACGACGCCGGCTCGTCAGCTTCCGCGAAGCGAAACGCGCTATGGCCTAGCCTAAGGGTCACTCCACCTCGATTGATGTGCGCTTGATCGCAAGGATTGGCATGAGTTCTCGCTTTTGCTGCTGGAGACGTTCTAGGCTCTGATCCATCACATTGAGGGGATCACAATTGCTCAAAATTTCAGTGGCTTGGGCTGCATTTACTGCTGTTTCTCTGGGGGCAGCAGCAACACTTGGCGCAGACAACGCGAGCGTTGAAACAGCGCCGGTTGCACAAGCTGAAGCGCCTATAAAGCCAGCGTCGGTCACACTTGCGAACAGCGAGACCTTCAGGATCACGTCGCAGCACACGGGCGGTGAGCACCTCATCAAAGTGGCGTACCCCCGCAACTACCACCAGACCGGCAAGCGCTATCCTGTGGTGTACGCAACCGATGCAGAGACCAATTTCGGCGCAATGCAATATGTCGTGCAGCGGCTCGCCAAGGACAAGTTGATGCCCGAAGTGATTCTGGTCGGGATTGCTTATGACGTCGATTACGACACGTTCTACAAGCTGCGTGAACGCGACTTGCGCCCCGCATGGGACGAAAGCTTCGGCGCAAGTCCTGAACAAGCGGCGAAGACCAAAGGCAAAGCGCACAAATTCAGCGCATTCCTGCGCGAAGAGCTGATCCCGCAAGTCGACGCGAAATTCCGCACCATCGAAGGCGACCGCGCAGTCTACGGTCACTCTTACGGAGGCCTCTATGGCACCTATGCTTTTCTCTATCAGTCGGACCTGTTCAACCGTTACCTTATCCTAAGCCCTTCGCTGTGGTGGCCGTGGGATGAGAACCGCGAGAACATTCTGGTTGATAGCGCAGCATCTCTCGACTTGCCGGAACGTGATGCGCGCGTTTTCATGGGATCAGGCGAGCTTGAAGGTCAGATCGACACGCTGCAGATGAAGTTTGTGGATCGCATCAGGCCCAACCTGGATCCCTCGGTCAAACTGCATGCAGAAGTCTATAACAACGAAACCCACCGCACCATCTATGGCCGCGGCGTGATGGATGGCTTCCGATACCTCTACAAGGAGTAATAAGGCTCGGGTTTCGCGGCGATTTTCACTGTTGCCCCGGAACCAATTTGTTCCTGAAAACTTGATTGGAAAATTCGATCTAAACAATCGTGTTTCTTCGCTTTTGTGCATCGCACCAATCACTATGTGCACTGCACAATATCAAACCTCTCCAATCAAGGGACAAAGCACAATGGGTATCATCGGTTCGACCATCAAGCCATTCAAGGCGACTGCATTTCAGGCCGGCAAAGACTTCTTCGACGTCACTGACGAAGACGTGAAAGGCAAGTGGGCAGTATTCTTCTTCTACCCTGCGGACTTCACTTTCGTTTGCCCGACCGAGCTCGAAGATCTGGGCGAAAAGTACGAAATGCTCAAAGGCATGGACGTTGAAGTTTATGGCGTCAGCACTGACACGCATTTCAGCCACAAGGCATGGCACGACACATCAGAGAAGATCGGCAAGCTCACCTTCCCGTTCCTCGGCGACCAGAACCACGAACTTGCGCGCAACTTCGACGTGCTTCGCGAAGGCGTCGGCCTTGCTGACCGCGCGACCTTTGTGGTCGATCCGGACGGTGTAATCCAGATCGTCGAGCAGACCTGTGAAGGTGTAGGCCGCAACGCCAATGAACTGACCCGCAAGATCAAGGCAGCACAATATGTGCGCGCTAACCCAGGTCAGGTTTGCCCGGCAGCATGGGAAGAAGGCAGCGAAACGCTGGCGCCCTCGCTTGATCTCGTCGGCAAGATCTAAGGTCGCAGACTAGGGGTTCTTCCTGGGGACCCCGAAAACCAATTCGAGTAACCACGCCGGCTATAGCGTGGATCGAAGCAAGCCCCGGCCTTCGCCCCCCGAAGGCCCGGGTCGCAAACTGGCCCGGAGCGCAACCTCCCTCTCCCTCCCACCCGCGCTCCGGGCCACATTTCTCCCCAGGACCTAATCATAATCCGCCACAGCATTGAGTGCTGCGGCATCATCGCATCCAGTCCAAGGAGTTCGCCTCATGCTCGAACAAGCCATGAAAGATCAGCTCTCTACGTACCTCGCCAATCTGCGCGAACCGATTGAGCTTGTTGCGACGCTGGGTGACTGCGAGACCTCGCAAAAGACCCGCGCGCTGCTCGATGACATCGCCGCGCTGCATGACATGGTAACGGCGCGCTTTGACGGGACCGAGGGCCGCAAGCCGAGCTTCATAATCCGCCGCGCAAGCGATGCGGAAAAATGGGTACGCTTTGCCGGCCTTCCGATGGGGCACGAGTTTACCTCGCTTGTCCTCGCGCTGCTCTGGGCGGGCGGACATCCGCCCAAAGTTGATGCTGATCTGATCGAGCAGGTTCGCGGACTTGAAGGCGATTTCGAGTTTGAGATGTTTTTCTCGCTCTCTTGTCACAACTGCCCTGACGTGGTGCAAGCGTTGACGCTGATGGCGCTGGAAAATCCGCGCATCAATGCGACGCTGATCGAAGGCGGCGCATTCAAGGAAGAAGTCGAAGAGCGCGGCGTTTTGGCTGTGCCGGCGACCTTCCTCAACGGCGAGAGCTTCTACAATGGCAAGATGGAGCTGGCAGAGATCCTCAGCCTTCTCGATGATGGCGCTGACGCGAAGGCTGCGGAGAAACTTTCCGCGGAAGAGCCGTTCGAAGTTCTGGTGGTCGGCGGCGGCCCCGCTGGCGTTGCGACCGGCATCTACACCGCGCGCAAAGGCTTCCGCACCGGGATCGCGACGGATCGATTTGGCGGGCAGCTGAACGATACGCTCGGCATCGAAAACTTGCCGGGTACTGTTTACACAGAAGGTCCCAAGCTCGCAGGCGAGCTGGAGCGGCAGGTCGCTGAAAACGACATCGAGCTCATGAAGAATGCGCGCGGCGTTGCATTGAAGCCGGCGACACAGGAAGGCGGATTGCACACGCTTGAGCTTGCCAATGGCGGTATCTTGAAAGCGCGCAGCCTCGTGCTTGCAACCGGTGCGCGCTGGCGCAATCTCGGCGTGCCGGGCGAAGCGGAATTCCGCAACAAGGGCGTTGCGTATTGCCCTCACTGCGATGGTCCGCTGTTCAAAGGCAAGCGCATCGCTGTGATCGGTGGCGGCAATTCAGGTGTCGAAGCCGCGATCGATCTTGCGAAGATCGTCGGTCACGTCACGCTGATCGAGTTTGACGACAAGTTGCGCGCAGACGCTGTCCTGCAAGCCAAGCTACACTCCCTCAGCAATGTCGAAATCCTGACATCGGCACAGACCACGGAGATCACCGGATCGGACGGCAAGGTCAATGGCCTCGTCTACAAGAACCGCAAGACCGATGAAGAGCATCGCGTCGAGCTGGAAGGCGTGTTCGTCCAGATCGGCCTCGTGCCGAATACGGAATGGCTCGCAGACGGTCCGGTTGAACTGTCAAAGTACGGTGAGATCATAGTCGATGCGAAGGGTGCTACAAATGTGCCCGGTATCTTCGCCGCTGGCGATGGGACGACTGCACCTTACAAGCAGATTGTCGCAGCGATGGGCGACGGCGCGAATGCGGGCCTGACTGCATTCGACTATCTGATCCGCACCGAGCCGGCTGAAAACATCGCCCAAGCCGCGTGATCGGCTCAGGCAATTAATAATTCTCAATTAATCGATTGGACGGATTAACCCGAAACCGTCATCTTGACCTTCGATAGAGCGACTCACCCCCCCCGAGTCTCTGACAAGTCGACAGGAGAAGATGACAATGGATGCGAAGACCGGTTCAATCGAAGGCTGCCCGTTTGGCGGTAAGGAAATGCGGACTCTGCTGGGCCGTACCAACCGTGACTGGTGGCCAGAATCCGCCAATGTCGAGCTGCTGATGCAGGGCGGACGCTCGCCTGATCCGATGGGCGAGGATTTCGACTACGCAGAAGCCTTCAACGCGATTGACTATAATGCGCTGAAGGCAGACCTCACCGCACTCATGACCGACAGCCAGGACTGGTGGCCGGCTGACTACGGCCATTACGGTCCGTTCTTCATTCGCATGGCATGGCACGCGGCTGGCACTTATCGCACCGGCGATGGCCGCGGCGGCGCAGGCAGCGGTCAACAACGTTTTGCCCCGCTCAATAGCTGGCCGGACAATGGCAACCTCGACAAGGCGCGCCGTCTGCTGTGGCCGATCAAGCAGAAATACGGCAAGCACATTAGTTGGGCTGACTTGTTCATCCTCACAGGCAACGTCGCCATTGAAAGCATGGGCGGTCCGGTGTTCGGTTTCGGCGGTGGTCGTGCAGACGTCTATGAGCCTGAAACAGTCTATTGGGGTACGGAAGAACAGTGGGTCGACACAGGTGCTGAAACCCGCATTATCCCTGATGAAGGCAAGGCCCTTGAGAACCCGCTAGCAGCGATCCAGATGGGTCTCATCTACGTCAATCCGGAAGGACCGGGCGGCAATCCTGATCCGCTTCAGTCTGCTCGCGACATGCGTGAGACCTTCGCGCGTATGGCGATGAATGACGAGGAAACCGTCGCGCTGACCGCTGGCGGCCATGCTTTCGGTAAGGCTCACGGTGCAGCTCCGGCTGACTCCTTTGGCGGCGCACCAGAAGGCGAGCATCTTGCCTTGCAGGGCTTCGGCTGGCTCAATGATGAGGAAGAGATCGCCGCTGGCAATATCACGACCTCGGGCATTGAAGGGTCATGGTCGAACAATCCAACTTCGTGGAGCCACGACTATTTCCGCCTGCTGTTCAAGTATGACTATGAACTGACGGAAAGTCCGGCTGGCGCGAAGATGTGGACGCCGGTCAACCCTGATCCCGAAGATCTCGCACCAGACGCGCGTGATCCGAACAAGAAGGTCCCGACCATCATGACGACCGCTGACATGGCGCTCAAGATGGACCCGGACTACCGCAAGATCTCCGAGCGTTTCCATGCGAACCCAGAGCAGCTAGATGACGCGTTCGCGCGCGCATGGTTCAAGCTGTGCCACCGCGATATGGGGCCTAAGGTCCGTTATCAGGGTCCCGAAGTGCCGGAAGAAGATCTGATCTGGCAGGATCCCGTGCCGGCGGGCTCAACGCCATCGGACAGCGATGTTTCTGCCTTCAAGTCCGCGATCCTCGGTTCAGGCCTTTCGGTCAGCGAGCTCGTGAAAGCGGCATGGGCCTCGGCGTCTACCTATCGCAACTCTGACCACCGCGGCGGTGCTAATGGCGCGCGTGTGCGTCTCGCTCCGCAGAAAGACTGGGCGGCAAACGACCCATCCGAACTGGCTGGCGTTCTTGCGAAGATCGACGAACATCGCGGCTCGCTCTCCATGGCCGATGCGATCGTCCTTGCGGGCGTCGCAGCGATCGAGAAAGCAGCGAGCGATGCAGGCAACTCGATCAACCTCTCAGTCACAACCGGTCGCGGCGATGCAGGCGACGAGCACACCGATGCGGAGAGCTTCGAACCGCTGGAGCCGTTCGCTGACGGCTTCCGCAACTACCTGCGGACCAAGGCGAGCATCAAGACCGAAGACATGCTGATCGACAAGGCACATCTGCTGGGCCTGACGATCCCGGAGATGACAGCTCTGGTCGGCGGTATGCGCGCGCTTGGTGCGGTCAGCGGTAACACTGGCCATGGTGTCTTCACGGACCGTCCCGGCCAGCTGACCACCGACTTCTTCGTCAATCTCCTCGATATGAGCACCAAATGGGCTCCGACCGACGAGACGGAAGAAACCTATGTCGGCACTTGCCGCAAGACTGGCGCAGAGAAATGGAAGGCCACCCGTGCCGACCTGATCTTCGGCTCTAATTCGCTCCTGCGTGCCCAAGCGGAAACCTTTGCGGAAAGCGGCAACGAGCAGCTCTTCCTCGACACCTTTGCAAAAGCATGGGCTAAGGTCATGGACGCGGACCGCTTCGACGTTTGATCAAACGCGACCCCCGTTGAGCGGACGGTTCGCTGTCTCTCAACACTTCAGGACCCCCGGCCAAACGGTCGGGGGTTTTGCTTTTGCGCGTTACTCAAGTGACGAGCTACATGTGACCGATTTTGCGACACTGTGCGTATGCTGAGTTTTGCCGATTGACCTGAGACAAGCGCGCGGCAACAACACGGTTTCGGATCAGTTGACTGAGCACGCGTGCAACACAGTTTTGATTATATCGTCGTCGGCGCAGGGGCTGCCGGGTGCGTGATGGCCAATCGGCTGTCAGCCAACCCTTCGACGCGCGTTCTACTGATCGAAGCAGGCCCTGCCGACCGGTCTCCGCTCGCCCGGCTGCCTAATGGCATGGGTCCGATGTTGAAGCGGCAAATCTACAGCCATTTTTGCAAGACGGAGCCACAAGCGCATTTGAGTGGCCGTCAACTCGAAGAGATTCGTGGTCGCGTGCTCGGCGGCAATACAACGATCAATGGCGCGCAGCATTCGCGCGGTGCTCCGCAGGATTTCGACCACTGGGCAAAACTGGGGAATGCTGGATGGGCATTTGAAGATGTCCTGCCGTTCTTCAAACGATCGGAAAGCGCAAAGCACGGCGAAGATGCCTATCGCGGACGAAGCGGCCCTTTCAAAGTTAGCCAGGCTCCACTCGACCACCCTATCGCGCAAGGCTGGATTGCAGCGGCGATCGAAGCAGGCCACAGTTTCAATGAAGACCTCAATGGCGGGGTTTCAACCGGTGTAGGTGCGCCAGACCAAGCGGTTTTCGACGGCAGGCGAACGAGCTCGGCAAGCGCATATCTGCGGCCCGTGATGGCGCGGTCAAACCTCACAGTCCTAACCGGAGGACTGGTCGAGCGGTTGCTGATCGACAAAGCGAAATGCCATGGCGTGATCGTCCGGCGCAAAGGCAAGGATCAACGCTTTGAAGCCGGCCATGTCATTGTGAGCGGCGGCACGATCGGCTCGCCCCATCTGTTGCTGCTATCCGGCATTGGCGATCCCGATCATTTGCGCGAGCATGGTGTTGGGGTACACGTGCCGCTGGCAGGCGTGGGCCGGAATCTCAGTGATCACCTGGGCTTCCAGATCGGCATGACAAGCTCGCAAGAATTGTCTGACTTGCGCTTTGCCGGGCCCATCAAGGGCGGCAAAGCCATGGCGCAATATCTGCTCACACGGCGCGGGTTCTTTGCTCATAGCAGCGTGCGGGCCATCGGCATGCTGTGTTCGGATGTGGCTGCAGAGCGTGAGCCTAGCTGGCCTGATCTCAAGCTTCAGCTCGCAAGTGTTTTGCCGGATGAAGAAACGCCTATGCACGCAAGCGAGCATGGCTTTCATGTCCGCATTTCCATGACGCGCCCCAAAAGCAGCGGTACGATCCGTTTGCGCTCGGCAAACCCCAGTGCGTGCCCTGCGATCAATGCGAATTACCTCGCAGAGCGCGAAGATCTGGAGCGCGCCCGCTCGGGCATTCGTCTGGCACGGGAGATATTCGCTCAGAAACCGATGTCGCCCTTTACCGGCAAGAGGATGTCACCCTCACTCGAAGTCGCGAGCGATGAAGAGCTGGAGCAATGGCTGCGTGACCATGCCGGCTCTGATGCCCATGCGATTGGCACATGCCGGATGGGCGAGGACGAGGACGCGGTTGTCGATCCTCAGCTTAAAGTTCGCGGCGTTGAAGGTCTGTCCGTGGTCGACGGTTCTGTCATGCCGGCCCATGTCAGCGGCAACACAACCGCTCCGATCCTCATGATCGCAGAGAAAGCCGCGAGCATGATGCTGAGCGAGCAAAACGCCTGACGATTAGCGGCGACGCTTCATCACAAGATACAGCGCCCCTTCGCCGCCATGGCGCTGATGCGCTTTCCTAACCGCTGCAATCGAACCCTCATGACGGCTCGCGGCAATCCAGTCGAGTACCTTCGCACGGATCGCGCCGCGCCGTGTCGCGCGATCTGCCGGATCAACCGGACGCGGTCTTCCTGTAATCAGCAAGACGACGCGCGCATCGATGGCACGCGCTTGATCAAGCCCGCTCATCAAGCGCTGATAGGCCGCATCCAGCGAATGATCGTGCAGATCAAGTGTAACATCAGGCTGAACTCCGCCGCCTTTGAATCTACGCTCCCAATGCGAATCGAGGCCCGCATGTGCGGAAGGCTGCTGCGCGGGCATCGATGTGCGCGGCCTTGCGACAGGAGCTTTGCGCGGACGCTTGATCGGCACGGCATGTGATGCTGCTTCGAGCAGGTCGGCATGACCGCTGACTTGCGCTATTGCCTTGATCTCTAGTGCTTTAGGCGCGGCCTTGCCTTCGAGCGGCGTCACGGACTGCGCCAGCTTCGCCCAGGCAGCGGCTTCTTCCGCGGTCAGTCCGCGCGGAACGCTCACCGCTCGCGCCGGTTCTGCGGTGCGTCGGGTCCATTGAGTGGATTGGGCGGTGCGCCATAGCGCGCATTCAATCGACCAACGGTGCCTTTAGGCAGGAACAGGAGTGCCTGTCCGCGGGCACTCATGCCGCCCGCGATCTGGCGCGCATCCTCGCCAGCGCCCCAGAATGTATCGAATCGGTTTGCGCCCTTTATAGCGCCGCCAGTATCCTGCGCGACCCACAAGCCATCCGCTTCATTCCGTTCGAAATCGAGCCATACCGGCGCACCAAGCGGGACAAAGCGCGGGTCAGCGGCAACCGAAGTCTCGCGCCGTACCGGAATGCCAAGGGCACCGAGCGGTCCATCGCCCGTGAGCTCGCGGAAGAAAATCCAGCTCTGGTTGGTGTTCATGATCTCGTTAGCCCGCGCGGGATTGTCGCGCAGCCAGGCCACGATGCCTTGCATGGAGGTCGGATAAGGCGTGCCATCACCGATCAAACCGCGCTCGCGCATGACTGCGCCAATCGCTGTGTAGCCGCGCCCGTTCTGCCCAGCATAGCCGATGCGGATGACTTCGCCATCAGGCCCTTTCAAGCGGCCAGAGCCCTGGATCTGCAGGAAGAAGAATTCGATCGGGTCCGCGACGTAAGCGATGACAGGAGCTCTACCTTCCAGCGCGCCGCCGACAATCTCCGAACGCTCGTAGTAACGCACAAATTCGCCTTGATCGCTATACCGGCCGAGCGGCGGTCGTCCGGTTCGTTCTGACTGCGGAGTATCTGCCGGCCATCGACGGATCAAGTCAGGTGGCATCGCGTAGACAGGCGTATCGCAGCCAGCACGCGGCGTCCGGCACCCAGCAATCTCCGGCTCGAAATAGCCGGTCGCAAAGCCGTTTCCATCGCCGATGCGGGCGGTCTCGAAATGCTTGACGAAGAAAGTGCGGGCATCCTTCAACGGCCAGTCGGCAGCCGCGCTGCAGGCTTCCTGCCAGTCCGCGCCGTAAGTGAGAAGGCTCTTGTCCTCCCGGCGCAGCAATTGCGGGCAGCTGTCGAGAAAGCCGACGAGCGCCGTCCCCGCATCCGTATCATCAAAGGGAAGCGCACCAATGCTTGGCCCCCGCGTGACGCCTGCGGCCGCTGCATTCTCGTATTGCGGCGCAGGCTGTTCAGGTGCCGTCGGTACTGCCGTTTGTGGTGGCACCGCATCCGGCACCAGCCGCACACATGCGCTCAGCAGAGCAAGCCCCGCCAAGCCAACAAGGCTGCGCTGAACCCAAACACGCCGCTCCTTTATTGCCGAAGCGGCCATGACAGGTCCTTATCCTTCGTCGGTTTCGTCGAGAATCCAGTCTGGCGTGCGCGACTTCACATCGCGTGAGAACGTCCAGACATCGCGGCTTTCCACCGCATCATCCAGGCTGCCGGCAACCACATTGCCTTCAGCATCACGCGTGACCGCTGCAATGTCAGCAATGAACAGGACCGATACTCGCGCCATGCGGCCATCCATCTCAGCGCCCATGATCTTGTAGTCCTCGATCCGGATCAGCTTGTTGTCGAGCGTGTGGCCTGCCGCTTCGCGCGCATCGATAGCGCCGGCGAAGCTTGCATAGACATCATCGTCGCACAGTTCGCGAAGTGTTTCTTTGTCGCCGGACCAGAATGCTTCGAGCACCATGCCGTAAGCGCCCTTCGCGCCTTCGAGGAAGCCCATAATATCGAAACTGTTGTCGGCTGCCGCAATAGAACGCACGCCGCGCTCTACCGCCGGAAGCATACCTTCAATCTGCTGGACAGGCTGAGCTGGACGCAGCTGCGTCACGTTTGGAGTGACTTCGCCATTGCGCTCGTCATCACCGGCATCGAAACGATGCGGGATCGACTCTTCTTCATGCTCTGCCCTGCGACCCAGCACGGAATAGAGGCGCAGCCCCAGAAAGGCAGCGATCATAGCGAGGATGACGATTTCGACTATCACAAAAAAACCAGCCTATTTCTGCAACCAGTTCCCCATCGGCTGCGCGTTAACCCCTCCGTGCCTTACATAAGAGGGAATTACAAATTCTCAACGTCATTTACGCCCATTTCGCATGTTTGGACGCACCCGTTGTACAATTGCCCGCTCAGCGGACCATAAGGGGCGCTGAGTTGCGGCAGTTGCGGGCAAGCATCCGCAATGCTAGGCGCGTCGCCGCATTTCAGCTTGGCGCACTATCCGCCGCTTTGGCTGAGCCTATCCTTAACTGAAATTCCTTAACTGAAAGATGTCTACACCATGGCCGACGAAAACGACGTCCTGAGCGATCTCAACCTTGATGCAACACAGCCCAATGGCGCTGACAACCAGCCGAGCGTTGGTATTATCACGCAATATATCAAGGACTTGTCTGTCGAGAATCCGAATGCTCCTGCGGTCTATCAGTGGCAGGAACAGCCCAATATCGACCTTCAGTTCAATATTGGCGCAGACAAGATCAGCGACGAAGTGACCGAAGTTGAGCTGAAAGTGAATGTGGCTGCGAAAACAGGCGAAGGCGATGCCTACCTGATCGAGCTGGCCTATTGCGGCCTTGTTGGCATTCGCAATGTGCCCGAAGATCAAGCGCATGCTTTCCTGTTTGCGGAAGCACCGCGCATGCTCTTCCCGTTTGCACGTCGTATCATTGCCGATGCTGTACGCGATGCCGGGTTCCCGCCGCTGATGATCGATCCGATCGACTTCAACGGCCTCTACATCCAGCAGCTGCAAGCCAAGCGCGAGCAGGAAGCGGCAGCTGGTGGAGCAGGCGCACCGCCAGCAGGCGAAGCCTAAAAGAGCACGGGCTTTGTTGACCTGCCCGCAAGGCTAGGACAGTCTGGCTTCAAACGGGTTGGGGATGCTCCGCAATGAGCCTGCTCAAGAATGTCGGAACAATTGGCGGGCTGACAGCTGTCAGCCGGGTGTTCGGCTTTGTCCGCGACATCATGCTCGCCCGCGTGCTTGGCGCGGGAGGCGTGGCCGATGCCTGGCAGCTCGCCTTCCAGCTTCCCAATCTGTTCCGGCGCCTGTTTGCTGAAGGCGCATTTGCCAGCGCATTTGTGCCGCTGTTCAATCGGCATATGACAGAAGGCGAAAGCGAAGCACGACGCTTTGCGTCTGAAGTTCTTGCGATCCTTCTGCCGATCCTGGTCGTGTTCGGCGCACTCATGATGGTCGGCATGCCATGGATATTGTGGCTGTTTGCCAATGCCGAAATGCGCGGCGATGCGGAGACTTATGGCTTGGCGGTCACCATGGGGCAGATCGCTTTCCCCTATCTGATGTTCATGAGCCTCGCGACACTGACAGCGGCCGTGCTCAACTCGCTCTCGCGCTTTGCCGCTGCAGCGGCTGCACCCATCCTGCTCAACATTTGCTTGCTCGCGGCTTTGTTCTGGGGCGCATACCAACCCGCTGGCGAAGAGACCCGCCAAGCAACCGGCTTCCTACTTGCGATAGCCGTATCGGTTAGCGGATTGCTCCAATTTGCATGGCTGACCTTCTGGATGCGGCGCGCAGGCTTTTCGATCCCTTTCGGTCGGCCCAAAATCACTGCGCGCGTCAAGGAAATGGGTGTGCTGATCGTGCCAGCAGTCTTCGGAGCCGGTGTCTATCAGATCAGCCGCTTTATCGACCTGGCCTTCATCCGCGGCCTCCCTGACGGCAGCCTGACCTACATGGCGATGGCGGATCGTTGGAACCAACTGCCGCTCGGGATCATCGGAATTGCGCTTGGCACGGCAATCCTGCCAGCACTGTCTCGTTTCATTGCGAAGGAAGAGCGCGATGAAGCACAGCGACTACAATCGAACGCGGTTGAGCTGGCAATGTTGCTCACGGTACCAGCAGCAGTCGCACTGTTCTTCACCGGAAGCGCTTTTGTGCGCGTCTTCATGCAATCAGGCGCATTCACGGCCGAGGATGCGTTGATCACTGGCCAAGTCGTGTCCGGACTTGTCATCGGTCTTCCCGCCTATGTGCTCGTCAAAGTGCTGACGCCCAATTTCTTTGCGCGGAAAGACACGCGCACACCGGTCTATACAGCAGCGACGAGCCTTCTTGTGACTGTCGCACTCAATTTGTATTTCATCTTCGAGCTCGGCCTAGGTGTACTGAGCCTTGCGATTGCCGGCGCGATCGGCGCTTGGGTTAACACCGCATTGCTCTACGCGATCCTTGTGAAGCGCGACTATTTCCGGCTGACCGCCAGAGTCGTCGGAAGACTGCTTCGCATCGCGGTGGCTGCAGGACTTATGGGTATCGCACTTTACTATGCCATGCCGGTCGGAGATCCCTATTTCAGTGGTACGACGACGGAGCGCGGCCTTTCGATCCTTAGTTTGATCACAATTGGCGCGATGACATACGGATCGGCAGCGATTGCGCTTGGCGTACTCGACAAGGCGACTATGCAGCGCTTAATGCGCCGCCAGACTTAGAATCAGCGAGATTTCTTCATGCGTGTCGTTTCCGGAATCCAGCCAACTGGCAATCTGCACCTCGGTAATTACCTCGGGGCGATCCGCAATTGGGTCAGCATGCAGGACGAAATGGAAGAAGGTTCAGAGTGTCTTTTCTTCCTGGCTGACCTCCACGCGATCAGCATGCCGCACGATCCGACCGAGCTTCATTCGAACACGCTGGAAATGACGGCGGCGCTGGTCGCTTGCGGGCTCGACCCGAACAAGTCCGTCCTGTTCAATCAGGCTCAGGTCCCCGCGCATGCTGAGCTGCAATGGCTGCTGATGGGCACAGCGCGCATGGGTTGGCTCAACCGCATGACGCAGTGGAAAGACAAGGCCGGCAAGAACCGCGAAGGTCAATCGACCGCGCTATTCAGCTACCCCGTGCTGCAAGCAGCCGACGTGTTGCTCTATCAGGCAACGCATGTGCCGGTGGGCGAAGACCAGAAACAGCATTTGGAGCTGGCGCGGGATATCGCACAAAAGTTCAACAATGACTTCGCGGCTGAGGATTCGCCAGTCTTCACCCTGCCTGATCCGTACATCCCGCCTCAGGCTGCGCGGATCATGAGCTTGCGCGACGGCTCAGCCAAGATGAGCAAGTCCGACCCTTCGGAGATGAGCCGCATCAATCTGACAGACGATGCAGACACGATCATGAAAAAGGTCAAGAAAGCGAAGACCGATCCCGAGCCGCTTCCATCCGAAGCCAAAGGTTTGGAAGATCGCGCGGAAGCCCTGAACCTCGTCTCGATCTATGCGGCAATCTCTGGCGAAAGCGTCGATCAGGTGCTCAGCCAATATGGCGGGCAGGGTTTCGGTGCGTTCAAGCCTGCCCTTGGCGAGTTGCTGGTAGAATCGCTTGATCCGATCAACTCGCTGTTCCGGGGACTTCGCGAAGATACAGAAATGCTTCAGGCGATTCTCGCGCGCGGAGCAGCGAAAGCACGCGAAATCGGCACTCCGACCTTGGACGAGGCCTACAAGGTACTGGGGCTAGTAAGAGGATAAGCCCATGACTTTATTGGAATTATATCGTCAATAAAGGCCTGTCCCTGCGTTCAAATCTTGTTCACTTCGCCTGCCCTAGAACACGCATTATCGACAAAGGACTGGGCAGATTTCGAGGGTCATCTGGCCGCAGCTTGGTCGATTGGGCTTGCGCAAAAGGCGTGAGCGACTGACGTTGATCGAGACAAAAGGTGTGACATCATGAGTGCAATCAACAATCGGGCAATGACCCTCAAACTGGCTTCCATTTCCTTGCTAGCGGCAAGCCTCGCTGCTTGTGCGCCGAGCTTCAAAGCGGATGTATCGCGTTTCCAGGCTGAGCTTCCTGCACCTGCGGGCGAAAGTTTTGCTGTTATCGCCGACGATCCGGCGCTGGCCGGCGGATTGGAATTTGCGCTTTATGCGGACGAAGTTGAAGAAGAGATGACCAATCTCGGCTATGTCCAGGCGGCAAGTCCGGAAGAAGCGTCATTGCTCGTTCGCTTCGACTATGACGTAGACAATGGCCGCGAGCGTGTGCGCACTGTCGGGACCGGCATCGATCCGTTTTATCACCCATGGTATGGCTATCGTTCGCGCTTCTATCGCCGTCCGATCGGCTATTGGGGTTATGGTTTCCACGACCCGTTCTTCGGCGGTCCAGAAGTGCGCAGCTACACCGTCTATACTAGCGGGATCGAGCTAAAGATCGACCGTGCGGCAACAGGCGAGCGTCTGTTTGAAGGAAGCGCGCAAGCCCTTTCGACTTCGAACCGCTTGCAATATCTCGTCCCCAATCTGGTAGATGCGATGTTTACGGATTTCCCTGGCAATTCTGGCGAAACAGTGCGCATCACGATCAAGCCGGAAGAAAAGAAGATCCGCCGCGTCAGCAACTGACACTGGCAAAAGATCGAACCGAAAAGGGCGGCTGCTCGTTCGAGCCGCCCTTTCCATTTGTCCGTCCACGACTCGGCATTATCGATTGTCGAGTTGAGCGCGGACAGCTTCCAGCCCTTCGCGCGTGATCCGGTAAGCACCGCCGGAACGGCTACGGATCAAGCGCCTGCGCTTCAACCGGTTGAAAACCGGCAATGTGCAATCCGCCAGGCGAAAGCCGTCGCGACTGAAGCAGTCTACGATTTCAACTTTCCCATGACTGTCGCGGACGAATTCGATCCGTCCACCTTGTGCCAACGCGTGCAACACGCGCTGTTCGTATTTCGAGATATTCACTGAGAGATTCCATCTGCTGGTATCGCAGGAAGGAGCAGTGGAGAGACGGCGGAAGACCAGTCACTCTCATTTGCGCACGCGAATCCCTGTCCTGCCTAGCGCAGGTCAGGTTGCTTCAGCGGATGACAATCTCTGACATAAATTCCCTGAGTGGGTTGGATACGAGGAAAATGACGCAGCCGAGCGCGCTCGTCAAGCGATCAAAGCTTGCCGTGGCCGCCAGTTGAGCCGAAGCCGCCTTCACCGCGGTCGGTTGCATCCAAGTCGTCAACCTCGTCCCAGCTCGCTTGCGTCACTGGCGCGAGTACGAGCTGCGCGACGCGATCTCCACGAGCAATCGGGAATGGCGCCTCGCCATGATTGATGAGGATGACTTTCAATTCGCCGCGATAATCGGAATCGATCGTGCCGGGCGTATTGGGCACAGTGATGCCGTGCTTCAACGCAAGGCCTGAACGTGGACGTACCTGAATCTCGTACCCTTCCGGGATTGCCACCGCGAGGCCCGTTGCCACAGCGTGCCGAGAGCCCGATGCAATCGTCACCGTCTCTGCAGAAACAATATCCATCCCCGCCGCACCGGACGTGGCATACTCCGGCAATTCCAGTCCTTGTCCATGCGGCAGCCGCTTGACCTTTACCGGCACAGTCGCGCTCATTCGGCTGCCTCAGGCATAGTCAGCTTGTCAGCGATCCGTTCAAGCAGCGCCATTGCCACTTCGATCTTCGGCATTTGCTCAAGGCTTTCAACGCCTTCGTCGCTAACGATGTGGACGCGGTTTTCATCGCCGCCCATGACATCGCCTGACACGTCGTTCGCAATAATCCAGTCAGCGGCCTTGCGTTTGCGCTTGCGCTTGGCGTTTTCGAGAACATCTTCTGTCTCAGCAGCGAAGCCGACAACCAGCGTAGGCCGTTTGTCGGATGCGCCCACATTGGTGAGAATGTCAGGATTTTCCGTCAGAACGAGAGCAGGCGGGGCAGAGCCGCGCTTCTTCATCTTCTCGTCGCGATATTCCTTCGGACGCCAGTCAGCGACAGCGGCGACCATGATCGCGACATCAGCCGGCATCGCATCCTTGACCGCTTGCGACATGTCCGCCGCGCTTTCAACATCGATACGGTCAACGCCTTTTGGCGTTTTCAGCGCTACAGGTCCGGCAACAAGCGAAACTTTCGCGCCGAGTGCAGCGGCAGCTGCCGCAATCGCAAAGCCCTGTTTGCCCGATGAGCGGTTGGCAATGTAACGAACCGGATCGATGGCTTCCCAGGTCGGGCCTGCCGTGATGAGGACATGGCGTCCTTCAAGCGGCTGATGGCCCTTCTTGACCTTGATTGCCTGTCCGTCGAGCGCGTCTTCGTCAGCCGATTCCACATCGTCCGGTACAATAGGTGCGGCAGACTCTTCCGCTTCCGCAGCAGGTTCTGGCGCAAACTGGCGATCATTAACTTCATGATTGATCGCATCAGGATCGATCGGCGGTGCAGCAGATGCCGCACCTTTCTTCGCCATCAGCGGACCACCAAGATCCGGCACC
This sequence comes from Altererythrobacter lutimaris, assembly GCF_013371495.1. Classification (GTDB taxonomy): domain Bacteria; phylum Pseudomonadota; class Alphaproteobacteria; order Sphingomonadales; family Sphingomonadaceae; genus Erythrobacter; species Erythrobacter lutimaris_A. The sequence continues at coordinate 2,652,328 of NZ_JABWTA010000001.1, read as the reverse complement.
GCGTCCGGATCAGATTCTAGAGCTTCGTCGGCATCTTCAACGTCGCCATCTTCTGCTTCAGCAGCAGCGGCTTCTTCCAAGCGGGCAGCTTCTTCTGCGGCCGCTTCTGCTTCAATGCGCGCAGCCTCTTCTTCCTCGAGTTGCTGCGCTTCGATCTCTTCAGCCGAGCGCTTAGGCGTAGAGCGCGGGATGATAGAAGAGAGCAAACCGCCAAGACCGCCGCTCTTCGTTTCGACTTCGGGTTCCGGCTCCAGCGCTTCGAGGATTTCGTCCGCACTCTTGTCGGCCGCTGCAATCTGCGCAGGCTCGATAACTTCAGGCGCTTCAACTTCGATATCGAAGTGTCCGGCAATCGCGGACCAGATCGCATGCGGTTCAGGCAAGCGGCCATAACCGAACTCGCCGCATGCCATTGGCCCTTCATCAGGATCGAGCACTTGCACGCCTGCTTCGCGTAGCCAGCCGACATTGCGCTGTGTTGCTTCATGCTCCCACATGCGCACATTCATTGCTGGAACGGCCATGACGGGCTTGTCGGTCGCGAGGATAACAGTGGTCGCAAGATCATCTGCAATTCCGGCAGCCATCTTCGCCATCATATCTGCGGTGGCCGGGCAAACGACTATCAAGTCAGCTTCGCGGCTGAGTTCGATATGGCCCATTTCGACTTCGTTCTTGAGGTCCCACAGGCTCGTGTAGACTTCGTTCTCGCTCAGCGCTGCGAGCGCCATCGGCGTCACGAACTGCTGTCCGCCTTCCGTCACCACGCAAGTGACTTCACCGCCGCCCTTGCGGATCATGCGAACCAGCTCGCAAGACTTATAGGCTGCGATGCCGCCGCCTACGATAAGCAGGATTTTCGGATGCGGTGCGCTCACAAAATCCGTCCCTAAACAACGTCCATAGACACAAGGCCAAGGTGGGCAAAAACCTCCAAAGCCTCAAATTCGATCGATCAATAGCGTGTCATACGGTAGAGTAGCCGCACTTTTCGCCTTGTCCAATTGTGAGGAGTAGTGGTTAAATTTTAGCTAGCAAAGGGCTAAAAGCACTGATGAGTGGACATAATTTTGAAGGGGGAGCACGCAAATGGTCACAGTTTTGAGAGCGCTGCTGCTGCTAGGCGGCATTTTCTATATCGGGCTCGGCGCCGGGTTTCTGCTTGATCCAGCAAGCAATGGTCCTGATTTCGGCGTCATCCCTGACGGTGCGAAAGGGCTGTCTTCCATTCGCGGAGACTTCACTGCTTTCTTCTGGGTTTCTGGCGGTTGCCTGATCATTGGCGCGTGGAAGCGTTATGGCGACATGCTCCTCGTCACAGCGGCCTTGATGGGTACTGTGCTGCTGGGCCGGACCGTCAGTCTGGCGGTAGACGGAAGCTATGACGGCTGGTGGACGCCCATGCTCGCTGAAGCGATCACAGTGATCCTCGCGCTGATCGGCAGCCGCGTCTTGCCCCATCACATCATGGGCGATAGCGAAGGATTGCCGGGCTAAGCGAAGGATTAGCCAAGCCAGCCCATCTCGCCTGCGGCAATAACCAGCCCTGCACCTATCGCGGCAGAGACCAGGTAACCCAGCCAGCTGCCGCCGCGCGGGCTTGTCCGGCGTTCCCACATCAATTCGACATCCGTCAGCGGAGGCGGCTCGGGCGCGCCTCCCTTAGGCGGGAATTTCTCTTCCAAGCGCCGGATAAGGCCAGGCAAACGGAACAGGGTTTCCGTATCTGTCTTGATCCGGTCCGCCACGGCTGCTTCTGGTCCCAGCTCATCGCGGATCCAGCTTCGCACATATGGCGCGCTGGTATCCCACATATTGATCTGCGGGTTGAGCTGCGTCGCAATGCCTTCGACCATGACCATGGTCTTTTGCAGCAGCAGCAAATGCGGCTGCGTCTGCATGTCGAAATCGCGCGTGATGGCAAACAATCCGTCGAGCATTTGACCGACGGAGAGCTCGCTCACAGGCTTGCCGCGCATCGGCTCGCCCACTGCACGCAAAGCCGTCGCGAATTCATCGACCGAGTGATAACTCGGCACATATTGCGCTTCGAAATGGATTTCAGCAACGCGGTAATAGTCACCGGTTGTGAGGCCATAGAGGATTTCCGCCAGCCAGACGCGTGCTTGTCGGTCGATCCGGCCCATAATGCCGAAATCGATCGCTACGATCGTCCCGTCGTCTTCAACGAACAGGTTGCCCTGGTGCATGTCTGCATGGAAGAAGCCGCCGCTGATCGCTTGCGTGAGAAACGCAATCACAAGACGCTCGGCCATTTCTGGCAAGTCATGACCGCGCGCGACCAGCTCTTCGGTCTTGCTGATCTTGACCCCGTCAATCCATTCGACCGTCATCACGCGGCCGTTGGTGCGGTCCCAGTCGATCTCCGGAATGCGATAGCCGTGAATACCTTGCATGGATTGCGCGAGTTCGCTGGCGGAGGCCGCTTCGCGCCGCAGGTCGAGCTCACTTAGTGTCCAGCGCTTGAAGTTCGCGATCACCAGTCGCGGACGCAGCCGGGAAGCTTCGCCGCCCAGCGCTTCGAGATGGGCCGCCGCCCATTCATAGGTCTGAATATCCTTGGCGAACTGTTCCTTGATGCCGGGGCGCAGGACCTTCAGCGCAACATGCTTGCCATCCGTTGTGACCGCCCGGTGCACTTGTGCGATCGACGCGGCACCAACAGGTTCTGGATCGATTGACTGGAAGAGTGTGTCGAGCGGTTGCCCGAAGCTTGCCGCAATCGAAGCTTCGACTTCCTTGAAATCAACCGGCGGCAGATCGTCCTGCAAACTAAGGAGATTGCGCGCGGCTTCTTCGCCAACGAGATCAGGACGGGTCGCAAGCGTCTGGCCAAGCTTGATGGCTGCAGGGCCAATCGCGCGGAAAGCACTGGCATAGTCAGGCTCTGCCGGCTGAAAAGTACCAAAGCGCGCCAGCCGCGCCAGCCGCTTAACTGGCGTCGGCGTATTCGGATCGTTCTCGATCCCGCGCAAAGCGCCATGCTTCGCGAGCGTTCGGCCCCACTTCAGGAGCCGGAAGATATGCGTTGCGGGGCGGGTCATGCGGCAGAAACGTCTGAGACCTCAAGCAGTGCCATTACTTCAGATTTTCCAGCCCGAGTGGATCGCGACTGCGCCGCCGAAAATTGCTTCAACGCGGGTATTGGCAAAACCAGCCTCGCGGATCATCCGTTCGAATTCAGGCATGGGCGGGAAGCGGCGGATCGACTCGGCCAGATAGCGATAGCTCTCTTCATCTTGCGCGATGATCTTGCCCATTTGCGGCATGATCTTGTGCGAATAGACGTCGTAGATTTCCTTGAAGCCCGGCCAGGTCGTGGTCGAGAACTCCATGCAATAGAACCGCCCGCCATGCTTCAGAACACGGTGTGCCTCTCTCAGCGCGGCAGGAATATCCGTCACGTTCCGAATGCCGAACACGATTGTGTAAGCGTCATAGCTGCGCGAGGGATAACTCATTTTCTCCGCATTCTGGCACGACCAGCTCAGCCCTGTGATCCCGCGATCCATCGCGCGCTCGATGCCAACATCAAGCATGTCCTGATTGATGTCCGCGACAGTCACTTCTGCACCGCGCGCCGCCATCCGGAATGCGATGTCCCCTGTGCCGCCCGCCATGTCCAGGATCGCTTCACCCGGCTGCGGCTTTACGCGCCGGACGAAACGGTCTTTCCAGAGCCGGTGCATGCCGCCTGACATCGCATCGTTCATGATGTCGTATTTAGCCGCGACACTGGAGAACACTTCGCCCACTCGGCGCGTCTTTTCTTCAGGAGCTACATCTTCGTAGCCGAAAGAGACTTTGTCTTGAGTCATGCGAGCGCCTTAGAGGGAATTGTCACAGGGGCAAAGGGTGTTAAATGAGAACTAGACCTTGGCTCGGGGCGCACGCGAATGAGTTTTTTGTTGCGTGCGGTCAGGACCTCCGTCCTGACCTTGCGGCACCGGCCCACTCCCCCTCCCGGCCACCCAACAGGATTATGCCATGGGTGGCCGGGAGGGGGAGTGGGCTGGCACCGTGCGCAGGGCCAGCAAAGCTGGACCGGATAGACGCAAAAAATATGCCTGAATTGCCAGAAGTCGAAACAACGGTCCGCGGGCTCGCGCGGTTCCTTGATGGTGCGCGGATCACACGAGTTGTGCTCAACCGTCCTGACTTGCGGCGCCCCTTCCCTCCTGATCTTGTCCAAGTGATGACGGGCGCGACAGTCACCGGCCTCTCGCGGCGTGCGAAATATGGCCTGCTCCATCTCGACCGCGACCAGACGATGATTTTCCATTTAGGTATGAGCGGACGATGGCGCATCGATCCGGACGACGCCGATACGCACGACCACCTCATAATAGAGACAGCGCAAAATCGTTTTGCGCTGTGCGATCCGCGCCGCTTCGGCTCGGTTGATCTGGTGGGCACTGCAGAGCTTGACCAATGGCCACAATTTGCCACGCTAGGACCAGAGCCTTTGAGCAATGGCCTCACCCCGCAATATTTGAAAGACGCGCTCAAAGGCCGGACTCAAGCCATCAAACTTTGCTTGCTCGATCAGAGGATCGTCGCAGGGCTCGGCAATATATATGTATGCGAGGCCTTGTGGCGTGCAGGCATCCGTCCGCGAAAGGCAGGCGGCAAAGTCACTAAACCGCAACTCGAGCGCCTCGTGCCCGCCATCAAGGACGTGCTCGCGCAATCGATCAAGGATGGCGGATCATCCTTGCGTGACTACGCGCAGCCCGATGGCGAGCTCGGCTATTTCGCGACGCGCTTTGATGTCTACGGCCGTGAAGGCGAGCCATGCCGCCGCGCGGATGGAGGGATCATCCGCCGGATCGAGCAAGGCGGGCGCAGCACCTGGTTCTGCGCGAAGTGTCAGAAGTAAGGGAAACCTTGACCTTTCTCCCCCTCAAGACTATTTGCGCGCCTTTCCGGCGATGAATCGCCAAATCTGACATTGAACACACAAGAGCAATCGGTCGCCAAAGCGGCGATCTGACATAAGGACGAACATGGCCAATACGCCGCAAGCCCGTAAGCGCATCCGTCGCAACAACCGCCGCGCCGAAGTCAATGGCGCACGCATGAGCCGCATCCGCAACTTCGTGAAGAAGGTCGAAGCTGCATGCGAAGCTGGCGACAAGAAAGCCGCTGCTGAAGCATTGAAGAACGCGCAGCCTGAATTGGCCCGCGGTGTTGCTCGCGGTGTGATGCACAAGAACACCGTGGCACGCAAAATGAGCCGACTCAGCAAGCGAGTCGCTGCTCTCTGATTCGGCTTTACGGGGTTTTCCGAGGGTCTCTCGGAACCAAATCGTAAGGATCGAAGTTGCAAAAGGGTCAGCCTGAAAGGGCTCGACCCTTTTTCATTTGCACATTGCCGTAAGGTAACTTGACGCAACCCTAGGATTTATCGCGATTCGCATCGCACAAATCGGCGAAACGCTTTAGATTCAATGACATCAACGCAAGCCTGCGGGGTTGCGACGAGTCAACATTTTTATTTCGCTTTTTTGACAATTTCCCCCCTTGTCTCTCGCGCTGAGGCGTTCATAAATCATATCCGTATCCGGGGCGGGACAGCCTGGGTTCTTACATTATCGTTCGACAGGGGTTGTTCCCGGGTTTCCGATTCCGGGCCATGGCGTAGCTTTGCCTGTCGCAATAAATTTGGGGGACTTGCAAAGCAAAAGAACCGCTTTGCGAGAGCGCATGAGGTTTGTCTGGGAATGGTCAATAAAAGCGACAAAGTTGGGGTAGCAAAGTCAAAGGATGCAGACCTGATGGAAGACATGGAAGCGGTGAACCTTGCCGCTGACTGGGCCGACATCAGCCAAGGCCTGCGTAAGGATCTTGGGCATCAATTGCACAGCCAATGGATCAAGCCGATCCAGGTTGGTGGCTTTGAAAAAGAAAGCGGAACGCTCGATCTTTTCCTTCCAACCGAGTTCTCAGCAAACTGGGTCAATGACCGCTTCCATGACCGGTTACAGCTCGCATGGAAGATCATGCGCAGCGAAGTCCGCAAGGTGCGAATCTCCGTACATCCGGGGCGCCGCCAGCTGCCTGAACTGCGCTTGGATGATGGCCGCCGCCCGGCCAATGATGCTGATGCAAGCGCCATTGCGGTTGCGGCCGGTACGATTGGCGAAGCAGGCTTCACCAGTTCTGTCGGGCTCGACCCACAGCTGACCTTCGCTGCTTTCGTGACCGGCGAGACCAACATCCTTGCTTGCAACGCCGCACAGCGTATGGCGGCGAGCGAACAGCCGCAATTCTCACCGCTCTATCTAAAAGCCGCGACCGGCCAGGGCAAGACGCATTTGCTCCACGCTATCGGGCACGCGTTCCTGCAATCGCACCCGCGCGCTCGTATCTTCTATTGCAGTGCAGAGCGCTTCATGGTCGAGTTCGTTCAAGCGCTGAAGAACAACCAGATGATCGAATTCAAAGCGCGGCTGCGCAGCTTTGATTTGCTGTTGGTTGACGACATTCAATTCATCATTGGCAAAGCGAGCGCTCAGGAAGAGCTGCTTTACACGATCGATGCGCTGCTCGCGGAAGGCAAGCGTCTGGTGTTCGCTGCCGACCGCGCACCGCAAGCCCTCGACGGAGTTGAGCCGCGCTTGCTCAGCCGCCTGTCGATGGGGCTGGTCGCTGACATTCAAGCGGCTGACATCGAGCTGCGCCGCAAGATCCTCGAATCGAAGCTGACGCGCTTTGCTCCACTTGATGTGCCGGACGATGTGATCGACTTCCTTGCGCGCACCATCACGCGCAATGTTCGCGAACTGGTAGGCGGGCTTAACAAGCTGATCGCTTACGCGCAGCTGACAGGCCAGGAAGTCTCGCTTAATCTCGCTGAAGAGCAGCTGACCGATATCCTGTCTGCCAATCGCCGCCGGATCACGATTGACGAGATCCAGCGGACCGTTTGCCAGTTCTACCGGATCGATCGCAGCGAGATGAGTTCCAAGCGCCGCGCGCGAGCCGTGGTTCGTCCGCGTCAGGTCGCGATGTACCTTGCGAAAGTACTCACGCCGCGCTCCTACCCCGAAATCGGCCGCAAATTCGGCGGTCGCGATCATTCCACGGTTATCCACGCCGTGCGGCTGATCGAAGACCTGCGTCAGCGCGATGTGGATATGGACGGCGATGTGCGCAGTCTTTTGCGGCAGCTAGAGAGTTAATTCGCACACAATTTCAACACGCTGCGAACAGTTAATCGACAGGTCCATCCACAGACCTGTCGACAGCTTCTCTACAGGCTGTAAACAGCTTGTCCCATGAGTGCTGCACCGCTTTCTCCACAACGCCTGGACCGCTTTGCGCGGCACATTGTGCTGCCTGAGATCGGCGGCGCAGGTCAGGCAAAACTAGCGGAAAGCCATGTCGTCCTCGTCGGGCTTGGCGGGATCGGAAGCCCGGCACTTCAGTATCTGGCAGGCGCAGGCATTGGAAAACTCACTCTGCTTGACGATGACACGGTCGATGCGAGTAACCTGCAGCGCCAGACGATCTATTCCACCCGCGATGTGGGGCATGGCAAGGCCGTATCTGCCCGGCGCTGGCTCGCCAATTTCGACGAGGCTTTGCAAGTCGAGATTTCCGACAAACGGATCAATGGAGACAATGTTGGCGATTTGATCGCAGGCGCTGATCTCGTGCTCGACGGAACGGACAATTTTACGACGCGCCTCTGCGTGTCCGATGCTTGCGTTGCTGAACGCACGCCACTTCTTTCAGCTGCAGTTGGTCGTTTCCAGGGCCAAGTCGGAGCCTTCGCAGGACATCTCGTCGGCCAGGCCTGCTATCGATGTTTCGTTGGCGATGCTTTCGATGCCGAGGATTGCGACACCTGCGCGGAGGACGGCATGCTGGGCGCAATGGCAGGCTGGGCCGGGACCTTTGCCGCCATGCAAGCGGTGCGCGTTTTGCTCAATGGTGTCTCGATGTTCGGCGATCCCATGTGGGGCAAGCTCCATATCCTCGACGGGATGAAGCCTGGCATGCGCACGCTTACGATCGCAAAGGATCCGGAATGTGGCGGGTGCTCAGTCCCTTGACGTACCGACCAGATAGATGGCCTAGAATTGTCTTTGGAACGATCGCTGGATCTATTGTGGTGTATCTGACGGTCGTCATTGCCTCGGTTTGGGCTCCGATCGTGTATGGTAAGTATCAACGGCAAAAATTGGAGCGGTGCGAAGAGCAGCACCAAATACGCCAATCGGATTGGTGGCAAAAGGGCTTCGCATTTGACGCAAGTTTCGAAAGACTGACAGGAGACACGCCGGAAAAGCGGGCCGCGATACAGTGTATTCTTGATAGTCAAGATGTCGAAATCATCGAGAGCGACGAGACCGAAGGGCCATCCCTATTGATTGTCGGGTATTACGAATTCGGGCCAACTTTGAGCTTCGAATATTATCCGCACACAGGAGCCGAAGACCAGAAAGCGGATTCGCTTAATCGGTGAGCATTTCCTCAACCCACCGAGGCACCAATTCGCCCGCGGGGCCAAGCCGCGTTTCATGGAACCAGTGTGATCCTTCGGAGCGTTCCAGGTTCAGTTCCAATGTCTTGGCGCCGCAATCCAGCGCATCGCGAACAAAGCCAGCGGCGGGATAGACCGCGCCTGACGTGCCGATGCTCACGAACAGGTCTGCCTTTCGGATGGCCGCGTATATCCGCTCCATCTGATAGGGCATTTCGCCAAACCACACGACATCGGGGCGCAAGCTCGGCGCTTTGCATACTGGGCAAGGCGGACGGGCGCTCATCGTGCCATCGAATGGCGAGCGCATCTCGCACGAAAGGCACAGCGCGCTCTTCAATTCGCCATGCATATGGAGCACATCGCGTGCCCCGCCCCGCTCATGCAAATCATCGACATTCTGCGTGACAAGCAGCAGCTCGCCTGCAAACTCTGCCTCCAGCCTGCCCAGTGCATGATGCGCGGCATTGGGTTTGACCTTAGCGAGAGCCTCGCGCCGCATGTCGTAAAAGCCCAGCACCAAGTCCGGGTCCTTCGCAAAACCTTCCGGCGTTGCGACATCTTCAACCCGGTGCTGCTCCCAAAGGCCACCTGCGTCACGGAAGGTATCAATACCGCTTTCCGCGCTGATCCCTGCGCCGGTCAGGATCACGATGTTGCGAAGTTCACTCATGCGCGTAATGAAGCATGTGAAACGGAGGTCATGCAATGGCGCAGTTTGGCATTATCGGGCACAAGGGCCGCATGGGTCAGGCGCTGTTCGCAGCGATCGAAGAGGCAGGCCATGGCGCGGCGGGCGGCATTGATGCCGGTGGCCAGCCGGGCCCGCTTGCTACACAAAGCGATGCATTGATCGACTTTTCCGCGCCAAGCGCATTGGAAGCGAGCATTGCCGCTGCACGCGTTGCAGGCATTCCGATCCTCATCGGCACGACCGGTCTTGAAGCCGAGCATCACATGATGATCGACGAAGCCGCAAGCGTCATCCCTGTGCTTCAGACCGGCAACACATCGCTGGGTGTGACATTACTCGCACATCTGGTCGAGACCGCCGCTGCGAAGCTCGGCGATAACTGGGATATCGAAATCGTCGAGATGCATCACCGGCACAAGGTGGATGCACCATCAGGAACCGCCAAACTGCTCGGCGAAGCGGCTGCAAAAGGACGCAGCATTGATCTCGCCAGCAATACGGAAAGCGCCCGCGATGGCATGACTGGCGCGCGCGAGACAGGTGCGATCGGCTTTGCGAGCCTTCGCGGCGGGACTGTCGCTGGGGATCACAGCACGATCTTTGCTGGCAATGAAGAGCGGATCACGCTCACGCACAATGCGGAGAACCGCATGATCTTTGCACGCGGCGCCGTGAAAGCGGCCGCGTGGCTGATCGGCAAGCCCGCCGGGCGCTACACAATGAATGACGTGCTGGGGCTGTGATCTCACTCCAATGACCAAAGACCAAATTTTCGAGTTCTTCCGCCGCCTGGCCGAAGACAACCCCGAGCCTGAGACAGAGCTGGAATATGGCAATGCCTATCAGCTGGTCGTCGCCGTCGCGCTTTCCGCTCAGGCGACCGATGTCGGCGTCAACAAGGCGACGCGCGCGTTGTTCGCCAAAGTCAAAACGCCGCAGCAAATGCTGGATCTCGGCCTTGAAGGCCTGATCGAGCACATCAAGACCATCGGCCTGTTCAATTCCAAGGCCAAAAATGTCATCGCGCTCTCGCAGCTGCTGATCGATGAGTATGGCGGCGAAGTGCCGGATACGCGCGAGGATCTGGTGCGGCTGCCCGGCGTCGGCCGCAAGACCGCCAATGTCGTGCTCAATTGCTGGTTCAAACAGGAGACCTTCGCGGTCGACACGCATATCCTGCGGGTCGGCAACCGCACGGGCCTCGCGAGAGGCAAGACGCCCGAAGCGGTCGAAGCCAAGCTCGAAAAGCGCGTGCCCCAGCCTTTCCGCTTGCACGCCCATCACTGGCTGATCCTGCACGGCCGCTACACTTGCAAAGCGCGAACGCCCGAATGCTGGCGATGCGAGCTCACGGATCTGTGCAGCTTCCGCAAGAAAGTGCTGGAGAAGCCCCCAAGAAAATAGACAGGGCGATGACCGGCAGTTGAGCCGTGCTAGAAATCGCAGGTTAAGGGGGCGAAGCGCATGATGGCGACTCAAACAGGAGAGTCCCCATGATCCGTCCGAAAACGCTTCGCTACGCCCTGCCCCTCGCTTCGCTGACTGTGATTGCTGCTTGCGCACCGGTCGAAGGCGATGATGATTTCGTCTCGCGAGCGCCTGCTGCCAAAGTTGTTGGCGAAGCGCAAAACTGCATCCCGCTGTCGGGTGTCCGCCAGTCGACAGTGCACGATGATCGGACAATCGATTTCCGCGCGCCCGGCGGGAAGATTTACCGCAACACGCTCACGCGCAGCTGCCCTCGACTGGGCTTTGAAGAAGCCTTCACTTACGAGACCTCGATCAACCAGCTGTGCAGCACGGACATCATCTATGTGCTGGAGAATTTTGGCGGCGAAATCCGGCGTGGACCGGGGTGCAGCTTAGGTAAGTTTGTGCCGATCGAGTATGTCGAGGAGGATGAGGAGGAGTAGTTCGGTTCGCAATTCATCCAACTTGGGCTGCGCAAGGTGCAGCGTCGAGCTAACTCAGGCGGATCTTGCAGGATCCTTCGACGAGCGACCAATACTGATTGACAGCAGAACAGTATCCACTCCGGTTCCCCGGTCGTTGGAGAATGTTCTGATTGCTCGAAAACCCAATGATGTGAGCAATTCGATATGATCCAGGTTTGTTGACCAGGTTCGTACTGCGATCACGATTTCGCGATCCTCTTTCAAGCGTTCGAAGAGTCGTTGGTAGAGTTGTTTCGCAATGCCCCTGCGACGGGCGCTCTGCGTCACCGCAATTGTCGAAACATAAGCATCAAAATACAAACTGGTGTTCGGGTAGGTGAATTCGGTCTTGTAAGAAAGAAATCCAACCACCCGTTTGCCTATGAGGGCGCAGAGAATTGGTTGCTTGATAAGAGTCGCGAAATAAGACTGGGGCCTCAGTTTCGAGGACGTGCCTATCAGGGTGCTGTCAGAAGTACTCTCGCGAGAAGACAGAGGGGGCACGAATTGCTGGTCAACCTCGACCAATATGCGCCAAATGTCTTCACGAAGTTCCTCGGCGGGCGCAGGATTACTGACTAAATCAGGGAGATGGAGAAAGACCGGCTGATCCAAATCAATTCTCCAGGAATTCACGCCAGTCGATTTCTTGATTGCTATTTTGGTCACGGTGACTGAGCCAGCGTCCCACTGCGATGACGAAAAAGTAAAACAGGAAAGAGAAAACAACCAGACTGAGGGCCAACACCCTGGGGAGATCGAAAATGAGCTCGTTTGACAAGTCGGGGGCGTAGAGTGAGGGCGCAAATGCGGCGATTCCGGCTATCGTGTTAAGAAGGAACAATATCTCTAGCATCTTCGTGTTTCGATTGAGGGCGCGGCTTTCAAGCAGCGCCTGATAATTTGTGTGCTCTGCAATCAAGTTCGCAATGCGATCCACAAAATCTCTTAATATTACGATTTGTCGATCAATTCCGAAATCGCGCATGAAGATATCCAGGTCATCCCGATACTGCGCATTCTTTGTTATGAAATCTGAGTTCTGTGCCGCAAAAATGCTGGCAAACATCTTGTTCTTTCGAGCTGCAAGGAAGCGTTCAAAACGGTGCAGCAGATTAGCATCAACCCGCCTATCACCGTCTGTCATTTCATCAATAAACGCCTCGATATCCTTTATCTCAAAAATCGCCCCATGAATCATGAACCAATGCGAATGGGCATGGCTAAACATTTGCTCAAGCTCGTTGGTCCATGCATCTTCTCTGACTGCAAATGACCATGTGTTGCAGAGAAACCGCCCTTTGCTGCCGGTGATGGATGATGGCATTTGCGCAACATCTTGGAATCTTGCTGCTGATCCAGCCGCTATCGGGTTCAACTGCAAGAGAAGCATACAACAGCTCTCGCTCCCGTAAGCTTCATCGTCCAAAAGAAAGATGGGACGGAAATCGTGAAATTTGTATCGCTTCCGGTGCTCCAGAAAGGGGCTTAAGATCTCAATGATCCGCTCGACGCGGATACCAAAGTCGACATACGCGCGTCCTTCAGGAAGTGCCATTCCTTGCAATCGCCCGCGAGTTTCACCGTGCTGATGCAGGTACAGCATGTAGTCTCGGTTCTTGTCGTCCAGAAACGCTTCGTGTCGAGCGAGTAACCGCGTTGCTAAAGTCGCTCCGGTCTTGCTGTTTTCGAGTGGTGAGCGGAGCCAAAATCCGATCAATCCAGCGGGATCAACTTCCGTACGCAGCTCCCATACCGCGCCGCCGATTTCAATTTGCTCGACGGAGATTACGTACTTCAGCGGAGCGCGAGACAGATAGCTTAAGTTAAAAACTGCCAAATCGCTTTCTCGTGGCTTAGCTCCAGCAAACTCTTTTTCCAGTGCAGCGAATGCGGACGTTAAACTCGCTGAGTCAATTGCCCCGCCCAGATCATATTTTATCGAGTAAAGTATAGATCCTTGCATGCTGCCTACAACCGTCCTCTCACAGTGTCAGATGTCATCGGCGCTCGCCATTTCCTGACGATCAATCTCGTTCGTCATCGATGCCACTGTCGTTGCAACTGCAGCGTCACCGCTAACGTTTGTAACAGTGCGCATCATGTCCATTATGCGATCTACACCGGCGACCAGCGCAATCGTTTCAAGCGGGACCCCAACAGCGGTGAAAACAAGAGTCATCATAATCAAACCTGTCCCCGGAATGCCCGCGGCACCAATAGCACCTACAGTCGCCAGAATGGAAATGAGGAAATAGTCGCCCCAGCTCAAAGTCACACCGAAAATCTGAGCTCCAAACAAAGTTGCAAGGCCGAGATACATCGCGAGCCCGTTCATGTTGACAGTCGCACCTAGCGAAATGACGAAACTGGAAACACTTCTCGACACACCCAAATTGCGCTGAGCGCAGCGAAGCGTGACGGGCAAAGTCGCGTTTGATGATGCAGTTGAATATGCGACCGCCATTGCGTCAACAATACCACGGAAGAAATCGACTGGTCGTAACTTTGCCAGCAGCTTGATCATCAACGAATACATCACGAAGATAATGATCAAGCAGCCCAGATAATTCAGAGACACCAATTTGGCCAAGGCAACCAACGCTTCGTAACCGAGCGTCCCGGAAACCCAAGCCATAAGTGCAAAAACGCCAAACGGTGTGAGCTCCATGACTATTACCGTCACTTTCTGCATTACCACTGCGCCGGAATCGAAAATACTTTGGACAGGCTTGCCTTCATCGCCTGCCATCAGAATGCCAATCCCGATGAGCAGCGCAAATACGATCAAAGGCAGGACCGCACCTTCGGCCATCACCATGACTGGGCTGTCGGGAACAATAGACAGGAGCATTTCGCGCCAGTCGAGAGTGGTTGGTTCCGGCGTTTCACCAATTTGCAAAGTGCTTGCATCCACGTTCGCGCCAGGCTTGAGGAATGTGCCAATAGTAAGCCCAAGCCAAACCGCGATCTGACCGGTTACAAGAAAAAGCAGGAACGCCCGGCCACCGACGCTGCCGAGCTTCCTTAGATCGCCGATGGCTGCGACACCTGAGACCAAGCTGAAGAAGATCAGCGGCACGACCAGCATCTTTATGAAAGCGATAAAGATATCGCCGATGATCTTGATGCTCTCCGCCTCGGGACCCCACAGCCGCCCAACGATGATGCCGAGGATCAATGCCCCGATCACGCGCTGCCACAGCGGAATTGCAAACCAGGCTTTCATGAATGCGTCCCTTTTGACTTATGTGGCGAGCGCCGCCTTGGCGATCCGCGCATAGATACGGCTTAGCGTTGCTAGGTCCTCAACCGCAACCGCTTCATCGCGCTTGTGCATGGTCGCGTTGCAAAGCCCGAACTCGATCACCGGGCACACAGCGCGCAGGAACCGCGCATCGGATGTACCGCCTGTTGTCGATGCCTCCGGCTTGGTGCCGGTCTCCGCTTCCACAGCATCGGATACCATCTGCGAGAATGCGCCCGGCTCTGTCAGGAATGGCTCGCCGGAAATTATTGGACGCGCTGAGCCGCCGTGCTTCTCCGCAATCGCGATCACCCGCTCGGACAGCGATGTGCCTGTATGCAAATCATTGAAGCGGATGGAGACGCGCGCTTCAGCTTTTGCAGGGATCACATTATGCGCCGGGTTGATCGCGGAAATGTGCGTGATCTCGAGATTGCTCGGCTGGAACCAGTCTGTGCCGGCATCCAATGTCCATCCGTCCAGCTCTGCGAGGATCGCCGTCAGCTTCGGCAAAGGATTGTCCGCCAGATGCGGATAAGCAACATGGCCTTGCGTGCCTTCAACCGTGAGCCAGATATTGACGGAGCCGCGCCGCCCGATCTTCATCATGTCGCCAAGCTGATTGACGGAAGTGGGCTCGCCCACAAGGCACAGGTCAGGCCGGATGCCGTCGGCATCCATGTAGTCGATCAGGGCGCGCGTGCCGTGGAGCGCTGGCCCTTCTTCATCGCCCGTAATGATAAAGCTGATCGTGCCAGCCTCCTGCGGGATATCGGCAAGGCTTGCAACCATCGCAGCAATCGCACCTTTCATGTCGACCGCGCCGCGACCGTGGAGCAATTCGCCGCGAATTTCCGGCTCGAATGGTGCGCTCGCCCAGCCTTCACCCGCAGGTACCACGTCCAGATGGCCTGCAAAGGCGAAATGCTTGCTGCCTTCCGGTCCCTCGCGCATGGCGAAGAGATTTTCGACCGGCGCTTCATCGCTGCCTGCCTCGCCCTCGCCGCGCGTAAAGCGGTGCACCGCAAAGCCATGCGGCGCGAGCATCGCTTCCATCGCGTCAAACACCGCGCCAGTCGCAGGCGTGACACTTTCAACGGAAATCAATTGTTTGGCGAGGTCGAGAACTTCAGTCATGATAAGGCGATTAGCAGGAGTAGCCCTCAATGCCCAAGCTCGATCTTCAATCGATCCCACAAACGAATGTGACCGGATATCCCCCTCCTTTTGACAAAGAGGTCGAAGGCCGCTGGTATCGGCGTTTAGCGCCGCCTTCAGGCCTCACCAAGCTCGGCGCAAGCCATGTCGTGTTGAAGCCCGGTGCGTGGTCGAGCCAGCGGCATTGGCATAGCGGACAGGACGAGATGGTCATAATGCTCGAGGGCGAGGCAGTGCTGGTAGAGGATGATGGCGAAACGCTCGTCAGACCCGGCGATGTGCTGGCCTGGCCGGCCGGCGAAGCAAACGGCCACCACCTGCAAAACCGCTCGGCTGAGGATTGCGTATTCGTCGCCATCAGTGGCGGCCCTCGCGAGAATGATAGCGGGCAATATCCAGATATCGATATGGAGTTCAGACCGGACGGGTATTTCAAGAAAGACGGGACGCCCTATCCAACAGAGCGCATTCCGTAAGATTCTGCCAGCCTACGCGCCCGCCATCTCGAACTGCTCGATCACCCATTGCTCGTCTTCGGACGCGCCGATCCAGTCCTGCATCCAGTCATGCTCCCAGATCGCTTCCATATAGGTTTGCGCAAAGCCGGGTACTGCGATGCCGTAAGTGATAAAGCGCGAGACAATCGGCGCGTAGAAGATATCCGCTGCGCCAAAGGTGCCGAACAGGAAGGGCCCGCCCTGCCCGTGGCGTGCGCGAGCCTCTGCCCAGAGGCCAAGGATGCGGACGATATCGTGCTGGGCTTCTTCGCTAAGGCCGCTGAGCTGCACTCGCGCGCGCACATTCATTGGGCATTCGCGGCGCAGCGCCAAGTAAGAGCTGTGCATCTCTGCAACCATGGCCCGCGCCATCCCGCGCGCGCTTTCATCCTTGGGCCAGAAGCGGTCGCGCCCGACCTTGTCGCCGAGATATTCCATGATTGCCATGCTGTCCCAGACGACCGTTTCCTCATCCCACAGGATCGGGACTTTGCCGCTGGAGGGCTGAAACTCGCCGTTCGAGCGCTTGAACTGGTCCCACTCCTCGCCGCCAATATTGACGATCAGCTCTTCGAAGGAGAGGCCCGATTGCTTTGCCGCGAGCCAGCCGCGCAAGGACCAGCTGGAATAATTCTTGTTGCCGATGATGAGTTTCATGTCTCGCTCGCGCTCCACCTTGCGTTGGCTGTGCTATCAGCACTAGGTGTTCAGTTATTCGCTGTCGAGCCTGAACAGGTTGCGATGCCCCAATGAGGAGTTCACTGCCATGTCCTTGCGCCCGTTTCATCTTGCCTTTCCGGTCGACGATCTGGCGAAAGCGCGGGCGTTCTATGGCGAAGTCATGGGCTGTGAGGAAGGCCGCCATTCCGACCACTGGGTCGACTTCAATTTCTTCGGGCACCAGCTAGTCGCGCATCTCTCGCCCGATGGTGCGGGAGACCGCTTGAGTAATCCGGTCGACAAGCACGACGTGCCAGTGCCGCATTTCGGGATTGTGCTGACTATGGAGCAATGGGAGGCCTTGGCCGAGCGCCTGAAGGCGGCAGGCACGGAATTCGTGATCGAGCCAACCGTGCGCTTCAAAGGCGAGATCGGCGAGCAAGCGACGATGTTCTTCCGCGATCCAGCTGGCAATGCGCTGGAGTTCAAAGCGTTCGCTGATGATGCGATGATCTTCGCGAATTGATAGCGGCGGACAGTCCGCTCAGCTCGAGGATCGTTTGAGTGCGGATCAGCTCACCCCCGAGATCAGCTTACAGCAGATGACTGGAGTAGCAGCTTTAGACCCGCCAGATGGCTAGGCGCGATATCTATCGACTAACACTCGCTGATTTGCTCTTATGTGAAGCGGTCGGCCATTTTGGCAAAAAAGTCGGGAGAGTCGGAATGAGTCATTCCGTTGGTGAGACAGGATTCCCTGTCTTGAATCGCAAAGATATAAGCAGCTTTGAGAGCGTCTTCATTGATCCGACTGTGCGCAAGCGTAGCGATATTGCAGAGCGCCAAAGCCGACTCGTTCGCTTTGTGTCAGGTGAGGTAGTGCCAAAACTGATCCGTCTACATACCGAAGTCGTGCCGGATGCGCCCCCACTCGAAGCACTAATCAGAGTTCTCAAGCCGAACAAAGCAGATATCAGCGATTTTGCCGAGATTCTCCTTGGGGACGACCTCGAAGCTGCGGCCAATTATGTCACGATCATGCGGGATCGCGGCCTGTCGATCGAGGTTCTATATACAGAATTGCTTGAGCCTACCGCGCGCTTTCTGGGCAAGATGTGGGAGCGGGACGAATGTGATTTCATCGACGTAACCATAGGTGTGGGTCGCCTCCAGACGCTTTTGTCCATATTCCACGAAACATATTCCCTCCCAAAACTGAAGAGTAAGCGCCACGTGCTGATGGCAGCTGCACCCGGAAATCAGCATGTCTTTGGGGTATCGATAATAGAGGAGCTGCTCGCTTCAGGTGGCTGGCGAGTTCAGACCGATCATTCCGGAGAAGCCAATCAGATCAAGTCCGCCGTGCGGAATGACTGGTTTGCAGTGGTTGGCCTCACTGTTGGCTCTGACTTGCAAATTGAAGATCTGAAATCATTCATTGGCGATGTGCGCCGGGCATCGCAGCATGGCGCGATTGGCGTCATGGTTGGCGGATCGATGTTCACCGAAGACCCTTCGCTCGCAGTCCAGGTCGGAGCGGACGCTACTGCGCCAAATGCGCCTGCAGCCGTCCTCGCAGCGCAAAAGCTGTTTGATAAGGGCGCTGTACAGCAAAGAGCGACCTCGTAAGAAGGATCGGCCAGTTGTGTTGCGAAGAGTTTGTACCAGAGGATCTGAACTCCAGCCCGACAGCGGAAAACGCGTCTTCGTTACCCCGGTCTTGATCCGGGGTCCGCTTGCTCTTGTTGTACCCGGATCAAGTAATCGGGATCCCGGCGAGCCATAAATCAAGGGGGCCGGGATGACGCGTGGTTTGGCGTGAGAGTTTACCCCATCATTTCCTACATCCACGCACGAGGCTAGAGCGTCGGCTCACTTTGAAACCGTCGATCTCTCTTCATGAAAGCACAAGCCACGCACCAAAACACCCACGGGAGTTTTGAAAAAATAGGAAAAGTGTCAACTTTGTTGGAAAGGCCGAAAACGGCAGAATTCTGCGGGGTTGAGCCACATTTGGCCTGCTTGACAGGTGTCAACTATGTCAAGTTTGTTGGAAGCCCAGATCAGAGCTCGGAATTAGCCCAGCGCGTCCTGCACAACCGCCGCGCGCAGCTCCGCGATCCCCATGCCCTTCTCGCTGCTGGTCACATGGATGTGCGGGAAAGCCGCGACATGCTTCTTCGCTTCTTCCGCAACCTTCGCGACAGTCTTGTCGAGCTCTGACTTCTTGACCTTGTCCGCCTTGGTCATGACAACACGGTAGCCGACTGCAGCTTCGTCCAGCATCGTCATCATCTCGCGGTCTACGTCTTTGAGGCCATGGCGGCTATCGACCAGCACCAGATTGCGGTTGAGCACTTGCCGCCCGCGCAAGTACGAACGCACGAGTTTCTTCCACTTGTCGACCACAGCGACCGGCGCTTTCGCAAAGCCATAGCCCGGCATATCAACCAGTCGGAATTGCGTAGGCTCGCCGACTTCAAAAAAGTTCAGTTCCTGCGTGCGGCCGGGTGTGACCGAGGCGCGTGCAATTGCCTTGCGGCCAGTGATCGCGTTCAAGAGCGAGGACTTGCCCACGTTCGAGCGCCCGCAAAAGGCGATCTCCGGCACAGTCGGGTCCGGCAGGAACTTCAGCTGCGGCGCAGACAGCAGGAATTCGACGCGACCGGAAAACAGCTTGGCTGCTTCCTGTTCGCGTCTTTGCTGTTCGCGCTGTTCTTCCTCCGAGAGTTCAGGAGCGGTCACGCTCAGCTCTTCTTCTCGCGATCCGCCGCGCGCGCTTTATCCGCTTTCTCTTTCTCCGCCGCCGCTTTCAATTGCGGGTGCTTGGAATAGAGATAGGTCTGCTGCGCGAGCGTCAGGATGTTCGAGGTTACCCAGTAGAGCAGCAGGCCCGCTGCAAACGGTGCCATCACGAACATCAGGATCCAGGGCATGAAGTTGAAGATTTGCTGCTGGACCGGGTCCATCGCGGTCGGGTTCAGCTTGAAAGTGAGCCACATGGTCACACCCAGCAGGATCGCGAGGATACCGATGCCGAGGAAACCCGGCGGATCAAACGGCAGAAGGCCGAACAGGTTCAGGATCTTCCATGGATCAGGCGCGGAAAGGTCCTGAATCCAGAAATCCAGAAACGGCTTGTGGCGCATTTCGATAGCCAGGATCAGCGCCTTGTAAAGCGCGAAGAAGATCGGAATCTGGATCAGCAGCGGCAGGCAGCCTGCCAGCGGATTGACGCCTTCATCCTTGTAGAGCTTCATCATTTCCTGCTGAAGCTTCTGCTTGTCGTCCTTATAGCGTTCCTGCAGCGCCTTCATCTTGGGCTGCACCGCTTTCATCGACGCCATGCTCGCAAATTGCTTGTTCGCAATCGGGAACAGGAGTCCGCGAATGAGCACGGTCAGCAAGATGATCGCGACGCCGAAATTGCCGACGAAATCATACAGCGTGCGCAGCAGCCAGACCATTGGCTTCACGAACCATTCGAACCATCCCCAGTCGACCGCCTTGCCGAAGCGGGCGATACCAAGCTGGTCGCGATAAGTGTCGAGCAATGCGCTTTCCTTGGCGCCTGCAAACAGCAAACTGCTTTGCTGAGCTGAGCCGCCAGCCGGCACAGTCACCGGCGCATAGATCATATCTGCGCGGTAGATGTTCTCTCCCAGCGAGCGGAAACCGGGCGTTGCTGCCGCGTCGCCGCGCGGGATCAGCGCGCCAAGCCAGTAAATGTCAGAAAAGCCGAGCCACTCAGGCGTGCCTTCAGGCGCGTAGGCGCCGTCTTCCAGAAGATCATCATAGTCCGGGCCGTATTCGACTGTATCGCTGAACGCTCCCATCGGCCCCGCATGGACGATCCATTGATCTGCGCTGGCAAAAGCGCTGTTGCGGTTGAGCAGGCCATAGGCCTGAACCACGACCGGACCTGTACTATTATTGGTCATCGTCTGCTCAGCAGTGAGCATGTAATTGTCGTCAATCGCCAGCTTGATCTGGAAGGTCTGGCCTTCGCCATTATCCCAACTGAGCGTGACAGGCGTGCTTGTGGTCAGCGTTTCGCCATCGGCAGTCCACAGCGTCTGCGCATCAGGCAATGTGACACCCTGGCCGATCCAGCCGAACTGCGCGAAATACTGGCCTTGGGTCCCTTCCGGCGCGAACAGCTGAACCGGGCCAGCATCGTCTTCCACGCTTTCGCGGTGGTCAATCAGCTCGATATCGTCGATCCGTGCGCCAATGAGATTGATGGAGCCTTCGACACGGGGCGCATTGATGCGCACACGCTCTGGCGCGGCAAGCGCTGTCGCCAGATCAACCGGTCCGGAAGGTTGCGCGTCCTGCGCAATATCGCCGGAAGCCGCGGCAGGCGCACCGGGTGCAGCAGCGGTCGCCGTCGCCACTTCCTCCACCGGATCAACCCCGGCAATCGACGCCTCGGGATAGAAATACCGCATGGCGAAGTCCCATCCGAGGATGAGCAAACCCGAAAGCGCTACGGCGAGCAACAGATTACGCTGATTGTCCAAGATTGTGTCCTGAGATTACCCGAATACTGTGTTATGTAGATACTACAGTTACAATGTGAAGAGGCCGGATTGTCGCCCTATGGCACCGGATCATGCCCGTGCCCGCCCCAAGGATGGCACCGCATTAGCCGCTTGAACGCCATCCATCCACCCTTGATCGCACCGTATTTTCGCAAAGCCTGAATGGCGTATTCGCTGCAGGAGGGGGAATAGCGGCAGGTCGGGGGCAAAATGCGGCTCGGGCCGAGCTGCCAGCCGCGCGCGATAAGGATGAGAAGCTGCTTCATTTGCGCTTGCTATTGCGGTTGCCACGGCGAGGCGGCCTGCGTGGATCGCCTTTCCCTTCGCGGGCGCGCCCAAGTGCCATCGACAGCTCTTCGCGCAGCTTTGCAAAGTCGCGCTCAATCCCGCCATCGCGGCCAATGAGCACATGGTCGTGATCAGGCAGACCTTGCTCAGGCAATGCTTCGCGCAGCAATTCGCGGAACCGCCGCTTCATACGGTTGCGTACCACCGCATTGCCGATCTTCTTTGTGACCGTAATGCCGTAACGCTTGCCTTTGCCTGAGTTTGGCTGCGCTAAAAGCACGAAACCGGGGCGTGCAATGCGCAGGCCCCGGTTCGCAGCAAGAAAATCGGTGCGGCGCGTGAGCACCGCGATTTTCTTCGAATCAATTCTAGTCGTGCTTACGCACAAAGGTTCTTGCGACCGCGCGCACGACGCGCACGCAGGACCTTGCGACCACCAGGGGTCTTCTTGCGAGCAAAGAAACCGTGGCGACGGGCACGCACGAGATTGCTTGGCTGGAATGTCCGCTTCATATCGTCCTCGAATAATCTAGCTGGCGGGCCCGGTTTTCACTGCGCCGCACCAATAAAAAGGGCCGCCCTTCAGCAGGCGACCGCCATATCGAGCGCGCGGTTAAGCGAAGCGCTCGCTTGAGTCAAGGAATTGTACAGTGCCGATGGCGACTTGCAGGGGCCAGATCGATAGTCCGGTTACAATGCTGTTATCGGGCGCGCACTGCTCGACAAAAAGCCTCCGACCCAACAGGACGTAAGTGACTGGGACTAAAGGCACGGGGGGCCATTCGCCGCATGGTCGCATTGGTCAGGACTGTGGCCTATCTCGGGCTGGAAGCGCGCAGCGTCGAAGTGCAGTGCTCTGTCGCTCCGGGATTGCCCAAATTCAACATTGTCGGCCTGGCTGACAAAGCGGTTGGCGAGAGCAAGGAACGTGTGCGCGCGGCGCTGTCCTCCATGGGCCTTGCTCTCCCTCCCAAACGGATCACCATCAACCTCTCGCCTGCCGATTTGCCGAAGGAAGGCTCGCATTATGATCTTGCGATAGCGCTCGCTTTGCTCGCTGCAATGGGCGCGACGGATGCCGAGCAATTGGGCGACTGGCTGGCCGTGGGCGAGCTTGCATTGGATGGCCGGATCGTTGCTTCCCCCGGCGTATTGCTGGCAGCCTTGCATGCAAGCGAAGAGGAATGCGGCCTGATCTGTCCCGCGGCGCAAGGCGCAGAAGCCAAATGGGCGAGCGAGGTCCCTGTGCTGGCCTCGCCTGACCTCATCAGCCTGCTCAACCACTTGAAAGGCTCGCAGCGATTGCCGGAGCCCAAGCGCGGCAAGGTTGAACCCGCACCGCCAGCCGCTGACCTCAAACAGGTCAAAGGGCAGGAAACCGCAAAGCGCGCGCTGGAGATCGCAGCAGCCGGCGGTCACAACATGCTGATGATCGGCCCGCCGGGTGCGGGCAAAAGCCTGCTCGCAAGCTGCCTTCCCGGTATCCTGCCAGAACTCACACCGTCTGAAGCACTGGAAGTGTCTATGGTGGCCTCGGTAGCAGGAACGCTTGAGGGCGGACGGATCAGTCGCGCTCGACCGTTTCGCGCGCCGCATCACTCCGCCAGCATGGCAGCGCTGACTGGCGGAGGCCTGAAGGTACGCCCCGGCGAAGTGAGCCTGGCCCATCTCGGCGTGTTGTTTCTCGATGAGCTTCCGGAGTTTCAGCGTCCGGTTCTCGATTCCTTGAGGCAGCCGCTCGAGACCGGCAGCGTCGATGTCGCACGGGCCAATGCACATGTGACTTTCCCTGCCCGTGTCCAACTGATCGCAGCGATGAACCCGTGCCGCTGCGGACATCTGGGCGACCCGGCACTGGCGTGCAGCCGGGCGCCGCGCTGCGCGGCAGATTATCAGAGCAAGGTTTCCGGCCCGATGCTTGATCGAATTGATCTGCATGTCGAAGTCGATCCGGTAAGCGCTGCCGACATGGCGCTGCCGCCGTCTGCCGAAGGATCAGAGGAAGTCGCCGCAAGGGTCGCCAAAGCGCGCGCAATCCAGACGGCAAGGTCGGAAAAATCAGGCGCGCGCAGCAATGCAGAACTTAATGGCGAAGCGCTAGAGCGATGGGCGGCTCCCGATGAAGCCGGTCAAATGCTGTTGATGCAGGCAGCCGACGCGCTGCGGCTCTCCGCGCGCGGCTACACACGGATGCTGCGAGTAGGACGAACGATCGCCGATCTGGCAGGCGCGGAACGCGTGACCCGCATCCACATCGCGGAAGCGCTGAGTTACCGCAGGCAAGCGCCGCGGGCTTGATCTCGTCCGGAATTATTCGCCGAATGCTATTCGTGCACTGATCGGCAAGAGATCGCGCAAGCAATGCAAAGCATCACCATCCAGGCACACTTCGGATTCGGTCACTTCATGGGCATCAGCGCGAATCGTAAGAACACGCGCATCATGCAGATCGCGCACCAGCCGCAGCGCTTCTTTCTGCGGCAAGCCAGTAACACTGCTGAGGTCTGACAGCCGTGTCGCTTCACCTGTGCTCTGCCGAAAAGTCAGAACAACCAAAATGTTTGCGAGCGCTTGCATTGCAGCCAGTTGAAGCGGCTCGCTGCCCCGCGAAAAACGACGCGCATGCCCACTCACCGTCGATTTGCGTAACCGCTTCAACATGACCGCACCCAGTTTGGTTTCCAGATGCCCGGTGACAATTCCCTAGTGCATGGGACCCGCCACCGGGACTTGTGCGCTAAGCGAAATTGTCGCCTCAACTAGAGCGTACGACCCGAAGGGCGAGCCACTCAGCGCGTGTAATTTTATTACCAAAACGCCTCACTCTATTACAGTCGCCCGATCGGGGGACATCTGGTATAAGGACGCTCATGCGCGAGCATATGGCGACCATTGACAGTCTCGGGGACCTGACTTCGGTCCTGGAGTTTGTACGCGATATTTGCCTCGCGCATGGGGTCTTGAGGATGAGCTATCATTTCTCGCCGATCTTCGAAGAGCCCACCTCCATTCGTACCGTTGTTTACGCTCACGGCTTCTCGCCTGAATGGCTTGCTCTTTACGAGGAAGCTGACTTTCGCGCGCATGATCCTATCCCTAGTCGAACCTTCGCGCATGGCGGCTTTCTGACGTGGATGGATGCCATGGAGGCAGAGCCCAATACGCCGGAACAGGAAGCCTATTTGCAAGCGATGAAGAAGGCAGGACTACAACATGGCTTTGGTGTGCCGCTTTATGGCGCTCGCGGCCGTGAGGCCTACGCTTCATTCGATTTCGGCGAGCCTTTGGATGACGTCGATCCCGAGCGCATCGGCCTGGTTCGCGCGCTCGCTCAAGGCGCGCATCAGCGGCTGTGCAATCTGATCGATCAGGAACGGGCTGTGCCGGAGCTCTCGCAGCGTGAAGCTGAAGTGCTGACTTGGGTTGCGCGCGGAAAATCCAACACGGATATCGGCACTATTCTGGATTTGTCGCCTGAGACTGTGCGGACCTACCGTAAGCGGGTGTATGAGAAGCTAGAAGTGTTCGACCAGATTGGCGCGATCATTCGCGCGCTTCGCTTAGGCCTCATCCATATTTGATGGCACTGTCCTACACGCCGCCGGCTAGGCTAAGTCCGCGCGGATGTCCGCCGCGTTTTCTCCAACTCTCTCAGCATTTTACCGCGCGGGGACCCTCTGAAGTTTTCTTTCCCAGGACTGTGTAACATGCGTATCCAACATTAGGGCGCTGTGCTCCGCTCAGCTTGGTGAAAGGTCGCACTTGCGATACTCTGGCTGCTTATCGCAGGAGTCGCTCATGCTTGCCTGGTACCGCCGCCGCTATCTTGACCTGTTGGGGTCGATCTACATCTATAACGAACATCGCGGGTACACTGCGCTCGACCGCGTGCTGGAAGCGGTGCGCGCGCGCTGCGAGCCGGATGATCCGCTGATCGGCCTCATCGAGAAACACCGCGCGGATGAGCGCAAGCATTACGTCATGTTCAAACGCTGGTTCGAACTGCAAGGCAAACGCCCGATGCATCTCGACCGGACCTTCGGCCATATCGACCGCTTCATCGAGATCATGTTCGGCACGTCAATTGATGGTCTGGACACCGACCAGGTGATTGCGCGCGACGAACTGTTCGAGCGGCTTTGCCGGGTGATCTCGCTCACCGAACAGCGCGGCTTCAAACAGGTCGAGATTCTGCTGGCGAACAGCCACGTGCGATCCGACCCCGCGCTCGTGAAGATCTTTGAAGTGATCCACCGCGATGAGCCGAGCCATTGGGCACCCTATGATGGTTGGCTCGCTGCCAATGCCAAGCGCGATCCCAAATGGTGGGAACGGATGGTGGACGGCTTCATCCATTCCGAACTGCTGTTCCTGAAACTGCCGATCCTGTTCCTCAATCCTTTTGTGAAACGCCGCACAGACTGGGCCGACGATGGAGAGGAAGCGCCGGATCGTTACAGCGAGCGCTTGAAACCGGTGACGCCGCGAGCCGCGCCTGCGTGAGCGCTCCTTTATCGCAAGCTGAACTCCCAAAGGGCAGCCTGCTTTCACGCCTGTTGCGGGTGCGGGTGGGCTGGATGCTGGTGCGCAACACAGTCGTCAGCTCAGGCGTATTCTTGATCGGTCTGGGTGTACTCTGGTTGCTGGTCGAACGCGCAGGAATGGATGAAGTACCTGCCTCCGGCATCGGCTTTGTCGTCGCCAACAGCCTGCACTACATTCTGGGGCGCGCATGGATTTTCCGCGGCACGACGCGGGGAGTTGCCAGCGGTTTTGCACTGTTCCTGGTCAACGGACTGATCGGATTGGGAATCACCATGGCGCTCATGGCCGTGCTGCTGGCGCTCACGCCGATCAACTATCTGGTCGCGCGCGTGCTGGTCTCCGTCTTCGCGGGACTGACGATCTTCGTACTCAATGCGGTCTGGAACTTCCGCCGCGTCTAGAATGCCGGACTAGCTTGCCGCCTTGCGGGCTGACTGCAAGTCGATGACATCGCCGCGCTCAAGACCGCAGCACTCATCCATCTCTGCGATCGTGCCGTCTGCGCGCTTTCCTACGTTTTCACGCTTCACTAGCCACAGGTCTTGATGCGTGAGGATACGGCCATCATGTGCGAGAATGGAGACCGGCCCAATCGGCAGACGATCGGCTTCATCGACCAGCACAGGATCTTCAGAAAACTCTGCCCCGTATTTCTGGCCCCATTGGCGAAGCGCAAGCATTGCAGGGAGCAAGTCAAAGCCCTTTTCCGTCAGGCGATACTCGATCTTGCGACGATCATCAGCGCACGGCTCCCGCTTCAGGATGCCGTGCTCGACCAGTTTGGCCAAGCGGTTGGAAAGAATATTGCGGGCAATGCCGAGTTCGCTGAGAAACTCTTCAAAGTGGTGCAGGCCATTGAAGCTCGCGCGCAGGATCATGAAAGACCAGCGCTCCCCCATCACTTCCAAAGCTTGCGGCAAGCCGCATTCAATCAGCTCGCGTAGCGGTTCCCGAATGTCGCCCATAATAAATTGAGTCCTTTCCTTGAAACCTTTTTAGCGCGGATTTGTTGATGTGCAAATTCAGCTTCCACACGGCGTTTGATTTCCTTCTGAATGCGCCATCACAATCCTAGCGAAAAAAATTCCAGTTTTTGGTTGCAACTTAAAACCTATATGACTAGGTAGTGATTCGCAACTGGTATTCAATTGAAACTTATTCGGTTGAAACCAGTGCGGTGCAACGCAGGCCTGCACTGTCCCTCTCCACGGCCTGAGAATTTGAAAGGACGCAAGATGACCCTCTCCATCCCCCGCTCCGGCCGTTTCGGCGTACTGGCTCTCGCTCTCGCTTATACCGGCGTAACCTTTGGTGTGCTGACTGCCCCTGCACCAGCAGCGGCAAGCTCCGGCGCATACTACACCGCTGAACTCGCTGCGCCGGCGAGCGAATCGCGCACTGTCGCAAGCGGTGTCGCATGGTCATGCAAAGGCACGACCTGTGTCGCTAACAAAGGCACATCACGCCCACTGCGCATCTGCCGCGGCCTGAACCGTGAATTTGGCGAAATCGTCAGCTTCACAGCTAAAGGCGAAGAGCTCGCTGAAGAGCGCTTGGCAAAGTGCAACGGCAAGTAAGCTGACAAGAACTTCCCCCCACCCGGCATACTCTCCACAGCGGGTGGACTGAGGGCACAGCCCTCATACCCCTCGGCGCTCTCCCCCAGAGACGCCGGGGGTTTTCTTTATGAGGCTCAGATCAGTCCGCGCGAGGCGAGATCCCGCTCCAGCCCTTCCGCATGATGAAAGTGATGGACATGCCAATCGAGCGCGCTCGCCGCTGCGATATTGGCCGCATTGTCATCAATGAGAAGCATGTCCTGCGGGACGCAATCGAATCGCTGAGCAGCCAACTTGAAGATCGCAGGATCAGGCTTTGCGAGCTTTTCGATCCCTGACACGACGATATCGCCGAAATGCGCCAGCACCGGTTGAGTTGGCCGGAACATGTCCCAGAACTCAGCTCCAAAGTTAGTGATCGCAAAAAGCGGAATGCGGCGCTCAGCCAGTCGCTCGATCAAGTCTGCTGTTCCCGGAACCGGCCCAGGCACAGTCTCGAGAAACCGCGTCGCGTAGGCATCAATCAGGTCAGCATAATCGGGAAACAGCGCTTTGCGCTCTGGCAGCATGTCCGCCAGAGGACGACCGGCATCATGCTCGAAATGCCATTCTTCAGTCACAACGTTCTCGAGGAACCAGTCGAGCTCAGCCTCATCCTCAATGAGCTTCTCGAACAGCGCGCGCATTTGCCACTGTACGATTACGCGCCCGACATCGAATACGACCGCTTTGATTTTCTGTTGGCTGGCCACTTGCCTGCTCCTCAAATAAGAAAGGCCCGCTCACCTTGTCAGGTGGCAGGCCCAATCCTTATCGCTTGCTAGCGCGCTATCGGCATCAGCATAGGCCGACGCACGTAAAGCGATTAGCCTTGGCGCGCCTTGAAACGGCGGTTGGTCTTGTTGATCACATAGGTGCGGCCACGGCGGCGGATAACGCGGCAATCGCGGTGACGACCTTTGAGCGATTTGAGGCTGTTGCGAATCTTCATGACTTTGCTCTTTTAAATAAAAGACGCGCCGGAATCAGTCCGACGCGCGGAATTTCAAGGGGCGCCACTACATAGCAGACCCGCTTAGGTCAAGCAGACTCGCGCTTCTGATCGGCTTAGTTTAGGCTTTACGTAACAATAGAGGTGCACATGAAGCCTATGAACAAGACACTATTCAGCATCCTCGTGGCTTTGCCACTCGCCGCATGCGCGACAACTGCGCCTCCCAGCCCGGTGGAAGTCACGCGTTTCCATGAGACAAACAGCCTTTCACAATTGAGCCAAGGGGCTGTGTTTGTCGCTGACGCACCTGCGGCAGAAGGTCAGACAGAGGGCTCGCTCGAAACCTCAGTTTACAAGGCAGCTGTTGCCCGCGAACTTGCGAAACTTGGCTATAGCGAAAGCGGACGTGATGCCGCTGGTCAAGTCGCAGAAGTGCGCTTGGACAGGTATGTGCTGGAAAGCTCAGGGTCGCGCCGAGGACCGGTTAACGTTGGCGTAGGAGGTTCAACCGGCGGCTATCGCTCGGGCGTTGGCGTGGGGCTTGGATTTAACCTTGGCGGCGGCGGAAGCGGTGAACGCCTGGTAACAGAGCTCGGTGTTGTCATCCGCGATGTTGCATCCAATGGGGTGCTGTGGGAAGGCCGCGCTGAGTTTAGCGTCGGCCCCGACCACCCTCTGGCTCAACCAGCAGCCAACGCGGAAGTGGTGGCTGATGCGTTGTTCCGCGAGTTCCCAGGCGGTCAGGGCGAGACGATCGAGGTCAAAGTTCCCTAACAAGGATATCAAGTGAGCGATATTTATATCGATGCCGAGTTCGACAGCGGCAATATCGGCATCGAAGCGATTGATGGCGCGTGCGCCAAGCTGACGATCCCCAAGGATCGCATGTCGGAGTTTGCGCAGTGGTTCCACTTCCGTGTCACCGGAGGCAAAGACCGCGAACTCTCGCTGAAACTGACCGGCCTCAACAAGTCCGCCTATCCCGGCGGCTGGCCGAACTATGATGCATGCGTTTCCGAAGACCGCGAATATTGGACTCGCGCCGCCAGCACATTCGACAAGGACGAAGCCGACGGCACTCTGACCATCACCTATACGCCGGCAAGCGATGTCGCTTACTTTGCCTATTATGCGCCATACTCAATGGAGCGGCATCACGATCTTCTTGCGGAAGCCGCCGCAAGCGAAGGAGTCGACCTTGTCCGTCTGGGCACGACGCTTGATGGCCAGCCGCTCGACAGCTTGGAAATGGGAACGGGCGAGACGAAAGTCTGGCTCTATGCGCGTCAGCATCCGGGCGAAACGCAAGCCGAGTGGTGGATGGAAGGCGCGCTCGAATGCCTGACTGACCCAACCGATCCGGTCGCACGAGCGCTGCGCAAACGCTGCCAGTTCTACATTGTGCCAAACTGCAATCCTGACGGCTCACGCAGAGGCCATCTGCGCACCAATGCGATCGGCACGAACCTCAACCGAGAATGGGAGAATCCGAGCGCGGAGAAATCACCTGAAGTGCTCGCGATCCGCAACCGGATGGACGAAGTGGGTGTCGACTTCGCGATGGACGTGCATGGCGATGAAGCCATACCGGCTGTCTTCCTTGCAGGCTATGAAGGCATTCCGAGCTGGAGCGATGCCTTTGGCGAGCAATATTATCGCTATGAGCGGATATTGGATCGTCGGACACCGGACTTTCAGACGGAGCTTGGCTATCCCAAGACGCCCGCAGGCAAAGCGAACCTCTCGATCAGCACCAATCAAGTGGCAGAGCGCTTCCATTGCACGGCAATGACTCTGGAAATGCCATATAAGGACCTGGCTGCCTCGCCGGAACCTGAGCAAGGTTGGAGCCCGGAGCGGTGCAAGCTGCTGGCGCGCGATTGTCTGGCTGCGCTGCTGGAATATCTGGAAACCGCGTAAGCCTACTCGGCTTCGGATACCCGCTTGGCAATTGTCGGCGTGTCGCCGCGCATCCCGAACAGATATTCACCGTCCATCGACAGGCCGCGATCCGCGAAATGCATCTCGTTTTCTGCCAGCAGCAGGTATTCCTCGAGCTGGATACGCTGGCCGTATGCGGCCGATTGAAAAGTGCATGCCCCCGGATCCAGCCGTCCGATGAAGTGATCGCCTTCCCACTTCCAAAACAGATCGCAGCCAGCCCAGTTTACCGTAGCTTCGGGGTCGAGCCCGTCCAGAAGCGTAGTGTCCTTCCACGCACCCAGCAGACTTTTCTGGTCATGCGGGACGTAGACACGTAAGCGAATTGCCTCGCGCTCTTCATCGAGCGAGATCACATAAATCCGCTGGCGATAGACTTCGCCTTCCGGCGGCGCATCCGCAAGCCAGCGGCGCTGCTCGGCGTAAAAGGTAATTGGACCGAATTCCGGCAAATCGACCCGCGTAAAGATCGAATGCCGCCGGTAGTTGCGTTCGTCCTCAGGCAGACCTGCTTTGGCTTGCTCCAGCGTTTGAGGCAGACTGTCATAGGTTCCGGGAAACCATGCCAGCCATTGTTCGAGCTGCGCTTCCAAAGTCGGCGTATCGGCCTCTTGCGCTTGCGATGGCATTGCCAGCAGGAGTGCTGCAACAAGGCCAATGCGCTTAATCAAGATGCGCTGGTCCAAACGCATGCGGCAACAGGTCTGACAGCTGGACTTCGCGCACTTCATCATTGCCAACGCACAAGATGCGCGGGTCGGTCCCGCCGAGAGCTGCAAGCTCGTTCAGCACCTGACGACAACGCCCGCAAGGCGTGATGGGCGCGCCATCGCCGCGATCCTGCGGGCCTGTGACCGCTACTGCTTCCAGCTCGCCGCGCTTACCGTCGGCCATGGCTTTAGCGACCGCAACTGTCTCTGCGCAAAGCGCTAGACCGTAACTCGCATTCTCAATGTTCGTGCCGGTGACGATGGTGCCGTCGGAAAAGCGCAGGGCTGCGCCCACTGCATAATCGGAATAGGGTGAATAGGAGGAACCCGACGCGATCCGCGCCGCTTCGATCAATGCCTTGTCCAAGTCACTCAAATCCAGCCGCTCCTATCCCGTTTGCCGCTTTGCGTCACGGCTGCACCACAAGCCATTCCACCGGCTCTGGCGACGTTTCGATATGGCGCGCTCTGTTGGCACTCCATATCAGCCATGGCCGCGCAGCATAGCGCGGTGCAAGCCGGTCGCCTACTACCCACAGATCGCGGGCAATGCTGCCAGAGACGCGGTAGCGTTCCTCGAACTCCCGTGAGATTCTGAGGATGACAGGCTTGCCGGAGTGCATTTCAATCTGGTTGATAAGCGTCATCAGCTCGCTCTCGACCGCCGCATCACTGACAGCGTCAGGACAATTCTGCGCATCCATATCGAGCGCAATCGCCGCCGGAAGCAAAGTCTCGTCGCGCGGTACCATAGTCACAAATCGCGCGGATTGCGGATCGGCTTTCGCACACGGATCGAAGCTCAGAACCGCGCCTGTCTGCAATCCGGCCTCGCGCGCCTCAGCCATCGCTTCGATAAGCCCGCCATCGCGCGGCGCGCCATAAGGTCCGATATTGAAATAAACAAACTGGCTCCCGAGCGCTTGCAAAGTTGCGAAGCTGACTTCGGTTTGCCCCATGGCGAGCGCTGTGCCTTGCTCGGGATACTCGTCTTCAATCGGGGTCCAGCTGCGCATGGTCCACCAATACCAAGCCGCAAGGCCTGCCAATCCAAGCGCAATCACTGCGAGAAGATAGCGCCGCCATGGCCGCGCTTTGCCTTTGCGCCGTGCCATCTGCTCAGCCCTTAATGTGAAGCACGCAAATCAACGTGAAAAGCCGCCGAGCGGTCGCGAAATCGGTTTCAACCTTGCCTTCCAAGCGCTCGAGCAACAGTTCAGCCGCATTATCGTGAATGCCGCGCCGCGCCATGTCGATGGTTTCGATCTCAGCCGGCGTCGCCTTGCGGATCGCTTGATAATAGCTGTCGCAAATCGCGAAATACTCGCGGATCGGGCGGCGAAAGCGAGCAAGGCCAATCAGCAGTGTCTCAAGCGGCTGCTCGTCTTCGCCTCGGATATCCATGGAGAGCCGCCCGTCCTGCACAGACAGGTTCAAACGGTAAGGGCCGGTTGCGCCGCGCTCGAACGAGCGGACGGGCTTGAACCGGTTCTCTTCGATCAGATCAAAGATCGCCACCCGCCGTTCCTGCTCGACGTCGGCGTTACGCCAGATGATCGTCTCTTCATCAAGAGCGATATGCGCGATGCGTTGACGCGGATCGTGAGTGGGTGGAGGAACCATAATCATATGCGCTTTCGCAGATGCCGCCCCAACAATTCAAGCGTTTCGATACGCCATCCCCGCTATCCACAAGCGAGTGCGGCGAATTTGCAATGATTGCCTCTTGCGCCCGCCCCCCATTGAAGCGCAAACAGCGTCGCCATGGCCGACACCGATTTGCTCTTCCCATCCGCTGATACAGCTCAAGATACACCCGCCAAGGGTGTTCGCTTGCCTTCGAATATCGAGGCCGAGGCCGCGTTCCTCGGTGCCGCTCTGATCGATAACCGCGTGCTGGAAGAGCTGCGAACGCCCCTACGTCCAGACCATTTCTTCGAAGCGTTGCATGGCCGCATCTACGAGCGCATTCTCAAGTTGGTGGACCGCAATGCGACAGCGAGCCCGGTCACACTGAAGCCCTACTTTGAAGGCGATGAAGCGCTCGCGCAGCTAGGCGGGACGACTTACCTTGCGCAGCTGACTGCCGATGGACAGGGCTTGCTCGCAGCGGCTGAACTGGCCGAACAGATCTATGACCTGGCGCTTCTTCGCGAGCTGGTCAGCGTCGGTCGTGGTCTCGTCGAAGGCGCACTCGATACCTCGGAAGACGTCGATCCGATGGACAAGATCGCGGCGGCCGAAGCTGATCTGTTCAAGGTCGCAGAAGGCGCGACCACTGGCGGCGAAGCCTCAAGCTTCAAGGACGCCTCGCTCATCGCGATCAAGATGGCAGAGGCCGCGATGAATTCAGGCGGCGGTCTCTCCGGCAAGACTACGGGGCTCGATTCGATCGACCAAAAAACCGCTGGCCTGCACGATTCGGATTTGATCATCCTTGCTGGCCGCCCGGGTATGGGTAAAACCTCGCTTGCCACCAACATCGCTTTCAATTGTGCGGAAGAGCACTTGCGGTGGCAGCGCGATGGCGGCGAGTTCAATTATGGTGCACCCGTCGCTTTCTTCAGTCTGGAAATGAGCGCCGACCAGCTCGCGACGCGTATTCTGGCGGAGCAGGCGGAGATCAGCTCCGAAGCCCTGCGATCAGGTAAACTCAACCGCGATGAGTTCCAGAAACTGTCTTTTGCAAGCCAGCGCCTGGCGGAACTGCCACTTTACATTGATGACACGCCTGCCCTGACCATTGCAGCCCTTCGTACGCGGGCGCGGCGGCTGAAGCGGCGTCACGACATCGGCTTGATCGTTGTCGACTATCTGCAGCTCCTCCAGGGTTCAGGCCGCGCGAACGATAATCGCGTGAACGAAATTTCCGAGATCAGCCGTGGCCTAAAAACACTCGCGAAAGAGCTCGGGGTGCCGGTGATCGCACTCTCGCAATTAAGCCGTGCCGTCGAGCAGCGCGAGGACAAGCGCCCCATGTTGTCTGACCTGCGCGAATCCGGCTCGATCGAGCAGGATGCAGATATGGTCTGGTTCATCTATCGGAGTGACTATTATCATCTGGCGATCCGTCCGGACGAACCGCGTATGGATGGCAGCAGCTCCACTGAAGTGGTCGAGAAATATCGCGCATGGGAGGAAAAATTTGACGAGCTCAAGAACCGGGCTTCGCTGATCGTTGCAAAGCAGCGACACGGTTCGACTGGCAATGTCGACCTGCACTTCCAGAGCGAATTCACCAAGTTTACTTCGCCGAGCAAGCGCGACTATTCAAGCTGGGGCGAAAGCTGACGCGCGACTCTGCGCTGAAGATCAGATCCCGAGATTCAAGCGCCGCGTTACAGTGTAGTCGACACCCGTTACCAGGAACCGGCCCAGCCACCACCGCAACCGATTTAGCCCGCTTGCTCGCTTTCGGTACCATTCGTTCGTCACGGGATCGCTGTGCTGCGCCATATGGTCGATTATCTCGCGCATGTGATTGGCGAGGTCGGCATCAACAATTCTGAGCATCAGTTCCAGATTTAGCCGGATTGAGCGCATGTCGAAATTGGCGCTGCCAATATATGTCACGTCATCAATGACGAGCAGCTTCATGTGAAGCTTACAGGGCTGGAATTCTGCAATCTCGACACCGGAGCGCAACATGCTGCGATAGAAACTGCGCGAAGCCCCGATAGTCGCGCGATTGTCGGATTTGCCTGCCATTATGAGCCGCGCTTTGCCGCGCTCGGCCAGCCGCTTGATCAGCCTCCGCATGCTGCGCGGCGGTGAGAAATAGGCCATCACCATGTCGAGCCTCTGCCCCTGCGCAATATCCTCTTTCACGCGCCGCGCCCATGCGCTGGTGATCTTTGTTGGCCCGCCAAGCAGCAATTGAATAGCGCTTCTGCCTTCGTTCCAGTCGCGAACCAAATGCCGGATCGCACGAAACTGCGCGTTTTTGTCGTTGACCCATTGCTCCAGCTGTTCAAACCACTCGCAGAAAGGCTGCACAACTGGCCCTTCAATCACAACGCCGAGATCGCACCAGCCATTGACGTCCGGCGGTTTGAAGTAATGGTCGGAGACATTGAAGCCGCCGGTCATTACCTGCTTGTCGTCGACGATGACGCACTTCTGGTGGTTGCGAATGAGATAGCGCACGCCCAAGCGCGGTGAGAACACGCTGTAACGCCCACCGGCCGCCTGCAAGGGTTCAAAAAATGACGGCGGAGCATCGCTCCCAAAAGAGTCTACAATTAGATGGACGTCGACTCCGCGGGTCGCTGCACGCAGGAGTGCGTCCCTTACTTTGCTGCCCGCATAATCGGGCTGAAACAGGTAAAAGAACACTTTGAGGCTCGTTGTAGCCTCATCAATCAGAGCGACCAGCTCACGAAACCGGTCCTTCCCCGCTGGCAGGAAACGCAGGCTGTGCTCTGCAACACAGACTTCGAACGGCTCTGGATCAACGTAAAGACTGCCTGTTTGAGCCTCTAAAGAACCAGGTGTTTGAGATCGCGCATCGAGCATTGCTTGAGCGCTTTAGTCGAAGCGCCATGACAAGTGCAATTTCTTGACTCACAGAGCCGCTATCCCTAATTGCAGCGCTTTCCAACACTCAAGTTTCAATTGGAGTGCCCGATATGGCGCGCGTTACTGTCGAAGATTGCGTCGACAAAGTTCCAAATCGTTTCGATCTCGTTCTGCTGGCCGCTCAGCGTGCGCGTGAGATTTCCGGCGGCAGCGAGCTTACGATTGACCGTGATCGGGACAAGAACCCGGTTGTGGCACTGCGCGAAATCGCTGAGCAGACGATCAAGCCAAAAGAGCTCAATGAAGCGATCGTCACCAACCTGCAGAAAATCCTGCCTGATGATGAAGACGATGCGGATGAAATCGGTTCGCTGAGCCAGTCGGCAGAAGCTCTGCGGATCACTGCCTCTGCTCCGACCCGCACAACAACGATTGCAACGGATTACGAAGGCTAAACCGCCTCAGTTCCTGAGCTCAAGAAGGGCCGCTCCATCCGGAGCGGCCTTTTCTTTTCCGGGACTTGTCCCTGCGCGCAACACAGTCTCAAACAGGAGATACGATCTCTTTCCACTTCGTCATGAAACTGCAACAGACCTTCGCGCGTAGTAGCGTGAAATGCGCAGTCAGCGCGAATTGAGGACCTGAACGGAGGAGCATGGCTCGCATTGCAGTCTACAGCGTGAAAGGCGGCGTGGGCAAAACCACGATGGCAGCGAACCTTGGCTGGTGCGCTGCGGAGATTTCGCGCAGGCGCACGCTCGTGTGGGATCTGGACCCTGCCAATGGTTCCGGTTTTCTGTTTGGCGTGGATGCAAAGAAGAAGCGCGAGGCGCAATCTGTCATCAATGCGGATCGCAGTCCCGAAAAACTCATCCGCAAGACCGCGTACGAAAACCTCCACATACTCCCGGCCGATGAAAGCATCCGCACGCTTGATCGCCAGTTTGGCACGATCGGCAAGCGCAAACGGCTCGCGAAGATCGCCGCTACACTCGACAAGCAATATCAGCGGATCATATTCGATTGCCCGCCTGTGTTGAACGAAGTCAGCGAGCAAGTCTTCCGCGCGAGCGATCTCATCATCGTGCCGTTGCCGCCCTCTCCGCTTTCGACCCGTGCTTTTGAAACAGTCGTCGATGCGATCAAGCAGAGCAGCAAGAAGCACCCGCCAATCCTGCCTGTCCTTTCGATGATTGATATGCGGCGCAACCTTCATCGTGAGGCGCGCCAAGCCAATCCCAAATGGCCGTTTATTCCCGCGGCGAGCGCAATTGAACTTGGCGCTGTCCGGCAGGAACCGGTCGGGGCCTTCGCTGCGCGCAGCCCTTCGGCGCAAGCCTTTGCCAAGCTCTGGACGGCGATTGAACGCAAGCTGATCACAGGGTGATTTTGCTGAGGCCCGTCAGGCCCTCCTCATTCTGACTTTGAACGGCGCACGCACCTTGTCTATGGTCAGTCCCTCATTGGGGGCATGACATGAGCGACATCACGGACGGCCTAGGCACAGCGGTTGAAGGCGGGTTGCTCGCGAAAGCGGTCGAGCCGGAAGCTGGCGACGCCGCCGAGCTTGGCGAGCCGAGCGGCAAGACGTGTGACAATTGCGCAACGCCTCTCCTCGGTCCGCATTGCCATGCTTGCGGTCAGAAAGGCGAAGTGCATCGCAGTCTGGCAGCGATCGGACATGAAATCCTCCACGGTGTGCTTCATCTTGATGGCAAGATCTGGCGCACACTGCCCTTGCTGATGTTCAAACCGGGCAAGCTCACCCGGCGCTATATCGATGGTGAGCGCGCGAAATTCGTCAGCCCAATGGCGATGTTCCTGTTCAGCGTCTTCCTGATGTTCGCAATCTTTCAAGCGCTCGGCATTTCAGCGCCAACTGATTTACAGCCCACCGGGCAAGCGCTCGAAGTCATCGAGGAGGCAAGTGAAAACGCCAGTGCGGATACTGCAAGCAGGCGAGCGGAATTGATGGCTGAGCTCGAAGCGCTCCAGCAAGGAGACCCGCGTCGTGCAGAAATCGAAGCCATACTGGTCGATCTGAACAATGCCGACAAGATCATTCAAGGCGCGCAGAGCTTTGCTTTAGGTGAAGAGAGCGCTGACGACACTGGTCCTGTCCTGACCGTCCAAGACACCGACGTCGAGTGGCTGCAGACCAATGTCGCCAATAAGTGGCGCGAGAACCCTGGCCTCATGCTCTACAAGATGCAGGCCAATGCGTATAAATTCAGCTGGCTGCTCATCCCGCTTTCCATCCCGTTTGTGTGGCTGCTCTTCGCATGGAAGCGGCGCTTCAAGGCGTATGATCATGCGGTGTTTGTGACCTATTCGATCGCCTTCATGTCGCTTTTGTTCATTGTCTTGTCGGTTGTGACATCTGCCGGTGTTGGCGGCGGCTGGGCATTTACCGCGCTGGTCTTCATCCCGCCCTTTCACATCTACAAGCAGCTTCGCCACACTTATGGCTTATCGCGGTTTTCAACTCTGTGGCGCTTAGTGCTTCTGTTCGCCTGCATCCTTATTGTCGCGCTGCTGTTCTTCCAGGCTCTCCTATTGCTCGGCGCGTTCTGATACGGCTTGCCCGCGGTCGCGTAGCAAAGAGAAAGGGCGCTGGAATCGCTTCCAACGCCCTTTGATATGTATCGTATGAAAATGTCAGGCGCCTTGCGGTGCGGCTCCACCTTCTCCGCCGAACTTCTTGCCTGCTTTTGGCACTGCCGAGCCGGAGATCGGCTGCGGCTTTGCCGGGCCTGATGGCTGATCAGGACGGTCAATTTCGCCTGTCTCGAGAAGCTTGGTGATCTCGTCACCGCTCAGCGTTTCGTATTCGAGCATCGCCTGCGCGAGCAAATGGAGCTGATCCTCATGCTTCTTGAGGATGTCGGTCGCACGTTTGTGAGCGCCTTCGACAAGACCCTTGATCTCTGCATCAATCAGCTTGTTCGTCTCAGCGCCGC
Organism: Altererythrobacter lutimaris; assembly: GCF_013371495.1. GTDB lineage: Bacteria > Pseudomonadota > Alphaproteobacteria > Sphingomonadales > Sphingomonadaceae > Erythrobacter > Erythrobacter lutimaris_A. The sequence goes on along the minus strand of NZ_JABWTA010000001.1, from coordinate 2,613,567 downwards.
CCATAGTGCGCGCAGTCTGACCCATGCCGAGATAGCCTTCCTGGCTCTCTTCGTACTGAAGCGGCCCAAGTTTGTCGGACATGCCCCATTTGGTGACCATGTTGCGCGCAAGACTGGTTGCATACTGGATGTCCGAGCTTGCACCGGATGACACCTTGTCATGGCCGAAGATGATCTCTTCAGCGACACGCCCACCCATCGAAACCGAGAGGTTCGCGTGCATCTTGTCGCGGTGATAGGAATAACTGTCCCGCTCGGGCAGACGCATCACCATACCCAGCGCACGGCCGCGCGGAATGATCGTCGCTTTGTGGATCGGGTCGGACGCTTCTTCGTGGACAGAGACGATCGCATGGCCAGCCTCGTGATAGGCGGTCATCTTTTTCTCGTCATCGGTCATGACCATGGAGCGGCGCTCCGCCCCCATCATGACCTTGTCCTTGGCGTCTTCAAACTCCTGCATCGCAACCAGGCGCTTGTTACGGCGCGCCGCCAGCAGTGCTGCTTCGTTGACCAGGTTAGCGAGATCAGCGCCAGAGAAGCCTGGCGTGCCGCGCGCAATCGTACGCGGGTTTACGTCGGGTGCGAGCGGCACTTTCTTCATGTGCACGCCGAGGATTTTCTCGCGGCCATCGATGTCTGGGATCGGCACTACGACCTGACGGTCAAAGCGGCCCGGACGCAGCAGCGCAGGGTCAAGCACGTCAGGGCGGTTGGTCGCAGCGATAATGATGATGCCTTCGTTTGCTTCGAAGCCGTCCATCTCGACCAGCAACTGGTTCAACGTCTGCTCGCGCTCGTCATTCGAGTTGCCTAGGCCATGACCACGATGGCGACCGACCGCGTCAATCTCGTCAATAAAGACGATGCACGGTGCGTTCTTCTTCGCTTGCTCGAACATGTCGCGCACCCGGCTCGCGCCGACACCAACGAACATTTCGACAAAGTCTGAACCAGAGATGGTGAAGAACGGTACGCCCGCTTCGCCTGCAATCGCACGTGCGAGCAGTGTTTTACCGGTACCGGGCGAGCCAACCAGCAATGCGCCTTTCGGGATTTGTCCGCCAAGCTTGGAGAAGCGTTGCGGGTCCTTCAGGAACTCGACAATTTCTTCCAATTCTTCGCGCGCTTCATCAATGCCTGCGACATCTTCAAAGGTGACGCGGCCCTGCCGTTCAGTCAGCAGCTTGGCCTTGGACTTGCCAAAGCCCATCGCGCCGCCACCGCCGCCTTTTTGCACTTGGCGCAGGGCAAAGAATGCAATGCCGAGGATCAGCAGGAACGGAAGCGTCTGAAGCAGGATGTAAAGCAAGACATTGCCTTCCTCCGCCTCAACGCCTGAATACACCACGTTTTGTTCTTCAAGCAGAGGCACGAGGGTGTCGTCATCCTTCACCGGGATCGTCGAGAACGTGCTGTCATTCTTCAAAACGCCTGTGATCTTGTCCGGCGCAACCCGCACTTCCTTGACCGAGCCTTCCGCAACCTTGTCACGGAAATCGGAATAGGTGATTTGCGTAGCAGGTGTCTGCCCGGCATTGCCGAACATGGATACCACCAGCAGCAAAGCCATGAAGACCCCGCCCCAGATCATCAGGCTCTTCATCCAGGGATTGGGGCCTTCCGGACGCGGATCTTGCGGTTCGTTCTCTTGGTTCATCGACTTCTGATTCCTTGTTGGAAGCCTCAATGTAAGCGCGGCACGGTGAATCGCAAGATAACGAAGCTCCGAATCTGCACCGGCCAACGCAGGGAAAAACCGATGAGACTGATCGGTGGTTCCTCAGGTGCAATTGGCGGACAGAGGTGACGCACTTGATCGATCATTCAAATTTGACTTGATCGATCGATCAAATTCTGCTGAGTTGAATGCTCAATCAAGAGGTGATTCGATGAATTCCGCTACGCGACAACGCATCGTCATGACAGCGCTCGAGATGTTCTATGTGAAGGGATATAATTCAACATCGATTGCGGACATACTGAGCCGCAGTCAGGTGCACTCAGGCAGCCTGTACCACTTCTTTCCCGGCAAGCAGGACTTGCTGGTCGCTGTACTGGAATTCTACCGCGACGGCATCAAAGAGAACCTGCTGGATGTTGCCTGGGGCGAAGTCACCGATCCGATCGAGAAGATCTTCGCATTGCTGAATGGCTATCGCACCGGTCTTGTCATGAGCGATTTTCAGCATGGTTGCCCGATAGGCAATTTGGCACTTGAGATCAGCGAGCCAGATCCGCGCATTCGCGAGCTTCTGGACGTTAACTTCAGCAATTGGATCGAAGCGATAGTCGCCTGTCTGGACGAGGCCCGCGACCGGCTGCCGCCTGACACCGACACGCGCGCTTTAGGTGAATTTGTTCTCACCATCATGGAAGGCGCAATCATGCAGGCGCGCACCGCCAAGGATATCGGCGTGTTCGACCGTAACGTTGCTGTGCTGCGTGACCATATCAATTTGCTGCTTGAGAAGGCGAAGGAGCCGTCATGAAAATCATCGCAATAGCCTTAGCGATCGCCGCTGCATTCATGGCTCCGGTCTTGGCATTTGGCCAGGAAATCACATCGGAAGTAATCGAAGAGAATGACGGCACACGCACACTCATTCATGAGTCGGTGATTGATGCGCCGGTTGCAGATGTGTGGGCTGCGCTTTCCACCGAAGAAGGCTGGAAAATGTGGGGTCCAAGCACTGCCTGGTTCGACCTACGCCTCGGTGGTTCAATCGAAACGAGCTATTACCCGGACACGATCAAAGGTGATCCGCGCAACATCGTTCAGCGGATTATTGCGTTCGTTCCGGAGCGCATGATGGCGCTGCAAGTCCTTCAGGCGCCTGAAGGTGGCCCTGTAAGTCTGGAGACAATCAAGCAGACCTGGGGCGTGTATGAGCTTGATCCGATCAGCGAAACGCAGACCCGCATGCGCATTATTGGCCTCGGATATGGTGGTGATGAAGGGTCTTCCCGGATGCTTGAATTCTTCAAGTCCGGAAATGTCTACTCGATAAATCTGCTGAAGAAGAACCTTGCGGATGCTCGTGCGCAAGCAAGCCAGGAATAACCGTCAGACCAAGGGGGAAAGTCATGGACATCAATTGGATCGGAATCATCGCAGCGACCATCTCGGCATTTGTTCTGGGCGGCATCTGGTACGGACCGCTGTTCGGCAAGAGATGGCAATCACTGGTCGGGCTTAGTGACGAACAAGTCAAAAATGCGAATATGGCGAAAGTGTTCGGCGGAGCATTTGTCCTCACACTCATCGCCGCATTCGTCTTCGCAATGTTCCTTGGCCCGGACATCACTATCCAGCAGGGAACGGCCTATGGAGCTTCCGCCGGTCTGTGCTGGGTCGGCGCAGCGCTAGGGATCAATTATCTGTTCGCGCAAAGGCCGCTCGCGCTTTGGCTCATCGATACAGGCTATATGACGCTGATGTTTACGCTGTTTGGAGCGCTCTTGGGCGCGCTTTAGTCAGCCCGCATCAGTTGGCTGAGTGCGCTTTCAGGAAAACATCGACCGCGCCTTCGAGCCGGCGGCGATCATCAGCATCTGAAGGAGTCGCGCCAAAGCGTCGCTCCAGATCGCCCATTCCTTTGCACATGGAGACAAACTGCTCTGCCGCGAGGCGTGGATCGGTAATCGATAGCTCTCCCCGCTCGCTCGCCATAGCGAGAAAACCGCCGAAGCTCTCTTTCATGCGCCATGGTCCGGCGGCAAGGAAGGCCTGGCCTATTTCAGGCTCGTCGACAGTCTCCGCTGCAATCCGGCGCTCAAATTGAACCATTTCAGGCCGCGAGAGAAAGCGCATCATCGCTTCACCAATCGCCAGCAGACGCTTGCGGATAGGCGCGTCCGGCGGAAACGCTTCAATCGAAAAATACCCGCGCATCTTTTCGCATTCGCGCTCGACTGCGGCGGTGAACAAAGCGCGTTTGTCACCAAAGTGGTTGTATACGGTAACCTTTGAGACCCCGGCGTCAGCTGCGATCTGTTCAATCGAACTTGCAGCGTAACCTACGTCGAAGAACGCCTGTGCGGCGGCTTCGACAATGGATTTGCGTTTTGCAGCATCGACCGGTCTGCCACGCCCCTTGCGGGAGGGCTTGTGAGACTTTTTTTCAGCCACATTGGAACCAGTCGAACCACCGCCAGTTGACAAAATGAACTACCCCGTTCAATTAAACGCTCGCGTTCAATAATGAACGATTACCCGATTCGATTCAACCCTCCCCGGGGATGTGTCTTGATAACGAACTAGCGCAAAGAGGTTTCCCCCGCCCCATGCTCTGGATTGCCATCCGAATGCTGACTGGCGACAAGCAGAAGTTCTACGGGCTTCTGTTCGGCATCGCATTCTCGACTTTGCTCATCACACAGCAGCTGACGATTTTCGTCAATCTGGTCGAGCGTGGAGCGAGTGGCGTCTACAATGCACCGGAAGCGGAGATCTGGGTTATGGACCCGGTCAGCCGCACGACTGACGTCAGCTATGCGATGCCATCGACAGCGCTTGACCGCGTGCGCTCGGTTCCAGGCGTAGAATGGGCCGTCCCGCATCTGCGTTCCGCTGCCTCAGTGCGTACACGGGACGGAGATCTTGAACAGGTCGCGATCATCGGAGTGGACGATGCAACTCTCATCGGGCTACCGAAAAACCTATATGAAGGCGAGAAGAGCGTGCTCGCCCGCCCGGACTCCGTCATCATCGACGATGTCGGAGCAATCAACATGTTTGGAGCGGGTGTAATACCTGTCGGTGAGCGACTGGAGCTCAACGACCAGCGCGCGGTGATCCGCGGCGTTGCGGATACAATCCCGGCCTTCACCAGCACTGCTGTGCTTTACACGAAATATAGCCAGGCGCTGCGTTATGTTCCGGGTACGCGCAACCGGCTTTCTTTCGTGCTCGCCGGTGTCAGCGAGGGCGAAAGCGCAAACGCGGTCGCTGCCCGGATCGAAGAGCGCACTGGACTCAAAGCAGAGACCCGTGACGAGTTCGCACGCGCAGGGGTCGACTTCATCATCGAAAACACCGGTATTCCGACAAATTTCGGGATTACTGTGATCCTCGGCTTCGTTGTTGGTGTAGCGATTGTCGGGCTCACTTTCAGCCTGTTCATCCGCGACAACATCAAGCAGTTCGGAGCACTCAAAGCGATCGGCGTAACCAATCGCAAGATCGTTAGCATGGTCGGTGTGCAGGCAGGACTGGTTGGCTTTGTTGGTTACGCATTGGGGCTAGTCGGCACCGCTGCGTTCCTTGGGGCATTCTCCGGAAATCCGTTCTTCAAGGGCTTTTACATCCCCTGGCAGATTCCGCTGATCAGCCTCGTTGCAGTGATCATCATCCTGGCGCTAACGGGATGGATTGCTCTGCGCAATGTCCTGAAAACCGAACCAGCAGCGGTGTTCAGATAATGGCGACCAAGCTCGACACTACAGAAATCGGCGGATGCTCGCCTGAAAGCGCAATCTGCGCGCGCAGTATCGTGCGCGATTTCGAAGCAGGCCAGCAGACCATCCGTGTGCTCCACGGCATCAATGTTGATATCGAGCCGGGACGCATGACCTATGTCGTGGGCGAAAGCGGCTCCGGCAAAACCACGCTGATTTCTATCATGTGCGGTATCCTCTGGCCCACTGACGGCGATGTCCGTGTGTTTGGCACGAACATCTACGAGCTGGATGACACAGAGCTGGTCAATTTCCGGCTGCAAAATATCGGCTTCATCTTCCAGCAGTACAACCTGATCCCTTCCATTGATGCGGCCGCAAACGCCGCTGTACCGCTGATCGCGCAAGGCATGCCGATCAATGAGGCGCGCGACAAAGCAAAAGCGATGATGGAGAAGCTTAATATCGGCGATCAGGCCGACAAGCTTCCGAACCAGCTTTCCGGAGGCCAGCAGCAACGCGTCGCCATCGCCCGCGCGCTGGTGCACGAACCGCGGCTGGTCGTCTGTGACGAGCCCACAGCCGCACTCGATGCTGCGTCGGGTCGCCGCGTGATGGACTTGCTGCACGAAGTCGCTGTCTCACCGGACCGCGCTTGCATCATCGTGACGCATGACAACCGTATTTTCGACCTCGCTGACCGCATCCTCGTGCTGGAGGATGGGCGCATCACACATGACGGCACAGAGATGCCGGACGATCATTGACAGGACCCGACATGGCATTGCTTCCTGAAAATCTGAGCTTCTCACGCAAAGTGCTCCCGATCATCGCGGTTGTCGCGCTGATCGCTGCTGCAATCTACGTCGTGACCGGCCTCCCGGATCGGAGCCTGGCTGAGCCTGAGAACCAACCTCCCCGCGCCGCTGGAGAACTTGCCAATTCAGCCCGTGTAGCAGGGGCAGGTGTGGTCGAGCCGTCCAGCGAAGTCATCGATATCGGCACAGCCATCTCCGGCCTTGTCACTGAATTGCAAGTCGCACCGGGTGACTTCGTCGAGCCGGGCCAGCCGCTTTTCGTTGTCGATCAGCGCTCCGCCCGCGCGCGCTTGCAGGAAGCAAACGCCGCGATCGGCGAAGCGCGCGCGGCGATCCGTGATGCCCAAGCTACCAATGCCACCGCCCAGCAACAACTGGCCTTGTATAACGAGATCGATGATCCCGCCGCTGTCAGTCGCGCTGAAGTGATCCGCGCAGAAGGCGAAGCCTCCGCCGCGCGAACCCGCCTGGAGCTCGCCCGCGCGCGCCTGTCTGCCGCACAGGCGCAAGCAAGCAGCGCACGGACGGAGTTGGAGCGTCTCACTGTGCGCGCACCGATTGCTGGCGAGATCCTCGCTGTGAATATCCGCCCCGGCGAATTCGTCTCGACCATGGGTGGCAGCAGCCAGCCATTTATCCAGATGGGCGAGACACGCCCGCTCCATATCCGCATCGATATTGATGAAGACGAAGCAACCCGCGTCGAGCGCGGCGCCAAGGCGTTTGTCTCTCCACGCGGGGATGCAGCCAACCAGGTCGAAGCGACATTCGTGCGTGCAGAACCGTTGATCGTGCCCAAGCGCTCGCTCACAAATTCAGCGGCAGAACGCGTGGACGTGCGCGTGTTGCAGTTGATTTACGCTCTGCCTGACGATGCCCGCGGCAGCTTCACGGTCGGGCAGCAAGTCGATGCCTTCATCCCGGCGGTTGAGAGCGCCCAATGAACCTACGCGCCCTCCTAATCGCTTCAGCAGCGCTGACTCTCAGCGCCTGCGTTGCCGGCCCCCCGCCTGAAATCGCGACGCCGACGCCTGAACTGCCAAGCGAGTTCGTCTATTCGCCTGACGATGGCGAAAGCGGCGCGTTGGCAGACCTGCTTCCCAATGAGGACCCCGCCTTTGCCGCTTTGACCGGCGCTGCGCTCGAGAACGCGCCAAGCCTTGCCGAAGCGCTTGCCCGTGTGGATGCAGCGCGCGCGCAAGCCCGAAGGGCTGGCGCAGAGCGACTGCCCAATATCGGCGCAGATGCGTCTGTAACGGCAACGCGCATCAACCCGGCGCAATTCGGATCAGACCTGCCACCGGGCGTCGAATTTGCGACCGAACAAACCTCCTATGGCGCTAACATCGTCGGTAGTTGGGAGATCGACATTTTTGGGCGTTTGAAAGCGTCCGAGCGCGCAGCCCTCGCCCGCGTCGATTCCGCAAGCGCTTCTGCGGAAGCAGTGCGGATCGCTCTGACCAGCGAAATTGCCGGCGCTGTCATTGACTGGCGCACTCTCGCCGGACGCGAAGCCGCATTGGCGCAAGATCTTGCAGCCGCAGAGCGGCTCGCCGGCCTTGCCAGTGAGCGCGAAGTAGCAGGCCTTGCGCCGGGCTTTGACCGTGTTCGCGCAGAAGCCGCCGCAAGCCAGTCCCGCTCGCGGCTCGCAGCGCTCTATGGCGAGAGGGCGCGAATCCTCGGACGGCTCGTCACTCTGACCGGGCTTGATTCCGTCACCATCGGTTCGGTTCTGCTGGAAGATGTCATTGCGACTGATCTGCCTGCAGCGCCGGTCGCGATGCCTTCCACGCTTCTGACCACACGCCCTGATGTGCAAGCCGCAGGGGCTGAGCTGCTGGCAGCGGACGCAGATCTGGCCGCTGCTGCCAGAGCGCGGTTCCCGCGCCTGACTTTATCGGGCACGCTTGGATTGCTCGCTTTCGATTTAGGCTCGCTGTTCGATGGCGACTCCCAAGTTTACACCGCAGGCGGCAGCTTGCTCGCGCCGCTCCTCGACTTCGGGCGTATCCAGTCGCAGATCGATGCAGGCGCCGCAAACAACCGCGCGGCCTTCGCTGCCTATCGTGGTGCGGTTTTTACAGCGCTAGGCGAAGCGGAAGCCGCCTATGGCCAAGTCACGGGCGCTGACCGGCAAGCTGAAGCGGCAGCACAGGAAAACGCGGATCTGGAGCGCGCGGCGAGCCTTGCTGAAACGCGCTATAAAGCAGGTCTTGCAGACTTTTTGACTGTCTTGGAAGCGCGCCGGGCAGCCGATGCCAGCGGTGAGCGGCTTGCCATGGCCATGGGTCAGGCACAGCGCGCGCGGATCATTTTGTGGCAGGCTCTGGGCGGCGCTGAAGCTAAACCACAATCCGATCAATCAGCCAAAAACTCGCAATAATTCCGATCGCATAAGTTGCGAATTTGAGCGCTGGAGCCTCGGCCCTGGGCGCAAGCCTGATGATCGCCGCGCGCAGCAACAGCACTATCGCGATCACGGCAATCTGACCCGCTTCAACGCCAAGGTTGAAAGCGAGCAGAGCGGTTGGCACTTCGCCTTCCGGCAGGCCGATATCTGCAAGCGCCCCTGCAAAACCGAAGCCGTGGAGCAAACCAAAGGCAAAGGCGACGAGCCACGGCCAGCGCCGCGTCCATGTCTCGCGATAACCTTGCGTAAGCTCGACTGCGAGGAACAGGATCGACAAAGCGATCAGGGCTTCGACCGGCGCTTGCGGCAGGCCTGCAAATCCCAGCACACTCGCTGCAAGCGTGATCGAATGCGAAACCGTGAAGGCTGTCGCCGCGCCCACGACCGCCCAGCCGCGCTTCACCAGCAGCACCAGCGCGATGACGAACAGCAGATGGTCCCAGCCCATCAGGATATGCTCGGCCCCGATGACGAAGTAACTGCGCAGAACTTGCATGCGGTCCGGCGCTGCCAGAATGGTCGCTTGCGGCTCGCGGGCGGTGAGGCGCAAAGACTGCACGGGCTGGTCCAAAGGCGCGACCCGGAGCAAGGCATCGGACTGTCCCGGCAGCTGCGGCAAAGCGAAGACTTGCCCGCCGAGCGAACCCTCGCAAGTTAGCTCCGCATTGCCGAGATAGGCAGCATTCGCGCGGCGCATCGTCGGCCCGCTCGAAAAGCGGCAATTGGCGGGCAGAGTTGGCTCGATCACAGCGGCGGTCGGATTGGAAACAGGTTGCTTCCAGACCAGCGACCACTTGCCTGCCGCCTGTTCGGTCAAGTCGAGCGCCATGGGCCGCACTTCGTCAGCTGAAGCCGGGACCGCGAAAAGAGCCAGCAAAAGCGCTAGCAGCAGTCTCACCGGTCAATCTCGACAGTGTAGGCTTCGCGCAGAAGTTCGTAAGCGGCCTCCTTGCGTTCAGCAGCCGTTCCGGAGCGCCAATCGGCCTCCACGCGGGCGCGAATTTCGCTCAGCGGAGGCAGGTCGGATGCATCGACTGCGGTCAATTGAACGAGATGCCAGCCGAGGCCCGAAGGGATCGGTCCTTGCCATTCTTCGCTTGGGCGCAATGCGTCCAGCTCGCTCGCGAATTGCTGTCCGAAGCGGTCGAGGATTTCGCTGCGCGGCATCTCGCTTACTGTCGCAGGCAGCTCGATGCTGGCGCGTTTATCTCGGCTCATCTCGGGGTTATCTCGACTTATCTGTGCTTCATCTGCCGCTTGCTTTTCAGCAAACCAGAGCTGCTCGAACGTATATCTGGCATCGTTCGCAAAGCGCGTTGGGTGGGCTTCGAGCCAGGCCTGAAGCTCCTCGTCGGATGGGTTGGCAGCTTCTGCTTGAGCCGCTGCAATCAAGTCCATTTTCTGCGCGAGGCGCCGTCTGACAATCGCATCGTCCTGATCGAGACCAAGCCGCAAAGCTTCACGGTAAAGTACTTCTTCGCGGATAAAACGCTGCGTCAGATTATCCAATTCAGCATCGGTTGGCGCGCGGCCCATCTGCTGTTCAAAGCCGCTAGAGATCGAAGCAAGTGTCTCGGAATCAATGGTAATCTCGCGGCTTGCCGGATCGGCAGGTGTACCCATCCAGGCAAAGAACCCAAACAGGACTGCGCCGCCGATCAGGAAATGGACCAGTGGCTCTTTCAGCCATTGTGGCATGTCGCTACCCGCCGTTTTATGCTGCAGGCCTGAGCCAGATCGGCGAGGAATAAGCCCGCTCCTGCGCCACCGCATCAGCCATCGCTTCTTCGCTCAAAGTGATGCCGAAACGCAGCGCATCGTAGAGCGTCCAGCGCGGGGTCGGGATCTCCAACACACGCAAATAGTAGAACGCGCGCTGCCCTTCGACATAGTCTGGATCAGACCATGTGACCTGCAGGTTTGCAGCACCTATCGTATTGGTATAGATTGCTTTTTCACGATCTACGGTGTCGCTGACAGCAGGCACTTTACCGTTCGCCATGCGGCGATCCTCCATGTCGGACCACACCACATCATAGACCCGTTCGCGCACTTCGCCTGAACCATCGACCCAGCCTTTCACCACTTGGACCCGGTCAAGATTTGCCCCGTCAGGGTCCTTTTGCGCAGAGATCATGAACACCGGCGCATTGCCATTGTCAGTGAGCTCGCCTCCCATCGGAACCCCGCGGGTATAGCCTGCTCGCACCCAGTCCTCGTCCCAGTCGGAGGAGGTGAAATCAAACCCGCCAAACATGCGCACTACCATGCGCGGACCGGTTGTGGCGTAGACCTCGCGGCGCTTGAACGCATCGAAGATCTCCGCGCGCGTATTGCCCCGCGCCCAGGCGGCTGCATAGCCGCCTGCGAGGTAGTGCCAGCCAAAGCGCCCCTCCCTTGTCCCGAGGTTTTGCGGCTGAAGCGCGCGTTTAGTATTGGCTTGCTCATTGCCTGAGTGCTTGCCCCAGAAATTGTCTTCATCGCCTGTTGCAAGGGAGGTGTGGCTGTCGGTCGAACCGATCATTCCGAAGGCATAAGGATTGACGCCCAAGCGCTCTTCCAGAGACAGGCCACGCTGCAAGGCTTCGCGCGCATAATTGCCCGCGAGCATATCGTCGCTCGTCGGCGCTGTGAGCGGCAAATTGCCAAGCTCCCAACCCGCGTCGCCAAAGCTTGCAAACTCGTCATTGGGCGAAAGGAAGCTATGCGTCTCGCTATCGCCCTTGATCTGGGTGACTTCGACAACAGGCTCTGCGGCTGCACGCTTGCGCGCATACTCAGCCGTCATCGGCCCTCCATCCGGCATAGTGAGCTCAAACATCAAGCCATTGGAGAGGTTCGAGTTATGCGGGATCGCAAGCGCTTCGCCGCCAGTTTTCTCCGCATAGGCGATCATGTAATCCCACAAGCCTTCGGCGGTGGTTGAAAGGCCGGGATACGGCACAACCTGCTTGGTTCGGTCGCTGCCATCGCGAAACATGACGACGCGGTGCAGATTGTTGCCGTCCGGCATGAGCGTGTATTCAAAGCCTGCAAGCGCCGTAAATACGCCCGGCTCATTGAATTGATCGAGCGTATCTAAGTGTGTCTCCCAGATATCTTTTGTCGCTTCAGCCTGTCTCTCCGGATCGCTCAGCGCCTCAGGCAAATTTCCGTCCGCTGCCGCTGTGATGAGCTCGGCAATCGCCAGTTGCGACTGCTCTGGGCTTTCATGCATCATATCGTACCAGCGCAGCAGCGTCTCATCGCCCATCGCGACCACACCCAAGCGCGGCGCATCATAAAGCCGCCGCGTCGCGCCGAGACCATCGGAGTGGTCTGAAATCACGAGGAAATCGAGCGGACGTGCAAGCTGAGCCTGCGCACCAGTGGTTGCAGTGACTTCTTCACCGCGCGCAAAGCGCAAAGCCGCCTCGGGCCCAAGACGAACGCCAAAACCGAACGCATCGACTGAGTTGTCCGTGTGAAGGTGGGTATCGCCCCAATACGGGCGATCAGGAAACTCAGCCAGCTCAATGGTGTTCTCGCCATTACCACTTTGTTCAGGCCGCGCTTCGCTACCGCAAGCGGCCAACACCAATGACGCGCTCAAGACAAGCGCAATTCTCGCTGAAAACCCTCGCATAGTCCCCTCCCAGAAACTTGAGTTGCGGAGGCACTGTGCGCCTCCCCTGCATCACCCGTCAAGGCGAGCTGGGTTTTGCAAGCATGCCGTGGCGTCAAGCATGCTTCCGGTGAAGTAATGCAGTACGCAGACAGCGGCAAACCACCTCATCGCGTTGATTGAGCATTTCATGCTGGAAAGTCACGATGCCCGCTTCAGGCCGAGACTTACTCTCGCGAAGTTCCTTGACTTCGCTCGAAGCGCGCAAGGTATCACCGATGAAGACCGGCTTAGGTGTGACGACATCGGTAAATCCGAGATTGGCCACCAGCGTGCCGAGCGTCGTTTCGCCAACGGAAAGTCCGACGAGGAGCGAGAACGTGAACGTCGAGTTCACGAGAATCTGCCCGAAGCCGCTTTCCTTCGCTGCCTCTATGTCGAGATGCAGCGGCTGCGGGTTATGAGTCATTGTCGAGAAGAGCAGGTTATCCGTCTCCGTAACGGTCCGGCGAATTTCGTGCTCGATCCGATCGCCGACTTGCCACTCATCAAAATACCTGCCTGCCATGCTCTTTATCCCATTGCCGCCCAGCGCTTGACGACTTCATCGCCGTCCATGGCGCTAGGCCTCACTGAACCGGGTGTACGATCAAAGCGCGGCGCGGGCGCAGTATGCCAGACACCGTCATGCTCCTCATAAAGGCCGCGCGCTTTCATGTGAGGATGATCGCGCGCTTCTTCGACTGTCAAAACCGGGCCGAAGCACACATCTGTGCCTTCGAGAATTTCCGTCCATTCAGCTGCAGTCTTTGTCTTGAAAAGGGCTTCGAGCTTGGCTGTGTATTCCTCCCAATTACCGGGATTCATCTGGCCCTCGCGCAGCTCCTCTGGTGCCTTCACGCGCTCCAAGAGTTCTGCATAAAACTGTGGTTCAATCGAGCCTAAAGATATCTCGCGCCCATCGGCACATTCGTAGCAGCGATAGAAATGAGCAGCTCCGCCGAGCATGCCTTTGCCGCGATCTGTCGTGAGGTACGGGACATGCCTCATGCCAAAGAAAAAACTCATAAGGCTGTTCGTGCCATCAACAATAGCGGCATCAACAACTTGCCCCTTCCCGCTCCGCTCGCGTTCGAACAAGGCTGCCAGAATGCCCAGCGCGCAATACATCGAGCCGCCGCCGAAATCGCCGACCAGGTTTTGCGGCGGCACAGCCGTATCGCCTGCTCGGCCCACGGCGCTCAGTGCGCCTGTAATTGCGATGTAGTTGATGTCATGTCCTGCGGCTTGCGCGAGAGGCCCATCCTGCCCCCAGCCGGTCATGCGGGCGTAGACGAGGCGCGGGTTCTGCACGAGCATCTCGTGGGGGCCAAGTCCCAGCCGCTCCATCACACCAGGGCGAAAACCCTCGAGCAGCACGTCAGTTGACTTGAGCGCCTCAATACAGAAGGCCTTTCCTTCCTCGCTCTTCATATCGACTGCGACACGATGGCGGGCACGTTCGACCACTTCATTGCTGATCTGCGTACCCGGACGTTCGATCCGGACGACTTCAGCCCCCATATCGGCGAGCAGCATGGCCACATGAGGTCCCGGCCCGATCCCGGCAAACTCTACAACTTTCAAGCCAACCAATGGCCCTGACGGCTGAGACATCAATTCCTTCTCCCTTCGCGGCGATGTGCATGGCGCGGGCTGTGAATGGAGGCAAGCAAAAGGTAGACTGTGTGAAAATGCGTAGAGACGGGTGGCAATAAAATGCTGCGCGGTATTAAAGGGCTTGCAAGCAAACCGAGGTCCTCGGGGACACACATAGAAAGCCAAGCATGCCGCTCGAACATCACCAACCGGATGGCCTTGGGAAAGCGCGCCGGCTGAACTTTTTCGGCACGCCGATTGACTTGCTGTCACTCGAAGAAAGTGTCTCGCTTGCCGAGCGCGCCATGGAGCGGCGGGAGCCGATGCGCCACACTGCCCTGAATGTGGCCAAGCTCATGAAACTCGGATCAGATGACGATTTAGCCGCTGACGTACGTGGAAGCGACATGATCGGGATCGACGGTCAGGGGATTGTGTACGGTCTGAAGCTCTTCGGTGCCCACGATGTTGAACGGGTGGCAGGCATCGATCTGTTTTATGCCCTGCTCGCACGGTGCGCTCAAACTGGCCGCAAACCATTCATCCTTGGTGCCAAGGAAGAGCAGCTCAGGAAGGCGATGGCCGAAGCACAGCGACGTTGGCCCGGGCTCGAATTCGCTGGCGCAAGGAATGGCTATTTCGGTCCGCAAGATGAGGCAGAAATAGTCGAACGAATCGCAAGTTCAGGTGCAGATTGTCTGTTTGTGGCGATGCCCACCCCGCGCAAGGAACGCTTCCTCAACGGCAATGCTGATCGCCTCAACGTGCCTTTCCTGATGGGCGTCGGAGGCTCAGTAGACGTGCTCGCTGGACATGTCTCGCGCGCGCCGGTTTGGATGCAAAAGGTCGGCTTGGAATGGTTTCACCGTCTGGTGAAAGAACCGCGCAAAATGTTCGTAAGATATGCGAAATCCAACTCAGCCTATACGTGGCTACTACTGCGCACTTGGATCAGCGGCAGGAAGCCGATCGAATTTCCGATAGCGAGCTGATGCGATTTCTGGATCAGCCAATCAACGGGAGACTGTTTTGTCACAAACGGTAGAATACGCGGATCTTCAGCCTGAAGAAGATGCTGCGTTTGACGTCGCAGTGATCGGTCTCGGCTACATCGGCTTGCCGACTGCTGCGGTGCTCGCCAGTTCGGGACTATCTGTGTGCGGCGTAGACGTGTCTCCGCAAGTCGTGGAAACGGTCTCGTCTGGCGGGATCCATATCGAGGAAACCGACCTCGATACGCTTGTCCATGAAGTGGTCTCGTCCGGCAAGCTTACGGCCTCGCTCGAAGTGCCTGAAGCACGCTATTACGTGCTGGCTGTTCCTACGCCGCTGAAGGCAGATAACCAGCCGTGTATCGACTATGTTCTCTCTGCGGCTGAAACCATCGCGCCAAAGCTGGTCCCCGGGACTTGCGTCATTGTGGAGTCGACCTCTCCAGTCGGGACAACAGAGGAAGTAGCCAACTGTATAGCTAAGCTGCGGCCCGACTTGCGGATTCCAGACGCTAGCTCAAATGACGCGAAGGATACGGACTTCGATGTTGCCATCGCCTATTGTCCGGAGAGAGTATTGCCGGGCAAAATCCTTGCTGAGCTGGTTTCAAATGATCGGGTGATTGGCGGCCTGACTTCGGCTTGCACTAAGCAAGCAAGTGATCTTTACCGTCACTTCGTAAAGGGCGCGCGGCTGGAGACAGGCGCGCGATCAGCGGAGATGGTGAAGCTCGTCGAGAACAGCTTTCGCGACGTCAATATCGCTTTCGCGAATGAATTGTCATTGATCGCCGACCACCTTGAGGTCGATGTGTGGGAGATCATTCGGCTCGCCAACCGGCACCCCCGTGTGAACATTCTGCAGCCGGGCCCAGGAGTGGGTGGGCATTGTATCGCTGTTGATCCTTGGTTCCTTGTTGCAGGCGCGCCCGAGCAAGCGCGGCTGACCCGCACTGCTCGCGAAGTCAATGACAGCAAAACGCGCCATGTCCTCGATCGCATCAAAAACATGATGGAGGCTGATCCGCAAACAAAGACCGCCTTGCTGGGTCTCGCGTTCAAAGCGAACATTGATGATTTCCGCGAAAGCCCCGCTCTCGAAATCGCAGAGGAACTAGCTCGCGATTATGGCGAGCGGCTACACATCGTCGAGCCCTTCGCAGAAGAGCTTCCTGGCGCACTTACCGATTCTGGAGCAAAGCTGGTCGGCCTTGGCGATGCGCTAGCGGAAGCTGAGATCGTAGTCATTCTTGTCGATCACAATGCATTCAAGCATCTCCCTCAGATGAACCTCAAGGGTCACATGGTCTACGATACGCGGGGAATGTTGGTGGTATGAGCAAACCGCGTATCCTCGTCACATTCGGCACGCGTCCGGAAGCAATCAAGATGTTCCCGGTAGTGCATGCGTTACGCGCTTCGGGATCATTCGATGCGCGCGTCGCCGTGACTGCGCAGCACCGCGAAATGCTGGATCAAGTGCTCAGCATTGCTGACATTATTCCGAATATTGATCTTGATCTGATGCAGGCCGGACAAAGCCTGGACCAGCTTGCGAGCCGGATCATCCTCCACTTTGGTGAAGCGCTGGACAAAGAGCGTCCTGATCGGGTCCTCGTGCATGGCGACACGCTCACCACCATGATGGTTTCGATTGCCTGCTATTTCCGCAAGATTCCTGTGGGCCACGTCGAGGCCGGACTAAGAAGCGGTGACAATTACGCGCCTTGGCCTGAAGAAGTGAACCGGCGTGTTACTGGCGTGATTACCGATTTGCACTTTGCACCTACACAAGGTGCAGCCGATGCTTTGCTGCGAGAAAATACAGCAGCCGAGACCGTGCATGTGACAGGCAACACCGTCTTGGACGCACTGCTCGCCACTCGAGCTAAGATTCAGAACAATCCAGCCATTGCTCCAGTCATCGGGGATTTGCGAACGCGGCTTGCTGGCAAGCGCATCGTGGCTGTGACAGCGCATAGGCGCGAAAACTTTGGCGAAGGCATGCATTCGATCGCCAGCGCTTTGGAAGAGCTCGCCAAACGGGATGATGTGGCAATCATCTACCCGGTCCATCCCAATCCAAACGTCATCGATGTTATGAAGCCACGCTTAGGACATCTTGCCAATGTCTCGTTGATTGACCCGCTGGAATACCCCGATTTCGTAGCGCTCATGGACGCATCGGAAGTCATTCTCACAGACAGCGGCGGCATTCAGGAGGAAGCGCCAAGCCTTGGCAAACCGGTTCTGGTCATGCGCGACGTTACCGAGCGTCCAGAAGGTGTCGAAGCAGGTACGGCAAAGCTTGTGGGCACAGATCAGAAGAAGATCGTGGATACGACTAACACTTTGCTCAACGACCAAGAGCAGTATGTGGCTATGGCGAAAGCCCACAACCCGTATGGCGATGGGCGGGCTGCACAACGCATCACAAGAATTCTTCAAGAGCATTACGCCCTTGTATAACGGTAATCGACGAGGCTTAGCGACTATGCCCTTTGCGACTTGAGCGACGTTGATATGCGAGAGCAGCAAGTCCAATTGCCGTGGCCGACCCCAAATCAATCAACCAATTGAATTTCAGCGGGCCATAAAGCAGCCAGTCCGTCGCATGCCACGAGATCATCCGCAGAATAACAAGGCCAACCATCGCGAGGCCTGCCAGCAAAGCAGCCGCGCACCAGCGATCACGCTTGCCTCTTATTCGAACTTGCAAGAAGTGTTTCAGCTTCCAAAGAATGAGTAGGCCCAAAGTCAACAAACCGAGCGCCATGATCGCTTGAGGAACACGCCTGCTGTCATAGGCTTCCGCCCCGCGCAGAAGCACACGCACTTCCTCTCTGACCAAATCCTCAATCGAAAAGATGCGCATCAAAGCAAGCGCGCAAAGCAATGCAGTCAGACCCATCCAAATGACTGAATGCCAGCGTGGCGCAACCGTGGAAGAGCGGAAGGATAGGACACAAGCCAATATAATGCAGAAATAATATCCGACCGCAACAAGGCTAAGGAAGGAGGGCGTTATGGAGGTCAAGGATCACGCTCAAAAGAAACTGTCAGGCGCTCATACCGATTCGGCCCGGTATGCCAATACAGAGCAATAGGGACGAGCCAATGCTCTTTTTCGCGTTCCGTTTGTCGCTCCTGTGGCACATCCAGAGATAAAGTGATGCCGCAAAGGTGAGGAAATCGTAACCATAAGTTGCGCGCTTTAAAGCCTCTGGCTAAGCATTTGTACTTAGGACTTTTGAGCGCGGCGGGACAACTCAATGAATGATCGATCAATCATGCAGGCACCAGAGCCGGGGCGCGGCGGTGTTTGGGTGGATCGCTACCTACCTGTCGAATGGGAGGAATCCCAGTCAGCTGGGCCAAAGCTAATTGACGCTGATGTCCTTCGCGGAATGCTCTTCCGTCAACGTTGGTTGATCGCAATTACAATTGCAGCTTCGTTGGTCCTGGGAGTTGTTGTCACAATGCTGATGACACCGGTTTACGAGGCCAAGGCCTCAATTGTTGTCAGCCGGGACGGCAACATCGTTGTCGAAGGGCAAGAACTGGCCCCGGTAATGCCCAGCAACGAATTCGATAACTACATGGAGACTCAGGGTGTTGTCATCCAGAGCCGAAGCTTGGCTTATGAAGTTGTCGACGCACTTAACCTGGTGGAAGAAACGCCGCTGGTCCTCAAAGATATCGACGAAAGCCGCCCCGATGAAGCGGATGACGCTGAGTGGGCAGAGATCAAGCGCACAGACCTCGCGACGATCTTGCAATCCAGCGTTACTGCTGACGTCCCTCGCGGAGCACGCGTTTTGACCATTGGCGTCGAATCGGAAGATCCCGAGTTCGCCACACAAGTGGTCAATGCCTACGCTGAAGCCTATGTACGCTCGGATGCGAGACGCTCGCTTGAAGCCAATCAATACGCGCAGGAATACCTGCAAGAGCAGATCGCGCAGACACGCGAACGCCTCGCGGACGCTGAAATTGCCGCCAACAACTATGCTCGACAAAGCGGCATCATTAACCAGCAGACTTCTGAAGAGGAAAGCAGTCAGACGATAACGGGCGCGAACCTGGTCAGCATCAATGATACGGTTACTCAGCTACGCGCACAAAGGATCGCAGCGGAACAAAGATGGCGAGCGGTTGCTAATATTCCCGCCGCTCAATTGCCAGAAGTCCAACGGAGCCCTGCCGTTCAGGGACTTCAGAACGAGAAGCTACAGCTCGAAACAGAGCTGACTGAGTTGCGGCAGCGCTATAATGACGAGTATCCGCCTGTAATCCAGCTGCAGGCCCAAATTGCGGCGATTGATCAGAAGATCGCTGCAGCCAGTGCTGACATCAAGGCATCAATTCGTAATGAGTTTGTAATTGCTCAGCGACAAGAGCAAGCGCTGTCCGGCGAATTGGAGAATGCCTCGGAAGAGACACTGGCCGAGCAGGATCGACTTGTCGAATACAGCGTGCTTGATCGCGAGGCTCAGGCCCTGCGGGATCAACTTGAGTCCCTTCTCGACCGGTTCAACTTGTTGAGTGCTGCGGCCAATGTCCAAAGTGGTATGTTGACCAAGCTTGATGATGCGATCGTACCGATCAGCCCAATTTCTCCTAACCTCTTGCGGAACATGCTGATCGCGTTGATTGGCGGGATTGGTCTTGCCGCCGGCCTGGCCTTGGTTCGCGAAGTATTGGATGACAAGCTGCGCTCTCTGGATGAAGTTGAAGAGAAGCTCGGCCATCCTTTGTTAGGCCATACCCCTTACGTTGATGAGGACGAGATCGAGAACCAGGAAGCCAATCAGTTCAGCGCATTGATGGAGGCCTACTCCTCGATCAGATCGACTGTCGATTTCACTTTGCAGCGTGATGGCGCAGTTATCCAGTTGACCAGCAGCCAGGCGTCTGAAGGTAAATCCACAACAGCGTTGATCCTCGCTGACCTGTTCGCGCGTTCAGGCCGCAAAACTCTTCTCGTCGATGCAGATTTGCGCAAGCCGTCCATTGCACGGCTGCTGCACGTCGAACGGCCTCAGTTTGGCTTTGTCGATGTACTTGCAGGGCGTGTCGACTTGCAGAGCGCATTGGTTGAGGGGACACGCGAGAATCTGGATATACTCACTTTGGGACCGATCCCAGCCAATCCGGTTGAGATGCTTTCATCCTATCGCTTGCGTGATTGGGTCGAGCGTAATCGCAAGGAATATGGTCTGATCATTTTCGATACATCTCCGGTGCTCGGTATCGCAGATGCTCCGCTGGTGTCTCGCTGTGTCGACAGCACCATCTTTATTGTCGAAGCCAATAGCGTGAACTTCGGACAAGTCCGTACGGCTCTGAGGCGGATACGAAGCGTAGGCGGTAACATCCTCGGTATTGTACTGACCAAGTACAAGGCGATTCAGGCGGGCCAGTCTTATGATTATCAATACCGCTACTACCAGTACGCAAAGGATAATGCTGTCGAGAAAGTCTGATTCTTTAGGTAGGCAAACAGACTAGCGGAGAGGTGCTGAGAGGCATGGCTGGGCACCCAAGCAAACTGAATATTTGGCATATTTCAGCTGATTTTCCCGATCCGATTGAGCCGCAGAAGACACCAGTAATCCGCCAACTGGTCGCCTTAACGAGCGCAGATGCCAACCATTTTGTGATCTCGCTCAATCGCGAGACCCCGGATTCGAGCAATATGTTGCCGCTGCTCGCAGATCGTTCGAATGTGATCAGCTCCATTCAGGAATTTGATGCCGGAATTGCACTGACCTATTGCGCCCCCGCGAAAGGTTTCATGCACGAGACCATGCTTCGCCGGCTTAGCGAGGCGCTGATTGCGAAGCTGAGAGATCAACCACAACCTGATCTGATAATCGGGCACAAGCTAACGATCGAAGGCATAATTGCGGAAAGGCTTGCCGCACACTTTAAGGTGCCGTTCGCGCTCTCCATTCAAGGCAATACGGACACGAAAATCCTGCGGGCGCGGCCTGATCTTACGCAGGCTTTTGCGCGCATCTTCAGACAAGCGGGAGTTGTGTTTCCGTTTGCGCCTTGGGCACTCGAGAGCGTCGAAGACAGACTTGGAAAAAGAGATGGGCCAACTGTCTTGCTGCCTTGCCCGACCGAGCTAGACAGTCCGCTGGCTCCACGGCTAGCCGGTAACGGTTTCGTTTCGGCCTTTCACCTCAAGAACCACAAATTAAAGAACCTCGCGGCGCTAATTCAAGCTATGGCCCGCCTCCAGAACTCAGTGCAGGAAACGCATCTCGATATCATCGGCGGGGGGACGGATGCCGATATGGCAGCTTGCGAAAAGCTCGTCGGGCGACGAAGCAATGTTCGATTTAGCGGTCCCCTCGACCACAGCGCCATCCCTGATCGATTCAATGCGGCGATAGGTTTTGTGCTGCCTTCACTCCATGAGAGTTTTGGTCTCGTTTTCATTGAAGCTCTATTTGCAGGTTTGCCGATCATCTACCCCAAGGGGCGCGCGGTAGACGGTTACTTTGACGACATGCCTTTCGCTATTGCAGTGGACCCACGAGATCCACACGAAATCTCTGAAAGTATGAAGATAATCATCGAGCGCGAGACTGCGCTAAAAGCAGAGATAGCGCGGTGGCAGACCTCAGACCACGCTGCTAAGTTTCAACGAGATGCAATCGCCTCCGCTTTCGCCAAGGGACTTGCGACGGCAGCGGACGGGGGCTCCTGACAATAGCAGTATACCGGCAAAGCGTTCAGAGCGGCTTGCATCAATTCTTCGATTGCTGCTCTTAGTGATGGCGGCAGCAAGCTCACGCATCATTGACCAACGCGTTGCGCCGACACTGAAGGCGCATCTGAATAGAAACGCTTCTGTGATGGTAATGTTATCGGACGTCTCAATGACGAGCTGGCATCCTCCGATAGCGATACTCCGATTGCCAGGACAATCGCAAACCAGATCCCCATTGATCCAAAATACGTAACCGTGAAGCCGGCAACGATAATAATGGTGAAAGCGGAGATGACACCAAAATATGAACGACGATCTGTGCCAACCGACCGTACTGAACGTTTAGACAAGATGACAATGACACAGATTGCAACCGCCAAAAGTAGAATGGCTGGGATCAAGCCATGGCGGATCGCCAACATGAGCCAGTGCGCGTCGACGCTTTCTGGCATCCAGTCTAGCCTTTCATACCCCTGAAAACCGATCCCAAACAACGGGTGCGCTGCTACGGAATCAGTCCCGTACTCCCAAATAAGTCTGCGATAATATGCGGTGCCGGGATTCAGAGTAAACTGACCAAGATACGGAATTACCCCATTCTCGGTCGCAACCTGAAGCCCGACAAGTGCTATGCCTGAGAACCCGATAAACATCTTCCAGCTTACAAACGAAATGCGTTCAACACACCAACGATAAGCCTGCAGACCTGTGAAAATCAGCAGGCCCAGGAACGCAGCGGAGCTAAGTGAGAAAACGGCCCCTAAACCAGCAAGTGAGCCCAGCCACCGAGGCCAACTGCGCAATCCCGAATTGAAATAAAGAGGAATGAAACTGGCCAACAATACACCTGCCAGTATCGGATGTGAAAACGGGCCATACGCTCTCATCAAGCCAAGTCGAACCTCGCTCTTCACGTTGAAGTCGCCTACGGCAACGCCGTCTCGGTACAGAGGCAGATTGCCAAAAATGGTCGAAGCAGCCGGACGAACGAGAGGAGTATGTGTCACACTCTCGATCATCATCAAAAAGGTCACTGTGGCCAAACCGGGCGCTGCCAACACAAGCAAGCGGCGCAAATCCATTAGAGATCTAAGGCATATGCGCGTGATCAGGTATGGGTAGATCAAATCAAGCGCTAACGCGCTTCCTCGGACAACTCCTGTAAGCCCTTCATAGACGTAGGAAAATGAGATAACGATCCAGATGCTGGCAATAAGCACCATGGCATCGAGCAATCTGGGAGTGAACCTGCGACGAAGCAACTGCACGACAATCCACGGAGTTAACGCCAGATAAGTCGCGCGATACGCAAAAATGGTCTGCCCTGCGATATCGACATGCACTTCTTGTGGGAGGAGGCATGCATAAACCAACAGTACAAGCGGAAGCAAAGGTCCAAGCGCAGCATGCTTCGCAGGCCTTCTCGGCATTCCAGATGGCGTTACCGGCCTTTGGTTTTGCAGTGCAGTAATGGCGTTTGCCATAGTCAAGCAGTCTCTCAAGCTTCGTTCATGACCTTGCAGATCGCAGAAGGGCAATCAATCGGCAATCTGCCGGTATAGGATAATTAGTGCTTTCCTACTGCTAGCTCGGCAACATACACATCGTTCTTCTTTTGTTCCAATGCGGAGAAGAATATGGTATCCGACAAGTTTGACAGCTCATCAGACAGTTTGATTGCGCCTTCGAGCTATTGCTTCGCCATCATTCCTAACGATGCGCAAAACCTACCCGTAGTTACCAAAGCACTTTATGTGGGTTCTGGTGGCCGAGTAACCTTAGTTCCGGTGGACAACACCTCTCCGGTTACATTCGTGAACGTGGCTAGCGGCGCCATTCTCGATGTCAGAGTGTCCCAAGTTCGCGCGACGGGAACGGATGCCAGCGATCTGGTAGGACTGGCCTGATGCCGAGGCTCGGACTGGGATTTCCTGCCGGCAGACGGCGTAGTAACGGTCGACCGCTTCCTCAGGGGGTCGCTCAACTCACACCTAGTCCTCGATGGGACGGTACACCTGGATCTGGCTTCACGGTGATTCCGACCGATCCGGTTCGAACCACAGCGAAGCCGGCAATCCGCCTGATCGTCCCTCCAAATCAGCATTTCACAGATGAGCTTCTGGTCGGGTTTTCAGCTTGGGCCAACAATGAGGGCACTCTTCTTGATCGCAACGGATTGTCTCATGTCCGCGTCACATTCGAAGGCAATACCCACGAAATACCCGCACCCTCATTGCGGGCGTTTCAAGATGCGAATGGAGAATTCGTGGCCTATCGCGCCTGGTGGATCCGTCTCAAACGACCGGACGAACTAGTCGGCGAAGCTCATCTCTATGCCGAAGCGGTGCCTGCCGACCCAGCCTTGCAAAGTAGGGCTATCGGTCCATTTGCGTACACACTGACAGACAATGAGCACGATTTCGAATGGACCGTCGATCCGGACAACGCCGCCGCTCCTCAAACCTCGAGTGACATTTCGGAAGCATTGCACGCCGCTTGGCAGGCAGGTGCAAATAACCCGCTGATCACGGTAGGCAAGACGGGTCGATATTCCGTTGCAGATGTCGTGATTGGAGCAGCCTATGTCGGCACTGGGTATGCCACGATTACAGCTGCAGACGGAGTTGCGGCCACCATTGGATACGACGGCGATACAACCGGTCATATGCGAAGCAAATATGACCGTCTGCGCTTCAAGGGAGCCAATGTAATTCTGGATATGTCCAGTATCGAAGTGCTCTTCAATGAAGGGCTAGGAGACCACTGGCTAGATGGTTGCAATTTGCTTCATACGGACGGGCACATCTCGCTTTGGAA
Source organism: Altererythrobacter lutimaris (assembly GCF_013371495.1). GTDB lineage: Bacteria > Pseudomonadota > Alphaproteobacteria > Sphingomonadales > Sphingomonadaceae > Erythrobacter > Erythrobacter lutimaris_A. Next base: position 2,589,164 of record NZ_JABWTA010000001.1, on the reverse strand, counting down.
TGGAACCACCCGTAACGGCGCAACGGCGGTACGAAACTCTCCCTGGTTTACCGAAGCAACTTTTGAAGGCATCGACTCGCCCGTCGCCAATGCGAACCTGGTTCGCGGTTGCAAAGCCAACAACTGCTACAACGATTTCGCGGCTCAACCGCGGTGCCTAATAGGTAATACCGTCATAAACCATGATAGCAGTTTTTTCCGGACTCACCTTGATGCGCTTACCATTAGCTATTCAGGCTCGGGAAGTGCGACATTATCGAGCTTGAAGGGAGGAGCCGGTTCGAACGCGTATCGCAGGTTTATCTTCCGGGTCGAGGGAAATGACGTCGCTAGCTATGACAGCCTTACTGCAAACTGGGAATCAGATTCCGGCACATATTGGGTCAGCGACCTAGTTGACTTCATCAATCAAAGCGCCGCGCTGGCCGATTGGGCAGCCATTCTCCATGATGACACTCGTCAGGCCGGGCACGTCGGAGTTATAGAGGGCCGCGGCTTCACATTTGACGACGAGCCGGTTGGGTTAGTTGGCACCACCTTCCAGACCTTTATCGATCTTCACAGCGATTTTTCACAGATGTCCTCAGGCGCGGACACTGAAAACACGATCATTGAAGCGAACCGAACACTCGATTTTCAAGGACAGATAATTTGGCTGTCTAGCAATTTCAATATTAAAGACTGCTTCTATGTGAACAATACTTTTGATGAGATAGAAGACTTCAGCGGCTTTAGCCAAATCAGCCGCACAGGTGCCAAGAGCCATGTGGTTATCGCGCACAATACATTGAGCAGGCAGCATCTTTTGCTACGCGACGGGCCTCTCGGAGAATACTCGCTCATCGCAAACAATGTGTTCGAAAGCTTCATCAGCGACGGACCCGACATCGGCCTTGGTGTTGTAAAGGACAATCACATCCATGCCTCGGGAACGATCCTCGCCGGCGCAACGGAAACGGTTCAAGCCGGGGAAGAGGCAGACCTCTTCGCAGATGCTAATAACGAGAACTTTTCTCCCTCTGGGGCGCTACTGTCCAATATGAAGAAGCCGGTGGTCGCGTACGATCGTCTTGGCGCAAAGCGGCGACTTGCAGATGCAGTTGGCGCTCAATCCTCTCTGCTGCCAGAACCTGTTGCGATGCTGTCTGAGCTCGGACTTGCGCATGACAAAGTATCGGAAGCCGGAGCGATTGGTCATCTTGTATCGACCATCATAGGCACATCAATCGGATCAACTCTGACACTTAGCGATTCAGCAGGAGGGCGGTTTGCGATTTCCAATGGTGCCCTTGTTCTAGGTAGCGTGCCGCTCAATTTCGAGACTGCACAATCGCACAATATCACCATTGCAGAAACACATGGTAGTGCTGGCAACAGTCCAAAAGAGACTTCATTCGACATTACTGTGCTAAATGTGCAGGAAGTGGCCCTAGGCGAATTAACGCTAAGCGCACATGCCATTGCTGAGGGTGAGGTGCCAGACACTGTCTTCGCCTCTTTACTCAACGTCTCGGCAGGAAGCAGTTTGAGCCTGCTTGATGATGCTGGCGGCAGGTTCGCGCTGACAAACGCAAAACTGGTGACCGGCCAAACACCGCTCGATTTTGAAAGCGCTCAAACCCATTCGATAGTGGTTCAGGAGAGCCTTCCAGACGCGTACAATAGTCCGCGCGAAACTGAACTCACTATCAACGTAGCGAATGCGGCAGAAGCCGTGCTTAATGAGCTGAATCTTTCAAGCAATGCAGTGCCTGAAAACGCGCAAGCAGGTTTGGAAATTGGCACGTTTGTGAACAGAACAGCCGGCTCAATCCTCGACCTTACAAATGATGCCGACGGCCGGTTTAGCGTCATCGGCGACGCTCTAACGGTGAACGGTCCATCGTTGGACTATGAGGATCAGAGGGAACACCTGATCACCGTCCGCGAGACGCATAGCGACGCGGCGAACAGCCCCCGCGACACCCTACTAACGGTACTTGTTTCTAATGTTGGTGAGATTGAGCTCCATACCCTCGCTCTATCCAACGCTCATGTGGCTGAAAATGCCCTCGAGGGATCAATCATTGGCACAGTCATTGGGCAAACCAATGGCGCAACACTCACCTTGATCGACAGTGCCGGAGACCGTTTCGCCTTAGATGGAGAAAACATCACATGCGGAAGCACCAACGTCGATTTCGAAGAGAACCAATCCTTTCAGATCGTATTGCGTGAGACCCACCCGGAGGGAGCAAACAGCCCGAACGATACTATCGTTACAATAGGCGTCGGCGACCTTTCAGAAGCTCCGACCACCGCCGAGGAGCTAGCCGCTGCTTTGGCTGGGTCAACGCAGTCCGCCTTTGCTGATCTAAGGCAAGCGGATGATACCATTGGTTGGATCGCAACCGATCTTTCCGGTCACGGCAACCATTTCACACAAGCTTTTGCTACTCAAAGACCCGTTATCGATAGCAAACTCGGCGCGGTCTTTTCACACGAGAGCGCCAATAACAACATTCGCTATCCCATTTCAGGCGGCACCTTTACCGCGCTGCTTGCATTCGCGAAAAATGCCGATGATGCACGCGGAACGCCAGTTTCGAACGGTTCCGGTGGCCCGGGCCGATATCAGGATGGTATAGCGATTGCCCTGGCCGGCACTTGTCTCGTTGACGGCAATCAAGTCACAGATTCCGACGCGCTGCATGATGCACTCGATGATGGTCAAGAGCATATAATCGAATGGCAAGGCATCGATGCGAGCGAATGGAGTGAATTCGTAATCGGACGTCCCGGCGATTCTCTGGGTGGCATCTTGCGTTGTGTAGTGGTGATCGATGAAACCACAGTCGCCGACCATGCGCTCGCAAGCGAGAAGGCCAACCAATGGTTGCTTTCGAACGCAGCTCAGACAAATCTTCCTGAAGAACCTGACAATACAATAAACTATCAGATGACATTGTCAGGCTCGCGCGATGGCGAACTTGGGATCGATCCGGATTATTGGCACGATGTAGCCGCGCTGGAATCCGAGATCGATACATCGCTTGGCAATGCGACACATCGCAGTGTTCGGAGCGGCAATTGGTCATCTGCCTCGACCTGGGATGGAGGGACCTTACCAACAGCAGGGTCAGTCGTGGAAATTCGGCATGAGGTCGTTTACGATATCATCACGCCAATCGGGACATCCAATGTCGGGCAAATTTTGGCAGAGATCGAGGATGACAGCGCGTCCGCGCGCAGTGCGTATGCGTCGTTTGCCCTGAAGGGCGTGGTCGTCCAAACGGGCGCCCGACTTCGGTTCGATCCGTCAGTGCAAACCTTCCTGCTTACTGAGAATCTCTTTGCGCTAAGCGGTAGCGAAGTTGAAATCGGCCATGCGGGAAATCCAGTCTTGGATAGCGGGCTCATACACGCTGGTAGACGCGTTCCAAAGGCAGCGATTGGACTGATTGGTCTAGACGATCCCGAGGCGAGCTTACGCCTTGGTTTTGTAACCATGGGCAAGTTACGCATCTGGGGGGAAGAGAAGTGCGCCGCAGTATTCGTCGAGGACGTTGCTGCAGGTTCGCAACAGCTGAGCTTTGAGCACATCCCGGATCGCTGGAATGTAGGAGACAGAATTCTCATTCCCGGAACAGCATTTACTGATCCAGATAGCGTGGATGCGCGCTACACGGGACCACTTGGATATTGGGGGCCGGAGCGCTCTGACAATGCCGACATGCCTGACGAGTGGTCCGGCAAGCAGCATTTCGCGACCAGTTTCAAGATCAATTCTCAAGACGAGATTCGAACCATAACCGCAATAACCGGCGGGTCCGTCACATTGGACTCAGCGCTCTTTTACAATCACGTCAATCACAGCGATGCACTCAATGACGGAACGCCCGTCAATCTGCGGTTTCCGGTCCAGAATCTAACGCGATCAATATGTATCTTCGGATTTTGCACCGACGAAAAAGGCAGCAATGCGCATCGCCGCGCGCACACTATGCACATGTTCCACGAAGATTGTGTGCGCAAATTTGCTGAGTTCAAGGACTTAGGGCGCAGTCGTATTGATGCGAGTCTCTTCGTACCAGGACAAAACGATACTGCTTCGGGGCTGCGCGAGGCGGAAGGCAGGGAATTTCTAGTTGATGCTAAAAATCCGATCGAACGCTATGCTGTGCACGATTATTGGTGCGGCCCATTCTTTGGCCGTCGGGCAACGATCTCCGAAGGGTTAGCCATCCATAATTCGCCGGGTACAGTCTCACCCGGTCGAGGGTATGTCCAAAACCACAGCCGCGCCCATCTGAAGGACTGCATTGTGCACGGATTCCGCGCAACGGGGTTCTCGACAGAATTGGGCTCGGAGATTGGACAGTGGGAGAACTGCTATTCCTCGAACTGTCCTGGGGATGGGTTTATACCGGCCGCATCCGGCGATCATCATGAACTCTTAGGATTCATGAGCGGGCATCATGGTACGGCCTTTCATAACCAAGCGCGCCAAGTGATCCTGAGGAATTGTTGGGCCGGAAGCGCAAATTCAGCTTTCAGCTGGCGACAAAATCACAGCTGTTCTTCTGGCAATAGTAGCCTCCAATATCGCAACCTGCGTTATGCCCACCCCGTCACGATGGGCGTGGGTGTGCCGCTCGACCCGTCTGCTGTTAGCGTCAGTATGGAAGAAGGTTGCCGTCACCTGCAGGCCCAGATTCCAAAGTTTGACGATAACTCATGTCATGATTGCGAAGAGGGATTCGTCGTCTCAGATCACAAAGATCGCGATAAAGTTGCCGTTGAGCCGATGACCAGTCAAGGCATCAAGCTGCACGCCAAGGCTCCCTATAAGGGTCTTGGATACGCCGCCAATTACATGTTCAAAGACTTCTACTTTAAAGGTCCTGGAAGTGGAGTTGCCATTGATATCGGAACGCAATGCTACAATTCTACTTTCGCGAATGGGCGCATCGCCGATTACACGAACGTGATCCGGGATGCTGAGTTTAACTATCTCGGCTTTTTGGTCGATATCTCACACAATTCTGCGCAATTACAGGACTGGGTCGAGCAAAGCATCGGCACAGGTTCGATTGCCGCACACCCACAAGTTGATATCATGGGTGCATGGACTGTTACCGGTACGCAGGACGGTCAGGCCACTGCCAACCTGCGCAGCTACGAAATTCTCGAAGGCGAAACCCAACTTCCAAGCCTGCTTCCAGGCAACCCATTCAATCCTGGTCCAGCAAATGGCTCGGCAGTGCCTCGTTTTGAATTGTCGGCAAGTTCGGGGGGTATCCTAACGCCATCCGGGCGCGACGAAGTCTCGATTAGAGGAACAATAACCGATCGCGCTGGCAATCGAGATTGGCCAAGCTATCAGCATTTCCAAAGCGCTGACGCGAACCCGGTTGGAGATCGCGTCCTCAGCGCCATCACTGGCGCGCAGATCGTTGAGCGCAATGGCTGCTGGAAAGATGGGCAAACTTGGCGCACGACGCTGTGGTTCGCCGATGCTGATCGTGTCGACCATACGCCGATCCAGATAAGCGTTACATGTGAGTTGTCGGGATTTGATGCAAACTTCCTTGCGCTTAACGAAGTCGCTGATGCGGCCGCCACCAGGCCGTCACTACCGTTGGCGCTGGAAGACCTCTCATGGTCGAACACGCCTAGCGTTGAAGAAGATGGAGCTCCTTTCACGCTCGCTGCTGCATTCGACGTCCCGCCTCAGTCATTCGCAATTTGCCAAAGCACAATCAAGGTCGCGAGGCTGTCTGCTGGCAGGAACTTGCCTATATCCATTGTTGATGGGGAATTCCGAATAAACAATGGCGACTGGAGCGGTGCGAATACCTTTGTGCAACGCGGAGACCAGATTGAAGTTCGAGCCATGAGCTCTCTCATTTCAGGCCAAACGACCACTGCCACACTTTCAATTGGTTCACACTCTTCCGACTTTTTGGTTACCACTTGGAGCCAAGTGTCGAAGATCACCGACGATTTTGAAGCGTATGCCGACGGCACAAGTCTAGAGGCCCAATCCAGCTATCAGCTCGTCGATGGTTGCGGCGGGGCCATTTCCGTCCACAATGGAGCGCTGTCAGTGGTTTCACATAGCGACTGGGTACAACACACTGACGATCTCGCAAGAACAGACGGGTTGAGATTCAAGGCGCGCTGGGGACAGGGTGGCGGCGTCTGCTGGGGGCTCGCAAAACTAGATAGTCCTTTCAGCTCCCATTTCATACTGTCTCGTCACTGGGATGGGTCATTCCGGATCACCACTGGCAACAAGACGTGGGTCTATCCGGATTGCGCAACACAGGAGGTTTGCGTTGACCTTATTGGAGGTGAATGGACGGTAACATTCGCTGGCGCCTTGCAAGCGCCAAATAAAGATCGCGCACAAATTCTACCATTTGCTTTGCCACCGACATCTGCGGTGATGTTCATGTCGCCCCTTGCGAACGGGACACGACATAACACGTTGCTAGAATTCAGCGTGGAGCATCTTTAGGCTGCGGACCGCCAGCGTAGAGAACGAAAGCATCATCGCTGTGGCAAAAGCTGTTTCATACGCTGGACTTTGCGTTTCAGCCGGTACGAGAGAGACTCCCGTTCCTCTTTTGAGTTGGCGCGAATGAAAGGACCTTCTGGTGTGTCAGTTCGGTTCAAGAAACTGCCTAGTTCCGCCCATCCATGGCCGGTTGCCAGGTCCATCTGGAGCAGATCCGACGGACGGTCCGCGAAATACTCGCGAACGATTTCATTGTGGGCTTCATAAACGCCACGATAGCGCGTTTCGTGCCCCACAGGGTATGGAGCGTCTGCGCCATAAGTAAGCTGCTGCATCACATCAGGCGCCGTGCCAAAATGGTCAGCGATCGAATTAAACCATGAGTTTGTGTCGCGCACGGTAAGAATGAATTTCGAACCTGGGAACCTGCTATCCAGTTCGCGGAAAAGAAGCGGCCAAGGCATATCCTCAACAGCATCGTAGCCCGCAGCAATCTCCAGCCCATGCCTGACATACTGCTCTGACAAGCTCTCGAGCGTCAGATCGCGTCCGAACACGCTCTTGACCCGATAGCCGAGCAAACTGAGCGCTTTGTTCATGCTGGTTGTGCCGGTCTTCTGGAAACCAATGCAAAATACTTTGGACTGATGTGCGTTCAAAGGTTCCCTTTCTCCGGTGCCACATTTACAGTTAGCGCTGCCGGTTCTGTCTTCTTCAGCAGGTGTTTTGCGTCTCCGCACCACTTAAAAACTCGGCTCGGGGATTAGATGTGCGATTGATAAATGTCCGGTTACAATGCGGTAAGCGGCTGGACGCTCGTGAAAGACACAGGTTCAAGCGAGCGGCGATATGATGAGCGCGATTGATCCGAAACTCAGAGTTGATTTGGGCATAGGCTTCGCCCTGAAAGCCTTTGGCGCAATCGCAAGCTTTGCGTTGAGCTGGCTGATCGCAAGACAGTTCGGTGCGAGCTCTTTGGGGCTTTTCCAGCTTGCTCTCGTTTCAGCAGGGCTTGCTTCGATAATCGCCTTGTCTGGATTTGATATTGTCCTGATCCGAGAGCTGGGGGGGGCAATCAGCGACAGGACAAAAGGCGTCGCCGCACAGCTTTACGGTCGATCCCTGCGAAACATACTTATATTTGCCGTGTGCCTTTTTGCAGGACTGGTGCTAGCAGCCCCGTTTCTCACGCAAACCTTAGGTGCGGAGCCAGAGCTCACGACTTTCATCTATGTGCTGAGCCCGTTGGTGCTAGTACTTCCAGTTATCCGATTGTCCTGCGCATTGCTGCGCACTGGTCGAAGGGTCTTGCTCTCTCAGTCACTCGATGGGGTGGCCTACACTGGCTTCACCGCGCTTTGCCTACTCGCACTGGTCGCGTTTGGCGGACCAAATGATGCCTTTACACCCGCGTACTTGTACGCTGGCGGTGTCGTTCTAGTAGGATTACTTGCAATCTCCGCTTCTCGCCAGCTCATTGGAGGTTTCGCCGGTTTTCGCAGTCCAACTCCCGCGCAGTTTGCTGGGGTTGTTGTTGCAGCCCCCTATTTGCTCGCAACGGCGAACGAATGGCTTCTCCTATCACTTGTTACCTTCTTTGAAGGCGCGGCAAGCACGGGGATTTATCGCGTTTCCTTTCAAATTGCGGGGTTGATAATGCTGATCAACTCTTCCTTTGCGACCATGACAAGCCCTTGGCTGTCAAAGGCTGCAAGCGACGGACGATTTCGCGAAGTCGCTACACTCACACATAAGGTGGGGTTGGTCGGTATTGGACTGGCACTGCCATTCGCAGCGCTAGTCATTTGGAAACCCGACTTCGTACTTGCGCTATTCGGAGAAGAATTCACGCAAGGCGCAGCTGCACTCCAGCTACTCATCGTCGCTCAGCTTATACACCTCGGTTTCGGCCCGCTTGGAGCCGCTTTGATCATGATAGGCAAGCATAGGGTTGCGCTTTCGATCGAGATCTTTGCAACTCTGATGGGCATCTGCATCGGTGCCTACGCAATCTCTCGATTGGGCATCGTTGGTGCTGCGATGGGAATTTTGACCATCGCGATCTTGCGGAACGTTGTTTCGACCATTCTGCTGCAAAAGTTTGTTCGCGCGAACGAGGCGGCTCACGCCTAAGCATCGCACAATTTGTAATGGTCTACGTCGCCTAGACCTCGTTTCGCTTTGCCTTTTCGATGAACTCAGAAATATCATCGGAAAGAAGGAGCGGTCCTGCCGCCGTGATCCGATCAGCTGGCCAATCCCACCAAGCAATTTCCAAAAGCTGCTCAATGATCTGGTTTTCGAACCGGGAACGGATAAGCTTTGCGGGAACGCCACCGACGATCCCATATGGAGGCACGTCGCGAGTAACGACTGCTCCCGTCATGATCACGGCTCCGTGACCTATGGTGACCCCCGAAAGGATTGTCACATCGCTGGCGATCCATACATCGCTCCCGATATTGACGTCACCGCGCGAAATCGGATGCCCGGGGATATCGGACAAGCTCGGCTCAAGAACAGAAAATGGATAGGTCGTCACCCAGTCGCTACGATGGCCGCCGCCAAGGTGAATGGTGCAGTTTTGCGCGACGGAGCAGTACGCCCCCATCCGGAGCTTTGTGCCCTCGCCATAGTCAACGATCTTTAGCTCTCCGTAGCTGCCCCTCCCAATTTCATACTGCGGGTATTTGTTCGCAAGCATAACCGGGCCTTGTTTCAGGCCGAACAAGCGTTTGAGAAATGTTAGTCCGCGCAATGCCAACGCTCCTAAAGCCGTGAGGTGCAAACGGGATAAGCGCTTATGCACCCTTGCGGGCAATAGCAGTAATGAATTCGCCTTCGGACGGGTCCCCTGGAAGTCCCACACCTGAACTAACTTGCGGAAAGCGCTTTTTGATTGCGAGTGCATGGTTCGCCATAGCCTCTTCGAGCTCCGGCCGTTCGATTTGATCGAAGTCCACAAAGCCGCTTCGAGCAAGCGCACTATCTAATCCCGACTTGGAAGGCAGTGCAAAATGACGCGGAGCCTCCAGCCCGCGCCAGAACCTGCCATCTGCGCTGAGCCCGCGAGATCGGGCATTAGGCAATTCCAGAAACAAATTACCACCTGGCTTCAGCCAAGCGTGGAAGCGCTTCAACAGCCGCACAGGATCATCGACATGCTCTAGCACATGATTGGCAGTAATATGGTGAAAGCGTTGCTTGAACGCACCCTCATCAATAGCGTCATTCTCGATCACGTTTAGACCGCGCGAGCGGGCAAGGCTGACGGCATCGGGATCGAAATCGACACCCAAAGCCTCATGACCAATCTCTGCAACACGCTCCAAATAGTCGCCATTGCCGCAGCCATAATCAAGCACTTGAAGCTGCCTGTCCTGAGCCTCGGGAAGGAAACGGTACTGGATTTCAATCGAGCGTTTGCGGGCCGGCAAGAAGCGTGTCGCGAAGGCGATGCCTTGATCTATGACGTCAGACGAAGCCCCAAATCTCGCCCTTGCATAACCAATCCTGACCCTTTGCCTGAGCGCCCCTTTGACAGAAAGAGCTTCGTCATCGGGGGGGTGCTCTGCCGTTGTGTAATATCCGGCATAGGCCTTCGCAATGTGCTCAGGTCGCGGACGATTGTCTAACACCAGTGATTGGCAGCGAAGGCAACGCGAGAAGGTAAACTCGCCGGGTACAGCCTCAAAGTACCAATCGCGCACTCCATCGAGAAATGGCTCCAGCTCGCTGGAGCCGCAAAAGAGGCAGGCATGCACTGGTTCTAGCCAGTCCTTCGGCCATGCCTCAGCAGTCATCTGATTTCCTTCAGCAAAGGCTTCCACCAATCCTCGCGGTCCAGATACCAGCGTAGCGTACTGCGCAAGCCTTCATCAAACCCGCGCGCAGGCGCATAGCCAAGCTCAGCGCGCGCTTTTGTCTCGTCGATCGCATAACGACGGTCATGCCCTGCACGGTCTTCCACGAAAGTCTTGAGCTCCCAGCTGTTTCGGCCCTGCGCTGCGGGCGCATCGGGATAACGATCAGCGAGCCCTTCTACATGCGCAAATGCCAAATCCACTTCTGCACAAACGGTATCGATGACCGCCATGTTGGGCAGCTCTGCCCCGCCGCCTATATTGTAGGTCTCACCCGGCGTTCCTCGATCCAGGCATGCCTCGATCCCGCGGCAATGATCCTCGACATGGAGCCAGTCGCGCACATTCATACCGTCGCCATAGATCGGCAGCGGCTTGCCGCAGAGCGCGTTCAAGAGAAATAGCGGGATCAGCTTCTCAGGGTACTGATAGGGCCCGTAATTGTTCGAGCAATTGCTTGTCGTCACTTCCAACCCGAAGGTGTGATGATAGGCGCGCACCAGATGATCGGACGACGCCTTGGATGCCGAATAAGGCGAGTTTGGTGCATAGGGCGTCGCCTCGTGGAAAGCCGGGTCTTCGGGTCCGAGCGAGCCGAACACTTCGTCAGTTGATATGTGATGGAAGCGGTGCGGCTGGCCTGTACCTTCATCGAGCCAGACCTTGCGCGCCGCCTTCAGCAAGCTGTTCGTGCCGAGAATGTTGGTCTCGATGAATGCGTCAGGCCCGGTAATCGATCGGTCGACATGGCTTTCCGCTGCAAAGTGCACGATCGTCGAAATGTCGCGCTCGCGCAGCAGTTTTTCGACCAGCTCCGTATCGCAAATATCGCCGACAACCAGCTCTGCTTGTTCGACCCCCGCAATCGTAGATTCATTCCCCGCATAGGTCAGCGCATCGAGCACGATCAGCGCGTCATCCGGGTGCTTTTCCGCCCAGTAATGGACGAAATTGCCGCCAATAAAGCCGGCACCGCCAGTGACCATCAGATTAGCCAAGAGCCTGTTCCTCTTTCAGCATTTTGCGAAGATTATCGCGCCAATGCGTGTATCCATCGCCCAGCAGATCGCGAGTTGCGCTGCTGTCGAGCAGCGAGAAGGCAGGACGCCGGGCAGCGGTGGGATACTCGCTGCTGGCGATGGGAATGATCGGGATGCTTCTTTCGAGCAGGCCGATGGCTCGCGCCTCTTCCTGGATTGCGACGGCGAAATCGTACCAGCTGGCCACGCCCGCATCGCTATGATGGAATGTGCCGTTCGCCTCTGCGGCAATGAGGCCCCATATCGTCTTGGCAAGCCCAGTAGCCCATGTCGGTGCGCCGATCTGGTCGGCCACGACGCGGACTTCGTCTCGCTCGGACATCAGACGCAGCATAGTGGTGACGAAATTGGCTCCGCCAGCAGAATAGATCCACGACCCGCGGACCAGCAGGTCGCCCCTGCGCAGCGCATCCTCGCCAGCTGCTTTGGACTTTCCGTACACGCCGAGCGCATGCCTGTGGTCGTCCGGGAGATAGGGGCGACTCGATCGACAATCGAAGACATAATCGGTCGACAAGTGAACCAGCTTACCTTCCCATCGTTGCAAGGCGTGCGCCATGATTCCTACCGCATCACGATTTATGGCATAGCATTCTTCGATATGGCTCTCGGCTGCGTCAACGGCGGTGTAGGCAGCCGCATTGATGATGAGCGCGGGCTCCCGCGCCGCGATGAAATCTTCGAGGGCGGTCTCGCTGGAAAGATCGCAGTCCGCGCGGGCGGCCCCCTCAAGGGTGTATTTCGCAGGCGCTGTAGCGAGGAGCGAAGCCCCGACCTGACCACCCGCACCGAAGATCAGCACCTTCATGAGAAAGCCCCGATCTCGTTCAGTCGCTTGCCGGCGCGATCCTTCGCGCTCAATTGCACATCCAGGCCCGCGAGCGGCCAGTCGATCCCGACTGCCGGATCATCCCACGCCAGCGAATGCTCGTGCGCCGGCGCGTATGGCGCAGTGCATTTGTAGAGGAAATCCGTATTGTCTTCGAGCGTCAGGAAGCCGTGTGCGAAGCCTTCAGGCACCCAGAACATCCGCTTGTTTGCAGCGCTCAGCTCTACCCCCACCCATTCACCGAAATGCGGCGAAGACTTCCGCAAATCGACGGCGACATCAAAGACTGCGCCTGCTGTGACGCGCACCAGCTTGCCTTGCGCGCCCGGGTTCTGGAAATGCATCCCGCGCAGCACACCCTTTTGCGAGCGGCTGTGATTGTCCTGCACGAATGTGAGATCGAGGCCTGCCTCGGCAAAAGCAGCTTCATTCCAGCTTTCCATGAAGAAGCCCCGCTCGTCGCCGAAGACGCGAGGCTCGATAATCAGTGGCCCTGGAATATCGCATTCGATCACTTGCATCGCTGATCAGGCTCCGCTCAGCAGCGAAAGGAGGTACTCGCCATAGCCGGATTTCCTCAGCGGCTGTGCGATCTCTTCCAGCCGCGCATCATCGATAAAACCTTGGCGCCACGCGATTTCTTCAGGGCAGCAGATCTTCAGACCCTGCCGCTCTTCCGTGATGCGGACATAGCTGGCTGCATCAAGCAGACTGCCATGCGTGCCGGTGTCGAGCCAGGCAAAGCCGCGCCCCATGATTTGGACGCTTAGCGTGCCATCATCCATATAAAGCCGGTTGAGGTCAGTAATCTCCAGCTCGCCGCGGCTGGACGGGGCAAGATCGCGCGCGCGGTCGACGACTGTCTTGTCATAGAAATAGAGGCCTGTGACGGCATAGTTGGACTTGGGGTTTGCAGGCTTCTCTTCGATGGACACCGCCTGACCAGCACCATCGAATGCAACCACGCCGTAAGCCTGCGGATTGTTGACGCGGTAGGCGAAGACCGACGCACCAGTGCTTTGCGCGTCGGCGGCTTGCAGGACTTGGGGCAGGCCGTGGCCGTAAAAGATATTGTCACCCAGAACGAGCGCGCTTGGATGGCCTGCAACGAAATCAGCTCCGATATGATAGGCCTGCGCGAGGCCTTCAGGCTTGGGCTGCTCGGCATAGGAAATGCTGACCCCGAACTGCGAGCCATCACCCAGCACGCGCTGAAACTGCTCCGCGTCCTCCGGCGTCGTTATGACGAGGATATCGCGAATGCCCGCCAGCATCAGCGTGCTCAGCGGGTAATAAATCATCGGCTTGTCAAACACCGGCATCAGCTGCTTCGACACGCCTTGGGTCAAAGGATAAAGCCGCGTGCCGGACCCGCCCGCAAGGATGATCCCTTTGCGCTGTGTCCCTGCCACTTACTGCTCCCTATTCCATCCAATCGCCGACGGTTCGAGCTATGGCGCAATCCCGGTTCGCCTTCAATCGCAGAGCCCGCGAGTTCGACAGGCTTTCAACCTCTTTCAGGCACCTTCGAGCCAGCGCGAGAGTGCCAGACGATCAGTGGCCGCTTTGCGCGATGCGTCAGAAGCCTTCGCGTCGGCGAATAGTTTTGCTTTGCGCCAGAGCCATTTCGGGTAGCCGAGCCATCTGAAGACGCTGCTTTTGGGATGCCCCGAGAGCATGCTGAGCTGAGCGGCATCCGGCTGGAAAACACGCGAGAAAGCGGCGCTCCAGCCCATGCGGCCATCGGACCGCTCAGCCAGCCGACCAAGCATCGCCTGCTGCTGTGTATCGTCCTCGCTCGCCAGCATCGCATCGCGTGCTGCTGCGCAGTGTGATTTGGGAACGGTGTTCTTGCCGAGAAGCGCGGCGGGAACCCATGTAGCGCCGTGTTCTGAAGCAAGCGCGCAAACCAGCTCAAGGCTGCGCGTGAGAGCGAGCGCATCTACACGCTCCATGATAGCATCCCAGTCCCACTCGCTGGCGGAGGTGAGGTAATGCAGATCAGCCAACACCAGCGGGCCGTTTGCGAACAGGTGATGCAACGTTGCATGTTCGAGCAGATGGAGAAAATTGTCCTGCCGGCTGGGAACGCGGACTTCTTGGCCAAGGACTGAGGTGACCTCGGCATTGGTTCGCATTGCCTGGACAAGTTCAGGCTCTTGCGGCCAGCCGCGCGCATTCAAGCGGTGATGCAACTCGATCACAAGGCCAGACTTGCGATAGCGGATTTCCGGAAGCTGATGACTGTGCTCGACGCCATATTGCGCAACCCCTGGCACACGCTCGAAATCGGAATGAGCGAGGAGCAGGGCCTGCGCTGCAAGCGTTTCTTCCGCGCTCAGGAGCAAGTCGATATCGCGCAGCGGTCTAAGCGCCGGATCGGGATAGATCTGGAAAGCGAGCGGCGTGCCTTTCAGCACAATCGGCTCCAGCCCATCCTCCGCAAGCACGGAGAGCACATGGCCGACATCGGAGGCTGTCTGAAGCGCAGCGAGCGCATGAAACCGGGCTTGCTCGCGCAGGTCTGCGATGGGTTCCGCTGCGTCTTTCGGAACGGCTTTCCATCGGTCGAGCGTCTGCACGACAAGCGGCGCAACCCGGCTTCTGATGGCGAGATCTCGCATCATCTGCCACTGATCTAGGGGTAATCTCGAGAGCAAATTCTCGTGGTTACCCTCGGGATCAGCACAAATACCGAGGATGGCTGCATATGCTGCAGGCAATGCGTCAGCCATTGGATTCATCCGCTAAACCACTGAGGTCGATGACGTTATCAGCGAGGGCGGCAAACTGTTCATCATGCGTCAGGATGAGGATTGTGCATTTTGACCGCATCATTTCGATACTTTGTATGATTGCATCCTTGTTGGACTGGTCAAGCGATGCCGTGACCTCGTCCAGGATTAGCAATTGCGGTTTTCGCAGCAATGCGCGTGCCAAAGCGAGCCGCTGTTTCTCCCCGCCGGAAAAGCCCCGTCCTTCTTCCTGTACAGCGCTGTTCACGCCCTCCGGCAAGCGATCTATGAAATCAGCAGAAGCCGCGTCCAGCGCTGATTGAACCTCGTGAAAAGACGTGTCCGGCGCAGCCCAAGCGATGTTCTCGGCGATGCTTCCGGCAAACAGGAAGGGGGCTTGCTCGGCATAAGCGACTTGCGCTCTCCACTGCAGGCGCGCTTGGCCGACAAGCGGTGTGTCATCGACGCTCACCGTGCCGCCATCAGGTTCGATCAGGCCGCTCACAATGTCTGCAAGAGAGCTTTTTCCAGAGCCTGATGGACCCGTAATTGCAGTAACAGAATTCGCGGCAATGGATGCGGAAAATGCATGAAAAACAGGTGCTTCGCGCCCTTCAAACTTGAGAGTTACATCCTTCAATTCGATGCTTCGTTCAAGCTGTATCGGCCGCGATCCCGCACCGACAAATTCAACTTCGGCATGACCGCGCGCCTCTTCGATCAAGCCCCGGAGCCGCGCCAATGCAGGCTGTGCGTGACGCCATTGCCGGATGCCTTGCAAGATCGCTCCCGCGAGCGGCGCCGAGCGCGCCAGCAGAGCCAGCAAGGGCACAAAAATGCTCAAGGCAACATCGCCTCTGATCAGCGCGAAATAGACCATTCCGGCGAGTAATGCGGCTGCCACGGCTTGCACGATGGCGACAAGCATAAAGCCATGCCGCACATAGCGAAGCTCAGTGGTGCGGACCTGCTCGCTCGCATCCGAAAAGCGCTGTTCCATTACAGAACCGGCCCCGGCGATACGGGCAGAACGCAGATGCGCCAATCCGCCCGAAACCTCTCGGTGCAGACCGGCATACGCATCCGCATAGCTTTCCGCATCACGCGCGGTGCGGCCTTTAAGTATCAGGAAAGGTAGGGCAAAAATGGCAGCTATGGCTAAAACTCCGAGCGTCAGGTCTGGAGAAATGAGCAGTGCTGCAGCGATCAAGACCAAGAGCGTAATCGTTGCTGATGCCAGAAAGAGCGCTTGGTCCAACAGCATTCCAGCGCGGTTGGCCTCACCTAGCAATAGCGCCTCGTGATCAGCGCTATGCCGCCCTGCAAGCCAACGCCATTCCGCTCTGACGAGCGCACGATGCGCATCGCGCCGCAGATCGCGAGTGAATGACAGATCAATCTCTGTACGCAGATAATTCGTCACATAGACCAGCGCCGCGCGCGCGCAGATCAATGCCACCACGCCTGCGAGCAAAACGGCTGGCGGCACATTCGCCCAATCGCCAAGCCAAGCGGGCTCCAGATTGGTTGCATCTATTCCAACGATGAGTTGCGTCACCGGCACAAGCAGAAGCAGGCCAAGGCCTTCGCTCAGCGACGTCAGAACCAGAAGCGCCCCAAGCAGCGCCAAGTGGCCCGGCCCCACATAACCGAGGATAAAGCGAAGTGCGTCGCCATGCGAAAGCGCATGTCTTGCTTCGCTGCTCTCCAAGTTCACATCAGACCCCGACATTGCGTCGCTCGACATAGCGCACGAACCGGGCTGTCGATAGCGCTCTGCTGACGCCGGAGTGGACCTTTTGCTTCCAGAGGCCAGCGGTGTCCTCAGAGCCATCCCAATCCCGCAAATCGCCTTCCAGCCGATCCAGATCAAGAATGCCAGCAAGCTGGCTATCATTGCGCAACCTTTGCAGTTCGGCGAGCAATGCCTGGCGGTCACGCTGAAAGCGCAAAGCCCAGTCAGGCGATTGCCTCCCAATGCGATGCTCGCGCCAAACGATCTCGGGCACCCGGCACTTGAGTAGCCGGCGCGCGAGCCAGCGATCCTCGCCATCGCGCAGATACTGATCGTCTGCTATCCCGGTCGTGAACTCGACCAGTGGCTGAAACAGAGTGGGATCACGGGAGGGTACCCCATGATGCAAGCGGAACGCGAGTTCGATTTCCGCTGCCTGATTGAGCATCTCTTCAAATGCACTGGCTCGCCATTCGCGCGAGCTGCGCAAGGCAGGGAATCGCGGATCGAAGCCTGCTGCCAAGGCGCGATCCAATGCGCCGCTGTACTCGGCATGGGATGCTTTCATCGGACACCAGCTCTCAAACGGATCGCTATCCCTTCCGCGCCTTTGCTGGATCGTATCCCGCACGCTTGCCGGTAGATGAGGCATGACTGCTAAGGCGAGGAATTTTCGCAGCAAGGAACGCGGGTCATCGCGGCGTGCCCGCAGCTCCACAACCAAGCGCCCAAGATCCCCTTCGCGCAGCCAAGTCGGATAGCCGGTCAGCCCGTCATAGCTGAAAGTGGCATTGCCTGCTGCACCTGCAAACATGGCGTCACAACCAATACCCGCCGCTTGCTCATATGACCCGTGAATCCAGTGCAGATTGCTTTCATTGCGCATGGGCCACCCACCCAACCGCATGATTTCAGCCAGGTCGCTGCCAAAGGGGCGATCCGCACCAGTAATAAAATGCGGATTGAGCTGCGGATATTGCTTTGCAAGTGCCCGGACATAGGGGGCTTCGTCGCCGAAGGAATAGGGTTTTTCAGGTTCGACATATCCGGTTTGAGGGATGGAAGTGAACGTCTCAATGGGACTTTCAAATTGGCCAGCGCCCGCGAGATAGCTTGTGACGCACTGAGAATCGAAGCCGCCAGACAACAAGATTGCCGGACGATGAATTCCTTCGCTTTCTGCGACAACCGCGCGGCGAAAGTGCTCGTCCAAGGCCTCCACATATTCCTCGTCACGCACGAACCGGACCGGCTTCACACATTTGAGCGAGAAGGACCTTCTGGTGCTACAGCGCCCTACAGTGTGCACTTCGAAGCTACCAGCCGCTACGCGATGCGCGCCTTGATACCAACTGCGTCTTGCATCGCTGAAGTTCAGCAAGAGGCTGTCTTCCAGCATTATCTGGTCAATCCGGGGCTCGAGCCCGGCAGCGATCAAGCTGCGCGGCAAGGACGCCGCGACAATTCGGCTTCCGTCGCGCCAGACATGTAGTGGCTGCAGGCTCATCGACGACCGGGCGAAACGCACCTGCCCGCGCTCTTCGTGCCATTGCACAGCGGCATAATCGCCAAGCAAATGCTCGTCGCAGTTCTCGCCATACTTTCCATAAGCCGCGGCGTAAATCGCTGCGTCTGAGGTGTCTGGCGGGAGCGAGAGACAGCGCGCCGCAACCGCTCTTTCCTGTAATCGGCCGATCAGGACGGTGTGCCACCCATCCGGGCCTTCAGCTGGCTCCCACTGTTCTGATTGCCGCCCAGCAGGCTTGAAAGAGTATTCCTCGCGAACCGCGACTACTCCCGACCGAATTGCACACGCGGATACAAAACCCCCTTTGCCCGCTTCAAGCGATTGCACAATTCCCCGAGACTGCTCCGAGAACCCGCCATCATGCGCCAGATCCACGGCAAATGCGAAAAGGAGATGCCCCATGGTGCTCGCTGGCCTAGCCTTGCGCGCCGCCAGCCGCCGGAGCGATTATCGGCGACAGGTCGAATGCAAAGATCGGTCTATATTCCGAACGCTCGCAATGTCCGATGAGCATGTCATCGCCGAGATCGACCCAGGCATGGAAGCGGTTTCCATCCTCAAGCAACCGCGCGATTTCTGCTTCGCCACTCACCTGGTACTGCTTGCGCATTGCAACGACCAAGCGTGAAGGGATTCCATGGTGCCTTAGTGACCATTGCAGTGCCATCGCCTTCGGCAGGCATCTAGGCTCGTAAGGCAATCGAAAGGCAGCACGTTCGACGCGTTTGGCGCATTGCTTCGCGCATTGAAGAGCGGGCTCGTCAGCGCACGAGCCTTCCGACCGTTCAAATCCTGAGGATTTCACAACACCAAGACTGTGCTGCCACGCAGCCATTGATCGAAAGCGTATGAGCCATTCCGCGCGCAGCACGGTCGCCATTTGGCCAAGAGTTTGCAATTGGGCCTTGATAGTCGAAGCTGCACCATCTGTTGTTCTCGTGGAGCGACTGTGCTCCGATGCACGCGTCAGCTTTGTGTCACGAGAACTCCGCAAAGCCAGCGTCAACCAGCTCTTGCGCAAAGCGTTGGACGGATTGATGGCATTGCTCTTTGCTGACCTCATATTCGCGGCAGAGTTTCTCGCTTATAATAGCAAGATCACTGGTTTCGTCGAGCTTGCGCCAGATATCCAACCCCACGTCCTTCACTGCGAAGAATGCACCGGTATCGCCATGCACAAGAATTAGCTCGCCATCCACTTCGCTAGCGAGGAATTTTTCCGAAGATTTCTTGAGCTGCGGCATAGTGATTGGTGATTGTGAAAGTCGACATAGCAGGACCTACAAATTGTCGAGCTTAACGGCTCCACTGGCCGCTTGCCCCTATCAGCTTACGGCGCCAACTCCACGTGCGTCGGAATTACCACTGCGGCGCTGAGCAACAGCTGTCAAATCAACAGTCAGCTGCTCAAGCTTCGGCTCTTGCCAAGCTTTGCGATCCGACATTTTGTCGTTGTGACCAGTCATTATTCTATGTGCTCCGAGCAATGTTCTAGCTTTCGCTTAGTGGCATATACTTAAATTACCGTAATCTCAAGGCGTATCCACGCCCAGACTCTCGCCGAAAATGCCCGATTCGTCGATACAGCTCTAAGCCTCGGACCGTGCGGGGTGCTGGACGCGAGCGTTCCGATCATTCAATCGCCTGCAGCAGCCTTTCAACTTCGCCGAGCTCAGCACGGAAATCTCCTGGCTCTTTCGGACGAGTTAGCGTCCAGATCCGAAGTTTGGTGGCAAGCTCAGTCAATACTCTGCCATGGAGCTTGTGATCGGCTCGCTTGATATGGATTATGTCGCGATAAAGTGCAGCTGGCAGGTATGCGAGCTTGTGACGACCCTCAACAGTTTGAAGCACGAATTCCGAGCCTACTTGCAGCACTATAAGATCAGCCAACATACATGGCCGCGTCATTCGCCTCGCACTGTGTGCATAGTGCTTGCCGGGAACAGCTGAAATCTCGGCGCGGCTGTCCAATTGCAGAAGCGCAAGGCTATCCGCCCACAACTTCAGAGGCTTATTGTCCGGCAGCGCGACCAAACCGTCGCATGCGGGAATTACAACCAGTGTATCGTCACACAGCTGACTTGCGCCATTCACGGCGAGGCTAGCAGCCAGAGTAGACTTTCCAGCTCCAGAATCTCCAGTGAACGCAATCGCTTGAGGCAGTACAGAGGCATTATCATGTTGTTTGTGAGCCATGACCACACAGCTTGCATGCAGGGGGATCAAGCCGTTCAGCCAAGCAACTGCACCATAAACCGTGCCCCAAAGGAAAATTTCATACTCCGCTGCGCTTTGTGGGTCTGGAAGCCAAGCCCTGACCGTTTCGCCGACCTGATAAGAGAACTGCACGCCAGCAGGTGTTTTAAACCAGAAAGCGTCCTGAGCTAGCGCAAAATCATCTTGCTCATACAGTAGCGGACCTTCGAGTCTATCACGGCCAACAATGCGGACGTCCTCTTCTAGTCGGCAGTCCATCGCCTCTGAGACCACGTCCTGTGCTTCACGCGCTGCCTCATCCATAGGTAGTTTAAGCCAAGACAGGAAACCGCTCATAGATTGCGCACTCGAAGGAAATCTGGACCAGTGCAAGCCCTTAAGCACGCCGTCTTTTGCCCCATCGACTGAAAACAGTGTCAATCCGCCCTGAGAAGCGCACGGGGCGCCCTTTTTCGCTTAATTTTCCCGCTCATCCCCTTTGCAGCAGCGTCAATCCCGCGATATGCATGAAATTCTGAGATAATTTCGGTGGTTGCGTACTAAGGTAGCGGTTTGCTAAGTAGTTTGGCGTAGGGACCCCGACATGCGCTTCATGAACCTGACGCATCTGGGATACGCAAAGCTGGTGATTTTTAGGATTTTATGATGGTCAACGTGTTTTCAAAAACTGTTCTCATCGCAGCTCTTGCTGGCATGGCAATTACTCCTGTTGCGGCGAGCGCCCAGACGCGTGCTGCAACGTCACCGGTCTTCAATAATTCAGGCAATCTGATGCAGGGCGAACGTTCTGATGAAGAATTGCGGTCGGCCGGACGCATGCGTGACGGCCGAGTGTGGAGCGACGAAGCGCGGGCATGGGTCGACGCAGACGGCCGCCGTTGGTTGCTCGATGACGGCAAGTGGTATCCGATCCGCGGGCGGCTGCTACCGGTCCTGTTCCTTTCTGCAATCGCTGCTCTGGCAGTTGTTGCAGCGACTTCAGACAACCAGTCGCCCGGCGCCAATTAAGCGTCAGCCCGACAATGGGGCGGACCGTTTCGGCACCTCACCACTCGATCATAGAAAATTGCTTTGTGCGCGATTTACCGCGGGCAGCCGAGTGTGATTTGTGAGCCAGTCAGTCCTAGCTGGATCTTTAGTCGGCAAACATCTGATACTGTTGCTAGTCGTCGCTGTCTTGCTGGGAGGCGGCGGTGTCGCTTACGGCCTTAACAATCTGGTCGTTCAGCTAGTCGCGCTTGCTATTCTTGCGTTCAATCGCGCTGCGTTCCTCGCCTTCTGGAATCAAGCGCCGATATTGCTGCGCTTACTAGTAGGCGCGTCATTAGCGCTGCCTTTGCTGCACTTGGTTCCACTCCCTTATGATTGGATCGCTGGCCTACCCGGTCGTGATCATCTGATCGCGACGTCGCAGCTTCTTGAAATCGAGAACGCCTCTCCGCTTAGCATGGCACCTCATAGGACTATCGTCGCAGCCTCTGCTCTGATCGTGCCGCTCACCATCCTCACTCTTGGCTGGTCGCTTAAGCGAGAAGACCTGAACAGCTTAGTCTTAACCACGATCGGAATCAGCTTGTTCGTGGTTGCTGTTGGCTTCGCGCAAGTGCTCTCAGGCGATCAATCGCTACTCTTCTATCCTGAAAACCTGATGCCGAACGTGCTTTTCGGTACCTTTGCAAACCGCAATTCCGCTGGTCTGTTTTGCGTAGCTCTGCTTTGTTTCGCGATCATTCCACTTTGGCAGAAGCTCTCGCGCGCCCAGCAGATCGCACGCTGGTCAATCACCGTACTTCTTTTGCTTGCTGTGTTCTTGACGCAATCGCGCACGGCAATCGTGCTCGCGCTCATCCCGTTGGGTATAGCGGGCATACGGCTAATCGTTCAGTTCGCTGGTGGCGATAGCAATGACCACAGCATCTTCCGTCGTCCCGCTTGGCTGGCAAACGGCGCAGCGGCTCTCACAGCTCTTCTCGTGGCGGGCGTGGCATTGAGCTCGTCCGCGCGGATCGAGACGGTAATGGACCGCTTCCAGCAAAGCGGAGATGCGCGCACTTATCTTTGGAGCGACGCTCTATACAGCGCTGAAAGATATTGGCCGGTCGGCGCTGGACTGGGCGCTTTCGATGAAGTCTTCCAGAGTGATGAAGCTTTGGAAAATTTGACGCTCAAGAAGGCCGGGCGCGCTCACAATGATTACCTCGAGCTCGCAATTGAAGGCGGGTTGCCGGCGATCCTGCTGCTCCTTTCCTGGTTCACCTATTGCCTGTGGGTCACATTCTCAGCACGCAACTTTGCGAACCGATGGAGCGCGTGGTCCGGATCCGCTGTGCTTACCGTCATCGCGCTTCAGAGCGCAACTGACTACCCGCTGCGCAATCTCACTATCCTCGCAGTCGCAGCGCTCGCGCTACTTGTCATGGTCAAGTCAGAAGAAGGGACCCGCGCATGAAGCAAGACATGTGGATCCTTTCTCTGCTGCTGATTGCGGCTGTGACGACGGCATTCCAGCTTGACCGCCAAAGTCGTTATGTACCGCAATGGGCAAAGTATGTTCCAGAGCCCGCGCGCTATTTTGCGCAGACACATGTCACCGCTCAAGCGCTGCAAAGCGAGGACCCAGAGGCAGCACAGGCCGCAGCGAGTACGCTCCTTTCTCGCCGTTCTGTTCCTGCTGAAAACATGCGGCTCTACGCGCAAGCCGCGCTTCAAGAAGGGTCAGCGGAACAAGGATTACTCGCCTTGCAGCTTGCCGCGCAGCGCGGTTGGCGTGATCCGATCGCGCAAGAAGCAATGGCGCGGATTGCGTGGGCAGGCGGGGATGCCGCTGAGAGCGCGAGGAGGCTTGCTGCGCTTTACGCCCGTGAGCCGAACAGCGCAGTCTTAGAAGAGCTCGCGGACGAAGTGCTCAGCAACCCCGAAGGACGCGATCAAATGGCGGAATTGCTCGCAGGACCAGCGCGCTGGGAGGCAGCATTTGTCAGAACCGCTGTACGCGATCTGAGCACACCGACCTATAATGATGTGCTTCTCGCCGCTCATGAGAAGGGCGCGAAGCTCAGCTGCGCACCGCTGCAAAATGCAGCGCGTCAGCAAGCCCGGATAGCTGGTATCGGTGAGGAAGAAACTGCGCTCGAACCACTGTTGGAGAACAACTGCTAAGTGCCGTTCAAACGGCGACGACCGTCTGCTCGATAGCGCCAAATATCGAGTGATTGTCCTTGTCACGCATTTCGACGCGCACAGTATCGCCTGCTTTCATAAAGCTGGTCTTAGGTGCACCGTCATAGATGGTTTCGATCATGCGTATCTCGGCAATGCAGGAATAGCCCAAGCCGCCCTCTGAAACAGGCTTGCCTGGCCCGCCATCCGCGCCCTTATTGCTGATCGTGCCCGAACCGATGATAGCGCCCGCACCAAGATTACGAGTCTTCGCCGCATGCGCCACAAGCTGTGCCATGTTGAAGGTCGCATCGGCGCCAACTTCAGCGCGGCCAAAAGCTTCGCCGTTATAGTCCACCATCAGCGGCAAGTGGACCAGACTGTCTTTCCACGCATCGCCAAGCTCGTCAGGTGTCACACAAACGGGGGAGAAAGCGCTGGATGGCTTCGACTGGAAGAAGCCAAAGCCCTTTGCGAGCTCACCCGGAATCAGGCCGCGCAGCGACACATCGTTCACAAGCATGATGAGCTTAATGTGGCCTGCTGCATCTTCTGCGCTCACACCCATCGGCACATCGTCCGTGATGACCGCAACTTCGCCCTCCATGTCGCAACCCCAGGCGACATCGCCGAGTGGGATGTCATCGCGGGGTGCAAGGAAAGTGTCACTTCCGCCCTGATACATCAGCGGGTCGTGATAAAAGCTTTCCGGAACTTCAGCATCGCGCGCCTTCCGGACAAGCTCGACATGATTGATGTAAGCCGAGCCATCCGCCCATTGGTAAGCGCGTGGCAGTGGCGAATGTGCTTCCCGCTCATGAAAACGCTCGCACGGCACCGCCTCATGTTCGACATCAAGCGCGAGAACTTCGAGCTTGGGAGCGATGTTCTCCCAATCGTCCAATGCTGACTGAAGCGTCGGAGCGATATTGTCTGCCGCGCAGTAACGCGTGAGATCCGTGGAAACGACGACAAGTTTGCCGTCGCGCGTGCCGTCTTTCAGCGTGGCGAGTTTCATGCGGTTCCTATCCTGATGTCTTCAAGAGTGTCATGCGCGCCAATGCACGATCAGTCCACCCCGTGTTCCTTGCGCGCAAGCTCATGCAGCCAGTCCGCATGACGCGGCGCTTTCTTGGTCTCGCTCCATTCGTCGAGCATGAGCGGAGCAACCCGCTTCAATTCGTCATATTGGTCCTGTGTGCCGATATCGGCAGCAAGCTCGACGCGGTGACCGTTGGGATCGAAGAAGTAGATCGACTTGAATATACCGTGATGCGTTGGGCCGAGGACGTCGATGCCCTGCGCTTCGATATGTGCCTTTGCCGCGAGCAATTCGTCTTCCGATGCGACCCGAAAGGCCAAGTGCTGCACCCATTGCGGGGTGTTCTCATCGCGGCCCATATCCGGCTGATTGGGCAGCTCAAAAAAGGCGAGGATGTTGCCGTTCCCCGCATCGAGGAAGACATGCATGTACGGATCATATTCGCCCGTTGACGGCACATGATCCTCAGCAAAGGCCGTGGTGTATTCCATACCGAGCACGCGGCCGTACCATTCGACGGTTTCTTTCGCGTCCTTGCAGCGATAGGCGGCGTGGTGAATGCCTGAAGGTTTGACGACCGCGGTCATTCGGCTGGCTCTGCAGTTTTCGTGTCAAGCACACCGCGCGCGATCTGGTCGCGCTCAATGCTTTCGAACAGCGCCTTGAAGTTGCCTTCGCCAAAGCCATCATCGCCTTTGCGCTGGATGAACTCGAAGAACACCGGACCGACCTGTGCTTCTGCAAAGATCTGTAGCAGCAGACGCGGCTGGCCGCCTTCCGTCGTGCCATCGAGCAGGATACCGCGCATCTTGAGCTCCTCGGCATTCTCGCCGTGACCCGGTAGACGCTCGTCCAGCATCTCGTAATAGGTCGCAGGCGGAGCTGTCATGAACGGCACGCCGAAGCTCTTCAGACGGTCCCAGCACGCCACTAGGTCATCGCAGATCAGCGCGATGTGCTGAATGCCCTCGCCATTGAAATCGCGCAGGAACTCTTCGATCTGGCCTTTGCCGCCTTCGCCTTCTTCGTTGAGCGGGATGCGAATCTTGCCGTCGGGCGCCGTCAGAGCCTTGGAAGTGAGGCCGGTATATTCGCCTTTGATATCGAAGAAGCGGATTTCCTTGAAGTTGAAGAGCGTCTCGTAATAATCCGCCCAGTATTTCATCCGGCCCGTGTAAACGTTGTGCGTCAAGTGATCGATCAGCTTGAAGCCAGCACCTTCCGGACGCTTTTCAACGCCGGGCAGATACTCAAAATCGATATCATAGATTGAAAGGCCCTCGCCATTCTCGTCTTCATACCGATCGACGAGATAAAGGATCGCGCCGCCAATGCCGCGGATTGCCGGGATTGCGAGTTCCATCGGGCCGGTTTCAACCGCGACAGGCTCCGCGCCTTGCTCCATCAGATGATCCCAAGCCGCGGCTGCATTGCGCACACGAAAAGCCATGCCGCACGCCGATGGACCGTGCTCGCGCGCAAAATACCAAGCTGCCGAGCGCGGCTCGTAATTCGCGATCAGATTGATCCCGCCCTGACGCCAAAGGTGCACATCCTTTGAGCGGTGAGTTGCGACATGCGTGAAGCCCATTGCTTCAAACACCGGTTCAAGCTGGCCTTTTTCAGGTGCACAGAACTCGACAAATTCAAAGCCATCGAGGCCAGCAGGGTTCTCAAACAGATCGGGCATGAGCGATACCTTTATTGGCTAAGTACATACGGAGACGAGCCATGAACAAACACCCGAATCCCTATTTAGTTTCTTTTGTAACTAAATAGGTCAATCTGCATGTTTTGTCAAAGGTCTGCGAAGGCAGAGCAGGCGCCTCGCATGATTGCAATCGCGCGGAGATGCGGGCAGGCTCATCGCTCAAGGAGAGCAGCCCATGATCAAGACCGCCGGGATCAACCACGTCGCGCTGGTGTGCCGCGACATGAAGGAAACGGTCGAGTTCTACACCAAGGTCCTCAACATGCCGCTGTTCAAGACAGTCGAGCTGCCCGGCGGCGGACAGCATTTCTTCTTTGATTGCGGCAATGGCAATGCCGTCGCATTCTTCTGGTGGGCGGACGGCCCGCCTGCAGCCCCCGGCATCGCCTCGGTCAAGAAGTTCCCTTACGAGGCCAAGACTGCGATTGGCTCAATGAACCATCTGGCTTTCGACATGGAGGAGGACGAGCTGGAAGCAGCGCTCGAGCGGCTGGAAGAAGCAGGGGTCGAGCATACACATGCGGTGGTCAATCACGATGACAGCCCGATGGGGATGAGCCGCGAATTGCACGAGGGCGTATTCGTCCGTTCGGTCTATTTCACCGATCCCAACGGCATCATGCTGGAGTTTGCCGCGACGACAAAGAGCTTCGGCCCTGAAGATATCGCGCACGAACCTGCGACCGCCGCCGACCGAGTGGAGGCCTGATCCATGCCACGCTTGAGAGAAGTGTCGCGCGATGAAGCGGACAAAGAAGTCGCAATCCCGCTCTACATGTTGCTCTTCGGCGAGCGCGACCCGGTCGCAGAGCCTGGCACCGCGACGGGCACGCCCGGCGACTGGTGGACGGTATTTGCGAACTCGCCCGCAACGCTCAAGCATGCGGCGCAAGGCTTTGCCTATTACAGGGACCCAAGCCGCAAGCTTAATCCCGTGCTTCGCGAGCTTGGCCAGACCTGGGCTGGATGGGCGACGGGCAGCCAATTCGTTTTCTCGCAGCATTGCAAGAGCTTGCGCGGCCTCGCCTACCCAGACGACAAGATCGAAGCCATCCCTGTTTGGCAGACTTCCGAGCTGTTCGACGCGAAAGAGCGGTTGGTGCTCGCCTATGCGGACCGGCTGGTGACGCATCAGGGCCGCGTGCCCGATGCTTTGTTTGCGGAGCTGAAGGAGCAATTTTCCGACGAGGAAATTCTCGAGCTCACTTACACAACATGCATGTACCTCATGCATGCGGTGATGAGCCGCGCGCTGCGCACAGAGTTCGATGATCGCGATGATCCGATTACCGAGGTGCCTGCGCCTGAAGGCTTTGATGCGCTCGATTTCCTTGGCGGCAATCGCAAGAAAGACTAGGCCGCGACACGCCCAATATTGCGCCCGCGTTCATCCTGCCTGACCGTCAGCTTTGCACCGAATGGTTCTCCGCTTTCGAACAGAGCGCGGGTCGGCTCATGCTCCCAATCGCCATTGCCCGCCACGCGTTCACCGGCACTGTTGCGGCCAACATACATTATGCGAGGCCCTTTCTTGAGGTGCGCAATGGTGTAGGTCTCGACCGTGCAGGTATCGTGCGGATCAGTGCTGTATTTCTCGCGTTTGCGGGACATCGGCACAACCATATAGCGGTCATTCGACGACCAATCGGCCGGTACCGCTGAATAGATCCCGGTCGCATATTTGCCCATGACCCCGCCATTGGCGCCAACTAGCGCAAAGGCTCCTCGATCATCACGAACCCGCTGCACTGCTTCTGCGATCGCGTGAGCGGAGTAGTTGTTGCCGGGGCCACCGAAGAAGGGCAGGCCGCCTGTTAAAGTAAGCCCGCGCGGGTCATCGGGCTCGATCAGCAAGTGTTCGATCACATTGAAGACCGGAACCGCGAAACAGCTATACAGGTCGAAATAGGTGATGCCGTCAGCAAACCTCCCTGCCCTTCCCAGCGCAATATCAAGCGAGCGCTCCGCGGCCTCGCTGCGGGCTAGGTCCGGGCGTTGCATCGTCGGCAGTTCCTGCGCCGCTGACACAGCGTGAATGTGGACCCAGCGCTCTTCCGGCACACCCAGCTCGCGCGCCTTTGCGGCACTTGCCAGGATTATGGCAGCGCCTTGGTTCACTTGGTCACGCGACACGACCATGCGAGGATAAGGTTCAGCGATGATCCGATTACGCTCTGTGACCTCTGCAAGCTCGTCCGCTGATCGCGCGACCGGTGCTGCGGCATGAGGATTATTCGCCGCAACTTCCGTGAAAGGCGCGAACAATTCGCCGATTTGCTTGCGGTAGTCTTCGAGCGAAAGCCCTAGCCGCGCTCGCCTGGCATTCTCATTAACTGCATAGCCTTCAATGGGCCTACCCCCGAAGTGTTCAAGGACACCGGGCTCAGCATAGCGTTCAAGGCCAAAACCGCGATCTTCCAACTGGCCACCGACTTCCTCGGACCAATCGGGCTGTTCACCCGACTGAAGCAAATGTCGAACTGTCGAAATTGCTTCCGATCCAACCACGACGGCCATATCGCTTTCACCAAGAGCGATGTCGCTAGCGAGTTCGCCAACCATTTTCTGATTGCTTTGGCCACCTGTGACTTCGAGGATCGCCCTGCGCGGGTCCGCACCAACCCGCTTGCCTATCGAACGCGGCGGATTATCGGATTTGCCAAACGGCACCATCGCGCCCGGATAGGAAATCTCGAATTGGCGGATGGCGCAGATCGTATCAATAGCTCCAGCAACATCACCAGCGGCATTAGCATCGGCTATGGCAGCCGCTAACGCCCGTCCTGCCAGGTCCATATAGGACAGAGCCTCGTAGCCCGGGTGATCGAGCCGCTCGGAAGCCTGCCCTACCCCGATAATAACGGGCGTGTTGCCAGCGATCATTTGCGCGCTCAGTCGACGAAGTCGCTGACCCGCTCGACGATGATCGCCGGGGCCATACCGCCTGCTGCACACATAGTGACAAGGCCATAGCGCTTGTCCTGACGCTCGAGCTCGTCAACCATTGTGCCGATCAGGATCGATCCGGTTGCGCCAATCGGGTGGCCCAAGGCAATCGAGCCGCCATTGACGTTGACCTTGTCCCAATCGAGCTCAAGGTCGCGCACGAACTTGGCCGCAACGACTGCAAAGGCCTCGTTGATCTCGAACAGGTCAATGTCCTCGATACTCATCCCAGCCTTCTCCAGCACGCGCTTGGCCGCAGGGACCGGCGCATTGAGCATTAGCGTCGGATCATCGCCCATATTGGCGGTCTGGACGACCCGCGCGCGCGGCTTCAACCCGTTCGCTTCGCAATATTCCTTGCTCGCGACGAGAACCGCCGCTGCGCCATCGACCACGCCGGACGAGTTACCCGCATGGTGGAAATGCTGGATCTCGACGTCGGGGTATTTCTGATTGATCAAGCCGCGGAAAGTCGTGCCATTGGCATCGAGCGGAACGTCCGCAATTTTCGTGAAAGCAGGCTCCAACTCGCCGAGCCCCTCCAGCGTCGTCTGCGGACGTGGATATTCCTCTTTGTCGAGGATGACTGAACCATCATCCGCGACGACCGGCACGACCGATTTGTCGAAACGCCCTTCGCTGATCGCTTCAGCGGCGCGTTGCTGACTGCGATAGCCCACTTCATCCAGCTCTTCGCGCGTGAAACCTTCGATGGTCGCTATCGCATCGCCGCAAATGCCCTGGTGGCTCTGAGGATGAACCTTTTGCAGCCGCTCATTATAGCTGCCCATCATCATCGGCTTGATGCCTGCCTGCATCTTCTCCTTCGTCATCGCGGCGGTGAGGCTCATCATCTCGGTTCCGCCTGCAACCACGCAATCGGCCATGCCGCTCATCACTTGAGCCGCCGCAAGATTCACAGAAGTGATGCCGCCGCCGCAGAAGCGATCAAGCGTCATGCCGGAGCTGGTCACGTCATAACCTGCATCCAGCGCCGCCATCCGGCCCAGGTCACCGCCCTGCATGCCGTCTTGCGTAGACACCGACCAGATTACATCGTCGACAGTCGCTGTATCGAGCGAATTGCGCTCGGCAATCGCTTTCAGCACAGTCGCGGCTAGATGCTGCGGGTGTTCAGCGGCCAGCGCGCCCTTGCCTTGCTTTCCGATCCCGCGCGGAGTGCGCACTGCGTCAACGATATAGGCTTCTGCCACTGCAATTTCCTCTCTCAGACTCAAAATGGAGTTGACGTTTCCGTAAACGGTGCGCACCACTTGCACAAGAATTGAGTTGCTAAAGAAAATGGGAGTGCCTGATGGCCGAAGAAGTTCTTACTGAAGTCCGCGACGGCGTGTTGATTGTCACGATCAACCGACCAGAAGCCAAGAACGCAATGACCAAAGCGGCTGCTGAAGGGATTGCGGCGGCGATGGATCGCTTGGACAGCGAAGACGATCTGCGCGTCGGCATCCTCACTGGTGCGGGCGGAACATTTTGCTCGGGCATGGACCTCAAGGGGTTCTTGCGCGGCGAGTCGCCGACGGTCGAAGGACGCGGCTTTGGCGGTGTGGTACAGGCACCGCCTGCAAAGCCGCTGATTGCAGCGGTTGAAGGCTACGCGCTGGCTGGCGGTCTTGAGCTGATGATTGCGTGTGATCTGGTTGTGGCGCACAAGGATGCGAAATTCGGCATTCCCGAGGCGAAGCGCGGCCTCGTCGCGGCTGCCGGCGGTGTAATGATGCTGCCCGACCAGATCCCTGAGCGCGTGGCCATGGAACTTGCGCTCACAGGCGACTTTATCGGCGCGGATCGCGCTTACGAGCTAGGCCTGATCAACCGCGTGACCGATGGCTCTGCACTCGATGGAGCATTGGAGCTCGCTGCCAGCATCGCGACCAATGGTCCGCTTGCCGTGCGTGTCTCCAAGCAGATCATGAAGGAATCGCGCGGTTGGGCGATGGATGAACGCTATAACGAGCAAGCCAAGCTCATCGCGCCGGTCTTCGTCTCAGAAGATGCGCGCGAGGGCGCGGCCGCCTTTGCCGAGAAGCGCAAGCCCAACTGGAAGGGGAAGTAATCTGGCGCCTTTGTAAGGAAGCCTTGGCCTCCCGCACCCTCCACCCTTCCACCCGGAGCCTTCCGGGACACAATCCGGGTGGAAGGGTGGAGGGTGCGGGAGGCACGGAAATCAGGAGAGAGTAATGCCCGTTATCGACGTACCCCAACCCGCCTTTATGGAAGACGAGGAGATTTCGATCTTCGCCGATGCCGTGGGCAAGTTCTATCAGCAACACGCGCCGGAAAAGCGTATTCTGAAATGGCGCGAAGACGGCCAGGTGGAACGCGAGTTCTGGAATGAAGCGGGCGAAGCCGGCCTGCTGGGCGTATCCGTTCCGGAAGAGTATGGCGGCCATGGTGGCGATTTCCGCCACGACATGGTCGTCATTGACCAACAGGCCAAACATGGCGTCGAAGGCTTTGCAGCGAGCCTGCACAACACCATCATCCTGCCCTATCTCGTGCGTCATGGCACCGAGGAGCAGAAGAAGAAATATCTGCCCAAGCTCGTCACCGGTGAGCTGGTCAGCGCAATCGCTATGAGCGAACCGGACGCCGGCTCTGACTTGCAGAGCATCAAGACGACTGCGCTCAAGGACGGCAATGGCTACCGCTTGAATGGTTCCAAGACCTGGATCTCCAACGGCCAATCAGCTGATTTCATTATCGTCGTTGCCAAGACCGATCCCAGCGAGGGCGCGAAAGGCATTTCGCTCATGTTGCTGGAGACAGAAGGGGCCGAAGGCTTCCAGCGCGGCAAGAAGCTCGACAAGATCGGGCTCGATGCGCAGGACACCTCAGAGCTGTTCTTTGACGACGTGTTCGTGCCAAGCGACAACATCTTGGGCGGAGTTGAAGGCAAGGGCTTCTACCAGTTGATGGGTGAGCTGCCGCAAGAGCGCCTGGTGATTGCGATGGGCGCGATGACCGGCATTGAGAAAGCGCTCGAAGTCACCGTTGATTACGTCAAGAACCGCAAGGCTTTTGGCAAGACGATCTGGGACTTTCAGAACACCCAGTTCACGCTAGCGGACCTGAAAGCGCGCGGCACAGCAGCTCGGGTTTTCGTGAATGACTGCATCGCAAAGTTGCTGGAAGGCAAGCTTGATGTCGCAACTGCGAGCATGGCTAAATACTGGGTCACGGAACTACAAAGCGAAGTTGTCGACAAGTGCCTGCAATTCCATGGTGGTGCTGGCTACATCAATGATTATGCGATCGCTCGGATGTACCGCGACACCCGAATTGCGCGTATCTATGGCGGTTCAAACGAGATCATGAAAATGCTGATCGCGAGAAGCATGTAGGGGGGTTACGCTCAATGCCATAGCCACCTGCTCCCTCCACCCTTCCACCCGGATAGTATCCCGGCAGGCTCCTGGTGGAAGGGTGGAGGGATCGGGTGGCTCGGCCTGACCTTCGAAACACGACAAGACTGGGCGGGAGTAAGGACGGCTTAGGAATGGTCAGAATGGATACTCTGACGACGATCCCAAAACAAAAGGGCGGCAGGTCAGTGACCCACCGCCCTCTTCTTTCGTCCTCTCCCCCGATAGGACGAGCGTAGAGCTTAGAACTCTACGCGTAGTGTCACACCAGAAGTGCGCGGCTCTTGAATAAAGGCCGAGCGCGAACCGCCGCGAAGCACTGTGTTAAAGGTAACGCCGCGTGTCGTGACGTTGGTCAGATTGTTGACCCATGCTTCCAACGTCCAGCGCTTGTCAGCTGCACCAAAGCCTGCACGCAGGTTGATCTTTGTGTTGCCGTCCTGAACATCGAACGGAAGCAGCGGCGCTGCATCGACCGCAGCCTGCAAGCTTCCGGCAGCGGTAATCGCTGCTGCGTTTGGTAGAACAATCGCCTGCGTTGAGGTGCGACGATCGCTTTCCGTGCGGACCTGGCCAGCCAGGAACATACGGAAGTCGTTGCCGATGTCGCGATCATAGTTCGCTCCAACAATGCCAACCCACTTAGGCGCATTCGTGAGCGAATTGCCGCACAGTGCAACCACGTTGACTGAGTCCGTGAGGTCGCCGGCGCAATCGCTCGGATAGCGCGCATCGGTATACGTCAGACCAAGATTGAAGGTGAAGTTCTGATCAGGTCGAATGATTGACTCGATCTCAAGACCTGTCGACTTCGCGCTTGCCACGTTGAACGTCGTGAACTGAGCGCCAGTGAATTCCAGAACCTGGAAGTCCGAGAATTCCTCGTGGAAGGCAGCGACGTTCAAGGTCACTGCATCGTCCAGCATCTTCGCTTTGATACCGATCTCGTATGCGTCGACTTCTTCCGAGGCGAACGTCGGATCTGCGCCACCTGAGTTGGCGGTGATATCCAGGTTGATACCGCCTGACTTATAGCCATGGGTAAAGCTGGCATATGCGGTAACCGGAGCAGCGAACTGATAGGTCAGCTTACCGGTGTAGATCAGCTCGCTATCGCTGAACGGCACTTCGAATTCTCGCGGCAGCGGGAATGCGATCATGTCGTTGCCGATTGCTGGTGCAGTGAATGCAAAGCAGCCTGTGCCCAGCACACTGCCAACCAAGTCAGGGCCCACGACGCCAGCAATGGTTGCCGTACCGCCAAGCAATGTCAGACAGGTTGGATTTGTACTCTCAGTCTGCTGGAAACCGCCCGTTTTGCTCTCGTCCGAGTAACGAAGGCCGACCGTCAGAGCCAAGCTGTCCGTGATATCGAACGTGTTATGCGTAAAGATCGACCAGCTTTCACTGCTTTGCGCATAAACATTGGTCGCAGTTGTGCCGGCTGGGTTGATACCATTGCCATTCGGGACGCCGTCCACAATCAAGTCTGTCAGGAATGTGAGCGGTGCGGGACCAAGGAGGCCGCCAAAAACGCCGCCGATCAGGAGATCATAGTCCGACCCAAGAACGAAATCGATGTCGGAATCGATGTCCTCATCGGCATAATATCCACCGATCATCCAGGACAAACGGCCATCCATCGCGTCACCCTGTACGCGCAGCTCGTGTGTCATTGTCTGGATTTGCGTATCCAGCCGGTCAACATCGAACACATCCAGCGTCGAGAAGTCGGAGTCGTAATTCTCAGACGAACTGAAATCACGATAGGAGCCGATATAGATAATGTCGGCATTGTCTCCGAGTGGAACTTCGATCTCACCCGTGACGCCCCACTGATCAACATTCGCAAGGGGTAGACGGGTTGCCGAAGCCACACGCTGGCGCATGACATCGCGGCCAGTAGCAGAATCGAATGGGCTGGTTGCTACGATTGGCGCAGACATACCCCCACGCGGGCCTGAAGCGCCCAACGCAAGCAGCGTCGCATCAATCGTGGAGTCAGCCAGCATCTCAACTGCTGCACAGCACTGGTTTTCAGCTTCGCTGTAGTCGAAGATCAAGCGAGCACGAATGCCGCTATCACCTTCATAGCCCAGTTGGCCGCGGACCAGGAACTGGTCGATTGTGTTGGATTCGCCAAACTTCGTGACAGTGTTGTCGAGCACATCGACGTAACCATCGCGTTCGCGGTAGGCGCCGGTGACGCGCAGCGCGAGCGTGTCTTCAACCAGCGGCGCGTTGATGGCGCCCTGCACGCTGATCAGATCGTGGTTGCCATAAGTTACGTTCGCAAAGCCGCCAAACTCCGTCACATCAGGACGGCGATTGGTGATGTTCAAGGCACCGGCCGACGTATTGCGGCCAAACAATGTGCCTTGCGGGCCACGCAGAACTTCAACGCGTTCGACATCGACGAATTCGGAAAGCGCAACGCCCGGACGCGACTGATAAGCGCCATCGACGAAGATACCGACAGCACTTTCAAAACCGATATTGTTGGAAGTCGTACCAACACCGCGGATACGCAGAACGACCGAGCCCGACGCGATCTGAGCGTTCGAGGTCGAGAAGCTCGGGCTGACCGAAGTAATATTCTGAACGTTGACGACGCCTTGCTTGTCCAGCGTTTCAGGCGTGACAGCGGTCACAGCGATTGGAATATCCTGCACGTCTTCAGCGCGGCGTGTTGCCGTTACGATGATAACATCATCGCGCGCTTCAGGCGCTTGAGGCTCCGAGCCATCGTCTTGCGCAAATGCGGGGGTTGCAAGGCAGGTGCCGACAAGCAGTCCTGCCGCATAAGATGCGAGCTTACGTTCCATTATTTCCCTCTCCACAGGTTAGCACCTATTTTGGTGCTTTATTCCATGAGAGTATCCATGAAAGTCTTAAAGTTACAAGCCTGAACCGCGACTTGTCCTATTCGCGGTGCAAATTTGCCACAGAAGCGTTTGCTAACCCTCAGATGCCGTAGCGTAAGCCAATCCAGAAAGTTCTGGGAGCGCCGAGGTCAATCGCGCCATTGGCGTTTCGAGTGACGATGGTCTCGTCAGTCAAATTCTCTCCGCGGAGAACTAACTGCAGTCCTCCATCCAACGGGATTTGCGCAAATCCAGACAGTGTGGTGGCTGATGGCAAAGCATCTGTTTCCCTATCGTCTTCAAACTGTTTCGCCGTGTGACGCAGTTGTGCTGCAATCTGCCAGCCCTGTTCATTTTGCCAGCTTGCTGTTGCTGCAGCAGCAAAGCGAGGGACTTGAGGCGGCCTGTTGCCATCAAGCGCGAGTGAAGCGCCCTCGCCTTTGATTTTCGCATCGCTCCAGACAGCGCTTGCTTGCACTAAGAATCGCCCCATCTCGACCTGCGCTGCCGCTTCCAGGCCTTGCGAAGATACTGCCGGAAGGTTCTGCCGCTCACGCAAGTTCGGCTCCAACGTCACATTAGCGATTGCGCCTTCGACTTCATTATCAAACGCGGTGAGCGAGAAGGACACACCGGGCGCGAGCGACAAGTCTGCGCCGATCTCGTAGCCTTCGAGACGTTCATTCTCGAGAGCCGCGTTCGCCTGCGTAACAACCGGAAAAACAACAAAGGGCCGGTAGAGCTCGTTCAAAGTCGGCAAACGAAGGCCGGTATAGGCCGCCGCACGCAGGGACGCATTTTCGCTCAGCTGATAGTTTGCACCCGCACGCCAGCTGACACTCCAATCGCTGCGCGTCGGCGCGATTGTCTCAGCTACCACGTCGCCGCCTGCGTTCTCAGCGCGGAAGAAACCATCTGCAATGCGCGTGTAGTTTGCCCGAAGGCCCCCAGTGAGAAGCAAGCGCCCCGCCCGCCAGTCATCTTCAATGAAGAAGCCGAGATTGCTGTTTATGCCGCCAGCGCGGCGCCTCTCTCGCAAGGCTCCGGTGAACGCACTGTATGCCTCTTCCTGCAGCTCACCATTGGCGCGGCGATAGTCCGCGCCCAGCCGCAGGGTGTGCTCGTCGCCGACCGGAGGGCGCAGCTCAAGCTTACCGCCAAGGCCGGTCGAAGGCGTGTTGCGCTGATCGAGCACACGTACAAAGCGCGTCGAACTGATCACGATGTTGGAGAAGTTGCGCGCTTGGACATAGGCAAGCGCATCGAACTGCCAGTCGCCGCGCCCAACCAGTCGCACGCTCGCATCTTGCCCTTCGCTAGAGGAATCCGCTCCATCGAACCGCAGCGTGCGTTCATCGCGAAAGGCCAATATTCGCGCTTGGAGCTCGACATCCGGGCTGACTGGAACGACTGAGCGAAGCCCCGCAGACCAGCTGTCGAAAGCGGCTCTCGCGCTTGCAGGCACACGCTGGTCTTCAGGCGTCGTGAAGAAGCCTTGCCCTCGATCCCACCGGCCAAACGCCGTCACTTCGCCGCTGCCAAGCCGCTGAGCGACAGTCGCACTCGCTTCCGTCTCGCCGCGATCATTGATCAGCGCGCTTGCCTGGAACGGAGAGAGCGTTGCAGCGCTCGCGCTTACCAGTTCAATGGTGCCCGACAAGGCGCCTGCCCCAAACGGACCGGAGCCGCCGCCGCGCGTCACACGAATGCTCGCAAGCCTTTCAGGCGCCAGCGCGCTCAACGGAATATAGCCGAAAAACGGATCCGCCATTGGCACGCCATCGAGCAGGACAAGCGCGCGGCTTGTCGCGTTTCCGCCGAGCGCCCTTAATGTCACGCCTTGCGCGCTCGGGTTTGACGAGCGGCTGTCAGAGCGCCGGAATTGCTGGAAGCCTGCGACCGAACCGAGCGCTTCTTCAATCCGTCCTGATGGCACAGACAGCAAGTCGTCCCGCTCCACCTCGCTTACAGCGTAGGCGGCGACAGACGGAGCTTGCTCCAAGCCCTGACCGGTCACGACTATGACATCATCTAGCGCGTCAGCTTCGTCCTCCATCACGTCCTGCGCCATAAGCGGCGTTGCGAACGGGACCAAAGAAGCGGCAATAAACAAGCGTGTAGGAATATGCATCGCGCGCGCCCTAACCGACTCAAGCCACATAGTCAGTTGCAAAATGCAATGGTGACTCGCATTTTTATCGCAGCTCGCTTACACAACTGTCAGCAGGCGAGAGGACACAGAAGCGATGCAAGCACCAGACACAGACGTTCTGATTGTAGGCGCAGGGATTTCCGGCATCGGCATGGCCGCGCACATGCAGATGCACAGTCCCGGCCGGACATTCGCGCTTGTCGAGCAGCGCGAGAATCTCGGCGGGACTTGGGACCTCTTCCAATATCCCGGCATTCGTTCGGACAGCGACATGCATACACTTGGCTTTGTGTTCGAGCCTTGGAAGCATGAAAAATCCATCGCCGATGGCCCTTCCATCATCGAATATCTGAACCGCATCGTCGATGAGCGCGATATCCGTCAACACATCCAGTTTGACACCAAAGTGATCGCTGCCGATTTCGACACAGACGCCGCTCAATGGAACGTGACGGTCGAAACCAGTGATGGCCAGCGCAAAACGCTGACGGCAGGCTTCCTCTATCTCGGCTCGGGCTATTACGATTATGATGATCCTTACAATGCCGGATTCGATTTCAGCGCGTTTGACGGCGAGGTCATCCACCCGCAATTCTGGCCGGAGGATCTCGACTACTCAGGCAAGAAGGTTGTAGTCATCGGATCCGGCGCAACCGCAGTCACGATCGTCCCTGCGATGGCGGAAAAGGCCGCTCATGTGACCATGCTGCAGCGCACGCCGACCTGGATGATCAGTCGCCCTGCGAAAGACGGGATAGCGAACTTCATGCGCAAGGTTTTGCCGGAAGGTCTCGCTTACAAGATCACGCGAGCGAAGAACATCTGGTTCCAGGATTTCGCTTTCAAGATGGCGCGCAACAAGCCGGACAAGGTCAAGAATGCGCTTAAGAAAGGTGTCGATGAACACCTGGGTGCGGGCCAGTATGACGAAGCGGATTTCACGCCGCCTTACAACCCTTGGGATCAGCGCCTCTGCTTGGTACCCGACGGCGATTTCTTCGAAGCGATCAAGACAGGCAATGCTTCGATCAAGACCGGCCACATCAAAGCATTCGAAGCAGGCGGTGTTCGGCTGAAATCCGGCGAGTTGCTGGAAGCGGACATTGTCGTCACGGCAACAGGCCTCAGCCTTGCGATCGCGGGAAAGATCGCGATCAGCCATGATGGTGCGCCGGTCAATTTCAGCGAGCGCTATTATTACAAGGGCTGCATGTTCTCGAACCTGCCCAACCTCGCGGTTGTGTTCGGCTATCTCAATGCGAGCTGGACCCTTCGCGCGGACCTGAACTCCGAATATGTTTGCCGCGTCCTCAACACGATGCAAGCCAAGGGCAGCAAGATCGCCATGCCGTACTTGCCGCCACAAGCAGAAGCCAAGCTGGAAGAAGACGATCTGTTCGATTTCTCCTCCGGCTACATCCAGCGCGGCAAGCATATCATGCCCAAAAGCGCGACCGAGTACCCTTGGCGTCTCAACCAGGAATACCGGTTCGACCGCAAGATAATGCGCGATGGCGAGATAGAAGACGGCCTGCTGGCATTCCTGCCTGCGGGCGCTGACACAGCGCAAGGCAAGGCTGAACAGCTGGAAGCCGCCGAATAGGGGTTTCTTCTGGTTGCCCTCTGTCCTAACCGAAGGGTCATGAATTCTCCTGAGAAAATCTGGACCGCAGGACTGGTCATCATCGGTGACGAGATCCTGTCCGGTCGCACGCATGACAAGAACATCGCGCAAGTCGCAAGCTGGCTGCAGGTACAAGGTATTCGCTTGGCTGAGGTTCGCGTCGTGGCCGATGACGAAGACAGAATTGTCGCCGCCTTCAACGCGCTTCGTGCTGACAATGACTATGTTTTCACAACCGGCGGGATTGGCCCGACGCATGATGACATCACTGTCGATGCGATTGCCAAGGCGCTCGGTGTCGAGGTCATTGTCCATCCTGAAGCGCGAGCAATCCTTGAAAAGTACTACGCCGATAAAGGCGGCGTGAATGAAGGCCGCTTGCGCATGGCGCGTGTGCCGCAAGGAGCAGAGCTGATCCGCAACCGCATGTCGGGTGCGCCGGGTATCCGGCTAGGCAACATCTTCCTGATGGCAGGCGTGCCGCACATCACTGCGGGCATGCTCGATTCCCTGACAGGGGAGCTGGAAGGCGGCGCACCGCTAATCGCAGAAACGGTCGGCGGCTTCATTCCGGAAAGCGAAGTGGCTGTGATGCTCCGCAAAGTCGAGCAAGCTCATGAGCAATGCCAGATCGGGAGCTATCCCTTCTTCAAGGAAGGCAAAGTTGGCTCCAACTTTGTTGTGCGCTCAACCGACCAGGCTGCGCTTGATGCGTGCATGGCGGACCTTTGCAAGGGCCTCGAAAACGAAGGCTTCGGATACACTGTGGGCGGCATTTGAGCGGGGCATTGGGGATGGTGTCCCACTCCATGGCGCTCCAAGCACAATTCGCTCAATAAAGCGTATGACACTCAAAGATTACATCCTTGGCAGAAGAATTAATCTCCATTCGAACCTTCCGCGGTTGGAAATCAAAGAAAAGATAGACAACGCAGCCGGATCGGCCTTTTCGCCATTTGCTCATGGCGTGACCGGAGGCGTGTATCTCGGCCAAATTAGATTGGGCTGGAGTACGCCAATCTTCAACAACGGTTTTCGCCCAATTTTCGTTGGACGACTTTCAGAAAGCCTAGGCCGCACACAGGTGAGCGGCCGGTTCGGTGCGCCCGTTTTCGTACTGGCATTCTTTTCGATCTGGTACGTGTTCCTCAGCCTTTTTACCTGCTCGTTCATATATGCATTAATCACAGATGCGCCTCGGGAAGGAGACGTGTGGACGTTTTGGGTGGTCATTCCTGTTTTTTGGCTTTTGTTTCCGGTTCTTCATTTCATTTTTAACAGGCGAGCTGAGCATCATCTCAACGAAATTCTCGAACTCTTAGAAAAGGAGGCGGGTTTGAGCGAACATGTATGATCCCATCCGCCCAAGCCCACACACCGACATTCGCGCACAACAATGAGAAAGGGCCGAGGTTTCCCCCGGCCCTTCGCAATTCTTATTCGAGTAGGAAAGTGGCTTACGCCCCCTCTACTTCACCCAAATCAATCTTCAGGCCCGGGCCCATCGTCGAGGTCAGCGAGATGCGCTTCACATACTTTCCCTTGGCGCCGGAAGGTTTGCCCTTCACGATCGCTTGCGTCAACGCTTCGAAGTTCGCCTTAAGGTCTTCGTCCTTGAAAGAGAGCTTGCCGATGCCGGAGTGGATGATGCCCATCTTCTCGACGCGGAATTCGACCTGGCCGCCCTTGGCGTCCTTAACGGCCTGCTCCACATTCGGCGTAACCGTGCCCAGCTTCGGGTTTGGCATCAGGCCCTTGGGACCCAGAACCTTACCCAAACGACCAACAACACCCATCATGTCAGGGGTCGCGATCACGCGGTCATAGTCAAGATTGCCAGCCTGCATGTCTTCCATGAGGTCTTCTGCGCCAACCTTGTCAGCGCCTGCAGCCAGTGCCTTGTCCGCATTATCGCCCTTGGCGAACACAGCGACCTTCACGTCCTTGCCGGTGCCCGATGGCAGCGAAACCATACCGCGAACCATCTGGTCAGCGTGACGCGGGTCAACGCCCAGGTTCATCGCCAGCTCAACGGTCTCGTCGAACTTCTTCGAACCATGTTCCTTCAGCGTCTTGATCGCATCGTCGACGGTGTACAGCTTCTCGCTATCGAGTTCAGCCAGCACCTTCTGCTTCTTTGTCAGCTTTGCCATCTGCTTAGCCCTCCACCACGTCGAGGCCCATCGAACGGCATGAGCCTTCGATGATCTTCATCGCCTGATCGATATCGTTTGCGTTGAGGTCCTTCATCTTCGCCTCTGCGATTTCCTTGACCTGGCTCGACTTGATCGTGCCGGCAGAAACCTTGCCTGGCTCGCCAGAGCCTGACTTGAGCTTCGCAGCTTTCTTGATGAGGTAAGTCGCAGTTGGCTGCTTGGTGATGAAGCTGAACGAACGGTCAGCATAGACAGTGATGACCGTCGGGACCGGAGCGTTCTTTTCAATGTCGTCTGTCGCAGCGTTGAACGCTTTACAGAATTCCATGATGTTCACGCCGCGCTGACCCAGTGCCGGGCCCAGCGGGGGCGAAGGATTGGCGGTGCCAGCAGGCACCATCAGCTTGATATAGCCTTCGATTTTCTTGGCCACGAATGGCCTCCTTTCTCACTATCGAACCGCCAGGCTCAGCGCCCGTTTGATGCGGCTCTCATGTTAAGCGGTCCAGCGGCTTGCATATGCAAACCTCCCGCGCGGATTTCTCACTTTTGGATGAGAAGCGGCGCGTCTAGCGATTCTGCCCGGAAATGCAAGCGTTTTGGGGTTTCGTTTTAGAGGCCTGGCCACCCGAACCCTCCATTCCAACAAAGTTGACAAAGTTGACACCTGTCAACTTCGCTTAATCGGCCTCAACCTCGCAGAATTCTGCCGTCTTTGGCCCTTCCAACAAAGTTGACACTTTTCCTATTTTTGGCAAACTCCATGAGGGAAACCGC
Source organism: Altererythrobacter lutimaris (assembly GCF_013371495.1). GTDB lineage: Bacteria > Pseudomonadota > Alphaproteobacteria > Sphingomonadales > Sphingomonadaceae > Erythrobacter > Erythrobacter lutimaris_A. The sequence goes on along the minus strand of NZ_JABWTA010000001.1, from coordinate 2,546,895 downwards.
CCGCCCGGAATCGCCCCCCGATCTAATCGGTAGCGCCAATGTAGGAAATGTCTGCAAGGCCGCTCGAAGGCGGATTTTGGCCGGAGTTACCAGTCTTCCGCTGCTTTCACAGGCTTGATGAGTTTCTCGTCAGCCCAACTCGTGCGTTCTTGGAATGCTTCACCGAACAGACGCTTGCCCAGCCGGTTAAAGCTTTCCAGCGCGTCCACGGTTCTGGCATTTGCTTCGTCGCGAAACCTTACCTTGCCGCTCAACCGCGATGTTGTGCGCTGCTTCTTCGTGAAAAGACCCGAGAGCTGCGAGCCAAGAACCCCACGATCAGGCGGTGGCTTGCGGTGATAGTACGGGACCAGATCGTTCACTTCGATATAGCGCCAGCCCGCATCGAGCGCCATCGCAGCGAGCTGGAAGCGCATCTCGGTCTTGGCGCGCTCAAGGTCGTCGCCTTTCAAGTCGGCGCTGTTGATTGCCATTTCCGCAGTGCGAAACGGACGTCCTTCCGATGGCCCCCGATAGTAGAGGTAGAGTATCTCAAGATCGCCAGTCTTGGGAGCGGACGTCTCTACAACCTCGTCCGGCAGCGTACTTTGCGCATTGGCAATGCTTGTAAGAGAAAGGCCAAAAGCGAACAGAATAGCGAGAATTGAAGACCGAAGCATGCAGCGAGCCTATATCAAACCGGTCTTTGATCAAAGTGCTGTCAATTCCTGACAGCTTCGACGCTTCAAGCCGCTTTGTCCTCGTCTGCGCCATCGCGCTTATAGACATGCGGGTTCTTGTATAGCTTGTCACCGGTCAGCTTCAGGATCGCGGTTCGCAGTGCGTTGTCTGCTTGCATCACCAGGTCGGACAGTCCTTCACCATGCTCCTGGCGGAAACTGGTCGCATGGAAGTAGTCCTGTTCCTCAGGCGAGACCTTCGAGAAGTAGTAGTTCGAGATACATGAACGCACACCGTCCTTGGTCACTTCATTGACCGAGTGCCAACTGGTCTTGTCCGTCGCCATCAGCACCAGCCGATTGCACAGGCTGGCGATCGTGCGCGGCTCGCCGTCAGGGCCATTGTCCCACAGCTGCAGCGCGCCGCCATCGGCCTTGCTCCAATCCGGTGTGACGTAATAAAGCAGGTTCAGCACACGATAGCGCTCGCGTTTCGCATCATGCGAATTGTCGAGATGCGGGCGCAGATAAGCGCCCTTGCGCATCGCGCTGATCCCGCCGGCATAGAGCTCGCTGTCCGGCTCCATCGCCTCAAGTCCGGTAATCTTCGCGACCAGGTCTACAATCCGCTGGTCCTGAAAGGCGTAGACAATCTCTTCGAGCACCGGATGGTACTGGTCCATTTGCGCTGCGACATGCTTGTTCTCGCGCATGCTCTTTTTCAGCACCATGCGGTCCGGAACAGGAAACACGCGGTTGATTTCGTGAACAATGTCCGCGGGGAGCAAATTGTCGATCCAGCAGCTGCGGATCTGGCCAGGCGTGTGCCATTGCTCGGCCATGCGCTTTGCTTCGGCTTCAAGCCGCGCGACAATCAGGTCCGCCAAGCTTTCGCGAGTGTATTCCATGCGCGTGCCCGCCCCCTTCGCAGGTCTGGCAAACGACCTAAAGGAAACAGGGTTAGCGAATGGTAAAAATTGCCGCGCCGAGGCGCTGCTAGAAAACAATCAGCTGCCGTAATGCAGAACCACTGGCCAAGGCATCGAAGCCACGATTGATCTCTTCAAGCGGCATCGCTTCGCCCATCAGCTTCTCGACTGGAAGCAATCCAGCCTGGTGCATGGCGATGTAGCGCGGCACATCGCGGGTCGGGACGGCGCCCCCGAGGTAACTTCCCTTGAGTGTGCGTTCCTCGCCTACCAGCACAACCGGCGGTATCGACATACGCGCATCGGGATGCGGGAGACCGCCGGTCACTGTAGTCCCGCCGCGAATGGTGATCTTCCAGGCAAGCTCCAGCGCAGAAGCAACCCCGGTCATGTCTATCGCATAATCAACGCCCCCTTGGGTGAACGCGCGAATCTGGTCTGCGCAGTCCGGATCCTTTGCATCAAAGGTTGCACTGGCACCGAGACTAGAGGCCAGTTCCAACTTCTCCGGCTGGATGTCGACCGCGATGATTTGGCGCGCCCCGGCAGCGCGTGCGCCGAGCACTGAGCTCATCCCGACACCACCGAGCCCAATCACTGCGACAGTAGAGCCTGGCTCCACCTGGGCAGTGTTGAACACCGCGCCCACGCCGGTAAGGACTGCGCAGCCGAACAACGCCGCTACCTCCAGCGGCAGTTCCGGATCGATCTTCACTGCAGAGCGATGATCGACCACAATATGCTCAGCGAAAGCAGACACGCCGAGATGGTGATTGACGAGCGATCCTCCGGCTTCGATCCGGCGCTCGCCTGACAACAATGTGCCTTGCGCATTGGCAGCAGCGCCCGGCTCGCACAGCGCTTGACGTCCGGTCGCGCATGGCAAGCAACTACCGCAGCTTGGCACGAAGACCAAGGCCACGTGGTCGCCAGAGACGAGGCCGGATACATTGCTGCCGATCTCACGCACGATTCCTGCCGCTTCGTGACCTAAAGCCATTGGCAAGGGGCGCGGGCGATTGTTGTCGATCACGGAGAGGTCGGAATGGCAAAGTCCGGCCGCCTTGACTTCGACCAGGATCTCATTCGCACCTGGGCCGCCCAGCTTTACCGTCTCGACGGACAGCGGCATTGATTGCGCATAAGGTGCGGCTAGTCCGGCTTCTTTCAGGATGGCGGCTTTGACGTGCATGCGTATATCCTATGGTATTGCTATTGAGCCCTGTGAGAGAGCTTACTGCGTTGCCGAATGCAGTTCGCGCTTCGAACCGAAAGCCAAACTCAAAAGCCAGTAGGCGATAACTGAAGCGATCAGGCCGACCAGCAAACTCGCAACCGTGTCAGGAGCGTTGAGCGCTGCGATAACCCCGATCGCATAGGCGATAAAGGCAAGCGGGTTGATGACTGGCGCATTGGCAAGCGCTTCAGCGTCAAATCGCTTGCGCCGGTTAAGATAGAATTCTGCGAGAAGCGGGCCGGCTAGCGATTCCCTGCGGAAATGCAAGGGTTTTGGGGTTGCAGGTGAGGCAGGACCACCCGCGCCCTCCACCCTTCCAACAGACTTGACACAATTGACACCTGTCAACCGGGCCAAATCCGCCTCAACACCTCAGAAATCTGCCATTTTCGGCCTTTCCAACAAAGTTGACACTTTTCCTGCTTTTTCAAAACTTCATGAACGGATATCAGCCGCCCAGCAGCGCTCGCCGATGTAACTGGCGATGCCAATGTAGGAAATGCGGCGCTTCTGCGTTCAACAACCTGCTTACATATTCTCGGCAATGAAAGACAGCGTCGAGCATCTATCCGCGGCTTCCTCGACGATCCGCGTCTTTTCCAGCGCTACGCCCTGGTCCAGAGCTTCTACGACACTACTTGCCAACGTGCGCGCTGTGATGTCGATCCACGGATTGCCGTACCAATTGTCGCCGGGATCGAGCCGCTCGCCTTTCACGAATTGTGAGAATGCGGCTTGTCCAATGGCGACGGCCAAAGGCTCTTCAAGAACCCACAACCGGCGCGAGCGGCGCTCGAGAGGACAAATTGCCAGAAACCGGTCGCTCATCGCACGCTTGGCTGAATCGGCTTGCTGCGACGAGATGTGGTGAACGATCTCATGGGCGACAATTGAAGCCCAATCGCCGTCCTCATAAGCCCATTCAAGCGGCGTATGGAGGATCAGATTCCCTCCTGCGACAAGTTCAGCCCTTGTTCGTGTGCGAGACGGGAAGCGAGTAAAGAAAACCCGGAAAGAACCAGTGTTTTCAACATTGTAGAATGTCTCGACACGATCGAGAAACTGACCAACTTCTGGCCCTGACATGTCCGCTTGCAGCGCTTCGGGATGCTTAGCAAGAACTTCGGTCTCGCTCAGGATCTGCTGCCATTTAGACTCAAAATGACGGTAAAAACCGCGCAACATTGCAGCATCCTGTTTACTTGCCATTCCTTCAAGGCCTGCAAGTGCTTGCTCTGCACCCGTTTGGCTGACCATGAAAGTGGCGAGCGGGTCAGTGCTTTTGGCGCTGGCTGTACTACCGGGGAAGATCCCTTGCGGTGAGGTTGCGATATCGACATCTTGAGACGGGTCGGAATAGGTACGGTGGCGGTACTCGGCATACCGATCAGCCCATTGCTGGTCCTCTTCTGACCATCCGAAGCGCTTCTCCCAGTCTTCACGATAGGCCGGCTCGACGAAGCCTTTCCACCATCCGCTCACGTGATCCATGGTCGCAAACAGCACAACCGCCTCGCTGTATTCAGCAATGATCCGATCTTGCTGTTTTGCATCAGCTGCATGAGCCGTCGTCACGCTCAGCGACACGAACGCGCACAGTGTTGTGATGAGGCCTGTAATGAATCTGAGCATGATCCCCCCGATCTTGCAGTTGCCGGACGGTTTAATGTGGGTCTGAAGCGCGCACCATAAAACGCTCTTTAATCTAAAGGGTTAGCGCTAAGTCGTATCGGATGGCTAAAAGATGAATGGAGCCTAAATTGCTTACTTGACCAGTTCGACCTGTTCGAAGTCGAGCTCGACCGGCGTTGCGCGGCCAAAGATCGAGACTGAGACCTTGACCTTCTGCTTGTCGAAATCGAGTTCTTCGACAACGCCGTTGAAGCTTGCAAACGGGCCGTCGAGCACTTTGACCTGATCGCCGATTTCATAGTCGACGCTGATCTGTTGCTTGGGCGCAGCCTTCGCTTCTTCGACACCCCCGAAGTAACGCGCAGCTTCTTTTTCGCTGATCGGTTGCGGTTTGTTGCCTGAGCCAAGGAAGCCCGTCACTTTCGGAGTGTTTTTGACCAAGTGATAGACGTCGTCGGTCATCTTCAGCTTTGCGAGGACATAGCCCGGCATGAACTTGCGCTCGACCTGAACCTTCTTGCCGCGCTTTACTTCCGTTACGGTTTCAGTCGGGACTTCCACGGCCTCGACCCCATCAGACAGGCCAAGGCGCTCCGCTTCAGAAATGATCTGATCGCGAACCTTGTTCTCAAAACCGGAATAGGCGTGGATGATATACCAGCGAGCCATGTGGGTATCCTTTAGTCCCTGAAAGTCTGTGTGAGCCCGATTACGCCAGCGTCAGCAGCCAGCGAACGATCCCATTGAATACGGTATCGACACCAAGGAAGAACAACGAGAGGATGATCATCATGATGAACACGAAAATCGCAGTGCGCACGGTTTCTTCGCGCGTCGGCCACACAACCTTGCTGGTTTCCGTGCGGACCTGATTGACGAATTCCGCCGGCGATGTCTTGCGCTTTTTCTCTTCGGCCATGATGCGAGCCTACCGTCCTCGATAAAGTGTCGTGCCTTCAGCAACCTTGTGTTTCAGGTAGGGCTTCTCGCCGCCCCGAACAAGTGTTCGGGAGGGGCTCTACGTGATTCCAATGTCGGAAGACGGCTAGGCATCTAGGATCACAGCACGGCAAAAGCAAGTGGGAGAAACCGGGTTTCGGCTTGTGCACGCGCACCGCGCCCACTAGCGTGCGTCGCTTAACGCACAGGTCGGGTCTGGCCTGGGGGAATTGACGGGTACGCAAAGGGGATAGCCGGTATGGCTGTAACAGAAGCAGGTACGACCACTATTGTTGACGAGGTCGTAAACGTTTCGGATTTCATTTGGGGCGGCGAATGGCGGGGCGAGCAAGTTCTCGAAATCGCTGGCATACCTGTCCCGCCGATGACGATTATCCTTTTAGGGATCGGCTTATGGATGATGATCGGATTGCGGTTCTATCCGATCGTCAGATTTGGCTCCGCGGTCAAAGGATTGTTTGCGGGACGCAAGGGTTCAGGCTCAGGCGAAATTTCCCCCTTCGCTGCACTTTCAACCGCGCTTTCGGGTCAAGTGGGAACCGGTAATTTAGCTGGTGTCGCCTTTGCAATCGCGTGGGGTGGTCCGGGTGCTGTGTTCTGGATGTGGGTCACAGCACTGATCGGCATGGCTTTGGCCTTTGCCGAAGGATCGCTCGCTATCCGCTACCGCGAAACTACCAGCGACGGTGTGAAGCGTGGCGGCCCGATGAGCTACATCATGATGGGACTGGGACCGAAATACACCTGGCTCGCTATAATTTTCTGTATCGGAACGCTGTTCTCTGCCCTAGTAACTGGGAACTCGATCCAGGCAAACGAGGTCGCCACCGGCCTCAATGAACTGTTCGGAATCGAGCGCTGGGTCGGCGGTCTGATTGTTGCGATTGCGGTATTCATCGTGATTATCGGAGGGATCAAATCGATCGGCAATGTGGCGGAAAAGGTCGTTCCGATCATGGCGAGCGCATATATCGTTATGGCGATCATCGCGTTGATTCTAAACTTCGGCGACCTTCCAGAGACTTTCTCCCGCATCTTTGCAGGCGCGTTCAACAATCAGGCAGCCGAGGGTGGCTTTGTCGGCGCAGCAATCATCATCGCGATCCGAGCCGGTGTTGCGCGCGGGCTGTTCTCGAACGAGGCCGGTCAAGGCTCAACCCCGATTGCTCACGCGGTAGCTCAGACCAATGATCCCGAGCAGCAGGGCCGCATGGCAATGCTCGGTACGTTCATCGATACCATCGTGATCTGCACCATGACGGCATTGGTCATCCTGACCGTGCAGGGTGATTTCACCGGAGGCGGACAAGCTGTCGAACATGTCTGGCAGTCCGACCTCAGCACGGTTGAAACCGCTGGCGTTGCAACCACAATCGCTGCCTACAGTGCAGCGTTTCCGACGTTGATTGCGGGTGTCCCGCTAGGCACCCTCGTGGTGAGCGTTGCCCTGATCCTGTTCGTGTTCACCACCCTACTCACGTGGAGTTATTATGGTGAGCGCGCCATCACCTTCATCTACGACCGTGTGCCGGGTTCGACCCGCGGCGGGGAAAAGATCCTCCACATTATCTGGCGGGTCATCTGGTGCGTGGCGATCTTTGTTGGCGCAACCCAACCATCGCAATTGGTCTGGCGACTTGGTGACATCTCCAATGCGGCGATGGCTCTGCCCAACCTGCTGGCGCTTGCGCTGCTTTCAGGTGTGGTGTTCAAATTGGCGCGGGGCGAGAAGGATGCCGGGCCAGATCATCAGGTCGACACACCGGAAGAGCCGAACGAGTATTGATGGGTCACGAGGCGTGAGTGGCTGAACCGCTCACGCCCTGCCCAACAACCGCTCGAACCAGCTTGGCTCGTGCATCGGGCGCACTTTGCCATAAGCCTGACGGCGCAGCGACGCGTCACGATGCGGACGCGGCTGAACCCAATGGTCAGGCTGGCTTGAACGGTAGGAATGCACACACATTATACTGCTCCATCGCGGTAGTCGTTAGAGCAGGATTGGCACGCCAAGGGTCGCGCGAAGCTGAATTCAGCGTTCTACCATTGTTAATATTGGAGATGATTTTTCTGAATGGTAGTCAGGCCTTGCCGCGCTGCCAGATCAACCAGACCATCGCAGCGCTCGCAAGCGGCATAAGGTTTACATGGAGCGGGAGCGCGATCGCCCGCGTTGCAAACGGCGATAGCCAGAGAACCAGCAGGATGAGCTTGTCCCACGGACGGAAGCCGCCTTCCCGATCGCGCGCTTCTGCAACCAGCCACAGGGTTGGCAGAATGAGGAAGGCAAGATCGTAATTGAACAGGTAAGGCGATGCGAGCGGTGTCGCCGCCAATGCTAGCGCGCCGGATGCCGCCATATCGCCGCCGAAACGCTTCCAGCTGAGCCACACGAGAACGATCATACCGAGCGCTGTCAGGATATTGACGCCGAGCGCAATTTCATGGCCGCCCCAGATACGCAGCTGGCTGTAAAGTGTTGCCATGCGCAGGAAGAAGTCGTCGTCATCCTGCGCCATCAGGATTGCGCTTTTCTCCCAGCTGGTCGTGTAGGCTAGCATCGTCTCGGTGCCGAAAACAGCCCATGAAAACGCGAGCAAGCCAATTGCAGAGATACCCGCCGCAATGAAGGCTTTCCACTTGCCGCCTGCTGCTAGCCAGAACGGCAAGAGGACCGCCAGATGCGGCTTGATCACCAGCGCGCCTATCATCGCTCCGCCGATTATCGGACGCTTGCTTGCGAAGGCTACACCGCCGACCAACAACGCACCTGTAAGCAATCCATTCTGCGCGTGGCTCGCGGCAATCATCGCGCCTGGATAGGCAAGTATGAGAGGCCAGAAGCGCGGATAGACTTTCCAGCTGATCGCAAACCAGATCGCAAAGGTCGTTACCACCCAAGCGATCCACGCGATCGGATAGGGAAGCGCGCCGAACGGTGTAACTGCAAACAGGAATGGAGGCGGGTTCACGAATGCGAAGACTTCATCAAAACCGGTCGAGGCCTGCACCGCTTTCTGGAGCGCAATATCGTAAGTTGCCGCGGCCCCTTCCGTCAGCGTAATCTTTGCAGCGCCCCAGAAGGCGAGGAAGTCACTGCCCACGCCGCCCATCGCTTTCACATAAGTGTTCGCGATCATGCCGAGCGAGCCGAGGAAATATATGACTGCGTAAGCCCGGACCCGTTCTTTATCGAGCCAACTGGCATCGCGGATGTGCGAAATCATGCTTGGCTTGCGCATTGGCACTACAACGTTGTCTTCCTTCATGACCGTGCCTGTAAGCAATCAAGGTTAACCGATCGAGTGCAAAACAAACACTTTTCGCTCTCAGCTCATGCTCCACGCAAGGTGGGCGGGTGATGACATGGTAAACGCTGCGGTAACGCCGCGTTTAACAGGTTTTAACGCGCTCAAACTAAACAGGTTTCGCGTTATCGCGAAGGGGCAACAGGTGTTTCGATCACAATCGACAGCTCACAAGAAAGCTGAGTCGATCCTGCATGAGATTTATCGTCCGATCCTACGGGGGTATTTCGCGGCGTTCGCGCTGTATTACTTCGCGATGTTCCCGACCCATTTGCTGTATTTCACAGGGCTTGAGCGCATCCAGATGGGCAGCCTTTCGTTCATCGCGGGACTGATTGGGACTTACGGATTCTTACGGCTGCGCAAGCGCGCTCACCCCGACCATTCAGCCGCCATCTTCATGGTCATGAATATCAGTGTTGTCTTCAATGTGATGGCCGCGCTTACTATCAATTTTCAGCCGGAAAAACTCACCTATTTCGTCATGATGGTGATGGTATTCGGTCTGGCAAGTTCAAACCTTCGCCAATCGCTTTTGTCCATTGGCCTCGCTCTTCTCGCGATGCTGTATTTCCTGCCGCGCGCAGATGCGAGCACCGATCTTGTCTATGCCTTCCTGACTTTTGCTGCGGCGCTGGCATCGCTTTCCATCGCATACCTCCTTCGCAAATCGATCATGGATATCGCCAAGGCCAAACTGGCCGCACAGGGTCAGCTCGAAGAAGCCAAGGTTATCGGGCAGGAGCTACGCGAGAAATCGCTATCTGACAGCCTGACAAAACTGCCAAATCGCCGCGCATTCTTCGGCGCCCTGCGCAACACCTTGACGCGCGTGGGCGCTTCGCAGGACACCGATGAAGGTGCTGAGCGCGGCTGGCTGATTCTCATCGATCTCGATGGCTTCAAGGCGGTGAACGACATCCACGGCCACATGACCGGCGACGCACTGCTGCAGGAAGTCTCGCAGCGACTCAAACTTTGCACCGGTCAGGGAACACATGTGAGCCGAATGGGCGGTGATGAATTCAACGTGTTGCTTACCAGCTCGCAATACGAAGATGCGATCAGAGCCCGCTGCGAAGAGTGGCTAATGGCCATCTCAAAGCCTTATGCCATCGATGGTCGGCATGTGCAGATTTCCGCTTCGATCGGGTGCAAGGAGCTCGAACCAGGCATCAGCAGCCGTGCGCAAATCAGCCAAGCTGACTACGCATTGATGGTCGCAAAGAAGCAAGGCAAGAACCGTGTTGTCATCTTCAATGACGATCATGCTTTGCAAGCAGAAGCGCAGCATGAAGTGGAGCGGGCATTGCGCAATGCGAGCCTAGCGGACGAGATCACCCTTGTGTTCCAACCGCAGTTCGATCTCGCAAAGAACCAGATTGTTCGCGCAGAAGCGCTCGCGCGATGGGAAAGCCCGTCGATCGGGAATGTAGAACCGCGCCGGTTCATTAGGATAGCCGAAGAAAGCGGGCTCATTACAGGCATTACGCTAACAGTCGCGCAAAAGGCATTTGCCGCTCTTCGCGATTGGGCCGATCCCCTGCCTGTCTCCATCAACCTTTCGAGCTTTGACTTGATGTCAGACCCGACAATATCGCAGATCATCAAGCTGGCTGACGACTATGCGACCGACCCATCATTGGTCGAATTTGAAGTGACTGAGACCGCCATGATGGCCGATTTCGACAAAGCGAACGCCAATCTGCGCAAACTGACGGCGCACGGCTTTACTATCGCGCTTGATGATTTCGGCACAGGATACTCAAACTTCTCCTATCTGCGCGCATTGCCGATCCAGAAGCTGAAGATTGATCGCTCGTTCCTGGACAATCCAAGCGATCCCCTAACCAGCCAGATCCTCAATTCACTGGTAGGGATGTCGCGAGTCTTGGGGCTCTGCTGTCTCATCGAAGGCGTCGAAGACGAGATTGACCTGCTAATCGCCAAGCGCTCCGGAGTGGAGCTAATCCAGGGCTATTATACCGGCGAGCCCATGGCAGATGAGGAACTGCATCGATTGCGAGCCGCACAGCCGCGCGACTTGCCGCCACATGCAGTAAACGCATAACCGGACAGCCTCGATCGTTGGCGCAATAAGTCTAAACGTCGTTGTCAGGAAAATGGCAGGGGTGACAGGATTCGAACCCGTGGCCCTCGGTTTTGGAGACCGATGCTCTACCAACTGAGCTACACCCCTGCAGCAAGGGCCGCCCTCTAATGCGAAGCGCGACGCAGCGCAACCGGTGAGTTGCGAATTCATGCAATGGAATTCTGACGCTCTCTGCTAAAGCTTACGCTATGCACGCGCCGTTGCCTGAGCCAATTCCGGTAGAAATGCTGCTGCTTGCTTATCGCAGCGGCATATTTCCCATGGCTGACAGGCGCGATGATCCCGAGCTATTTTGGGTCGAACCGCGCGAGCGTGCCATCATTCCTTTGGACGGACTGCGAATTTCCAAGAGCCTGCGCAAGGCTTTGCGGCAAGAACGCTTTTCCGTCACCATAGACAAAGCCTTTGATGAAGTGATCGCGGCCTGCGCTGCTCCGCGCCCGGGTCATCCGGAAAGCTGGATCAGCATGCGTATCCAGGCGAGCTATCGTCAATTGCACGAAGCAGGCCACGCGCATTCCATCGAATGCTGGCGCGAAGGTGAGCTGGTCGGCGGTCTCTATGGCGTCAGCTTTGACCGCGTATTTTGCGGGGAAAGCATGTTCAGCCGCGAAGCGGACGCGAGCAAAGTCGCCTTGTGCTGGCTCGTCGCATTGATGCGCTATGCCGGGTTCCAGCTGCTCGATTGCCAGTTTATGACGGATCATCTGGCGCGGTTAGGGGCGCTGGAACTGCCGCAAGGCGACTATCTTGAACGCCTCGCGACCTCCCGAGGCTCAGCACAAATGTCTTTGCCGCGCGCGTATCAGGAAATCCTGATCGACGCGCAAGCGCATCATTCCTCGCCGGGGAAATTCATCGCGCAGTCTTTGACCCAAACGTCATAGATCGGGTGCTCGACGACGTTGACGCTGGGCGAGTTCTTGAAGAGCCACCCTGAAAAGACGCGGCTGAATTCATCCGAGCCTCGGTTCTGCACATCGACTTGAACGAATGCGCCTGTTTCCTGCGGCATTTCCCACGGAGCCGTGCGTTCGCAGGCGGAAAGCCGTACGATGACTGGGCCGATTTCTTGCGATTCGCCCGGGCGCAGCTCCAGATCCTGCGAGACATTGTTGCGTTTGTTGATGAGACCAAGCGTTGCGACGCGCTCTTCCATCGGCGTTGCGCCGGCGACTTGCTCGCTCAATTGCTCAGGCGCTTCGTCTTCGGCAGGCGCTGCGGCTGATTGTTCGGCATCTTCTGCTACTTCTGGATCAGGCTCAGCAGTGTCCTCGCTGCAAGCTGAAAGCGTCAGCGCGGCAAGTGCCGTAAAGCCAGAGAGCGCGAATGCGCGGGTCATGCTCAGCTTTCCGGAGACCAGGCTTCGTAATCGCCCACGGCCGCCGCGCGCTTGCCGCCCCGCTCCAATGCGCCTTGCGGGCGATAGGCATGGGCTGTGCCGGTCGCATTCGGGGTGTAGTCGGCTTCCCAGATGCGTGGCGCAGGCAGGAAACTTTCCGGCACATCTTCGCCGGAGCCGTGCAGCCAGCCATGCCATTCGGCAGGCACGCGGCTTGCATCATTAGCGCCGTCATAAATCACCCAGCGGCGCTCTTTGCCCGCTTCCTTTTGCTTGGAGCGGTAATATTTGTTCCCTTGCGCGTCAGTGCCGACATGCTCGCCCTTGCGCGCTGACCAAAGCATCGTGCCGATGGTCGCACCATCCCACCAAGTGAATATTTTTCCGAAGATTCCCATGGGCGACGCGATTAGCGGATTCGCGCGGCAAGGCCAAGTGGAAGAAAATCTACTCAGGTAATTCCCACGTCACGAGATCACCCGGCTTGATGCCAAGCTCTTCCGCGCGTCCGCCAATGATTTCAAATACGGCGATTGCAGGAGCAGCTGAAGGCACAGAATCTAGCGAATAGGGCTCCGCCATTGCGCCGATATTGATGATGCGGTTGTCCGGGCCGATGAAGATAATATCAAGCGGCAAGGGCGTATTCTTCATCCAGAAGCTGCGCATTTGCGCGCCTCTCGATGGGAAAAGCATGCCTTCAAACTCGCCTAGCTCGGTGCGGAACATCAGGCCTTGAGCTTGTTCGTTCGAGCTGGCGGCAAGCTCAGTATCGAAGACATAGGTGTTCTCACCCGACTGGACAGTGACTTCGATAATTTCGAGGCCGGAAACAGGATGCCTGTTCTGATCGGCGGCACTTTGTGAAGTGGTCTGTGCGCTCGCACTGCCGGTGTCTGCGGCCGAGCATGCTGCAAGCAGGAGCGCAAAAAACAGACCGAGTGCTCTCACCATGATGTGTTATCCTCTTCGTCCGCTGCTTCTGCGAGCCATTGATCGAGCTCTTCCTCGCGGGCAGCTTCGACGATGAAGCGCGCGCTTCCAAAATCATGCCCCGCCCGCGCCATAGCTGCAATCTGCTTTTCGCGGCGTGCCGGATCGACAGCCAGTTTAGCATATGGGCCGAAGCCGCGTTTTTGTGCGAGCCGGATCGCTGCTTCGCGCTTGGCATATTCACCTGGCGCGATCTCCTCGCGCAGTTCTTGCGATATGCCGGAATGCCGCAAGGTCTCTTCCACGCGTCGCGCGCCATAGCCGCGCCGCATCAACGATCCGGAGCGAGCGCGCGCATAAGCTTCGTCATCGACATAGTTGAGTTCGACCAGCCGCTCGACAATTGCACGCGGGTTCAATTCTTCGCCTTCAGCCACCCCGCGCTCGCGAATTTTGCGCTGCAGATAGCTCTCTAGCTTGGCTGCACTGGTCGCATAACGCGCGGCATAGGACAGCGCCAGATCGCGCAATCGCGTCTGATCAAGCGGTTTTGCCACTCGTCTTTGACGCTTGCGCGTTGACCGCATATTAGTTTCATCAGAAACCATAATGCCTTATTCGTGCCACACTCCTTGGGAATTGGTAAACCTTCTAAACTTGCGGGGGAGGGATATTCCCGCCATGGACACACGCATGGGTGCATTCAAAAGCACTGTAAACCACGGGTATCGCTGACTATTATGACCGACGCCGCTTTGACGCCGACGCCGAATGATTGTCCCCTACCACGTAAGCGGGCTGACTTCGCGACCTTCAATGAAGCCATCGATTACGCTGCGCGCAGCGAAAAGGGCCTTAATTTTCACGACATGCGTGGACAACTCGCACGGGTTTATACCTATGCAGAGATGCGTGAAGACGCGCTGGTCATGGCGCGCCGCCTCATTGCCGCAGGGATCAAGAAGGAAGACCGAGTCGCGTTGATCGCGGAGACTTGTCCTGAATTTGCCGCTCTGTTTTGCGCTTGCGTTTATGTCGGTGCATGGCCTGTTCCATTGCCTTTGCCGACCAGCTTTGGTGGCAAGGAAAGCTACATCGACCAGCTGGCGGTTCAGCTGAGCAGCTCAGATCCAGCGATCCTCATCTACCCTGATGAAATCGGCGAGATGGCTAGCGCTGCCGCTGCCAAGCAAGGCTGTCCAGGGACAAGCTGGGAGGACTTTGCAACCCGCGAAGCTCCAGAATGCGAGCTGCCTGAAGCCGATCCGGAAGACATTTGCTACCTGCAATATTCCTCTGGCTCGACCCGCTTCCCGACCGGTGTTGCCGTAACGCATCGCGCGCTCCTGCATAACCTTTATGGTCACGCAGTATCGATGAATCTGGGCGAGAATGACCGCTGCGTTAGCTGGCTGCCCTGGTATCACGATATGGGTCTAGTGGGCTGTTTCCTGTCGCTGATCGCAAACCAGTTCTCAGTTGATCTGCTCAAGCCCGATGCGTTTGCCCGCCGTCCGCTGGCTTGGCTCGACATGATCAGCCGCAACAAAGGCAACACTGCGTCCTACTCGCCAACCTTCGGCTATGACATCTGCGCGCGGCGTATCTCCAGCCAGACCAATGTTGCCGAGCGGTTTGACCTCTCGCGCTGGCGCATAGCCGGCAATGGCGCGGACATGATCCGCCCAGATGTGATGCAGCAATTCGTAAACGCGTTCGCAGATGCCGGCTTCAAGGCAAGCGCGTTTACACCCAGCTATGGCCTGGCGGAAGCGGTGCTCGCTGTCACAGTGATGCCACCAGGCGAAGGTATTCGGGTAGAGCTGGTCGAAGAAGAGCGCTTGTCCGGCACACCGCGCGACCTTTCGCGCCCTGCGCGTTACCGTGCGATCGTCAATTGCGGCAAAGCCTTGCCTGACATGAAAGTCGAAATTCGCGGCGAAAACGGCGATGCGCGGCCCGACCACCATATCGGCAAGGTCTGGTGCAGCGGACCAAGCGTGATGCATTCCTATTTCCGCAATCCGGAAGCGACGGAAGATTGCCTTGAAGACGGCTGGCTCGACACAGGTGACATGGGCTATCTTGCCGATGGCTATCTGTTCATTGTCGGCCGCGCCAAGGACATGATCATCATCAATGGCAAGAACCACTGGCCTCAAGATATCGAGTGGGCGGTCGAGCAATTGCCCGGCTTCAACCATGGCGATATCGCGGCTTTCTCTGTCGAGACCGAGAATGGCGAGGAAGCGCCCGCTGTGCTCGTCCATTGCCGCGTGTCCGACCCTGAAGAGCGTGTCCGTTTGCGCGATCAGATCGCTGACAAGGTCCGGTCTGTCACGGGAATGAGCTGCGTGGTCGAACTCGTGCCGCCGCGCACTTTGCCGCGGACGAGTTCTGGCAAGCTCTCCCGCGCAAAGGCGAAAAAGCTCTATCTCTCGGGCGAGATCGCTCCGCTTGAAATGGCGGCTTGAGCTTTACCTAATCGACATCGCCCCAGCGCAAAGTCACTTCTGACCCATTGCGCGTGATCAACCCCCGTTGCACGCGCTCGATGCCAGCATCGGCCAGCTCGGCTTCTATGCGTTCGACCAAATCCAGAGGTCCAGAGACGACGAGCGGGAAGCCGAGACGCCGCGCAGACCAGATTGCCAGATCGCGCGAGACCTCGCCTTGTTCAGTCAGGGCAATGGTCGGCATTCCCTCCTCGTCACGGCCACGTCGGAACGTGATAGAGGGCAATGGCTTTGCAGGCGGAAGAAGTTCGACAGTCCAGTCAGGTTCAGTCGCTGCGATGCGAGCCTCGAGCACATTGTATGTCGCAAGTGTCGCCCCTTCGAGATCAAGGGCGCGGACCAATGCGCGCTTGCGGCTGCGGTCGACCAGAACATCATCTTCCGTGACGCCCGCGACAAGCGCCAGACGCTTTGCCAGATCCTCAGCCTGCTCGCGCGCGTTGGCTTCCTCTCGTTCGCGTGCGGCAGACAATTGCGCTTGCTCCGCCGCGCTTGCACTGGTCCCGACCTGGAATTGCGTGAGCAGCAGCTCTACACTCTGTCCGAGGCGTCGCTCCAGCGCGGCGCTGATTTCCGCATCGGCATCGTCCTGTAATCGCGGCGTCAAGACCGTTGCATCGACAACCATCGGGTCATTGGCGAAGTCGATGTCGAACTGGTCGATCCGCGCGCTCGGGCCGAACGCATCCTGAAGCTCGTTGCGAACAATGCGCTGCGCGTTGGTTTCCCAGGCAATATTCTGAAGCGAGATAAACAGCGGTATCGCAAGGGCTATCACGACTGAGACGATGGCGAGGTTCTGGAATAACGTATTGCGCTCGCTCAATATTGTGCGGAAGCCATAGAGGCGCGCCATGCCCCACGCTGTAATAGCGATCGTGAGAAGGTTCGTCACATATAGCAGCAGTGCGCCAGAAAAGACCGTCCAGTTAAGCGTCGCAGCGCCATATCCGACCACGGCCAAAGGCGGCATCAATGCTGTCGCAATAGCCACGCCAACAATTGTACCCTCACGCCCGCGGATCATCGCATAGGCACCTGCCAGCGCTGAAAACAGCGCGACGAGCAAATCAAAAAGGTTAGGCCGGGTTCGGGCGGCAATCTCAGGCGTAATCGTCTGGATCGGCGAGAAGAACACGATCAAAGCGCACAACAGGATCGCCATCGCCGAGCCCCAGGCCAGCGAGCGTGCTGACTGTTTAAGCCAGCGGTAGTCCCCGATCGCCAGCGCAAAGCCCAATCCCATGATTGGCCCCATGAGCGGTGACAAAAGCATCGCCCCGATCACGACCGCTGGTGAAGACAGCAACAGGCCGAGGATCGCAATGCCGCCTGACATCGCCGTCATGAACAGATAGCGTTCGGACAGCGCACACTCATCGCGGCGTTTCTCGATCACGGCCGGCTGATCAACTGTACCGGTCACTTCCTGTCGCCACCAACGCAGCAGACTGAATTTCACGCTTGAAATTGACGGGCGCGGTGCCTCACCTTTTGGCACTGCGTCTTGCGATACCCGTCCTTCTATATCCGCCGGGCTCGGGATCGCGTCGCTTGCACTCGGCGTGTTGTCGTCTGCCATGCTTGGCATCCCCCACTTACTCAAGGGTTTGATTTACGCGGATTCGCCAGCCACGCAAGGCTACCGTTTGCAGCCTCGCTTTCGCTGGACGTTCGCCCGCGCTTAGGGCACATTCCCTTGAAGATTGTGTCTTAGAACACTAATACAGTAAAGAGAGCCATGCGCCCGTCCCATCCGGGCTGCCTGAGGGAGCGATACGCGAAGATATGAGCACGCAAGAAACGACGACTAAGACTGCAACCGATTTCGACCTGACGCCGCCTGATCCGGTACCAGTGGTCGCGGCTGAGAAGGCAGCAGGCCTCGTCCCAGTGGCCGAAGAGAAGAAATCCAAGCTGGACGAGAAAGTCGACAGCTTCGTCGCGGACTTGGTTGCCGAAGATGCGAACTCGCCCGCGTTTGGCGAAAAAGTCGATCAGATCACCCGCATGGGTCAGGAACAGATCCGCGCAGCCGCGGCCATGTCGAACCGTTTCCTGGATCGTCCGGTACGCGCAATGGATCAGGACAATGGTGTCGGCAATGATCTGCTTGAACTGCGCAAGACGGTCGAAGAGCTCGATCCGGGCCGCAAAGGCAAGCTGCGGGGACGCAAGCTGTTCGGAATCATTCCTTTCGGCAACAAGCTACAGCGCTATTTTGACAGCTACACTAGCTCGCAAGGCCACATTCAATCGATCCTCGAACGCTTGGCTTCAGGCAAGAAAGAGCTGCACGAAGACAATGCAGCAATCGATGTCGAACGCCAGAAGCTATGGGAAGCGATGGGCGAGCTGGAGCAGATGATCCATATCGCCAAGACGCTTGACGGCAAGCTCGAAGACAAGGCCGCTGAACTCGACAGCACGGACCCGGCGAAGGCAAAGGCGCTGCGTGAAAGCGCGCTGTTCTATGTTCGTCAGCGCACGCAGGATCTTCTCACACAAATGGCGGTGAGCGTGCAGGGTTACCTCGCGCTCGATCTCGTCAAGAAGAACAATGTCGAACTGGTCAAAGGCGTGGATCGTGCTTCGACCACAACGGTGGGCGCGCTGCGTACAGCTGTGACAGTTGCGCAGGCCATGACCAATCAGCGTCTGGTGCTCGGCCAGATCACATCTCTGAACCAGACGACCAGCGACATCATCGATTCAACCAGCACGCTGCTGCGCGAACAAACTGGTCAAATTCACGAGCAGGCGGCTGCCAGCACCATCCCGCTGGAGACGCTGCAACGCGCTTTCCAGAACATCTATGACACGATGGATGAAGTGGACGATTTCAAGGTTCGTGCTCTCGCCAGCATGAAGCAGACTGTTGAGACGCTGTCTGGCGAAGTTGAGAAATCGAAAGGCTACATCGCGCGTGCTGAGGGTCAGGCGCAGGCACAAGCCAAGGTCGCATCCGAGCCTTCCTTGCTGGCGCTCGATAGCTGAGGCCTGACAACAGATGGTCGATAGTACCCGCGAATCCGATCAAATCCTGAGCGCTGCTGGCAAGAGCCTCGCAGTGCAGCGCGATGGCGGAACGCATCGCCCTGCGCAAAGCATCGGGCGGGGTTCTGCAGATTTGAAAGCACGTCATTGGAAGAGCCGCATCAAGCGCATACTGATCGCTTTTGCTGGCATTTGGGCCGCCGCCGTGGCCATAGGCCTGATCATTGATGGGATCGGCTTCACCGGCATTATGCTGACGGTATTGGCCGC
The DNA here is from genome assembly GCF_013371495.1 of Altererythrobacter lutimaris. Lineage (GTDB taxonomy): Bacteria > Pseudomonadota > Alphaproteobacteria > Sphingomonadales > Sphingomonadaceae > Erythrobacter > Erythrobacter lutimaris_A. The sequence continues at coordinate 2,527,999 of NZ_JABWTA010000001.1, read as the reverse complement.
AATCGTCGCAGTCGGTGTTCTGTCGAAATATCCCAAAATCAAGATCCCCAAGCGTGCCGACCTCAAAAAGGGGGACGCGCGGCAAATGGTTGGCCGGACGGAACTTTGGCTGGAAGCGCAGCGCCCTGCTCTGCCCCCGCCAGCGGTACAAGTGGTCGATCAGCTTGGTGTGCAGTTGGACGCTCTCGGCCTGCAGCTTGAGACGATGGATCAGAACAATCCCGCGGTAAACGAAGTGCGCGAGCTCGTCGGCGAATATATCCCGGAGACAATCGACAATTACCGCAAGATCCCCGAGCAGCTTCGCAAGGAGAAACACGCCGGCAAAACTGCGGATGAGCGGCTCACAGAAAGCCTCACGAAGATCAGCGGTGAAGTCGACCGTGTGACCCGCCGCTTGGCTGAAGGCGCGCTCGATGATCTTGCGATCAAGTCCCGCTATCTGGATTATCGCTTCGGCGGACCTGAAGCCCTGGAGGATCACCGGTAATGCGCGTCGCTCTGCCCCATGAACTTGGCAAGGATGAAGTCCGACGCCGCTTGAAAGAACGCAGTCACGAGATCGCGGATTACATTCCTGGCGGCATGGCTCAGGTTGAGACCGGTTGGGCACATGATAACTGCATGACATTGCATGTGGCGGCCATGGGGCAGTCTATTGATGGCCAAGTCGAAATTGAAGACGATCAGGTTATCTTCATCGTCGAATTACCCGCTGCATTGGGTTTCATTCGCGGGATGCTGGAAGGCGCGATCCGCAAAAACGGCACCAAACTGCTCGAAAACGGATGAATTTGGCGCTTCGTGAGAGCGAAATCTCGCCCTAAGCCTTTACAAACTATGCCAATTGCGCCCAAACGGCTCACGGAATTGGCGTGCTCTCGCTGATTTGGTCGACAATCGCTGATAATTTGCTGAGTGCTCTCTGAGCGCTTGGTTATTGCGTCGAGCGAATGCGAACCATTGGAGCAGAGGGAGCGGGCGAACTATCAGCTATCAGCAAACCCAGACCAAGCTGCGCGATATTCTTCGCGCAAGCACGCGTGCAGCGCATGATCGGCTTGATGCTGTGATGTCGCATGGTGGCTGGACGAGCGCGGCTGGGTATACGCAATTCCTGCAAGTGCAGCATGCTGCGCGCGCGCCGATTGAGCTCTGGATCGCGGAGCGCTGTCCGACAGAATTTCAGCCGCCTCGTCAGTCACATCTGCTGGAGCAAGATCTTGCCGCAATGGAGGCAAGTGCGGCGGCACCCATCGGCACGTTCGATTTGCCACAGGGTGCCGACCCCCTTGGAGCAGTTTGGGCACTTGCTGGCTCCTCGCTTGGCAATGCCATGATCCAACGTCAGGTCGCTGCCTCGAGCTCTTGTGCTCACTTGCCGCAGAGCTTTCTGACCGATCAGTCCATGCACCGCTTCTGGAAAAGCCTTTTGCCAGTCCTCAACTCGACATGCAGCCGTGAGAAAGCGCAAGCATCATGCCGAGGGGCCAATGCCGTCTTTGCACATTTCCTGCGCGCTGCGGAGACCAGCCAGCTTGAGGCTGCCGCATGAGTGAAGGTCCTCGCCGCTATGAGCTGACCGATTGTGATCGCGAGCCGATCCATATCCTCAATTACATTCAGCCCTTTGGAGGCCTGCTTGCGGCGAACCTTGATTGGACGATCGCTTATCACTCGGACAATGCCTCCGACATGCTCGGATTTGCCGATGATGCGGCAGGGAAATCAATCATCCGTTTGGGAGCGGGTCTTGATAAGGTCCTACGGCCATCAGCTCTGGAGCGGATCAAGTCGAGCCTCTTCGCGCTCGAAACGGACGATTCAGTCGAACGCATTTTCGCCGTCGAACTCGTGAATGACCTTCTGTTTGACTGCGCCATTCATCGCACCGGCTCCACAATCGTCATCGATTTCGAACCGCATTCGACGAGCGCGGGGCAGGAACGCCCGTTCGACTTGCTCGGCCCGCTAACATCGCAGCTCGAAACGACGCATGACCTTCTGAAGATATGCCGGATCGGCGCTGCCAAGCTGAAGAGCATCCTCGGGTACGACAGGGTTATGGTCTATCGTTTCCATGCAGACGGCACCGGCGAAGTGATCGCGGAAGAGCGCGAGGCAGAATTGGAGAGCTTCCTCGGACTGCGCTATCCGCGCACCGATATACCTGAGCAAGCACGCGCGCTCTATCTGCGCAACCGATTCCGGATCATCGCAGACATTGAAGCAGAGCCGGTCGCGATTTTGCCTAAAGGCCGCTTTGGGGCAGAACCGCTCGACCTTTCCATGAGCACACTACGCGCGGTCTCGCCGATCCACATTCAATACCTCAAGAATATGGGTGTCGGCGCGTCTCTATCGATATCCATCGTCCATCAAGGGAAGTTGTGGGGCCTCTTCGCCTGCCACCATTACAGCGCGAAGCCGCTGCCTTTTGCGACCCGCACCACTGCAGAGCTTTTCTCGCAACTGTTTTCACTCGCTCTCGATCGGGCTTTGCTGCGCAAGAGCGAAACCATCCGCGAGGAAGGCCGACGCTTGCATGACCAGCTGATGGTGCGGCTGGCACAAGGGCGCACGCTTATCGAGAATCTGCCGATGCTCGACGAAATGCTGACTGAAACCATCGCGCATGACGGCATGTCCATCTTTGCCGACGGCGTTTATCGCGCGCGTGGTGCAGCGCCCGACCGCGAGGAATTCGAAGCCATGCTGCCTGCGCTTAATGGCTCGCCGCCCGGCAAGATCATTTCGTCAGATTCGATTGCGAAGCATATTTCGACGGCAAGCGCATTTGCCGATCGTGTGGCGGGCGCTCTCATTATTCCGATCTCGCGCAATCCGAGGGATTATCTCGTCCTTTGGCGGCGAGAGCTGCCACAGAAAGTCGTGTGGGGTGGCAACCCTGACAAAGCCGTCACCAAAGACAAACGCAGCGATACACTGACGCCGCGAAGCAGCTTTGCCGCGTGGGAGCAGCGTGTCTCCAATCATTCCGAGCGCTGGAATTCCGATGATTTGCAGATTGCTGAGGGCCTGAGAACGAGCCTGCTGGAAATCATCCTCAAGATGACTGACGACGCTGAACGCGAGCGTCGCAAATCACAAGAGCAGCAATCGCTGCTGATCGCGGAACTCAATCACCGCGTGCGCAACATCCTCAATCTGATCCGCAGTCTGGTGGACCAGTCAAAGCATGAAGCGATCGATGTCACGCAGTTTGTCGATATCGTCCGCGGCAGGATCAGCGCGCTTGCGACTGCACATGAGAACATCACGCGTGAGAACTGGGCCCCTGCCCCGGTTTCCAAGCTGATCGAAGCTGAAGCAAAAGCCTACCTCAACGGCAAGAGCGACCGTCTGCGTTTAAGCGGCGAAGATGTGCTTGTATCTCCGCAAGCGTACACCGTTCTCGCGCTCGTCTTGCACGAAATGGTCACCAATTCTGCCAAATATGGCAGCCTGTGCGACCGGCGCGGCGAACTCGAAATCGCTCTCACCCGCAGCCATGACGGTGATTTGGTTATTGACTGGAAAGAGATCGGGGGCCCGCCGGTGAAGGAGCCTACACGGCGCGGTTTCGGCTCGACCATCATCGAACGCTCGATCCCGTTCGAGTTGAAAGGCGAGACGAAAGTCGACTTCAAACCGTCGGGATTAGAAGCGCATTTCCGCATTCCTGCGACTTATATCGAAGAAGGTGGCGCACTTCTCGCAGTCGATGCGGGAGAAGTCAGCATCCCTCAGCGTGGTGCGTTAAATGCGGCCTCGTCTGGCGATGCATCATCGCTCAAGCCTAACCATGTGCTGCTTGTTGAAGACAGCATGATCATCGCGCTCGACACAGCGGAAATCCTGCGCGGCCATGGCATTGATAGAGTTTCGACCTGCAGCACCGTGGCTGGCGCAATCGAAGCGATCGAAAGCGCTAAGCCTGATTTTGCGCTTGTCGATTTCAATCTTGGAGCGGAGACCAGCGAGCCCATCATTTCAGAGCTGCGCGGCCGCGGTATCCCGTTTGTGCTGGCAACCGGGTATGGCGATGTAAGCGAGCAGGCCTCGGAACTGGGCGCAGCGGGCGTTCTGCAAAAGCCCTATGATCTCAGCGATATACTTCGAGTAGTGCCTGGCTTGAGCGACTAGGCTTCGAGCTAGCTGGCGCTCGCGACGAGCAAAGCAACCGCTTCTTCTCTGAAGCGAAAGGCCGAGAGGCTCCCGGCATAAGCACAGCTACCTGCTGAGACCGGACTGCCGTTCAGGCTGACCTCGCCTTCCAGAGGCAGCACCATGCAAGGCCGCGCGAACTGATCGGTGAGTGCAGGATCAGGCGATCCAATCATTCGGGTTAGCTGAAAATGCGGTCCGCCAACCAGCGCACACGTCTGATCGGGTACTCTTGAGCGATACGCAGCTGAATAAGATCCGCGATCGGCTACCGCAATTGCGCGCTCCAGATGCAGGTCGCGCGGGCGACCATAATCATACAAGCGGAACGTTGTGTCGCTTGATTGCTGGACTTCGACCAGCGAGATACCTGCACCGATGGCATGGACCGTTCCTGCAGGAAGGTAGAAAAAATCGCCTGCTTGAACAGAATGCCATTCCAGTAAGTCTTCGATAGAGCCATCTAGCGCGGCCTCGCGCATCGCGTCCGCTGAAAGCTCCTGTTTGAACCCGATCGCCAGTTTGGCATCCGGGTCTGCGTCAAGGATCAGCCAACACTCTTCCTTGCCGTCCTCACCGTCATGCGCTTGCACATCAGACGGATGGACCTGGACAGACAGCTTGTCGCTGGTGAAGAGGTATTTGACGAGGATGTCATCGAGTTCGGCTGGCGATGCAAACCAGATTTCGCCTACTGGCTCACCTTCTGCAACGCGTCCACGCACTTCGCTGGCAAAGGGTTCAGGCAATTCCCGCCTGCCCCAAACCTTCTCGACCGCACGAGTGGGCAGAATACCCTGTCCGCCCGCGCCGGGCTCAAAGGCGCCTCTTGCGCTCATCCTTCAGCCGGGCCTTGCAACTTACCAACCAATTGCGCGCCATCACGGCTTGTCACCAGCACTTCATTACCGTCAACAATCACACAGATGTCATCGAGACCGACAACAGAAATGCGAGGGCCATCGCTCATCGCGAGCACTTGGCGAGCTTCCTTGAACTCGGCTGCACCAACCGCATGATTGCCATCGCTGTCTTTCGGCAGAGCATCTTGCAGCGCTGCCCAATTGCCGATGTCGGACCACCCCATGCTCGCTTCAACGACAGCTGCACGAGCAGTATTTTCCATTACGGCATAGTCGATAGAGTCGCCTTCGATAGCCTGAAAGCTGTCAGCATCAGGATGGAATTGCAGCCCATCCCGCTTGCCTTCAGCGACAGCCAGTTTCACAGCTTCCGCCATCGCCGGGCGATGTGCGGCTAATTCATCGAGCAATGCGCCGGCACGGAAGGCGAAAATCCCACCATTCCAGGCATATCCTCCTTCCGCGAGGAATGCTTCAGCGCGCGCGAGTTCCGGTTTCTCCACGAACTGTGCGACCTGATGCCCGCCTTCAAGCGCTTCGCCGCGCTTGATATAGCCATAGCCTGTCTCAGGTCGTTCAGGCGCGATGCCGATCGCCACCAACCAATCCTCGCGCGCCAGCTGAGCAGCATTCCTTGCGGCCGCGACAAAGCTATTGTCATCGGCAATATGGTGATCACTTGGACAGACCAGCATGATTGCATCAGGATCAAGCACAGCCGCTGCCAAAGCGATGGCAGGCGCTGTATTTTTCGCAGCGGGCTCTACTACAATCTGCGCGCTTGTCGATTCCGGCAATTGCGCTTCGATGAGCCCAACATGCGCAGCCCCAGCCACGATTACCGGCGCACCAAAAACCGCCGGATCGCTGGCCCGTTCAATCGCCGCACGAAACAGCGTGCGTTCTCCCACTAAAGGGATAAAGGGTTTAGGCGCACTGCGTCTGCTGCGCGGCCACAGGCGTGTTCCGCTGCCGCCACACAAAATCACCGGATAGATCAAGGGCTCGCTCATAATCTCCAGCGTCATAGCGGGAAAGTGTTACAATCCAACCCGGGGTCAAAACCTAGCATTAAAACCAGCGCTGCCGCCAATAGAACGGTGCAGGTGTCGCATTGCCCCGTGAATCCTGCGCGGGCCGAAAACGCAAGCGCTCTTCCACCAGCTGGCAGGTTATCCGGTCAGCATCAGGAAACGGGCTCGCGCGATAGACGGTGCAATTGCGCGCTCGTCCATCAACGCCGACAATCATCCGAACGATCACTTCACTGCCCTTGCGCGCATTGCGTCCGCCTTCTGGGATCGGATAATCACGCGCACTGTTGATGGCACCCGCAATATGGACCGGCTTCGTCACAGCGACCCCGCCCATACCGCCACCTTCCCGGCCACTTCCTGTGCCGAGACCGGAGCCACTTGCCCCCGTCCCGTCACCACTATCACGCGCGCCCGACGTATTTGCTGCACCGGTAGAAGATGCACGGGGCATCGGATCGTCTTGCTTGATAGGGATCTTCGGTGTTGGTGCGGTCACAGGCTTGGGAACGGCTCGCTCGCCGGCCTCCCCTTGTGCACCTTCATCGGGTTCTGGCGTGTTCTCCGGAGGAATAGGCTCGTCGGGCGCCGTAATAGTCACCGTGAAAGCTGAAACGACGCTGCGTTCTACCGATGCAGTCAAATCAGGCGCCAGCATCCGCGCAAACGCGTAGAGCGCCAAGACGTGCAGCAAAGCGAGTATTGCGATCACTCCCCAACGGGTCGGACGGCGCTGTGATGCATATCGTGAGCTGCGAGCCATAGGATCTCTCTACGACAGGTTTGAAGGAAGGCCAATGCCGCCCGAAACGTAGAGCTTCTTTCTAAAACTCAAGTGGAAGAAGAAACATGGTCATGCAAGAAAAGGAGCAGAGCTGGCGCGCATGGGCGCGGTCAGGCGGCTACAGCGTCGTGCTGTTCGCCTGCGTGTGCGGTATGCTGCTGTTCGGAGGGCTGGCATGGGTCAGCCTCGAGTTTACACGGATGGACAGCCGTATCGCTGCGGTTTGGGTCCCTAATGCCGTCGCTGTCGCTCTGCTGCTACGTTTCTCAATTCCAAAGGAGCATCTTTTCCTTCTATCGCTTTGGATCGGCAATTCGATCGCCAATATGGTCGGCGGCGATACACCGTTTTCAGCCGCCTCACTTGCCGCCTGTAATGCCATCGAGATCCAGTTGGCAGTGTCGCTAACCCGCGCATGGTGCGGCCCAAGGCCCGACATGCAAAAGATTGGCGACCTGGCCTGCTTTCTTGCGGCAGCTGCGATTATTGCGCCGATGTCGGCAGCCACTCTCGCCATGCTTGCGCTGCAAGATCAGCCGATCGGCCCTTTGGCAACATGGGCAAAATGGGCGGCAACCGATGGCTTGGGTATGGCTATAATCGCCCCCAGTCTGATGATCCTGATCGATGCGCTCCGGGATTTCACGAAGCCGAACAGCAAGCGCCTTGCGGAATGGAGCGTGATCCTCGTCGGCGGTGCGATCGCGATGATGGCGATCTTCGGTCAGAGCGCAGTGCCTGTCCTGTTCATGGCCCTTCCTATCATTGTCCTACATGCGTTCCGGCTAGGGGCGGCAGGCACGGCAATAGGTATAGCCACCGCAGCCTTCATAGCGATCGAGTTTACCGCTGCAGGACTGGGACCCATAAGTGCGCTTGATGCGTCTGACACTATCAAGCTGATCGTCTTACAGGTCTATCTCGCAGCGGCTTTCCTGATGGGGTTGCCCGTTGCCGCCATGCTGGCCGGACGAGACCGCGCATTGGAAGAACTGGCGGCAAAGCAGTCCGAGATTTCGCTGCTTACCGACAGCATCACGGACGCCGTCCTTCATTTTGACCGCGAGCGTCGCTGTACCTATGCCTCGCGTTCTGTTCAGCAAGTATTGGGAAGCCAACCTGAAGACCTGATAGGTCAAATCAGCGTGCAGCGCGCGCATCCCGAATCTGAATCCCAGGTGACAGCAGTCGAAGAGAGGTTGCTGAGAGGGGAAAGCGAACAGGAACGCATCGTTTTCCGCCGGCAGCAAGACGATGAAGAAGGCCGCCCCGTCTATATCGAAGCTGATTGCGCGGTCGTGCGCGAAGAGGCGGGGGGTCCTGCGACAGGCATAGTGGTGTCAGCACGCGAAGTGACCGATCGGGTCGAGCTCGAAATGCAGCTCACCCGCGCCCGCCGGATTGCCGAGGAAGCAGCACGAGGCAAATCTGAATTCCTCGCCAATATGAGCCACGAAATCCGAACACCCATGAACGGCGTGCTGGGTTTCGCAGAGCTTCTGTCGGAATCCGGCTTGCCGCCCGAGCAGCAGCATCATGCCAAACTGATTGTCCAGTCCGGCCGCTCCATGATGATGTTGCTCAATGACATCCTGGACTTGGCCAAGATCGAAGCCGGCCATGTCACAATCGAGCGCGAAGCAACGGATTTGGGCGAGCTGATACGCGATTGTGTGCGGCTGCATCAAGCAAGCGCGCAGAAGAAGGGGCTCGCTCTGACGTGCGAAGGTGCACGCCAAGGCCCCTACATCATCACCGACGATTTACGGCTGCGCCAGATCTTGCTCAATCTCCTGAGCAATGCTGTCAAATTTACTGAAACCGGATCGATTACATTGCGGCATTCGATCCGCGACAATTTTGTTAATATCGAAATCGAGGATACGGGGATCGGAATCGATGAAGAGCGCCTCGCCACAATCTTCGATCCGTTCGAACAAGCCGAAAGCGACACGGCGCGCCGGTTTGGCGGGACAGGGCTCGGCCTGACGATCAGCCGACAGCTGGCAGAATTGCTTGAAGGTCAGCTCGATGTTGCCTCGGCGCCAGGCGTTGGTAGCCACTTTATGCTTCGCATACCCTATGACAGAGCGCCGGATATGCCTCAGCCTGCCGCACCGAAGGAGGCCGCCGTGCATACCGACATTCCTATCCAGCCCGCGCATATCCTGCTGGCCGAAGATCATGACATAAACCGGATGCTCGTGACCGCGATGCTGGAGCGTTGCGGACAGCGGGTAACCGTTGCGCGCGATGGGGAGGAGGCAATTGAAGCAGTGTTGGGGGCGTTCAGCGAGAGCGCGCCTTTCGATCTCGTTCTCATGGACATCCAGATGCCCGGTTGCGATGGATATTTTGCAACGCGTACCATCAGAGCAGAAGGGATCCGAGCGAGCGACCTGCCAATTATTGCGCTGACTGCAAACGCCTATCCTGAAGACATAGCTGCGGCACGCGAAGCGGGCATGCAAGGTCATCTCGCCAAACCGCTGGCGTTTGCGGACCTCGTGCAAGCGCTGCAGCGATGGCTACCCGTTCGTATTGTTGAAGAGACGAGCGAGCTAGCGACTCCCTCTGCCCACCAGGCTCCTGGAAACGATCCGGCAGGCACAGTGCATTCGCCTTCTTTGGTCGAGAAATGGCAAGTCCGCCGGCGCGAAACGCTCGATGCTGTGAGCGCTGCTCTGAGAGACGATGCCCTGAGAGGGGAAGATGCCGAAGCGCTCGCCAACCTTGTCCATACACTTGCAGGCACTGCCGGCATGTTTGGCGAAGCGAAGCTCGGCGAATGTGCCTCTGAACTGGAAAGGTCACTCAAGAACGATGCGCAGTCTGGTGAGCGGCGAGGTCTGGCAAAGCAATTGCTGGAGACAGCGCGTACGGCCTCATCGCTCAAGGGTCAGACGGCGGACAAAGAATAACACCGCGTTGCAAATGAAAACGGCGGAGCTTCGTGTTGAAGCCCCGCCGCTCTCTTCTGCGATACCTAATCGGTGAGGATTAGAAGTCGTAAGTGATACCCACTTGGATCTGCCAGACAGATGGGAAGGTCGAGAAACGTTCTGTGTTCGGTGAACGAACGCGCTCATACACGTACTGACCAGCATCATTGATTGTCGTGTCAACAACCGGAAGGTTATACTCAAAGCCGATTTGCTCGAGCGTGTTCCAGCTGCTGTCAATCAGGTTGAGGGCATTCTCAACGTCAAGGATCAGACGGAAACGGTCACGATCGAAGAACCCTGGAAGCTCTTGCGTGAAGCGAAGGTCCAAGTCCCAATAATCGCTTGAACGGAACTGGTTGCGATCAAGAATTTGGCCACGGAACTCTTCCAGTCCAAAGTCAGCGACGAATGCATTGAAGTCGGCCTCGACGTCAGGCGATGCGAAGACAACATTCGGGTCGTTGAGCGTCGGAACATACAAAAGTACGCGATCTTCAAAGCAGCGGCTGTCGCCGAACGGGTTACGCCCAGCATCAGGATCACTGCAAGGGAACGATGACGTTTCATAGTTGTAGCTGAACGGTTGACCGGTGCGATACTTCAGGAAGAACGTGAACTGTGTCTCGTTGTCTCCAAAGATATCTTTCTCAAGGTTCAAGCGGAAAACCGCGTTATGCTTACGCGAAGCGTTCGCTGTCGAAGCCAGTGGGTTGTTCACATCCGCTTTCGAGAAGTTGCCGAAGTTCGACACTGCGCGGCTCGATGTAAGCGGCTGAATTTCCGTCACATCCTGGAAGCTGTAGGCGAGCAGCACGCTACCCCCGATGCCCAATGGCCCGGCTTCCTGGCTCCAGCGATTGCTGAGCGAGGTGCTGATGACATGACCGCGACCACCCTTGCCGTTCGTTAGCAGATAATCACTTGTCGGACGGCTTGCACAGAATGTCGGGCTCAGCTCATCGGAGTCTCCCGGAGTTGTAGCGCAATCGGGGTCAAGGAAATCAACCTGGCGATAGAGCGGACGGCCATCAGGCGCTGTACCGGTCTGTGCAAGTGTCAAATCCTGAACAAACAGCGGGTCGTATGACTTCGAGTACAGGTAATCGACCATGAAGCGCCAACCGTTGTTGAACTCATGGTCGAGACCCAGGTTCGCCCGCAGGAAGGTCGGAATATTGAAGTTTGGATCAATCGCGTTGACTTCACCATCACCTGCCACAAGCAAGCCTTCTGTCCCGGTTGGCAGGCTGAAACCGTTGGTGACCAACGGGATGCCTGCATCAGCCAGATCGTCTTCGTCGACATCGTCCAGCGTTACACCATTGTTGGTGTAGCTGTTCGAGAAGATCACGGACGGGTCGCCACCGGAGAAGATGCCGACACCGCCGCGGAACGTGGTGTTCCCGGCAAAGGTCTCGCCCGCATCGTAACGGAAGCCGAAACGTGGCTGCAATGCGTCGAGATTGTCGTAGCCGGTCTGGTTGGTGAAGCCGTACCGCTGCAAGAACGTTGGGTTCTGCGCTGGATTCACACTGCCATTGTAGAAATCATAACGCAGACCGAACTGGAGCGTCAGGTCAGGCGTAGCAAGCCACTCGTCCTGAATGTAGAAGCTGTAGATTTCGCGCTCGAAGATGGCGGTCGCATCATCGCGATCACCCGAAACGGGCGCGCGAACACGGAATGCGGTCGGTGTTTGCGCGATCAGGTCTGCAAAGCTGTCGAACTCAGCAACGCCATTACCGGACTGAATAAACAGGTTGAACACATCGAACCGGTCATACTCAGCACCGATGGTGAAGTTGTGATTGCCGGCAGTGAGGAAGCCCGCAACTTTGACTTGGTCAGTCGTAGTGCGCAGATCGTTGGCCTGACGGAACTCGTCCGGACCGACAAAGATCACACCGCCGCTTGGCGTTGTGATTTCAAACTCTTGGAAATCGACGCCATTCAAACTGTCTTGCTGGTCGGAGTTCTCGATCCGAGAAACACGCACTTCGGTCGAGAAGTTGTCAGACCAATCAGAGAACAAGCGCAGCGAATAAGAGTCGATCTTGTTGCCCGACTGATACCAGTTTGAAGACAGACCAATTTCGCTATCGCGATCATCGAGGTTCTGAGTGGTTACGAAGTTCTCGCGGGTACGCTGGTAATTGAACGCGACCCGCTGAGTGTCGCTCAAATTAGCGTCAATACGCGCAAGAATACGCTCTGTTTCACGGGGAATTGACGGAAGGAAGTCACCAGCGTCAAAACCATACACATCCTGCATGATTTGTTGGACCTGAGCGATTTCATCGAGCGTTACGTCTTCGGCTATACGGCCAAGGCCCGAACCGGCAGGTCCAGTATCGACACCTTCGCTACCCTCTTCCTTGTCATAGGTCAGGTGGAAGAACAGCTTGTCCTTGATGATCGGGCCGCCGAGATATGCACCATACTTCTTGTTATCGAAGCTCGCGATAGTCACGTCGCGACCGTTCACGGTATCGCCGACTAAGCTGTCGTCGTTGTAGTAGAAAAAAGCACCGCCAGAGAACTCGTTGGTCCCCGACTTGGTAACGGCGTTGATGTTACAGCCTGAGAACAGGCCGTACTGGACATCAAATGGAGCAAACTCGACAGAAACTGACGAGAGCGCTTCGAACGGGAACGGCTGGGATTCACTCGGGAAACCCGAGTCGTTCAAGCCAAAACCATCATCCTGGCGAACGCCGTCAACCGTCAGTGAGTTGACGCGGGTCGAAGCACCCAAGCAAGACACCGTACCGCGGTTTGATGCGCTGTCCGGAAAGGTCGAATCCAGCAGAACACGCGGGTCGGTCTGGATAATGTCACGAATGTCGCGTGTCGCAGACGGCTGGCTTTGGAGGACCTGCAGATCGTAGGAAGAACCCGGGCCAAGCGCGCGCGGCGTGGTTACGATCGCTGTCGCAGAAACGATGATCTCGTCCATGGCCTCATTCGTGTCAGCCAATTCGAAGCGCAGTGAGGTTGTATCACCAAGCGTCGCGAAGATACCTTCGACGCGCTCACCCTGATAACCAGCCGCATTTGCTGAAACTGTGAAAGGGCCACCAACTTCCAGGCTGCGGAAGGTAAAGCCGCCTGAACTTGAAGTCGTTACTGTCGAGGTGCGACCTGTACGGGTGTCAGTAATCGTTACGCTTGCACCGCCAACAGGCTCACCTGCCTCAGTGGTCACAACACCCTGAACCGAAGAAGTCACTTCCTGTGCTGCAGCCGGCGCTGCAAAAGTCGCTGCCGCAGTGAGGCTGACTGCGCTCGCTGCAAGAAGATATTTGATTTTCATGTTGGTCTGTCCCTTGATCACATGAATGGAGAGAGAACGAAATTCCGTGATGCTCCCCGCCTAGGGAGATTCCGAGACAGCCAAAAGGCGGTTTTGTGACAGAAATGTGAAAAACCACAGCTTTGCACCAGAGCAGTTGGTATCAAGCCTATGCAGGCCGTGCTGTAGCTACGGGAATCCGCGGTGTTGAGCACCATGTTGCTGCAACGCAACAGACTCCAAAAAACAGGAGAGGCTTGTAACCTTTTCCCGCTGACCTAAGCCAGATTGATCTCTCGCAGCCGTTGCTGAAGAAATTCATGGCTGGAAATAGGCTCAGGCGCCTCCGATTCGCGCCCTTTTTCGACGCAGCTTTCCAAAGTCTCGATCACATAGTCAGGACGGAAATGCAGGAAGAAAGGCATCGAATAGCGCGAGCGTGTTTTCGCAGCGCCATGCGGATTTACAACCCGGTGAGTGGTCGAGCGCAGACGGCTATTCGTAAGCCGGTCGAGCATGTCACCGACATTGATGACGAGCGCACCTTCCGGCACGTCCACAGCCTTCCAGTTTCCTTGCCTGGTCAGCAGTTCAAGCCCTGCTTCTTCAGCGCCCAGTAGCAGTGTGATCGTATTGATATCGCCATGCGCTGCGGCTCGGATTGCACCATCAGGTGCGTCTTCGCCAAGCGGCGGATAATGGAGCAGTCGCATCACCGAATTGCCGTCTTCGACAGTCGATGCGAAATACTGCTGATTTAGCCCCAGATGCAAAGCGATTGCTTCAAGGACCCGCAAGCCCGCTGTTTCGAACGCTGCATAGAGCGTGCTGAATGTCTCGCGAAAGCCTTCAACTTCATCGGGCCACATATTGGGCGCCATAAACTCAGCTAGAGGATGCCCTTCTGGCAAAGAGCGGCCCACGTGCCAGAATTCCTTCAAGTCGAAGATCTGCGCGTCCTTGGCTTTTTCCGTCCCAAACGGGGTATATCCACGCGACCCGCCAATGCCGGGCTTGTGATAGCTGCGCTTCACATCCTCCGGCAGTGCGAAGAACTCCTTCGACTTGGCTTCTGCCTGTTCGATCAGATCCTGGGGGATGCCGTGGTCGCGCACGACCGCGAAGCCAAACTCGGCAAAGCTACGGCCCAGCTCGTCAGCGATGGTTTCAAGCGGCTGGGCAAGGCTCACAACCGCGATGTTGTTTTGAGACTCAGTCATATCGGTCACTTTAGTCAGGCAAGATGATCTTAGTAAGGCAGAAACAGGCCTGCCAGCGCCGCGCTCATCAAATTGGCGAGACTGCCAGCAGCCAGAGCCCGCAATCCCAGCTTTGCGATTACGGGTCTTTGATTTGGCGCAAGCCCTCCGGTCACAGCCATCTGGATCGCGATCGAGGAGAAATTCGCAAATCCGCAAAGGGCGAAGGTGACGACCGCACGGCTCCTTTCAGACAGACCCTCCATCTGGCCCAGATCGATGAATGCGACGAATTCGTTGAGCACGATCTTCGTGCCGAACAGGCCTCCGGCAGCACCCGCATCTGCCCACGGGATGCCGATCAGGAACATGACCGGCGCAAAGACATAACCGAGCAATTGCTGGAATGAGACATCAGGATACCCGAACCAGCCGCCAATTCCGCCAAGAATGCCGTTCGCAAGCGCTACAAGCGCGACAAACACCATGACCATGGCGCCAACCGCTACAGCCAGCTTTACACCGGTTTGCGTACCTTGGGCTGCCGCTTCGATAATGTTTGCAGGGTTATGGCCGTCCTCGAAGGTTTCAGACACCGCGACATCAGCCATCAGCTTGTCGTGTTCAGCGGCTTCTTCCGGGTCATCCGGCATGATGATTTTCGCCATCAGGATACCGCCAGGCGCAGACATGAACGCGGCAGCGAGCAAATACGGAACTGCGTCATTGCCGAGGAAAGCAGCATAAGCGGCAAGAATGGTGCCCGCGACACCCGCCATGCCAACGCACATGAGCGTGAACAGGCGGCTTGGCGGTAAAGCCGCCAGATAGGGTCGCACAACCAGCGGGCTCTCCGATTGACCCACGAAGATATTGGCAGCGCTGCCCAGCGCCTCGACTTTGCTGATGCCGGTAATCCACCCGATTGCCCCGCCAACCCAGCGCACCAACCGTTGCATGATTTGCAGATAGTAAAGGATCGACACAAGCGCTGCGAAGAACACGATAACCGGCAAAGCCGCGATCAGAAACGTGCTTGCAAAGGGATTGCTGTCCATGGGTCCGAAAATCGTCTCGATCCCGGCAACGGAGTAGCTGAGCAACGCGATCACTCCGTCGGACATGAACTCGATCACGCCCACCCCGAAAGACGTACGCAAAACGAGCAAGGCGATGAGCGCCTGCAACGCAAAGGCCGCGCCAACAACGCGCAACTTGATCCGTTTCTTGCCCGTTGAAAGCAGGAAAGCGATAGCGAGGATTACGAGTATCCCGGCAATATTTATGAGAAATGGCGGCATGAGACCCCTTCAGCGGCCAGAATCGATGGAATGGCAGCGTCTCGCCTTTTGTCGCGCGTCAGTCAAATTCTGAAAGCCTGATAGCACACGCTTCCCACAGGCTGTCAGACGCGACATCTTCCCTTTTCAACCGCTCGCGCATAGGCCTTGCGGATGAACGCAAGCGAAGAAACGGATACGGTCGCGGGCATGACAATGCCGCGCGGATTGTTTGTCTATCTGCTGCTGTATGGCGGCATGACTGTGATTGCAGGCGTACTGGCTTTCAAACAAGTCCAGCTTTGGCCCACACAGCTCGCAGTTGAAGCGGGAATTTTCGCGTTCCTGATGCTGGTCGTGATCAGCAGCACAATCGCGCAGCTCTATGGAGAGAGCATGGCGAAGCGCCTGGTTTGGTGGGGCTTTGTGCCTCTGTGCATCTCCGCTGCACTCATTGGCCTCGTCAATATCCTACCTGCCTCACCGGAAATGCTGGAATTTCGTACAGGCGATCTGGCCGCCTTCGAAACCGTGCTTTCGCAGACACCGCGGATCATGCTGGCCGGACCCGCTGCTTACATCGTTTCCCTGCTGCTCAATGTGTGGATTTTCTCGCGCCTTCGCGGAGACGGTGAAGCGGACACATTCGGTTTGATGGTGCGCGGCGCGATCGCGTCGGCCTTGAGCCAGGCAATTGACTCTGTGATTTTTGTTACGCTCGCATTCTACGGCGAGTTCGACATTACGGATCTGCTGATTGGTCAGGTGATCGCGAAGGTGACATTGAGCATTGTCTTGGTGCCATTCCTGATCACCGGCGGCGTCAAACTCGCGCGTTGGCTCGACCAGAAACCGCTTTGAACTAGAGCGAAGCGGCTACCACAGCCGCAGCGCGCTCGCCGCTTTCGAACGCTGCTTCCATCCCTGTGCTAGCGCGCGCGAGATGCTCGCCTGCAAAGTGCAAGCGTCGGCCTGCGCGCCGGACAGTTGCCGCGAGATCGCTCGCCATGCCAGTCCCGATATGGTGGTAGATGCCTGCGCTGAATGGCGAGCGCTGCCAACTATAGAACGCAATGTCTTCTATCTGACCTTGCGAAGATGGACGCGCTTGAGTGAGCCGCTCCACAATCATCGCTTTCGCCGTCTCGCGCGGCAATCGGTCCAGCATGTCTGCCCCTGCCCCGGTCGTCCAAAGCTTCAACATGGGAGGGCTGTCGCCAAGAACGAAAACACGGCCAAGCAAAGGATCATCGGTCCAGGTCGTCGCGGGCAATCCGTCCTCGCGCCAGAATGGTGTCTTAGCTTGAATGAAGGCAAAGCTCGCGCGGGTGTATGGAAGCTCTGCGATCATCCTCGCAGCCGGAGGCATCAATGGAGTTTCAAGCTTGATCTGGCGCAATGCTGCAAACGGTATGGTGCAGAGCACCTGCCGTGCCTTTATTGTGCCCGCGGAAGTCTCCAAGACCACTCGGTCAGCTTCTTCGCGAATGGCAGTGATCTTCACACCTGTGCGCACTGGCCCCTTGAGCGATGCCGCCATGGCTTCCGGCAACCGCTGCGTCCCGCCTTTGACGGTGTATATCGGGCCCGGCTGGCTGCGGTAGATCGCTGCGCTGCGCAAGGCATTGAGCTGCGAGGTTCCAGCAAGTGTGTTCCCGTTGAAATTCGCTTCCATCAGACGCAGCGCTTGCTCATCCGCACCCGCATTTGCCAATGCCGTACGCAAGGAAATGTCGAGCTCTTGCGGGGCATTCATCCACGCTGCTGGAGAGGAAAGTTGCGACAAGCCGCGCATATAAGTCCGCAAGAGCGCCGCAGGCTCTGTCTGGCGAAGCGGCTCTTCCAACTTGTTGGCTAAGCTAGTGGGCCAGGCATCAGGGGCAATCGCCGCATCGCCTGCGATCGCGTAGGCATTGCCGGGCAGATCTGCGATGCCAGCGCCCGCTCCGCCACCTGTGACTAGCTCTATGCCCAATGCGTCAGCAGCAGCGCGCAGCCTTGTATAGCCGCTGCCGATCTGGATGCCGCCTGCTTCTGGCGCACCGGGCAAATCGTCGAGCGTGTGCGCGCGCCCGCCTATTCTGTCGCGCGCTTCCAGAACCGTGACTTTAGCACCTGAAAACTCAAGCATTCTCGCCGCGGCAAGCCCCGCAAAGCCCGCACCAATGATGACCACTTCATCCTGCGTCGCCGCCCATGCCATGCGCGGCGCAGCCCCTGCGAGAATAGCTGCTGCACTGCCCTTTAATGCGGAGCGACGGGTAATCATTGCGGGTCCTCCTCAGACGTCGCTCAAGATCGCCCGCTGAGCGCCCCTAGGTCAAGGAAAGACTGATTGGGAAAGGTGGTGAGCCCTGCAGGGGTCGAACCTGCGACCTACTGATTAAAAGTCAGTTGCTCTACCGACTGAGCTAAGGGCCCCCACTTTGTGGGCTCGCACAAGACTCTATGTCGGCGCATGCGCGAGACGGCTCACCTAGTGACACCGCGCGGGCGGGTCAAGCGTGCAAACAGCTGTGCTAAAGAAAGTCCGGTCACCGGGTCATGCCAGTCAGCAGCCACCGTTTTGGCAGGGCCCAGAACAAAGTCCCGCTCGCGGAAGCGCGGATGCGGGATTGCCAAGTCTTCGATCACGAAAATTCCGCCATCCCACAGCACAATATCAATGTCGATTGTCCGCGCTTTCCAGAGCTGACCGCGGCGCTTGCGGCGCAGGCCATCTTCAACCGCGCGGGCGAGCAGCAACATGCTGGCAGGCGTACGGTAGGTCTCAACCAGTGCCACTGCGTTCGTATACTCGCGGCTCGATGGACCGACGGCAGCGCTGCGAATGAAAGGGGAGACGCTGTGAAACCAGAGCCCGAGGTCCTCTAAGTCCTCGATCGCTGCTTTGATCACCTCGCTAGGGCTCCCGATACCCGCGACACGCATATTGGAGCCGAACGCGAGCACATAACGATGCGACACCTTTGCCGCCAGATCACCAGCTGGGTCCGCTAGCTCAGCTGCCGTGCTCATGTGTCTTCTGCGATGCGGCCATAAAGCTGCGGACGCCGATCGCGAAAGAAGCCCATGCCTGCGCGGTGCGTCGCGGCTTGATCGAGATCGAGTGTTGCAACGAGGATGCCGTCTTCTTCCTTGCCGAATTCTACTACCTTGTCGCCCCATTCATTGGTGATGAAGGAATGTCCGTAAAAGGCCTGGCCTTGTTCTTCGCCAATCCGGTTTGCAGCGATCACCGGCATACAATTGGAGACCGCATGGCCTTGCATGGCGCGTTGCCACATACGGCTGGTGTCCAGATCCGCATCATAGGGCTCAGAGCCAATTGCGGTCGGATAGAGGAGCATCTCTGCGCCCATCAATGCCATCACGCGGGCGCATTCGGGATACCATTGGTCCCAGCAAATGCCGACGCCGATCTTGGCAGAGCCGCCTTCCCGCAGCGCAATGTCCCAGACCTTGAACCCGTCATTGCCCGGGCGGAAATAGAACTTCTCCTCATAGCCCGGCCCATCGGGAATGTGGCTCTTGCGGTAAGTGCCTGTGACCTCGCCGCGCGGATCGATCATCGCGAGCGTGTTGTAATAGTGATGTCCGTCGCGTTCGAAGAAGCTCGTCGGGATGGTCACTTTCAGTCTCGCCGCAAGCTTGCGCATGGCGATGACCGAGGGATGCTCCAGTGTCGGACGAGCAAGCGCAAACAGCGCTTCATCTTCGGTCTTGCAAAAATAAGGCCCTGAGAAAAGTTCGGGCGGTAGGATCAGCTCTGCTCCGCGCGCGGCCGCCTGTTCGACCAGCTCGCTGACCGCGGCGATGTTCTCAGCCTCGTCATCGCTGCCAAGCGGCAGCTGAAGGGCGGCAACAGTGATCTCTCTCATGTGCCGCCCTTTAAGCCCAGTTTCAGAAACTGAAAAGTCAGTCCGCTTTCTTGAACAGAAGCGTCATGCGGTCGCTTTCGCCGATCGCGCGATGCTTGACCTGTTCTTCTTCGCTCTGACGGCCAAAGCTCAGCATCGGAGGAAGCGTCCATACGCCGCCTTCCCAATCCGCCGGGTCATTGGGATTCGCGTTGATTTCAGAACTGCCAGCCAGCTCGAAGCCAGCCGCTTCGAATGTCGCGATGACGTCTTCTGTGCGCATGTAGCCGCGCTGGCGCGCACCGTAATCGTCATAGCTTGCGCCATCGGGCGCACGGTGCTGGACGACACCGATCATGCCATCATCCTTCAGCAGCGGACGAAGCGTGCGCAGGACGCCATCCGCAAGGCTATTGTGGTGCAGGCCGTGCATGGACCGGAAGATCACGACACGATCGACTGTTCCATTAAGCTCTTCCGGCACTTCGTCGATTTCAAACGCGTGGACTGCATCCGCTTCAATGCCCATATTCTCAGCAACGGTGTTCTTGAAGTTTTCCGTCCAGCCTTTGGAGCGCGCTTCCTGAGCACGGTTGCTGTATTCGCGTGCATCGCTGTCTGCATTGACTGCGATATACTTGCCAGCAGGCATCAAATACGGCGCGAGGACACGGGTATACCAGCGCCCGCCCGGCCCCCATTCAATCACTGTCATAGTTGGCTCGATACCGAAGAATGCGAGCGTCTCAGCCGGGTTGCGATACTGATCGCGCGCGCGGTCACCATCGCGGCGCTCATGCGCAAGCACGTCTTCAAGCTTGGGTGCGGCGGAATGGTCGCCATGATCATCGGCGAACGCCGGAGCAACGGGGGCAGCGAGAGCCAAGGCAGCAAGGGCAATAAGGGGCTTTTTCATGTCAGGTCCTCTCCATGGGGGATGCGCAGAGTTGCAAATATCAGCAATAGTTGAGCGCAGGCAGATGACAAGCGCTCGCACAATACCTAACTGACAAGCGAGCAAGGAGTTTCTGCAAATGGCGAGGATTTCGTGATGGAAAAGGCTATCATAGCTGGCGGCTGTTTCTGGTGCACTGAAGCTGTGTTCCGCGATGTCGTCGGCGTTTCCGAAGTGGAAAGCGGTTATATCGGCGGCACAATCGAGAACCCGTCATATAAGCAGGTCTGCACTGGCGGCACTGGCCATGCCGAAGGCATTCGCGTGACCTTCGACCCAGCTGTCATTTCACTGGCTGAGATCTACGATGTGTTTCTCGGCACGCATGATCCGACGCAGCTCAATCGCCAGGGCAACGATGTCGGTACGCAATATCGCAGTGCGATCTTCCCGCTTGATGACGCGCAAAAGACCGAGGCTGAGGCAGCCATCGCGCGCTGGAATGGCGAACATCCCGGGCAAGAGGCAGTCACGACCATTGAAGGTACTGAAGGTGGCCTTGCAGCGACATGGTTCCCGGCAGAAGACTACCATCAGGAATACTGGGAAGGAGAAGGCCAGCGGAACCCCTACTGCCTCGCTGTGATCCCGCCCAAGCTGATGAAGCTTCGCAAGAGCTTTCAGGACAAGGTCAAGGCGTAGCAAAGCAGTCGCCAGTCATTCGATAGGCCACGCTGTGGGCCTGTTCGAGCTTGAAATACTATATTGACTACATGTGTAATCAATATACGCTGGGTCTCACTCTTGGAGGAGGTTCCAATTCTCAAGCATCTGAAAATCCTGCCGCTTGCCGCTCTTGCGACAGCTTGCACAAATAGCTCCGATAGTGACGGGGAAGCGGAGCAGGCTCGCCTTGCGGCCATCGCTTACAATCCAGCTCCGCGCATAGCTGTAGAGGGTGCACCACTCTCTTATGCTTCTCTTGAACAATATGCCAAGGAGCTTGGGATTCCGGCTGCTGGATATGCGCTTTTCAAGGATGGTGAGCTGATCCATCAGGAATTTGTAGGCGAAGATATTGGCCCTGATAGCCTGTTCCAGAGCGCGTCGCTTTCCAAGGCCGTGGCGGCTGCCACCATCGCCATTCTGGCTGAGCGCGAAGGCGTCAGCCTGGATGAAGACATTGCCCCATATATCACCAGCTTCGATCTGACGTCCGTGAAGGGTTACCAAGCGCCTGTCACGCTCCGCGAGCTCCTCTCTCACACGTCGCAAAGCGATGTCGGGGGCTTTGCCGGATACCCTCGCACCGACCCCATTCCATCGAATGTGGACGTCATTTTCGGCTCTGACGCAACAAACTCCAAGCCCGTCGAATTCACACAGGAAGAAGGCAAGTGGTATTATTCAGGGGGCGGCTATCAAATCGCCCAGGCCTTCGCGGAAGATGTTTCAAACAAGTCGTTTGGTGATTTGGCCAAAGATCTGGTTCTCGATCCTGTTGGCATGGAACGTAGTGCATTCATCATCGCGCTCGATCCACAAGCGGTCGCGCCGCTTTTCCCGGTTGAAGGATTTGAACGCAGCGGGGCAGTTGAAGGTGGTTGGCACAACTTCCCTGAACTTGCAGCAGCAGGGCTTTGGACCACCGCTGAAGACTACGGAAAGTTCATCGTGGCTGTTATGGAGGCTGCGGGTGGCGAAACAAACACCGGCCTTCCGACATCAGTTGCAAAAGATATGCTGACTGTTGTCGGCGATACGGGACGCTCGCGCGGGTATGGCTTGGGTCTCGGAATTCTGATGGCTGAAGACGGTACCGTTGAGTCCTTTGAGCACCATGGCAGCAACACTGGATATCGCGCCAGTTTCAGCGCTTTTCCAAAAGATCGCGCCGTTTCAGTCGTGATGACCAACCACCCCGATGGCATCCAGCTGGCGACAGAAAGCAATCGCGGCTTTGGCGCAAATCTGGGTTATGACGATCCTGTAGCTCGCACGGTCGTCCGGAAGGCCATGAGTGAAAAAGTCGCTCAATCATGCCTGGGCGAATTCTCCAACCAAGACGAGCCAGCGAGTACCATCAACTTGCTACAGCAAGACGGGAAAGCTGTGTTGCGCAACAAGGATGGAGACTATGGGCTGGTCCATCTTGGCGATGGTGAGTTTATCTACCCAAATCTGGGGATCACTGTGACCTGCGATCATTCGAAGATCCCATCACGCGTTTCGCTGCAAGGATCGACCTTCCTCAAGAATTAGAAATCAGAGTCGGTATACTCTTCGATTCCTCCTAAGCCCATGAAGCTTCGCAAGAGCTTTCAGGACAAGGTCAAGGCGTAGGCGCAGATGTAGTTGCTGGAGCGGCGCGCCACTCTGGACCGCTGATGGTGAGATCGCGCGCTTCAAGTTGATCAAGCACGCCACCTTCTTCTGCAAGTACCCTGAGCGGAACAACCGCTAGCGTTACGCCGGTCTCATTGGCAGCATCGGCGATCATGCCTGTCCATTGATCGCGAATTTCCTCGCCGATCTCTTCATCCGCCCAAGGCCAGCATTTACCCAGCGCGATTTCAAGCGGGTTCGCCATGACGGCGGGCACATCATATTTGCGCCACGCATTGCCCCGCTCGGCGATGATATCCTGCCCTGCCCGAGTGGCAGCCATCGCCGCTTCCAGGCATGGAATGTGGCTCTCAGGGTCAGCTTCAGCCAGATCGTCGAGCAAGTCTTCTCCGCGAAAGCGCTCTGGCCGCGAAATCGGCACATCTGCGCGGCCAGCGGCCTTGCGCACTATGTCTGTCGCGTCCTTTGTCGTATCGTCGTCAAAATCGAGCCGCCGCGCGAGCAGATCGAATGATGTCATGAGAAAGCTACGCCGATCATAATCAATGTCATACTCTGCTTCGAGAGCGGCGAGCTCTGCGCGTTGCTCAGATGAGAGGTAATCGGCAGCAACTGATTCTTTGGGCAGCTTAGTGATCCGCCCTCCGCGAAAGATCAGGCGAAACACATCGCCCGGCGAGAACTTGGGCCGCGCACGGATAATAACGCGGCTTGCCTCTTTGGTGGCCTCTTCAAGCCGGTCCGGCTGCCAAGGCGTCGACTTGGGCACAGCTGTGATTTCGCCGACCAGAATGACCGTCCCGCCAGCCGTGTCGATGGTCCACATCGGCGCGCCCGAGCGCTGTGCTGTGACGACAATCTCGCTCTGCGACGGAGCGTCCTGCGCCAATACAGTGCTCGCAAAAAGATAAGCGAAGCCGGCAGCGAGAATGTATTTGAAGGTTGGGGGCATGGCCATGCGGCTATCAGCCCATGGCTAGACGCCCGGTGAACAATGGCCGAGCAACGACAGCGAATTAGTCTCGCTCGAGCTCGACCAGCTCGTAACGGTTCATCATGTACCCGTCGATAGAACCGTAAACGAGCACCGAGTCGTTATCTGCCGTCACCCACATGTCGAAGTCCGGGTGGCGTTCCCCGCCCATGCCTTCGTCGCTGTCATCGACATAGCGATAGCGGCGGCATTGGAAGGTGCCTGCTTCAACTGTCTTTTCCTCTTCGCCGACATATTCCATGGTCATGAACACTTCCGCGATTTGCGGAGGTGTCGCGCCGCGATGGTCCGGTGATGGCAGGAAAAACCGCAATTTGCGGCGATGCGGACCTTTGGAGATGTCCATCAGCCGTGTGGTGAAGCCATCGCCCACTACCGGATGAGTGCCGAACGCATCAAACTCGCCCGCTTCGCGCGTTTCTGAATTACGCCCGATCGAAGGACCCTGGCTTTCGCATGTAATCTGGTTCGCTGACTGATCGTAAGCCATCCAGCCTGAGCCCAGGAACTCATCGCCGAGTGTTAGATGCACGAGCAGGTTCTGCGGCTTGCGGTCCGGTCCGATATGACAAACGATATTGCGGAGCACGGTGGGATCAGGCTCCTCGATCTCGCATTGCGCGCTCATAATGACAGAGCCATCGGCATGGTGGGTGAAATTGAACCACTCACGCCCGCGCTCCTGCCCTTCCATGCCGGGCTTCATCGACGAATAGCGGATCTTCCCGCGGACGTTTCTGTGCTGCATCAGATGATCCCCGCTTTGTCCAAACGCTCGATGACTTTCTCTTGCGCGCGCTTGAAGTAATCGCGTTCAGGGATCGCCGGTCTTCCATCTGCCATCATTCCGTCTGCGCGGTGGAAATTGTCCGCCGCCGCCGCATAGGCTTCCGCCCACAGCGCGGGTCTTTGCCGCGCGAGATAGTTGGTCATGGCAGGTGTCCGGCGAGCTTCGCGCAGACTGCCAAGGTCTATGTTCGCGAATGCGGTGAAGGTCTCGCCGTCGCCCGATTGCGCAATCACGCGGCCTTTATAGTCGACAACCTGGCTGTTGCCTTCAGCGCTGCTAAGCGGGAGGCCTGCGCCTGAAATCCCGGCAGTGTTGGCGCTCACGACATAAGCAAGGTTTTCGAACGCGCGGGCCTGCTTGGCGATATCCTTGTTGGTGGCGATTGGACTGCCGACTTCCGAAGAGGAATGGCAGAAAAGCTCCGCTCCGCGCAGCGCGAGCGCGCGGGCAATCTCAGGGTAGAGGATTTCTTCGCTCGCAATCGCTGCCAGATTGCCAATCTCCGTCTTAGCAACCGGAAACGCCGCTTCAAGCCCATACTTGTCGAGATACGTCTCCCACACATCGTGCGGGCTTGGGGCAAACATGGAAATCAGGCGGCGATAGCGCAGGACTGTGTCGCCATTCGGCGCAACCACGAAGCTCGTCTGGAAATAGAAGTCCGGGAAAGCATCGTCGGTCTCATAGGCATTGCCTGCGACAAACATGCCCAATTTGCTCGCGAGATTACCCAGCGCTTCGTATTCCGCGCCGCCCGGCGCAAATCCGACCTTGCGCGCGAAATCGGGGATGGAAATGCGCCCGGGATAAGACGTAAAGAGATATTCGGGCAGCACGGCCAGCTTCACTGGCTTTCCCGCATATTGCTGGACGAAGATCGCGCTGGTGCGGATCGGCGTTTCCAGCTCTGCAATGTGATCCTGGATCGCTTTGCGTGCACTCGCTTCATCCGGCAGCCGCTCCAGCGAGCGTGCGGTCAACTGCATGGCGATGGCGGAGTAAGTGGCAGTGTCAGTCACATCTTTGTCCTGTTGTACAGCAAGCGGCGCGGCCAGAGGAACCGACCCCACAACCGCTGCGGTCATGCCCGCTGCGATTGCGCGACGTCGGTCCGTCTCAAGCGCCATTCTTAAAGGCCTAGCGAGCCCGGGTTCATAAGTCCGCGCGGATCGACTTGGTGCTTCAATGCAGCAAGGATGTTCCATGCCTCTGGCTGATGGCTTTCCTTCAAGGGATAGGAGCGCGCGATCTGCAAATGGATTGCGCCCCTTGCATGGAAGATATCGATCACTTTTCGGCGTAGCTCCATAACCAGCGCATTGGCCTCGGGATTATCAGGCTGCTCTTGCAGTTTCGCCATATGGTCAGGCTCAACCGCGAGTTTGTGGAAAGGATTGTGTTCGCCTGGCCAGAAGAACACCGGCTCGATCAGGCAGCTGGTGCGGCTAGTCGCGGCGATAAGAGCGCCGGTTTCAACCTTCAGGCGGGCCATATCTTCGGCATGCTCATCCCAAAGCGCCTGCAAGCGATCCCAGCATTCCACGAGTTTGGAATGCGGCAGGAAGCCATGCACTGGAACCCAGCGCTCGCCATCTGGGCCAAGCATGGAATTGGGCGGAGGGAAAGGATTGGCACGCAGGATTTTAGGAATGGAATTCTCGATCACTTTCCCACCATTGCCGGTGACAATCGCTTCGATGGCTTTCATGTCAGCATCGACTGCGGCCTGGTGACGTCCCTCGGCGACACAGTGGAGGCTGAACGGCACATCATCGAGGAAAGAGCGCCCCGCCATCGCAACTTTCGCGCCTTCCTTCATGGCTTTGAGAACGCCGCCGGACTTCACTTGCTCTTTCATCATATTGCCTAGCTGTTGGGCATCCTTGAGCAGAGTGTCGCGCTTCATACGCTGTGCTTGCAGGAATGGATCAAAGGCGAAGCTTTCCGATGCCAGTTCTGCGCGAGCGATCTCGCTCATACTGGCGTAAAGCGCTTCATGAGTGTCAAAACTGAAAGAGCCATAGGCGAATGCCGTAGCTTCGCGGACGAGCTTTAGAGTCACGCGGGCCTTCACTCCAAGCGCGCCGCAATCAGCCGCAAACAAGCCTGTCAGGTCAGGGCCAAACGGGCGGAAGAATTCAGAGCCAGTAGACACAACTGTACCGTCAGCGAGCACAACATCCATACTCAGCGCGCTGTCGACTGCGGTGCCATTGCGCGCGCCCCAGAAGATGCCGTTCTGGCTCATCCCGCCGCCGATCGCCGCGCGGATGCCGGAGAGCGTACCCCATGCCAGCACCCGCAGTCCGCGCGGCTTCAATTCGCGATAGAGCTTGTCCCAGGTACAGCCTGCTTCGACCGTGACAGTCATGTCTGTCTCATTGATGTCGAGCACGGCGTTGAGTGCGCCTGTATCAATCAGCAGGAAGGGCCCGCCCTCATAGAGATAGCCGCTGGTATAGCTCATCCCGCCACCGCGCGGAACAATAGCAAGGCCTGCCTTGGTTGCAGCGCCAACCCCCGCGGCCAGTTCCTCAACGCTTGAAGGGCGAAAGACAGCCACTGGCTCGCTTCCGCGAGACAAAACGTCATGGCTGTAAAGCGCGAGATTGTCCGCGTCGGTCAGGAGCGCAGCTTCGTCTACAGCGGAACGGATCGGAGCTAGCGGGTTGTCAGTTGCGAGGGTTGCCATCAGGCGGCCTCCAGTTGGGTTTGAGTGGGGGTTGAAGGGGTGCCAGCTTCATCATCGCTTTCGGGGAAGCTGTCTGGATATCGTCCGAGGAACAGCAGCAAACCGCCGCCTATGATGAACCCAAAGATGGCGAGCTCGAGAATGGGATCGAAGCTGCCAGTACGGTCGAAAACCTGTGCGTAGATCACAGGTGATGCGGCTGAGAAAAAGCCGAACGGCATGTAAAGCATGCCGTAGATCTTGCCATAATGCGCCATGCCGAAATAGCGGCCGGTCAGATAGGCGATCAGATCGCTTTCCGCGCCTGCGGCAAAGCCGAGCAGGAAACCGGCAAGCGCTGCAAGCGGGAAAGTGATGCTGTCACCCAGCAATATCCACGCGGAGATTGCAGGAAGGCACAGCAGCGGGAATGCAACAAAGCCCTGCCAGAACCGGTCGAGCAGGAAGCCTGTTATCAGGCGGCCCGCGAAGATGCCGAAACCGAGAATGCCCATGACGGTCGCAGCAGACTGCGCATCGACATCGCGCAAGCGCAGCATTGTCGGCATGTTGATGAACGCACCGCCGAAGCTCACTGCGATCAGTGCAATGGAGAGCCAGATCAGCCAAAAGCGGTAATCCTTGAGGGCTGTGCCGAGCGTAACGCCTGTCAACCGCCCGCTGGCCCCTGCAATATCCGCAGGGCGCTCGTCCGCGTGCGGCTCACGAAACAGGAAGAAGGCAATGATAAGCGCAGCAGCCGGAAACAGCGCGATAATCGCAAACATGGCTCGCCAGCCATAAGTCTCGATTGCCCAAACGGCGACCTGAGGCACAATCATCGCAGCGATACTCGTGCCCATCAGCAGGATGCCGAGCGCCAGCCCCCGGTTCTTGAAGAACCACAGATTGATTGCGCGACTCCACGTGACAGGCGTCGAGCCAATGCCTACGAGCCCCACCATAATCCACAGACCGTAATAGATGTAGAGCGTTGAAGCCTCATCGCTGGTCGGGGTTAGGCTGATCGCGGCAAACGCAGCGCCAAACGCGAACAATGACCACAGCGCGACCGGGCGAACGCCAAAGCGATCGGCCATCCAGCCGAATACCGGCGCAAGAAGGCTCGCGATCACACCAAACAGGCTGATTGGCAAAAGAACCTGCGTCTGCGACCAGCCGAATTCAGCCTGCAAGGGCTCAGCTGTAAATCCGATTACGTTGTAAGGTATCGGACTTGCGCCGCACATGACGCCGAGAACACCAGCGAGCAGGACTTTCCAGCCCTTGGAAAACTCGCCGCGGTCGTCCGTCATGGAATTTGCAGTTGTGGTCACTCAGTTATTCCTTTTTGTGCGCTGGTCCCGCGCCATATCACATTGGGCAGTAAAGCGTCGTCCCAGGCATCCGGCCAGTCTCTCGCAGCTCGGACGATAACGAGGCCTTTATCGGGCAACACATAAGTCCGCTGACCGCCATGACCGTGAAAGACGATCACTTTTGGCGCAGCGAATGCTTCGCTTTGCCACGGGATGAGTGGAACGCCAGGCGGACGCTCGCCGCCAATCTGCTGATTGCCAGTCCACACCTGAAAGCCGTAACCCGCATAGCCAGGTGAGGGTTCCGCCATTTCAGCAAGCCATTCGCGCGAAATGATCTGGCGTGCACCGACCTTCTCAGCATCGACAAACACACCGCCGATCCGCACCCAGTCTATCGGGCGCGAGATCACACAGCAGCTCGACAAGACCATTCCGCCTTCACGGTCCAAAGGCATCTTTGCATCGGCAAGCCCTAGCGGCTGCCACAAGCGTTCGGACAGCAAGATCTCGTAGTCTTTGCCAGTCGCGCCTTCGAGCACCATGCCAACCAGCTGATTGACTTGATTGTTATAGTCGAAAGTCTCGCCGGAAGACCCACGCTGATTGAGCGTCAATAGTCGCTTTGTAAAATCGCTGCCAAGCGAATGGCGCACAATCGGATTATCGCGCGTGACTTGATAGCCATAGCCATCATCGCCTTGCTCAAGCCCGCTCGCCATCCAGAGCATATGGCGCAACGGGATTTGCCCGCGCGGATCGTCGGCCCATTCGCTGATATATTTGCCGATCGGATCGTTGACCGACGCGATCTCACCCCGCGCAATCGCAGTCCCTACGAGCATCGCCGTCAGCGTTTTCGACATGCTTTGCGGATTGAACAGCGTATCTCGGCCAGAGCCCTGCCAATAACGCTCGTGAACGACCTTGCCGTCTCTCGCGATAATCAGCGCAGTGGAATTCTGCGACTTGGCCCAAGCATCTGCCGACGCGATAGAAGTCGTCGCAATTCCGGCAGCTTGCGGCGTCGTCAGCGAATAAGGCTTGGGATCGCCAGCAACTTCTGCAATCGGATCATACCAATCCACCGGGATCGTGAGCGGCTGATATCCGCCTGCAGCCAGACTTTCCCAGCGACGCTCAAAATTCTCGTCCACTTGCTCTGCGCCATCCTGCGCCAGCGCAGGTGCGGAAAGCAACGCCGCGAGTGCAAGAACAAGCCGATCAAGGCGCATCATAAAACTCCGTGATCGCGCCATCGGGTGAACGGACTGCAAAGATGTCGACTGTCCCGATGCCTGGGATTGGCACGTTTTGCCCTTCATAGTCGATGGTAACTCCGCGTGTTTCCAGCATAGAGCGATAGCCCGCCAAATCAGCGACCGGATAGCGAACGGATAAAATCCCGAGATTGGGCGGAACTGCATGCTCAGACAGATCGCGACCTTCAAAGCCTTCGAACTGCATCACTTCGATGCGGCCTGTTTCACCTGGCAGCTTGGGCTGCACCACTGCAGCTCGACGGACCAGAGTGGTGGCCAGATTGGCAGGCACAGAGAAATTGTTGGAGCGCGGCTCCGGATCTGTAAACGGCGCATCGAACAAAACGTCGAGCCCAAGAGTGTCGTGGTAGAATGCCAGGCTGGCTGGCTGATCTTTCACCATTCGCATCGTATTGAAGGCTTGACTGAGACGGCCGATGGGAAATCCTGTGAAAGGTGGCGCCTCTCTTTCATACAATGCATAATTGACACCGTGAGGGCCGCGAATGACGACATTGACTAGGTCCGAACCGCCAAAACTGAATCGATAGGGCTCGCTTTCGGCCCACCACCCGCGTGCAATCGCGGCCTCGTAAAGCGCTTCGGTGTCCTCGCTTCTAAGCATGATCGAGAAAATACCGCCTGTATCCCACGGCCGCGCGGTGCGACGAATCGGTCGCTGCTTTTCTGCACCATCAAACCGGATGAAACGTATACAGCCGGTCTCTTCTTTGGCCGCACAGATGAGCCGGAATGCAGCGCCAACGCCTTCCGTTTGCTTCCAATATAGCAGCTCGCTCGCCTCAAGCTCGCCTTCGGCAATGATGCGCCAATCGCCGTCCTTTATCAGCCAGGAAGAACTTTCCTGAAGATCGGATACACTGACGATCGCTTCGCTCCACGGTGCGACGCCGAACTGGGCGGCATCTGCGTCCTCATCAGCCAAAGCAGTGGGGGCTGACACTGCGAACAGCATCAGCCCCACCATCACCCCGAAGACTTCGAGGCATTTGCGCATCAGAATTCGTACTTGGCGCGAACGGCCCATGTACGTGGCGGGTTGAGATAGCTGTAATTCGCCAAAGCAGATTCAACAGCCTCTTCATCGAAGCAGTTCTTGCACTCTGCCAGAATTGACCAGCCACTAACACTCGACAGCGTTATCGACGCATTAACAATCCAGCGATCATCACTGAAAGATCCGGTCGTTGGGACAACCGGGGTGCCAACTCCGAGTGTGTTGAACGGATAATCAGTGTCGGAAGCGCCGGTGACTTCGCCTTCGAAGATTGTGACTTGGCTAGTGCCCACTTCGCTTTCCGCGCGCCAGTTGGCGTTGATTGCAGGGGTTAGAGACAAGTCGCCAAAGACAAACTCGTAGCTACCGCCAAGTGCCACTGTCCATTCAGGCGTACGCACCGGTTCGGCAAGTTCGCCATTGGGTGCAACGATGCCGACGCCGCAGTCAGGCGCATTGTCCGGCCCAGCAGTATTCGGAAGCAATCCGTTAGCCAATTGAGCGCGGCAATCGGCAAGCTGAAGGCCAACGGACTTGATGCCGAACTCGTCGAAGTCGGGACTATCGTCATCAAGGCGATATTCATCGTCCTGATAGCCGATGGCGGCGAACAGGTTGAGGCCGTCAGTCGGGGCAGCGGTAAGCTCCACTTCCACGCCTTTGTTACGATAATCTGCAAAGTTGCGCGTAATGAAGGCAAGCGAACCATCGCCACGGACGAATGCTGACGGCGTTTGCAGACCGCCTACGTCCAGCCAGAAAGCAGTGACGTTGAATTGAAGCAAACGGTCGAACAACGTCGTTTTAGCACCAGCCTCATAGCTCCATGCTTTTTCTGGAGCGAACGGCAGCAACTCGCCTGCGGACGTGCCGCGCGCATTCCAGCCGCCTGACTTGAAGCCGCGCGTTGCGCTTGCAAACAGCAGGACGTCGTCAGTCACTGCATAATTGATCGCAAAACGCGGCGTCCAGATACCTACGCTTTGTTTCGTCGGGATTGCGACCGTATCAATGACTGGATTATCATCCACGTCGAGAACAACATCGCCATTCTCATCGCGTCGCAAAACCGGGGCAAACAGATTTGAGGTATCAAGACATGTCGCTTCGATCGTGCCGTCATTGCATGACGCACGATTGTCGCGAACGCCAAAGGTTTTCTCTTCGTCTGTGTAGCGAATACCAGCAGTGATCGTGAGCTGATCGGTAACGTTCAAGTCACCCTGAATATAGCCAGCCCAGGCTTCCGCAGTATTGTCGAGCGTGCGGTCTGCTAAAACAAACGGGAAGCCGTCAGGCGCAGGAGCGAACGGCAGCGTGAAGATGTCACCGAAGTCGGTCTTGTTGTCTTCGTAGAAGTAATAGACACCGGCCACGACATCGAGCAGTCCGTCGGCGATTGAGCCGTTGAACTTCACTTCCTGTGTGAACTGCGTGTGCTGTCCATCGTTGGCGATGGTAAAGCCGCCAAAAGTGTAACGCGATGGGATCGGATCAGCGAGCGGATCCGGGTTGGGCGCAAACACCGCCGGGAACGGGTTCGCAACGCTCGGAAGCCCGCGCCCATCGGCGAAATCCAAAGCAAACTTCTGGCTGATGTCGACAAAACCAGTGATGATGTTGACGGACCAGTCCGGGCTAATCTCAAATTCGAAGTTGGACGACACGAAGTCCATCGTGGCTTCGTTGCCGAGACCGAAATCATTCTTATCGCCCGTGAGGAGATCTCCGAACACAGAGCTCGTGAAATTGCTGTCAGAGCGGAGGCCGGTCGTGACGAAGCGGCCATCGCAATTGGTCGGATCAAGCGGATCGCAGTCGAAGTTCAGGATGTTGGCGCTGTCGGCGAAGGTATGGATGTAAGAACCCGTCCACCGTGCTGTATCAGATAACTCGCCGCGCAGGCCCAGGCGTACACCCCAGC
This sequence comes from Altererythrobacter lutimaris, assembly GCF_013371495.1. Classification (GTDB taxonomy): domain Bacteria; phylum Pseudomonadota; class Alphaproteobacteria; order Sphingomonadales; family Sphingomonadaceae; genus Erythrobacter; species Erythrobacter lutimaris_A. The sequence continues at coordinate 2,495,356 of NZ_JABWTA010000001.1, read as the reverse complement.
CATCATTCTCGTTGGTCCGCTCGCCCGTGAAGGTGTTCTTCGCGTATCCGTCATCATTCTGCCAATAGCCGGAGATTTTGATTGCGAAGCTGTCAGCGAGAGGTAGGTCGACCGATGCACGAACCAGCTTTTGCTCGTATGAACCGTAGCCAAATTCCGCATATCCCGAAAAGTCGTCGCCTGGCTCGGACAGGAAGACATTAACCGCACCGCCGGTCGTGTTGCGGCCGAACAGAGTCCCTTGAGGGCCGCGAAGGACTTCAACGCGCTCGACATCGAACAATGAGAGGTTGTTTGCGTTCTGGCGCGAAAGATAGATGTCATCGACATATGTGCCGATTGGCGGATCGAAGGTCGCGATTGATTCCGTGTTACCAATGCCGCGCAAATAATAGGCGTTCGCCGTCCCAAGCCCTGTGTTGTTGAGGCCCACAAGGTTAGGCACGAATTGTGCAACTTCGAGCGCAGTACCAATGCCGCGCTGCTCCAGAGTCTCCTGATTGAACGCGCTGATAGCAATCGGCACATCCTGGACGCTTTCCTCGCGTCGCTGCGCGGTTACGATGATCGTGGTGACCCCGCTTTGCTCTTCTGCTTCTTGCGGATCAGTATCAGCGTCCTGCGCCAGAGCAGGAGTTGCCATGGTAGCCAAAGCCAACGCCGAAGACGTGCTAGCCAGAACCACCGGGTTCAACTTACGGAATTTCATGAAATTTTCCTTCCCTGGATAAGGTACGCTTTACAGCAGCCATGCCGGTTTGCCCGGTCAAAGCCGCACCTGTCCCTCCGTCCGCGGCGGATTTGTCCGGACAAAGGGTTGCTTGTCAAGCAAAACAGTGCAAGTTGCGCCGCGCTAAGCAACATTATGTCGCATGGTGAGGCGCTCGAGTAACACTGCTGCGGCAAAACTTCTCAAGGAGCGACCATGAGCTTCGCCGATCTCGCCTACCCGACGCTTGTATATATTCACTTGCTGCTATTCGTCTTATGGTTGGGTGCGGATGTCGGCGTGTTTCTGCTTGGTCAGCATTTCCGCAAACGCGAGACATACACGCTTGATCAGCGCATCGCCTTGCTCAAGCTTCTGGTCGAGGTGGACATGGTCCCACGCAGCGCTTGGGCGCTGATGGTTCCGCTTTCGCTGACGGTCGTCGATATGGGCAATTGGTGGGACGTGCCCATGGCGCTCTCGATTGCAGCATGGACTATTGGGCTCGCATGGCTTTGGCTGGTGTGGGATTCGCACAAGCATGACATGACGCCTCGTGCAGCGCGCAATCGCAAGATCGAAAGCGTGATCAGTTGGACAATTGGCGCATTCTATCTTGGTCTAGGAGGGCTCAGCCTCGCAACAGACGGACCGCTCATGCCCGACTGGCTCGCATGGAAAGCATTGCTGTTCGGAGCAATCTTTGTCGCTGCCATCATGATCGATGTCGCCTTTAAGCCGGTCGGCGCACAATTGGGCGCATTGCTTGAGAAAGGATCGAGCGACGAGACCGAGATTCCTCTGCGGCGGACAATGGACAAGACCCGGATCTGGGTCTGGATTGTCTATATTCTGTTGATGATCACAGCGTTTCTCGGGAATGTGAAGCCGGTTTTCTGAGCTCTCTGCGAGCACAAAAGGCGATCTGGATCACGTCGGATGGCGTTGCAATCATACCACTAAATCCGTTCACAATTGACGGCTTGTAGACGGATTTATCAAATTTGTCTGGACAAATTGTGCGCATGGCGAAACTATATGCAATGTAAGGCTTCGCGAATGGGATCGACGAAGCTGAAATGACAGGGAGACTCACTTATGATCCGCGCGACGCGTACGGCTCTTCTCGCCGCATCTGTTCTGGCCACCGGACTAACCCCCGCAATTGCCGTAGCTCAGGATGCCCCAGAGGAAGAAGCGACGAACGAAAACGTCATCATTGTTACGGCTCGTAAAAAAGAAGAGAGCATCCAGGATGTTCCGATCGCGGTCTCCGCGTTCACTTCGGAAGACTTATTTGAGCAAGGTATCGGCAATATCGATGACCTTTCCAAGCGGACACCTGGCTTCATCTTTGACACGCCGTTCGGTCGGCAGTTCGACCGTCCGATCATTCGCGGACAAGCCAACATCCTTGGCAGTTCAGGCGTTTCAGTCTTCATCGACAATGTGAACGTCACTCAGTCGATCCGCAGCCTGAACTTCGGCGATATCGAAACCATTGAGATCATCAAAGGCCCGCAGTCTGCGCTGTTCGGCCGTAACACCTACTCTGGTGCGATCAACATCACGACCCGCCAGCCGACCAATGATTTCGGCGGCGAGATCAGCCTGGAAGTGGGTGAAGACGACCTTTATGAAGTCCTTGCAAATGTGCGCGGCCCGCTGGTGGAAGACAAATTGTTCTTCTCCCTCGCTGCACGTTATTACGATTTCAAGAGCGAGTTTGATCGCCCGGGCAATCTCAATCCCAGCCTTGGCAATGAATCATCGATCAGCGTTGGCGGCACGCTTGAGTTCCGTCCAACCGATACTTGGACCAGCAAGCTTCGCGTAGCGTACAACAAGGATGATGACGGACATTTCCCGATTGGTCTTGCCGGCTTTGAGACGCTGAACGTCAATGTCCCGGGCGGAATTGACCTGGGCGGCGTCCAGCCATTCTTCCAAGGCATTGTTCGTGCGCAAGGCTCGAATCCGAGCGGCAGCGATCAATTGCCGAACATCATCGGCGAAGGTGGCGGCCTTGAGCGTGAAGAGCTGTTTTTCTCACTGAACAACGAATTCGAGTTAGGCGACTACACGCTGGTTTCCACGCTTGGTTATACACGCGAGCGGTTCCGCGATCTCATTGATAGCGACGGCCAACCAGGTTCATTTGGCACAGCTCGGATTTTCGGGCCATTCCCGCTCGGCCCAGGCGTCGTCGGCATCGGCTTGCTGCCATTTGACTTTACAACCAATGACAATGACACGCAGAACACTTACGTGGCAGAACTTCGTCTGGACTCTCCTCAGACGGAAGCTTTCCGCTGGAGGATCGGCGGTTATTACTTCCGCAATGAAGAGAAAGACGACACGCTGCGCGATGCGTTCACTTCAGAACGTGAAGCAGCCATTCTTGCATCCCGCGATGCCACGCTGGCACAGGTCGCGGCTGCTTCCGGTGCTTTTGTTGCAGTCAACTTGACTGATAGCGAATTCGTTGATCTTGGTCCGCCAGACATTGAGAGAAGCCTGATCGAGAACGTCTCGATCTTCGGTTCGGTAGCTTATGATCTGTCCGATCGTTTGACGGCCACCGCTGAACTACGCTGGGCTTCCGAAGATCAGCAACTGCGCGTGTTCGACATCGACACAGGCAATCTGATCTTCCTCAATGACGGCGTGACGCCGTTCAACGTGGAAGCGAACTTCAAGGCCACCACGCCGCGCTTCATCCTCGATTTTGAAGCAACGCCGGACAGTCTGCTTTACGCAAGCGCTGCAAAGGGCACTAAGCCGGGCGGATTTAACGGTGCACAAGGTTTCGAATTCGGCTTCGGCACGTTTGATGAAGAATCCGTATGGCAGTTTGAGATTGGTTCGAAGAACGCCTTCTTTGACAATCAGCTGATCTTCAACGCGGCTGGCTTCTTCTCGAAGCTGAAAGACTATCAGCTGACGGAGAACCTTGCTGCGCTGGGTGCAGCCTCTACCACCGGGTCTGTGACAGCGAACCTGGGCGATGTTGAGATCTTCGGGGTCGAGCTCGATACGGTCTGGTCGCCTGCATCTCTGCCGGGCCTGACACTGGGCGGCTCCTATGCATGGACGGACACTAACTTCACCTCAGGCAGTGAAGCCACGCAAGGCGCAGTGTTCGGAGACCCCGATCTGACCGGCCAGTCGCTGCCGCGTCAGGCACGCCATCAGGCCGCGTTCTTCGGCGATTATGAGGCTGACCTGAGCGGAGATTTCTCGACGATCTTCTCGATCAACGGGAATTATCTCTCAAGCCGCTTTGCGCAGGTCCAGAACCTTGCTGAAACGGGCAGCTCGTTTGAATTGGATGCGCGCATCACATTCAAATACGGCGACAATCTGAGCCTCGCTTTCTACGGGAAGAACCTGACCAATGAAGATGCACCGCTCGGTGTGCTGCGCTTCATTGATCCAACGGGCGGCAATGGAAGCCTCGTGGTTGGCGGGACCAACATTGCGAACGGCTTCAACCTGGCATCCGCAGGTCAGTCGCGCGGGTTCCAATACAACAATCGTCCGAGCCGGCGTTTCGGGGCCATTCTGCGGCTTCAATTCTAATCGTCCGGGATCACCCCATGCAAAGGCAGCGGAGCATCATCGCGATGTTTCGCTGCCTTTTGCTATCTGCGATCGGCGCGCTGTCGCTTGCGAATGCTCAATCTATCATGGCGCCGGACGAAGGCGCAATCCGCGGCTCGCTAGAGACGGTCCGGATGGCCGCATTGGAGAGTGAACCGGAAAAAGCCGGGCAGATATTCGCCAACGATCTCGTCCTCATCTCACAGTCAGGCAAGGTATACGGTCGGGAAGCTGCTCTGTTCGATCTCGGCAACGGCTTTGAAGCGTGGGACAATAGCGAGGTCGCTGTTCGGCTCAGCGAAGGCCGCGCTATTGTGACTTACATCAATGCGCGCACCCGCACCGGCATGAGCGAGGCTCGCTTTCGCGTCATGCAGGTCTGGGAAAAGCGCGAGGATGCAGGCTGGGTCATCATCGCGCAATCCAGCGTCCGGCTGAACTAGCAGCTCAAAACATTTGTAAAAAAGAAAGGCGAGCGCTTCGTTTTGAAGCACCCGCCTTGTCCTCCTGCGACTATCGTGTCGCTTGAATTGGTGACTTGCCGCTTAGTCTGAGTGACCCGCAGCGGGAGCGTCTTCACCTGCCGCTTCGCGTCGCTCATCTTCGAGCATCTTGAACTTTGTCCAGGTCGTCTCGTTTCTGCGCGTGTCATCTTTGGGCGGGGCATATTCGTAGATCGGGTAGTTTTCGCGGATTTCATCCTTAAGCACATCAGGCAATTCTTCAAATCCGCCGGGCAATTTGCGACCCATCGCATTGAAAATCATCAGGCCGGGCCGCGAGCCCATCTTCATCCATGGTGCCCATTGCGAAATCCGCACCCAGCTAATCATTGGATAGGCGGTCGGCTTGTCAGTGTCGTATAAGTCATCTTTTAGCGCTGCAAAATCAAAGATTTCCATCGCATGATACTGGTTGCCAACATAGTCCTGATAGGCCCCTGCAAGCGGATTCGTGTAAAACAGCGGCACTTCAAACGGAATGAACACATAAGGCCCTGCCTCACGCAGCGTGCTCATCCGCATCGGCGAACCGTCTGCATTGTACGCGAAGTTGGGGCGACCGTTCACGGGATCATTATGGATCTGCATGACCTGATTGGTCTCGCCCGTGTAGGGGTTCACCCATTCATCGACGACTTCACCCGTTTCCGGATCGAGCATCAGCATGATCTCGCGGCTGATCAAGCGCCAGCCCTTCCCGCGCTCCGGATCATCAACCTCGACGCAGCGGCGGATGTTCATGCCTTCGCCCTTGAAAAGCAGCTTGTCGCGGATGCCAGGCGAGCGGCCATAGATATTGCCTGACCAGTGATAGACAGCAGGCTCGTCAGCCGAGACGCCGCATTGCAAGCGCTTGGAGATCTCCAGCGCATCTTCCGGCACATTGGGATCAAGCGTGCGAGCCGCAGCAGGAGTGGCCGCTATCGTACCTGCGGTGACCAGCGCAGCTACGCCAGCAAGCAAAGATTTAAAACGCATAGATCGGTTCCTCTTCCTGTGGATTGGCTTGACTGTAAATTTGTCCGGACATTTTGTGAAGGGTCAATTGCTGCCTTCACCGATGCGCTCGATCTGCTGCAGGTAAAGCCGGCGGGTCAGCGGCATCAGAATGAGCGGCAGGATCGCAAACAGGACCGGCACGACGGCCACGGCATAACGGATATTCTCTTCGCCGAAGACATTGCTGGAGAAATATCCCGTCGCGATCGGGCCGAGCGAGCCGAACCAGCTGATCCCGAGATAATAAAGCGCGATCACTTGCCCGCGGATTTGCGCAGGAGTGATACCGAGCAGCGCGGTTACTCCGATGGCCGAGACAATTCCGATGCCGACAGTGTTGATGCACAGAACCGCAAAGGCGAGCTCTGGCGTTGGCATGAAGTATGGCAGCACGCCTGACGGCACCATGATGAAGAAGCCGATATAGAGGATCTTCAGCGGCGCATCCTTGATCCCCTTGGCAGAGAGCCTATCCGACAGGCTGCCGAAAATCATCATGTTGATAGGGCCAATAATCAGCAGAGCGACCCCATTGATGAGCGCGTATTTCTGCGGGCTCCAGCCCCAGGTGCGCTCAAACGTCGATGGCAGCAGACCCTGACTGTATGCAATGGCAGTCATGCAGCACACAATCAGGATGACGCCTGCATAAAGCGCGAAATTCTTGAAGATGTATTTGAGCGCATCGGTAAACCCGCTGCCCCCAACGACATCTTCTGAAACACGCGCAGGCCGACGCGCAGGCTCTTTCATGAAGAGGAAGAACAACGCGAGCAGCAGGCCTGGCAAGCCGACGACGATCAGCGTGAAGCGCCATGGCGAAAGCTCGCCGAATAGCGGGAGGCTCTGCGACCCGCCTGACGCAGCCCAAGCGATGATCCCGGCGCTGACGAGCGAAGCCACACCAGCGCCAATCGGCAGCGCGCTGGAATAAAACGCGATCGGCTTGCCCCGCTTTTCCGGCGGGAAGCTGTCGCCGATCATGGAGAATGTCGCTGGCGAGAGCGTTGCCTCACCAACCCCTACGCCCATGCGCGCCGCGAACAATTGCACGAAGTTCTTAGCCATGCCTGTCGCGACCGTCGCAGCGGACCATAAGGCAATGCCGACGGACACGATCCACATGCGCTTGCCGCGGTCGATCAACCAACCCATGAAAATGCCGACAAAACCATAAACAATGGTGAAAGCGCTCAACAAATAGCCAATCTGAATGTCGGAAAGGTCGAACTCTTCCTTGATCGGTTCAACCAGCAGCCCGAGGATGTAGCGGTCAACAAAGCTGAAGATGTAGGCAATGGTCAGCATGACCACGAGGAACCAGCCAGCAGTAGCCGACGGATAAGGCTTGGCTGCGCTTGCAGCGGCTTCGACCTCAGCGGGTGCGGCGGCTTCAGCAGGCATCAGTCAGCATCCGGAATGATGTAGATGACGACCAAGTTGTCGTCGAAATCGACGATCCCGATCTCGCGACCGATACGGCCATCATGTGTTTCCAAGCGGCCTTCTTCATAAACTTTCAGGCCAAGTGCACGGCTTTCCGCCATTACTTTGTCCGGGTCTTGCGTTTCCAGCACGATCGCGCCTCTGCGCGGATGAGGAACGGGCTGCATGTCGATGGCCTTGATCTCAGAAAGCGCCATCACACGCGGCTGGCCTGGGAGTGACAGGATAGCAAAGCCAAGTTCTGCGCCATCGGGTATCTCGAACACCGGAACGGAATAACTGTCTGGATTGTGCCCTTTGCGATAGGCCACTTCAAAGCCCAGCACGCCCTCGTAGAAAGTGAGCGCGCGATCCAGATCGCTGACTACAAAATTCGCCCGCTGGAAGCGCACCGCCGGTTTCTCACTCACACCCATTCCTCCGGTTCGCCCCTCACAGAGCAGCATTGCACGCCGACATTGCGGCCATAATAGAGATTGGCGAGCGCCCTTGGCATCGCGCCAAAGCCCTGCTCGATATCCTGCACTGGCTTCAACTTCCCGTCCGCGATCCAGCCGGACATCTCGCCCATGACACGGTCCCAATCGCTCAAATGATTGTAAACAAAGAAGCCCCGCATGACGCTGTCTGTGGCCCGCAGCCTCGTGTAATTGGAAAGCTTGAACGGCTCCTCGCGGGTGTACTCGCTGATCGAGCCGCATAAGACAATGCGGGCATGCATGCGCAGCCGCTCGAGACAGGCTTCCAGCGTTTCGCCTCCCACATTGTCAAAATAGAGATCGATGCCTTCAGGACGCAACTGATCGAGCATCGCCTCGATATCGTCTGCCTTGTAGTCAATCGATGCGCGGCACCCATGCTCGCGGATGAAGGCGCATTTCTCCGGGCCTCCGGCGATGCCGACGACATCGCAGCCGACGACATTCGCGGCCATCTGGCTGACCATGGAGCCGACCCCGCCTGCCGCACCGGACAAGACCATGCGATCACCCTCTTTGGGAGAGCCACAAGCGAACAAGCCCGCATGCGCGCTCAGTCCCGTCATACCGAGGACACCTGCACCCAAAGCTGCATCCAGGCCATTGTTTGGCATGCGGAAGAACTTTTCCTGTGCTGTCATCTTGCTGACTTTGTAGGTCTGCCAGCCCATCTGGCCCTGAACGATCTCGCCTTCGCGCCAATCGGGGTGACGGCTCTTCACAATTTGAGCAACACCGCGCCCATGGATCACATCACCAATGCCGAGCGACACATCGCCTGTGCGCGCTGTTGCTTGCATATAAAACCGCATCACCGGGGCGAGCCCCAGGTAATGTGTCTTCAAAAGCACTTCGCCTTCGCGCGGCTCTGGGATCTCTGTAACGCCGAACTCGAAGTCTTCCGGTCTCACATTGCCAACCGGCCTGCGAGCGATACGCCATTGATAGTTCGCATCATCATCAATGCGCTTGGCTGCCAATGCGTCAAACGCTGCGAGTTCTTCCGCAGCGCCCATCAGCCGTGGACCTGCACCACCTGATTCACTTCATAGAAATAGCCGTCCAGATCCCAGAAGCTTGCGCCGACCATATCCTTTTGCTTGCCGTCCGCCCCGGTGACCGTCCAATCGCGCGGCTCGCTATGGATGCGCGATCCGGCAGCACGCGCCCGTTCAACCGTGGCGCGGGTGTCTTCGGCTGCAACAACGAATATGGGCGCGCCAAAGCTTAGTTCTGTCGGTAGCTCGGCGGGTGCATCTTCCCGCTCCGGATCAACCCATTGCAGCAGGCCGATCATGCCGATGGTCTCATGTTCGGCCTTCATAATTACAAGGCGAGTCTTGTCACCTTTATTGCCTGCGGCCAGCTGGGTTCCTGAAAGCGTGAATGGCGTATCCATCCAGCGGCTCATCCCAAGCACATCCTCATACCATTGCGCTGCTTTCTCCGCATCGCGAACCATGAGAGTTGTGCGCTTGATGATGTCAGTCATAGCTGGAAAGATTCCCCCTCAAATGCGTTTATATCCCGATTTGCGCTTGACTTTAGATTTGTCCGGACAAATTGTAAAACGAGAATTCAAGCGGCGCGAAAGCCAGCCGCAGGAAAGGTGCTTTGCTTAATGTTTGCAGCTTCAAGCCTGCTATTTGTGCCGGGATCGCGTCCGGACCGCTTTGCCAAGGCAGGCGCGGCGAGCGCTGGCCTTGTCGTGATCGATCTGGAAGATGCAGTCGGGCCAACAGACAAGGAATCCGCTCGTGAAGCGGCACTCAAGCAAGTGCGCGAAGCAAGCGAAGGTTTTGCGATCCGGATCAATGCCTTGACCACGCCAGAAGGTATTCGTGACCTGGCCGCGCTTACGCAAAGCGATGTTTTACCTGCGACACTGATGGTGCCCATGGTGGAAAGCGCGGTGGAGCTGGACATTATCGCAAGCGCCTTTGGGGAGCGCTGCCCTGCCCTTATCCCCCTCATTGAAACGCCCAAAGGACTGCGCAACGCACTTGCGATCGCGAGCCACGCCAAAGTCTCTGCCCTGATGTTTGGAGGCGCGGATTTCTCTGGCGAGCTGCAAGTCGCTGTGTCTTGGGAGCCCTTGCTTGCAGCCCGCCAGCAATTGGTATTGGCTTGCGCTGAAGCGCGCACGCCGCTGATAGATGTACCTTACATTCATCTGGATGACGAAGACGGCTTGCGCCGCGAATGCGAAGCGGCTCGCGCTATCGGCATCACGGCCAAGTCTGCAATCCACCCCAAGCAAGTGCCGATCATCGAAGATGTATTTGCGCCTACTGCCGAGCAGGTCGCAGAAGCTCAAGAGGCGCTCAAGGTTTACGAGGAAACCGGCGGCAAGGCCGTGCGCCACAAAGGCCGCATGCTGGAAGCGCCGATGATAAAGACATACCGCGCAATCCTCGCGCGACATAAAGGACAAGCGTAATGCGTGATGGAGTCATCGAAGTCGCCCCCGGGCGCTTTCGCGAAGTGCAAGGTCGCTATTTCGACGATTTCGTCGTCGGCCATATTTACGAGCATCGTCCCGGTCGCACGATTACTGACGCTGACAATGTCTGGTTCACGCTGCTTACTATGAACACGCATCCTGCACATTTCGACTATGAACTCTCCAAAGATACCGAATTCGGGAAGCCGCTGGTCGTCAGCCCGTTCACCATCGCAATCATGACCGGCATGAGCGTCTCAGACACGAGCGGCAAAGCGATCGCCAATCTGGGCTGGGACGAAGTGCGCATGACGCATCCACTGTTCGTTGGCGACACAGTCTATTGCGAAAGCGAAGTGCTGGAGAAACGCGAGAGCAAGAGCCGGCCGGAACAAGGCATTGTGACTTTCAAAACGACGGCCAAGAACCAGCACAGTGATGTGGTCGCGCACTACAAACGCACGGTGCTCGTGTGGAAGCGCGGCTTCGGCAATCTCGACGATTAAGACGACAAAGACCTGAATACCTCAAAGGACAGATATCATGGCAACCGCAGTACAGCTCGACGACGCGATCCGGTCAATCGATCCGGACGAAGAACGCGCATTCATGGACGCGATCGACCGTTGGCTGGAACGCGAAGTTATCCCTGTCATCAAAGAGCATGACCACGGCGATATCTGGCCGGAAAAGCTGGTCGAGCAAATGGCGGAAATGGGCCTATTCGGCGCCACGATCAGTCAGGAATATGGCGGGCTTGGTCTGCCTGCCACAACTTATGCCAAGATCGTGATGAAGATCTCCAGCCACTGGATGGCGATCACAGGTATCTTTAATTCGCATTTGATCATGGCGGCCGCGGTTGAGCGTTTCGGCACCCCCGAGCAGAAAGCCAAATGGCTTCCGAAATTCGCGACCGGAGAGATTCGCGGCGGTCTGGCTTTGACTGAGCCCAATGCCGGAACGGACCTTCAAGCGATCCGCACAGTGGCGAAGCGTGATGGCGACGACTATGTGCTCAACGGCACTAAGACCTGGATTTCCAACGCATTGAATGGCCAGTGCTTTGCGCTTCTTGCCAAGACTGATCCTGATGCAGACCCGCGCTACAAAGGCATGAGTCTGTTCATTGCCGACAAGCGCGACGGGCTGACCACCGGCAAGAAATTCGACAAGCTTGGCTACAAATCAATCGATAGTGCTGAACTCATCATGGAAGACTATCGCATACCGGCTGATCAACTCATCGGCGGTGTTGAAGGGCAAGGCTTTTTCCAGGCAACCGGCGGGCTTGAGCTTGGCCGGATCAACGTCGCAGCTCGCGGCGTAGGCCTTGCTGAAGGGTCACTGCGCCACGCCACCGAATACGCGCAGCAGCGCGAGACCATGGGCAAGCCCATAGCGCATCATCAGGCGATCCAACTCAAGCTCGGTGAAATGGCGACCCGCGCACGCGCTGCCCGGCTGCTGACGCTCGACGCCTCCGAAGCCTATGACAAAGGCGAGCGCTGCGACATGGAAGCGGGCATGGCGAAGTATTTCGCGTCAGAAGCAGCGGTTGAAAACAGCCAGGAAGCAATGCGCATCTATGGCGGCTATTCCTACTCCAAGGAATATGACATCGAACGCTATTACCGCGACAGTCTGTTGATGTGTATTGGCGAAGGCACCAATGAAATGCAGCGCATCATCATTGCGAAGCAGCATTTGAAAGCAAACCCGATCTGATCATTCGCTTTCGCATGCAAGAACAACAAGCCGCGCGAAAAGCGGAACAGTCTGGGAAGGGAGCTGAAGATGCATCTGCCGCTTAAAGGCATCAGAGTCATCAGCGCCGAGCAATACGGTGCAGGCCCCTATGGCACGATGTTCCTCGCGCAAATGGGCGCGGAGGTCATCAAGATCGAGCCGCCTGGTAAAGTCGGTCCTGACGGCGAGCGGCGAGGCGGCGGCGACACCGCAAGGCTCGTCGGTCCGCATTACCTTCGCAAAGGTGAAAGCACTTATTTTCAGGCTTTCAATCTTAACAAGCGCTCACTCACGCTCGATTTGAACAGCGATGAAGGGCAGGAAATCCTGCACAAACTTGTCGCGACCTGCGATGTTGTGGCGAACAATCTCCGCGGTGATCTGCCAGAGCGTCTGGGCCTCACTTACGATGCGCTTGAGAGCATTAACCCTGCGATCGTTTGTGCGCATCTCTCTGCCTATGGGCGCGACAATGAACGCGCCAAATGGCCCGGCTATGACTATTTGATGCAGGCCGAGGCGGGCTATTGCCAGATGACAGGCGAGCCAGGCGGAGATCCGCAGCGCATGGGCCTCTCCATGGTCGATTTTATGACCGGCACAATCTTCTGCATCGGGCTGCTCGGCGCATTGGTCGATGCACGATCCAGCGGCAAAGGCCGCGATGTAGATACCGACCTGCTCAGCGCAGCGATCCATCAGACAAGCTATCCCGCGATCTGGTACATGAATGACGGCGACGAAACGCAGCGAACACCGCGTTCCGCGCACCCGCAAGCAACGCCGAGCCAGATGTTCAAAGCCAAGGATGGCTGGATGTTTGTGATGTGCCAGCTGCCCAAGTTCTGGGACATTCTGGTCGAACGGCTTGAGCGGCCGGACCTACGCGATGATCTGCGCTTTGCCGACAATCCTTCGCGGCTCGCCAATCGCGATGCTCTAACCGAACTTCTCGACGCGCATTTCAGCGAGCACACCATGGCGCATTGGCAAGAGCTGCTGGCTGGCCACGTGCCTGTCGCGCCGGTCTATGAACTGGGCGATGCGCTCGACAATCCCTGGCTTAAGACCATCGGGATGCGGGACGAAGTCCAGCATCCGGACAAGGATGACCTGCAAATCCTTGCAAGCCCGATCAAGTTTGATGGGCAGCGAGTGCCCAACCGTGCAGCGCCATTGCTGGGCGCGGACAGCGAGGATGTGCTGGCCGAGCTCGGCTATGACCAAGACGCAGTTGCGAAGCTGCGAGCGAATGGAACGATCTGAGCATCATGGGCAAACTCTCCGGCATTCGTGTTGTCGATCTCTCGATGTTTTTGCCGGGACCAATGATGACGGTCATGATGGCGGATCAAGGCGCTGAAGTCATCAAGGTCGAGCCGACCTATGGTGACCCTGCACGCGACCAGGCTCCTTTCGACACCTATGGCGATGAGGAGCATTCGGTTTGGTTCGCCAATCTCAATCGGGGCAAAAAAAGCGTTGTGCTCGATCTTAAAGCTGACGCCGGGAAAGCGGCTTTGCGCGACCTCATTGCCAACGCTGATGTATTTGTCGAAGGCTTTCGCCCCGGCGTGATGAAGCGGCTCGGTTTTGACTATGACGCTGTAAAAGCGATCAGGCCTGACATCATCTACTGCTCGATATCTGCCTTCGGACAAGAAGGAACGCTCGCCCATCATCCGGCCCATGACATGGCCGTGCAAGCATTGGCCGGTTTCCTCTCAGTTAATGACGGAGTGGATGGAACGCCGGTCGTTCCCGGCGCGCCGAGCGCGGATCTTGCAGCTGGCCTGACCGCTCTGTCTGCGGTTCTGATGGCGATGGTCGGGCGCGATCGGAACGGCGAAGGCGCGTATATTGACTGCGCGATGTTCGATAGCCTGCTGCCATGGTGCGCGCACACCGCTGGTAGCGCGATTGCAGGGGGTGAAAGTCCGCGATCAGCTTCGCAGCGAAGCCTTGGTGGTGCAGCCTTCTATCAGGTCTACAAAACTGCAGATGACAAACACGTTGTACTTGGCGGACGCGAGCTCAAGTTTTCGAGGAACCTGCTCACCGCACTTGGACGCGAAGACTTGCTTCCCATCGCTGAGGATCCTGCAGGCGAACAAGGCGAACTCGTCGCATTTTTACAAGAGACCTTCGGAAGCAAGACTCGTGAAGAGTGGGTGGAATGGTTTGCAGACAAGGACGTCGCATTTGCGCCCGTTCTTGATTACCGCGAAGCGCTGGACGAGGCGCATATCGTAGAGCGGGGATTGCTGGTTGAGGCCCCCGGCGGAGGCAAACACGTCGCACCAGCCATTCGCTTCGCAGAAGAAGACTGGGAACCTGGCGATGTACCTGGGCTTGGCGAAAAATGAGCTTAGCTGTCGACGTCGATATGCATCGCGTAAGCGAAGCGGTCACCAGGGTGGTGATTGACCGAGATCTCGAACACGCGGCCTTTGGCATCGATGTAGCACCGCAGGATTTGCAGCACCGGACTGCCTTCAGGAACATCGAGCTTCTCAGCCATATCTTTGTCTGCAGCAATCGCTTGAATGTCCTGCGTGACAGTGCGAGCGCTGACGCCTGCAAGCTGCTCGATCTGACTGAACAGCGTTTGCGAACTGGCATTCAAATCCAAGTTTTCGATCGCATCGCCGAGGCTTTCGTGGAAATAGGCAGCAGTGGCGGCCAATGGTTTTTCGCCAAAATCCTGTTGGCGGATGCCGCTAAACATCGTCCAGTTACCAGAAGTACTGGGCGCGATCTGTTCAGCAATATCGCTTGGCAAAGGGCTCGTTCCAGCAGGCCGGTACACCACCGCGCTTCCACGGGCATATTGCAGGATCTCACCCACATTGCTCAATGGCTGATGCAACGCGCCTCCGCGTGCCGCAGCTGGCTGTACCGTGGTGCCGGAACCGCGCTTGCGCTGGATAAGCCCTTCCGCTTCCAAGCGGCGCAAAGCTTCGCGCACCGTGAAACGGCTGACATCGAATTGCTTGCACAACACGGTTTCCGTCGGGAATTGACCACCGTCGGCAAAGTCGCCTGCAAGGATCGCTTCGCGCAGCATACCGGCCAATTGCAGGTAACGCGGGGTCTTGCTCGATTTACCGGATTTGGCCTTCTTGGCCGCTTTGCTTGCCACTTAGTTCGTCTTCCAGTCCTGTTAGGAGGATCGCTGCGATGAGCGAGCCTCTGCTCTCCCGACTTGTCCGGACATTAGCGCGTCCTGTCAGCAAAAGCGAGCGTCAGCGTGCAAGACTGCATTTGCTTGACTGGCTTGCCTGCATCGCAGGCGCGCGCGGCACTGAAGCTCATGCGATGGGCAGCGCGATTTCAACGCGCGGCTGGGAAAGCGCGAGCTATTCCGGCAATGTGCTCGAGATGGACGATGTGCACCGCACTTCGCTGCTTCATCCGGGGCCTGTGATCTGGCCAGCGGCCCTTTCCATGCCGAGTGCCGACATGGACACGCGGCTTGATGCAGCGGTGCGCGGCTATGAAGCGATGATTGCGATCGGCGCAGCATTTGACGCGCATCACTACGCGCATTGGCATCCGACCGCGACAATGGGCGTGTTTGGTGCATGCGCGTCGTTCGGTTCACTGATTGGCTTCGCGCCCGTCGAATACGCGAATGCGCTGGGCAATGCGGGCTCTGTCGCAGGCGGCCTTTGGCATATGCGGCATGACGATGTGCTCACGAAGCAATGGCATATCTATCATGCGGTACGCACTGGCCGCGATGCAGCAATGCATGTCCACTACGGCGCAACCGGACCGCAAGGCATTCTGGAAGGTCCTCAGGGGCTTTTTGAGGCTTTCACCAAAGGACCGGGCGAGCTTGCCTCGAACGGCGATGGCTGGATGATCGACACGGTCAGCTTCAAGCCCTTCGCTGCTTGCAGGCATGCGCACCCCGCAATCGATGCGGCAATGGAGCTGCGCAGGGCCGGCAAACTAGAAGCGCCATTCCAAGTGGAGACTTTCAAAGACGCGCTGACATTTTGCGACAGGCCAGAGCCAGAAACGGAGCTGGAAGCAAAGTTCTCGCTCCAGCATGCGATTGCAGTTGTCGCAGACGGCAGACAAGCCGAACCGCAGGATTTCACAATGGAAGCGGTCTGTGCGCTTAGCGAGCTGCGCGCGCAAGTGACTGTCAGCGAGGACCCAGCGATTACCGCCCGCTATCCGGCGCATTTCGGCGCGCGCGTAAACGGGTTTGAGCTGGTCGATACACTTGGTGATCCGGAGCGTCCCGTAAGCGAAGACGACATCATTGCGAAAATGCTCTCCCTCGCAAAATGGGGCGGACTGCAGCCAAAAGAAGCGGAGAAGGCGGTGAACCTCGCCTTGCAAAGCGACGACGTCGATGCGCTTGATGCGATGTTGGAGGCTTGGACTCGATGAGCCCGACTGAAAAGCTGTTGGAGTTTGCCGGTGCGGACCATGTGCTTCCCGCGGATGCCCGCGCGGATGCAGAACGCTTGCTGGGCGACACGCTTGCCGTGGGCGCGGCCGCGGTTGACGCGCCAGGCGCGGATCAAATCCTATCCGCAGCGCGCGCGATGGGAACCGTAGCAGAAGCGCGCCTGCTCGGTACGTCCGAGATGCTTCCTGCCCCCGCTGCGGCCTTCGTCAATGGCTACCGCGTTCATTGCCTGGAATGGGATGCGGTGCATGAGCCTGCCGTAGTTCACGCGATGAGCACCGTTGTCGCCGCGCTCGGTGCAGCGATCGATCGCAAAGGCGGCTGCGACCCGGAAGAAGCACTGGTGGCGCTCTCTGTCGGCGTTGATGTTGCTTCAGGCCTGGGCCTCGCCGCAACAAGCGGCCTAAGCTTTTTCCGTCCGGCGACCGCAGGCGTGATGGGAGCCGCGCTGGCTGTGGCGCGGATCGATGGCGCACCATTGGATGACACGTTGGGTGTCGCTTACTCCTCTGCCGCTGGCACCATGCAAGCGCATGTCGAAGGGCTTGCAACGCTGCCCTTTCAGATAGCCAATGCTGCGCGCGCGGCTATTACCGCGAGCGATCTCGCCAAAGCAGGTTTTCCCGGCCCGAAAGATCCGCTGCAAGGTCAGTTCGGCTATTTCACGCTGTTCGACCAAGGTGATCTCGCATCATACACCAATCATCTGGGGAACATCTGGCGGGTTAGCGAGATCAGCGTGAAGCCCTATCCGTCAGGCCGGGCGAGCCATGCGGCGCTGGGCAAACTGGAAGAGCTCGCACTTGACCCCAAGCAAGTGGAAAGCATTGAACTTGCCTGTCCGCCCTTGATCCGGCGCTTGGTCGCACGGCCTTACAAACAAGAAATGACGCCAGCTTATGCGCGGCTCTGCCTGCAATGGCTGAGCGCACTAATGCTGACAGATGGACGCATAGACCCGCGCCGCTTCACGCCTGAACATATGGCAGACCCAGGGCTGGCCGCTTTGGCACAGAAGCTCGCACTCGTGCCGGACGACAATGAGGATCCCAATGCGCTGTTTCCGCAGTCTTTGACTGTCACGCTAAACGACGGTTCCATCACAAAACACGCCATCGCAGCCACACTCGGCAGCCCGGACAATCCGCTTACGGATACGCAATCTGCAAGACGCATGGCACTGGCTCGTGAGCTTGTGCCCGCCGATGCTGACCCGCGCATCTTCGACGATCCTTTGGATTATTTCACTCGGAAATCATGACTTACCCGACCTATTTTGAAGCCTTTGATGCCAAGCAGATGCTCGCTGATTACCCAATCGGAGATGACTTCCTTTCGCGTTATCGCGGCATGAGCCAGGATGAGCTGTTTGCGATCCAGGACACCCAGTTCAAACGGCTAATGAAGCGCGGTTGGGAAATTCCATTCTATCAGCGCCTGTGGGGCGCACATGGGATCGAGCCGGGCGATATCGCTGGTCTCACCGACATCACAAAGCTTCCAGTCTATGACAAATCGGACCTGATGGCCTCGATCGACGAGCATCCACCCTATGGCGACTTTCATGGCCTCGGAGAACCTTCGGGCCGCACGCCGTCCGTCTTCCACACGACGTCCGGCACGACCGGCAAGCCCCAGGTCTTGATGTTCGGCCCCAAGGGACGCGAGGTCGGCAATTTGCTTGTCGGGCGCATGTATCGCTGGATGGGGCTGGAGCCTACAGACGTAGTCCAGTCAGTCTATGGCCACGGCATGATCAATGGCGGTCATTACATCCGCGAGGCTGTGACCAAGTTCACAAACTCCGTGTTCCTATCCGCTGGCACAGGCATAGAAACACGCAGCGTCAATCAAGTACGGCTGATGGCGGATTTCGGCGTCACAACGCTGGTTGGCTTTGTCGACTACATCCGCAAGCTTGCTGAAACAGCCGAAGCCGAAGGCCTGTTTGACCGCATCAATATCAAGATGATCATCGGGCATCTCGGCACAGAAGATCGATCAGCGACTGAAGCCGCATGGCACGGCGCCAAGGCGTATGACTGGTACGGCGTCGGCGATACTGGTTCTATCGCCGGCGAAGGGCCTGAGCGCGACGGGATGTATGTCTGGGAAGACGCGCAATATCTCGAGCTGCTCGGCGTCGATGATCGCAATCCTGTTGCCAAAGGCGAAACCGGCGACATGGTCGTGACGTGTCTCTACAAAGATGACGTGGCACCCTGCATTCGCTTCAATACGCATGATATCACGCATGAGCTCGATGGACGCGGCGAGATCGCTTTCAAGCGAATCGCCGGTTTCCGTGGCCGCAGCGATAACATGGTCAAACTGCGCGGGATTAATGTCTTTCCGCACGCGATCGGCGCGATCATTGAGAACAGCCCGGATTTGACCGGCGAATATGTCTGCCATCTGTCTCGCGATGCGAGTGGCCGCGATGCGATGCGGGTGACGCTGGAAAGCCGCGGCGGGACCGACCAAGCAGCACTTGCTGCAACGCTGAAACAAGGGCTGGGCGTTGAGGTCGATGTCGCGCTTTGCGAGCCAGGTGGTACAGCCCAGGCGACAGAGATCGACACTCGCCAAAAGCCGCTGCGCTTGATCGATGAAAGAAACGCATGACCCTCGACCGCTATAACGCCTTTGCTTACCGCGATGATGCGGCAACGGGCAGCGAGGATGGCACGCTCGCTGGCCTGAGCGTAGGCGTGAAAGCAAACATCATGGTCGAAGGCATGCCATTCCATGCCGGGATCGGCGCTTGGGAGTATCGCAAGGCTGATCGCGACGCAGAAGTGGTCGCAAAGCTGCGCGCAGCTGGCGCTGCGATCACAGGCGTGCTGCATATGGAAGAAGCAGCGCTCGGTTCCAAGACGGATAACCCCCATTTCGGTCCTGTGCAGAATCCGCATGGCGAAGGCTTTTCTCCCGGGGGTTCGTCCGGTGGAAGTGGAGCAGCGGTTTCAGCGGGCCTTGTCGATATTGCGTTTGGCACAGACACGATGGGCTCGGTTCGCATTCCGGCATCTCATTGCGGGGTGTACGGCTTCAAACCCGCAACTTCGCGGGTCAGCCAGGACGGCTTGGAGCCAGCGGACCTGTCACTCGATGCCATTGGACCACTCGCGCGCGATCTTGATACGCTTGAAAAGGCTGCGCGAGTCATCTCCGATTTCGGCGAAAATCAGGAGGCCTTTAGCGGGGCGGTGCTGGTCGATCACGGCGTTGAAATCGACTCCGAAGTGGCCCGCGCTTTCCGCCGCACGGTCGCAGGGCTGAAAGCGCCACCGGCCGAAGTATCGCTTGAGCATCCCTGCAGCCGCATCCGCTATGCCGGCTTCATTCAGGTCTCAAAGGTCATGGCAAAGCACTTGCAAGGCGTTCCCGTCTCCGATCATCTCGCCAAATTGCTGACTTATGGTCCTGCCCGTGCAAGCGAGAAGTGGGGGGAGGATCGGCACATCCTCGAACGAACATCCGAGACAGTGCGGACTATCATCGCAGAGCATGGCTTCCTCATCATGCCGACAGTGCCCAATCCGCCGTTCAAGCATACCGAGCCTGAACCGCCAGCACAGGCAGACTTTACTTGTCTGGCCAATATCGCAGGCGTACCTGCTTTGAGCATGCCGATGGGCTGCACGGAATGGGGCTTGCCACTGGGCGTGCAAATGCTTTGCGCGCCGGGCTTTGAGAAAGGCCTGTTCGCTCTTGCTCGTTTCCTCGATAACAATCTGCGCGCTTACCGCGCGCCTGCATGCTGAAGGAGAAAATCCATGCGCATCATCGTACCGTTCAATTTGAAGCCCGGCACCGATGTGGCGGAATATGAGGAATGGGCAAAGACCAAGGATGTGCCGACCGCAAGCGCGCTTCCTTCTGTCACCAGCTTTACCGTGCACAAGGCAACCGGGCTGTTTGGCGATCCGGATACGCCATCGCCCTATGCCTATTTCGAAGTGCTCGACATCACGAGTATGGATGACTTCATTGCAGACATTTCAAACCCTGAATTCCAAGAGGCTGCAGCGCCTTTTCAGGTCTATGCTGATGCGCCGCAGTTTATCCTGACGGAAGACCTCTAAGGTGGGCCAGTTTACTGGAAAGACCATTGTCGTCACAGGCTCCGGCAAGGAGCGGGGGCTTGGTCAAGGCATCTTGCAGGCCTTTGCCGATGATGGTGCGAATTGCGTCGTCTCAGACCTTGCGATTGATGCTGAAGCCGACGGGGTGGCTGAGGAGCTGCGCCGCCGCGGGGCGAAGGTAGCGACCATTGCATGTGATGTATCCAGCGCCGAGCAGTGTCAGGCATTGGTCGCGCAGACTATCGAGCATTTCGGCGCTGTCGATGTGATGGTCAACAATGCTGGCATCGGCTTCAAGATGAAACCGTTCCTCGAAGTCGACACAGCCACCGAATGGGACCAAGTGCTCAGCGTCAATCTGTCGGGCGCTTTCTACTGCTCGCAAGCTGCCGCGCGCGCGATGGTGGCGAAAGGCAATGGCGGGCGGATTATCAATATCGCCAGCCAAGCAGCCAAAACGGGCTTTCCGCATTTGCCTGCCTATGTTTCTTCCAAGCACGGCATGGTCGGGCTGACGCGTGCCTCGGCCGTTGAACTCGGAGCGCATGGCATCACTGTGAATGCGGTGTGCCCGAACCATGTGACAACCGGCCTTGGCGCACAGCAGAACGAGTATTTCTCCAAGCTCTTGGGCTTTGACACAGTCGAGGATTACCTTGCCAATATGAGCGCGAAAAATCCCATGGGCCGTCCCGGCCTGCCATCTGACACTGCGGCCGCATGCTTGTGGCTAGCGAGCGATGCAGCGTTCTATGTGACGGGCGAAGCCTTGAATGTTAGTGGCGGAGAGGAAATGCATTGATGCCGCTTCCTGAAGAACGGATCGACTGGCCTGACGGCGCAAAGATGGCGCTAAGCGTCGTCGTCAATGTCGAAGAAGGTAGTGAAATGACTATCGCGCGCGGCGACCGAGGGATGGAGCCGGTCGACGAGTTGGGCGTCTTTGTAAAGTCGAAGATCCGCAACTATTCAAACGAGAGCAACTACCTATACGGCATCAAAGCTGGCGCACCGCGCATCGTCAACTTGCTGAAGCAGTATGACATCATGGCAAGCTGGACTGTTGCCGCACTTGCGCTCGAAAACCATCCCGAGATCGCTGAAGCGATTGTAGAGCTGGGTCATGAGCCGGTCAGCCATGGCTATCGCTGGGTACATCAGTTCAAGATGGAAGAAGACGAAGAGCGCGAGTTCATCCGCAAGGCTGTGAGCAGTATCGAAAAGACCTGCGGCGTGCGTCCTTATGGCTGGCTCAGCCGCTATCTTCTGACGGACAATACGCGCCGCCTCTTGGCGGAAGAGGGCTTCACCTATCACATGGACGACTACTCAGGCGACGTGCCGTTCTGGGATCGCGGCAGCGGCCCTGGCGGACCGCCCGAAGGCAGCCCCATGTGCATCGTCCCCTATCAGCTCGACAACAATGATATGAAGATGTGGACCGACCCGGCTTTCACGCCGCATCAATGGCTCGACTATGCCAAAGCGAATTTCGACCAAGTCTATCGCGAAGGCGTGGAAGGCAATCCCAAGATGATGGGCCTGGGACTGCATTTGCGTATTATCGGGCGGCCCGGGCGCATCTGGGCGCTGGAAGAATTTTTCAAGCATGTCCGCGCACATGATGGTGTATGGGTGACAACGCGCAAAGCAATCGCGGATCACTTCATGGAGACCAATCCGGCATGAGTTTGAGACTGGAAAAAGACGGGGCCATCGCCCGATTGCTGATTGACCGGGCTGACAAGCGCAACGCGTTCAATATGGCGATGTGGGAAGCCTTTCCGGCATTGCTGAATGATGCTGTATCCGATCCAGCGATCCGCGTACTGGAATTGCGTTCAGCAGTTGCTGGAAACGCCTTCTGCGCAGGTGCAGACATCAAGGAATTGATGGAGAACAAGGACAATTCCAGCTGGCGGAACGCCAATCAGGCCGAGATAAACCGGGTCCAGCATGAGCTCGCCCGGGCGGACATCCCGACCATTGCCTTCGTTGAAGGAGACTGCGTCGGTGGCGGATGCGGCCTCGCGATGGCATGCGATATGCGCGTTGCAACAAAGGCCGCGCGTTTCGGGATCACCCCAGCAAAACTCGGCCTTGTTTATCCGCTTCACGATGTAAAACTGCTGGTTGACCTCGTCGGTCCAGGTCAAGCCAAGCGAATGCTTTACACAGGCGAGCTGATTGATGCGGCGGAGGCCCAGCGCATCGGTCTGGTCGAGTTTGTCGCCGAAGATAGCGCCTTCCTGATCGAACAATTGCTGGCTGCGTCCAGCCATACTGCACGGCAAAGCAAACGGTTCATTCAGCGAGTTCTGGACGGGCAGAGCGAGGACGATCACGAGACCCTTGGGATTTTCGATGCTGCCTTCACGCGTGATGACTTTGCGGAAGGCACGAGGGCATTCATGGAGAAACGAAAGCCGAAATTCTGAACGACCCTGCCAGAGTAGAGGGAACCCTTCTTATGTCCGCGCGTCGATCATCTGCAGACGCCAAAGTCGCAGGACTGCTGCTTTGAGTTAGGCCACAAGGGCCGACCCTGACACGGGAGAGAATGCAGCGATGATAGAACACGGCACGATCCTTGGCGGACTTTCAACAGTCCCCGATCTCAAGGCTGGCATCGCTGCCTATCGCGATGTTCTCGGCCTCGATCTAGTGGAACAAGGCGAGCTTGACGAAAGTCTTGCAGCAAGCTGGAACTGTTCGGGAAATTATGGCTCTCCCTATGCTGTGCTCCAGCCCAAATCAGGTGAGCCGTGCTTTCTGCGATTGGTCGAGCAGCCAGACTTTGGCGGTTTCAAACCGACCACAACCTATGGCTGGGCCGCGTTCGAACTGACAGTCGAAGATGTCTGGAAATGGCCGGACGCTCTGCCAGAAAATCACTTCACCATAGTCGGACCGCCCAAGACGCTTGAGAACATCGAACCAGCTTTCATCCCGATGCAAGCGCTCGGGCCAGGCAAGGAGATGATCTATCTCAACCAGGTGCTGAAGAATATGGATGACACGGACTTGCCGCGAGCCAAATCCGATGTTGACCGCATCTTTATCGTCATCCTTGCAACTCCGGACCGCAAGGCGAGCCTCGAATGGTATGCCGACAATCTGGGGCTTGAGCGCGGTGCCGACTACACGTTGCCCTATTCCATGATCAATGATGCGTTCGGACTGCCCGACGACACACTGACGACGATCAGCATGGTCAAGCAGGGCCGCATGCCGATCGTTGAAGTCGATGACTATCCGCGCAGCGCCATGCGCCGACCGCGTCATGAAGGCATGCTACCGCCAGGTAATGCACTAGTCACACTCGCGGTGGAAAACCTCGATGAATGTGAAGCGGAATGGATTGAAGAGCCTTCCGTACGGCAAGGCGCGATGTATGGAGGGCGACGTGCCGCAACCGCCATCGGCTCAGGCACAGAACTCATCGAATGTGTAGAGGTAGGATAAGATAATGGCGCTGTACGCTTTCTATTGCCGCGACGGCGAGCATGGCGCGAGACTGCGTGAGCGGGACTTGCACGCGCATCTGGCGCATGTCGAAGCCCATATAGACGACTATGCGGTGGCAGGCCCTTTGAAACGCGGCGATGAAACCGTCGGCTCATTCCTTGTCATCAAGGCCGACAATCAGGACGAAGCACGCGCCAAGTTCGAAGCAGATCCCTACTTCTCTGCCGGCGTATGGCAATCCATTCGCAGCGAAGAATTCATAGCCGTCGCTGGTGACTGGGTTGGCGGCGCGACCTGGAAGCAGGGCTAGTCTCTTAAGTGACGACCGGCCTCCCAGCCGTGTCCGGTCAGCATCGTCTCAGCGTGCTTTAGCGGTTCGGCTTCAAGCGAGGTCGCAAGCGTATCATTCCAGCGGTTGAGAAATCCAAACATCGAGATCACCGCCATGATCTCGACTTGCTCAGCGTGGGAATAATGCTCTGAAAGCCGGGCGAAATGCGCGTCTTCTGCTGCATTGGGCGTGGCGCCTGCCGCAAAAGCGAGCGCAAGCGCTGCGCGCTCGGCCTCAGTGAACTCCTCTGACCCTTCGAAATCATACAGCGCGGACAGCTTCGCTTCACTGACCCCTAATCCCTCAGCTCCATGCGCGGTGTGGGCCTGACAATAGCGACAACCAGCTGCAAGGCTCGCCGCGTGACCAATCAGCCGCTTGAAGCCGTTGTCGAGCTTGCTCTCGCCATAGATCACTGCAACGAGCCCTCGAAAGGCCGTTAAAAGCTCCGGCCAATGCGCCATGGTCAGCACGGAATTGGGCACATATCCCATCAATTCACGAGCAAATTCCGCATTCTCGTCGCCGCCGAAAGCTTCAGCAGGCGCAAGCGGCGGGATGCGTGTCATTGCGCGAAGTCTGCTGGAGTCACATCTGGCGCAAGATTATCAATATCGCGCCACAGCTTCCACTGACCATCAACCCATTTGTAGACGAGGAAGGATCGCCCGGCGACCTGCACTGGCTCTTGTCCAGGGAAAGTGATCGTCATCATGTATTTGGCGGTGACGAAGCCATTGACATAGGTGTAGCGGCCACCTGCATCGACCTCTTCATTCTCGAACTGGAATTGCACCAGCGCGCCCGAATCAGGCAGGCGACGCAGAAAGGTGATGATGTTGTCCGCCCCGACGATCTTTTCTTGGCCCTGAGTCATCAACACTGCATCGTCAGTGTAGAGCGCCCGTAGCGCTTCCCAATCGCCCGCCTGATAATGGGTGAGCCAGCGTTCGCCTTCTGCAGCGAGTTGCAGCTCTTGTTCCTGCTGCATCTCCGCCCATTGCTGCACCATCTTTTCGGACGGTGGGCAGGCCATGAGCAGGACGGACAGCGGGAGGATTGCGAGCGCTCTTTTCATAATTCAGTTTCCTTGTACACGGCTGCAACTGCCCTGAACCCAGCGCAGATTTATGCCCACCATATCCGTATCCGGCGACGCCCAGCTATAACTTTCTGCGAGCACCGGATCATCCTTGTGCACATAAAGTACGAGCGAAGGTTTGTTGCGGCTGCCCTTGGCCCAGGTCACATTGCGCATCCGGAATGTTACGTCGGGCGCATCGCCATTGCCTTTAACCAGAATGCGCCCGCCTTGATCGAAGATCTGCAGGTCGCGCGCGAAGGTCCAATCAGGCGAGCCATCCTCTTTCGCAGCATATTTGCGCACTGATACCCAGCATGAAAAAGGGTTGGCTTTGCGAAGCTCGCTTGCGCCGATCTGCCAGCCGCCCTCTTCACGCTCTGTCAGACTTGGGATCGCACCGACAGTCCATTGGCCGTCAATCCCGTCAACCGGCTTGCCAAATTCATCGATCAGCCGCCACTGCCTGTCGTTCGAAATCTCATAAGCGCGCCATTCTGCTCTCTCGCGGCCCTCTTCCTCAGCGAAATAGACGTCCTCCGTGTTGGTCCAGATTCCCGGTTCGAGCCGCGTTTCAGCTTGCGCAGGTACAGCAAGTACAAACGCTGTGAGGCTAGCTAGAGCGATACAGTTTTTCATGCGTGCTTGCCTAAACCACGCGGAGGTGGTTGAAAAGCTGTCCGGACAAATTGCCGGATGCGGTGGAGAGCGAGCAATGTGCAAATGGTTGGGATCACTCGCGGCGATCATGCTGGGCATGGCCGGTCTCGCGCAAGCCGAAGAGCCGACCAGCGCACGTGATGTCGTCGAACGCGGCATCGCGGTCCACGGCGGCGCGCTATTCCTAGATCCGGGCACGTTGCAGCTATCGGGCACGGCAACTTTCTTCGATGGCCAGACAGGGCAGGTCCGCGCAATTGCCGACGATTATACGATGGCGCGAGCCTTCGAGCGCGGCCGGACTGAAGCGCATGGTGCAGACGGCAAAGTGCGAATTATCGCGAAATCCGGTGAGCGCACGATCTTCGCGATCGGCTATGATGGCGAGACGACGTGGACAGAGCGCGGCATCATGCCCAAGGCTCAGGCCGACGAATACTGGGCCAACAATTTCGGGTTCGGGATTATCCGCTCAGCTTTGGATGACGGCTTTACGCTGTCACTCGCACCGCAGCGTGACATTCTCGGACATGAAACAGCCATGGTCAGGATCACCGACCCGCAAGGTGCCGAAACGTTGTTCGGGTTCGACGTGGAAAGCGGCTTCATCCGCTACATGGCGTTTGACAGTCCGCGGGGCTGGCACGAGCGTTTGTACGATGAATATGTGAAGCTCGAGAATGGCTGGGTGCAGGCGCGCTCGGTCACGCTGCTCTACGATGGCATCAAAGCCAACACGGTGTTCTGGTCTGAAACGAAAGTGGGCGAGGCGATTGATCCTGAGATCTTCGCCCCGCCCGCTGAAATGCTTGAAGCTGATCGAGCCGAGTAAATCCTACTCAGCGGCCTCTGCATATTCGACGTCCTGATCCGCCCATTTCGGCTGGATAGGCGCTGGAAGTCCGGTCTCGTCCTCGCAATTGGCGCGCAAGGTTTCGATACCCGGACCATAGTCAAACAGAGGTAGCTCACCGCGCGATGCCTTCATTTCATCACGCAGTTTAGCGGTCGCATCGGCGTCAATCCTGCCATCAGCATCGGCCACTACGCCGTAATCCTTCGCACCTTCTGGCGTCACGAGGCCCTGGCGGATTTCCAAGCCCACAAGCTCAGGATCGCGCTCCAGCGGGTCACCCCAGCCGCCGCCGCCCCAAGTGATGAAGTGCAGCACGTCGCCCGCGGAAACCGGCACATCCTCGATCTTGTTGCCGACGATCTGCGTCGTCCCGTCAACCTTCTCGAGAATCTTCTTCGCGCGCTTGCCCGGATGCCCGCCATTCACGCCCCAAGGGGGCACGAACCAGCGGTCATCATGGATCGCGATATTGCCGTCCGCGAGGAAGCGATAGCTCATCCGGATACCATTACCGCCGCGGTGCAGCCCTGCCCCGCCGCTGTCCGGCTCGGTTGAGTAACGCTCGATCCGCATGGGGAAGTAGCGTTCCAGAAACTCGTTCGGCACATTGGTAAAGCCCGGCCACAGCGAGTGACCGTCCGGACCGTCACCCAAGGGACGACCCGGAATGCCGCCAAAGCCGATCTGGAACAGCTGGAACCATTCGCCCTTGCTGACCTCGCGGTTGTCCCACCCTGAATAGAACAGGTGCGGGCTTGAGCTGAAGCCTGCTGCATTGAGGAACTCAGGTGTACCCTGACCGAGCAAGCCGCCCAGGATGTCGAAGATACGACCCAGCGCGTGCGTACGACCCGACAGGGCTGCCGGGAATTTTGGCTTGAGCAGCGAACCTTCAGGAATGCGGACCTCGATGAGATCGTAGAAGCCGTCATTGAACAGGATCTGCGGGTCGAAGACCATGATCATGTAGATGCCGAAGAACATCTTGAACATGTTCTCATTGAGCAGGAAGTTGATCGACGCGGCTGACTGCGGGTCAGTGCCGTCAAAATCGAGAATGACCTTCCCGCCTTCGCGCCACATCGTGCACTTCATTTTGTAGGGGCCAAAGCCCTTACCGTCATCGCACAGGTAGTCTTCGAAGCTGACCGGCGTTTCCGGAATTGCCTGGCTGATAAGCGCTTCCATCGCGCGATAGTTGCGCGCAAGCAGCTCTTGCGTTGCGGAAACGTAGACATCGTCGCCAAACCGGTCCGCCATCTCGAGGACGCGCTTGGAGGCGACACGGCAGCTTGCGATCAGCGCGTTCAAGTCGGCCTGGCACCAGTCTGGCTTGCGGGTCTGGTGCATGACGAGCTTCATCAGATCGTCATTGTATTCACCCTTCTTCCAGATCTTGACCGGCGGAATGCGCACGCCCTCTTCGAAAATCGAACTTGCACCGATGGGCATGGAACCAGGCACTGAGCCGCCAATGTCGGACTGGTGACCGAACATTGCTGTGTAGGCGATCAAGCGGCCATCTTTGAATACCGGCAGCAACACCAGCCAGTCGTTCGAGTGGCTCACTGCGCCGTCGCAGGAATAGGGGTCTGACAGGAAGATCATGTCGCCATCTTCGATGGTTCCGTCAAAACCTTTGAGGAAGCCGTCGATGAAACTGCCGAACTGGCCGACGATCATCTTGCCCTTTGGGTCCGCGATCAGAGGGAAAGCATCGCCTTGTTCGCGAATGCCGGGCGACATGGCTGTCCGCACCAGCGTCGCATCCATTTCAATCCGAGCATTACGCAGCGCGTTCTCGATAATGTCGAGCGTGACCGGATCAATGTCGATCTTGTCGAAGGGCTTGTCATTGGTTTCGATGATTTGTGCTGGCATCGGATCAGCCCTCCTCGTTCGGGTTGATAAGGATGTTGCCGACATGGTCGACAGTCGCGGTGCAACCGCTCTCCACAAGAGTGGTCGAGTCCATTTCCGTGATGATTGCCGGGCCTGGGATGATGTCACCCTGCAAGAGCTTAGAGCGATCATAGATCACAGCAGCCTGCTCCTTGCCGTCCATCCACAGCGTGTGATCGCGGATCTTGGCAGCCGATGGATCACCATTGCCCTTTGCAAGCTCTGCGGCAGGAAGCGCAGGCGCTTGACCCAAAGCAACGGCGCGCAAGTTCACGATCTCGTGCGGGGTGTCCATGTTGAAAGTGAAGAGGCGGCGATGCTCGTCATCGAATCGTGCCAAGATACCTTCGATCCCGTCTTGATCGAGAATGTCCTGACTGATCGTCAGCGGTACTTCAAAGGCTTGACCGGCATAGCGAATATCGACTTCAAACTCGCTGGTAATGTCGCCTTCCGGAATGCCGTCATTGAGCAATTCGCTGCGGGTCTGCTCAGCCATTTCATCAAGCACGGCTTTCAAATCCGCAACGCTTGTATCCCTGGCAAGCTTTGAAAAACTGCGTGCAGTCTCGGTCCGCATCCGCGTTGTCGCATCGCCAAGCGCACAGAGCACGCCGGGTGACACAGGGCTGACCGCTGGCCAGCTGTTCATCAGCTTCGCCACCGCATTCACATGGAGTGGCCCTGCTCCGCCAAAGCCCATCACCGCAAAATCGCGCGGGTCATAGCCTTGCTGAACTGAGATCATCCGCAGCGCGCCAAACATGTTCTCATTCACGATATCGATGATGCCGCGGGCGGCCTGCATGAGATCAATGCCAAGCGCGTCTGCGATTGTCTGTACGGCTTTCTTTGCGCCTTCGCGGTCGAGCTTGAATGTTCCGCCAAGCAGGTCTTCCGGCAGATAGCCGAGCACTACATTCGCGTCGGTCACAGTCGGAAGCTCACCGCCTTTGTTGTAAGCCACCGGACCCGGAACCGCGCCCGCGCTTTCTGGACCGACGCGCAGCGCCTTGGTCAGTTCAGGCACGTGCGCGATCGAGCCGCCACCAGCGCCCACAGTCTTCACATCTAAGGCCGATGCACGAACCGACAGGTGGCCGACTTCCGTCGTGCGCTGACGACGCGGCTCCAGCCCTTCGATCAGCGCAACGTCAGTCGAAGTCCCGCCAACGTCCAAAGTGAGGATATTCTTGATCCCGGCATTTTTGCCGACCCAGAGTGCACCGGTCACACCGCCCGCAGGACCGGACATCAGGATGTTTACCGGATGCTCTTCCGCCTTCTGGCTGCTCATCAGGCCGCCATCGGAGCGCAGCAGCGAGAGCTTGCCTTCCAGTCCTTCGTCCTCCAGCCGGTTGCGCAGATTCGAAACATATTTGCCAACGACCGGACGAACCGCTGCGTTCGCAACCGTTGAAAGCGTGCGCTCATACTCCTGCATTTCCGGCAGCACTTCGTGGCTCAACGAGACAGGAGTGCTGTCGCCCAGCACTTCGGCTGCGATCACTCCGATCCGCTTTTCATGCGCGCCATTGACGTAGGCATTCATCAGGCTGACGGTCAGCGCTTCGATGCCTTGGCCTTGGAGTTTCTCAAGAGCCGCGCGGATCGCATCTTCATCAAGCGGACGCACTTCCTTTCCATCCGCATCCATCCGGCCTGGTACTTCAACAGTGTCTTCAAGCGCTGCCAATGGCTGAGGCTTGGGCCAAACAATCCATGCAGCAAGACCGCCGGGAACGAAGCTGCGCGCGATCTGCATGACATCGCGGTAGCCTTCGGTCACGATCAGACCGACGCGTGAACCCTTGCCTTCCAGGACAGCATTGGTCGCGACCGTCGTTCCGTGGAGGAAATACGCAATGTCTTTCGCTGCGACACCCGCTTCGCTGGTGATCGCCTGCACGCCGTTCAGAATGCCTTCGGAGCTGTCGTGAGGGGTCGACGGCGTCTTGTGTCGCCAGAAATTGCCGGTTTCCTCATCGAACAGCAGCAGGTCAGTGAAAGTACCACCGACATCAACGCCAAGCCTGTAGGTCATAGTGTCTCCCGGTTCCTCATATTGCCGGCGGTCTGTGGGAGCAGCCGCAAGATCTTGATTTGGTTCAGGCCGCGCGTGCGACCAGCGAAGGCAGTTTGCGGTTCAACTTGTCGCCGAACCAGTGATTGGTCGTGATGGCAGCGTCGAGATCGATGCCTGTTTCAATGCCTGAACGCTCCATCATGTAGATTAGGTCCTCCGTCGCGATATTTCCTGTCGCATTGGGTGCAAAGGGACAGCCGCCAAGCCCGCCAAGGCTTGCATCAAACACGCTCACGCCCGCCTGATAGGCCGCCCACGAATTGGCGATACCGGTGCCGCGCGTGTCGTGGAAATGGCAGCGCATCGGTATCCGCCCTCCGAGTAAATCGCCCAAGCGCCCGAACAGATCTGTGACTTGCGAAGGAACGCCAACGCCAATCGTATCAGCGAGCGCGATCTCTTCCGGATCTTCCGCTGCCATTTCTTCGGCGATTTGCATGACAGTCTCAGGCTTCACTTCGCCTTCGAACGGACAGCCAAAGGCGGCGGAGATCATCACTTGCACTCGCATGCCTTCCGCCTTGGCGAAGCGGATCATCTGACGGTTCTCTTCAATACCCTCCGCGATGGTCTGGCCCTGGTTTTTCTGCCCGAAAGTATCGCTCGCAACGATCACACAGCCCGCCTGGTCAATGCCACGCTTCCCGCCTTCGCGCGTGGCAAGGCCGCGCATCACGCCGCGCTTGTTGAGCGTCAGTCCGATATACGTCACGTCCTCGCGGTCAGGCAGGCCAGCAATGACGTCTTCTGCGTCGGCCATTTGCGGGACTCGCTTAGGATGGACGAAGCTTGCAACTTCTAACCGCCGCGCGCCGTAATCGATCATCCGGTTGATAAGCGCGAGCTTATCTTCGGTCGTGATGATGTCCGGCTCGTTCTGCAGGCCATCGCGTGGACCGACTTCGACCAGCTCGATAGCGGAGTTAGGCCCGGCAGCTGTCATGGGGGAATCGCCTTGCTTGGTTGTTCGCTGAGCGGTTCAATACGCAAATTGTATACAAATGCAAATTGTGTCTCTATAGGCGCGTCTCGGTTTTGGGCCGATGGGTCTTGCGTCGAGTATAGCGCATCTCGCGAGATCTGACGGTCATCTACGGGTTATCTCAGCTCACCTGCACGCCGGACACAGGCAGCGAATCGAGCGCGGCACGGAAAGGATTTTCGCATGGGACAAGGCGCACTTGAAGGGCTTCGCCTGATTGAAATGGGTCAGCTTATTGCGGGCCCTTTCTGCGGTCAGCTGATGGGCGACCACGGCGCGGAAGTCATCAAGATCGAGCCGCCCAAAGTAGGCGATGCGATGCGCAATTGGGGCCAGGGCATTCCGCTATGGTTCTCCGTTGTCGGGCGCAACAAGAAGTCGATCACGCTCAATCTACGCGAGAAAGAGGGACAGGACATCGTCCGTAAGCTTGCCGCCGAAGCAGACTTCCTGCTGGAGAATTTTCGCCCCGGCACATTGGAGCGCTGGAACCTTGGTTGGGACGAGCTTCACGCCATCAATGAAGCGCTGATCATGATCCGCGTATCGGGCTATGGCCAGACCGGACCATACTCACCGCGCGCCGGCTATGGCGGCATCGGCGAAGCCATGGGGGGCATGCGTTACATCGCAGGTGAGCCCGACCGTCCACCAAGTCGTGCAGGCATTTCGATCGGCGATTCGCTCGCTGCCACTTACGCTTGCCTTGGTGCGATGATGGCGCTCAATTATCGCCATAAGACAGGCAAAGGCCAGGTAGTAGATTCAGCCATTTACGAAGCGGTCCTCGCGATGATGGAATCGCTCATACCTGAGTACACCGTGGCTGATCACATTCGTGAGCGGACGGGCTCGATCCTGCCCAAAGTCGCACCGTCCAATGTCTACCCGACCAGCGACGGGAGCGTGATGGTTGCAGGCAATCAGGACAGCGTGTGGAAGCGCATGTCCGCAATGATGGGCATGGCAGAGCTTGGCGATGACCCGCGCTACAATAGCCACGTTGCGCGCGGACAGAACCAGACCGAACTTGACGAGCTGATCGGCGAATGGACGAAGCAGCACACCAGTCAGCAAGTCCTTGATCTGTGTGAAGAACATGGGGTTCCCGCGGGCAATATCTACCGCGCGCCGGAGATGCTGGCCGACCCGCATTTTGCTGCGCGTGAAGCGATTATCGAACGTCCACATCCGAAGCATGAGAACTTCAAAATGCAGAACGTTGCGCCGAAATTGTCAGAGACTCCGGGCCATGTTGATTGGGTTGGTCCTGAGCTCGGCCAGCACAATGAAGAGGTCTATGGCGAGCTCTTGGGCATGGATTCCAAGACCCGCCAGGACCTTGAGGATCGCGGCATTATCTAAGGCGAAACGCACCAGCAGCGGCAACTATTCGGCCGCTTCCGTTGCATCAGCGAAAGTGTGAAACGCGCGCCGCAAATGGCTCGCCATGACAGCGCGCGCCCAGCTTGCATCCTGCGCGCGGAAGGCCGCGATCAGCTCGTCATGATCGCGTGCTGACTGGCGCAAATCCTCGACTGAATAACTGCGCGCAGTGCGCAAGACGACTGGCGCTTCAACCAGCAAGGCTAGCACTTGAGCGAGGCGCGGGGAGTGGCTGGCTGCTGTGATGATCTCATGAAATTTGCGGTTCGCATCAAGGAACGTCTCGACGTCCGGCACGTCACCGGCCACTGCTGCATGCAGCTCGGAATTGACCGCTTCCATCTCAGTCAGTTGATCCGGCGTTATGCGTAATGCCGCGCGCTCTGCTGCGTGGCCTTCGAGCATCTCGCGGAGGGTGAACATCTCGTCGATGTCATCGCGGCTCCAGTCGGCGACAAAGATGCGCTTGGATTCGCTGCGCACCAGCAGCAGCTCTGCTTCCAACCGCCGCACAGCCTCCCGAACAGGCGTCCGGCTGACCCCTGCAATCTCTGCCAGCCGTTCTTCCGTGAGCTGCTCGCCGGGTGCTGTCGCACCGCTCAAAACATGCGTGCGAATCGCATCGTAGGCAGTGTCCGAAGCGCGGCTCATGAGCCCTCCAAATCGCACTGGAGACCCTTGGAGATACCCCCTAGATGACCCCTAGATGACCCGTAGATACCCATGAAACCTCGCGAGATGCCGGCTAAATGATCGCAGACCGGAACTAGACCAAGCCAAGACAGTTTTTCGCTTGACGCAATGAAATTGTATACAATAAGTGAGCGCGTCAAGGGAGATTGTGGATATGAGTGATCCCGCCCGGATCAAAGTCATCGTGCCCATTCCGATGGACGAAGCTGGTGTTGCCAATCGCGCCGAGCAGCTTCCCGACGAATTCGTCAGGCCCGGTTTCAAACCCGAGTTCGAAGCGGTAAAGTGGGGCGCGGCCCTTGGTGACAGCTACCATGACACATTGCTGATGGACTGGACTGTGTTCCAGGCCGGCATCACGGCTGAACAAGAAGGCTATGCCGGTGTGCTGATCGATACGGTCAGCGATAGCGGCATGCGGCCTTTGCGCTCAGCGCTCAGCATTCCCGTGGTCGGCCCCGGCGAAGCCGCATTCGCAATGGCCATGATGCTCGGCAAGAAGTTCACCGTGCTGACGATGTGGCCTGAATGGTTCCCGCTCTATGAAAAGACGCTCACTGAATATGGCTGGTGGAAACGCTGCGCGTCCCTGCGCTCGATCAATACGCGGCCTGACGTCACCGAGCTGCTCGAAGGTAAGGAAGAAGTCGTGTTCGGTAAACTGAAAGCCGAAGCGACCAAGGCGATGGAAGAGGACGGCGCGGACGTGATCGTGCTCGGCTCAACCACCATGCACCAGAGCGCTGCCTATCTCGATAGCGAACTGCCCATCCCGGTGCTGAACCCGGGCCAAGTCGCTTACAAGATGCTGGAGACGCAAATCGAGCTTGGCATCACGCATTCGAAGAAGGCGTTTCCCGCGCCTGAAGTCCCCAACCCTCAAGGCATTCTCAAAGGATGGTATTCATGAGTGAATGGAGTGAAGGAGGCGCGGGCCAGACACCGCTGCCCTACCCTTTCTACGTCGATATCGTAACCAAGCGGTATTTCGACGGCGTCGATAACAAGAACTTGGACAAGGTGCTTAACTGCTTCACGCCCGATGCGGTCCTGCATGAAGCGACTAGCGACACGATCCATGAAGGGCGCGATGCGATCAAAGCGATGTTTGTGAAGCTGTTCGAGGATTTCGAGCAGATCTGGCACGGCAATTTCGTCCACACGGCCGACCCACAGACGAACACCATCAACAGCCAGTTCACAGTGCTGATCACGCCTAATGGCGGCGAGCAGCTGCGCTATGAGAATTGCAACCGGTTCTATCTGAAAGACCGCCTGTTCCACCGCGTCTACGTCTATATGAGCGGCGACAACTTGCTGAAGGAAGGAGACGCCTGATGCAGTACGAACCCACATTGAGCCGTGACGAGCTGATCGACTTTGCGACGATGAAATACTTCGCCAATGTCGATGCGAAGAACATGGAGGCGACACTCGATTGCTTCCACGATGAAGCACTGTTCTGCATCCAGACAGCGTTTGAGCGTCATGTCGGCAAGTCCGAAATCAAACGCATGTTCACAGACTTCTTTTCGGCATACGAAACGATCATCCACCGTGACTTCACATGCACAGTCGATGAAGCCAATGGCCGCATTTCAGCGAGCTTTGTGGCCGAGCTGCATGATGCGGATGGAAACCAGACACTGCTCTACAACACCAATTTCTGGCGGCTTCGTCCCGGTCCGGACGGTCCGAAGTTCCAGGAGGTTTATGTTTATATGAGCGGCGCTAACGTTCTGACTTGATTGGCTTTCATGCTCGCTGGCCGGAATGTGTGAAGCGTTTTGGCCACAGCATGCCGGCAATTGCGAAGGCCCGGCGGCACACAACACCGTTTCCAGCGTTGAAGCAGCCAGGGACGTAACAATTCTAAGCGGCGCAGACCGCACACCATGAGGGAACTCACGATGAAGCATTTGAAGATTAAGTTTGCCTCTGGCGCTGCTTTTGCTGCGCTTTTGTCAGCCACCCCCGCCTTTGCGCAGGACACCGGCGCTCAGGAAAGCGCAGAAGACGCACCTGAAGGTAATGCGATTATCGTTACCGCGCGCCGCCAGTCTGAAACGCTGGCTGAAGTGCCAACCGCGATCACCGTTTTCACGGCGGAAACGCTTGAGAAGACCGGGATTGAGCGCGCTGACGAATTCGTCCAGCTCACACCGGGTGTGACCATCGTGACCGGCACTGCCGAGGCAGGCGATACGCAGATCAACATCCGCGGCATCAACGGTGCACGCGATGCGGAAAGCTCTGTCGCGCTGGTTGTCGACGGTATCCTCAAGACCAACACGGCTCAGCTGAACCAGGATCAGGGTACGCTGCGCCAGATCGAAATCCTCAAAGGTCCGCAAGGCGCGCTCTATGGCCGTAACGCTGCGGCCGGTGCGATTGTCATCCAGACGTTGAAGCCATCGGGTTTCTTTGAAGGCGGCGCACGCGTCAGTGCAGCTGAAGACAACACTTATTCTGCCAGCGCTTACATCTCCACTCCGGTGGGTGAAGGGGCCGGACTGGTACTGTCAGGCAGCTACTTCACGACCGACGGCTTCTTCCGCAACGACTTCCTCGATTCCAAGACGATTGACGATCAGGAAGTTTGGTCGATCGACGGCCGCTTTGTAGCAGACTTAGGTCCTGCAACAGAGATCGATGTGAAGGCTCGCTATGCAGAGCTCTCCGGCGCTTCGATCAACTTCAACGCGGCATTCGCGCTGGAGAATTTCGGCGGCGACTTCTTCAAGGACGTGAATGATGCGGAGTTCGGATATTATTCCAATATCCGCCCGACCAACGAGCAGCAGACTTTCGAAGCCTCTGCCAAGATCGAGCATGAATTTGATGCAGTCACCCTGACTGCATGGGCGCTTTACAGCGATGTTCAGCAGGCTCTGACAGCAGACGGCACTTCGGCAGATTTCGCGCGCTTCACATTCCCGGGCGCGACACAGGACTCAATCGACGCGTCGAATTCCTGCTTCGCAACGACGGCTGACTTGACGGGCTTCCCGCTCAATCCGCCGGCTTTCATCGGTGCAACACCGGTACCCTTCATCTTTGATCCGGTGAATGGTTCGACTTTCGGACCTTACAGCCCAACGACCTGTGACGGAACGCAGTACCAGATCCGCGAGCAGAGCGATTTCAGCACGGAAATCCGTCTTGCATCAAACGGTGATGGCTATGTCGACTGGCAGGTTGGCGCATACTACCTGCATATCGACCGTCAGGTCGGTGTGAGCCTGGGTGCTGACCTTGGCTTCGGCATTACAGAGGAGCTGTTCAATCCGGCAGGTTCTACCAACCCGACCACACAGCTCTACAATGATGACTTCTCGACGGATGTCTACGCAGTGTTCGGCTCGCTCGACTTTGAAGTCAGCGACCGCTTCGAGATTGGCCTTGCTGCACGCTACGACATTGAAGACCGTTCCGTTGACAGTCTCGTCCCGGCGGCCTTCGATCCGTTCACAGGCGGACCGATTAACCCGGGCCAAGTCGTCGATATGGGCGTGATCCAGGCGATCCCGTCGCAGTCAGAGACCTTCAAGCAGCTGCAGCCGAAGATCTCGCTGCGCTACCAGCTGAGCGACGACATCAACTTCTACGCCAACTGGGGCATCGGCTTTAAGTCCGGCGGCTTCAACAATCAGGGCTCTGCCGCGATTGTCCAGTCGGCCTTCAACGATTTCATCGGCACGGATATCCTGATCGAAGACCAATTCCGCAAAGAGAAGTCGAGCGCATTTGAAGCTGGCTTCAAAGGCGAATTGCTCGATGGCCGCGTAACTTTTGACCTCGCTGGTTATCATACGACTATCGACGACATGCAGTTCTTCGAGTTCTTCGTGGGCGCCTTTGGCCTGCTGCGCGTGGTCTCGAACATCGACGAAGTTGAAGTCTACGGTGCAGAGCTTAACCTGACCGCAGAAATCCTGCCGGGCTGGGACATCTTTGGCGCGGTCAACGTGACGGAGAGCGAGATCAAGGAAAACGCTTCGCGTCCGGTAACCGTCGGCAACGAGTCGCCATACACCGCGGACTACACGATCAACTTGGGCACGCAGCTTGATCTGCCGATCACGGACACGCTCGATTTCGTGACTCGCGCAGACTATCGCATCACGGGCCCGACCTGGTTCCACACCTTCCAGGAAAACACGACGCCAACGCTGTTCAGCGGCTTGCTGCCGGGCTCTGCTCTGATGGCACCGCCTGAGCTGGGGGATGCCAATTATGCTCTCACACAGCGCGATACTTTTGGTGTTATGAACCTGCGTATCGGTGTCGAGACAGAGACCTGGTCGCTGACCGCTTTTGCCGAGAACCTCTTCAATGAGAAATATCTCAACGAAGTGATCCCGGCTATCGAGTTTGGTGGTTCGTTCATTTCGCCCGGTGCGCGTCAGCGCTTCGGTGTAGAAGCGGGCTTCAAGTTCTAAAGCCGAGCTGCACAAAGGAGCTCTTCGGGTGAGTGAAGAAGGCGCAGACGCAACACAAAACTATAGCGGCGTCTTCGAAGGGAGAGTCGGCTTCGGGAAGAAGCCGGCCCTCATTCTGATCGACTTTGTCGAAGCCTATTTCGACAAGGATTGCGAACTCTATGCCGGCGTCGAGGACGCCCTTGCCGCCGGCATTGAAATGGTCGAAGCCGCGCGCAAAGCGGGCATTCTCATCATCTACACCAATGTAAGCTTCCATCCATCGATGAAGGATGGCGGGCGCTTTGCGCAAAAGGTCGCGCCATTGCGAAATTTCGTCGCAGGCCATCCGATGGGCGCTTGGCCCAAAGGGCTGGCCCCGCGCGAGGATGAGCTGGTGATCTCCAAGCAATATGCGAGCGCGTTTTTCGGCACGTCGCTCGCCTCAACGCTCACGGCCAATGGCAATGACAGCCTGATCATCACCGGGCTTTCAACCAGCGGCTGCGTGCGCGCGACCTGCGTGGATGCATGCCAGCATGGATTTATTCCGATTGTGGCGAAAGAAGCTGTCGGTGACCGTCACGAAGCGGTGCACGAGGCCAATCTGTTCGACATGAACGCGAAGTACGGCGATGTTGTCCCCGTGGCTGAGATCCACGAGCATCTGGCCTCGCTAGCGTAAGCTCTGCGGCCTACTCCGCTTTCAGCAAGCGCCCGGCGACAGCATCAAGCTTGGCTAGCAGTTTCGGATCATGCTGATCCGGCGCAGTGATGATCGCATCATCCAGCGCTGTATCAATCGGAGAGGCTGCGCGTTTCTTGGGCAGCTTCTTCAGGAAGTTCGTCACCACATCGCGCGCGAGTTTTGAATTGGACTGCATCTGCTCGACGACCTGGGTGACGTCGACAGCATCGCCTTCGCGCCAGCAATCATAGTCAGTCACCATGCCGACAAGCGCGTAAGGCAGCTCCGCTTCGCGTGCGAGCCGCGCTTCGGGCAGAGCGGTCATTCCAATTACATCCGCGCCCCATTGGCGATACATCCGGCTTTCCGCACGCGTTGAGAATTGCGGACCTTCCATGGCAAGGTAAGTCGCACCGGTCGCCATTTTCCCTTTGGCAGCAGCAATCGCATCCGTCAGTTTCTTCGAGAGGCGCTCGCAAACAGGATCGGCCATGGAGACATGCGCGACAAAACCTTTGCCGTAAAAGCTGTCCACGCGCTCTTTGGTGCGATCAATGAATTGCTCGACGACGGCAAAGCGGCCCGGCTCGATTTCCTCGCGCAACGAGCCGACTGCTGAAATGGCAATGATGTCTGTGCACCCTGCCCGCTTGAGCGCGTCGATATTCGCACGTGCATTGACTTCCGTAGGGGGGATGGGATGTCCGCGCCCATGACGCGGCAGGAAACGGACCCGCACATCGCCCACGCGGCCGCACAATATCTCGTCGGAAGGCTTGCCCCAAGGCGTGTCGATAGCGATCCATTGCTCGTCTTCGAGCCCCTCCAGCGCGTAGAGGCCCGATCCGCCGATAATCCCGATTGTCCACGGGCTGGTCATGCATTGCGCCCCTAAAGAGAGTTGAGTGGCAGCTCTGATCAGAGCTTTCGTCGCGTTTAAAGCGATTTGCCTGCACTTGGCAAAGATTTGGTTAGTTTTTGCCTAACCTTGCACTTTGCCTTGCGGAAATGAGTTTCTCTGCTCAAGAAAGGTTTCTGGGCGAAATGCATTTGCCAAGGCGGCGCGCAATCTCCATCTTGTCAGCAATCCGCAATTCAAGCGAATCGACACGAGAGAGAGGCTCCCATGGCTACCCAATATAAGAACCTGATTAATGGCGAGATGGTCACGACCGGCGAGTGGCTGGATGTCGTCAATCCTGCAACAGAGGAAGTCATCGGCCAGGTTCCAGCATGCACTGGCGATGATCTGGATCGTGCTGTTGCGGCCGCACGCGAAGCGTTCAAGAGCTGGAAGAAAACCTCGCACGAAGAACGCCAAGCCGTATGCATGGCGATCTCGGCAGCCATCAAGGACAACGCTGATGAACTGTTCCGCTTGCTGACGAGCGAACAGGGCAAGCCGCATGAGCAAGCTCAAGGCGAGATTTTCGGTGCAGCGGGCATGGCCAAGGCGCAATCCACGCTGAAGCTCGAAGACGTCATCAACGAGGACAGCGAGCAGCGCAACAGCCGCACGCGCCGTGTGCCGGTGGGCGTTGTCGGCGGCATCGTGCCGTGGAACTTCCCGGTCATGATGGCGATCCAGAAGATCGTGCCAGCGCTGATGAGCGGCTGCACGATTGTCTTGAAGCCGTCGCCTTTCACGCCGCTGACGACGCTGCGCATCGCAGAGCTGATCGCAGACAAGGTTCCGGCTGGCACGGTCAACATCATTACCGGCGAAGACAGCCTCGGGCCGCTCATCACCGGTCATCCGGATATCGACAAGATCACGTTCACCGGCTCCACCGCGACCGGCAAGAAAATCATGGAAGGTGCCGCAGGCGACCTTAAACGCATCACGCTGGAGTTGGGCGGCAATGATGCTTCCATCGTCCTGCCCGATGCCGATCCGAAGAAAGTTGCGGAGCAACTGTTCTGGTCAAGCTTTGCCAATGCAGGCCAGGTCTGCGTCGCTGCCAAGCGTGTCTACATTCACGAAGACATTTATGACGAGCTGTCAGAAGCGATCGTGGAATATGCAAAGAATGTGAAAGTCGGCGACGGCTCGCAGCAAGGCACAGCGATTGGTCCGATCCAGAACAAGAAGCAGTATGACCGCGTGCTTGAGCTGATCGAAGACGCGAAGGACAATGGCTACAAGTTCCTGCTGGGCGGCGATGCCGATCCGTCAGGCACGGGCTATTACGTGCCGGTCACGATCATGGACAACCCGCCAGAAGACGCGCGGATTGTTGCCGAAGAACAGTTCGGACCCGTCATGCCGCTGCTCAAATTCTCAACCGAGGATGAGGTGATCCAGCGTGCCAACGATTCCGAATATGGTCTCGCAGGCGCTGTCTGGACAAGCGACACGGACAAGGGCGTCGAGATTGCAGAGCAACTTGAGACAGGCACGGTCTGGATCAACGAATATATGCACCTGTCGCCCTTCGCACCGTTTGGCGGGCACAAGCAGTCAGGCTTTGGCGCGGAATATGGCCTGGATGGCCTCAAGGAATTTACCTATCCGCAGGTCATCACGGTCAAGAAAGACAGCGTGCTCGCTTAACGCGAAATCGCAGTTTCAGAAAAAACCGCTCGGGTGCAAATCCGGGCGGTTTTTTATGTTTGTTGAACGCCGCGCCACCCGCTCCCTCCGCCCTTCCACCCGGAGCCTACCGGGACACAATCCGGGTGGAAGGGCGGAGGGAGCGGGTGGCTTGGTAACTATTGGGCGCTCTCTAGTGTCTCAAAGTCCAACCCGACAGCCCAGCGCTTCTGAAAACCGCGCCAATGGTCGGGCTCGCCATCGCCTGCGAGCTTGCCGTTCAATTGCTCACCAAACTGCGTTTCCCATCGGCTGTCATTCGCATTGCTGACAGGCACTGCGAGATAGCTCGCGCGGGTTTCATCGCCCTTCAGATGGAGGTCGAGAAAGGCAGTCACAAAGTGCTGGTTGATCGAATTGATGCGGTCCTGCCGCCAGACGGGCTCCATCAGGAACTCGGCGACGCGGAACGGCGCATCCTCTTCGATGGTGAAGGCATTGCCGACAATGTTGTGGCGCGCTTCGCGGAAGGTGAGGAGATGGCGCGAAGTTCCAACGAGCTGCTCGAATATCCAGCGCACGCCATCGGCATGATTGGAAACATCGTCTTCGCTGCCTGACACAATCAGTGCTGGGACGGAAAGCTGCGCCAGCGTGTCGGCGCTCCAGACGCGGTTGTCTGGCTGACCGCCCCACGGCGCAAAAGCAATGACCGCATCCACATCGGCAGGCTGAGCTGAAGCTTCGCGCAATACGTCCAACGCTTCGCCTGGCACTGTACCGAAAGTGTCGCTCTCATAATTGTAATCCGCGCCAGCCGTCGCAAGCGCGCCATAGCCACCCATGGAATAGCCAAGAAGAGCGACGCTTTCCGGATCGATGAGCTGTATCGCGCCGTCTTCACCTGCACTCGCTTCGCCAAGCAAGGCCTCCAGCACGTCACGCTGATCGAGCGAACGATCCACCAGTACCTTGCTGAAAGAATAGAGAAAATCGCTCACCCCTTCGAGCGGCATGTCGGCATGTTCGATCGACGCGACGACATAGCCATGCGACGCAATATGCTCGCCAAGATTGCTGAACTGCGTATGCCAACCGTTGAAGCCGTGGCTCATGATGACGAGCGGATAGGCTTTTTCGCCACCCGAGGCCGATGCGCCTTCGACCGCACGTCCTTCAAAGCTCAGAGAGTATGGCTCCATCGCTGGCGGAGACATAGTGTGCTCGTACGTTACATTTTCTGAGTCCGCACTCGCGTCGGCTGGATACCAAAGCCGCACCGCAAGCGTGCGGTCTGCTCGCTCGACGCCGCCCGTTGCCATGCCGAGCTTGCTGAAGGTGATGCGGTCTTCGAAAGTAAACTCGCGCAGCTCTGTTCCCACGGCATATTCGCCTGAACGGCCCAGTTCAGGCGCTTCGCCCGATGCGCCTTCGTGCACAGTCGGCGCCGCGACATAGGCCGCAGTCGCAGCACCAACGCCGAGCAAGGCGACTACGGTAAGAGCGATGTATCTTTTCTTCATGGCAGCGGTGTCTCGCAAGGATTGATGGGTTGCCGCATACGCAGCAGACGTGCACTCATTGCAGGCAAAGAGGCAAAAGGGGAAGAGATGAGCGTGAGCGCGGATGAATTGACGCCGGGTTTGACGCGCGCGGTTGGCCGCGCGGGGCTGAGCGCGCCTTCGGGGCTCACACGCCTTACCGGCGGCGCGACGATGGAAAGCTGGCGGTTCTCAGCCAATGGTGAAGACTTCGTCCTGCGCCGCGCGCCTTCAGCGGGCATGATGGCAGAGCGTCCGTTCGGTCACGATGTCGAGGCAGCGATTATACGGGCCGCGCATGCGGCTGAGGTAAGCGCGCCTGAAGTCATCACAGTGCTCGAGCCTGAGGACGGGATTGGCAGCGGCTTCATCATGCGCGCTTTGCCCGGCACGCCTGACCCGAAGCAAATCCTTGCAATGGACAATCCGGAGCAATTGCTTCGCGAAGCAGCGCGAGACTTGGCGAAGATCCATGCGCTTTCGCCGGATGGGTTGCCCGCACAAATTCCGACGCTCGATATTCGCGAAGGCATCGCCGATTTTCGCGCGCAATTCGAAGCGGCAGGCGGCGACCGTCCGATCATCGCGCTCGGCATCAAATGGCTGGAAGACAATTGCCTTGAGCCAGGAGATACCGTCCTCAATCACGGCGACTATCGCCTGGGCAATCTGCTGGCCGAAGACTCGCGGCTTACCGGCGTGCTCGATTGGGAGCTCGCGCATTTCAGCGATTTTCACGAGGATCTGGCTTTCGGCTGCATGGCGGTGTGGCGCTTTGCGCGGTACGATCGGCCTGCATTGGGATCGGGCTCATTGGAGGACTATTTCGCGGCCTACGAAGCTGAAAGCGGACGCACAGTGGACCCGGCTCGCTTTCGCTTCTGGACCATCTATCGCACGGTGTGGTGGGCGCTGGGATGCTTGAAGCAAGCGCAGGTGTGGCGCGAAGGTCAGGACCGCATGCTGGAGCGCGTGGTTATCTCGCGCCGCACCAGCGAGCAAGAGCTGGACCTGCTTATGCTTCTGGAAGAGGATGCGCCGGAGGAGGAGAAAGTGCGATCGGTAGAAGTCCCTCGACCGTTCATTGCGCATGGTGAGGCTAATGCTGGCGAGATGGCGACCGCAATCTCGGAATGGCTAGCTACAGTGAAGGACAGGATGCAAGGACACGACCTTTTTCAGATTGCGGTGGCGCGAAATGCGCTCGGGATAATTGCGCGCGACTATGCTTTCATGCCCCGACATGAGGACCTCGCGTTGAGCGATCGGATCATCAATGGTGAAGTAACGCTGGCAACGGGAGGTTTGCTGTCAGAGCTTCGGAC
This sequence comes from Altererythrobacter lutimaris, assembly GCF_013371495.1. Lineage (GTDB taxonomy): Bacteria > Pseudomonadota > Alphaproteobacteria > Sphingomonadales > Sphingomonadaceae > Erythrobacter > Erythrobacter lutimaris_A. Next base: position 2,450,955 of record NZ_JABWTA010000001.1, on the reverse strand, counting down.
ACGGGCGCTTGAGAAGCTGGAAGTAGACATTCCGCGTTACCCCGCACTTGAAGTCGCTCAACAAAATTGGCTTGGAGAGTAAGAGATGGACTTCGCCATACCCGCCGACCTCGCCGCCTATCTCGACGAGCTCGATGCCTTCATCGAGACAGAGATCAAACCGCTCGAGAACGCAAACGACAATATCCGTTTCTTTGACCATCGCCGCGAGGATTCGCGTACCGATTGGCACCGCGATGGCTTGCCCAGTCACGAGTGGGAGGAATTGCTGAAGGAAGCCACGCGCCGCGCAGATGCAGCAGGCCATTGGCGGTTCTCCGCGCCCAAACGATATGGCGGCAAGGACGGCTCCAACCTCTGGATGGCGGTGATCCGCGATCACTTCGCGCAGAAGGGTCTGGGTCTCCACAACGATCTGCAGAACGAGCATTCCATCGTCGGCAATTTCCCCTTTGTCGCGATGTTCGATCAATGGGGCACGGAAGAACAGAAGCAGGAATTCATTCTTGGCGGGTTCAATCGAGAACGCCGTGTCGCCTTTGGCCTGACTGAACCTGAGCACGGCTCAGACGCGACGCATATGGAAACGCGTGCGGTGCGAGAGGCTCGCGATGGTCAGGATGGCTGGCTGATCAACGGCTCCAAGATGTGGATCACCGGCATGCATGTCGCGACCCATGTCGCTTTGTTCGCGCGCACCGATGGCGTGGACGGCGATGCAAAAGGGATCACATGCTTCCTCGTCCCGAACCCGTCACCGGGGCTGGAAATCGACGAGTATGTTTGGACCTTCAACATGCCGACCGATCATGCGCGATTCTTCGTGAAGAATGTGTGGGTGCCGGATAGCGCTATCCTTGGCCGCGAGGGTCGCGGCCTCGCTTTGGCGCAAAGCTTCGTACACCAAAACCGCATCCGGCAGGCTGCCTCATCCCTGGGCGCGGCCACCTTCTGCGTTGAGCAAAGCGTGCGTTACGCGCGGGAGCGCAAACCCTTCGGACAGGAACTCGCCCGCAATCAGGCAATCCAGTTCCCGCTGGTCGAGCTCGCGACCCAATGCGAGATGCTGCGCCTGCTGATCTACAAAACGGCCTGGCAGATGGACCACATGGAACATGCGGAGGTTGAAAAGCAGCTCTCCGACAAGGTTTCCATGTGCAATTACTGGGCGAACCGGCTGGTGTGTGAAGCCGCTGACCGCGCAATGCAAGTGCATGGCGGGATTGGCTATTCGCGCGAAAAGCCGTTCGAGCATATCTACCGCCACCACCGCCGCTATCGTATCACCGAAGGCGCAGAAGAGATCCAGATGCGCAAGGTTGCAGCCTATCTGTTCGGCTATCTCGGCCCGAGGAAAGAGAAGTTTGGCTAAGCTCTCAGCTCACGATCCGGATGTCTTCGCCTTCGTGAGCGGATTTGCTGGAGAGCAAGTAAAGCACCATTCCGATGGCCAAAAGACCAAAGGTCGAAAGGAGCGATTCCAGACTAGCTTGAGCGGTGAGCCAGAGCATCATGATTACCCCAACCGGAATGATAAATGCCCAGCGCCATCCCATCCGATCAGCAATGCCGCCATCATTGCGCCGCCATATCAAAACCAGAGCCGCGGTAATGACGAGCAGGATGATCTGCTCAACGGCCACTGTCAGCATCGCCAGAAATACGAATGTGCCAGAGAGCGCGAGCCCGGCAACAATCCCGCAATACACAAGGATTGCGACCCAAGGCGTTTCAAAGCGTCTTGAGACATAGGCGAAGGGGCGGGGCAGCAATCCTCTGCATCCCATGCCGTAGAAGATGCGCGGATAGATAAGGAAACCGTTGAGCAGATTGGTCCCTACCGAGAAGATAGCCGTGACGCTGATAATGAGAATTCCCAGCTCTCCAAAGACAGCTGCACCTGCCGCTGCCAGTGGGCTGTCGACTTCTGCTGTGTCTGGTTGGATCGCGATATAGCTCAGCATAACAAGCGCATAGAACACGGCGACCACCGCCAGACCTGTGAAGATCGAGCGAAAGATGATCCGTTGCGGCTCTTTCGTTTCGCCTGCTGTGATCGCCGCCGTACCGGCTCCTGAAAAGGCATAGGCGATCAACAGTGCGACCGCCTCAAACTCTGAGAATTCTGGCAAGGAAACGCTTGTCGGAATACCGTTCATCGTTAGCCCAACGGCGCAAAGGATCAGGATTGGTGAAAGCTTGAGAACTGAACCGATCCAGAGTGCTCCGATGGACTGCTTCATTCCAACCAGTGCAATAGCCAAGTAAAACAAGACCAGCGTGACCAGCAGGACAGGCTTGGCAACCGGACCTCCAAAGAATGGAAAGATAGCAGCGAGATATGCGGCCAGAACGTGCAGATTGGCGGCTCTGGAACTCATATTGGCACACATGTGGAACCAGCCCAGCTGGAATCCGGTCCAATTGCCGAAGGCATGCTGAGCGTAGAGTTGTGGTCCTCCAGATTGATCAAAGAGTGTGGAGAGCTTGGCCGGAATCGCGATGAGGCAAGCGTAGAATAGCGCGAATATCAGTATGGAATACGGAGCGAAGCTTCCCGCCCCTGCATAGAGCAAGGCCGGCAATGCGAAGATTCCGGCGCCAACCGCTCCATTCAAGTTGATCAGAATTGCGCCAGTCAATCCGATCACGCGCGGCGGCTTGCCAGTCTCGTCCAACCCCTTGCCCCTTTTACGCCTACAAGCGAAGGTGGACTAATCGGCGATCAAGTCAATGTAGTCAGACAAGATTGTCGCATTGCTACAAGCGTCTGAAAGCGACCTGCCAGGTTCAAATAAAACTCGCTATCCGATCCAGCGGCTTCTTCTTCAGAGCGTGAGTCGGCACGGTCGCATCCTCTGCCGGATAGCCGACCACCAGAAGCAAGTATGGCTTCTCGTTCTTCGGGCGGCCGCAAAGATCGTTGAGAAAACTCATCGGCTTGGGCGTGTGCGTGAGCATCGCAAGCCCGGCATGGTGGAGCGATGCGATCAGGAAGCCCATCGCGATCCCGACGCTTTCAGGTACGTAATAGTTCTGTGTCTCGCCGTCATCATCCATTCCACCCTTGCGCTGACCAAACACGGCGATGATCCATGGTGCGGTTTCGAGATAGGGCTTGTCCGCGTCAGTCCCGAGATCTGACAGCGCATCAAGCCATTCATCGCTCGCACGGCCTTCGTAGAAAGCGCGCTCTTCCTTCTCGGCCATTTCGCGCAAGGTTTTCTTCTTCTCCGCGCTGCCAATCGCGCTGAAGAACCACGGCTGATGGTTCGCGCCATTGGGTGCACGGCCAGCGGCCAAGATTGCGGCTTCAATAACCTCGCGCGCAACGGGCTTGTCAGAGAACTGCCGGATCGAATGGCGGGTCTTCATACGCTCCAGAAAGGCTCGCGCTTCAGCCAGCATTTGCTCGGGCGGAAGCTCTTCAAAATCGGAGAGCGGTACGGAATCGTGATCCTGCATATTGAGAGCAAACCCCGCATGAGTGGGATCGCAAGAGACTGTTTGGTGCGGTCGAGAAGACTCGAACTTCCACGGGCGTTAGCCCACAACGACCTCAACGTTGCGCGTCTACCAGTTCCGCCACGACCGCACACAGTCTGTACTAAGCCTGCTGGTAAATCAGGCTTGGTTGCGAACAGGTGCGGCCCACTAGCAAGGGGGATGGCGCTCCGCAAGCACTTTGCACCGCGCGTGGACGATCCTTGTTCGCGTAACAGGCTTTGAGAGATGTTTCTGAAGTGAAACGCGCCGAAAAAGCGGGTTCAGCTGGGCTTCCAGCCAAATTCAGCAAATTTCGATGTCTCTGGCACGTCAGCAGCTGCTTCGCGGATAGCAACCGATTCGCCTGGGGCCAGTTCAGGCTGAGGGGGCACGATTTCCCAAGTGTAAACCACCACATCATTCGCATCGAGCAGGTTCACGCGGATCGGCGGAATATCGACGGTCTCGCGGCCGATATTGGTCACTGTGCCGCTCGCCTCGAAATAGGTACCGCCTCCAGGAAGAGCGCGAAGATCCTGTTCAGACGGCGGGAATTCCAGCAGTAAATCAGGCTGCTCCAGCGCGAACTCAGGCTGCTTGAAAGGCAGCCAGTCCGGCAGACCGCCCCACCAATTCACCGCTGCTATCGTACCGAAAGCGAGTACAGCAAAGATGACCCCAGCCCATGTCCAGAGCTTGAGCGGATTGCGGCTCGGCTTGAACGGCGCTTCGTAATCGAACGCGCTGTCCTCATCGGTCGCAGCGTTCTCGTCAAAATCCGGCGGTCCATGAATGGGATCGTGGATGTATTCTTTGACAGGTGCCGGCTCTTCCGACGCCTCGCTGGCAGCCTCGTCTTCGGGCTGAGCGAGATCGGCTTGAGGGGTGTCCTCTGCCAGCGCATCAATCGTGTCTTCGCGGGCAGTCGTGCTTTCTGGCTCAGGCTCAGGTTCCGGCTCAGCAGCGGACGGTGTTGGCGCATCGACCGACCCCGTAACTGACGCGACAGAGGTTACGCCCGCCGCAGCACGTGCTTCATCTATCGAGCGCCAGTGGCTTACAGCCGGCTGCGCGAACTGAGTTGGCTTATCAGAATTCTCTGGCTCTGGCTCTGGCTCTGGCTCTGGCTCTGGCTCAGGCTCTGGCTCTGGCTCTGGCTCTGGCTCTGGCTCTGGCTCAGGCTCTGGCTCTGGCTCTGGCTCTGGCTCTGGCTCAGGCTCAGGCTCAGGCTCAGGCTCAGGCTCAGGCTCAGGCTCTGCAGGAGTTTCCGAAATCTCAGCTTCTGCAACCGTTTCTTCCGGCTCCTGCGGCTTTTCCTGAGGCTCAGCTTCAGACACAGGCTCGGGCTCTGGCTCGGGCGCCGTAGGAGGAGGTGGTGGTGGCGGTGGAGGCGTTTCTTCTACCGGAGCAGGCGCTGCAGTCGGCCCCTCCGACCGCTCCAGCTCGGGTCCGTCCTGGTACCAGCTATGCTTGCATTTCGCGCAGCGGACCGTGCGGCCATCGACGCCGATGGCTTCGTCAGGCACGACATAGCGCGTGCTACAGGCTGGACATGCGATGATCATCCCGGCCCTAGCCTTACGGCGCGCCCCAGCATGCAACAAGAGTATTAACCCCTTAGCCTCGCGCAAATGCGCGCTTTTTCCACAAAGGTGCGGCTCCGCTGCCTCACAATCCCCGGCACAATACAATGTGCGATGGTTAGTGTTTGCACCGCTCTGGCGCTCAGGATAGAGCCGCCTTCATGAGCGAGGGGCAGACAGAAATTGTCAGTTTTGACAATGTCGGCATGCGGTACGGCACCGGCCCTGAAGTGTTGCGCGACCTGTCTTTCACCTTGTTTTCAGGGCGGTTTTACTTTCTCACCGGGACGAGTGGCGCGGGTAAAACCAGCCTGTTGCGGATGCTGTATTTGGCGCAGCGCCCCTCGCGCGGTGCAATCCGTATGTTCAGCAAAGACTTGATCACGCTACCGCGTGGCGAATTGCCAGCATTCCGGCGCCGGATTGGCGTGGTATTTCAGGACTTTCGACTGGTCGAACATCTCTCCGCCTTCGACAACGTCGCGCTTCCCTTGCGCGTTGCCGGGGTTAAGGAGAGCGACATTATCAAACCGGTATCCGACATGCTGGAATGGGTCGGACTGGCCCACCGCTCGGACGCTCCGCCTCCCTCGCTTTCCGGTGGTGAGCAGCAGCGGGTGGCGATCGCGCGCGCGGTTATCGCACGGCCCAAAATACTCGTGGCGGACGAGCCAACCGGTAACGTTGACCCGGACATGGCGGTCAAGCTGCTGCGATTGTTTGAAGCATTGAACCGTCTGGGAACAACAGTGGTGGTGGCAACGCACGATATTCAATTGCTGAAGAAAGTGCCGAGCTCGCTCATCATGCGACTCGATGAAGGAAAACTGTTCGACCCGACAGGCGTACTGCGCTATCCGCCGCCGCCGCAAGGCTCGTCTGGCGCCAAAGAAACATCGACGGAGCCCGGCCCATGAAGCTGCCTCCCTTGAAAGGCCGCCAGAAACTGAAGCGCGGTGAAGCCGGGATTGGTCGCCAGCGTGCGGCGCAGATTGTTCCCCGCGCGAAGCTGGCTGGCCCAGTGCCATGGGTGCTTGCAATCATGATTGCGCTGATCGTCGTGGCTTGTGCCGGAGCTTTGTCTCTGGGCAACCTGGCTGACAGAGCGAATGCTGAACTGTCAGGCGCATTGACCGTGCAAGTCATCGAAGCGAGCGCGAGCGAGCGTCGGGCCCAGACAGAACGTGCCGCAGAATTGCTCGGCCAAGATACAGCGGTCGAGGAGCTGCGGGTTGTGCCTGAAGAGGAGCTCGATGCCCTGCTGGAGCCTTGGCTTGGCACTGGCGATGCGGGCGATGCTGTGCCCATCCCTGCGCTGATCGACGTGCAATTGACAGGGCCTGCAAGCGACGAAGAAATCGCGAGGCTGCAGACACTTATCGCCGATGCTGCGCCTGCGGCCCGGATCGATGCGCAGTCAAGCTGGCTGCAACCCGTTTATTCCGCGCTTTCAGCGCTCCAATATCTGGCCTTCGCCTTGATCATCCTGCTGGCGTTGACAGCAACCGCCGCCGTGTGGCTCGCAACGCGCAGCGCGTTGGAGAACAACCGTGATACGGTTGAGATCGTGCACTTGCTAGGTGGAACAGACAGCCAGATTGCGCGCATTTTTCAGCGCTCTGTCGGCATCGATGCGAGCATTGGTGGCGCAGCCGGGCTGGGTCTTGGGCTGATCGCAGTGATCATCCTTGCCAGCCAGTTTTCCGCGCTCGATTCCGGCATGATCGGGGGCGGCGTTCTGGGCTGGCTCGACTGGCTGGCGATTGCTTTGATCCCGGTCGCAGGCGTCGGTGTGGCAGTGCTCACCGCACGGCTCACAATTGGCAATGCCCTGAGGCAGATGCTGTGATCATTCGGCTCCTCTCGCTTCTCTTTCTAGGCTGGATCTTCGGCTTTATCTGGTTTGTCTTCGCTTTGCCCGCACCCGCTGCAGACGAGCAAACCGATGCGGTGATTGTCCCCACCGGTTCTGCCGGGCGGATCCCTCACGGGCTTGAGGTCCTGGAGGACGGATATGCAGAGCAAATGCTTGTCAGCGGTGTTGATCCCGAAGTGAAGCCTGCTGAATTTGCTGCACAATTTGATGTTTCGTCCTCGCGGATGGAGTGCTGCGTCACGCTAGGCTTCAACGCAGTAGACACGCGCAGCAATGCACAGGAAATCGCTGCCTGGGTCGGAGAGCGCGAGATCTCTTCGCTGCGGCTCGTCACGGCTGACTGGCATATGCGCCGCGCCGCTCATGAGCTTGAACTGGTGCTGCCAGATGATGTCGAGATAGTGCGAGATGCGGTGCAGACAGAGCCGAGATTAAGCGGGTTGATGCTCGAATATAACAAGCTGATTGCGAGCTGGATTTCCGGCTTGTTCGGGCTCTGATTGGCAGCGCTCATGTCAGTTCTGCGCAGCCTTGCTTTCTACTTCCTGTTCTACCTCTATAGTGCACTGCTGGTTGTCGCGGCTGTTATCGCAATGTCAATTAGCAAACGACACTTGCGCTGCGTGGTGCAGCATTGGAGCACTTGGCATCGCTGGTGTGTGACGAAGCTGCTCGGCATTTCCGTCACGATGGAGGGCCAACCGCAAGACGGCCCGGTGCTCTATGCCATGCGTCACGAAAGCTATTTCGAAGCGATCGATGCGCCGACCTTGTTTCGCTTGCCGAGCGTCTTTGCGAAACGCGAGCTATTCAATATCCCAGGCTGGGGCCGCGCGGCGCTCTTTTATGGGCTTGTTCCAGTCGCCCGCGAGGAAGGCGCAACTGCACTGCGCCGGATGATTGCTTCCGCCAAGGACAAAGTCGAAGACGGCAGGCCGCTCGTTATTTTCCCTGAAGGAACGCGCGTGAAGCATGGCAACTCGCCTAAGCTGCAAGCGGGGTTTGCTGGCCTTTACAAGATGCTGCGCTTGCCGGTCGTTCCGGTCGCAGTGAATAGCGGCCCGCTCTACCACAGGCTGTGGAAGCGCTCAGGCACGATTACATACAAGTTTGGCGAGCCGATCCCGCCAGGGCTTCCGCGAGACGAAGTCGAGGCCCGCGTTCACGAGGCGATCAATAGTTTGAATAGGTAGCTTTATTGGTTTGCGCACGCCCATCCGGGCGCGCGTCCTCACCGCTATTCCCTCCGCTTCGCTGCGGGGCGGTTGCGGGCGGGCAGTCGCCCTTGCGGTCACACGTGACCGTTTGGTCCAAGTCTGCGAGAGCAAGTGCCTGCGACTCAATGCTCGCGACCGAAGTCCGGCGCAGCATCATCCTGACCTTGCTCGATAATCGAGCGGCGGATCGCGCGGGTCCGGCTGAAAAGCTCATGCAAGGTCTCGCCATCGCCTGAGCGGATCGCCCGCTGAAGCGCGGTAAGATCTTCGCTAAAACGTCCGAGCATCTCCAAGACAGCGGTCTTATTGCTTAAGAACACATCCCGCCACATGATGGGATCACTCGCCGCAATACGCGTGAAATCGCGAAAACCACCGGCCGAATATTTGATGACTTCGCTGCGCGTCACGTCTTCCAGATCGCTCGCTGTGCCCACGATAGTATAGGCAATTAAATGCGGGATATGGCTCGTCACTGCGAGGACGAGATCGTGGTGCTCTGCATCCATAATCTCGATCTTAGAGCCAAGCTTCTCCCAGAATGCGCTGAGGTCGGCGACGCCTTGCTGGTCTGCGCCTTCAGGCGGCGTCAGGATGCACCAGCGATCAGCGAAGAGCGTAGCAAAGCCTGCATCCGGCCCGCTTTGCTCAGTCCCTGCGACAGGGTGTGCAGGGATGATAGTATGGCCCGGCAAAGCTTCGGCGAGCGCTATCGCTACGCTTTCCTTGGACGAGCCAACGTCAGAAATGATCGCATGGTCAGGCAGAGCTTCCGCGATCGAGCGCGCCGCTGCACCCATCGCGCCAACGGGCACGCAGAGCACGACCAGATCCGCCTCGCGAACCGCCTCGGCAGCGCTTTCCGCAACTGCGCCAACAAGCCCGCGCTCCGCCGCACGTTTACGCACGTCCGCGGAAGCGTCAAAGCCTGTCGTTTGAATGTCCGATGCGCGCTCTTTGACCGCCAAGCCGATTGACCCGCCCAGTAGGCCCAGCCCGATAATCGCCACTTTCTGAATGCTCATCCGGTCTCTCCGCAAAGCGTGCGAAGTGTTGCGATGACGTCTTCCATGTGAGCTTCATCACCGATGGTGATGCGCAAGGCCTGCGGAAGGCCTTGCCCTGGCAAATGCCGCACCGCATAGCCACTATCCGCCAGCGCTTCGAGCGCTTGCTCGGCTGTGACAGCGCCTTCAAACAGCACCAGCAAGAAGTTCGCTTTGCTCGGGATAGCGCGCAGCCCGTGATTGCCGAGCGCTTCGACGGCGTGTGTCAGCTTGTCCAGCCCTGCCGCATTGTGGTCGCGCGACTGTGTGACAAAGCCCTGATCACCGATTGCAGCCAATGCCGCCGCCTGGCCGCTCGTGGTCACATTGAACGGTCCGCGAATGCGGTTGAGCACATCGATCAGGCCCGGCGCGCCGGTCGCCCAGCCAACACGCTCTCCGGCAAGGCCATAAATCTTGGAGAAGGTCCGCGTAACGAGAACATTGTCATGCGCTGCTGCCAAAGCGAGGCCGCCATCGTCCTCACCGTCGGACAAGTACTCCGCATAGGCTTGATCCACGACCAACAAAACATCGCTCGGAAGACCTTTATGGAGCCGTGTGACTTCACTAGCGGGCAGATAGGTGCCGGTCGGATTGTTGGGATTGGCGATGAACACGACTCGCGTTTTGTCTGTCACCGCAGCGAGCAGCGCATCGACATCGATCCCAAAATCTGTGTCCGGTGCTTCGACCGGCGTCGCGCCGCAGCGCCGCGCAGCAATGTCATAAACGGAAAAACTGAAGCGGCTGAACAGCACTTCATCGCCTTCGCCTGCAAACCCTTGCGCAACGAGATTGAGCAATTCGTCCGAGCCGGTTCCGCACACGATCCTTGCTGGATCGATCCCGTGCAACTGCCCGATTGCTGTGCGCAGCTCGACAGAGTCCGGATCAGGATAAGGCGCAGGCTCTTCAGCTGCAGAGCGCGCTTTCAAAGCCTCTGGCGAGCAGCCGAGCGGGTTCTCATTGGCTGAGAGTTTGACGAGCGGTTTGCCGCTCGCACCCTTGGCCTTGCCGGGGACGTAGGCATGAATGGATGTGATCCAGGGCTTGGGCTGAGGCGCGTTAGACATAGCGGCACGGCGCATAACGCATTCGCACACGAAAAACAGCACAATTGACACGCCTGCTTCGCTCGCCCAATCGGCTCAGCCTATGGCCACTGCTTCGCCTTCGCAAAGCGTCACGCTTCCCTCTCCGCTCGCGCTTGATAGCGGGCAAGAGCTTGCGCATGTCGAAATCGCCTATGAAACCTATGGCGATCTCAATGCAGACAAGTCCAACGCGATCCTGATTTGCCACGCACTGACTGGCGATCAATATGTCGCGAGCACGCATCCCATTACCGGCAAGCCGGGCTGGTGGGAAAAGATGGTCGGACCAAGCCTACCGATCGATACGGAGCGCTATCACGTAATCTGCGCCAATGTGATCGGCAGCTGCATGGGTTCGACCGGACCTGCCAGCGACGCGAGCGATGGCGCGCCTTACGCCATGCGCTTTCCCGTCATCACGATCCGCGACATGACCCGCGGGCTGGTGAGCTTGCTCGATGCGCTCGGCATAGAGCAGCTCCACGCGGTCGTCGGCGGTTCGATGGGCGGAATGCAAGCGTTGAGCCTTGCGGCCAACTGGCCCGAGCGCGCCGCACGCGTGCTGGCAATTGCGACAACTGCGCGGCATTCAGCGCAAAATATCGCTTTTCACGAAGTGGGTCGTCAGGCGATCATGGCGGACCCCGCTTGGCATGACGGCAATTATTACGCAGCAGACGCACGGCCCGACAACGGTCTCGCTGTGGCGCGCATGGCAGCGCATATCACTTACCTTTCGGAAGAGGGCCTCACGGAGAAGTTCGGACGTCGCTTGCAAGATCGCCCAGATGGAACAAAGGGCGCAAAGAGTTTTGGCTTTGACGCAGATTTCCAGGTTGAAAGCTATTTGCGCTACCAAGGCAGTGGCTTCACGCAGCGCTTCGATGCGAACTCCTATCTCTATATCACCCGCGCGATGGACTATTTTGATCTGGCCGAGGAGCATGGCGGCAGACTTGGCGATGCATTTGCAGGCCATGCGATGGGCAAAGGCGCGCGCTTCTGTTTAGTCAGCTTTGACAGCGACTGGCTCTACCCGACAGCGGAAAGCCGCCACATTGTCCACGCTCTGAATGCAGCCGGCGCTCCGGTGAGCTTTGTCGAGCTGTCAGCGCCATTCGGGCATGACAGTTTCCTGCTCGATGTGCCTGCATTGGACCGCGTGATCAAAGGCTTCCTCGATGGCTGATACGCTCCGCCCAGATCTGGCTGTGATCGCCAAAGCCGTGGAGCCCGGCACGCGCGTGCTCGACATTGGCTGCGGCGATGGCGCGTTGATGGCCGAGCTTGCGTCGAAGAGCGATGTCGATGCGCGCGGTCTTGAGATTGATCCTGAACAGGTCGAGCGTTGCGTCGCGCGTGGACTATCCGTCGTACAAGGCGATGCGGACCGGGACTTGATCAATTACCCGGACAAGGCATTCGACTATGCGATCCTCAGCCAGACGCTGCAGACGGCCGAGCGGCCCGATCGGATGCTCGACGAACTGCTGCGCGTAGGCCGCAAAGCTTTCGTCAGCTTTCCCAATTTCGCGCATTGGCGCACGCGCTCAGCGCTGATGTTCGGCGGCCGCATGCCGGTTACGCGCGCTTTGCCAGTGAGCTGGTACGCCACGCAGAACATCCACCATGTCACGATTGACGACTTCCGCGAACTCGCGCGAGAGAAAGACGCGCGGATCGCGCAATCCTGGTATTTCGCCAACGAAAAGCAAATCGGCGCGACAGGAGCTAACTGGCGCGCCGAGTTTGCGGTGTTCGAATTGAGCCGCTGAGCGGGTCTGTTCAAGCGAGGACCTCCCGCCCCGCCTCCCCGCCCGGCCACCAAATATACTCTTAGAATATGGTGGTCGGGCGGGGAGGCGGGACGGGAGATGCCGCGGGTTCACAGCAGTGAACCCATCAAAATCATGGCCGGTGAAGGGCGCAAAGTTTGTTACCGTCGGGATCGCGCAAATAGGCCAGATCCATCGGGCCCATCGTGCTGTCGCGGCGACCAGGAGGGTCTTCGCAGGTAGTGCCGCCATTAGCGACACCGGCATCGTGCCAAGCTTGGACTTGATCCATGCTGTCGCACTTGAAGCCGATTGTACCGCCATTGGCGAAGGTCGCAGGGTTACCGTCGATCGGCTCGCTAATGCCGAAGGTCCCGCCATTGTGGTTCCAAAACGCGCGATGGATACCTTCGTCGGTTGTGTGCAACATCGGATCGCCCGCGCCGAGCGTTGACAGGACAGCAGAATAAAACGCCTTCGATTTCTCAAAATCGTTCGCGCCAACCATAATGTGATTGAACATAGTTTGGGTTCTCCTTTGAAACTCAACTCATGCCTAGGCCCCCGCAGAACAGCTGACAAGCACTCGCTAGTGCACGGTTCATCTTTGCGCGCTATAACGCACCCTATGACCAAAATTCTTCTCGCCGCCGCACTGCTTGCAGCTCTGCCCGCAACAGCCACTGCTCAGCAGGACAATGGCGCTTCGTTCGAACCGGCAAGCGTCCAGTTGTCGCTGGAAAATCAGACGCTTCTGCGTTGTTCAGCAGCATTTGCGCTGGTGAGTTTCGGGCAGGAAAACGGTAATGAAGCTGCTCTCGCATGGCCTAGGCTGGATCCTCGCGGTCAGGAGTTTTTCGTGCGCTCGCTTGCGAAGCTGATGGATGACACAGGCCTCACACGCGATCAGGTGTCCGCGCTTGCATCGCTTGAAGCGCAGCGCCTGCTCGATGAAGACCAGGTCGATGCTGTCATGCCTGCCTGCCTTGCCATGCTGGAAAGCTCAGGAGTCTAAAGCGGCTCGTTCAGGTTTTGCTCAGTTAAACTGAACTAAAAGCAAGCCAAGCCAAAAATCTGACGAAAGGACTGCCCATGCGTGCGTTCGCTGCGGCGGCGACAATGTCGCTCGCCTTCACTCTTCCTCATGCCGCTCTCGCGCAAGAGGCCATCCCTGACGAGACAGGTGCCGAGATGAGCGCACTTGTCGAGCAGCTCACTGATCCCCAGCAGCAGGAGCGCGCTTCGGATATGGTCGGCGCGCTCAGCGAATTGATGCTCGCTTTGCCGATCGGGAAGTTCATAAATGCAGCGCAAGAAGCAACCGGCGAGGAAGCCGCAGACGTTGCTGAGGATGCAACGGTTCGCGACATGATCGGCGAAGAGGCAGACGAATTGCCTTCCCAAATATCGGAACGCGTCCCGCAAATGATGGGGCTGCTCGCAGGGCTTGTTGAAGGCCTTGATGAAATGCGTCCTGCATTGATGGAGCTTGGCGAAACGATGCGCGAGCGTGTCGAAGAAACGTCGGAATCCTGATCCAGGCTAACTCTTGAGAAAGCGCACGGGGTACAAAGCCATCCCCGTGCGCCAGATTGCGTTGTTCTGATCTAGACGACGCGCAGCCCTTGCGGCATTACGAAGTTAACCATGTGGCGTCTCTATCAATTTCCGCTGTGCCCCTTCAGTCGCAAAGTCCGCTTGCTGCTGGGCGAAAAAGGCGTGCCGTTTGAACTGGTGCGCGAAGACCCGTGGGCGGCGAGCGACATGTTCTTCAATCTGAACCCAGCGGGTCGCACTCCGGTGATGGTTCATGCCGAACAAGAGCTGGTTCTGTCAGACAGCCGGGCGATCTCCGAGTATTTCGAAGAGACCGTCGATGCAGCACCTATGATCAACGGGCCTGCCGCCAATCGCGCGGAGATCCGGCGGCTTGTCGCGCTGTTCGATGAGAATTTCTACGCAGATGTGACTGCGCCCTTGCTGTCAGAGCGGATGAAGAAACGCATTGTGCTGCGAGAGCCACCAGACTCGCGAATGCTACGCGAAGCCATGCGGCTGGCTCATGGGCATTTGGATTACATGGACTGGCTCATTGACACGCGGCCTTGGCTTGCAGGGCCTACCATGAGCATGGCTGACCTTGCCGCTGCGGCACAAATTTCCGTCGCTGATTACCTCGGCGGGATTGACTGGTCAGGTCACGAGCAAACGCGCGGCTGGTATTCCGTCTTCAAGAGCCGCCCAAGCTTCCGCCCCTTGCTGACGGAACGCATGGAAGTGATCCGCCCGCCCGCGCACTATGCCGAGATTGATATTTGAAGGGCGTCATTGTGTTTCGCGCACCCATCCGGGCGCGCGTCCTCAGTGCAGTTCCCTTCGCCCAAAATTGGCTTTGGGCTGCGGGGCACTAGCTGACGGGCGGTCGCCCTTGCGGTTCGCTGGTTGCGAACCGATATTGGGACCTGATTGAAAGGCTCCGCTATGACCGATAACCCGAAAGATCTGACCGATGCTGAGTGGCGCGAGCGCCTGACGCCTGAACAATACCATGTGCTGCGCGAAGCAGGCACAGAGCGCGCGTTTACTGGCCAGTATGACAAGCACTATGAGGAAGGTGAGTACACCTGCGCCGGTTGCGGCACGGTCCTGTTTGAAAGCGACACCAAATACAATTCCGGTTGCGGTTGGCCTGCGTTCACTAAGCCGGAGAGCGACGCCAAGATCGAAGAAAAACGCGATGTCAGCTTCGGCATGATCCGCACAGAAGTTCTCTGCGCCAATTGCGGCGGGCATCTGGGCCATGTGTTTCCCGATGGGCCGCAAGATCAGGGTGGCATGCGCTATTGCATCAACTCGCTGAGCCTGGATTTTGAAGGCAAAGACGAAGACTGAGGCACCTGCGCGATCCAATCTCGCCTGTTTTCCCGTTCACGCCGGGTTAGGTTTGCCCTATGCAAGTGCAAAGACAAGGTCGGGGCGCTGGTCGCCTCACAATAGGGTGGATCAACCAGCAATCCGATGTCACGGCGCGGCGACAAAATTTCCAACAAAGGCAAACGCGGAAGCCGCAGGGCAGCGACTGAACGCAATCAGTCGTCAAAGCCCAGGCGCTCGCGCCCTGCCCGGCGCGCAAGCAAGGCCAAGTCTGAGCCGACTGTGATGGGAACCTGGATCAAGCGCATAGCAATTGGCGGCACGCTTGCTGTTCTTGTCGGCCTTGTCGCTTTGCTGATCGCCGTCGGGACGGCGGTCAGCAATCTGCCGAGCTTCTACCAGCTCAAGACGACGCAAAACGCGCAGACCATTCTGGTGCGCGCACGCGACGGCAGCGAGATCGTAGAGATCGGGCCGAGCTTTGGCGAATGGCTCGACCATGACGAGATCCCGCAAACGATGAAAGACGCGATGATAGCGGTTGAAGACAAACGCTATTACTCGCATTTCGGGATCGACCCGATCCGTCTGACCGGTGCCATTGTCGAAGGCATGACAGGCGATGATCGCATCGGCGGTACCTCGACCATTTCTCAGCAGCTCGCGCGGAATCTATTCCTCACAAACAATCGCTCACTTGACCGGAAGGCGCGCGAAGCCATTCTGGCGATGGCGCTGGAATGGAAGTTTTCCAAAGCGCAGATCCTCGAGCTGTATTTGAACAAGGTCTATTTCGGGGGCGGCGCATATGGGATCGACAGCGCGAGCCGAACCTTCTTCAGCCATCCAGCGGAGACACTTTCTACCGCAGAGGCTGCGATCATTGCAGGCCTCGTCAAATCGCCGAGCAATTACTCGCCAACGGCAGATATCGATGCGGCCGTCGGTCGTGCCCGTGTTGTTCTCGGCCTGATGGAAGAACAAGGATATATCACTTCGGCAGAGGCAAGCGTCGATGTCGACGCCGTAAACCTGAAGAAAAGCCAAGGCACGAATTCTGTCCGCTATTTCACGGACTGGGCGCTGCCCCAGCTCGATATCCTGCTGCCAGAAACCTATGAATCGCTTGAAGTGTGGACGACGATCGATGTCGATATGCAAAAGGCAGCGACTGAAGCGATCCGGAAAAACACGCCGGGCGATACGCAAGGCGCGCTGGTCAGCCTCGATCGAGATGGCGCAATTCTCGCGCTGGTTGGCGGCAAGGATTACGTTGAAAGCAATTACAACCGGGCGACCAATGCGATGCGTCAACCCGGATCGTCTTGGAAACTGTTTGTCTATCTGGCCGCGCTGGAGCGGGGCTGGACGCCGGATGACCGGATTGTCGATGAGCCTGTGACAATTGACGGGTGGAGCCCGCGTAATTCCAATGGCCGCAATCTCGGCGAGACCAATCTGCGTACGGCCTTCGCGCTGTCGATCAATACAGTCGCCGCAAAGCTCGGCTCAGAAACCAGTTTCGGAGCGGTTGCCAGCATGGCGCGCCGGTTCGGCATCAGCTCTCAGATCTCCGCATATCCGTCGATGGTGCTCGGCTCCAACGAAGTGCGTGTGATCGAGATGGTGCAGGCTTTTGCAGCGATCCAGGCGAAAGGAGCATCGGTCGCGCCTTACGGTATCACACGCGTCACGACCGCAAGCGGCGAAGAAATCTATCGCCATGAGCCACCGCGGCAAAGCCAGCTCATCCCGGATTATGTTGCAGCCGGTATGACCGACATGCTGCAAACGGCCGTCAATACCGGCACTGCGAGGGCGGCCCAAATCGGACGCCCAGTCGCCGGCAAGACCGGCACAACAAACTCCAACAAGGATGGCTGGTTTGTCGGTTTCTCCAGCGGGATCACAACCGGCGTTTGGATGGGCCGCGATGATGCGAAAGCTGTCCGCGGCCTGCAAGGTGGACGCGCTCCCGCACGCGCCTTTGCGGACTTCATGGTCAAAGCTGTTGCAGACCGTCCTGTCGAGGAATTCGACACAGAAGTGAACCTGCCCGGCTGGCAGCTTGAGCCTGATGAAGACGTGTTGTTCGGCGATCCGGATGAATATTACTACATCGACGAGCAAGGCAATCTGATCGAACCGGGTGGCCCACGCCTTGTCCCTGGCGATATTCCGCTCGGCCCTGATGGCATGCCGATCCCACGCGACGGCGTACAGCCAGCAGCCCCCGACGATTTCCTCGACCGGGCAACCGGACAATCAGAGCCGCAGAACTTCAACGAGGCCTTTCCCGATGTACGGCGCGGCAGCGACCCACCTCAGCCGCCCATGCCGCGCACTATCCGGCCTTCTGAGCCGCAGCGCGAACAACAACCACCTCCGCCACCTCAATAAGCCTTGCCGGCTAGCAACAGGGGAGCGTACAAAAGAAAAGGCGCTGCAGATCGCTCTGCAACGCCTTTCTTATTCGGGCTAAGGCGCGCTAGTAGCGCGTCAGCGCAAGCGCACTGCCACGTAGCGTGGGTTAGCAATCCTGCGCGATTTCACAGTCAGCAAGACGCTTTCACGGTCTGCTTCTTCTGCAGCGAGGATCGCTTCCTCAAGTTCAGCCACGGAAGCGACGCTGCTGTATTGTACCTCGAGGATGATATCGCCGCGGTCGAGCCCTTTGCGAGCGGCATCAGCATTGCGATCGACTGCGCTGACGACAACGCCGTCTGTGTCAGCAGGTACCCCAAGCTGGCGCGCGATTTCCGCAGTTAGCTCTTGCACGGCAATGCCGAGTTTCTCTTCGATTGCGCCGCCATTATCTTCCGGCATTTCTTCCGCTTCCGCATCCGGATCGAAGGTCTGCTGCATTTCGCGCAGCGCATCCTCGTCTGGTCGCTTGCCGATTGTGGCATTAACGGTCATGCGGCGACCCTCGCGGATCAATTCGATCGGAACGCGCGTGCCCGGTTCGATATTGGCAACAATGAAGGAAAGCGTGTTTTCGAGCGTAACTTCGACGCCATTGATCTTTGTGACAATGTCGCCCGCTTCGATCCCAGCCAGATCAGCTGCCATGCCAGGCTGTGCGTATTGGATGATCTCTCCACGATTGCGCGGCAAGCCCAATGCATCAGCCATATCGCTATTGACGGGCTCAATATTCACGCCAAGGAAGCCACGTTCAATTTCCTGACCGGCTTTCAACTTCTCGACAATCGGTGCAGCGATCTCTGCAGGGATAGCAAAGCCGATCCCGACGCTGCCACCGGTGGGCGAAATAATCGCATTATTCACGCCGATCACATTGCCTTGCATGTCGAACAGTGGTCCGCCCGAATTGCCCCGGTTGATGCTGGCATCGGTCTGGATGTAGCGCTCATAGGCACCGCCGCGACCATTGGGCGGTGTGCGCAGAACAGCCGAAACGATACCGCTGGTGACGGTGCCGCCAAGACCGAACGGATTGCCGATTGCAATGACCCAGTCGCCTTCGCGTGCTTCTTCGCTGTCGCCAAATTTGACGAATGGGAAAGTTTTGTTGGACTTGATCTTGAGTACGGCCAGATCGCTCGGCTCATCCGCACCCACCAGCTCGGCCTCATATTCCGTGCCGTCCGGCATAGTCACTGTGATCTCTTCCAGCGTGATCGTCGGGCCGCGACGACCATTCCGGTTCGTCGGCGGAGAGACAACGTGATTGTTCGTAACGACATAGCCGTCCGATGAAATGATAAAGCCCGAACCAAGCGATTGCGCTTCGCGCGTTTGCGGCTGATCACCCTGACGTCCGCGGAACATGCCTTCGAGCGGCGTTCCGGCAAACGGATTGCCTTCCACTTCAACACGCTGGCGGGTCGCAATATTGACAACCGCCGGCTGCAATTGTGCGGTAAGATCCGCAAAGCTTTCCGGCGCGCCAGCGCGCGGAACAACGCGCGCCATCTGGGTTTCGTCATTCTGTGCGACCTGCGCACCGGCCGGATAGCCCGTTGCCAAAGATACTGCAGCACCACCCACCAGCAGAGCTGTCGTCAATCCATAAACGTAACGCATCGGAGCTTTCGTCCTCTTCACTTCAATCGGTTTTTACCGCCTGCCAGAGCCAGCCGTCAGGCGTTTAATGTAGGCTCACAAGAAGCGATTGCCACTGAACCGCAATTGAACAGCGCAAACCGCTAGCCGACCTCAATCTGCCGTTCGTCGAGCGCTAAACGCGCTTCTTTTAACGGCCCCCGCGGAACTGACGCAGATACTCATTATCCGGTGACAGGATGATCGAGCTCTCCCCGCGTCCTTCTCCGGGCGTGAACGTCGCATCATAGCTCTTCATCGCACGGTAGAAGTCGTAGAACTCCGGATCCTTGCCGAAGGCGTCGGCATAAGTACGAGCCGCTTCAGCATCTGCTTCTGCGCGAATCACGACCGCATCACGCTGACCTGCAGCACGGATCGTCCGCGCCTCACGCTCACGATCAGATTCCATCCGGCGGAACGCCGATTGCAGCGGCGCGTCAGGCAAGTCCGTGCGCTTGATCTTCACATCGATAACTTCTGCGCCATACTGACGCGCTTCGCGGTCGAGATTGGTCCGAACATTGGCAAGCGCAGAGCCGCGCTCAGCGGTCAGCATTGCCTGGAATGTGCGGCGGCCGAGTTCCTGACGTACCGCAGAGTTCAGGATCGGCTCCAGCGCGTTACGCACGCCATCGGTAGTTCCGGCACGTTCCACCATGCGGATCGGATCGACAATGCGGAACCGCGCATAGGCGTTGACCAGCAGACGCTGCTGATCGTTCGAGAGCACTTCTTCGTCAGTCATTTCGAGATCGAGCAAGCGCTTCTCAATCCGCCGAACCGAATCGATGAACGGCACGCGCAAGTACAGCCCGGGCTGAGTTGTCCCGCCCGGCGTGTTCACGGTGCCAACCGGCTCACCCGTACGGACAATAACAACCTGCTCTTCTTCAGGCACAACATAGGCGCTGAGTGAGAGGATAACCCCAAGCCCGATCAGGGCGAGGAACGCTAAACGATAATTCTGCCACAGATTGCTCATGATTACTGACCCTCCTGCGCAGGAACCGGTGGCGCATTGCGCCGGCGATTGATTTCAGGAAGCGGCAAGTACGGTGTCACGCCATCTGTCTCGATTATCGTCTTGTCGGTTTGGCTGAGCACGCGCTCCATTGTCTCGTAGTACAAGCGCTGGCGGGTCACCTGCGGAGCAAGCCGATACTCTTCATAGACCTTGTCGAAAGCCTGCGCTTCACCTTCGGCCTGTGCGAGCACTTGTTGCGCATAACCGCGTGCTTGGTTGCGCGCAGCATCTGCGTTCTGCTCAGCGACCTGCACATCGCGGAAGGCATCGACCACTTCAGCGGGAGGATCAGCCTTTTCAATCTCGACACCCAAAACGTTGATCCCGGCATTGTAGCGATCAAGCGTTTCCTGCATACGCTCGCGCACATCCTGCTGGATCTCTGAGCGGCCTTGACCGGTGAAGGTCTCTTCCAGGTTCTTTTCAGCGATCGCTGCGCGCATTGCGGCCTCTGCCACTTCCGCAACCGTATCAACCGGCTCAGCGAGGCGGAATTTGAATTGCTCCAGATCCTTGATGTTCCAGCGAACGATATAGCTGAGGTCTACAAGGTTCTGGTCGCCTGTCAGGATCAGCTTAACCCCTTCGCCAGAGCCCGGGATCGTCAACACACGAACACCGCGCACATCTTCTGCGTCAACGACTTCAATCGGGTAAGGCGCAGAAAAGTTCAGCCCCGGCTCCATCGTGCGGGTGTAATTGCCCAGCGTCTTGACCACAGCTTGTTCCTGCGGACCGATCAGATGCGTACTGGTGCCCACAACCGCGAGTCCAACCACGCCAATAATAATGAGCGGCAGCCAGCTTTTGCCGCCGGGACGCTCAGGCAAGCGGAGGCCCGGCCCGCCAGGACCGCCGCCACGCCGACGCGGACCTTCCGGACCGCGGTTCTTGAAAATGTCTTCAATACTTGCGGAGCGGCGTCCTTTGCCGCCACCGCCGGGAAGCCAGGGATTGCGCGGGCCATCTCCGGAATCGCCGCCGCCGGAAGACGCATCGCCCCCGCCGCCGTCTCCACCAGAGCCTTTTCCACCCCCTGAACCACCCCAGGGACTCTTGCCTGCCATAGCGAGGCCAATCGATTGCCGAATTGCGTTCAACATGTGCATATCTGTCTTATAGGAAGCCTGTGTTGGAAAAACAGGGGTTGCAGCGAGGAAATTGCTGCTAGTGGACGGCTCTCATGAACCAAGTTCAATTGATTGACCACCTGCCAGAGGAAATTGCTGCGCGCGTCAAGTCTGCACGCATGGTAAATACGCGTGCAGTGGTGGTCGCGGATGCATCCGGTCTCGACGGGAAGCAGCGCAGCGAAATTGAGCAGTCCATTTCCGATGCTCTGGGCGCACTGGATGACGTGGAGGAAGTGCGCGTTGCTATGATGGCGGACAAGCCTGCGCGCCGCATGATCGCCATCGGGTCAGGAAAAGGCGGTGTCGGCAAATCGACGCTTACAGCAAACCTTGCTGTCGCACTTGCGCAGATGGGTCACAAGGTCGGCGTGGTCGATGCGGACATATACGGCCCTTCGCAGCCGCGGCTGCTCGCGAAAGAAGACGAGCGGCCAGAAGCCGTGGACAACAAGCTGATCCCGCTTAGCAGTCCGCATGGGGTGAAGGTCCTCTCCATGGGTCACTTGGTAAAGCCAGGCAAAGCGCTGGCCTGGCGCGGACCGATGGCCGGCGGCGCTTTGGGTCAATTGGTGGAGGCCGATTGGGGCGATTGCGATCTTCTGTTGATCGACTTGCCGCCGGGTACCGGCGATGTGCAGCTTTCCATGCTGCAAAAACACAAACCTGATGGTGCTGTTCTCGTCTCGACCCCGCAAGATCTCGCGCTGATTGATGCTGCGCGTGCAGGCCAGCTGTTCGACCAGGGCGAAATCCCGATCATTGGCTTGGTTGAGAACATGGCAGGCTATGTCTGCCCGCATTGCGGCGAAGCATCTGATCCGTTTGGCTCGGGCGGAGTGGAAACCGCCGCACAGCGATTGGAACTGCCGTTTCTTGGTCGCATCCCGCTCGCCATGCCGATCCGTGAAGCAAGCGATGCTGGCAAACCGCCTGCGCTTGATGATGCTGCAGGCGAGCCATTCCGCGCTATCGCACGCCAGATCGACACTTGGCTGAGAGCGGAGGCTGCGTCCACATGACCTGGACCCGGCGCGGCGTTTTGACAGGGGCAGCCGTGGGCGGCGGGCTTGTCGCTGCGTGGTTCCTGATCCCGCGCAGCTATCCTTATCCGCTGATCGCCGATGAGGATGAAGTCGCGTTTGATGCATGGCTGAAAATCGGGCGCGACGGGGTCGTCACTGTCGCGGTCCCGCAGCTTGAGATGGGCCAAGGCGTCACCACCATTCTCCCACAGATTATCGCGACAGAATTGGGCGCGGACTGGCGGCAGATTGCCGTCGAGCCTGCACCTGTCAGCGCGGCTTACGCGAATATTCCGCTTGCTGCGAAATGGTCCGCCTTGTGGATGCCCTTCGCAGCAGGCCTCGCTGATGAACCCGATGCGATCCTCGCCAAACGTTTCGCACATCGCGCAAGGTTCAATGTCACAGCTGAAGGCACAACGCTCGCAGCCTATGAAGAAGCTTGTCGCTATGCCGCAGCGGGCGCACGCGCTGTTCTGATGCAGGCAGCAGCTGACCAATGGGATGTCGCTTGGGAAGAATGCGAAGCGCGAGATGGCTTTGTCACACATGGCGACAAACGCTTGCGCTTTGCCGAGCTGGTCGACGCCGCAGCAGAGCTATCCCCGCCTGATCCGCCGCCCTTGCGCCCGGAAGCACCGGCAGAAGAGATCCTGCCCGGAGAAGCCGAAGGCGAGACGGCTTTCCCGCGTATTGATCTGCCTTCAAAGGTTGACGGATCGTATCGCTTCGCAGGCGATGTTCGACTGCCCGATATGGTGTTTGCGGCGATCCGGCACGGCCCGCTCGACCAGTCCGAGCTGACCGATTTCAACCCATTCAATACGCGCGGGGTGAGCGGAACTGTCGGCGCAGTCAAAGGCAAGCGCTGGCTGGCAGTGGCTGCGACAACGTGGTGGGCAGCCGAACGCGCGCTCAGCC
The DNA here is from genome assembly GCF_013371495.1 of Altererythrobacter lutimaris. Lineage (GTDB taxonomy): Bacteria > Pseudomonadota > Alphaproteobacteria > Sphingomonadales > Sphingomonadaceae > Erythrobacter > Erythrobacter lutimaris_A. The sequence goes on along the minus strand of NZ_JABWTA010000001.1, from coordinate 2,427,830 downwards.
AGATGGATGTGCGCTTCGACGTAGGCTATGACGTCGATAGCGACATCATGGCAGAACGGCTTGCAGGCGCCATGAAAGACGGCGAAGCGCATGAAATTGCGCGCGTCGGCGAAACCGACAGAGCCTTTGCAGCCCCCAATGTCTCGCGCCTTTACGAGATTGATCCTGCACTGCACTTGCCGCTTGAGACTGCGAGTGCGACTGCACGCTTCGATGGTGATCAGCTTGAGCTGTGGATCGCGACTCAAGCGCCAGAACGCACGCGCTACACTGCCGCCAAAGCTCTCGCTATCGAGACCCGAAATGTGGTCCTTTACCCGATGCCGGCGGGGGGCAGTTTCGATGCACGACTTGAAGACGATCACGCGATCGAAGTCGCACTCATCGCGCGCGAGCTTGAACGCCCGGTGCAGCTCGTCTGGTCGCGCTGGCAGGATATCTTGCGCACTCGCCCACGCGCTCCTGCCCATGTCCTTATGTCAGCCAAATGGGCGGGCGATGGCAGCGCCGGTTTGCAAGCCTTGAAAGCTCGTATCGCCGCCCCGTCCCATGGCGTGGAATTCGGCAAGCGCATGTTCGACAACCGCACCAGCTGGACTGCGATTGCAGAAAGCGAAGGCGCAGCCGATCCGCTTGCCTGCGAAGGAGCGATGCCGCCTTACGCAGTGCCCGACAAACTGGTCGAGCATGTACCTGTCGAAGTGAGCCTTTCAACCGGGCGCCAGCGTGGTAATGCGCATGGCTACACTTGTTTTGCGATGGAAAGCTTCGTGGATGAAGTTGCCAAGCAAAACGCCCGCGAGCCTCTATCCTACCGCATGACCATGCTGGGAAGCGATCCGCGCCTAGCCGCTTGCCTCCAACAAGCCGCACGCCTTGCAGAATGGGATGGCGGCGCGGACCAAAGCGGCAAGGGCCTCGCCTGTCATCGCATTGGCGATGTTGAAAGCGGCGGACGCATTGCTTGCATCGCGACCGCACGCGGCGGTGAGAATGGTTTTATCGTCAATCGCCTTGTTGCAGTTTGCGACATAGGCCGGATCGTCAATCTCGACATTGCCCGCCAGCAGATTGAAGGCGGTCTTGTGTTCGGGACAGCCATGGCACTGGGCGCAAGCACGCAATATCGCGCGGGGCTTCCTGAAACGCGCGCGCTTGGCGATTTCGGACTGCCTACGCTCGCCGATTGCCCTGAAATCATAGTCGACTTCATAGCAAGCGAAGCGACGCCAGCAGACCCGGGCGAGCTTGGCGCGGTCGTCGCAGCGCCCGCCATTGCCAATGCGCTTCATTCAGCAACCGGGTTGCGCTTGCGCCGTCTGCCGCTACTGAGCGGCGGGTTATGACAATTGCGCAACACCGAGGCCCTTTCTCGACAGTCAATTGCTTAAGCGGCAACCTTTTGCACTGCTCGCGGGTTAGCCTTGCGTGACCTGGACCGCGCAACACCTTCCGGCTGACCATACACCTGTCAAAAGCGGACGGATCGGCGTGTTGCTCGTCAACCTAGGCACGCCGGAAGCGCCTGAGCCTGCCTCAGTAAAGAAATACTTAGCTGAATTCCTTTCCGATCCGCGGGTGATCGAGATACCGCAAGCGATCTGGCAAGTGATCCTGCGCGGCATCATCCTGAACGTACGGCCACGCAAAAGCGCTGAGGCTTACAAGAAAGTATGGACTGACCGCGGCTCTCCACTGGCAGTCATCACGCAGGATCAGGCGGCGGGAATGGCAGGGAGGTTCGGTGATGGCGTGATGGTCGATTGGGCGATGCGTTACGGTAATCCTTCGATCCCGGACCAGCTCGACAAATTGAAAGAAGCTGGGTGCGACCGGATCTTGCTTGCCCCGCTCTACCCGCAATATTGCGGCGCGACGACGGCGACGGTTGTCGACAAGGCCAGCCGCTGGCTCAAGAAGCAGCGCTGGCAACCGGCGATCCGGACCTTGCCGCCTTATCATGACGACGCGCTCTATCTCGATGCGTTGGAAGCCGACATTACACGCCAGCTGGAAGCCCTAGAATTTGAGCCTGAAGTGCTGTTGCTGAGCTTCCACGGGATGCCCGAGCGCACACTGCTTCTTGGCGATCCCTATCACTGCCACTGCCAGAAAACCGCGCGGTTGCTTGGCGAGCGCTTGGCGAAACCCGGTCTTCGGATCGAAACGAGTTTTCAGTCGCGCTTTGGCAATGCCAAATGGCTTGAGCCTGCGACAGACGACACGCTTGTCTCCGAAGCGGAGAAAGGCACAAAGCGTCTGGCTGTTGTCGCACCCGGCTTTGCAGCCGACTGTGTCGAGACGCTGGAAGAGCTCGCTATTGAAGGTCGAGATGAGTTTCTGGAAGCAGGCGGCAAGCAATTCGCGGTCCTCTCCTGCCTCAATACGTCTCAAGCCGGCATGCACATGCTCGAAGCTATCTTGCGACGTGAACTGTCAGGCTGGATTTAGTATCGCACCTCGCTTACACCTATGTAGGTTGTCATTAAGAACCTTCATTTAGGACCCACAGCCATGGCTACACTTGCAGAACCCCCAAAAGCTCAATCGGCGCCCAAGCATTGGACAGAAGGTCGCCTTGACGGGGAGGACCTCGCTCACATTCCGGGCGATGCCGGATGGCCAATTGTCGGCAACACTTTCACCATGCTGGCAGACCCGCACGGCTTTGTGCGCAAGATGGTCGCAGAGCATGGCCGGGTTTACAAAACCCGCGCGTTTGGCGGGTGGCAGGTTGCGCTGATCGGTCCTGATGCAAACGAACTGCTGCTGTTCAACAAGGACAAGATCTTCTCAAGCGAGCAAGGCTGGGGACCGATCCTCGATCAGCTGTTCCCGCGCGGGTTGATGCTGATGGATTTCGATCATCACCGAATTGATCGCCGCGCGCTATCGATCGCTTTCAAGCCTGAGCCGATGCGGCATTATGCAGGCTCATTGAATGCCGGGATCGCGCGCGAAGTCGCGACTTGGGCGGACAAGCCGATGACGTTTTATCCAGCGATCAAGAAACTGACGTTGGACCTCGCCGCAGACAGCTTCATCGGCATCCCCTGGGGTCCGGAGGCCGATGCGATCAATACCGCCTTTATCGACATGGTGCAGGCATCCGTCGCGCCGGTGCGCAAGCCGCTGCCGTTCACGCAGCTCAAGAAAGGCGTTGATGGCCGCGCTTTCCTGGTCGACTATTTCACTAAGGAGACGCATCGCCGCCGTGCAGAAGGCGGGGGGCAGGACATGTTCAGCCAATTCGCGACCGCAACGCGCGAAGACGGCTCGCTGCTGCCGGTCGACGAAGTTGTCGACCACATGAACTTCCTGATGATGGCAGCGCATGACACGATCACGTCAAGCGCGACATCACTGATCTATCTGCTCGCAAAGAACCCGGAATGGCAGGAAAAGCTGCGCGATGAAATTATCGCGGTCACAGGCGGACCCGATGGCTCGGGCAAGCCGCGTGCGCTATCGTATGACGATCTTGGCAAGCTTGAACTGACGGAGATGGCGTTCAAGGAATCGCTGCGGATCATGCCGCCTGTGCCCTCCACACCGCGGCGCGCATTGAAGAGCTTTGAATTTGGTGGCTACACCATTCCGGCAGGCGCTTCAGTCGGCATCAACGCGCATTACGTTCATCGCGATCCTGAAATCTGGCCGGAGCCGGAAAAGTTTGACCCGATGCGCTTCACGCCTGACAAGGTGAAAGCGCGACACAAATATGCATGGGTCCCGTTTGGCGGCGGCGCGCATATGTGCCTTGGACTTCATTTCGCTTACATGCAGGTGAAGATCCTGATGGCGCAGCTGCTCCAGCAATACCGGATCGAAGTTGCCGAGGGTTATGAGCCGGACTGGCAGCCCTGGCCGATCCCCAAGCCCAAAGATGGGCTGAAGGTCACGTTCAAAACCCTCTAAAAATCAATCGCGATTCCGTCTTTTTCCCAGTCGCCATAGCGAGTGGGGGAAAGCTCGCGCGGTTCGTCCTTTTTGGGATCAACGGCCCTGGGTTTGGGCGGCGGATCGTTGCTCCAATGCGCGGGCTTCTTGAAAGCTTTCGCTGCGTCTGACTTCTCTTTTGTCATACTCCTATAATGCGCACACTGGCGGTTAGTTTCAATCGCAGCTAGGCGTGCGCGTGATGGCCCAACCTCCTGGAATTCATGCGCGGCGCGGCGCGCTCAAGCTGCTCGATGCTGTGCTGCGGCGCGGGGAGACGATCGAGCAAGCACAAGGTGCAGCGCTTAAAGATATCCGAAAACCTGCTGACAAGGCGCTGGCCCTCGCGCTGGCGAACGAAGCGCTGCGCTGGATGGTGGATCTGGATACGCTGATCGACAGCGCGACGAAGAAACCGCTGCCCGATGACGCCAAACCGCGCATGGTATTGCGGCTCATGCTGGCAGGCTGGCTGCGCCTGGAGACACCCCCGCATGCGGTTATCGCTACCGGCCTGCCATTGCTTTCCGGCGGGCCGCGGCGTTTGGCGCATGGCGTATTTTCGACGCTGAGCAGACGCGAAGTGGCTCTGCCTGAAGTGCCAACACTTCCCGCAGAAGTTGCTGCGCGTTGGGACGAGAATGCGGCACTGATTGCACAAGGTCTCGCTCTGCCGCCTGAAGTTGATCTGGCAGTTAAGGACATAGCAGCAACCGAGCAATGGCAAGCCAGGCTAGGCGGCGTCAGCCTGATGCCCGGCCATGTCCGGATCCCGCGCGGCACCGCCATCGACAAGCTTGAAGGCTATGCCGAAGGCGCATGGTGGGTGCAGGATTTGGCCGCGCAATTGCCTGCGCATTTGCTAGGCTCTGGCGAAGGCAAGCATGCGCTGGACTTGTGCGCTGCGCCCGGCGGCAAAACCCTGGCGCTCGCGCGAAATGGCTGGAAAGTGACCGCGCTTGATATCAGCAAGCGGCGGCTTGGCTTGCTCAAGGAGAATCTCAAGCGCACCGGATTGAAGGCTTCGACCGTTCGCGCCGATGCGCTGAATTGGGAACCCAAGCATCAGTTCGATGCGATCCTGCTCGATGCGCCTTGCACGGCGACCGGCACTTGCCGCCGCCATCCTGACGTGTTGCACCGCATCGGTTCACGCCAGATTGAAGAGATGGCGGAGCTGCAAGCCGGGCTGATTGAGCGCGCTTCCGGCTGGCTCAAACCCGGCGCCACTCTGGTCTATGCGGTCTGCTCGCTAGAGCGCGAGGAAGGCGAAGAGCAAGCGGCTCAGATTGACCTCGATCCCTCGCCAATCACCGATTCGGATTTGCCTGATGGCCTTGCACCAACCCCTGAGGGATGGTTGCGAACGCACCCCGGTATGATCTTTGAAGAAGGCGGGCTTGACGGCTTCTTTGTGGCGCGCTTCACTCGCTAAGCTTACAATTTTACGCGCAAGAAATGTGCGCGGTCGTGTAACCAAACACTTGTTGCTCGCGAAACCGGTTGCAACGACAACAACCAGACAGCCTCAGGGAGGCCGCACATGAAACGTATAATTCTTCTCGCACTCACACATGCTGGCGCTCTTGCCATCGGTTTTGCAGCAGGCATTTTTTACCTGCCCATCCTCACCGCAGAAGCTGCGCCAGAGGCTTCCGTTCTTGAACAGCAAGCCGCAAGCGCGGAATACTCAGCTGAGCTGACCCGCGATTTGCGCGGTAGCGACGGCCTGCATTGGGGCGAAGGCACGATCAGCGTATCAGAGACTGCGATCTCGCATCAGGGCGAACTTTCCCCCGGCCCGGACTACAAAGTCTATCTGACCAAAGAGTTCGTTGAAGACGAGGCCGAATTCGAAGCGATCAAAGCTGATGCCGTTCGTATCGGCGATGTAAAGAGCTTTGACGGCTTCCTGCTCGATGTCCCGGAAGGCGTCGATGTGAGCGAATATACTACCGTGGTGGTGTGGTGCGAAACCTTCGGTGAGTTCATCACTGCCGGGCAGTATCGCTAAGCTGTAGAATCAAGAGGGGGCGAGCAATCGTCCCCTCGCCTAGCTCACTCTGATCAGGATCTTCCCTTGATGCGCGCCGCTTTCCAGATGACGGTAGGCCGCAACCGCATCATCGAATGCGAATTCCTTATCGATCGTCATCGCGATGCCATTGCTGGCGAGCACATCAATGGCCTGAGCAAGCATGCTGCGCGAACCACTGGCGATCCCTTTGATCAAGATGTTCTTGCCGATGATCTCGCCCTGGCTTGCCGTTGCGCTGTCCTGAGGCGTTCCTGACAAAGCGCCAAGTGTTCCAATGCGGCCATTGACGCCGGTCGCGGCCACTGTCTGGCCAAGAGCCGGAAAGCCCAGCGTGTCGACTACAACATCTGCGCCGCGACCGCCGGTTACTTCCAGAAGCGCTGCCGCCCAATCTTCACGCTCGCGGTAATTGACTGTGAAATCCGCACCCATATCGCGCGCTTTGGCGAGTTTCTCATCGCTCGAAGACGTGATCGCGAAGTCTGCACCAATTGCCTTGGCAAGTTGCAGGGTGAACATCGAGACCCCGCCGGTGCCTTGCGCGAGCACGAGCTTGCCCGGCTCAGCCCCACCGAAAGCGACCATGGCATGCCACACCGTGCCGCCAACGACGGCAAGCGTCGCTGCGGTTTCATCGGAAATGGCATCCGGCAGTTTTATGGCTGCGCTCGCTGGCAGAGTAAGCTTTTTGCGGAGCCAACCATCAGCGGTCACACCCAAATCCTGCGCAAACACACCAAAATTGTAGCCTTCAGGCTCCAGCCAGGTGACGAAATGCGGCGCGACCACACGGTCGCCGACTGCAAAACCACTGACGCCTTCACCGACAGCTTCGATCACGCCCACACCATCAGAGAGCGGCACGCGCGTTTCAGGAAGATCGGTTCCGTAAACCCCGCCAAGCACCATCAGGTCGCGGTAGTTGAGGCCAGCCGCGATAACCCGCACCTTCAATTCACCGGGCCCCGCTTCAGGCTCTGCCATTTCGCCCGGTTGCAATCCGTCAATGCCGCTACGCGGGCCAATCTGCCATGCTTTCATTGTTCTCACGCCTCTCTGACCGGTGCGAACACGCGGTCGATGAATTCCTTGACCTTGGCCTCACGGTCAACGCTTTCGCCGCTCTTGGCTTCTTCAAATGCAAGCAAGCGCTCTTCCTGAACCCAGACTTCCTGCGCCAAGTTCATCACCACAGCGACGAAGCGGTCCATGCCAGGATCAGCGAAAAAACGCGGGTTGCCTTGATCATCGTAAAGCGATGTTGGCGCGTCTTCGGGACGCAGCGGTTTGTCTTCGCTCATGTCACTTCTTCCACGCACCGAAGCCGAACCACATCACGCCTTCGGCCAAGCGCCCAGTGGTTTCCTGACCGACTGCTTCCGCGCGGTCGCCTTGCGCTGCTTCATGCACCGCATCTTCGCCGTAAATGCCGATAGAAGGCACAACGAAATCGAAGTAGTCGCTCTCGGCAAAGCCTGCATTGCTGGTCAGATCCCGCGGCGTCTCATCGCGGTATCCCTTATAGTATGGCTCGTTGTTGTAATAGCTGTCCCAGTCGAGATAGAAGCCGTCAAACGCGCCCATCTGATCGTTCGGTGGCAGCTCCATATGGACGACAAGCCCGCCGGGCTTGAGTACGCGGTAAGCTTCGGCAAACGCTTTTGCGCGCTGCTTCTTGGACAGCTCGTGGAGGAACATCGAACTCCAAACGACGTCGAAGCTTTCATCTTCAAAAGCGAGGTCATCCGCGCACATCTGCATGAACGTGACGTCCTGACCCTGCATTTTCGCACGCGCTGAACCGTAGGCAAGCGGACCGGGCGCTGCATCAATCGCGATGACTTCCGCCTCGGGATAGGCCTGCTTCCATGGCAGCGTGTTGTGGCCGATGGTACAACCGGTATCGAGAATGCGCTTCGGCGCGAAATCGGGGAAACGCAGCTTGATATACTGGCTCATGGACAAGCCGATATCGTCCAAGTTCGCGCCCATCAGTCCCATGGAAAACACAGCAAGGCCGCGATCATAGACTGCACCGGCTTCCAGGCTGTCTTCGCCGCGGGTATAGCTGCCGGGCATCAGATGCACGTCAATCGCATGGACGTTCTTCGGAACGTCGAGGTCGGGATTGAGCTTCAACTCGCCCCCTAGGTCCGCGACAGCCTGCGCTTCTGCAGCCAGCCGCTCGCTTTCACGCTCGACGCTGTCTGCAACGCTCGCCCAAACCATTTTCTGCGCTTGCACGCGCATGGCCGAGTAAATGTTGAAGGCTGGATCACCGCGTAATGCCTGATGCGCTTCGCGGCTCGTTTCCGGCTCGTGGCCATGTTCCTTCTTAAAAGCAGGTGCCGCGCGGCGCTCGTAAGCGGAGCGCATATCACCAGCGAGATCATTCAGGATCAGGCTGCGCATGCCCGAAGTAAAGCGCCCACGGGCGACCTCTTCAGGCGTTGCCTGCGGTTTCATCGGATGCTGAAGCTCGACACTCATTCTGCCTCTCCTTGATCACTATCCTGTTCGATTTGGGGGACGCCGTGGTCGGCGAAATCGGCGACAAAGCGGCCTGTCTCAACCCGGCCCACCATGTCTTCGCGCAAAGGTGCCTCAGCGTAGACAGTTACCGTGTAATCGCCTGCGCTGGGGTTCTGCCGCAGCTTGATGATCTCTTCCTGATAGACCTTGCTGTTCCAGAAGGCCCTTGCATTGGCGAGACAGGGAAATCGCACAGTCAGATTGACGTAATTGTCTGGAACATCGCCTTCAAACACCGCCAGCGGACGCGGCGCTGTCACGTAGTATCCGCCCAGCTTCTGGTAGATCTCGCTTTCCGCAATCGCGCGGGCGTATTCGCCCATGCGCTCGCGATCCAGAGTCAGGCCTTCCACCACCATGTAGACCGGCGCGTCACAAGTGGATTGCGATGGCGGCGGTGCTTCGCCTGCAGGAATACCTTGCGTGAGCAAGGCGATTGAAGCTGCAATCATCCTTCGATCCTCCATTCATCGCATAGCGTCCGCTTCCACGGTCTGCCGTTCTTGAACCATTGCCAGGTCCGCGCACGGCTTTGCCCGTCCGGTGCGATATTGATCATCTCGACGTAATATGCGCCAGGTTCGTCGAGCCGGTCCAGCTTGAGCATCAACGTGTCTTCTGCCGTTTGCCAGCCATAGCCTGAGAAGCGATCCGTCTCCCACAGGATGCGTCGCCCGTCGAGCTTGCCACCAAACTCATACAGCGCTTCGCGGCCATCTTCCCAGCTAAGCCAATTGTGCTGGATGTAATGCCATTCGCCATCGTCCGGGAACTCGCAGTGTGTCTTGACCTTGTGCTCATCGAGCAGCGCGCCGTCACTGTCATAGTGGCGGTACCATCCGTCCCACCAGCCCTCATGGGCGAGCATGATGGGCATGACAGCGTTAAGGGCGGCGCGATTGCTCATCTCCGATCCTATCCCCTTGCCCCTTCTGCATAGGCGTCGATCGTAATCGCTTGCCCGGTCTGCTGGATCAGCGACTGACGACGCAGGAAGCGCAAGAGCCCGGAATTGCCCATGCGGCTCGGGCCGAGCCCCGACGCCTTACGCGATTCGTTCGCGGCATCGCCGACCATGCTGGTCATAGCCCCATCCTGCAGGCTGATCGCGCCCGCTTCCAAGCGGGAGCCGATCCTCGCTGCCTCTTCCATCGAGCCAGCGAGCACAGCAGCGGACAGGCCGTACTCGGTGTCATTGGCCTGAGCGATGGCATCTTCGATATCATCGAAAATCGTGACAGGCAGGACGGGGCCAAAAGTCTCTTCGCGCATGACTGCCATCTCAGTCGTCACATCAGCGAGGATAGTCGGGCGCAGGTAAGTGCCACCGCCCAGTTCCTCGATCTGACCGCCAGACAAAACGCGCGCGCCTTTGGCTTTTGCATCATCGATATGCGCTTGAACCTTTGCGCCTTGCGGGGAGAAGATAAACGGTCCCAAATGGCCCGAGGACGGATCAGGGTAAGTGATCTCAACCGCCTGCGCGTTTTCGACCAGCTTTGCGAGGAACGGTTCGGCAATATCGCGCGCTACGTAGATCCGCTCGATCGACTGGCAGGCCTGCCCTGTCGCAACGATGCTGGAGCGCAGCGCGACGCCAGCGGCCCATTCAGGGTCAGCGCTCGCCGTGATAATCATCGGGTCCTTGCCGCCAAGCTCCAGATTGGCCGGGATCAGCTGACGCGCGGCTGCCTCTGCAACCTTGCGGCCTGTCGCGGTCGATCCGGTAAAGCAGACATAGTCGACTTCCTCGATCAATGCCTGACCAACCTCTGGCCCGCCCATAATATAGGCAAGCGGCAACTCAGGGACTTGGGCCAATACCTCGCGCATCGGTTCAACAAAGCGCGGCGTGATTTCCGATGGCTTCACCAGCGCGGCACAGCCTGCCATCAGCGCCGGGACAGCATCGATATGGCTCAGGATCACGGGAAAGTTCCAAGGGCAAATCGCGCCGAATAGCGGATAGGCGCTGTAGGCTGGGACGATCTCGACACCTGGCGTGAAGGATTGCTCGACTTCGCTCGGCAGCGAAGCAAATAGCGCCGGCGCTTTCGCTGCCCAGCCCCGGATATTGCCGGCACAGCCCTGCACTTCGATCCGCGAAACCGCTTGACGCCCAGTATCCACCGATAGCGCTGCAGCGATACTTGGTGCTGCTGCTTCAATCACAGCGGCAAAGCGCATCATCACAGCCGCGCGGCCTTCGGGTCCCATCGCTTCCCATGCGGGCTGCGCAGCTCTCAGCCGTGCAGCTTCGCTGGCGATTTCCTCGCGCGAGGTGACCGCGAATTCATAGTCCTCTTCGCCGGTGCGGGGATTGCGCGCTTTCATTTGCGTCATTGTTGAGCCTCCCAAGCCGATACAATCTCAGAACCGCTGGCGAACCAGCTCTGTTCCCGGCTCGCGAGATCTGACAGCAAGTCCTCAAGCGCGGCGATCCGGAAGGGTTGCCCCATGATGTAAGGCGTCAGCTGCATGGGCAGGACACGCGCCGAGCTTTGCGCCGCTGCCTCATCTGCCAGCCAGTCAAACGCATCGCGCATCATCTGAGCCCAAGCCTCTGCCGAGTGCTGTTGAACGGCGACGATCTGGCGGTCGGACAAGTCGACGCTCGACGGCATGGCGACCATGCCGTTCGAGAAATGATAGGGCAGCTCGTCATTCACCCAGTCCGCGCACCAAGTAAGGCCGTGCTCATCGAGGATATCGAGCGTGCGCCAGCTTTGCGAACGCGCAATGGAATGCCAGCCTATAGGTTTCACGCCAGCAGCCGCTTCCAGCCGCGAAAGCGAGTCTGCGATCAGCGCGCGTTCTTCTTCTTCGCTCATCGAAGAAGCGATCGTTCCATTCATGTCCGTCGAGTGCGCGATGATCTCGTGCCCGCCAGATTTCACCGCGTCGATCAGTTCTGGATAGCGTTCCGCGACAGCCGCATTGACTGCGAAACTCGCTATGATGCCCGCCTTCGCAAAGGCTTCAAGCATGCGGAACACCGCAACCCGGTTGCCATAGTCGCGCACAGTGTAGTGGCGATAGTCAGGGTAAGGCGTGACCATATGTCCCGGAGCGCGGAAAGGCTCGTCCTCCGGCGTAATCGGATAATATTCGAGGTTCACACTGGCAAAGACCGCAACGGATTTGTCATCCGGCCAGCGCACCGGAGCGCGCGTGTGGATGTTCGACCACTCGTATAAATCGTGGTCGTAGCCCTCGCGCCGTTTGGGATATTGCGTGTAGCTTGGATCAAGGCTCATCGCTGCGCCCTCCAGCTATCGATGATGTCGCCAGCGCGCGCTTTCCAGCAGCGCGGATCGGCGGCGATATGGCGCAGCGCCTCTTCGAACGGGCCAATCCGGTGCGGCTGCCCGATCAGATAAGCGTGGAGAGGAATGCACATGACAGTGCCGGATTTCTCGCCTTCATCCGCAAGCCGTTCAAACTGCTTGATCAGGCTGTCGGCATATTCGCGGCCCGCCATGCCATAGACATTGAAGCCGTAATGGTCGTTCACTTCGAGACTATAGGGGATCGAAGCGAGATTGCCGGTCTTCGTCTTGACCTGCTGCACCTGATCATCGTGATAGAGGTCGCAAGTGTAATCAAGACCATATTCCGCAATCAGGTCGAGCGTGCGCGGCGTGTGCGTGAGAGCCGGGGCGAGCCAGCCACGAATGCGTTGTCCGGTCGCTTTCTCGACGGTCTCCAGCGAGTCTTCAATGATTGCGCGTTCCTGAGCCTCGGACATGCCGTAGGAATAGCGCGTGTTGTAGATCCCGTGGCTAAAGAACTCCCACCCGCGCGCAACGCCATCGGCGACAACTTCAGGGTGGTGATCGCACAAAGCGACCGAGAGGCTGACGCTTCCGGGAAAGCCGTGGCGGTCCATTACATCGGCCATGCGCCAGTGGCTCACACGATTAGAATGGTCGCGATAGGAATAGCCAACCACATCAGGATGCGGCTTGGGCCAAGGCTTGCGCTGCGGATTTACCGGTGGATCGATCTCGTAATATTCGAGATTGGGCGCAACCCAGACCGCGCAGGTCTTGCCTTCCGGCCAGACGATTTTCTTGCGGTCATTATATGGGTGATAGTCATAGAGACCGGGATCGGCCGAGCCTTCCTGCATCAACGCGCCTCCAGCCAGTCGATCACTGTCTGGACAGGCTCAACATCGGCATATTTGAGCTGCAGGTCCGTCAGGTTTGCGAAGTGATAGCTCTCATGCTTGTCTGCGCAGGTCTCGATCGGGACGATCGTACGGTACCCATGGCTGAGCGAATCGACCGCGGTTGCGCGCACGCAGCCGCTGGTGGAGCCACCCGTCACAACCACTGTGTCGACCTTGTGAAAAGTGAGGTAGCTGGCGAGCTGCGTTTCAAAGAACGCGCTCGGCATGCGCTTTGTATATTGCAGATCATCGGGATGAATCTCGCAGCGCGGATCAAACTCGTGCCGGGCCGATCCGTATTTGATGTTTTGAAGGCTGTCTTCGGTATCAGTACGCGTACCCCACACCCCCGCATCGCTCGCAGCATCCTTGTAGGCAACGCGGCTCCATATAACCGGCATGCCTTTGCTGCGCGCCAAGTTGCTGATCGTATTGATATATTCGATCTGGCGCGGGTCGGTCTCGTAAGAGGTCTTGAACATGTCGAGCCGCGTGTAGGCTTGCTGCGGATCGACATTTACAATCGCTAGTCTTTCGCCAAAGCCGAACTTCTTGCGGGCCGGATTGGCCATGACTTCTTCAAAGATCTGGCGTGCGGTCTTGTCACTTTCGACCATCCTGGTGCCAATGATCTCACTCATATTTCTTCCCCAACAGCGCCTCTTCGTTTCGGCTGCGATTCCGCTTTGACGGGAACCGGAAAGCCGCTTAGAGGCTTGTGACATAAATTTGTCCGGACAACTTGTCTATGCAGATTGTTCTGGTGCAAATTGTTTCGTTCAAGGACCCCTTTGTCTTTCAGGAGGCACACGCCAATGATCACGCGCCATGTCCTGACTGTTCGCAAGGCGAATGGAAGCCTCCCACGCAAAGTGCACTACCGCCGCTGTGGTAACGGTCCTGCGCTGCTTATGATCCATCAAAGCCCGCGTTCCTCGAAGGAATATGAAGCGCTGATGCTGCAATGGGGCGAGCACTTCACATGTATTGCGCCTGATACGCCGGGTTTTGGTCAGTCTGATGCGCTGCCTGAAGAGAATGGCAAGCTGCCTGACATCAATGTCTTTGCCGACGCGCTGGCAGATTTCGTTGCAGCGCTCGATTTTTGTGCGCCGCCGCTTGCATACGGGTTTCACTCCGGCGCTGTGATCCTGATGACAGCAATCAAGCGCCATCCGCAGATGTTCGGCGCGATGGCGCTGGGCGGCTATGCGGTGTGGAACGAAGAGGAGATGCGCATCTTCGGCGAGCGCTATCTCCCACCATTTCGCCCATCAGAATATGGCGAGCACATGACCTGGCTGTGGCACCGCATCATGGAGCAAAGCTGGTTCTTCCCGTGGTTCCACACATGTGATGAAGCGCGGCTCCCCAACGCGCATGACGATCCCGAAAAAGCACAGGGCTGGGTCGAAGACCTGCTCGATGCGGGTGATGCCTACCGCGCCGGCTATGGCGCCGTTCTGCGCGCACCGCGCGATATTCCGGAAGGTGGATCAGGCGCTCCACCCTGCCTCATCACAGCCTATGATGGCGATCCTCTGCAGCCACATATCGACCGGCTTGGCGCACTACCTGAGGGATGGGATGCGTATAAAGTCAAAACACCTGAGGATCACCAGGCCGCAAGCCTTGCCTTTCTGCTCGCTCACTCGAGCGGCGAGCAGTGCAAAGACGTGCCGGAAGATGCCGACGAAGGCTGGCTTAGGGTCGATAGCAGCCTGATCCATTGGCGCGGGCAAAAAGGCGCAGCCAAGCTCGTCTTGCATCCGCCAGCCCACGAGCTGACGGAGCCGAGCGAAGACCAGGTGGCGATTGATTTGCCCGGACACGGGCAGTCCGACGATCACTCTGACATCAGCGCGGCAATCGAAACAGCGCGCGAAGCGCTGGGTTGCTCAGTGGTTATCTACCCGGCCACACCCAAAGGCGATCCCGGCGCGCTCTATCCTGACCTTTCGCCAGACCGCTTCGGCACGCATTTGAGTAAGGCATGGAGCATAGCGCGCGCTGAAGCGTTCTTCGACCCATGGAACGAAGCGAACGGTGAAAATGCCATCCCTGTGAAACCATCTGCGATTACTGCCGAAGCCATACATGCCCGCGCGCTCGCACGTTTGCGGGCCGGGCGCGAAGCGGCAATCGGTTGGCACGAAGCGCTCGCCCATATGAACCAATCCCGCAATTGAATCATTTCCACGACGGAGCCCCCAATGACAAACCCTATTGCTGAACACATGCCGCTGCTTGCCCGCCATGAGGGCGTGTGGGACGGCACCTACACCTATTTCAACGCAGAAAACCGCATGGTGGACAAGCATGCGAGCCGCCTGATCTGCCGCATTCCGGACAATCCTGATCCGCATCCCTACCACCAGACAAATCATTACACCTGGGCCGACGGCAAGAAGGAAATCCGCGACTTTCCGGCAACTTTCCGCGATGGTCGGCTGTGGTGGGACAATGAGCTGATCCAGGGCTGGGCTGCTGCGGTTCCGCTAGACGAATATAACCGCACAATGATGCTGTATTGGCAGCGCACTGGTGATCCAGAACTCTATCTTTACGAGATGATCCAAATCTCCGACTGCGGCCAGAATCGCTGCCGCACCTGGCACTGGATTCGGAGCGGCATGCTGGAAACGCGCACATCGATCCAGGAGACTCTGGTGACGCGCGACTGGGCAGCGATTGACGAGGAAATGAAGGCGCAGACCGCCTAGAAGCGAAGGACTGATGGCGAAGACGCTGTTCGAAAAGATCTGGGCAACGCATCTGGTGGCGGAAACGCCTTCAGGCGCGGCCCTGATCGCGATCGACAGAGTCTTCCTGCACGAACGTACCGGGGCAGCCGCGCTCAAACGCATGGCAGAGATGGGCCGCAAGGTCCTTGATCCAGCACGTGTGTTCGCAGTCATGGACCACATTGTCGATACGCGTCCGGGGCGCGGAGACGGCACGCTGATGCAGGGCGGCGAAGGCTTTATCACAGAGACTCGCGCAGCGACCAAAGCTGCTGGCATCACGCTCTTCGATGTGAACGATAAGGACCAGGGCATCGTTCATGTGATCAGCCCTGAACAAGGTATTGTCTTGCCTGGCGTGACGCTTGTCGCGCCCGATAGCCACACCTGCACGCAAGGCGCATTCGGTGCGCTTGCATGGGGCATCGGCAGCAGCGAGGCCGAACATGCCATGGCCACCGGAACGCTGCGGCTCGACACACCGAGGACGATGCGGGTGACCTATGAAGGTGCGCTTCCTGATGGTGTGACGGCGAAGGATATGGTTCTGGCCTTGATCGCTGCTCATGGTGCAGGCGGCGGCGCTGGTCAGGTCGTCGAATTCGCTGGTGAAGCTGTAAGCGCGCTGGACATGGAAGCGCGCATGACGCTGTGCAACATGGCGACGGAATTCAGCGCTATGACCGGCCTGATTGCGCCGGATGCGAAGACCTTTGAATACCTCGCGGGACGGCCCTACGCCCCTACCGACTTTAACGAACATTACTGGTCTGATCTAAAGTCTGACGAAGGTGCGGAGTTCGACAAAGAGGTCACAATTGACGCCTCAAAGCTCGCGCCGATGGTGAGTTGGGGGACAAGCCCGGAGCACACGATCCCTGTCACAGGCAATGTGCCACAGGGACCCGAAAAGGTGCACAAATATATCGGACTGGACGCTGGCGCACCGCTTGCTGGAACGCCGGTGGATGTGGCTTTCATAGGCAGCTGTACCAATTCCCGCATCTCCGATTTGCGCCGCGCAGCGCGTATCCTCAATGGGAGGCGGATCGCATCGAATATCCAGAAAGCGATGGTTGTGCCCGGATCGCTTTCAGTGAAACGCCAAGCGGAAGCTGAAGGCCTCGACAAAGTCTTTACCGATGCCGGATTCGAATGGCGTATGTCCGGCTGTTCGCTATGCTTCTACGCAGGAGGCGAAGGGTTTCCTGAAGGCTCGCGCACCATCTCCAGCACCAATCGCAATTTCGAAGGCCGCCAAGGTCCCGGCATTCGCACGCATATTGCTTCGCCTGAAACCGTCGCCGCAAGCGCTATCGCGGGAGCAATCGCAGACCACCGCGACTATGCGCCTCTGAAGAACAAAGAGGAGGAGCCGGCATGAGCGCTTTCCCTCAGCCTTTCACCGGTATTGCTGCGCCGATCATGGTCGATAATGTGGACACGGACACGATTATCCCGAGCCGCGAAATGCGCTCCACAGGGCGTGATGGCCTGGCAGACGGTATGTTCGCACCTTGGCGTTACAGCGATGTCGATGCGCGCAAACCCAACCCCGACTTTGCCTTGAACCAGCCAGAGTTCGCGAACGCGACCATCATCGCGGGCGGCACAAATTTCGGTTGCGGTTCAAGCCGCGAGCATGCCGTTTGGGCGCTTGCTGAATACGGCATCAAGGCGATCATCGCGGAGAGTTTCGCGCCGATCTTCCAGAACAATTGCGTGCGCAATTTCCTGCTGCCCGTGGCCTTGCCGCGCGAATCCGTTGAGGCCTGTGCAGGCAATGCCGTCACCATCGATCTCGCTGCGCAAACCGTGCGCTGCGGCGACGAAACCTACACCTTCTCCATCGATCCCGAAGCCAAGCAAATGCTTGCAGAAGGACTGGATGCGATTGACCTCACCATGACTCAAGGCGATGCGATTGCAGCATGGCTTGCTGCAGACAAGCCTGCCCGCCCCTGGGTCTATCTGGAGAAACCCGCATGAATGACATTCTCGTTTCCGAAGTTGGCCCGCGCGACGGGCTTCAGTCGATTGAGCGGGTGATGCCGCTTGAAGCGAAGAAGGCATGGATCAGCGCTGAAGCCGCCACTGGAGTCAAAGAGATCGAAGTCGGCAGTTTCGTCCCGCCAAAGCTCTTGCCGCAAATGGCGGACACTGCAGAGCTGGTGAAGCACGCCAAGACGATCGACGGGCTCACAGTCGTAACGCTCGTTCCGAACGCGAAAGGCGCGCAGTTTGCAGCCGATGCGCGCGTGGACGGGGTGAGCATCCCCTTCTCCATGAGCGAGACTCATTCGATCAAGAATGTGCGCAAGGATCATCCCGCGATGATCGAGGAGATCCGCGCCGCAGCGGCAATCGCAAAAGAGCATGGCATTCACTTCGCAGTGGGCCTCTCCACCGCCTTTGGCTGCACTTATGAAGGCGCGGTCGATCCCAATGCTGTTGCGAGGCTAGCGGAGAAAGCCGCAGAAGCGGGCGCACAGGAATTCAGCCTGTCCGATACGACGGGCTATGCTGACCCCGCCCAAGTCCGCCGTCTAACGAAGCTTGTCAAAGCCGCAGTGGGCAATGACATGCTGACAACGCTCCATCTGCACAACACACGAGGGCTCGGTCTCGCGAACGTCGTCGCCGGTCTCGAAGAAGGCATCACTACCTTCGATGCGTCGCTCGGCGGATTGGGCGGATGTCCCTTCGCGCCGGGTGCAAGCGGAAACCTCGTCACTGAAGACCTGGTGCTGATGCTCAATTCTATGGGGCTCAAGACCGGGATCGATTTGGATGCGCTGCTCAAGGTGCGTTCGATCATCGAGGAAGCTCTTCCGGGCGAGCCACTTTATGGCTTTACGCCTGATGCCGGACCCATGCTCGATTACAGGCAAAGGATTGCTGCATGAGCGAGACTGCACCCACACCGCTTGCAGGCATCAAGGTCATCGAGTTCACGCATATGGTGATGGGGCCGACGGTCGGCCATATCCTTGCAGGGCTTGGCGCAGAGATTGTGCGGATCGAGCCCATCGGCGGCGACCGCACGCGGCGCTTGCTCGGTTCAGGCGCAGGCTATTTTCCGATGTACAATCGCGGCAAGCAGTCAATCTGCCTGGACCTGAAGAGCGATGAAGGGATCGCCGTTGCCAAGGATTTGATCGCAGGCGCTGATATTCTGGTCGAGAATTTCCGCCCCGGCGCTCTCGATCGGCTGGGCCTGTCCTATGGAGCTTGTTCTGAAGCCAATCCGCGCCTGATCTATTGCAGCGAGAAAGGCTTCCTTCCTGGCCCGTATGAAAACCGCACGGCATTAGATGAAGTCGCGCAGATGATGGGCGGGCTTGCTTACATGACAGGTCCTCCAGGCAAACCCTTGCGCGCGGGTGCAAGCGTGATCGATGTGACCGGCGGCATGTTCGGCGTGATCGGTGTGCTTGCTGCGCTGGAAGAGCGCCACCGCACCGGCAATGGGCAGAAGGTCGTCGCTTCGCTATTCGAAACTACGATTTACTTGGTCGGCCAGCATATGGCGCAATATGCCGTGACCGGCACACCGGCAGCGCCGATGCCCGCGCGCGTTTCGGCCTGGGCGATCTATGATGTGTTTGAAACCAAGACCGATCCAGTATTCATCGGGGTCGTCACCGATGCCTTGTGGGAGAAGTTCTGTAAGCTGTTCGGCTTGGACGAACTGTGGGCGGACGAATCTCTGCGCGAAAACAACAGCCGCGTGAAAGCACGCGACACGATCATGCCGCAGATCCGCGAACTGATCGGACAGTTCACCGCTGAGGAAGTCATCGCCAAGCTCGACGGGACGGGCCTGCCTTTCGCGCCGATTGGCAAGCCGCAAGACATGTTCGAGGATCCTCATCTGGCTGAAGGGGGCCTCGAACATGTTACACTCGATGATGGCACACCCGTACGTCTGCCGACCGTGCCGCTGGAGATGAGCGGCAAGCGAATTGGCTCGCCTCAAAGGCTTCCTACACCCGGCCAGGATGCGCGCGAAGTTCTCTCAGCGCTGGGCTATGATGCCGACCGGATCGAAGCCTTGATCGGGAACGGCGCGGTGGGAGAGAATGGATGAGGACATGTCTTGGACGGGGGATCGCATTGGGGGCACTCGCATTGCTGAGCGGCTGCACTGTCAATAACTACAATCAGACGGTCGAGGCGCCCGTCGCAGAGGCAGAGATCACCTCCCAATCCGAGCGGCGCGCAATGGACGGGGTCGAAATCGCAACGCCGCTTCCCACAGATGTGCGCCGCGCTTCGATCATCGTACGCGACATGGACAAGAGCCTGGCTTTCTGGCGCGATGCACTCGGCTTGGAGCTCAACTACGACGTCGAAGTGACGCTATCAGGCGTAAATCTGCCGGTCGGTGAGCCCGGCACAAAGGCGAGGCTTGTCCTGCTCAATGGCAATGATCCTTACCTGGGCTGGGTAGGCTTGTTGCAGCCGCTCGACCCTCCGCTGCCTGATGTCGACGAGCCTTATCCGACACGCCTTAGCTCCGGCATGGCCTTGATGGTCGTCAATACCGATGATGCGGATGCCCGCTGCGCTGCGGCCGCAGCGGTTGAAGGGACGTTGATGACCGGCCCGCCGCGCCTGCAGGTCTATCCAGGCCGCGATGGGCGTCCGGATATCCGTGTACGGGGCTGCAATGTGTTCGATCCCGACGGCATCGCGGTCGAGATCAACCAGCTCCTCGACTAAATCACAAAATCGATCGGTGCTGGCAGCTTGCTGCGATTGACGATCATCCTGCCGTGCAGCGTTTCGATCTGCTTGCTGCCTGTTTTCACAAAGAGAAATGGCAGGAAGCCGTGCAACATGCAGGCAATGCCTCCCAGGATCATGCGAATGCCAAAGCTGTTCGCGTGGACAAAATGCTCGCCATAAGTCTCGCCAACGCTGGCGGGATGTTCGGTAAAGGCGTCTGACAGACGGTCGATCATGGAAGGACTGGCCCCTGGGTTTAATGTGGTGATGAATTGGCTGGCGATACGATCAAGCGCAGCTATACCACCGCCGCAGGAGAAATTTCTCCCAAAGTGATCTGGTAATCTCGGTTAACTTGGGATATTTTCCCAAGAATGAGATCGAATTTCGAACTGGATGATCGTGACTGGGCGATCTTAGCACTTCTTCAACGTAACGCGTCCCTATCCGTCCAGGATATCGCCGATCAGGTGGGCCTGTCCGCCAATCCGTGCTGGCGGCGGATCAAGCAAATGGAAGAAGCAGGGGTCATTGCGCGCCGGGTCGCGATTGTTGATCCTGCGAAGATCGGTTTCGCCTCGACCGCATTCGTCGCGATCCGCACCAACCGGCATGATCCCGAGTGGCTCGCTCTGTTCGCCAATGCCATCTCAGAAATCGATCAGGTCATGGAGTGCCACCGGATGGCAGGCGATGTCGATTACATGCTCAAAGTCCGCGTGCGCGATATTGCGGATTACGACCAAGTCTATCGAAAGCTGATCGCGCGCGTGCCAGGCCTGATCGATGTGACCACGACGTTCTCCATGGAAGAGATGAAAGCGAGCACAGCACTGCCGCGGCCGAGTTAGGCAATCACTGTTAGAGTCACCGCCAGCGCGGCGAGGAAACTTGCGAGCGTTGCAGCGAAAACCGGCACTAGCGGACGCCATCCCGCTTCCAACAGCAAACCCATCCGGCTGCGCATAGCCGTAGCCGTGACCGCCAGCAGCAGCAGGAACTTTGCTGCATCGAGGCCCGGTTCGGCTAGTCCAGGCGGCAGGTTCACCAGCGAGTTGACAACCACGAGCGCGAGGAAAGCCGTAATGAACCACGGTAGAGTTAGCCGCCGCCAGATTGGTCGCGATCCACTTGCCTCACCCGCACTGCCAAGCAAGATCGCCACCAGCGCGACAACCGGGGCCAGCAAAGCCACGCGCGCGAGTTTTACAATCGTCGCCTGATCGCCAGCAATATCTGAAATCGCATAGCCCCCGCCAATCGCTTGCGCGACGTCATGGATCGAGGAGCCGACCAGATAGCCCGCCTGACTATCGCTCAATCCGAGTCCTGCCGCGATCAGCGGATATGTCGTCAGCGCCAGTGCGCTCGCCAAAGCCACCCCAACCAGTGTGATGGTGAAGCGCGAAGGATCGAGCCGCTCCTTGCCGATCACACCGTAAATCGCCAACGCAGCAGACGCGCCGCAAATGGCCGTCGCACCGCCTGCGAGAACGCCAGCATAGCGCCCCTGCCCGACCAAGCTGGAAGCGACGAGACCTGCCGCAAAAGCAGCGCCCATAATTACGAAAAGCCCGAGAAACGGTGTCCAGCCCATCCCGCTGATCTCTGCCCAGGTGACTTGCAGCCCCAACAACACGATCCCAATCCGCAGGAAGTGACGCGATGCAAAATCGAGGCCTGCACCCAGCGAAGGAAGTTCGGACAGAAAGTTCAGCGCAAGCCCGATGATGAGGCCCAAAAGCACAGCGGGAAAGCCATAATGCTCTGACAGCCACAACGCAGCAAGGCTCGCAACCAGGCACGTCAGAAGACCGGGAATGATATCTGCAAAGGCAAAGCGCGTTGGCGCATCGCTTTGCTCGGCCTGATACATCTCGCCATAGAGATCGCCTGCGAACAGATCGCGCTCTGACTGTGTTTCAGGCTTCATTGCCTCGCTTCTATGAAGCGGTAAGTTCCGGTCCGTCAATCAGCAGCACCTGACAGTCCGCAATGCCCTCGCGCAACTTCTTTGCTTCCGCATATTCCGGGCTGTTCCAGAAGCGCTTGGCCGCTTCCCTATCAGGCCATTTCGAGATCACCATTCCTGCGCCCTCGCCGAAATCGCCTTCAAGCAATTCCGCACCCGGACCGCGCAGCAGATACTCGCCGCCGAATTGCGTCACAAGCTCAGCCGCCTTTGCGCCATAGCCTGCAATAAAGGCATCGCGATCTTTGATACTGGCGGTAACGATCATATAGGCAGGCATGCAATATTCCCTTGATTTGCAGCGCGATTACCAGCGCGTCTTCGAACGCAGATAGCGCCCCGCATCGGCGGTATCGGTCGGCTGATAGTCAGCAATCAGGTTCGGGCCATAGGGGCTGCGATATTTGTCATAAACCGGCATCACCAGCTCACTATGGACAATCGGCTGGCGGTGGCGCGCGCGAAAATCGCCAATTGGTATGCGGCCGTAGACCAGCGTTTCATTGTCGGTTTCGGCTTTCTCGAAGAATTCGCCATCCGGTCCGACAATGCCGGCATAGCCGGGATTGGAATCCGCAAGGTAGTATTCGTTCTCCGGCGATGCGGAGTTATTCGCGATGGTTGAATAGACGCTGTTGTAGAAAGAAACAGCGCGGATATCGAGCTCGCCATAATTGCCGGTCGCTGTGCGCAGCATGATCTCCGTGCCTTTCATCGCAGCTGCTCGGAACAGCTCGGGCTCACGCTGCGAGGAGCTGGTGTAGAGATTGCCGATCGGTGTGCGGATCACCGGGACAACCTCGTCCCAGCCATAACGTTCAACGTATTCGTCGAGCACATCGTAGATCGTCGTTGTGAATAGCTCACGCCCACCGGGGAAGAAGCCCTTCAGATTGCGCGCCTTCCAGTCTTTGGCGATGATCGTGCCGGTGTCATCGATAATCGTCGTGATGCTGAGCAAGCGTTTTGGCCATGCAGGGTCGCGAACATAGGACCCGAATACGATGTAGCTGCCATATTCCCTGGCTTTTGCAGCGAGCATCTCCGTCTCTTCGCCCGGTACTTCGATTGCGATCTTACGCGCATCACCCAAGTCCCAGACATGTCGGTATCCGGTGATAGGAAACTCGTGAAAGCAGATGAGGTCCTTCGCGCCTGAGAAGCCGTTCGCGATGTCGATCACATCGCACATATGTTGCACATTTGCGCGGCGCGTCTGCTTGATATTGCCAAGCTCGACAGGGACCACACGCGTTTGCGCCACAGCGAGCGAGATCGTGTCTTTCTTCAGCGGTACAGTATCGTATGTGCCGTCAGAGCGCATGTTGATCTCAGTCGAACCGGGCTTCGCTTCCGCCGCCACTGCAGGTGAGGCAAACTGGGTCCAGCTGAAAGCACCAGCAGCACTTGCGGCCGCACCCGCCCCTAACAATGTCCGACGGTCCATAACCGGCTCTCCTTTGTCGTTACGCGTCTTGCCTCAGAACGGTTTAACCGCGCCAAGGAAACAGACCGAGGCGATGGTAATCCAGTAGACATAGGCCGCAAAGCGCGCTTGCGTGATCTCGCGTTCCAATGCTGCTTCTTCCGCTGCATTGGGACCCGCTGCGAGCACCCGGAAGCGTGTTGTCCAACGCCGCATCACGAGGCGCAAGAACAATCCAATGCAAAGCGCAAATGCATAGAGCGCCATCTTCCATGGATACCAGTGATTGCCTTCGCTGACTTCAATCGGGCCGGAACCTGCCATCGCCATGAAAGCAAACAGAAACAGCGCAATGATCAGCGGATAGCGCAGCAATTCCTCTGCTTTAGTGACAGTGATGCCAATGTCTGTTTCGCGCTTGAAGAAAGCGGTCCAGGTCATGCCAAGCCAGACGGCAAAGAACAGCCACATCCACCAGATGCCCGCCCCTTCCAGCATGGGCACAAAGCCATAGAGCTTGCCCATATGAAGCCCGAGCGGCAGCAGCAGGACAATGCCTGTACGCGCAAGGATATCGATCCGGTAAGCGGTTTCCATATGCCGCTTGCGTTCTTCCAGGCTGAGATCGCGATTGGTCACATGATAGCTGGTCTGGAAGACGCCCCATTCGCCGCCCAGCCAATAGACCATCGCTAGGATATGAACCCAGCGCAGTATGCTGAGCTCATGCATGTTAAGAAATTCCACGTTTTCCCTCCCCTATTGCCGCAGCGAGATCCCTATTCGCGCGACAATTTTTCCACGATCTCCATGATCGGCGGGTCCGCCGCCTCCATCGCTTCAACTTCCTGCTGGAAGCCCCGCATGATGCGGTTGATGTAAGCGCGTGTTGCGAGCCCGCGCTCGTCTCCCGCAGCCCGGTCTGGCTCGTATCGGTCGATGTCTTCACGGCGCAGCGTGCCCTTTTCGTCGAGCAGCCGTTCAACGGTATCCTGTCGTTCGCGCAGAGCAGAGACTTCCGCTGCCAGCGCAAAGACTGTCGAGTAAAGCCTGTCGAGCGCCGGATCGGAAAAGTATTCAGGCCGTTTGCCCTTGGCCCGCTTGCCAGAGGCCTCGACCCAATCGAAGCCGGGATCGTCCGGGCTTGTCACGCCGCTTCCGCCTGCGCGAGAGGTTTCCACGCGCCGTAGGCGTTCCAGATCGCAGCGCGGCCAAAGTCTTCTTCGCCCTCGTCAGGCGATGGCGGGAAAATCTCTGGATCGACTACCGCGCGAACACCCACGGTGAACTGGTCATCGCGCGCAAAGCCGGCATCCGCCATGACTTGCTTTAAGTCCTGACCGTGCATCGCAGACCAGAACGGTTCATTATTATTGAACGCATCCCAGTCGCGCATGAATTGCTCGAACAGTGGCATTTCGTCAGTGTATTCGGGCTGTTCGATATGGAAAATCAAGCCGCCCGGAGCCAGCACGCGGTTTGCTTCAGCGAGGATACGCGGCATCGCTTTGGACGACAGCTCGTGCAGGAACATTGTGGTCTGCACCCAGTCGAAATAGCCGTCAGCCCAGCGCGACAGGTCCTCGCCCGAAGCCTGCACGAACTTAATGTTCTTGACGCCCATCGATGCAGCGCGCGCCGCGCCATAACGCAGCGATGCGGCAGCTGTATCGATTGCAATCACTTCCGCATCAGGGAAAGCTTGCGCCAGCGGGACGGCGTTATGACCAACCGTTGCACCGATATCGAGGATGCGGCGTGGCTGCCAGTCAGGGCGCTCTTTCTTGATCCACTCGACAATCGCCTGACCGCCGCCATCATTAAGTCCGCCCAGCGCGCCGCCAGTGGTCGCAAACAGACCGATATCATAATTCGCACCAACTGTCACATCGCCACTGCGCTCTTCAGAGTGATAGCCGCCGGGCTGGCAGTGAATGTCAACTGCAGTCTGGTAATGCGGCTGTTCGACAGTCGGATCCAGCTCCAGCATGCCGGAATGCTCGTTGAACTGGCGCGCCTGTGCATCAAGCTCGTCCAGCTGGCGCAGCACCGTCTGACGGCCATTGTGCTGGCGCATTTCCATCGAGTTGCGCTTCAAAGCGGACCACATACGATGCCACGGGTCTTCATTCATCGCGTCGCGGATTTCGTAGCGATGCTCCGGCTCGCGCCCATGTTTTTCAACAAATGCAGGCAACACGCGCTTGTCATAGGCAAGCTTGTTGCCCTTCCCGATTGCGCCTGAAAGATAGCGGTTGAAATGCGTGAGGAAGTTGAATCGCGCCGCTTCATCATGGCTTGTGCGCGGCATCATAGGGTGCCGCGTCAGCGCAGTGTAAGGGGGTGGGAGATCCGACATCGTACTTCTTCCTTAAATTTGTCCGGACAAATTTGCGCAAGCCCTGCGCATTTGTCAATCCGTCAATGCATGAGAGTGTACTTCCGATCCGGTCGCTCAACCTTGACCTGGCGCAAATTCCAAGCCCCAGCGCACTGCTTTCCGGATAACGCGCGAGGACCGCTTGCTCCTCAGGCCTGCTTGCGCAATCTGAGTGGCATGGCGATTCTCTCAGACAAATGGATTCGAACGCAAGCGCAAGAGCACGGCATGATCGAGCCTTTCGTGGAAGCGCAAAGGCGCGAAGGCGTAATCAGCTATGGCCTCAGCTCGTATGGATATGACGCGCGGGTCGCGCCGGAGTTCAAGATCTTCACCAATGTGAACTCGGCCACAGTCGATCCGAAGAAATTCGATGCGGAAAGCCTCGTCGACCGCGAGACCGATGTCTGCATCATTCCGCCCAACTCTTTCGCGCTGGCACGTACAGTCGAGTATTTCCGCGTGCCCGAAGATGTGCTGGTGATCTGCCTTGGCAAATCGACCTATGCGCGCTGCGGGATCATCGTGAATGTGACGCCGCTCGAGCCTGGTTGGGAGGGCCATGTGACGCTTGAGTTCTCCAACACTACACCGCTACCGGCCAAGATCTACGCCAATGAAGGCGCGTGCCAGTTCCTGTTCCTCAAAGGCAATGAACGCTGCGAGACGAGCTATAAGGACCGGGCGGGCAAATATATGGGCCAGCGCGGGGTGACACTGCCGCGGCTTTAAGGGCTGCAATGCAGATTGTCGGCTGAGAATCCGCTTGCAGTAGGTGCTTGCGCGGGCGAATGCATGGTCTCCCCTCGGCCGTGCGAGATAGCAGATGGAATCCCTTGCCAACGACTTGAGACAGATGCAGCGCACACCGCTGCACGAAAGTCACGTCGACGCAATCCGCGAGATTGCAGAGACCAGAACTTACGCTGAGGGCGAGTTTGTCGTCGAAGTGGGCGATCCGCTCGACCGTTTTGTCTATGTGCTCGAAGGCGAGATCGAAGTTGTCAATCCGTTCACAGGCGAACGCCACCTCGAAGCCTCGCTGGGCCCCTCGCAATTCATGGGCGAGATATCCTTTCTGAACGGAGGCACAGTGACGCTGCCGATGCGCGCGGCGAAGGATACGCGAACGCTGGAAGCCCCGCGCGCGCAAATGCTCGAGCTGATGGGGAAAATCCCGGAGATGTCGGACATCATCATCAGTGTGTTTGCCGCGCGCAGACGCCGGCAGCTGGAGGATTCGGACAGCTCGCTCAAGATCATCGGTGCGGATCGCAGCGCAGACCTAAAGCGCATCGTCGCCTTTGCAAGTCGCAACAAGATCCCGTTCGAAGCGCTCGATCTCAACAGCGAAGCCGCCACTGCCGAAGCGGAAGCCTGCCGCATCACGCACAATGATCCGGTAGTGATTTTCGGCAAGGACCAAGTGATCGACGAACCCACTCCGCTCAAGATCGCGCGACTTCTCGGGCTGGATGAAGACATCGCACGCGAGGAAGTGTTCGACCTCCTGATCGTTGGCGGCGGACCGGCGGGAGTGGCTGCAGGTGTTTATGCGGGCGCTGAAGGTCTCTGCGCCATGGTGGTCGACGACGTCGCCATTGGGGGACAAGCGGGAACCTCCAGCCGGATCGAAAACTATATGGGATTTCCCACCGGGATCTCGGGCTCCGACCTCGTCTGGCGCGGTCATGTTCAAGCGCTGAAGTTTGGCACGCGTTTCGCTGTTCCACGCCGCGCCACTGCCATCACCCGGCGCGAAGACGGGGTGTTCTGCATCCGGCTCGATTGCGACAGCGAAGTGTGCGCGAAAGCGATTCTTGTTTCGGCTGGCGTGCAGTACCGGAGGCTCCCGCTTGACCGGCTCGAAGACTTCGAGGGAGCGGGCGTGTATTACGCCGCGACCGACATGGAAGCGCGTTATTGCAGGGACAAGGAAGCCGCGATCATAGGCGGCGGCAATTCCGCTGGACAAGCAGCCATGTTCCTGAGCCGTCATGCCAGCCACGTCCATGTTCTGGTGCGCGGACAATCGCTGGCCGCCTCCATGTCGAGCTATCTCAGCAGCCGGTTGGAAGCGGACCCGCGCATTACGATTCACTATGAAACGCAGGTCACTGCGCTGAATGGAGACAGCTCGCTCGAAAGCATTGAAGTGAATAAGCAAGGCGAGGCTCAACCATTGAACGCAGCTAACCTGTTCATCATGGTAGGCGCTGCTCCGAACACCGATTGGCTGTCTGGCTTCGTGAAGCTCGACGAACGCGGTTTCGTTTTGTGCGGGGACGATGTGGGATCAAACTCGCCTTACGCGACATCCTATCCGGGCATTTACGCCGTCGGAGATGTACGCGCAGGCTCAGTCAAACGCGTCGCGTCAGCCGTCGGGGAAGGCTCGGTCGTTATCTCGCAAATCTGGAGCTATCTGGACGAGCAGGAGAACGCCGACACAAGCCCCTAGGTCCACGTGGCCGGATCAAGCGCCAACAGCTCGGATAGCTGCGCATAGAGAGCGGGTTCTTCCCTGCGTAAGGCTTGCGCCTTTTCGAAGAAAGTTACGACCGCTTCTGCAAAAAACTCCTGATGATTGGTTGCTCCGTAAGGATCAATCAGCGTGTGCTGGCCGTGTTCAACCCGTGCGACATGGTCGTGATACGCGTCCAACATTGCCTTTTCCCAGCCTTCATAGGCCTGTCCCTTGCGCAGGATCGGAATGCCGTTCGTGTGCCCGGTCAGACTGTCGAGTTGATGCGCAAATTCATGGATGACCACGTTGTAGCCATCATGGGCATCGAGGCCGCCTTGCAAGGCATGGTCCCATGACAGAACAATCGGACCGCGATCCCAGCTTTCGCCAAGCATATGGAAATCGCGCTCATGTACGATATTCCCATCAAGGCTGCTGCGCCCTGTGCGGAACGCAGACGGGTAGATCAGCACGTTCCGGAGCGTGTGATACCAGGCCGGACTGTTGACGATCAAAAGGCAGGCCTGCGCAGCGATCGACAGCTTCATCTCTTCGCTCACCTCAATGCCGTTATGGCCGCGAAAGGTCATTTGATCGAGAAACAGATTGATCTTGCCTTCGAAGCTGGCGTGCAATTCTCGGGGCAAACGGCGCACGATCGGCACAAGCTGCGTAACGGTCTTGCGTTGATCTTGAGTGAGTGGAGTTGCCAAGAGCCGGGCGCGTTTCTGTTTGCGTGCCCACCAGCGATACAGGAAGAACCCGGCGATAAGCAGGAAAACAAGCAGGACCGGCAAAAGGCTCATGCTTGCGATATAGGTCTGGGCGCCGGGATTTGTAGAATGTTGTGCGGGAGAACCACTGTTGTGCGGCTCGACATTTCCTACACGCTTGCGCCGAGCTACTGTTTGAGAGTTTTGGCTGCATTACGCTTCACAACGCCGCAACCCGCCAGAGTTTTGCAAAAATAGGAAAAGTGTCAACTTTGTTGGAAAGGTCAAAAACGGTAGAATTCTGCGGGTTTGGGGCCAGTTTAGCCAAGTTGACAGGTGTCAACTTTGTCAACTTCGTTGGATTCGCATCGTCACGCTGGTCGCAGCGTCCTTTCCGTAACGTCTTTGACTCTGCGGAGCCTCAAGCGCATGGAGCAAGCGCAAAGGAGATAACCCCCCATGTCTAAAGATACGGCTGACAAATCCCGCGAATTCGACATAATTGTCTATGGCTCGACCGGCTACACAGGACGTCTGGTCGCTGAATATCTCAGCAACCATTATGGCGGGCGCGATGACGGACCCACATGGGCAATGGCAGGGCGTAGTCTGGAAAAGCTGGAAAGCGTGCGCGATGAGATTGGCGCGCCGGCCTCGACGCCGCTCGTGGTGGCCGATGCTGACGACCTGGCAAGCCTGGAAGCCATGTGCCGCCGCGCGAAGGTGATCCTCACCACGGTGGGCCCGTACCAGCTTTATGGCGATGCGCTGGTCGAAGCCTGTGTGAAAACCGGCACCGACTATGCGGATCTGTGCGGTGAGCCAGCATGGATGCGCGAGCAGATCGACAAGCATGCAGAGGCCGCGAAAAAGAGCGGCGCGCGGATCTGCTTCTCCTCAGGTTTTGATTCCATTCCCTTCGACTTGGGCGTGTTGATGACTCAAAAGGAAGTCGAAAAGCGCACCGGCAAGCCCTCGCCGCGCATTCGCGGCCGCGTGCGCGCGATGCAAGGGACGTTCTCTGGCGGGACGGCCGCGAGCCTTACTGCAACGATGAAAGCTGCGGCTACCAATCCCAAGATCATCAATATCCTTCGCAGCTCCTTCGGCCTGACCCCGGGATTTGAAGGGCCAAGCCAACCCTCGGGCATGGTGCCGGGTTATGAAAGCGACCTCGGTAAATGGGCCGCGCCATTCGTGATGGCGCCGATCAACACCAAGAACGTCCACCGCACCAACTTCCTGCTCGGCCATCCCTATGGCGAAGACTTTGTTTATGACGAAATGATGCTGACGAGCCCCGGCGATGCAGGCAAGGCAGCGGCGAATGCAGTCGCGGAGATGATGAAAAATCCGTTCGGGGCAAAGCCGCCCAAGCCGGGTGAAGGTCCAAGCAAGGAAGAGCGCGAAAACGGCTTTTACGATGTGCTGTTTGTGGCCGATCTGCCCAATGGCGAGAAGCTGCATTACGGCGTCAAAGGCAAATATGATCCGGGCTATGGCTCGACCAGCAGGATGCTGAGTGAAACCGGGATTGCTTTGCTCTCATGTGACAAGCCCGGCGGCATTGGAACGCCAGGCTCGTTCCTCGGGGAAGACCTCGTCAAGCGGCTTGAAGAGCACGCAGAGCTGAGTTTCGCAGCAGAGAATTAAGGATGCGGTGAGCGCCTCCGCTCGAAATGGGGGGCGGACGAAGGCGCTCTTCCGCAAGCTCTAGAAGCTAAGCCGCACGCTTGCCCGGACATTGCGACCGGTCAGCGGCACGAATTCTTTCGTGAAGCTGGAATGGCGACGGCCGGTCACATCGAACAGGTTCTCGCCGGCAAGCTGGACCACCACGCCGGGATTGTCCTTCAGCGGACGCCATGAAACATAGAGGTTCGTGAAAGCGAAGGAGTCTGTTTCCGTTTCGAACTCCGCCACATCATCTTGCGAGCCGAACCACTGGACTTCACCGCGCACATCAAGGGACGTGAACTGGGCTTCAAGCGCGCCGAGCAGACTGACAGGAGGAATACGCGGAAGACCGCCTTCCGCATCAAGATCGGCATCAACATAGGATGCGCGAAGGTCAGCGATCAGGTCAAAGCTGTCTGTTTGGACGATCGGCATGTTGAGATCAGCCTCGAACCCGAAGAACTTGGCATCGTCTTGCAGATAGACGAAGACCGGAAGCTCATCTTCCTCTTCGCCGGTGGCATTGAGATAGATGAAGCTGTCGAAGTCCTGGTAGAATACCGACGCGCCGAAACTTGCATCGCCGATGTCACCGCGAACAAAGGCTTCGAGTCCCCAAGCGGTCTCTGTGTCGAGATCGACATCGCCAATCTCGAACTGCTGCGTTGCGATATGAGGCCCGTCTGCAAACAGCTCTTCGCCCGCCGGAGCTCGCTCGGAACGCGAGCCCGTGATACCGGCCCGGACCCCTTCGCCAAGCTCTGTGACAAGCGAAAGCGCACCGGAGAACAGATCGAAGCTTCGCTCTACGCCGACTACATCAGACTCGACATCGACCATCTCATACCGGCCAGCTGCTTCAAGCTGGAGCCTTTCTGACAGCTCGATTTCCTGGACGGTGAATAGCGCAAGCTGCGTGGTGTCGTTAGGCGCGACAAACGCTTCCTCGCCAGCCGCCGCAAAGTCGCGCGACTTGAATTGAACGCCGATCACGCCTCCGCCATTCTGGACGAGCTCTGCGCGCGCTTCGAAGGTCTCGGTATCGTAAACAGTGCCGACTTCCGGGCCTTCAAACTCGGTATGGGTGTAATCGGAATAGCCGGCCCGAACCTTCAAGCGCGAAAGGAAGCCCTCGCCTAATGCAAAATCACCGAGCACATCGACGCGAAGCTGTTCCAGGCCAATCGTGACGATTTCCTCGCCCTCTTCCTCTTCTTCCTCGCCTTCACCCTCTTCACCGTGAGCGTGTCCGCCTTCAGGGTTTCCTACCAGGCCGTAGTCAGTATCATAATAAGATACAGACGCGCCGACGCGCGAGTCGCCGAAGAACAGGCCTACGCCGCCATGAGCAGTCCAGGTTTCGGTCGCGCTGTTTGGAATGAAACCTTTCTGATTGGCAGCCTCACGAAGCTCTTCTGCTTCTTCAAACTCGCCTTCGCCTTCTTCCTCTTCCGCATCGGCAAGCAAGTCCGCACGCAAATCGTCAGACAGCTGGAAGCCTGGAATTTCGACATCATCTGTTTCACGGAACGACCCGCCAATGTTGAACACGACATTTTCGCCAAGCCCGAAGTCAAGCGATGCCCCGCCACTGCGCAGATCAGTGGCGGTATCGACCGCAGCCAGTGCTTCAACGTGGAAGCCATCTTCAGGGATCGCTACCGGAATACGGCGGTCGATGACATTGACGACGCCGCCGATTGCCTGGCTGCCATACAACAGCGCTGCAGGACCGCGTAGAACCTCCACACGCTCAGTAGTGAGAGGATCTATCGTTGTCGCATGGTCGGCTGAAGTGTTGCCGACATCCGCTGTGCCGAGCCCGTCGACAAGGACGCGTACCCGCTCGCCATCAAGGCCGCGCAGGATCGGACGCGAAGCACCCGGAGTGAAGCTAGTCGCTGAAACACCCGGCAGCTTGATCAGAAGATCGCCGAGCTGGCCGTTGAGATCGCGCTGGATCTCGTCAAGTTCCACGACATCTTGTCCGCCGATGAAATCAAGCTGCTGCAGGGCTTCTGCCGCAACAATGATGTCTCCGCGATAGTGAGGATCGCTTTCCCGCGCTTCTTCTCGCGCAGCCGCACGCTCTTCTGGCTGCTCATCAGATGAGACTGCTACTCCCGCTGAAGTCTCATTTGCAAAAGCAGGCGTTGCGGCGATTGATGCAGTAAGCATAGCAGCGATAGCGCAGTGCGATGTGTAGCGTTTCACGAAGAGGCCTTCCCGATTCCAGAGAACGTAATAACATTACAATGTAACAATGTATCATGCAGGTAGCGAGTGTTGGCCAGATAGCAACCCCAAACTCTTAGGAATGTGAGTTGTAGAGGGCTGAAGCCGCATTCAGGTGCCAGCTTGCGGCATTTATGACACAAAATGCTCAAGGCGAACCGGGCGCTGGCTTATAAGTTCGTCACGTTCAACGAAAATGTGGGAATGGAGCGGGCGAGGCGATTCGAAGAAGGGTAAGAGAGGCACTTGGCTCGCGCGCGCCTATGTTTCCGACACAGAACACAATTCGCAAATATCGCTGGGCGATTATGGAAAGCCAACTGGCCACGGTGCTCTACCCTCCGCGCACAACGATCGTAATTACATCCGGCCCGATAAATCGTCTTATCCTTCCAAAGATCCCCAGGCATTCGCCAAAGCGATCAAATGGTATGTACGATGGGGACATGTAGAGACCCTTCTGCAACGGCGAGATGAAACCGTTCGTCAGGTCTGTCAGTACTTTCCGATTTCCCTGACTGCATGAGCGCAATCAGATCGCTAAGCTTGGCAATCGATTCATCGGAACTGATTTACGCCGCGAGTGTAGCGGCTTCGGATTCTACGAGCATCATTGCTTCCGTGACCTCAAATGCGCTCGCGTTTGACAGGTGGTCGCTTTTTGCTGGTTCTTTTTCAACTATTTAAGCGCCGAGCCCTACCTTGGTTTCCAGACGTCCAATCGCATGAAGGGCAACTGCAGCCTCTCGGACAGAAACTCTGCTCACGCCAAGCTTCTCGGCAAGTTCTCGCTCGCTGGGCCAGCGAGTGCCCGACGCGTAGACACCTTCGTCGATCAGTCCGGAAATCTTTTCTGCCACTGTCTCAAACAGCCGCTTGCGTCGCATATCTGGCCCGGCTCCAAACGAAATGACGATTGCTAGGTAACTAATCCTGCTTCTAATTGAGCCCCATAACTTTCTGGCGCTGCTAGCTGCCGCCAAGTTCCTTCGTTGGCGGCAGCCGGCCTATCGCCCTCAAGTGCGCGCTGAACACAAGCTATCACACACTCGGCAGTTCGTGTCGTCCAAAACGAAGCTCGCTCAAAGAGTGAATCGAACACCAAATTGAATTCGACGGTCGGTGATACCCTCGTAGCAAAGCAATGCACCATCATTCACGCAAGAGATGTTTTGACTAGATTTAGTCAGATTAGTTCCCTCCACCCCAACGTTGATCTGATCAGTGATGTCGTAGCTAATGCCAGCGTTTAGCTGCCCTCGAGGTTCGACAGCGCCTCGGAAGCCAAGCGGTTCAAAGACGTTGCCTGTACCGGGCAGATCATCTGTTCTGAACGTATCACGCCATGTGTAGCGCACACGCGCAGACAAACCATATTTTTCATAATAGGCTGTAAGGTTGTAGGCGTGCTTTGAAAGGTTCAGCAAAGTTGCGGTCTCACGCTGCACCGGATTCACGGCTGGGTCGAAACCCAGCGAAGCGAAGACTGCTTGAGCGCGCGAACCAGCAATGTCAGTAAAACCGGAATTGTTGCTTTCCGTTTGGTAGGTGTAGTTCGCAACAAGGCCAAGACCGGAGAGCCATCCAAAGCTGCCCAGCCTGTCTTCCCAATCGCTCAGATTATACTGGAACGCGACTTCAACACCTTCCTGAGTGGTTGTCCCGTCTGAGTTGAATGGCGCTTGCAGGCCGACACAGACCCCTGTTTCGCCGTTACCGAAAATGCCCGCTTCGGTTAGTGGGGAGAAAATCCCGCCGCCCTCGCAGTCCGGACCGACTGTGTCGCGGGTGTTTGGGGCGTTGACGCCCGGATCACCCGGGCCGCCTGGTTCGTCAACGTTGACACCAAACAGTCCATCACGCTCTTTGCGGAAATAGCCAATGCTGATCACGGCCTCAGGCGCAAAGTACCAACTCGCAGACACATCATAAGAGGTAACTTCTTCCGGTCGAAGATCGGGATTCCCGGCTACGGCGTTGCTGTTGACGCCGCCTGCATCCGGAAGTTCCAGCGCGGACGAGATGCTTACGAACCCGGGGCGATTGATCTCCTTGGAGAACGATGCCCGTAGAACTATGTCGTCTGTTGCTTCAAAGGCGAGGTTCACTCGCGGCAAGAAATGATCATAGCCACTGTTTACGGTATTGAGGGTAGGAACGCCATTACCCAGAACATTAGCTGTCGACGAAATCGAAGTGTCTACCCAGCGCAAGCCGGCATTCCCGCGAAACCGTCCATCCTCGGTCGCAAAGTTAACTTGCCCATACAGGGCATGCGTTTCTTCCGTGATGTCAAAGAAGTCACCCGCAATCGACTCAAGGTCCGAGGTGAATATTGGTCCAAGTCCCTGAACAGCGGCGGCGGCATTGATTGCAGCCACGGTATCTTCCGGGTTCGCACCATTCGTAGGATCAAGGTGCAATACACCCGAAACGAACAGATCGCTGCCCGTGCCATCCCCGAAATTATCAGGGATTGTCGTGAGGAGATCTGCGATACCGCCCGCGTTGAGACTACCAGCTAGCGAGCTTGAACCACTCCGTGAAGCTTGCCTGTTGTCTCTCAGGGTTGTGCGCTTGCTGTAGCGATAGCCCGCATCAAAAGAGGTGATGAAGCCGACCGCGCCGGCGAGGTCGTAAGAGGCATCAATCCGGAATGCGTTTTCCGCATTCTCCTGGACATTTGCGGAGTATGTAGGCGTGCCATCAAGCACATAATTGCTTCCATCGAGCAGTTGGTCAGGAGTTGGAGCAAATGGATCTGCAAAATTGATGCCGAAGGAAATCCCATCTCTGAAGTCGAATATGATCGGAATGCCGTTTTCATCCCTGAAGCTCGTGCCAGCTGAGTTGTTCGGGGCAATATCGGAGTTGGGGTTGATGAAATTCAGGGTCGAAGACAGGTTGGGATTGACCGTGTCTGCTGTTACCCGCGAGAATTCAGCGGCTACAGTCAGCCGTTCGCCTTCCCAATTACCGCCAGCCCTGAAAACATCGCTTGTCGTAAGGCGTGAGCCGTTGTCACTTGATACGCGCAAGAATGGCGCACCGCGGCCGGCATTTCTGAAGTCATCGAGAGTTGCAAAGTCCGACGCTTGATAGGGTGTGAAAGTGCCAGCCGTAACAGCTAGAATGCTGCCAAGGTCTTGGCCAATTGCATCGGTCCCTAGATCAAAAGTCTCAAAGTCCGTGAAATTGATATTGGCACCGGTGCCGCTTGCATCGCTCGCACCGTTCAACCGGCTAACATTAGAAAACTGAACTCTCGATCCCGCGAGTCGCCGGGTCTGATCGGTGTAAATATAATCCGCAAACAGAGTAAGCCTGTCGGTCACTTCGCCTTCAATTGAGCCTGCGATATTAAAAGTCTCGAAGTTCTGCGTTTCTTGAACCTGATTCAAGAACTGAACCCCAAGGAAGCCTGTGGCCCCAGCTGGACAAGAGGTCGGAGGAGTGTCGCCCGTACAGTCTGTTAGATTATCGCGATCGAGGCGCGGACGAAAAGCTGTGTTGGTTGACTCAGTATAGCTGCCGCTCAAGACGAAACCAAACCTGCGTCCGTCTGATGTCTCCCATGTCTTGCCAAAAGCAGCCGACAACCTTGGGTCCAATCCACCGGATGATAGGCTACTGTCTTCAAGCTGCCCGCGTACGCTTAGGAGAGTATCCGTCAAATCGAGCGGCCGAATAGTCTTCAAGTTGATCGTGCCGCCAACAGAACCTTCAATAGTCGACGCCTCTGGCGCCTTGATGACTTCGACGCCCGCGATGATAGCCGGATTCAAGTCTTCAAAGTTTATGCCGCCTCGACCATTACCAGCGCCAACGGTAGTAATGCCGTTGATTTCAAGTCGGTTGCTATCCGTACCTCGGATTTGGACGCCGGTACCAACACCGTTCTCACGCGTGATCTGAACACCTGTGATATTCTCAAGCACTTCTGCCAAGTTTTGGTCAGGAAGCTTGCCAATATCTTCCGCTTGAATCACTTCTATCAGGCTATCAGCGTTGCGCTTCTCGTTCAGCGCGCTTGCTAGCGAGCTCCGTATACCCGTGACGACAATTGTGTTCTCTTCGCTATTGTCGATAGCAGATCCATCGTTCGCATTATCCTGAGCCAAGGCTGCGCCTGGGATCAGAGCAATTGCTGACCCAGTCAACATTCCAGCGATAATCTGTTGCTTGCGTACGAAGCCGCACCACGACTCGAGTCGATACCCCATCAGTTCTCTCCCGCTAAATTCGCTTATTATTGCACTGAAGAGTAGATTGGTATATTTTTTTGTCAATCCATCATGTATGCCCAATCTGAAAATTCTGTCATACCAATTTGGCAGTACAAACTAGATCGGTCATGTTCTCGAAAGAGGCCAAGCACTAACTGCTCATGTTTCAATGTCTTGAGGTTGGTGCTTCATCAGCTTGCTCGACATGCGCAATATTCCGAACTGCCGGGCTGTTCGGAATATCGGTTGCCGGAAGCTTTGTGGTTCAACTGGACAAAGCGCCTAACTGCCCGACCGCCTAAAGCAGCAGCCGACTTTCCCGCCCCCAATTGCAGATGTCAGTTCACTTACGATAAAAATTTTCATTGCCGTAGCACGGCGGTCATGGCGATTGAATGGATCAAGGCATGGTCGCAAAATATCGGCCATGAAGAAATGCTAAGGACACCAATGAGCTACGGCACTGGGCCAGCCACCGGGCAAGCTGAGTTGGTCCGGGGGCTTGGCGAGAAGAAAGTGGAATATGATGATGCGCAACTAACCGCGATGCTTGCCGAAGTGATTAGAAAGCGCAAAGCGAAATTTTGAGAAGGACAGTGAATGGTAAATCGCTGAGCCTTCGGTCGTAAACAGCCACGAATTAGCCATTCAATTTCCAAGGCAATTGTCGTGCCGCCTAAATATTCGATTGTCTTGCAGCCTGGCTGCGAATGTTAGCCAAAAAGAACACGGTCATTCAGCACTTCTCGATTTTCGTCGAAAAGCTCGAGCGTGTCGGTGGGCAATCTGAGCCAAATTGCGCTATTCGCGAGCCGTTCCCACACCGCGTTTTTCATGTCTTTCTCATGGAAAACACAGAGATCGGCTGTAAGTCTTTGAAAAATGGAGCGGGCGAGGCGATTCGAACGCCCGACCCCAACCTTGGCAAGGTTGTGCTCTACCCCTGAGCTACGCCCGCTCACTGACGCTCGCTAGCGAAGGCGCTAAGCGCTCTTTTCGCTGGGGAGGCGGCGCGATTAGCAGCGCCTTTCGTACCCCGCAAGCGCAAAATTGCATCAAAACGCGCAATTGCGCGAAGAAGGCTGCGATCAGGAGCAGGACTCCCCTTTTCCGCTCTTTACATACCCGCCTGCGGACCCACATGGTGGCTCATGCATTCAAACAGTGGGTCCATCAGCCGATCCGCTTCATCAAGGAGCTTCACACGTGGCCAGCATGGGTCTTAATCTCGAAGAGCAAAAAGCGGTCGACCGTTTCCGTCAGACGGTGGTCGAACCATCCATGTCGAGCCTCGTGATCCTCGACTTCTGGGCAGAATGGTGCGGACCCTGCAAAGCGCTCACGCCTGTGCTGGAGAAAGTCGCTGCTGAATATGCCGACAAGGGCGTGATCCTTGCCAAGGTCAATGTCGATGAAGAGAAGTTCATCGCCGCTCAATTCCAAGTCAAATCGATCCCGACTGTTTATGCTATGTTTCAAGGACAGCCGGTTGCTGACCTGACCAATGCCCGAACAGAGTCCCAGCTCAAGCAGATGCTGGACCAGATCCTCGGCCAGCTGCCTGTTCAACCGGGTGCGGGTGGTGACGCTGCGGCAGCGCAGCAGCTGGACATCGAGCAATTCATCGCGATGGGTGAAGATGTGCTTTCTGGAGGGGATGCTGAACGTGCAGCGGGTATCTTTGCGCAAGTTATTGATATGGCACCCGACAATGCCCCCGCGCAAGCAGGTCTGCTGCGTGCGCTGATCGCGGCAGGGCATCTTGCGGAAGCGAAAGCTGCGCTCAAAGCGATCAAGCAAAATCCAGCGCTCGCTGACGATCCTGCGATCATAGCAGCTGCCAGTGCAATCGAACTTGCCGACAATCAGGTTGATGACAGCGAACTGTCTGCTCTTCGCGCTGATGCGCAGGCGAACCCTGAGGATATGGACAAGCAGCTCGCCTTTGCCGAAGCCGCGTTTGCTGCCGGCGCGCGCGATGAAGCGGCAGATACGCTGCTGGCTATGGTCGAAAGGGATCGCGAGTGGAACGACAGCGCAGCGAGAGCCAAACTGCTGCAGATCTTTGAAGCGGTGGGGCTGGAAGACGAATGGGTCGTCACCATGCGTCGGCGCCTGTCGAAAATTCTTTTCGGATAGGCCATACTGAGCGCTTGATGTCGACTCGCCTTTCCATCTTCCCCTTGCCTGGTGCGATCCTGTTTCCCGGATTGCAATTGCCGCTGCACATTTTCGAGCCACGTTACCGCGAGCTGGTTGGTGACGCGCTGGTCAGAGACCGCCAGATTGCGATGATCCAGCCGCAGCAATCGCGCGAAGGCGCACCGCTCTATTCCGTCGGCTGCGTGGGCAAGATCGGCGAGATCGAAGCGATGGATGATGGCCGCTACAATCTCATTCTTGAAGGCAAATCGCGATTCCGGATGGTCAAGGAACTGGATGTCGCGACCAGCTTCCGCCAAGTCGAGGCGGAGCTGCTCGAAGACAATGGCAGCGCGGTGCTTTCTCCGATTGAACGCGCGGGGTTCGAGCAGCAAGCGCGCAAATTTGCGGATCGTCAGGGCTACCGGGTCGATTGGGAATCCGTTGAACGGCTTGATGACCATTCGCTGATCAACGGCGTGTCTCAGATCGCTCCTTTTGACCCTGCAAGTAAGCAGGCACTGCTAGAAGCCGAGACGCTGAACGCACGTTGCGAGCTGCTCATCCAGTTGATGCAGTTTTACGGCCGCACCGATGGCGATGAAGAGATCATCACGCTGCAATGAGCGCTACGGCTTTGCCGCAGACTGCGCTGCCGGCTCGAGGCTACCAAGCAAAGTCGTCATGGCCGTAAAGGCGTACCGCTCTGCGTCTTTCTTGTTGTAATTCTCTGTCTGTACAACAAGCACCGCGTCATAGGCAGGAACGAGCGCGACCATATTGCCGCCATTGCCTTTCATCATGACCGCGCCGGTATATCCCCCGCCAGCGCGCAGCGGAATCGACCACCACAGATTGCTGTAATAGACATGCTCGCCAAGCTGATGCCGCGTTGTCAGCATGTGCTTGATCCAGTCCTCAGAGACGAGCTGCTCGCCTTGCCACTGGCCTTTGCCCAGCACTAGCCGCCCGATCTTGAGCAAGGCGTCGTCAGAGATCGTAAGCTGGCCACCTGACTGGATCTCTCCGGACCTGGACTTGCGCCAGATCGCGCCATCAATGCCGAGCGGATCGAACAATCGCCGCTGGACGTAGGCATCGAAGCGTTCGCCCGTGGCTTCTTGAACCACCTGGCCCAGCAGGAACACGCCGGCCGTGCAGTAGGAAAACGGCCCATCCCCGTCAGCATCGCGAGCAAATTCGCGCAAAGGCAGATCGAGCGCGAAATCGCGCCAGACACGGCGGCGGTACATCTTTTCTTCCTGACCGGGAGACTTGCGCTCCCAATCGTTGCAATCGAGCGCTGACGACATGCCGAGCAGGTCTGCAACCGTGATATCTGCAGCCGCATCGCCTCGGCTTGATCCCAAGAGCGGCCACACTTTTGCATCGATGCCTGACAACGCGCCGTCATCGATCGCCATGCCGACAGCAATCGCTGTAATCGACTTACCCGCGGACTTGATATCAACCGGATCGCCCATTGGCTCGTCATCGAAGCGCTTTCGATAGACCGCTTCGCCTGCTTGCTCGATTGCGACAGCGCGGATTTTGCCAAGCTCCTTGTCGGCAATTGCGGCCTCTAGTTCGGCAAGGCTCCAGTCAGGCAGCGGCTGGGCTTGCGCCGCAGAGGTTATGTTTGCGTATACCATCAGGAAAGCCGATGCGAGAAAGCGCTTAAGCATGGACATATGGATCGCGCCTCAAGCCTGAACCGGCCCCGAACCGAGCGGTAAATTCGCCATGCAAAGCACTTCCCGAAGTCCTTCCAACAAAGTTGACAAAGTTGACACCTGTCAACTTCGCTAAATCGGCCTCAATCCCTAAGAATTCCGCCGTTTTTTGCCTTTCCAACAAAGTTGACACTTTTCCTATTTTTTCAAAACTCCAATGAGCATTTCCCCGCTCATGCGAGGGGTGATCGAGGTATTCAAAGATGCGCTCCCAACTTACGCAACGCACATAAAGTAGGAAATGTCTGGAAATGGGGTGGGAAACGGACGCAGGGCTAATTACTGAGTTCATCCCTGTATGGATCGAAAATCGGTTCCAGCAAATCGTGCAACGCCGTCGCGGGTTTGCTCCAGCACTCAAGTCTATCAGGAGCATGTTCCGTAGCTGAACCAGTGGTCACGACCAAAGTTGGCAAACCGCCATTTGAAATGATGATGTAGTCTGGCTTGCCGCCCTCTTGGCAAATTTTCGCTTCAAGCCCTTCGCGTTGAGCTAGATCGAATGCTCTACGCAACGCTTGCAGGTCATTCGTTTTCAAGTTTCCCTTTCGGCTTGGCCTCTCAATATCCGGGTCCTGACAGTTTTCTCGATCAGCACGCTCCGTCAGGACAAACTCGCCAGTTCGAAGGTCTAGCTGGACATTGCCGGCAGGACACCATTCGGAGTGTTCGACCGTCGCATAAATGAATGCTGTGCGATCATCCCAGCCTTGCTGACCGATGTTCGCAACCGAGAACAACGCGAGCAATGAGATGAAAATTGGTTTGAGCATTGAAGGATGATCGCAGAATGCACGAACGTCCGCAATTGGGTCGTTAGCGGGCATCCAACACAGACGCCCGCAGCACCCTCAAATCCCGAAGCTGCCTTTCAGCCCGTCGATCACATATTGCGCGGCAAGCGCTGCGAGCAGCACGCCCAGCAGGCGCGTGATGACCGCTTCGACGCGGTCGCCGAGCAGCTTGATCAGCGGTCCCGCCGCCACCAGAGCAATCGCTGTGATCAACAGCACTGCGCCCAGAGCACCAAGCACCACCAGCGTTTCCTCTGTCGTGTCCGCTTCATTCATTAGCAGCATGATCGCGGCAATCGCGCCCGGACCTGCCAGCATCGGCATAGCCATGGGAAAGACGGAAACGTCTTCGACTTCGGGTGTTGCGGCGACTTTGTTGGCGCGTTCCTCGCGGCGCTGCTGACGCTTCTCGAACACCATCTCGAATGCGATCCAGAACAGCATGAAGCCGCCTGCGATGCGGAAGCTGTCGAGCTCGATATGGAGCGCGTCGAGCAATTCCTCGCCCAGCAGAGCAAAGAACAACAGGATGACTGTCGCAATGGCGCTTGCCCGCAAAGCCATAGAAGTGCGCTGCTTTTGCGTCGCACCCTTGGTGAGGCCCGCATAGATAGGCGCACAGCCGGGCGGGTCAATCACTACGAACAGCGTGATAAAGGCAGAGATGAAAAGCTCGGTCATGGACCGGCCCTCTAATCTTATTCTTCCGGCGCGGGAAGAGCCTGATCGAGGCCCGTTTCCCATTTTCCGGGTGTTAGCCAGTCGACCACCACGCGCCGCTCGCCCGGGCCGTTATGCTCCCAGCGCCAGCGCAGCGTCCCATCGCGTGACATCTTGCCGCCTTGCGACGCATCATCGGTGATGGTGACGGCAGGCGCCGCGGGCACATCCTCGCCTGAGCGCGGGCAATGCGCGACGAGGCCGCGGATCGAGTCCATGCGCGTGACTACGATGTCTTCCGGACCCAAATCCGGAAGTGGTTGACGGGCGGGCGGCTGCGGGTTGTCCGGAGCGGCAATGTCGTAAGTCCACTTGTAGGACCGGTCGCTCTGCCGCTCCCACACGGTCACATAGGTTCCGACAAGTCCTTCAGGATCGACGAAACGGCCTGAGCTGACAGCCAGCGCCCCGTCGCAGCTCATCCAGACTGCACGAGGCTCCCATTGTACCGCCTTCTCTGGGTTCGACTGGCTCGCGAGCCACGGGTCAGCTACAATCGGCCCATTGCGGCCGTGGATGATCGCGCCGGGTGCTGCGAAAGAGCGGAACGCGGTCCACTGGCCGGTGTCGCGGGCCGCGCGCGCAAACTCCAGCTCTGCCTTCACGACTTCGCTGGGCTGGGCTTCACCCGGAGCGCCTGCGAGCGCGCGATTGATGACGCTGTCGGGAATGCGCGGACGCTGCTGGCCGCAAGCGGCGAGCGTGGCGGCAAGGCCGATCAGGAGCGCTAAACGCTTCAAAGGTCTTCCGGAGGCGTGAGGCCGGCATTGCGATGCGCAGCGACGAGCGTGTTGCGCAAGAGTACCGCGATTGTCATCGGCCCGACGCCGCCAGGTACAGGCGTGATCGCCGCCGCCACTTCGCTCGCTTCGTTGTACGCGACATCGCCCACAAGCTTGCCTTTCTCTTTGCCCGGCTCCGGCGGCAAGCGGTTGATCCCGACATCGATCACCGTTGCGCCTTCCTTGAGCCATTCGGCTTTTACCATCTCAGCCCTACCGACTGCGGCAACGACGATGTCTGCGCGCTTAACCACGGAGGGCAGATCCTTGGTGCGGCTATGGGCGATCGTGACGGTTGCGTTGGCATCAAGCAGCAGCTGCGCCATCGGCTTTCCGACGATGTTGGAGCGGCCAATGACGACCGCTTCCAGGCCGGATAGGTCGCCTAACCGGTCTGTCAGCAGCATCATGCAGCCCAGCGGCGTGCAGGGCACAAAACCGCTCTGCCCGACTGAAAGGCGGCCTGCATTGATGACGTGGAAGCCATCGACATCCTTGTCAGGACTGATCGCGGAAATGATCGATTGCTCGTCGAGATGATCCGGCAATGGTAGCTGGACGAGAATACCGTCTACGCTCTCATCCTGATTGAGCTGTTCAACCAATGCGAGCAGGTCTTCAGAGGAAGTGTCTGCGGGCAAGCGGTGCTCAAAGCTCGCCATATTCGCGGCCAACGTCGCCTTGCCCTTGCTGCCGACATAGACCTGGCTTGCGGGGTCATCACCGACCAGAACCACTGCAAGGCCAGCCTTGCGGCCAGCGGCCTCTTCAAAGCTCGCAGCATATTCGCCTACACGTTCGCGCAGACGCGCAGCGAACGCCTTCCCGTCAATTCGCGTGGCTGTCACTAGACGCTCCGGATTATGCCAGAAAGAACGATCAGGATGATGTTCAAGACGATAATCAACACGAGCGGACTGAAATCGATCGCTCCGGTGCTGGGCATCAGATTGCGGATCGGTCGCAAGAGCGGGTCGAGCAAACGATTGATCGAATTATAGAATGCCATCAGGAAATCGTTCGATTGATTGACCACGTTAAACGCAAACAACAGCCCGATAATGAACTGGATGATGATCAGCATCACCAGCACATTGGTGAGCATCGCGATGATGTCGTAAAGAGTGTAAAGAGCTTGCATTGCGAACCTGTCTTGATGTGATTGGCGCCGTATTACAGAGATAATACGGTAAAG
Organism: Altererythrobacter lutimaris; assembly: GCF_013371495.1. Taxonomy (GTDB): domain Bacteria; phylum Pseudomonadota; class Alphaproteobacteria; order Sphingomonadales; family Sphingomonadaceae; genus Erythrobacter; species Erythrobacter lutimaris_A. The sequence goes on along the minus strand of NZ_JABWTA010000001.1, from coordinate 2,383,210 downwards.
GCCAGAGTTTGATCCCGTCTTGCTGGGCTACCCCTGTCGGATCAGCGTGCCGGCACCGCGGGCTGTGAAGAATTCGAGCAGCATCGCATGGCCGACCCGCCCGTCAAGCACAACTGCTGCTTCGCAGCCAGCCTCCACCGCTGAGACGCAGGTTTCGAGCTTGGGGATCATGCCGCCAGAAATAGTCCCGTCCTCCTTGAGCTTCGCGATGTCATCTGGCGTGAGATCCGTCAGCAGTTTGCCTTCCTTGCTCATGACACCCGCCACATCGGTCAGCAGGAATAATCTGGCTGCACCTAGCGCCGAAGCAATGGCACCCGCCATCGTGTCTGCATTGATGTTGTAGGTCTCGCCATCTGCGCCCGCAGCGATCGGAGCGATGATCGGGATCATGCCGGAGGCGACCGCGGTGTCGATCACTGTAGTATCGACAGTCGACGGCTCGCCGACAAATCCGAGATCCACTGCTTTCTCGATATTGCTTTCCGGATCGCGCGTGGTGCGCTCCGCCTTGGTGGCTGTGACGAGGCCGCCATCCTTGCCGGAAATACCGATAGCCTTGCCGCCCGCACCCGCGATCCAGCTAACGAGCTGCTTGTTGATCGCACCCGACAGGACCATCTCTGCGACTTCAGCGGTGGCCGCATCGGTGACCCGTAGGCCATCGACAAAAGTGCTTTCAACGCCCAGTTTCTCCAGCATCGCACCGATTTGCGGCCCCCCGCCGTGAACGACCACGGGGTTGATGCCGACTGCTTTGAGCAGCACGATGTCTTCCGCAAAGTCGCGCGCGGCATCGGGGTTGCCCATCGCGTGCCCGCCATACTTCACCACGAAAGTGCGGCCCGCATAACGCTGGAAGTATGGCAGCGCTTCGATCAGCACTTCGGCTTTGGCAAGGGTGGTCTTGTCGCTGCTGTCGCTCATGGCGCATTTGTCCTGCTGTCTTTAAGCGCGCTTAGCGGCTAAGTGCGTTTCAGGGAAGAGAAGAGCTAGGCATCGACCTCAGCTGCAAGCGAAGCAAAGTCAGCATGACCCGTCGCTGGAAAAACGCGCTCCGTCCACATGGCATCGATCTCTGCTGCAATCGCTGCCGGGACAGTCTTCGCATCGCTGCCTTCTGCCTGGACTTTGGTGGAGTCGCTTGCTGCGGGAATGCCGACTTTCTCCTCCAGCGCTTGTGCGACCATCGCATCATCGAACTTGTCCATGTGCTCGACCATGAACGCCCGCGTAGTCCGCTCGTCAACGAGGTCCGCAAGCTCTTGTGTCAGCTCCACCCCGATGAATTTAGCCATCCGCTCGATCATGGCGCGCTTATTCTTCACCGCCCAACGATAGGTCGACAAAAGCGTGTCGGGTTCTTTCCGTCGCGCATACCAGCTCAGTAAATGCGTGAAATAATCGCACCCGCCCGGCCCGCCGGACATCCAGACAGGCAGGAACTCCTCCATCGCAATTGCGCCGGGTTCGATATGCCAACCATCCATGAAGCGATAGAATGAGACAAAGGTCTCCTTCGGATCGCGCAGTGTCACAACATAGCGCATACCCGCAGGCAGCCGCTCATAGTCCCGGTGAGACTTGAAACCGCGCGGATCAGCGTTTTGCGGCGCGGTCATATCGAAATTGCACAGCGCGCCGGTATCGTCCCACGGCACAACCCGGCTGATGTCGTCAAAGTCCATGTCGCCGCCCGTGCGTAATTGATGGAACATTTGCTGCATGAAGGTCGTGCCGCTTTTCGCCCAACAGGTGATGAAGACGTCGCCGTCTTGCGGCTCATAGGGTTTGTAATCAGGCGCAGGCAATTGCGCCCCCGCGCCCATATTGGCGATGAATTCTTCGATGGTTCGCGCGCGTCCTGCCATGCTTTCAAGTCCCCTGTTGACGCGTCCCAGCCCAAGGATTGGCAGGTCATGCGCAATCGGGCAAGTCTGCCTGACTGCAACTGCAATGCAAGAGGATCGCGTGGCGCGTTGGAAGTACCGCAAGCGCAGGAGCCATTGGATGCGCTGGACGACGCCGGTGCTGGCGATCGGGCTGGTCGGTGCATGGTATGTCTTTGGCCCGCGTATCGCTCCGCAAGACTGGAGCACAATAGGCACGCAATTCGGGACGTGTGGCGAGCGAGGCCGACCCTTCCACTGCGTGAGCGACGGTGACACAGTGACTATCGGCTATGGCCAGAATGCCAGGCGGATCAGATTAACCGGCTTTGATGCGCCGGAGATCGCCGGGGCATGTCAGGCGGAGAAAACAAAAGCCATTTTAGCGCAGCGGGAACTCAAAAGCTGGCTTAATCGCGGGCCGTTTGAATGGGACGGCGGTGCTTCAGCTCCACGCGACCAGTATGGCCGCGAGCTGCGCGCAGTTCGCCGGGTCAATAAGGATGGCACAGTGGAAAATCTCGCTGACCACATGATCGAGAAGAAGCTAGCCTCAGGCGATGGTCCTTGGGAATGGCGCGACTGGTGCGACTAGGGTCGCGCCTCAAGCCAATCCTCTCCAACAGCACATAAAAAAGGGGCCGAAGCTCTTAGAGCTTCGGCCCGTTCCAGGTGTTCGTTCGCAGGAGGAACGAGGTGAGGCGGGGAGAGGGGAGAGGAGAAGAAATCTCTCCCCGCCAAACTGGTTAAATTTAAGTCCGGGCGAATTCGGGATAGGCTTCCACCCCGATTTCCGCGTGATCGAGACCTGACATCTCTTCCTCTTCGCTCGGACGAACACCGATGGTGGCCTTGAGAGCGAACCAGACGATGGCGCTGGCGATGCTGACGAAGACTGCGGTGAGCAGGACGCCAACGAGCTGGCCCATATAGGTCGCGTCGCCATAGAGCGGAACGATCATGGTGCCCCAGATACCAGCAACCAGGTGAACCGGGATCGCGCCGACAACATCGTCGATCTTCAGCTTGTCGAGGATCGGAACGAAGATGACCGGGAGAAGGCCGCCGATACCGCCGATGATGATCGCACCTGTTACGGTCGGAGCAAGCGGTTCAGCAGTGATAGCAACCAAGCCGGCTAGCGCGCCATTGAGCGCCATGGTAATGTCAGCCTTCTTGTAGCGGATCAGCGTTGCGACGATCGCGACGACCACACCGGCAGCAGCTGCCATGTTCGTGTTCACAAAGATCTTCGAAACGTCGGAAACATCGCCAACCGTGCCCATCGCGAGCTGCGATGCGCCGTTGAAGCCGAACCAGCCAAGCCAAAGGATAAACGTACCCAAGGTTGCAAGCGGAATGTTCGCGCCTGGAAAGACGTTGACCTTGCCGTCTGCGCCGTAGCGACCGAGGCGCGGCCCGATGATGAGAGCACCGACAAGCGCTGCCCAGCCACCGGTTGAGTGAACCAGCGTCGAACCAGCAAAGTCAGAGAAACCGTGTACGCTATCGAGATAGCCACCGCCCCACTCCCAGCTGACAACAGTCGGGTAGATGAAGCCGCAGAGCACAACGACGAACAAGAAGAACGGTACGATCTTCACGCGCTCGGCAACGGTGCCGGACACGATAGAAGCGGTCGTTGCGCAGAAGACCATCTGGAAGAACCAGTCGGATGCGACGGAATAGCCGGTTTCCGTGTCCGCTTCGCCGACGCCTTGCATGTCGTACGGGAAGCCGCCGACACCGAAGAGACCGAGCGAGCCTTCAGCAAAGCCGGGATAAGCGATCGAATAGCCGATCACCCAGAACATCAGGCCGGCAATCGAATAGAGGCCGATATTCTTGATGCACTGCGTCGATGTGTTCTTTGCGCGGACAAGGCCAGCTTCAAGCATGGCAAAGCCAGCGGCCATCCACATCACGAGGAAGCCGCCAATCAGGAACAGCAGCGTGTTGAAAATGTAAGCGGTGCCGGGCGAGACAGCGTCAGCAGCAGGCGCGGCGGCCTCTGCAACTTCTGCGACAGCCTCAGCCGCTTCAGCGACAGGCGCGGCGGCGAGTGCCGGCTGCGCCAGAGCCACGAGACCGGTGGCCAGCGCAGCATAGGAAAGAGTTTTGCGGTTCATCAGTGAAGTCCCCTGGATCACAGCGCAGTTTCGCCGGTCTCACCGGTGCGAATGCGGGTTGCAGTGGCGAGGTCGAGCACGAAAATCTTGCCATCCCCGATGGCATCCGTTCTGGCAGTCGTCTGAATGGTTTCGACCACCTGAGCGGCGATATCGTCACTCACAGCGACTTCGATTTTCACCTTTGGCAGCATATTCGTGGAATATTCCGCGCCGCGGTAAATCTCTGTCTGGCCTTTCTGGCGGCCAAACCCCTTCACTTCCGATACGGTCATACCCGCAACGCCGATGCCACCCAGGGCTTCGCGAACGTCGTCGAGCTTGAACGGTTTTATTATGGCGATGATGAACTTCATCCGTGCCCCCTTATTGGTTTCGGGCCTTTGGTCTTTCAGCGACACCCGGCTTCGCTTTACAGCGAGTCCCGCATCAGCAAGAGCTGTGCCAATTTCAGCTGACGTAAGGGAATCCAGAAGTTAACGAGAAATTACCGGCCACACCGGTGGAGTTACTGCCTAATATTTGGGCTTGTGATTATTTTTTAGGCAGGCCAAGCTTTGCAAACACTGGCAAATGGTCTGAGGCCTGCGCGGCAGTGGTGCTGTGGTGGACGTCTCCACCCACCCAACTCCAATCCGGCGTCGTCACAATCCTGTCGAGCCGCGCGATAGGCCGCTGAGCGGGATAGCTGGGTCCTGGAGCAAGTTGTTGCCAGCTCATCCCGAACTCGCGCATCGCTCCGGTCAGCCTGCCCCATTGATTAAAGTCGCCCATCAGAACCGTTGGCAAGCGTTCTTCGCGCTCCGCATTCCAGTCAATCAATGCGCGGATCTGATCGCGCCGCCTCAGACCTGACAGATCGAGATGTGTACCAAGCACCCGGAAGCGATGCGCGCCTGCGCTGATCTCGCCGAATACAGCGCCGCGCGGCTCAAGCGTTGGCAAGTCAAGCGCGCCTGCCGCGAGGATTTGGAACTTACGCCGAACCAGCAGGGCATTGCCATGCCATCCCAGACTGCGGCGGCGTTTTGCGACGGGGACCGGCAGCCAAGGCGTGTCATCGAGCATTGCGCGTGGGAGCACACTTGCGCGGGAGCCAAACCGTAGATCGGCCTCCTGCAATGCAATGACATCCGCATCCACTTCGCGCAGAACACGCATGATGCGGTCCGCATCGCGCCGACCGTCCACACCAACGGCCTTGTGGATGTTATAGGTCGCAAAGGTGAGCTCCACAAAAGCGCTCCGCTGCCGCTTTAGTCGCCTGCGAAGAAGCGATCGGTCGGCCGCGTCGGCAAGCCGTCAATGCTTTGCTTGCGGGCCTGATACTTCGCAACCCACTCATCCGGATCGAACTGCGCATGCGCTTTCTTCAGAGTGTGGCGCTCATCCTTGTATTCCATGAACGGTACGCCCCAGCCGCAACTGGTCTGGATGCTCTCGATATCGATCACGAAGATTTGCCGTGTTCCGGGAAGCAATGTGAAGTGGCCGACCAGCCCATCCCACTCATCATCCTTCGGCAGAACCGGACGGCCCTTGCCGTAAATGCGCAAGATTAGCGCAGGGCGATTGAACTCGCAGAACATGATAGTGATGCGGCCATCCGCCGACAGGTGCGCATGGGTCTCATTGCCTGAACCACCGAGATCTAGATAGGCAACTTGAGTGGGTGAAAGCACACGAAATGCATCATAGCCCTTGGGACTAAGATTGATCCGCGCATCTGCCGCTGCAGTCGCGACAAAGAACACCGGCTGCTTTGAGATCATCGCGACATGCTTTTCCTCAAGCGCGTCAAAAAAGTCAGCCATCAGAAAAGCTCCTGCCTTAGAGAAAATCGCGAAGGGTCTGGATGAACCGATCGAACTGGTCGTGGTGAAGCCAGTGGCCCGCTTTCTCAAACTCGATCACTTCGGCATTATTGAAGTGAGCTATGCGTCCGTCTTTTTCCGGATTGGAAGCCCAACTGTCTGCGCCATAGAGCAACAAGGTCGGTGCGGTGATTGCGCCCCAGATCTGCTGAAGAAATTCGTCTGCGATATCTTCGACACCCCAGACATTGAGGTGCGGATCGAATTTCCAGCTGTATGTCCCGTCTTCATTACGGTTGATGCCGTGGATAGTCAGATGGCGCGCCTGTTCCTCGGTCAAATATGAGTTTTCTTCGATCATCCGCGCGAAGGCATCTTCAATGGATTTGTACTTGCGCGGGGTCCGGCCTGAGGCAGCGCGCTTCTTCCCGATCCATTCGGCAAAACGCTCTGAATACGGTGTTTGGCGCCGCTCTGCCTGCCATTTCGGACTGGGGCCGACGCCCTCGATGGCGACAATCTTTCTCACCATGTCCGGAAATACGCCTGCATAGCGCAATGCAACATTGCCGCCCATCGAATGGCTGACGATTGTGACCGGTCCAACACCCAGCTGATGCACCAGCTGCGCCAAGTCATAAACCATATCATTCGCGCGGTAGTTTCCGTCTGACACCCACTCACTGTCACCATGCCCGCGATGGTCGAACGCGACCACCCGCCAGTCCTCACACAGCGCTTCAGCTGTCCAGTCCCAGCTCCTCGCATGGTCGCGCCCGCCATGGACGAGCACGAGCGTCGGCTTTTCGCGATCAGCTTTGGTTTGCGCCCAGTCAAAATAGGCGAGTTTCAGCCGCTGGCTAATAAAGATCTGCTTTGTCGGGCCTCTGCTCATGAGAAACCCATGCCGCGAAGTGATGCAGCGGGCAAGCCTACCGTTCTTTCGTGGCCGAGAATGTCAGGTCGGGGTTGTTTTCCGCCTGATAGTTCACGTCCCACGGGCTCTTCGCCATGAAGACGAGATCGCCATCGCGATCCTTCGCAAGGTTCGCGCGGTTGAACTCCTCAAAGCTTTTGAGCGCTTGCCCCACGCCTTTGACCCAGCGTGCGGTGGCAAAAGGCGCAGCCTCAAGACCTGCTTCGACTTTATACTCCGCAGACAAGCGGCTGATGAGAACATCCAATTGCAGCTGGCCCACCACCCCGACAATCCACTGCGCGCCGATCTCCGGATAGAACACCTGCAGCACGCCTTCCTCCGACAGATCGTCGAGCGCCTTGCGAAGCTGCTTGGTCTTGGTCGGATCTCTCAGTTGCACGCGGCGCAGGATTTCCGGCGCAAAATTCGGCAAGCCGGTGAAGCGCACTTCGTTCTTCTCGCTGAGCGTATCGCCCACGCGCAAAGTACCGTGATTGGGAATACCGATGATGTCGCCCGCCTCTGCCGTATCGGCAATCTCGCGGTCCTGCGCAAAAAACAGGATCGGCGAATGCACTGCGATCGGTTTGCCAAGTCCTGACGGGGTCAACTTCATGCCGCGCTTAAAGGTGCCGGAAACCTGCCGCATGAATGCAATCCGGTCGCGGTGGTTGGGGTCCATGTTGGCCTGGACCTTGAAGATGAAGCCGGTGACTTCGTCACGCTCGGGCGAAATCTCGCCGTCAGCGGAGGGCTGCGGACGCGGCGGCGGCGCGAACTTGGCGATCGCCTCAATCACTTCCTCGACCCCGAATTGTTTCAAGGCAGATCCGAAGTAGACCGGCGTCAGATCACCATTGCGATAAGCATCGAAATCGAATTGGGGATAGCCTTCGCGTGCCAGCAGGCCTTCCTCGGCAATGCGCGCTACCCCTTCAGCGGAAATATGATCCGCGAGCACCGGGTCCTCTGCACCTTCGGTCTTGATCGTCTTCCCGCGAAACTCCTTGCCATCGCCCTCAGGCAAATGGAGTTCGCCGGTTTCGAAATCATAGACTCCTTCAAACAGCCCGCCCATGCCGACCGGCCAGCTCATCGGCGCGGTGTCGAGCGCGAGCTTGTCCGCGATCTCGTCGAGCAATTCGTATGGATCGCGCCCTTCGCGGTCGATCTTGTTGATGAAGGTGATGATCGGAACTGAGCGCAGGCGGCAGACCTCAAACAGTTTCAGCGTCTGCGGCTCTATACCGGCGGCGGCATCGAGCACCATGATCGCGGAATCGACGGCCGTCAGCGTGCGGTAAGTGTCTTCGGAGAAATCCTCGTGCCCTGGCGTGTCGAGCAGGTTGAATGTGATGCCATTACGCTCGAAGGTCATCACGCTGGAGGTAACAGAGATACCGCGCTGCTGCTCGATCTTCATCCAGTCGGAGCGTGCCCGCCGGGCCGCCCCGCGCGCTTTGACTTCGCCCGCCAAATGGATCGCGCCTCCGGTCAGCAGCAGCTTCTCGGTAAGTGTGGTTTTACCCGCGTCAGGGTGCGAGATAATCGCGAAGGTGCGCCTGTCGGAGGTCATGGCTGTGGCCCGCACGGATTAACCGCGCAGCTCCGCTCCTTGCTTCGCAGCTGCCGCGACGACCGCATCGGAAATCGTCTTCAGGTCCGCATCCTTGTAGCTCTTGTCTTGCGGTTGCAAGAGCACTTCCAAAGCGATGGACTTTTTGCCCTCGGGCACGCCTTCACCTTCGAAGACGTCGAATACGCGCGCTCTTACGATGTTGTTCTTGTCCGCGCCAGCCACCGCTCGAACCAGATCGGCGGCGGGCAAATCTGCCGGCACAAGGAAAGCAAAATCGCGCGTCACTGATTGAAGCGAAGGAGGCGAATAGGAAGAGCGCGCAAAGCTTGCATTCTTCTTTTCAGGGATCGCATCGAGGAAAATCTCTACGGCAGCCAACGGGCCGTCGATATCGAACGCTTTGAGCGTGGCTGGATGCAACATACCGAAGCGAGCGAGCACATTCTTTGGTCCCAGCCGCAGGGTTGCGGATTGGCCAGGATGAAACTCAGCCCCTGCCTCGCCCATGGTCATAAGCTTGTTCACCGGCGCACCCGCTTCAGCGAGCAACGCCCGCGCGATGGATTTAGCGTCATAGGCATCGAACTTGGTCGCCTTGCCGCTCATCCAGCGCCGCGCATCCTTTTCGCCCGCCATGATGACGCCAAGCGTTGGCCTCTCATCGCTCGCGCCGCCTTTCCCGCGGAAATAACGGCGTCCGATTTCGAACAGGCGCAGGCTTGATGCGCCGCGATCGAGATTACGCTTGGCTGCACTCACAAGACCCGGAAGCATGGAGGGCCGCATGACTTTCATGTCTTCGCTAATCGGATTATCGAGCGCCCACAGCTCCTCACCATTCGCCCAGAATTCAGCTTCTTCCGATGGCAAGAACGACCAGGTGATCGCTTCATGGAATCCATTGGCTGCAGCTGCACGGCGAAGCTTGCGTTCCATCACTTGCAGCGGCGTCGCTGTCGGCTTGGCAACGCCATCGATACGCGGCAGCGCTACGCTTTCAACCTTGTCGAGGCAGTGGATACGCACGACTTCCTCGACCAAGTCTGCCGCACCTTCGATATCGTGCCGGCGCAGCGGACAGGTGACTTGCCAATCATTTCCAACTTGAAAGTCGAGGCTTTCCAGAATGCGTTTCTGCTCGTCCGCAGCTATTTCCACGCCGCCAAGCTTCGCGGTCATCTCCGGATCGAAACTCAGCACTTTCGGCTCGCTTGGCGGCGAACCCGCGTGCACTTTCTCACTTGCCTGACCGCCTGCAAGCTCGACGATCATGCCGGTCAGCAGATCCAATCCATCATCAAGGAATGCAGGATCAACACCGCGCTCAAACCGTGTGCGTGCATCGGAGGCCAGGCCCAGCTTGCGGCCGGTCACACCAATGCGCGCAGGATTGAAGTAGGCGATCTCGAGCAGAACATCAGTCGTTTCGTCCGAACAGCCCGAATCCTCGCCGCCCATGATGCCGGCAATGTCATGCACGCCTGCATCATCCGCGATCACCGTCATGCTATCATCGAGCGTGTAGGTCTTCTCGTTCAAGGCGAGGACCTGCTCGCCATCCTTTGCGCGGCGAGCAACGACTGCTCCGGTCAGCTTCGCCATGTCATAAGCGTGCGCTGGACGGCCATAGGCGAGCATGATCCAGTTGGTGAGGTCCACCAGCAGCGAGATTGGTCTCTGGCCTGCGCTCAGCAAACGCATTTGCAGCCAGTCTGGCGATGGTCCATTCTTCACGCCTGTGATGACGCGGCCATAAAAGGCGGGGCACCCCTCCGGATCATCCGTGCGGATCTCTATCGGGCAATCGCCTGAAGCTTCGAAATCAGGGATTGGAATAGGCTTGAGGGTGCCAAGGCCGGCCGCGGCGAGATCGCGCGCAATCCCGTAGACACCCATGCAATCGGGGCGGTTGGGCGTGATCGCAACGTCGAAGACAGGACTGGTGCCTTGGTATTTCGCGAATGCCTCGCCGACGGGAGCATCGTCTGGCAGTTCGATGATGCCGTCATGCTCATCGCCAAGCTCAAGCTCGCGCACCGAACACATCATCCCATTGCTTTCGACGCCGCGTATCGCGCTTTTGCGAAGCTCCATGCCGTTGGCAGGAACCTTCGCGCCGGGAAGGCCAAGCACGCCCTTCATACCTGCTCGCGCATTGGGCGCACCGCACACCACCTGCAGCGGATAGCCCTCGCCCGTGTCGACGGTGAGAACCTGCAGCTTGTCCGCATCGGGGTGCTTGTCAGCCGTCAGGACCTTTGCGACGCGAAAGCCTGCGAGCTTCTCTGCTGGGTCTTCAAGCCCTTCCACTTCCAAGCCGATCGCATTGAGCGTGTCCGCGATTTCCTTCGGGCTCGCATCGGTTTCGAGATGGTCCTTCAGCCAAGTGAGCGAGAACTTCATGATGCCGCTCCTACACCTGCTGAAAGCGTCGGCTGATCAAACGGGCTGAAGCCGTAATGGTCGAGCCAGCGCACATCGCCGTCGAAGAAGGCGCGCAGATCGTCCATGCCATATTTGAGCATGGCGAGCCGGTCGACGCCAAGGCCCCAGGCAAAGCCTTGCCATTCATCCGCATCAAGCCCGGCCATCTCGATCACGCGGCGGTTGACCATGCCGCTGCCGAGCAGCTCCATCCAGTCATGGCCCTCATCATCGCCATTGCCGCCAACGACCCAGCGACCACCTTGCTTGGAATAACCAACGTCAACCTCGACGCTGGGCTCAGTGAACGGGAAGTAGCTCGGGCGCAAACGAAGCACGATGTCATCACGCTCGAAGAAGGCTTTGAGGAAAGTCTCAAGCGTCCATTTCAAATGGCCCAGATGGATATCGCGGTCGATCACCAGGCCTTCGACTTGGTGGAACATCGGCGTGTGCGTCGCGTCACTATCCGAGCGGTAAACACGGCCGGGTGCGATGATGCGAATGGGCGCGCCTTGCTCGACCATGCTGCGGATCTGCACCGGCGAAGTGTGCGTGCGCAGCAGCATCGAGTTGCCGTTCTCATCCTTATCCGGGAAATAGAACGTGTCATGCATTGCCCGTGCAGGGTGGCTCTCATCCATGTTGAGCGCGGTGAAGTTGTGCCAATCGTCTTCAATCTCTGGGCCGATTGCGACCGCGAACCCGAGATCGGCAAAGATCTCAGCGAGCTCGTCCATCACCTGACTGACCGGATGAACCGAACCGCGAGGTTCTTCGCGCGCTGGCAAAGTGAGGTCCAATGTCTCGCTTGCAAGCTGCGCTTCCAAGGCAGCGCTTTCCAACGCATCCTTCTTTTCCGCAATCGCGTCAGCCACTTCTGCGCGGACGGCCTGAATGGCAGGAGCTGCAGCGGTGCGCTCTTCAGGGCTCATGCCGCCGAGCGTTTTCAGAGCGAGGCTCACCCAGCCCTTTTTGCCAAGCGCAGCAACGCGCTGTTCGTCGAGCGCATCGAGCGTATCGGCTGCGGCAATTGCGCTGAGCGCAGCATCCTTTTGTGATGTCAATTCTGTCATGGTTTTCGCGTTTCTAATCCAAGCGGGCGCGCTAGCCGGATTTAGCGCACTTTCCAACCGGGAATGCCGCGAAAGTCAGCCCGGCTTGTCGAGTGTCTGAGCTGCAGAACCCCAAATACGCGCGCGAGCTTGTACAAAGGAATCGAGGATCGGGTGATCGAGCGCTGCATAAGCGCTCGGACTCATCGTCATGAACTCAGTGAATTCGCGACTGAATTGCGCCTGATCGTGGTAATGACCGTCCATTGCGTCGGTCCATTTCTTGCCCGGGTGCAGCATGAAATGCACCAAGCTACGCATAAAGCGCTGGCGACGCATCAGCAGCTTTGGCGCGAATCCGAAATAGCGCTGCGTGATCCGCTCAAGCGTGCGCACGCTCATGCGGGATCGCTCGGCAAACTCTGTCACGCTGACCAATTCTTCCTCGAGCAGCGCACGGTGTACTTGCCGGATTTTTTCATCATCGCGGGTCGGCTGCATGGTCTTACCCATCAAGCTGACTATAGCTGCAAACTGCTCTTCGTCGGTGGCATCTTCGTCGCACAGCACTTCGCAGATACCGGACAGGTGCTGGAACGCCGGATGCTTCTCTGCATCAGCAAGGACGTTTGCCAATTTGGCAGCATCGCTGCGTACAAAGCGCGCCCAGCCTAATGGCAGAAACCCAATGCCCCACATCTTGGCACTGCCAAGCGAAAATTTGAGAGGCTTGCTACTCGGCCCGGTCGCAACACACCGTGCACCATCAAGCTTTGAACGCGCGATGCTCCCCGTGGGCACGCTACCGGCAAAGAACCGGATATTGCCCCACTCCGGCTGCAGATAATCCGTAACTTGACGGCCCTTATCGACCTCAAGCTCAAGTCGGTAGAAGGTCGTGAAGCAGCCATCGAATTGCTCAGGCGGCGCAAAAAACCGACTGCGCACTCGATGCGATCTGTTGGCGCCCCTGTTAGCGTTCTCACGAGCCATTGACGCGGCCTTTGCCCGAACAAGAGCAAATTTACAAATGTGAATGCAAAAGAGGCGCCAGAGCCATGCTCTAGCGCCCCTTTATGCCAGTGGGAAAACTAACCCTGCACTTAAGCTGGGAGAGCATCCTTCGCTTGCTTGATGATGCTTGCGAAAGCAGCACTTTCATTCATCGCGAGGTCCGCCATGACCTTACGGTCAAGTTCGATACCGGCGAGCTTCACACCATGCATGAACTGCGAATAGGTCATACCTTCGGCGCGGACGGCTGCGTTGATGCGCTGAATCCAGAGCGCGCGGAAATTGCGCTTCTTGATCTTGCGATCGCGGTAAGCGTACTGGCCAGCCTTTTCGACTGCCTGACGCGCAATGCGAATGGTGTTTTTGCGACGACCGCGATAGCCCTTGGCTTGATCGAGTAGGCGCTTGTGCTTCTGGCGTGTGGTCACGCCGCGTTTGATGCGAGGCATAGTATATTCTCCTTAAACCAGCGCGCTCAATCGAGCCCGTAAGGCGCCCACTTTTTCACTGTCTTCGTATCGGCTTCCGACAAGACAGAGGTGCCGCGGTTCTGGCGAATATACTTCGCATTGTGGCTGATCAGGCGGTGGCGTTTACCAGCAACACCGTGCTTGACCTTGCCGGTCGCGGTGATCTTGAAGCGTTTCTTCACACCGCTCTTGGTCTTCAGTTTGGGCATTTTTATCTCCTTAAGTCAGAGACACATTGGCTCAGCCCTGGCAGCCCTTTCAGCCAGGCCGAACACGCAAATCTGTGTCGTGAAGGCGCGCCAACTAGCGATTCTGTGGCGAAATGCAAGCCTTTTACAGGCGGCTCACCCTCCGCTCATCGCCTCCAGCACATCTTCCAGCCGTGCAGGCTCACCCAGCGCGATGACCCGGCCGCCTTCCTTCTCAGCGCTGTCCGCATCAAGCGGATTGCCCTGCCAATCGCTCATCATACCACCAGCCCCTTCGACCACGGGAACAAGTGCAGCATAGTCATGCAGCTTCAGACCGCTTTCGATGACGACATCCAGATGTCCGGAGGCGAGCAGTCCGTAATTATAGCAATCGCCGCCATAAACCGGATAGGGCCGCTTGGGATATGCCTTCGCCACGACCCTGAGATAGGCGTCGACATCTTCCTCGGCAAAAGCATGCGGGCTTGTCGTTGCGACACTTGCCCCTTCCAGAGAGCGGCAGCGGCGAGTGGAAATCGGCATACCGTTGAAGGTCGTGCCTTCGCCGAGCACACCGACCCAGCGCTCACGCGCGATCGGTTGATCGATAATGCCGAGCACCGGCCAGCCATCTCTCAGCAAAGCAATGAGCGTTCCGAAGATCGGCCGCCCTGCGACAAAGCTCTGCGTGCCATCAATCGGATCGAGCACCCAGGTGTAGGATGCGCCTTCGCGCGTTGCCCCATACTCTTCGCCAATAATGCCATCTTCCGGTCTTTCTGCTTCGAGGATTCTGCGCATCGCCTGTTCAGCAGCGCGATCCGCTTCCGTTACAGCAGAATGATCGTCTTTTTCCTCAGCCTGCCAGTCGCCGCGAAACAAAGGCCGGATCGCTTCGCCAGCTGAATCTGCAAGCCGGTTCGCCAAGTTAATGATATTAGGTGTCATTTTCGTGTCTTTTGCTATTATGCCCGCAGGGTCGCCGATTCTTTTTCGCTCTTGTGGCGAGGAATCTGTATGGGGGCAAAGTCGAAATTGGCCAGAGCAAGAGACCGCCAGCCTCAAACAAGCGCTACTGCGCTTCGATCCTTCTTGGGCCACACATCGCAAGGCGAGCCGCTGTCCAACAATCGCGCGCCTGCCGATGATCTCGCGCCGTGGGTAGCGCGGGTCTATGCGACACAAGTCGAAATGAGGCCGGACGATACCATGTCATGTGGCATGCTGGCGGACACACCGGTACTCAGGCTCCTCTTCTCTGGTAACTGGACTGCCGAAACCAGAGACGGTCACGGGCGATACGGGCCGTCAGCGCTGTTCTTTGGCGCGCAGACCAAGCGTATGCCGGTGACTGTAAAGGGAAGCTTTGCAACTGTCGGCGTTGCTTTGAAGCCAGGGGCCGTCACGGCGCTCAAGGGACCAGTTGTCTCAGAAACGCTCGATCGCATCATCCTCTATGATCACATTTATGGCCACAAGGAATGGGGGTCGAGCGCACAGATGATCGAGTGGTTTGATCCAGCCGGTCCTGCCGAGCGCTGGCTCAAAGTCGCCGAGAAGCTATTCAGAATGCTGGCGGAACGAGCTGGCGGAACGAAACCTGATCCGATCATTGCTGCATTCGACAAAGCCGCCTTTGCCAATCCAAATTTGAATATTGGAGAATTTGCCACTGAACATGATATCGAGCGTCGGCGCCTGGAACGACTGATCAAGAAATCATACGGACAAACCGCCAAACAAGTACTGCGACGGGCGCGTGTCCTCGACATTGCGGCGCATTTGCGCGGTGTGGCAGACAATCGCGAAGAAGAAGAGGCAGCGCTGCGCTTTTTCGATCAGTCACACATGATCCGCGAGTTTCGCAGCTTCTTCGGCATGACACCGCGTCAGTTTGCGCGCTCCCCTCAACCGTTTATGACGCTCACGCTGGAGGCACGGCAAGCGCGGCGACTCGAAGTTTTGGGCCGAACCCTGCCAGGAAACTTGCCACCGTGGCGCAGCTGACAAAGCGCGTGCAACTGAGGTCCGCATAACACGTTGCTTTTGCAAGGTACTTGCAATAGACTCAACGTGTTGAGCGCCCATAGAGGCTGCGCAGGATGGACTTCGAACAGTAGCAAACATTGTCCAGATGTTTGCAGACAGATCTCTTGAGAAGATCATTGAGGAACGGGGTCGCATGGACAAGAAGCCTGCCTCAGGCAGTAAGCACGAAAGCCTGGATGCGCTGGACTCGCGCTCCGGAACCAGTACGTCCGGACTGCCGCTCTCCGTTAATCGCGAACCTTCCGATGGCCTGCGCCCATGGGTCGCGCGGCTCGTCGCCGCGCGGATCGAAACCGAAGCAGATCACACCATCGTTTGTGGCATGTGCAATGACCTTGCTTATCAGCGCCTAGTGCAACGCGGTCGCTGGACCGCGCAGAGCAAGGATGGGCACGACGCCTATCAGGACGAGGCTCTTCTGTTCGGGCCGCACTCGAAATATATGCCGCTCACTTGCACCGGCCCGGTTGTTGCGATCGGTGTCGGCCTGCGACCCGGCGCGCTCACGCGGCTAGCCGACCAGAAGGCGCCGGAGCTGCTCGACCGGATTGTGCGCGGTGATCCACTGGGGCTTATCGAGAGCGACATGGCCAGCGAGTATCCGGCAAGCGCCACACCCGACCAGTGGATCGCGCAATTGGAAGCACGTTTGCGGTTGCTCATCGAGAAGCTAGACCCGGAGCCACCTGATCCTGTCTCGACCGCATTTGAGCGAGCGGCCTTCCTTAATCCCAACATCGCCCCGGGCGACGTTGCGGAAGAGCAAGGGATCAGTTTGCGGCAGCTTGAACGGATCGTGAAACGCGACTTCGGGTTAAGCCCCAAGAAGGTTTTGCGCCGCGCGCGAGCGCTGGATTTGGCAGCGCAATTATGCGGTGTCGCCGATGAAGCGGAAGAACAGGAATTGCTGCTGCGCTATTTCGATCAGTCGCATTTGATCCGGGAGTTTCAGGCGTTCTTCGCGAATACCCCGGCAGCCTTCCGGTCCACGCCTCACCCTCTGATGACGATCAACCTTGAAACACGACAAGCGCGCCGGCTGGAAATCCTCAATCGCATCATGCCGGGCGAGCGCCGGCCTTGGGAAGCAGAGTAAGCAATCAGTCGAACAGGCTGGAAACCGAGCTTTCGTCAGCAATCCGGCGCACGGCTTCACCGACCAATGGCGCAATCGTAAGGATGCGGATGCGCTCCGCCTCCATCGCGGCATCAGTGGGTCGGATGCTGTCCGTGATCACTAGCTCTTTCAGCGCAGAGCCTTCGACCCGGGCAACCGCTCCGCCGGACAGGACACCGTGCGTGATATAGGCGGCGACTGACTTGGCCCCTTGGTCAAGCAGCGCTTGCGCGGCGTTGCACAAAGTCCCGCCGGAATCGACGATGTCGTCAATCAGTATGCAATGGCGCCCTTGCACGTCGCCAATGATGTTCATGACTTCGCTTTCACCAGGGCGGTCGCGGCGTTTGTCGACGATAGCGAGCGGCGCATTGTCGAGCCTTTTTGCAAGCGCCCTGGCGCGGACCACGCCGCCAACATCGGGCGAGACCACCATAAGGTCCTGATCGCCATAGCGCGCCTGGATATCGGCTGCCATGACAGGGGCGGCATAGAGGTTGTCGGTCGGGATATCGAAAAAGCCCTGGATTTGCCCCGCGTGCAGATCGACCGCGAGAACGCGATCCGCACCTGCCTCTGTCACAAGGTTTGCCACAAGCTTGGCAGAGATCGGTGTGCGTGGACCCGGCTTTCTGTCCTGCCGCGCATAGCCGAAATAGGGTACAACCGCTGTGATACGCTTGGCTGATGCACGCTTCAACGCGTCAATGCAGATCAGCAGCTCCATCAGATTGTCATTGGCCGGAAAGCTGGTCGGCTGAATCAGGAAGACATCTTCGCCGCGGACATTCTCGTTGATCTCGACGAAGATTTCCTCATCGGCAAAACGCCTGACACTCGCATCGGTGAGCGGCATTTCGAGATAGGCGGCAATTGCCCGAGCGAGCGGCAAGTTCGAATTGCCGGACATGATCTTCATGGCGGTGTGATCCCCGAATCGCGCGCCGAATCGCGACGCTTGTCTGGCGTTTGGCTTAGCTGAGGGCGGCCTGTTTGCAACAGAGAGCGGTGAGAGGTTTTGCCCAGCGCGGAGCGCGCCAGTGGCCTAGCTCATCAACCCATCCTGGATGCACCGGCATAAACGCCCGGACGATGCCAGAGATAGACAATCGCGCCCATGATGATCGCGCACAAAGCCGACCACATCAGCGGAATTGGCGCGAGGAAGATCGCGCTCACCCCAAGAACGATAACATCGACAACAATAGCAGTCCGCCCAATCGGCCAGCCGAATTTCTGCAAGAGCCAGACCGCGAGCACGCCAAAGCCGCCAAGCCCGGTACCATGACGGACCAGCATCAGCATGCCTTGCCCAAGCAAGGTTCCGCCAGCAATCGCCGCGACTAAGGGGCTGTCAACGCCCAGCCGTACCGTATCTTCAGCCACTACTGACAGCACCGCTATACCCACGCTTGCCACAACTGTGCGCAGCGCAAACAGCGGCCCAATCGCGAAGTATCCGAGGACCAGAAAAGGAAGAGTGAGCAGTCCGAGAAGCAGGCCAGGCGCAAGCGGCACAAACTGTGAGACCAGCAGCGCCGTTCCCGCCATACCCCCTGCGACCAATCCTGCCGCATGCAGAATTGCAAGGCCGGTCGCGACAAAGATGCATCCGACGATCAGTGCGAGTGCATCTTCAAGCAGCGTATGGCTGACAGGCTGATTGGGTTCGCCAGGATCAGATGCTTTCATGACAAGGCGTCCTCGCTGCTGACTGCTCTCGTCTCGGTTTTGAAAAGGCCCACCATCGCCAAAGCTGCCAAAGGCCAAATCATACCATAGCCCAAAATACCAATGTTTCGCAGCTGCATGTCGGCAAACACAACCCCCGCGAGCCCGGCAAGAGATAGCCAGGCGCTGACCAGGACCAGCCGCCGCACTATCTTTTCCCTTCCAGTCGGACTGAACGTAGCTGCGATACAAAACAGTGCGAGGGGAAACAGGCCATCCCAGGCCAGGATGTCCAGCGCATAGGCCACAGACGGCCACTCAAATGCAAACAGCGCCCTCGAAATATCATCCTGCTGGAACAGCTCAGTTCGAGAAAGCGTGAGGATTGAGAAATGGACTGAAGCAGAGATGGTGGTAAGCGTGCAGATGAAGATCAACGCCGCGAGTGAATATGGACGAAGTGGCACTGGTGTTCGCATATGAAGCGCGCTGAACAACATGACTAGCAGTGGGAGTTCAGTCAGGATGAGCAGCTCCAGGATCGTGAACCAAGGATCGCCGATGGGATCCTGCGCGCTATCTAGCGAAGCAAAGCCGCCACCCAACGCCGTAACGTAAAGAACTCCGGTGACGAATACGCCAAGAGCCGCCCACCGGCCCAGTGAAGAACCCGAAGATTCGTCGGACCGCATGGCGATCAATTCACTTCACCCGGTGCTCGCCCCGGACCCAGCGCACAGTGCCCGAGCTCGCGCGCATGACAACGCTTTCAGTTGTCATGAGGCCGCCGCGTTTGCGCTTGACGCCTTCGAGCAGCGAGCCTGATGTCACACCGGTTGCGGCAAAGATACAATCGCCCTTGGCAAGGTCTTCCAGCTTGTAGATGCGATCAAGGTCTTCAATGCCCCATTTGCGCGCGCGCGCTTTTTCATCGTCATTGCGGAAGACCAGTCGTCCGTTGAACTGTCCGCCAACACATCGCAAAGCGGCTGCTGCGAGCACGCCTTCCGGGGCGCCGCCCTGACCCATATACATGTCGATTGTCGTGTCTTCATCGGTGACCGCGATCACGCCAGCGACGTCGCCATCGCCAATCAGCACAACACCGCAACCGATGCTGCGCAGCTCTGCGATCAAGTCTGCATGACGCGGCCGGTCGAGCACGCAAACGATGATCTCATGCGGCTCTACACCTTTTGCCGCAGCGACCGACTTCACATTCTCTGTCGGGGTCTTTGCAAGATCGATGACATCGGCTGGATAGCCAGGGCCGACCGCAATCTTGTCCATGTAAGTGTCAGGCGCATTCAGAAGGTTGCCCTCTTCTGCTGCTGCGAGAACTGCCAGAGCGTTAGGGCCGGCCTTTGCCGTGATGGTCGTCCCTTCCAACGGATCCAGCGCGATGTCGATTTTCGGACCCTTGCCAGGAGCCCCGCCAACCTTCTCGCCGATATAAAGCATCGGCGCTTCATCGCGTTCGCCTTCGCCGATCACCACCGTGCCGTCCATATAGAGCGTATCGAATGCTTTGCGCATCGCTTCCACAGCCGCCGCATCGGCTGCCTTTTCATCGCCGCGACCGATTAGATTGGAAGCGGCAACAGCCGCCGCTTCTGTCACACGCACCATTTCCAGTACGAGCACACGGTCAAGCGCGTTTGCGGCGTCCGGTTTGTTGGCAAGCAGGTCAGCGTTTTCAGTAGCATTCATGGCGAATTCAGCCCTTTGCGTGGCAAGAATGAAGAACTCTGCGGCTTGGCGCAGTTATCGGTTGGCGACCTTTCCGGCGCGCTTAGCCACAAGGAGGTCCATTTGTCGAGAAGGCTGCGAGACTTATGGCCCATGGTGAGACGGATGGCATTTGCTTGCTTAGCGCTTTGCTTGCCAGCCAGCGTGTCTGCTCAGGAACAGGCAGCCTCCGAGTTTAAATTGGAAAAAGCAGAGGACTTCACTGAACGCGAAACCGAGCGAACTCCCGATGGCGATACAACCATCGACATCCTTGCTGACGCAGACGAGCTTTATGGTCCCCCGCCACCATTCGAAG
Organism: Altererythrobacter lutimaris; assembly: GCF_013371495.1. Taxonomy (GTDB): domain Bacteria; phylum Pseudomonadota; class Alphaproteobacteria; order Sphingomonadales; family Sphingomonadaceae; genus Erythrobacter; species Erythrobacter lutimaris_A. Next base: position 2,362,842 of record NZ_JABWTA010000001.1, on the reverse strand, counting down.
ACTGCACGGACGAGCAGGAGGCCGCAATCATATCGGGCGAGATCATCGTCTGTCGCAGGAAGCAGGATCAACGCGAGTTCCGAACAACAAGCCCGAGTGATGCACAAAGGCGGTATGCGGAGGAAACAGCTTTCGCGAACGATCCTCAGGCACCTGATGTCGCGGGCGCAGGAATATTCAAAGGACCGGCAACTGCTTCGGGGCTCTGCTTCATTCCGCCTTGCCCCAAGGAAGCTGCCCTCATCATTGACATCGAGTCGCTGCCCGAAGCGCCGCCAGGCTCGGATGCTGACAGGATTGCGCGCGGGCTTCCGCCACTCGGTAATGATCGAGGAGCGCCTCCAAGCCAGGAAGAGCTGGGCTTGCCTCCGGTCCGGCCGACCCTGACCACAGGTGCGCAGACAAGACCGGAACCAGAGACTAATCCGGAAGAATCGGAAGAACCAGAGGAGCAGCCGTAAGGCTGTCAGACCCTTCAAGCAGGCCAATCGCCTCGCTCACGCATTTTTCCGGGCCTTCATGCGTGACCATTGCGACCAGCACATCTTCGCCTTCCCCGGCGCGGCCTTTCTGAAGCAGGCTCTCGATAGAAACATCGGCATCGCGCATAGCGGCGGTAATTTCCGCGAGTACGCCGGGGCGATCCGCAACTGTAAAGCGGATATAGGTCGAGCCTACTCTATGGCCGGGCTCTAGCGGTGCCATCTTGACCAGCTGCGAAACCGGTATGGAGAGCGGCGCGCCTACTTCATCGCGGGCGATGTCAATCAAGTCTGCAACCACAGCACTTGCGGTAGGACCTTCGCCGGCACCTGCCCCTTGAAAAAGCAAGCGGCCTGAAAAATTGCCTTCCGCGACGACGGCGTTGGTAGGGCCATCAACTGGCGCAAGCGGGTGCGCTTTAGAAACCAGACATGGACGCACACGCTGGAGCAATTTTGCGCCATCCTCGCTGTGTTCAACATCGGCCTCTGCAATCAGTCGGATAACATAGCCGAGCGCGTCGGCCTGAGCGATATCCGCTGCTGTAATCCTCGTAATCCCGGTTGTGCGCACATTATTGAAATCAATCTCGGCGCCGAATCCTATTGCTGCAAGGATCGCCAACTTGTGCGCAGCATCGATCCCTTCAATGTCAAACTCAGGGTCCGCTTCAGCGTAACCAAGCCGCTGCGCTTCGCTAAGCGTTTCGCCAAAGTCAGCGCCGGTGTCTTCCATCTCTGACAGGATGTAATTGCAGGTCCCGTTGAGGATGCCGTAAATTCTTTCAAGCCGGTTGGCCGACGTGCCTTCGCGCAGACCCTTCACCACTGGAATGCCGCCAGCGACCGCGGCTTCAAACTTGAGCGGGACATCGCGCGCCTCTGCGCTTTGCGCGAGCGTCAAACCATGATGCGCGATCATCGCTTTATTGGCTGTGACAAGGCCTTTGCCGCGCTCAAGCGTTGTACGAGCGAGCGCGAGGGCCGGACCATCCGAGCCGCCGACTAGCTCTACCACGACATCCACATCGTTGCATGCCGCAAGTGCAGTCATATCGTCTTCCCAGCCAAAAGTGCTGAGATCGACACCCCGATCCTTGCTGCGATCGCGCGCACTGACCGCGACGACTTCAATTGAGCGACCAGCACGAGCGGCGATCACATCGCGGTTCGCCTCAAGCAAGCGGATCACGCCTGCTCCAACGGTGCCGATCCCGGCCAAGGCGATGCGCAAAGGAGGCAGCGTTTCATTCATAGCGAGGCAATCCCTTTCATCACCGGTTCGCACGTCCCAAGACGAGGCGGGCACTAGCGCGGGTTTCGCGCCATGTGAAAGGGAATTGTCTAGAGTGCGGACAAGACTGGCTTGGCTGCGAAGCTCCTAGAACTCGGGCAGCCTGCGTTCGCAGGGCCCTAGCGACTGCCTTACGAAGACATAGTCGGCCGCTGCCTGACGGCGCGCTGTCGGGTCATCGCTATAAAGCGCGCCTGCCGGCAATTGTTCGGGAAGCGAGCAAGCCAGACGATACCAGCCAATGGAATTCGGCTCTGGCGGCAGCGCTGCTGCATCGATGATCTCGCCCCAAGAAACGCCCCATACGGGCGGACGGCCCGGACGACGCAAGACACTGATCGAAGCAGGTGCACTGCCATCGGTGTTGAGGAAGATCTGCGTTTCCGATTCGCCAGATAGGTTGCCGCGCACTGAGAAAGCATCGCGCACTCCGGTAATGGCTGGCGGACTGTCAGGCTGTGCAAGGTCTGCGAGAATCGGGCGCAGGCGTGCTTCCAATTCCGGCGAGTGCTGCAGCTGGCCGCTGGGCGCAACCAGCTGAATGGCGCGAGGACGGCCCGTCACAGGATTGGCAAAAAGCAAAACCTGAAGGCGCTTCAACCGAGGCACTTTGCCGTTCGCATTGAGCGGCACGTCGGCCAGATAAGTCAGCTCCTCGCCCATAGGAACCCGGCCACTGATAAGCGCCTCTGTTCGCGCCGTAACATAAAGACGCGCATAGCCCGGTGCGAGGCCGGGAGCACGCTCCGGCTCGACTTCTGCCTGTTTGCGAATCTCAGCCCGCAATACGAGCCCTGCAGAATCGGCAAGAGCGGCCAAATCTGCATAGGTCGGTCCAGCCAATGCACTTTCATTTGCACTTTCATTTTGCGCTGAGAGCGGAGCAAGCGAAGCAGCGGCTAGCGCTGCGATGACGAACCAGATTTTGCGAGCCATTTGCAAAAAATCAAATCCTAACAGGTAGTTAAAATAATTCTCACTCGAAATCAGCGGCTTGATCAAATGCCATGCCACGCGCTGAATTCTTGTCCAATCGCTTCCAGACGACAAGCACTGAATTGCCGCTGAACCGATAAAGCGTTTGCTTGGGGTTCGCTTGCCCGTTAAAGCGGGCTTTCGGATTGCATGCCATGGGGACATAAACGGGCGGCGATCCTGCGAGGGAAGAGGTCGAGACATAGCTTTCGTTACCGAATCGCTCGTTCGCCGGGTCGCTCCGCGTGAACCGGTCAGACAGATTGTTGGAGTGCGTCGACGCTCCGCAGGCATGCGTTTGCGGATGCAAGACTTAGCCGGTTTCGTGTCGGCATAAGGAATGGAGAGAAAGCGACTGGATGGCTTACGCTGACCAAGAGATGAGCGGAAATCGCATGGTTGCGATTGTGATCGTTGCTCTGATTCACGTCGCGGTCGGATACATGCTGATTACCGGGCTTGCTATCGAAGCAGCCAAGACGGTGATCGAGCGCGTTACGACTGTCGATATCGAGGAACCACCGCCACCTGAGCCGGAGGATGAACCGCCTCCTCCACCCGAACCGCAGGACGTTGCGCCACCGCCACCGGTTGCGCCGCCGCCGCCGATCAATATCGCGCCGGCTCCTCCGCCTATTCGTACCCAGCCGACGATACCACCGCCTGCACCGCCAGTGCTCGCTGTGCCGCCGCCAGCTCCGCCGGCACCTCCGTCACAAGCGCGTGGCGCTTCGCCGAAAGGTCAAAGCCGCTGGGCGCGCCGGATTCAAGAAAACTATCCGTCACGTGCCCTGCGCGAAGAGACCGAAGGCGTAGTTGGCGTTGCCGTATCTGTTGGCGCGAACGGTCGCGTCGCGGGTTGCCGTGTAACCGCGTCGAGCGGCTCTAGCATTCTCGACGATGCAGCTTGCAAAGGCATGGAGCGTTACGCTCGGTTTGATCCTGCGCTGGATGCTGCGGGTAACCCGACAACGGGCAGCTACTCCACACGTATTGTTTATCGACTCAACTAACACGGGGACTGAGCGATCGCGTGTCGTGAGCGCTCAGCCTTTGGGGACATTTTAAAGAGGACTATTCGCAATGATTATTGAACTTCTTGCTGCTGCTTCCGACGCAGCCCCGGAGAACAAGTTCGGCTTCATGGAAGCCATGGAGCAAGGCGGCCCGGTCGCTTGGTTCATTCTGGCCGTTATGGTCATCATGAGCGTCGGCTCATTCTACATTCTGATCACCAAGCTGCTCGAGCAGCGCAAGATCATGAACCAGTACAAGGCGGTTCGTCAGAACTTCTGGCGCGCAAACAGCCTCAAGGAAGGCGCGACCAAGCTGGAAAAGAACAGCGCCTGGCGCCAGCTCGCTGATGACGCGCTCAAGGCGAGCGAAGATCACGGCAAGATGACTGACAGCCGCGAAGCACACGATTACCTGCACGGTACGCTGCAGTCTTCTGAAGACTCGATCAACTCCAAGCTTGCAGGCGGTCTTCCGTTCCTCGCTTCGGTCGGTGCAACCGCTCCGTTTATCGGCCTCTTGGGCACGGTGATCGGTATTTACCGCGCACTGATCAACATCGGTATCGCTGGTTCGGCGTCGATCGATAAGGTTGCTGGTCCGGTTGGTGAAGCACTGATCATGACCGCGATTGGTCTGTTCGTTGCTGTGCCTGCTGTGCTTGCGTTTAACTGGTTGCAGAGCCGTAACCGTCGCATCGCTGAACTGATGAACGGTTTCTCCACCGACCTGCTCGCTTACATGGGCTCGAACGGTGCGATTAAGCCAGCCGTTGGCGGCGCACCTGCTAAGGCTGCGGCGCGTCCAGCAGCTGCTGCTCCAGCAAGCAAGGCCTGATCGATTGAAGGGCCGGGGGGCAGCAGTGGTTGCCCCCTAGCCTTAGCGATCAGGTCAAACGCAGCTCACGCTCTTCGGGTCGAAGCTGCATAAAAGCGCATTACAAACGATAGGACTGTACAATGGCGATTTCGATGGGAGGCGGGGGCGAGACCCCAATGTCAGACATCAACACCACGCCGCTGGTGGACGTGATGCTGGTGCTTCTGATCATCTTCCTCATCGCGGTTCCGGTGGCGATTCAGACGATCGAGAAGCTTGAGATTCCAATCATGGAATCGATCGAATCCGATGATAAGGTCGAGAACCTGCTGCTGACTGTGAGCACGACCGATGCAAACGGTCGCAGCGCTGGTGAGCCAGGCTTTGAAGGGGCTTCGCGCCAAGGCGAATGCCGGGTGTATTTCAACAACATCACGCCGGTAACCTCGGAAGAGCTCTATGACATGGCGTTTGAACGTCTGGACGCGATCGTCCAGCGTGCGGGCGGTGCGGATGCCATCATGGCTGATCCCGACCTCATCCCGCAGGTGCACATTCGCGGTGACGTGAAAGCTCCATGGCGCTGCGTCGCAGGCTCGATCTACAACGTCCAGGCTGCTGGTTATCCGACGGTTGGGTTCATTTCCAACCCGGTTGCACCCGGCATCTAAGCCGCAGAAGAAAAGAACTTAGGAGACACATCTCATGGGTATGGCAGGAGGCAAGCTCGACGGGCAGCCGATGACCGACATGAACATGACCCCGCTGATCGACGTTCTGCTCGTTCTGCTGATCATGTTCATCATCACGATCCCTGTGGCGACACACGCGGTCAGCATCGACTTGCCGCAACCGAACCCGAATCCGCCACCTGACATGGTTGATCCGATCAAGAACAAGATCGTTCTGACACAAGACGGCCAGATCCTCTGGAATGCGGAATCGATTGATCAGGGTACGCTGGTCGCGAACCTCAACACATCGCTGGGGATGGTACCGGAACCCGAGCTGCAGTTCGAACCGGAAGCTCTGGCAAGTTACGAGCTGTCAGCACGCGTCTTGAACATCATCAAGGTTTCAGGCGTGACGAAGTTTGGCTTCGTCGGCAACGAGAAGTATCGTCAATTCGGTAGCGGCGGCCCAGGAGCGGGCGGCAGCTAACCTCAGCTTAGCCTTCACGGCGGAGCAAAAATGAGAGCGGGGTGTGGAGAGGCACCCCGCTCTTTTTTGTTGCCTTTACACTTCGCTGGTTGAAGGCACACCTTTGCCCTATCGCTTCACTACTTGAGGGCGACGGTCAGCTAGACGTTGGTTACGCAGTCAACTCCAGCTCTTCGTGCGAAAGCTACATAAACGGTTCGCGAACAGCGAACCGCAAGGCCGACTGGCCGCCCGCAGCGTGGGCAGCTTGCCTGCCCGGAAGCGAGGATTTCGCGCGCCGGACGGCGTGCGGAAGACAAATAGGTACGCATTAGGCAACCTATCAGTTATGATATATAGTCCCTGTCGATGGGCGGTCAGGTACTCTCCCCCCCGGAGGTCGTCGGACCGCCCATCAATCAAGAACTGTGCGGTGGGTGAGTATGCCCGCCAAAAACCGAAGGACCGATAAACGACACCATACCAAGACCAGCAACGATAAAGGAGACGTCGCAATGCCCAGAACAATCATTCGTCCGAATGCTTTCTTCCGCAAACCTCCCATGGGTGAAATGAACGTAACGCCCTTCATCGATGTGCTGTTGGTGTTACTGATCATGATCATGATGTCGGTCCCGATTCCGACGCACAAAACCGAAGTCGATTTGCCGGGCGGGCCCAAAGGCATGGCTGATCCCGCTCTCAACACCGTTTATATCGACCCTGCGGACCAGCTGTTCTGGAACGGCAACAAGGTCAGCGGCGAGCAGCTGTCTGCCAATGTCGCTTATGCCGCAAGCTTGCCGGAGGAGCCGCTGCTGCGGTTCGAGCCCGATGCCTATGCCAGCTATGACCGCTCTGCCCGCACCATTGCGCTCATCAAGGATGCTGGCGCGACCAGGTTCGCGTTTATCGGCAATGAAAAGCACCGAGAGTTTGAGCGGTAACGGAATGTCCGATTATGTGGTGGAAAGCTGACGTTCCAGAATTGGGCTGATTGTGTAGAAGCACCCAATGAGAAACTTTCTGCCATTAATGCTCGCCATACTCGCTCTCATGGGTTGTATTCCGACACCTGCGGATCAGGAAGCGATGAGGTACGTTGCTGCTGTCGAGATACCAATTGAAGACACACAGGAAAGGATTGAGCTAACAAATCTGCTCACATCTGAAGCGGGTAATCATGACGGCCTTCATGTCGACGACGTGAGTGATCAATCTGCCGATTTCTACAAGGACAGCAGAGTGCTCGAGCCGGATCAACGTCCAACCGTCAGCATTACGATTTGGCGAGGAGAAGATGACGATCAACAGGTCGGCAGTGTGAGCGACGTCATGCATCGCGGACGGGTATGGGCAACGTTCTTGAAGGGTCCGGACCCAAAATTGGAGACACCATTCCGAGAGGCTGCGCTCAATCGGATACTGGCGCGCTGGCCTCAAACAAATAAACTTCCGATTCTGCCAACGGGAGGCCTTCCCTTGGCACGTGACCTAATAATGACTGACCAAGGCTATCGGATTGATCGATCACAGGCTGAAACCTACGGTCTTGCAAAGGACTCTGAACTGCTCGTCGCGAACTGAACCCAGAAACGTCAGCAAATCGGTCATTCGCGGATATGCTCAAACCCCCTCCATCGCCTCATCGACCCGCATCGCTTCGCCAGCCAAACTCTCCGCTTCGAGCAGCAGTTCTTCGTCCACCGCACCCTGAGGTACGGCCTCGCGGCCAATCATGGTCATCACCGGCACAGCGAGCGGGCTGACCCGGTCAAGTTCGACATGCACCAGTTCATGCTGTGACCGCTCGAGCAGGTCGGCGAGCCTTCCGACATCGGTCATCCGCGCGCGTGCATCGGCCCAGGCGGCTTCCAGCAGCACATGGTCGGGCTCATACTTCTTCAGCACATCGTAGATGAGGTCAGTCGAGAATGTGACCTGTTTTCCGGTCTTGCGCTTGCCCGGATGCTGGCGCTCGACCAGCCCGCTGATCACCGCGACCTCACGAAAAGCACGCCTCAGCAAATGCGATTCCTGTACCCAGTCGACAAACTCGTCGGTGAGGATATCAGGCGACAGAAGCGGCGCAGGATCTTCCACCGGCTTCAACCCCCACACCGCCAGCGAATAATCATTCGCGACAAAGCCCGCCGGCATCAGCCCGCGATCCTCCATCCGCCGCGTAATCAGCATGCCGAGGCTCTGGTTCGCGTTCCAGCCCTCGAACGTATAATAGACGCTGTAATGTTTCTTTGCGTGCGGGAAGCTTTCAACCAGCAGTTTTCCCGGCCCCGGCATTTCGCTGCGCCAGTCCTGCACTTCGAGCCATTCGCGCACATCGTCAGGGAAACGCCCCCACTTCTCGCGTTCGCTGAGCATGGCCTGCACCCGGCTCGCCAGATGCGTGGTGAGCGGCAAGCGCAGCCCGCCATAGCTCGGGATTGTCGCGCTTTTCTTGGCTGCACGGACGATCAGGTCCATGTCTTTGAGGCCCTCCACTTCCAGACTCATGCCTGCGAAGAAGAATGTGTCGCCGGGCGAAAGTGTCGCTGCGAACCGCTCCTCGACCTTGCCCAATTGTCGCCCGTTCTTGAAACGCACGGTCAGCATTTCCGCATCGACAATGATCCCGGCATTCATCCGGTGGCGCTGTGCATGTTCGGGATGAGTGAGCTGCCACACGCCATCTTTGTCGCGGCGAATGCGTTTGAACTTGTCGTAGGCGCGCAAGGCGTAGCCGCCATTCTCAACAAAGCCGAGCACACGCTTCCAGTCTTCGGGCGTGACCCATGCATAAGGCAGGCTGGAGCGCACTTCGCTGAGCAGTGCGTCCTCGTGGAACGGCCCTGCGCAAGCGCAAGCCATGACATGCTGCGCGAGGACATCGAGGCCACCCTGACGGAAGTCTTCGCCATCGCGCATGCCTTCGTCGACCGCGTCCTTGGCCGCGGTTGCTTCGAGAAACTCGAACCGGTTGCCCGGCACAAGCATGGCTCGGCTGGGCTGGTCGAGCCGGTGGTTGGCGCGGCCGATCCGCTGCAGCAAACGCGAGGAGCCCTTGGGCGCGCCCATTTGCACAACGCAATCAATGTCGCCCCAATCGATCCCGAGATCCAGGCTGGCGGTGCAAACGAGAGCGTGCAATTCCCCACGTGCCATCGCGCTTTCCACCTTGCGGCGCGCCTCCTTGGAGAGACTGCCATGGTGGATACCGATCGGCAGATTATCCTCGTTCACATCCCACAAAAGCTGGAAAATGAACTCCGCCAGAAAACGCGTATTGGTGAAGATTAGCGTCGTACGATTGGCTTTGATCTGTTCGATAAGCTGCGGGATAGCCCAGCGCCCCGCGTGCCCGCCCCACGGCACACGCTCTTCGCGCGGGAGCAGGATTTCGACTTCAGGCTCCGCGCCTTGCTCGCCTTCAACAAGCTCAACCGCATCCAAGTCCCCCCAAGGTGCGAGCCAGGCGCGAAAGCCTTCCGGATCAGCCAAAGTTGCAGACAGTGCCGCACGCTGCATATCCGGCGCAATGGCCTGAAGCCGCGAAAGCGCGAGCGCCAATAAGTCTCCGCGCTTGCCGGTTGCGAAGGCGTGAACCTCGTCCACCACTACCCGCTTCAATCCGCGGAACATCTCGAAACTGTCAGGGTAAGATAGCAGCAGCGAAAGGCTCTCCGGCGTAGTCAACAGAACATGCGGAGGGCGCGAGCGCTGGCGCTTCTTGCGGTCTGACGGGGTATCCCCGCTGCGTGTTTCGACACGGATCGGCAGGCCGATCTCTTCAATTGGGGTCAGCAAATTGCGCTGCACATCATGCGCAAGTGCTTTCAAAGGCGAGACATAAAGCGTGTGCAAGCCGTCATGCGGCTTTGCATCGTCAAGCCTTGAAGCCGCGAAATCGCTCAGCGTCGGCAAGAACCCCGCAAGTGTTTTACCCGCGCCTGTGTCCGCCACCAGCAGCGCATGTTTACCCGCATCGCTTGCCGCCAGCATCTCTGACTGGTGACGCCGCACACGCCAGCCCCGGCCGGAAAACCAGCTCTCGATCTCGGGAGGGACATGCGCACTGCTCACAAGAAGTGAGCGTTCGACGCGCGCACTCGTTCCGTCAAGTCACCTAAGGCGCGTCAATCCATCTGCGGCGTTAATCCATTTTAGGAGTCAGGCCATCGGCTTGCGCCACATGATCTTCGACCTCGTGCTCAGCCTCTTCAGCAGCTTCACCTTTGGGGAATGGAGCTAAGGCCGAAAGGACAAGGATTACGAGAAAACCGACAGCGCAGCCCCAGTAAAGCCATTGGGGGTTACCGGCACCAGCAGTGACACCGGCCAAGGCTGCGCCCAGAGGCCGCCCCATATTGCCGAGCGCCATGTAGACTGTGAACTGTGTCGCGGCGACCGCTGGAGAACACAGCTTCATGAACACAGGGATGATCGCAATCATGTAGAGCAACGAGAAGAAATCGACGCTCAATTGTAAACCGATCAGAACCCAGCTTTCCGTCCAGAGTTGGGGAATTGCGCCCATCGCTGCCAACAAACCCGTGATCGCAATGGCCGACAGCACCATCCCGGCACGGCTGCCAATCTTGTCGATAAACCACCCACCAATAACCAGACCGATTACGCCACTCAGTAGTGTCGAAGACGATATCAGGCTCGTATATTCGGTCTGCGCCCAACCCGCAGTCTGCGTGAAGAGCTGCGGATGGAATGCTTCGAAGGCGCCGCCTGGAATCGCGCGTAGCAACATCAGCGGAGCGAGGATCAGCGAGAGTGGTGCAAGAATTGCCTTGAATGCATCGCGAAGGAGCGGCCACCACGCTTCGACCTGAATGGCCTTGTTACGCGGATGCGTTGCGCCAGCGCTCCATGGCATGCGCTTCTCGCCATCACGCTCGCGGATGGCAACGCCATAGAGCATGATCGCGAGCGGAATGGCCGCCCCGCCCAGCATGCCTGCGATCACGCCAAAGTTCTGGAAGAGATAGCCGCCCATCCCTGTCGCAGCGGCGATACCCAGATATTGCGCACCGAACATTATCCCTGCTGCTTTCGCGCGCTCGTCTTCAGGCATGATATCAATCGCGAGACTATCGATCCCGACATCCTGAAACGCGACGGCGATATTGGCAGAGAAAGCAACCGCGGAAATGAAAGCCACTTCCGTGTGCTGAGGTGCGGCGACAGCTGCGACGAGAAATGCGATAACGATGAGCGATTGCGCGCCAATGATCCAGCTGCGCCGACGCCCCATCGGCAGATAGGTGTAGCGATCAATGATAAAGCCGTTGATGAACTTCAGCGACCACGGCGTCGAAGCTGCGCCGACCACCGCAGCAGTCTCGACTGTCGTTGCGCCATTGGCCGCCATCCACGCCGGAACAGCGTAGAAGAAGAAGCCAATTGGGAAGCCTTGCGTGAAGTAAAACAGCAGCAAGGTCGCCATGCGTAGCCACTTGCTGTTGGTGAGAATAAGCGGTGAGGCAGAAGCGCCCGTTACAGCTGTGCCAGCCGGTGATGTGGCCATAATTATCAGTCCCCCATTGGCAATCCAAGCCACGCGCCTAAGCTGGCGCACTGCGATTGCCGCGATCCCTCTCGCTGGTGCGTGGCGCAAGGGACCGCGTAATCATTGTAAGGAACCGACATTGTGCCCGCGCGAAGTGAGCGCAGGCTGAATGTCTTGCTTATTCTGTTGCTTCTGCTGTCTCCGCCGCGCGTTCAGCCAGCTCTTCGACGCTGTACCCGGTAAGTTCAGCGATACGCGCTTGTTCAGCTGCAGAAAGGTCAGCAAATCCGCGAGGCTCAGGCATGTCGGCGGTCGCATCAGCTAAGCGCGTTTCCATGTTTTCAAACGCGCCCATCATCTGTGGCATCGCTTCCATCATGCCGCCAATCACGCGCGGATCGCTCGACATGGTCATGTAAGACTTCGCGAAAGCCGAACCGCTATCCGTTGCAAAGAACGCATTGATATCGTTCAATTGGGCCTCATTGAAATAGACCGCGTAAACCTCAGTCATGACTTTGCGCATGGTGGGCTCCATCGCGTTCATCATCTCGGTCATTATCTCTGGGAATACTGCAGCGGTCCGCTCATTGCGCTCATCACGGAGCGGATCGACAATCGTAGCCGCTTCCGTGATAGCCGCCTCATCCATGTCGATTTCCCACGTTTCGAGCCCAAGCTGACCGGCAAAATCAGCCGCCTTTGGCTCAGTCGCTCGCTGCATGAGGGGGCCGAGCATTCCATCGAACATCTGGCCCATGACTTCGCCAAGCGTGCCTGGAGGCATCATCCGGTCAATGACTTCGCCAGCCAGCGGAAGCCGCGCTTCTTGTTCTGGTGTGAGCGGTTCGGTTTGGAACATGGCCATCATTTCAGCCAAAACCTGCTCATCTTGAGACGGAGCCTCGTCCTGGGCAAATGCGGGGGCAGAGAGAGCAAGCGCCCCTGCCAGTGATGCTGAAGCAACAAGTTTGCGGAAGATTTTCATGGGGTTTGTCCTCGTAAAAAAGGTGATCAGTAACCGTTCTTGGTTGCGGCAATGCGGTCAAGCACCGGCTGACGCATGGCTTTCTTGTTCCAGCCATAAGCACCGCCAGGTAGCTGCGCGAGCTGTTGGGCGAGTGCAGTCGCAGTTGCGATGACCTGATCAGGCTCGACCACGAGGTCGAGCGCGCCAAGCTTCACCGCTTCTTCCGGGCCATACATGTATGACTGGATGACGAGCTTGGTTAATTGTGTCGGATCGAGCCGCGCTGCGCATATTTCCTGCGCGAATACAGGCAGGTTCATGCCATTCATCGTCTCGTTTGCGCCGAATTTGTAGTCGCCAGCAGCGCCGATCCGTGTGTCGCAGGACAGCAACAGGAATTGACCCATGGCGATGGCATGGCCGGTGCATGCCCCCACAACCGGCCGCTCGCTGCCATAGACATCGCACACAAGCTTGCCCGCCATATCCAGCAGATAGCCGAGTTCTTCCGCCTTGGCGGTGGGCATCCATTTCAAATTGAACCCGCCGCTGAAGATGCCATCGCGTCCGGCAATGACGATGGCCTTGGCGTTCTTCTCCGCCTCTGCAAAAGTCTCGCGGAATGTGTCGAGCCAAGCAGGATCTATGGCGTTGGCGCGGCCATCATCGAGAGTGATTTGCGCGATATCGTCTTCGACCGCGAGCGTGATGGACATGTCTGAACTCCTGCAATGTGTTTGCAGGTATCAGTGCCCTACGGTTTCTCCGCGCTCAAGCCCTGACAGTGCGAGCTGCGCATCAATTTGTGCGAGCAGCCGGTCGAGACCTTCCTGCGTATCGCTTTCCGCGCGCGCCACCAGAACATCCTGCGTGTTGGACGCGCGCAGGAGCCACCAGCCGTCCTTGGTATTTACACGCACGCCATCGGTCGCGTTCACTTCCTCGACCTCGGGCCCCGGATTAGTGGTGAGGCGCTCGCTTACTTCATCGATCGCTGCGAACTTGCGGCTTTCGTCGACCTGGAAGCGCATTTCCGGCGTGTTGAGCATATCCGGCATGTCGCTGCGCAATTGCGTGACCGATTTGCCGAGGCGCGCCGAGGCCGCGAGCAGCCTAACGCCAGCATACAGCGCATCGTCAAAACCGTAATAGGTGTCCGCGAAGAAGACGTGCCCGCTCATCTCACCTGCAAGCGGCGAACCTGTTTCCTTCATTTTGGACTTAATCAGCGAGTGGCCGGTTTTCCACATCAGCGGCTGACCGCCGCACTTGGCGACATGGTCGAACAGCGCACGGCTTGCCTTCACATCGGCGATGATCGTCGCATCAGGGCGATCCCTTAATAGGTCTTCGGCGTAAATCATGAGAAGTTGGTCACCCCATATGACCCGTCCTTCACCATCAATCGCGCCGATCCGGTCACCATCGCCGTCAAAAGCCACTCCAAAATCGAGGTTCTTTGCTGCGACAAGCGCGCGGAGATCTTCCAGATTGGCTTCGACAGTGGGATCAGGATGATGATTGGGAAAGTTTCCGTCGACTTCAGTGAAAAGCAGATGATGCTCCCCAGGCAAACGCTTAGCGAGCATCTCGAGCGCGGGGCCGGCTGCACCATTGCCAGCGTCCCAACCGACCTTGAGGTTCGAAAGTGCAGCGGTGTCGATCCCGTCGAGCCCGCTGACGAGCCGGTCGATATACTCGCCCATGATATCGCGGGTCTCGACCTCTCCGGTCCCGTCGAGCCATTCTCCCGCGGCCGCGAGTTCGCCGATCTTGAGGATGTCAGCCCCGAAGAACGGACGCCCCTGAAATACCATTTTGAAGCCATTGTAATTGGCGGGATTGTGGCTGCCAGTTATCTGAATGCCGCCATCTACATCTTCGGCTGAGGCCTCTTCGTAATAAAGCATCGGCGTTGCGCCCATACCGATCCGCACAACATCGCAGCCGCTCGAAGTCAGCCCTTCAATCAGCGCATGCTCCAGCATGGGGGAACTGACCCGACCATCATAGCCAACCGCGACTTTTGAGCCGCCCGCCTGATTAAGGAGCGTTGCAAAGCCGCGTCCGATCGCGCGTGCATCATCAGGGCCGAGCGTTTCGCCAATAATCCCGCGAATGTCGTATTCGCGAAGGACGGTTGAATCGAATTGATGGCTCATTTTCTCATGATTTCCTGTGCTTGTGGCGCGTTTAGCCCTGCGTAGAACGCATGGGATCGCTTAGCAATTGCGGTCCTTGCGCTAAACTTGAATTGTGTCAGTTTCGGTCAGGGATCTCGTCGAGCAGTAAATCGCGTGCGGCGTTGGCTTCATGGACCTGATCATTGGTCCCGCCCTTGTCCGGATGCACCATGGCAATCAGGCGCTTATGCGCCGCCATGATCTCCTCGTAACTGGCATCAGCGCGCACCGCGAGCAGCTTGCGGGCTTTGAATATCGCTTGCTGGCGCGTGGATTGTGCTGTCAAGAATTGCCAAGGCCATTTGCCGCTGATCCATCGGCACAGCACGCACACCACGGCAATGATGATGACAAAACGCATGGCTCAGACAAGCGCCAGCTGCGGCGCAGAGCCTGAGAATTCCGGCAAGCGCAATTGACCGAGGAGTTCACGCAGTTCCTGCCGTGCCACCAGATGACTAGTGCCAAGCTCGCCCAGATGCCCTTTATCGAGCAGGGTCAGCCCCGAAGGAAAGAGTTCGCGGTAGATCACGCGTTCAGACAGGCCCTTTGCGACGCGAAAGCCAACACGTTTGGAGAGCTCAGTCAGAGCTTGCTCGATCCGAGCCATGTTGCGCGCTTCGGTGTGGCCGGTGCGGTTGCGCACAACGACCCAGTCCATTTCGCGCCTTTGTTGTTCGATAGTCGCACGGCTGCGCTTCAGTCGCGCTTCCCAGATGAGTTCCGCGTAAAATGACAGGCGTTTGACCTTGAACGTTTCGCCCTCCACCTGGCCGATAAGATCGAAGTCGACAAAGCTGTCATTCATCGGCGTTACCAGCGTGTCGGCTTCCGTCGCAGCATGGCGCGCAAGCTCATCATCACGTCCCGGCGTATCGAACACGACAAAGTCGCAATCCTGCCCGATCTCAGCGACCTTTGCTTCCAGCCCGGCAACATCGCCTTCGAACACATCGAATTGCGCCGTCGGTAGCTCGATGCCGCGCTTTGCAGCCGTCTCAGCGCGGTTCTCCAGATAGCGCGCGAAAGTGCGCTGGCGTGGATCAAGATCGATGCCCGCTACACGAGCACCCTTGTATGCGAGCGCGACCGCGACATGCACGGCTGTCGTCGATTTGCCTGTGCCGCCTTTTTCATTGGCGAATACAATGCGGTGAGGAGTGGTTTCAGGCACGTAGGGGCGGCTTTCCATTGACTTGTGCCGCGCACAAATTGGCGGCTAGGAGAGACAAAATCATATCCAAGGGGGTTTGCCCGTGCAAACTGCAAACACACTCGACATGTTGAGAACCTCAATCGCTGCTTGGCGCGAAGGCGGTGCGACGATCGGGCTGGTCCCGACAATGGGCGCGCTGCATCAGGGGCATTTAACGCTCGTGCGCGCGGCGCGCGATGCGTGCGATCACGTGGTTGCCTCGATCTTCGTCAATCCGACGCAATTTGGACCGAATGAGGACTTGGACGCCTATCCTCGGCAGCTGGCCGAAGACTCCGCCATGCTGGAAAGCGAAGGATGCTCGCTGCTGTGGGCGCCAATAGTGGAGGAAATGTATCCCGGCGGTTTTGCGAGCAGCATTTCCGTGACGGGCGTGAGTGACAATTTCTGCGGCGCTTCACGACCTGGCCATTTTGATGGCGTTGCGACGGTGGTGTGCAAACTCTTCAATCAGGTCATGCCGGACATGGCTTTCTTCGGTGAGAAAGACTTCCAACAGCTTGCCGTCATCCGGACGATGGCGCGTGATCTGGATCTCACTCAGCCGCGCGTGGAATCGATCATTGGCGTGCCGACTGTGCGCGAGCCCGATGGCTTGGCGATGTCCAGCCGGAACAGATATTTGTCCGAGGAGCATCGCGCTGCGGCCGCCACACTTCCCAATGCCATGCGCGAAGCCATTGCGAGGATCGAAGATGGCGCAGATGTGCGCGAGACACTGGCCGCGCTTGAAGGTGCGCTGCTTGGCGCGGGATTTTCCTCGGTTGATTATGCCGAGCTTGCCGACGCGACATCGCTCGAAAAACTATCGGCATTGGGTGCGAAGGACGCGCGCTTGTTGGTGGCGGCGCGTATTGGCACAACTCGCCTGATCGACAATATGGCGGTCGCACCGGGCAGCTAGATCGTTTCAGCCTCAGCTGCACTCGAATAGGCTCTCCATACGCCCGCACGTTCCAGCAGAAGCAGCCAGATTGTGAACAGCAAGAAGCCGATGGCCATAATGCACTCTACAGGCTCTTGATCGCGCGAAAGCATGAAATACCCTTCATCGGGTCTTGGGGCAAAGCGCCATGAGTCGCCGAAGGTTTCGACCAGAAACGGGTTCGCGACGTAGTAGGCAAAGAGAAAGAAAACCGGCGCGAAGAAAGTCGCGAGAAAGCCTGGGGGCGTGAGCAATGCGCCGAGTGTGCGGAATTTTCCTTGGAAGAGGCGCCGAGCAACGGCCGGCATCCAAAGGAATGCCGTCATTCCATAGCCTGAAACGAACAGGAATGCAGCGTCCAGAAAGAAAGACGTGCTGCCAAGATTGTGCAGGTTCAGTTCTTGCTGACGGTTGATTTCTGCAAGCCCATCGGGCGTTGCGATGCCGAGAACGCGTTGGCCCCAACTGATTTCCTCCATGCCGATGAAGAAAAATCCGAATGCGAGAATCCCAACCAAAACTCCGTGTGCCTTCAGTTTCTGCCGAACAAGTTTCGCCGCCAGGACCATCGCGAGCGGAAACGCCGTGAGGTAAATCAACACCGTCAGCCATTCGATCGGGCCATCCTCTTCAACGAAGATGTGCCAATACTGCCAATGGTTGATCGACTTGGCGGCGAGCAGCCCAGCGACGAGCACAAAGGGCGCAAGCAAAAGTACGATCTCAATCACGCGCGCGGTCGCGCTCCAGTGTTTGGGCAAAAGTTGGGAGAGATTGGAAATCAAATCGCGCTCTCTTGAGATTGCCATTGCCCCCGCGCGCCCCTTTTCCAATCTGCGCGTAAGTTACTGGTATAGTGGCAGTGTCGCATACAAAAGTACAAAGGCGACAAAATCACCGCATTATGATTCAAGCAAAGCGATGTAGAGGGAATGGAGCGGGTAAGGGGAATCGAACCCCTCTAGCCAGCTTGGAAGGCTGGAGCATTACCACTATGCTATACCCGCTCAATACTTGGCGCCGAAATACAGCGTCGAAGCGATGGGCAGCGCCTTTGCCATGCAGCCACATCCGCGTCAATTGAATCCATTGCGCTACCGCCGCAAGTTGACACGACGCAATAACCTTGTGGCCCTTCCTTATCCCGCTTTGGGATGGACAAGCAAAACTGTGGTTGCGATTGATGCAACTTCTCGTAATCCCCCGCTGGAAATTCATTTGCTTATTGGAATCCGTCAGTTCGGCACCTCATGCGCACGCTAACCCATCTTGAACGGCTCGAAGCCGAAGCCATCCATATCTTCCGCGAGGTTGTCGCAGAAGCCAGCAATCCGGTAATGCTCTATTCCGTCGGAAAGGACAGCTCGGTCATGCTGCATCTGGCGCGAAAGGCTTTCTATCCAGCACCGCCACCCTTTCCGATGTTGCACGTTGCGAGCGGCTGGGATTTCCAGGACCTGCTCGCGCACCGTGACAAGACAGTGCAGGAATACGGCCTCAAACTGATCGTAGCAGAGAACGAAAAGGCCGAAGCGCAAGGCATCAATCCGTTCGACACAGGCAGCGCGCTATACTCCAAGGCTCAGCTGACCGATCCACTAAAGCGCGCATTGACTGAACATGGCTTCGATGCCGCGTTTGGCGGCGGGCGACGTGATGAAGAGAAAGCGCGAGCGAAAGAGCGTATCTTCAGTTTCCGCAACGCTGAACATCGCTGGGACCCGAAGAACCAGCGGCCCGAGCTCTGGAATATCTACAACACCAAGAAAAAGGACGGCGAAAGCATCCGCGTCTTTCCGCTCTCCAACTGGACCGAGCTCGATATCTGGCAGTACATCCAGGTCGAGAAAATCGACATCGTTCCGCTCTATTATTCCGCCAAGCGGCCCACAGTGGAGCGCGACGGACTAATCCTTGTGGTCGATGACGAACGCTTCCGCTTTGAAGACGGTGAAAAAGCAGTCGAGCGCTCAGTGCGGTTCCGCACGCTCGGGTGCTATCCGCTGACAGGTGCGACACATAGCGATGCGACGGACTTGTCGGACATCATTCAGGAAATGCTGCTCGCCACCGGCTCAGAGCGACAAGGCCGCGCGATCGACAAAGGCGAAAGCGCTTCCATGGAAGCGAAGAAGCAGGAGGGGTATTTCTGATGAGCCCCCCTGCAAACGAGAAAGCCTATCAGGCCGAAGCGCTGATCGCGGAAGATATCGATACGTATCTTGAAACGCATCAAAACAAGAGCCTGCTGCGCTTTATCACGTGCGGCAGCGTCGATGATGGCAAGTCCACGCTGATCGGACGGCTGCTTTACGATTCCAAGATGATCTTCGAGGACCAGCTCGCGGCGCTCGAAAGCGACAGCAAAAAGGTCGGAACGCAAGGCGAAGAGATCGACTTTGCGCTGCTCGTCGACGGATTGGCGGCAGAACGCGAACAAGGCATCACGATCGATGTCGCTTACCGCTTCTTCGCGACGGAGAAACGCAAGTTCATCGTCGCAGACTGCCCCGGCCACGAGCAATACACCCGCAATATGGCGACCGGCGCTTCAACAGCGGACCTAGCCGTGATCCTAGTCGATGCGCGCAAGGGCATGCTCGTCCAGACGCGGCGACACAGCTACATTTGTCACTTGCTCGGCATCAGGCATCTGGTGCTGGCCGTAAACAAGATGGATCTGATCGACTACGATCAGGCGACGTTCGACAAGATTGTCGAAGACTATCGCGCGTTCGCGGCGGAAGTCGGTATTGAGGATTTCACAGCAATCCCGATTAGCGGCTTCAGAGGCGACAACATCACTGCGTCGCCTTCGGCCAACACGCCATGGTATAAAGGCCCTCCGCTGATCGAGCATTTGGAGACAGTGCAGCTCGCTAATACAGCAGCGCAAGCGCGATCCTTTCGGATGCCCGTGCAATGGGTCAATCGTCCGAACCTGGACTTCCGCGGCTTCACCGGTCTCATCTCAGGCGGCACCATCAAACCGGGCGATCCGGTTCGCGTGGTACCCGCAGGCAAGACCAGCGCAGTCAAAAGCATTGTGACTTTCGAAGGCGAGATCGAGGAAGCGGTCGCGGGACAATCGGTCACGATAACGCTGGCAGATGAAGTCGATTGCAGCCGCGGTGATGTGATCGCAGCGGCAGACAATCCTCCAGAAGCGTCTGACCAGTTTGAAACGACTGTCATCTGGATGGGTGAAGAGGCGCTCAAGCCGGGGCGCGACTACTGGCTCAAGCTCGGTACGCAAACCGTCAGCGCGCGGCTAGCGGCACCGAAATACGAAATTGACATGGCGAGCTTTGAGCATCTGGCGGCGAAGACGCTTGAGCTCAATTCCATCGGTGTGGCGGAACTGACAACGGATCGACCGATCACATTTGAAGCCTATGAAGCGAGCCGCGCGATGGGTGGCTTTATCCTGATCGACAAGTTCAATAATGCGACGGTCGCCGCGGGACTCATCCATTTCAGCCTTCGCCGTGCGCAAAACGTGCACTGGCAACCGACCACGATCACGCGTGAAGACCATGCGGTGATGAAAAACCAGCAGCCTCGCGTGCTGTGGTTCACGGGTTTGTCCGGCTCAGGCAAGTCAACTATCGCAAATGCGGTAGAGCAGCGTCTCAACTTGATGAACCGGCACACCTTCCTGCTTGATGGTGACAACGTCCGCCACGGGCTCAATAAGGATCTGGGTTTTACCGAGGCGGACCGGATTGAAAACATCCGCCGGGTCGGCGAAGTGGCCAAGCTGATGACAGATGCAGGTCTCATCGTCCTAACAGCGTTCATCTCTCCGTTCCGCGCGGAACGCCGGATGGTGCGCGAAATGATGGGCGAAGGCGAATTCATCGAGATCTTTGTCGACACGCCTCTGCAAGTCGCGGAAGAGCGCGATGTGAAGGGCCTCTACAAAAAGGCCCGCTCTGGCGAGCTCAAGAACTTCACCGGCATCGACAGCCCCTATGAAGAGCCGGAGAATGCGGAGATCCGCGTCAATACAGTTGAAATGAGCGTCGAAGAAGCCGCCGACTATGTCATCAGCCAGATCCTGCCGCTCAAATGACGGAAATGACTATGACCGACGCTGAATTGGCAGCCTATTATGCCTTTATGGCAGGTCAGGTGCTGATCAAGACACGTGAGAGCGGTAAGTTCGAAGGCAAGGCCCTAGGCAAAGCCGGGGACGCCACCGCGAACACATTTCTTTGCAGAGCGCTCCGCGCGGCGCGGCCAAATGATGGCCTCCTCTCGGAAGAGGAGAAAGACGACACGGCAAGGCTTTCGATGTCGCGGGTTTGGATCATCGATCCGGTCGACGGCACCCGAGAATATGGCGAGAATCGCAGCGATTGGGCGGTGCATGTCGGCCTCGCGATTGACGGGGTCGCAACTGTCGGCGCGGTAGCTTTGCCTGGCCTTGGTGGCGGCGTTGTCATGCGGACAGATCAAGTTTCCGAGCTGCCGCCAGCAGCGCACAAGCCGCGCTTTCTCGTCAGCCGCACGCGGCCGGCGAAAGAGGCTGTTGCGGTTGCAGAAGCATTGGGCGGCGAGCTTGTCGGCATGGGTAGCGCAGGCGCCAAAGCAATGGCTGTCGTACGCGGCGAAGCGGAAATCTATCTGCATTCAGGCGGGCAATATGAATGGGACAGCTGCGCGCCGGTTGCGGTTGCCAGAGCACATGGGCTCCATTGCAGCCGCATTGACGGCTCACCCCTGGTCTACAATCAGGCAGATACTTACCTGCCTGACTTGCTGATCTGCCGCCCCGAGTGGGCCGAGCGAGTACTCAAGGAAGTCGCAGCGCTGAGCTAAAGTCAGCCGGCTTCGGGTGCTGCCCGGCCGCTTTGCTCTGCTTCGCTTGCTCGCTTGGCCGCGCGCTCTGCTGCCTTGTCTTGCGGCGGCGCAAATGAGATAACTGTATCGCCGGGGCGCGGCTCAGGCCTTGCTGCATGGGTGAAAAAGCGCAGACGTCCACTTTCACGTAGTACCAGCAAGAGGCTCGCGCCTTCAGGTAACTTCGCCAAAGCATCTTCGAAGCCAAACTCATCGGAAAGCCGAGTCTTGCGGAAAACCCAACCTTGGGTTTGGCGCGCATCGACCTCTGACACGCCGAAACCGGCTTCGAAAAGCGCCCTGCCGCGGATCGATTCAGGCAACGCATGACGGTCATCG
Source organism: Altererythrobacter lutimaris (assembly GCF_013371495.1). Classification (GTDB taxonomy): domain Bacteria; phylum Pseudomonadota; class Alphaproteobacteria; order Sphingomonadales; family Sphingomonadaceae; genus Erythrobacter; species Erythrobacter lutimaris_A. Next base: position 2,341,122 of record NZ_JABWTA010000001.1, on the reverse strand, counting down.
TCATCGACCATCTCGCCGAGCTGATAGACTGAATCGCGTCCAATCTCATGCGCGAACTCATTGCAAACAAGTGCGTTATACGCCTCGTTCTCCGTCGCTGCGACGAGCACTTGAAACGGCGCCAGATCAAGATTGTGTTCGGTCGCTTCGTTTAGAATCTCGCCATGATAGAATGGCAGGCCTTCGCGCCGCGCGGCGGCGAGCTTCTGCCAGCTCGCATCCACTATCATCACAGGCGTATCGAAGGTCCGCATCTCTTTCGCGAGTGCGATACTCCATGGGGTCGAGCCAACGATCAACAAGCCGGGACGGCTCTCACCTTTCACCCCGAGCCAGCGCGCCACCAGATCAATCGTGAAACCGTGCGCAACAATGGTTGCGACGACGACAGCGAAGCTGAGCCCGATCAGAACTTCGCCGTCAGGATAGCCGATCTCTGTCAGGCGGAGCGCGAACAAGCCGGAGATGGCGACCAGCACGATCCCGCGCGGCGCGATCCAGGCGATTAAGGCGCGCTCGTTCCAGGGGATCGATGTGCCAAGCAGGCTGATGAAGACAGTCAGCGGACGCACGACAAACAGCAGCGCGAGCAAGAACAGCAGGTAGCCAAGACCTTCTGGTCCTCGTGGATCGAGATGTGTCAGCTCTTCCCAGCTGAGCGATGCCGACAGGAGGATGAAAATGCCGGACACCAGCAGGACCGCGACATTTTCCTTGAACGGATGGATCGAGCGCATCGACGATACATTCATGTTCGCTAGCGCAATGCCCATTACGGTGACCGCAACAAGACCTGCTTCATGCTCGATCGAGTTGGCGAGGACGAATACGCCGATCACTGTCGTTAGCAGAACCGGCACTTTAAGGTATTCCGGGATAGCGCCGCGCGGGAAAAGGAAAGCGATTACGCGCGCTGCGGCATAGCCGATCAGACCGGCCAATAGCGCCGCGATGATGAGTGGCGGCACGACTTCGACAAGCGATGCACCTGGGCTTTCCGATACTTTGCGGAAGTACTCATAAGCAATGACCGCGCACAGCGCTCCGGTCGGATCGTTGACGATGCCCTCCCATTTAAGGATCGATGCTGGCCGCGTCTGGATGTTCGATTGCCGGAGCAAGGGAATAACAACGGTCGGTCCCGTCACGATCAGGATGCCGCCAAAAAGGATTGCTACGGGAAGCGAAAGGCCGCCAATGTAGTACGCAGCGAGCGCACCCAAAGCCCAGCCGACAACCACGCCAACCGTTGCCAAGCGCCAAACCCCGCTGCCGGAATGTTTAAGTTCGCGGTAGTCGAGGCTAAGCCCACCTTCGAAGAGGATTAGCGCAACGCCGATCCCGATCATCGGCTCCAGCAAATCGCCAAATGCCGCCTCAGGGTCGAGCGCATACTCAGGCGCGAAACTGCCCAATACAGGACCTGCCAGAAATCCGGCGACGAGCATAAGGACAATAGCAGGCCAGCCGGTCCGCCATGCGACCCACTGCGCGCCTATGCCGAGCACGCCTACGGTCGCGATCACAAGAGCTTGCGATTCCATGAAAGTTAGCTTGCGCTTTTCGTCATCATGTACCCCCAACAACGCACGGCTTGCGGAATCTTTCCGAAGCCAACCGTCACAAAGTCACTCTAGCGCAAGCCCTAGGCGCCTTCAAAGTCCATCAACGCATCAACCATGATGTCCGCTGCGCGCAGCTTCTCCGCGCCGCCAAGCTCCGGCAAATCGATGACGAAATGCGCATGCGAAACCCGCGCGCCAGCTTGACGAAGCAATTGTGCCGCCGCGAGTGCAGTGCCGCCTGTTGCGATCAGATCGTCGACAATGACCACATACTGATCGGCATAAATAGCGCTCGGATCGATCTCCAGCCGGTCAGTCCCGTATTCAAGTGCATAGTCGATCCCGATGGTTTCAATGGGAAGCTTGCCGGGCTTGCGCACCGGGATGAAACCGAGACCCAGTTCCACCGCCACAGCCGCACCAAAGATGAAGCCGCGCGCTTCCATTCCGGCAATCGCCTGAGCGCCGCTCGCATCGACGCGTTTTGCCAAATGGGCAATGCTAGCCTTGAGCCCCACGCCGTGACCAATCAGTGTCGTGATGTCGCGAAATTGTATACCCGGCTCCGGAAAGTCCGGGACCGTGCGGATAAGCGACTTCAGTTCTTCAGGTGTCATGAATGCCGGCCCTTAAAGCAAAACGCCCCGCCATCCGGTTTGGAAAGCAGGGCGTTTGATATCAGAGTTAAGCGAGATCGCTTAGTCCTTGCGTGGTTTCACGCTCGACCAGATCTGCTTGTAGGACAGGAAGGCGAGGATCGTCGCGAACAGCAGGAAGCCGATCACAGGCCAGCCTGTCTGCTTGCGCTTGATCAGGCGCGGCTCTGCCGTCCAGGTCAGGAATGCTGTCACATCCTTCGCCATCTGGCTGACAGTTGCTTCTGTCCCATCATTGTAGGTGACCTGGCCATCCGTAACGAGCGGCGGCGCCATCGAAAGATTCACATTGGCAAAATACGGGTTGAAGTAGAGGCCAGCAGGCACTTCGAAATCAGGGTTTGCTGCTAGAAGCTCTGGGTCTGGCTCGCCATAACCAGTCAGCAGCGAATAGAGATAGTCTACGCCGTTGTTGCGGGCCTTCGTGATCAGCGAAAGATCAGGCGGTTCGCCTGCGCCGAAGTAAGGAACGGCTGGGAAGCTATCTGTAGCAAGACCAGGACGACTTTCCACTTCAGCCAGCGATTCGTCATAGACTGGAATGCTGAAGGTCGATGCTTCCTGCTTGATCTCAGCTTCATTGTAACCAAGCTCTGCCAGATTGCGGAACGCAACATACTGGATCGAGTGGCAAGCTGCGCACACTTCCTTGTAGACCTGATAGCCACGCTGAAGCTGCTGGTTGTCCCACGTGCCGAACGGACCTTCAAAGCTGAACGCTTCCGCCGGGCCTTCAGCCTTCTTCTTGAAAGCGTAGTAAGCGGGTTTCTCAGCGGGCTCGGTAGCCGCCATGTATGCGCCTTTACCGAATGACCAGAGAGCCACTGCAGCAAAGAACAGGCCGATTGCGATTGCGCCTAAACGGATCATGATAGGTTTCTCTTTCTATCCAGTCGTCGCGGCTTATTCGGCCGGCTGCGCTGCAACAGGTGCAGCGGTTTGTTTGTCGCCCAGAACAGCTTCCGTAATCGAATAGGGCAGCGGCTCTGTCTTCTCGATCGAGCTGAGGATCGGAAGGATCACGAGGAAGTGCAGGAAGTAATAGGCCGTTGCGACCTGGCTCAACATGATGAACGGCTCTTCCGCCGGCGCGCCGCCGCAGTAGAAAAGCACCGCCATGCACGGGATCAGGCCGAACCAGAAGAACTTGCGGAAGGTCGGGCGATAATGGCCTGAACGAACCGGACCCTTGTCGAGCCATGGCAGGAAGAACCAGATCAGGATCGAACCGAACATCGCCACGACACCGAGCAGTTTGGCCGGGATCAGCACAATGCTGGTGAAGGGGATGGTGAGGTCAAAAGTGAATGCACGCAGGATCGCGTAGAACGGGTAGAAATACCATTCCGGAACAATCAGCGCAGGCGTCGAAAGCGGGTTCGCTTCGATATAGTTTTCCGCGTGACCCAGCGTCGTCGGGAAGTAGAACACGACGATCGAGAACAGAATCAGGATGACACCCAGCCCGAAACCGTCCTTCGACGTGTAATACGGGTGGAACGGAACCGTGTCGCTCTCACTCTTCACTTCGATACCGGTCGGATTCGAAGAGCCGGGAATGTGCAGCGCCCAAATGTGCAGGATAACAACACCAGCGATTACGAACGGCAGCAGGAAGTGCAGGCTGAAAAAGCGGTTGAGGGCTGCGTTGTCCGGAGCATAACCGCCCAGAATCCATATCTGCAGTTGCTCACCAACGAGCGGGATAGCGCCGAACAGGCCAGTAATAACCTGCGCGCCCCAATAGCTCATCTGACCCCAAGGCAGCACATAGCCCATGAACGCGGTCGCCATCATCAGAAGAAAGATAACAACGCCGAGCAGCCAGATCATCTCACGCGGGGCCTTGTACGATGAGTAGAAGAAGCCGCGGAAGATGTGCATGTAAATGACGATGAAGAAGAAGCTCGCGCCGTTCGCATGAGCGTAGCGCATCAGCCAACCGAAATTGACGTTGCGCATGATGTGCTCGACCGATTCAAACGCAACCAATTGGTTGGCCGCATAGTGCATCGCGAGCACCACGCCGGTGATAATCTGAAACACGAGGAAGAAGCCGGCGAGAACGCCGAAGTTCCACATGTAGTTCAGATTACGCGGGACCGGATAACCGGCGCCTACAGCGTTGTAGACAAGACGTGGGAGCGGAAGACGCTCGTCCAGCCATTGCGTGAAACCATTTTGTGGTTCGTACTGGCGTGCCCAGGCAAAACTCATCGCAAATCTCTCAATTCTTATCCGACGCGGATCACAGTGTCGGAAGTAAATTCATACTCAGGGACGGCAAGGTTGGTCGGAGCCGGACCTTTACGGATACGGCCCGCCGTATCGTAGTGCGAACCATGGCACGGACAGAAATAGCCATTGTATTCGCCTTTGTTTTCCCCCTCAGCAGCGCCCAGCGGAACGCAGCCCAAATGCGTGCACAGACCCATAGTGACGAGCATGTCTTCACGGCCTGGCTTGGTCCGGTCAGCGAGCGATTCCGCATCACGCAGCGAAGAGACATCCACCGCATTTGCTTCATCGATCTCAGCTTGCGTCAAGCGGCGCACAAACAGCGGCTGCTTGCGAAACTCGCCTTTGATCGCCTGGCCCGGCTCAATCGCTGAAACGTCGATCTCGGTGCTGCTGGCAGCAAGCACATCAGCCGATGGCGCCATTTGCGAGACCAAGGGATACACAACAGCCACCGCGCCAACGCCAGCCGTGCTGACCGCTGCCACGTGGATGAAGTCGCGGCGACGTACGCCGTCGTCGCCTTCCGGCGATGCCGGTGCGCCATTTGCTGTGCTCAAACTATCAGCCATTCTTCAAACCTTGCTCAACAATCATCCAGATTTGTCCGGACATCACAATGGTAACTTGCGGATGAGGGATTCGATCCAGCGCCCGCATTATTCACGATACGCGAGTGTATACTGCTGTGGATGCAGCACCCCCGGTTTGCGCGCGCTGATAGACGCAAAGTCGGAACATGCCAACCGTGTTTTGGTCAAGCACCGTTCGCTTTGTTGCAAGCGCTGGCTTCAACCGCCTGAGAGTGCGATCACACTCACTTGTCGGCCGTCTGTCGGCGCGCTTTGATGCGTTGCTCTGCGATAGGAAAAGAAGTCTTCCGCCCTCGCATAGGTATCGACACCCAGGCAATCGATGCGTGTGACACCCGCATTGGCCAACCGCATGGCGCAATACCCCTCTAGATCGAACTGGAAGTGGCCGGGCTTGCCGTTTGCGAAGAATTGTGCGTCCTCAAGTCTGAACTGAGCGCGAAAGCCCTCGTCCACTTCATAGCTTTTTTGGGCAATGCACGGGCCGATGGCCGCGGCGATGTTGCTTGGAGTCGCGCCAAGCGCGATCATGGCGTGGACAGTCTTCTCCAGCACACCACCATGTGCGCCGCGCCAGCCCGCATGCGCCGCTCCGATGACGCCGGCGGTCTTGTCTTCCATCAGCACAGGCGCGCAATCAGCGGTAACAATTGCGAGCTTCAGGTCTTGAGTGGTCGTCACCATCGCATCGACTTCTGGCCGCTCGCCATCAGGGAAAGGCCGCGTGACATGCAGCACATCGGACGAATGGACCTGCTTGAGCCAAACGGTGGGCATATCCCCACCAACCAAGTCCTGTTGCTTGCGCTCGCTTTGCGGCCCGGTGAGAAAGCCATGCGGCGTCTTGATCACGTCAGACTGAAATGGCTCAGGCCGCTGCGTCATGGCTCCAATCAGCCCTCCAGGCTGCGCGTGACTTGCTCGAACGTGTCGCGCGAAAGCTCAGCCTGGGCGATACGCTGAAGCTCGGCTTTCATCGCTGCGCTGCGACCTTCTTCGATCCGCTTCCATTTGCCCAAAGGCGTCACGAACCGAGCCGCCGTCTGCGGATTGATAGGGTCCAAGGCGAGGATGAAGTCGGCGATAATCTTGTAGCCTTGACCATCGGGTGAATGGAACGCCGACGGGTTGCCCGCAAACGCCATGTAAAGCGAGCGAGCCCTGTTCGGATTCTTTAAGGTAAAGTCCGGATGCTGTGCCAGCGCTTTGACGTGCTCTGTCACGTGTGGATGAAGCGAAAGCGCTTGAATGCTGAACCACTTGTCGATCACCAGAGCATTGTCTTTGAACCGGTTGTAGAAATCGAGCAGCGCATGCGTGCGCTCCGGCGTCTCAAGGCCAGCAAGAACACTGAGTGCGCCCTGCCGGTCCGTCATACTGCCGGCCGATTTGTATTGTTGTGCTGCCAGTTCTGCTGCCTTGGCCGGATCGCCAGCGGCCAGCAGCGTCAAACAGATCGTCTTCATCTTGCGAGCGCCGCGCCCGCCCTCCGCTTCATAAGGGACATTCGCACAACGCCGGTAATGCACGAGCAATTGGTCTGCGAGGCTTCTCGCCAGCAACGCCTTAAGCCCTTCGCGCTCTGCATGAATAGCGCCGGGATCTGCGCGGCCATGCGCATGGGCCATCTGCTCAAACAGATACGTGCTGGTTGGGAGCAGCAGCAGTTCACCGCGCATCGCATCATCGAGCGCGCCGTCATTCAGGATAGCTGTGAAAGCCTGAGTGATCCCGGCTTCACCGGCGGCGCGTTCTTCGTCGCCGAGCCTGCCAGAAGCTGCCGCCACCAGATGCGATACGCTAAGCTCTTGCATGGCTTCATAGCGCGCGAAAGGATCATCGTCATGCCGGGCGAGCAGCATGAGATCGTCGCGGCTCGCATCGCGCTCAATCACAACAGGAGCGGTGAAGCCGCGATTGATGGAAAGCACAGGTTTCGCAGCGAAACCATCAAAGGAGAAACTCTGCTCCGTCTCGCTCAAAATGATGAACGTCTCGCCTGAATGCTGCCCCGTCTCCGGATTTAACAGCGCCATTTTGAGCGGTATCGGCATCGGCTTTTTGTCGGTCTGGCCGGGTGTAGCTGGCACTTGCTGCGACAGTTTTAGGGTCGCGGTGTCGCCATTATGCGAGAGCGATGCCGTGACTTTGGGAGTGCCTGCCTGACGGTACCACAGGCGGAATTGCGTCAGATCAAGCCCTGCCCCGTCTTCGATGGATTTGATGAAATCCTCGCACGTCGCGGCTTCGCCATCATGGCGTTCGAAATAGAGATCCGTGCCTCTGCGGAAAGCCTCTGCACCACACATTGTGCGCATCATGCGGATGACTTCAGCGCCTTTATTGTAGACAGTCGCAGTATAGAAGTTGCTGATTTCTCGATAGGAATCGGGCCGGATCGGGTGCGCCAAGGGACCTGCGTCTTCGGGGAATTGTGCCAGCCGGAGGATGCGCACATCTTCGATGCGTTTGACCGCTTCACCGCGCATATCCTGACTGAACAGCTGGTCGCGCAGCACTGTAAAGCCCTCTTTCAATGAAAGCTGGAACCAGTCACGACAGGTGATCCGGTTGCCCGACCAATTGTGAAAATACTCATGCGCGATCACGCCTTCGATCGCATCAAAATCATCGTCTGTTGCGGTCTCCGGATCGGCCAGAACATATTTCGTGTTGAAGATATTGAGGCCCTTGTTCTCCATCGCTCCCATGTTGAAATCGCTGACGGCAACAATGTTGTAGAGGTCAAGATCGTATTCGCGGCCGAACACTTCCTCGTCCCATTTCATGGAGAGCTCGAGTGATTTGAGCGCATGGTCGGTGCGCGACAGATCTTCCTTGCGCACCCAGACATTGAGCGTGACATCTCGTCCGTTCATCGTCGTGAAGGTCGAGCTGTTAGCAACAAGATCACCTGCAACCAGAGCGAAGAGGTAAGACGGCTTTGGCCATGGATCATGCCACTCTGCCCAATGCGTGCCGTTTTCGCCTTCGCCCTTCGCGACTTCATTTCCGTTGCACAACAAGATGGGGAATTGGTCCTTGGAACCGCTCATCCGAACCGAATAGATGGAGAGCACATCAGGACGATCCGGGAAGAAAGTGATCCGGCGAAAGCCTTCGGCTTCGCATTGCGTGCAAAGCATCCCGCTCGACGCGTACAGCCCTTCGAGCTTGGTATTGGCCGAGGGATCGATCTGCGTTGCAATCTCGATTTCATGCGCGTCTGCGGACAAAGGCAGGATCAAGTCATCGCCGTCCATCGACCAATTGTTGATCGGCTGGCCATCGAGCTTGATCGATACAAGCTCCAATCCATCTCCGTTCAAACGGATCGTCTCTGCAGGATCGGCACGCGAATTGCGCATTACTGTGAGTTTCGAAACGACCCGGGTCGAGTCGGTTGCAAGATCAAAGTCGAGTTGGATTTCCGGTATCAGCCACGGGAACGGCTTGTAATCCTCGCGCTGGATCACAGGAGGCTCTGCGGGTGAGCGAGCGGCATCAGCGAGTTCAGGGTTGCCTTCAGGCGTGGCGGGCGTTGTTGCGATATCCATACGCGCTGATTTAGGTTGATTTGCGCCGCAGTCCAACCGCATGAGAAGAACAATGTCGCATTTATTGATCTTCGGGCTTGGATATACGGCGGGTCGCATCGCTACGGCTATGAAAAAGCGTGGTTGGGACGTGACAGCAACTGGGAGCGCTGGCGATCTCGATTTTGCTGATGCTGAAGCAGTTCGCGGGGCCCTGCATACTGCGAGCCATGTGCTTTCAAGCGTACCGCCTGACCGCAAAAGCGGGCTTGACCCAGTGCTCGATACCTATGGGCGCGATTTCGGAGCCGCATGGTACGGCTATCTGTCTTCAACCGGTGTTTATGGCGACCAGCAAGGGGCCTGGGTCGATGAGGCGACACCGACAGTTGCCGAGACCGGAGCGGGCCGTCGCAATGCGCGTGCTGAAGCAGACGCGCTTTGGATAAAGCTCGGAGCACGTGTGTTTCGCTTGCCGGGCATTTACGGTCCGGGCCGCAGCGCTCTTGACCGAGTGCGCGAAGGCAAAGCGCGACGGATCGATCTGCCCGGCCAGGTCTTCAGCCGGGTGCATGTCGATGACATAGTTTCGGGCGTTATTGCCGCGATTGAAAGCGATGCGCCACCGGGCGCTTACAATCTTGGCGATGATTTGCCGGCGAGCGGAAATGCTTTGACCGAGGAAGCTTGCCGATTGCTTGGGTTTGAGCCGCCGCCCTTAGAGACTTTAGAGGAGGCCAATCTGTCGGAGATGGCGCGCGGTTTCTATGCCGAGAACCGCCGCGTTGCGAACAGTAAGGCGAAGCGCGTACTCGGCTGGGAGCCAGCCTTCCCCACTTACAAAGAGGGGCTGCAGTCCTTGTTTGAGGGCCACTAGCGGGTGGTGAAGCTGCAGATTTTACCGCTGCTTGGCGCGGAGAGCGAGTAGCATGCCCACCACCGCCAGCCCCATCCCGCTCGCGGTTAGCCACGTCCAGCGATAGTCTTCAAACAGCGTCGAAATCGCCATAGCGACCGAAATCGTCAGGATGGAATTGTACGCCGTCCGCCCAGCTCCGATCTCGCGAATGAGATTGTAATGCAGAGGGAAGGTTACAACCGATCCGATCACAGCGAGATAGATGATACCCAGCCAATAGCTGGTGCTTGTCGGAAGCGGCGGAGGGCCCGCTGTCAGAATTGCAAACCCCAGATCGAAGATCGTCCCGTAAAGCATCGCCCAAGCAAGCAGGCTGACCATCGGCACAGCGCGCCCGGTCGGATTGGCTTGTATGACATTGGCAATAGAAGCAGCGAGAATGCCGAGCATGGCTAGCACAATGCCAAGCCCGACATTGCCTCCAATGACGCCTGCATCAGGATTGGCGCGCCACTCATGCAGCAGGAGGAACGACACCCCAACAATCGCGATTGTGCTGCCGATCAGGAACTGAGGTGTAACCCGTTCGCGTAAAAACAGTCGGGCGAGCGCTGCGTTCGGGACCATGAGCAGGCCGAACATCATCGCTACGATTCCCGATGTGACATAAAGCTCTGCCGTATAGACGAACAGGAAGTTGCCGCTGAACTGGAAAAGGCCAACCAGCATTGCAAGAGTGTGCTCAGGGCGCGTCAGCTGCAGTCGCCGCTTCATCAAGAAGGCCACAAGAAACAATGCAGGTGTTGCGAGCGCGAAGCGATAAAAGACCGACCATGCAGGCGGTACGCCATCAATCTGGCCTGTAATGACGAACCAGGTCGATCCCCAGATCGTGCCGGCGAGCACGAAGGGGATGATCACCCGCCAACTCAACATATTGGGGCTATCGCCGCCTGCGCTCACGCTCATAGGCCCGCAATGGCCTTGGCAAGGTTCGAAGCGTCTTCTTGTTTAGTGTCCCATGCGGTCACAAACCGTGCCGCCTCATCGCCCCAATCATAGAACTCGAAGCCTTGGGCCCGCAGGGCCTCGCGCTCGGCTGCGTTGAGCCGGACGAACAGCTCGTTTGCTTCAACAGCGTGCATTAGACGCTCTCCACAAGCCGCAGCGATTTCGGCCGCTGCGGCATTGGACTGGCGCGCGTTGGTAAGCCACAGGTCACCTTCCAGCATCGCAAGGATTTGAGCTGCCTGATAGCGGCCTTTACACTGCAAATGCCCCGCACGCTTGCGGCGGTATTTGACCTCGGCCGCACGCTTCGGATCGAACAGGATCACCGCTTCCGCGCTCATCCCGCCATTCTTGATGAATCCGAAAGCGAGCGTGTCGCAGGGTCCCACTGCATCAGCTGGCGAGCAAGCGAGATACGCGACCGCATTGGCAAAACGTGCGCCATCCATGTGCAGACTCAATCCACGCGCATTTGCATAGTCGCCCAATTCCGCGAGCATCGCTGGCGTATATACGCGGCCATATTCACTCGCTTGCGTTATCGATATCGCATGCGGCTGAACCTGATGGACATCGTCGCGAATGCGTTGGGTCACAGCATCCAGATCAGCAGGCGTCAGGAGAGCGCCCTCACCCTGCGCCAGAATCAGCTTGGCACCGTGGAGAAAAAACCCCGGCGCACCGCCCTCATCCATCTCGATATGCGCTTCCTCATGACAAACCACCGCGCCATGCGGTTGCACCATGGTACCAAGCGCGAGGCAATTGGCCGCAGTACCTGTCGCTATCCAAAGCGCCGCGCAATCGCGCTCAAACAGGTCGGAAAAGCGCTCGTCCAGCGCCGCGCTCCAGCGGTCGCCGTCATAAGGCAAATCATGCTCGTCCGCTTTCGCCAAAGCAGCAAGAACATCCGGATGCACGGGAGCGGCATTGTCAGAGAGGAAGCGCATGATGGCGATGCGCTTAGCGCGACTTTCTCACGCCGCCAAGCGAGGTTCTGGTGCGCGGTAGATTTCCGAGAAATCCTTCTCAGCAATGCTTTTCAGAATTGCAGAACGTAATTCGCGAGCACGCTCGATCGGAAGGCCAGCGAGTGACAGCGTTCCGCCAGCAAGACCGCAATGCAGCGTCGCATAGCCGCGTCGTTGCGCAATCGGACCTTGCACGATCTGAACCGAGTGGAGCTTCACACGGTTGGCAATCTGCAAGTCAGGCGAGAAATAGCCGGTGCGCACGATGATTTGCTCAGGATCGAGCGCGTGCGCGTGGACTTTGTACCCATACCAGTTCGCGGCAGCGATAAGTGTCGCAATAGCAAGTGGGATAGCCGCGATCCAAAGCGATCCCCACACGATGTTGCCGAGGCCCACAAGCAAGAAGAAACCGCCTGCAATAAGAGTCTCGTCAATCCAATGGCGCGGATCAGTCTTGCGCCAATCGAGAGCGTCTGCCGGAGCTTCGAAACCGGCGGCCCTGATGATGGGGGATATCTCATCCATCTTGGCAAAGGGCGCGACGTCGTGATTGGCGGAACCCAGATCCTGAGCGAGACTCACGAATTTAAGCGCGCGCCAGCCGAACCGATAACGCACCCAGCCAGTCTTCACGCGAATTGCTTGAACGCGGTGTACGGGCATCACGACATCGGTCTTCGTGAACATCCCGCGCCGCCTACGAAAGCCTCGCAGGGTTTCTTCCAACCGGAAATTCCAATCACGCAGAAAAACGCGGATCATGCCGGTTGCGGAACCAACAACGATTAGCGCGAGGATGCTGGCAATCGCACCGACGATCTGTCCGATCTGGCCGAGGCTTGCAATCCAGCCAGTCTGCTCGCTGGCGACATTGCGCCACAGATCCGGATCCCAGATCTCGAAGTCAACGAACCAGTCTGCATATTGCGCTAGACCAGCCAGAACAGCGAAAATGGCGAGAGAGAACTCGAATATACCGAATGTGAACAACCGGCGCGGGTCCATTGCAAACAAGAGCTTGCTTGGCTCCTCGCTAGTGGTTGCCGGCGCAGGACCAGCATCCTCGCCATCTGCAACAGTTGTAGAAGCGGTGCCATCAAGCCTCGACCGCACCAGTTCGCGTAGCCGCTCGCCCTCGGCCTCCTTCAAATAAGCGAGCGTGATATCTTCTCCGCCGCCTGAACCCGTTTCGAATTTGACGGACACGAGCCCAAACAGGCGCGGAATAAGTGTCTGCTCAAGGCTTACGTCCTGGATGCGCTCGAATGGAACTGAACGGGCAGCACGCGAGATAATGCCAGACTCCACGCGGATATCCTCGGCATTGATCTGATAGGTGAACTTACGCCAACGCAGATAAGCGCCGCCTGCAGCGATTGCGACAATCGCAAAGCCGGCGACAAATGCGGCGAGGAACGCGAACGACCCCTGGCTACGCAGCGCAAAGAAAGCCGCGACTGCGGGAAAGATCGCGTTGCGAAATCCCGCCAAGCCCTGAATGATGAAGCTCTTGGAGTCGGTGCGCAGCGACTCTGCTACGCCTCCCCCGCTAGTAGTAACCGCTTCGCTCATATCGTCTCGCGCTTGATATGACTGCGGATTTCCTCACGCATCTCCATGGCGAGTTGGTGCTTGAGGCCCGGTAGCGTCACATGCGCGCCATGCGAGCCCGCAGTGTGGAGCGTCAGCGTCGCGAGATCGAAGAACCGCTCCAGCGGACCCTGATTGACGTCAATATGCTGCACGCGCCCGAAGGGTACAACGGTATCGGCACGAAACAGAATACCGCGCGCGATCCGCAATCGGTCCGCGCTTATCGCATAGCCGCGCGCCATATAGCGGCGTGTCGGAATACGAAATATCAATAGCAGTGCAATCAGCGTAAGCGGCACAATCACGACCGCCGGTGGCAGTGAGCCAGTGCCTTCAATCACGAGCCCTGCAATAAGAAACGGAACACAGAAAATCGTCGCGCCAATCCGCAGCACCGTCTTGTACGCCGGGTCGACCTGCGTGAGTGCATTGTCGTCAATGTCTTCGACGTTTTGCGGCGAAGATGCGTCGGTCTGAGCTTCGCCATGACTATCGCGCAGAGGCGAATACTCTTCGTTCTTCTCGTCCATAGTGTCTTAGATGGCTAGTACGGCGGGGTCCGTCAATGTATTGTAGTTCATCAGCGAGCTTGAGACGCGAGCGAATACGGCGAACGAGAGGTGCACGCATGCTGGAAAATATCGATTGGTGGATGATCATGTGGACCGCTGCAGTCTTTATGTCCGGCTATCTGATCGGCTCTCGAAAGCGCGCTGAACTGCAGGAGCCGCTCGATTTCGATCTGGCGAGTATCTCGCCGACTGCACGCGCTCAGATTGAGCAATCCTTGCAGAATGGCCATACGATCGAAGCGATCCGCACGCTCCGACAAGACACCGGGCTAGGCCTCAAAGACGCCAAAACGGTTATCGATGGCATGCGATGACAGGAGTGGTGCTGCTGGAGAGAATTGAACTCTCGACCTCACCCTTACCAAGGGTGCGCTCTACCACTGAGCTACAGCAGCGTCTCGTCAGAGTGGCGCGCCTATCTGCGCGCACGGCGACAATGTCAAGCCAAGCTTGCGCCGCAAGCGCGATAACGCCAATGCGTTTCGCATGAGTGAAGATGCAGACAACAAAATGTCGCGCGAAGAGCGCATGGCAGCCAAATTGCGCGAGAATTTGAAGCGCCGCAAAGCACAAGCGCGCCAGATGACCGAATCAAGCGGCGAATCCGGGGTTCCCAAAGACGGTGAGCGCGGCTAACGCGTGATGCTTCTATTTGCAGGGTGCCTTGCCACCCACTCCCTCCACCCTTCCGCCCGGAGCATCCCGGGGCACTATCCGGGTGGAAGGGTGGAGGGAGTGGGTGGCCCCGACCGCCGGAGTACCAATGCCTAAACTGATCCTTGTTCGCCATGGCCAGAGCCAATGGAATCTTGAGAACCGTTTCACGGGTTGGTGGGATGTCGATCTCACGGAAAAGGGTGTCGAAGAAGCAAAAGCTGCCGGAAGGCTGATGAAGGACAAAGGTGTCTTGCCGACAGTGTGTTTCACGAGCTTTCAGACCCGCGCGATCAAGACACTCAATCTCGCCTTGGAAGAGGCGGGACGCTTGTGGCTGCCTGTGACGAAAGACTGGCGCTTGAACGAGCGGCACTATGGCGGCCTTACAGGGCTCAACAAGCAGGAAACGCGCGACAAGCACGGCGATGAGCAAGTGCATATCTGGCGTCGCAGCTTCGATACACCTCCGCCGCCGATGGAGCCGGGCAGCGAATATGATCCGGGTGCCGACCCGCGCTATGAAGGTATCGACGTTCCTCACACCGAAAGCCTGAAGCTCACGATCGAACGTGTTCTGCCCTATTGGGAAAGCGTTATTCTGCCGGTTCTAGCAAGCGGCGAAACCGTGATCATCTCCGCCCATGGCAATTCACTGCGGGCGCTCGTCAAACATCTATCGAACATTTCTGATGAAGACATCACCGGGCTGGAGATTCCAACCGGGCAACCGATCATCTATGATTTCGATGACGATATGGTGCCGGGTGAGCGCTATTACCTGAAAGACGCTTGAAGGCTCAGGAAAGGCTGAAAGGGGCACAAATGGGAGGCAAAGTTGCCATAGTCATGGGTAGCCAGTCGGACTGGCCCACCATGCGCCGCGCCACTGAAGTTTTGGCGGAGCTCGAGGTTGAGCATGAAGCGCGGATCGTTTCCGCGCATCGCACGCCGGACAGGATGACGGCCTTTGCGAAAGGGGCAGAGAGCGAAGGCTTCGACGTGATAATTGCAGGCGCTGGCGGCGCCGCGCACTTGCCTGGCATGATCGCCAGCATGACGCATCTGCCCGTGCTTGGCGTGCCGGTGCAATCCAAGGCGCTGTCGGGCCAGGACAGCTTGCTTTCGATCGTGCAGATGCCCGCGGGCGTTCCGGTCGGGACACTGGCCATCGGCGAAGCAGGCGCGACCAATGCGGGATTGATGGCAGCCGCTATCCTCGCGCTCAAGGATGAAGTACTGGCGGGGCGCCTCAAGGCATGGCGCCAAGCGCGCAGCGATGCAGTGGGTCAAGTGCCCGAATGAGCGACATTACGCCACTACCGCCTGGCTCGACAATTGGGGTTTTTGGCGGCGGCCAGCTCGGCCGAATGATGGCGGTTGCAGCGACTCAGCTCGGCTACCGCGTGATCGGCTATGCGCCCGAAGGTGACAATGTCGCAGCAGAGGTTTGCGCAGACTTCTTCCATAATGGCTGGGGTGACACGGCTGCCTTGGCCGCATTTGCGTCGCAGTGCGATGTGATCACCTGGGAGTTTGAAAATGTTCCGTTGAAATCGGTTGAAGCGATGCCCCGCGAACGGCTTTTGCCGGGCGCCAATGCGCTTGAAGTCGCGCAAGATCGTTTGAACGAAAAACGCTTTGCCCAAGAACACGGCGCCCGCCCCGCCCCGTTTGCCGCCGCCACAACCGAGGCCGATTTCAAGGAGGCGGTCGAACGGATTGGTGCGCCAGGCATCTTGAAAACCACCCGCGAAGGCTATGACGGCAAAGGCCAATGGCGGGTGCAGTCAGTGAAAGACGCAGACGCGATACGCTTTCCCGGCAAGCCTTGCGTCTATGAGGGATTTGTAGACTTCCTTGCGGAGTTCTCTGTGATCCTTGTGCGCTCGGCTGTCGGCGAAATCCATTTCTGGGATTCGCCTGCTAATGTCCACGCAGACGGCATGCTTGTCACGTCCACATTACCTGCTGGCGAACTGATTGCAGCTCAGGTCGAGCAAGCTCGCACCATTGCAGCTAAAGTGGCGGATGCGCTGGGATATGTCGGCGTTTTGACGCTTGAGTTCTTCGCCACAAAGGAAGGTCCTGTCTTCAACGAGATGGCGCCACGGGTGCACAATTCCGGCCATTGGACCATTGAAGGCGCGGCAACGAGCCAGTTTGAAAACCACATCCGCGCGATTTGCGGCCTGCCCTTGGGCAGCACAGAGACGCGTTTTGCGCATATCGAAATGCGCAACATTGTTGGCAAAGACGCGCTCACGGCGCACACCATGCTCAGCGAGGCAGGCGAGCCGCATTTGCACCTCTATGGCAAAGCGGAGGCCAAGGAAGGCCGCAAGATGGGCCATGTCACGCGTGTCTCAAATTCAGGTCCGATTGGCTGAAGGCGCTTCATGGCTGGCGACATCATCCTTATCTATGCACGTGCCGAAAACGGCGCGATTGGCAGTGAAAACAAGCTACCCTGGCATCTTCCGGCAGACCTAAAGCACTTCAAAGCGCTGACCATGGGCGCAGATGGCGAAGGCTTGCCAATGATCATGGGCCGCAAGACGTTCGAGAGCTTGCCCGGATTGCTTCCGGGTCGTCGCCATATTGTGCTGACCCGACGGGAAAGTTGGGACAATGAGGGTGTGGAACAAGCGCATAATGTGAAAGAAGCTCTCGCACTAGCGCGGCGCGACAATCCTGAAACGGATATCGCAATTGTCGGCGGAGCGGCGATCTATGACGTTTTTTGGAACCATGCCGATCGGATCGAGATGACGCAGGTGCACGCTGAATACAAAGGCGATACCTTTATGCGGGCGCCCAGTAGTGCTTGGCGTTTGGTCGCCCGCGAGGATCACGAGGCTGAAGGCGACAAACCCGCTTTCTCGTTTCTTTCTTATGTTCGCCCCGGTGGCGAGGATGAAGACTGATGCGCTGGCTCGATCATCGCGAAGCTGTGCCGGGTCCTTTGCGGGGAGCCATTGTAGCGCTCGGCAATTTTGACGGGTTTCACAAAGGGCACCAAGCTGTCGCAGGTGAAGCGATCCGCTGGGCGCAGGAAGAAGGTCGTCCTTCGATCATCGCGACGTTCGATCCGCATCCGGTGCGCTTCTTCAAGCCGGACGTACCACCTTTCCGGCTGACCACGCTCGAACAACGCCAGGAGCTTTATATCGCAGCGGGCGCGTCCGCTATGCTGGTGTTCCATTTCGACGGCGCGCTCGCGGGCACTCCGGCTGAGGACTTCATCCGCGATATCCTGATTGATCGGTTCGGCGCGCATGGCGTGGTAACGGGCGGCGACTTCACTTTCGGCAAAGGCGCGGCAGGCAATGTCGACATGCTGCGGACACTTGGCGGCGAGCTCGGTCTGCAATCGCGCGTCGTCACCGCGGTCGAAGATGGCAGCGAAGTCGTCTCCTCCAGCCGTATCCGGCAAGCCCTGAAGGATGGTGATCCGCAGCTCGCCGCGCAATTGCTCACTCGCCCCTTCGCGGTGCGCGGTATCGTCGAACATGGCGACAAGCGCGGGCGCACTATCGGCTATCCAACGGCGAACTTGAGCCTAGAAAACTACCAACGTCCAAAATACGGGATCTATGCGGTGACAGGTAAGATCCTGAGCACAGGCGAAGTGCTGAAAGGCGCGGCGAATGTCGGCATCAGGCCGCAATTCGAACCGCCCAAAGAGCTGCTCGAGCCGTACTTTTTTGACTTCTCCGGCGACCTTTACGGGCAGGAAGTGGAAGTCGCTTTCCATCATTTCCTGCGCGCTGAAGCGAAGTTCGATGGGCTGGACGAGCTCATCGCGCAGATGGATAAGGATTGCGCCGAAGCAAAGAGGCTGCTTGCCGCCCTTTGAGCTTTTCCCTAGACGCGCAGATCACCGTTAAAACGGTCCGTTCGCCCTGAGCCAAGTCGAAGGCTCTTATCGAACGGGCCGCTCATACTTCGACAGGCTCAGCACGAGCGGGTCTGTGAAATCAAACTGCGCGAGCCAATGTCAGAAAAGCCCGACTATAAAGACACCGTCTTCCTGCCGAAGACCGATTTTCCCATGAAGGCCGGCTTGCCGCAAAAGGAGCCGGGCATTCAGGCGCGCTGGGAATCCGAAGGGCTTTACAAGCAGCTGCGCGAGGCCCGCGAAGGCCGCGAGAAGTTCATCCTGCATGATGGCCCGCCTTATGCGAATGGCGACATGCATATCGGCCACGCGCTCAATCATATCCTCAAGGACATGGTGTGCCGCACGCAAAACCTTGTCGGCAAGGATGCGCCTTACGTGCCGGGCTGGGATTGCCACGGACTTCCGATCGAATGGAAGGTCGAGGAAAAGTATCGCAAGAAGAAGCTCAACAAGGACGAGGTTCCCGCAGCGGAATTTCGCGCCGAATGCCGCGCCTATGCACAGCATTGGGTCGATACGCAGCGTGAGCAGCTGAAGCGGCTGGGCATCATGGGCGATTGGGACAATCCCTATCTCACCATGGATTTTCAGGCTGAGGGCACGATTGTCGCCGAGCTGCTGAAATTTGCGGAAAGCGGCAATCTCTATCGCGGGTCCAAGCCTGTGATGTGGTCGCCGGTGGAGAAGACTGCGCTCGCCGAAGCCGAAGTCGAGTATGAGGACCTGACCGACAGCCCGCAGATCGACGTGGCGTTCGAGATCACCGAAAGCCCGATTCCAGATTTGCTGCACGAGCAGGCTGTAATTTGGACAACCACGCCATGGACCATTCCGGTTAATCAGGCCTTAGCCTACGGAGAGGACATCCAATATGCCTTGGTCGCGCTGATCGAAGCCAATGGCGAGCCTCACTATGAGCGCTACCTCTTAGCTGAAGATCTTATAGATGAGTTTGGCAAACGTATCGGTGTCAAGACCGAAGAAGGCGAGCGCCTAAGCATTGTATGGCGGGGTAAGGGCAAGCAGTTAGCCGGAACAGTCGCCCGTCACCCGATGCACCATCTGGGCGGCTTCTATGCGACGCCGCGTCCGTTCCTCGCCGGCGATTTCGTCACCACGGAAAGCGGCACTGGCCTCGTCCATATGGCGCCTGACCATGGCGAGGACGATTTCTGGCTGTGCAAGGAACACGGCATCGATCCCGTCTTCGCGGTGATGGATGATGGCCGATATCGCGATGACTGGCTGTGGCTGGGCGCGAACGATCTGGACGAGGACGGCAAGGAACGCCGCCGTTCGGTCATCAACAAACCCTTCAACGCGCCCGACGGACCGATCTGCTCCGACCTGCGCGAAGCAGGCGCGCTCCTGTCAGCGAGCGCCGACTACGCGCACTCTTACCCGCATTCATGGCGCTCCAAAGCCAAGGTCATCTTCCGCTGCACACCGCAATGGTTCGTGCCGATGGACAAGGAACTGCCCTGGCTGAGCCCCAAAACGCCGGAAGAAAAGGGCTGGGAAGGCGAAGGCGGCGCGATTGATCCAGCAGATGAAAAACCCTGCGCCGCGCCAACCCTGCGCGAACGCGCGATGGAAGAAATCGCCCGTGTCCGCTTCGTGCCGGAAAAAGGCCGCAACCGCATCGGAAGCATGGTCGAAGGACGGCCCGACTGGGTGCTCTCTCGCCAGCGCGCATGGGGCGTGCCGATCACGCTGTTCGTTGACCGCAAGAGCGGCGAATATCTCGTCGATGAAGCCGTGAACGCGCGGATCGTCGCGGCGGTCCACAAGGACGGGGTCGATGCATGGGATGAAGCCCGCGCGCAGGAATTCCTCGGCAATGAATATCAGGCCGAAGATTACGAGATGGTCAAAGACATCTTGGACGTCTGGTTCGATTCGGGTTGCACGCATGCTTTCGTGCTTGAAAGCGGGCGTTGGCCAGATCTGCGCGCGCCTGCCGATCTCTATCTCGAAGGATCAGACCAGCATCGCGGCTGGTTCCAGTCGAGCTTGCTGCAGAGCTGCGCCACACGCGGCCGCGCGCCTTACGATCAAGTGCTGACCCATGGCTTCACCATGGACGCCAAGGGCTTCAAGCAGTCGAAGTCGCTCGGCAATACGACCGATCCCCTGAAAGTTATGGAGCAATACGGCGCGGATATCATCCGGCTGTGGGCGCTTTCGGTCGACTTTACCGAAGACCACCGCATCGGCGATGAAATCCTCAAAGGTGTCGGCGACCAATATCGCCGCCTGCGCAACACGTTCCGCTATCTGCTCGGCGCGCTCGACGGATTCGTCGGCGATATGGGCGATACTGGCGAGATTCCGGAGCTGGAAGTCTATGTGCTAGCCATGCTGGCGGAGCTTGACGGCAGGCTGCGCAAGGCAGTCGATGATTACGACTTCAACACTTACACGCGCTTGCTGGTCGATTTCTGCAACGAAGATTTGAGCGCGTTCTTCTTCGATATCCGCAAGGATTCGCTTTATTGCGACGGCGAGAATTCGGACAAGCGTAACGCCTATCGCACCGTGCTCGACATCCTGTTCCACGCGCTGGTGCGCTATGCCGCGCCGGTGCTGGTCTATACGGCTGAAGAAGTGTGGAGCACGCGCTATCCCGATGGCGGCAGCGTCCACCTGCTCGAATGGCCGCCTGTTCCGGGCGTGACCGCCGATGGCGCGCGTTGGGAAAAGCTCCGCAATCTTCGCGAACAGGTCAATGAAGCGATCGAGCCGCTGCGGCGCGAGAAGATCATCCGCTCATCCAACGAAGCCGATGTGGTCGTGCCGGAAAGCGCGGTGCCAGAAGGCTTCACTGACGAACAGCTCGCCGAATTGTTCATCACCGCGTCAGTCACGCGCGGCCAAGGGGACGATGTGACCGTCACGAAGAGCACCAACCACAAATGCGGCCGCTGCTGGCGCTTGCTTCCGGAAGTTTCGGAAGACGGCGACCTGTGCGATCGGTGTGAGGATGTAGTCGGCTGATGTTTACTCGCAACCGAAAGATTGGCTTGGCGCTCGCGGCAGTGATCTTTGTCGTCGATCAGGTCGTGAAGTGGCTTGTCGATGGCCCGCTCGGCCTCGAGTATCAAGGCGACAAGCTTGAGCTGCTGCCATTTTTCGACCTAACTCGTGTGCACAATTTTGGCGTGTCACTCGGCATGCTGGAAGCGACCAGCATCGAAATGCGCTATGCTCTCGTGGCGCTTACCGCGTTTATCGCGCTGATCGTCGCCATCTGGATGATGCGCGAGCGGGTTCTGGGTGATATTCTGGGGCTCGGCATGATCCTTGGCGGAGCGCTGGGCAATATCGTTGACCGCTACCGGCTCGGCTATGTGCTGGACTATGCTGACCTTCACATTGGGGATTTCCGTCCCTTCCTTGTTTTCAACGTCGCAGATGCCGCTATCACCATCGGCGTCGTGATAATCCTTGTGCGCAGCCTGTTCGTGCGCGAAAAGGACACTGATGAAATGGACGCAGAGAGCGTCCCTTCGGAGAATTAGAGATGTTTGTTTCTGGGCGTACCGCAAAATCTGCCATTCTACTTGCTGCAGCGAGTTCCGTGCTCGCGAGCTGTGGCGGCGGCGGCTTTCTCAATCGTGACCGTCCGGACGAGTTTGCTGTGCAGCGTCAGGCACCGCTCGTGGTGCCGCCTGACTTCAATCTCGTGCCGCCTGCGCCAGGCGCGCCGCGCCCTGCAGATGGCACCGCGTCAGAGCAAGCCCTGGAAGCGCTGTTTGGCGGTCCGGCTCCGCGTAGCTCGGTCGAAACATCTGCGCTTGATCGCGCAGGAGCCGCAGCTCCGGGTATTCGCAGCCAAGTAGGCGATCCTGACACCAACACTGTCGCCAAAGGCAGCACAACGCGCGATATCATCGCGGCACCGGAAGGCGACGGGCAATTCGCTCAGGCCGTTATCCCGGGCTGAGAGCGTTAGTCTGAAGAAACTTCCTCAGGCTCCTTTACCACAAACAGCTTGTCGATGCGCCGACGGTCCATGTCGATCACTTCAAAGCGCCAGCCTTGATCCACAAAGCTGTCGCCTTCGGTTGGCAAGCGTTTGAGTACCGACAAGACATAGCCTGCCGCTGTGCCGAATTCGCGATCGTCTGAATATTCAAGTCCAAGCCTGTCTGCCAAAGCATCGGCATCAAGTTGGCCTGATATTACCAACGAGCCATCCTTGCGCTCGACAATCTGCGGCGCATCGCCTTCGTCCTGATCGCTTGCAAA
Source organism: Altererythrobacter lutimaris (assembly GCF_013371495.1). Taxonomy (GTDB): domain Bacteria; phylum Pseudomonadota; class Alphaproteobacteria; order Sphingomonadales; family Sphingomonadaceae; genus Erythrobacter; species Erythrobacter lutimaris_A. The sequence goes on along the minus strand of NZ_JABWTA010000001.1, from coordinate 2,318,716 downwards.
GGTGCCCGCAAGCGCGGTTAGCAAATCGACCGGCGTGATAATGCCGTCAAGATGGCCATACTCGTCATGCACCATGGCCATGGCTATTTCCGATTGCTGCAGTACTCGGAGGGCATCCATCGCATCCAGCTGATCCGGCACAACTTCAGCCTTGCGCATCAAGTCAGCGAGAGAGACAGGCTCGCCATCGACCAGCCGCGCGAGCACTTCGCGCACCTTCACCACGCCCAAGATCGCGTCGGGCGAGCCGTCCGCCACAGGAAGCAGCGAGTGCGGACTTTCATCGATCACCCGTTTGAGGTCTTTTTCGCTCGCATTGATGTCGACCCAATCGATCTCGGGTCGAGGCGTCATCAGCTCACGCACAGGACGCTCTGAGAGACGTACAACCCCTGCGAGCAGCTGGTGCTGATCCTTTTCAATTATCCCGCTTCGGGTTGCATCAGCGAAGATCATGTGAAGTTCTTCCGCCGTCACACTGTTTTGACCTCCAGGACGAATGCCCAAGAGGCGGATGATCAGCCCCGACGATTTGTCGAGAATCCAAACCAGCGGCCCCGCGACCCGGGCGATGAAGGCCATCGGACGAGCCATCACCAGCGCGATGGGAATGGCATGGCGCAATGCGAGCTGTTTGGGCACAAGCTCGCCAACCACCACGCTCAAATAGGTCGTAATCGCGATCACGGAGATGAATGCGACTTCATTAGAGATGTCTGCCGGAACACCCAAGACAGCAAGCCTCTCGCCAACAGGTGCCTCGAGACTCGAGCCGGAATACGCGCCTGTGATAATCGCGATGAGCGTGATGCCAATCTGAACGGTTGAAAGAAATTTGCCTGGCTCAGCCGCAAGTGCGAGAGCTGTTTTCGCGCTGCTTGAGCCCGCTTCAGCGCGAGCTTTCAGCTTGGCCGGCTTTGCAGAAACGATCGCGAGCTCGGACATGGCGAACACGCCGTTGAGCACGATCAACGCGATGATGATGAACAGATTGTCCCAGGGAAACGGTGTCACGATTTGCTCGCTAGCACAAAATCGTGGCTACGCCAGCCATGACAACATCAAACGCTGATAAGCCACGTTTCAGCGTGGCATCACATTGAAGCTCTGTCACAGCCGGTTAATGTGCTAAGGCACAGATAGGAAACAGAGTTTACGACAGCGTGCGAGAACGATCCCGCTCTTGCCCGCGAGAAGGAGGAGAGAGTTTATGAAACATTCGAAAGTGCTTTTGTCAGGGGTTGCAGCCCTGTCATTGCTGGGGACGACCGCTTGTGTGACAGACCCGAACACGGGCGAGAAGAAAGTCTCTCGTACCGCAGGTGGCGCTTTGCTTGGCGGCACGCTCGGTTATCTGCTGGGCGGCGTGGTCGGTGGCGACACGGCCCGCATTATCGGCGCAGGTATCGGCGGTTCCGCAGGAGCGGTTATCGGCAAGCGTTTTGATGACCAGATCCGCGAACTCGACGAACAAACCGAAGGCAGCGGCGTAGAGGTTGAGGAAGTCGGCGATCAGGACGCAATCCTTGTCCGTCTACCGGACGGTGTGACTTTCGCGAGCGGCTCAGCCGATATCAATCCTGGCTTCTATGAAACACTCAATACCGTGGCAGACAGCCTCATCAAATATCCTGACAGCCTGATCGATGTGTATGGCTTTACTGACACAACGGGCTCTGATGCGCTGAACCAGCGCCTGTCCGAGCAGCGTGCGGAAACGGTGGCGAACTATCTCGTCGCGCGCGGCGTATCACGCGCCCGAATCGAGACTCAGGGCTTTGGCGAGCAAGCCGCATATCTGCGCGTTCCGACCGGCGACAATGTAGCGGAGCCACTGAACCGCCGCGTGGAAATCAAGATCACGCCGATCAGCCAGGAGCAGGTCGAAGCCGCGCAGCAAGCCAACTAAGCTCTGCGAGGCATCCACGACAGAAAGAGGGCTGGCGGAAACGTCAGCCCTTTTTTCTTTATGCTCCTATTTGAAGGCTTCAGCGCCCTTCTTTGCAAAGAGCTCCGCGCGGTCTTTAAGCCGCACAATCGCTGCATCGTGGATTTGCGGCGCACACACGACCACACCGAAGGCGCGCGGATCGCGCTTGTTGAAGGCGAGCTGTCCTCCATGCGCATCGGAGATCATGGCACCGGCCTCGCGCGCGATTAGCGTCGCAGCGCCAATGTCCCACTCATAGCCCCAGCGTAAAGTCGCAACCAGATCTGCTCTGTCCGCGGCCACCATCGCCATGCGCAAGGCAATGGAATTGGGCTTTTCGACCATCGTCAAATCGCTGTCGATTTTCGCAAGCTGATCGGTTGGGACACGCGCGCCAGTGAAGTCGCGGCAAACCGACGCTTTAATTCTTGTGCCGTTGAGCGTTGCGCCTTGGCCTGCAACAGAAAGCCATTCCTCGTCACGCGCGGGCGCGCTTAGCATCCCGATGAGCGGCCTTCCATTACTGACAAGCGCGACAGAGATCGCCCAGCCCGGGCGGCCGCGAATAAAGTCGCGCGTGCCGTCTATGGGATCAACTAGCCACACAAGATCATTCTTGAGGCGGTCCGGATTGTCCGCCGTTTCCTCCGAGAGCCAGCCGGCAGATGGCAGGAGCTTGCCAAGTTCCCGCTTCAAGAAGCTGTCGACTTCGATGTCCGCGACTGAGACCGGATGCCCTGGCTCTTTCTCCCACATCTCGACCTCGTGGCCAGCCCCCGGCCAGCGGCTTAGCGCGATGCGCCCCGCTTCACTGACAATGGCGTTGAGACGTGCAGAATCGATCATAGAACTGATAGGAGCGCACTGCGGCACGAAAGTCTACTTTTCAAGGCGGCTCAATCATGCTTAGGCCTGCAGCAAGGCCCGCTGGTATCAGCCTCCGGGTGAGTCGAGACTAACAGGACGACGGGAGCTTCCCCACAAAATGAACATCCACGAATACCAAGCCAAGGAATTGCTAGCGAAATACGGCATCGGCATTCCTGCAGGTCACGCCGCTCTGACTGTGGAAGAGGCGGTCGCGGCCGCAGAGAAGCTGCCTGGGCCGCTTTACGTGGTGAAAGCGCAAATCCACGCAGGTGGCCGCGGCAAGGGCAAGTTCAAGGAGCTGGGTGAAGACGCGAAAGGCGGCGTGCGCCTTGCAAAGTCAATCGACGATGTGCGCAGCGATGCGAGCGAGATGCTCGGCAACACGCTGGTGACGATCCAGACCGGAGCTGAAGGCAAGCAAGTCAACCGTCTCTATGTCACTGACGGCGTCGATATCGAAAAGGAATACTATCTTTCCATGCTGGTCGACCGCGCCACTGGCCAAGTCGCGATGATTGTCTCGACCGAGGGCGGCATGGACATCGAGGAAGTCGCGCATTCGACGCCTGAAAAGATCGTGACCATCACCATCGATCCGGCGCAAGGCTTCATGCCGCATCATGGCCGTGCAGTGGCGTTCGGCCTCAAGCTCAAGGGCGATCTCAACAAGCAAGCGCAGAAGCTCGCCAAGCAGCTCTACACCGCTTTCATGGATCTCGATTGCGAGATGCTGGAGATCAACCCACTGGTTGAGACGAAGGACGGCCAGCTGCTGGTGCTCGACACCAAGATGAGCTTCGATGGCAACGCACTCTATCGCCACCCTGACGTAGAAGCGATGCGCGATGAAACCGAAGAAGACCCTGCTGAAGTCGAAGCAAGCCAATATGACTTGGCTTACATCAAGCTCGACGGAAACATTGGCTGCATGGTCAATGGCGCCGGCCTCGCAATGGCGACGATGGACATCATCAAATTGAACGGAGCCTTCCCTGCCAACTTCCTCGACGTAGGCGGCGGCGCAACGACTGAGAAAGTCACTGCGGCCTTCAAGATCATCCTAAAGGACCCGGCTGTAGAAGGAATCCTAGTCAACATCTTCGGCGGCATCATGCGCTGCGACACTATCGCGGAAGGCATCGTGGTTGCGGCAAAGGAAGTCGATCTCGGCGTGCCGCTGGTGGTTCGCCTTGAAGGCACCAATGTCGAAAAGGGCAAGGAAATCCTCGCCAATTCAGGCCTGCCTATCGTGCCTGCAGATGACCTCGGCGATGCGGCCAAGAAGATCGTCGCCGAAGTCAAGCAGGCGGCCTGAAGCGCATAGCAAACGCGGGAAACACGCCCGCTTTGTTGCGTAAGTACATACGCAGGGTGCAGAATGAACAAGACCACTCTTGCTTGACGTTTACGTAAACGCAAGCTAGAGCAAGGCCGACACTTACTTAGAGGAAGAAGACCTATGAAAATCCTCGTCCCCGTTAAGCGGGTGATCGATTACAACGTAAAGCCGCGCGTCAAAGCAGACGGCTCGGGCGTTGATTTGGCCAACGTCAAAATGAGTATGAACCCTTTTGACGAGATCGCTGTCGAAGAAGCGATCCGCATCAAGGAGGCGGGCAAGGCTGAAGAGATCATCGCGGTCTCGATCGGTCCGGCAAAGGCGCAGGAAACACTGCGCACCGCCCTCGCTATGGGTGCAGACCGCGCGATCCTCGTCGAGGTCGAAGACGGCGTTGATGTCGAGCCGCTTGCGGTTGCGAAGATCCTCAAGGCAATTGCCGAGGAAGAAGGGCCCGGCATAGTGATGCTCGGCAAGCAGTCGATCTCTGACGACAGCAACCAGACCGGCCAGATGCTCGCCGCTCTGATGGGCCGTCCGCAAGGCACCTTCGCGAACACAGTCGAAGTCGAAGGCGACAGCGTCACTGTGAAGCGTGAGATCGACGGTGGTCTGGAAACCGTCAAGCTTTCGCTGCCTGCGATCATCACCACCGACCTTCGTTTGAACGAGCCGCGTTACGCTTCGCTGCCGAACATCATGAAGGCGAAGAAGAAGCCTTTGGATACCAAGGCTCCGGGTGATTACGGCGTCGATATCGCGCCGCGCCTCACCACCACCAATGTCTCCGAGCCACCGGTTCGTCAGGCGGGTGAGAAGGTCGAAGACGTCGATGCGCTGGTCGCCAAGATCAAAGCACTCGGCATCGCTTGAGCTAACCCGGACAAGAAAGGAATTTTGACATGAAAACTCTCGTCTGGGTCGAACACGACAATAGCGAGATGAAGGACGCAACGCTGTCCGTTGTGACAGCGGCTTCCAAATTGGGCGATGTAGATCTGCTCGTGGCCGGCTCCGGCTGCGCAGGCGTGGCTGACCAAGCCGCGAAGGTCGCAGGCGTTGGCGCTGTGCACCTCGCGGACGATGCGGCTTACGCAAATGCGCTGGCTGAGAATGTTGCGCCGCTGATCGCTGGCCTGATGGACGGCTTTGACGCCGTGCTCTTCCCTGCCACCACAACCGGCAAGAACATCGCGCCGCGTGTCGCAGCTCTGCTCGACGTCATGCAGATCTCCGACATTCTCTCGGTTGAAGGCGAGAAGACCTTCACGCGGCCAATCTATGCCGGCAACGCGATTGCGACGGTTGAAAGTTCAGATAGCAAGCTCGTCATCACGGTTCGCGGCACTGCTTTTGACAAGGCGGCGCCTGAAGGCGGTTCTGCAAGCGTTTCTGCAGTCTCCGGCTCCGGCGATGCGGGCCTTTCCAGCTTCGTCGGCGCGGAAATCGCGGAAAGCGAGCGTCCAGAACTAACTAGCGCGAAGATCATCGTGTCAGGTGGCCGCGCGCTGAAGGACTCCGAGACGTTCGAGCAGTACATCACACCGCTTGCAGACAAGCTTGGCGCAGGGATCGGCGCATCGCGCGCGGCAGTTGATGCTGGCTATGTTCCGAACGACTATCAGGTCGGCCAGACTGGCAAGATCGTCGCACCGGAAGTGTACATCGCAATCGGTATTTCCGGCGCGATCCAGCACTTGGCAGGCATGAAAGACTCCAAGACCATCATCGCGATCAACAAGGACGAAGACGCCCCGATCTTCCAGGTCGCGGATATCGGCCTTGTCGGCGACCTCTACAAGGTCGTGCCGGAGCTGATGGAAAAGCTGTAAAGGGCGCGCTAACCCTTTAGAATAACGTAACTTGATACGAACCTCCGGGAGGCTATGCTTGCTTCTCGGAGGTTTTTTATGCGCCTGTCATTCATCGCGATCTTCGCTGCGGTAGCAGCCTTGCTGTCATACCCAGCCAGTGCCGAAGAAGAGCTGCCGGCGGATTTGGTCAAGCGCAAAGGCGCTGTTCTTCTGGAACCGATTTCGCCCTGGAATATCGACTTTGGCGAAAATCGTTGTCGCCTAACGAGGCTTTTCGGAACAGCCGATGATCAGCATCTGATCATGCTTGAGCAAGCCGCGCCCATGGAACGTTTCGGGATGACGCTTGCCGGCTCGAAAGTGAAGCTTTTCGCTCCGGGGCGCTGGAATTATCTCGGCCTTCGAAATGATGTTCCTCTCAAGTATCTGACCGGGGTCAAGCGCGGGTCCATCGACGGGTTTGGACCAGCTCTCATCCTCGGGAATGTCTATATCGGCGGTGCTGATCCGGCTGCTGATGATGACGAACAATCGTCATTAGAAATCGACCTTGAAGGAGCAGCAAAAGTCGATCGCGTTGTGTTGAGGATGGGTACGAACATCCTCAGCTTCGAGACGGGTAATATGGCGCCTGCCGTTCAAGCACTAAACGTTTGCGCAAAGGACCTACTGAGGGCGTGGGGCCTCGACCCGGAAAAACACGCAAATTACACGCCGCCCGACTTCCTTAATCTTGAGAGCATCGCCCAAAGCATTCAACGCGACTATCCTAAGCAAGCGCTGTATCGTGGGCAGGGAGGTATTTTTCGAGTGCGCTTGATTGTCGAACAGGACGGCGCGGTATCGGATTGCCACATTGAAGAATCCACTGTCAGCGAGGCGCTTCAAACTCCAGCGTGCGAGAAGATGAAGTACGCCAAATTTGCGCCAGCCCTCGATAGCGACGGCAATCCTATGCGTTCTTTCTACGCAACGACGGTGACGTATGCGACAAATTGAAAGCCAGAGATTGCTTAGACCACACAAGGCGTTCGGCCTCGCCCTTTCAGCGAGCCTTATTGCCGCGCATGTGCCCCTGGCCGCGCAAGACAGTGACGCAGAGACCGCATCGCAAGTCTCCGAAGAAGACGTCAATTATTTTGCCGCTGACCGGTTTGAGCCAACCAGCAAATGGCGGCTTTCGCGCAAAGGCCCCGGCTGCACGATCAGGCGCGATTTCGCCCATGCGGATGGTCGTCAGGCAACGCTCACCTGGCAACGCGTACACCCAGGCTGGACTGTTCAGGTCGGCCTGTTTGGCGATGGCATTGCCCGCATGCGCGGGACGCTGGAAACACAGTTTGTGCCTGCCAGCGGCTTTGCGGAGCACGGGTATGTTGCCAATGCATCATTGGGAGAGAAGCCCGGCGTTGCCTTTGCCACTCTCCTGTTTGCCGAAACCGGGAAGTTGAAGGACGCAGTCGAACGGGCCATGCAGCGTGCGGATCTGGAGAATCAATCTACGCATTATGTGATAATCGGTGCATCGCAAAAACCGATCGCATTGCATACCGGCAGTGTCGCGGTTGCACTCGCCACACTGGACAAATGCGCACGCGAGGAACTCGACGCGCTTGGTCCTTTTATCGGCATAAGAAGCAGCGCTCAGCCGGTCGATCAAGCCGAATGGGCGCGCAAGCTGCATGCCAATTACCCGAGTAGAGCACTGCGCTCGGGATGGTCAGGACCGGTTCCGGTGCGGCTTATCGTCAATGAAGAAGGCCGCGCAGAACGCTGTGACACGCTGCATCAACTGGCAGCAAAACCCCTTCAGGAGGCGGCATGCCACGACTTGCTCGAGCACAGCCGCTTCGAGCCGGCCAAGGGCGCCAACGGCAATCCGATGAAAGGGATTTATATCACCTCTGTGGTCTACCGGCTCTCTGGACGACCGCCTGTGGATGCGCACGGCCTTTTACATCGCAAGCCGAAAGAAGGGCGCAAAGGTCCGCGCAAGCTGGCTCCTGAAACACCTGCAGATTAGCCCATCTCCGCCAACACTTTCATGCAATTGCGGTAGGTCCGCCGCGTGATCTGGCGGCGTTGTTCTGACGTGTAATCAAGCGTCAGACCGCGCGGTTCGCGGTCCAGCAATTGATCATGAATGATCCAGCGCTCCTGTTCAGGCGCGTGAAGCTCGTCCAGCAAGCCATCCATAAGCTGCAGCACCATGGCTTGGCTCGCGCCTGCTTCGGTTCGCAACAATGCGCTGTCATCCACCGGCTCGAATGGCTTCGCACCGTCATCGCTCAGCGCTTCAAGCTGGACGGTCGTAATCCCGGCGCTGCGCGCGCTGCGCCGCTGATCAAGCCGGACCCGGTGCCGCAGCGATTGCAGCTCACCTCGCAACTGCCATGTCACGTGGGTCGTGAAACGTGCCTGGCGTGGATTGTAGCTTTCAAGCGCGCGCAGCACTGCAATCGCAGACGCCTGCCGCGCATCTTCAAGCATATCGGTTAGCCGATAGACGCGGATCAAGTGCACGATGCGGCCGTTCAATGTTTCAAGAAGTCGAGCGAACTCGCGGTCTTCCTGTGGCGACGGCTGACCAAGAGCCAAGCGACGCGCGAGTTGCACGCGCTCCACCTGTGCTTCGAGAACATCTCGCGGCCTCGTTTTGCCTGATGCCGGATCGGCACCAGGCTTTTCGTTGGCTGGCATGGTCATGGCTATCCCCCTTGACGAGCAAGCAGGGGTAAAAGTGTAGGGTTAGCCAGAGACTGTCACGCGCCTAGGTAGTCTTACGTGGGCGGATGAGAATCGAGAAAGCTCAATGATCTTAGGCTGTTGACGCTCGACGCTAGCGCAAGACCTACGCAGTCTTGCTTAGCCGAAGAGCAGTCCGTCAATGAAGTGAAGCGTCATCCCGACCAATCCGCCGACCAGAGTCCCGTTGATGCGGATGAACTGCAGATCGCGTCCGACAGCGCTTTCAATGCGCCCTGTAATGGTCACAGCATCCCAGCGTTTGACCGTTTCTGAGACCAGCTGAACGATCTGATCGCCATATCGCGTGGCAACACCAACCATGGTGCGGCGCGCGAAACGATTGATCTGCATCTGCAAGCGCCTGTCCTTTTGCAGGGCCTCGCCCATTTCCGCGAGACCTTTGCGCATCTCTTCGCCCAGCGTCCCTTCCGGATCGCGAGCACGGCGGATCAGCGAACGGCGAATACGCTCCCACACGCCCATCCACCATTCAGCGACCGCAGGATTCTCGATGAGATCGCGCTTCATCGCCTCCACTCGGTCACGGGTCTTGGGATCATTCTGCAAATCCTGACTGAGCTGCGCGAGACCCTCTTCGATCTTTCCGCGCAAGGGGTGCTCGGGATCAACCAGCACTTCGGCCAAAAGCTTATACAGGCCATCGAGCACAGAGGCGGAAATACGCTCATCAAGCCCTGTCCAACGCAAGACTGCATTGGCGCGCTCGTGAATGATGTCGCGAACGGTCTCTTCATTGTCTTCAAGCGTCAGGCCCGCCCACCGAATGAAGCCATCCATCAGCGGCATGTGCCGCCCGTCGGCAATCGCGCCTTCCAGCATGCGCCCGAGCAAAGGCGACACATCGATCTTGGCGAATTGTCCGGCAAGTCCGCTGCGCACCTGATTGCCGAGCCTGTCCGGATCGAGCGATTCAAGAACTTCAGCAAGAAGCTCTGCTGCGCCTGCTGTGATACGCGACCGATTGTCGCCACTGGCATCGGGGCGTGCGGTCAGGAATTCGCCTGCAGCCTTGGCGACGTTCATCCCTTGCATCCGCCGCGCAACAACCGCAGGCGTAAGGAAATTGTCGCGCAGGAATTGCGCCATGGTGTCCGCGATGCGGTCCTTGTTTTCGGGAATGATCGCAGTATGCGGGATCGGAAGACCAAGCGGATGGCGGAACAGCGCGGTCACTGCAAACCAGTCGGCAAGTCCGCCGACCATAGCCGCTTCAGCGAACGCATGCACGTAGCCCCAGGCGACATGGTCATCGAGGAATGGCCGCGTTGAAAAGAACATCACCGCCATCGCGACCAGAAGTCCGGTGGCGGTCCAACGCATCCGGCGCGCGCGGTCAGGCGGAAGCGGCGCTCCACCGAAGCGATAGTCTGGAGAGGTTGGCGCGTCAGCCATGTTTAGCTTGCGAACTGCGAGAGTTACTCTGCCGGTTCGGTGCCGGGGCGCATTCCCGGACCGCCCGCACCCTTCTGCCCGGCGGGCTCGTCATCGTAGCGATCATCGCCCGGCTTGAAGGTAAGGAAGCGTGTACGTAGCCACGGACCGGCGCGCTTCTCGAACCCATCTGCCAGGCTGAAACCAGCCGGAACAATCAGCAAGGTGAGCAGCGTCGACAGGATAAGGCCGCCAATCACAACAGTGCCCATCGGCTCGCGCCATGCGCCATCACCACCGAGCGAGATCGCTGTTGGAACCATCCCTGCTGTCATTGCAACTGTGGTCATCACAATCGGCTGAGCACGCTTGTGCCCTGCTTCCATGATCGCATCGAGCTTGCGCTTGCCGGTCTCCATCTCCTCGATCGCAAAATCGATGAGCAGGATCGAGTTTTTGGAAACAATACCCAGCAACAACAAGATGCCGATCAGAACCGGGATCGAGAGCGGTTGGCCCACCAGCCAGACGAGGAATATCCCGCCGAGCGGCGCCAAAGCCAGCGACGTCATATTGACCAGCGGGCTCATGAGGCGCTTGTACAGCAGCACCAGCACAGCAAAGACCAACAGCACGCCGGCGATCAGCGCGTTGGTGAAGTTAGTCGAAAGCTCTTGCTCGAGCTCCGCTGCACCCACTGCATCCTGGTTCACACCTTGCGGCAGGTTCTGCAAGGTGGGAAGATTATTGATCTGCTCCATCGCTACACCGCGCAGAATGTTTGGCGCAAGGTCAGCACCGATGAACACCCGGCGACTTTGATTGTAGCGCTGGATCGACGTCGGACCTGCGCCAAAGCTGATATCAGCCACACTGCCAAGCGGGATCGACCCGCCCGAAGCGATCGGAACGGGAAGGTTCTTGATAGTGGACAGGTCCTGCCGCGATTCGACCGGGAGCTTCACCCGGATCGGAATCTGGCGATCAGACAATGAGAACTTGGCGGCGTTCTGTTCGATCTCGCCCATAGTCGCGATGCGAATGGCCTGGCTCAGTGCCGCTGTCGTAACGCCAAGCTCTGCAGCAAGATCGGGCCGTGGACGCACGATGAGTTCCGGGCGGCTGAGATCGGCTGAAATGCGCGGTGCGACAACTGTATCGAGACCCTTCATCTCTTCGACCAATTGTCCCGCTGTCTCGTTCAATAGGACAGGATCGGATCCTGCCAGCATGACAGAGAGGTCACGCCCGCTGCCGCCGCCGCCGGGTCCAGCCGATGACTGGAAACGCACACGCGCGTCGGGATGCTGAGCAAGCGTCTGAGACAGGCCGCGCTCGAATTCAAAGGACTTCTTCTCGCGGTCATTTGTCAGCTGCATGTAGATCGTCGCGGAACCCTGACGAACGACCTGAAGCGCTCTGTCCACTTCAGGCTGCTCTTCCATGATTGCCGTGATCTCACTGGCCACGCGCTGCGTCGAGGCGAGCGTAGTGCCCGGCACCATCTCGATTTCGACTTCGCTATTGTCATTGTCGACTTCCGGATCGAACTGGAACGGCAGGTTCATGAACAAAAGGATCGTAAGCAGGAACGAAAAATATCCCACCCCAAGCATCCAGACACGGTGATCATAGAAACGCGCTTCAAGGTACTGCCAGCTATTGTGGATGCCGGAGCCAACCATGCGAGTCACTGCTCGCAGGATCGCGAGCAGCAAGAGCACCGCGACAAATCCCAAGGCAGTTGCCAAAGCAATCTGAAGGATCAGCAACAGCCGGCCAATGACAAAACCCACGCCTTCCGATGCACTGAGGCCAACGCCCCCAAGCAGTGTGCCTGCGACATCAAGGCCGGACAGAACACTCCATGAGCCAAGCACTGCAGCGCCAGGCGTAAGGATTGCAAGGATGATAACGAGCAAGAAGCTCAGCACATATGCCCACCGCCTTCTTGGCCCTGGCAGTCCAGCGCGGCGAGCGTGCAGCTTGCCGCGATCAAGCGACCACGCGAGCACCCGCATATAGCGATCCATCCATTTGCCTTCGCCATGCGTCGCATGCCCTTTGGACTTCAGGAAATAGGCCGCCATCATCGGTGTGATCATGCGTGCGACGGCGAGGCTCATAAGCACTGCGATAACGATGGTAAGGCCGAAGTTCTTGAAGAACTGGCCGCTCACGCCCGGCATCAGGCCGACCGGCAAGAACACCGCGACGATACAGAAACTGGTCGAGACAACGGCGAGGCCGATCTCGTCGGCGGCATCGATCGACGCCTGATAGGCGGTCTTGCCCATGCGCATATGGCGCACGATATTCTCGATCTCCACAATCGCATCATCAACGAGCACCCCGGCCACCAGCGCAAGAGCCAATAGCGAAAGCTGGTTCAGGTTGAAGCCCAGCAGCTCCATGAACCAGAAGGTCGGAATAGCCGATAATGGTATTGCGACCGCCGAGATAATCGTCGCGCGCCAATCGCGGAGGAAGAAGAACACGACGACGACGGCAAGGATTGCGCCTTCGACCATCGCTCTGATCGAGCTTTCGTATTGGTCCTTGGTGTAACGAACCGTGTTGAAAAGCTGATAGAACTCAATGCCCGGATTTTCCGCTTGGATCTGGTCGAGCACTTCTTGCGCTTCAGCATAAACCGTTACGTCCGAAGCGCCCTTCGCACGGGCCAGCCTGAAGTTCACGACTTCGCGGCCTCGCAATGTAGCAACTGAGGTCTGTTCGCTATAGCCATCGCGTACTTGAGCGACATCCGCCAAGCGGATCGTCCGACCGCCACCAAGTTGTATCTGGCGCTGCGACAACTCGAACGCGCTCTCATTATTGCCCAGCACACGCACCGACTGGCGCGTGCCGCCTACCTCAGCCATGCCTCCACCGGCATCGATATTGGACTGGCGCAGAACAGAGTTGATCTGACCTGCGGTCACGCCCAGCGATTGCATCTTCACAGGATCGAGCAAGACCTCGATCTCGCGATCGACCCCGCCAAAGCGGTTGACTTCAGCCATGCCTTCAACCGCCAGAAGCCGCTTGGCGATCGTGTCATCGATGAACCAGCTCAGCTGCTCGATTGTCATGTCGTCCGCTTGAACAGCGAAGATACCGAGAAAGCCCCCTGCTATATCGACGCGCTGCACATTGGGTTCGAGAATGCCGTCAGGCAGCGACCCGCGGACCCGGTCAATCGCATTCTTTACGTCTGCGACCGCGATGTTCGGGTCGGTCCCGATCTCGAATTCGACGAACGTACTGGAGAAGCCTTCCCGAGCGGTCGAACTGATATTGCGTACACCATTGAGCGCACGCACCGCCGATTCGACCTGCTGCGTGATCTGGTTCTCGATCTCCGTCGGCGCTGCGCCCGGCTGAGAGATGCCGACGGAAACGCCCGGGAACTCGATATCCGGATTGTTCACCACATCCATCCGCAGGAAGCTCATGATCCCGGCGAAGAACAGCGCAGTAAACAGAACCAACGGAATAACCGGGTTACGGATCGACCATGCAGAGAGGTTGCGGAAATTCATTCGAAGCCTTCGCGCTACTGCGCGTCCTCGCGGATCGGATTCACCGTTTCGCCCGGATTGAGGAAGCCGCCGGCCCGCAGCACGATACTTTCGCTCCCGTCGAGGCCTGAAGCTATCGCTATTCCTTCACGGGTGCTTTGCCCAACTGTTACTGCGCGGCGTCGCGCCTTGTTCTCGTTATCGACGATATAGACATAGCTTCCTTCAGCATCGTTCAGAACGGCGCTTTCAGGAAGGATGGGCGCATCGATTTTTCCGGTAGAGATATTCACACTGGCAAATCCACCGGGCCGCAATGCGGGATTGTAAGCGAGAGCGACACGCACGGTTCCCTGACGATCCTGAGGATCAATCGTTGGCTCGATCTGCCAGATCTGCCCTTCAAATGTTGCACTCGACCCCACCGGCTGGACTTCTGCCATTGCACCGGTCGAAAGCCTGGCCAGCTCGCTTTCGCCCACACGCGCAAGCAGCTCCATCTCACCACCCTTGGCGATGCTGAACAATGTGCCAGAGCCGGCACTCACCGTCTGACCGGGCTCGACATTACGTTGCAGCAGCAAACCGGACTCGGGCGCAACGATATTGAGCCGCGCATTGCGCGCCAGCAGCTCACGGTACTGCGCTTGAGCCACAGTCACTCGCGCCTGAGCCGCATCGCGCGTGGCTGTGAGTTGTTCGATATTCGCCTGCGAGACAAAGCCGCGTTCGACCAGCTGCATGGCGCGGTCGAGATTGCTTTGCGCCAGTTTTGCGTCCGCCCGGGCGACTTCGATATTGGCCGCTGCACTGCGCGCCTGTTGTGATTGCACAGAGCGATCAATCGCGGCAAGCACCTGACCCTTACGGACCCATTGGCCCTGCTCCACCGGCACAGAGACCACGCGCCCACCCTCGCCGACCACTCCGACCGGAAGCTCCCGCCGTGCCGCGATCGAGCCATTGGCTGTGATCTGGCCCAGAATGTTGGCTTGGCCCGGCACAATAACCGTTACACTGGAGGCCTGCGATTGACGATCGCCAGCTGCGACTTGCGACGCGGTCTGCCCCTGCCAGAATGCAAAAGCGGCGCCGCCCGCCAAAAGCAGACCGATCAGGCCGATAATCAGCCATTTGCGGCTCAAGCCAGAGCGACGATCGCCCGACAGATCATAGTCAGACAGGCTCGAACTGTCGGCTTCTGCGCTGAATTTGCTTTCGTAGTTCATAGGCTCAGTTTTCGCTTTGACGCAGAGGTGTATTATTCAAATAACTCACCCAGTGCAATACCTATTAGACCTGATGCGCGCGTGGGGCAACGAAGCATTGGTATCTGCAGGATAATTCGCTGAACTGCCAAATGCTCCCGACAAGCGACATTTGCCTAATAGATGATGCATTTTGGCATCGCTCAAAGCGCGCTCGCGCGAGGCCAATCTTGCGCAAAAACACCAAACTCGCGCCAAAGCAAAAGGGCGACGCTGTCCGCGCCGCCCCCATATAAAGGATTACAATCCTGTAATAACGCCTCGAGCAGAGGCGATGTTTGTGTGCTCTAGCGAACCCGGCCGCGCTGGATCAGGTTTACAATGCCGAGCAATACAACCGCACCGACGACCGCTACGCCCAACCCGACAAGCGAGAACTCCTGAACGCTACCGGTAATGCCCAGCACAGGACCGGCGATCATGTTACCAATCACAGAGCCCACACAGCCAACCACGATATTCCAGAAGATGCCCATCGAGGCGTCCCGATTCATCACCAGACTTGCCAGCCAACCAGCAACACCGCCAACGATCAGTGCAATAATCCAACCCATTTCCCATTCCTCCTGTGTTTTGAATAACCTACATCTTATCAATGAGGCCAGCCGCTCTGCGTTCCAAGAAGGTACAAGCCCGCGCTTCCCGCAAACGACGCGGGGTGGGATTAGACGAGTTTTAGCAAAAACACCAAAACGGAGCGAAACTGCATCGCCGCAGAAACGAAAAAGCCGCCCGGAATCAACCGAACGGCTTGGTCTTAGCGAAATGGCCACTTGCGCTCGGCAAGCAGTCCAAAATGATCAGTATTTCAACTGACGCTCGTACAGGTCGCGATAGTGCTGAATGCGTGTGACCCGCAGGCCCTGCATGCCTGAGCGGTCAACGGCGCGCTGCCACGAGGCGAACTCCTCAAGCGTCAAACCATAACGCTCAAGTACTTCATCAATAGTAAGCAAGCCGCCATTCACCGCAGCAACCACTTCCGCCTTGCGACGCACAACCCAGCGCTTGGTCTCGGGCGGAGGCAAGTCGTCGAGCGTCAATGGCTCTCCCAGGGGCCCAATGACCTTTGACGGGCGGATGTCCTGATTTTCGATCATTTATTGTTCTCGACAACCTTGATTGTGAGAGTCATCCGAAAGATCGACTCCCGCTGCACTATGAATGTTCAACTCATTATCTTCCAAGCCTTTAGAAGCCCCTAAAGCATTGTGGTTAATGCTCCGTTCGCTTTCTTCGCCGGGGACGAAATAGCCCGCAGCCGCATCCGTGAAGCTGGCAGCGCCCAGAACGAGATCCTGCTTCAACAGCTCGCGAAGATCGCGCGCCGCATTGATACGCGCTGTCAGATCATTCCAGCCAACCGCATGCAAAGCACGACCCTGAAAACCAGAGGCGGCGCTATTGCTCAGCTGTGCATTCTTGAAGAGCGAGTTTTCCAACATGGCCTCGGGTTTAGCGCGCGCGAGTCAAGTTTTCGTAAAGCGCGCATTTACCTCGAATTAGGACTGTTTAACGCGAATTGCCTAGCGCAACGGCGTCTCGGCCCGCACTTTCACCACCGTCAAAGCCTTGCTGGATTTATTGCGCCGCACCATGTAATGCGCGCGCTCCCATGACGGACATGACACTCTCCGACGCCGGGCTTTCGCCTGAAGCGCTGTTCGGCTTGCCCAAGCCGGCAAGCGAAAGCCGTATCGTCGTGGCTATGTCCGGCGGCGTGGATTCCTCTGTTGTGGCAGCTTTAGCGGCAGCGAGCGGGGCCGAAGTTATCGGGTTCACGCTCCAGCTTTACGACTACGGCGCTGCGACTGGGCGCAAAGGCGCATGCTGTGCAGGCGATGATATTGCCGATGCCCGCGCTGTGTCTGACCGGCTCGGCATCGCGCATTACGTGTTCGACCATGAAAGCGCGTTTCGCGAAGATGTGGTTGAACAGTTTGCCGATGAATATCTTGCCGGGCGTACTCCGGTCCCATGCATTCGATGCAATATGGGCCCGAAATTTACCGACCTCTTCCGTATGGCGCGCGAGCTTGGTGCGGATTGCCTTGCTACCGGCCATTATGTGCAGCGCGTCATGGGTGCAGCAGGCCCTGAGCTTCATCGTGCACTCGATCCAGCGCGCGATCAGTCCTATTTTCTTTACGGAACGACAGACGATCAGCTGGATTATCTGCGCTTTCCGCTTGGCGGCCTGCCCAAATCGCAAGTGCGCGAGCTTGCTGAGCAGGCTGGGCTGCGCAATGCGGCCAAGCCTGACAGCCAGGACATCTGCTTCGTGCCTGATGGCAATTATGCAGGCATTGTTAAGAAGCTACGTCCAGAAGGCGGCGTGCCGGGTGCGATTGTTCACGCACAGACCGGCGAGACGCTGGGCGAGCATCAGGGCATCATCCACTTCACGGTCGGTCAGCGCAAAGGTCTTCAGATCGGCGGCCAGCCAGAGCCGCTTTATGTGGTCGGCGTCGATGCTGAGGCGCGCGAAGTGCGTGTTGGCCCCAAGCGCATGCTCGCAACGTCAGCGGCGCTCATTACAGAAACCAACCGTATCGGCCCGCTGCCCGATAGCCCGCTAACCGCAAAAGTGCGCAGTCTGGCGAAGCCTGTGCCTGTCACGCTTGAAGGCTCGCTCGGTGATGGAGCGGAAACGCGGGTGCATTTTGCCGAGCCTGAATATGGCGTTGCTCCCGGTCAGGCGGCGGTGATCTATGCTGGCGAGCGCGTGATCGGTGGCGGCTGGATCGAAGAGACAGCCAGCGCGGCCTAAAGCCTTTCCAGCTGGGTCAGTCTTCCCACTTTTCCAGAACGCAGCCATATCCTTCGCGATAATAAGCGGTATTCGCTGCGATAAGCGGGAAGCGCGCAGTCACGCTCTTGGCGTCGCCATTTGCTCTCAGCGTCACAAGCTCCATTCCGGCTAGCTTGTCCTTCGCGCAGTCATCCATGCTGCGCCCGGCAACATAATGGCATGAGCAAGCAACCCGCGCGGAATAGGCTGTCGCAACATCAGTATAGCCGCCGATAGGCGCGCGATAGTACCAGCCAATTGCGGCAAGGGCTGCGAGGATGGCGAGCAAGGTCCACCAGCCGCGCTTGCTTGACGCCCGTTGCGACTGTTTGGAACTTTTCGCCATTGCCAATCCTGTGTCCTTGCGCAAGGAAGCGCGCATGCAATTCAAACGGTCGCGCACCTCTATCGCCAGCCTCGCCATGCTGCCAGCCCTAATCCTTGCGAGCGCGAGCTGCTCTGCACCTGAAGCTGTTGATGCGCCTTTGAGCGATGAAGCCATGGCAGCTGTGGCCGAAGATGCGGGCGCACCGCGCGAGGATCTCGCTCGGCAGGTCGATGACCTGTTCTCGAAGGAAGGTATCGGGGAAACCCGCGCGCTGGTCGTTATCGCCAATGGCAAACTTGCTGCGGAACGGTATGGCGAAGGCTATGATGCCGACACTCGGCATATCAGCTGGTCGATGGCGAAGACTGTGTCTGCGATGCTGATCGGCATGCTGGTCGCCGATGGTCGGTTAAGCGTTGAAGAGCCTGCGCCTGTAAGCCTGTGGCAGCGTCCCGGCGATCCGCGCGGCGCGATTACTCTTAAACATCTCCTCCAGATGCGCAGCGGTTTGCGCCACACCGAAGCAGGCGATCCACCTTATGAATCGTCTGAAGTGCGCATGCTGTTTCTTGACGGGCGCGACGACATGGCGAGCTGGGCGAACGAACAACCGCTGGAAGCCGAGCCGGGCGAGACATTCGAATACTCCTCCAGCACCAGCGTGATCCTCGCTGACATTGCCGCGCGCGCTTTGACCCGCAGCGATGATGCGGAAACGCGGCGCACAGCGGTGGCTGATTATCTCGCAGCGCGCCTGTTCGAGCCGCTCGATATGACGAGCATGGTGCCTGAGTTTGACGCTTCGGGAACGCTGATAGGCGGAAGCCTCATGCATGCAAGCGCGCGCGACTGGGCCAAGCTTGGCGAGCTGATGCGGCGCGGCGGCAAAGCGCCGACGGGCGAACAATTGGTGCCTTCGAACTGGGTCACCGCGATGGTCCGGCCAAGCCCTGCGAGCCCGCATTACGGCTATCAGACTTGGCTCAACCGCGAATATCGCGAGGCCGGTTCGGACTTGCCCCATCCTCTGTTCCCTGACCGCGCGCCTGAAAGCGTGTTCGCAATGATCGGGCATATGGGCCAGTATGTGATCGTCTCACCAAGCCAGCGGGTCACTATTGTCCGGCTCGGCCATTCCAACCGCGAAGAGCGTATCGCGATGATGCAAGAGCTGGCGGATATTCTGGAATTGTATCCCGTCCGTTGACTGAGGGCGCGGGTGGCCGGGCCCTAAAGCTCAGAGATAAAACTCGCCCGCAACGACTGTGACACATGGCCCGCCGAGCCACGCGCGCTCGCCATCTAGCCGCAATGTAAGGTCGCCGCCGCGTTCGCTTGCCTGATGTGCGCGCAGATTGTTGCGCCCCAATCGCGCGACCCAGAACGGGGTCAACAGCGAGTGAGCGGATCCGGTTACGCTGTCTTCATCGACCCCGCCACCCGGCACAAACACGCGGCTCACGCAGTCATAGCCTGATCCCGGATCGCCGGGCGCAGTGGCGATGAACTGGTCCTTGCCCAAAGCGCCCAGCGCGCGAATTTGCGGTTCGAGCGCGCGGACCTCGGCTTCGGTTTCATAAAGGAAGATGTGGTAGCGGATCTCCTTGCCCTGAGGGCGATAGATCGCGGTCGGATTGCCTCCCATGAGCGCCGTCGCATCGCTATCGCCGGGCATGGTCTCGGTCGCAGGCAAGCCGACTACATACCCGTCTCCGTCGCGGCGCACTTCAAGGATACCCGACTTGCGCGTGCGGAACCGAATGTGATCTCCGCCATCGCGCGTCAGCAAGACATGACCTGCCGCCAGCGTCGCGTGACCACACAGCGCAATCTCGTAGGTTGGCGTGCACCAGCGCAGCTCCCAATCCGCTTCACCAGTGTCATCGCGCACGACGAATGCAGTTTCAGCAAACAGGTTTTCGCCGCCAATCTTCACCAGCGTGTCATCCGGCAGCCATTCGTCAAGCACCATCACTGCCGCCTGATTCCCGCCAAAGGCTGAGGCCGCGAAGGCGTCGACATGCCAATAGGGGATTGCGGTTGGCGATGTGCTCATTGATCTTTCTCCAGTTTTGCCAGTTCGTCAGTTTCAGCCAGCGGATTGCCGGGTTCATCGACGTGACCTTCAGGGTCGATATGTATCAGCAGCTCCATATCGGGGAACTCTGCCAGCATGTCAGCTTCTACCCGCTCGATGATGCCATGGGCTTGTTCGACGGTCATGTCGCCGGGCAAATCGACATGGAACTGCACGAAGTCGCGAGTGCCGGTCGAGCGAGTCCGCAAATCATGCAGGCTCTCAAGCTCCGGATGACGCGCGGCGATGGCGACGAGTTGCTCGCGCTTTTCGGCCGGCCATTCACGGTCCATCAGATTGTCGATCGCTTCGCCGGCAGCACGCCACGCGCCCCAGAGAAGCCAACCCGCAATCGCGAGGCCGAATAGCGGGTCCGCCATCGCAAAGCCCATCACCTGATCCAGCACCAGCGCAGCAATCACGGCAAGGTTGAGCAATACGTCCGTCTGGTAGTGCAAGTGATCGGTCTTGATCGCGACTGAGGAGGTCTTGCGGATCACGTGCCGCTGCCACGCGAGCAACAGGAAAGTCGCCGCAATCGCGATGAGCGAGACGGCTACGCCTTCCTCCAGACCTTGCGTCGGGGCGCCGTCGATCAAGCGACTGATGGCACGAAAGCCGATCCCGGCCGCTGACAGCGCAATCAGGATGACCTGGAACATGGCTGAGAGGGACTCCGCCTTGCCATGCCCGAAGCGGTGGTTTGCGTCGGCAGGCTGTGCCGCTATCCACACACCCACGAGAGTCGCAATGCTCGCAACCAGGTCAAGCGCCGTGTCGGCAAGGCTGCCCAGCATCGCGGTCGAGCCCGTGCGGTATGTCGCCCACAGTTTCAGTCCGACAAGGAAGAGCGCCGTAGCAATCGAAGCATAGGCGGCACTGCGCGTAAGCTCAGCGCGGGTTCTCTCTGCGTCAGACTGCGGAGCTACATTCATGGGTAAAGCAAGCTGTCCTGCCAGCCCTCGTCGGGTCCGCCGCGCACAAACTCGCGCCGGTCATGCAAGCGGTTCGCGCGGTCCATCCAGAATTCGATCCGTTGCGGGCTTAGCGTAAAGCCGGTCCAATGCGATGGGCGCGGCACTTCACCTGCGCCCTTGCACGCTTCTTCCAATTGCTCGATCCGGTCGAGATAGGTCTGGCGATCGCCAAGCGGGCGCGACTGGTCGCTCGCAGCAGAGCCGACCTGGCTCACAAATGGCCGAGAGTGGAAATAGGCATCGGCCATCTCCTCGCTCACTTCAGTTAGCGGCCCTTCGATGCGGATCTGGCGGCGCAGGCTCTTCCAGTGAAACAGCAGGCTTGCCTGCATATTTGCGCGGATTTCGCCGCCCTTGCGGCTCTGCGCATTGGTGTAGAACGTAAAGCCCTCAGGACCATGCCCTTTCAACAGCACCATGCGCACTGACGGCGCACCTTCGGGCGTCGCAGTCGCCAGCGCCATCGCGTTGGGATCATTGGGTTCGCTCTCTTGGGCTTTCGCAAACCATCGTTCGAACAACACAAAGGGGTCGGCGCCCGACGGGATCTCGCTCGTCGCAAGGCGCGCAATCTGTTCAGCGGTTGGTTCAGGCACGGGCCGGTTTTCCTGCTTGTTGGATACACATGTTACACAGTCCAGAGAATGAAATCTCAGGCGCTTTCCATACACGTTTCGACGCGGCTTGCAGCGCATAGTTTGCATGAGGCATTGCCGAAGGCATATGAGGCATTGCCGAAGGCATGACGCGGGACATGCGCGCGTTCCTATGTTTCCCGTCAGGGGTAGGAAAGCGAGGTGAATTGAGCTTCCGCTTAGGTTTGGCTAGTCTGCAGTAATGCCGGAATGGATGGTCATAATTGTTGCTTTGGCGGTGTTTGTCGTCTTGCCCCTCTTCATACCATTCATCTGGTGGCGTTTGGGAATGAAGACGGATTACTTCTTCGAGTACGAATTCTGGTTGCATTTCCTCGGTGTGCCAACGATCGCTGTCGTGGTCGTATTGGTAGGAGATCTCCTTAAGGGTAAGCAGACTGAATATCTCGCCATGCCGACGATCCTTCTTGGCTATGAGCTCATTTTCCTTTTCTTCTACACTGCAGGATTCGTCCACGGACGTTTCAAAAGGCGTAAAGCCGAAGGCATCATCCGAAGTTGATGGGGGCCTTCAATCGTTGAAATGCTCTGAGCCCAGATGAGCATTCATCTTGCACCAAGCCACTGTTGCACCTAGCTAACTCACCATGAGTGATCCGTATCAGACCCTTGGCGTCGCGCGCACTGCTTCTGAAAAGGAGATCAAGAGCGCCTATCGCAAGCTCGCCAAGGAGCTGCATCCTGACCGCAACAAGGACAATCCGAAGGCAGCGGAGAAGTTCTCGAACGTCACCAACGCCTATGATCTCTTGTCCGACAAGGACAAGCGCGCGCAATTCGACCGCGGCGAGATTGACGGCGATGGCAATCCGACCAATCCGTTCGGTGGCGGCTTCGGCGGGGGAGGCTTCGGAGGGCGTCCAGGCGGCGGGCAGCGCGGCTATCGCGCGGAGGATTTCCAGGGCTTTGGCGGTGGGGACGACATGGACCTGTCCGACCTGTTCGAAGGCCTGTTCGGCGGCGGACGCAAACGCTCGGGGCCGGGCAATTTCGGAGGCGGCTTTGGCAGCCAGCGACGCTCGCCCCCTCCCCGCAAAGGCGCAGACATCAATTATCGCCTTTCGGTCTCTTTTATCGATGCAGCCACGCGCAAAGATCAACGGATTACGCTCGCCGATGGCAAGACCATCGACTTGAAGCTGCCTGCAGGTGTCGAGGACGGCACGCAAATGCGCCTTAAAGGCAAAGGCGAAAAAGGCGCAGGAGGTCCCGGTGACGGCCTCGTGCTCGTCGAAGTTGGCAAACATCCGTTCTTCCGCCGCGATGGCGAAAACATCCGCATGGACTTGCCCATAACGCTTGGCGAGGCCTTGCGCGGCGGCAAAGTCAAATGCCCGACAGTCGATGGCCCTGTCATGCTGACGATCAAGCCCGGCACCGATGGCGGCACTGTGATGCGGCTTAAAGGCAAGGGCTGGAGCACCAAGTCGGGCTCGCGCGGGGATCAATTGGTGACGCTGGAGATTCAGCTGCCTGATAATCTCGACGAGCTGACAGAGCGCTTGGACGGCTGGGAAGACAGCCAGGATGTGCGCGCGAAGCTGGGCGTGTAAACGAAGCCTGTGAGCGAAGCTCCCACGCCACCCTCCAAAACCCCTGAGCGCGATGCGATCGGCGATCCAGCGCATGTGCCGGACGATACCCTCCACGTGATCGAGCGTATCCTGTGCTGGTTCGGGCCAAGTTCGCGGGTGTTCCGCGTGACAAAGCGCGCCGCGGTTGGCACGTATAATGACGGCTTCATCCACGCGGGCAATCTCGCTTACCTGTCGATGCTCGCAATCTTTCCTTTCTTCATTCTCGGCGCGGCCTTGTTCACGCTGTTCGGCGAACAGGCCGAGCGCGCGCAGATGATCGGCGCGGTGCTGAGCGCGATGCCGCCGACTGTCTACAAGACGATTGCACCTGTCGCGCAAGACGTAATCGAAGCACGCTCCGGCTGGCTGTTATGGATCGGTGCAGCGGTGGCGCTTTGGACCGTGTCGAGCTTGGTCGAAACCATCCGCGACATCATGCGCCGCGCCTATGGCGCAGAGGCCAAGCACGCCTTCTGGAAGTATCGCTTGTTCAGCTTCGCACTGATACTCGTGTCGGTCGTGCTGCTGATCGTTTCCCTGGTTGTGCAAGTCCTGATTGGGACCGCGCAGCAATTGATTGCAGAACTCATTCCGAACATGGAGGAGTGGGTGTCAACTCTGCGGGTCACGCGCGGCTTGCCAGCAATTGTGCTGTTCGGATCGCTCTGGATGATCTTCTACACTGTCACGCCGGAGCGCTTTCGCGGCAAAGGCTACCGCGTCTGGCCCGGAGCCTTGTTCACAGCGAGCTGGTGGATGGTGGTTGCGACATTGATGCCGCTCGTGCTTGGCAGCGTATTCACCTATGATCTCACCTATGGTTCGCTTGCCGGGATCATGGTCGCGCTGTTCTTTTTCTGGCTCGTGGGCCTCGGAGTGGTTATTGGCGCGGAATTGAATGCCGCCATCGCGCTAACCAAAGCGGGCGGTGACAGCGACAGCTCGGAAGCGAGCACAGATGAGAAGGAAACCCAATGAGCGGATTGATGGCAGGCAAGCGCGGGCTGATCATGGGGCTCGCCAATGACAAGTCTCTCGCATGGGGCATTGCGAAACAATTGGCCGAGCATGGCGCGGAGCTGGCTTTCTCTTACCAGGGCGAGGCGCTTGCCAAGCGCGTGAAACCGCTCGCTGAACAATTGGGCAGCGATTTTGTTTTTGAATGCGACGTTTCGGACATGTCCTCACTCGATAACGCGTTCGCGACCTTGAAAGAGCGTTGGGAAACAATCGACTTTGTCGTCCACGCAATCGGCTTCTCAGACAAGAATGAATTGCGCGGCAAATATCTTGACACCAGCCTCGACAATTTCCTGATGACAATGAACATTTCGGCCTATTCGCTGGTCGCCGTCGCCAAACGCGCGGCAGCGATGATGCCACCGCGAGCCGAAGATGGCAGCGGGGGCGGCTCGATCCTGACGCTCACCTACTATGGCGCTGAGAAGGTCATGCCGCATTACAATGTCATGGGCGTTGCCAAGGCCGCGCTGGAAACCAGCGTGCGCTATCTCGCGAACGACCTTGGTCCTGACAATATTCGCGTAAATGCCATCAGCGCTGGGCCCGTAAAGACGTTAGCAGCAAGCGGGATTGGCGATTTCCGCTACATCCTGAAATGGAATGAGCTGAATTCCCCGCTACGCCGCACAGTCACGATCGATGACGTCGGCGGCTCGGCGCTCTACTTCCTCTCAGACCTTGCGAGCGGCGTTACAGGCGAAGTGCACCATGTCGATGCAGGTTATCATACCGTTGGCATGAAGCAGGAAGACGCGCCTGATATAGCATTGGAGAAGTAGAGCGCGGCCTGCTTGAGCCCGATCAGTCGTTGTCGCTAAGGCGATCAACCAGGATCAGCGAGTTCGTCACCAGCGGTGCCACCTCAAGGAATTTCGCAATAGCCCGTTTGCGTGGGTTATCGCCCACGGCAATAATGTCGCCTGCATAGATCGGCGGGTCCTCATAGTGACCGCGGCGAATACCGGCGAGATTGTAGACCCCGATATATCTCTGACCGTCGACTTCGCGGAAAATCAGCACATCTTCATTGTCTGCAAATTCTGCGCTTCCGCCTGCATTGATCACAGCGCGCATCAGCGAGCGCGAGGTTGAGATCGGATAGGTGCCTGGGTTTGTGACTTGCCCGCCGACCGCAACCGAAGGTGGATCGAATTGAGTCGGGCGAACCTGGACTTGCGGGTCGCGCATGAATTTCTCAGCCAGCTTTGCTTCCAATGTCCGAGCGAGCGCGCCGGGCGTTTCGCCTGAGGCTGCGACATCACCGATCAATGGCATGCGGACATTGCCGTTCTCATCGATCACAAAAGTGCCGGAGAGTTCTGGCGACTGATAGACATTGACTTCAATCTCGGACAGCGGCGTCAGCAGGAAGGGGTTCGTCGCAGTCGGGCGCGGCAGCGTCTCAAGGTTTGCCACTTCGATAGTTGGTGCCCCAGCCACCGATTTGTCGCCTGCGCATGCAGAAAGAGACAAGGCCAGCGCCAATCCTAATCCCGATTTCACCAATGCCGATTTAGTGTGTGACATGCTCACGATCGTCCATCCCCTTTGCAAAACGCATCATGCGCTCTTCGCACTGTACAAATCAACTCAAACTTTTAGCCAAGCCCTTGGCATTCCACGTTTGTTGTCGGGCGCAGTCGAACTTTCGCTCACTACGTATGGATGCCTAGTGGCACAGCGATATGCGTTCGCGCAACCAGTCTACCTTCTATCATGCACAAACCCGGCTGGACGGTGCTGGATGTGAGCCGTAAGGCAAGCTCTGTTATGCGCACTGTTCTCGTCACAGGTTCTGCCGGTTTCATCGGCTATCACCTCTCGCAGCTCTTGCTGGATGAAGGGTTCCGCGTCGTCGGCTATGACGGGATGACCGACTATTATGATGTCGCGCTCAAACAGCGCCGTCATCAGATGCTGCTGCAGAACCCGAACTTCAGCGCCACTGAAGGCATGCTGGAAGATTTCGAGCGGCTCCATGCCCTCGCAATGGAAACACAGCCCGACGTTATCGTGCATTTGGCAGCACAGGCAGGCGTTCGTTACAGCCTTGAAAACCCGCGTGCTTATATCGAAGCCAATCTCGTCGGCACATTCAATGTGATGGAGTGCGCGCGCGAGCTGGAAGTCGATCACATCCTGATGGCTTCCACCAGTTCCGTCTATGGCGCGAACACTGACATGCCGTTTGACGAGCACCAGAAAGTCGACACGCCGCTTACGCTGTATGCCGCGAGCAAGAAAGCCAACGAAGCGATGGGCCACAGCTATGCCCATCTATGGAATCTGCCGACGACGATGTTTCGCTTCTTCACTGTCTATGGCCCGTGGGGACGGCCTGACATGGCGCTGTTCAAGTTCACGCGCGGCATCCTCGAAGGCACGCCGATCGACATTTACAATCAGGGCGACATGCACCGCGACTTTACCTATGTCGCAGACCTTGTGCGCGGCATCCGCTTGCTAGTCGATTCAGCGCCTGAGCGGCCAGACAGCGCCGAGGACATTCCCGAATGGGACAGCCTCTCGCCTGCTGCACCTTACCGCGTGGTCAATATCGGCAATGGCCAGACCGTGCGGCTGATGGATTTTGTTGAAGCCATCGAGGCTGAATGCGGGCGCGAAGCGGTGAAGAACTTCATGCCGATGCAAAAAGGCGATGTTCCGGCGACCTGGGCCGATGCGACCTTGCTGAAAGAGCTAACCGGCTATGCACCGCAAACCGACGTTCGCGAAGGCATCAAGCACTTCGTCGCGTGGTATCGGGACTATTATCAGATCTGATGAGAGGGGAAGCCCGCGCTTACTCAGGCGCAGCTTCGCTGTCTTCGTCCGCATCCTCGACATCGGCGGGCGCTTCCGGTCCGACCAAAGGCGGAAGAGCTGTCTCGGTCGCTTCGCCCGGAAGCGGCGCATCCCGCTCGCGTTCCAGCCGCTCAAGATATTCGCGCTCGATCTGCTCGACCCGCTCTTGTTCAGCAGCAGCATCTTCGTCGATCGTAGAAAGACGCTGCGCACGCGCTTGCTCGATCAGCTGGGCAAAGCGGACATTCGAAGCTTCGCTGCGATCCTTATAAGCCGCATCAATCATCTGTTGCGTGCAGCCAAGGAAGCCGCCTGCGCCCGCCGGGCTGCATGACATTGTGCCGAACTCGCCAATGTAACGAATGCTTTCAACGCGCTGCGACCACGAGCGGTTCTCTGGCGAATCGCTGGTGCGCAAGGCAGCCGGGACACGGTAGCGCTCCGCCTCGACGAGAATCTCGCACACGACGATTTCATTCTCCGCAGCCGATTCCGGGCATTCGCTTTCATCGTAAGCGATAACCATATTGACCTTGTCACCCGCTTCATCCTGCGCGGCAGCAGGCGCCGCAAGCAAGAGTGCCGGGCTGGCAAGGAGAGTGGCGGCGATTGAGCGTTTCATCGGAAGGTCCTCAGTTCAATTCTGGCTTTATGTAAGCGCTCCGGGCACTGAATGCCAGCTGAAGACAGATTGGTCTGCAACGCGGCGACGCGCATTGATCCAGCGCAAATCCTCGAGAAGATTAAATGCGTTCAGCCAGCTTGATGGCTGCACGGCAACCCAGCCGGATCACGCCGGCGAGTAGCGGATAGGCCGGTGCACGCTCTGCACCAGCTGCCAGTGCCGCGTCGCGGTGCTCACGCTCGTCTTCGCGGAATTCTTCAATCATTTCCGCAAGCTCGGGATCGGCATTGGTTTCCTGCAAGCGGTCAAGCTGGTCGGAGTAATGCTTATCGATTTCTTCTTCGACAGCCGCAGTGCACGCCATCGCGGCCTCAGGGCCAATCAAGGCTGTGGTCGCGCCCAGCGCATAGCCTGCGGCAGACCAGAATGGGCGCAGGACCGTCGGGCGAACACCGCGCTCTGCCATGAGCGCATCGAATTTGGCGCGGTGGCCCTCTTCCTGGGCTGCCATTCCAGCGATCTCTGCTGCATGCGGGCCGCGATCGCCCATGACGGCGAGCTGGCCTTCGTAAATTCGCGTCGCGCCAAACTCGCCTGCCTGATCGACGCGGATCATGCGGTGCAATTCTTCTTTGGAGATGCGCGGGCTCGTGGTCATATTCGTTTCTTCTCTTTCCTGATCGTCTTTCGCCTCAACCCCGCTTCAACGCGAACCAGAGCACAGCCAGCCCTGCCCCGCAGGAGATGAGGAAATTGTATCCTGCCAGACTAACGCCGAACAGGTCCCACGGTGCCGAATCGCAGCGCACCAATGGCGCATTGAGGATCGCTTCCATCGGGTCCTGCCCCGGCTCGATCACTGTAGCGCACTGCGTGATGCCTTCCCACCAGCCATATTCAACGCCGGCATGAAAGCCGCCGATAAGGCCGGAAATGATGATCGCGATCCCCGCGAGCGAGACCCACAAGCGTTTAGGGGCCACAAACAGCGACAGCATCGCCAGCACAATCGCGGCGAAATGCGGATAGCGCTGCCACCAGCACATCTCGCACGGGTAAAGTTCAAACACATATTGCGACACGTAAGCGCCGCCCAGCAGTGCAGCGGGGACCGCCACCGCGATCGCCTGTGCGATCCAGAGCCCTCGTTGTGTGCGTTCTGCGTCAGCCATCGGCCGAAGCTATAGTAGTGTTACTTGCGCAATGCCACAGCGCTTGGTGTTGTTCGGCGCAACGTTTCCAGCGCGTAATGCAACTGGAAATCTTCAACGCCTTCCGCTTCAAGCTCTTCGGCGGTTTTCTGGAAGCGCGGATCAGCCAGATCATCGCTTTCCAGCTCTTCATCCTTGAGGCCCAGCTCGTTCACCAGATGACCGCGCAGATCGCTTTCGCGCATCGTATACTTTTTGCGCTTGGCATAGTCAGGATCGGACAGCTGCGGGATGATGATATCGGGCTTGATCCCGCCTTCCTGCACCGAATGGCCTGACGGCGTGAAGTAGCGCGCGGTTGTCAGTTTCAATGCTGTCTCGCGGCTCAGTGGCAGAAGCGTCTGCACACTGCCTTTGCCGAAGCTACGCTCACCCATGACCAGCGCGCGGCGGTGATCCTGCAATGCGCCTGCTACAATTTCCGCCGCTGAGGCCGAGCCCGCATCGATCAACACGATGATCGGCACATCTTCCGCCATGTCGCCGCGGAACACTGATTCTGCATCATAGAGCAGTGTCTCGCCGCGAGCGCGCCCACGCTGCGATACGATCCGGCCTTCATCGAGGAACAGATCAGAGAGCGCGACTGCCTCATCCAGCGAGCCGCCGGGATTGGAGCGCAGGTCGAGCACCAGCCCGTTCAAACGACCGGTGGCTTCTTCCTGCAATGCGTCCCAAGCGGTATAGACGTCTCTGCCGACATCGCGCGAGAATTCATTGACTGTGATTACGCCGATATTGCCAGCAGACAATTCGTGCGTAACCGGCTCAAGCTCGATCACACCGCGCGTCACTTCGACGTCAAACGGTTCGTCACGGCCGGCGCGGAAGACAGTCAGGCGGATCGAGGTGCCGGCCGGGCCGCGCATGCGGTTGACCGCTTCGTCCAGATCGCCGCCATAGATGAGGTCGCCATCCAGATGCGTGATATAGTCGCCCGCCTTAAGGCCTGCTTTGTCTGCCGGACTACCGCGGAAAGGCGAGATGATCTTGACCGCGCCGTCATCGGAAATGACTGACAGACCGAGGCCTGAATAATTGCCGTCGATCAGTGTCGAGAGCCGCCGCATCTCCGCGCCATCGATGTAAGAGGAATGCGGATCGAGCGAAGAAAGCATGCCGTCAATCGCGCCGCGGATCAGCTTTTCATCTTCAACCGGCTCGACATAGCTAGCCTGAATGCGCTGATAGACCGCAAACAGCTTCGCAAACTCATCATTCTGGCGGCTATTGCTTTGTGCAACCACAGTCGTAGTGGTCGCCAATATGGCTCCAGTGGCGATAAGCGCTGTGTTCTTCAGCAAGGCGGGCAGTTTCATGGCGCAAAAGCTCCTTAGTCTTCGCATCAACCTATAACGCGAAATGCCTTAATGCCAGATGAGAGCGGCTTTCTGGCGCTCCACCTGAAGGCTCTGATCACCCATTCGTCGAAAAATACAGTGAATTTGAAGCGAATTTCAGACGTAACGCTCCGAGTCAGCGCAAATATTGCAGCGGATTGACCGCAGAACCATTGCGCCGCAATTCCAGCGTGATTCGCGGATTTCGCACACCTGCAAGGCCGATCGGGCTCCCGCCAATCACTTCATCGCCCGCTTGTACCTCGGCATTGGCAAGGCCCGTCACAAGGCTCGTCCACCCATCATCATGCGCGATAATCACGATCTGGCCATAGCCGCGATAGGGCCCTGCGAAAGCAATCCGTCCGCGCGCTGGCGCGATCACTTGTGCATTGCCGCGCGGGGCGAGCGTCAAGCCGGCGCTGCGAAGACCATCAGCCGCACGCTCGCCAAATCCGGTGACAGTGCGACCTTGAACAGGCAGCTGCAGCTGAGGCGGGCCGCCGCCGGGGGCACTGCCAAGATCGATGGAAGGACGCGCCTCTACCCGCGCATCTTCAGGCCGGGCAGGCCGCATGATTGGCCCCGGAAATTGTGCAAGCTCTTCGCGCAAGCCGGTCGCTGCATCCAACTGCCCGACGAGCGCGTCGAGATCGCGGGCCTGTTCCGCCAGCTCGAGTGCGCGTTCATTTTCGCGCGCTGCTGCCCCGCGCACTTCGCGGCCCGCAATGCGTTGCTGTGCGGCAAGTGCATTTAATTGTGCACGGCGTTCTTCGAGTTCGCCTTCACCTTCGCGCAGTTCAGCAAGTGCCATTTCCGTCTCTGCTTTCAGCGCTTCGCCTTCCGCGATATCCTCACGCAGCCCTTCTGTGCGACTGCGGACCTCCGGCATAGTGGTAGACAGCACAGCGCGGACATAGACGGTGTCTTTCAGGGAGCCGGGCCGCAAGGCTGACAGCGCCAGAGGCCGGCGCGCCATATTCTGCAAAGCCGCCGCTAATCGCGTTAGTGGCTGGCTCTTCTCAGCAAGCCTCGCATCGAGCTCTTCGCGTTGTGTCGCGATCAAGGCAATGCGCGCTTCAGCGGCTTGAATTTGCGCTTCGGATTGCTGGATTTCCGCAGCCAGCGCAGCCGCTTGTGCCTGCGTTTGCTCTTCGGCTTCGCTCGCTTCACGCGCTTCGGCGTTGAGAGCCTCTGCGCGCTCCGCAGCCGCAGCGGCAGCATCCTGGGCTTCCTTCAAGGACATGCGCGCATCAGCAGCCTCGCTGCCGCGTGCGCCTGACGCGAAATCGGTTTGCGCGCCGGTCAATGCAGGCACAGCCGTGATGGCCGCACCGCATAAGAGCACTATTCCCAAAACTGAAGCCATCGCGCGCATGGCGCTATCCTGCCCGATGATAGGGATGGCCTGCAAGGATTGTCGTTGCGCGATAAAGCTGCTCCGCCAGCATCGCGCGTGCCATCAGATGCGGCCATGTCGCTTTGCCGAAAGCGAGCAAGAGATCGGCGTTAGCGCGCTCTTCCCTGGAATGCCCGTCAGCCGCGCCGAGCACAAAGCGCGCCTCCCGCATACCGTCATCGCGCCAGCGCCCGATAATCTCGGCCAGCTCTTCAGAGGAAAGGTTTTTGCCGCGCTCATCAAGGAGCACAGTCTTGTAAGGCGTTTGCGCCTCGGGAATGCGCCCGCCGGTTTCCGGCAGCTCAGTCAGCTTGAGACCCCAGGTGATCCGCTTTTCATAGCGCCCGACAAGCTCCGCTTCAGGCGAGCGAGCAATTTTTCCACGTGCGATGATGTGAAGGAGCATTGTTTTTGGTCTTTCGCCCGCGCATCCGCGCGGGCGTCCTCGCTGCTATTCCCTCCGCTACGCTGCAGGGCAGCTGCGGTCGGGCGTTCGCCCTCTGGCCGCTTCGCGGCGCGCCAGTTGCGCTACTTCCTAACTACTTATTGCAGCATCCGGCGCATCGCCTAGCGCCCACATCCGCTCCAGATTGTAAAAGCTGCGCACTTCCGGACGGAAAAGATGCACGACCACATCGCCTGCATCGATCAGCACCCAGTCAGCGGCCGGAAGGCCTTCAACCCGCGCAGGGCCAAAGCCAGCCTGCTTGATCTTCTCGGCCAGCTTTTGCGCGATGGAGGCCACTTGCCGTGTCGAACGACCTGATGCGATCACCATGTGATCGGCAATCGAACTTTTCCCAGCGAGCGGGATCGTAACGATCTCTTGCGCCTGGTCATCATCCAATTGGCTCATGACGAGCGCATGCAGCGCGTCCGGAGACAGATCTAATGAGTTAGCGGCCATTGCGACTACCTTTGCGTTCTCGGCCGAAGCCACAGTGTTTTGCGCCTGGTTCATAGGCGGATTTTATACTCCCAAATGTGGAATCGGATGACACAAAAGCGCTGAACGCAAGATGAGGATAAGGCCAACCGTGTGAGCCTCGCCTCATGGCTCCCCCTCGCTTGAAACCAAGCGATGCGTGAGCCCGTCTCTTGCAGATTTTCCGGCATGTCTTGCGGCCCAATTCGGATCAGCGCGGCGGATCGCCGTGGCTGAGCGCGGATCAGGATCAAAACGCAAAAACACCAGTGCCGGTGCGCTCCTGTAGCCCCCGTTTCGGAAACTGGCGAGCGACATGCGATACCGCCTGAGCCAGGCCATGGCGGGGCTCGCCAAGGCATCGGCATCATAACCGGGACGTGCGATCACTGCAATCGGCATCATTGCCGCGATCCGTCGCCAGTCTTTCCACAGATGGAACTGCGCGAGATTGTCAGAGCCCATCAGCCATACAAAGTCGCGTTTGGGGTAGCGGCGCTTGAGCGCAGCAAGCGTTTCGACAGTGTAGCGCGTGCCCAATTTTCGCTCCACTGCCGTGGCTGTAATAGGGGCGCGACGCGCCATCTGCTGAGCGCTTCTGAGGCGAGCGGCGAGCGGCGCCATGCCTTTCTTCGGTTTTAAAGGATTGCCGGGCGAGACCAGCCACCAGGCCTCATCAAGGCCGAGCGCATCAATCGCAAAGCGCGTGATGCGGCGATGCCCGCCATGCGCAGGATTGAAACTGCCGCCAAGAAGTCCGGTAAGCTGAGCCATATGAGGCGCTTACGGGCGCGCTTGCCCGCTGCCGCGCACTTGCCATTTGTAAGTGGTAAGCCCTTCGAGCGCGACCGGTCCGCGTGCATGCAAGCGGCCGGTAGCGATGCCGATCTCCGCGCCCAAACCAAACTCGCCGCCATCAGCATATTGTGTCGAGGCATTGTGCATGACGATGGCGGAATCCACTTGAGCGAGGAACCGCTCTGCTGCCGTTTCATCGGACGTGACGATGGCCTCGGTATGGCCTGAGGAATGCCGCGCGATATGCGCCATCGCATCTTCAACGCCGTCCACCATGGCGGCAGACACAACCGCTTCGAGATATTCGGTATCCCAGTCATTGTCGCTGGCAGGTGTCACTCGCGTTTCGAGCGCTTGAACGCGCGCGTCCCCGCGCACTTCGCAGCCTGCATCGATGAGTGCCGCGACCACGCTCGCCGCCTCGGGAAAGCACGTATCGAGCAGCAGTGTCTCCATCGCGCCGCAAATGCCTGTGCGCCGCATTTTCGCATTAAGCGCGAGATCGCGCGCCATCTGCGGGTCAGCCGCCGAATGGATATAGGTGTGACAAATACCATCAAGGTGCGCGAGCACCGGCACGCGGGCATCGTTCTGGACGCGCGCAACGAGGCTCTTGCCGCCGCGCGGGACAATCATGTCGATCTGGCCTGCCGCTGTCAGCATTGCGCCGACTGCTTCGCGGTCCTGCGTCGGCACGAGCTGCACTGCGCCTTCAGGAATCCCGCCGGCCGCAAGGCCGCGCGCCATCGCTGCGGCAATCGCGCGATTGGAATGCACCGCTTCGCTGCCGCCGCGCAGGATCGCAGCATTGCCTGAGCGTACACACAGCGCCGCTGCATCAGCGGTCACATTGGGGCGGCTTTCATAAATGATCCCGATCGTACCGATAGGAATGCGTACCCGTGCCAGCTTCAAGCCATTGGGTCGCTCGCTCTGATCAATCACATCGCCCACCGGATCGGCGAGCTGCGCGACAGCTTCGACCGCGCTTGCAATCCCTTCCAACCGCGCTTCGTCCAGTTTCAAGCGGTCGAGCATGGCAGACGTCAGACCGTTGGCTTCGCCTGCTGCCATGTCCTGCGCGTTGGCGGCCAGAATTGCGCTTTCGTCTTCACGCACGGCCTCCGCCGCTTTCATCAGCGCGGCTTGCTTGGCCTCGCTCGGCATGGTTGCGAGCACACGCTGCGCGCTACGCGCTGAGGTTGCGAGATCGGCGATAGTCGCCGCCGGATCGGAGCTAAGATTCGCTGCACTGGCCATAACACCGGCCCGCATAGCAGCCTCCTGCCAAGCTGTCAGTCCTGGATGAAAAGTGCCCTGAATCTTTTCGATATGCTTGGTGATTCTGCTTGCATTAGAGTGAAGATTTGCAGGCGATCTGTTTACCAAGCATGCGCTTTTCACAACTCACCGCATCATGTGCGCATCTCACCCCGCGCATTAATACTTTATATGGCCCTAACGGCTAGGCCCGCTATACCGCGTCCACAGATCAAAAATGATCGCCGTCAATGAGGGTTCGCTTTGTTCAGAAACGCAAAAGCTAACGGTTGGTTGGACCGTGTGCGTTCCTGGTTCCCGGATCGCGAGTTTTTTATGCGCTCGCAGGGACATGTTCGCTTTATCAAAGTGTCGTCGCGTGTGCAGATGGCTGCCGCCGCGGTGGTGCTCGGCTTGCTGATCGGCTGGGCGCTGTCGCTCGGCGCGATGGCGTGGACCAAGTATCAGGCTGAAGCGAACCGGCTGTCGCTGCTGGAGCGTGAGGCCAAGGTTGCTACGGCAGAGGAGCGTCGCGCAGCTTACGGCGAAAACCTGCAGGCAGTTGCCGACGATCTTCAACGCCGTCAGGAATTTCTGGAAGGCATCACGGATGCTTTACCGGTCGATGCGCTGGAAAAGGGCACTGTCACTGATTCATCGGGTGAAGCTGCCGAGATGATCGAGAAGGTCGGTGCTTCTTTCCCAGAAGCCGTTGGCCTCGCAACCATTGAAGCCCGCCAGATCGCATTCGTCGAGCGCTTGACCAAGTTTGCCGACCAACGCTCGGCGCGCGCTGCAAAAGGCATCCAGAAACTCGGTCTCGATCCCAAAGCAATCGTAAGCCGCGCTGAACGCGATGCGATGGGTGGTCCGCTGGAATTGCTTTCAACCTCTGCTGACGGCTCGATTGACCCGCGTTTCGAGCGCTTGGGCCTTAGCCTTGCGCGGATGACTGCGCTAGAAAACGGTTTGGACGGCTTGCCCCAAGTCATGCCGACAAGCGCTCAGCAAACAACCATTTCCTCGGGCTTTGGCCCGCGCCGCGATCCGTTCACGCGCCGCGCAGCCATGCATCGCGGGCTCGACTTCAAAGGGCCAACCGGTTCTGACATCTATTCGACCGGCAAAGGCGTCGTAAGCTTTGTTGGCCACAAGGCAGGCTACGGCAAGACCGTAGAGATCCGCCATGGAAATGGCGTAATCACCCGCTATGCCCACATGTCTCGCTTCCATGCGAAAGTGGGAGACCAAGTTTCCGCTGGCGACCTGATCGGCGCCATCGGCTCAACCGGCCGTTCGACCGGGCCGCATCTCCACTTCGAGGTGCGTATCAATGACCGCGCGGTCAATCCGCGCTTCTTTCTGGAGACCGTGCCAGATGTTCTCGAAGAAGTCCGACGCCCGACAGAGCTCGCGTCCCGCTGAACCGGAGATTCCCCCTATGGCGACCCGCAACAACAACTCATCCACTTTCTCCGTGCTCGGCTCGGATGTTTCGATTCGCGGCGATGTCGAAGCGTCAGCTGATCTGCACATTGACGGCAAGGTTGAAGGCGACATCAAATGCGCGAGCCTGGTCCAGGGCGAAAGCAGCCACGTAACCGGCGGGATCGAAGCGGAAACCGCACGGCTTGCCGGCAAAGTCACTGGCTCCATCAAAGCGCGCGAATTGGTGATCCTCAAGAGCGCGCGCATCGACGGCGATGTTGCTTATGACGCGCTGACCATCGAGCAAGGCGCACAAGTGGAAGGTCGCTTCGCACACAGCACACCGCAGCGCCGCCAGAACGACGCGGTTCCTGCCAAGTCCAAAGCACCCGAAGCGAGTGCTGAGGGAAACGGTTCGGGTGATGAGCCCAAGCTAAGCCTTGCTGGCTGAGCTCAACCCTTAAACGGGCTTGTGCGAAAAGGGCGCGCCAGAAATGGCAGCGCCCTTTTTGTTTGCGCCGCCGGATCTCAGCTGTTGCCGAACACTTCCGCGCGCAGAGCCTTGCGATCAAGCTTTCCGACCAGCGTCTTGGGCAATTCGTCGCGGATAACGATGCTTTCCACCCGCTCATGCTTGCCGACATGGCCATTAAGCCATTCAGCGAGCGCTTCAACGCTATCATCGGCGCCGTCCTGCAGGGTGATGTAAGCGCGCGGCATCTCGCCGAGATAATCGTGCGGCACACCGATCACGAGCGCCTCTTTGACGGCGGCATGTTCCAACAGGACATCTTCAACCTGGCTCGGGAAGACCTTGAAACCCCCGACCGCAATCATGTCCTTGATCCGGTCAACGATCTCAAGGAAGCCATCTTCATCCAATGTCGCGACATCGCCCGTGCGCAAATAGGCCTTGTTGCCGCGCGTAACGAAGGTTGCGTCCGAAGCATCGGGCCTGTTCCAGTACCCACGCATGATCTGCGGGCCGTGAACAGCGAGCTCTCCAGGCTCGCCCTCGGGCGCAAGAGTGTTCGGATCTTCCTTGTCGAGGAACACGACTTCAGTGCCGGCCACCAGCTGCCCGATCGTGCCTTTTTTGCGCATGCCCGCGTAAGGATTGACGGAAACCACCCCGGAGCTCTCCGTCAAGCCATAGCCTTCGACAACGCGAACGCCGGTGACTTCTTCGAACTTCGAATGCACGGGAGCAGGCATCGGCGCGCCGCCCGAGATGCAAACCTTCAAAGAGGAAAGATCAGTCTTCGCCAGATCGGGATGATCGAGCAGAGCCTGAAACATAGTCGGCACACCGGGGAAGCCGGTTGCCCTGTATTTGGCGATTGTCTTCAATACCTGGCCCGCATCAAAACGCGGCAACATCGCAATTGATGCCCCTGTCGCAACCGCGTGATTCAAGAGGCTGGTGTTCGCGAATACATGGAAGAAGGGAAGCGCGCCCATGAAGACTTCCTTGTACGCATCGCCAAACGGATTGATCGCGGCGACCTGCTGCGCGTTCACGGAGAGTTGGTCATGCCCGAGCATCGCGCCTTTTGGCCGCCCCGTTGTGCCGCCGGTATATTGGAGCAGCGCCAGATCTTCATGCGACACATCGGGCAAGTCCGCTGTGGGATCAAAGCTGATGTCCGACCACGCGCGAATACTGTCCGACCAGCCGACCTTGGCGATCTTGCTGCGCCCAAGCAGCCGCAGAGCAAGGCTCTTCAAAGTTGGCAATTGTTCAGCAAGCGAGCCGACCACGAGTGTCTCGAGGCTCGACTCTTCCAATACCTTGCTCGCGGTGTCGTACAACTCGGGTACGTCGACGGTGACCAAGAGCTTTGTGCCGGAGTCCTCGACCTGCCATGAGAGTTCCTCAACGGTGTAGAGCGGCGAGAAGTTCACAACCACCGCGCCTGCCATCATCGCTCCGTAATAGGCTGCGGCATAGATCGGCACGTTGGGTAGGAACAGGCCGACACGGTCGCCTTTCTCGATGCCCAATTGCTTGAGGCGACGTGCGAAGATGTTCGCCTCTTTGCTGATATCCTTGTAGCTGTATGTCCGCCCCATGAAATGGAGGAACGGTGATTCCGGATTTCTCGCGACTGTTCGCGCCAGCATATCCGGCAGCGCGACAGGTTCGAACTGCGTGTCCCATGGCGTTGGGTGATGATAGGGCGCATTACTGACAGGCATGTCAGTTGAATGGCCTAGCAAGCGAGATTCTACAAGCGGTTAAGCGAGCCGCTGCGCGATTAAAATTGCGGAATGCGAGTTAAGAGCAAAGACCTCGCAAGCTCTATAAAGTCGGCGGGTTCTCGTCTTCGTCGCTGTCCTCAGCGTCTGCTTCTGGGGCTGCTTCTTCAGCCGGCTCTTCTGCAGGCGCTTCAATGAACGCCTCTTCCGGCGTCGGTGCAGCGGCCTCGTCAGCTGCTTCAGCTTCGCGCTTCTGTTCAAGCCATGCTTCGGCTTCCGCTTCTTGGGCGGCCTCGGCAGCAGCCTTGGCATTGGCTTCACGCTCAGCGCGCAGCTCTTCGATCAGCTTTTCCTTGTCGGAGCGATTGTCGATCACGACATCTTCAGCAGGCGTTTCCGCTTCCGTCACGCCAGCGCGTTTCGCAGCCTTCGCAACCACAGCGTCAAGCTCGCGCTGCGAACACAGACCGAGCGTCACAGGGTCTTTCGGCTGGATATTCTGGATGTTCCAGTGGCTCCGCTCGCGGATCGCATTGATCGTGTTGCGCGTCGTGCCGATCAGCTTGGAAATCTGTGCATCGGAAATCTCAGGGTGATTGCGCAGCAGCCATGCGATGCCATCAGGCTTATCCTGACGCTTCGACACCGGCGTGTAACGCGGGCCCTTGGTGCGAGTCACTTCAACAGGCGCCTTCTGCATCTTCAACTCGTAAGACTCATCGGCTTCGCCGCGGGCAATCTCTTCCTGTGTCAGCTCGCCGGAGTGGAGCGGATCACGGCCAGTATATTTGCTGCCAGCCAGATCGTCCGCCATCGCTTGCACTTCGAGAATGTGCAGGCCGCAAAAGTCAGCGATCTGCTCGAAGCTCAAACCAGTGTGGTCAACCAGCCAGGTGGCGGTGGCATGCGGCATCAGCGGGGTTGCCTGGGCCATGAAAATCTCCGTTGAATATAAAAGGGCCGCCCCTTGCGGAGCGGCCGTTGCGTAGAGGGAGATAGGCGAGCGAGACGGATTCGGCAAGCGCGAAGGCGGATGCCGGGCGTGTTTGCGCCCCGGATCACTCCATCGCGGTGAAACCGGGCAGGTCCTTGATGCGAGCAATCCAGGCTTCGATATGCGGGTAATTGCCGAGACCGAAGCCGCCTTCCTCCGCTACATGGGTGTAAGGAAAGAGCGCCATGTCAGCGAGCGTCGGTGCATCTCCGGCCATGAAAGCCCGGCTCTCCAGATTGTCGTTCATAAGCGCGAGTGCATCCTGTCCCGCGATGCGCTTCGCCATGATCTGAGCGCGCTGTTGGTCTGACAGGTTGGCTTCACCGACAAATCGCAGCCAAAAACGCAAAGTCGCCACGTTCGGCTCGTGATTGTACTGCTCGAAAAACATCCAGCGCAGCATGTCTGCTTGTGCGAAGCGATCGTCAGGGATCAAATGCGAACCGCTCGCGAGATACCAGCAAGCCGCGTTGCTCTCAGGCAGGAAGCGAGTCTCTTCCGCACTATCAATCTGCAAAACAGGGATGCGGCCATTGGCGTTGACCTGGTCGAGAAATTCAGGCGTTCGCGTTTCCCCCTGAATGATATCGTATTGCCGCGTTTCGAGCGGTATGCCGAGCAACGCAGCGGTCAGCTTGATCTTGTAGCAATTGCCGCTGCGAGGGTCTTCGTGAAGGATGTAGCTTTCAGTGCTCATGCTAATTTGGCGCAACCTCCAATATGATCTTGCCGATATGTTCGCCTGCCTCCATCCGCGCATGCGCCGCAGCGGCGTCCTCCAATGGAAAGCTCTGATCCATCACCGGTTTCAGCTCGCGCGAGGTGAATAGCGGCCATGCGGTCTGTGCGATCTCGTCAGCAAGCGCGGCCTTGAACGCGTCTGAACGCGGGCGCAGCGTTGAGCCCGTCAACGTCAACCGCCGCATCAT
This sequence comes from Altererythrobacter lutimaris, assembly GCF_013371495.1. GTDB lineage: Bacteria > Pseudomonadota > Alphaproteobacteria > Sphingomonadales > Sphingomonadaceae > Erythrobacter > Erythrobacter lutimaris_A. The sequence continues at coordinate 2,278,489 of NZ_JABWTA010000001.1, read as the reverse complement.
GATATACGCCATGTTGAGCTCTGCCTTGGGGCCGCCCAGCACAGCGATGGTCACATGCCGCCCGTCTTCAGCAAGGCATTTGAGATTGCGCGGCACATAGTCGCCTGAAACCATATCGAGAACGACGTTTACGCCCTTCCCGCCGGTATGGTCTTTGACGACTTCGACAAAGTCCTGCTCGCGGTAATTGATCGCAAGGTCTGCGCCGACCGCGCGCGCGGCTTCGCACTTGGCGTCATCGCCGCACGTCACGATCGCTTCGATATCGAACGCCTTAGCGAGCATGATCGCCATGGTGCCAATGCCGGAAGTGCCGCCATGGATCAGCAGCCGGTCGCCTTCGGCCGCGAGCCCGCGTTCAAAGACGTTATGCCAGACAGTGAAGAGCGTTTCGGGCAGCGCTGCCGCCTCTTTCAAAGGCAGTTCTTCCGGCACATGCAAGCAATGCTGCCATGGCGCGGTGCAATATTCCGCATAGCCCCCGCCCGGTGTGAGTGCGGCGACAAATTGCCCGAGCATCTCGGATGGAGCCTCCTCGCCAACGGCGACCACCTGGCCTGAAGCTTCCAGCCCCAGAATTGGCGAAGCGCCCGGAGGCGCGGGATAATGGCCTGCGCGTTGGATGCAGTCCGGTCGGTTGACGCCTGCATAGGCAACACGGATCAACACATCCTGCGGCTTCAATTCCGGCAAAGGCGCGCGCTCCAGTGCAAGCACGTCCGGACCGCCCGCTTTTGCAAAGCCGATGGCGCGCATATCTGCAGGAAGCTCTGGATTTGCGATGGAATCGATCAATTTTGCCCCCGGAACTGGCCGCGTCTCTCGCACTGTGATGCGCCTTCGTCACAGCTTCATGCGATTTGGGGGGGACTAGCGGTGTGACGCATTGACAGCAAGCGGGCTGGCGCGCGATCTTGCACGCTGATGGATTTAGACGATCTCCCGCGCCCTAAAGGCGATGCGGCGAGCAAGCTCGCCAAGGAAGACCTCGGCCCTTATTCGCAAGACGAGCTTGATGAGCGTGTAGCTTTGCTCGAAGCCGAAATCGCGCGGGTAAAGGCGCATTATGACAAAGCGGCGGCTCGTCGCAGCGCCGCCGATGCGCTATTCAAGAAGCCGGGAACGTGATGGTTTTGCGGCCTTTGCGCAGGACTCGCAATTACAGCGAGGCTAACCATATAGCTCTGCATACAGGGAACGGTAATCTTACCGGCGCATACTTTTCCTATAGAGACGACTCGCACCTGTCCGCATAAGAACAGGACAAACAAAGAAGGCCCACATGCCAAGTTTTTCGCAACACCTTGAACGCACGCTGCACAACGCGCTCGGCCATGCCTCTGAAAGGCGGCATGAATATGCGACGCTGGAGCATCTGCTGCTCGCCCTCATCGACGATGAAGATGCAGCGCAAGTGATGGCGGCATGCGGCGTTGATCTGGCAGAGCTCGGTGAAGTCGCGAAGCAATATCTCGACCAGGAATATCAGTCCTTGAAGACTGAAGAAGGCGCTGATCCTCAGCCCACGGCAGGCTTCCAGCGCGTGATCCAGCGCGCGATCCTGCACGTGCAGTCTTCAGGCAAGGACACGGTCACAGGCGCGAATGTGCTGGTTGCCTTGTTCTCCGAGCGTGACAGCTACGCCGTCTATTTCCTGCAGCAGCAGGATATGAGCCGCTTGGATGCTGTGAGCTATATCAGCCACGGCATCGGCAAAGGCGGCCGCCAGCTTGAAGCCAAGCCTGCAGAAGGCGCTGAAGGCCCGCAAGCCGATGGTGAGCAAACCAAAGAAGGCGGCGCAAAGAAGGAAACCGCGCTCGACCAGTTCACGGTCAATCTCAACGCGAAGGCAGAAGCCGGCAAAGTCGATCCGTTGATCGGCCGCGGGCCTGAAGTCGATCGCACGATCCAGATCCTGTGCCGCCGCTCCAAGAACAACCCGCTTTACGTGGGCGATCCGGGCGTTGGTAAGACCGCGATTGCAGAAGGCCTTGCGCGCAAGATCGTCGAAGGCGAAGTGCCGGATGTGCTCCAAGATGCAGTGATCTATTCGCTCGACATGGGCGCGCTTCTGGCGGGCACGCGGTATCGCGGCGACTTTGAAGAGCGCTTGAAGCAAGTCGTGGCAGAGCTTGAGCAAATGCCTGACGCGATCCTCTTCATTGACGAGATCCACACAGTGATCGGCGCTGGCGCAACCAGTGGTGGCGCGATGGATGCGTCCAACCTTTTAAAGCCCGCGCTGTCTTCCGGCGCGATCCGCTGCGTCGGCTCGACCACTTACAAGGAATTCCGCAACCACTTCGAAAAGGACCGCGCTCTGCTGCGCCGGTTCCAGAAGATCGATGTGAACGAGCCGACGATTGAAGAGACCGTCAAAATCCTCAAAGGCCTCAAATCGGCCTTCGAAGATCACCACAAAGTCAAATATACGCTCGATGCGTTAAAGACCGCAGTGGAACTCTCCGCGCGCTACATCAATGACCGCAAGCTGCCGGACAAGGCGATCGACGTCATCGACGAGGTTGGCGCGATGCAGATGCTGGTCCCGCCAAGCCGCCGCAAGAAGAAGATTTCTGCGCGCGAGATCGAAGCAGTGATCGCAACGATGGCGCGCATCCCGCCGAAGTCAGTGAGCAAGGATGACAAGAAAGCGCTCGAAAATCTTGAGCGCGATCTGAAGCACGTTGTGTTCGGGCAAGACGAGGCGATCCATCGCCTGTCGACGGCTATGAAGCTCAGCCGTGCGGGTCTCCGCGATCCGGACAAGCCGATTGGCAGCTTCCTGTTCTCTGGCCCAACCGGTGTCGGTAAGACAGAAGTCGCGCGTCAGCTTGCGTCCATCATGGGTATTGAACTCAAGCGCTTCGACATGTCCGAATATATGGAGCGTCACAGCGTGTCGCGCCTGATCGGTGCGCCTCCGGGCTATGTCGGATACGACCAAGGCGGCCTGCTCACCGATGCGATCGATCAGAACCCGCATTGTGTGCTGCTGCTCGACGAGATCGAGAAAGCGCATCCGGACCTCTTCAACATCCTGCTGCAGGTGATGGATAATGGTCGTCTGACCGACCATCACGGCAAGACGGTCGATTTCCGCAATGTGGTCCTCATCATGACCACTAATGCGGGTGCATCTGACATGGCGCGTCAGGGTATCGGCTTTGGCGATGTTTCGAAGGCCGATGCCGGTGATGAAGCGGTGAAGAAGATGTTCACCCCTGAATTCCGCAACCGTCTCGATGCGATTGTACCGTTTGCCTATCTCGGCAAGAGTACGGTTGCGCGCGTGGTCGACAAGTTTATCCTTCAGCTTGAACTGCAGCTGGCTGAACAGAACGTCCACATCCAGTTTGATAGCGATGCCCGCAGCTGGCTCGCTGACAAAGGCTACGACAAGCTTTACGGTGCGCGTCCGATGGGGCGTCTGCTGCAAGAACGGATCAAGCAGCCACTCGCGGAAGAGCTGTTGTTCGGCAAGCTCGCTGACGGCGGCGAAGTGCATGTCAGCATCAAGGATGGCAAGCCGAACTTCGAGCTTACGCCTGCCCCGCCTAAGGCCAAACCCAAGCGCAAGCCGCCGGCCAAAAAAAAGCCTGCGGCCAAGAAAGCACCTCCAGCTGCTTCAAGCGATGGCAATGATGCTAAGGGCGAGAGCGACAAGAGCGAAAGCTAATCGCAATTGAAACAATGAAAGGGCGCGGAGCGAGGGAAACCTTTCCCGCGCCCCCTTCGTTAGTGCGCTGATGAGCGCGCCCTTTTCCTGGATCGAACCGCATCCGAGCGGCATTCGGATTGTCCCGGCAGATGCCTGGGTCGATCCCAGCCAAGCGGTCGACACGGCGCTCGTCACGCATGGTCATGCCGACCATGCTTGCGGCGGGCATGGCGAGACTTATGCCACGCCCGAAACGCTCGCGATCATGGAGCTTCGTTATGCCACCCGCGATGGCGCGACGCCGGTCGAATATAGCGAGACAGTGCGCCTCAAGGGCGGCGTCGATGCGACCTATATCCCCGCAGGTCACGTGCTCGGGAGCGCGCAAATCCTGCTCGAGCATGCGGGCGAGCGCGTCATCATCACTGGCGACTATAAGCGGCGCGCAGATCCGACGTGTCGGCCTTTTGAAGTCATGCCGTGCGATATCTTCATTACAGAAGCGACCTTCGGACTACCGCTCTTCACCCATCCTCCGATTGAAGACGAGATCGCAAAGCTGACCAAAGCGTTGGCAGGCAATCCCGAAGCCTGTGTGCAGGTCGGCGCTTACGCGCTTGGCAAGGCGCAGCGGGTAATCGCGGAATTGCGGCGCGCGGGGCACACACAACCGATCTACCTTCACGGCGCGATGGAAAAGATGTGCCGCCTCTATGAAGAGCATGGCGTTGATCTGGGCGAGCTGCGTCTCGTGGCGGATCACGAAAAAGACGACATGCGTGGCAGCATTATTATCTCACCACCATCTGCGCTTAATGACCGTTGGTCTCGGCGTTTGCCTTCGCCCATCACTGCGATGGCCTCTGGCTGGATGCGGGTGCGCGGCCGTGCCCGTCAGCGCGGAGTAGAGCTGCCGTTGATCATTTCCGATCATGCTGACTGGAACGAACTCGCCAACACCATCGCGGAGGTCAATCCGCAGGAAACGTGGATCACTCATGGCCGCGAAGATGCCTTGCTGCGCTGGTGCGAGTTGACGCAGCAGAAGGCACGTGCGCTTGCCATGGTCGGCCGCGAGGAAGAGGACGAGTAAGTGGAGGAATTTGCCAAACTCCTCGACGCGCTCGTCTACACCACCAGCCGCAACCGCAAGCTGCAGCTGATCGCGGACTATTTGCGCGCAACGCCTGACCCGGATCGTGGCTGGGCTCTCGGCGGCCTGACAAGTTCGCTCGATTTTCCTGCGGTCAAAAGCTCGACCATTCGTAATCTGATGAAAGAACGGGTTGACCCCGTGCTCTGGACCCTCAGTCGCGATTTTGTCGGAGACACGGCAGAGACAGCGAGCCTTCTGTGGCCGGAACCCCTTGATAGCGACATTGGGGTCACTCCGTCAGTCAGCGAAGTTGTCGATTTGCTGAGCGCAATGACGCGCAATTCCGTGATGAGCGAGTTGCCTAAACTGCTCGACCGGCTCGACATTGCAGGGCGGTTCGCGCTGATCAAGCTCGCCACAGGCGGCATGCGCGTGGGCGTATCCGCGCGGCTTGCGAAGACTGCGTTTGCGCAGGCCTTTGATGTCGATGTGGAAGAGGTCGAGGAATATTGGCACGCACTGGATCCGCCCTACGCCGAGCTCTTCGCATGGGCCGCTGATGGCGCCGACCCACCAGACACAGAGAACCGCCCGCTCTTCCGGCCCTTCATGCTGGCCCATCCTCTGGAGGATACCCGGGTTGATCTCAAGGATTATGCAGCGGAATGGAAGTGGGATGGCATCCGCGTGCAGCTCGTCCATGCGGGCGGCGTGACACGCCTCTACTCGCGTTCGGGCGATGATATCAGCCGCGCATTTCCGGAATTGCTTGATGCGCTGACCATTCCCGCCGTGCTTGATGGCGAACTGCTGGTGCGCGGCAGCACGCAAGGCGGCGAAGCAGGAGGGGCAGCTAGTTTCAACGCGCTGCAGCAACGCTTGGGTCGCAAGACAGTCAGCAAGAAAATGCTCAGCGAGCTACCTGCCTTCTTGCGCCTCTATGATGCGCTGATCCTGGAAGGCGATGACCTGCGCGAGAAGGCCTGGGAGCATCGCCGCGATGAGCTGGAACGCTTCCACCCTCGCCTGCCGGATACGCATTTCGATCTGTCGCAATTGGTCGAAGCGCGCGATTTCGATCATCTGGCTGAGATCCGGGAAGGCGCCCGCGATGATGCGATTGAAGGGCTCATGCTCAAGCGCCGAGATGCGCCCTATGTTGCAGGACGCAAGGCAAACCTCTGGTACAAATGGAAGCGCGATCCGTTGCTGATCGATGCTGTGCTGATGTATGCGCAGCGCGGGAGCGGCAAACGCTCGAGCTTCTATTCCGATTACACCTTCGGTTGCTGGGATGGCGACCCGGATCAGGGAGCAGAGCTCTTGCCCGTGGGCAAAGCCTATTCAGGCTTCACCGATGCCGAACTCAAGAAACTGGATCGGTTAGTCAGACAAACAACTTTGAACCGATTTGGTCCAGTGCGCGAAGTAGAGCGAACATTGGTTTTCGAAGTGGCCTTTGACAGCGTGCATACAAGCAAGCGTCACAAGTCAGGCCTCGCCATGCGTTTTCCGCGTATTCACCGCATCCGCTGGGACAAGCCGGTGCACGAGGCAGACCGCATCGAAAGCTTGCGCACCCTTATCCGCGACTAGGAAAGCGCTTCATCCACCGCTTCGGCATGGTGCTTCGCGTTCTCGGCATAATGCGCGACGCCCATCCGCATGCCCGCAATCGCTGCATCGGACAGCTCTTTCATGGGTTTTGCGGGACGCCCTGCCCACAGCATCCGCGGCTCCATCACCTTACCTTCGGTCAGCATCGCACCTGCCGCAAGCATCGCATCAGAGCCGATCACCGATTTGTTCATAGCAATCGCGCCGAGCCCTACAAAGCCGCGATTCTCAATAGTGCAGCCATGGACCATCGCCATGTGACCGATCAGCACATCGTCTCCGATAATGAGCGGGCTGCCTTGGGGATCGCCGGGACGCGGCGGATCGCAATGGAGCACACTGCTATCCTGCACGTTGGTGCGCTCTCCGATGCGGATCTTGAAGACATCTGCGCGCAGCACGCAATTGTACCAAATTGAGCTTGCCGCGCCGATCTCAACGTCACCGATGATGGTGCAACCAGGAGCGATGAAGGCGGTTTCGTGAATCTTCGGCGTCTTGCCGTGGATCGGAATAATATTGACGCCGGGACGAGTGGTCATAGAGGAGGTTCCTTCACATAGGTCACATGGGGGCGCAGGGGATCGCCTTCGGCGACACTCGGGTGGTCAAAGTCGCGCGCACAATCGCGGGTCATGCCGAGCCGCTCCATCACCGCGCGACTCCGGTCGTTGATACTGGCTGTGATGGCAACAACGTGCTCGCCCGAGCGATGGCGGCTCAACCAGTCCAATGTCGCGCGTGCGCCTTCGGTCGCCAAGCCCTGCCCCCAACAGTCACGGGCCAGCCGCCAGCCGATTTCGAGTTCTCCGTCGATAGGTTCGATGCGCCCGCGCTGGACCCCGATGAAACCAAGCACGCGACCATCCGAACGCCGCTCGGCCGCCCACATGCAATGGCCGTCGCTCGCAGCGCGTTCCTGGAGCCGATTGATAAGGGCGAGGCTTTCTTCGAAGCTCATGAGCGGGCCCAAGGTCGCCATGACCTCTGGATCAGAACCCAGCCGGTGGAAGTCCTCGGCATCGCCCTCACGCCAGTCGCGCAAGATCAGACGCTCGGTTTCAAGACGGAAATCGCTCACGGAGCTTATGCTCCAAGGAGCTTGGCGGCTACCGGCGCGTGATAGGTCAGGACGCCGGAACAGCCCGCGCGCTTGAATGCAATCAGCTTTTCCATAAGCAGGGCGTCGCGGTCACCAATACCCTCGCGCGCGCCTATCTCGATCAACGCATATTCGCCGGACACCTGATAGGCGAAGACCGGCACTTCAAAGCGCTGTTTCACGCTCTGGATGATGTCGAGATAGGCTAGCCCCGGTTTGACCATCACGCTGTCCGCGCCTTCCGCGAGATCCAGCGCCACTTCGCGCAGAGCCTCTTCCGCATTGGCGGGGTCCATCTGGTAGGTCTTCTTGTCTCCTTTGAGCAGCCCGCCACTGCCAACCGCGTCGCGAAACGGGCCGTAAAATGCGCTCGCATATTTCGCCGCATAGCTCATGATCTGGACGTTTGGTTGGCTGTTCATTTCCAGCGCGATACGGATCGCATGAACGCGGCCGTCCATCATGTCGGAGGGGGCAATGATGTCAGCACCCGCCTCGGCCTGATTGAGCGCCTGATCGACCAGCACAGCAACCGTCTCGTCATTGACGACATAGCCCGCATCATTGACGAGACCGTCTTGTCCATGCGCCGTATACGGGTCGAGCGCGACATCGGTCAGCACGCCCAAGTCCTCGCCGCAAGTATCCTTCACCGCTTTGATCGCGCGGCACATCAGATTGTCCGGATTGAGCGCCTCCGCCCCGTCGTCTGACCGCTTGTCTGGCGGCGTATTGGGGAACAGCGCGATCACCGGAATACCGAGACGCACAGCCTCTTTCGCCCGCGCGACAATCCCGTCGACTGACCAGCGCGACACACCGGGCAGCGTTGCGATGGGCTCTTCGACGTCCTCACCCGATGTCACGAACATGGGCCAGATCAAGTCTGATGGTGTGAGCTGTGTCTCGCGGTGGAGATTCCGGCTCCAGGCGCTCGCTCTGGTGCGGCGCATGCGCATATTTGGATAGGATCCCGTCATGGGCGCGAGTGTTGCCGCAAATTGCGCGCAACTGCAAATGCTTGTGGCTTGCCCTCGGCCGCGCAACGCCAGATCAGATCACTGCGTCAGGATCGCTGAGCTTCTCGATCTCGCGCGCTGGCTCTTCACTTTCACTTGGCAGCTTTGTCAGATCTTCTTGAGCAGCACCAACCGGCACAGTCTTCAGCCGGCGCAAAGCTGCTTGGAAATCCATCAACTCTCGTCCGGAAAGCTGCGCGCGGGTCACAAACTTGACGGTACGCGGATCGATATGGCGATTGCCGCGATACATCTCGTAATGGAGGTGCGGTCCGGTTGAGAGGCCAGTCGAACCAACATAGCCAATCACTTGGCCCCGCTTGACGGTCTGGCCGCGCCGCACCGACATCCGGCTCATATGGCAATAGCGCGTCGAGAGATTGCCGGCGTGCTTGAGCCTTACCGCGATACCGCATCCACCCGCGCGGCCGGCTGACGTCACGGTGCCATCTGTCACAGCGACTATCGGTGTGCCGTGTCGTGCCCGGAAGTCGATTCCGGCGTGCATCCGGCGATAGCCCAAGACCGGGTGGCGGCGCATGCCGTAGCCCGAACTGATCCGGCCGGGCACGGGCGCAACCAGACCGCTGCGTTGCTCTCCGACGCCCGATGCTTCGTAAAAGCGGCCTTCCTTGCCCCAGCGCATCAGCTGCGTTTTGGGCTCGCCACCACGGTCGATACCGGCATAGAGCAGTTCGCCAGCTTGACGCTCGCCCGTGGCAGCACGGCGATAGGCGATGATCATGTCAAACTCGTCAGTCGCTGCGACACTCCGATTGAGGTCGACTTGATCATCGAGCGTGCGAATGAAGGCCTGGACCGCATTGGCTGGAGCGCCAGCCGCGCGCATCGAGCGGTAAAGGCTAGATCCCACGACACCGCGAATACGCAGGGGTGTGTCATCCACGCGGATGACATTGCGGGTGAGCGACAGGTTCTGGTCGTTGCGATCGACAATCAGTTCCAGATCGAAGCGGGCGCGGAAACTGAGCTGGTCCAGCGGACGCGGCGCGCCCGGCTCAGGCCGACGACCCAATACAATGTCGACTTGCGTGCCGGCTTTGAGCTCTTCCAGTGGAATGGCTCCCGCCACCAGCTGTGCAATCCGATCGGCATCGCCACGACCAACACCCGCACGCTGCAATGTGCTTGCCATGCTATCGCCGCTGGTCAGCGTTGTGACGACATTGATCTGGGGGCGTTCCGGCGCCGCAGCAAGCGGTATAACCGTCGCGGCCGGCTTGGCTATGGTCCCTGTGCTTGCCCCCAAAGCGAGCGGGGCTATTGCCTGATGCTCGAATTCAGCCTGCATGGAGTCATCAATTTCCATCGCAGGCATGGCTTCAAGCGGCGTGAGGTTTGGCCAGAAGGCAAGCGCAATCGCTCCAAGGCCCAGCATGGTGCCGAGGCCTCTGAACCAGCGACCGCTGCCAATGTTCGAAGCAAGGTCCGGCGCGAGATCAGCATTCGACAGGCGATGTGAAGCATTGTCGCGCCATGCATCGAAGCGGTCACGCAGGCCTTTGGCGCGCGCGAGCTTGAGCTTCACAGCTGGCGCGTGCGCTGCTTCGCGGCGATCTGCAGATTGTGTCGCGTCAAGATTGGGATCGCTGCTTGCGACCACGGCTCTTACTCCCATGCGCCCGACTTGTTGTGGCTCTCTGACGGAAAATCTGGCGCAATCAAAGTAAATTTGAGCTTAAGCTGCGACCGGGCGATTCCCATAAGCGACAAAGCGTTCTGAAGCTACGCCGGCTGAGACCGCGCTCAATACGTCATGACATTGATGGGCATATCGCTGCCTTCAAGGATCGCTCACAGTTGCCGGGCGTTATACCCGCTGGCAAGTAACGAGATACATGAGCGACGGCGCGATCAAAGCGGTCCTCGGACCCACCAATACCGGCAAGACGCATTTGGCTATCGAGCGGATGTGCGGCCATTCCAGCGGAGCGATCGGCTTTCCGCTGCGGCTGCTGGCGCGCGAAGTTTACGACCGGGTGCGGGCGATCAAAGGTGACAATCAGGTCGCCTTGATTACCGGTGAAGAGCGCATCGAGCCGCCCGATGCGCGCTATTTCCTGTGCACCGCCGAAGCGATGCCGAGGCACAAGGACTATGCATTTGTCGCGCTGGATGAAGCGCAGCTCGCGGCCGATCCGGAGCGCGGGCATATTTTTACAGACCGAATGCTACATGCGCGGGGCCGACAGGAGACCATGCTGCTTGGCTCCGCGACGCTTGAGCCCATTGTGAAATCCCTGTTTCCCAAAGCAGAGATGATCGGGCGGCCACGTTTCTCGACGCTGCGCTGTACTGGCGGAACGAAACTGTCGCGCCTTCCCCCTCGCAGCGCGGTCGTCGCCTTCTCGGCCGAGCAAGTCTACGCCATGGCGGAGATGCTGCGCCGGTTTCGCGGCGGCGCAGCGGTTGTGATGGGGGCGCTTTCACCGGAAACGCGTAACAAGCAGGTCGAATTGTTCCAAAACGGTGAAGTTGATTACATCGTTGCCACCGATGCGATTGGCATGGGCCTTAACCTCGATTTGCGTCACGTCGCCTTTGCCGCGCTCACCAAATTCGATGGGAAGCGCAAGCGCCGCCTCACACCCGCTGAAATGGCACAGATCGCCGGGCGCGCGGGACGGCATCAACGCGATGGAACATTTGGCACACTCACCGGCATGCGCGGCGATCGCGGAGTGCTCAACGAGCTGACCGAAGAAGAGGTCTATGCGATTGAAGAACACCGCTTCCAGCCGCTGAGCCACGTCTTCTGGCGTGAAGCCGAGCCGCGCTTTGACAGCCTCGGGGCTCTCATCGTGCATCTTGAATCTCCGCCGCCTGAAGCAATGCTGCGCGCCGCACCGCAAGCGATTGATCTGGCCGTTCTGAAAAATCTCGCCAGCACTTCGCTTGGCGATAGCGTCAAAGGCTCCGGCAACGTCCGACGCTTCTGGGAGGTGTGCCAGCTGCCCGACTTCCGCAGTATTGGCGCGGACAACCACGCACGCTTCGTTGCGCGGCTGTGGCAGGATTTGAGCCAGGGTTATCTCGGCGCGGATTATGTCGCTGCCAGGATAGCTGAGCTCGACCGGACACAGGGCGATATCGACACATTGCAAGGCCGCATCGCTGCCATTCGCAGTTGGGCCTATATCTGCCAGCGACCTGATTGGGTGCTCGCCCGCGATGAAATGGCTGCGCGCGCAAGGGGGGTGGAAGCAAGGCTGTCTGATGCGCTACATGCAAGGTTGACGGAGCGCTTTGTCAATCGAAGGACGACCATACTGATGAAATCGCTGGGCCAGGACGGAGCGCAATTGCCGGTTGAGCTGAGCGCGAGCGGCCAGATCACTGTCGAAGGCGAGACCATCGGTCAGCTCGACGGGTTTCGTTTCTCAGTCGATCCCGATGTCAACGCCAGTGATCGCAAGATGTTGCTTGCAGCAGGTGAGAAAGCTCTGCCGGGACTGCTCACGCAGCGAGCGGACTGGCTTCTTGCGGAGGGTCTCAGCGAGCTGGTGATCGCGAAGGGCGCGATCCAGTGGCAAGGCCGTTCACTTGCGACCATCACGATGCCGGATGATCTCGGCACGCCGCGCCTGGACTTCAGCCGCGATGTGACAATGCTGCCGGATGCGGCTCGCGCCAGGTTGGAAGCTGGTCTACAGCAATGGCTCGCGCCGCAATTGGAAACGCTGGCGCCTTTGCGCAAGCTTGCAGAAGCAGCGCGCGACCCGGAGGCAGGCTCGGAGGCACGAGCGCTTCTTTACACGCTGATTGCGCGCAACGGCTTGGTGGCGCGAGAGAAGGCCGGGTTGCAACACCTGCCTAAAGAGCTGCGGCCATTTCTGCGAAAGCTCGGCGTAACTTTCGGCGCGCTCGACGTGTTTGCGCCTGCTCTGTTGAAGCCCGCTCCGCGTCAATTGCTCCATGCGCTGGGGCTCGACACGCGGCCATGTCAGGAGGCCATGTTGCCTGTGCTGAGCGGCGATCAAATAGCCAAGGGTCAACTACCCGCCGGCTACCGTCATGCAGGCTCGCAAGCCATCCGTGTCGACTTGGCCGAGAAGATTTTGCGCGCAGCTTTCCAGGCACGCGCCAAGGCGGGAAATGCCCGCAATGTGCGCTTTGTGATCGATGAAGCGCTTGGCGTATCGATCGGATTGGAAGCAGCGAACCTGCATCGCTTGCTCGGAGGCGCGGGCTTCCGGTTGCATCGGGCACCTGTCTTGGCCGAGGGTGCATTCGGTCCACCCGCTCCCGATCAATGGACCTGGCGGCCGCGAAGGCCAGGCCCTCGTCGTGAGGAGCGACGCTCAGGCGGCAGGAGCGGCGAGAAAGATGCGAAACAGCATCGTGGGAAACGCGGCAAGGGCGTGCGCCAACACTCGAACAAAAGCCCTCGCCCACAGCATGACAGCGGTCCGGCACGCGCCGGCGGTGCGTTTGACGGATTGGCGGACTTGCTCAAGCCATGAGCGACAGCCTGCGGCTCGACAAGTTCCTCGTCTATTGCCGGTTCGCTCGCACCCGCTCACGTGCGCAAGCAATGATCGAAGCGGGAGCAATGCGCCTCAATGGTGGACGCGTCACACGCGCTCATACTTCCGTTACGCTGGGCGATGTTCTCACGCTGATACAGGCCGACGAAGTCCGGATCATTGAAATCGAGGCCTTGCCGCAGCGCCGCGGTGCACCTGCAAGAGCACGTTCTCATTATCGCGAGCTTGACCGCGCGGGATAAACACGGATAGCAGCAGGGAAAGCCAATAAGGGAATTCGCTCCATGACTTATGTCGTCACCGACGCCTGTATCAAATGCAAATACACAGACTGCGTTGAAGTGTGTCCGGTCGATTGCTTCTATGAAGGCGAGAACATGCTGGTGATCAATCCCAGTGAGTGCATCGACTGCGGGGTTTGCGAGCCCGAATGCCCGGCCGAGGCAATCCTGCCCGACACCGAAGACGGTCTAGAGAAATGGCTGGAGATCAACACAAAGTATTCTGCCGAGTGGCCGAACATCACCAGCCAAAAAGAACCACCTGCAGATGCCGACGAGCATAAGGGCGAAGAAGGCAAGTTCGAGAAGTACTTCACTGAAGAGCCGGGCGAAGGCGACTGATTGTGCTCGGTGAGGTGCATTTTGCACCTTTAGGGTTGCGACCTCTTCCTCACTACCTCGCTGAGCCAACACTGCTTTCGAGCGGTGCATTTCATTATGCCACTCATGACTCGCAATTTTGTTGCGATTGTGTTATATAATCGATCAAGCGCGCCGGTTTGGTCCCGGCAAACGCGAGACATGAAAGGCTAAAGACCAGCAGCAACCAGATCTAGACGCGTGAACGAGCCTGTTCTTGCAGGCCCGAAAAGCGGGTTTGACTGTTTTGCTTCTGGCCGGGTCACTAGGAAGGAATGAGCATGGCCAGCAAGGCTCCTGCATTCACCGTTGGCGACTATGTCGTCTACCCAAAGCATGGCGTAGGCCGTGTTATCGAGCTTCAGAATGAAGAAATCGCCGGCATGGAGCTTGAGCTCTATGTGCTGCGCTTCGAGAAAGAACGCATGACACTTCGTGTGCCCACCAACAAGGTGGAAGCGATCGGCATGCGCAAGCTTTCCAGCGACAAGACGCTAAAGGAAGCGATGGACACGCTCAAAGGCAAGCCTAAGGTCAAGCGCACCATGTGGAGCCGCCGTGCCCAGGAATATGAAGCGAAGATCAACTCAGGTGAGATCGTCCTCATCGCTGAAGTGACCCGCGACCTGTTCCGTCCGGAAGACCAGCCGGAGCAAAGCTATTCCGAGCGTCAAATCTTTGAAGCCGCTTCCAGCCGCTTGGCCCGCGAACTGGCTGCGATGGAAGAAACCGACGAGGCAACGGCGCTTGAGAAAATTCTCGATGTGCTGCGCAAGCACGCGCCGCAATATTACGATAATCCGGATGAGGATGAATCGTAAGCCTCTGATTTAATTCAAGATATAGGGCCGCATCCGCTGAGGATCGCGGCCCTTTCTTATGGCTCCCTGCCCTCCGCCGCCAGACTTGAATTCACATACTTAGTGTATTACATCGGCAATACGCCAAGTATGCGATATATGCTTTGAGAGGGAGACCCGACCCATGCTGCACAAGATGATAAAGACCTTCGCGCCGGTGGCCGCAATTGCGCTGAGCGCAGCGCTTGCCGGCTGCGGCGACTTCGACATGAAGATCAACGATAGCGAGGGCGTCCCGCTCGCTGAGCTCGACATGAGCGGTCCCGCGCCAGAAGAGTTGGCCGTGTCAGGGCCGGACACAATCATTCTCACGGAAGGCGACACGCTCACCATCACCATTGATGGCGATGCGGAAGACGCAGACCAGGTTCGCTTTCACAGAGACGGCAAGACACTCGGAGTATTTCGCGAAAGCGGAAACTGGAGCAAGGGTTCAGCCGTCACAGTCAACATCACTATGCCAGCGCCGCGAGAAATTGCTATTGGCGGTAGCGGGGATGTTGAAGCATCCACCATGGCACGTGAGGCTTCCATCGCGATTGGTGGCTCTGGCAGTGTGGCAGTCAAACAAATCGACGCCGAGTCGTTGGAAGTTGTAATTGGTGGTTCGGGCAGCGTTGCTGCGGCCGGAACTGCCGAATCGCTCGAAATGTCGATTGGCGGCAACGGCAATGGCGACTTTGCTGAGCTCAAGGTCGACGATGCCGAGATCAATATCGGCGGATCGGGCAATGTCAGCCTGCAATCTGACGGCAAGGTTGTTGCGAATATCGGCGGATCCGGGAATGTCGATGTGAAAGGCGATGCGACCTGCACGCTCAATTCCTTCGGCTCTGGATCCTTGACCTGCACATCGACCACCGAAACAACGACGACGGAGAAGGAAGTCGCCGCGAAATCCAAAGCTGCCGAAAGCAAGCAGGCAAAGCCCAGCAAGACCAAGCGCGTGGCGAAGAAGTCCACCTCGCGCAAGCCGCGCAAAGCTTAGGCTCGCAATCGACAGACCCGCTTCGAGCGCATCCGGTCGCATCCGGACTCGACAAATCACAGGCTGTGCGTGAGACTGCTCTCATGCGCAGCCTTTCTCTTTTGGTCTTGGTGCCGATCGCCCTCGTTCTCAACGGATGCATTGCCCGGACGGCGGCCAATGTTGTGACCGCGCCTGTAAAGGTCGTAAGCAAGGGCGCAGATCTCGCCACGACCAGCCAGTCAGAGGCAGATGAGAAGCGCGGGCGCGAAATCCGCAAGCGTGAAGAGCGGCTCGGCAAGCTTGAGCGGCGCTATGACAAGGAGCTTGAAGATTGCCGAGACGGAGACCGCAATGCCTGCGATGCGGCGAGCGATACCTATGCAGAGATGCAATTGCTTTTGCCGACTATCCCTACCGAACCCGACTAAGCCGCAGCCCGACGCAACCGATCATTGATCGCGCGTCCCACACCTTCGTCAGGAATAGGTGCGACCGCGATCCGGGGCGCTGCGCTGCGGGCCGCTTGATGCAGGCAGTCGTACAAGCGCGCGGCCGCTTCACCCAAGTCCCCAGAAGATGACAGCGAGCATTCGCCTTCGACTTCGCCAAAACCGATCATGAATTCTCCCGCTTCCGGTGCGAGTGCATTCAATCGTACAGGTTTGCCGGGCGCATAATGGCTGGCGAGTTGGCCTGGAGATTCAATCGACCCATCATGCATGCACGCGTCCGCAGAGCCTACTAGCTCTGCATTAATGCGAGATTTTAGCGCCACCACATCAATCGGACCGGGGCGAAGTTCTTCCAAACTGCCGTCATGACGCACAGCTAGAATCGTTGATTCCAAACCCTTTTCGCATGGGCCGCCATCGAGCGCACAATCAATCCGTCCATCGAGCGAAGCGAGCACATGCTCTGCATTCGTCGGGCTGATGAACCCGCTGCGATTGGCTGATGGCGCAGCCAAGGGAAAGTCGACCTGCTCCAGAAGTGCGCGCATCACCGGATGGGCAGGCGCGCGCACAGCCAGAGTTGGCAAGCCAGCCGATACCGCGGGTGCAAGCCCCGCGTCCTCACGCAATGGGAGAACAAGCGTCAGAGGCCCCGGCCATTCTTGCCCGGCGATTGATTTAGCGACCTCTGACAGCTCGGCATACTCGGCCGCTTGCGCCGCATCGCGCACATGAACAATCAGAGGGTTGAAGTCCGGCCGTCCCTTGGCAGCGTAGATCCTCGCAACAGCCTCCGCGCTGTCTGCCCTTGCCGCTAAGCCATAAACCGTTTCAGTAGGAACCGCGACAAGCCCGCCTCGTTCGAGAATTGCAGCCGCGCGCGCGATTCCCTGCGCGTCAGCGAGCAGCACTTCCGTAGCGTTCTTGCCGGACATAGCGGCGCGCTATAGGGGATGTTCAGAAATGCCAAGCGCTATTGCCCAAGCGCCATTGCCAAAAGGATAAAGACACGTGCTCGATTACACGCCGCCTACGCAGGACCAATTGCTCGCGATCCGCGTGAATGCCGGGATCGAAGAGCTCGCCGCGTCGGAGAAATTCGCTGCAGCTGAAGCTGATCTCGTCGAAGCGATCGTCGATGGTGTTGGCCAGTTTGCGGCAGGCGAGTTTGCACCGCTCAACCGGATTGGCGACTTGGAAGGCGCGAAACTGGAAAACGGCGTGGTTCGCTTGCCTGAAGGTTTTGCAGAAGCCTACGAAGCCTATATCGAGCAAGGCTGGAACGCGATTGCTTCGCCTGAGGAATTTGGCGGTCAGGGCATGCCCTTCACGCTGGCCTGCAACGTGCTGGAGAATCTGGGTTCGGCCAATATGGCGTTCACTTTGCTCCCGATGCTGAGCGTCGGCGCCATCGAAGCACTCGAGCATCACGGCTCGGATGCGCAAAAGTCGATGTATCTGCCCGATCTCGTCAGCGGGAAATGGTCTGGCACGATGAACCTGACAGAGCCGCAGGCGGGCAGCGATGTAGGCGCGCTTCGGGCGACCGCAACGCCGATCGAAGATGGCGAACATGCCGGCAAGTACCTGATCCAGGGCCAGAAGATCTATATCACCTGGGGTGAGCACGATCTGGCTGAGAACATAGTGCATCTGGTGCTCGCGCGCCTGCCTGACGCGCCCGAAGGATCGCGCGGCATCTCGCTCTTCATTGTGCCGAAATATCACGTAAACGCTGACGGCTCGCTAGGCCCTAAGAATGACGTGCGCTGCGTCAGCCTCGAGCACAAGCTCGGCATCAATGCTTCGCCAACTTGCGTGATGTCCTATGGCGACAATGGCGAGTGCGTGGGTGAGCTTGTGGGCGCAGAGAACCGCGGCCTCGCCGCGATGTTCACGATGATGAACAATGCGCGGATCAATGTGGGCAACCAAGGCGTGCAGATCGCTGAGCGCGCAACGCAGCAGGCAGTCTACTATGCCCGCGACCGCGTCCAGTCGGCGCGCGCCGGTTCGCCGGACAAAAACCCGGTCGCGATTATCGAACATGCCGATGTGCGCCGTATGTTGCTGCGCATGAAGGCGCTGACCGAAGGATCGCGGGCTCTGCTCTATTACTGCGCAGGCCAGGTCGATCGCGGCACGCTTGGTGATGAGAATGCAAAGGCACGCGGCGAAGTCCTCGTGCCGCTGATCAAAGCATGGGGCACCGATATCGGCATCGAAGTCGCTTCGCTCGGCATTCAAATCCATGGCGGTATGGGCTTTGTTGAGGAAACCGGCGCAGCACAGCATTGGCGGGATTCGCGTATCGCTCCGATTTACGAAGGCACGAATGGCATTCAGGCAGCCGACCTTGTGACGCGCAAGCTGGGGCTTGCGAATGGCGACGCCGTGCTGTCGCTGCTCAGCGAAATTGCTCGCGAATGTTCAGACGAACCAGCTCTTGTGGCCTTGGCGCAGGACTGCGCAGCGATTGCGGAATGGATGCGCGACGAAGCAAGCTTGGATGACAAACTCGCGGGTAGCGTGCCCTTCTGCACAATGATGGCTGTGGCAGTCGCAGCGTGGCAATTGACCAAGCAGGCACAGGCTGTTGCAAGCGGCGATGCACCTGCCTTGGCGCAGACAAAACCTGTTACAACGCGGTTCTTCCTCGACCGGATTGTTCCGGAGGCCAGCGGTCTGAAAGCTGGCGCGACGGGTGGTGCGGAACTGCTTTACGAGCTTCCGGCCAGCGCCTTCGCGTAAGGCATGAGCGACGGGAGGGACATGGCCGATCATTTGGCCCGGATCGCTGAGGCGCTGGAACGGATCTCACCGCCGCCACCTGCTGCGTTGGATTGGCGCAATGCGCCCGCTTATGTCTGGTCAGGAACTGAAGCGCGCGCGCTCGAAGAGATTGAAGCGCCGGCGCTTGAGCAGTTGCGCGGTATAGATCGACAAAAAGACGCTCTGCTCGAGAATTTGCGCAGACTTGCCTGGGGGCACGCCGCCCATGATGTACTGCTCTGGGGAGCGCGCGGCATGGGAAAATCAGCGCTCCTGCGTGCGAGCGTTCTGCAAATTCAGAATGAAGCACCGATGGCACTCGCACTGGTGCAGGTGACCGCTAACGCGCTGGATTCTTTACCGGAACTCTTCCGCAAGCTTGGCAAAGTGCGACGTCAATTCGTCATCTTTGTCGACGATCTGGGTTTCGCTGAAGACGATACAATCGGCCCGCGTCAGCTGCGCAGCTGGCTTGAAGGCGGAGTGGAAGCGCGGCCAGGCAATGCGCGGCTTGTCGTCACCTCAAATCGAAGAGCAATCCTTGCGCGGCAAGCGAGCGAGCAGCAAGGCGGCGATGATGACGGAGCGCTCAACCGCCGCGATGCGGTCGACGACAAACTTGCTCTGGCGGATCGCTTCGGAATGACACTAGGCTTCCACCCTTGCGGCAAGGAAACATTTGTCGAGATTGTCCGCGCTTACGCAGAACCGCTCGGGCTTGCATTTGAAGAGGCTGATGCACTGGAGTTTGCCATGCGCCGAGGGCAGCGGTCTGGCCGCTCAGCCTGGCACTATGTCGTCGAACTCGCCGGTAAGGCGGGCAAATCCGTCTGAGGTTTAGCCCGCAGAGACTTCAAAGTCGTCTTGCGCAACTTTTCAGGCCAGTTGCACCGCCCTTACTGCGCAGGCGTTTCGCGTGCGAAGTCCTCTTCATTAAACACGGCGCGCGGATCACCGCGTAGTTCTCGCTGAGCACGCAAAGATTCGCGTTTGATCGGCTTGATCGCTCCGGCAGGTTCGGCATCCGGATCGACCACACGCCAGATGATGCCAGCCGTATCGTCGCTCACGAGAAGCGAACCATCGCCGGCCCATTCGACCCACGTTGGCCGACCTTTCGTGGTCCCATCGTCATTCAGGAAACCGCTGAGGATCTCTACCGGCTTGCCTTCCGGATTGCCGCGATCATCAAACTCAACATAGACCACATTGTAGCCTGACGGCGGTTTGCGGTTCCACGAGCCGTGATTGGCCACGAATGCGCCGCTTGAGAACGCATCTCCCATCCGATGTCCTTCTGCATTGAAAACGAGGCCAAGCGCGGCAACATGTGGGCCCATCGCATATTCGGGCCTGCGCGCATATTCCATGAGATAGGCAGGCATCGGCGCTTCCACTCGCTCGTCAACGTTGCTGCGCCAATAGACCCAGGGCCAACCATATTGCGCGCCCACTGGCACATTGGTGAGGTAATCGGGCACGAGGTCTGAGCCCAACATGTCGCGCTCGTTGACAGTCGTCCAAAGCTCGCCCGACCACGGATTAAAGTCCATGCCATTGGGATTGCGCAATCCCACAGCGAACTGCCGCTGACGCCCTGTAGAGAGAGTATACTCCCAGATCATGGCGCGACCTTCTTCGACTTCCATACCTTGCTCGCCAATATTTGAAACCGAGCCAACCGCGACAAACAGGCGATCATCTTCCGGGTGCAGCTCGATATTGCGCATCCAGTGTCCACCACCTGGTGCCAGGTCCATAAGTTTGGTCGATTTTGACGTTATGACGTCATTCCCAAGCTCATAAGGGAATGAAATCAATGCGTTATGGTTGGCAAGATAAAGCGTATCATCTCGCCAGGCGATCCCGGAGGGAGAGTCCAGCCCCTCGACCAGCACCGATTGTGTTTCCGCAACGCCGTCGCCATCGCTGTCGCGCAAAAGCATGATCTGGTTAGCTGAGTCGCCCTTTGCACCCGCCTTTGTCATCAGCCAATCCGCAACCCAGGCGACAAGACCGCCGTCGTCTTCGGATTTGGGCGAGCGGGTCAAAGCGACCAATATATCGCCATTGGGCAGGGCATGGATCACACGCGGATGGTCGAGCCCTTCAGCAAATCGCTGCACGGCAAGGCCTTCCGCCGGGACGGGCGCATCGCCTTCGGCCCAGCCCACGGGCTCAGCGATCTGAACCGTCGGGATGGCTTCCGCGTTCGGCTCCTGCAGGGTCGGATCGGTGCCGGTGACCTCTTCCAAAGCGAGATCTGCCGTATCGCCTCGTGTGAGGAAGAACAGCACACCTCCAATAAGCAGGATAAGCGCCAGAAGGGTGAGCAGAATTTTGCTAGTGCGTGTCATATCTTTGGTGATAAGCGACGCCTGCCTATGCGGCAATGCCCTTCGCGTTCGAAATCAATGACGTGATGTCTTGGCGGATGAAGCCGGTGCCCCTAAGTGAGCGACATGTACGATTTCCAACTCGACCCCGCTTTGCCTGCCGAAGAGCGCTATCGTGATCTGACTGAAATGGCGCTCGCGCTGACTGAGGGTGAAGACGATGCGATTGCCAATATGGCGAATATTGCAGCGCTGATCTGGGAGACCGTTCCATACCTCAATTGGGCGGGGTTTTACCGAGTCACAGAGAAGGATGGCGCGCATGAGCTCGTACTTGGACCGTTTATTGGCCGTCCAGCCTGTATTCGCATCGCGTGGGGCTCAGGTGTTTGTGGTACTGCGGCGGAAAGCGGCGCGACACAACGCATTGAAGACGTTCACGCCTTTCCCGGACATATTGCGTGCGACGCAGCCAGCCGAAGCGAATTGGTGGTGCCAATCATGAGGAATGGTGAAGTTTTCGCCGTGCTCGATCTGGATTCACCGGAGCCAGCGCGTTTCAAGCCAGAAGATGCAGTGGGTTTTGAGGTTCTAATCGATGCCGTTTCAGCAAGAATTGGCGGATAATTCGCAAAAGTAGCGCCGCGCAACTTGCTTGGTCAGAATCAGATATCTCCGCCGGTAAGCCTCTGACAAATAAGGTCTAACTGGTCGAGTGTGCGGTACTTGATCGTCACGGCACCACTCGTAGGACTGCCATCGGTATTGATCCTGACAGTCATGCCGAGAAAATCTTCCAGATGGGTCTGCACGGCTGCAATATCGGCGTCTTTCTCGCTCGTAACCTTGCTCGGGCGTTTGGCAGATTTGGTCTCGATCGGACCTTTGACCAGCCGTTCGACTTCGCGCACGGACAATCCGTTAGCCACGACCCGCTTGGCGAGGTCAACCGCACCGTCATAGCCGATCATCGCCCGCGCATGACCCATGGAGAGCTTTCCACCCTCTACCATCTCAAGCACGCCTTCCGGCAAGCTCAAAAGGCGCATCAGGTTCGCGACGTGACTGCGTGATTTCTCCACCATTTTCGCGATATCGGCCTGCGTCATGTCCTGCTTGTCTGCAAGCTTCTGATAGGCGCGCGCCTCTTCGACGGGGCCGAGATCTTCACGTTGAAGATTTTCGATGAGGGCCAGGGCCATTGTGTCCGTGTCATCGAGATCACGCACAAGTGCAGGAATTTCATGCAGACGCGCTTTCTGCGCAGCGCGCCAGCGGCGCTCGCCGGCAATGAGTTGATATTTCCCATTCCCGCGCGGACGCACAATGATGGGCTGGATTACTCCGCGCGTCGCAATCGAACTTGCGAGCTCTTCCAATGCCTCTTCATTGAAGTGCTGGCGCGGCTGACCGGGCAGTGGCTCGATCGAGGATATCGCCAGTTGAGCCAAGCCGTTTGCGATGTAATTACCTGAATTATCGCCGATTTTCCCGTGAGAAACCTCATTTGTGAGCGTTAGCGGCTCTTCCTTGCGCGTTTCACCCAAAAGCGCCCCCAGACCCTTGCCCAGCTTGCGTTTGCGATCCGCCGGACTACGCGGCGGCACAGTTAGTGGCGGAGTTTTGCTCGAGGAATCGGACTTGTCACTCATGCCGCTTTCCTTTCTTCCGGCAGACGCCCGATCAATTCGCGCGCCAAGGCCATATAGGCTCGGCTCCCCGCGCATCCATGGTCGTAGATGAGCGCTGGCAAACCATGGCTGGGTGCTTCCGAAAGCCGGACATTGCGCGGGATAACCGTCTCGAACACAAGATCGCCCAAGCATTCGCGCACATCCTCCGCAACCTGATCTGTTAGACGATTACGGCGATCAAACATGGTGAGGCTCACCCCGACAATACCGAGCGACGGGTTGAACATCTGTTGTACCCGCTCAACGGTCTGTAGAAGCTGACTAAGGCCCTCCAGCGCGAAGAATTCGCATTGTAGCGGAACAAGCAGCGTGTCGGCTGCACACAGCGCATTGAGCGTCAAAAGCCCCAAGGAAGGCGGACAGTCGATAAAGCACACATCATGGCCGCGATGCTGTGCGAGAGCCTTCCGCAGCCTTTCGGTTCGCTCATCGACTGAAACGAGCTCAACCTCTGCGCCGCTCAGATCGACGGTAGCAGGAACAATATCCAGGCCCGGGATCGTCGAAGGCACCACTGTCTCTGCAAGAGGTACATCATCAACAAGAAGATCATAGCTGGACAAGGTGCGCGCGGCGGCAGGGACACCCATCCCTGTCGAGGCATTGCCTTGGGGATCCAGATCGATCAGCAGGGTTCTCCAGCCCGTGGCCGCCATAGCAGTCGCGATATTCATGGCTGTGGTGGTCTTACCCACCCCGCCCTTTTGATTGGCTATCGCGATTGTAATCATGCCCGATCCTCGACTGCTGGTCGGGTGAAAATGGTGGATTAGCCACCCTGCCCGACGATGATGCCCGCTTCTGCGTCAGTGATCGATTGTTCCACGTGAAACAGCGCGCGACGCTTTTTCGGAAGCTTATCGCATTCTTGCGCGGCAGAACGCCCTTTGGGCAAGAGATAAGTGGTCGCTCTTGTGGAAAATGGGGCGGATAAACTGAGGAGTTTCGTTAGGGGCGCGAATGCGCGGGCGGAAATTACTGCGGCTTCGAAGGGTTCAACCAGTTCTAATCGCTTACCCTCAACGCGGACCTTCTTGAGAGAAAGGGCCTCACAGACACGCTCAAGGAATTCGACGCGTCTTGCTCGCGATTCCACCAGAACAACGCGCATTTCCGGGCGTAGGGCCGCAATCACAAGACCGGGAAATCCCGCACCGGTACCGAGATCCAGCCACGGTCCCGATGTTTCACGTGAAACAAATCCGAGCAATTGCGCGCTGTCGGCCATATGGCGCAGCCAGAGCGAATCCTCACTCTTTCGCGAGATCAGGTTTTGTTTGCGGTTTTCCTCAAGAAGTAGCGCGGCAAACGTCTCCAACCGCTCCATCGCGCCCTCATCGCCCCATTGAGCGCAATACTGGCGAGCTTCTTCCTCCGTCGTCAAAGGCGATTCGCGCCTCAAGCCTAGGCCGCCTGCTCGACAGCGCCATTGCGACGCTTTGCATGGACGAGCAGCGCGGAAAGCGCGGCGGGCGTAATGCCTGAGATACGACCTGCAGCAGCAAGTGTTTCTGGTTGAGCGGCGGACAGTCTCTCAACCATCTCGTTGGAAAGGCCGGGGACCTCACCGAAGGGAAAATCACCCCCTAGCGCCAATCCCTCGCTCGCACGCAGATCGCGCAACTCCGCTTCCTGACGAGCAAGATAAGGCGCATAAGCGGCATCCTCAGCCATCTCCTCAGCTAGAGCGTCCTCAGGGTCGAACGCACCATCAAGCAGTGCCGCCAGATCCGCCAAACTCACGCCATCATGCCGCAGCCATTCGGAAACCGGTTTATCGCCGGTGTCGCGACGAACCGGCAGACCTGCATCGGAAAGTGATTTCGCGTTCAAGCTAACGTCGAACTGCGTCTGAAGTGTTTCACGTGAGACCTCGCGGCGCGCAAACCACTCGGCCCGTTCTTGAGCGACACAACCCGCATCAATCCCAAGCGGTGTCAGGCGCGTGCTGGCATTATTCGCTCTCAGCCGAAGCCGGTATTCCGCCCGCGAAGTCAGCATACGGTAGGGCTCGGAAACTCCCTGCAAAGTGAGATCGTCGATCATGACCGCCATGTAGGAGTTTGCGCGATCCAAAGCCGGTGGTGCTTTATCGAGGAGCTTGGCTGCCGCATTGAGGCCGGCAACCAACCCTTGCGCCGCCGCCTCCTCATATCCGGTAGTGCCGTTAATCTGCCCTGCGCAATACAGGCCGGGGATCGCTTTCAATTGCAAGTCGCTGGTCAATGCACGCGGATCGACGTGATCATACTCGACCGCATAGCCGGGTACTTCCATGGCGACCTGCCCCAGCCCGGGCATAGCGCGAAGCATATCCAGCTGTACATCCACCGGAAGCGATGTGCTGATCCCGTTCGGGTAAACCAGATGCGTGTTGAGCCCCTCAGGCTCGAGGAAGACCTGATGACCATCGCGATCCCCGAAACGATGGATTTTGTCTTCGATCGAAGGGCAATAGCGCGGTCCAGCCGCATCGATCGCTCCGGTGAAGAGCGGAGAACGGTGGAGGTTCGCGCGAATGGCATCATGCGCGGCTTCAGTTGTCCTGGTAATGGCACAGAACACTTGCGGGTTCGCGCGGCTCTCCGTCAGCGGAGACATCGTCCAACTCTCGCCATCGGAAGGCTGTTCGTCGAGCGAGGCCCAGTCGATGGTTCGGCCATCCAGACGTGGCGGGGTTCCGGTTTTAAGCCTTGCCATGGGCAGATCCGCACCACGAAGCTGTTCACCCAAGCGATGGGCGGCGTTCTCACCGATGCGACCACCTTCGAACCGCTCTTCGCCGCGGAACAGCGTTCCGCCGAGAAATGTGCCGGTACAGAGGATGACAGCCGGGGCCTCCAACATCGTTCCATCTGCAAGCTCTAATCCTGACACTCGGTCACCTTCGAGACGTAGCGCCGCTGCCTCGCCTTGGATCAATGTCAGATTGGCTTGAGCCCGGACGATCTTCTGAACAGCCGCTTTGAACAGTACCCGGTCCGCCTGAACGCGAGGACCCCAAACTGCACTGCCCTTTGAGCGGTTAAGCATCCGATAGTGGACCGCGCCAGCATCAGCCGCGCGACCAATCACACCATCCAGCGCATCGACTTCACGAACCAGATGGCCCTTACCCAGTCCACCAATAGCCGGATTGCAGCTCATCGCCCCTATGGCTTCGAGATCAAAGCTAACCAGCCCCGTGTGCGCGCCCATCCGCGCCGCGGCGCAAGCCGCTTCGACACCGGCGTGACCGCCGCCGACAACCAGGACATCAAAGCTCTGCATGATCGTGGCTCAAATAGTCTTGCAACGCCGCAGCGTCAAAGGGGATTCTCGGGTCAGGGCGCCAAAACGCGCAGATGTTTCACGTGGAACATCACTTCCCGATGCAAAATCGTCCAAACAAGGCGTCGAGCATGTCCTCCGTCGTTGCACGGCCGATCAATCGGTCAAACGCTACTCGCACAGCGCGCAGCCCCTCCCCCAGGATGAGCAAGTCCTTGCGATCCTGAATGTCGGTCAAAGCGGCATACGCTTCAGCAATGAGGTCATGTTGACGCGCGTTAAGCGCCGCTTCGCCCGGCTTGGGCATCGAATTGCCGGCCAGCGCGATCAGGTCGTCCTTGAGATCGCCAAGCCCTTCACCGGTTACCGCTGACACTCTGTGGCGAGCATCAGCTTTGGACAGATGTTCGGGTCGATCGATCTGAGCCGCAATCTCCCATGCGCCTGCTGGCCCCTGGCCCTCATCACCCAGCCATAACACTACGTCCGCCCGCGCTGTTGCCGCGCGAGCGCGTTCCACACCAATCACTTCAATGGTATCATCGTCAACCTCGCGCAATCCGGCTGTATCAACGAAAGTGAACGGTATACCAGCGAGAGACACTGAACGTTCAATCACATCGCGCGTGGTGCCGGCAATCGGTGAGGTTATAGCCGCCTCACTATCCACCAAGGCATTGAAAAGAGTGGACTTCCCTGCATTTGGTGGTCCTGCGAGGATCGCGCGAAACCCCTCCCCCAGACGCTCTGCGCGTGGACGCTCCAACCAATCCTGTAGTTCACTTGCCAAGTCCAACAAGCGCACCGCGAAATCAGCCGGCATATCGCTCGAATCTTCCTCATCCGAGAAATCGAGCACCCCTTCCACTTCTGCGGACAGGGCCAATGCGCGATCGCGCCAACCCTCCACGACACGCGAGAAACTCCCTTCCGCCATTGTGAGTGCAGACCGCCGTTGCAGCTCGGTTTCTGCTGCCAAAAGGTCAGCCAATCCCTCAGCCTCAGCCAGATCCATCCGCCCATTGGCAAAAGCGCGGCGTGTGAATTCGCCTGGCTCGGCTTTGCGCAAGCCGTCCACAGCCCCGAGAGCCTCTTCAACCGCAGCAATGACCGCCCTGCCCCCGTGGCAATGCAATTCTGCAAGGTCTTCGCCGGTGGCTGTGCCCGGCCCGGGAAACCAAAGGACCAGCGCTTCATCGAGCAAAGCACCATCACCATCACACAAACGCGCCAAACTGGCTTTGCGAGGGTCGACAGCGCGGCCAGTTAGGGCCTCTAACGCCACCCCCGCCTCAGGCCCGCTGATCCGAATAATGCCGATCGCTGCTGGAGGCATGCCGCTCGAAAGCGCGAAAATCGTATCATTCATAAGAAGTTAGCCCAGTTAGCTGCTGACGGGTTGACGTCAGTCCTTCTTCTTGGCCGCCCCGGAAGCCGCAGCCGCGCCTGCTTTCATCGAGCCTTCGACAAAGTTCTGGAAGAGCTTCATCCCGACTTGGCCCATCGGCGCGAGCTGTTGCGCAAATTCCTGCAACTGGTCAGGGCTCGTCACGCCCTTCATCGCCTTGGTCATCGTGTCGACATAGACGCTGTTCGCTTTGGACACGTCCGGCAGCCCCATGAACGCCCGCGCCTCTTCCGGCGTACAATCAATCTCTACATGGACCTTCATCGCGCTTTCTCCGTTATCCCATCAAATGCAGGCTTCTCATGGCTGTCTGGCTTTGGCAAAGCCTGCATGCAAGAAATAAGCGCAAATCGCGTGCAACTCAAAGGAGCAACCTCCCCCATGTCGAACACTGAAACGGTCTCCATCGCGACGCTTGATGGCGAAGCGTCCTTCAACGCTTATGTTGCCCGCCCTGAAGGCGCTCCCAAAGCCGCAATCATTGTGATCCAGGAGATTTTCGGCGTGAACCCTGGCATTCGCAAGAAGTGCGAAGATTGGGCAAGCCAGGGCTATCTCGCAGTTGCGCCAGATCTGTTCTTCCGCATGAAACCGGGACTTGAGCTTGATCCTGATGTCGAAGCGGAATTCAATGAAGCCCTTGAATATTTTGGGAAATATGATCCTGATGACGGGGTAAAGGACATCGCAGCTACGATCGACTGGATCCGGGATGCAGGCGAAACCGCCAAAGTCGGTTGCGTCGGATACTGTCTTGGCGGCAGGCTCGCTTACATGGCAGCGGCACGCACCGATGTGGATGCATCGGTTGGCTACTACGGCGTGATGATCGACCAGATGCTGGACGAGAAAGACGCAATCGCAAACCCGCTATTGCTGCATATCCCGACCGCTGACCACTTTGTCGGACCTGAAGCGCAAGCTGCCATGCATGCTGGCCTCGACGGTCACGAGAAAGTCACGCTGTACGATTATGAAGGGCTCGATCACGGATTTGCTGCCGAAATGGGCAATCGCCGGAACGAAAAAGGTGCACAATTGGCTGACGGGCGAACCAGTGCATTCTTCGCCGAGCATCTGGGTTGAGGATTACACGCGAAGTCGTGGGGGTGAGAGACCCCTCGCCTCACCGGAAATGTAGGGGGAATACAAATGAGCGCTCAGAAAGGGCTCGCCAATTGGCACCGTGTTATTGAAGCAGGCAGCAAGCCTGAAGACCTGGCCGAGATCATTGCCGAAGATGCGGTGTTTCACTCGCCCGTCGTGCACACCCCGCAAGTCGGACGCGCGATCACTGTCGCTTATCTGGCGGCAGCGGGACAAACGCTCGACAACGACACTTTCCACTATGAACGCGAGATTGTGGACGGAAACAACCTCGTACTTGAGTTCAAGACTGAAATGGAAGGCATTCAGGTCAATGGGATTGACATGATCACGTTTGACGAAGACGGAACCATCAAGGATTTCAAAGTGATGGTGAGGCCGCTTCAAGCCGTCAACAAAGTCTGGGAAATGATGGGTCGGCAGCTTGAAAAGCAAAAAGCAGGATAGGCTCAGGCCGCTTTGTTGCTCTCGTTCTTGAGGAAAGATTCGAAGCTCGAAAGGATCGTCTTTGCATCCGCGTGATGGCCGAGCAAACTTGTGATTTCACGCCGTGCGGAAGCAATATCCTTCACAGCAAGACGCTTCATCGCCCAGTTTTCAAACTGCCGCTCTGAGATCACGCGTCGATTTAATACTCTCAAGCTGTGATGGCGGCCATCCCGCTCAAGCGACCGCAATAGCTTGTCCAATTCTTCCTTTGACCCTTCGATCGCCTGGAAGAATCGTCCTCTGACAAATGTCAGGATACCGGTGATCCCGCGATCCTTGTTCCGCTTGGAAGCCTGCGCGATGATATCGAACACATCACCGCCATGCACATCGGGCGATGCAATGCTGGTGTAGATGATCTGTTCCAAGCTGGTGCTCATTGTCGCTAACCCATGCGCGATCTCACGATCTGGATCGCTCGCGATTAACTAACCGCCCTGCCCTAAAGATTCCCTAAATGCGGGATAGACAGTCACCTAGGCATCTGGAGCCATCGGGACGCAAAACCCTACCTTACGAGACCGCAAGACAGGGCTTTGCATCAAGATCGAAAGAGGCCCGACCTTTACTGGTTCATCGTTTCGAAGAAGTCTTCGTTGGTCTTGGAATCCTTCATCTTGTCGAGCAGGAATTCCATGGAATCGACCGTGCCCATCTGCATGAGGATACGGCGCAGGACCCACATCTTGGACAGCTTGTCCTTCTCGACCAGCAGTTCTTCCTTGCGTGTGCCAGACTTGCCGACATCCAGTGCCGGGAAGATCCGCTTGTCGGCCACCTTGCGGTCGAGCACGATTTCCGAGTTACCTGTGCCTTTGAATTCCTCGAAGATTACTTCGTCCATCCGGCTACCGGTATCGATCAGCGCGGTTGCAATGATGGAAAGCGAACCACCTTCCTCAATGTTACGCGCTGCACCGAAGAAGCGCTTCGGACGTTGCAGAGCGTTGGCATCGACACCACCGGTCAGCACCTTGCCAGAGCTCGGCACGACCGTGTTGTAGGCGCGGCCCAAGCGCGTAATGGAGTCGAGCAGGATCACGACATCCTTCTTGTGCTCGACCAGACGCTTGGCCTTTTCAATAACCATTTCAGCAACTTGTACGTGGCGCTGGGCAGGCTCATCGAATGTCGAAGAAATCACTTCGCCATTCACAGAACGCTGCATATCGGTGACTTCTTCCGGACGCTCGTCGACTAGTAGGACCAGAAGGAACACTTCCGGATGGTTGTCCGTGATCGCCTTCGCGATATTTTGCAGGAGAACCGTTTTACCCGTGCGCGGCGGCGCAACGATCAGAGCGCGCTGGCCCTTACCTTGCGGTGAAATGATATCGATCACACGCGCCGACTTGTCCTTCACCGTCGGATCAACCGTATCGAGATTGAGCTTCTCCTCAGGATAAAGCGGCGTGAGGTTGTCGAAGTTCGTGCGCATGCGGACCTGCGACGGATCTTCGAAGTTGACCGTCGTGAGGCCGGTAAGTGCGAAATAGCGCTCGCCTTCCTTGGGTGCGCGGATTTCGCCCTCGACCGTATCGCCTGTGCGCAGGCCCCATTTGCGGATCTGGTTGGGCGAGACGTAAATATCGTCCGGGCCGGCGAGATAGTTCGCTTCAGGCGAGCGAAGAAAACCAAAGCCATCCTGCAGCACTTCAATCGTGCCGATACCCATGATCTTCTCTTCATATTCTTCATCTTCAGCGAGCTCGCGAAGGATGCTGAACAGCAAGTCCTGGCGGCGCATGGTCGATGCGCTTTCAACGCCGAGTTCTTCGGCCATCTGAACGAGTTCGGCCGGTGCTTTGAGTTTCAAGTCTTTGAGATGCATGTGTTTATTCAGTCCAAGAGGATTAGTGATTGGCCGACAGGTCAGTGCCTCGGATATGAGGACCAGGGCTTGGAGAAAGCAGACCTTGCTTCGCGTTTTGCCGCGTCAGCAATGCCGGTTTGGAAGTGTGCGAAATACTGGGCGCGAACCCCTGCGTCAACTCGGTTTCCGATTAGCTGAGCCTATGCGCCGATTAAAACGGCTTCACGATCGCAAGAATGACGATCAGGACCAGCAGCAGCCCAGGTATCTCGCCAAACAGACGCAGCTGTTTCTCGCTTAAAGGCCGCTCGCCGCGCGCATTCTTCTTCACTTGCGCGACCAGGAACCCGTGAAAGCCTGTCAGAAGCACGACGAGCAGCAATTTGGCATGAAGCCACCCCAACCCCGCGCCGCCGCTGAACAACCCGATCTGATAGGCCATGAGAAGCCCTGCGATCCATACGATGATCATACTGGGGGTGAGGATGATCTTGCGTAGCAGACCCATCCGCTTGATCCACAAGGCTTGCTCGTCAGAGCCTGCAGAAGCTGCGTGCACATAAATCAGTTGGCGCGGCAGCATGAAGAGCCCTGCCAGCCAGAACACCATGAAAATGATGTGCGCTGCTTTAAACCAGAGATAGGTCACTGCGATAACATCCTGCATCACCGAAAGTATCTAGGAAGCCTGAGGTCCTTCGTCACCCCCTGCCCGCCTACGTATATCCTCACTAGGAGCCGCGCACCGCTTCAACCAGCTGCTCAACATGCTCGATCGGTGTGAACTGGCCAATGCCATGGCCCAGATTGAAGACATGCGGACGGTCGGCAAAGGCATCGAGAATGAACCGGATACGATCCTTCAAAGGCTCGCCGCCTGCCATCAGCATCAGCGGATCAAGATTGCCTTGAACCGGCATGCCTTGCGGCACTTCGCGATTGGCCCAGACCGGATCGACAGTTTCATCAAGACCCAGCGCGTCCACCCCCGTTTCATGCGCATAGGCGGCGAGCTTCGCGCCTGCACCCTTCGGAAAGCCAATCACTGGCGTATCGGGGTGCGACTGCTTGATCGCTGCTGTGATCGCTGAGTTGGGCGCTATGACCCATTTGTCGAACTGATCGGGTGCAAGGCTCCCTGCCCAGCTGTCGAACAATTGCACGGCTTCTGCGCCCGCATCAATTTGTCCGCGCAGATAAGTGACAGACACTTCCACAATCGCATCGACGATTGCCTGAAAACGGCCGGGATCGGTGTACGCAAGCTCGCGTGTTGCATGCTGATCGCGGCTACCCTCGCCGTTCACCATGTACGTCGCGACTGTCCACGGGCTGCCAGCAAAGCCCAGCATCGTGACAGTGTTATCGAGCGCTGCACGGCACAGACGCACGGTTTCGTAGATCGGCTCGAAACGCTCATATTGCGACGTGAAGCTCGACAGTTCTGCTTCGAGCAAAGGCGGCGACAGTCTGGGCCCTTCGCCTACGAGGAATTCCAACCCCTGCCCCATCGCATGCGGGACAATCAGGATATCGGAGAACAGGATCGCGCCATCAAAACCAAACCGGCGCAATGGCTGCAAGGTAATCTCGCACGCCGCTTCGCTGTCATAGACGAGATCGAGGAACCCACCTTTCTCTGCCCGAAGCTTGCGATATTCCGGCAGATAGCGCCCGGCCTGACGCATGAGCCACATGGGCGCCTTGTCCTGGCGCTGACCGTTTAACGTATCGAGTAATGCACCAGGCATGCGTGTATCCAATCAATAAAATAATATATTTATATAAAGGATTATGGTGTTTGTTGGCCCTGTGGAAAGCGGGAATTCCCACCCCCTGCCCGATTTTCCCAGCGATGAACAGAGCCGAACTTGACCGCGAATCGCGGGATGGCGTGAGTCGAGTCAAATTTATCCGCGCTATCCCCAGCCTGTCGAGAAACCGGCCTACATGTTGGCAAGCAAGCGCACGCAAATGCTGAAAGCGCGCATGAAATTCATCCCCGAACTTGTCGGCAGGCTTCTCCCGTGGTTTATGCCACTGGGTTTCCACAGCCGCATGGACCTCTGAACCGCTCATCCAAACGGATCGCCAAAAAGCCTTATGAACACCATGCATCTTCATCTGGTCTCCGATTCTACCGGTGAGACATTGGAGATGATTGCCAAGGCGGCACTCGCGCAGTTCGATAATCCTGAAGTCACGCGGCACTTCTGGCCGATGGTGCGCAGCCGTCAACACCTCGACAGGATTGTCCCCGATCTTGCGGGAAATCCCGGCCTTGTCCTGTTCACTCTGGTAAACCCTGAGACCCGCGCGCGGCTCGAAGAGCATTGCCGTCAGCTTGCCCTGCCTGCGGTTCCGGTGCTTGACGCGGTGACGGCAGCGCTGGAATCGCAATTGGGCGAAGAAGCGCATGGCAAGCCCGGCCGTCAGCACTTGATGGACGAAGCTTATTTCAAGCGTGTCGAAGCGATCCAGTTCACTATCGCGCATGATGATGGCGTGGGATGGGAAAATTGGGAGCAAGCCGATATCGTGCTTGCCGGCGTATCGCGCAGCTCGAAGACGCCGACCAGCATCTATCTCGCCAATCGCGGCTACAAGACAGCCAACATTCCGATCGTGATCGAAAGCCCGCCACCCAAGGCGCTGTTCGGTTTGCGCAACCCTCTGGTGGTCGGGCTGACTACTGCGCCAGAGCGGCTGGTGCAGATCCGCCGCAACCGCCTGCTCTCATTGAATGAAGGCACGGAAACCTCCTACGTCGACAATGAGCGTGTGCACCAGGAAGTGCAGTATGCACGCCGCATGTTTGCGGACAATGGCTGGCCGGTGATCGATGTAACGCGCCGCTCGATCGAGGAAAGCGCGGCTGCGATCATCCGCCTGGCACAGGAACGCACACGCCGCGATCAACCGGTCGATGGCACGGCAAAGCCGATCTGAGACTAATGCTGCAGTCTGAACCGATTATCCTTGCTTCCAAAAGTGCCTCGCGCCGCGCGATGCTGGACGCAGTTGGCGTCGAATATGAAGCAATCCCGGCGGACATTGACGAACGCGCAGTCGAAGACAGCCTGACCGGCGCGTCGCCAGCCGAAGTGGCCGAAGCGCTTGCGGTCGCAAAAGCAGCCGCCATCGCGGCAGATCACCCTGACAGGATCGTGCTTGGCAGCGACAGCCTCGTCGTGTGCGACGGTCAACGCTTCGATAAGCCTCAATCGCGCGAAGATGCAGCGGCGCATTTGCGCTTCTTTTCAGGCAAAGTGATCGAGCTGCATTCCGGCGCGGCACTGCTGCGCGGGCAAGGGTGCGAATGGAGCGGCTCGGCATTGGCCGAGATGCATGTGCGCGAATTGAGCGAGGCCTTCATCGAGAGCTACCTTGAAAAGGAGTGGCCTGAAGTTGGCTATTGCGTCGGCGTGTTTCGCATCGAAGCTCTGGGACCCCATCTGTTCGAGCAAATCACCGGCGACCAGTTTACGGTGCTCGGCATGCCGCTTCTGATGGTGCTTGAGGGTCTGCGCGATGCAGGAGCTCTTGCTCGATGAGTTCTCATCCTTCGACAATCGCAGGACAGGCATACGCAGAGGTCATCGGCGATCCGATTGCGCAGTCGAAAAGCCCGCTGATCCATGGTTTTTGGCTGGAGAAGCTCGCGATCGAAGCCGGCTTTCGCGCTTGTCATGTGAAGCCAGAGGAATTGAACGACTACTTTGCCGAGCGCCGCGCGGACCCGAATTGGCGAGGCTGCAACATTACGATGCCGCATAAGCAATCCGCGATGGCTTATGTCGATCAGGTTGAATCCAGCACCGAGACCATCGGTGCGATCAACACTGTCTATCGCGATGGCGAGAAGCTTGTTGGAGCAAACACAGACGGCGCAGGTTTTCTCGAGCCACTCCGCGATGAGCTTGCACAGGAACACTATTTCCGCATGGCGCGCATTCTCGGTACGGGCGGGGCGGCGCGCGCGATTATTGCAGCACTAGCGGGCGAAGGCTTCACGCTGGTTGTGGCCGGGCGTGATCCGGACAAGGCGCGAGGCTTGCTCGATGAACTGGCGCCTGATGGCGAGCACCATGCAGTGCATTTGGATCATTTTGCCGAGCCGACCGACTTTGCGTTCGATGACAGGGAGGGGTGCTTGGATGTCATTATCAATGCCACCGCTTTAGGTATGAAGGGCCAGCCGCCACTGGTTTTCGATTTGAGCCACGCACCGCCGCGCAGCATTTTTTACGACATTGTCTATTCGCCGCTTGAAACTGCACTTCTGGCCGATGCTGCCATGGCAGGCTTTCGGACGCTGGACGGTCTCAACATGCTGATCGGTCAGGCAGCGATTGCGTTCCGGCATTTCTTTGGAGAGACCGCACCGCGTGACCATGATGGTGAATTGCGGGAGCTACTTTTGCGATGAACGGCATAGTCACAAAACCTCTCATCATCGGCCTTACAGGCTCCATAGGCATGGGCAAGTCAACGGTTGCGGATATGTTCGATCGGGCAGGGGTGCCAGTGTTCGATGCCGACGCTGAGGTGCGCGCGATGCAAGGCCCGGATGGCGAATTGCTGCCCGCGATTGAAGCAGCGTTTCCTGGTTCGACCGGCCCTGAAGGCGTGAACCGCGAGGCGCTCGGAGCGCAAGTCTTTGCTGACAAGGCCTTGCTCGCAAAGCTTGAAGCGATTGTGCATCCAGCGGTCGGCGCCAAACGTGCAGCCTTTCTTGAAGCCAATGAAGACGCGCCGCTAATCCTGTTTGACATCCCGCTTTTGTTTGAAGGCTCCGGCCATTCGCAGGTCGATTGCATCGTGGTCGTCTCTGCTCCGGCAGCGGTTCAGCGCGAGCGTGTTCTGGCGCGTTCCGGTATGACAGCGGAGAAGTTCGAACACATTCTCAGCCTTCAGCTGCCGGACGCTGAAAAGCGCGCGCGGGCCGATCATGTGATCGATACAGGCACAAGCCTTGAAGAGACCGAGTCGGCGGTGCAGGCACTGGTGGAAACGCTGCGCCAAGCGGCGATCAACAAAGCATAATCGGACAAGCAAACCTCTCGAATATTGTCGTTTTCAGCTGAATTGAGAGAGAATTCTCTCAGTTGGAGCAAACCCCTCTTGCACGAAGCAGCACTTGCTCCGATAGTACTCTCAATGCGCGAAATTGTGTTTGATACTGAAACCACCGGCCTCGACCCCAAGACGGGCGACCGGATGGTCGAAATCGGCTGCGTGGAGCTCTACAACCGGGTGCCGACCGGCGAGAGCTACCACGCGTATTTCAACCCCGAACGTGATATGCCGGCAGGCGCGGAAGCCGTACATGGTCTTTCCGCAAGCTTCCTGTCCGACAAACCATTGTTCAAGGAGCTCGCAAGTGAACTCATCTACTGGCTCGGCGATGCGCCGCTGGTGGCGCATAATGCCGGGTTCGATTTCGGCTTTTTGAATGCCGAGCTCACACTGATCGGGTTCGAGCCTGTGTGTATGACGCGCATGGTCGACACTGTTGCGATTGCGCGCAAGCGGCACCCGGGAGCAAAGCTCTCGCTTGATGCCTTGTGTACGCGCTATGGCGTTGATCGAAGCCACCGCGTGAAGCACGGCGCGCTGCTCGATGCCGAGCTGCTTGCACAGGTTTATGTCGAGCTCTTGGGTGGACGGCAGATCGGGCTGGAGCTTGCCGCCGATGCTGCAGCACAGGCTTCAGAGGGAGCTGGCGATCCTGTCGCACAAGTCATTGGCGGAAAGCCGACCGGACCTGTCCGGCCCCCGCGTCCGCATGTTGCAAGCGAAGCCGAACTCATGCGCCACAAGGAGTTTATGAAGGGATTTGACCAGCCGATCTGGGCGAAGTGACCGCGCTCGCTCGCGCCGAAAAATCACTAATCGTCGCACTGAACTAGAACACAAAATAACCGCATCAATCGTAAGGAGACTGCTATGGATATCCGCGTTTCGGGCCATCAAATGGAAACCGGTTCAGCGCTTCAGGAGCATGTCACCGACCGATTAGGCGGGATTGTCGACAAGTACTTTGATCAGGCGATTTCCTCGCACGTTACCTTCGGCAAAGCGCCCGCCGGTGCATTTCATTGCGATATTGTGACCCATGTCATGCAAGGGCTGGTCCTGCGCAGTCAGGCAGATGCGCATGATGCGCACCAGGCGCTTGATGCGGCGGCGGAGAAAATCGATAAGCAGCTGCGCCGTTACAAGCGCCGCTTGAAAGATCGCCACGAACAGGCAGCGCACGCGCTTAAAGAGGAGGAGGCCGCCTACACCGTCGAAGAGGCAGGCTACACCATCTTTGCAGCCGACGATTCAGAAGAAGAGGTCACAGCTGACGCGCCTCCGGTGATTGCAGAGACCAGCACGGACATTCCGGAAGCCAGTGTGGCCGATGCGGTGATGATGCTCGATCTGAGACATACCAACGCATTGTTTTTCAAAAATGCTGGAACTGGGCGGCATAATATGGTTTATCGCCGCTCCGACGGCTCGATCGGTTGGGTTGAGCCGCGCTGACGGGGGGTTTTCACAGCGCAACCTCACGCGTGAACCTTCAGGGACCCCGCTCAAATCGAGAGTACGCTTCATCACAGCGATCAGCTCTCAGCTTGGTAGAGTGCAGTCAATAACCGCACCGCCAATACGGTCGAACAGAAGAGAATTGATAAGATAAACGTCTGACATGAATGTGAATTTTCAACTGCTTCCGCAGGCGGTCGCCAGCGCCAATCCGCAATCCAAGCAAGATGTGCTTGAGCGTGTCGCAGCACTCGCGGCACAAGTCTATGGCATCGACGAAGCCGCTGTGCTCGACGGGCTGGAAGAGCGTGAGAATCTGGGCAGCACAGGCTTTGGCCGCGGCGTTGCGATTCCGCACACGCGTTCGAATGCCATCAACCGCCCGATTGTTGTGCTGCTCCGGCTTGAATCGCCGGTTGAATTCGATGCTGCTGACGCCATGCCGGTCGATCTCGTGTTCGGTCTGATTTCACCAGAGAAGGCAGGCGCAACCCATCTGCATGCGCTCGCTGCGATTTCGCGGCTGGTGCGCGATGATGCGATGCACGATGCATTGAACGAGGCCTCCGACACTGAAGCGCTCTACGCTCTGCTTTCCAATCAGCTAGAGCGCGATGCCGCCTGACACGTCGCCGGCTGCGGGTGTGGGCGCTGATGATGAGAGCGCCGCGCTGCATTATCGCGCGCTTGAGCACCTTTATCACTCCGCGCCGATCAACAATTTGTTTGATTCCAAGCTGGCGATAACCGGACTGGGCCTCGCGCAGATCCGCTTCAATGTGACCGAGCAAAGCTACCATGCTGCGGGCGCCGCGCATGGCACGATCTATTTCAAGATGCTCGACGATGCGGCCTTCTATGCGGCCAACACGCTGGCGACGGATCGCTTCCTGCTGACCACCAGTTTCAATCTGCACTTCACCAAGCCCGTCCGCGCCGGCGAAGTTGTGGCTGAAGGGCGCTGGGTGAGCGGAAAACGCCGCGTATTTGTCGCTGAATCGCGGCTCGTCGATGCTGAAGGCGAGGAAATTGGCCGCGGAACCGGCACTTTCATGCGTTCACGGATCGCGCTCTCCAGCCTTGATGGCTACAAGCCCTGATAAATGAGCGCCCAAATAAATGAGTGCTGGCATGGATGAGCGTCTTCCCGCACATCTCGAAGTGGCTGCCATAATCAGGCTCGCGCAAGCACATGATGGTTTTGCAACTGTGGTTGCACGCGGTGAACGCGATGCCGGAACAATCCTGCTCTTAACCATGGATCGCGGCAATAACGTTACGCTTTTCGAGCGGATGCCGCAATTGGACGGAACCCGGCTCTTCACGCAGTCCCGCCATGAAGACCCTGAAAATAAAAAGGAATTCAGCGAATATCTCGAGCGGCGCAAGCGCCAAGATCCCGATATCTGGATCGTGGAAATAGATGTCGCTGATACGCAACACTTCATCGAATTATTGCCGCGTTAACTTGACCTTGCGCGCTTAGGCTCTATTTGGCCCGCCAGCTTCCAGGTGCGCAGGCGGCTTGGTTGGCAATACGGCCAGCAAGTTAGCACGCAGACGGGGGACGGCCGGCAGGCCTAAGGACCGACCTCTCTTGCGAGTGCGAAAACGCACCGCGGTCCAGACCTGTTAGAGTGTTTTGGGCACTCGTGGTGCGTTCACCGCACAAGTTAGAAACATTCATGAGTCGCAAGGCCTACGGGCTGAGTGCGCTTGCGCTTGTCGCAGGCGTCAGCCTTACCATCGCGAGCGAGGAATCCTCCTCAGCATTCGCACAAGAACTGAACGCTGAAACTGCGGCGCAAATGCCGGCAGAGACAGCAGAACCGATTTTCATTTCGCAAGAAGTGGTTCAGCCGATTGTTGAGCCTGCTGCGGAAACTGCTGAGACCATTGACGCGCCACAGGCGAGCTCGCTGCGCGAACTGGTCAGCACAATTGAAACCAAAGAGACGCTGTCAGAGCAGATGCAATGTCTGGCTGGCACGGTCTATTTCGAATCGCGCGGCGAACCACTTGCAGGCCAGCTGGCTGTTGCACAGGTCGTCATCAACCGCGCGGAATCGCCGCGTTTCCCGGCGAGCTATTGCGACGTTGTCTATCAGCGCGCGCAATTCTCGTTTGTAAAGAATGGCCAGATGCCGAAAATCCGCAAGGGCTCGAAAGCGTGGGAA
The DNA here is from genome assembly GCF_013371495.1 of Altererythrobacter lutimaris. Classification (GTDB taxonomy): domain Bacteria; phylum Pseudomonadota; class Alphaproteobacteria; order Sphingomonadales; family Sphingomonadaceae; genus Erythrobacter; species Erythrobacter lutimaris_A. Next base: position 2,238,960 of record NZ_JABWTA010000001.1, on the reverse strand, counting down.
CGCGCCAAGGCGATTGCGCGGATTGCGCATGAAGGCCTGTGGGATAGCGCAGCGGATGACGCGCTCTATTTCCATGCGAAATATGTGAGCCCATCATGGAGCCGCAAGAAGGCGCACCTCGCGACGATCAAGACGCATCTGTTTTACAGGTGATCTGACCACTTTCGGGTGGCTCCCCCGCTTGTAGTGCGTGCGCGACGGCCTGCGCCTGTTTGGGGGGGGGGGGGGAGGTTTTGCCGGGCATTCAAGCCAAGATCTTGAACGTGTGCATGCGACCGAATTGCGGACATTGCGAAAATTGAGGGGCTCGCAAGCGATTAGTGTCCCTTTATCGAAGGTATATTGGCGGCCTGATCAAAAATTGTCATGCTCCGCTGAATGCGTGCTTGGGCTAATGCGTCGCCAAGGTTGGTATATCGGTTGGTCCCGACTTTATAGCTCGCCACCAGTGTCAGAATAACGCCCATCTCCCGCAGTTCTGCCATATCTGCGGACAATGCTTCGCACTTTTCCAAGTCTACTTTTCCTTCCTCGCCAAGCATGTGCGGATGGCAGCGGGGAAGAAAGTTATCTTGTGACATAGCCTGACCTCGTCTCGTAAGCGGGAGCGCTAGGTCTCTCAGTCGCGTGAGCTTACATGCACATTCAGGCGATGATTGTCATATGGGGATGCGGGCTTGAATTGCTAGAACGCGGTCAACAGACCAGCTTGCATGTCATTTGCTCTTCGGCTTCTAGCTGAAAATGGCAATAGACTTCGTTTCAAAAGCGACTTGAAATCCAGGTCGGTCATAACCATGTCGAAAGCCGCTACCAGTCGCAATCGACGGTTCGACACGCTGCGCAAAGCGCGTCAGCCCCTCTTTTTCGTCTCTTAGGCCTCAGGCGCCTCCATATTGGAGCGCGGGCGAAGAAGAAGGCACATTTTATGGTCAACTACTGCAAGGTCAGGACATTTGACCGGATGACGGGAACGGGCTTCATCAGCCCGGAATCCGGAGGCGAATTATTGCCATTCCAGCAGATCGATGTGCAGCGCAGGCCAAGCGAGAGAGTTTGTGAAGGTCAACGTCTCATCTTTGAAATCGAACTAGGAGTTGATGGTGAGAAGAACGCGATCAACCTTCGCTTGGTTCAAAGCTAGGGTGGGGTTGTACGACCAGCGCGCGCTTCCGATCAATTACGCGGAGAGCTACCATGGACTTCAATCAACTTCTTTACCATCACCAACTGGCCGTTATGAACCGGCAAAGCTCACGGTCTGACAATGATCGTGAAACCTATTTCGATCTGGTTGAATACTATGAGAAGAGGATCCGCCAGTTTCGTGAGAAAGCAGGTTTACCGCAATACTTGTGAGCCGAGACTTCCTCGTCCTGAAAAAACTTCACGTGGGCAAACATATTAGCGAATTGTGTCGCCGCTTTGAAAATTGTGTGCTAATAAGAGGATGCTGACGTCGAAATTTGCGACGGACTTCGGATTTTGACGACCGCCGCTTGCCTTTGATGGCCCCGGCGAAAACCAGACGACGACTTCCTTTCATCTAACGATTTTATGCACGACCGCTCCGCATGTCGCGGCGCGGCAACCCTATGCGTTCTTGAAAGGAACCATCATGAGTAAGACCGGAACCGTAAAATTCTTCAACACTGACAAGGGCTATGGCTTCATTCAGCCTGACGACGGCTCAAGTGACAGCTTTGTCCACATCAGTGCCGTTCAGGCCGCAGGCATGCAGTCGCTCGATAAGGACCAGCGCCTGAACTTCGAGGTAGAGACTGGCCGTAATGGCAAGGCGAGCGCAGTCAATCTGTCCGCTGCGACCTAATCGGCCTACCGGAGTTCCTCCCGCGCACCTCTGCTAACCGGGCGTGGGAGGAATACCTTTGAGTGGAACCAGCCTCGAAAGATACGCGATGAAGCAAACATTTGAATTTTACGACGCGCGAGCGCGCGAAGCTGCACTCGAAGCGAAAGAGGCAACGCTCGAAAATGTTAGGGAGCGTAACCTCCGCGCAGAAAAGACTTGGCGAGGGCTGGCAAAACAAGCTCACAAGGTAGCACTCGACCGAGCAAAGTCAGAGCGCGAACAAAAAGAGCGCCGCAATGCAGAGACGAATCTGATTTAAGCCAAAAAAGGCGAAAGTCCACTCCCACTCCATTTTCCGACATGTCGTCTCAGAGTGTGAGCACCCGGCCCCCCTTCTAATCCCTCAGCACCGCCCAGACGGGTGCGTGGTCGCTCGCTTTTTCGCGTCCGCGATGTTCCTTGTCGACACCAACCGCTTCAAGCTTGTCCGCAAGCTCTGGTGACAACAGGATGTGGTCGATGCGGAAGCCATGGTCGCGCTGCCATGCGCCAGCCTGATAGTCCCAATAGGTCCACACGCCTCCGCGTGGATTGAGCGTGCGCACAGCATCTGTCCAGCCATCGCCTAGCAGGCGGGCATAGGCAGCACGCGACTCAGGCTGCATCAGCGCGTCTGATGCCATGCCTTTCACAGCCCAGACGTCATTGTCCTCAGGGATCACATTATAGTCGCCGAGCACAGCGGCGGGAACTTCTTCAGCCCAGATCTCCGCCATACGCGCGCGCAGCTTCTCCATCCAGGCGAGCTTGTAATCAAATTTGGGGCCGGGATGCGGATTGCCGTTTGGCAAGTAAATGCACACGATCCGTTTGCCAGCGACATCGACTTCGAGATAGCGAGCTTGCTCGCCTTCACCTTCTTTCGGGCCGTCAATCCCGAGCCCGCGTTGGACTTCGCTCGCGCCCTCGGGGATCGCTTTGGTATCGGTCAGGATCGCAACACCGTTGAAGCTCTTCTGGCCGTGCCAGATTGCTTGATAGCCAAGCTCTTCAAATTCGCTTGCGGGAAAGTTCTCGTCCTGGCTCTTGATCTCTTGCAGGCACGCGACGGTGGGCCGGGTTTCCTCCAGCCATTCCTTCAGGCGCGGCAGGCGAGCCTTGATCCCGTTGATATTGAATGTGGCGATTTTCATCCGCCCTTAATGGCGGATGATTCCCATGGCGTCTATGTGAATGGCTGTCCTCAAGCAGCGAAGCGGCAAGACACAAAAACACGGAAGGGTGGAGGGTGCGGGTGGTCGGGTCAAGCTCAGGATGGACGTCCTGAGCGCACTCAACAATAGGCGGGGTGCTTTAAATCCCGAAGCTGGACCCGCAGCCGCAACCGGCGGCTGCTTGCGGGTTTTCAACGCGGAACGCAGCGCCGCCCAGCGACTCGACGAAATCAACCACGCTGCCGCTGACAAGATCCAGACTGATCGGATCAACCACGAGCTGGACTGTATCGGTTTCGCTCACAGAATCATCGCTGTCCGGCCCATCGGCCAAATCGAACTTGTATTGAAAGCCCGAGCAGCCGCCGCCTTCAACCGACAAACGCAGGATCGCAGGCTTGCCCTGTTTCTCGGCAATCCAGGCAACGCGCTTTGCAGCGGCGGGGGTCAGTGTGAGCATCTCAGCCATACTTCATATATTTAGGGATGATCTCGCGCAGTCTCAAGCCATCTCGGGATTATCTTAGGGTCATCTCGCGTTATCTCTGAGCGCCCGTACCTGTCGGGAAACGCGTAAAACCGTAGTGTTTTCAAGCGGTTTGGATGTAGCTTCGCATCGCTTCAGCTTCATGCTCGACTTCATCCATCTTGGTCTTCACCAGGTCGCCAATCGAGATAAATGCCTTCAGCGCGCCATTGTCGAGCACGGGTAAATGGCGGATACGGCGCTTCGTCATCAGCGAAAGTGCATCGTCGATTGTCGTTGTTTCTTCGACACTTATGGCAGGCGCTGTCATGACCTGGCTGACAGGCCTGGTCATGCAGACCTCGCCTTCATCAGCGAGCCGATAGATCACATCGCGCTCGGAAAAAATGCCGACAACCTGGCCGTTTTCAAGGATCGGGACCGCGCCAATCCGCTTTGTCGCCAATAACTTAACCACATCGCGGACCTGTGTGTTCGCTTCGCATGCGATGATGTCCGCTGGGCTGCGATTGGCAGTGATCCGGGCGATAGTCATAGGGCGCTCCTCTCTCTCGACATGCATAGAGTGCCACCATTGCTGCAAAAATGCGAATCCTGTCTGTCTCAGATCGGTTGCAATGCTTCCACGCTAAGGCCATGAGCGCAGGATCATGCCCGGCAATTCCCCCTTGGACGATCCTGAAAAGGCAGCCTATGCGTGGGCGCGCTATCGCCGGATCATGCGGCTGATGTTTGGCGCGACAGTCGCGGTTGTGATCATCGCGATCGCCCTGCTTTACGACAGCGATGGGGAGCAATCGATCCACTTCTTCATCGCGGTGGCGCTAGGGATTGGTTTCACCATGCTGCTCACTAGCGCGTTGATGGGATTGATGTTTTTGTCGAATGGAACGGGGCATGACGAAGCAGTCGACAACAATCTGCCTGATCACGACAAGGATTGAGGCAGGGGAATAGCGGCGTTTAGCGCGGCTGCTTCAAGCGGTAGTCCTCAACCACTTCACCGCCAATCAGATGACGCTGGATAATCTCTTCGAGCACATCCTCACGACATGAGTGGTACCAGACACGCTCTGGCCAGACGACAGCGATGGGACCATTGGCGCAGACTTGCAGGCAGTCCGCCTTGGTGCGTTGGACACCTCCGCAGGGCTTGCCTTCGGGATTGATGCGCTTGGGACCTGCGAGCTTTAGCTGGTTCAGACGCCGTTTGAGATACTTCCAGGCCGCTTCGCCTTCCTCGCGCGCGCAGCACTTACCTTTCTCGCTCATGGCGCAAAGGAAGATGTGCCGCTCAATCGTTTCGCCACCGAGCTTCGCAAGCGCGAGCTCTGCATCCTGCAACGGGCTGCGCAGCGAGGAGCCAGACGTGTTTGAGCTGTCCGTAGTCATACAGCGCAACATAAGCGCTCAAGACAGAGCGACAACGCGTTATTTGCGCTTGCCGGCGATCCTGGCAATCTCGGCCTGAACCATCTGCTCGACCATGCCAGGCAGGTTTTTGTCCAACCATTCAGCGAGCATCGGGCGCAGCATCTCTCGCGCGAGGCCTTCAAGCGACGTCTCGCCGGAGCGAACGATTTGCGGGCGGGCAGGGGGTTCTGAAAGCATCGCCAGCGCAGCGAGATTGTCGCGCATCGCGCCTGCGGCTGCCTCGGTGGTCAGCGCAGGCTCTTCTTCAGCAAGTGCCTCTTCAAACACTTCTGGGTCCAGCTCATCCTCAGGCTCTACCAGGCCTTCATCGCCGAGATATTCCATGTCAGACAGGTCGAGCACTTCTTCTGCTTCGTCGTCAGCAGCGGGCTCAACCAGCGCCTCTTCCTGCGGTTCCGACTTCGTGCGCATCAAGAACTCTCCACCGCCGGAATCGCGCGCGATCACTTTCTTGATCGACTCAAGGATTTCCTCGACGGATGCTTCGTTTTGCTGCGTCATTGATAGTGCCCCTAAATGCATTTCAAGCCGATCAACCAGCTGAGATCATTCGGCTTCGAGCGACTCAGGGTTAACAGGCGATTCACTGGTCACAATTGAAGCGTCAGGGGCAGGGATGTCAACGGTGCTAACCGTAGTTGCAGCAGGTTCCGGATCGCGCTGCCAGTCAAACATCTTGCCGCGCACGCGGTCGTAATTGACTTGCGGATCGTAGAGCACACCGCCTGTGTCGAGGTTCAAGTCGCGCGCTTCAGCCCGGCCCATATTTGCAAGCAGGGCAAAGCCGGACACATAGGCATTGCGCTGAGAGGTAATCAACTGAGCGCGTGCAGACAGCAATTCCTGCTCGGCATTGAGCACATCGAGAATGGAGCGATTCCCGATCGAATTCTCTGCACGCACGCCCTCCAGGCTTAGCTCAGCCGCAGCAACCGCTGCTTCGGAACTGGCGATGACTGCAGTTGAAGCCTGCCACGCGGCATAGGCGGAACGGGTGTTGTCGATAACCAAACGCTGCGTCGCGACCACGTTTTCCAGTGCAGCACTTTCACGCGCAAAGGCCTGGCGTTGACGAGCGGCTGGCTGCCCGCCTTGAAAAATGGGAATGGTGATCTGCACGCCGACATTGGCTGTGCGCTCTGTCTGCGAAAAGTTCGATGCGATCGGACCGCCTAGTGTCCCGAAATAGTCGGTGTAATCGTAATTCCCGAATGCACCGACGGTGGGCAAGCGTCCGGCACCCGCCACTTCGCTGTCATAGCCCGCGGCTTCAGCGCGTTCTTTGGCGGCGATCAGATCAGGATTGTTTTCCAACGCGATGACGACGGACTCGCCAACGGTTTCAGGCAGGCCCGGCAGGGGAGGGGGCGCTTCAAGATTGGAAGGCGCATTGCCGACGAGGCGCAAATAGTCTTCGCGCGCGCCGATCAGATTGGCCCGCGCATTCTGGAGATCGCTCTGTGCGAGTGCCAAGCGAGATTCCGATTGCGCAATATCCGTTCGGGTTAGCTCGCCAATCTCGAAGCGGTCGCGCGTTGCTTCGAGATTGACCGAAAGGACCTCCACCTGGTTTTTCGACAAGGCAACCAGGGCTTCAGTGCGCAGCACATCCATGTAGGCAGCCACGACTTGCGAGAAAATATTGCTTTCCGTGCCGCGTAGACCAGCTTGCCCTGCCGATACCCGCTCCTTTGCAGCCTTGATCGCGTTGCGGGTTGCACCGCCCGAATAAAGCGGAACGCTCAGATCGGGACCTATCTGCAAACGACGTTTCGGTGCGTTGAAGCTGTTGGGTGAGAGCTTCAGGAATTCGATGTGATTTCCAGTGACACCGACATTGGGCAAGCCGTTGGCGCGCTGGATCGGAACTTCCTCATCGGTTGCGCGCTGTTCTGCACGGCTCGCTTGAAGTGACGGGTTCGACAGATAGGCCTTGGCCAGAGCTTCACGCAGCGTCTCTGCCTGGGCTGGCGTACCCGCCAATGCACTGAGTGCTGCAAGCGCTATGGCGAAATGACTGGCGCGCACGCTCAGAAGCTCCAGTTCTTGGCTTGTTCAAAAGCCTTCAACACGGGAATGCCCACGTCAGCGACCGGTTGAAGCGTCACAGAACCAGCGGTCTTCCGGCCGACTGCCAAACGCGTCACGCCCCGCTCGACAACGCCGGTTACGATCCTGCCACCTTCTTCAAGCCGCTTGCTAAGTCCGCTGTTCATAGCTTCCATCGCGCCGTCGACAAGGACGAGCGAGAACGCTTTGCGCGCTGATTTCGATGCAGCGATCTCCTCGGCCGAACGCGTTTCAAGGCTTGCGACTAGCGGGCGCACAAGCTCGGCAAGATAACTCGTGCCGCTCTCTACAATCAGAACTGTATCATCGCGCCTCGGCGCTGCCTCGGTGAGCATCATGCCATGCACCAGGGGCGAAGCGAGAAAGGTGCCATCACCCAAAGGCACTGCGCGATCCATATAGGCAATGTCGCGCTGCGCTTCTGGCACGAACTTCTCGCGCGGGACTGCAGCCATGCGAGCAAGCACCCAGGGATCGTTGATCCCGCTAGTGCGTAGCTGGCTATCGATCATCGCTTTACGGGCTACGGACATATCGCTCTGTGTCATCAGTTTTCCGACCAAGTAAGACTATCAAGCTGTGTTATTAAGATAACACGGCAAATATCGCATAGGTGCTTTAGGCGCAACAGGCGTTGTGGCCAAGCGCTTTGACCAATCGACCAATTGCAGCCAAGGGGGTGTGACTGGTTTGCATGAATGGAAGGCCCATCGGACAATGGCTGACATGGTGACGATTACAGAAGACGATCTGATCGAGACGATCACCGACGCGCTGCAGTATATCTCATACTATCATCCAATGGATTACATCCAGGCACTGGGTGAAGCGTATGAGGCTGAGCAGGGGCCAGCTGCCAAGGACGCGATTGCGCAAATCCTGACCAACAGCCGCATGTGCGCTGAAGGGCATCGCCCGATTTGTCAGGATACCGGGATCGTCAATGTGTTCGTCAAATGGGGCCAGAATTGCAGGCTTGATTCCAATAAATCGCTGCAAGACGTGGTCGATGAAGGTGTTCGCCGCGCTTACAATCATCCGGAAAACAAGCTGCGCGCTTCGATCCTTGCGGACCCTGCATTCACGCGCCGCAACACGCGCGACAACACCCCTTGCGTGCTATCGGTTGAAATGGTGCCAGGCGACACTGTAAGCATCGATGTTGCAGCCAAAGGCGGAGGCAGCGAAAACAAGTCCAAGTTCAAGATGATGAACCCCAGCGACAATATCGTCGATTGGGTGGTCGAACAGATTCCTTCGATGGGAGCCGGCTGGTGCCCACCCGGTATGCTGGGCATCGGCATTGGCGGCACAGCAGAGCATTGCGTGATGCTCGCGAAAAAATCGCTGATGGATCCGATCGATATGGGGCAACTGAAAGCGCGCGGCGCTCAGAATGATATTGAGAAGCTCCGGATCGATATCTTCGATGCCGTCAACGCGATGGGTGTCGGTGCGCAAGGGCTAGGCGGGCTTTCGACTGTGCTCGATGTGAAAATTCTCGACTGGCCCTGTCACGCGGCTGGCAAGCCTGTTGCCATGATCCCCAATTGCGCAGCCACGCGCCACGCGCATGTGACCATGGATGGCTCAGGTCCGGCCTATTTGCCCAAGCCCGATCTTGATGCCTGGCCCAAGGTCGAGTGGAAGCCCGATGCGGCAGCAAAGCGCGTCGACCTCGACAATTTGACGCCGGAAGAAGTTGCGAGCTGGAAAGCGGGTGACCGTTTGCTGCTGAACGGCGCGATGCTGACCGGGCGCGATGCAGCGCACAAACGTATTCAGGATATGCTGGCGAAAGGCGAGGAGCTGCCCGTCGATTTCAGAGGCCGCGCCATTTATTATGTCGGCCCGGTCGATCCTGTGATGGGCGAAGTTGTCGGTCCAGCTGGACCCACCACGGCAACGCGCATGGACAAGTTCACTGAGACCATGCTCGATCTTGGCTTACTCGCCATGATTGGGAAAGCCGAGCGCGGGCATGACGCAGTCGAAGTCATAAGCCGCTTCAAGGTGTCGTATCTGATGGCTGTGGGCGGCGCCGCTTATCTGGTCAGCCGCGCGATCAAGGAAGCCAAGGTCGTCGGCTTTGAAGACCTCGGCATGGAAGCAATCTACGAGTTCACCGTGAAAGACATGCCGGTGACGGTCGCAGTCGATAGCGAAGGAACCAATGTCCACACGCTCGCTCCTGCACAGTGGAAAGAGCGGATCGCGAAGGAAGGCCTGCTCGAAAAAGCGTGATTGGGCACTGATTTTTGCGCTTTGCTCAATTCGACGAACCGCAGCCTCAGCCCGACGACGGATTCGCATGTTTGTGGACCAATAGCTAAATCAGCAGGGTTATGATGGCTGTCAGCGATCACAAAGTGCCTAGCGTGCCGTTTCGCTCAGTGCTGTTTTCAGCCATTGCGCTGTGGGCAGCCTATTTTGTCATCATCACAGTCAGGGCGGCTTTAGGCGAGTTCGAGTTCCAGCAGGAGATGCTGGTGATGCGGGCGCTGGTGACACTGGTTGGTGTCATCATGACGCTGGTGCTCTGGTCGCTTCTGCGTCTGTTCGACAACAGACCTCTTTGGGTTCGCGTAGCGGCGGCCCTTATTATCGCCATCCCGGCTGCAGGCGCCATTGCTCAGGTCAATCAATGGGCGTTCAAAGACCTTCAAGCCAAGGCCGAGGAGGCTTACGGGCGCGACCAGGGTATAAATCTGCGCCGCGATGAAGCGGGCAATTTGCTCGTCGACGTTCCAGTTGAAGCCAAGAAAGACTGGAAAGAAGGCATTGACGATGAGGCTGCGTACACGCCGCGGTCTGAAAGCATCATCATTGCCAATGCGCCGACCGGGCTCGATATGTGGCGCCAGCTCATTGATATTGCGCTTGGGCGCTATTTCTTGCTGCTGGCTTGGGCCTCGCTCTATTTCGCATTGCTAGCCGGCGAAAAGGCGCGGCTGGCTGAGCGGCGCGAACAGGAATTTCGCAGTGCCGCCAAGGCAGCGGAAATCAGATCCCTGCGCTATCAGGTCAATCCGCATTTCCTGTTCAACACGCTCAACTCGCTGTCGGCCTTGGTCATGACTGGGCAGCAAGCCCGCGCTGAACAGATGATCCAGACGATCTCCAGCTTCTATCGGCACAGTCTTGCAGCCGAACCCACGGCTGATGTGCCGCTTGATCAGGAGTTTGATCTGCAACGCCATTATCTCACAATTGAAGGTGTGCGCTTTCCCGATCGGCTGAAGACGAAATTTGACTTGCCGCGCGAGCTCGAAGATGCCCGCGTACCTGGGATGATCCTGCAGCCATTGATCGAAAACTCCGTCAAATACGCTGTGTCTGCGGTCAATCGCCCGATCACGATCACTGTGAGCGCGCGCGAGGAATTCGACAGGCTCGTGCTCACAGTCAGCGATGATGGACCCGGAACGCCTGACGGCTCTGATCATGGTTTTGGCATTGGTCTAGCCAATGTGCGTGACCGGCTTGAGGCGCGCTTCGGGAATGACATCGCGATGACTTGCGGACCTGTTCCGGGCGGGTATCGCAGCGAGATAAGAGTGCCTCTAACCCGCTCCGGGTAAGCGAGGGTTCAGCTGGGCGGCGCAAACACCGCTCGCAACAGACAAGATCAGGGACGGATCAGGACGGACATGGCAGACAGCGAGAGTACCCCCGCGCCGCTGCGCACTTTGATTGTTGATGACGAACCACTTGCCGTTGAGCGCATTCAGGTCATCTGTGCTGACATCAATACGATCAGTGTTGTGGGTACCGCTAGCGACGGCGCTGCGGCTCTACGATTGATCGAAGCCCTCACACCGGATTTGGTGCTCCTTGATATGACCATGCCTGAACTCGACGGGCTTGGAGTAGCGCGCGCGCTAGGCAAGGTTCATAATCCGCCAGCGGTGATCTTTGTGACCGCGCATGACGATTTCGCAGTCGAAGCTTTCGACTTGGAAGCTATCGATTACGTATTGAAGCCAGTGGCGAGCGATCGGTTGGCGAGAGCCATCGAACGGGCGGTGGCGCGCCGCGGGGAGATGCGCGAGAAGTCCAGCGAATGGCTCGAAGAGCTCTGGGTGCCGCATCGTTCTGAATTGCTGCGAATTGCAGTAAGCGAAGTCAGCCGGATTGATGCCGAGCGTGACTATGTGCGCTTGCATGTGGGGACTAGCGAAGCACCACGATCCTATCTGCTTTTGCAGACTATCGCTGGCCTTGAGAAGCGCTTGAACCCAGCTGAATTCATCCGCATTCACCGCTCTACAATCTTGCGCAAAAAGGGTATTCGCGGGCTGCGTCATGATGGACTGGGTGTGTGGTCTGTCGAGCTTGATGACGGCGATGCTCTTCGCATCGGGCGGACTTATCTTCCAAAAGTCAAAGCGATGGCGGGGCGCTAGTCTCTCCGCTCAATCTGTCTGTAGCAAGTGAAAAGCGACCCGGGCCAAAGGGACTGGACGGCCCGGGTCGCACCTATGCACTTTTGTGCATTAGGGGGTCAGATCATCAGCCGCCGCGCCATTGCTTGGCGATGATGGTTGCCATGCTTTTCGTCGCGCTGTTGACGGCCTTGTCGTAGCAGCGCTGAGCATCATCTGAGCGAATTCGTGTGCCGGTCTGAATTTCATTCATCCCGCAGACTTTGCGTGCAGCCTTGTCGATGCGGGTGTTCAATCGTGCCTGGCCTTGCGGGCTCGACAGATCGAGGTCGCCATATTCGACTGACATCTTCTGCGTGTCTGCGTTGCCAGCAAGTGCGGGGTTCGCGATCAGAGCGAGACTGCATGCTGCAGCCGCTGCGAATGTCTTCGTCATAATACTCTCCTTCAGCAAAGCCCTTTTGGGGGAAGGGGGACTGGAGTGGGCTCTGCTAAGGATTGTTCTATGCTGGTTTGAGCGATACTGCAGCTTGAGCTCGACAATTGCGCTAAACCGGACGATTGAGGAAGCCCTTGACCGATCGAATGCGCGAAACGTCCGACGAACGACTATTTCACTCCTACGAACGAACACGCAATAATATTACAATGCCGATAGCGCTAATCTTCTTTCTCGGAATCGCAAACTTTGCGATGCACAAAGCTGTGATCGAAAGCGGCCACCCGATGCTCGATCAAGCGCGCTGGCTCGCGACCAGGCGCGGCAAGCAAGCCGCCTTGGCTTTGGAATTCGGTGTGCTGCTAGCAGCCATGCTTCTTGCTGGACATGGCTGGCCGGGCCTTGCGATCGGTTACGCGATCTACACCGGCCTCAATGGAATGACGGCCTGGATGATCCTTAAGGGACGGGTCTAGCGCCAGATGGCAACGCGCCTCTTCCATATCAGTGATGTACATTTCGGTGTTGAGAACCGTGCTGCACTGGATGCGGTTGCCCGGGCGATCCATGATGAACGGCCCGACGCGCTGGTTTGTACTGGTGACCTGACTCAGCGGGCAACACACAAGCAATATGCGGCTGCCGCTGTTTGGTTTGAGCAGTTCGACATGCCTGTGTGGCTCGATGTCGGCAATCACGACATGCCATACTATAATCTTTGGGAGCGTTTCAGCGATCCATTCCGCCGCTTTCGAAAGCTTCATACCGCTGTTGCAGTACAATCATTTGAAAGCGACGATGTCGTCCTGCTGCCGCTTTTGACGACTGTTTCGGCTCAACGCCGCTGGCCATGGTCAGACGGCCTGATCAGGCCGGAGGCTCTCAACCAGGCTTTGGAGGCGCTGCGACCATACCGAGATGATCCGCGCACCATTATCGTTACCGCGCACCACCCCTTGCACGGTCCGCAAGTTGACGGCCCGAGCGATACGATCGGCGGTCTCGCTGCTTTTCCCTCGCTTGCGCAAAACGGTGCCAATGCGGTTCTGTCTGGCCATATCCATAGGCCCTTCGACGAAGATCGCACGATCGATGGTTCGCAATTGCAGGTTATCGGAGCGGGGACATTATCCACCCGGCTGCGGCATCATGCGCCGCCTTCCTACAATGTCCTCACCTGCAAAAGAGGTGAGCGCATCAAAGTCGAAACGCGAATACTCGACCGACAGAAGTGATCTGAGAGAATTGCGCGCCCGCCAAAACACAAATTCTCGGCTGCGTGCAAATAAAGTGTTAACCAAGCTGCGTCATAGCTAGCTCATCATTAGGCGCGTTTTGCGTTGGAAGGAGTCATGCAATGGACGCGATCAAGGCAATTGTGCTCGGCGGCATATTGTCCGGTATCATCTCGCTGATCATCGGGTCGCAAGGCTCGAGCGGTGGACAACTTGCCATTCATCTTATGCATGCCGGCGACTATTCCATTCACTGGTCATGGCCGCTGTTTTTGGCGGGAACTGGCCTGTCCTACGGCATCATGGTGATGCAGCGCTAAACCACTGCGCTTGATTTAGACTAGCTGCACAACAAAAAAGGGCGACCCCGGCGGGCCGCCCTTTTTGCTTGCGTTAGCGAAAGTCTGAAGAGACTTAGCGTACCGAGATCAGCGCTTGCTGAACTGGAAGCTACGACGAGCTTTCGCGCGGCCGTACTTCTTGCGCTCAACCACACGGCTGTCGCGGGTGAGGAAGCCAGCCGACTTCACTGTGCTGCGCAGCGCAGGCTCATACTTCGTCAGCGCCTGGCTGATGCCGTGCTTGACCGCGCCAGCTTGGCCGGAGAGGCCGCCACCGCGAACGGTTGCAACGATGTCGTACTGGCCTTCGCGTTCAGTGATTGCAAAAGGCTGGTTGATGATCAGACGCAGCGTCGGACGCGCAAAATACACTTCCTGATCCCGGCCGTTGACCGTTACCTTGCCAGTGCCCGGCTTGAGCCAAACACGCGCAACGGCGTCCTTACGACGACCGGTCGCATAGGCGCGGCCATGAGCGTCCAGCTCCTGTTCGCGCAAAGGAGCAGTGCTCTCAGCGATGACAGCCGCATCACCTTCAGGTGCGTCAGCAGCGATATCCTTCAGATCCGCGAGATCTGAAACGGTTTCGTTGTTGTTTTCGTCAGCCATTATGCGGTGACCTTGTTCTTGCGGTTCATGGAAGCAACGTCGAGCACTTCAGGCTTCTGCCCGTCATAAGGATGCTCGGTGCCATTAAACAGGTGCAGAGCCCGCATCTGATCGCGACCCAGCGGACCGCGCGGGATCATACGCTCGACAGCCTTTTCCAGGACGCGCTCAGGAAACTTGCCTTCGAGAACCTTCTGAGGCGTGGTTTCCTTGATGCCGCCCGGGTGGCCGGTGTGCTTGTAATAGATCTTGTCGGTTGTCTTCTTGCCGGTGAATTTCACTTTGTCGGCATTGATGACAATGACATGGTCGCCGCAATCGACATGCGGCGTATAGCTCGGCTTGTGCTTGCCGCGCAGGATGTTGGCGATGATCGAAGCGAGACGACCAACGACGAGGCCTTCTGCATCGATGAGGTGCCATTTCTTCTCGACATCCGCCGGCTTGACCGACTGTGTCTGCTTGCTGAGCGCCTTCATGGGTTTCTATTCCTAAAATTGAATAAGCCGCAGCCAAATGCCGCGGCCTCGAATCGCATTTGCAACATATGCTGCAGTCGCGAGATCGCGCGCCATTTGTCGCTTCACGGCCCCCAAGTCAAGCGAAACCGGGGGTTTCGAGAGAGGTAAAATAATACCGTCGCTATATTTAGAACTCAGTAGAGCGCCTTTAGGCGGGGCTTACGTAAGTGTCCAAAGCTCGCGCGAAGCACGGCGATCGGCACCAAGGATCGTTGTGATGACTCGCTCCGCCCGGACCAAAAGCCCCGAGGCAGGATCGACCGATGTCTCGTACCGCATGACAAATTCACCGCTTTGGCCCGTCTCCAGCGCCAGCGGGCGTCGCACTTCGATCAGCGGTTCGCGCGGAAAGAAAAGGTCGACAGGCAGCGTTTCGATCAATCGCGCCGGTGCCCGGCTTATCTGGAACAGAGTGGTCCGTATCACCGCTTCGTTGCCAGTGGTCTGGCCTTCTTTCGTCAGGATTGCCCGCGCGGATGCCACAACTTGCTCCATATCGGCGGGCGTGTGCGAAACGCCAGCAGCGCGGATCAACCCATGACTGCACAGCAGAATAGGAAACATGGAGTCAGTTGAGCGCGCGCGTTCGATTTGTGCGATCGCGGCGACCCTGGGCGGTGCATCGACTGCCACTGAACGCTGACTTCCAAAGATCGCTGTGCCTTCCCCGCTTGGCTCAAAACTGATTGACCAGCTGCGCGCGACGACCAGCCTCTGGCCGTCTTTCAGGTCGCGTTCTACCGTGCGTGAAAGGAGCTTTGTTTGGCCAGCAATGCTCGCGGACGACCTCGCCAAAGCGGCCGACGCACCCGCTCCAATACCTGAAAGAAGCGCGCCCCCGAGTGCGACACTCAAACCTCGCAGCGCCGTGCGCCGCGGAACTCGACCCGACATCAATTGCATCTCCGCCCCCGCCCGGGCTTGCCTGTATTCAGTTAGAGCCCGGACTTAGTTTTGAGAGCCATGCTGCCGCTTCCCCGCCAACTGCATCGCATTTCCATCCCAGAACAGCAGGAACGTCGTAAGGATGCAAGTCACTTAATCGGGCGACTGCGCGATCGAGAAGGCTGGCATTGGTTTTCAGCAGGACCGCAACTTCGCTCGCTTGGCCCCGCTCGCCCTCCCATTGATAGAGCGATTCCACCTCTCCCAGAACATTCGCGCAAGCGATCCATTCTTCGTCGAGCAGCTGGCTCGCGATGGCTCGCGCTGCCTCCCGGTTAGGAAACGGACAATAGATAAGCGCGCTCATTCAGCTGCGACGCGCACTTCTAGCGGCGCCATCGGAATGCATGGCCCATGCGACTGTCACCACCAGCAAAGCGCCTACCAGCTGATGCGACACTGCGACCCAGAGCGAGACTTCGGTCATCACCGTCGCAATACCGAGCAGGAACATCGTGCCGAACGCTGTGTGGATGGCTATCGACGCCAAACGGTCATGCGCGCGCACCCGGCGGGCCAGCCAGACCAGTGCCGCAATGGCGATCCATGCCCACCAGCGGTGAAGGAACTGAAGCAGGAATGGATCATGGGTCAGCGCCCAGAGCCATCCTTGCGACAAATCGGGCTGCGGCAGGAATTGGCCATTCATAAGCGGCCAGTCATAGGCCACATGGCCCGCATTGAGGCCGGCGACCCAAGCGCCGAGCAGAAGCTGGATGAAGAAAATCGCGCCGATCACGATGGATGGGCCGGTCAGGCTGGCTGGATTGGCGCCAGGATTATGCGTTTGCATCTGGAGGTCTCGCGCTGTCCAGATCAGGCCGCCCAACAGGAACAATGCAGTCAGCAAATGTGCTGAAAGACGGAAGTGGCTGACATCGGTGAGGTCTGTGCCAACGCCAGAGGCGACCATGTACCACCCGAGCGCGCCTTGGCCGCAGATCAGCGCGAACAGTGCGACGAGGCGCGGCTTGTATCCCTTCGGAATTGCGCCTTTCACCCAGAACCAGATCATTGGAAGCAGGAATGCCAGCCCGATGATCCGCCCGAGGATGCGGTGAAACCATTCCCAGAAATAGATGAACTTAAAGGCGGCTAAGTCCATCCCGGCAGGGCCGCTTTCAAAGCGGTATTCGCCAGTTTGGCGATAAAGGTCGAACTCTGCCTGCCAGGCTGCCTCTGTCAATGGCGGCAAAATACCGGTCACAACGCTCCAATGCGTGATGGAAAGGCCGCTCTCTGTCAGACGGGTAATCCCTCCGACGAAGACGATCAGGACGACAAGGCCCGCGACGGCGTAGAGCCATTTGGCCAATGCCAACGGCCGCGCTCCGGCAAGCGAATGGTCTTGGGACACAGTCATGGAGGCGGATTGCGTAGCCATATGCGCGCTATCTGATTGCAGAGCGGCCAATTCGCAATATCAAAAGCCGCATGAGCGCTTGCACCCCTTGCAAGATGATACACTATAACATACATGGGCGATGTAAATGTCCCAGGAAAACATCTCGATTCGCGGACGGCTTGATAAGGCGGGCATCTGGCTTTCCGGCCTGTGCCTGGTGCATTGCATCATCGGGATCGGGCTGGTTTGGGCATTGGGACTTGGCAGCCATGCGCTGCTCAATCCGGACTGGCATCGCTACGGACTTGCGCTTGCCATCGTCATTGCGGGCATTGCGATCGGGTGGGGTGCGGTTAAGCACCGACGCGCGGGACCCTTCGTGATCGCTATGATGGGCCTAACCTTTATGGGCGGCGCCCTGGCTGTCCCGCATGGCCCGAAGGAAGTCGTCCTTACAGTGATCGGTGTGAGCCTCGTTGCAATCGGACATTTCCTCAACCTGCGTGCAAACAGGTTGAACCCGCAGCGCTGAGCGCTATGTGCAATGGCGCTATGAGCGCTTCCATTGAAATCACTTTGAACGGCGAGACTCGCCGCACTTCCGCCACTACGATAGCGGCCCTTGTCGCTGAGTTGGGACTTGATCCAGCCAAGGTTGCAGTGGAGCGCAATCGCGAGATTGTTGCGCGCTCAACATTGGCAGAAGCGCCTTTGAAGCAAGGCGATGTGCTGGAAGTGGTGCATTTTGTTGGCGGTGGAAGCGAAGCAGCTGATGACAGCTGGAGCGTCGCCGGGCGAACGTTCAAGTCTCGTCTGATTGTCGGGACCGGCAAGTATAAAGACTTTGAACAGAACGCAGCCGCGGTGGAAGCCTCAGGCGCGGAAATCGTTACTGTCGCTGTGCGCCGGGTTAATGTCAGCGATCCCAAAGCGCCCATGCTGACGGACTATATTGATCCAAAGAAGATTACGTATCTCCCTAACACCGCAGGGTGCTTCAACGCTGATGATGCGATCCGCACACTGCGTTTGGCGCGCGAAGCTGGTGGCTGGGATCTGGTGAAGCTCGAAGTTCTGGGCGAAGCGCGCACGCTCTACCCCAACATGAGAGAGACGCTGGAAGCAACCGAAGTCCTTGCGAAGGAAGGTTTCCTGCCAATGGTTTACTGCGTCGATGATCCGATTGCAGCGAAGCAATTGGAAGATGCCGGCGCAGTTGCTGTCATGCCGCTCGGCGCGCCGATTGGTTCAGGCCTTGGTATCCAGAATCAGGTGACTATCCGCCTGATCGTCGAAGGCGCGAACGTGCCGGTGCTGGTCGATGCGGGTGTTGGCACGGCTAGCGATGCGGCGGTCGGCATGGAGCTGGGTTGCGACGGTATCCTGATGAACACAGCAATTGCCGAAGCCAAAGACCCGATCCGCATGGCACATGCGATGAAGCTCGCCGTCGAAGCCGGGCGCGAAGCCTATCTCGCTGGCAGGATGGGGCGCCGGAAATATGCCGACCCAAGCAGTCCGCTTGCCGGGTTAATTTGAGGGGATCATGACCGAATGGCCTGACAAAGAGAATTGGCTCAGATCGCTCAAGCTTCAGCAGTCAAATCTCCGCCTCCTCGAGACTGATAGACTGAGTTCGCCCGAGGAAGCGGCGAAAGCGAAGCGCCGGGTCGAACGGATTTGGAGCGGTGGTCAACCAGAATGGCGGGCCGAGGGGCGCTCTACCCGTCTACCCAAAAGAAAAGCCAACTGCGTCCATCCGTGCGCAAAACCTAGGTATACTTACCGATAATTAACCACAGTGCGCGACATTCCCCTTCTCAAACAGGGGAATACAGCCATGCCTATGACCGGCAGTGCATCGATGACGATCAACGAGATGCGCGAATTTGCGAGTTTTGAGCCGTGCGAACAGCGCTACATCAAACGTAGCTTGGATATCGGTCTTGGCCGTCAGGATGCGTTCCGTCTGTGGGGCCGCAGCGCTGAGGAATGTGCTGCGATCCGCGCGCAATATGTCGTCTATCACGACCTCAAATGGCTGAGCAACAACCTGCCTGGCGAAGGCGACATTGATGCCATAGAAGCCTTTATCGGCAAGCTCACCCGGGTTGCTGCGTTCGATTTGGGTCAGGAGCGTCTTTCGAGCTTCTCCGCTTTTCGTTTTCTCTATGAACGCTTGCTCGGCGCTGAAGCCCGTCCCTGGCTGCCGAGCGCATTTTGTGCCGCGAGCGCGCTTCCTCAAATCCGTCCGGACCGCCGCAAATTACTGCTGCAATCGCTTTCAGAAGCTGCTGCTACGGCACCTGGCTGGTCCGACCGTGCACCTGCCTTCTATCCTGAATATGTAGAGCAGGCAGAAGCGGCTTAGGGAGTATCCCGCGCGAGGCAATAACGGCTCAAAGCATGAAATAAGTGATCGCCAATATGGTCATCACAGCGATACCCAGCAGGCTCAGCATTCTGATTGCATAACTGGGCCGTCCTCCGTCTGGCATCACGCAGCGTGTGACGACGAGATGATTGAGTGTCGCAATGACAGGCGCTGCAACAAAGGCGCTGCTGGTCGCTAGATCGAGCATCGCTGTAAAGCTGTCTGTGAATACGAAGAGCACCAGTGCGGCGATTGCGACCAATACAGGAATAGTGACGCGATAGACGCGCTTGAACACCACATCGCCGGTGCTCCCCGTCAGTGTCTGCCATGTCGTCGCGACATTGCGCCCGCCAATATCGAGCGCCACCAGCAAGGTTGTGAACATGACAGAAAGCGCAGCGATAGCGGCAATGATGGCTGCACCTTCGCCGAGGGTTGAGCTGTACAACCCAATGATCTGCGTTGCCAATCCGGGCGCGCTCGTTTCAGGCACAATGCCGGAAGAATGCATCACACCCGCCCCCATAATGCAAAAGCATACGGCCAGTATCGCCGTCATTGCATAGCCGGCCAGAAATGCCCCGCGCGCTTCGTTCAGCTCAACCGGGCTCGTGCCGCCTTGTCGCCCCTCCGCTTCAGCCGTCCACATGGACTGGGCGATAGAGACGTCGAGTGCATTGGGCATGAAGCCTGCCAACGCGACGATAAAAAGGATCGCTTTGGGATCCGCTGCCCAGCTGTAGTCGAACAGCGTGTTCCACTGCACTTGTGGGAACACCATGGCGGTCGTGATCAGCGTTGAAACGAGCAGGAATGCGACCAACAGCCGGTTGATCATGTCCAGCCAGTCATAACCCCCCGCCAGGAGCAGAAACGAGCAGAGGGACAGCAAGATGATCGCCAGAACGGGGACAGAGATGCCTAGACCGAAAACGGCAATTGTAATGCCGGCAGTCGCTGACGATAGGGCAGCAAAGATTGTCGGGACGACCGCCAGAGTTGCGGCGGCAAAAATTATCGGTCCCCAAAGGCCGAGCTCCCGATATCCTTGGACCAGAGATTTCTTGGCTGAGTGGCCGTAATCGACGCCGAAACGGAATGCGGGATAGCGCAGCAGGCACGCGATCAGGATCACCGCAACAAGTCCGAGCCCATAGACCGCCCCTGCACGGGTCGACTGGAACAAGTGGGACGTTCCGATAGCTGCTCCGGAAAACAGCATCGCTGGACCTATCATGCGCCACATAGAGATTCCCCCTTTGGATTGCTCTCGTGTTTGGCTGATCCACCGGCCATTCAAGCTTGCCGAAAAACGTGCACCGATCAATGCAGCCTGTACTGGTTCGTAGTCTAAAGCCTCACAAGCTCAGCGATTCTTTCCATATCTGTCACGATGGGCTCCGACGCGAAGACACCGTGCCTTGCCGGAAAGCTTTCGATGAGGCGTGTCGGGTCGTAAACCAAAGGCCTCCATTCGCGGTCGATGAACGCGATGGCATCCTCCCAGTCGGTCTCGAGATGACGCATTACGCGATAGACCAAGACATCCTTTTCTCCGCATCCGGCATAGAAGTCGCGCATGCGATGATCGAGCAAGACATCGGTGTCATCAACACGGTTGCGCCCCGTTGGTCCATCATGGATCGCGAAATGCGCACACGGAATGTTGCAGGCTTCCGCCAGAACCAAGGCGTGCAGCCCGGTCGAAAGGATCCGGCGGCAAGACTGCAATTCGCGGACACGCTCGTCCACTGCAGCAACGCCTTCTTCGCGCGGAAAGCGTGTGTGAAAGACTTTGACTGACTCTGCCAGCTCGGGTGGTATCTGATACCGGGTAAACGTCTCATCGACTTCAGTAAGGTGGAGCACCACGCCCAGGTCCCAGCGTTTCTCAACTTTCTCTGGCGGCCATAGGCGATTCACCAGGATTGCGGGGTCGCCATAGACCTCCGGCACTTCACAACCTGCATTGATGAGCATTTGACGACTGAATGGCCCACGCGTCGCGTGAGGCACAAAGCGGACAAAACGCGGCTTTTCATACCCATGTGCAATCTCGAATTCGGTGCCGCCCTGACCTGCGAAGCCTGCGCCCCACACGTCCACGGTACCGAATTTCTGCAATTGTCCGATTGTACCAACGCTGATCAATCGACGGCGCAACGACTTTTTCGACGCTCTTGCGATTTTCTGACCGGTGTAGGCCGCTACCAGCATCGGACCGTAGCAGTCGCCGATATTGCCGTCATGCGATGCCCAGTGCATCCGGATCATGAAGGGGCCTGCGCTTTCCAGTCGAACACAGAATGGGCAACCAGCCAAGCGGCCACTGCGCCCAGACATTGCGCGGCGATAAATGCAGCAACATCAGCCGGTGCGATGCCGCTGAATGTATCGCTTAGACTGCGCGCAATCGCCACCGCCGGATTGGCAAAGCTCGTCGAAGCGGTGAACCAATAGCCCGCGGTGATCACCAAGGCGACCGCCGAGGGCACTGCCGAGGGCCTGGCTGCGAGTGTTCCCAAGATTGTCAGCACGAGCGCGAAGGTGGCAACTCCTTCGGAAAGCCATTGCCCAGCACCAGTGCGTACGGTCAGCGACTGTTGGATGAGTGGTTGTTCGAACATGGCGTGCGCAAGCACCGTTCCCGCCACTCCGCCCGCGCATTGAACAGCAACAAAGGCACATGCGAGCAGCGGGGCGATCTCTTTCCTCAGCAGGAAAGCAAGTGTCACAGCAGGATTGAAATGCGCGCCTGATACCGGCCCGAGCATGGTGATGAGGACATACAGAATCGCACCCGTGGCGATGGTGTTGCCGAGCAGCGCGACGGCTAGATTTCCACCCGCTAGCGTTTCCGCCATGATGCCGGAACCGACGACCGTTGCTACCAGCAAGAGCGTTCCCAAGCCCTCTGCTGCAAGTTTGCGAGCGAGCATGCGAGGCTAGCTCCGATAGAGCCCGTTGATCTTGTCTGCGTAGCGCTCTTTGATCTTGTGCCGGCGGATGGACTGCTTGGGCGTCAGCTCTTCATTGTCGATGGAGAAGGGCTCATCCGCGAAAGCGAACTGTCGAACTTTCTCGATGACGGACAGGTCCTTGTTCACGCGGTCGACTGCTGCGCGTACTGCGCTTTTGAACGCCGGCAAGTCCTGCAGGGCCGCCATGTCGAACTTCTCATCGTTCGCGCGGGCCCATTCGACCGCCCATTCGGCATCGGGGACGATCAGCCCTACAACATAGGGCCGCTTGTCACCGCTCACCATCGCTTGCGCAATTTCCGGCTGGAGCGTCAGCATGCCTTCGAGCTTTTGCGGCGCGACATTATCGCCTTTGTCGTTGACGATCATGTCTTTCTTGCGGTCGGTAATGACGATGCGGTTCTTCTCGTCCAAATGGCCGATATCGCCGGTATGCAGCCAGCCGTCCTGGATAGTCCGGTCTGTCTCCGCCTTGTTGCGCCAATAGCCGTGCATCACGAGTTCGCCGCGAACAAGGATTTCGCCGTCATCGGCAATCCGGACTTCAACGCCGCGCAATGGCGGGCCAACAGTGTCCATCTTCAGGCCGGTCTTGGGCCGGTTGCAGCTGATCACTGGGCCGCTTTCAGTTTGGCCATAGCCTTGCAGCATGGTTAGGCCCATCGCCTCAAAGAAATTGCCGACTTCAGGATTGAGCGGCGCTCCGCCAGAGACCATCGCTTTGATCCGTCCGCCAAACCGGTTGCGGATTTTGGGGCGGAGTGTTTTCTCAAGGATCAGGTCCATCGGCTTGTCACGCTTGCGTGATTTGCCTTCGGTTGCCTTGTCCGCAATGCCAAGCGCGCGGTCGAGCAGGAAGTTAGCGACCTTGCCTTGCTTTTCGACTTGCTTGAGGATGCGGCTGCGCAGGACTTCGAACAGGCGCGGGACGACGACCATGATGGTCGGGCGCGTTTCCTCGATATTGCTGGCGAGCTTTTCCAGCCCTTCGGAATAGTAGATTTCCGCGCCTACGCTGATCGGCAGATACTGTCCGCCCGTATGCTCATAGGCGTGGCTTAAGGGCAGGAAGGACAAGAACCGCTCGTCTTCAATGCCGAAATCTTCGATGAGAACTTCGGCTGCTCCCGCCGCATTGCAAAGGATCGCGCCGTGATGCTGCATGACGCCGCGTGGCGCGCCGCCTGTGCCGGAGGTGTAGATGATGCAAGCGGTCTGGTCGCGGCTGATTCCTGCGATGCGTGCATCGACTGCTTGGCGCGCGGCCTTGGCATCGCCAGCCGTCATTTTCCCCCAGCTGTGATACTCAAAGCTACCGGATTGATGGCGGTGCAGGTCGTCTATGCCGATCACATGCTCGGCGATGCCGGAGGCCTGGATCGCGGCATGGAGCGGCCCGAGCAATTTTTCGTTGGAAACGAAGACAGCGCGCGCACCCGAATTGTCGAGAATATGGATATGATCGCGGGTCGTATTGGTGGTGTAGGTCGGAACGGTGACGCATCCCGCTGCCATGATGGCGAGGTCCGCAATGCACCATTCAGGCCGGTTCTCTGACACGAGCGCGACACGGTCGCCATCGGCCAATCCCAGCGATTTCAGGTTCTCTGCGAGCAGGCAGACAAGCTCCGCAACTTCGCGCCAGCTCTGCGTGCGCCATTCCCCATCCTCTTTGCGACCCAGAAAAGGCGCATCGCCTTTTTCATCAGCGCGCTTGAGGAAAAGGTCGACCAGATTGTTAGCCTGATCGATATCGGCAAGAAGTTCGATACCCACTTAAAGATCTGCTCCCGCGAATTGAGCGTTGTTTGCCCGCCCTTGCAATTGCCTTGTCCTAGTAGAGTTCCGATGCCGTAGCGGCAAGCGAAAGCGCTTACTGCGTCGCCAGCATGGGATCGATGCGCGGGTCCATCGCGACTTCCCAGCCCGTTGGCGTGCGCAGCAGCGCATTGGCTTTCAAGGGAGGTCCGAACTCGCGGATATTGGCATGACCCAAACCGTTCAGATCGTCCTTCATGCCTTCAAGCACTGAACTCTCTTCGATGACGACCGTGGAACCAAATGCCATGATCAGCGGCAGGCTGAGCGCTTCCTTGGCGCTCAGATTGAAATCAACGACACCGATGATTGACCGTGCGACCTGGACCGGAATGGTTGGCCCGCCTGCAGCTCCGATAACGAGGACAACTTCACCGGCTTCATCAAACACGATGGTCGGCGCCATTGAGCTGCGCGGGCGTTTTCCGCCTTCAACCCGGTTCGCAACGAGCTTTCCATCGCTTTCCGGAATAAGGCTAAAATCGGTCAGCTCATTGTTGAGATAGAAGCCGCGATAAAACAGTCCCGAGCCAAATGCGCCTTCGATTGTCGAAGTGTAGCTGATCGCGTTGCCTGCACTGTCGACGACAGAGAAATGGGTCGTGCCATTTTCAGGTGGTTCATCGCCATCGGCACGGTCGGTCGGTGCACCGGGAGGCGTGCCGGGCGTCGCTTCGGGGAGCGCGCTGGCAGGATCAATTAGTTGAGAGCGCTCAGCGAGATAGCCTGCATTCACCAGTCCCTCGACCGGGACCTCCACAAAATCGCTGTCACCGGTGTAGAGCTCGCGGTCGGCATAGGCAAGACGCTGCGATTCCAGGAACAGATGCCAGAAAGTGACATTGTCAGGGCCCAAGGCGGACAGATCAAAGCGCTCGAGCTGAGCCAGCATCTGCGCAACCGCGATCCCTCCGGACGACGGCGGCCCCATGCCGCACACGCGATAGCTGCGATAAGGCGCGCACACAGGCGTACGCTGCTTGGCCTCGTAGCTGCGAATATCAGCCGCTGTCATTTTGCCATCTTGCGGCGTCTCGTCCGCGACATAGGCCGCGAGCGCAGCAGCATCCTTCTCGTAGAATGCTTCCGGCCCTTGCTCGGCATAGGACGTGAGAGCTTCAGCAAATGCCGGATTGGTTACGCGTGATCCGACCGGCAATGGCTCTCCATCCGAACCAAAAAACACAGCGCGGGCTTCGTCAGTCTTGCCAGCGCGCTCCTTGCGCGATGCGATCGAATCGTTCAGCCGCCGGTTCATCAGGAACCCATCGCGAGCAAGCCGGATGGCGGGTTGGAAGAGCTCCGCCCAAGGCAACACGCCAAACTCGCTGTGTGCTTTGGCTGCCAGTGCAATATTGCCAGGCACGCCAACGCTAAGGCCAGAAGTGACCCGACTATCGCGGGGCAGCCGCTCTCCATTTTCATCGAGAAAGCGGGTTGAGCTCGCAGCTTTTGGCGCAGTCTCTCTGCCATCCCAGCTGGTGATGCTGCCGGTGCCGCTATCCGCGCGGACCATGAAACCGCCTCCGCCAATCCCGGAGCTTTGCGGCTCTACGACTGTCAGTGCGAGCATCACGGCAATCGCCGCATCAGTGGCAGAGCCGCCTTTAGCGAGGATCTCTTCGCCGGCAGCTGTCGCTCGAAAATCGGCTGAGCTCACTGCGCCTTCCAGCGTGGCCGGAGCGGGCTCGATTGTTGCGACATCAGCGGAGGGTACTTCGGAGGTCGCGCAACCAGCAAGGAGCAAAGCGGCGACAGGAAACGTTAGACGATCAATCATAGCGCGCAGAGCTATTCGGTTCCGACCGCTTCGGCAATGCTGGAATATCCTTCGCGCTTCATCATGCGCTCAAGGCCCTTCACGATACGCGCACCCAGTCCCGGGCCCTCATAGACCATTGCACTGTACAGCTGGATCAGGCTCGAGCCTGCTTTGATCCGAGCCCATGCATCATCGGCGCTTGCGATCCCGCCGACACCCACCAGCGGTATCTCTCCGCCCGTCGCCTTGCGGAAATCGCGTACACGTTGCACCGCGAGCCCTTTAAGCGGAGCTCCTGAAAGACCCCCGGCCTCACCTGCATGATGCGAGCGCAAGTCCGGCCGCGAGATCGTCGTATTCGAAACAATCAGTGCGCCGAGCTGCTTTTCAATCGCGATCCTTGCGATGGCATCAATGTCTGCTGGTTCAAGGTCTGGTGCGACCTTCAGGAACACAGGCGGCGCGGCTGGATCACCACCAGCTTCACTCATCGCCTCATCGCGTGCAGCCATGACTTGATCGAGCAAATCGGTAAGCGCGCTTTCATCCTGCAGCGCGCGCAAGCCCGGTGTGTTCGGGCTCGAAATATTGACCGCGAGATAGCTCGCATAAGGCGCCATCATCCGCGTCATCACGGCATAGTCATTCAGACGATCATCGCTGTCCTTGTTGGCGCCAATATTGATCCCGACGATACCACCGCGACCCGAACGTGCTTTGAGCCGCGCGAGCGCTGCCTCGCCGCCTTCATTGTTAAACCCCATGCGGTTGATCACGGCATTGTCTTCAACCAGCCGGAACAGGCGCGGCTTTGGATTGCCCGCTTGAGGGAGCGGCGTGATCGAGCCGACTTCCGTGAAACCGAAGCCAAGCCCGAGCAAGGCGTCCGGCACTTCGGCGTTCTTGTCAAAGCCTGCGGCAACGCCAACCGGGTTCGGGAAAGTCAGCCCCGCAATGTCAACTTGCGTCGCGGCCACGGTGCAGGGTTTGCGATAGGGAAGCGCCTTGAGACCTGCCAAAGCAAGGTTGTGAGCCAGTTCGGAATCAAGTGTGAAAAGCGCCGGGCGCATGAGGCGGAACAGCATGGCGCGAGCCTATGACAAGCCGGCGAACCAGTGTCGAGTGTATTGGTAGCGTTCTCAACTCACCTCAGACAAACGCGGAGCTGAGAAAATCATCAAATGTTTCACAGCGATGACGGTTAAGGTGATGTTTATTCGCGATTGTTGTCGCTTGCATACAATTAGGTTGAGGCGCTTTCAGCTAACAAACTCGTGCGACCCGAAGGGCTCGGAGCAGCGATGCGAAGAGTTCCTCAACTTCAACGGGGCGATCTCTTACAAAGAGGTCGCCCCTTTTTTTCTTTTCGCTTAAAGCACTTGCGAATCATTCGCGCCCCGCCGCTGGCCGGCATGGTGACGAAATCGGGACGCAAAGCAGGGGTGCGATGACAGAGCGAGGGGAAAGGTTGAGCGATTCGCTCAGTGAAAGCGCTCTCGATGCAGCGGTCGATGCCAGTGAGCTCGATCTTACGCCGCCCAGCGCATTCCAGCTCGACTACATCGCGCCGCCTCTGGATCTGTCGGACTACGTCACAACCTTTTATCACTTCCGTTGTGATGAAGCGGTCATCCGCGACATTCAGCCCGCAGCGATCGGCCATCTGACTTTCTTCATGCGCGGCAAAGGCGAAATGCATTTCGCCGATGGACGGCGTGATCCCAGCAATCTCGTCAATCTGCTCACACCTTTCTCGCGCGCCGCTCCATTTGAAGTGGAAGGCCCCTTCCATTCGATTGGCGCCGCTTTGTCGCCACTCGGCTGGTCGGCGCTCACCGGGCTTCATGCTGGCGAACATGGCAATCGGCTGTATCCCGCAGGCCTCTGGTTGGGTGAGGAAATCACTGAGCTGGGCGTCAAGGTTTGTGCCGCCTACAATTCGGGGGCCATGGGCGGGCAGGATTGTGTCGATGCGCTAAGCGAGTTCATTCGCGCGACACTGCGTCCGGTCAATTCGCGCCACCGCGAGCTTATCAGGCAAGTCAATCGCTGGGTCGGTGAAGCCATTGATCCTGATGTCGGCACTTTGATGGAGCGTGTCGCCTATTCCGAACGGCAGACCCAGCGGCTGACCGAGCAATATTTCGGCTTGCCGCCGCGTGCGCTCGCGAGGAAGTACCGTGCACTGCGTGCAGCAACGCTCTTGTCGCTACCGATGCTGTCTGACGAGATGGAAGCCCAGATTGGCGAAGCGTTTTACGATCAGCCGCATATGATCCGCGAAATTCGGGTGTTTGCCGGACGAACGCCTGCACGGCTGTCCGATGAAGAGAACCCGTTTCTCGCAGAGATGCTCGATACCAAGAACCTGCGCGAAATCGGCATGCCGGATGGCGAGGGCTGAATAGCAGACGTTCGCATGGGCGAATTCGGCAAACGCTAACGACTCGCAACAAGCGGTTAAGCGTTGAAACCCGTAGGATTGAAGCCTACCTGCAAATCGGAACGAATCAGTCTGATTTGAAGTTGTAGAGCTATGCGCCTGTCTAACCTTGCCGATTATGCTGTCGTAACGATGACAGCGGCTGCGCGCCATTGCGGCGGCGGACGGGTATCGGCGGCTGAGCTTGCGGCGGAGACCGGCCTGCCTGCGCCAACGGTACAAAAGGTCGTGACAAAGCTGACCTCGGCCGGGTTGCTGCGCTCTGTTCGCGGTGCAGGCGGGGGTTTGCAGTTGGCTCGCCCGGCAGCTGCGATCAGCGTTGCCGACATTGTCGAAGCGGTTGAAGGCCCGATCGCGCTCACAGCCTGCATTGACGGGCAGGATTGCGCGGTGGATCACAATTGCAGCGTGAAGCCGCATTGGCCGGTGATCAATGACGCATTGCGCGGCGCATTAGCCGCAATCCCGCTAACCCAATTTACTCTTGAGCTCGCGCGCGAGAAGGAAACAGCATGAGCGAACATGTCGATCTCAACGACGATAATGTCATGGCCCGATCTGAAATGGATCAGGATGCGAAGGAAGCGGCTGCGAAAGCTGCTGAATATGAGCATGGCTGGTCAGCTGATATTGAGACCGAGTTTGCTGAGAAGGGTCTCAGCGAAGACACTGTGCGGTTCATTTCAGCCAAGAAAGAAGAGCCGGAGTGGATGCTCGAATGGCGCTTGAAGGCGTTCCGCTTGTGGCAGACCATGGAAGAGCCGGATTGGGCGAAGGTCGGCTATCCTGAAATCGACTATCAGGACGCTTATTATTACGCCGCGCCGACCAAGAAGGTCGAGCTGGATTCGCTCGACGATCTCGATCCGGATATCAAGGCTGTCTATGACAAGCTCGGCATCCCGTTGGGCGAACAAGAGGTCCTTGCTGGGGTAAAAGGCGCGAAGAAAGTCGCCGTCGATGCCGTTTTTGACAGCGTATCCGTCGCGACGACTTTCCGCGAGGAATTGTCCAAGGCTGGCGTGATCTTCCTGTCGATTTCCGAAGCGATCAAGGAATATCCCGAACTCGTGAAGAAGTGGCTCGGCAAGGTCGTGCCGCAGCGCGACAATTTCTTTGCGACATTGAACAGCGCGGTCTTTTCCGACGGCACCTTTGTGTACATCCCTGAAGGTGTTCGCTGCCCGATGGAATTGAGTACCTATTTCCGGATCAATGCGGAGAACACCGGCCAGTTCGAGCGCACGCTGATCGTCGCAGAGAAGGGCTCCTACGTGTCCTATCTCGAAGGCTGCACCGCGCCAATGCGCGATGAAAACCAGCTCCACGCTGCTGTTGTCGAGCTGGTCGCGCTGGAGGATGCCGAGATCAAATATTCGACCGTGCAGAACTGGTATCCCGGCGATGCCGAGGGCAAGGGCGGGATATACAATTTCGTGACCAAACGCGGGCTGTGCCAGGGGGCTCGTTCCAAGATCAGCTGGACGCAGGTGGAAACCGGCAGCGCGGTGACGTGGAAATACCCGTCATGTGTGCTCAATGGCGAGGACTCGGTCGGCGAGTTTTACTCGGTTGCGGTTACAAATAACCACCAGCAGGCCGACACGGGAACCAAAATGGTTCATAACGGCAAGGGCTCACGTTCAACTATTATCTCCAAGGGGATCTCGGCAGGCAAATCGAACAACACCTATCGCGGGCTTGTGCGCGTGGGCGCGAATGCGGACAATGTGCGCAATTTCACGCAATGCGACAGCCTGTTGCTCGGCTCGGAATGCGGCGCGCATACCGTGCCCTATATCGAGGTGAAGAATCCGACCGCGCAGATAGAGCATGAGGCCACCACGTCCAAGATCAGCGATGACCAGCTTTTCTATGCGATGCAGCGAGGCCTTGGCGAGGAAGAGGCCGTCGCGCTGATCGTCAACGGTTTCGCGAAGGAAGTGCTCAAAGAGCTTCCAATGGAGTTCGCAGTGGAAGCGCAGAAACTGCTGGCGATCTCGCTCGAAGGGAGCGTGGGCTAATGAATTCACACATGAAAAGTCATGGTCTGTGGGCACTCGCATGGCTCCTGTTGACAGCGGTCACCCTCGCAAATGGAATTGACAAGCTTAGCAGGGAAACGGCCTTAGCTGGACTACTCTTGCTAATGGCGGGCGTTTTCCTCTTGAACGCAGTCAAGCACATCCGGCTGTGGCGAGCAGCAAATGACTGACCGCAAGACCCTCAAACTTTCCGACGCTCCGGCAACTGAAGCGCCCGTTCTCAAAAAGAAAGGCCGTGGATGGGAGATCAGCGAGAAGCGGCTCGACGCGCTGCACGATCGCGCGCGCGAGATGAAGCGCTTCGCTTCGCCTGCAAACAAAGCATTGGCCGCGAAGTTCGCGAAAGCTGACCTTGGGCGCTACACGTTCAAACGCTTTGCTGTGGTCGGTAGCGCGATTGTCGACTTCAACTGCCACACGCTTGGCATGGCCATCATGATCGACGAGGAAGATCAGGACGAAACGCTCGCCAAGCGCCGTGACAAGAGCCTGGAAAGCGTGGGCATCCGCGTCATGCGCCTCAAAGCCAAAGACATTCTGGAAGACATTGACACCGTCCTTCAGCGCATCACGCACGGCATGCGTATTCGCATCGCTGACAAACGTGAAAACCAGCGCGAGCATCGCGCCAATTCACGTCCCAAAGACAGAACATCGGGCCGCTCCTATTCAGAAAGAGGGGGAGACCAATCCGATGCCTGATCTCAATGACCTGATGTCGCCTGACATGCAGAAAATCGCCCTTTTCATGGTGCCCGCGCTCGCCGCGATTTTCGCACTTGTGATGCTGCTCAGCCGGGGGGCGTCCACCATTGGCATGGTCGTGCTTGTCCTGTGCACCGGCGCGGCGCTTTATTTCGCTCCCCAATTTCTCACTCTGTTCTGAGGCCAGATAATGCTTACCACCGCACTCGCATTGACGCTCACCATGCAAGCCGCTCCGAATATGGACCAGGCTGTAGAAACAGCACTGCCTACCTATTGGGTGACGGAGTATCCGATCATCATCAAGCCGCTGGTCGACGATTATCGCCGTTGCTTGAATTACGCGGATCGACGATTCCGCCGCGAAGCGGACTTTGCCGAGCAGCATGCGGCAGACATTCCGCGCTGTGAGAAGCTCAAAGCAAAGCTCGTGCGTCAGTCAGAGGAAGCCCTTCGTCAGGGCCGTTGGAGCGAAGTCCTCGCGCCTGAGAAGGCGGGTGACGTGTTCCGCACAGTGGCCGAGGTTCACGTCTCGCGCGGGCGCGATTTCGACCGCCAGCTCATGCGGCAATATGCGATGCAGGAAGCGCGCATGGTCCCGACGGACCTTACCAATGAAGTGATCCCGAACGAGGCGTCCAATTAATGTTGAGAATCGAGAACCTGACCGCCGAAGTAGTCGGCAAGCCAATCCTCAAGGGCCTCTCGCTCGAAGTGAGCGCCGGGGAGGTCCATGCAATCATGGGCCCAAACGGTGCTGGCAAATCGACGCTGTCCTATGTGCTTGGGGGGCGCCCGGGCTACGATGTGACCGGCGGGAGCGTGACTTACACGGACGCGTCAGGAGAGAGCATCGACCTCCTTGAGCTTGATCCGCATGAGCGTGCTGCGGCAGGTCTGTTCCTCGGGTTTCAGTATCCTGTCGAGATCCCCGGCGTTTCCAACGTCCAGTTTCTGCGCGAAGCATTGAATGCTCAGCGTGCCGCACGCGAAGAAGAGCCATTGTCTGGCGGCGAGTTCCTGAAGCTCGCCAAAGAGAAGGCTGGCCTCCTGCGCATGGATATGGAGATGCTCAAGCGGCAAGTGAATGTCGGCTTTTCCGGCGGCGAGAAGAAGCGTGCGGAAATGGTCCAGATGGGCATTCTTGCGCCTCAGTTCGCTGTGCTCGACGAGACAGATAGCGGTCTCGACATCGATGCGCTGCGCGTCGTTGGTGAAGGCATCAATGCGATCATGCGCGGCGACGACAAAGGCGTGCTTCTCATCACGCACTATCAACGCTTGCTCGATGTTGTGAAGCCGGACCGGGTGTCTGTATTGGCCGATGGACGGATCGTTGCAACCGGCGGGCCGGAACTCGCGCTGCGGCTCGAAGAAGAAGGCTATGACGGGCTGATGAGCGAGGTCCTGGCTGATGTCTGAGGCGGCCACTCTCGAGCGTCCGACCAACAAGGACGAAGCGTGGCGCTATGCAGATAGCGACTTCCTCGCAGCGTCCGATCCTGCGCATCTGGCGCATTGGGCAACGCACGAAGTCCCAGCTGGCGAAACACTGCGCCATTGCGCGTTCCATGATGCAGGTGCTGACTGTCCCGGAAATGTCGAGCGCGTCCGCGTGCATGTCGGCAAAGGCGCTCGCTATGAGGCCTTTCATGTCATCGCAGGCGGCAAATATCAGCGCATCGAAATCGAAGTGACCCTTGAAGAAGGCGCGCATTTCGAATTTGGTGGCGTGACTGTGGGCGGCGGCGAGAAGGTCCAGGAATTCGTCACACGCACCATTCACGCAGACCCCCATGCGACGAGCAACCAGACCGTGCGCAGCGTTCAGTGGGGCAAAGCTACGGGCAATTTCCTTGGCCGGATCGAAGTTGCGCGCGATGCGCAGAAAACCGATGCTGCGCAGAGCTTTCGCGCAATCCTGCTGGAGAAAGGCGCGAGCGCCAACACCAAGCCTGAACTGGAGATCTTCGCAGACGATGTCCAGTGCGCACACGGTGCAGCGATTGGCGAGCTCGACCAGAACGCGGCCTATTACATGGCGGCGCGCGGCATTCCGCCACACCTCGCGCGCAAGCTGTTGGTGCAGGCCTTTATTGGCGACGCCTTCGTTGAACTTGACGATCCAGACACGCGCGAGCGGATGCTCGAACGCACGCTCGAACAGCTGGAAGAGGCGACGATTTGAACGCGCCTGCCCCTATCTTGACCGCTGATTATCGCAGCGACTTTCCTGGCCTCACAACGGCTGACGGGAAGCCGTGGCATTATCTCGATACCGGCGCGACTTCGCAGAAACCGCGCGCTGTGATCGATGCGGTGGCGCGCGCTTTGGGCGAAGATTATGCGACAGTCCATCGCGGCGTTTATGCGCGCTCGGCTGAAATGACTACGCGCTATGAAGCGGCGCGGCGGCGGGTTGCGGACTTTATTGGAGCGCGCGAAGAAGAGATTGTCTTCGCGCGCGGCGCAACCGAAGCGATCAACCTCGTCGCGAACAGCTGGGGCGATGCGAACCTCAAGGCAGGCGGACGTATCCTGCTTTCAACGCTCGAACATCATTCCAATATCGTGCCGTGGCAATTGCTGGCAGAGCGGGTCGGTGCGCACATCGATGTGTGCCCCCTGACAGACGATGGCCAGATCGACCTGGATGCAGCGGAAACCATGCTCTCACCAGAGCACAAGTTGGTCGCGCTCGCGCATGTCTCCAACGTGCTGGGCTCAGTGCTTGATGCGAAGCGCGCAGCGGCCATGGCGCATGCGGTCGGGGCTAAGCTGTTGCTTGACGGCTGCCAGGCCGCGCCGCGTCTTACGCTCGATATGGCGGCGCTCAATTGCGACTTCTACGTCTTCAGCGCACACAAGCTCTACGGTCCGACTGGCATTGGCGTGTTGTGGGCACGTTCGGACATTCTCGATGCGATGCCGCCATGGGAAGGCGGCGGTGCGATGATCGACCGCGTGACATTCGAGAAGACGACTTACGCACCGCCTCCGCAGCGCTTCGAAGCGGGTACGCCAGCGATCACGGAAGCGATCGGGTTGGCTGCGGCGATCGACTATGTCGAGGCCATCGACCTTGAGACGATCCACGCGCGCGAGACTGCTCTGGTGCGGCGATTGCAGCGCGAATTGCTCGACATGAATGACATGACCGTTTTCGGTCCCGCAGACAGCGCAGGAATAGTGAGTTTTGCTATGGACGGGGTTCATCCGCACGATCTCGGCACTATATTGGATGAGCAGAATGTCGCCATACGTGCCGGTCACCACTGCGCGCAGCCGCTGATGGACCATCTCGGTGTTCCGGCGACGGCTCGCGCCAGCTTCGGCCTCTACTCTGATGATAGCGATATTGATGCATTGCTTGAAGGCATTGCGAGAACAAGGAGACTGTTCGGATGAACAAGCCATCCGATGAAAAGGAATTTGTCGCAGCGCCGGCTCCGAACGAGCAGGTCGTCAAGCCGCGCCGTGCACGCGTGGACGATGCGATTGATCCTGACGAAGAGACTGCAGCAGAAAAGCTGGAGCGCAAGCGCGACTATCTCGAAGGGTTCCTTGCGAAGAAGCCTGAGAATGTCGCGCCCGGTGAACCCGGCGGTGAGCTGCATGATGCGGTCATTGCAGCACTCAAAGAGATTTACGACCCGGAGATACCGGTCAACATCTACGATCTGGGCCTGATCTACAATGTCGAGGTCGATGAGGAATGCGATGCCATCGTCACGATGACGCTGACGACACCGCATTGCCCCGTTGCGGAAACCATGCCTGGCGAGGTTGAGCTGCGCGCAGCAAGCGTTCCGGGTATTCGCGACGCGGAAGTCAATCTCGTCTGGGAGCCTGCCTGGGGCCCGGACAAGATGAGCGATGAAGCGCGGCTAGAATTAGGGATGCTTTGATATGGCTGACACAAAAACCCGCGAAATTCCCGCCGCTGTCGAACTCACGGAAGGTGCAGAAGCGCGCATCGCTGAATTGATGAGCAACGCCCCTGAAGATGCGATCGGTGTGAAACTCTCGACCCCGCGGCGCGGTTGCTCGGGTCTTGCCTATTCCGTTGACTACGTAACGGAAGAAGCGAAGTTCGACGAAAAGATCGAAACGCCCGGCGGGACTTTCTACATCGACGGCGCGAGCGTGCTGTACCTCGTTGGTTCGATCATGGACTGGGTCGAGGACGACTTTACCGCAGGCTTTGTGTTCGAAAATCCGAATGCGAAGGGCGCATGCGGTTGCGGTGAGAGCTTCATGGTCTGATGGCGACGCGCGTCGAGCTAACCACCCATCTTCCAATACATCCTGACGAGGTCTGGGACCGAGTTCAGACTTCAGCGCTGCTGGAACATATCGCAGCGCCTATGGTGAGATTCGTGCCAGCGAGTGGAAAGTTTCCTGAACGCTGGTCAGAAGGCGAGCACCCCGCGGGAATGCTCGCCTTCGGCTTCTTGCCCATCGGCGAACAAACCATCGGGATTGAATTCCCGCCCGCTCAAGGCGCCCGCAGGATATTGCGTGACAACGGTCATGGAACGCTGATCAAGCGCTGGGACCACTGGATTTTCATTGAACCCGAAGGCCAAGGCACGCGCTACACCGACCGCGTCGATATCGAGGCAGGCCTGCTCACGCCTTTCGTCGCGTTGTTTGCGCGCGTGTTCTATGGCCACCGGCAGCGACGCTGGCGGGAGCTTGCTGAAACCGGTTTCGTCGCCCTTAAAGGTTGACGGTCAACCTTCTTCCATGATCCGCGTCAGCAGAGCGCGTTCGAGATCATCGACTTCGCCATCGTTGTCGATCATCTTTTCAAGCCAGACTTGCTCATTGTCATCGACCAGGTTTCCGGCAGCCGCCGCTTCTGTATAGTTCTGACCTTCGGGCTTCTTGCCGAAGACTTTGCCAAAGTGATTGTGCACTTGTGGCAACTCGCGGGCCATTGCGCCAACAAAGCGGCCAACGCGAGGTTTGTTGTCAGCGATGAAGCTCTCAAGCTCTTTCACACGTGCATGGTCCAGTTGAGCATTGGTGAGGGCGAATCCCTTCAAGTAATTCGCAACACCATCAACGAACAGGTCATCCCATTGCGGTGCGTTCTCTTCCTGCAGCGTTTCGTCCTTCAAACGGAACAGGAACTCCGCGTCATGGCGGCTGACAGCAGCCGGACCATGGCCGCCGCTGGCAAAGATCAACCGGCGCACCAGGCGGCATTCGGCAGCCGAGATGTGGCAGGCGGCAAGGTTGCCGCCGCAACGCGTTGGGCCGGTCCCTGTCAGGACGGCCTGCTCAATCTGACGCAGCGCGTAATTCTTGAGCAGGTCGGGCACGTTTTGAGCTTTCTCGACAATTCGCACGAGGGTCTCGAGCTCGGCCATGCTGTCGAGTTTTCCGTCGTGGTCGAGGGCGCCGATCAGCCACTTGGCTTCATCTTCATCGCACATGCCGCGCGGCTCGGATCCATTGAGGACAAATTCGCTGATCGCTTCCACGAAAAAGTCGACCCATTGGTCATCGCGTGACTTCAATGTGTTGTTGATCGCAAAGATGGCTTCGGCTTCTTCGCGATAGATCTTGCCGTCGCCCCAGCCGAGCTGGCGCAGATCGGCAAGTTCGGATGGCGTCACGACACCGTCTTCCGCGACTTTGGCGGCGAGTTGAGAGAACTGAATGCTCATATGCGAATGGTATCCCCTGTTTTCGCGGGAGATTGTCGCAGAACAGGCTTAAGACCGGGTTACCACCGTCGAAGCGCGATCACATGCGGCGCAGGGCCTCGACACAGGAAGCTCTGTCCACCGGCTTTCCGTCGCTGGCACGACGTGCTTCGACATGTGTGGCGCTGGGCGTACTGCTCTGACGCATGGGATAGAGATAAACATCCAAAACACACGGCTCTCCGCTGAATTGCAGCTTCAGCGCATCGCCTTCCTGAACGCGGAGCCGCGCCTGGCCAAACCGGCGTTCCAGCTGGCTGGCAGAAGCCCCGATCACATTTTCAAGTCCCGGCGCGCGCATGATCTGCGGGGTACGACGGGTGGTGGTGGAGATCGTGGGGGTTGGTCTGCTCGTCGATGCGGGTGGCAATGAGCCAGATCTCGTCGGCTGAGTGGTCGTTTGCCGCGTTGATGTTTGAGGGTTTGGTGCTCCTCCAGCATTGGGCGGCCCACTGGGAATGAAAACGGGCCCGCTTGATGCACATCCGCTGAGAAGTCCGGCAAGCGCGAAGGCAGAACTGGCTCTGACGAGGTTCCGAAGATCAATCATGGTTATTTTTCATCTTCTTCTGAACCATATGCGTTCCTGCAGCAGCGCCTATCACTGGCGCGAGGATATTGACGAAGGGAATCAGCATCAGTCCAGCTACTGCTCCGCCAAGCGCAAGGCGCTCGAATGGCCCGACCGGAGTGCTGTCTTGTGGCGAGGCTCTATGCCTAAGCCAGCCCATATCTGTCAGTTCTCGGCCCAACAAAACGGCATTGACCAGCAGGAAGACAATCGCTGGACCGATGGCAGTGAAGAACAACACGATGGCGAGTGGCAAGGCCAATGCATTGAAGCCCAGTGTCCTTCCAATACCGCGTAGCGAATTGCCAAGGTCTTCGCGGAATGGGAGCTTGCGTGTCCGGTTCGCAGCATCGGGATAATGGCGTGCCTCCACGGCAGTCACAACTTCATCGGCAAAGAACTGCAACACGGCAAGCGCGACCACACGGAACAGGAACCAGGCGCTCAGCACAGCGATTAGTGTGCCGATGACAATGTAGGCGTCGCCTTCAAGATCGAGATACTCGCCCAGCAGCCAAGGCAGGCTTTGCACAATTGCCCATGCGAACGCGACGAACACGCCGAGTGTAATGGCAAAGCTCTTCGCCAGCACGCGCAGGATTGCCGGGTCTGCCAGCTGACCAAACGCCCTAATGATAGAGGAAATGGCGAGATGCATAAGTCAGCTTTTGTCTTTCGCTTTGGCATCTCTTTACGTCAATCCACTTGCTTGGGCGACATGTGCAATCCGCCCCTTGGCTAAGGTGAGCCGAGCCGCTAGGCGTCCCCGCAGTAATATTTCTTCTCAAAACAGGATTAGTACGTGGCCGAACCCCGCTATGACGTGATCGCGATTGGTAATGCCGTTGTTGATATCATCGCTTCTTGCCCAGACGAG
The DNA here is from genome assembly GCF_013371495.1 of Altererythrobacter lutimaris. Classification (GTDB taxonomy): domain Bacteria; phylum Pseudomonadota; class Alphaproteobacteria; order Sphingomonadales; family Sphingomonadaceae; genus Erythrobacter; species Erythrobacter lutimaris_A. Next base: position 2,200,826 of record NZ_JABWTA010000001.1, on the reverse strand, counting down.
CTTATCGAGGAGCTCCAGCTTAATCGCGGCGGAATGACACTGGTCGATGAGGCGCGAGCGGACGAGCTTTATGCATCCATGCCGCCAGCGCGCGAACTCTCTGGCGGATCTGCTGCGAACACGCTTGCGGGGCTTTCCACGTTGGGGCTGCAATGCGCGTTCATTGGGCAGGTTGCTGATGACCAGTTGGGCAAGGTCTTCGCGCACGACATGCGCGCCACCGGCATTGACTTTGATACGCCCGCACGAAGCGGCGAACCTGCGACGGGCCGCGTCTTGATCTTTGTAACGCCCGATGGCGAGCGCACGATGAACACCTTCCTCGGTGCAGGCCAATTCCTGCCAGCTGAAGCCCTGGATGAAGATCTCATTGCAAGTGGTTCGATACTCTATCTTGAAGGCTATCTGTGGGACCCGGAGGAGCCACGACGAGCGATGCGCCGCGCAATCGATGTCGCCCGCAAGGCAGGTCGCAAGATTGCTTTCACTGCAAGCGAGAGCTTCGTAATTGACCGCCATGGCGATGATTTCCGAGCGATGATTGAAGATGGTGTTATCGATATTCTGTTCGTCAACGAAAGCGAGCTTGCAACACTGACAGGCGAGGGCGACTTTGACGCAGGGATCGCGGCCATCGCGGGCAAGGTCCCTGTTCTCGTCGCTACCCGAAGCGAAAAAGGCGCGGTTGCCGTTGCTCATGGCGAGCGCGCGGAAGTTGCCGCAGAGCCGATCGACGCGGTGATCGATACGACCGGCGCTGGCGATCAATTTGCTGCTGGCTTCCTGTCAGGCCATGCCAAGGGCGAAAACCTCGCCGCATGCTTGAGGCGTGGAGCCATCGCAGCAGCTGAAGTCATCAGCCATTATGGCCCGCGCCCCGAAGCCGACATGAAGCAATTGATGGCTGACAAGCTCAGCTAGAGGTTCAGCTTGGCGCCGGTGTATAGTCTTTGCGGCGGAGCGATATCATATGCTCCGCCACCCACTCGACATGGCGAGCCTCCAGATCGAAATCCATGACTTCAGGATAATTGTGCGCATCGGTTAGCCAGTCCGCGAGAGTATCCTCCGTAAGGCCGGGCCGGTTGGCAATCGATTCAAAAGTTGGCGCTTGCGGGTTGGGGCTTAATCCCGGCGGATCGACGGCGTGACAGCCGCCGCAGGCGGCCTGGACGAAACCATGCCGATCCTTGGCTGTCCGATTGAGCGCAACAGCCTGTTCAGGCGCATCAGCCCGCGCGGAAACGCTGCGTTTGGTTTCCATGGTTGCACAGGCGCTCAAACTCAGAACGGCGGTGAGCGTTAAGGCAGCAAAAGCGGTTTTCATCGGACATCTCCCGCCTGAATCAATGAGCCTTTGATGGCCATTGCGCATTGATCTGAATCAACTTTGCGCCGGAATCCATGGCGGACCAGCTAAGCACTCTGGCTAAATCAACAACAGGCGCCACATGCCGGATGCGCAGCAGAATGCGGGATACACAAAAGAGCCGGCCAGGCCGGTCTATCACGTCAAAAATTCACATGCTCAGCGCCGGGAGAACAGCGAGGACAACCAAGAGCGTTCCTCATATCCCATCGGCCGGATCGGGCCGAACTTTGCACGTCTTGCTTCAGGGTCCAGCGGCCGTGAATTTGGCAACCAGTTATTGGTACCCTGACTATGGTATCTCAGCGAGGACATCATACCACCTTCGTTCTTGTTAAACTGAATGCGACCGTATGATTGTCGAGCCCGTCTTATACGCACTTACGAAGCGTGCCGGGAGGGGGGTGAGGCGTGAATTTTTCCACAGCCCGAAATGAATTAGACCGTGAGCGGAGCCCACAATCTTCGCAACCCAGATGAAATACGTAGGAAATCAGGCAGCTAGTAAAGGCTTGGGATCAACCCTGCTCGCGGGCCACTTCGCGGTAGCCAATGTCGCTTCGACAAAATCCGCTTGGGAAGTGTATCTTTCCTGCCGCAGAGTAAGCCGCTGATTGTGCCGAAGTTACCGAATCCCTGAGCGCAGTGACGTTCAAGACGCGCCCTCCGCTTGCCACGAGTCTCCCGTCAGAAAGCGCAGTTCCCGCATGGAATACCTTCGCGCCGTCCGCTTGGCTATCCGCCAGATCGATCGCGCCGCCTTTCTCAGGCGTGCCCGGATAGCCGTTGGCTGCCATCACAACGGTGAGCGCAGTTCGCGGATCAAAGCTAAGCGCTTCATCGCCAAGCGAAGCCAGCTCGCCCTTTGCGCAAGCCAGCATGGTTGCCGCGAGATCGCCTTGATAGCGCATCATCAGCACCTGGCATTCCGGATCGCCGAAGCGGCAATTGTATTCAATCAGCTTCGGGCCTTCGTCAGTCAGCATCAGGCCAGCATAGAGCACGCCTGAATAAGGCATGCCTTCTGCTGCCATGGTGCTGACGGTCGGCTCGATGATCTCTGTCATCACGCGTGCTTGCAATGCGTCCGTCAAAACCGGCGCGGGCGAGTATGCGCCCATTCCGCCAGTATTCGGGCCGGTATCGCCATCGCCCACGCGCTTGTGGTCTTGCGCGGTTCCGAAGGGGATGATTGCCTCCCCATCAGTGAGCGCGAAGAAGCTCGCCTCCTCGCCGGTCATGAATTCCTCGACAACGACCTCTGCACCTGCTTCGCCGAATTGCCCGCCAAACATGTCGGATAGCGCCGCCTCGGCATCAGCACGCGTTTCAGCGATCACAACGCCCTTGCCGGCCGCGAGGCCATCAGCCTTGAGCACGTAAGGCGCATCGAAACTTGCAAGAGCTGTCATCGCTTGATCCAGTGAAGACGTGCGGACATACCCTGCGGTGGGAATGTTCGCGCGCTCGCACAGATCCTTGGTGAAGCCCTTGCTGCCCTCCAATTGCGCGGCTGCCTTCGAAGGGCCGAAGACGGGGGTGCCTTTGCTGCGCAGGCTGTCGGCCAAACCATTAACCAGCGGCGCTTCCGGGCCGATCACGACCAGACCGATCGCATGGCTCGCACAAAAGCTGGCGACCGCGCCATGATCGCCTGCATCAACGCTAACCAGTTCGGCCTCCTCTGCGATGCCCGGATTGCCAGGGGATGCGAAGAGTTTGGTGCAGCTTGGGGATTGCGCCAGCTTCCACGCTAACGCATGTTCGCGTCCACCCGAGCCAAGCAAAAGGATATTCATGGCCGATCCCTATTCCCAAAATGAAGACGGACGGCTGGTAGCGCGTGAGCGGCAGGGCGACAATCACGAGCCGATGTCGATCACCGAGATTTCTTCGCGGCTGAAGCGCACGGTCGAGGATCAGTTCGGTTATGTCCGCCTGCGCGGCGAGTTGTCGGGTGTGAAACGCGCGGCCTCTGGTCATCTCTATTGCGCGCTCAAAGATGAGAAAGCCGTGCTTGACGGCGTCATGTGGCGCGGCAGTGCTGCACGCCTCGCTTTCATGCCAGAGGATGGTCTGGAAGTTATCGCGACGGGCAAGCTGACGACCTATGCGGGCCGCTCCAAATACCAGATCGTCATGGAAAGCCTTGAGATCGCAGGCGAGGGCGCTCTGCTCGCGCTGCTGGAAAAGACGCGCGCGAAGCTCGAAGCCGAAGGGCTGTTCGCGAGGGAGCGCAAGCAGCCGCTGCCATTTTTGCCCAAGACCATCGGCGTTGTGACGTCACCCACCGGCTCGGTCATTCGCGATATCTTGCACCGTCTGGCGGACCGGTTTCCTTCGCACGTGCTCGTGTGGCCGGTGCTGGTCCAGGGGCAGGGCGCTGCAGAACAGGTTGCGAGCGCGGTGCGCGGTTTCAGCGCGCTAGACGGCTCCGGTCCTGTGCCACGGCCCGACCTCGTGATCGTCGCGCGCGGGGGCGGCTCGATTGAAGACCTTTGGAGCTTCAATGAAGAGATCGTCGTGCGGGCGATCGCGGAATGTTCGATCCCCGTGATCTCGGCAGTAGGGCATGAGACCGACACGACTCTGGCTGACTATGCTGCGGACCAGCGCGCACCCACGCCGACCGCAGCGGCGGAAATGGCGGTGCCGGTACGCGCGGATCTTGCGGCAACGCTGGGCGATCTTGCCATTCGCCAGCGCCGCGCGGTCTATCGCCCGGTCGAGCTGGGCCGCGAGCGTTTGGAAGCGCGCGCGCGGCGACTGCCCAAGCCCGAGCAACTCTTGCAGGCTCAGGCGCAGAAGCTCGACGATCTGTCGGAACGTTTGCGGCGCGGCTTGCGCGACAGAGCTGCGCAAGGGCGCGAGCGCTTGGCGGGCGCGGCGGCGCGGCTTTCGCCTTCGCTGCTGAAACGCAGTGTGCAGGACGGCGAGCGCAGGCTGGCCCGCGCCAGGCTGGTTCCCGCACTAGTCGAGCGCCCTCTGGCGCAGCGCAAGGCGCAGCTGGACAGCCTCTGGCGGCTGGCGAGCCAGTTCCATCCGGAGGAGCCTTTGAAGCGCGGCTATGCGATCGTCCGCGATGGTTCAGGCCAAGCGCTCACCCGCAAGGTTATGGCGGAGAAGGAAGCGGCGCTCAGCCTACAGTTCGCCGACGGCGTGCTGGATGTGAGCACCGGTGACGCGCCAGCTCAAGCGCGACGCAAACCGGCCAAACCGAGGGCTGGTGGAACATCGGACGCGCAAGAGGATTTGTTCGGTTAATTGTCCCACAAGGTCGAGCTTGCTATGGGAGCGGGATGTTGATGTCTTCAAGCGACAAAGGAGCCAAGCTCCTCTACGGCCCCAATGGATTCCGGGTGCTGCAGCCCGGCCAGCATGTATTCTGCGCAGTAACAGGCGAAGCGATTCCTCTGGAAGAGCTGCGCTATTGGAGTGCGGAACATCAGGAAGCCTATGTTTCCTGCGAAGCCGCCACACAGCGCCTCACCGGCAAGGCATGATTCGCCGGCTGGGCAGGACGGGACTTGGGCTGATTACAACATTGGCCATCGCTGGCTGTGTTGCGCAGAGTGACGCTAGGACTTCGCCGGCCGAAGAAACGCCTTCAGACGGTACGCTGGCGGAAGGCTTGGCAGAAGAGCCAGCCACTCCTTCAGCGCCGGCGCAAGAGGATCGCGACGTGCCTGCAAGTTTCACATTCGAAGGCGAGCTCACGCAAGGAGGTTGGATTAAGGGTGTTGCGCCCGCCGGTGCAGTCTCAGCGCAGCTTGGCGGCACCAATCTGAAGATCGGCCGCTACGGTGATTTTTTCGCAGCTTTCGACAGAGACGCAGGCGATGAAGCCGTTCTGAAAGCCACAATGGCTGATGGCAGCGTTGTTGAGCAGCGATTGGCAATCTCTCCTCGCGCATGGAAGATCGAGCGGGTCAATGTCGCGAAAGGCACAGGCCGCAGCAGCGAAGAGTGGTGGAAGAAGCGCGAGCCTGAATGGCTCGCAATCAAAGCCGCGCGCGAGAAAGAGACCGGAGCCAAGGGCTGGCAACAGGACTTCGTCTGGCCGGTCAAAGGCCGCATCTCTGGCCTGTTCGGCTCACAGCGCATCTATCGCGGTGAGCCGGGGAGCTACCATTCGGGTTTAGATATTGCGCCGGGTGCCGGGACGCCATTTGTGGCGCCAGCTGATGGCGTTGTCGTGCTCGCGGCAACCGGCTTCAGCCTTGAAGGCAATCTCCTGATCATCGATCATGGAATGGGCCTGAATTCGGCATTCCTCCACGCACAGAGCCTGAATGTGAAAGAAGGCGATGTTGTGAAGCAAGGCCAGCTGATCGGTAGGGTCGGCTCAACCGGTCGCTCGTCGGGGCCGCATCTGCATTGGGGCATCAAGTGGAACGATGCGCGGCTCGACCCGCTGCTCTTCCTGCCCGACGCAGACTAATCCAGCGCAAGGATGATCCGCAGGCTGATCCTGTTGGGGTGTGTCGTAGCAGCGCTCACACCAGGTACTTGGGTGCGTTCGCCTACGCCGCCGATCATTTATGACGCACCGCTCATTATTAAGCGGATTGAGCCGACCGGCAGTTTCGCATCGGACAGTCTGACATTCGATGCCGCATGGAAGCTGACCAGCCAAAGCGCGCATTTTGGCGGCTACTCCGGCCTTGTGGCGCTTAATGAGACCACTCTACTGGCAGGAAGCGACAAGGCGCGTTTGCTGACCTTGCCGATACCCGGACGCGGTGGCGGCAAGCCGGTCATGGACTTCCTCAAACCCAATCTGGGCCAGCGACGTGAATTGCCGCGCGAACTGGTCGATCTAGAAGCCCTTACGCGCGATCCTGAAACGGACGCGCTCTGGGCGTCTTACGAGAACACGCAGACTATAGAGCGTCACTCACCCGATGGCACGATTGCGGAGCGCGACCCGCCAGAAATGCTGGACTGGCCCATGAATGGCGGGCCCGAAGTCTTGCAGCGCCTTCCCGATGGACGTTTTCTCGTGCTTGCCGAAGCGCCAGAAGGCCGGTTTGCCACAGGCACTGCGGGCCTCCTGTTCGAGCGTGATCCTGTCGAAGAGCAGGAGCCCCTCGCTTTCCGCTTTCCCGATCTGGAGGGACTCAGTCCGGTCGATGCCGCCATGTTGCCCGACGGACGCGTGATGATCCTGCTGCGCGATATCCGCCTGCAATGGCCGATCCGCTTTCGCAGTGCGCTTGCAATCGCGGACCCCTCTACCATTGAAGAGGGCGAGGTCTGGGGCGCAGAAATTATCGCGCGCTTCTCGGGTCCCGGTCTGGACGCCAACTTCGAAGGGCTTGCGAGCATTCCGAGCGAAGATGGCAGCGCAGAGCTTTACGTCATCGCCGATGACAATTTCTCGAACCTGCAAGAGACCTTATTGCTCAGACTGATTTGGCGTCCATCAGACTGACAGTTCGAACCTCAGGAAAAACGAAAGGCCCAAAAACAAAAAACGCTCGGTTGTCCGAGCGCCTCTCGCTTTTTGAATATGATCCAGAAGGATCGCCAAGCTTATGCAGCAGCGATAGCTTTCTTAAGCTCGCGCTTCACCTTGAGCGCATTTGAAGACAGCTTGTCGTCTTTAGTCTTCAGCAGCCAGTTATCGAGACCGCCATTGTGCTCGACAGAGCGCAGGCCATGCGTTGACACACGAAACTTGAAACTGCGGTCGAGCTTCTCGCTCAGCAGCGTGACGTTCTGCAGGTTCGGCAGAAAAACGCGCTTGGTCTTGTTGTTGGCGTGGCTAACATTGTTGCCTACCTGGCGGCCCTTGCCGGTCAGTTCGCAAATACGCGACATGATAGTGTCTCACTCGTTCTCAATGGGGCCGCTCGGACATGCCGTAGGCCGAAAATTGCTCGGGTTATCCCGGAAAGGCGCGCGCTTAGCTTGGGATATGCGAATCGTCAAGAAAAGTTGCGCTTGTTTGTGGCGCGGTTTAGCGCTTGGCATATGAGCAAATGGCCTATCCCGCACGGAATGCAAGCGGCACTTGATGCTGCGCGTGCCGCTGAGGCTGCTGGCGAGGTTCCAATAGGCGCTGCAGTGATGCAAGGCGATGCTTTGATTGCGAGCGCTGGCAATGCCACGAGAACGCCTCCAGACCCGACAGGACACGCAGAGATTCGCGCGCTTCGCTCGGCGGCAGAGAAGTTGGGACAGGACCGGCTGGCGGATTGCGATCTCTATGTCACGCTGGAGCCTTGCGCGATGTGTGCGGGCGCCATTTCACATGCCCGGATTGCGCGGCTGTATTATGGGGCTTCTGACCCCAAAGGCGGAGCGGTGGAACACGGCGCGCGGATCTTCGAACATCCGCAGTGCCTGCACAAGCCCGAGGTGTATTCAGGCATGGGCGAGAGTGAGGCAGCGGAAATGCTGCGGGCGTTCTTTAGGGGGAGGCGATAACTCGGAAGAGCGTCTGTATTCCTTCCCATAGCCCGTCATCCTGAACTCGTTTCAGGATAACAGCTTCAACGAGCAAAATTTGCTGAAACCTGCCTGTCTTGAGCTAATGACGAGGGGTTCAGCATGAAAGAAGCGCAACGGCCTGATCCTCCATTTCCTACTTTCGCGCTTCGAGTTACACGCGCAGGCGCTCTTTGAAACCGTCGACCTCTCCTTGCGTGAAGCAAGGGCGCACGCCAAGAACGCTCTCGGAAGACCGCCAAGAGTTTTGTAAAAATAGGAAAAGTGTCAACTTTGTTGGAAACGCCAACAACGGCAGAATTCTGCGGGGTTGAGGCGAATTCGGCCCGGTTGACAGGTGTCAACTTTGTCAACTTTGTTGGAAAGTGCTGCAGCGGGCTATTCAGTAGCGTTTTCGCTGGAAGTTACAGCCCGCGCCAGATCTTTGCAGGTTCCTCATCCTTCGCGCCCCAGGTTCGCGATTTACAGCGGGTCGGCATGAAGTCCTTGCCATAGCATAGCCGGATTTCCTCCAGCCAGCCGCGGCTGTTCAATTTCACGCCGACATGGGCAGGCTGGACATGCCGCCCATTGGCATCGGCAAAGGCACGGCGGATGTCGCCTGCGGTGAGGTCTTCCTGCCGTGAGATGTAATCATAATCGGGCTTGCGTAGGCTATTCCAAAGAATGCGGGTGATCCTGAAATAGCTTTCCGGACGGCGAGCCATACAGCTGCCATGCTTGTTCCATTGATGGCTCAAGAGCCGCGTCGAAGGCATCATGCAGAGATTGCGGCGCGCTTCTGCCGGAGTGATCTTGCGCGTCGCAGGGCAATATTGCGGCCAGCTCCGCGCGGCATCGGGCCAAAGGCCGTGAACGACCAGCCCAAAGCGGCCATTATCGCCCGAGCACTGAATGCGGTGTGCGCGGCTGTCTTCGCGCGGTTTGCAGAATTCCGGACTCCAGCTCATTGCGAGCGTGTATCCGGTGATCGGCATTTGCCGGGTAGGACCATCGCTGCGCGTTTCGGGAACGCTTATCGTTGATGGAACGCGGCATTGATAGGCCTGCGCGTGTGCCGTTGCCGGCAGCGCTAATGCGACTAGCCCTATTGCGAGCGACCGCATCACAACGGCGTAAAGTCCAGCCCAATATCTGCTGCGGGCGCGCTCTGCGTCAGCCGCCCCACAGAGACATAGTTCACGCCGGTCGCTGCCTTGGCCTTGATCGTGTCGAGATTGATCCCGCCGCTCGCCTCCGTCGGAACGCGCCCTGCCACGAGCGCAACTGCTTCGCGCAGCCTGTCCGGTTCCATATTGTCGAGCAGCAAACGAGTTGCGCCCGCGTTCAAGGCAGGCTCGATCTGGTCGATCCGGTCAACCTCGCAGATGATTTCCTGGACCCCTGCGGCAACTGCGCGGCGCACGGCTTCGCCGACATTGCCAGCGACAAGCACGTGGTTGTCCTTGATCATCGCTGCATCCCACAGGCCCATGCGGTGATTGCTACCGCCGCCCATGCGCACTGCGTATTTCTCGAGATGGCGGAGGCCGGGAATAGTCTTGCGCGTGTCGAGCAGCGTGCAATCGGGATTTCCCATGGTGCGCACATATTCGCGCACCATGGTGGCTATGCCGGAGAGATGCTGGACAGTGTTTAACGCGCTTCGCTCAGCGGTCAGCATGGCGCGGGCATTGCCGGATAGGCGCATCAAGTCTGTGCCAGGCTCCACCGCGTCGCCGTCATCCACCAGCAGCTCGATCTCCATATCCGGTTCGAGCGCACGAAAGAAGGCTTCTGCTATGGGGAGCCCCGCGACGATAATCGCATCGCGGTTGTCCATCACGCCTGAAAAGCGTGCATCGGTCGGGATCACGCTTTCCGAAGTGACGTCATGGCCGCCGCCGGGAAGCCCTTCGCCTAGGTCTTCAGCCAGAGTGTCGCGGACAAATGTATCGAGATCGAAACCATCGAGTTGAAATTGAGACATTGGCGCTGTGTGGCCGTTTTTCTGCGCGACCTCAAGCGGATCCGCGCATGCGATAGCGCGGTTGGCTTGGTCACGTAACAAACTAATGCACGAACCTCGCCACAACATCGCGGTAGCTCCGCGAGACCTTCACCTCAGCACCTGAATCGAGGACGAGGAAGCATTCGCCATTGGTATGCGGCTTGACCTGACGGACCTGATTGAGGTTCACAATCGTCGAGCGGTGCACACGTTGGAATGTGCGCGGATCGAGCCGTCGTTCCAGATCTTTCATCGTCTCGCGCAGGATCAGTGAATTGTCGCCGGTATAGATGCACATGTAGTCGCCCGCTGCCTCAATGTGTTCGATCGAATCGACTTCGACCCGGAAAATCTGGCCGCGATCTTTCACATTGATGAGCTTTTCAAATCGTTCTGTCGGTTCGCTTTCGCCCATCCCTTCAACGGCATCGGGAGCAACTTCAGCAAGCACGTTTTTGAGCTTGTCTGCTTCTTCCGCGCTTTTCTTTTCTGAGATCCGCTGGCGTACGCGCGCCACTGTATCGGCAAGCTTGTCTTCATCGACCGGCTTCATCAGATAGTTCACGGCATTCGCTTCAAACGCGCGGATGGCATGCTCCTCAAAGGCAGTAACAAACACGAACAGCGGCGGCTCGATCTCCATCACGCCTTTTACAACGGAGAACCCGTCAAAGCCTGGCATCTGGATATCGAGGAAAACCAGATCCGGCTTCTCGGTCTTGATCTTGCGGATCGCCTCGCGCCCGTTCGAGCAGGTGTCGATGATCTCGACATCATCAAATGCTTCAAGCCTCAGCTGTAGGCCTTGGATTGCGAGTTTCTCGTCATCGACGATGATTGTGCGAATAGTCATGCGTTACTTCCAATCGGACGACCTGCCTGAAGCGGGGGTGCGGTGGCAGGTTCTGAGGGTTTGCCCGAGGCCTGATCTGCAGGTGAGGGCAGTGCCTCCGGCTGTTCAGACTTCGGGTTTTGGGCCTGTTCGGCCTCTTGCTTGATCTCCGCATCATACGGGATTTCGATCAAAACGGTAAATCCGCCGCCTTGGCCCGTGCGGGTCTCAAAGCGGTGGTTGTCGCCATAGGCTTGTGCGAGCCGACTTCGGATGTTGGCAAGGCCGACGCCCGTCGAATCGGATTGCGCCGCTGCATAGGACAGCAAATCGCCTTGGCTGGTTGCATAGCCTGCGGTGCCAAAAATGCCAGGCCCGGTGTCTTCGACCGTGATCTTCAAGCGGCCATCGCTGACTTCTGCGACCAGACTAATGCGTGCGCCTTCCTCTTGCGGGCTGACTGCATATTTGATCGCATTCTCGATCAACGGTTGCAGCAACATGGATGGGAGCTGGGCCTGCATCGCTTCATCTGAAATCTCGAAATGCGTGCGCAGCCGCTCTTCAAACCGCATGCGCTCAATGCCGAGATAGAGCTGCAGCGTTTCGACTTCCTGCTCCAGCGTTACCTGACTGCCGGGCTCAGTAATCAGCGTGTGGCGCAGAAATGCGCTGAGGCGCGTGAGCATCGCATTCGCAGGCTCGGTCTGTTTGAGCAGCACCAATGTGCTGATGGAATTCAGCGTATTGAAAAGGAAATGCGGATTGAGCTGATAGCGCAACATAGCGAGCTGCGCGCTGGTTGCTTGCGCTTCCAAACGCTCCAAACGGTCTGCCTGCTCTTCAACCGTTAGGAAGAAATTGATCGCGTAATAGAGCGCGCTCCAGCCCACCAGCAGTGTCGCCGGGATATAGCTGAGACCGATGAAGCGCTGCGCGAATGTCGTCTCGCTGGCTCCGGCGTAGTAAATGCCTTGCACCCATGCATCGATCGACGCGTGGACAATCACGGCCAGCACCAGCACGATCATTGTCATGCTCCAGGTCACAAACGGCTGGCGGCCGAACAGTTGGCGATAGATGACAGACAGCACCAGTGTGATGGAAAAGCCTGTGATGGTGGTCACAAGGATGACAGCGAGCAGGTCGAGCGGCTGGCTATTGGCAATCGCAGCGCTCGCGCGCAGCAGAAAGGCCCCGCCCCAGCCTGCAAGCTGGAGGTTCCAGAATGCCCTGTTCTTGTTGGCAAAGAAGGGCGTAGGACGAAAAGGCAGAACAGCCATCGACTATCCCTTTAGCCGATTTGCACGCTTTGGGGCAGTTTGTTTGCTGCTTGCTGTCGCGCGCGCTACACTGCTTGTCTGCAAGGAGAGAGAATCATGGCGACAATTGACCATCCTGAAGGCGCGGAACAGGAGCGCGCGAAGTTCACTTCCATGATGGAAGGAACGGCAGAGGATTGGGCCATAATTGGCGGCCAGTATCGCGCTTTTGCCAAAGGTGTGGCGGACCGCGTGCTTGATCATTTGAAGCTGCTCAAGGGGGATTTCGGCGGTTTTCCGGTGTGCCGGCTGGAGCATAGCCTGCAAACGGCGACTCGCGCGCACCGCGATGGCCGGGACGAGCGCTATGTCGTGATGGCCTTGCTCCATGATATTGGTGATACACTTGGAACCTATAATCACCCTGATGTGGCAGCGGCTATCATCAAGCCGTTCGTCTCTGAAGAAGAGCATTGGATCTGCGAGAAGCATGGCGCTTTCCAAGGCTATTTCTATTTCCACCATGTCGGCATGAACAGGGACATTCGCGAGCAATATCGCGGCCATCCTTCGTTTGAAGCCTGCGCGCATTTCTGCGAGAAATACGACCAGGCGGCGTTCGATCCGAATTACGACAGTGCGCCGCTTTCGTTCTTCGAACCGATGGTGCGCCGGGTGATGGAGAAGCCCATAAACTCGATGTACGCCGCTGTTACGGAAGAGTGATTTCGCGTTCGAAGCGCGCGCGCCAGTCGGCCTGACCGGTTTCGCTCAGCGCATGCCTAACGAGCGGAATTTCCGCAGCGATGTGTTCGGCCCGCTCGTCCCAACCTTCATGCGTGCGCTTGCGAAAGAGGCCGCCTGAATGCTCCGGCCCCCAGCGGCGCATGAAGCGCAGCGCGGCTTCAGGCTCAAAACCTGCATTGGCGAGCAACCAGGGCGCCAAGCGATCAGCTTCACGCTCTGTCAGGCGAACATTCTTCTGCTTGCGGCCATTCTCGTCAAGCCAGGCGCGGTGGCGCAAAATATTATGCGCTAGCTCATGCGAAATAAGTGCGGCGAGCTCGTCATCTGAGTACTCGAATGCAGGATAGTCCGCGCTGATCCGTACGCGCTTGCCATCGGCCAGTGCGGTGTCCTGACCACCGGCGAGTTCAAACCGTGTCGGGCAAGCAGGCTGACCTGTTATGGAAACATCCAGCTTGTTCGGCTGGCTTATGCGGACTTCGCCATGTAGAAACAGCATCGTCTCAAGCAGCTCATGCACTCGTTCGGTGCGCTGCCAGTGGAATGGCTCTGTCGCAGCCCAGCCTGAAAGCTCGAAGCCATTGATATGCGTTATCGGCTCCAGTGGCTTTAACCCCGCGGCGTTTGCTGGCGATCTCGCCGCGGCTGTCAGTACAGCAAAATCATGCACTAGTCCGAGCTCCTTGCGGATAGCATCGGGCCTGCGAAAGCTGGCTGTATCGAGCAGCTGCAGGCCAATCGACGGCGCCGCGTCGCTGCAGAATTGTGCATTAGCGGTCGCGAGCCGCCATCCCAGATCCTGCAATTTCTGGTCGCGGGCAAGCCGGGCCTCAAAGGCAGATTCTGTCGCTGTCTCGGCCGCTTCAGCGACTTGCTTTTCGTCCGATAGGGCATGCGCAGCCGCGCTTGCGGCAAGCAGCAGAAGTGCAACTAGTCCTGCCGCAAAGCGATACATCAGCCTTTAGCGGTCGAGCGCTGTTTGCAGTGCGCTGGTGCCGATCGCGCCTTCGAATGTCGTGCCGCCCGCTATCCAGCTAGGAGTTCCAGTAAAGCCCATTTGCTGGGCAATCAGAGCATTGCTGCGCAGCTCTGCTTCGACGACACGCGACTGGCCAAATTCCTGAGCCCGCGTCATGTCCAAACCTACCCGCTCGGCAGCTTCGCGCACGCTTTCTGCGCTTGCGGGTGCGAGCTCGAACATCGCTTTGTGGAACTCCGGAAACTTACCTTGGTCCGCTGCGGCGAGCGCCATACGTGAGGCTACTTCACTACCCTGGAAAATGGACCATTCGCGGATGACGACTTTGACTTCCGGGTCTTGTGCAATCAGGTCCGCCACTTGTTTGCTTGCAACGCGGCAATAGGGGCAGTTGTAGTCGGTAAATTCGACCAGCACTTTAGAGCCATTGGGATTACCCAGCACCGCGCCGGGGAAAGGTTCGTAGACCTGGTCACCGATCTGCGCGAGACGGTCAGACGCGGCTTGCTCTTCATAGGCCTGCGCCATCGCTGGCAAAAGCTGCGGATTGTCCAGAAGATAGGCTTCCGTGCGTTTGTCAGCCAGGCCCGTTACCGACCATGTCGCAGCACCAAGAAAGCCGCAAGCTGCGGCAAGCGCTGCAGTGGTGAGAAGCTGTTTCATCTATCTATCCATCCAAAGCATAAGACCGTTCACGGCTCTTACCGCAGATTATGCAATCAAGGAAAAGAGGCTTGCTATCGGTTATCGCGGATCTGTTCCAGCGCGGCACGGGCCTGCAATGAGATGTCTTGCGCGCGGATCCAGTCTGGCGAGCCGACCGGAAGGCCTGCTTCTGCTGCCTGCGCGCTGCGCAGCGCATCGGGATAGCGCCGTGTCATGACCTGTTGCTCTGCGCTTGCGAGCCGCGCGCGCGGCAGATCGCCGCGAGCGGCATAGACTACGCCCAGCTGATACCATGCGAACGGGTTCAACCTGTCGCGAGCAACCGCAGCGCGAAGCACACGCTCGGCCTCTGGATGATTGGCTTCATCTTCGGTCGCAATCAAAGCATGACCAAACATGGATGCAATCAGCGGCTGGGCGTTGGTGATCTGTGTCGCGCGGCGCAGCGGCGTCAGAGCGTCGGACGGGCGCCCGGATTCAAGAAGGACCTGGCCTTTGAGCTCCAGGAAATAGGGATCGTTAGGATCGCTTGCCAACAGCGCATCGGCTTCCGCTAGCGCCATGTCGACCTGCGCTGCCTTGTGATAGGCATAAGCCCGAGCATAGCGCGCGGGAACTGACGTGTCGGTGGCAGGAAAGCGCTCAAGCGTGCGTTCCGAAGGCTCCATGAAACCTGCCAGCTTTGCCTTCATGCGAACAAAGCGAGCCTGAATGTCAGGATCGTCTGGCGCGTCCCACGCGGGATCACGCGTGTAGGTCTCGCGCAGGCGGGCTATCCGGTCCCCTGAAAGAGGGTGCGTCCGGGTGAAGGCCGCTTCATCGTCCTGGCTGCGGCCATAGCGGAATTCCTGACTGCGCAGCTTGCCAAAGAAGGCAAGCGAGCCGCGCCCCGAGATCCCGGCAGTGGAAAGATATTCAGCGCCTGCCGCGTCTGCTGCCGACTCCTGAACGCGGCTATACGCGAGGAACTTGCCGAGCGCGGCGCGCTGGCCAGCCTGCATGATGCCGATGCCGGCCTCACCAGCTCCTGCTAGCGCAGCGCCAACCCCTAAAAGCAAGCTCAGGATTGAGATGTTGTTGGCAGCGCGTGCGCCTTCGTCAAAACGAACAACGTGTCCGCCTGTAATGTGGCCAAGCTCGTGCGCGATCACGCCTTGGACTTCATTGGCTGTATCTGCCGCATCGATCAGCCCGGCATGGATGTAGATCGCTTGTCCGCCCGCAACAAATGCGTTGATCGAGCCGTCGTTGATCAGGACCATGTCGACATTGCTTGGCTCAAGCCCTGCTGCATCAATCAGCGGTGCAGCCATGTCATCAAGCAGCGCTTCGGTTTCCGCGTCGCGCAGAATTGACTGCGCCGCGACCGGCTGGATCGCGAGCGCAAGGCTCGCGAGAATTGCGAAAGGCCAAATGAGTATGCGCATTACACCATCTACTTAGAGTGATTCCCCCTGAACCGGAACTGAAGTGGGAGGGTTAGCAAGGAATTGACGCACGATTTCGTGCAAGTCTGGCGCGCGCCTCCATGGACTGGCTAGATGCAGAAGCGGCGCTGTGTGGTCCATGTCGCTGAAGGTCACCAGCTCGACCGCGATATCGGCCTGCTTCAACTGTTCAGCAAGCGCTCGCGAGTTACGCGGCTTGACCGTCGTGTCTTGCTCGCCATGAATCAGTAGAAAAGGCGGCGCTGGATCAGCAGCGAAATTGATCGGCTGCGTCGCTTCAGGATTGTCGAACGAACCGAATGTCGCGCGTGTGCTGTCGCTGTCGAACGGATAGAAATCGTAAGGGCCTGCAAGGCCGATGACCCCTTTGATCACGCTATGCGGTACTGCGCGCTCTTTCAGCCACCGCTGATCGAGCGCCAGCATGCTGACGTTGTACGCGCCTGCCGAATGGCCCATCAGGAAGATGCGATCCGGATCTCCGCCGAGTTCGGCAATATTGGAGTGCACCCAGGCAAGGCTCTCAGCGCCATCTTCAAGCATGGCAGGGAAGCGGCCGTCCTCGCCAAGGCGATATCCAGCCAGCACTGTGATGAAACCATGCGGTGCAAAACTGCGGCCGACAAAGCCATAGTCTTCCGGATCACCATCCTTCCAGCTCCCGCCGTGCTTGAAGATGAGGACGGGCAAGGCAGCATCTGGTGTGACCGCCTTTTCACGCAAGACCACCAGTTTCTGCGCGGGGTGCGAGCCGTAACTGACCGTTGCCAAGCGCTCTGCTCCGTTCTGACCGGCGGTCAAGCGGTCCACAGTGTCGAGGACGGCCGGGCCGTTGCGCGCAATGGCGACTTGAAGCGCGATAAACGCAGCGACACCAAAAATGGCAAGCGCGGCCAAGACCCAGATCATGATGCGAATGCCTCGACGTTTAACAGCAACCATAGCCGC
This sequence comes from Altererythrobacter lutimaris, assembly GCF_013371495.1. Lineage (GTDB taxonomy): Bacteria > Pseudomonadota > Alphaproteobacteria > Sphingomonadales > Sphingomonadaceae > Erythrobacter > Erythrobacter lutimaris_A. The sequence continues at coordinate 2,184,132 of NZ_JABWTA010000001.1, read as the reverse complement.
GAGCCGTAGCGCGCTTGGCAAGAGGCTGGCAAGCAAAGGCTTATGGAAGCGGGATTAACCGAGAAGCTTGCGGGCTGCGCGTTCGATCAGCGGAATATCTTTTGCGATTTCGCCGATCAATTCGACTTCCCCGTCTTCTTTACGGCGGATCATGACGAGGCCGAACTCGCTCCCTTCGCCAGCAAGATCATCGAGATCAATCGCATCCAGCTTGCGCAGCTTCTTAGCCAGCGCTGAGCGGACAGCGTCCTTCGCTTCAACGGTCTTACCCGCTTCCTCTTTGCGGATGCGGCGTTCTTCGCTGACAACGCCTTTAAGGCCGCCTTCTGCTTCATTGAGAAATGAAGCGAGTTCGCCGCGCTCGATACCAACACGGTGAGCATGGCTCAGTACTGCAGCATATTCGGTGAGGCGAGTCTTGTCGTATTCAGCGCCGAAAACCAACTTCACAACAGGCGTCATGGGCGCGCGTTCCTGCACGCTCAGACCATTGTCGGCGATCAACTCGGCATATTCTTCCGGTGCGTCCTGGGCTGCGAGTGAGACATCGTAAGCGCGGCCGACTGCAGCATAAAGCGCGCTGCGGCTGCGATCTTCGCATGTGCGTGCGGTTTCAGCGAGTTCACGTGCGGATGCGAGGCAATCATAGAGTCCGGCGTCTTCGTTTTCGGTGTCGCCCTGTTCGAAGCCAGCCAAGTCGATGGTGTCATGTGCTTCGAATTCGCCGGCTGTTTCATCCAGACTGATCGAATTAGCCGCGTTGCTGAGGTCTAGCACCTCATCATTGTCTGGTTCAGTCTTGATCGACGCTTCCTCGCTGAGCGAAAGGATGTCGCCTTCTGCCGTATTCTCGTCGTCTGTCGCTTCGACGCTCCAGAGATCGCTGGAATATGGTTCGTGAGCGACATCTTCCATGCCAAGTTCGAGCGCATCGTCTTTGGGTTTTGGCGGCGCAACATGGTCAGTCAACGAAGCGAAGTCGTAATTCGCTTCTTCTTCGCCTTCCTCATCTTCGTCATCAAGTGCGAGATGTCCAAAGTCCGGTGCTGGCAGATCATCATCATCGTCGAAATGGAGCGTTTCTTCCAAGGCATCGGCTGCGTCGTCTTCTTCCGCATCGAAATGCTCGTCATGATCGGCCGGGCCATCAGCCCAACTATCGGTCAGTTCGAGCGGCAATGCATCCTGTTCCGGCGCGCTAGCTTCGGCTGGCTTCGGTGCTTTGCCACCTTCCAATGCATGGTCGATTTCAAGGAGCAGCTCGTCAGCGGTCAGGCGGTCCGCCATCTCTTTCCAATTGATGACGCCATAGATGAAATCGATGGTTTCATCATCGCTGGAATAAGGCAGCAGAATACCGCGATACATGATCGTGATGCCGTCATCATTGATGAATTCTGCTTCAAATCCGATCGGCGCCTGATTGGCGAGGATCTGCATGTAGTGGTCAGTGATACGGCTCAGAAGCGAGCGGCTCGGCACATCGGAAAGCTTCTTGATTGCGCTATCCGTGCCGCATTCCTGCGCTAGCTCCTCGCCGAGAAACTGGATCGAGGGGTCTTCAATGCCTTTGGAGAAATCCAGCAATACACTGAACGGCCCGAAATCATCGATATTGGCTGGATCGAGGTCTTCGATCGAAGGGTAGTTCTGCTCGCTAAGCAGGCTTGCCCAATGATTGTAGGCGCGCACTTGCATGCGGCGCTCATCCTGACCAATTGGCGATGGCGGCAGATCGTTTACGCCGTCTTCATCAACGGCGTCGAATTCGACTTCATCGTCAAAGAGATCATTCGTATCGAATGGTCCGCGCAGCGTATCCATGGCTGGTGTTGCCCCCGAAAGCATAGTTCTTGCCTCGGGTTCTGAACCGCCATGGTAAACATTGCGTTAAGTGGATCGGAATATCTGCTTCGAGCCACAGGATCCCGTGGATCAGAGCATGTATCGCATTTTTATCGAAAGCTTCGCTTTGCCGCCTGAGAAATCGAAAGCAGCATCGTCAAAACTGGGCGGTCCCATCCGTACAGGCGCATCCTTCGAAAAGCCGAACCCTTCCTTGGGCATCATGCCGAGCAGCGCGCGGTCAGCTTTACCATTGTCATTCTCGTCATGCAGCAAGGCGACGGAATAGCGCCCCGGCTTCACGCCATTGAATGTAAGTGTCACGTTCTCGCCAGCATCAACGACGGTTCGGTGTGAAGCGGGGTCTTCGCGGCAACGCGGAAAGACATCTGCATTGGTTGTCATGCATGCTCGGATGACGCCCTTGGTGTTGCGCAGGTTGGTGATCGCGATGACGACCTTGCCACTGCCGGCCGACGCACTGGCCGCTTCCTGCGCGACCCCTGCCCCCGAAGCAGTGAGGCCAAGCGCTGCAGCGCTGATCAATGCCACGCTGCGGGTCATGCCGTGCCTCGCTGAGCGAGTTTCACGGACAAGCCGCGATCCGTCCTGCACATCTTGTCCCAAAAGCGAAAATAGAGCCCGTAATTGCATGTATACTCTTCATGATGTTTTTCGTGATGGCTGGCGGTTATCACCCAATCTCCAAACCGCGAATGAACAAGCGCGCGCGGAAACAGCTCCCAGCCCATATGATTGGTCACGCCCATGATTGTCATGATCGCCAGCACAGTGAACAGCATGGAGATATGGATCGGGATGACAAGCACCAGCAGCGGAATAACGATCGCGCCGCTGATCGCTTCGATAGGGTGGAAGTTCATCGCGGCCCAGGCTGTCGGCGGCTTACTGGCGTGATGAACCGAGTGTGCGCGACGGAACCATGCAGGGCGATGGAACAAGCGGTGCGTCCAATAGAACCATGTGTCATGCGCGAAAAGAAAGACTGCCAGCGAGACTGGAAGATACCAGAGCGGATAATCGCTGAACGAGGTATAGATCTGCGTCCAGCCATGATTGTGCCAGCCCCAGGCAATGATACCTGCGGGCAAGCCATAGATTGCAGCAGAAGCTAGCGACCAGCCTATCTCCTTGCGGATTTGCTTGTTGAGACCAGCGTAAAGCCCGGGCCTTACAATCCTTGTCGCGAGCGCAAAGACACCACTGCTAGCGAGGTACCGTGTCGCAATCACAGCGCTCATGCCTGCTGCTGCGAGCAGAGCAGCCATCATTGTTGAGAGTGCGACATCCATGTATGAGCTATGCGGCATAGCCGTGGATGGATGCAAGCAGAGATGCTGCGCCCTGGCGTTATAAATGGCTCATTCTGTGCGGAAATATGGTGCGAGCTCGCTATCGCCTGCGACCGCATGACGCCTCAGCGCTGCGCGCGCGAGACGCTCTACTTCCACTTTGCGGCGGGCGGCTGCCAGAGGATTGAGCGGGGCAGGGCGGATAATTTCAGCATCATATCCGTCCGCAATCATGACGCCGCAACACTCGGGTTGATAGTCAGCCTGGTCCAACGGACCGCGATCTAGGCCTGCTGCCAAACCCCAGAAGAACCGGTCACAATGCTCCAGATATTCAGGCCATTTATTGTCACCGAGGAGATCGCCGCGTGCCGTCTTGATCTCGACAATGATCACATGGCCCTTTGCATCCACGCCCATAAGGTCGGCCCGCCGACCACCTCGCAGCGGCATCTCTGGCAGGCACCAGATGTCATTCCGTGCAAACAGCCGCATAATCCCGCGCGCCACAGCAGTTGCATCGATCAGTGGGCTTTGCGAATCGCGTTGGGAAGAGATTTGTGTCGCCATCCAGATATGCTGGAACATATGGCGAACAAGGTCAAGCTTGATCCGCCAATATGACGTAGTGTGCGGTTTAGCCTTGTGCAGCTTCCGCAGGCGCGGTTTGCGTTGGTGCCAATCCCATCAGACCTTCCCGGGCATTGTAAAACTCACGCCATAAGGCAAGCGCAGGCGCGGTTACGTCTGTGCCGCGCGCTTCGATCGCTTGTAATGCCGTGAGGCCCGGCTGCAGCATGGCATCGATATCTTCAAGCGCTTGTTCAGCGAGATCGCGGTGCCAGGGTGCCGCATCCACGACCGCATTCGGAAAGTCAGCGATCGGGCCCTCAAAAGGCTCCGGTGCAAGCTGTGCTTTGACAGCGATTTGTTGGCCAAGTGCATGCAGCTCGCGCCAGCGCTTGGAAAGCGGGCGACGTTCAGCCAGTGCTTCGCGCATGGCCCTTAGCTGTTCAGGAGATTCGATTGCTGTCATGTCGAGAAAAAGGTTAAGCGCGATTCACTTACTGAAAGGCTAACGCGCCTATCGAGAGGGTTGCGGGCCAAGTCGTGTTGAGTGGCTCATCGTTGTGTGACTTCGTGAAAAGCTTTTTTGTTGGCAGGCCATCGCAGCCTTTGCTAAGCGCCGCGCGCGCTGAGGCGCGGTCTATGTGTTGATAGCGCATTACCATTCTTCAGGAGCACCCGTAGCTCAGCTGGATAGAGCGCTGCCCTCCGAAGGCAGAGGTCACAGGTTCGAATCCTGTCGGGTGCGCCAATTTCTTCCGGTCACCAAACCCGAGCCAGAGTCTCGATTTATTCAGCGCGGGTCAAATCCAAAAGTCTTGTAGCAAAGTCGCTAACGGCAAGAGGCGTGCCGCCCGCACCTTCGCGGCATGCTGCTTCAATGCGCTGCGCTTTGCCGCTCATGGACACCTGTTGCAACAAGACCGTGCGTCCGGTGTCATCCAGCATCTTTAGGCCACGCACCCCGTCTTCCCCGTCGCCTTCGAGTAATCCGGCAATGCAAGGAATTTTGCTTCGGGCCAATGCGCCAAACAGCAGATCGGCAGACGGTCTAAAGCCGTTGACCGGATCGCGATCTGCCAAGCGGAGCACCGGGTTTTGCGGGTCTTCGATCAGGATATGGTGGTCGCCCGAGGCGGCGATGTAGACAGTGCCAGGCGCAAGCATCTGATCGCCCGAAGCCAAAGCCACTTTGCAAGCAGCATAGGAGCTCGCTTTGTGCACGAATTCATGCGCGCTTGATTTGTCGCAATCGGTCAACACCAATGTCGCTGGACAATTGTTTGGCATCGCGGCGAGGATCTGACGCAGCGTATCGAGGCAAGAAGGCCCCCCAGCTAGCGCGACGACAGTCCCGTTCGATGTGTAACTGGATGCTCCGGCATCGCCACCCGAACTGGCAGTGCTCGTCGTTTCGCCATTGGCTGCGTTGACCACCATTTCGCCTAGCTTGGCGACACTTTCTGCAAACACCTCAGGCGATGCATTGAGCGGTTTGGGGAAGCAATCCACCGCACCCAGTTCAAGCGCTTTCTGAGCTGTGCCTGTGCCGGATTGCGTGATGCTCGACAGCATTACAACGGGCATCGGTTTTTCAGCCATGATCTCTTCGAGAAACTCGATCCCACTCATTCCCGGCATTTCCACGTCAAGCGTCAGGACATTAGGGCGAAGCTCGTCAATCTTGTCGCGCGCTTCCTCCGCGCTGCGCGCTGTGCCGACGACTTCAACATACTTTGCCTGATCGAGAATGTCACAGAACAATGCGCGCATTGCTGCTGAATCGTCGACCACCAGCACTCTTGCTTCTTTCACACCTACTCCTTTTGCGCTCAGCGCTGTTTCCCGCCATGCAACATAGATCCGCACCCCCGCATAAGTCGCGCCGCCAAACGCGGCGTTGCAGCGACCTAAGGATTGTCACGTGGGCGACGGGAAAGACCATGTTCGCGCGCGCTCATTAACTGCATCGGTTCACCAGGCGCGCATGCTTCTCTCGCGAAAGCGTGTGCGCCCTCAACAAGATGAGGGCCTCTTAGAAATGACGATCCAACGCATGGCGCGAATTGGCGGCGCCGCAATCATCGCGATCACTTTGCTGGCTGCGATTATGGCAGCATTCAACATTCACAAGGTACGCTATGGCGGTGAACTCTATCTTCAAGGTAAGCAACTTGATGACTTCTACGCGGATATCCTGCCGCCTCCGGAATTTCTTGTTGAGAGCTATCTGATTGTTAATCGGCTCGTGCATGAGCCCGAGAAATACGACGAGTTTGGCGCTGAACTTGGCGAGCTGGAGCAGGCCTGGCGCACAAGAGCAGAGTTTTGGTCCGCATCAGACCTTGACCCAACACTTAAAGCGGCACTGGCGGAGAACGTAGCCACGGACGCAGAGGCTTTCTGGGAAGAGGTAAACGAACGGCTTCTTCCCGCTGCTCGTCGAGGTGACGTTGAAGCGATGCGTCAATCAAGGACTCGCGCTTCGCAGCTCTATGACGCTCACCGGGTTCGGATCGACGAGATGGTCGCAATGACCAACAACGTTGAAGCCGAACTCAAAGCCAAATCGAACAACGAATTGTGGTCGTCGATAAGCATGCTGATTGGAGGCGGCATTGTGATCCTGGGCGGTGTGATCGGAGGCCTTTGGTGGTTGTCGCGCCGTGTTCTCGCACCGCTTGCGGACACTGCTAATGTCATGAATCGCATGGCAGATGGTGATCTGGAAGCGGGCAAAACGGACCAACACGGCGAAGACGAATTCGGTACAATGACGCGCGCAATCGAAGTCTTCCGTGAAGCGTCGCGCGCGCAGGTTAACAGCGCCAAGGATCAGAAAGTCGTCGTAGACGGCCTAACTGGTGCTCTGGAGAAGCTGGCCGATGGTGACCTCACATATCGCCTCACGGAAAAATACGAGCCTCAATATGAACCGGTGCGTGAAGCCTTCAACCAGTCGGTCGAGCGGCTGGGAACGCTGATGCTTGATGTGGGCGTATCCGCAAAGGGTGTGAACACTGGCGCATCGGAAATCCGTGCGGCTTCCGATGATCTGGCTTCACGCAATGAACGTCAGGCGGCAAGCCTGGAAGAAACCGCCGCTGCGATGAGCCAGGTCACTGATTTGGTCAAGGAAACTGCTGGAAACGCGCAGAATGCGCAAAACTCGATTGCTGACACGCACCGCGAAGCCACGCATGGTGGCGAGGTGGTCGAGCGTGCAGTCTCCGCCATGGCCAACATCGAAAAGTCCGCTGGCGAGATTACGCAGATCATCGATCTTATCGACGGGATCGCTTTCCAGACGAACCTCCTTGCACTCAATGCTGGTGTCGAAGCGGCACGCGCAGGTGATGCGGGCAAGGGCTTTGCCGTGGTGGCAAATGAAGTCCGCGCTTTGGCGCAGCGCAGCGCCGATGCGGCGCGCGACATCAAGGAACTGATCCTGACTAGTTCGGAGCAGGTTGGCGAAGGTGTCTCGCTGGTTGGTGAGACCGGCGATTTGCTTTCGACAATCGTCGAGCGCGTAGGTGAAGTGCGCGATCAGATCAGTCAGATTGCGGAAGCAGCGACCACACAGGCGACCAATCTCGACCAGATCAATAGCTCTGTCCACGACATGGATCGGATGACGCAGCAAAATGCAGCGATGGTGGAAGAATCGACCGCGGCAGCCCGCAGCCTCGCGGATGAGGCGGGCGAGCTCGATCGTCTGGTCGCGCAATTCCGCACGGCTGCTGAAGTCTCCGATCATGCCCGTCAACCGAGCCTTGTGGCGGCGAAACCAAAAGCGCGGAGCGCTCAGCCGCAAACGGTCGGAAATCTCGCGCTGGCGCAAGATCTCGATGAGGATGACTGGAGCGAGTTTTAAGGACTCGGTGCAGGACTCGGCGGAGAAGCAACATGCCTACGATAGTTTTGCCTCGCTCGTGTGATCGCGTGGCGGCTCGCGGCATCTACAATGAATTGACGGAAGCCCAGGGCAGCGACGCCATCTGCGTTGATGGCAGCAAGGTTGAGAAGTTCAGTCAGGCCGCACTCCAGGTGCTGGTTTCCGCTTCAAAGACCGGTGAAGGCATCGTCATCGTCGAGGCTTCGGAAAAACTGCAAAGCGCCATTGCCATGTGCGGGCTCGGCTGTCTGCTCGACGCAGGAGAAGCGGTATGAACCTCGATGACATTCAAGGTGTATTCTTCACAGAATGTGAGGAGTCTCTGGAAGCGGCGGAAGCCGGGCTAGAGACATGCAAAGCCGGCGAACAGGATGCGGAAACGATCAATGCGATCTTCCGCGCGGTGCACTCGATCAAGGGCGGTGCAGGCGCATTCGGCCATATGCCGCTACAAGGCTTTACACATTGCTTTGAGACATTGCTTGCGGACGTGCGCGAAGATCGTGTGGGGCTGACTGAACCGCTTGTCGACCTCATGCTGCATGCGCTCGACTGCTTGCGCGACCACGTCGATGCGGCGCGCGCTGGGACTGATGCACCGGACGATGAAGCGCTAATCGCGAAGCTGACGGCGGCTCAGGCAGACAATAATGCGGCGAGTGGCGAGGCCAGCTCGGGCGAGCAGAAAGAGGTCGAGGTCACACAAGACAAAGCCCCCTCAGACGACCTCGATCTGGATGGCTTGCTCGATGATCTGGCTGCGCCATCGTCAGCGGCGGAGCCTGTTGCACAACAGCCACCCGCTCCTGGCCTGCTCGTACATGTGCGTCCACATGCAGAGGCGATGACCAATGGCAATGATCCGCTGCTGTGGCTGCGCGAGCTGCGGCAAATGGGCGGAACGTGCCAGCACTGCGACACAGAAGAGGTTCCCTCGCTCGATGCCTTTGATCCTCAGCGAGGCTATCTCGGATGGACGTTCGAGATGCCCGGTTCGGTCGATCAGGCCGATGTGGCAGAGATATTCGACTTTGCCGGTGAGACCTGTGGCCTTGCCTATGGTCCCGACGAGAACATTCCGCCGGTTGCCCATGCTGGCGAGCATACCGATGTCGGCGAAACCGAAGTCGCAGAGGCTCAGGTGGCTGCGAAGGCTGAAGAGGAGGTGCCCACGGTCGGCAATGCTCCCCAACCAGCGAAGGTTCCGGCCAAGCGCAATGCAACTGAGAATCAATCGGTGCGGATCGAACTGTCGAAACTCGACAAGCTGATTGACGGCGTTGGCGAACTGGTCATCGCGCAAGCAATGCTCGCACAAAAGCTCGGCGCGAATGGAATGGATCATATCGAAGAGCTGGCCATGCTCGAGGGGCTGGTGCGCGATATCCAGGAACGCGCAATGGCGATCCGCGCGCAGCCGATCAGTTCCGTTTTCAACCGCGTTCCGCGCCTCTTGCGCGAACTGGCATCGTCGACCGGCAAGCATGTGAAGCTTGAAGTGCAGGGTGAAGGAACTGAGCTCGACAAGACAGTTATCGAGCGGCTTGGCGAGCCCATGACTCACCTTATTCGAAATGCCGTGGATCATGGCATTGAAGACCCTGCGGACAGGGTTGAAGCAGGAAAGTCGGCTGACGGCACCTTGCGTCTTTCGGCAGAGCATCGTGCGGGCCGCATTCTCATTCGAATTTCAGATGATGGTCGCGGTATCGATCGCGAGAAAGTGTTGGCGAAAGCCATCGAGAAAGGCGTCGTCAGCGAAGGTCAGGCACTTTCAGACGAGGAAATCGACAATCTCATTTTCGCGCCGGGTTTTTCGACCGCAAAAGAGGTCTCCAGTATATCCGGCCGCGGGGTCGGAATGGATGTGGTGCGCCAGAATGTGAAAGAGCTTGGCGGACGCATTACCATCGAATCCACGCCCGGCAGTGGTACGGCTTTCGTGCTCACTTTGCCGCTGACACTCGCAATTGCTGATGGGATGATCGTGCAAGTCGGCCAACATTCCATGGTCATACCTCTGGCAAATGTCGTTGAGAGCTTGCGCCCTACACAAGACAGTGTGCGCGGTCTCGGCACCAGTCGCCAGATGCTTAATGTGCGAGATCAATTTGTGCCAATTGTCCCGCTTGGCAATTTTGTGGGCGAGCCTAGCACTTGCACCAAACCTGAAGACGGCGTGCTTGTCATCGTCGAGACAGAGCGATTTGGACAGGTCGCATTGCTGGTCGATGTGATCGCCGACCAACGCCAGTTTGTGATCAAGAGCCTCGAGACACATTACCACCCGGTACCCGGCATTGCCGGTGCGACGATCCTGGGAGACGGCCGTGTCGCTCTGATTGTCGACGTCGATCACATCGTCACATCGGCCAGCCGCGAACCGACAGAAGATCTTGCCGCATGACCTTGGTGGTTGATCCTTCATCCGATGCTCAAGGCGGGATAATCCCTGGCGTCAGTCCGCAGGTATATTCTGCGCGCGATTTCGCACAAGTGTCTGAACTTGCTCACACACATACCGGCATTGTGCTGGATGAGAGTAAGCGGATGCTGGTCTATTCGCGGCTCGCACCGCATGTGCGCCGCTCTGGCTGCCAGACCTTTGCGGAGTTTCTGGCTTTGCTTGCTCGCGACAGCGCTCTTATCGCGAAAACACTGGCAGCGCTGACCACCAACCACACCTATTTTCACCGCGAGGCGCATCACTTCGACTTCGTGGCAGAGCATTTGCGCGCGCCGCTAACTGCAAAAGCCAAGGCAGGCCAGGCTGTGCGCATTTGGTCAGCAGGGTGTTCAAGCGGCGAAGAGATCTGGAATTTGATGATGGTCCTGCTCGGTCCGGATCGCAGCGCCGGGAAGGCTTTCGCGCATAAGGATGTGCTTGCCTTGGCCACAGATCTGGCTCCGCACGCGCTGGAAACCGCCCAGAATGCCACCTATCCAGAGGACGCTCTGGAAAACCTCGAAACAGCGCTTCTCGCCAATTGGTGCGAGCCCGTCGGACGGCAGTTGCGGATCGTCTCGCAAGTGCGTGACCTAGTGCGGTTCCGCGAGCTTAATCTACTGGGCGAATGGCCGATGTCTGGTCAGTTCGACGTTATCTTTTGCCGCAATGTGATGATCTATTTTGATCAGCCGACCAAGGACCGATTGGTCAGGCGTCTGGCTGAGCAGCTGAAACCGGGAGGCCATCTCTTTATCGGGCATTCCGAACGTATCGGATCAGATACCGAGCTTGGGCTCGAAACTCTTGGACCAACAATCTACCGGAGGCGCAGCTGATGGCGATCTCCGTACTTATCGTCGATGATTCCCGCCTGTTCCGCAGCCTACTGGCGGCACGGATTTCGCAAGAGGATGACATCGAAGTCGTTGGCTATGCTTGTGATGCGAAAGAGGCGCGCACTCTTATTCGCGAGCTCGATCCTGATGTCGTCACGCTTGATATCGAGATGCCGGGAATGGATGGCTTGTCATTCCTGCAGAAGATCATGGAATTGCGCCCCACACCTGTGATCATCGTTTCCGGGTCCACTCAGGCGGGAACTGCGATCACTGCGCATGCGCTGCAACTGGGCGCAGTAAGTTGCTATGCAAAGAGCACTCAAAAAGGGGGCATGCCGCTTGAAGATGGCGGCGAGCTCGTTCGTCTCGTGCGGGAAGCGGCACAGGTGGGCCAGAAGTTTCGAGAAACCGGAGCTTCGGTGGCCGTTGCGTCGAGTTCACAGCCGCCTGTTAATCGCCCCGAGCTTGTGGTTCTCGGCTCTTCTACCGGCGGAGTTGAGGCTTTGCGACAAGTCCTTGCCGGATTGCTTGTTGATTGTCCTCCGATCGTCATTGTGCAGCATGTCAACGCGCAGTTTGCCGCCGCGATCGCGCAGTCACTTAACGCAGTGTGCGAGCCGATGCTTGCCCTTGCGGACAATCACACAACCTTACAGCGTGGATATGTCTACCTCGCCCCGGGAGACGCGCGACATTTGCGGGTAGTGAAGTGCAGTGATGGTGGGCTTCGCACTTCTTTGCGCGAAGGTGATCCCGTTTCAGGACACTGCCCCAGCGTTGATGCGTTGTTCCACTCTGCCGCCAGCGGAGCAGGATCGAAGTCGCTTGGCATTCTCCTGACCGGAATGGGTCAGGACGGAGCCGATGGTCTTCTGGCAATGAAGCAAAGCGGCGCCACAACCATCGCACAAGACGAAGCATCGAGTGTGGTTTTTGGGATGCCGCGCGCAGCGATTGAAAAGGGCGCGGCTCAGTCAGTGCTTTCGCTCAGGGAGATTGCTTCGTACCTGACTAAAGTGAGCGCTGCATGACTGCGCTCACTCATCTAGACCAGCAACCTGCGCGAGCGCTGCGCAGGATTACCGTCATGCGGGGCGAAGCTAGAGCGTCAGGCGATGCTGATGTAGAGTTCAACACTGTGCTCGGCAGCTGCGTTTCGACTTGCCTGTTTGATCCTGTGGCGCGGATCGGCGGGATGAACCATTTCCTGCTCGCCGAACCAGCATTCGCTCGCACGTCTTGTCAGGTGGATGAGCATTACGGCGCCTATCTGATGGAACTGTTGATCAACGAGATGTTGGCGCGTGGCGCGAGCAAGCCGCGATTGCGCGCCCGGCTTTTCGGCGGTGCAAACATGAATGCAAACCTTCGGCAAATCGGTTCAGCCAACGCCCTCTTCGCGCGAGAATTTCTCAAGCGCGAGGGCATCGCGTTAGCTGATTGCGATCTGGAAGGGGCGAGCGCGCGCCGCGTTCGTTTCCGCCCTGCTTCTGGCCTGGTGCGCTGCACCCGAACCGACGCTCAGCAAGCGCCCACTTCATCTCCCACTTTCCCGGAGCCTGCAGCGCGCGGCGATGTGGAACTGTTTTAGAAGGACATTCGGAGGAAACCATCATGGACCGGACGATCAGGATACTCACCGTCGATGACAGCCCGAGCATGCGGGCACTTTTGTTGCACGCGCTCGCGGCGCAAGGATTTGAAGTCGAGCAGGCCGAGGACGGCCAGGATGCGCTCGTCTGGCTTGCCTCAAATGAAGTCGATCTGGTGATTACCGATATCAATATGCCACGCCTGGATGGTTTCGGTTTGATCGAGCAGCTTCGCGCCGGGAGCCGTCATGCCGACCGACCGATACTGGTGCTAACCACCGAAAGCTCTGCGGAAAAGAAGCAGCGCGCGCGTGATGCTGGCGCGACGGGCTGGATCGTCAAACCATTCGATGCCGAAAAGCTTGCGACCGCAGTACGGCGGGTCGTCCATTGAACCGCGCAAATCGAGGAGAACAATGATGCAACGCGAATTGATCACCTTTCAGGTCGGAGGCCAGCTGTTTGGCCTCGATATCATGTCGATCCTCGAGATTCGCGCGTGGTCGCCTGTCACCAAGCTTCCCAAGGCTCCCGAATTCATGGCTGGTGTCGTGAACCTTCGCGGGACTGTGGTTCCTGTGTTCGATCTGTCGCAGCGTCTGGGGTGGGATGCCACGGACGCGACGCCGCGCAACCCGATTATTGTGAGCGAATGGAATGGCCAGGCGCGCGGGCTTATCGTGGACAGCGTTGAAGATATTGTCGCGATCGAGACTGCTGCTCTGCAAAAACCCGATGCAATCTCCGAGGAGCCCATTGCGGGCTATATCGAAGGGCTCGTTCCGATCGGCGAAAACATGGTTGCGGTTATTGATCTGGGCAAATTGTTGCACGACACCGAGCTGCTGGAAGCAGCTTGATGAGCGGCGAGCTTCCAGTTGAACTTCGTACCGCCATCACGGCCTCTTTGGAGGAGGTCGCACAATTGGTTGAGGCGCTCGGCAGTCAACTGTGTCTGAACCCGGAGCTTGTAAGTGGCTTCCTCAATGAGTTGCAGTCTATCGATCTTGCAGCGCAGACATTGCGCTGTAACGCTGCGGTGATTTCCGCAGAGAATCCCGTTGAAGCGGCCCGGACTGTGAAGCTCCAGCAGCTCAGCGATCAGTTCGCAACGGCTTTGACGCCTTTAACAACCGAGAGCTAGGCACGACCGATCCGCCGGCCTAGTGGGACAGATCGCAGTCAATTGTGCGCAAATGCCACACTTTCCGACCGCCTTGTGTGAACGTTCATTTACACTCTTGTGAACGCTCACAATTGCCGCTAGTCATAATGGCGAGGGGTGTATAAGCACCGGTCGATTCTGGGGAGGATACCTTGAAAAACATTACCACACGTGTGTCTGCACGTCGCTTTGCTGCGCTCAGCACAGCGTCTGCTTTGGTGCTTGGCGCCATGATTTCCGCACCAGCGGCTGCGCAAGATGTTGCGGCTGATGATGATGTGAATGAAGAGTTGAGCGATGCTCAAGATGACGTGATCGTCGTGACCGCTGATCGTCGCGAGCAGAGCTTGCAGGATTATGCAGGTACTGCAGCTGTCTTCGCCGGAGATGATCTGCGTGCTCGAGGCATTCAGGACATCACGGACTTCAACGACGAACTGCCAGGCCTGACGGTCGCAAACAACGGCGGCAACGTAGAGATCTGGATCCGCGGTGTTGGCTCTTCGAACAATACGGAGCTTGGCGACCCGGCAGCTGCATTCCACTATGACGGTGTTTATGTCCCGCGCCCATCGGGGATCGGCTCTGCCTTCTTCGATATCGAACGCGTCGAAGTGAACGTCGGTCCGCAAGGCACATTGCGCGGCCGGAACGCGATGGCTGGCTCTGTGAACGCGATTGCGTGGAAGCCGGGCATCGGCATCTGGGACGCCAATGTCGAGGTCGGCTATGGCAACTACGATCACAAGGAAGCGCGCGGCATGATCAACGTGCCGGTTGGCGATAACGCCGCCTTCCGTTTGTCCGGCATGTATCTCGCACATGACAGTTATTACAACAATGTGGGACCGATCCAGAATGTCGATGTGGCTGAAGCTGCCGACAACAAGGCATTCCGCGCGCAATTCCTGTGGGAGCCGACAGATCGCCTGTCGATCCTGCTCGCGGGCGACTACATCCATGAGGAAGGTACCGGCTACACCGGAACGAATTATGCCGGACCGCTCGGCAACGACATCCTGCCAGAGGACATCGAAGACCCTCGCGATGTCATCGCGAATGCCTTTACGCCGATAGAAGACATCAAACATTGGGGCATCCGTGCAACGGTCACTTATGAGGCCGACCCATTTACGGTTGAATTCACCACAAGCTATCGCGACCTGCTGCGTGATTATGATGCGAACACGCCGCTCACTCCGTTTTATGATGGTGTGATTGAGGACCTTTCGTCACGGACAATTGGCCCAGACACTTTCATTGACGAAGTCATCCTTCAGGAAAACCTCGACAACTGGTCGCGCTTCCAGTTCATCACGGACTCGGAGAGCTATTTCAACGAACTGCGCATCTTCAACTCTGACGGCCCGTTCATCTGGTCGCTCGGCGGCATGTATTTCAAGGAGGAGCAATATGCCTTCCTCGGTTCAACCGGGGATCGCGGACTGTTCTTCCAAGGGATCGAATTCAACAATCCTGACGTCGACGCGGAAAGCTGGGCTGTCTATGGCGACGCTACCTGGGAAGTCAGCGAAAACTTCCGGGTCACTGCTGGCCTGCGTTATACTGACGACGAGAAGAGCCGTCGCGGTGTAGCTGCACGCTATGGTCTGGCGCTCGGCGACGACAACTTCAACTGCTGTGGCGGTGTCCGCTACGGCACCGAGGGTTTTGAGTTTGCCGCCCGCGATCGGACAATCTTCGATCCTGATACGGATGGTGATGGCGTCATTTCAGAAGCAGAAATCTTTGAATTCCAACTCGACGGTGTGCGCCGCTTTGGTCTGCGCGACAACCTCGATGAAATCCTGGAATTCGGCCCGCTGCCGGGTCACTTCGACGATGTCCCGGGTGCACCTGAATGTCTCGATACCATCAGCTTTGACTTTTGGACCTGTGATGGCTTTGCGGCCACTACCCAGTTCACCTATGCCGTCCCATTCACTGGGCAGATCTGGCAGCAGGAAGGCGAGATCGCCGACAACTTCATCGACTGGCGCCTGCGTCTGGAATACGATCTGACGCCGGACAATCTCGTCTATGCCTTGGTCGCGAGTGGCCACAAATCAGGCACGTTCAACGACAATCTCGGTACAAACGGCTTCTTGCCTACGACGAGCACCGAGAATGTCATCCTTTACGAGCTTGGCACAAAGAACGAGTTCTTTATCGGTGATGTAAGAGCGCGCCTCAACGGCTCCGCTTTCTACAACGACTACAAGGACCAGGCCTTCAGTGCGCTTCTTTCTGTCGAAACGATTGCCGACTTCGAGCTTGAGCAGGGCGAGATTGTCGACGTCGCTGACGATATCTCCCTGGCACTCGTCGTGGGCTACACGTTCAACGCTGCCGATTCCGAAATCTACGGCGCTAATATCGAAGGCGGTCTGGAATTCCCGGGCAACATCAACTGGGACTTCAACCTGCTTTGGCTGGAAGCGAAGATCAACGAAGCTGAGCTCATCCCTGATTCGCGTTTCCAAGCAGATGTCGAGGCAGTTCCGTTCCGCGACATCTCTGGCAAGCGTCTACCGCGTACGCCGCGCTGGCAGCTCAACACTTCGCTGTCGCAAAAGCTCGATGTCGGCTCTGGCGAAATGGACTGGGTCATCTCGGCTGGCTATCGATCGGATACATTCCAGACGATCTTCAACTCCGAAGACTATGAGCAGCCAGACAATCCACGCCTGCGTCTCAATGACGTCGTGGAAGGCTACTGGACCTTCGATCTGGGCGCTGGCTACACGCATGGCGATGATGGCAAGCTTCGCTTCGAAGTCTACGCCAACAACGTGACCAACAAGCAGAAAGAGGCGGCGATCATTATCACGCAATTTGATAACACGCGCTTCTTCACTCGGCCGCGGACCTTCGGTGGGCGCGTAAGGGTGCAGTTCTAACTCTTGAATTGAACGGGGCGGCGGGGGAACCTGCCGCCCTTTTCGCATCTGCTCTTGTCGCTTAAGGTCTTGCCATGTCTTTTTCGCTGATCTTTGCAGCCTCCTTGGTTGCGTCCGTCGTAGCTTCACAAGAAGCCGAGCAAACAGACACTAATCCCGTCGGTACGGGAGTTGTGAAAGCTCAAGCATCGGCCGCAATGGAGCCACACCGTGCGCCTCCGGGATTTGAGCTGGTATTTGCTGACGAATTTAACACAGGCGAAGTGCCCGACCCTGAAAAGTGGGCGTATGATGTCTATCGCAACAGCGAAGGCTGGTACAATAACGAGCTGCAGTATTACGTCGCAGGCCGGCCGGAGAATGCCCGGATCGAAAACGGCAATCTGATCATCGAAGCGCGCCGTGACGGTGAAACTGTTTCTGGCGAAGCGGACTATGGCGGCCAGAAGTACACCTCTGCGCGGCTCCATACGAAGGGCAAGGCGGCTTGGGTCAATGGCTTTTACGAAATCCGCGCAAAGCTGCCATGTGGACGCGGGACTTGGCCGGCCATCTGGATGTTGCCTGAAGACCCCGATGTCGTTTGGCCAGAAGGCGGCGAGATCGATATCATGGAGCATGTCGGTTACGAACCGAATGTGATCCACCATTCGGTTCACACAAAGGCGTTCAACTTCGGCAAAGGCACGCAGAAGACCACCAGCCACACCGTTGAGACGGCTTGCACCCAGTTCCATCGCTATCAATTGCTGTGGCGGCCTGATGGGCTGATCTTTGCCGTCGATGACGCCCCGCGCTTCGCTTTCAAGAAGATGCGTTCAGGCCGCTCGCGTTGGCCCTTTGATGAACCAATGCACTTGCTGCTCAATATCGCGGTTGGCGGCGATTGGGGTGGACGCAAAGGCGTGGACGATGAAGCGCTTCCGCAGCGTATGGAAATCGACCACGTTCGCGTTTATCAAGCGCCAGAGTGAAGAGGGCTAAGCGATGGCGAGGCGCCGCCAGGCAGTAACGATCAAGCATGTTGCTGAGGATGCAGGGGTCTCTCTGCAGACGGTCAGCCGTGTCATCAATAATGAGCCCAATGTTCGCCCCGCCATGAAAAATCGGGTGCAGAGCTCGATCGACAAGCTGGGCTATGTACCATCGATTGCCGCTCAAAGAATGAGCGGCTCGCGGTCCTACCTGATCCTCGCTTTGAATGACCGCGAGCGGACATTGAATGACTGGCGCGACCGGCTCGGCACGGACTGGGTCGATCAGATGCTGCTTGGCGGGATGCTCGCCTGCGATAAGCATGGCTATCGCATGATGATCGAGCTGGTTGACACACATAGTGATCATGTCGAACGCGAATTGAAGGCCGCGATTGCAGCATTGCAACCCGATGGCGTTATCCTTACACCGCCGCACTCGGAAAACCCCCTTATCACCAACCTGCTCGCAAAAGCGGCTATTCCATTCGCGCGGATTGGTTCGCGTGAAAAAGGCCCCGGCATCCGTTTGACGATGGATGATGAAGGTAATGCCGAGCTCGCAACCAGGCATTTGATCGCGCTCGGGCATAAACGGATCGGCTTTATCGCCGGGCCGGACGAATACAGTCTTTCAGGCTGGCGCGTTGACGGGTGGCGCAAGGCGATGCAGCAGGCTGGCCTGTCGACTGCAGAACTATGCGAGAAGGGCGATTTCGGGTTTGATTCAGGGTCACGCGCTGCGCATGCTTTGCTCACTCATATCGACCGCCCGACCGCGCTGATTGCCTCGAGCGATCAGATGGCGCTTGCAAGCTTGCAAGTAGCGGGCGAAATGGGGCTCAGAGTGCCGGACGATCTGTCGCTCATCAGCTTCGACAACACGCCCATCGTGAAGTTCACTTTCCCTAAGCTGACGGCTGTCGACCAGCCTATCGCTGCGACCAGTGCCAAAGCCGCAGAGCTACTCATTCAGGCGCACAAGCAAGATGCCCCTCAAGGGGTAATCAACGTACCCGGAGCCTTGGTGGAGCGTGGCTCGACCGGTCCCGCCCCCGGCACCAGCCCGGCATAACTTGTCGGTATCCATGAGCCGAGCCAAGACAGACACGCCCGTGCGTCAGCCTCTGTGGTTCTTGCTGGTGCTTGCGCTTGCCGCTTCGGGCGGCGCAGTGGCCTATGTGCCGTTTCTTACAGTGCTGCTGCCGGTTCGAATTGAAGAAATCGCTGCCGGTGATGGAGTGGGCGCGCTTGCCTATGCGACATTTGCGGGCGCTGTAGTTGCAAGCCTGGCAAATATCGCCTTTGGCTGGGCGAGCGATGTGACGCACAACCGGCGCGGTTGGATCGCGATGGGTTTGATTACATCGTGCGCTTTGCTTGTAAGCATGCGCTGGGCGGAGAGTGTCCCGAGCCTTATCGCTCTCATCATGGCATGGCAGATCGGCCTGAATATGCTGCTGGCGCCGATCATTGCTTGGGCCGGCGACTGCGTGCCAAATGAGCAGAAAGGGCTCTTGGGCGGCCTTTTGGCTTTCGCTCCCGCGATCGGTGCACTTTCAGGCGCACTGGTGACCATTCCCGGACTTGCAAGTCAGGACATGCGGCTGGCCATCGTGGCTGGACTGGTCATTTTGATGGTCACTCCTGCACTTCTGCTCGGCAAGAATCGTGTTCTCCCCGAGTTGATGCAAACGGATAACGCAGCTGTGCCTTCCAAGCCGCAGGATGCGGACAAAAGAAGTTCGTCTGCGGTCAAACGAATGTGGTCTGCGCGCCTGCTTGTCCAGATCGCTGAAGCGGGACTGTTCGCTTTTCTGCTGTTCTGGTTGCGCTCGCTGGATATTGGTCTCGATGAAAGCGATTCCGCGCGATTGTTCAGCCTTGTGCTGGTGGTATCCGTTCCGATCGCATTGTATGCGGGAAAGTGGTCGGACCGCACTGAAAAGCCCTTCATCCCGCTTGCTGTTGCGGCCGCAATATCAGCCGTTGGGCTGTTTGTGATGGCCATCTCATCCAGCGCTCACTTCGCGATCGCAGGCTACGTCTTGTTCGGGATCGCTTCGATGATCTTTCTGGCGCTCCATTCGAGCCAGACCTTGCGCGTCTTGCCCAAGCCTCAGCACCGGGGGCGGGATCTTGGTATCTTCAACCTCACCAACACAATTCCTTCGCTGATCGTGCCGTGGCTCGCACTGAGCCTGGTGCCGGTGTTTGGCTTTGATGCGCTGTTCCTTGTGCTGGCCGCACTGGTGATGGGTGCTGCACTTCTTGTGGGATCACTCAGACGCCAGACTTAGCGGCTTGCATTGCGCGTAAAAGCGTGGCAAATCAGCCATTGATAACGTTCTCAAGACCGTGGTCGACGGGATAGAACGCTATCGCTCGGGAGGGAGGAATTTCAATGCGTGCCGGGTTACGTGTAACTATCGCGCTTGCGGCAATGACAGCCGTTCTGTCAGCTTGCGCGACACCTCAAACCGTATCGTCAGAAGCCAGTCAGGCTGTCGCAACAGATGCGGCTACGATGTATGAAGAGGATCGCGTTGTCGCGGACTATGTTGCGCGCATGAGCCTGGAGCGCAAAATCGCTCAACTGATCCAGCCGCAGATCAACTCCTTCACCACTGAAGATATGGAGAAATACCGCTTCGGCAGCTACTTGAATGGCGGCAATGGCGGGCCTTATGGGGATGAGTTTGCACCCCCTTCGGAATGGCTGAGACTGGCTGATGAGATGTATGAAGCGTCGGTCAAACCGCTTCCCAATGGTGAGCCGGTCGTTCCTGTCATGTGGGGCACCGATGCCGTGCATGGCCACTCCAACATCGTCGGGGCAACGCTGTTCCCGCACAATATTGCACTGGGCGCGGCCGGAGATGCCGACCTTGTTCGCAGGATCGGCCATGCGACAGCGATCGAGATTGAAGTCACCGGGATCGACTGGAACTTCTCGCCGACCGTGGCAGTTGCGAGGGATGATCGCTGGGGCCGCACGTACGAAAGCTATTCGGAAAACCCCGATCTGGTCGCAAAGCTGGGAACCGCTCTGGTTGAAGGCCAGCAAGGTAAGCGCGGCGACGACGACTATCTTGGCGACACACGCGTTATCGCGACGGCTAAGCATTTCTTTGGCGATGGCGGTACGGAAAATGGCGTCGACCAGGGCGATGTAAACGGCGATATCGACGCGCTTCTTGCGCTTCATGGCAAGCCGTACCCCGCCACCATTGATGCCGGTGTCGAAGCGATCATGGCGAGCTTCAACTCGATCAATGGTCGCAAGATGCACGGAAACAAGGATCTGCTGACAGACGTGCTTCGCAGCGAGATGGGGTTTGACGGCCTGGTTGTTGGCGACTGGAATGGTCACGGTCAGATCAAAGGCTGCACCGTTACGGATTGCCCGCAATCGCTCTTGGCTGGCCTCGACATCTACATGGTGCCGGACGACTGGAAAGCGCTGATGGAGAATCTCATCGCGCAGGTTCAGGATGGCACCATTCCATTGGCGCGCGTCGACGAGGCGGTCACGCGGGTCCTTCGGGTCAAATATCGTGCGGGGCTCTTAGGCGAAAACGCCAAGCGTCCGTCCGAGCGCGGCGTTGCGGGTAAGTATGAACTGCTCGCCTCGCCCGAGCATCGTGCGCTGGCGCGCGAAGCAGTCGCGAAATCGCAAGTGCTGCTCAAGAACAATGGCGTTTTGCCGCTGAAGGCCGGCATGAATGTGCTTGTCGCCGGAAGCGCAGCCGACGATGTCGGGCAAGCGTCGGGCGGATGGACGCTCGAATGGCAGGGCGGGCGCAAGGACCAGCTGCCGCGCGAGCGCTTCCCCAAAGCGACTTCGATCTGGGATGGCATTAGGGAGAATGTAGCGGCTAGCGGCGGCTCGGCCACGCTTTCTGAAGACGGTTCGTTCGACGCGCGCCCGGACGTTGCGATCGTGGTTTTTGGCGAGCGGCCTTATGCCGAATTTGCCGGAGACCAGCGCGATCTGGTGTTCCGCGATGAAGAGGGGCTGGAACTGCTTCGCTCTTTCAAAGCGCAAGGCATTCCCGCCGTCGCAGTATTCCTGTCCGGTCGTCCCATGTGGATGAACCGCGAACTCAATGCAGCCGATGCATTTGTCGCCTCGTGGCTTCCGGGGAGCGAAGGAGCAGGCGTTGCGGACGTTCTGACTGGCAAGGTGGAAGCGACGGGCAGGCTGTCTTTCTCATGGCCCGCAACCTGCGAAGGCGCTCCGCTCAATGGCCCGGAAGGCGCCTTGTTCGCACTCGGCTATGGCCGCTCATTCGATGACATATCGGCGCTAAGTCCACTCAGCGAAGACTGCGCTGCTCTCGAGATCGTCGAAGGCGCAGAGATGTTTGGTTTCGGTCGTCTGGGTCCAGGAGTGAGCGCGTTTGTAGGACGACTGGATGGGGCCGGTTTTGAAGAATTGATGCCGCAAATGCGCGGCGACATGAATGGCTCTGGCGTGCTCGCTCGCGGCTTTGATCGCGACGCGCAGGAGGATTCGCGCGAAATCACAATGCGCGCAGGTTCCTATTTCGGACTGGAGCAATCGAGCGACACTGGCGGCGCTTACCGTATCGCTTACGAGGTCGTGACGCGCCCGACAGGACCTGTGCGGCTCCGGTTCGGGGATAGCGAGCCCATCGATGTGACTGCTCAGTTTGAACTCGCGCAAGGCAAGGGTTGGCGCGAGATGGTGCTGACCACGGATTGTGCAGGCTCGCTTGCGTCGCGTATAGCGTTTGAATCCGATGGCGAAGTCACTTTCCGCATTTCCAGCATCCGTCGGGAGGAGCTGGCGGAAACCACCGCTTGCGCATTCTGATAGAGGGGCTGCGCATTCGTATACGTAATCAGCGCTGGCCCAAGCTGCGCTAACGAAGCAATATAACGGGCGGAGATATTGGCTGGCGAAGTCACCAAATCTTCATCGGGAGGGGAAAATTCGTGACGCTTGAAACGATCGATATCGTCATCATCGCAGGCTATGCCATCGCATTGCTTGGGATCGCGCTGTTCGTCAGCCGAGAGCCCAAGGGGCATGACAAGAACACAGAGGATTACTTCCTCGCGGGCCGCGCTCTGCCATGGTGGGCCATTGGCGCCTCGCTGATTGCGTCGAACATTTCTGCTGAACAGATCATCGGGCAATCAGGCCAAGGTTATGCCGTTGGTATCGCGATTGCTGCCTATGAATGGCAAGCCGCGATTGTCCTGATAATCGTTGCGAAGTATTTCCTGCCGATCTTCCTGAAACGCAAGATCTACACCATGCCACAGTTTCTCGACCAGCGGTATGGTCACGGCGTGAAGACCTTGATGAGCGTCTTCTGGGTTGCACTGTATACTGCCGTCAACCTCACCACCGTGCTGTGGCTCGGCGGCCTCGCAGTAACCTCACTGACCGGCTGGAGTGTCATGACTGCCATGGCAGCTCTCGCGGGATTTGCAGCGCTCTATTCGCTCTATGGCGGCCTTAAGGCGGTCGCGCTGACCGATATCATTCAGGTTGTGATCCTGATCCTTGGCGGCTTTGCGATCACATGGATTGCGCTTGATGCACTGCCCGCTGATGGCGCGCTCGGCGGGCTCGGCTTCCTGATGCAGGAAATGCCGGGCCACTTCGAAATGATCCTCGAAGAAAGCAATCCGGCTTACTCCGACCTGCCGGGCATATGGACGCTGCTGGGCGGACTGTGGGTGCTTCACTTCAGCTATTGGGGTTTCAACCAGTACATCATCCAGCGTGCATTGGGCGCTGAAAACCTAGGCGAAGCGCAAAAAGGCCTGGCCTTTGCAGCCTTCCTCAAAGTGCTGGTTCCGTTCATTGTGGTCATCCCGGGTATCGCTGCGGTGATCCTTGCCCAACAAGGCATGCTTGATGGTCAGGCGCTGGCTGAGAAATCTGACCGCACCTATGGCGAGCTGATGAGCTTTGCGCCGGCCGGTCTTCGCGGTCTGGTGTTTGCTGCGCTGATCGCTGCGGTGGTCAGTTCGTTGGCGAGCATGATGAACTCGATTTCGACGATCTTCACGATGGACCTGTACAAAAGCTGGAAGCCATCCAAGCCTGAGCAACATTATGTGACGGTAGGGCGTGTGGCCGCTTTCTCTGCCATGGTGATCGCGCTGTTCCTCGCCCGCCCATTCATTGGCGGCTTTGAAAGCGGGTTCCAGACGGTTCAGGAATATACGGGCTTTATCGCGCCGGGCATCGTGGTCGTCTTCCTCTTGGGTTTCTTCGACAAGAAAATGAACGCCGTCGGTGCATTCACGGCGCTGCTGGGATCGCTTGCGGTCAATATCGCGCTGAAGTTCGGTATGCCGGACGTTCCCTTCATCATCCGCATTTGGGGTGTATTTGTGCTTTCGATCATCGCGGCTGCAGTCGTCTCGCGAATGACCACACCGCCGGAAGAAGAGCAGACAGTCAAGCTCGGCGACATCGCGTTCGCAACGACCATGCTGTTCAACACGCTGGCGATGCTGACAGTTGCGATCCTTGTCGGCCTTTACGTCTGGTTGTGGTAG
The DNA here is from genome assembly GCF_013371495.1 of Altererythrobacter lutimaris. Classification (GTDB taxonomy): domain Bacteria; phylum Pseudomonadota; class Alphaproteobacteria; order Sphingomonadales; family Sphingomonadaceae; genus Erythrobacter; species Erythrobacter lutimaris_A. The sequence goes on along the minus strand of NZ_JABWTA010000001.1, from coordinate 2,160,047 downwards.
AAGCTCCCTGAGCCGCGCTCTTGGGGGAGAGCGCGGGTCAGTCGCGCCGGAGTCACCCAGCGGTGGCTTCGGCGCTTTTGGTTTCCTCGAGCTAAATCCCCACAAAGCCGGCCAGGAATGGCCACAGACATGCTCTCACGCTTTCGCTGGGGGTTTTGTACTTTGGCAGATCGTCCTCCACATCGGCTATGCGACTTTCATAGAAGATGTGCATCGACGGCCTCGGCGCGCCTGTTGGGTCCTGAAGGCGAGCAGTCGGAACAAGGCCAAGCGTGAAGCCTGGAAAAATCTGCAGGAACCCAACGGTTGGTATGTCGCAGTTACGACATATACCCCGATCCACGCTTTTCTCACCATTGAGGCGTTTGAAATCCAGCGAGTTTTCGGATGCGATCTCTATGCTTCTCGCGCTGGCAACCATCGCGTCAGCGAAGGGCGCATGGTAGACGCCTTGGCAAATTGTGCAGTGACAGAGGAACCGGCGGGTCGGCATTCGGCTCAACGAAAACCGTGACGCCCCACATCCGCACTGTCCGGAAACCCGCCCCAGTTCTGCCTCCTTGCGCGCCAGCTGCGCTTCTAAGCAAATCCTTCTTCGAGGAATTTGAGCGCGCAGCCTGACAGCATTGCGGTGCCGCGCGGCAATGCATTCTCGTCGACATGCATGCGCGGTGAGTGGATCGCGCAGCACTGTGTCCAGTCTTCGCCTTCACAGGCGACGCCCAGGAAGAACATCGCGCCGGGCACTTTCTCCAGCACATAGGAGAAATCTTCGGCTCCCATGATCGGATCAGGCAGCTCGAGCCATGCGCCTTCACCGCCTAGCTCCTTTGCAACGGCGCTACCCAGAGTGACCGCGCGCGGATCGCAGATCGTGACTGGAAAGCCCATGGTGATCTCGCATTCCGCTTCCAAACCATAAGCAGCGGCGGTTTGCTTCGCGGTTTCCTCAATCAACTTGTGCACTTTCGCGCGATGCTCTGGGCTCAATGAACGCATCGTACCGCCCAGCTTTACTTCATCAGCTATGACGTTGTGCGCGGTGCCTGCTTGAATTTGCGTGACAGTCACGATGACTGGATCAGCCGCCTTGAAGCGGCGCGTCACCATTGCCTGGATCGCGCCAACAATCGCAGCAGCTCCGGGGACTGGATCGACGCAATCATGCGGCATACTGGCATGCCCGCCCTGCCCTTTGACGGTGATATTGAATTCATCAGCCGCTGCGAGCAGCGGTCCAGCGCGTCCACCCAGCACGCCAAACGGAGCGTTAGGCATGATATGCAAGGCAAAGGCTGCATCAGGTAGCGGATCAATCAGTCCGTCATCCAGCATGAAGCGCGCGCCGTGATAACCTTCTTCGCCCGGCTGGAACATGAAGTCGATTGTGCCTGCAAAACTGTCACGCTTGGCGCAGAGCAATTGTGCTGCACCTGCCAGCATTGCCGTGTGCGTGTCATGTCCGCATGCATGCATGCGGCCAGGGATGGTTGAGGCAAACTCGAGGTTAGTCTTCTCGTCCATCGGCAGCGCATCCATGTCGCCGCGCAGCAGAACACGGCGCTCGGCGCCCGGCCCCGTGCCTGCCCCAACCAGCGTCGCAATGGCGCCAGTGCAGGAAGGACCTTCCCGCCATGTCAAAGGCAGGCCCTCGAGGGCGGCTCTGACCTTGGCGAGCGTCTTGGGCGTTTCGAGGCCCAACTCGGGCTCTTTGTGGATGGCGCGGCGCAAAGTGACGATATTGTCAGCGAGGCCACGGGCGGAATCGAGCAGGTCTTGTGTCAGCATTTCGTGATGTTAGCGCCGCATTTGGCTCGCTCAAGCGCTTTTGCATAAGCGCCACAGCGCGCTGGCCTTATCTCGCGTCATACGAGAATTCCCTAGGAGCGAGCGCCCAATTCAGGTTAAGGGCCGGAAACCATGTCGTCATCTGTGCACGAATTCAGCCATTTACCGCGCGCGCGGGGCCTGTCGGCTGCTGCCGGTGAGGCGGAGGGAAAGGCGCCCGCTACCGATTGCGGTGCGGAGCCTTGTGTGGGCGTGATTTACAATCCGCGCAGCCATCGCAATCGCGGACAGGACCTCGACTGCGGAGGCAGCCCGCATATATTCGTTGGTCAGCCGGGCAATCGCGATCAATTGCCGGAAGCTCTTGCTGACTTTGCCGCACGAAAAATTGATCTGCTCATCATTAATGGCGGTGATGGAACGGTGCGCGATGTCTTAACGAACGGCCAGGCCATTTTCGGCGACAACTGGCCTACCATCGCGGTGCTTCCGAAGGGCAAGACCAACGCGCTCACGGTGGACCTGGATGCGCCGTCAGACTGGTCTATCCAGGCAGCGATTGATGCTTTTCGACAGGGGCGCCGGATTGTTCGAACGCCGATGGCGATCCAACCCAAAGGCGATCCTGATGCCCGCGTTCTCGGCTTTATTCTGGGTGCAGGAGCGTTCACGCTTGGCACGCAAGCAGGGCAGAGCGCGCACAAACTCGGCGCTTTCAATAGCCTAGCGGTCGGCGTGACGACAGCCTGGGGTGTGTTGCAAGCTGTTTTCGGTTCACGCGAGAACCCTTGGCGGCGCGGCGCCACCATGGATGTGAAGCTGACACCGGGTGGAGCTCCATTGGCGCATAGCGGGCAAGGCGATCCGACACGTCGGCAGTTGCTGTTCGCTTCGACTTTGGAGCGGATGCCAGCGGGTATCAAGCCGTTTGGGCACCTGCAAAAGGGCTTGAAGCTGGCGGTGCTCGATCAGATCACGCGGCGTACGACTGCTTTGCTGCCGTTCATCGCTATGGGTTGGTCTCCGAAGAATTTGCGAGAGCGCGGCATTCACAGGGTTGCAACCAGTGGCTTCGAGATGGAGCTCGATGAGGCTTTCATTCTTGACGGCGAAGCATTTCCGCCCGGCCGCTATGAAGTTCTCACTGGCCCTGAACTGAGCTTTGTAGCGCCACCGGCCTGATCGCGAGATCCAATCCATGTCAGCATTGGAACGACGAATTGCGGAGCAGTTGGCTGCACCGATTGATCCGCAAGTAATTGACTTCGGTCGCGCGCTTGCGAACGAAGTCGGGGCTATCGCAGTGCTCTTTTACGGATCAAATCTTCGCACCGGATCGCTCGATGGCGTGCTCGATTTCTATTTGCTTTTGCCCGGCAGACAGCAGGAGCGGATCTGGCCGCGTGTCTCCTATCATGAGCGTGAAGGTGAAGGCGGAATAACGCTGCGCGCCAAGGTCGCGACCATGTCATTGGAGCGCTTTTACGCGGCTTCTGCAGGCGAGCGGCTCGATACGACAATCTGGGCGCGCTTCGTGCAACCTGCTGGCTTGGTTTGGTTTTTGGATGATGCGGTCAAACGGCAAGTTGTAGATGCTATCAGCGCTGCGGCGCAGACAGCTGCGCGGCTCGCTGCAGCGCTTGGACCGGAAGAAGGCCGAGCGGAGGACTATTGGCGCGCATTGTTTCGGGCGACCTACAGCGCTGAATTCCGGGTAGAAAAAGCTGGTCGCGAGAACGATATTCTCTCGGTAAACGAAGCCCATTTCGACGGGCTCTTGCCGCTTGCCTGGGATGCTGCCGGCGTAACATTCGAACGCGATGGCGCAACTTTAGCCCCCGAGATGTCCCGAGATGACCGGGAGATGGTGCTGAGATGGTGGAAGACGCGCCGCCGGATGGGCAAGACCCTCAACATAACGAGGCTGATAAAAGCGAGCACGACGTTTGAAGGCGCGGGCCGCTACGCTGCGTGGAAAATCGAACGACACACCGGCATTCCGGTCAAGGTGACGCCATTCCGTGAGAAGCATCCGATCCTCGCGGCGCCGGGCGTACTGTTCAAAATCTGGCGAGAGAAGCGCAAGCGCGGCGAATAGGCCCGCGCAAGCAAACCACGCTTTCAGCGATCAAATATATTTCATCGTGATCGTCATCTGCTTGACTTCGCGCCCTACAGAAAACGCAGTTTTCTTGTAGCTCGGCTTACCAAGATTGAAGATATTGATCGAAGGATTGTTTGACATCGCGCCGCCATCTTCACTGATATCGGTCTTGCCATTGCCGTTCACATCATGGCGCACAGCGATGCCGTATGTGCCTTCCTTGGGAAGAGGCATGCAAAATACCATGCGCCCTTTTCGGGCAGGCGCTTCAATGCGGTTGAGCCAGCGGCCCTTTTCCAGCCATTCCGCTTTAGTGCCTCGATAGCTTTGCACCCGGATCTTGCCGGTCGCGCTCTTGATGCCCGCAACAGTCACACGCACGGCGGGTCCGCCGCCGGGCGCACAGGCGCGCATGTTGTTGCTGATCTTGTTGCGATACTCACTGGCGCTCTGAGCATGCGCAGGCGCTTGCACGAAGCCAGACACCGCCAAGCCAGCAGCGCCAAGCACAAGCGCAGCCGCAGTCAGTTTCAGGCGTGAAGGGCGAGTGAAATTCGACATGGTTCCAATTCAATTATGAGTTCTGCTTACGGCGTTAGCTGTGCCGCAATAACGCCAGGAGTTGACCGCCTTATGAAGATTGGCGGCTGAATTCCGGCTGAATTGTCGTTTTGCGGACTGTTCAGGCGCTGCTTTCGGCGGATTCGGCCTCTCCCCGCCAAAGGCTAACGTGGATAAGCATAGCGCTCCGCTTGTTCGCGACTCACCGGACACGTAATTCCATGTGCGCTCGCAGCATTTTGGTACCACCATGCCCACACCGCTTATTTCGCCTTCCATTCTCTCAGCCGATTTTGCCAAGCTGGGTGAGGAAGTGCGCGCGATTGACGAAGCGGGTGCAGACTGGATTCATGTCGATGTGATGGACGGGCATTATGTACCCAATCTCACGATTGGTCCGATGGTCGTCAAAGCGTTGCGGCCACATACTACCAAGACCTTTGATGTCCACCTGATGATCTCGCCGGTCGATACGTATCTTGAAGAATTTGCCGAAGCCGGTGCGGATATCATCACTGTGCATCCAGAAGCAGGCGCACATACGCATCGCACAGTCCAGGCGATCAAGGCTCTGGGCAAGAAAGCTGGGATTTCGCTTAATCCCGGCACACCAGCTGAAACGCTGGACTATCTGATCGATGAGATTGATCTGGTTCTGATCATGAGCGTCAATCCGGGTTTTGGCGGGCAGAGCTTTATCCATTCGCAGCTCAAAAAAATAGAAGCAGTGCGGCGAATGATCGAACATTCGGGGCGCGATATCCATTTGGAAGTTGATGGCGGCGTGAATGCGCAAACCGCTCGGCTATGTGTCGATGCGGGCGCAGACGTGCTGGTCGCTGGTTCAGCCACCTTCAAAGGTGGGCCAGAGCACTACGCCGCCAACATCGCAGCCTTGAAAGGGGAAGGTTGATGGACGCCATGCTGTCGAAAGGCGGGACTGAGTCACCTGAGCATGACACAGAGGAATCCTTGGTCGAAAGCGACGCGCCTAAAGGTCCCCCTCAAAGTCAATTGGGCCCGCGCGAGCAAGAGCTTGACCTTACAGGCGGCAAGCAAGGCAAGCGCGCTGTTCCTCTGAAGGCCAAGAGCGCTGACCCTGTTGCCGATGCGCCAGTCGATGAAGAGACGATCCCCCTCGCCCCTTCGCGCGCGCTCGTCCTGAGTGATTTTGCGCCACCGAAAGTTGGCGCGGGCGAGCGACTGCTGCGGCTGGCTTACCGGCTGGGCGTGCCCGGCCCGACGCTCGCGGCACCTTTTGCCAAGCCCGACGCGCTGCGCTTGCTAGCGACAGTCGATACACCGCTCGGCGGCGACCGGGTGAGCGGCATGGCCTTGCGCGCAGGCCATTTCCTGATCCACGGCGCGAAGGTTCCGATCGAGGAAATGGATTTTGAATCTTCCTCGCGCATGACGGAACCTTTTGAGCGGGTCATTCACGGCTTCTCATGGTTGCGCGATTTGTCGGCTGCCGCCGCGCGCGAGCAGGCTGTACCTATCGCAGAACGCATTTGCGCAGCATGGCTCGATGCCAATCACAAGACGAAGGCAAGCGTTGGCAAGGGCGCGGCCTGGGAAGTCGAGCATGCCGGGCATCGCTTGCTCGCCTGGCTGGTTCATGCGCCGCTCGTGCTTTCCGATGGCAAGCCGGGCATGCGCAAGCGGATGCTCACAGTGATCGAGCAAACCGCGCGCTGGCTGGATCGCAATACATCGCGCTCGGCGGATCGCTCAGGCGAGGTGGCAGGTTGGGCTGCAATTACAGCGGTAGGGTTGCTCACTCCGCAAGGCAAAGCGCGGCGGCTTTACGGTGAAGCGGGCCTCGTGCGGGCGCTTGGGGAGCTGGTTAGCGAGGATGGCGGTGTGCTTTCGCGTAGCCCGCTCGCGCAGATGGATGCGATTGCGATCCTGACTGATCTCAAGGCCTGTTACGACGCGACTGACCGCGACATGCCGGAAGCGCTCAATGTCATGCGAGAGCTGCTGGTTCCGCCGCTGCTGGCCTTGCGGCATGGCGATGGTGGACTGGCTAGCTGGAACGGCGCTGGTGCAATCCGCGCGGATTCCGTCGCGGGGCTGATCGATGCTAGCGGTATTCGCACAAGGCCATTGAAGGACGTGCGCGAATGGGGCTTCCAGCGCCTGACTGGCGGTAAAACGACAGTGCAGATGGATGCGGCTCCTCCGCCAAAGGGGCGTCATGCGCGCTTTGGCTGCGCGTCTACGCTTGCCTTTGAAATGTCCGAAGGGCCTGACCGTATTATAGTGAGCTGCGGCGGTGCGGCGCTTGCTGGCGGGCTGGTCCCTGCGCGGATCGAGCAAGGTTTGCGCGCAACCGCTGCGCATTCAACGCTGGTGCTTGACGATGCGAACTCCACCGCAGTGCTGCTGCATGGCAAGCTCGGCAAAGGCGTAGAAGTCGTCGAAGTCGAGCAGCGCGATATGGAGGGTCAAGCCCAGCGGTTAGAGGCAAGCCATGATGGCTATGCCTCGCGCTTTGGCTTGCTCCACCGGCGCATTCTCGCGCTGCGCAGCGATGGCAGTGAATTGCGCGGCGAAGACATTCTCGAGCCCAAGGCGAAGCGCGGAAAGCGCGGCAAGATCGGCTTTGCTATCCGTTTCCATATCGGGCGCGGGGTCGAAGTCAGGCTCGCTGAAGACAAGCGCGGTGCAAGCCTGCTGCTGCCCGGCGGCGCTCTCTGGCAATTCCGTCTGGGCGGCGATGGCGCGAGCGCCACATGCAGTCTGGAAGAAAGCCTGTGGGTCGACGGTGATGGCCACCCACACGCAATTGAACAATTGGTGGTCGAAGGATTGACGTCGCGCGGCGGGGGGCACTTCCCCTGGCTGCTCAAGAAAATGGGGTGAGCCGGTTGGCACAGGTAACGATCAAGCGGGCGCTGCTGTCGGTGTCCGATAAGAGCGGATTGGCAGAGCTCGGACAGGCTCTTGCGGCGCGCGGTGTAGAGCTGGTTTCAACCGGCGGGACCGCCAAGGCACTGCGCGATGCAGGGCTAGAGGTTAAAGACATTTCCGGACTCACCGGCTTTCCCGAAATGATGGATGGCCGTGTCAAGACGCTCCATCCCAAGGTGCATGGCGGTTTGCTCGCTGTGCGCGATGATGAAGCGCATGCAGCGGCAATGGAAGAGCACGGCATCGGCGCGATCGATCTGGTGGTGGTCAATCTATATCCGTTCGAAGCAACCGTTGCTAAAGGTGCAGGCCGGCCTGAAGTCATCGAAAATATCGACATTGGCGGGCCGAGCATGGTGCGCAGCTCCGCCAAGAACCACGCCTATGTCACGATTGTGACGGACCCGGCGGATTACGAAACACTGCTGGGTGAGCTGGAAAGTCAGGACGGCGCGACGTCATTCGACTTCCGCAAGAAAATGGCTGCCAAGGCGTTCGCCGCAACGGCGGCCTATGACACGATGATCAGCCAATGGTTTGCCTTTGCCGACCAGCAAGAGGTCTTCCCCGGCATGCTCGCCGTCAACGGCAAGGCGCCGACCGTGCTGCGCTATGGTGAGAACCCGCATCAGCAAGCGGCGCTTTACACGCCGGTTGGTCCGCACGGGTCCGGCATTGCGCAAGCGGCCCAGCTGCAGGGCAAGGAGCTCAGCTACAACAATTACAACGATGCGGACGCCGCGCTTGAACTGTGCGCAGAGTTCAAAGGCGGCGATCCGGCTGTGGTCATTGTCAAGCACGCGAACCCTTGCGGCGTGGCGCAGGCCGGAACTCTGTTGGAGGCATGGGAGGCCGCGCTGCAATGTGATAGCGTCTCCGCCTTTGGCGGGATCGTTGCAGTCAACCAGGAGCTTGACGGCGCAACCGCAGAGGCGATTGCTGCGATATTCACAGAAGTTATCGTGGCTCCCAGCATCAGCGCCGAGGCGCGTGAAGTCTTCGCGAAGAAGAAAAATCTGCGTTTGCTTGAATGCGGCGAATTGCCCGATCCGCGGCGCGGGGGGCTCGCGGTCAAACCGATCACTGGCGGCTTGCTCGTCCAGACCCGCGACAATGGCGCGATCACGGAGAGCGACCTCAAGGTTGTGACTGAACGCGAGCCGACCGCCCAAGAGCTGAAGGACTGCCTGTTCGCATGGACCGTAGCGAGGCATGTGAAGTCTAACGCGATTGTCTACGCCAGGGACGGCGCGACGGCCGGGATTGGTGCTGGCCAGATGAACCGCCGCGATAGCTCGCGGATTGCGGCAATGAAAGCGGCGGAAGCGGCTGAGACTTACGAATGGGCCGAGCCCAAGACTGTCGGCAGCGCGGTGGCTTCCGATGCGTTCTTCCCGTTTGCAGATGGCTTGCTGGCTGCAGCAGAAGCGGGCGCAAGCGCGATCATCCAGCCGGGCGGCTCCATCCGCGATGATGAAGTCATCGAGGCTGCGAACAAGGCCGGCCTTGCCATGGTCTTCACCGGGATGCGCCATTTCAGGCATTAGCATGTTTGGCCTCAGGCGCCGGCGTTCGCGTCCGCTCACTTGGCTATCCTCGCTTCCGGGCAGGCAAGCTGCCCTCACTGCGGACGGGCGGTCGCCCTTGCTGCGCTTCGTGCCGTTTGGTGCCTAATCACGGCAGTCAAAGCGCGACTGCATCTGGTTTTCTTGCTGACGCTCGTTTCCAAGCCACCCGCGCCCTCCACCCTTCCACCCGGATTGTGTCCCGGTAGGCTCCGGGTGGAAGGGTGGAGGGCGCGGGTGGCTGGGTAGCACGAACACGCAACGCAACTTTTTCTCGAGGCTATGCGTAACTTATTCGATCCCAAAGCCGAATAAACAGAAGCAAACACCGCGTTCACCATATCGAAAGCGCAGATATCTATGACGCAGAACAACAACACGAACCGACCCGAGAATTCCAATGCAAATGATTCGCTCAGAAGTGACCCGCCTGTTCGCCATTGGCTTTATCGCCGGTTCGTTGATGGTCGGCGCCGCTACAGCGACCGATTGGGATCAGGAACTCGCTCCGCAAGCGTTTGCAGCGGAACAGGAAGTGGTCGAAACTTCAGCGCAATGACAGCGACGTCCCCGCTGGCTTCACAACTCAGTAAAATTCTCTTCGCAGCTGGCGCTTCCCTGGCGCTTGCGGCTTGCAGCATCACGCCAGCATCTGCTGGGGAAGTGCAATACAATGCGCCCGCAGCAGAGCGTATCTCTACTGAAAGCGGTGAGCTGCGCGCAGCGATCTTCGCAGGCGGCTGCTTCTGGGGCATTGAAGGCATCTTCAGTCACGTCAAAGGCGTGAAGCGGGTGCAATCGGGCTATCACGGCGGGCGCGCGGCCTCCGCGACATACAAGCAGGTCGTGACCGGTTTCACCGATCATGCTGAAGCAGTGCGCGTCGTCTATGATCCTGACGAAGTGCGCTATGACGAGCTGCTGCAGATCTTTTTCTCGGTCGGCGCGGACCCGACTTTGCTTAATCGCCAGGGGCCTGATGTCGGCACGCATTATCGCACAGTACTTGTGCCCTTGGGCGCAGAGCAGCGCGCAGTGGCGAAGGCCTATCTCGCGCAGATGAAGAAGTCAGGCGTGTGGGACAAGCCGATTGTCGCCGCGATCGAGCCGCATAAGAAGTTCTATGTCGCGGAAGACTATCATCAGGACTTCATGGCGAAGAACCCGCGCCACGGTTACATCCTCGCATGGGACAAGCCCAAGGTCGAAGCGCTGGCGAAGATGTATCCGCAGCACTTCCGTTCGGAGTTCCTGCGCGACGACAGCTGAGGCGCGCCGCCACTGGCTTTAGCTTGCGGCTCGCACTATATTGTGCGGCATGGCTACTGCACATGATCATTCGCATCACGAACATTCAGGTTATGATTTGCTCACCGCTGCGCGCGCGGCGCTGACCGGCGCGGGCGAGCAATGGACCGGCATGCGCGAAAGCGTGTTTGCTGAACTAATGCGGCATGAGAAGCCTGTGTCCGCCTATGACATTGCGGACAATCTATCGGCTTCACGCGGCAAGCGCGTCGCGCCGAACAGCGTCTACCGCATTTTGGATCTGTTCGTGACGAACAATCTCGCCATGCGCGTCGAGAGCGCCAATGCGTTTCTCGCCAACACGCATCCGGGCTGCGAGCATGATTGCATTTTCCTCGTTTGTGACGAATGCGGCGAAGCCACGCATTTGGATGATGATGCCATCAGCCAGTCTTTGAGAGGCATCGCAAAGGCGAACAAATTCACCACGAGTCGCCCGATTGTTGAGATTCGCGGCATTTGTGGTGGCTGCATGGCTTGATTTGATGCAGATCAAGCACGTTTGCACCGATGAAGCGTGCAATTTTAGCGACAAAGCGTTCATCGACAGTTTCGATTTGAGGGTGTAAGGCCTCCTTCCATGACGTCACAATTGCAGACACCGCTGCTCGATACAGTCAACTATCCCAGGGACTTGCGCAAACTTGCGCCGGAGCAATTACGCCAGCTTTCCGATGAATTACGCAGCGAGATGCTCGATGCGGTCGGCACCACGGGTGGACATTTGGGCTCTGGTTTGGGCGTTGTCGAACTGACTGTTGCGCTCCACTATGTGTTCAATACGCCTGACGATCGGCTTGTCTGGGACGTTGGACACCAGTGTTACCCGCATAAGATCCTTACTGGCAGGCGCGATCGCATCCGTACTTTGCGTCAGGGCGGGGGTCTCTCCGGCTTCACCAAGCGCGCGGAAAGCGAGTACGATCCGTTTGGTGCAGCGCACTCGTCGACCTCTATTTCAGCAGCGCTCGGCTTTGCTGTTGCGAACAAGCTGAAGAAGCAGCCAGGGCGCGGTATCGCGGTCATCGGTGACGGCGCGATGAGCGCTGGCATGGCCTATGAAGCCATGAACAATGCCGAGCAGGCCGGCAATCGCTTGGTTGTGATCCTCAATGACAATGACATGTCGATCGCACCGCCGGTGGGCGGTCTTAGCGCGTATCTTGCGCGCATGGTGTCTTCGTCCGAATATCTCGGGCTCCGTTCGCTCGCATCTAAAGTCACACGCAAACTGTCGCGCCGTGTCCACCAGGCGGTCGGCAAAGCGGAAGAGTTCACCCGCGGCATGGTAACTGGCGGGACGCTGTTTGAAGAGCTCGGCTTTTACTATGTCGGGCCAATCGATGGCCACAATCTCGACCATTTGATCCCGGTGCTGGAGAATGTGCGCGATAGCGAGCAAGGCCCGGTCCTGATTCATGTCGTGACGACCAAAGGCAAGGGCTATGCCCCGGCTGAAAACAGCGCCGACAAATATCACGGCGTGCCGAAATTTGACGTCGTGACGGGCGAGAAAGCCAAGGGCAAGCCCGGGCCGCCAGCCTATCAGAACGTGTTTGGCGATACGCTCGCGAAACTGGCGGAAACCGATGACCGCATCTGCGCGATCACAGCCGCTATGCCGTCAGGCACAGGCGTTGACCGCTTTGCCAAAGCGCATCCGGACCGCTCATTCGATGTCGGCATTGCCGAACAGCATGGCGTCACCTTTGCAGCTGGCCTCGCCGCGCAAGGAATGCGGCCGTTTGCGGCGATCTATTCGACTTTCCTGCAACGCGCATACGATCAGGTCGTGCACGATGTCGCGATCCAGAACCTGCCCGTGCGCTTTGCGATAGACCGCGCTGGTTTGGTAGGTGCGGATGGTTGTACGCATGCAGGCGCGTTCGACATCACTTATTTGGCAACGCTGCCGAACATGGTTGTGATGGCAGCAGCGGACGAAGCCGAGCTCGTCCACATGACCTACACCGCGGCCGAATATGACGAGGGGCCGATTGCCTTCCGCTATCCGCGCGGCAATGGCGTTGGCGTCGAGCTGCCCGAGGTTCCGCAAAAGCTGGAAATCGGCAAAGGGCGACTGGTCCGCGAAGGATCCAAGGTCGCTATCCTTTCGCTGGGCGCGCGTCTGGCGGAGGCGGAGAAAGCCGCTGACCAGCTAGAAGCCAAAGGTCTCTCTACGTCGATTGCCGATCTGCGCTTTGCCAAGCCATTGGACACAGATCTGATCGAGAAGCTCGTGCGCACACATGAAGTGGTCGTCACGGTTGAGGAAGGTGCGATTGGTGGTCTTGGCGCGCATGTGCTGACTTTCGCCAGCGATAGCGGCCTGACCGACAATGGCCTCAAGATCCGTACCATGCGTCTGCCCGATATCTTCCAGGATCAGGACTCGCCGGACAAGCAGTATGCCGAGGCCGGGCTTGATGCCGACAGCATTGTTGACACGGTTCTCTCAGCGCTGGGGCACAACGCGGCAAGCTCTGATGAACGGGTGGGTGAAGCGCGAGCGTGAGCGGCAAGACAGCTTGCCCAGCGTTCCATTCTACTCATAGGGCATTGTACTTTGGCGGCATGTTCGCTGCTGGCAGGTTAGATTGCCATGCACTATTAATTGCGCATGAGATGAGCCACACAGGATGGCCATGAAGAAACTTCTTAAGCGGCTTCGCGCCAAGTCGCGTTCCTTGCAAAGCGGCCAACTTGTCAGTCCGCGCCAGCTGTTCTCTCACACCAATAGCCAGGTCGGGATCATGTGCCGGGAACGCCTGTCACCGGTATATATTGGCGAGGGGCGGGTCCTCTCGCGCGCCTTGGGGCGCTACACCTTGCGCACCAATTCCTCTGACACCGGCTTTGCGCCGCATATCCTCATGGATGGATTTTGGGAGATCTGGCTGACTCGATGGATGGTCGAGAACGTCAAACCCGGCTGGACGGCGATCGATGTTGGCGCGAACTACGGATACTATTCCGTTTTGCTGGCTGATCTAGTCGGGGTTCGAGGGAAATTGCTGGCGTTCGAGCCCAATCCGGAATGTTCTGATGCAACTCAGTTTGCGATTACAATCAACGGGTTCAGCCACAATGCGGCGGTGCATGAAGTGGCGCTCTCAAATGTAGCGGGTGACTGCACTTTCTTCGTCCCCAAGAACGAGCCGAAGAATGGCCACTTGGAGATGAGGAGAGCCAAGGTAACAACGGTAGAGGAAAGCGAGCTAGGCACACGCTTTCCCGTGCCGATGGCAACGCTTGATGAAAGAGTGGCTCATCTTGACCGCGTTGACTTCATCAAGATCGACGCAGAAGGAGCCGAGCAAGCAATCTTTGAAGGCATGCAGGAAACCATCAGCCGCCATAATCCTCTGATTGTGATGGAGTTCAACAATGTAAGGGGCCAGGCGGATGCGTTCGCCCAGAAATTGCGAGAGGTCTATCCCTATGCGCAATATCTCGAGAGCGACGGCAGCGTTAACCCGGTGGATTTCGACCGGCTCATGACAGACCGCCGCGGCGTCGATTGGCTTCTTTTACTCCAGAAGTAGGGGTTGCCAAGCCCGGCGAAAATGCACGCGGCGAAGCTCGCAATATGCATGGTCGGCGTTGGGTCGGCCAGACGTTCCTTTACGACGTTACTTCAACGGTCTCTTTCGAAGTTGCGATCCCTGTCGGCACGATGGTCGCTTGCGCAACGGCCACGAGTACCGGCTCGGCTTTGTCGTCTTCTGACCACACATCAGCCCGGACTACCACTTGCCGCTTGCCAGATTTCACAACGCTACCCTTCGAGCGGAGAGTCGTGCCTTTCGCTGGCGCGAGGAAATTGATCGTGTAGCTTCCGGTCACGACATCCCCGACCGCTGAACTCGCAGCCCAAGCACACGCATTATCCGCCATCAATCCAATGATCGCACCATGCGCGAAACCATGGTGCTGGGTCATCTCCGGGCGGACTTTCATCACGATTTCAGCCTCGCCGTTCCAGCATCGCACCGGTTCTAGCGCGAGGAAACTGCTGAAGCCGGACCGGGCAACTGCAATGCGCTTCATATAATCAAGAACTTGTTCTTCATTGTCGAAACCAGGACGGGACATGCGGCAACTCCTGTAAGTCTGGAAATAAGACTAATAAATATCGTTGCGCTGGCGCCGGTCAAGTCTAAAATCCAGACTCATGGAGAGATTCAAACCTTCCAGGTCACCATGCCCTGTTGGCCGCGCATCACGCATTCTTGGCGATCGCTGGGTCTTGCTGATCCTGCGTGAAGCTTTTCTGGGCGCTACACGGTTCGAGGAGTTTCTGCCGAACACCGGCATAAACCGTGCAGCGCTGACCTCGCGTCTTGCAGCGCTGGTCGAGCACGGCATTCTCGAACGCATTCCGCCCGAAGGCAGGCGCGCCGAATACCGTCTGACCGAAGCAGGCCGAGCACTCGCGCCTTTCATGAGCGAAATCCGCCAGTGGGGCGACAAATGGTTGCTCGACCCATCGCCTGGTTCCGCTTAAGAGCGCAAGGCATGTCACTTCTCACAATCGAACACGCAGACCACATCACCACTCTCACGATTGACCGCGCGGAGACGATGAACCCGCTCGGGGCAGATGGTGATGGAGACGAATTCACTGCCGCCTGCGACGCGATCAATCGCGACATGGACGTGCGCTGTGTCATCCTGACGGGTGCGGGCCGCGCGTTCAGCGCGGGTGGTGATATCAAAGCGATGAAGACCCGCAGCGGCACTTTTGGCGGCACACCGCCCGGCATTTCCGACGGCTATCGCAACAACATCCACCGCATCCTGCGTTCGCTCTATGGCTTGCGCGTGCCAGTGATTGCTGCAGTCAATGGCCCGGCAATCGGGCTCGGATGCGATGTCGCATGCCTTGCCGATATGCGGATCGCGAGCGCCAAAGCGAAGTTCGGTGTGACTTTCCTCAAACTCGGCATCATTCCGGGCGATGGCGGCACGTGGATATTACCGCGCATCATCGGCGAAGCGCGTGCGGCTGAATTGTTCTACACCGGGGATGTTATCGACGCAGCGACAGCGCAAGACTGGGGCTTGGTCAGCCGTGTGGTGGAACTTGACGCCTTAATGGAGGAAGCTCGCGCGCTTGCAAGCAAAGTCGCAGCGCTGCCACCGCATTCGCTGCGCCATGCGAAGAACCTGATGCGCCAAGGCCGCGAAACGAGCTATGATACCGCGCTGGAGATGGCCGCAAACACACAAGCGCTCATGCATCTGACGGACGATCACATGGAAGGTGTCGACGCGCTGATCGAAAAACGCACGCCGCAATTCAAAGGCCAGTAGCCATGCTCCGCAAGCTCGGGCGCCTGGCCGTTACTGTCTTGGTTGCCTACACAATCATGGTCGTGATCCTATGGGCGATGCAGGACCGGTTTATCTATCCGGCCCCGCAATACGCGGTCGATCCAGCACCTGGCTTTGACGTCATTGCGCTTGAGACTGCGGATGGCTTGAGCCTGCGCGCCTTTACGCGGCAGGCGCAGGTTGGCCGACCCACCATCGTCTACTTCCATGGAAATGGTGGAACATTGCTCGCTGCAGCAAACGCTACTCGCTCGCTTGCAGCCGCGGGATACGGCCTCTTGCTGGTCGAATATCGCGGCTATGGCGGCAATTCGGGTGAGCCGAGCGAACAAGGCTTCTATCGAGATGGCCGCGCTGCGATGAACTGGCTCGCGGAGCAAGGCATTGCGCCAGCGGACACAATCATTGTCGGCAATTCCATCGGAGGCGGTACTGCTGTGCAAATGGCAAGCGAATATAGCCCGAGCGCGCTTATGCTGACTGCTCCGTTTCTTTCCCTGCCGGACGTCGCGCAGGACGCGCTCCCTTTTGTGCCAGCGCATTTCTTGATGCGCGACCGGTTCGACAACGCGAGCAAGATCGATGCGCTCGAAATGCCGATATTCATCATGCATGGGACGGCAGATAATGTTGTCCCGTTTGAGCATGGAGAGGCATTGGCGAAACTATCGCCGGCAGCGACATTCGTAGCAGTCGAAGGCGCTGGCCATGCGCTATCCTTCAGCGAAGACGGCCAGCGTGCGCAGCTTGAATGGCTTGATCAATTGCTGAGCGGCGGCGGAGGCGCTTGAACATAGTCCGCAGGCAGCGGCTGGATCACCGGATTACTTACATAGCGGATCGCCGGAGGAGCTGGCTCAGGCTCTGGCGCCATCGCTTCCACTGAAGACGTATCCTGCGCAGGCTGAGTGAGTTGCTCGATCGTGCCTTCGTCCAGCCCCATGATCGCTTCGATGCTGCAATCGCGCGGCGGCGGACGATTCTTCAGCGCAGCAATGTCTGCTTCGCGCTGGCAGAGATAGGTCTCGCGCATAGCGAAATAGGGATCGTCGCTGTTGCTGATGTCTTCGAGCCGCTGATCAAACTCGATGCGGAATTCTAGCGAATTCACTGTGTAGGCGGGAACGGCATAGAGTGGTGTGCCAAAAGGTTTGCCGACTGCGAGCGGCAGAAAAGATTGATCGATCCCGCCGCCGATCAAATCGCGCAAAGTGGTCGCGCCGACCAAGGGAAGAACCAGAAAGGGTCCCGGCTCAACGCCGTAATAGCCGAGCGTGTTGGCAAAACCATTGCGGCGATAAGGCAGGTTGAATGGCTCTTTCTTCGCCACATCGAACAGTCCTGCTACGCCGATCGTCGAGTTGAGGCCAAATCGGCCAAGCGTTTCGAATGCTTTGCCAGGCTTTAACTGCAGGAAGTAATTGAGTGCTGTCACCGGCTCCAGCAGGTTTCGGAAGAAATTGCGCAGACCTTTGCGGATCGGGCTCGGAATATCGTCCTCGTAAACATCGGCAATCGGCTCTACCAGCGCGGCATCCACCGATTGTGTAATGGCAAAGGCGGTTTCATTGACTTGGACCAGCGGGTCTTTCTTGCGCGCATCACTCGCGCCGGACACAACGATCACGTTGGGATCGACTGGCGTATCCTGCTCCTCCACATCCTGTTGTGGGGCTTGCGCCTCGCTTTCCGCCTCAGACGCAGGAGGCGCTTCTTCCGGAGCGGGCTGAGCAGCGACTGCATCGGCGCTCTGCATGTGCACGGGTAGGGGCGCCGCGAGTGTGAGCGGCGTGGCGGTTGCTATCAATGCAGCAGTGGTGAGCGCAATGGCCATCCGAATCCTTTTCGCCCCTCGCGAAGTCATTGCCCTGATAAAACTCTCAAGGCAAACATTGGCTTAACGCGTCATAACAAGCCTGTGAAAAAGCTTGGGGATTAAAGGATTACAAGAACCGGACTTAGAACCAGCGCCAAATGCCTGCCGGCACCCCGCCATAAACCATATGCACATACGTCAGTAGCACCCAGGTCATTAGGCCGAGAGCCCACCAGAGCAAGCCTACTGAAAACAGTTTGCTCCAGCGCGGCCAGTAGCTCGTGTGGCTCTCCCAGGCCTTCCACGCCTCGCCCATCAGTGTGCGTTTCTTGCGGTCCTGAAGGTGCGCGCCCACCAGAGCGAGGAAGCCCATCGCCAGCGCGGTGACGACGCTGCGCCAGTTCCACCACAGGATAACATGGCTCGCCGCCCACAGCGCAAAGCTCCACATCATCGGATGGCGTGTGACGAGGAAGACGCCGCGCGGCTCTTTGCGTGCCTGATCAGCGGCCCGTGGCATGGGCAAGGCAGGATTGCGCATGAAAGAGCCGAGCAGCAGGACAAGCGCCGGGATAGTGAGCAAGGATGCGATGACCCAGCCCGCTGTGCCGGAACCGGGAAGGTCAGCAGCCGGTGCTTTGCCATAGGCCGCTACCACCCAGAACAAGGTTGCAAAGCTGACAACGGTATACAGCACTTGAAAGCCGCGCTCGCCGATAATGCCGACCAAAGGCGCGCGCAGCGGATGCGACATTGCGAAATGCGTGCCGACAAAGGCAATATTGGCTGCGATCAGTTCAACCAGCGCAGAATTCATAAGTCCCACCTCGCTTATGCGCGCCATGGGGACATAAAATCTGCGGTTAGGCAAGCTTCGGCGGGGCGGTTAACCCCGACGAAATGACCTCTGTCAGCGATAAGCCGTGACAGCGAGTGCTTTCAGTTTACCAATCATAGGCTTTTGGCAGATCGCTTTCGTCAAGATCACGATACCGCTCGCGCAGCTGCGTCTGATGGTTAGTAAAACTCTGTTCCACGCCATCGATGAACACGCGAGTCGGCACAGATGTGACTTCCAGCGGGTCACCATCCCAGATGACGACATCGCCCACCGCTCCGCGTTTCAAGACGCCCGCTTGGCCGCCCATGCCGCTGATTTCAGCAGGGATGGAGCTGATCGAGGCGAATGCCTCGCTCCAGCTCAGGCCCAAAGCGCCAGGCATTTTTGCAAGGCCGACCAGATTTCCTGCCAGCTGAGGCAAACGCCGCGGGTTCTCAGCGCCAGACACATTGATGCCGACTTTGACGCCCGCTGCTTTCATACGACCGATATTGCTCTGCGTAGCAGCGAGCTGGTCAAAGCCTGTGGGCAGCGCATCGAGCGCATCGGCGAGAACCGGAACGCCTGCTGCTGCAATCTCACTTGCGACGAGCCAGCCTTCGCTCGCGCCCACCAGCACCATATCAAGCCGCGGGAACTCCTTCTTCAAGGCAATCGCGCTGCGAATGTCCGACGCGCGTTCAACTGCAACGAACAGCTTCTGACGGCCTGACACGACGGGCTTCAAAGCTTCCGCGTCGAAGCGGTTGAGCATGACACCGTCACCCTTTGCGATTTCCGTGGTCTCAGGCGTACCCGAGCGTCCTGAAAGCGCTTGCGCTTCCCTCAGAGCTGCACGGAACAAGACATGCGTCGCAGCGCGGCTGCCGCCTGCGATCCGAGCGCCGCCTTCACCCAGATTGACCAACTGAAACGCGCGCGCCTTGGTCACCGGCTCGCCATCGGCATCGAGATCGATAATCGCGCCCTGGCCTGCGAAGATCGATCCGGAAGGTACCGTCGTTGTAGCAGCACGTGTGATGCCTGCTGCACGGTGGATCATGATATTCTGCGAGTTCGGATTGACGATCGGCGCGACATCGAGCGCTGCGCTGAACGGTGAACCAGAGGCCCTGCTATCGTTTGACTGGGTGACCGCCCCTACATCCCAGATGCCGAGTGTCGTGACGCTGGCAAACAGGCCGGGCGTCACCCAGGCTCCTTCGGCATCGACCGTCGGAATGTTCGTCGGTGCGCTCACATTAGCCCCTGCGTTCACGACCTTGCCATTGCGGACGACAACGGTTCCGCCTTCGATCGGCTCGCTGCTATCGCCGGTTACAAGGGTGGCATTGGTGATGACGACATCCTGCGCTGCAACGCTGCTGGCGGAGAATGCGAGTGCGGATGCTGCGGCGAGCGCGAATGTCTTGGCTAGCTTGCTCATTTCACATCTCCCGCACCAGGTTGGCCCAGCTCGAAATCGCTCACCGGCCTGCGTTTGGGGTCCATAGCATCGAACAGCAATGCGCCGTCGACCCAGACTTTTTCAGGGCGTGAATAGACGCTCAAAGGATCGCCATTCCAGAGCACGACGTCTGCCATCTTTCCGGGCTCAAGACTGCCGGTCATGTTGTCGATCCCCATCGCCTTCGCCGCGTTCAGAGTGATCCAGCCGATCACTTCTGCATCGGAGATATCGATCCCCATACGCTTGCCAGCGGCTTGCGCTTTCGCCGCTTCCTGATTGAGGCGCTGGATATCATTGGCGCTGTCCGAGTGAATGACCACGCAAGCACCCGCATTCTGGAGAAGCGCTGCGTTTTCCAGGATGCCGTCATTGGCTTCCATCTTGAAGCCATACCAGTCCGCCCAGATGGCACTGCACACGTCGTTTTCGCGCAGCAAATCGCCGATCTTGTAGGCTTCGACCGCGTGGTGGAAAGCGGTCACACGGTATCCCATCTCCTTCGCCATATCCATGACGAACGCCATCTCGTCTGCGCGATAGCAGTGGTTATGGACAAGGATATCACCCGCGAGCACACCGGCGAGCGTTTCCTTGGCGAGATCGCGTTTGGGGTCTTCGCTTTCCGCATAAGCGCGCGCATCGAGCCACGTCTGGCGATTGACCGCGAAATTGCCCATGCGGGTCGAAGGCTTGCGACCTTTTCCGCCATAGACGCGCTTGGGGTTCTCGCCGCAAGCCATCTTGAAGCCATAGGGTGCGCCCGGGAATTTCATGCCTTGCACGGTGCGCGCATAGACATTCTTCAAAGTGACAGAGCGGCCGCCCATGAGGTTGGCTGAGCCGGGCAGGATTTGCAAGCTAGTGACACCGCCATTAGCAAGCGCGCGGCTGAAGCCGGGATCCTGCGGCCAGACGGAATGCTCTGTCCAGACATCGGGGGTCGTTGGCGCGGTGGCTTCATTGCCATCGTTATGCGCGGCAACCGATGGGTCGGGATAGTTGCCCAGGTGAGAGTGGATATCGATCACGCCCGGCGTCACGAATTTGCCGGATCCGTCGATCACGTTGTAGCCGCTTGTGTCCAAGCCGCTTCCCACAGCCTCGACCTTGCCATCGCGAAACAGCACAGTGGTGTTGTCAAACTGCCGACCCGTGCCATCGAACACAGTCGCGCCGACCAAAGCCGTCGGCACGCCGGGGTAAGGCTTGTATGTCGATGGATAAGGGGTGTCGGGCGTATCCGGAAGCGTCATCGCTGCCGACGATGCGCTTGCAACCTCAGAGCTGTCGCTCCCTGCATTGGCGGTGGAGCAAGCAGCCAGCGCCAGCGCGCCTCCTGCAGTAAGCATTAAGCGCGAGACCCTGTTCATTGCCATTCTCCTTGATTGGCGAGCTTAGTCGGCAGCCCGAGTAGCCGGATGGACACCACCCGCCTGAGGCTCACCCAGTTCTGCATTTCCCAGCAGATCGTCTTCGTCCTTGAGCGTATCGAGATGCATCAGACGCTTGATAAGCGGACTGATGATTGTGACGAAGGCCCCTACGCCAACAGCTACCAGACCCATTGCCCAATATATTTCCAAAGCCGCCTCACGGGTCATATCTCCACCCTCGCCTTCGCCCATCAATGAACCCATGAAGCCTGCGACATAATTGCCTCCCGCTGTGCCGAAGAAGAAAGCAGCCATCATGAGGCTCGCCATATGGCGAGCGGACAAACGGTTCATGGCCGAAAGCCCCACTGGAGAAAGGCAAAGCTCGCCAGTCGTAGAAAGCAGATAGAACAGGAAGAGGAAAAGGACCGGGGTCAACAACGCACCGGTCTCTCCGGTGACGCTGAACTGCTCAGCGCCCCAAACGAAAACTAGGAAAGCCAAGCCCATCTGGACGATGCCTAAACCCATCTTGGCAATTGCTGACGGTTCCCGCCCAGTTTGCGCCATCCACTGCCATAATCCAGCGAAAAGGGGTGCCAAAAGAATAATGTAGATGGGATTGATTGATTGGAAGAAGGTAGTCGGAATTCCACCACGATCCACATACCTGTCGGTATACAGGTTCATAGATCCGCCTGCCTGTTCGAACAGCCCCCAGAAAAGTGGCATCAGCAAGATCACAAAAATCATCGCAAAAACGCGATCTCGTGCGAAATTTTCGCTTTTACGTGCCTCCATGAAGCTTGCGCCAATAACCAAGCTCAATCCGACAATTCCAGCAATGTTCGAGACGGTATTGGTGCCGTTTTGCACAAACATCCATACAGCAGCAAAGAGCAATACGAGTACGCCGCCGTAAAAGACATTCTGAGTAGAACCTGCACTTAATGTTCCGTCTTCGCCGGGTAATTTGTAAAGCGCCTGCTGAAGGACGTAGCCGAGCAAAAGTATGCCTGAAAGAAGCAGTATCCAACCCACCGCCTCTTGGTACTGAATGAGCGCCCAGATAATTGCGACACCCAGCAATCCGACTAGGTAAAGCGCCCATTCGAGATTAATTCCACCTACTTTCTGTGTCAGTTTAGACGGTACGGGCGGCTCTCCATTGCCCCGCAAGAGTGACTTTCCAAGCACGAATACGAAAAGCCCGAGAAGCATGCCGAAGCCGGCAAGCCCAAACCCCCACGCCCAGCTTACAGTCTCGCCAATGTAGGCGGCGATAAGGACGCCCGCTGCCGCCCCCAGATTGATGCCCATGTAAAAGATTGTGTATGCGCTATCGCGGCGGATATCCGTTCGAGGATACAGTTGCCCGACCATCACGGAAATGTTCGCCTTCAAGAACCCAGAGCCCACGATGATCAAGGCGAGAGCTAACCAAAAGACGTTTACGGTCGGGTCATTCTCGAAACCGGAGCCATTGCCTTCAAACGCCATGAAAAAGTGACCGGCGGTTAGCAGTACCGCGCCGAATAAGACAGCCTTGCGCTGGCCGAGGTATTTGTCGGCTAGCCAGCCACCAAGCACTGGCGTGATGTAGACGAGGCTTGTATATGCGCCATAAATCAGGTTGGCCGAGCTGTCGGAAAACAGCCAATGTTTCACGAGGTAAAGCGTGAGCAAAGCTCGCATCCCGTAGTAGGAGAAACGCTCCCACATTTCTGCGAAGAACAACATATAAAGTCCCTTGGGGTGGCCAAGGACTTCTTCTTTCGGGCGTGTGATGGCCCACGCACCACCAACAAGGAAAACCGCCAATACTAGCCCCGAAACGAGTGCGGCCCAGTCGGCATAGTTCCACAGCGCAAATTCTTTGAGCTCGCCCATAAATCGATGATCCCGTCCCTATATTCTTGCGGCCCTGCGCGATCCCACTCACTCAGGCCTCGATCCGCAGCGCACCCTAACGGCTCAATCGCGAGAGTGAAGCCTTAGTTTCAACCGCAACCGAATTTTCGACGAACGGCGAAACCACTTTGCAGTCGACGGGAACTTGACGCGCCTCGCTGTATTATGTCACTGTAGCACCTAATCTTGGGACATAAGACATGAGCAGACCAGTTTATTTGAAACTGCGCGACCAGATCGCAGCCGCCATTATCGAAGGCGATTACGCTGAAGGCGCAATGTTGCCATCCGTGCGCGCGCTAGCGGCTGAGCAAGGCGCAAATCCGCTCACAGTCGCTAAGGCATATCAGCAATTTCAGAATGACGGTCTTGTCGCGGTGCAGCGCGGCGTTGGCATGTATGTTGTGAAGGGCGCAGCGGAGAAACTGCGTCAAGCCGAGCGCGATCAGTTCCTCAGCGAAGAATGGCCGGAAATCCGTGAGCGGCTCGACCGGTTGGGTATTGATGTTCGCGCATTGCTCGCCGATGTCTAGCAGCAGCTAGAAGTACGGACTTTTTGGCTCAAAACTGCGGTTAATTCGCAATTAACAAATTCCAGCGAAAGCCTTGCGAAGCGGCATCGTCTCTGGCACGGTCATTTTGCTTCGGATCGGCAGGTCGCCGTGGCTGGAAGAAGCGGGGGTAACAGAAGGGCAACCTTCAAACGATTGCAGTGCGGCGCCATGGAGTGGCTAATCAAGCAATCGGGAGTGCGACATGATTAGATCAGAATTGCTGCAGAGTTTGCATGACGACAACCCCGAGCTTCGGGCTGAAGAAGTCGAGCAGGTTGTCGATATTTTCTTCGAAGAGATTTCGCATCGCCTTGTCGAAGGAGGCCGCGTCGAACTGCGTGGCTTCGGGGCATTCTCGACGCGTGAACGCGAAGCGCGGCAGGGTCGCAATCCGCGTACCGGCGAAACCGTTAGCGTGCCTTCGAAGCGCGTACCTTTCTTCAAAGCCGGTAAGGAAATGCGCCGCCGTCTCAACGACGACTAAGCGCTCACTTCGCTGACACCAAATAATCCGCTCCGTTACCGCAGGAAATGCGTCTTACGGTTCTTTGCGCGATTGCGGGTTCCTGTGCGGCTCGCTAGTGGAGGCCTGCCGCTGGCAGTCTTCGTCAGCGCGTGATGCGGGTGTGGCGGAATGGTAGACGCCGGGGACTTAAAATCCCCTGATCCTATAGATCGTGCGAGTTCGAGTCTCGCCACCCGCACCATGAAATCGTTACGTTCTCAGGGCCATCGCTTAACCCTTATCGCTAATCCTTAGCGCGCGCTCCCGCTGTAATACGTAGCGCTGTATGGCGCTGAAAGTAAGCGTATCGCGCATAGAGTAAAGCTGCAGCACATCAACGACTGCGGCTGGTCTAGGGTTGGCAAGAATGAAGTTTGCAGCGATCGAGCCGGCAAGTCCGGAAGACACGGCCGATGGTGCCGAGCAGCGCACTGCGCCGCGCTTCACTCTGCTTATTCGCGCCGCCAAGATCATTGCCCACCAAGGCGAATTTGTCGGCGTGATCCGTGATGTCTCGAACACCGGTGTCAGCATGCGATTGTTTCACCGTTTGCCGCGGAGCGGGGCGCTAGCGCTGGAGCTGCAGAGCGGCGAGCAATTCGCGATCAAGCGCGTCTGGGAAGAACCCGGCGAAGCCGGCTTCGAATTCGAGCAGGACGTTGCGGTTGATCGCTTCATCAGTGAAGTGGGCGAATTCCCCAAGCGCGGACTTCGGTTCGGGATTGCATTCCCCCTTGATGTGACATCGCGCGGCGAAAGATTTGAAGCGATGGTGGAGAACATCTCCCAACAAGGTGCCCGGATTGCATGCGATGGCATGTTTGCGATCGATCAGTCCCTGACGCTGTCTGGCGAAGGGCTAGACAAAGTGCGCGCGAAAGTGCGGTGGCGCAGCCAAGGGCAATATGGCGTTGTATTCGATGACACTTTCAGCCTCTCTCAGTTCGCCCAGCTTGCGGCACAGCTACAAGCACCAGCGCTACTGAGCGAATAAAGCTCCGCACGCAATTTTCTCAGATGTTTACGAGCCAGTAACCAATTTCCTTCACTCCCGGTGGCGCGATACACATAGGGGGACCCGTGCCACAATTTCCATCTGACACGGACGCAATTGGTAAGGATCAAACCGTCGACGTCGATGTCGCGATCATCGGCGCTGGCCCGGCGGGCCTGACCGCTGGCTATCTGCTGACCAAGCAAGGCAAGAGCGTTGCAATCATCGAGCAGGATGAGACCTATGTCGGCGGCATCAGCCGTACGGTCGAGCACGAAGGCTACCGGTTTGATATTGGCGGACACCGGTTTTTCTCGAAGTCGCAAGAGGTCGTGGACCTGTGGAACGAGATCCTGCCCGATGATTTCATCCAGCGTCCGCGGATGAGCCGCATCTACTACGAAGGCAAGTTCTACTCATACCCGCTGCGCGCATTTGAAGCGCTTCGCAATCTTGGCATCCTGCGCTCGACCGCCTGCATGCTCAGCTATCTGCGTTACAAGCTCTTCCCGATCAAAGAGGTGAAGAGCTTCGAGGACTGGACTACTAACCAGTTCGGCTACAAGCTCTATTCGATCTTCTTCAAGACCTACACCGAGAAGGTGTGGGGCATGCCGTGCGATGAAATGAGCGCGGATTGGGCGGCACAGCGCATCAAGGGTCTGTCCTTGTGGAGCGCAGTCATTGACGGGCTCAAGCGCTCACTCGGCCTCAACAAGAAGCCCAATGACGGCATGGAAACCAAGACCCTGCTTGAGACCTTCCGCTACCCGCGGCTTGGACCCGGCATGATGTGGGATGCCGCGCGCGACAAGATGCTCGCAACCGGTAAAGGCCAGCTATTCATGGGGCACGGCCTCAAGCAGCTTTCAAGCGATGGCCAGGGCGGCTGGCGGATGAGCGCTTCTAGCAAGAGCGGCGAAGTCGTCATCCGAGCGAAGCACGCGATCAGCTCCGCCCCGATGCGCGAGCTCTCCAAGCGCTTGCACCCGCTGCCCGATACAACTTTACAGGCAAGCGAGCTCAAATATCGCGACTTCCTGACCGTCGCCCTGATGGTGAAATCGGAAGACCTCTTCCCTGACAACTGGATCTACATCCATGACGAGCGGGTGCAGGTCGGACGCGTGCAGAACTTCCGCAGCTGGTCGCCGGAAATGATCCCGGACGAGGACATGGCCTGTGTCGGGCTTGAGTATTTCTGCTTCAAAGGAGATGGCCTGTGGTCATCTTCGGACGAGAACCTCATCGCGCAAGCGACGCGCGAAATGGAAGTGCTCGGCCTGTGCGACCCTGCCAAGGTTACGGGCGGCGCGGTTGTCCGTCAGGAGAAGGCCTATCCGGTCTATGACGATGATTACGAAGCGAATGTCGATGCGATGCGCCGCGAGCTGGAAGCAAAATATCCGACGCTGCACCTAGTCGGTCGCAATGGCATGCACCGCTACAACAATCAGGATCACGCGATGATGACAGCGATGCTCACGGTGGAGAATATTCTCGCCGGCGAGCGTGTTTACGACATCTGGTGCGTCAATGAAGATGCAGAGTATCACGAGGCGGGCAATGAAGGTGCAGAGGCTACTCTGCCGGAAAGAGCGCCGCGTCCCAGCGAAGACAATCCGCGTCCTAACCCGGATCAGCAAGCGGCACTTGCCTCTGTTCGAGAAGTACCCGAGCGCATCAAAAAGCAGGCATAACAGACGCTTGCACGGGCTCGCTCTACGCATGGCGAATTGGCAGTTTCTTAACCGTGTTCTGTCATAGTTTCGTTTGAAGCGAAGTGCGCGCAGTCATCCTTGCGCGCAAAGGGGATTTTCTGCCGGTGAACATGTGGCTCGCCAAACTGCGTGATGTACGCTTTGTTCGCTATGTGCTGGCAAGCGTCGGCGCGCTGGCTGCTGATGTCGGCGCATTTCTCGGGCTTCTCGCAATGGGCATGGCGGCAGCGCCTGCTTCCGCGATCGGATATTCGATCGGCATTATCGTCCATTGGCTGTTCTCAAGCCGCGCTGTGTTTCACGAAACCGTTGCGCAAGAACGTGGCGCGCGCACCTGGCAAAAGACGCTCTTCGTACTCTCCGCTCTGGTAGGTCTTGGTCTAACGACCGCTATCGTGGGCCTCGGTGATGCAGCGGGGTTCGATCCACGCCTGGCCAAGCTTGCCGCCATCGCCGTCAGCTTTACTGCAACGTGGCTGCTGCGCGCTCAGATCGTGTTTCGCGAGCCTAAGGACGCGGTCCCAAAAGACCAGCTGGAAGGCAGCTGAGCCATGCTGCGAGAACGTCGCCGTTCCGCGCTGTCGCCTGAACTGCTCATCCGTGTCAGTCTGATCTGGGCGCTCGTTGCAGTGCTCGCTTTGCTCAACAATATCGCTGAGATTTCCGGGCGGTTGTATCCCGATCCCGATGATATCATGCGGCTTGTTCAAGTGCGCGATTTGCTTGGCGAGCAGAGCTGGTTCGACATGACGCAATACCGCGTTGATTCAGCTTCTGGCGGCGTGGTCACGCATTGGTCGCGGCTGGTCGATCTTCCGCTGGCTGCTGTAATCTTTGTACTGGCACCTGTCCTCGGGCAAAGCGGTGCAGAGCTCACCGCGCTCATCGTCGTTCCGCTTCTGACGCTTTTCATCGCAATGCTGCTGACAGCGCGGATCGCCTGGCGCCTAACCGGCGAGGCAGAGGCGAGCTTTGCTTGCATTGCCATGGCGCTGTCCATGCCGTTGCTGTTTCAGTTTGGCCCGCTGCGGATTGACCATCATGGCTGGCAGATCGTGTGCGCTTTGGTGGCGGTGAACGCGCTGATGGCGCGGCAAGCGAGCACTGGCGGATGGCTCGCAGGATTTGCGATCGCGACTTGGCTGTCCATTTCGATCGAAGGCGCGCCTTTAGCGGCCGCTTTGCTCGCGTTGGTGGGCTTGCGTTGGCTTCGTAATCGCGCAGGCAAAGACTGGCTTGTCCATCTCACAAGGTCTTTGTTTGTAAGCTCTGCGGGACTGTTTCTGATCACGCGAGGCATGCCCGGGCTAGAGACGCCTTGCGACGCGATTGGTTCAGCGCATCTGGCCGCGATGGGCTTTGTTGCTCTCGTGACGACTGTGCTAGCAAAGGCAGAGCCGATCCCGCGCGCGGGCGTTCTGGCCGGATTCCTAGTCGCGACTGGCGGTGGATTGGGCATTGTCGCTTGGGGCACGGCGCAATGCGCACTTAGCGGCCCGCTTGGCATGGACGCCATACTGCGCAGTTTATGGCATTCCCAGATCGGAGAAGGCCTGCCGATCTGGCATCAGGATTTGCGCACCGCTGTACAGATTACCGTGCTGCCTTTGCTGGGCATTCTCGCGTCAATCCAATTGACGGCGCAATCGCGCGACTGGCTGCGCGAATGGTGGTGGGATTATACGATCCTGCTCGTTGCCGCTTTCATCATGGCGCTTCTGGTCGCGCGCGCCGGAGCGCTGGCGAGCGCGCTAGCCGCCGCGCCACTTGGCTGGCAGATCAATCAATGGCTGCGGCAAATCCGGCACATTGATCGTGCTGGAAAAAAGGCCGCAGCATTGGCCGCTGTTGCCTGTGCGTTGCTGCCAACCCTGCCGGTGACTGTCCTCGCGCTCGCTATGCCCGCGCATGCCGCACTTGTCGGAAAGCCTTTGGGTTCGGGCAATACGAAATCTTCGTCCTGCCGGATTGCTCAAAGCGCCAAGGAGCTGGCTGTACTGCCAGCAGGCGAGATTTATGCGCCGCTCGATATCGGCCCGCGGCTTTTGCTCGACACTCCGCATAGCGTCATTGCCACAGGTCACCACCGCGGAGCCGAAGGCATGCGGACAGTGATCGAAGTAGCGATGGGTGACGAGCATTCCGCGCGCCAGATCTTGGCGGAGCGCGGTACAGCCTATGTTGCACTATGCCCGGACCTGGCCGAGCCGAATGTGTATATCAGCGCAAGTCCGGATGGTTTCATGGCACAATTGCGCGATAATGAGGCTCCGCAATGGCTCGAGCCGATTGCGCTTGAAGGCGAGACGAGCCTCAAGGTTTGGCGCGTCCGCACAGACTAAGGCGCCGCGTTAGGCTGGTCGGAAGTCGAGCGCCAATCCGTTGATGCAATGGCGCTTGCCCGTTGGCTTCGGTCCATCGCCGAAGATATGGCCCAAATGCCCGCCGCAGTCCGCGCAATGCACTTCCGTGCGCGGATAACCGATCTTGTAATCGGTGCTTGTCGCGACTGCGCCTTTGTCGATCGGCTCCCAGAAGCTCGGCCAGCCAGTGCCGCTGTCATATTTGGTTTTCGATGAATAGAGCGCATTCCCGCAGCCTGCACACACGAATGTGCCAGCCCGTTTCTCGTCATTCAGTGGCGAGGTGTAGGGCGGCTCTGTGCCCGCTTCGCGCAGGATACGGTATTCGGAACGCGTGAGACGCTTGCGCCATTCCGCATCGCTGAGCGACACGGGAAAAGTCTTCGCTTGCGCTTCCGATACGCCGCACGATGCAAGCACCGGTAGCGATGCAGTGAGACCCAGGCCAGCCAGCACACTGCGCCGGCCTACAGTCCAAGAGTTTTTGTGTTCCATATCCCTATATACGTCGCAAAACCGCGAAAGGTTTCACTTCGCACTGGCAGCCCGGTCGCTCAGAATTCAGTGATTTCGACTTCCAGCTTGCGGAAGCCATGCACGAAATTCGCGCGCACCCGCTCGATGTCGCCCGCGACATGCACGCGCATGCGGCGCTTGTGCAGTTCTTCGAGCAGGACGCGCAATTGCAGCTCAGCAAGCCGCGCGCCGACGCAGCGGTGGATGCCGTATCCAAATGCGATGTGACGTCGGGCATTCTCCCGCTCGATATCGAGCTTGTCCGGGTTTTCGAAGACCTCTTCGTCCCGGTTCGCTGAGAGGTA
This sequence comes from Altererythrobacter lutimaris, assembly GCF_013371495.1. Taxonomy (GTDB): domain Bacteria; phylum Pseudomonadota; class Alphaproteobacteria; order Sphingomonadales; family Sphingomonadaceae; genus Erythrobacter; species Erythrobacter lutimaris_A. Next base: position 2,130,119 of record NZ_JABWTA010000001.1, on the reverse strand, counting down.
CCAAAGCACGACTTTGTCGCCCGCCTTGATTGTCTGACCGAACACTTCGGTGTCTTCTGTGCAGGTCCGGCGCATATGCGCGAGCGGCGTCTGCATGCGCAGGATTTCCTGCACGGCATTCGGAATGAGCTCGGGCTTTTGCTCGAATAATTTGCGCTGATCGGGGTTCTTGTCGAGCTGGTAGATGATGCCGCTCATCGAATTGCGAGTGGTGTCATTGCCGCCGACAATCAGGAGGACCAGATTGCCCATGAATTCTTCAGGACGCATCTGGTTCATCGCATCGGAATGGATCATCATCGAAATGAGATCATCGCCCGGCTCCTTGTCATGCGTGCGCTCGACCCACAGCGACTGGAAATAGGCCGCCATTTCATGGAGCATGCCCCAGCGCATTTCATCAAGTTCGCGCACTGTCGCGAGTTCGGTATCGCCTGACCAGTCAGACCAGAAAGTCAGCAGTCGGCGATCTTCCCACGGGAAGCCGAACAGGATTGCGAGCATGCCCGTGGTTAGCTCGATGGAGACCTTGTCGACCCAGTCGAACACTTCTCCGCGCGGCAATGTGTCTAGCAGCTCGCCTGTGCGCTGGCGGATCTCGCCTTCCATTTCGGCCATGCCGCTCGGAGTGAATTTGGGAGCAACTGTCCGGCGCTGGCCGGTATGTTGCGGCCGGTCCATAGCGATGAACATCGGCAGCTCACGGCGATCGACACCGCTTTCTGCGATTTCTTCTTCGCTCAAACGGTTGAGGATTGTGATCCCGCCATGTTCCCAGCTGGAAGAGAAGGTATCCGGAAGCGCTTCGATATGCTGGATCGCCTTGTGGCCGACCACTGCCCAGTAAGGGCCGAACGGGCTGTCCGGTATATAATGCAGCGGTCCTGCCTCGCGCATTTCCTTGAAGATCGGCTGCCACGTGTTCTCGTAATAGATATCGCTGCGGCTCACATCCCACTTGTGCGTGTGCTCGGGCCGTTCTTCGGGATGCTTCGCGAAGTATTCCTTCAGCGCTTCATAGGCGGTCGGCGAAGTACGGCATTCTGGGCGCTGCGGGGCAAGGGTGGCCATTCTCTTCTCTCCCGTGGTGGCGACTCCGCGGTCGCACGATCTCACTCGGGAGGTAGTCTCTGCGTTATTGACAGCCTTGTCAATATCAGTTGCCAAAGCGAACCTATTTGTACGTTTACGACGTTTTCGTGAGCAAGCAGGACCTATTCGGCTGGCTGCACGGTCCGCTTGGGAAGCAAGCGTTCGCGCCAGCTCTTTTTCACTTTCGCATGGCCACCGCCGCCCGATTTAAGCACGCGCTTGCGGAACAGCGTAGAGCCCAATTTGATGAACAGCGCGACCCAGATTGCCTGATAGACCAGTGCCGCAAAATGCGGCCAGATCAGATCGCTCCGCGCTGCCATGGCTGTCATCGCATAAGGCGAGCTGAACGGGAACAGGATCGCAATCATCTCCAGCAGCGACCACCCGCCCACGATGGCGATTTGCGTAAAGAAGAAGATGAACAGCTGCAGCATTGTCACCGGCATGGAAAGGGTCTGCACTTCGCGCACCGTTGATGCGAGTGCGCCGATCGCGAGGAAGATCGACCCGATCAGCAGATAGCCCATCGAGAAATTGAGGATGAACAACAGGATGAAAAGCGGCCATCCAACGCCAGGTTCAGCAAGCCCCATGATGAGCTGTTTGATCCCGCCAAAATCACCTGCAAACAGGATCACGACGCCTAGCGCTGACGCCCAGACTGCGATCCCGACAAGCGAGACCGCAAGCATGGCGAACAGCTTGCCGAAGAAGACCGCTTGCATGGGCAAAGCCGCCGCGAGGATTTCAATGATCTTGTTGGCTTTCTCTTCAACGAGATTGGAAAGCACCATGCCTGCCAGCAGCATGGTCAACAGGAACAGCAAAGTGATCGCGATCTGAGCTGTGTTGCGGCGCTGGGTTTTGGTCTTCGCGCCGCTGACATTGTTGATCGCCGTCTGCAGCGATGGATAGTCAACTGTCGTCTCATTGCGCGCCATGGATAGCTGCACAGCGAGGATCCCTCGCCACGCATCCACCCGCGCCTGCGTGCCAGTGAGGACAGGGTTCTCCAATGTACCTGTAAGGGTCGCTCCGGTCTTGCCGCTTGGGTCAGCCAGCAAGGCTTCAATGTCTATCGGATCCGCGCCTTTTGCAGGATCATAAATCGTGAAATGCGGGAGTGCATAATATCCCACCTCCTTCTCAAGCCGCTCGTGCGCGTCGATCAATTGTTTGATGTCTTCGCTCGGCATTTGCAGCGCGATGCGCGTTTCATTGCCGCGCTCCACGGCGGCCGCGCCAATTCCGCCGGACATTGCGAACACGACAGCCGGGAACAGGGGGCCAAGCAGAAAGAACAGGAAGCTGCGGCTGAACAGGATGGCTAGAAAATCGCGACGGGCGATCACCCAGGCCGCCTCGAGCCTGGACAGACGCGACTTTTCGCTTGGATCGATATGAACGGCGTCAGTCATCAGCTTGCCTCCGCCATAATGTCCGCTTCCATCGCACGTGCTGCCGCTTCACCCGCAATATGGACGAAAGCATCGTGCAGACCTGCGCGCTCGATAGAAAGCGAGAGAATGCCCGCATCGCCCTCGATCAGCGTGCGCAGCAATGGTTCGATGCCGCTTTCAGGCAGCGGGAAATAGAAGAAGTCGCCTTCGCGGCGCGTGTCGCTTGGCAAGGCTTCCATCCATCCGCCCTCGCGGGCGCGTGTTTCCAGGCGGACTTGCGCAGGAATGCGGTCGCGCGCTGCTTCTACGCTACCAGCATAAGGGACTTTGCCGCCTGCAATAATCGCGACCCCTTCGCACAAGCGTTCTGCGTGATGGATCACATGCGTTGAGAAAATGACTGTCACGCCATCGTCAGCCAGCGCGCGGATCATTGTCTCCAGCTTGCCCTGATTGATTGCATCGAGGCCGCTGAACGGCTCGTCGAGCACAACAAGGCGCGGCTGATGCACCAGTGTGCCGAGCAATTGCACGGTTTGCGCCATGCCTTTGGATAGCTGGCGAATGGTGCGCTCTGCCGCATGCGCGAGATCATGGCGCTCCAGCAATTCGCGCCCGCGCTTCTTGCCTTCATCAAGCGGCAGGCCGCGAAGCGCGCCCATAAAGGCAATCGCATCGATGGCTTTCATCGTCGGATACAGCCCGCGCTCTTCCGGCAGATAGCCGATCAGGCGGGCAATATCATGCGGATGATCATGCCCGAAAATGCGGCGCACGCCTGCATCCGGGTCGATAATGCCGAGCAGCATGCGCAAGGTCGTGGTCTTGCCCGCGCCATTAGGGCCCAGCACGCCGTAGATCGCGCCTTGGCGCACTTCCAGGTCGACGCCGTCCACCGCGAGCGTTCCGTCAAAGCGTTTGACGAGCCCGCGCGCTTCAATCGCGATGGGTCTGCCGTCTTCGGGCTGAGCGACATCGGGCGAATTGCCTGATTCGTTTTGTTGGCTTACCGCAAGGTCCATGCCGCGCTGATTAACCCTGCGGACTAAACGGGAGCAACCCCAAGCATGGTTAACGCCGCGCTAAATGTTGACTTGAAATCTCAGCTTGAAGCTGAGGCCGAGCGGCTGGGTTTTGTCGCTTTCGGAGTGACAAGCGCCGCTGAGGACCCCGTTCGAGCGGCGAGGCTGACGAGCTGGCTTGAAGCGGGCTATCACGGATCGATGGGCTGGATGGAAGAGCGCGAGGTCCATCGCCGGTCGCCGCAGGGACTTTGGCCCGAAGCGCAAAGCGTTGTCGCGCTCGGGATGAGCTATGCACCCGCGCTTGATCCAATGGCACTGGAAGACCATCCGGAGCGCGCGCGCATTTCCGTCTATGCGCAAGGGAAGGACTATCACGACACCGTCAAGAAGCGGCTGAAAGCGTTGGCGCGCTGGCTGATCGACCAAGCGCCCGATAGCGAGCTTAAAGTCTTTGTCGACACAGCCCCGGTGATGGAGAAACCGTTGGGGCAGATGGCAGGGCTTGGCTGGCAGGGTAAGCATACCAATCTGGTCAGCCGCGAACATGGCAGCTGGCTGTTTCTCGGCGCGATTTATACGACTCTGAACCTTGAGGCCGATGCGCCGCACACAGACCGCTGCGGCTCATGCGATGCGTGCCAGGTCGCTTGTCCGACGGATGCGTTTCCTGCGCCTTACAGACTCGATGCGCGGCGCTGCATTTCCTATCTCACGATCGAGCATAAAGGCCCGATTGACGAGGAACTGCGCGAAGGGCTCGGCAACCGGATCTATGGCTGCGATGATTGTCTCGCCGTGTGTCCGTGGAACAAGTTTGCTGAGACAGCCGCACGGCATCGCGATTTTCTGCCGCGGGCTGAACTGGTCGCGCCGAGGCTTTCGCATTTGCTCGCGCTTGATGATGCGGGCTTTCGCAAGCTGTTTGCAGGCTCCCCGATCAAGCGGATCGGCCGCGACCGGTTCGTGCGCAATTGCCTGTACGCAGCGGGGAACAGCGCGGATTTGCGGCTGCTTGCGTCGGTGGAAGGCTTGCTCGGCGATGCTGATCCAGTCGTGGCAGAGGCCGCTCGATGGGCGCTGGACCGGCTGCAAGCCTCTGCGCAGCCGGCTTAGTTTTCGAACCCGCCTGTGTGTGAGCCGAGGCCAGGTGCGCCGCGTGGCTCGTCAGGCTCCCAACCGGAAAACCGCGTCGGCTCGCGCAGCTCGAACATGGCCCCTTCGCTTGGATGTGTGCGGCGCTGGAGAAAGCCGGAGCTGCACAAATGCGGGTCGCTATACATCTCCGCCATATCGCGCACGGGCATCGCGGGAATGGAATGCTCGCGCATGATGGCGATCACTTCGTCGGTAACTTTACTCGCGGTCAGTTCGCCGATCTTGCGATAGAGTTCCGCGCTTGCTGCTATAATCCCTTGCGGCGTTTCGAAGCGCTCTTGCTGCGCAAATTCCGGAGCGCCGAGAATCGCAATGACTTTGAGGAAATGCGGCAATTGGTAGGGCACGATTGAGACGTAGCCATCCTGTGTCGGGAAAGGCTGGCGGTCGGGATCGACTTGCCGCGCATAACACGCGTCGCCGACGGGCGGATCGAACATCGTGCCGCCCATATGCTCTTTCATCATGAAGCCGGAAAATGCCTCGAACATCGGCACTTCGAGTAACTGGCCTTTGCCGGTGCGCAGCTTGTGAATGAGTGCGGCCATGCTCGCATAGGCGGCGTGCAGCCCGGCGACCTTGTCCGCGATAAGCGAAGGCAGATAACGCGGCGCGGGATTGCCATCGACCCGCGGGAGCAGACTGGCGGATCCGCTTGCGGCCTGGATCACGTCATCATAGGCCTGAAGCCCTTCGTAAGGCCCGCCTAATCCGAATCCGACGCAGTGGACATAGACGATTTCAGGATTAGCCGCTTTCGCGCTGGCATAGTCAAAGCCAAGCCGCGTGATCGCTTCCTCGCGTACATTGTGAATGAAGACATCGGCTTCAGCCAGAAGCTCGGCAAAGCGCTTCTTGTCTGCTTCGTCCTTCAAATCGAGCACAAGCGAGCGCTTGCCGCGATTAAAGGCGAGATAGGCTGGCGCCATGCCTTTCGTTCTTGCGGGCCGCGCTGAATGCCGCAGCACGTCGCCGCCGGGCGCTTCGACCTTGATCACTTCCGCGCCGAAATCTGCGAGGATTTGCGTGCAGTATGGGCCGAAAACGACAGTCGTCAGGTCCAGCACCTTGAGCCCGTCGAGCATCGGCTTGCCGTCACCAGCTTCCATTACGCAATGCAGCCCTTCACTCTGACTTGATGTAGATCAGCTCTTTGAGCGGGACCTCGGGATTGGCGAGCAGCTCCGGGTCGATTTCCTGCGGGCCGCTTTCGAGAAGCCTGCGGCCTTGGACATAGTCTTTGACGGTGTTGACGCAGTCAAACGCGACGGGCCTGCCTTCTTTAAGATAGACCAGCGTGAATTTGCGGCTGGCCGGATCGCCTCTCAGCACAGTCTGGTCATGGTCGAGGCTCAGTCCGGCCGTCTGCAGCTTCAGGTCATACTGGTTTGACCAGAACCACGGCAATGCGTGATAGGGCTCTTTCTCGCCCATGATCGCGCGCGCGACGCAATTCGCCATGTCAATGGCGTTCTGGACCGATTCCAAGCGGATCACAGCGCGATCGGCAAAATCGTTCGCATGGGCTGCGCAGTCGCCAATCGCATAGACATCATCGAGCGTCGTGCGGCAGAACTCGTCGACATCCACACCATTGGAGCCCGCCGCTCCAGCTGCAATCAGCGGGCCGACCGAAGGCACGATCCCGATCCCCACGATTACCATGTCGCAAGGAATTGAGGTGCCATCCGCAAGCCTTACGCTTGAGACATGATCGTCTGTGCCTTCGAGCGCTTCGACCTGTGTATCCAGCCGCACATCCACACCGTGATTGCGGTGCTCTTCTTCATAAAAGCGGCTCAATTCTTCGCCTGCCACGCGCGCCAACACACGCGGTAGCGCCTCCAGCAAAGTGACGTCGCAATCGAGCTTGCGCAGCACCGCGGCAGCTTCCAATCCGATATAGCCGCCGCCAATCACAACGACTTTCTTAGGGCCGTCAGACAGCGCCTGCACGATCGCATCGACATCGCGACGGCTGCGCACGCAGTGGACGCTCTTGAGGTTCGCACCCGAGCAGGAGAGGCGCCGTGCATCGCCGCCGCCCGCCCAGATCAGCTTGCGATAGCCGATGCGGTTGCCATCGGAGAGCACAACCGCGTGTCCAAGCCGGTCGATCTCCGCGACCGGGCTGCTGAGCCGCAGATCGACATCCTTGTCTGCCCAGAACTTTTCAGGCCGGATGAGAATGCGTTCGAACGGCTTGTCGCCGGCAAGATATTCCTTGGACAACGGCGGACGCTCGTAAGGCGGCTCGCTCTCGCGGCCGAGCATGATGATTGAGCCTTCATGCCCTTGCTGGCGCAGCGCAATTGCCGCTTGCGCCCCGCCATGGCCGGTCCCCACAATGACTACATCAGCGTGATCCATGCGCGCTTGCGTCGTCGCAAATGCGCGCGAGGTCAAGCCCTGCACGCGCTCTTGCAGCCCCTACCGCTCCAGCAGATTGCGCGCCTGGCTGGCGATCTGTGCGAGTGCAACCGGCGACACCGGCGACTGATCCTGAGCGCGCGAAATCATTGTGCGGAACTGCGCGATAGCGTCCTCGTTTTGCTCTGCCCATTTGTCCACTGCAGCTTGGGGGTCGTTCTTGTTCGATTTCTTACGCAAGACGCGTCGCAGGAATTCAAGCCGCATCTGCTGGAAATCGCGCGCTAGCCCGCTGACAAGCGGCCGCTCCCAAATATCGGACGGGTTCATCATTGCAGCCGTGCTTTGCGCCCAGCCAAGGCCCAGCTTCTCGCCGGCGTTCGTGAAGGCCGAGGTGAGCTCTTCCGGATCAATCTTTGCTTCAAATGCGAGGTGAGCAAGACCGGTCGAACCATCCATATCGAACAGTGTCGCAACTGCACTGGCGAGCTTTGCCGGAGCGCCCGCTTCCTGCAATTCCTCGCATAGAGCGATGGACTGTTTGCGCGCTGCCCCTGAAATCAAGCGGTCAGTTGCGCCGGACAAGGTCCGAATGCCAGAGCCAAGATCACGTGCGAGCTCTTCAATCTCGATCTTGCCGCCGGTCGTGCGCAGCACGTCTGACATGAGGTTGGCGCTTGCTGCCGCCAAGCGATCGAGCAAGCGTAGCCGTGCCACTTCCGGCATGTCCTGCTCTTCAATCGCGGCCCACATGTCTGGCAGATCGAACAGCGTTTCCACCGCAACGAAGCTTGCTGCGACTTGCGAAAGGTCAACGCCTTCTTCTTCAGCCAGCTCGAACGGGTGAATGATGCCGAGCCGGTTGATGATGCGGTTCGCAAGCTTGGTCGCAATGATCTCGCTGCGCAGCTGGTGGTTCTCAATCTGCTTCGCAAAATCCTCGCGCATGGGCGCAGGGAAGCCCTCGACTAGAGTTGACTGGAGGGTCTTTGCCCCGGGCAAGCGGCTGTCTTCAATCGCGTCCTGCAAGACGAGTTTAGTGGACGACAACAGCACAGCAAGCTCTGGTCTGGTCAGGCCCAGGCCGTCTGCTGCCCGGCGGCTCAGAGTCTGATTGTCTGCAAGCCCTTCTGTCTTGCGATCCAGCACGCCGCGACGTTCCAACGCTTCGATCAGCTGGATTTGCGAATCCATCGCGCGCGCGCCGCCTGCTTCAGCCACCGATAAAGAGAGCGCTTGCAAGCGGTTATCCTCCAGCACGATGTCCGCGACATCGTCTGTCATTTCTTCCAGCAAGGCGATGCGGCGTTTTTCCGTGAGCTTGCCGGACCTGCGCGCATCCGCGAGCGCGATCTTGATGTTCACTTCATTGTCCGAGCAATCGACTCCCGCCGAATTGTCGATGAAGTCGGTATTGCAGCGTCCGCCGGCTTTGCTGAATTCTATCCGGCCGGCTTGCGTAATGCCAAGATTGGCGCCTTCGCCGATCACTTTCGCGCGAAGCTCTGTTGCGTCCACGCGCAATGGGTCATTGCCGGGATCGCCAACGCTCGCATTGTTCTCGGAAGAAGACTTGATGTAAGTTCCAATCCCGCCAAACCAGATCAGGTCGACCGGGCTCCTCAGGACTGCGCTAATGAGCGCTTCAGGTTCCCATTCCTTTTGATCCACATCGAGCGCTTGCTGCGCTTGCTTTGACAGCTTGATCGTTTTCGCATCGCGCGGGAATACGCCGCCGCCTTTGGAAATGAGGTCCTTGTTGTAATCGTCCCAGCTCGATCCGGAGAGCTCGAACATGCGCTTGCGCTCTTTCCAGCTCTTTGCCGGATCAGGATCGGGATCGATGAAGATATGCCGGTGGTCGAAGGCCGCGACCAGCTTGATCGCTTTCGAAAGCAGCATACCGTTGCCGAACACATCGCCTGACATGTCGCCGCAGCCAGCGACGCGCACGCTGTCTTCCTGGACATCCACGCCTTGCTCAAGGAAGTGGCGCTGCACGCTGACCCATGCCCCGCGCGCGGTGATGCCCATGGCCTTGTGGTCATAGCCATTCGAGCCGCCGCTCGCGAACGCATCGCCGAGCCAGAAGTCGGCTTTTTCGGCAATACCATTGGCAACGTCAGAAAAGCGCGCGGTGCCTTTGTCTGCAGCAACGACGAAATACGGATCTTCACCATCGCGGATAACCACCCGGTCCGGATGGATGACCTTGTTGCCTTTAAGATTGTCCGTGACGGACAGCAGCGTGCGGATGAAGACTTCGTAGCTTGCCTGGCCTTCAGCGGCCCAGGCTTCACGATCACGCGATGGCGAGGGCAATTGCTTGGGGTAGAAGCCGCCTTTTGCACCCGTTGGTACGATTACAGCGTTCTTGACCCGCTGCGCTTTCATCAGGCCAAGGATTTCCGTGCGGAAGTCATCGCGCCGGTCTGACCAACGCAAGCCCCCGCGTGCGATAGGCCCTGCGCGCAAATGAATGCCTTCCACGCGGCGCGAATAGACAAAGATCTCGCGCCAGGGGATGGGCTTGGGCAGGTTGGGGACCAGGCTGGAATCGATCTTGAAAGCGAGCGCTTCGCTTGCAGCTGGCGAAAAGATATTTGTGCGCAGGATCGCGCCGATCAATGCCTCATAGAGCCTCAGCAAACGGTCATCATTGATAGCATGAACTCTTGCGAGGCCGCGCCTGATCATGTCTTTCGCTTCACTCGCTGCTGCATCGCGATCACCTTTGAAGCCGGGCTCATGAAGCGCGCGGAGCAAGTCGACCATTGCGCGTGTGACGGCCTGCGCACCGCTCAACGCATCTACCACTGTGTAGATCGTGAAGCTGATCCCGGCTTGGCGCAAATAGCGATAGAAAGCGCGCATCCAGTCCGCTTCTTTAGAGGAAAGGCCGGTGCCTACCACCAGCCGATTGAACGGATCGTCTTCCGCTTCGCCATTGAGAACGCATGTGATGGCTTGCTCGATCGTCTCTGCCCGTTCGAGCAGCGGCCTTGCTTCATCGCCATCCGGCAAAGCCAGACGGAAATCGTGGATCGTGCCGAGCGTGTCTCCTTCAAGCTGCGTCGGCAGTTCGGTCAGCACGCGGAAGCCAAAATTCTCAAGCGCGGGCACTGCATCAGACAGCGCGAGAGCGCCCTCCTGCAGATAGACTTTCAAGCGCAGCTCATCATCCGGATCGCCATCGAGATGGTAGAGCCTGCAATCGCGTTTCGCGCCATCAGAACCGCTGAGACCCCGCAAGCGCTGGATATCGACCGCGGCTTCAGCCGGACCATATTCGCTGCGATAATTGCTCGGCAAAGCGCTGGCATAGCGCGTGGCGATCGCTGCGGCGCGGCCTGCCTCTTCGGTCTCGGCCAAATGGCGTTCAACCGCTTCGCTCCAGCCGCGCAGCATGTCTTGCAACCGCGCTTCCAGCGCGCTCCCGTCGAGCGGGGTTTTGCCGGACGAAGAGCGGCTCGCGCGAATGTCCAACACGAAGCGCAGCATCGCAAGATTGCCGCCTTCGACTTCGAGGCTCCAATCGAGCAGGTCGACGCCTTGGCTCTCTGTCAGCATGTCCTGGATCTGATGACGCACTTGTGTGGCCAGCATGTCGCGCGGCATCCAGACGAACGCAAACACGTGCCGTGCGAGCGGAGCTTCGACGAGCGTCAGACGCGGTCTTGGACGGTCGACCAGCCCCATCATGGTGGTCGCGACGCGCGCCACATCCTTGGCGGAAAAGCCGACCAGCAAATCATGCGGCAAAGTGGTCAGCGCGTGGACCAGAGCCTTGCCGTCATGGCTGGTCGCAGCAAAGCCGAGCGTGCTGGTCAATTGGTCCAAAGTCGCGCGCAACAGCGGGACTTCGGCTGGCGGTGTCGCGAGCGCAGCGCTGGTCCAGACACCGGCGTGGACGGAAAGTGCAGTGACTTTGCCTTTTTCGCGCAGGGGGACAATGAACAGGTCGAGCGGGACGCGGCGGTGGACGCGCGATACCTGATTGGCTTTGACGACAAGCAGCTCTCGCGGCGATTTTGCGCTGCTGTCATCGAACCAAGCGAAGGCGCGCTTATAGCTGTCATCGGACAGCAGGTTCTTCGCACTCTTGCGGCATACGCCCAGCACTTTGGCATGGCTGCCGTCGCGCTTGCGCGTGACATGGCCCAATTGCGTTAGCATGCCTGAATTGAACCACTGAAGCAGCGAGGCTTGCTCGTCATCGCTTACGAGCTCTGCGTCTTCGCGCATCGCTTCTTGCAGCTTTGGCCAGTCCGCAACGGCCGCGCGCACATCAGCCAGCGTTTGCCGCAGTTCTTTTTCCAAAGCGCGCCGCTCGCGTGCATCGACCCGCTCGGTTTCGATGTAGATCATCGACTCGCGAGCGCTCTTGTCAGTCGCGCCATTGCCGAGGCCCGACAGCTGAGTCAGCCGCCCCTTCGGTCCGCGCTGAGCCGCAATAATCGGATGCACCAGCCGGTCGATCGCCAATCCCTGCGAGGCAATCGCGGCCGCAACAGAATCAACCAGGAACGGCATGTCGTCATTGACGACCGCGACGCGGCCGAAGCGGCGCTCATCGCTCGCGCTTGCAATGCTGAGTGCGCTGCGATCGGCATCGCGCGTGGCGGCTGTATCCAGCACAAATCGCGCAGCTTCTTTGAGCGGCTTGCCGCTAAACGGCGTATCGCCCGGCAATAGCGAAGCGCGCATCGCGCGCGCCAAAGCATCGACGTGTTGGTCCTGATTGGTCTTGGAGGCCATGTCCTGCTCCTGCCCCTGCTGGGTGCGCGCAATTATATTGTCTTTGGTCGCACGAATAATTCGTAAATACGCTTACCCTTCATCGCCCGCAAGCGCGATTTTTTTGAGCGAACGCCCGCTTTTGCTGCGCACTGTCTAAAACGGAAAGGCGCTGTGCGGATTGGCTCTTTCCCTTCCGGCAACGCCGCATGGCGCGCGGTCCTCGGTCGTGACGGGTCTTACGCCCACGGTCACAACCCAGCCGGGTCTGTTGGTCAACGCTGTCATGGCCCCCCTTGCCAGTGCGTATCAGCAGACCCGGTCTAAGGGGAAGGCGAGAAGGCTCTCCGCGCTACGGCGTGGGAACAGCATCGCCTAGCTGCGCAAGGTAATCGCGCGCGTTATCGGCTTCCGCACTTATCGGAGCGAGGCTGATCACGGAATTCCAGCTTTCGCGCGCTGCATCATCGCGTCCGCCAAGTGCTGCGATCAGGCCGGCCTCTAAGGCGACACGAGCATCGACCGGAGCAAGCTCGCTTGCGCGTTCAATCATGCTTTGCGCTTCATCCAGCCGTTCGAGCCTGCGCATAAGAGTGGCAGACAAAAGCCACGCATCGCCTGAGTTCGGGTCAAGCCTGCGCGCATTGCCGAGCGCTGCAACGGCTGGCTCGGTCTCGCCTTGTGCGACGAAAATTCGCGCTTGATCGATCGCGGCGATGGAGGCCATCGGACCGAAGCCCGCGCCTTCAGCATCGCGCTGTGCGCGCGCCAATATCGTAAGCGCATTGGCATAGTCGGTCGCGGCGATAGCAGCATTGCCAGCCATCACGCCAAAGCGGGCCTTCAGGCGTTGCTCGCTGCCATCGCTTCCATCGCGCGCGGCGATGAAGGCGCTCATCGCATCGCTCCACAGCTCAAGACTGGTCGAGGCCATGCCAAGGCAGTAATTGGCGACGACCTGATCGCGGCCTTCGCTTTCTGTGCGGCGTAATTGCGCTTGGACATGCGCACGTGATGGCGCGGTTTCGACGAGGTCCAGGCAGTTCTTCAGCCAGCTATTGTCAGCGCTCGTAGCGAGCCCTGCAGGATCATTTGCTGGCGCCTCACGCGGTGGGCGGTCTTGGATCTCCGCTGAGTAATCGACCAGCCCGCCTTGGGCAGGATTGGGGCCGACTTGCATCAGCATAAGCGGCAGCATCACAGAAAAAGCGGCAGGCACATTCAATCTTTCAAGAGAGCGGTTTCAATCTCAGCGCATAGCTGCGCGCAGGTTTTGATCAGCTGCGCAATGTCTGCATCGCGCGACAATCGGTGATCGCCGTCTTTGATGAAGAGCGTCTGCACATTGTCTGAACGCAAAGCAGCGGCGAGCCTCAAGCTGATTTCCCATGGGACATCTGCATCGCCTTGGCCGTGCAGAAGGCGAACGGGCGCGTCGATCTCGATTGTGCGGTCCAGTAGCCGGTTTGCTTGTCCATCGGCCCAGAAGCTCGCATGCATCGGGGTCGGCTCTGGTCCGTAAGGATTTGGGTCATAGACTGTCTCACCAGCGGCGAGCTTGGCCTTGTCCGCTTCGCTGCGACCCCATTCAGTAAAGTCCGGCGCGGATGCGATCCCGACCAAGCCTGCGAGCCTCGCCCCAAGTTTCTCGCCCACCATCAGGTTAAGCCAGCCACCCATCGATGACCCGATCAGAAGAGCTTTGTGTTTGCCGCCATAATGGTGGATCAGCTCCAGCACTTCATCCCGCCACCCACTGAGTGTGCCATCGGCAAAGTCGCCGTCGCTCTCGCCGCAGCCGGAATAATCGAGCAGCAATGCAGCCCGTCCTTGAGCCCGAGCCCAGTCGAACAGAGCGGTCGCTTTGCCGCCTGCCATGTCTGACATGTAGCCCGGCAAGAAGACCAGCATCGGCCCTTGACCGGCAGTCTGGCGGAAGGCGATCCTGACGCCATTTTCCGCTGTGTGGAGTTGTGTGTCACTCATCCGGAGCTTCTTGCCCTTGCATGGCTGGCCAAAGCAAGCCTAGCGTGCAGCGCCAGTCATCATCTGGACATGTGCCTGCGTTAGAGCGGGGGCATACAACACAAAGGTTCGCCATGATCGCATCCACGCCGCCTCCAACGCCTGAGCAGACTTCGCTGACGCAGTCTGCGATTAGCCGCCGTAATCTGTTTCGCTTAAGCGCTGCAAGCGCGATGTTGGCTACTTCGCCTCTCGCCGCACGCGGCTTTGGCAGCGGTTTCACGCATAGCGTTGCGAGTGGCGAGCCGAGCCAGTCGAGTGTCTTGCTCTGGACCCGCTATGTTGGTGAAGAAGACACCAAGCTCACATGGGAAGTGAGTGCTTCGCAGGACTTCTCGCGACCTGTTGCGCAAGGCGAGGCACTCGCGAGCTCAAGCCGCGACTTCTGCGCCAAAGCCACCGCGAGCGGTTTGGAGCCGGATCGCTGGTACTTTTATCGCTTTGTCGCGCCGGACGGTTCGATCTCGGACGTCGGGCGCACGCGGACTTTGCCAGAGGCCGGCGTCAGCGCGTTCCGCATGGCTGTGTTCAGCTGTTCCAATCTCGGCTTCGGATACTTCAACGCCTATGCTCATGCGGCTGACGCGAACGATGTCGACCTCGCGCTGCATCTGGGCGACTATATCTACGAATATCAGCGCGGCGCGTATCCGTCGCTTCGCCAAGCGCATCCCGAGCGCGGGCTTTGGCCTGTCCATGAAACCGTGACGCTTGCGGACTATCGGCTTCGCTATGCCACTTATCGCGCGGACCCGGATTTGCGGCGGCTGCATCAAATGGTCCCGATGATCAGCGTGTGGGATGACCATGAAAGCACCAATGACAGCTGGATGGACGGCGCGCAGAACCACCAGCCAGAGACAGAAGGCGATTGGCAGGTGCGCAAGGAAATCACCAAACGCGTCTACCGCGAATGGATGCCGGTCTCCGATGAACCCTATGCGCGTTATGATGTCGGCGATCTTGCAACGCTGTTTCGGCTCGATACACGGCTGGAAGGGCGCGAAGAGCAGTTTGACTTACGCGGGCTGATCGAAGCGGCCGAGAATCCGCAAGCCGCGATGCAGGCGCTCGCTGCGTTCCGCGAAGGACAATGGACTGAGGCTGACCGGCAATTGCTCGGCAAACCGCAAGAGACGTGGTTGGCTGAAGGGCTTGCAGCATCGAAAGGCGAGGGCAAAATCTGGCAAGTGCTGGTGCAGCAAGTGCTGATGGGCAAGCTCTACACGCCGCCATCGATTGTTGATGGATTGACTGATGATGCACCAAGCTTCGTCCGGCGGCGAACACTTGCTGCAGCCATGTCGAGCGAAGCGGGCCTGCCTGCTAATATGGATGCGTGGGATGGCTATCCCGCCGCGCGCGACCGCGTGTTCGAAGCGGCGCTCAGTGCGGATGCAAACCTCATCGTGCTGACAGGCGACACGCATAATGCGTGGGGCTTCGAGCTTGCGCATGGCGCAGAAAAAGTCGGCGTCGAGATCGGTGTGACGTCGGTTAGCTCGCCCGGACTGGAGAACAATTTGCGCGCAATTGCGCCAGCCGATTTCGCCCGTGCCGCGCTTGAGCGCAATGAAGAGCTGGTCTGGGCTGATACTGCGCAGCGCGGCTATGCGATGGTCGAGCTGTCGCGCGACAAGGCTGTGACGGAGCATCGCTTTACCGAGAGCGTGCGTTCGCGCTCTGCCAAACTGGTGGCGACCCGGCGGCTGGAAACCAGCGCCGGATCGCACACTTTTTCGCTTTAGGCCGAAGCGCTCATTCGCTGGCGAGCGCAGCTTCGAGCGCTGAGGCAAACGCTTCGGGCTGATCGAACATGATGAAGTGGAAACTGTCTTCGACGATTGCCACTTGGGCGCCTTCCAGACCGTCATAGGCCCCCGCGTAAAGCGCTTCCACGCGTTCGCGCGGAGCGAAAGCGTTTGATGCCGCGATGACAGTTGTCGGAGCCATGACATTCGCCAGCTCTGGCCGCAGATCGGTTGTCATCAGCGTATGCAGAGCATTGGCAAATGTTGTCCGATCGCTCGCGAGGGACCAGCCGACCACTGTCTCATGGAAGTCTGCGTTTTGAACAAGCGAGCGAACGCCTGTTTGCTGGCTTTGTGCGAATTGCTCGTCTGTTTGGCCGAGTATCTGCGTGCGCATGCCATCAGCCTGCGGAACAACCGCCGCGACACTCGCTTGCGGCGAAAAGATGAGCGGGAAGAATGGCAGCGAATCCACGATGACCAGCCGGTCGATCCGGGAGGGCTCTTCTGCCGCCAGCTTGAGGCCGAGAAAGCCGCCCATGGAATGGCCGGCATAGCGCGCTGTCTCAATGCCCTTGCAGTTCATGTAGGCGATGATTTCAGCGCTCGCATTGTCGAGGATTGTCTCAGGGTCGCCTTGTGCCGCGCGTCCGGCAAAGCCTGCAACATGGACAAGGTGCACAGTGTAATTCTCACTGAGACTATCCTTCACGCCGTCCCACACTTCGGGAGCGGAGCCCAGACCCGGGGTGAGGATCAGGTCGGGTCCGCTCCCGATGCTCTCATATGGGGCGCAGGCTTGGGGATTGTCCTGCGCGAGAGCGGGGCTGCTGATGAGCAAGGCAAGGCTGGCCATCAAAGAGGGTAGAGTTTTCATGCTGCTTCGCTGTCCTTGGAGAAGATCTCTTCGATCGCGAGGCCGAAGACTTCTGCGATGTTGAAGGCGAGAGGGAGAGAAGGATCGTAACGTCCCTTCTCGATGGCGTTGACGCTCTGGCGCGAGACCCCCAGCCTGTCGGCAAGGTCTTGCTGGCTCCAGTCGCGTTCAGCCCGGAGGACTTTCAAGCGATTGTTCATTCCTCACCTGCCTCGCGCCGGAGCGCCATGGCATTCCAGACCGCGCCAATGCCGAGCCCGACAAACCAGACGAATGCTGTTCCGAACCCGTTTGTGCCATCTGGCACGACATCGTAGTTCTGGAGGAATTCCCACACTGTCATGACCGCCAGGCAGAAGCCGGTGGCGATGAGCGTTTGACGCACCAGCATCATCCGCATGAACTCGTCGGTTTCTTCTGTAAGCAAGCGGAAGATGGCCCAGAACACACCGAGGATCGGTAATGCTGGCAGGATCGCTGCGATCCATGACAGCGCGCCTTCTGGAGGAGCGAGGCGGAACCAGTAACCGACTGAGAAGATCAGCACGATGTAGATGAGCATGAAGATAGTGAGCCGCTTCATGTAGCGCTTCATTGCGGGCGACGCCTTGGTCATCGAATCTCTCCATAAGTGCCGTATTTGATCTTGTTGAAAATCGCACCGACTCCCAGGCCGAAGCACCAGATCGTGGGCCACCAGAAAGCCGCAACCGGATCAACGATGCGGTAAGTCTCCAGAAAGCCCCAGATTGCCGCGAGCGTGAAGGAGATGCCGGTGGCGATCAGGCCCTGGCGTACGTAGAGCATGCGGTAGAATTCATCCTGCTCCTCAACGATCAAGCCGCCAAAGACCCACACCACGCCTGCGAAGGATAGCCCGGGTAGGAAAGCGAGGAAGGCTGCGAGTGGTCCTGTCAAACCGCGACCGTCGATAAAGTGTTCTGCCACAGCCAAAGTGATAAGGTAGAATGCCATGGTCAGCGCCATGCGCAGCAGATAGCGGTGTGCGGCGCGGGCATTGTCCTTCGTCAGTGAAAGGCCTTTGACAAAGGCGAACACCAATAGGCCGACCGGGATGATCGCAAGGATGTAACTTGTCGTGGGCGCGAGCGCGTCTGACTTCCACAAGATCATCAGGCCGAGCGCGCTGAGGACCGATGAAGCGGCAGCGCCCAGACACAGTCTGGTCGCGGGCGATGCTTTGTTATCGCTCATTGCATGCCTCCAAGCCTGCAGCCTTTGCCGCAACTGAGGGATGCCCAGGCTGCGCTGGACAGGCCCGCAACAACTCCAAACGATGCGCCGTCGTTGAGGCCCATGCCAACGCAGATGAGCGATGCCGAGATAATGATTGAGGCCCAGATGATGGCCTTGCTTCGAGTGGTCATAAGGAAAGCTCCCTTTCAAATATGTAAAGGGTGTTTGTCATTGATTCGCCTTGATGTCAAGTAACCTTTCCAAAATGGAGCGAGAGCTTTCCTAAAAGCTGCTTGGAGCGAGATTGCCGGTTACGTTTGTGTTTCCCGAACGAAAGGGTCGCGAGCGGGCTGCTGCACTTGAGTAATGACATCGCAACAGGTCGTTATTATATGCTCCGGCATGGCACGCGAGCTGACCATCACGACCTCGACAACTACCACCTCGGATACCCGGGGGCGGTGGCTGTTGGTCTGATCCAGCACACTGCCGCGCCCCGGACTTTGGGTTTCGGGTGGCGCGGTGTCCTCCTGAAATCGGAAAATAAGCCTTACACCGCTCTTCAAGCGCACGTGGCTTTGTGCCATGGCGCCCACAAACGAGATTGCCAGAGATACCCATGACCGAACTTCTGAAGATCAGCCTGCCCGATGGCACTGTGCGCGAGATGGAACCAGGCTCCACGCCCGCTGACGTTGCAGCAGCGATCGGCCCTGGCCTTGCCAAGGCTGCCTTGGCGGCGCGCGTGGATGGCGAGGTGCGCGATCTCAACCGCCCGTTTGAAGGCGATGCCGAGCTTGCACTCATCACGTCGAAGGATGAAGAAGACGCGCTCGAGCTGGCTCGCCACGACTTCGCGCATGTGCTCGCCGAAGCGGTGCAAGCGCTCTATCCCGGCACTCAGATCACTTTCGGCCCAGCGACTGATGACGGGTTTTACTATGACGTGATGGCGCCTGCTTCACGCGAACCGTTCGGCATGGATGATCTGCCTGCGATCGAAGAAAAGATGCGCGAGATCATCAAGGCGGACAAGCCGCTGCGCCGCGAGGTATGGTCACGCCAGCAGCTGATCGAGAAGTGGGAAAGCGAAGGCGAAGCGTTCAAGGCCGAGTGGGCCAAGGAGCTTCCTGAGAACGAAGAACTGACGGTCTATTGGTCGGGCGACGATTGGCTCGACATGTGCCGCGGGCCGCATCTGGCCTCGACCGGCAAGCTTGACCCGCAAGCCTTCAAGCTGATGCGCGTTGCCGGTGCCTATTGGCGCGGCGATCAGCGCAACGCCCAGCTTACTCGCATTTACGGGACCGGCTGGCTCAACAAGAAGCAATTGAACGCGCATCTTCACCGGCTGGAGGAAGCCGCGAAGCGTGACCACCGCAAGCTGGGGCGCGAGATGGACCTGTTCCACTTGCAGGAAGAAGCGCATGGCTCTGTCTTCTGGCATCCCAAGGGTTACCGGATCTGGCGCGAGCTTGAGGCGTATATGCGCCGCAAGATGGACGGCTCTGGCTATCGCGAGATCAAGACGCCGCAGCTGATGGATGTGCGCCAATGGACTGCTTCAGGCCACTGGGGTAAATATGCCGAGAACATGTTCGCCGTGCCTGACATCGTGCCTGAAGTGGACGAAGAAGGCGAAGCGGCGGCAGCGCCTAATGTCGCAAAAGATGCGGATTGGATGGCGATCAAGCCGATGAATTGTCCGGCGCATGTGCTCGTCTTCAAGCAAGGCATTACCAGCTATAAAGAGCTGCCGATCCGGCTTGGCGAAATGGGCTGCTGCCACCGCAATGAACCGCACGGCGCGCTCCATGGCCTGATGCGTGTGCGTCAGTTCACGCAAGATGATGCGCATATCTTCTGCACCGAAGAGCAGGTGGTCGAAGAGGTCCGCGCTTTCTGTAAGCTCGCAGCCGAAGTCTATTCCGACTTTGGTTTCAAGTTTGCGATCAAGCTGGCGCTGCGTCCGGAAAAGCGGCTCGGCAGCGATGCCGATTGGGACAAGGCCGAGCAGGAATTGCGCGATGCCGTCTTAGAGGCGGGCATGATGAACGAGGAGTTTGGCTGGGAAGAACTTCCCGGCGAAGGCGCGTTCTATGCGCCTAAGCTCGAATGGCATTTGACTGATGCGATTGGACGGACCTGGCAGGTCGGCACGATCCAGGGCGACCGTGTTTTGCCTGAGCGGCTCGATGCAACCTATATTGGCGAGGATGGCGGACGACACCGTCCGGTCATGTTGCATCGCGCGATCTTCGGTTCTTACGAGCGCTTCATTGGTATTCTGATCGAGCATTTCGCCGGACGTCTGCCAGTCTGGCTCGCGCCGGTGCAATCGGTGGTCGCGACGATCGTATCGGACGCTGACCCTTACGGACAGGAAGTGGCGGCAAAGCTGGAAGCCGCTGGCATTCGGGTTGAAACCGACTTCCGCAATGAGAAGATAAATTACAAGGTGCGCGAACATTCTCTGGCGAAAGTTCCGCATCTGCTGGTTGTCGGCATGCGCGAAGCGGAGGAAGGCACTGTTGCGATCCGCACGCTTGGCGAGAAGGAGCAGCGCGTGATGTCACTCGACGAGGCCATTGCGATGCTGACTGCTGAAGCAACGCCGCCAGATTTGCGCGGCTAGGTTTTGGGCATTCTCGAGGGCTTCCTCACTGGCTTTACCGGATTGCAGATCGCTGTCGCGGTCATTGCGACGCTTGGCGCGGCATTCATTCGCGGGCTAACAGGATTTGGCTTCGGCATTTTGTTGGTGCCGATCCTTGCTCTTGCATTAACCCCTGTCGAAGCTGTGCTCGCGATCAACATCATGGCGGGATTGCTGGCGTTAACAGAGATCCGCATGATCCTGCGTGAAGCGGAAAAGAGCGCGGCGCTGATCAGCGCATTGGTGGTGCTCGGAACGCCGCCTGGCCTGATGGTGCTTGCAGCGATCTCTGAGCCGCTCGCGAGACTTCTGATAGCCCTGATCGCGCTGTCAGCATTCTTTGCAATCCTGTTGCCGAAGCGCAGCGCGACACAGCCGGGCCTTGCGACAACGTCTGCCGTGGGCTTGTCCGCAGGCGTGCTCACAGGCTTTGCCGCCATGCCCGGTCCGCCGGTCGTGCCCTATTATGTCGGGCGCGATATTGCGCGCACGACTGCCAAAGCGTCAATGATCGGAATATTTGGCGTATCGGCCTTTGCAGGTGTTGGCTCGGGCATGGCCCTCGGCGTTCTGGAAGCGAAAGTGATCGTTCTGGGTCTCGCGCTGTTTCCGCTGGTGCTGCTGGGCAACTGGATTGGCAGCCTGGCCTTCGGCAAGGTCAGTGACCGTGTGTGGCGAATAGCGGTGGGTGTTGTGCTGGCTAGCGCTGCCGCCGCCGCCTTGGCGCGGCTGTTGTGACTATTTAAGCCAGCTGGCTGCGAGCACTTTGCCGCCGCCCGGTTCGCGCAGGACTAGAGCATAGCGGTCTGCGCTTGCATCCTTGAGCGCGCTAGATGCGAGCGCGATATGTTTCGCGCCGCCGGTCCACTCCGCAATCACACGCTCGCTGCGCAAGACATTGACGTACGTGATTTCGCGGCCGGAATTCTCGCCGCGTCCGATAGCGACTTGCGCACGACTTGCGATACCAAGCAGGGCAAGCTCAGCCGTTTCCTCGGTCCGGCCACCCAATCCGATTGAGTACCCGCCATCTTCATTCTCTCGAATGCGGATAGCGGCGGTGTCGCCTTTACGCGCGGCGTTGATGCTCTGGCGGATGGCGCGCTCCTGCGAGCCAACCACGCCAATCGCGCCGTCAATCACCAACTGCGGCGTGTAGACGCCATTGCGACCCGAGAGCCCTGCGCGTGCATACTGGCGTTGCAGCGCGGTATTCTCTTCGCGCGCGAGAGTGTCTTTCCAGCCCAGCCGGTCCCAATAGGTGACTGGCCGCGACACAACAACCAGACCAGTCTCCTGATCGAGGCGTGCGGCCAGTCGGTCAGCAGGGGGGCAGGAGGAGCACCCCTGGCTGGTGAAAAGCTCCAAGAGAACGGGTTCGTCGCCCGCAAGGGGTATGGGCGCTGCGCTTTCATCACGGGGGGAGAAGGCGAAAGCTGCAGCGCCCAGGGAGGCGATGCCACACATGAGGGTGATCAAGAGTTGGCGCATGGCATCCTTTCTTACAAGCAGCGTCACAGCTGCTCGCATGAAGGAATTCGCACGCACGAACGGTTTGGTTACAGCGAAAAATCAGCGTTCGAAAAAAATGTCCGGGCGAGCGATTCTGGAGCCAGTGCTCCGCGCTCGCACCACAATCAAAAAGGAAGCGCGCGGCCTGCCAGTATCAATGCCATCGCGCAGCTGCACACCAGCGTGGTGCGCAGGATTTCCGCTTTGGCATTGGCGACCTTTTGTGTGAGCTCAGCCGCGCGCGTTTTTGAAATGGGGTTGGACATTGATACGCATAGTGCGCGCCAAATCCTAACGGGCCGTTAAGAGCTGTCCTGGCTCAAATCCGGCATTTGCTGGCTCGCACAGTGAAAGCCTCCTCCGCCTGCTAGAACAGCATCGCCCGGCAAGCCCACGGTCGCGCGGTCCGGGAATAGCTCTGCGATGGCTGCAACACCGTCCGCATCATGCACAGACCTGAAAGTCGGCACCACCACCAGATGCGTGGTGATCGCGAAATTGACATAGCTTGCCGGCTCAATTGTGCCCTCGCGCTCGATCCGGCCCGGCGAGGGAATGTCATGCACTGTGAGGCCCGCATCCAAGAGCCGCGCCTTGGCATTACCATAAATCGCAGCGTTGGGATCATCAGGTCCAGTCGCGCGCGGCAGCACGACTTCGCCGGGCGCTACAAACCGCGCCAGATTGTCGACATGGCCGTCTGTGTGGTCATTGATGAGCCCGTCACCAAGCCACACCACGCGGGTAGCGCCGAGATCGCGAGTGAGCCGCGCTTCGATCTCTGCGCGTGACAGGTCCGGATTGCGATTGGGATTGAGCAGGCATTGCTCGGTCGTCAGGATTGTTCCCGTGCCATCGCCATCGACCGCGCCGCCTTCCAGCACCCAGTCGCTTTCCACCACTGGCAAGCCTGCATCACGTGCGAGCTCTGCGCCGATTGTCTGGTCGCCATCCATCAGATACTTCCCGCCCCAGCCGTTGAAGCGGCACCGCAAGGCCGAGCCGTCTTGGCGCACCAGCGGGCCGGTATCGCGCAGCCAGACATCGCCGTAGACGCGCTGCTCGAGCGTGACTTTTGCCGATACTAGTTCGCGCGCCCTCGCCGCATTGACGTCATCGCGCACAAGCAACCGCACCTCCTGCCCGCTTTGTGCGACAGCATTAGCGCAGCCAGCGATCTGTTCCTGCGCGGCCTCAAGATAGCCCGGCCATTCCTCCGCCAGATGCGGGAAGCCGATCCACAGCCAGCGTTGCGGCGCCCATTCCGGAGGCATCACAGCAGGGTTCATTGTCTGGCGTCTCTTTTCCATCGGTGAAGGTGGATGCGGCTTGTGCCGTCTGGCTTCCGATTGAGCAAGTCGCAGCATGCATGCCCTTGCGTCGCCAGCCCTGCAGCGGCAGGGAGACGCGATGGCTGAGCTCCACGCACAAGCAGACTGGACGGGCGCGCTGGATCGCGCTCGCGCTGAAGCGCCGTTTCTGGCGCGCTCGCTTGAGCGGCAGCCGGACTTGACGACTTTGTTGGCAGAAGGCCAAGGCGAAGAAGCTCTCAAATGGGCGCGCGAAGCAGGCGCAGCTTCCACTTCGATCAGCGCCGGTTTGCGGCGCGAGCGACTGGGTTTTGCAACGGCGCTGGCGATTGGCGATCTTGCTGGAGCCTTCCCTGTCACGAGAGTGATGGAGGAGCTGTCCTCGCTGGCTGACCGCGCGCTCGACCGCGCGATAACGCATGTGATCCAGCGCCGGGTGGAGGACGCGCAGCCTGCCGGAATGATTGCGCTTGCGCTCGGCAAGCACGGTGCGGGTGAGCTCAATTATTCCTCCGACATTGACCCAATCCTGCTGTATGATCCTGACGCTTTGCCGCGCCGGAACAGCGATGAGCCGGGCGAGGCCGCGCAGCGCTATGCGCGCGAGCTGGTCAGCTTGTTGAGCGAGCAAACCGCAGAAGGATATGTATTCCGCGTCGATCTGCGCTTGCGGCCAGCGAGCGAAGTCAGCCCGCTTGCGATTTCCTGCAATGCAGCGCTCACCCATTATGAAAGCTCCGCGCTCGCTTGGGAGCGTGCGGCCTTCATCCGGTCGAGAGCAGCCGCCGGTGACATTGAAGCGGGCAAGCAATTCCTTGCAGCGATCCGGCCTTTCGTGTGGCGCTCAAGCCTCGATTACAATGCGATCCACGAGATCCGGCGGCTGACTCAGCGCATTCGCGATCATCACTCCGGTCTGCGCACTCCCGGCCCCGGCTTCAACCTCAAGACCGGGCGCGGCGGCATTCGCGAAGTGGAATTCTTCGCGCAAACGCATCAGCTGATCCATGGCGGTCGCGATCCTTCGCTGCGAGTGCGCGGGACACGTGCGGCTTTGGATGCGCTCGCCGCAGCGGGCTGTATCGCGAGCGACGATGCCAGGGTTCTGGGCGAATCCTATGACCGCTTGCGAGTGATCGAACACCGTCTGCAAATGGTCGAGGACCGCCAGACACATAGCTTGCCGAAAGGGGCAGCGCTTGATTCCGTCGCGCGGCTCGAGGGCCTGACAGATGGCGCTGCTCTCGTCGAAGAACTCAGCGAGATTACAGAGCGCGTCGGGCAGCTCTACGACACACTGATCGATGATGGCGAGCGGTCGCAGTCAGCGATTGCGGCGGCGCCTGATGCTTTGAAAGCGCGCCTTACAGAGCTTGGCTTTGACGAGCCTTCCAGCCTCGCGCGCCGGATCATGGGCTGGCGCGATGGGCGCTATCGCGCGCTGCGTTCCACTGCTGCGCTCGATGCGTTCGACGCCGTGCTGCCGGATTTGCTGGAAGCGCTTTCT
The DNA here is from genome assembly GCF_013371495.1 of Altererythrobacter lutimaris. Taxonomy (GTDB): domain Bacteria; phylum Pseudomonadota; class Alphaproteobacteria; order Sphingomonadales; family Sphingomonadaceae; genus Erythrobacter; species Erythrobacter lutimaris_A. The sequence continues at coordinate 2,105,502 of NZ_JABWTA010000001.1, read as the reverse complement.
CAAGGCGATGCACCGTCGCGCGCATTGCTGCATTGGGAAGAAGTGCTGGCTTCAGCAAGCACAGCGATCAATCTGTTCCGCCTGCTGGAAGCGCGCCCGGCTTTGCTCGATCAATTGGTTGCGATCCTTGGTCTGGCGCCGACATTGGCAGGCGAATTGGGTCGCCGCCCAGAATTGCTCGACACGCTGATTGACCGGACCGCGCTTGATCTACCTGGCGATGTCGACGCGCTCGCTGCGCGCATGGAAGCGGGCGATGCGGCAGAGAATTATGAGCGCGCGCTGGACCGGATCCGGATCATCACAGGCGAAGTGCGCTTCGTGCTTGGCTTGCAATTGGTCGAGGGGATCCATGATCCGCTCGATATTGCAGCGGCTTTATCGCGGACAGCCGAAGCGGCGATTGCGGTGGCTCAGCGCGCGGCCACGCGCGAGTTCGAGCGCGTTCATGGCAGGATCGCTGGCAGCGAGCTGCTAGTGCTGGGATTGGGGCGGCTGGGCGGAGGCGTGCTTACGCATGCCTCGGACCTGGATATCATCTATCTCTTTACAGGAGACAGCAGCGCGGAATCCGATGGTGAGCGTCCTTTGGGTGCGACTTTGTATTTCAACCGCTTCGCGCAGCGGGTCAGCGCAGCGCTTTCCGTGCCGACTGCGGAAGGCGCTTTATACGAAGTCGATACGCGACTGAGGCCACAAGGGGCGCAAGGGCCGCTCGCTGTGACGCTGGAGAGCTTTGCCCGGTATCAGCGCGAAGATGCCTGGACCTGGGAGCATATGGCTTTGACGCGGGCGCGGGCTTTGACAGGTTCAGCGGAAGCGCGCATCGAACTCGATGGCATTGTCGATGAAATCCTCAAGCGGCAGCGCGAACCTAACAAGCTGCGCGAGGATTTGCTCACCATGCGCAATGAAATGGCGACGCATAAGCCTGCCAAAGGCGCGCTCGATGTGAAGCTGATGCGCGGCGGGCTCGTCGATCTGGAATTCATCGTGCACTTCTTGCAGCTTCGCGATGGCATCGGCCTGAAGCCCGATCTTTCCGATGCTCTGGCGGAGCTTGTTGCAGCGGGTCTGCTACCTGAGGCGCTCCAGGCTGCGCATGATCTAATGACCCGGCTGCTGGTGTCTGCTCGGCTGCTCGCGCCCGATTCTGCCGAGCCGCCTCCTGCTGCTGCAAGGGCTCTGGCCAAATCCTGCCAGTGCAAAGATTTCGAGGAACTCTTGGACCAGTTTCGCGCTGGTCGTCATGAGATCGCCAAAGTCTGGCTGACTGTATTTGACGAAGAATTGGAGTACGACACATGAGCGGATTTGCTGAAGCTGGCCAGCCAATGCCGGATATTGCGATGGAAACGCCTGATGGCGGCAGTGTGAAGCCATCGGACTTTAAGGGGAAGAAGCTGGTGATCTTCTTTTATCCGAAAGACAACACGCCTGGCTGTACGACCGAAGCGAAGGATTTCTCGGCTTTGCAGAGTGACTTCGAGAAAGCCGGTGTCGCGCTCTTGGGTGTCAGCAAGGATTCGCCGAAGAAGCACCAGAACTTCATCGCCAAGCATGATCTCACGACACCGCTTGCGACCGATGCAGAAGAGGGCGGCTTGTCGGATGCGCTCGGCATTTGGACCGAGAAGCAGATGTACGGAAAGACCTATATGGGCATGGTGCGCTCAACCTATCTGGTCGATGCCGATGGCACGATTGCGCGGGCCTGGAACAAGGTCAAGGTAAAGGGACATGCGGAGGAAGTCTTGGGGGCTGCGAAGGCCTTGTAGGGGGTTGGTTTGAGGGTCTCGATTTATCTCGACTCTTGCGAGACCGGTCTTAGGACATCTTGGGGGTATCTAGGGGTCATCTCATGACATCTCTCGCTTTTGCGATCCGGTCTGCGCTCCTAACTGCGGAGCCTCGGGCGAAGGTATCTGCGACGCGCCAGCTCGTCCGCAACTGGCGTAAGGGTCTGTTATCGTGGGATTTCGAAGTTGAGATGCCGGATAAGCCTGCTTGGCCAGAGCGGCCGGAACTGCTCACGCCTAACAAAATGCCCAAGCGCGGCAAAGGCGGGTCAGAACGTGGCCGAATCGCGTTATGGCACTCGCTCGCGCACATCGAATTCGTCGCAATTGACTTGGCGCTGGACATGGCCGGACGCTTTGGCGAGGACATGGGGCGCAAATTTGTCGAGGATTTTCTGAGTGTTGCAGCGGACGAGGCGATGCACTTCGCTTTACTTGCGCGGAAGCTGGAAAGCCTTGGCAGCTTTTATGGCGCATTGCCCGCTCATGCCGGCTTATGGGAGGCGGCATATGAAACCCGGCATGACGTGCGCGCGCGCCTCGCGATTGTCCCGATGGTTCTGGAAGCCCGGGGCTTGGACGTAACTCCCTCGACATTACAGAGGGTTAAGTCGCAAGGCGATGCCAATGGCGCGAAGATGTTGCAGCGAATCCTTGACGATGAAATCCGCCATGTCGCGATCGGGACCAAGCATTTTTCCGATTCGGCGCAGAAAAGCGGCGAATCCGCTCCGAAGCTCTGGCAATCGCTAGTCGAGAAGCATTTCCGAGGGCGTATTAAGCCACCATTCAACGACTCAGCGCGGCAAGCAGCCGGTCTATCGCTCGACTATTACGGCGGTATTGCTTCGTAAACTTTTTGGCCGATAACTGAAAATCAACCACGCGGCTTGCGCGCAATTTTGTGTGCTCGCCATGTTCTGGTCGGGGTTTTGGCCCAGGTTAGAGAGAATCATTTCGGCGCGGAAGCGCCGCAGAATACGGGTCAAATATGAAACCGACTGCACCATTCAAAGCGATTAAGGGGGCGTTTGTCGCTCTCGCAGGGATCGCCACGATTGCAGCCTCACCGGTCTTGGCGAACAATGCAGCATCGACCGCAGTTGATGTGAGCGATGCCGCGAACCGCGCGCAGGAAAGCTCGCTCAATTCTGGCGATACGCGTTTTCGTCAGCTCTTTGCGAGCTGGGAAGCTTTGGACGCGCCTGAGACGGAAGGCACCGTACAGCCTGCCATTTCAATCCCTTCGCGTAATCCCTTGGATGCTAACTATCGTTTGAGCAGCGGTTACGGCATGCGCACCCATCCGGTTTTGGGTCGTCGCAAAGCACACAAGGGCATCGATCTGGCGGCGCCGACCGGTACACCCGTCTACGCAACTGCAGATGGTGTAGTCACTAAAGCCAAGTGGTTCTCAAGCTACGGTCTTTACATCAGCATCGATCACAGCGCAGATCTCGAAACCCGCTATGCTCACCTTTCCAAGCTGGCAGTCGAAGCCGGCGAGTATGTCGAAAAAGGTGAGTTGATCGGTTATGTGGGCTCCACCGGTCGTTCAACCGGGCCACACCTTCACTATGAAGTCCGGATTGACGGTGTGGCTGTCGACCCAATGCCCTATCTGGTCGAATCTGAAACACAGATGGCGATCAACGATGCAACGGCTGAAGCTCTCGATGTCTCTGACACTGAGGAAGAAGAAGGCCAAGGCGGCGAGTAAGCTGCACTCCCAAGAGTTTCCCGCCTGGAAGCGGGTTCGGACATAGGAGAGGATGTCCGGAGATATGGGCGGCGGGGGTTTCCCCGCCGCCTTTTTTCTTGCGCTCAGGCAGCGTGGCGAGCCGATTTCGCTTGTCAGCCCGCGCTCTCTGAGTAGGTTTTGTCCTGCAACCGGCGCCCCATTAAATCAAAGCCGGACCTGGAGAGATTAAACCGATGCACCCGATTCAGCACGCGCTATCGCGCCCTGACCACCCAGCAATTATCATGGCGGCCAGTGGTCACACTGTGACTTATGGCGAGATGGATGAGGCGGCAAACCGCTTCGCCCAATTGCTCCGCGCGAAAGGCTTCAAGCCAGACGAAGCTTTCGCAGTGCTACTGGAAAATACGCATCATTACTTCACGCTTGTATGGGGCTCGCAGCGGGCAGGAACCATGCTGGTCCCTATTTCGACACGTCTTACAGCGCCTGAAATCGCCTATATCTTGCAGGACAGCGGATCTAGGCTGCTGATCACTTCGCGGATGTTCGATGGTGTCATGGAGAAAGTCCGCGCTGAGTGCCCAGATCTCGACTTCCTCGTTGTTGGCGGCGAAGGCGAAGAAGACTTTGAAGCGGTAATTGCTTCCCATCCTTCAGAGCCTATCCCTGATCAACGGGCGGGTCTCACCATGCTGTATTCTTCAGGCACGACTGGCAGGCCTAAGGGCATTCGGCCTGCGCCGCCTGAGGATCCCGATCCGCAAGCGATGATCCCTTTTATCGGCTTGGCGACCATGGGGGCAGGCATGCCTGCTGACGGCAGCATGATCTATTTGTCGCCTGCTCCGCTTTATCACGCGGCGCCGCTAGCCTGGTGCTCTGCCGCGCAGCGGCTTGGTGGAACACTGGTCGTTATGGAGAAGTTCGACCCCGAGGCTGCGCTTGCTGCAATCGAGAAGTACAAGATTACAGACAGCCAGTGGGTACCAACACACTTCGTTCGTATGCTAAAGCTCGATCCGGCGATCCGTACGAAATATGACCTCTCCAGTCATCAACGTGCGCTTCATGCTGCCGCTCCTTGCCCGGTTCCGATCAAGCAAGAGATGATCGAATGGTGGGGCCCCATCGTAAATGAGTATTACGCCGGTTCCGAAGGCGTGGGGATGACCATGATCCATGCGAAGGACTGGCTCGAACATCCGGGCAGTGTGGGCCGCGCGATCTATGGCACATTGCATGTCTGCGGGCCTGATGGTGAGGAATTGCCGCCCGGCGAAGACGGACTGCTTTACTTCGAAAATAATCTGATGCCGTCTTATCACAACGACCCGGACAAGACGAACGAGGCGATGCACCCTAAGGGCTGGATGACTATCGGCGATATCGGCCATGTCGATGAGGACGGGTTTGTCTACCTCACTGACCGCAAGAGCCACATGATCATCTCAGGCGGCGTCAATATATACCCGCAGGAGGTCGAGAACTTGCTCGTAAGCCATGAGAAGATCATGGATGCAGCCGTGATCGGCGCGCCAGATCCGGACCTGGGTGAGAAAGTCGTAGCCGTGGTGCAGCCGCTCGATATGAGCGAAGCTGGCGATGCGCTGGAGCAGGAGCTGCGCAACTATCTTGAGCCGCAGCTTGCGCGGATCAAGATGCCCAAGCTGTTCGACTTCCGCCCGGACCTGCCGCGCGAAGCCAATGGCAAGCTCTATAAACGCGAATTACGCGACGAATTCGCAACGCAGGCAGAAGCCTGACGCCAATGGCAGACAAGCCCGCTCAGCTTTCGCCCGATCTCGCCCGCGCGGTGATTGATCCGCATGCCTATGCTCAATGGGACAGTCTGCTTGATACGTTCGATCATATTCGTTCGAGCACGCCTGTCGCGCTTGTCGAAGCAGATGATGGTGAGCTGTTTGATCCGTTCTGGCTGGTAACCCGCTATGAAGACGTGATGCGGATGTCGAAGGACAATGCGACCTTCCTCAACAACCCCCGGCCTGTCGTTTTCAGCTTCCGGCAAGCGATTGAGTTCAGCAGGGCTGCAACCGGCAGCGATATGTTGGTTGATTCGCTGGTAGTCTTCGACGCCCCTATCCACCCCAAATATCGCAAGCTCACGCAAGACTGGTTCATGCCGCGTAACCTGGCGCGCATCGAAGGAGAGATTCGTTCGATAGCAGAGCGGACTGTCGATGCGATGGTCGCGGCTGGCCCGGAAGTCGATTTCGTGAAATCGGTTGCAGGCCCCTATCCGCTGCATGTGGTGATGCAGATCCTCGGCGTGCCTGAAGAGGACGAGCCGCGCATGCAGATGCTTACCCAGCAGCTCTTTGGCGGTCAGGACAAGGACCTGTCCGGGACAGGCATGGAAAAGATGACGCCGGAACAAGTGGTTCAATTGGTCGCTGGCGCAGTCAGCACGTTTGAGGATTACTTTGCGGCGATGGCTGACGATCGCCGCGCCAATCCGACGGACGATGTGGCGAGCGTGATCGCCAATGCGACAGTCGATGGCGAGCCTTTGCCACCGCGAGACATGGCGGGCTACTACATCATCGTTGCAACCGCTGGACATGACACGACGAGCGCCTCCACAGCGGGCGCGATGATGGCTCTGGCTCAGGATCCGGAGCAATGGGCGCGTGTGAAAGCTGATAGGTCGCTGCTTGGCGGCATCGTTGAAGAGGCGATCCGCTGGACTACGCCTGTACAGCACTTCATGCGCACGGCAGCGGAAGATGTTGAGCTTAGCGGCCAGCAGATCAGGAAAGGCGATTGGCTGATGATGAACTATGTCGCAGCCAATCACGATCCTGCACAATTTGATGATCCGCGCCGGTTTGACGCGGCGCGCAGCCCCAACCGACATCTGGCGTTCGGTGCAGGGGCCCATCAGTGTCTTGGACTTCATCTGGCGCGGCTCGAAATGCGCATCCTGTTCGAGACGTTGCTTGACCGGATTGAGACGATTGAGCTTGCCGGAGAGCCAAAACGCGCAACCTCCACCTTTGTCGGCGGATTAAAATCATTGCCAATTCGCTTTGATGCGAACTGATACGCGCAATCATGTTTCGAAAATCGGCAAGGTCTTGTCCGATTTTGCTACCCAAATGCGCACCTTTCTGCTACATGAACACTATGAGAAAACGTAGAGAAAACAAGGCGTCCAGCCTCGCTGGAGCGCGCAAATGACGCTGCTTGAGCCGTATAACATGCCGTTTGCCGCGGCGCTCGTTCTGATGCTGTTCCTGGCTATCCTGCAAGGGACTGGTCTGGGAGACATTCTGGACGGTGCGGATGCGGATCTTGATGCCGATTTCGATGCTGAAATGGGCGGAAAGGGCGCAGGCTTCGCCGGCGGTGCTGCGAGCCTATTGGGCCTCGGTCGTGTCCCGCTCATGGCGTGGCTGGCGGTGTATCTGTTCATCTTTGCCGGAGCCGGGATGGGTATCCAAGCGCTTGCAGACAGCCTCTTGGGCGCGCCATTCGAGCGCTGGCTTGCCGCGCTGATTACCGCTGGGCTCGCTCTACCAGTGACAGGCGTCCTCGTGCGCCCATTGGGGGCGATCTTGCCCAAGGACAAGACAACAGCGGTCAGTGTCGACACACTGCTCGGGCGTGAGGCCGTCATCACCGATGGGACAGCTCGGGCTGGCTCGCCAGCAAGGGCGAAGGTCTTTGATCAGCATGGCCAGTCGCATCTGGTCATGGTGGAGCCGGACGATGCATCGCAATCTTTCCCAGCTGGCCAGCAGGTCCTGCTCCTGCGCAAGGAAGGCGGCCAGTTCTATGCCGCACCGGCGCAAGGCACAGTCATTACGTCGCGATAGTGCGTCATCACACAGTTCAACAACCAAGGAGAAGCAATGGAAAATTTTATTGATATCGCAGTAATCGGCGGAGGCGGATTTCTTGCCTTCCTCATCATCCTCTTCACAATCACCCGGCTGTATCGTCGAGCGTCCAAGGAAGTTGCGTTCGTACGAACAGGTGTCGGCGGAGAGAAAGTCATTATGAATGGCGGTGCGTTGGTGCTGCCAGTGTTCCACGAGACCATGCCGGTGAACATGAACACCGTGCGCCTGGCAGTGGAGCGCAAAAATCAGGATGCGCTTATAACGCTCGACCGCTTGCGGATTGATGTGAAGGCGGAATTCTACGTCCGCGTCCGCCCTGATGCGACCGCAATCGCGATGGCTGCACAGACACTTGGTCAACGCACCATGCATCCGGAAGCTTTGAAAGACCTCGTCGAAGGCAAGTTCGTCGATGCCTTGCGCTCCGTGGCGGCAGGCATGAGCATGAACGAGCTGCATGAACAACGTGCGGACTTCGTCCAGAAGGTGCAGCAGGTTTCGTCAAACGACTTGGCCATGAACGGCCTTGAGCTGGAATCGGTCTCGCTGACCGGCTTGGACCAGACCTCGATCGAGCACTTCAATGCGAACAACGCATTTGACGCGGAAGGTCTAACGAAGCTCACTGAACAGATCGAGGCGCGCAAGAAGCTGCGCAACGATATCGAGCAGGACACGCGCGTCCAGATGGAGACGAAGAATCTCGAAGCGGACAAGCGTAGCTACGAGATTGGGCGCGACAATGAGTTTGCTCAGCTTGAGCAGGAACGCGAAGTTGAAGTGCGGCGTGCTGCGCAGATGTCAGAGATCGCCCGTCAGCAGGCAGAGCGAAATCAGGAAGCCGAGGCCGCGCGGATCGAAGCCAAGAAGCAAGTCGATGCGCAGCAGATCGAAGCTGACCGCTTAGTCGAAGAAGCTCGGATCGATCAGACCCGGGCGCTAGAGATTGCTCGCCAGGAGCAGCAGATCGCGGTTCAGAACAAGAGTCGGGAAGAAAGCCAGGCGAAAGCCGAAGCCGATGCCGCCCGCGCCAAAGCTGTGGCTGCAGAAGAGCAAGTCACGACTTCTCGGGAAACCGAGATTGCGGATCGCCTCAAGCGTATCGAACTGATCGAAGCGTCGAAACAAGCAGAGCGTGAAGCGATCGGCGTCAAGGTAGAAGCCGAAGCAGAACGTGATGCAGCCGCCAACCGTGCAGAAGCCTTGCGCCGCGAAGCAGAGGGTGAAGCGGAAGCTGAAAAGCTTCGTGCGGAAGCTGCGCGCATCCGCTTCGAAGTCGAAGCCGCCGGTCAGCAGGCGATCAACGAAGCGGCGAATATCCTGTCGCTCGACCAGATCAGCCTCAAAACCAAGCTCGCTTTGCTGGAAGTGCTGCCTGAAGTTGTGCGCGAGAGCGCTAAGCCGATGGAAGCGATCGACTCGATCAAGATTGTGCAGGTTGACGGCCTCACCAATGGTGGCAGCAAAGGGGCAGATTCCGGAGCGCCCGCTGGCAAAGGCGCGGGTAATGGCTCAGGAAATCTGGCGACCGACGCAGTGTCGGCAGCGCTGGCTTACCGTGCACAGGCACCGGTGCTTGACGGGCTGATGAAAGAGCTCGGTCTTGATGGATCTTCGCTAGGCGCGCTTGTGCAAGGTGCAGCGAAGGAAACCGAAGACGCATCTCCCGCTGCAGCCCCAATCGAGCTGCCAGAGAAACCGCGCGCTTCGGGCAGTGATGGCTCAGGTGATGAGCTGGAGCAAGCCGCCGAATAGCGGACTGCTTTCATGAAACAAAAAGGCCTCCCGAGCACTCAGGTGTTCGGGAGGTCTTATTATTATCAAGGCAGGGACTTGGACTCACTAGAAGTGAGGCTATCATCAGCCCGTTTGCTGTTTCACTTATCCTAGAAGGCGCCGCGCAATTGCGCGCACTTCTGCGCCCATGTCTTCGCGCTCTAGCGCTAGCGCCAGCGTCGCTTCAACAAAGCCTGTCTTGCTCCCGCAATCATAACGAGCCCCGTCAAACGTGACCGCGTGGAAGGGCTGGTCACCGATCATCCGTGCCATCGCGTCCGTTAGCTGGATTTCTCCGCCAGCGCCTTTGCCCTGATTTTCCAGCGTGCGCATGACTTCGGGTTGCAAGATGTAGCGACCGGAAATGATCTTGTTCGAAGGCGCTTCCGCAACCGGGGGCTTCTCAACCAGTCCTTTGACCTCGGTTAGCGCCCCGTCGGCTGCGCCCGGATCGATTACGCCGTAGCTTGAGACCTCTTCATGAGGCACTTCGAGCACGCTGATCAGATTGCCGCCGACCTGTTCATAGGCATCGACCATCTGCTTCATGCAGCCAGTGCCACCTTTCTTGCCGATCATCAGCTCGTCGGGGAGAAAGATCGCAAAAGGTTCATCACCGACGATCGCGCGCGCGCACCAGATCGCATGGCCGAGGCCCATCGGTACTTGCTGGCGTACAGTGATGATGTCGCCGGGCGTTGCCCTAGTTGCCTCCAGAACGCCCATGTCCTTGCCGCGCTCGCTCATGGTGGTTTCAAGCTCGAACGCCATGTCGAAGTGCTCGACAATTGCGGTCTTGCCTCGTCCTGTCACGAAGATCATCTGCTCAATGCCAGCCTCGCGCGCTTCATCGACTGCGTACTGGATCAGCGGGCGATCAACGATCGGCAACAGTTCCTTGGGGATAGCCTTCGTAGCCGGAAGGAAACGGGTGCCGAGACCTGCGACAGGAAATACGGCTTTCTTGATCGGTTTGCGCGTGTTCATGAAGTGTCCGATAAGATTGAGTTTCTAACGCCGTCAACTGCCAGGCCATTGTGGCCAAGCGATGACGGTTGCGGGTGTTGGTGGATCGTTTAAAGGCATTTCATGGACAAATTGGTAATTAAAGGCGGCAAGCGCCTTTCTGGCACACTCCCGATTTCAGGCGCTAAGAATGCAGCGTTGACGCTCATTCCTTGCGCACTTTTGACCGAAGAACCGCTGACGCTGCGAAATCTGCCGCGACTGGCTGATATCGACGGCTTTCAGCACTTGATGACACAGTTCGGTGTGACTGTGAGTATCGCGGGCTCTCGACCTGAGGATTACGGGCGAGTAGTGACTTATGAGGCGCCGCGGATCACCTCTACGGTTGCCCCGTATGACCTGGTTCGCAAAATGCGTGCATCAATCCTCGTCCTTGGTCCCATGCTTGCGCGCATGGGCGAAGCAACTGTTTCCATGCCCGGTGGGTGTGCAATCGGAAACCGCCCGATCGATCTACACTTGAAGGCGCTCGAGGCTTTCGGGGCAGAGATCGAGCTGGCACGAGGTTATGTGAAAGCGGTGGCGCCAGATGGTGGCTTGCCTGGAGGAGACTTGGATTTCCCTGTGGTCTCGGTGGGAGCAACCGAGAACGCGCTCATGGCAGCTGTATTGGCGAACGGGACAAGTCGTTTGTTCAACGCTGCACGCGAACCGGAGATCGTCGATCTGTGCAATCTACTGGCGGCGATGGGCGCAGAGATTGAAGGGATCGGTTCGTCCGACCTGACGATCCATGGCGTCAAGCGCCTCAACGGTGCGACCTATAAGGTTATGGCGGATAGGATTGAGGCAGGCTCCTATGCTTGTGCGGTTGCGATCACTGGCGGCGAAGCACGTTTGGAAGGCGCCAACGCGCATGACATGGCTTCGACGATCCATGCATTGCAATCGATTGGCGTCGAGATTGAAGAAGACAAGAAGGGCATTACTGTTCGTGCCAACGGGGCTCTAAAGCCCACGAACCTAACGACCGCGCCATTCCCCGGTCTGGCTACTGACATGCAGGCTCAGTTGATGAGCTTGCTCACCAAAGCTGACGGCACAAGCGTCCTGAAAGAGACAATCTTCGAGAATCGCTTTATGCATGTGCCGGAGCTTGGCCGAATGGGCGCTGATATTGCAACTGAAGGGCGCACAGCGATTGTGAAGGGGCCAGCTGAGCTAACGGGTGCGGAAGTGATGGCCACTGACCTGCGTGCTTCAATGAGCCTTGTGATTGCTGGACTTGCTGCAGAAGGCGAGACGACTGTGCGCCGGCTATACCATCTGGATCGTGGTTATGAGCGGCTTGAAGAGAAGCTTCAGATGCTTGGTGCAGATATCGAGCGCGTGGGCGACGACTAACCACGGAGTCTTTATCGGCTAACGAGCCAGACTCGGATTGCGCTGGCAAGGCCTGGGGGCGTTTCAGCCTGAATTCGCTCTTCGTCGATGCGCGCAACCAATGCGTTGATTGGCACGGCTTCGGCCTCGGATGCGGCACGCAACATGTCCCAGAAAACGGGCTCGAGGCTGATCGACGTCTTGTGACCAGCAATCTCGATCGAGCGCTTTACGGGTGGATGGTAGCGTGGAGGCATGCGCGCATCCTTAGAGCAGGCGATCATCGCGTGATACGAATTTTTTGGGGTGGTCGCCCTCCGCGCAACTTACCATAACTGGAATATGCAGGACGGCTTTGATGCGCTTACTACAAAGGAGAAGGACACGCTTCGACTGATGCTGCGCGGCCACGACGCTAAGTCTATGGCGAACCATCTGGAGCTTTCTGTCCACACGATAAACGAGCGATTGCGAGCGGCCCGTCGCAAGCTTGGTGTTACCAGCAGCCGCGAAGCAGCGCGCATACTGGCCGAGCGCGATCAGGAGATTGCCAAACAATCTGCATACAAGCCTTTAGGGGATGCCATTTCTTCCAATCCGATCGACAACGGGTTTGCGGCCGATGCCGTGTCGGCTGCCGGGAACAGGAAAAGCCTGTTCCCACCTATCGCCATTGGAGGATTCGTATTCATGCTTGTTGTCTTATCGGCCCTAAGCCTCGCCATTATTGGGGCTCAGCCAGACCAAAACACATTCACATCGAAAGCACCCGATGCGATTGCTGAATCTGACGCCTCCAAAGAAGGTGCTGCGCGATCCTGGCTCTTGCTGGTCGATGCCGGGGACTGGCAAGCCAGTTTTGATGCCGCCGGCAAGTCCTTTCAGGAACCCAATACGCTTGAGACATGGCGTTCCGCCTCTGAGCAGGCACGCGTTCCTCTTGGCAATGCACATAGACGCGAAATGATCGAAGTCACATCGGTGAATGCACCACCAAACGGCTTCGAGATCGTCCGTTTCCGCACTGACTTCGAGAACCGGCAAGAGGCTATCGAAACCGTGACTCTGGAACGTGAAGGCGCTTCATGGAAGGTGGTAGGGTACTTCATCAGTTAACCTGCCTTTGGCGCTGCAGGGATTCTAACCGGCGCTGACAGCCTCCTACTTTTGGTTCTATGCAGAGTTGCCCTCTTCGTGATGCAATCCGCATCGGCGAGGGGAACTCTGCGACTTGATATACCGCGCATCGATTCCATCCGCTCGCAGGATATTGCGGGTGCGTTCGTCGACTTCCGTATGCTGTTCGTGGCGTCATGACGCGAAGCAATCACAACGGTTCGCCGCAAGGCGCTGTCAAACTAACCTCCCTCACGCGGTTGTTCACAGGCTTGTTCATCTGCCAGAAAGGTTAAGGCGAACACTCAGCCCGTCAATGGCGTCCACCTGCAGCCCCCCGCTGCGCAGATATCAATATCATTGAAAGAAAATGAACACCGGACACGCCATGAAACGCGCGGTCGGATGCCACACCGCGATCATACGGATTCGGGAATCGAGTATTTGAAGGAGTAAATAATGCGTACCATTTCCAAAACGTCAGGCGCTTTCGTCCTGGCCGCTATGCTGGCCATGCCGATGTCAGCCAACCTGGCGGCGCAAGAAGCGGCTGAAGGTGATATTCTCACTACAGTAACAGGGTCTGCACCTGCGGACCTCGAGGGTCTTCCTGAGGGTCCAGAAATTGAAGGTTTCATTTCTGCCCGCAACGCGGACAAGATGCAGGTGACCAGCGCTGGTGGCACCAACACCGTTGTCACACTGAGTTCCGGCACTGAGATCCGCGCCAAGGGCGGGTTCCTTGGCCTGAGCCGTGATAGCTTGTCATCTGAAGCACTGCTCAACGGTCTTCCGGTCACGGTTGACACTGTGCGCTGGAACAACGGCTTGGTTGCGACGAAAGTTGCTGTCAGCAACAAAGACCTGAAGACAGCCGAGATGATCCGTACCGGCACAAATCAGCGTTTCTCGCAGAACGAATCAGCGATCTCTGAGAATGCTGCAGCAACCGAAGCGCTGCGCGGCCGTGTCGCTAATATCGACCAGTACAACATCAAAGGCACCACCAACGTCTATTTCGACACTGGCAAGTGGAAGCTGTCGCCAGCAGCCGAAGCAGAGTTGTGCGAAGCTGCTGCCAACGCCGGTTCAATGGACAATGCTCTGTTGCTCGTCGTCGGCTACACCGATTCGGTTGGCGATGAAGACTACAACCAGGTCCTGAGCGAGCGTCGTGCAGGCCGTGTGGTCAACTATCTGCAGCAGAAGTGTTCATGGGCTCCATGGCGTATGCTGACGCCGACCGGCATGGCTGAATCAGATCCGATGGCGGACAACAGCACTCCGGAAGGTCGCGCGCAGAACCGCCGTGTTTCCGTAAACATCCTCGTCAGCAAGGCTGTCGACGAGAGCTAAGATTTAAGTCTTGCACAAAATGACAAAAGGGGCGGGCCTCGCGGCTCGCCCCTTTTTTTGCAATTGTTGGAAGTGACGGCTGCGGATCAATACATATGCTGACCGCCATTAATGCTCATGGTTGAGCCTGTGACGAAGCCGCCTTCTTCAGCGCACAGGAAACTTACACCGCGAGCGATCTCGTCTGCGTGCCCAAGACGCCCCACCGGGATCTTTGCGACAATTTTCTCCAGTACTGGCTCTGGCACTGCGGCAACCATATCCGTGTCGATATATCCAGGCGCGATTGCATTGACGGTCACGCCAAACTTTGCGCCTTCTTGCGCAAGCGCTTTGGTAAAGCCGTGAATACCTGATTTCGCAGCAGCGTAATTGACCTGGCCGTATTGCCCGGCCTGACCGTTGATTGACCCGATATTCACGATGCGCCCCCAATTGCGTTCGCGCATTCCCGGGAAGCACGCTTTGGCCATATTGAAACAGCCTCCGAGATTGATGCGCATCACCTCGTTCCAGTCTTCGAAGCTCATTTTGTGAAGCGTGCCATCACGTGTGATCCCGGCATTATTGACCACCACATCAACTTGGCCAACTTCCTCAGCTACTTTGGCACAGCCTTTCAGACATGCTTCGTGATCGCCTACATCCCATTTATAGCTTTGGATGCCGGTGTCTGCTTTGAGCTGGTTGGCTGCTGCGTCATTGCCAGCATAGTTTGCGACAACCGTGAAGCCGTCCTGCTGCAATTTCTCGCAGATTGCGCGGCCGATGCCGCGGGTTCCGCCTGTTACAATCGCCACTCTAGCCATAAGTTACCCCTTCCGAGCCGAATTGAGCGCTCGTCCATCAACGCCTTGGAGCAAGGCATCATTCTTGGCCAAGTTAGCAAATGGTATGAGAGAGGGAAGGGTTTCACGCACACCCTGGCCATTGAATACGAATGACCGTGTGAGCTGGCCGAGAAACTGGCCAAATGGACTGTTAAGTGAAGCGCGCCATCGACCGCGTGGATGCATCAGAAGCGGAACTGTGTTCCGACATAGACAGCCTGACTATCCTGCGCTGAATCGGTCAGCGGAGCGAGGCGATCACGTTCTTGGCTGAGTCGCACGCCAGCGGTAACGTCCAGATTGCGCGTAATCGAATAGGCGCCGCCTAGATCAACCGACTGATTGCCAAGCGCTTCAAATGTACCGACCGAGCGGCCAACCTTGCTATTACCTTCCAACGCGATGCGCGGTTGGAACCGGCTTGGCTTATCCTCGGCTGTTGGAGCTGAAGGGCTGTATTCTGCCAAGTCCGGCATATCGACGTTGCGCACAACATTTGGCAGCGCGACCGGTTTAGCAAAGCTCTGATACCCGCGAGAAATACCCAGATTGTAGCGCGTTGGCGTAATCGCGGCGATGCGATCACTCGCACTTGGCACGTTATCAATCGCCTTACGCAGGCTGATCGCACGAGCTGTATTGTCATCGACACGCACGGCCACGGTAACTGTGCGATCACGCGAGGATGTTTCAGCCGGGGTAAAGCGCATTCCGTCCTGACCAGCCCGCTCTGCAACCCGCAAAGCGAGCGCGGGATCAACCGAGGCTGGTGTGAAGATAGGGAACTCGCCCGTATCGCTAGCGACTGCGCCATCGGCCAGCGAAGCCACCGCCATGCCCGAATTTGGAACACCAAATGCCAGCGCGCAGGCAGCGGCAATAAGAGGCAGGTTACGCCTCTTCATTCCGCTAAATGCAACTCGCTGTGGCATCGATTTCCCTTCAAATCTGCCGGATCCGACTTCAACGGCAAGGTGCCGCACAATAGAAATCAGACCTGTGCACTACGCTTCCAAGACGCACTTCTATGAACTGAAGCTGACTTTGATCACCAGCCGACGACTCACACATGCAGAAGCGTATGACCGGATGATGGTAGAATTATGTTGCTTTCGAATGCAACCGATTCTCAGGCAAAGTGCATATGCGGGACTCAATCTGTTGCATACTCTCCACAACAACCAATCTCACATTGGCTCATTCACCTTCAATACAGGCCATATCTCGGCATAAGCGGGGAACAATCGGCCCTGAGCCATCTGGCTGGCGCGCGATGCCTTGTCGCCGCTGTCAGGCTCGGTATAGAGCATCAACAGAGCCGCTGGCGAACAATTGAGGAATAAAGACGAGCCATGAGTGCGAAGATGACAAACGCAAGCCGAATTGCACGCCCATTTTTGATCGGTGCTGCCTGTCTCGGGGTTGCTGCCTGCGGCGGATCTGAGCGCCCTCAAGCTGATCTTGCCGCATCGCAAGTAAACACGATTGGCGTGAATTCCTATCTCTGGCGCGCGGCGCTCGATACGGTAGCATTTGCGCCATTGCTTCAGGCTGATAGCGCGGGCGGCGTTATCGTGACGGACTGGTATGCCAATCCGAGCAACCCCAACGAGCGCGTGAAGGTTACCGTCACGATCCTAGACCAGGATTTGCGCGCCGACGCACTCCGTGTTGCGGCTAGCCGTCAGGTTTCGCAAGGCACGGGCTGGGTTGATGCTCCAGTTCAGGCGGCGACCGTCCAGAAACTCGAGGATATAATCCTCACTAAAGCGCGCGATCTGCGCCGCAAAGCCGTAGCTTCCTGACACAATCCGCCCTAACGGGGTTCTAATGACTGATACGCGTTTCGATCCGTCCAGCGCAGACGGGCGCTGGCAGTGTGCCTGGGACGAGGCTGCAACCTTTGCTGCTGACAGCAACTCACCCAAGCCCAAGAGCTACATCCTTGAGATGTTCCCTTACCCGTCCGGGCGCATCCATATTGGCCATGTGCGCAATTACACGATGGGCGATGTGCTTGCGCGCTACAAGAAGATGACCGGACACGAAGTGCTCCACCCGATGGGGTGGGATGCATTCGGCATGCCTGCAGAAAACGCGGCAATGGAAAAGGGCGTGCATCCTGGCGGTTGGACGCGCGAGAACATTGCGAACATGAAAGCGCAGTTGAAGCGGTTGGGCTTCGCGCTTGACTGGACGCGCGAGTTCGCCACCTGTGATCCGGAATATTATGGGCACGAGCAAGCGCTCTTCATCGATCTTTACGAAGCAGGCCTGCTCTATCGTAAGGAAAGTGAGGTCAATTGGGACCCCGTAGACATGACGGTGCTCGCGAATGAGCAAGTCATTGATGGTTGCGGCTGGCGATCAGGCGCGCCGGTTGAAAAGCGCAAGCTCAATCAGTGGTTTCTAAAGATTACGCAGTTCGCCGAGGATCTGCTGGAAGGTCTGAACGAGCTCGAGGATTGGCCGGACAAGGTAAAGCTGATGCAGGAAAACTGGATCGGTAAATCATCAGGCCTTGAGTTCTCGTTCGAGCTCTCCAATGGCGACCAGCTTCCTGTCTACACCACACGCCCGGACACGATCTTCGGGGCTAGCTTTGTTGCGGTCGCAGCGGACCACCCGGTCTCCCAGAGCATTTCAATCGGTAATCCGAATACGCAGAAATTCATCGAGCTTTGCAAGAAAGGCGGCACGACCGCTGCCGAGCTCGAGACTGCTGAAAAGCTGGGCCTCGACACCGGCCTCACTGCGAAGCACCCGTTCACTGGCGCTGACTTGCCCGTTTACATCGCGAACTTCGTGCTAATGGATTACGGCACGGGCGCGATCATGGCTGTCCCGGGACACGACCAACGCGATTTCGAATTCGCAACGAAGTACAATTTGCCGATCCCACGCGTGGTCGCATCGTCAGTTGCTGAAGCTTCAAAGCCATTCGAAGGTGAGGCTGAGTCGGGCGATGGCGTGATCGTCAATTCGGACTTCCTTGACGGCATGAGCGTCGAGGACGCCAAGTCAGATGTTATCGCGCGCGCTGAACGAGGCGGTTGGGGCAAAGGCACAACTGTCTGGCGCTTGCGCGATTGGGGGGCGAGCCGTCAGCGCTATTGGGGGACGCCAATCCCTTTCATCCACTGCAATGCTTGCGGTGTTTTGCCAGTGCCCAAGGATCAGCTTCCAGTCGAGCTGCCGGAAGACGTAGACTTCTCGACACCCGGCAATCCCTTGGAGCGTCATCCGACCTGGAAGCACGTCGAATGCCCGTCTTGCGGTGCACCTGCAATGCGCGAGACTGATACGCTCGACACATTCATCAATTCCAGCTGGTATTTCCTGCGCTTTGCAAGTCAGCCGGCGGACAAGCCGTTTGATGCAATTGAAGTCGCGAAGTGGCTCCCGGTAAACCAGTATATTGGCGGCATTGAGCATGCGATCCTGCACTTGCTTTATGCGCGGTTCTGGACGCGCGCTTTGCAGCATGTCGGCAAGCTCGATTTTGCTGAGCCTTTCGCGTCGCTCTTTACACAAGGCATGGTCACGCATGAGACGTATTCGCGCAAGGAGGACGGGCGCGAAGTCTACTTCACCCCCGCCGAAGTGGATCGCGACAGCAAAGGCGCGACACTCCAATCCGATGGCAAGCCGGTCGATATTGGCCGCGTCATCAAGATGTCGAAGTCCAAGAAGAATGTTGTCGATCCCGATGACATCATCGCGGAATATGGTGCAGACGCTGTGCGTTGGTTCATGCTGTCAGACAGCCCGCCAGAGCGCGACCTGCCTTGGTCGGCTGCAGGGATCGAAGGTTGTAGCCGTTTCGTACAGCGGCTTTGGCGTTTGCTCGCGCAATATGACGAAAGCGCTGAAGGCGAAGACAAAGCACTCGCGCGCAAGACGCACCAGACCATCGCAGCAGTCGCGGATGATATTGAAGCTCTTAGTTTCAACAAGGCGGTCGCGCGGCTTTACGAGCTCACTAGCGCTGTCGAGAAGGCGCAAACCTCCGCATCTCGCAGTGCGGCGATGCGCGACCTATTGCTCATGGCTGCGCCGATGATGCCGCATCTGGCGGAAGAGCTATGGTCGCGTTTCGGCGAGCATGGACTGATTGCCGATGCGCCATGGCCAGAAGTTGATCCGGCTCTGCTCGTGGAAGACGAGGTCACCATCGCTGTCCAGCACATGGGCAAATTGCGCGATACGCTCACTGCACCCAAGGGAGCATCAAAGGACGATCTTGAAGCGCTTGCGCTTGCGAGTGAGAAGGTTCAGCGCTCGATTGATGGCGCCGCAGTGCGAAAAGTGATTGTCGTGCCCGATAGGCTCGTCAATATTGTGACCGGATGATCCGCGCACTCGCCTTGATACCTGCCGTCTTTGCGCTCGCTGCTTGCGGGCTCCAGCCTA
Organism: Altererythrobacter lutimaris; assembly: GCF_013371495.1. Taxonomy (GTDB): domain Bacteria; phylum Pseudomonadota; class Alphaproteobacteria; order Sphingomonadales; family Sphingomonadaceae; genus Erythrobacter; species Erythrobacter lutimaris_A. The sequence continues at coordinate 2,086,289 of NZ_JABWTA010000001.1, read as the reverse complement.
TGTATGCAGGCGGGAGCGATGCATCTGTCGCGCGAGGTCTTGCTGCTGTCGATGTTCCGCCCATACCTGGGCGTGCCGGTTGGTTGATGCGCAATGCTCTGCAGGATCGTTTCGGTGCAGCGGGTGATACCTCCAACCGATATCGATTGGATGTGAGGCTCGACGACTCCTTGGAAGCGCTTGGGGTTCTCAACGATGATACGATCAGTCGCGAGCGGCGCATTCTGCGTGCTCGTTATCAGCTGATCGATACGAGCACTGGCGAGATCATGCTTGATGCGACATCAGGGGCGGATGCTGGAATTGACGTCGTCTCCAGCGAATATGCGACTATCGCTGCGGAGCAAACGGCGCTGGAAAATCTCGCTGTCGAAGTTGCTGACCGGATTGTTACGCAGGTTTCGTTGACGCTCCGCGAAGCCGAACAAGCTGAGTGATCTGCACTCGATGAAGCTCACTCAAAAGAACTTCAATTCACAAGCACAGAACGCGGCTCAAGCTTGCGGCATTTTCTTCTTTTGCGGTCCTGATGAAGCTGGCGCTTCTGCCGCGGCGCGCAAGATTGTCGACCACATTCCGCAGGCAGGCGAGAAAATCGAGCTGTCTGGCTCTGCTTTGAGAGCCGATCCGGCACTGCTCGGCGATGAGGCGCGAACCACATCTCTTTTCGGCGACAAGCGGCATCTGTGGGTGCGCGCAACGGGTGATGAAGCACATGACGCTGTCAAAGCCCTAATCGAAACAAGCGAAGCAAATGCGGGCGAGGCTTGTCCGGTGGTTATCGTCGCAACATCCGCCACGGACAAGTCGCGCACCGCTAAATTGCTAGAGAAGCGTAAGGACGCGTGTGTCGCGATGTTTTACCCGCCGGACATTGCGAATGTATCCGCAAGCGTTCGCGGGATGGGCGATGCTGCGGGACTGAGCCTGCCTGGGCATTTGGCTGAACGGATCGCGCGCGGGGCAAGTCTGGATGTTCGGCTAGCTCAATCCGAAGTCGACAAGCTCGCTCTTTATCTCGATGCTGCGCCGCAAACGCCCAAACAGGTGCAGGCCGAGGATTTGGACGCCATCGGGGCAACGACCGAAGAAGATGGCTTCATGCCGCTCGTCAATGCTGTGTTGAGCGGCGATTTGACGCGGTTGGATAGTGAGCTTGCGCGAATGCGCGAATTGCGGATCAACCCTGTCGGCTTGCTCCTTGCAGTTGAGCGCCGCGCAGTGCAGCTCGTCAAGATCGTAGCAGCGCTCGGCCCCGGTGGCTCAATCGATCGCTTGGATCGCGGACAACAGGCGAGGCTGGGTATTTTTTGGCGCGATGCACGCGATATTCGGGCTCAATTGAAACACTGGCCGCGATTCAAACTGGATCGCCTCGTTCAACGGTTAACGTCTATTCACCGCGATTTGCTTGCCAATAGCCAGTTCGCTGAGACACTTTTGGCTCAAGAACTCGTGGAAATCACTCGTTACGCCGCTAAGCGCTCGTAAATAGCGCACTTCAGGCGCTTGTTAATCCACGATAGTTGTCGCAAGACAAGCGGGTGGGGCCAATCTGATGAACAAGCCATTCTCTCATCTCCCTCCCGAGACTGCGAAGAGTCATGCAGAGATCCGCTCAGCGCCTTCGTTAGAGCGGCGTCGTTTGCGAGCGTATATCGCCATGCTCGTCACGGATCTGGGCCTTATTCTGTTGGGCTACGCGATAGCAGGTTTTGCTTACAACGGCGTGTGGTGGGAAGCGCGTGCAATGATGCAAGCGCAGCTGCTCCTGCCCATATTTTATACGATTGCGTTTTATAACGCGGCGTATTCTACCCGAGCGCTTGAAAACTGGCGCTTTGCAGTCCGGCAAGCATTAGTCGCTTTAGTGATTGGGGCTGCATTGCTGAACTTCATCGCCTTCTATCTGAAGACCAATACGAGCTTTTCTCGTGTGACCTTTACTCTTGGTCTGATGCTTAGCGGCGTCATGATCATCGCGTCTCGTAAAGCCTTGTCCTTGTTCCTTCAGCGGGCATGGGGCGGAAAGGTGCGAAACGAGTTGGTTATCGATGACGGCGGACCAAGCTTTTGGCTACCCCGCGCGCAAGTTGTCGCGACCGCTGAAGCCGGTCTCTCACCTGAGCGTCACGATCCCTTCATGCGCGATCGCCTCGGCAAGGTCATGCGTAATCAGGATAAGGTTGTTGTTTCGTGCCCTAAAGAGCGGCGCGAAGACTGGGCGTACTTGCTAAAGTCCACCGGCATCCAGGGCGAGATCATTAGCGAACCTGTGCATGATCTGGGTGCGCTTGGTGTGATGCGTTACCCGCAGCAAGATCGCAGCTCTCTTGTGGTTTCGACAGGGCCTCTGGGGATGCGAGCAAGAATCATGAAGCGGGGCTTCGACGTGGTTGTCGCAGGTTCTGCGTTAATAATGCTCGCTCCGCTGCTGGCGTTGGTCGCGCTGTTTGTAAAACTCGAAGATGGCGGCAAGGTGTTGTTCGTCCAGCGTAGACTTGGCCGAGGCAATACGTTCTTCAACATGCTCAAGTTCCGCACGATGCGTGAAGAGAGCTTGGACCACGATGGTGCTGCTTCAACTGCGCGTGAAGATACACGCGTGACGCGTCTTGGCCGTTGGTTGCGATCGACTAGTCTTGATGAACTGCCTCAGCTCATCAATGTCCTGCGAGGCGAGATGTCTATCGTCGGCCCGCGTCCGCATGCACTGGGTAGCCGGGCCAACAATAAGCTCTTCTGGGAAGTCGATGTCCGCTACTGGCGGCGTCATGCTTTGAAACCGGGCCTTACCGGATTGGCGCAGGTTCGTGGACATCGCGGCAGCACAGAGGAAGAGAAAGATCTGACTGATCGCTTGCAAGCAGATCTCGAGTATCTCAACAATTGGTCGCTACCGCGCGATGCCCAGATCGTACTGCAAACTTTGCGCGTGCTCACACACACCAACGCTTATTAGGCGCTGGCTCGTTCATTTATTCGCTGTCGGTATTTTGCGGGACAGCGAAGCGGCCGCTTACTCTTCCGCTAGAATTCTCGCCTCCGGCACCGGGCGACGAGCGTGCACCGCGGCCATCCACGCTTGAAAGCCCTGAAGCCAGATCAATCACGAGGCGACCGCCATTCAGCGTATCGCCACCGCGATTGATGCGCACATTGCCAGCCATTGTGATGATGCGGCGATTGAAGTCATAGATCGCCGTGTCGCCGCGAGCTGTTTCATTGCCCCGCGTAACCACCACCCCGCCGACAGCTGTGATGCGCTGAATGCTGAGCTCACCAGAGTCGGAATAATTTACCAAGGTGCGCGCGGCGCGAACGGTAAGACCTGCTTGCTCGATCCTCACATCGCCAGAGAGCACGACGCGGTTCTGTCGATCCTGCAGTTCAATGCGATCGGCTGAGTAGGTCACCGGAGCGCTCGAATTGTGGCCAGCAATCGCCTGCGCTTGCAGTTCAATTCCAGCGAACAGCAATGCCGTCGCTGCAAAACCCGCCAGCATCAGCTGGCTCGCTTGCTTGAGCGAAGGAAGGTTGGAAGCGGTATTGGTCATGCGTCTCGTCTTTCCTAAGGCATCTGCAGTTCGCCTGGGACCATGGTCAGCCGTGCGTCACCGGTCAATGTTACCGTCCGCGCATCGATATCCGTTCGGATCTGTCGGGCCGAAAAGCTGCCTGCAGGGACGACCCCATCTACGCCGTCTGTCCCTTCCATAATGCGCGATTCGAGATCGACGGTCACACCTCGTGCCATCATGGAGTAACCGTCCGCTGCGGTCAGCCGTACGGGGCCAATCACATCGACGCGCTCCGCGTCGATATCATAAGCGCCTGCATCGGCTGTAAGACTTGCCGGGCCGTCCGCCAGCGTCAATCGGGCGACCAGATCTTTCATGCGGACGATGCCTTCCGCGCTCGAGCGTTGCACTGCTTCGCCGGCGGTCAGCGCAAACGGACGCCCTTGATTGTCCTGACCACGATACATTGCGTTGTCGACCGACAGTCGCTCATCAATCATCGCCACCTTATTCCGGTCGAGCAGGAAACTGACTTCGCCGCGCGGACTGAGCGGCGTGATAACCATGAATGCGGCCAAGATACCCACGCCGACAGGCAGTGCCTTGCCCAGGAAGCGCACCAACTTGTCATGCGAACCACCAGGCGCGGCAAAGTGCTGGCGCTGGCTGCGCAGTTCCTTCGCTTCGCTGGTTTCAATTCGCCGCTGAGTAACCATGGTTTTGTACTATAGTTCCTTGAAGCTCACGCCATCATGAATGGCTGAAAATGTCGTGGTCTGCCCATCCTGCAATGTCGAGCCGTGCGCGGGTAGGCAGGAAGTCAAAGCAGGCCTGCGCGATCTCCATACGCCCTTCGCGCTCCAGGCGTTTGATCAGCTCTTCGCGCATACGGTGGAGATAGCGAACATCGCTTGCTGCATATTCGCGCTGCGCATCGTTCAATTCCGGTCCGCCCCAGTCAGACGATTGCTGCTGCTTGGAGAGGTTCTCACCCAGCAATTCCTCGACAAGATTCTTCAGACCGTGACGATCTGTATAGGTGCGCACCAGCTTGCTCGCGATCTTCGTGCAGAACACCGGCGCCGCCATCACGCCAAGATAGTACTCGATTGCCGCGAGATCGAACCTGCCAAAATGATAGAGCTTGATCCTGTTTGGGTCTGCCAGAATGGCTTTCAGATTGGGCGCGGCATAGTGGCTCTCCGGGCCAAAGCGCACCAGATGCTCATCGCCTGTGCCATCGCTTATCTGGACCACGCAAAGCCGGTCGCGATGCGTGATGAGGCCCATGGTTTCTGTATCCACAGCGAGCGGCGCGTCGCCTTCAAGGACGCCCGCTGGCAGGTCTTCTTCATGAAAATGTACGGTCATTGTCTCAGTCCATTAGGCCGATTGGGGAAAGAGGGAAAGGGGTGGTGGAGGTTGCGGCGGCAGAGGCCTATTCTTGAGCCATGTCCGCTGAGAGTATCCCTGAAAGCTGGAAGGACGCGCTGGAGCCTGTGTTGGCAACGCCGGAAGCGCGAAAGCTGGGCGGATGGCTGCGCGCAGAAGAGGAGGCCGGAAAGGTCATTTACCCTCCACGCGGCCAACGCCTTGCCGCGCTCGCGATGACGCCGCTCAACCAGGTGCGCGTCGTGATCCTCGGGCAAGACCCGTATCACGGAGCGGGGCAAGCGCACGGGCTGTGCTTTTCCGTTGCGCACGGGGTCAAAACGCCGCCATCGCTGGTCAACATCTACAAGGAGCTGGAGAGTGATTGCGGTATTCCGCGCCGCGATCACGGCGATTTGTCGGGCTGGGCCGAACAGGGCGTGCTCCTTCTGAACAACACGCTGACAGTCGAAGCCGGGCAAGCAGGCAGCCATGCCGGACGCGGCTGGGACGCGATCACCGATGCAGTCGTGCAAGCGGTTGTCGATCGCGGTGATCCAACGGTTTTCATCCTGTGGGGCAGCCATGCGCGCAAGAAAGCGAGCCGGGTGAAGGGTCTTGGCGCTGGCGAACATCATCTTGTGCTGACGAGCGCGCATCCCAGCCCTCTTTCCGCGCATAGTGGCTTTTTTGGGACGCGCCCTTTCAGCCAGGCGAATGCGTTTTTGGAACGGCATGGTCGCGGCGTGGTTGACTGGTCGGCCTGAACGGATGATGCGCCCGGGCGATACGCTCACTGCGCTTTTCGAAAAAGCTGCCACCCCGTCAACTGCCTGAAAAACAGAGCGTAATCTTCCAATGGCGCGCAAAAAGTGTGACTTTGCGCGATCGGGGTTCAACGGCGTATACGGTTGCCTGAATGAAGTGGCATATCTCATTTGCCATGGCTTGCCTTACGAGGCTTGCGGTAGGAAAGTCGCTGGCAAGTATGGACAAAACATGACGGAAGCCGAAGCCCGAACTGCTTTGCTCGCGCGCCGCGAGGCGCTTGAAGCGGAAGCAAGCTCTAATGCGGATTCGCGCGATACGGTCGAGCTGCAACAGGATAGTGTCGGGCGCCTCAGCCGGATGGATGCTATGCAGCAGCAAGCAATGGCTCAAGCACAGGAGCGGCGCCGGACCGCCGAGAAAGCGCGGATTGCAGCTGCGCTTAAGCGGCTCGATGAGGACGAGTGGGGCTGGTGCGTGACCTGCGGCGAGGAAATTGCGGAGAAACGCCTGCGGCACGATCCGAGCGTTGCGACTTGCGTCGGCTGTACAGGCTAACGAGCAAGACCTTTTCCTCTATATTTCGACAGCCCGCCTTATGCTCGCGGCCAGATTTGTACGGAAACGACACATGATTCGACCTTGTGGATAAGGTTTGGTAAATCTCTTGCTGTAGTGATTCGTTTGGAGGGGTCCAGAAACGCGACTCGCTGCACTTGGGTACAACATATCCACGGGGACTAGGGTATGAATCATTCGAGCGGTTTAGCACTCGACTGTGTCGGCGAGCGGCTTGCTATGGCCAGGCGCGACGCGGGTCTGAGCGTCGCCGATGTGGCTGAACGCACGAAGGTTTCCTGCCATTATCTGAAAGCTCTCGAAAGCGAAGCTTTTCATCGCTTGCCAAGCCGTGTGCACACTTTCGGTTTTGCGCGTGCATTCGCAAAAGCTGTCGCGCTTGACGATGGTGAAATCTCAGAAGCGCTCCGCGTCAAGCTTGATCAGAATGCGCCTGAAAACGATGCTGTCCCAGCAGAAGCCGCGCCGCAGCGCCCGCGCGGCCGCTTTGCAAACATGCTTCGCACAATGAGCCTGTTCTAACAGCTAGCCGCGCATCGCGAGTGCCACGTTCTTCAGCGCGGCAGCTCGCTCATACCCATCAAAGCTTCATCCACGCTGCGCGCGCATTGCCGGCCTTCGCGGATTGCCCAGACGACGAGGCTTTGCCCGCGACGCATGTCGCCACAAGCGAACACTTTGTCGACGCTGGTCGCATAGGTTTCTGTGTCCGCTGACACATTGCCGCGCTCCGTCAACTCAACTTCGGCTTGTGAGAGCAGGCCGGCCTTAATCGGACCGACAAAGCCCATGGCGAGCAGGATCAGATCGGCTTCGATGGTGAATTCACTGCCTTCGACTTCCTGCATCTGGCCATCTTTCCATTCGACCCGCACGCATTCCAAGCCGGTGACTTTCTCGCCATCGCCGACAACGCGCTTGGTGAGGACCGCCCAGTCGCGCTCGACGCCTTCCTCGTGACTGGAGGATGTGCGCAGTTTCAATGGCCAGTCCGGCCACGTTAGCGCTTTGTCTTCCTTTTCTGGCGGCTTCGGCATGATCTCAAGCTGAGTAACGCTCTTTGCGCCTTGGCGGTTGGAGGTGCCGACACAGTCAGAGCCGGTGTCGCCGCCTCCGATCACAACAACATTCTTGCCGGTTGCGGTCAGCGAGCCACGCGGTGCTGCGCGCAATTCATCATCGCCCGCATTGCGCTTGTTCTGTTGAGTGAGAAATTCCATCGCGAGCCGCACACCAGGCATTTCCGCCCCCGGGATGGTGAGCTGGCGCGCGTCCTCCGCCCCGCCGGCAAGGACAATCGCATCGAAATTCTCATCGAGCGATTTCATGGAGACATCAACGCCGACTTCCTTCGACGTCTTGAAGGTCACGCCTTCCGCTTCCATCTGCTGCGCGCGGCGATTGATGAGATGCTTTTCCATCTTGAAATCAGGAATACCGTAGCGCAGCAATCCGCCGATCCGGTCGCTCTTTTCAAATACGGTGACAGCGTGACCTGCACGCGCGAGCTGCTGTGCGCATGCCATGCCTGCCGGGCCAGAGCCGACCACGGCGACCGATTTGCCGGTTCGCTTTTCCGGCACTTGCGGCGTAACCCAGCCTTCTTTCCAGCCGCGATCGACAATCGCGCATTCGATCGATTTGATCGTCACGGGCTGGTCGATGATGTTGAGCGTACAACTGGCTTCGCAAGGCGCTGGGCAAATGCGGCCGGTAAATTCAGGGAAGTTGTTGGTCGAATGCAGCACGTCGAGCGCATTCTTCCAATCGCCTTCATAGACCAGATGGTTCCAGTCCGGGATGATATTGTTCACCGGACAGCCATTGTGACAGTACGGAATACCGCAATCCATGCAGCGGCTCGCCTGGCTTTTCAGCGTTTCATCGTCCGGCTGGACGATGAATTCGCGATAATTGTTCAGCCGCTCCTTGGGATCGAGATAGTCGCGTTCCCGTCGGTCGAGTTCGAGGAAGCCTGTGTCCTTGCCCATGATCGTTTGCTCTTGTGTCCCTTATTCCGCTGCTACGGCTTCTGCTTCAAGGCGCTCAGCCTCGAGTTGTTCCAGCGCGCGTTTGTAATCGCGCGGCATGACCTTCACGAATTTGCTCAAGGCTTCTTCCCAATTGTCGAGCAGTTCGCTGGCCCGGGCAGAGCCGGTGTGCAGCTTGTGACGTTCGACGAGGATCCGGAGCCGCTCGGCATCGTGACGCAGCATGTCACCCATGCCGAAATCGTTGACCGAGGTGCCGCGCTGGCTCGGACGCCCGGTCCCTTCGTCAGCATCCGGTTCTGTAGAGATCGGTACAAGATCAACCTGCTCGTGATTGACGAGCCGACTGAACTTGCCTTCCGGATCATAAACGTATGCAAGACCGCCGCTCATGCCGGCAGCAAAGTTGCGGCCGGTTTCGCCGAGCACAACCACAACGCCGCCTGTCATGTACTCGCAGCCATGATCGCCAGTGCCTTCTACCACTGCGATGGCACCGGAATTGCGGACTGCAAAACGTTCGCCTGCCACGCCTGAGAAATAGGCCTCGCCTGCAATCGCGCCGTAAAGCACAGTGTTGCCGACGATGATGTTGTTGAGCGGATCGCGCGAGACGTCTTCCGGCTGACGCACGATGATCCGGCCACCTGACAGGCCCTTGCCGACATAGTCATTCGCATCGCCGGTAAGGTCGAGTGTCACACCATGGGCGAGCCATGCGCCGAAGCTTTGGCCCGCAACGCCTGTGAGGTTAATGCGGATCGTGTCAGCGGGGAGACCAGCATGACCATGCGCTTCTGCAATACGCCCCGACAGCATCGTTCCGACAGTGCGGTTCACATTGCGGATTTCTCGGTCGAGCTGGACCGGCTTGCCTTCAGCAATCGCGTCCTTGCAAGCCGCAATCAGCTCATTATCGAGCGCGCCGCCAAGGCCGTGGTCTTGCGCTTCTGTACGGTAGCGGGCAGCGCCCTCGGGGATTTCCACGGTATGCAGCAAGCGCGACAGGTCCACACCATCCGCTTTCCAGTGGCGGTGCACGCGGCGCATGTCGATCCGGTCAGTCCGGCCAATCATTTCGTCCATTGTGCGGAAGCCCATCTCCGCCATGATCTGGCGGAGCTCTTCAGCGACGAAGAAGAAGTAATTGATGACATGCTCTGGCTGACCGGTGAAACGCGCGCGAAGGACCGGGTCCTGCGTTGCGACGCCAACCGGGCAAGTATTCAAGTGACACTTGCGCATCATTATGCAGCCAGCTGCAATCAGTGGAGCGGTCGAGAAACCGAACTCGTCCGCGCCGAGCAGCGCGCCAACCGCCACATCGCGGCCTGTGCGAAGCCCGCCATCGACCTGAACGGCAATCCTGCTGCGCAGATCGTTGAGCAGCAGCGTTTGCTGAGTCTCAGCCAAGCCGATTTCCCATGGAGAACCAGCATGGGTGAGGCTGGTCAGCGGTGATGCGCCCGTTCCGCCTTCATAGCCGGAGATAGTGACATGGTCTGCGCGCGCCTTGGATACACCAGCCGCAACCGTACCGACCCCGACTTCGGACACCAGCTTTACGGAAATCCGACTTTCCGGCTGCACGTTCTTCAAGTCATGGATCAACTGCGCCAAGTCCTCGATCGAATAGATATCATGGTGTGGTGGAGGCGAGATTAGACCAACACCCGGCGTCGAATGACGCACTGCGCCAATCCGCTTGTCGACCTTGTGGCCTGGCAACTGACCGCCTTCGCCTGGCTTTGCGCCTTGCGCCATCTTGATCTGGATATCGTCGGAGTTCGCAAGATATTCCGCCGTCACACCGAAGCGGCCACTTGCGACCTGCTTGATCCGGCTGCGCATGGAATCGCCGTTTTCCATCGGCTTGAAGCGGAACGGTTCTTCGCCGCCTTCGCCTGTGTTGGAGCGGCCGCCAATGCGGTTCATGGCGATAGCCATGGTCGAATGCGCTTCGTGGCTGATCGAGCCTAAGCTCATCGCGCCCGTGCTGAAACGCTTTACGATTTCCGCGGCCGGTTCAACTTCCTCAAGCGGAACGGGTTCATCCGCTGTCTTGAATTCCATCAGTCCGCGGATAGTGAGCAGACGCTCGGACTGTTCGTTCACCGACTTCGCAAATGCGTCATAGTCCGCATGCTTGTCGCCGCGCACAGCGTGCTGCAATTGTGCGACATTTTCCGGCGTCCAAGCATGTTCTTCACCGCGAAGGCGGTACTGATAGATGCCGCCAACATCGAGCATATTCTTGTAGAGTGGGTTATCGCCATAGGCCTGCGCGTGACGGCGCACAGCCTCTTCTGCGACCTGCTCCAGACCAATGCCTTCGATGGTCGTCGCAGTGCCAGTGAAATACTTCTCGATAAAGTCCGTCTTCAGTCCCACCGCGTCGAAAATCTGCGCGCCGCAATAGGATTGATAGGTCGAGATGCCCATTTTGGACATGACCTTTCGGATGCCTTTGCCAACCGCTTTGATGTAATTCTGCTGGACTTGCTCTGCGGTCAGTTCAGGATGCTTCTTGGCGCGCACATCCTCCAGCGTCTCAAAGGCGACATAGGGATTGATCGCTTCCGCCCCGTAGCCTGCAAGCACGCAATAGTGATGCACTTCGCGCGCTTCACCGGTCTCTACAACCAGGCCGGTCTGCATGCGCAGCCCTTGGCGGACCAAGTGGTGATGCACCGCTGCAGTCGCCAGCAACGCAGGAATCGCGATACGGTCTGGCCCCTGCGCGCGATCCGACAGGATCAGGATGTTGGCATCGCCAAGCACGGCTTCTGTCGCCGCCCAGCACATCTCTTTGAGCGCAAGTTCAATCCCTTCAACGCCGCTTTCCGCATCCCAGGTGATGTCGATGGTTTCAGTATGGAAGGCGCCATCCAAAGCGGTCTGCACGGAGCGGATCTTCGCGACATCATCATTGGTGAGGATAGGCTGGATCACTTCAAGACGCTTGTGCGTGCCTGCATCGCGTCCAAGCAGGTTGGGGCGCGGACCGATCATGGAAAGCAAGCTCATCACCAGCTCTTCGCGGATCGGGTCAATCGGCGGGTTTGTTACCTGGGCAAAGTTCTGCTTGAAATAGTCATACAGCAGACGCGAGCGATTGGAGAGCACAGCAATCGGCGTGTCCGTTCCCATGGACCCGATCGGATCATCGCCCTTCACCGCCATCGGCTCCAGGAACTTTACGATGTCCTCCTGCGTGTAACCAAAGGCTTGCTGTGCTTGCAGCAGAGTTGGCGTTTCCTGATTCTCGTCTTGCGGAAGCTCAGCAAATTCAGGATCAATCTCTTCGATGTCGTCGAGCTTGAACTGCGCTTGCTCCAGCCACTTGGCGTAAGGTTGCGCTTCAGCGAGGTCTTTCTTCAGTTCCTCATCTTCAATGATGCGGCCCTGTTCGAAATCGATCAGCAGCATCTTGCCGGGCTGCAGACGCCATTTGCGCACGATGTCTTCTTCGGGGAAAGGCAGCACGCCGCTTTCCGAAGCCAAGCACACGATATCGTCTTTGGTCACCACGAAGCGCGCAGGGCGTAGACCATTGCGGTCGAGCGTCGCGCCGATCTGGCGGCCGTCAGTGAACGCTACCGCTGCCGGGCCATCCCATGGCTCCATAAGCGCTGCATGATATTCGTAGAACGCACGGCGGGCGGGATCCATCAGCTCGTTCTTCGACCACGCTTCAGGGATCAGCATCATCATCGCGTGAGCGAGGCTGTATCCGCCTGCGAGCAACAGCTCGAGCGCATTATCCAAGCATGCGGTATCGGATTGGCCATGCGGGATAAGCGGCCACATCTTATCGAGATCGGGACCAAGCAGGTCCGATTCCATTGTGCGGCGACGCGCATTCATCCAGTTTACATTGCCACGAACTGTGTTGATCTCGCCATTATGCGCGATCAGGCGATAAGGGTGGGCAAGCCGCCAGCTTGGGAAAGTGTTGGTAGAGAAGCGTTGGTGCACGAGGCCGAGTGCGGAGACGCAGCGTTCATCGCGCAGGTCATCGTAGAAACTACCTACCTGGTTTGCCAGAAGCAGGCCCTTGTAGACGATCGTTCGGCACGAGAAGCTCGGCATATAAGTCTGAGTGAGACCCGGCAGATTGTGTTTCTCAGCAAGCTTTTTCAAAGGATTGAGCGTTTGCTTGCGAATGACGACGAGCTTGCGCTCAAATGCGTCTTCATCAGCGCAGTTTTCTCCGCGCGCGATAATGGCTTGCTGCATGACCGGCATCGATTCGATGACAGCCTTGCCGAGCCCATCCAGTGTTACGGGTACCTCGCGCCAGCCGATCAGGCGCTGCCCTTCCTTCGCGACGAATTTCTCCAGCTGCTCTGTTACAAAAGCGCGTGCTGCTTCGTCCTGTGGCATAAAGCACATTGCGACCGCATAATCACCGGGTTGAGGCAGGTCGTAGCCCTTCTCTGTCGCCCAGTCGCGGATCAGCGGATCAGGAATTTGCAGAAGGATTCCAGCACCATCGCCCAGCAGAGGGTCAGCGCCAACCGCGCCGCGGTGATCGATATTTTCCAGAATCTCCAGCGCCTGTGTGACAATCGTGTGGCTTTTCGCGCCTTTGATATGCGCGACAAAACCGACGCCACAGGCGTCATGTTCATTGCGAGGGTCATACAAGCCCGTGGGCGCTGGGTATCCCATATATCCAATCCATCCTGTCAGGTGCCGACCGTTTGCGACCACCGCTGAGCGGCTCGGCCGGCATGTGTGCGCGTGCTCTGTTATGCGTTCGCAAACGCAGCAAATTGCATCGCGGACCGCTCTCATGGCGACACAAACGCAATTTTGCAATGCCTGAGCGCGAAGCAATCTTTCACACGGGGAAGGCATAGCTATGCACTATGCACTCCGCCTGTTGTTATGCGTCTGAAGCCGAGTGGTTCCAGCAGCAAACTGCGAATCATCGCGTGATGAGCACCAAATCGCGTCTCGATAGGCATATAGGATCAGTTTCCGCTTACGTAAACGCCAGCATGCCGTAGCGGCGCCATCTCGCGCATTGCCTTGCCTGACGCCATAGGCCATGAAGCTTCGCAACTGCAGCAATGATGCGGCATCGCAAGTTTGAGAGGAGACAAACCCATGACCCCCCAAGAGATCGCAGCGAAAACCGGCGAAGTTATCGGCACCAGCGAATGGGTCGAAATGACTCAGGACAAGGTCAACATGTTCGCTGATGCGACCGGCGATCACCAGTTCATCCATATTGACGAAGAAAAAGCCAAGATGACACCGTTCGGCGGAACCATCGTCCACGGCTTTATGACGCTGTCTATGATCCCTTACCTGTCTGCCAACAGCGACATGCCGCGCCTCGAGGGCATCAAGATGGCGGTCAACTATGGCGGCAACAAAACGCGGTTCATTTCGCCTGTGCGAGTTGGCAAGCGTATTCGCGGTCATTGGAAGCTTACCGAAATGGTCGAGAAGCGCCCCGGCCAGTGGCAGCAGACTTGCGAAATCACCATCGAAATCGAAGGCGAGGACAAGCCGGCTCTGATCTGCGAGTGGATCACGCAGTTCTTCGTCTAAGTTCTGTCGCAAATCACATTTACACTGCTCCGCTCGGCGGGGCTGGATCGTATTACCCTTGAAAGGACACCAACATGTCACGTGACGCAGTCATCGTCTCCACCGCTCGCACGCCCATTGGGCGCGCTTACAAAGGCGGTTTCAACGCAACTCCTGGCGCAACGCTGGGTGCGCTCTCTTTCGCACCCGCTGTCGAGCGTGCTGGTATTGACGCAGCCGAAATCGACGATGTCGTCTGGGGCGCAGTCCTCACACAAGGCACGCAAGCGGGCAATATTGGCCGCCAGGTCGCTCTGCGCGGCGGAGCTCCGGTAAGCGTGGCTGCACAGACAATTGACCGTCAGTGCTCATCCGGCCTGATGGCGATTGCGACGGCAGCCAAGCAGGTCATCGTCGACAATATGGATATCGTTGTTGGCGGCGGTCAGGACTCGATCTCGATGGTCCAGACGCCTGAAATGCGCGTCGCGCCCGATCCTTCGCTGATCGCGATGCACAAAGACGTTTACATGCCGATGCTCGGCACGGCAGAGACGGTTGCTGCACGCTACAATATCAGCCGCGAAGCGCAGGACGAGTATGCACTTCAGTCGCAGCAGCGCACTGCCGCTGCTCAGGAAGCTGGCAAGTTCGACGACGAGATCGTGCCGGTGACCACCACTATGATGGTGAAGGACAAGGAAAGCGGCGAGATCAGCCAGGTCGAGACGACGATCACCAAGGATGAAGGCAACCGTCCGTCGACGACGCTCGAAGGATTGCAGAGTCTCAACCCCGTGATGGGCCCGGACAAAGTCATCACTGCCGGTAACGCGTCGCAGTTGTCGGACGGTTCTTCGGCCTCCGTTGTCATGGAAGCCAAGCTCGCTGAGCAAAAGGGTCTGCAGCCGCTGGGCCGTTATGTCGGCATGGCCGTCGCTGGGACAGAGCCCGACGAAATGGGCATCGGCCCGGTCTTCGCTATTCCCAAATTACTGAAGCAGACCGGTCTGAAGATGGACGATATTGGCCTGTGGGAACTGAATGAAGCGTTTGCTGTGCAGGTCCTCTACTGTCGCGACAAGCTCGGCATCGATAACGACATCCTCAACGTCAATGGCGGTTCGATCTCAATCGGCCACCCTTATGGCATGACGGGCGCGCGCTGCACCGGCCATGCGCTGATCGAAGGCAAGCGTCGCGGCGCGAAATACGTTGTTGTCACCATGTGTGTCGGTGGCGGCATGGGCGCAGCAGGCCTGTTCGAGGTGTTTTGATTGAGTCTTTTGCGCTCGCGGTAGGCGCGCAGGGCGCGCCACCTCCGCGGGGGCGGCCTAACGGCCGACGCGCAGTCGCGCTTTGACTGCCGTTATCAAGAATTCAAAGGCGGTGCGGGAGGATTCTTGCGCCGCCTTTTTCTTTGCGAGCGTTTGTGGCTACACTCTCAGCCATGGGGATCATGGAAATCATCGGGATCGCAGGAAGTGTCAGCTTGTTGAGCGGCTGGCGGCTCTATTTGTGCATCTTTGCAACCGGTGTCGCGATGCGGGCGGACGTCCTGCCTTTGCCCGAACATCTGGAGAGCCTTGCTGTCCTCGGCAATCCCTGGGTCATCGGCATTGCAGCGATAGGAGCATTGGCGGAGTTCTTCGCAGACAAAGTCATGTGGCTCGACAGCGCGTGGGACACGGTGCACACACTGGTGCGGCCGGTTGGCGGCGCATTGCTAGCCCTCGCCATTGTCGATCCATCCGATCCGGCGATGCAGGTTATCGCGTTCCTGCTAGGCGGCGGGGCGAGCTTCCTTGCACATGGCGGCAAAGCGAGCGCGCGTGCAGTCGTGAACACCTCGCCAGAGCCGGTCAGCAATGTCGCAATGTCTAGCGTGGAGGATGTCGCGACGATTGGCTTGCTTTACTTAGCGTACGAATATCCGGTCGTAGCGGGCGGGATTGCGCTGGTTCTGCTGGTGCTGGTGGTTTTGCTGCTCATGTGGGCGCGGCGTGTGATCAAGCGATTGTTCTTCCGAACGCCTAAAGCAGAGCCTTAGCCGGATTTTTGCGGCGAAAAGCATTTCCAACAAAGTTGACGAAGTTGACACCTGTCAACTTTGTCAAATCGGCCTCAAACCCCCAGTATTCTGCCGTTTTTGGTCCTTCCAACAAAGTTGACACTTTTCCTATTTTTGCAAAACTCGCGAGGCAGTTCTAGGAGCGGTTTTCGGCTAGCGCGAGAGGGAGATCGACAGTTTCAAAGAGCTGCGCCGGGTTAGCGCGCAGTGCCAATGTAGGAAATGTTGGTGGATGCGGAGCGGTTGTAACTGTCGTCATGCTGAACTCGTTTCAGTATAACCCTGGCCGTTGAAGCTGTTATCCTGAAACAAGTTCAGGATGACGGATTATGGGGTGGAAAGCGGACATGGCTGTAATTCAGCCTTTCGATTTTGCATTTCAGAACGTCACGGCGTTGATTTGTCCTTCTTGTTGGCGAAGATGCGAGCTCGATAGTAGGTTACTTTTGATGGAGAATTTGCATCAAATACGAAGTGCACTTCGACAGAAGGGCATAGCAAAGCTTGAGGGGCTAGTTGCACCTGAGCAGGCTCAAATTGCCCACAGCATGGTGCTGGAGCTGGCTGAAGAACACAGCCTCTACTCCGCTGAGGGGTGGGTCAAAGCGCCTGGCAAATTTGGCGTGCCGAAAACATTTCGCAAAGCGCTAAACAAGCTGAACAGATCGAACGAATTTCCCGAGTTGGTCGGTGATCGCCTCACGTCGATAATAGAAGAGCTGATTGGTGCGCGAGTGACGCCATTGCCGCCAGGACAACAACTTCTTTTCTCATTACCAAGCCATGAGGGTTGGTCGATCCCAAGCGATGTGTGGCACACCGACCTACCCAAGTTCGCAGAGCGAACTACACCTGGATTACAAGCATTTACTTTCCTCGACGATGTCGAACCGCAAGGCGGAGCGACGCTTGTGGTCGAGGGTTCACACCGATTGTTGAGCGAGCACTCTGTCTTGTCTTCCAAACAGGTGAAGGACCATCTCCGGCAAGAAGGGTTCTTCGCTAGGCTCTTTCACTCTGAGACCCCTGCGATGACTGACCTAGCGGAGACGGCGGGACGAGTGGGAGAAGTCGAACTGAAAGTAATTGAACTGACAGGTTGTGTCGGCGACGTATACCTCATGGATTTGCGCTTACTGCACACCCCGGCACCGAATTCGTCAAATAAAGCACGGATGATGCCAACATGCAGATTTCCGCGAGCGGAAGTCGCCGAGCGAATTGACGGCTAGGCTGGATAGTCAGCGCTATAGATTACTGAAGAATTCGGATTGCGGAGATGCAGCACGCTTTCTCTGAGGTCAAATACGTAATGATGGCTGCTTTCAGCTCTTCGGTAACCGCTTCGCTAAGTCTGCAACTGGGTCGTCAGTCGAACGTCCGTTTCTGGGTGGAAAGCGGACGGTCGGCCAATTGAGCCTTCAGGATTGCAAGCCTCGGCTTTTGACAACTCTTTGCACTATGGCCACTCGCTTTTCTAGCTTCGCGAGAAACGGTTTACCGTGCTTCTCCATGCGATCAGGCGGGTAGTTACGTATAGCGTATCGATAGCGCTCCACTTCATCCCGCAAGGCAGCCAGAAGCCTCTCAAGATCACGGTCTGATAGTTCCTCACGTTGGTCGTAGGCTTTGTCGATATACATGCCGCTTGATCGCCAAAAGGCGACTTCGCGTCAATGTCCGCAAATGAGTCGCTAGCTGACCTTTCAACTTGGACGCACTCAACCGTGCTTCGCCATCCATTCTTCGACGACCGGTGCGACTTTGCTCCGCCATTTGCTGCCGTTGAAGATGCCGTAATGGCCTGCGCCTTCCGCCATGTAATAGCGTTTTTGCGAAGCCTTCAGCTTAGGGCACAGATCAAGCGCGGCCTTGGTCTGGCCGAGGCCTGAAATATCGTCGCGCTCGCCTTCAATCGCAAGCAGCGCGGTATCGGTGATCTTCGTGATGTCGACCAGCTCGCCTTTGTGGCGGAATTCGCCATTAGGGATCGAGTGCGTCTGGAACACTTCTTCGACCGTTTGGAGATAGAACTCTGCTGTCATGTCGCAAACCGCGCGATATTCGTCGTAGAAATCCTTGGTCGCCTGTGCGCTTTCCTCATCGCCCGCATTGAGATGCTTGAACATCTCATAATGGCTCATCATGTGGCTGCCGAGATTCATGCTCATGAAACCTGAAAGCTGCAGGAATCCGGGATAGACTTTGCGGCCTGCGCCGCGATGGTTCATCGGCACGGTTGCGATGACGGATTGGCGGAACCATTCAATGGGACGCTCCATCGCGAGGTTATTGACCGTCGTCGGGCTCTCGCGCGTGTCGATAGGGCCGCCCATCATTGTGAGAGTTAGCGGCGTTGCCGGATCCTTGTGCAGGTTCATCAGCGCGGTTGCGGCAAAGGCTGGCACTGAAGGCTGGCACACCGCCATCATATGCGGACGACTGCCGGGGTCTTGCGCTTCGATATGTTGCAGGAACTCGATCAGGTAATCGATATAGTCATCGAGATCGAAATGCCCTTCATGGACCGGCACGGTCTTCGCATCGGCCCAGTCGGTAATGTAGACTTCCGCGCTTTGAAGCATGCGGCGGACCGTTCCGCGCAGCAGTGTCGCATAGTGGCCGCTCATTGGCGCAACGATCAGGAGTTTCGGACGTGCATGGGTGCGTTGCCCGTCGACCACGTCTACGCCATCGACTTTGAAACGCTTCAAATCGCCAAAGGGGCGGTTGAGCACAGTCGATTCGATGACAGGGAGCAATTGGCCGTCAACTTCGACTTCTGTAATGCCGAAAGCCGGCTTTTCGTAGTTGGCCGTTGCATGCGCGAAGACGTCGAGCGCGCTCGCTGCCATGGGTCCAATGCCGGTATAACCCCAGGGATTGGCCGGATTGCTTAGCACCTCTGCACTGATAGAGGCCCAGGCGCTCGCGGAGTTGAGCCAGCTGCGCTGGAGTTCATAGGCGTGGTAAAGCAATGCGAATTCCCCTGCTGTTTTTCCCGTTCTTGCGCCTCATTGCGGGCGATTTCTGATCTTACGTGGCCCTTTTATGCTTATGTTGCAATGCACAATAGCTGAATATGGGCCAAAACAGCACAAAGGTGATGCATATCTGTTGCTGATTTTGCAGGTGTAATTCGCTGGGCAAATCGCTAGGTCCGTTAAGCAATGGACGGGAAATCGGATAAAATGGTCGGGGCGCATGGGCAAAACGAGGCGGAAAGCAATCCGTCGCTCACTGGCGAGGAAGCTCTTAAAGGCGCGGCAGATGCCGTGAACCTGCTTACTGGCGATGATGAGCCGGACAGCGCCATTGACAGTGAAGAGGATGACGCTCCCAAGGCCAAGACGCTTGGTCCGCTGAAGATGATCTTTTCAGCAGCTGCGCAATATCCCACGCAGATCATGCTCGCTTTTGCCGCATTGCTGGTGACCGCCGGCGCAACGCTGGCGATTCCGTGGCGCTTTAAAGTGATCATCGATGATGCGTTTGGCGGCTCGGCCGACCCCGCACAGATTGCGGAGGCGTTTCAGTACCTGCTGATGATCGTGGTCGTACTGGGGATCAGTACTGCATTGCGGTTCTATTTCGTCAGCTGGATCGGCGAGCGTGTCGTGGCCGATATCCGCCGCCAGGTGCAGACCAATCTTCTGCGGCTCGCCCCCGGTTTCTACGAAGAGAACAGCCCCAAGGAAATCTCCAGCCGGATGACGTCGGACACGGCTATTATCGAGCAGGTTGTCGGCACAACGGTCTCTATTGCCTTGCGCAACACGCTGATGGCGATTGGCGGCACTATCATGCTGCTGGTGCTCGCGCCAACGCTGACGCTGGGTCTTTTGATCGGCATTCCGATTGTCATCTTGCCGATTGTATTCTTTGGGCGGCGTATCCGCTCGGTCTCGCGCTCAAGCCAGGACCGGGTGGCGGATGTCGGCGCGATGGTGACAGAAGTGCTTTCTGGCATGAAGATCGTGCAGAGCTTCAACCAGGAAAGCCGTGAGGCTGGCCGCTTTGGCGATGCAGTCGAAGCAACCTTCGAGACAGCTCGCAAGCGCATATTGCTGCGCGCTGCGATGACGTCGATTGTGATTTTCCTGATCTTCGGCGGGATCACGCTGGTTATGTGGCGCGGTGCGATTGCAGTCAGCGAAGGAACAATAACCGGCGGTACAATCGCTGCATTCGTGCTCACTGGCGGCTTGGTCGCCGGAGCATTTGGCGCTCTGACGGAAGTTTATGGCGATCTGTTGCGCGGTGCGGGGGCGGCAAGCCGTTTGGACGAGCTGTTAAGCGCAATGCCCACGATTGCAGCCCCGCCGCGGCCTGAGAAATTGCCTCACCCACCGCGCGGCAGCCTGTCATTTCGCAATGTGACGTTCCGCTATCCGACACGGCCCGAAGTGCCTGCGCTGAAGAACTTCTCGCTGGAGATTGAGCCGGGCGAAACCGTCGCAATCGTCGGGCCTTCAGGAGCAGGCAAGTCGACGATCTTCCAGCTGGCTGAGCGATTCTACGATCCGCAGGCAGGCACAATCCGTTTGGATGGGGTGCCGCTGACAAAAGCGGACCCCGCTGAAGTCCGCGCCCGCATGGCATTCGTGCCGCAAGACGGCTTGTTGTTCAGCGCCAATGCGCGCGACAACCTGCGCTACGGCAAATGGGATGCGAGCGAGGAGGAAATCTGGGACGCAGCGCGCGCTGCCAATGCAGAAACATTCCTGCGCGACCTGCCGGAAGGTCTCGACACCTATCTCGGCGAAAGCGGCACGCGGCTTTCAGGCGGCCAGCAGCAACGTATCGCGATTGCGCGCGCTCTCTTGCGCGACACGCCCATCCTGCTGCTCGATGAAGCAACCAGCGCGCTTGATGCGGAAAGCGAGCAGCTGGTCCAGCAAGCGCTTGATCGGCTGATGACAGAACGCACGACGCTGGTGATCGCGCACCGGCTTGCCACGGTGCGCAAAGCTGACCGGATTATCGTGCTGGAGGACGGCGCGATTGTAGAGCAAGGCACGCATGCGCAATTGAGCGAAGCTGGCGGGCTCTATGCGCGGCTTGCCTCTTTGCAGTTCGCATCCAGCGAGGCTGCCTGAAAAGGCTGAAAGCGCGACGTTCAGCGCCGGTTTATCGATGAACTGCAGGAATTTCCGACGAAGGGGTGCCGTTTTGCGTCGGCTCGCGCTAAGCAGCGCCTCATGCACAGCGTTTCAGCGCTGCAAGCCACTTAATCAACGGGACTTTCAACTGTGAAAAAACCTCTTCTTTCTGCCTGCACGAGCGCGCTTGCGTTGATGCTTGCAAGCCCCGCTATCGCAGCTGGGCCGGATCATGGTGATGGCCATGCACACAGCCACGATCACAGCGATGCAAGCTGGATTGAAAGCAAGGCCGGCGCATCGGAGACGGAAGCGGCAGGTGCGACTGCAGTGCCGACGATGGATTTCGGCACTTGGGGTGTGGGCCTCGACATGATCGATGGCTCAGTCGCGCCGGGCGACGATTTCAATGCCTACGTCAATGGCAAGTGGATTGCTGCTAACGAAATCCCGGCTGATCGCCAGCGCTTTGGCGCCTTTGATCTGTTGCGCGAGAAATCTGTAGTCGACGTTGAAACGCTGATCTCTGATCTTGTTGCTTCCGATCCTGCCCCAGGCACAGCTGCGCGCCGTATCGTCGACGCGTATAACGCCTATGTCGATATGGACGCGATTGACGCGACCGGCCTTGCGCCAGCCCGGCCATACTTGACTGAAATTTTTACGGCGCCCGATCTCGCACGTCTTGCAGAATTGTTTTCAGCACCGGGCTATCCTGCTTTGATTAGCGCTGGCGTCACGATTGATGCACGCAACCCGACCGAGCATGCCGTTTCCATCGGGTTCAGCGGCATGGGCCTGCCTGATCGCGATTATTATCTCGTCGACTCAGAAAACAATCTCAAAATTCGCGCGGCCTATCTCGACTATCTCACGACGCTCCTCACCGCAGCGGGATACGAGGAGCCGCGCAGTGCCGCTGAAGCGGTTTACGCCTTTGAACACAAGGTCGCTGAACTGGAATGGGCGCGTCAGATGATGCGCATCCCTGATCTGCGCTACAACGTGCTGAGCCCGGAAGAGCTGGTTGAACTTGCAGGCGATTTCCCGATTGAAAGCGTTCTCGCTTCAGGGAAGTTTGATACGCAAGAACGCTTCCTCGCACCACAATTGCCGCCAACGCCTGAGGAAATCGAGCAGCTTGGCCTTACGGAAAAGCAGCTCGGTATGATGGGCGGTGGCTTGCCTGCAATGATGGAACTGCTGACGGAAACTCCGCTTGCAACGATCAAGGCCTACATGGCGGCGCGTTTCCTTTCAGGCAATGCGGACGTCCTGACCAGCGAGCTCGATGCAGCGAATTTTGAGTTTGCCGGGAGGACTATTGCCGGGCGCGAAGAGCAGCGTGAACGATGGAAGCGCGGCATAGGCGAAGTGGAAACTCAACTCGGCGAGCAATTGGGCGCGCTGTATGTCGAGCGCTACTTCCCGCCGGCAAGCAAAGCGCAGATGGACGAGCTTGTCACCAATCTCCGCGTTGCGATGGCTGCATCGCTCGAAGAGAATGAGTGGATGACAGATGCCACTCTGGCGGAAGCCAAAGATAAGCTCGACGGGTTTGTCGCGATGATCGGCTATCCCGACGAGTTCGAGACCTATGAAGGCTTGGACATCACACCGGAAAACCCGCTCGCCAACCGCATGGCGACGATCGGTTGGGCGCTTGAAGATGCGCGCTCAAAGCTGGGCACCCCGGTTGATCCAAGCGAGTGGGGCATGTTGCCGCAAACGGTGAACGCGTACTATTCGCCGCTGACCAATCGCATTGTCTTCCCGGCTGCGATCCTTCAGCCGCCTTTCTTCAATGCAAGCGCGGACCCTGCGGTCAATTATGGCGGGATCGGTGCTGTGATCGGCCATGAAATCGGTCATGGCTATGACGATCAAGGCTCGCGCTTTGATGCCAAAGGTGCGCTGCGCAATTGGTGGCAGGATGAAGACCGCAAGGGGTTTGAAGCCTTCGCTTCGCGCATGGCGGAATTCATCGAAGCCTACTGCCCCGTCGACAGCGTAGAAGGGCCGGTCTGCTTGCGCGGCCCGCAATCCATGGGCGAAACCCTCGGCGACGTGGTCGGCCTGCAAATGGCCTACCGGGCTTATCGCTTGTCTCTGAATGGCGAAGAAGCACCGGTCATTGATGGTCTAACTGGCGACCAGCGCTTCCTGCTCGGCTTTGGGCAGATCTGGCGCGGCATGGAGCGTGAAGAGAGTCTGCGCAACCGTGTGATGACTGCAAACCATCCACCCGGGGAATTCCGCGTGAACAATGCGGTCCGTCATCTGGATGCATGGTATGAAGCGTTCAATGTGACAGAGGAGCACGAGCTTTACCTGCCGCCGGAAGAACGCATCCGGATCTGGTAATACTGAGGCTTGGATGAAAGCAGCGGGTCGCTCGAGAGAGCGGCCCGTTTCTTTTTTGGCCACAAACCCAGTCGCCCGCGCCCTCCGCCCTTCCACCCGGATGATATCCCGGTACGCTCCGGGTGGAAGGGCGGAGGGCGCGGGTGGCTAGGTCGTCCAAATTATGAATT
This sequence comes from Altererythrobacter lutimaris, assembly GCF_013371495.1. Classification (GTDB taxonomy): domain Bacteria; phylum Pseudomonadota; class Alphaproteobacteria; order Sphingomonadales; family Sphingomonadaceae; genus Erythrobacter; species Erythrobacter lutimaris_A. The sequence continues at coordinate 2,062,808 of NZ_JABWTA010000001.1, read as the reverse complement.
GACTTACTCGCCTGCAAGCATGACAGGCTGCGCGCCATGGACCTGCTACAGCTCCTCATCATCGCCATTGTTCAAGGCATCACGGAATTCCTGCCGATTTCTTCGTCAGGGCACCTGATCCTGATCCCGAAACTGACCGAATTCCGCGATCAAGGTCCACTAATCGATGTGGCGGTGCATGTGGGATCGCTGCTTGCGATCATCATGTATTTCTGGCGCGACGCGCTGGGCCTCGTGCGTGGCGGACTCTCCAATGTTGGTCTCGCCGACGATCCGCATCAAAAGAGCCTGTTCTGGTGGATCGTTATCGGGACGATCCCTGCCGTTCTGCTCGGCGGCGCATTCTATGCGCTCGATGTGCTCGACAGTTTCCGATCAACCACACTGGTGGGCATTAATCTGATCGTATTCGGCATTTTTCTGGGCGTTGCAGACCACTTGGGCAAACAAGAGAAGACTTACGAGCAACTCACTTTGCGCGATGCTGTCCTCGTCGGTCTCGCACAGGCGATGGCGTTGATACCGGGCACCAGCCGGTCGGGTGTGACAATGACGATGGCGCGCTTCCTTGGATACCAGCGGGTCGAGGCTGCGCGATTCTCGTTCCTTTTGTCGATGCCAGCGGTTGCAGGTGCAGGTATTCTCATCGCGTTCGACCTGGCAGAGGCTTCCGCGCAGATGCAGGCCGATGCCTTGATCGCTGGCGGTCTGACCTTTGTTTCCGCGTTCCTTACCATGGCTTTCCTTATGAATTTCCTCAAGAAAGCCTCGATGATGGTCTTTGTGATCTATCGTGTTTTGCTGGGTGCAGGATTGCTGATCTTTATGTAAAGTAAACGCGCGATCAACTCTGTCGGAACCAAACCGCAGCGCGGCGTGTTACGAAATTAGGACACACAAGGACGATTATCGCATGGCACTTCTCGTGCTGACATTTTTGGGCGCATTGCTCGGTTGGATCGCGACAATCATCGCGCGGATCGAAGACCGTGGCGGTGTGCTGAAGCATGTCGGTATCGGCGCGGTCGTTGCTGTGATCTCCGGCATTCTTGCGAATAGCGGATCGTTTATCGGCGGGCTGAGCGCTCTTGCCTGCATCGCCGCTCTTGTCAGCGCCAGCGCTGTACTTGCAGGTGTCGTGTACCTGCGTCAGAGCCGTCTTTCAGACTAAAAGATCAAACCGGTTTCGCACCTGATCCGCGTCCGCCGCGCAGTAGATACTCTTGCGTGCCGCGATGAAGGACATTGTCAACGTCGATAACCGCTGAATTCGCGTAAGTGAAAGCCGGCGAGAGATTGCGATAAAGTCGGTCGAAGTCCCGCTCGACGGTCTGACGGTACAGATCCTCAAAGCTCTCGATGACAAAATAGGTCGGCTGCAGATCGCTGATGACATAGTCGGTGCGCATGACGCGATCGACATTGAGCATGATGCGATTGGGGCTTTCGGCCTCGGTGGCGAAGATAACTTCAGTGGGGCCTGAGAGAATGCCCGCGCCATAAGCGCGGATGTCGTCAGGGGCCTCTTCGATGAGCCCGAATTCGACCGTATACCAATAGAGCGAGCCGAGCGCTTTCAGCCGGTTGTAACGCATCGCTTTCCATCCCGCTCGGCCATACTCCTGCATGTAATCGGCAAACACCGGATCAGTGAGCATGGGCACATGGCCGAACACGTCGTGGAAGACGTCGGGTTCCTGAATGTAGTCGAAGGTTTCTCGCGTGCGGATGAAATTGCCCGCAGGGAAGCGGCGATTGGCCAAGTGCCAGAAGAAGACGTGGTCCGGGATCAGCATCGGCACCGGCACCACGCTCCAGCCGGTCAGAGCGGTGAGCTCTTCCGACATTTTGCCAAAGTCAGGCACACCGCCGCGCCCTAAATCCAGCTTTTCCAGCCCCGCCATGAAGGCACTTGCCGCGCGGCCCGGCAACACTTCCATCTGGCGTGCGAACAAATCGTTCCAGATTGCATCGTCTTCAGAGGAATATTGCGTTTGTGCAGGTTCAAGCCAGTCATCGCTGACATGCGCAGGTTTTTGCAGCGGCGCAGTAAAGACATCCGCCGGCAAATCGGGCAGGACTGTGTAATCCAGCGTATCGGTTGTCATTGTAGCCATAGTTACAGTTGCAACTATACCAAGCGTGAAGCTCAGTGACCAGAGAGGAATTGCGAATGGGGAATGGCGGCCGCAAAGGCAAACTGAAGCGCAAGGAATACGAAGAGCTGCTGGAGCCATTGGAGCTGGAGCTTGTCGCGATGGCGCGGTGGGCAAGAGCGACGGGCGTGCGCATCGTTGTCCTGTTTGAAGGCCGGGATACTGCGGGCAAAGGCGGCGCTATCCGCGCGGTCAGTCAGCGCTTGAACCCGCGTCAATGTCACATCGTTGCGCTTTCCAAACCTTCCGAGGATGAGCAAACGCAGTGGTATTTCCAGCGCTATATCAAGCATCTGCCGAACGCTGGCGAGATCGTGCTGTTCGACCGCAGCTGGTATAACCGCGCCGGGGTCGAGAAAGTCATGGGGTTTGCGGACGACGCACAGGTTGAGGCGTTTCTCCAGCAGGCGCCGGTATTTGAAAAACAGCTCGTCGATGACGGATTCCTGCTGTTCAAATACTGGCTAACGACTGATCAGGACAATCAGGAAGAGCGGCTGCGCGAACGCCTGGAAGACCCGCTGAAGCGCTGGAAACTCTCACCTATCGATCTGGCTGCGCGCGACAAGTACCAGGCCTACACTGACGCGCGCGAGGAGATGCTGGCGGCGACCCACACTGATCACGCGCCGTGGACGCTGGTTGATTTCAACGATCAGAAGCGGGGACGGCTTACGCTGGTGCGCGATTTGCTCGACCGTCTGCCGGATACGCATATCGATCCACCGGAACTGGATTTTCCCGAGTTGGACCATGAGCCGTTTGAGGAAGAATATGGGGTGCTTCGGCCTATCCCGAACTATTCGATGGATTGAGTGGGTGGCGATGGCCGAAAAACTAAAGCGTCGCGCTGGCCTTCACGCACTGACGTCCGTCGGAAGCGAATGTGCCGAGCTCCAAGCCATCCCCGGTTTCACGCATAGCCAGGTGTAGCGGCTCGTCCGCGATCGCCGGGCTGACCGCTCGAAAAGTGAAAGACTTGAGGCTGTTCTCGCCATATTCGCGCGCTGCCGTTTGCAGCAGCAAGCTCGCCATCAAGGGGCCATGGACGACGAGACCACGATAGCGCTCGACGTCGCGTGCATAAGGCAAATCATAATGAATGCGGTGCGTGTTGAAGGTCAGCGCGGAATAGCGAAACAGCAAGCGCGGATCGGGGGTCAGAGTCTCGTGAGCATCCCAGCCGGTGGGATCAAAGGCTCCGCTAATTGGCTTGGGCGGCGACAGGGGCGCATCAGCGGCCACGGCATCGCGATAGACCAGCGTTTGCACTTCGCGTATGGCTTCAACACCGTCTGCACTTGTCACGTGTTCAACCTCGACAAAGCCGAGCTTGCCGGTCGAGCCTTCCTTCTCCGTAACCGAAACGATGCGGCTTGACCTGCCGATCAGCGCCCCGACGCTTGTTGGGTGTAGGAATTCGATCTCGCTTGCCGCCCACATCCGGCGCGGGAGCGGGAGCGGCGGGAAGAAGCTCGCTTCGCTAGCATCGCGCGCGGGATGTCCATCTTCTCCCAATGCAGCTTGGGCCGCGTCTGGCACGCAAAGACAGAGATGGATGCCCTGAGGAAGCGGTTCAGACGGATCCAAATCAAACATGCCCAGCCAGCGCGCCGCCAAAGAGGCGGTGAGAACATCGCTTGAGCGAGTTTCACGCCCGATCCACGTGTCCCATGCGCTCATGTGGCGCGCTCGAATACAGCTGCAATGCCTTGCCCGCCACCAATGCACATCGTCTCAAGCCCGTAACGAACCTCGCGGCGGTGCATTTCATGCGCCATGTCTGCGAGGATGCGGCCGCCGGTCGCGCCAATCGGGTGGCCCAGCGAGATGCCCGAGCCGTTGACATTGAGGATATCACGGCGGCTGTCATCGTCCGACCAGCCCCAACCCTTCAGCACGGCAAGCACCTGCGGCGCGAAAGCCTCATTGAGTTCAACCAGTCCGATATCGTCCCAGCTGACGCCGCGCCGCTCGAACAAGCGCTCGACGGCTGGAACCGGCCCGATGCCCATGCGCGAGGGGTCGCAGCCCGCCGCTGCCCAGCCGCCAAACCACAGCATGGGTTCAAGGCACAGTTCTTCGAGCTTGTCCTCCGCGACCACCAGGCAGGCCGCAGCCGCATCGTTTTGCTGGCTTGCATTGCCGGCAGTGACGATCGCTTCCGGATCGCGCTTCCCGTCAATCGGGCGCAGAGCCCCCAGCGTCTCCATAGACGCATCGCTGCGGTAGCCTTCGTCGCGCCCAAAGATGATCGGGTCCTTGCGTCGCTGTGGGACTTCGACCGAAACGAGCTGCGCATCAAACTTGCCCGCATCCCATGCCGCTGCGGCGTTTTGATGCGAGCGCACCGCATATTCATCTGCCTGTTCGCGGCTAATGTGATAATCCTTCGCGAGGTTCTCTGCGGTCTCGATCATCCCGGTGATGACACCAAAGCGCTCGATCGGCTGGCTCATCAAGCGGCCGCGCGACAGACGATCATGCAGCGTCATGTCGCCCATGCGCACACCTCTGCGTAGGTCGGTTGTGTAATGCTCGACACTGGACATGCTTTCACAGCCGCCTGCGACCACAACATCGGCCATTCCGGTTTCGACCATCATTGCGGCATTGGCGACCGCTTGGAGCCCGGAGCCGCAGCGGCGATCCAATTGATAGCCGGGCACTTCCAAAGGCAGTCCTGCGGCGAGCCAGCTCCAGTGACCGATGGCGGGCGCTTCCGCATTGCCATATCCCTGACTGAAAACGACATCGTCGACCCGTTCGGGATCGATCCCGCTGCGCTCAACCAGGGCTTTCAGGATGATCGCGCCAAGCTCGCCTGCATTCAGTGGCGCGAGCGTTCCAAGAAAACGCCCGACGGGCGTGCGGATCGGCGATACGATAGCGGCTCTTCTGGTCATCTCTTGTCCTTGTCACTCAGTTCCACAATCCCCGCATCGATCAGCTTGCCGATTGCGCCGGAGGAAAGGCCCAGTCTTTCGCTGAGCACTTCCTCGCTATGCTCACCCAGATAAGGCGCTGGCTTGGGGTCGCCTGCCTCGCGAGCCGGCATGTTCGCAAAGCTGCGTGTCGCGGGATATTCGAACCCAGACGGGTTGGCAGGCGAGGGACCGAAAAGCGGATTGTTTGCGACCAGCTCAGGATCATTCGCCGCTTCAAATGCGGTGCGATAGCGCTCGAACGTGCAGCCTTGAGCGGCCATGCGTTTGGCCAGCTCAGAGTAGTCATGCTGCTCTGCGACCGTTTGGAAGAGCTCGAACAACCGGGCGCGATGTGTGAAGCGCGGCTCGTCGCCGGACGAGAAGTCTACCCCGATTTCAGCTTCGAGCTTTGCGATCTCGTCAGCAAGTTTGAACGCTTCGACGAGCCCGCTCCATTGTTTGGGTGTCAGAGCTGCCACCATGAAACGGGTGCCATCTTTGGCGCGGAAGTCTCTTCCAAATGCGCCCCAGATTGCATTGCCGAGCCGCTCGCGGTCCGCACCTCGGTAAAGCATCTCCGCCATGCCGCCGGAGTTGGCGAGCGTGCCGATAGCGACATCGCCCAAAGGTATGCGCACTTCGCTGCCTTCACCGGTTGCATCGCGGTGGCGCAATGCCGCGAGCAGCGCGAAAGCGGAGTACGCGCCGGTGATGAAATCCCATGCGGGCATGACCTGATTGATCGGCGGTGCGGTTTCCGAGTCTAATCCCTCTGGCCATTCCTCAGGTCCGGTCATCAGGGGGTATCCGCTCGCCGCGTTGACTGTGAAGTCCATTGCCTGGCGCCCGTCATGCCAACCCATGATCCGCACGCTCACCATGTCCGGGCGACCGTCTTCCAGGACGGAATGCTTGAGGAAGCTCTGCTCAGGCAGATTGGTAACCAGCTGTCCGGTCTTGCGGGCCAGCTCGACGCACAGCTCGCGTCCCTCAGCTGAGCGCAAGTCAAGCGCGACAGATTTCTTCGCGCGATTGAGGTTCTCCCAGCTTAGCGAGCGGCCCTCTTCTGTCAGCATGAAGCGGTCGTAATCGAGCCCGCCAGCCTTGTGGTCGACGCGGATCACTTCAGCGCCCATTTGCGCGCAATAAAGGCCTACAGTGGGCGAGGCGACAAAGCTTGATACTTCGATCAGCGATAGGCTGGAAAGGAGCTGGTACATTTAGGTCCTTTGTTGTTGTGCCATTGCCACCCGCTCCCTCCACCCTTCCACCCGGATTTTATCCCGGTAGGTTCCGGGTGGAAGGGTGGAGGAAGCGGGTGGCTAGGTACTAACCAAAATTCAAACTTCAAAATTCCGCAGCATTTGCTTCGCAATCACCAGCTGCATGATCTGCGTCGTGCCTTCATAGATGCGGTAAATACGGGAGTCCCGATAGAAGCGCTCCGCTTCGTACTCGGCCAAATACCCGGCGCCGCCATGGATCTGGACACAGCGGTCGGCCACCCGTCCGCACATCTCGCTCGCGAACATCTTGGCGCTCGCGCATTCGATGATCGCTTTGCCTTCATTGGCCTTGGCCGCAGCATCGCGCAGCATGCATTCTGCCGCATAGAGCTCAGCCTGGCTGTCAGCGAGCATCGCCTGAATCAGCTGGAAGTTGGCAATCGGCTCGCCGAACGCCTTGCGCTCTGTCGCATAGCGTGTCGCTGTCTTGAGTATACGGCTGGCATAGCCGCAGCTTGCTGCCGCTACCGATAGTCGTCCGTTATCCAAGCTCTGCATGGCGGTCGCAAAGCCTCTGCCTTCCTCGCCGCCGAGCAGCGCATCGCCATCGACTTGCACATCGTCCATGTAAATGTCGCAGATATTGGAGCCATCCTGACCCATCTTCTTGTCCGGCTTTCCGACGGAAATTCCTTGAGCGTCCATCGGCACAAGGAAGGCGCTTACATGCGCGTTCTTCGGTAAAGCCTTGTCATTGGTGCGCGCCATGATCAAGGCGAGCTTTGCTTGCCCGGCATTGGTGATGTAGCGCTTGGAACCGTTCAAGACATAGCCATTGCCTGAAGGCTTGGCGGTAGTCGCCATTGCCGCACTGTCACTGCCAGAGCCCGGTTCCGTTAGCCCGAAACACGCGATCTCTCCGCTGGCAATACGCGGCAACCAATGCGCCTTTTGGGCTTCAGTCCCGCTATTCTTGATCGCGCTGCAGACCATGCCGAGATTGATCGAGATGATCGAGCGAAACGCCGGGTGAGCCTGCGCAAGCGTGCGGATCGCTTCGACATATTGCGGGATGTTCATACCCGCGCCGCCGAATTCTTCCGGCGTGGTGAGGCCAAACATGCCCATTGCGCGCATTTCATCAAGGATGTCCGACGGCACGCCATTCTGCTCAAGCACGTGCGGCTCGGCAGGGATCAGGCGCTCGTGCACATAGCGGTCAAGCTGGGTGCGAAACTGATCGAAGGTCTCTGCGTCCATCCCGTGACGATCGGTTATGGCTTCAGCCGAAGCTGTCATAGCGCTCGCTCTCCCTGCTTGTATCGCGTTCGGCATCTGTGCCGTGCAAACCTAGTGAGCGCAATGGGTGGCGCGATGAAACTATTCTTCCTCAGCTGGCAAGTCGGCAGGCGGGCGTCCAGCTTCGATCATCGCTTCAGCCTCCGCTAGTGCTTGCTCTTCCTCCGCAGAAGGTGGTTGGGGCGAGGTGTTTTCTGCACCGCAAGCACCAAGCAAAAGGGCGAGCCCGCAAAGGCCCGCCCTTATGATGTCGTCAAGGATCACGCTGTTACTCGACTGCGTCCGCCATTGCTTCAGCAGCATCTGCAGCATCGCCGGCAGCATCTGCCGCCGCTTCTGCTGCAGCGATGACATCTTCAGCGTCGTCTGCTGCGCTGTTGGCTTCTTCTTCCGTCACTGGAGCGGGCGCAGGCGCATCGGGCATCGCTGCCTCTTCGTCCATTACGGGTTCTTCTGTCACATCCGCCATCGCCTCTTCAGCCGGCATTTCGACGCTTTCAGCATCAGCTTCCGATGATGCATCGTCTGAGCTGCCGCAGGCCGCGAGCGCCAGAGCTGCGCCTGAAACGACAGCGAATTGAGTGAATTTCTTCATGGGATTGTCCTCCTGAAATATCGTGCCGCGATTGAGCGGTCTTCATGAGTGTAGCCGTGGCTGCAGTTCAATCCAACTGCCAAATGAGCAGCGTTTGCCGAGCGTCATGCCGGAGCCACCGCTCGGCTGAAATCCGGCTCAATCCCGTGTCTCAGTTCTCGAAGGCAGGTGAATAACGCACGATGCCGCTCGGCTCGCGACCATCCAAGACCAAGCGTTGGAAATACTCCGGTGGCGGGCCTGGATAGGTGAGCTTCGGGTCATGCTCGAAGCCAAAGCGGCTGTAATACTCAGGGCTTCCGAGCAAGATTATGCCCTTGGCGCCACTTGTGCGCATGTCGGCAATCCCGCGCCGGATCAGCGCTCCGCCAATTCCTTGACTGTGCAGTTCTGGCCGGACCGAGACCGGACCAATTCCGAACCAGTCTTTCGTTCCGTCGCTGATCGTCACTGGCGAAAAAGCGATATGTCCGACAATCCGGTCCGCATCCTCTGCCACGAGCGAAAGTGTGAGATCGCCAGCCGCGCGCAAATGGTCAACCAAGTCCGGCTCGTCGCCATCGGAAAAGGGCATATCGCGAAATGCCGCTTCCGTCAGGGAGTGGATTACGGGTTCATCGCCCGCCGCTTCGGGGCGGATGGTGATCGCATGCTGCGGCCCAGTCATTTGAGCAAATGCCCTGACTTATCGCGTTTGGTAGCGAGATAGCGGGCGTTGAAGGGATTGTCAGGCAGTTGGTGTTGGACACGCTCAGCAACACTGACGCCTGCGTTTTCCAGCGCATCGACCTTCGCCGGATTGTTCGTCATCAGCCGAATCGTATCGACACCGAGAAGTCCAAGCATCCGAGCAGCAACTGGAAAATCGCGCGCTTCATCGGGCAGGCCCAGCCGTTGATTGGCTTCGACAGTATCAAAGCCCTGATCCTGCAGGCTGTAAGCGCGCATCTTGTTGATGAGGCCGATGCCGCGCCCTTCCTGGCGCATGTAAAGGAGCACGCCCCAACCACCCTTCTTGGCCTCCTCGGCCATGGCATGCAGCGCCGCATCCAATTGCGGTCCGCAATCGCATTTGAGGCTGCCGAGTACGTCACCAGTAAGGCATTCGGAATGCAGCCGCACCAGTGGAGTGCCCGACCCCTCATTGCGGCCAATCACGAGCGCAACATGCTCGCGCATATCCTCGGTGCTGCGAAACGCAACCAGTTCCGCTTCCTCTGTCGCGTGGACAGGAAGCCTTGCACGCGATGCAATCTTTAACAGGCCAGTATCCGCGCGCGCCTCAACATCGCCCGCGAGTAACTCCTGAGCTTCGCCGCCCTGGTCCGGATCAACGAGAAATGCTGGCAGAATACCGGCTATTCGGGCAAGCTCTAATGCGGCCTGCGCAGTATCAGCCCAATCGAGCGCTTCTGCGCGGAATGGGCCTTTGAACGGGTGCCTCAAATCCAGCGCTGGGTCTGCGATTGGTAAGGCTTCGCTGAGTGAAAAAGGATCGCCGCCACGAATAAGCACAGGCGCATGCGGCACCGCGGCTTCGATCTGGTTCGCCAGCTTTAGTGTCGCGGCGCGCGCGGCAGAGATGAGCATATTACCGCTTGTGGCATCGGTCGCAATTGCAGTCTCAACCGGTAGCAAAGTGATGGCCTCGCCACCTTCGTTGAGGAAGCGCAGCGGCCAGCCATGCCGGAGCGCATCTACCGCCAGCGCCGCTCGGCGCGCGGGGGATGGCGAACTCGGGTTCAGAGATCGAACTCCGTGATCAGCGGTATATGATCGCTTGGCTTTTCCCAGTCGCGCGCATCTTCGCGCAGACGGTGGCTCTTGGCCTGTTTTGCAAGATCAGGGCTGGCCCACATATGATCAAGCCTGCGCCCGCGATCATTCACTTTCCAGTCTTTTGAGCGATAGCTCCACCAGCTGAAATAGCGCTCCGGATCGCGGATGAACTCGCGGCCCAGATCAACCCAGCCATGCGCGTCTTTGAATCGCTGCAGCGTATCGACTTCGAGCGGTGTGTGGCTGACAACTTTCAAGAGCTGCTTGTGGCTCCACACATCGCTTTCAAGCGGCGCGATATTGAAATCGCCGACGATCATCGTTGGGCGGTCAATTGCATCAGCCCAGCGCGTCATACGCTCAAGGAAATCCAGCTTCTGGCCGAACTTCGGATTTTTCGTCCGGTCCGGCTCATCGCCGCCCGCAGGGACATAAACATTTTCCAACACCATGCCCTGACCGGGACCGAGCAGCTCGACACCGACGTGGCGTGCCTCGCCATTGTCTTGCCAATCGTGGCGGCTGAATTCCTTCAGCGGAAGGCGGCTGATTGTCGCGACACCGTGATAACCCTTCTGCCCGTGGATCGCCTGATGTTCGTATCCAAGCTTTGCCAGCGCTTCTGCAGGGAATTGTTGCTCCTGGCATTTGATCTCCTGCAAGCACAGCACATCGGGCTGCTCTTCTTGTAGAAAGCGCTCGATAATCGGGAGGCGCAAGCGTGCGGAGTTGATATTCCAGGTAGCGATAGAAACCATGATGGCGGCTTTAGGTTGGTTGCGTGCGAGCGGCAACCCGTCGCTATTGCTCTATTCAACTCACTAAAAAACCCTCGTCCCGGGGGCATTGGAACGAGGGTTCTTTTGAGCGTTCGTCACGCTTGAGCAAGTCATGAACTTGGATGACGGGCAACAGGGGGGAAACCCGCTTTCCTTTTGACTTGTGGACATAAATTACGCTGAAACGGCTTTCGCGTAAATGAATATGTCGCAAATTCTGTCGTATTCCTACAACAAGCTGCCGCTCAAGCGTTTACCGCGGGCGACGAGATGAGCGGCGCGGATCGCGGAATTTGAAAGCGTCATCGCTGACCGCGACTCCATAGCGGTGATTCCTTAGCCGCACAGTCGTCCGGTTGTTTTGCGCATCAAGCGCAACCCAGTTTGTCAGCTGTAGGCCGCCAGGTGCAGTGGCGCTGCGCACAAAAATCATCGTGATGGTGCCGAACTCTGCGCGTTTGGGATCGCGCACTTCGATGCTGACAACGTCGGGATTGTTGGTCGGTACGAGCTTGCCATATCTGCTCATGTCACGCTCAGGATCGAGCAACGCGCCGAGCGGAGATTTGCGGATCGGCCAGCGCTGCTGTTGCCCTACTTCGTAATCGAGCACGTAAAGCGATCGGCCGTTCGACACGACCAGCAACTGCGTGTCTTCCTGATACTGAAAGCGGATCTTGCCCGGGCGCTTCAAAGTCAGCTCTCCGGTCACCGAGTTGCCCATCCGGTCGGTTTGCGTGAAATCCGCCTTCATCGTGGAGATCGCGCGCAAGGCGTTGACCGCACGGTCGAGATCGCGCTGCTGCGCATCCGCAGTTTGCGCCTGAGCCGCTGCCGAGTGCGCCTGGTCCAGCGCGCCACTGACAGGAACCATGCAAAGGCCTGCGCCAGCAAGAGCTGTCAGCGTCACGCGTTTGGTTTTAAGGCTGTTCTTCATGCTTCGAGCCTTACCGGCGAAGCGTTGAACCGCAACTGAATTCGAAAGGCCTCCACTGTTCACAACAGTAGAGCGCAAGATCACTTGATCTTGGCTTCCTTGAACTCGACATGCTTGCGCACGACAGGGTCGTACTTACGGAAAGTCATCTTTTCCGTGATGTTGCGAGGGTTCTTCTTCGTCACATAGTAGAAGCCCGTGTCTGCGGTCGAGACGAGCTTGATCTTGACGGTTGCTGGCTTCGCCATGGCGGTATCCTAATGCTTTTTGGTGGGCTCATGGTGAGCCTGAAAAATAAACAAGCGGTACAGCCAGAAGTTGGCGTACCGCCTTTCAGCGCGCGCAACTGGTCGATTCACGGCGAAAAGTCAAGCTGAGAGAGTCACTTCCGGCTACGCAATCGCCTTACCAATCCGAGCGGCTGACCTTTCCGCGATTGGCTTTCACTTCGCCGCGCGCTTTCTTGGACTTCAAGCGCTTTATCTTGCCCACCCGATTCACGCGGGTTTTTGCGCGTTTCTTCGGCGCTTTGTGGGCATCCTCCAGCAAGTCGCCGAGTTTCTCGCGTGCAGCCTGCCGATTGGCGTCCTGCGTCCGATGGGCACGCGCTGTGATCAGCAAATCGCCCGCTGAAGTCAGCTTGCTGCCAGCGATGGCCCGCAACCGTGCGAGGACCGGCGGTGGCAATCGCAGTTGGTAGACATTAACTCGCAGCTGGACTTCTGTGGCGACCTTGTTGGCATTCTGACCACCCGGCCCGGAGCCTGCAAGGAAGCTCTCCTCTGCAATCGCATTGGCGCGGCTGATCAGTTCCTCATGCATTGTCTTCAGTGGGTATGCGTTCGGGCGGTGCAGGGGGTTCGGGGGCACTGAGTCCGGTGCGCGCGAAGTCTTCAGGGAAGGGCGCATAAGCGCTTACAGGAGACTTTCCGGGGCGGGCCATATGGATCGCTTCGGCATGCAGCATGGTGCGCGGCGCGCCTTTGTTTTGCCCGCGTACAGGGCCGTATACCGGATCGCCGAGCAGTGGTGCACCGAGGCCTTGCAACGCGTGAACCCGGAGCTGGTGCGTGCGGCCGGTTTCAGGACGGAACCGGATCAGCGAGCGTTTGCGATCTCCTTCTCCAATGGTTTCCAGCAATTCCCAATGCGAAACGGCAGGCTTGCCTTTCTTTGCTGCAATCATCCGCCAGCCCTTTTCAGCTGAACTAATCTTCGAGAGATTGAGTGAAATCGTGCCTGATTGTTCTGCAGGCTCTAGATCGATCACGGCGAGATAAGTCTTGCCGACCAGCCGATCCTCGAACGCCTTGTTGAAACGCTTCAAGGCCTTGGGATTGCGCGCGAGGATCAGGCAACCGCTTGTATCGGTATCCAGCCTGTGCACCGCGACGGGCGGACGTTGAAAGCCGAGTTTCAGCTCTTCGATATGATCCCATAGCGCAGGGCCACCGCGCTTGGGGCGATCGACGGGAAGACCAGCGGGCTTGTTGATGACAAGCGCTTCGCCGTCTTCGTAGAGAATCTCGATGGTCATTGTCGTTGTTCTCGTGTTGGCCGAGCCACCCGCGCCCTCCACCCTTCCACCCGGATGGTATCCCGGTAGGCTCCGGGTCGAAGGGTGGAGGGCGCGGGTGGCATCGGCATTAAATCAGTTTGGCTTCCGTGAGGCCTCTAACGGCATTTCCGAGCAAGAAGCCATCCGCAAGGTCATCCAATGTCAGCTCAGCTTCGCGTGCCTCGCCATTCTCGATGAGTGAGCGCTGGAATACGCCGGGGAGCAAGCCAAGAGAGGCTGGCGGTGTAAGCAGGATGCCGCTTTCACTTCGCACGAATATGTTGGTGTAGCTGCCTTCTGTCACCAGCCCGTCAGGCCGCACCAGAATGGCTTCGCCGGCGCCTTGCTGTTTGGCCGCTTCAAGCGCCTCTTCATAGAAAGCGCGGTCAGTGGTCTTGTGGCGCAGGCGCCAATCGCCTTCGTCCACCGGTAGCGGCAGCGCGATGGCTTTGATCGGATCGCTGGCAGCCTTTGGCAAAGACGAGGCTTCCAACGCTACCTCCCCCCGGCGCGACACCATCATCCGAACTTTGCGCGCATCCTCGAGATCGAAGCACAGCGCCTGTATCTGATTGCGCGCCGCATGGCGGTCAAATGCAAAGCCCAGTGTCGCAGCGCTTGCCTTAATCCGCTCCAGATGAAGCTCGAGCAGTTCGATGCCGTTTTCCGGATCGAACCGCATGGTCTCAATCAGATCGAATTGCGCCGCGCGGTGATCGGGTGACGAACGCCGAGCGAAACCAGCTTTGACTTCGCTCTCGCGCCGTTCTGCAAGTGCATCGCTGTCTGCGACGATAGCAGAACCAACTCCAAGTACCGCTGAGCCTTGCGCATTCTCAATCGGCGTCAGTCGCAAGGTCCGGATCGCCACATTTAGCGCCGCGTTTCCGCTCGCATCAATCCGTCCCAGCGCGCCGCAATAGGGGCCGCGCGCCGCGCTTTCGTGCTCAGCGATGAGCTCCATAGCGCGAATTTTCGGTGCACCCGTGATCGAGCCGCAAGGGAAGATCGCGCGCAACAGATCCATCGCGCCTTTTCCTTCGGCCAGTGTCGCACTGACCGTCGAAACCATCTGATGGACTGTCGGATAGCTTTCGACGGCAAAAGGCGCATCGACATTTACGCTGCCGGCCACTGCGACGCGGCTGAGATCGTTGCGCATGAGGTCAACGATCATGAGATTTTCGGCTTTGTCTTTCTCCGATGAAGCAAGGTCTTCAGCCAGCGCCGCGTCCTCGGCAGCATCGCGCCCGCGCGGTCGCGTACCTTTCATCGGCTTAACGCGCGCTTGGCTTGCTTGCAGCGAGACAAACAACTCAGGCGAAAGGCTTAACAGGCAGTGAGAGCCATCGAACAGCATGCCGCCATATCCGGCCTGCGCGGATGGTCGGAGCGCTGCATAAAGTGCCAGCGGATCGCCTTTGTAGGAACCTGCCAGCCGGTAAGTGTAGTTGACCTGATAGATATCGCCGGCGCGGATCGCATCCTGCAGCGCAGCAAAGCCCGCTTCGTAGCCGCCAGTGGAAAGCTGCGGGGTCATCGGCCCGAGGCTCGCAGCCTCGCCACCACCGTGCTCTTCCAGCCATTTACCGACATCACCTGCTGCAATGATTTGCGGTGCATCAAACAGCCCCAGCCACACCAGTGGGCCTTCCGCGCCTGAGCGCTCGTCAGCCAGCCCGGCTAGCTTGGGTTCCAGCGCGAGCCCCGCTTCATAGGCGATATAGCCTGCGAGTGATCCGCCCCTTTCACGCCGCGCCGCGTCTGCAGCTGCCAGCACTGTCTCCACCTCGCCCGCTCTGCGCGCAACGAATACAGCGCTCGGCTCAGTAAAGAGCTGCGCATCCGCAGCGCCGGTTTGGCGCGCATCATCCAGCAGGACAAAAGGCGTGTTCTTCCGCATAAGCTTCCGCCTTAGCCACTTCGCGCCACAAGTCGAGAACTTGACCGCCTCCCCGGTGTGTTTCAGTAAGCAAAACAACTAAGAGGGCGGAGAACATCAAACCCATGAGCCAGATTTTCCTTGGCCTCGCCGGCAATGGCGAGAAGCAATATCTCGACCTTGGCAGAGCCAACCGGCACGGCCTGATTGCAGGCGCGACCGGCACCGGTAAGACTGTGACCTTGCAGGGTATGGCGGAAAGCTTCTCTGCGCATGGCGTTCCGGTCTTTGTCGCAGACGTCAAAGGCGATCTGTCCGGTGTTGGCATGCCCGGTTCGCCGACGTTCAAGCATGCGGACAAGCTTGAAGGACGCGCCAAGGAACTCGGCATGGATGACTATGGCTATTCCGACAATCCTGTCGTGTTCTGGGACCTTTATGGTGAGCAAGGCCATCCGATCCGTACGACGGTGTCGGAAATGGGTCCGCTGCTGCTTGCGCGTTTGCTCGATCTGAACGACACGCAGGAAGGCGTGCTGCAAATTGTCTTCCGCCACGCAGACGACAACGGCCTGTTGCTGCTCGACTTTGAAGACTTGCAAGCTGTTTTGGTCTGGGCAGCAGAGAATGCGAAGGAACTCTCAGGCAAATACGGCAACGTCTCCAAGCAATCGGTTGGCGCAATCCAGCGCCAGCTGCTGAGCTTTGAGTCGCAAGGCGCAAACCTGTTCTTCGGCGAGCCCGCGCTGGAAATCGATGACTTCTTGAAGTCAGACGAGCAAGGGCGGGGCATCGTCAATGTGCTCGCGGCTGACAAACTCATGCGTAGCCCCAAGCTCTATGCGACGTTCCTTTTGTGGCTGCTGGCTGAGCTGTTTGAAAGCCTGCCGGAAGTGGGCGATCCGGAAAAGCCCAAGCTCGTGTTCTTCTTCGATGAAGCCCACTTGCTGTTTGATGATGCGCCCAAAGCGCTTGAAGAGAAGATCGAGCAGGTCGTTCGCCTGATCCGGTCCAAGGGCGTTGGCGTGTTCTTCGTGACACAAAATCCGATTGATATTCCCGAAGAGGTCGCGGGCCAACTGGGCAACCGCGTACAGCATGCTTTGCGTGCTTTTACCCCTCGAGATCAACGCGCTATCAAGGCGGCAGCCGAGACATTTCGCATCAATCCTGACCTCGATGTCGAAAAAGCGATCACAGAGCTGAAGGTCGGTGAAGCGCTGGTTTCGACGCTGGACGACGATGGCGCGCCGACTGTTGTCCAGCGCACGCTGATCAAACCGCCACGTTCACGCCTTGGGCCTGTCACGAAGAAAGAACGCGCTATTATTCAGTCAATTAGCCCAGTCGAAGGCAAATATGACGAGCGCGTTGATAGAGAGAGCGCAGAGGAAGTTCTCGCTCAAAAAGCAGCAGATGCTGCCGAGACGGCCGAGGAAGTTGCTGAGAAAGGCGAAGAAGAAGTCGGCAAGCGTTCACGCAAGACCAAGAGCATGTGGGAAAAGGCCTTGTCGCGCGGCACCAAGGTGGCGGCTGGCTCCATGGCCGGTGCGGCTGCGGCAGCTGTGCTCGGCAAGAAAAGCCGCGCCAACCCGATGAAGTCAGGCGTAACTTCAGCGGTAGGCTCCATTGCGACCGATCTAGCAGGGCCAGTTGCGGGACGCTTTGTCAGGAATTTGATCGGCGGTTTAATGCGCTAGGCTCTCGGCCGAGCATTTGAGCCGCGGATTCAAGCCGGAATTCTGATGTCCGCTCTCAAGCCGCCTTCAGCGCGGTTTGAGAGAGACAGCGTACCGCCGTGTAACTCAGCCACCGCACGCGCTAGCGTAAGCCCTAGCCCTGCACCACCGGTGGCACGGCTTCGGCTTTCTTCCCCGCGAGCAAATGGCTCAAGCAAGCTTTCAATCCGGTCTTCGGCGATACCGGGGCCATTGTCTTCGACCCGGAAGATCACGCGGCCATCACCTTGCAGGACTTCTACGTCTGCCGTGCCGGCATAGCGCAAGGCATTGCCGATTAGGTTGCGGAGCGCTCGCCTGAGCCATGTGACGCGCACAGATGCGACAATGCGATCGCCCTCAGCGAGCGCCACCGGCTGGCCCAAATCTTCATATTCGGCCACCAATGATGCGGCGAGGGCCGTGCAGTCGGTGGGTTCAGCCGGCTCATTGGCGCGGCCGACGCGGGCGAGGTTGAGAATGTCGTCGAGCGACGTGGTGAGCTCTTCAATACTCTGCACCATTTTCGTCCGTTGTGCTTCGTCAGGTACGCTCTCAATCCGCACGCGCAGGGCGGCGAGCGGTGTCTTCAAGTCATGTCCAATGGCGCCCAGCATAACGTCCTTTTCATCGAGCAAGGATGAAATGCGTTCTTCCATAGCATTATGCGCCGCAATGAGTCGGCGCATGTCGGCGGGACCTTCCTCTGCAAGAATCTGCGTGTCACCTGGACGCTGCGCGAAGTCGTCAACCCGTGTGGTGAGCTGCGCAAGCGGGCGAGTGAGCCGCCGCAATGCGAAATAGAGCGCTGCGAACAGGATCGCGAAAATAACCAGTGTCTGCACTATGATCCCGCCTATGACGCCGTGATCGCGGCGCGGCTCTGGCACTCGGATGACTTGCCAACGGCCAAGCTCGGGTCGTTCAATCGCAGCCACGATCAGTCGGCGATCTTGCCAGTTCTCAATACTGAAGCGAGGAAAGCGCGCGATACGTTCGCGGATGAATTCATCGTCCGCCGCACGCACCCGTGTCACTGCGATAATGCCTGGCGCAATGCCCTGTTCTTCGAGGACTTGGCGCAATGGCTCTTCAAAACGAGTCAGACGTCGATTGGGAGCAATAGAAGGCGTATCCACGCGACGCTCGATTGGCAAGCGGAAGCGCCCACCTTGAGCAGCCAGTTCCCGGGCTGCACGTCGTGCCTCTGGCCTGGCGCGAAGCCTGTCTGCGCGCGGTGTCTCGCGGGCCATCACGACGCGTAAGGCGACCGCGTTTACCAGCGCTTCGGATCGGCGCTCTTCATTGGCCCTGAACAGCAAGGTGACGGTTATGACCTGCGCGATCAGCAATCCAAGCGCGAGCAGGAGCATGACCTGGCCAAGCAGGCTTTGAGGCAGCAGTCGTTTCAAGCCGAGGCATCCGGGCGAATGCGGGTGACGTCAGCGGCAAAGCGATAGCCGCCTCCGCGCACCGTCAGGATCAATTGCGGGTTCTTGGTGTCCGCTTCGATTTTGCGCCGCAACCGGCTCACCTGATTGTCGACTGCGCGGTCGAACAGATGAGCTTCGCGGCCCTGCACCATATCCAGCAAGCGATCTCGGTCGAGCACTTGATTGGGATGATCAAGGAAGGCGCAAAGCATTCGAAACTCAGCCGTAGAGATCGGGACAGAGACACCTTCGGGATCGCTTAGATGCTGTTTGAGCGGATCAAGGCGCCAGCCTTCGAACTGGTAATGCGCGTGCTCTTCCACGACACGCGAGGCAGACACATCGCGCCGCGCGCGCCGCAATACGCTGCGGATGCGGGCAACAAGCTCGCGGGGTTCGAACGGCTTCACGACATAATCGTCAGCCCCCATTTCAAGACCTACGATCCGGTCGGTGGATTCTCCACGCGCAGTGATGAGAATCACCGGCAAGTCACGCGTCTCAACCAGGTGGCGCGTCAGCGAAAGTCCATCTTCACCTGGCATCATGATGTCGGCAAGGACGAGGTCGGGCTTTAACTCCAGCAGCAGACCGCGCGCTTTCGCGGCGCTATCTGCTTCGTGGACGGCAAAGCCCTGACCTGAGAGATACTCTGCGAGCGGTTCTCTCAAGCTGGGCTCATCATCAACAAGCAGGATGGTATCGGTGTGAGTGTCAGACATCGCGATGTGTTGTGCCGTAATGCCAAGCGGGGCTCAAGCAGGGAGAGAGCTTGAGCCCCAACAGGCTGATCGGTGGATCAATTGGTGGCCTTATGAGCCTTGCCCACGACGCTCCATCCGGCGCTCGCCGCGGCGGCTTTGGCGGGCCTCTTTGGCAGCTTCGCGTTCATCGGCGGTGATTGAGCCAGAACCGTCAGTGTCCATGCGGGTAAAGCGTGCTTCCATCGCGGCGTCGAACTCTGCGCGGCTGATCGCTTCATCACCGTTGGTGTCCGCCTGACGCAGCATTGCCATCGGTCCGCCGCGCCCGCCGCGCATGCCTTTCCCGCCGCGCTGGCCGCGTGCTTCCCGCGCTGCGGCAAATTCGGCTTCGGAAATGCCGCCACTGCCGTCGGTATCAAGCCGTGCGAACATCGCTTCTGCACGGCCTTCGCGGCGCTCTGCCCGCTTGGCTTCGCGTGCTTCACGAGCTGACTGCATTTCAGCTTGGGTCACTTCGCCGCTACCGTCGGCATCCATTTGGACAAAGCGTTCAGCCTGCTTGGCCTCGCGGTCTTCAGCGTTCAGTACGCCGTCGCCGTTGGCATCCATGCGGTCGAACATCCGGGCGCCATGGGTCGAGGCTTCTTCAAGCGTCACAACGCCATCGCCATCGAGATCAGGGTTGCCGCGCATGCTGTGATTGTGTGCAACGGCAGCTCCTGCGCCGATCAAAGCCAGCGCGGCTACAGAGAGAGTAAGGGTACGTTTCTTCATGTCTTAGCTCCAAGTGAGTATCGAATGAGCAGCAGCGCCGGACCCAAGTGGGTGAGGGGGACTGGAGGGACCCGGGTGCGGGCCACTGCTCTTGGAACTAAGTTCTAAGCATCGCCTGTCGCAGGATTATGCCGTGATGCTCATGAATTGTCGCGAATTGTATCAGGCTAACATGCCTATTAATCGACCGGAAATGCGCTTCGTTCGCGCATCTCAGTGCCTTCTCCCGATGTAATGAACAGCGCAGTTGCCTGCGCATCGACATCCGCGATGTGCCAGACCTTGGGTGGGTTGATCGCATATTCGCCAGCGGCGAGATGAAGGGTCTCACGTCGGCCATCGGGAAATTCCTGAGTCAGCGTCATGCTACCTTCGATACACAGCACAACCTCTTCACCGTTGGGATGCATTTCCCAGGTTGACCAACCTTCGCTGAACGAATGGAGCGAGACCAGTCTACCTTCTGCTCCATCCTTGCCATGTTCAGCGCCATAACGCTCATACCAGTTCATGCCGTCAAATTCGGGCAGGGGAATGGCGCGTGCGCCAAGGCCCAAGTGGATGAAACTGTCTTCAAGACGCCGGACACCGGACATGTCAGCCAGCGCCTGTCATGCAGAAAACATTGAGCTTGTTGCCATCCGGATCTCGGAAATAGCCTGCATAGAAGCCGTCGTCCCCGCGCGGGCCCGGAGCACCTTCATCCGAACCGCCGTTAGCGAGCGCAACATCATAAACCGCTTGCACCTTTTCTGGATTGCCTACTTGCAAGGCAACCATTGTGCCGTTGCCGACGGTTGCGGGCTGTTCGTCAAACGGCTTGGTTGCAGCGACACCGGGTGCGCCGCCCATTGCACCCCAGGCGATAAACGTATCGAATTCCATCATCCGGCCAACGCCGAATTCCTTCGCGATCGCATCATAGAAAGTGGCTGCACGCGGCAAATCATTCGTGCCCAAAGTTACGTAACCAATCATTGCAGAATCTCCTTTATCGACTCGGGCCGAGCGGGAACATTACGTGAACATACGGAGTTCTACAAGCGCGCCATGCAAGTCCTTCAAAGCGGGGCACATTCCTGTTCGAGCCACGCCAGATCATCGCCGGAAAGTTGCGGTGCCAGGAGTTCGCGTACCTGAACGTGATAGTTATCAACCCATGCGATTTCGTCCGCTGTCAGGAGGCTTTTTTCGATCAAACGACGGTCCAGCGGCACGAAAGTCAGCGTTTCAAAACCGAAGTAATCGTCTTCCGCGCCGTCAATTGCGCGCGGCTCGATCAGAACAAGGTTCTCGATCCGGATGCCGAAATGGCCTTGCTTATAGTAGCCCGGTTCGTTGGAGAGGATCATTCCCGCCATCAGCTCCTGATCCGTGCCCGCTTGACCGCCCGCAGGCTTCGAGATGCGCTGCGGACCTTCATGCACAGCGAGGAAGCTGCCGACGCCGTGGCCTGTGCCGTGGGCAAAGTCTACGCCTGCCTGCCAAAGGAACTGCCGTGCGAAGCTATCGAGCTGGCTGCCGGCAGTGCCGCGCGGGAAGATCGCCTGTGCAATCGCAATATGCCCTTTGAGCACGCGCGTATTGCGGTCTTTCATCTCCGCAGTCGGCTCGCCAGGACCAATCCAGACTGTGCGTGTGATGTCGGTGGTCCCGTCAGCATATTGCCCGCCTGAATCGACCAGATAGATGCTGGAAGGCGGAATCGGAATATTGCTGTCTTCGTCCACGCGGTAATGCGGCAAAGCGGCATGTGGCCCTGCTGCAGAGATCGTATCGAAAGAAAGATCGCGCAAATCGCCATGCTCTTCGCGGAAGGCCTTGAGTTTCGCGGCGGCAGCCAGTTCGTCCACTTCGCCAGAGGGGCCTTCGCGCTGAAGCCAATGCAGGAAGCGCGTGACCGCTGCGCCATCGCGCGCTTGCGCATCGCGGTGGCCCTGTTGTTCGACCGAATTCTTGATCGCTTTCGGCAGGATCGTCGGGCAGCGATTGAAGCTCACTGTCGCGCCTGCACTTTCCAGCAGCTGCGGGATGGCAGCGACTCCGTAGTCGGGATCAACCGTCACGGTTTTGCCTGAAAGCTCAGCAAGCGCGCTTGAGAATTCACTGCGGTCGCGGATCGTGATGGCATTCCCGAGATGCTGCTTGAGTTCAGGTGTGACCTTTTCAGGCGCAATGAACAGCTCTGCCGTGCCGTCATCCTTCGCAACAACATAAGACAAAGAGACTGGCGTATGGTCTACATCAGCGCCGCGAATGTTGAGCAGCCATGCGATCGAGTCGAGCGCCGAGACAATGGCTGTGTCGTGCCCTTGGGCTTTGAGCGCATCAGCTATCTGTGCGCGCTTCTCAGCCGATGAACGTCCGGCATGTTTGTCTTCATGGACAAAGGCGATTGCATCGGAGGGGGCGGGTTGGTCCTGCCAAACCGCATCGATGGGATTGGTTTCGACTGGCACCAGCGTGACGCCCGAATTGCCGAGCTGCTTTTCAACCCCACGAACCCATTTGCGCGTGTGCAGCCAGGGATCATAGCCGATCCGCGCGCCTTCGCTCGCTTTGTCAGTCAGCCAAGCGCCGACCGTATCTTGTGGGACAGAACGATACTCATAGAGATTGCCATCCACTTGCTCGCGCACCTGAACAGTGTAGCGTCCGTCAGTGAACATCGCGGCCGTATCCGCCAGCACCACCGCGTTTCCTGCGCTGCCGCCGAATCCGGTTAGCCATGCGAGCCGCTGGGCATAAGCGCCGACATATTCGCTTACATGTTCGTCGCTGATCGGCACGACAAATCCATCAAGCTCTTGCCGCTTCAATTCCTTGCGGAGCGCATCCAGCCGCGCTTCATGGGTTTGCATCAGCATCTTGTCGATTCCTGCCTTGGCGCGCAGTGTCTTGCCGCGCGATGGTGAATGTTTATGTAGACACACATAGGCCGCTTGCGGCTGGCTTTCCAGTCAGCGCGCTATCGCCAATTTGAGGACCCTCAACCATGAAACCCGTCAAACTGACCTCTCTTTCGCTTGCTGCTTGCCTTACTGCCCTGTCAGCGAGCCCGGCATTGGCGGATGACCACAAGGACAACACAACAGTGAGCCAAACGGCCCCGACTGCACCTCCCGTCGCTGAAAAGCGCGAACACAGTTACACTCACCACGGGATCACGATCTCTGATCCGTATAACTGGCTGAAAGACCAGTCTTATCCGACCATCGATGATGAAGATGTGCTGGATTATCTCAAAGCCGAGAACGCCTGGTTTGAAGCGCAGATGGAACCTCACAAGGCGCTGACGGATGAGCTGTTTGCCGAGATGCGCGCGCGCATCAAGGAAGATGACAGC
Source organism: Altererythrobacter lutimaris (assembly GCF_013371495.1). Lineage (GTDB taxonomy): Bacteria > Pseudomonadota > Alphaproteobacteria > Sphingomonadales > Sphingomonadaceae > Erythrobacter > Erythrobacter lutimaris_A. Next base: position 2,039,695 of record NZ_JABWTA010000001.1, on the reverse strand, counting down.
TCAGTGCCGCAAAAGGATGGCGACTACCTCTATTGGGTCGAATTCGAAGAGGGCGCGCAATATCGCAAGCATTATCGCAAGCCAGTGACGGGCGGCGAACCGCAGTTGATGCTGGACGAGAACGAGCTTGCGGAAGGTCTCGAATATTTCCGCTTGGGCGCGATGTCTGTGAGCGATAGCGGTCGCTATCTCGCCTATTCTTACGACGATAACGGTTCAGAGCGCTTTACAGCGCGGATCAAGGATCTGGAAACGGGCGAACTGCTTGACGATGTGATCCCAGAGACATTGTCCGGCCTTAACTGGGTCGCGAACGACACCATGCTTGTTTACGGCAAGGCGAATGCCAACTGGCGCGTAGACAATGTCCGCTTGCACAAGGTTGGGACCTCTTCCGACCAAGATGTCGAGATCTATAAAGAGGACGATATTACTTTTGCTGTCCGGGCTGGACTGTCCGCGCAGGATGACTGGTTGATCATCGCGACCGGCGACAATGAGACGACTGAAGTGCGGCTGGTTCGTGCTGATGACCCGACCGGCGAGCAAATCCTTATCAGCCCGCGCCAAAAAGGGCGGGAATATTCCGTCGATGTGCGCGGTGACGAGCTGTTCATCTGGACCAATGACGATCACATCAACTTCCGCTTGGCTAAAGCCTCGCTCGATAATCCGAGTGAATGGGAAACAGTGCTCGCAGGCTCGAACGAGTTTTATCTCACCGGTTTTGAGCTGTTCAAGGACTTCTTCGTTACCGAAGGGCGTTTGAACGGTCTCGATCAGATCCAGATCCGTTCCTATGACGCGCCGCTGGAAGCCAAACCCATTTCCTTCCCCGAAGCGAGCTACAACACTGGCTTGTCGAACAATCCAGAGTATGACCAAGCCAAGCTGCGGCTCGCATATGAAAGCATGGTCACGCCGGATTCGGTCTATGATTATGACGTCGCGACCGGATCGCTCGAGCTCTTGAAGCAGCAGGAAATCCCGAGCGGTTATGATGCATCGCTTTACACGACCGAGCGTCTGGAAATCGAAGCGCGCGACGGCACAATGGTTCCGGTCAGCGTTGTCTATCGCAAGGACCGCGAAATGGGCGGACCGCTGCATCTCTATGCCTATGGCGCTTATGGCTATGCTGTACCGCCGAGCTTCTCGACCACGCGCCTCAGCTTGATTGATCGCGGCTTTGCTTATGCCATCGCGCATATTCGCGGCGGCGATGATCTTGGCCGGCGCTGGTACCTGCAGGGTAAAATGAACGAGCGGACCAACACCTTCAACGACTTCGTCGATGTCGGCCGCGGGCTCGTTGCCAAAGGCTACACCGCTGAAGGCAAGGTTACGGCATCTGGCGGTTCTGCTGGCGGCGAGCTGATGGGCGCCGTCATCAATCAGGACCCCAAGCTGTTCGGCGCAGTCGCATCGCATGTGCCTTTTGTCGATGTGCTGAACACTATGCTCGATGACAGCTTGCCGCTCACTCCGGGCGAATGGCAGGAATGGGGCAACCCAATCGAGAGCAAGCAGGCCTTTGCTTATATCCTCAGCTACTCGCCTTACGATCAGGTGACTGCGCAGGATTATCCGCCGCTGCTGGTTACTGCCGGTCTTAATGATCCGCGCGTCACCTATTGGGAGCCAGCGAAATGGGTCGCCAAGCTGCGCGATGTGAAGACTGACGACAATACGCTGCTTCTCAAGACCAATATGGGTGCAGGCCATGGCGGCAAGTCCGGCCGTTGGAACTCGCTTTATGAAACAGCGGAAGAATTCACTTTCTTTCTCTGGCAGATGGGCATGACCGACACGCAGGACGGCGAGTGACGGGACGCTTCACGCGCTCCTTCACCGCTGAACCGCACCACATTGACGAGCTCGGTCACGTCAACAATGCGGTGTGGGTGCAATGGATTCAGGAACTCGCCGGTGCGCACTGGGATGCAGCGGCGAGACCTGATGATGTCGCACAATTCATCTGGGTCGTCGTCCGGCATGAGATCGACTATCGCGGCAATATTGTAGCGGGTGAAAGTGTGAAGGCGGAGACCTGGATCGACGGCGCACCAAAGGGTGCAAAGTCCGATCGCCGGGTCGATTTCCGCCATGCGGGCGGCAAAGTGATTGTCTCTGCCCGCACGACTTGGGCGATGCTGGACAAGGAAACGCAGCGGCTTGTAAGGGTGCGGCCAGAAGTGGTCGCCCCGTTCCAGTTACAAGAGCCTCAATGACAAACACATCCAGCCCGCTGTTCCAGCCTTTGGCGCTGCCAAACGGCAGCACGCTTCCCAACCGCATCTGCAAAGCGGCGATGGAAGAAAACCTCGCGGTTCAGCCTGGCCAATATCCGGGGCAGAAGCTCTTTGCGCTCTATCGCCAATGGGCAGAGGGCGGCACAGGGCTGCTCTTGTCCGGCAATGTCATGGTCGATCCGTCCGCGCTGACTGGCCCCGGCGGAGTGGTGCTGGAGAAAGGCACGGACCTCACGCCGTTCCGCGAATGGGCGCAAATTGGCAAGTCAAGCGGCGGTCAATTCTGGCTTCAGATCAGCCATCCGGGGCGCCAGCTCTACAAGAGCCTTGGCGAGACAGCTGTGTCTCCATCCGGCGTCGAACTCAACCTTGGCAAATTTTCCAAACTCTTCGCGCCGGTGCGCGCGCTCGATGAAGGTGAAATCCGAAAAATCATCACGCGCTTTGCAGATACAGCAGAGCTGGCACAGGAAGCAGGCTTTGATGGCGTCCAGATTCACGGTGCGCATGGCTATCTTGTCAGCCAGTTTCTTTCCCCGCTTACGAACAAGCGCGATGATGAATGGGGTGGGGGCCTAGAAAACCGCGCGCGCTTCCTGCTGGAAATCGTGACGGCTGTGCGTCAGCGCGTGAAACTGAGCTTCGGCGTTGGCCTCAAGCTGAACTCGGCAGACTTCCAGCGCGGCGGTTTTGCCTTTGAGGATGCCAAGCAAGTTGTCGAATGGCTCAACGGCCATGGGCTCGATTTCGTCGAGCTATCAGGTGGCAGCTATGAAAGCCCCGCCATGCAAGGCAATCCTGACGATGCGAGCGGCGGCGCTGCCAGTTCGACAGTTCAGCGCGAAGCCTATTTCATCGATTTTGCACGCCAGATCGCGGCTGTTGCTGATATGCCGATCATGGTCACAGGCGGCATTACCAAGTTCGAAACGGCAGAGGCCGCGATTGCTAAAGACGTGAACGGCTTTGGTGTCGAACTTCTCGGCATTGCGCGCGCACTGGCCGCCGACCCGCATTTGACGAAGCACTGGCAGGAAGGGCTCAATCAGCAGGTTGGTTTGCCCGAGGCGGGTTTCTCCAGCGCGACGCTCAAGGGGCTTGCGACGATGGCGCTGACCAAAGCCCAGCTGGAGCGGATGGCGAAAGGAAAGACGCCGGGTGATGGCGGCTCAGCGACCTTGGCTTTGGTCGCGGACCAGTATCGCGCCGCCAAGCGAGCCAAGGCTTACCGCGCTTGGCGCGCGGCTGGCTGATTTGCGTCGCTGGCTATTTCAGCACTTCACCGAGAACTTCCATCTGGGCCTTCAAGCCAAGCTGGTTGATATTCTGGATTTCGATGCCCGGGTGTGCATTCACTTCGATAATGAGCGGCCCGTCATTGACGTCGAGTACGATATCTGAACCGGAATAACCAAGCCCGATTGCCGGACCGCATTTGCTGGCGAGCTCCAGCACGCGATCCCAGCCCGGTATTTCAAACCCGATCAGATTGACGCCTGTGTCGGGATGATGCGTGATGGGCGTACCTTTGACTAGCGCGCGGGTGATGCGCCCTGTTTCAAGCGAAACGCCGGCGCCAATCGCGCGCTGGTGCAAATTGGCTTTGCCGTCAGACTCATTGGTGGGAAGGCGAACCATTGCCATGAGAGGCTCGTCTTTCAGGCAGATCACGCGCAGATCGGGCAAGCCTTCCGGCACCAGGTCTGCAAGAGCTGGGTCAGCGCGAATGAGCGGCTCAATCAATGCCGCATCTTCTGCTGTTGCGTCACCAGAAAACCCGCCATCGACAACCTTGCGGATGTGGTTGAGGACGTAGTCCTCATCCATCGGCATGCCTGAGCCTTTGTACCAGATGTCACCTTCGCGCCGCACAGCGAGCAGAATGCCATCGCCTTGCGAGCCGCGCGCCGGCTTGATCGCCCAGCTGTCAGGCATGTCACGAGTTGGTTTGAAAGCCATCAATTTCTGGTGATCATCGATGACGGCAACAGTGCCGGTACAAGCAATTCCTGCTGCCTCCAATGCGACCTTGGCGGCCACTTTGTCGCGTGCACGTTCAATCGCTTTGCGCGGATTGTATTTAGCAATCAGCGCGTTGCGCATATTGATGCCGAGTATCTCATCAAGCGGGCGCGGCGGCGCTCCGCCGGGCCGACGCATTTCCTGCGGTGCTTGAGCGACAATCTCCTGCCTCACACCGCGCTCGACTTGGCTTTCAGCGACGATCTTGCGAATATCGATCCGCATGTCAGACGTCCTCCTTGGAACGGATGATCCAGGCGTTGTGCTTTGCCGGGCGCTCAGACGCGCCAATGCGAGCCGCATCTTGCGCCTCGCGTGCGTTTCTCGGTTGAGGAACGCGCCGTTTTGCTGACGGGTCGAAATCCTCTGGTTTTTCGATCACCCACATGCCGCCGAGCGGTGGGGCACGCTCCTTGGCGAGTTCGGTGGTACTTCGTCCAGCAAGGAAATCCTCGACCTCCTGATCTTCCAGCTCTTGGTCTTCGCGGGCCAGTCGTCGTCGCTCGAGCCATATCGGGGCAAACCGTTTGAGCTCTGTGAGACGCAGCCCGCGATACCGCCCAAGAACCGCGATGGCGATCGCGGTGAACGCCGGCATCAGCAAAGGCGAGGCTTCGATGAAGGCCAAGGCAAGGTTCGACACCATTACGAACTGAATGACGATCGCGATCATGAACGTGTTGAAGGCGATATGCGCAGCCTCTTTCGGGCCGTCCTTCTCCCACTGCTTCCACCAACGTTCGACCACCAATGCGCAAACAACAACCGGGAAGGCATCGACTTGCAGCTGAGTGTCGAGAGCGATCTGCAGGCCGACAAGCACCAACACGATCAGTGAAATCAGTACGCCGAGGAAGCCCACACGTGTCATGCGCAGCTTAAGCAAGCTAGGTGCCAGGATCATTCCGACCAAGACCGATGTGCCAAGCACGATCGGCCCCATCACCGGGCCAATTTGAAGGAAGGCGAGCGCGATGAGCATCGGCGTAAACAGCCCGAAGGCTTTCAAGCCGACAAAGCTGCGGACTAGAACGACGAGGAAAGCGCCCAATGGCAGTACCATCAGGAGGTTTGATGGTTTGAGACCCCAAATGGCGTATGAAGTGGCGGTTCCCTCGAATGTGGAGGGCAGTGCGAAGAAGCTCCCGGTGTTCCAGAAGCCGAGCACGACAAGAATCGCCAGGGCGAGCCCAACGACAAGTCCGATGTAGAAGGGGCGCCTGACTTGTGGAGTCGCGCGCTCCCGTATGCGTTTGAGCTTATTGATCAGCTCAGAAGACATACCCCACCGTCAAAGTGAGGCGGTACCCTTCGCGCTGGCGGGTTGCGAGGTTGCTGTCAGAGAAAATATACTTCGCTTCAGCTTCCACGCGCCAACGCTTTGGCCACCAATGCAATTCAAGTTCGGGGACGATCAAGCGATCCTTGCGCCGATCCCCGTCAGGCGTCAGTCGCCCGTCAAACCGTGTTTCTAATACCTCCAGTGCCGGCCTTATCCGCAGATCGCGGGTAATTGGCCGCGTGTAAGAGACTTTCGCTGACTCGCGGGAATATCCGCATTCAGGATCAGCTGAATCGATCGATTCAGCGCGTAAGTCGAAATTGATGTAATGATAGCGGTCGATCCGGTGGCGATAACCGACATCCACGCGGAGGCCGCTGCCAGTCGTCTGCGGATCAGCGCGATTGTCGTATTCGCGTTCGCGCCACGTGCCACGAACACGAAGGCGATGGGCGCGTACGGGTTCATACGTCACGCGGACAGAGCCCTGGATCTCGTCGGTATCGCTCGATTCTGCGGTAACGAGATCGTCGTAGTATCGCCCGCGAACCTGCACTTCCCAATCGTCGCCGAATTCCTGGTCGACAAGCATTGTGATACGATCACGATTTGTGTCGCGGCGCCCTTCGCCTAAGCGGACCACTTCAATCCGGTCAGCTTCAAGGCGGAAACGCGTATTCTCGTCCTCCAGATCGAGCCCAACTTGGCCGCGAAATGTGAGGGCATCGCCGTTGACGACAATTTGCTCGTCGCGTGTGGCAGTTTCCGCGCTTACCACGCCGATTTCTACCCGAGCATCGGGTTGAAGCGACCATGTACTGATCTGCTGCGCAGCGGCAGGTGAGGAAAAAAGTGCAGCGAAGCCAGCGGCTAACGCGTGCACGATACCTCGGCGCGACCAGCCAAAGGACAATGCGTTAATCATAACACGCGTACGAATACGCAAAGGGGATTTAGAAATTCCTAACCCTGAATTTAAACCACGCTTTTCAGGACATAATCTGGCCGTTGGATGAATCTTATGTGCGGGCAACGACCCCTGAAGTTACCACTTGGTCACGGGGTCTTGCAGGCAGATTTGTACAGCGACCGCGACTAAATCGGATTGCCGTCCTGATCGCGGAAGATCTCACGCCGTCCGACATGGTTTGCGGGGCCAACCAAGCCTTCGCTTTCCATGCGCTCGATCCATTTTGCTGCTGTATTATAGCCGACGCCCATTTGTCGCTGGAGCCATGAACCTGAAGCCTTCTGGTTCTCGATAACGATCTGACAGGCCTGACGATATTTGCGCTCTTCCGGGCTGTCGGATGCGGTGAGCTCATCTTCAAAAGAGAGGCCTCCGCCATCTTCCGGCTCTTCAGTGACCGCGTCGATATATTCAGGTTTGCCTTGCGCGCGCCAAAAGTCGGCTACGCGCTCGACTTCATCATCGGACACAAACGGTCCGTGGACGCGAATAGTCGCGCCAGTGTTGGGTTTGTAGAGCATGTCGCCTTTGCCGAGCAGCTGCTCGGCGCCTTGCTCACCCAGGATAGTCCGGCTGTCGATACGGCTCGTGACTTTGAAGCTGATCCGCGTGGGCAGGTTGGCTTTGATCACACCTGTAATGACGTCCACCGATGGACGCTGCGTTGCCATGATCAGGTGGATGCCCGCGGCGCGCGATTTCTGGCTAAGCCGCTGGATCAAGACTTCGATTTCCTTGCCGACCGTCACCATCAAGTCAGCCAGCTCGTCCACGATCAGAACGATCATCGGTAGTGGTTCGTAGTCGAGCTGCTCTTCTTCGTAGAGCTCTTCGCCAGTATCGGGATCAAATCCGGTGGAAACGCGCCTTCCAAGCGGTTTGCCCTTCGCAGCCGCCGCACGCACCTTGTCATTGAAACTGCCGATATTGCGCGAATTGATCGACGACATCATGCGATAGCGTCGCTCCATTTCCTCGACCGCCCATTTGAGCGCGCGCACGGACTTGTGCGGCTCTGTCACCACCTGAGCGAGAAGGTGGGGAATATCGTCATAACTCTTTAATTCCAGCACCTTAGGATCGATCAGGATCAGACGACACTCCGCTGGCGTGAAGCGATAGAGCAGCGACAGCAAAATCGCGTTGAGGCCAACTGACTTACCCGATCCTGTAGTACCCGCGACCAGCAAGTGCGGCATGGCGGCAAGGTCAGCGACAATTGGTTCGCCCGCGATGTCCTTGCCGAGAATAATCGGGAGCGTGCCCTTGGAAGCAGCAAAGGCCTCGCAAGCGGCAAGCTCCTTGTAAGATACCATCTGCCGGTCGGTATTCGGCAATTCTATGCCCATAACGGTCTTGCCAGGGATCGGGCTGACACGGGCGGAAATGGCAGACATGTTGCGCGCAATGTCTTCAGCAAGGCCCACCACCCGGCTCGCCTTGATACCGGGCGCCGGCTCCAGCTCGTACATCGTCACGACGGGGCCGGTGCGAACCGCAGTGATCTCGCCTTTGACGTTGAAGTCGTCGAGTACGTTCTCAAGCAGCCGCGCATTGCGTTCCAATGCCATCTTGTCGAGTTTCGGAGCCTTGTCGACGGGCGGGTCTGCCAGGAGTTCGAGCGTCGGCAGTTCAAAAGTCGCGAACATGTCGCGCTGTTTTGGCTTGGCTTGCTTGGCAGGCTTGGGCGGTGCTGTCGGGTCGGTGATTTCAGGCGCGCGGCGTGGTGCTGGTTCGGGCCGAGCCTCAGCAGCCTCTTTCTTGCGAACGCGCTTGGCACGTGGTGCAGCGGCCATTGCGTCTTCATCTTCGTCTATAACGCGCTCGCCAAACAGTGGCGCGATCAAGCGGGCGGCAAAGTTGGGCAGGGTCAGTAAGACGCGCCAGTCGATAGCGAAAATGCGCGTTAGGAGACCAACACCTCCAGCAAGGCATAGCGCAGCAAGACCGAGGATGATCCATCCCGATGACCCTTCACCAAAGCGCGCGGCAATAGCTTCAATCGCTGATGCACCCAGAAGTCCGGAGACGCCCCCGGTCTGTGCAGGCAGACTGCCTTGCACACCTTCAAAGGCAAGCGCGAGGACGCTCGACAGCAGCATCATCGCAAGCAGCAGCATGAAGAATGGAGACCACCACCGCGTTTCAGGCGCATCTTCGTCTTCAATATCGCGCCAAAGCCGTCGCGATGCGATGTAAAGCAGCGGCAGCAGCAAAATGCTGGTCAGGCCGAATGCGCTCAGCACTTTGTCCGCAACCCATGCGCCGCTCGCGCCCATCCAGTTCTGGATGTCTGCGCCAGAGGCTGCGGTCGATCCTGAAGGGTCGGTTTGCGTGTAACTGGCGAGCGCCAGCCCCAGGAAGATCATGCCCGCAAACAGCACACCTGCGCCTGTGATTTGCGCAGCACGGCTCATCGAACGCCGAAATGCCGCTCTCCAGTCGGTCGGAGCTTTCTTTTTCGTGTTGATCGCGCGGCTTGCCACAGCGGGTCCTCCTCGTTGGAACACACCATGAATCTTCACGGACTCGGGGTCAAATTGTTTTCGTTCAATTGTTAGGGGGCGGATGGCTTGGCCGCCGCTCAAGAATTCAGCTTAACCCGTCAATCGCGGCCCATCTGGACCAGCAGAGGCGCCATGCGGTGGTCGCGGTCATGCCTCCAAGTGCAATCACGGGCATTCTTGCACGTGCGGCGAGCGTCCGAAATCGGGTTGATCCAAGCATATCCGCTCCCGGATGGCTCCGCGTTGCGAAGACCGGAGAGATCATGACGCAATCCGCGCCATTCGCGTTCGCTTGCGCCACTTCGCGCATATCATGGGCTGTGGCGACATGGATCATATCGCGCCGACGCGGATAAAGCGCTTTGGGCGCGCCATAAATGCCGTCTGCCCCCCATTCTCGTGCCGTAAGCGCGCTATCCGAAAGAATCACCCAATGAGCCATTGATCGGGCGATGCGTCGGAGCTCACGAAATCGCGTGTACCGCTCGGCATCGGTCAAATGATAATGTCGGTACACGAAGGCGGACCCACGGGGCAGCCGTCGCAGAGCCAACTCAAGCCGAGCATTATTGCGCGCATCGGACAACAGCCAGAGATCGGGAAGGGGCTGGAGCTTCGCCATAACAGCGCTATAGCGACGCGCGATGGAAACGCCACTTGAACGCCTCGACGCTGTACATGCGGAGATCGCCAAGGCTTGCAAGGCCTCTCGCCGCAAGCCGCAAGATGTCACGCTCATCGCTGTCAGCAAGACGCATCCGATTGAGCGGATTGATCCACTGTTGGAAGCGAGTCACCGCGTGTTCGGCGAGAACCGTGTTCAGGAAGCGCAGGACAAATGGCCTCAATTGCGCGAGCGCTACCCGGACGTAGAACTCCACGGGATTGGTCAATTGCAATCCAACAAAGCCGAAGATGCTGTCGCATTGTTCGACTGCATTCATGCGCTCGACCGGACGAGCTTGGTCAAAGCGCTCGGCAAAGCGATGGACAGGCTGAACAAGCGGGTGCCGTGCTTCGTGCAGGTCAACATTGGCAGTGAGGAGCAGAAAGGCGGGTGCGCGATCGAGGCCTTGCCCGAACTGCTGTCCGAAGTGCGAAGCGCGGATATTCCGATTGCAGGGCTGATGTGCCTACCCCCTGCTGATATCGAAGCGGCTCCATTCTTCGCTTTGCTGGCGAAGCTGTCGCAAGACAACGGTCTCTCAGGAGATGCTGCCGGGCTCTCAATGGGCATGAGCGGTGATTATGCAACTGCGGTAATGCTCGGCGCGACACATGTTCGGGTCGGCACTGCGCTGTTTGGGGCGCGGAGTTAGAGGGACGCTTGGTATTCTGAGAACTCGGAACAAAAAAGGGCGCCTCCGAAGAGACGCCCTTTCATGTGTTCTGAATAGATCCTGTGGATCAGAATTCAAATGCGGCTTCGACACCGATTTGACGGCCCTTCGACAATGGCGAGAACGTGCCCGCGTTTGGTGAAGGATCGAACGGTGCGTTGACACCGTTGGAGAACGGGCCTCCTCCGAATGGCAGTTGCGTGTCACCGCCAGCCTGCACCTGATCGAGCAGGTTCTTGCCGTAGAGCGACAGGCTCAGACCATCGACAGGCGTGTTCCAAGTGATGTTCGCATCGAGATTGTCAGCCTGCTGAATGAAGCCGAAGTTGTTGTCGGTATACGCAAACTCGTCACGATACTGATAGTTGATCCGTGTGAGGATCTCGCTGGAGCCAAGGTCCAGCTCGTGGATGAGGCCAACGCCCCAGGTCACTTCCGGAACACGTGGCAAGCGCAGATCCAAGTCAGTACCATCGATTACGCCGTCGCCTGAGATGTCGAACAGGATTTCATCATAGTCATCGTCGATGACACCGACATTGGCTGTGAACAGCAATGAATCAGAGAAGCGATAACGAGCTTCCGCTTCAAACCCGAGGATCGTCGCATCAGCAGTGTTGAAGATCGATTGTGCAACACCGGCGCTTTCAGACGCCTGGTTGATTTCACGCTGCATGTTCGAGATCTTCGTCAGGTAAACCGCTGAGTTCAGCGTGAAGCTGCCGTCATCGCTCTCGAACTTGCCGCCAAGCTCGTAGTTGTCGACTTTCTCTTCATCGAACGCGAATGGTCCGTTGACGCCAACAACATCTTCAAATGCAAGCGCGTTGGTGATGCGGAAGTTGTAGCCGCCGCTACGATAGCCGCGTGACCAGTGTGCGTAGATCTGACCGTTGTCGAACTCGACCTGGACACCAAGCTTTGGTGATAGGTTCTTCCAGCTTTCCTTTTCAGTGAAGCCGTTATTTTCTTCGCCACCCGGGAAGACCGGCGATCCGGCAAGTGCAACGCTGGTCGGGTTCACGCCAGAAGTTGGGCAAGTACCGTCAACGACAGAGCAGGGATCGCGTGGACGAACGTAAGTGATCGCTGCGTCCTTCTCTTCGCGGCTCCAGCGGATACCGGCAATGAGGCTGATTGCGTCGGTCAGATAGTACTGACCTGAAGCGAATGCACCAAGCACTTCGTGATCCTGAGCGCCGCCACCATAGAATGCGAGACCAAGCGGAGCGATGCTCGCGATGTCGCGGATCTCAGTGTAGGCGATCGACTGATCGAAATAGAAACCGCCAACAGTCAGGTCGAAGTTGTCGGTCGACACAGCATAGCGGATTTCGTTCGAAATCTGGTCTTGATCGGTTTCAGTGTCGGAGTGGAATACAAATACTGGAAGCGCATCGATGTCGCCGCCAGTGGTTGCTTCGTAGGTCCGGTAGCCAAAGATGTTCGTCAGCGTACCCGGACCGACATCCCACTCGGTTGTGATCGAGCTGGTCCAGATTTCATTGTCATAAAAGCCCGGAAAATCGATCGCGAAATCGAAAGTGTCACGAGAGAACTGGCCGCGGTTTTGCGCCGATGGTCCATCGCCTTCGCTTTCGAAATAGTCGAGCTTACCTGTCACGGTGACGTCGCCAAGGCGAGCTTCCAACGCGCCGCGCAGGATCAGCGTTTCAGCTGCGCCGTGGTTCGAGTTGTCGAACAGGTTGGTGAAGTAACCCTGATCCTCGTTGTAATACGCGCCGACCTTGAAAAGCAGCGTGTCTTCGACGATCGGACCGGAAACGACGCCGGAAACGGTGTAGTTTGAACCACCACGACCGCCATCGAGCCATGGGCCGTCAACAGATGCGCGGAACTTGCCGGTGAGGTAGTCAGTCGGGTTGCCGGTGTTGATGACAACTGCGCCGCCGGTTACGTTGCGGCCGAAAAGAACGCCTTGAGGGCCGCGCAGGATTTCCACGCTCTCAAGATCGAACAAGTCGAACACGACGCCGCCGTTAAAGCCGAGATATACGCCATCGACGAAAACGCCGACGGTCGGATCGATCGACGGGATTGAACTGTTGATGCCCAAGCCACGGATCGAGAAGTTCGCAGTACCACGTGCCGTACCGATCTGGTCGAGCGATACGTTAGGTGCGGAATAGCTGAGAGACTGAATGTCGCGAACCTTCAGTGCTTCAAGGCTTTCCGCATTAAACGCGGTCACAGCCAGAGGAACGTCCTGGACGTTTTCGGCATTCTGCGTTTTCGTGCCGGTCACAACGATTGTGTTGAACGCATCAAGCGCGCTGCCATCTTCTTGGTCAGCGGTTGCTTCCTCAGCAGTATCTTGAGCGTAAGCAGTGAACGGTGCGAGTGCGCAACTTGCAAGAAGCGCAGCGGCGCTGCCGCGCGCGAATTGGGGGAACGTCATTGATTTCTCCTCTCAATGGGGAGGACGCCCATATCAATAGGTTTCTTAAATGCAACCTAATCCGGACAAACGACAATCAGGCTTCTTCGAGCTGTTGCTGAAGTTCATCACTTGCCGCCTGTAGGAGACGCTCTGTGATCTCCTTAAGGCGCTTATCCGACGTGATCTTCTGTCCCATCAGATCAGTCACATAGAATGTATCGGCAGCGCGTTCGCCATAGTGAGTAATATGCGCGGACTGCACGACGAGGTTGGCTTCAAATAGCGCTCTTGCCAAGCGGTTGAGCAGCGCGGTGCGATCGCGTGCGCTCACTTCAATGACAGTGAATCGTCCGGAGGCGTTGTTGTCGAAGCTGACCCTCGGCGCGATATTGAAAGCTCCTGCGCGACTTTTCGGCAGAGGGCGCGCAGCCAATTTCGGGACCAATTCTCCGCGATTGGCAAGAGCATCGGCAATGGCAGTCTTGAGCCGCTCCAGCTGCCGCTCTTCCTTGAACGGTCGGCCATGCGGATCCTGGACCAAGAAGTTGTCGACGGCCCAGCCATTCCTGGCAGTGTGGATCCGGGCGTCGATAATGTTCGCGCCAGCCAAAGCGATCCCACCGGCTATGCGATAGAATAATCCGGGATGGTCGGCAGCGATTACATTGACGAAGGTAGCGCCGCGTTCCTCGTCATATTGGCAGTGGATCGAGAGGCTTTCATCCAGCTCCCGCGCAGCATCATATTGGACGAGATTGAGCGCAATCACATCCTCGCTTTCCGCAATCCAATAAGAGTCAGCGAACAGCTTCCCTACCTTGCCGACAAGGTCAGCGCGTTCGCCGAGCCTTTCGGACACCAGCTGTTTCTTTGCAGTGACCCGTTCCTTGCGGCCATGTTTCATGTGACCCAGGCGCAAGCGTTCTTCGGCTGCATCGAACAATTCGCCAAGCAGCTGGCCTTTCCAGCTGTTCCATGTTCCCGGACCGACTGCGCGAATATCCACGCAAGTGAGGATGGCGAGGTTGCGCAGGCGTTCGAGGCTTTGGACTTCGCCCACGAAGTCTTCGATGGTTTTTGGGTCGGTCAAATCGCGTTTCTGCGCGGTCGAGCTCATCAGGAGATGCTGAAGCACCAGCCATGCGACGAGCTCGGTTTCCTGCTCGTCCAAGCCAAAACGCGGACACAATTCATGCGCGACTTCCGCACCAAGCACGGAATGATCGCCGCCGCGCCCTTTAGCGATATCGTGTAGCAACACAGCGACATAAAGTGCACGGCGCGAGGCGACATGATGGATGTATTTGCTTGCGCGCGGATGGTCGCCTTTGAGCAAGCCCCGCTCAATCTGGCTAAGCAGGCCAATTGCCCGGATGGTGTGCTCATCGACCGTATAGTGGTGATACATATCGAACTGCATTTGAGCGTTGACCTTGCCGAAGTCCGGCACAAAACGGCCAAAGACGCCGGCTTCATTCATCCAGCGCAGCACCATCTCCGGATCGCGCCTACCCGAAAGCAAGTCGATAAACAGGGCATTTGCGCGCGGATCATGGCGAACCTCGTGCTTGATCAAAGCGCTTTCGCGATCAATCTGGCGCATGGTGTCAGGGTGGATTTCAAGCCCTTCGACTTCAGCGATCTGGAAGATTTCGATCAGCCTGACCGGATCCTGCTTGAACCAGTCTTCTCCCGTCGCTTCGATCCTGCCGCCAAAAACGCGATAGCCTTTGACCATGCGAGGCTTCTGGTTCCATGTCGCAAAGAACCCTCGGCGTTCGCGTTTCTTGGCGAGCTGTTCGTCGATATGCGCGAGGAACACGCCAGTCAGGCTGCCGACGCGCTTTACTTGCAGGAAATAGAACTGCATGAAGCGCTCGACAGCGCTTTTGCCTGGACGATCCGCAAAATTCATTCGCGCAGCAACTTCGCGTTGCAGATCGAAGGTCAGCCGGTCTTCCGCGCGGTTGGTGATCATGTGCAAGTGACATCGGACGGCCAGCAGAAAACCTTCCGCGCGTCGGAAGCTGCGATATTCTGTCTTTGTCAGCAATCCGACATCGACCAGTTCTGAGCCGCTTCGGACCTGGTGTATATACTTGCCGATCCAATAAAGAGTCTGAAGGTCGCGCAAGCCGCCTTTGCCGTCTTTAACATTGGGCTCAACGACATAACGACTGTCGCCCATCCGCTTGTGCCGTTCTTCACGTTCAACCAGTTTCTCCGACAAGAACTGGCGCTCTGTACCTTTAGCGACATCACTCCAGAAGCGATTGCGCGCCTCTTCGTAAAGCCCCTCATCACCCCACACGAAACGGCTTTCGAGCAATGCCGTGCGGATGGTCAGATCTTCACGCGCCATCCGCAAGGTGTCTTCGACAGTCCGACTGGAATGACCGACTTTCAGGCCCAAATCCCATAGGAAATAGAGCATCGCCTCAATGACTTGCTCGCACCACGGCGCGCGCTTCATCGGCGTAATGAATGCGATATCTACATCCGAATGCGGGGCCATCTCTGCTCGGCCATATCCACCAACAGCGAGGATCGCGAGCCGCTCTGCTGAGCTGCGATTGGCCACCGGATAGACATGCGCGACCACATGATCGTGGATGATGCGCAGTAATTGATCAACCAGAAATGCCTGCGCGGCGGTGCATTCATATCCGGCGGACGGCTTTTCAGTCAGCCGTTTCGCGATCTCGGCTTTGCCCGCTTCGAGTGCTGAGCGAAGGCTTGCGACAATCTCACCGCGCGCTTTCTCGCCTTTGGATTCGACCAGCGCAGCAATCTCGCCGGCCAGCTTTCGCCGGTCGATGATTGCACGCTGGTTCGAAATCCGCTGGCTGTTCAAGCGCTCGCAAGCTCCTCGCCATAGCGTGCCTTGAGTGCGCGCTTGTCAACTTTCTGAGTGCCTAAGCGCGGCAAAGCTTCGTTGGAGCACACGATGTGCTTCTCAAGCGGGACCTTGAACGGAGCGATATGCTCGAGCAGGAAGCTGCGCAGGTCTTCTGCGCTGAGGTTGCCGCATCCTTCCTTGAGATAGAACACGGCAGCAGGGATCTCGCCCATGCGTTCATCTGCAATGCCGAACACAGAGCATTCCGCGACATCAGGGTGCGCGTAGATCGCTTCCTCGACTTCGATGCAGGAGATATTCTCGCCGCCGCGAATGATGATGTCTTTCTTGCGATCGACGATGAACAGATATCCGTCTTCATCGACATAACCCAAGTCGCCGGTGCGGAAGTAAGCATCGTCCGTGTAAGCGCCTGCAGTGGCTTCTTCATTGCGCCAATAGCCGAGGAAGTTGCAGACCGAACGGATTGATACTTCACCCACATCGCCCTGATCCAGTGGATTGCCGTCATCATCAAGAATAGCGAGGTCAACCAATGGCTTGGAGGCTTGCCCGGTTGAGCCGGGCTTGGCGATGTAGTTCTCGTTTACATTGCCGCAGCCCACGGCATTCGTTTCTGTGAGGCCATAGCCGAGCAGCGGGAAGCCATCTGGAAACGCATCTTTGATGCGCTTGACGTGTTCAGGCGGACGGGGAGAACCGCCGGCGGCGAAGCTCTTGCATTGCGACAGATCGAAGTTGCCGCGTTCGGGATGCATCGCCATTTCATAGCTCATCAGCGGCACGCCAACGAAGTATGTAATCTTTTCCTGATCCATCAATCTCAGCGCTTCATAGGCATCCCATTTGGGCATCAGCACCAGCTTGCGCCCGATTGCAAAGCTTTGAAGAAACAGGGGAACTTCGCCGGTCACGTGGAATAGCGGGACTGCCACCAATGCGCTTGGCTGAACCGTCGGCGCATCGCCGCGCTCGGTCAGGATTTGCAGCATCATGAAGGTCTGCGCGACGTAATTCATCGTGCCGGAGATGACCCCGAGATGATCGCTATATGCCCCCTTCGGATGGCCAGTTGAGCCTGAAGTATACAAGATCGTCGCGAGATCATCCGGGCCCAATTGGCCCAGCATTTTCATCGCAGTGTCACCCGCTTCCCAGATCGGCGCGAGACCGGTTGCTGGATCGCCATGATCGAAGATCACGATCTTGGCCGGGTGGTCGATCCCGTCCAAGCGGGCCGCACGTTGCTCGTCAGCAAGGACCAGTGAGCATTCGCAGAGATCAATGCCGTAAGCGAGCTCTTCACCGGTCCACCAGCCATTGAGCAAAGTCGCACAGCCACCCGCCATGAGTGTGCCCATGTAAGCGAGCATCCAGTTGACGGAATTGCGCGCAGCGATTCCGACCCGGTCGCCTTTCTTCAGGCCCTGCTTTGTGACGAGGCCATGCGCGACATGCGTTGCAGCGTGATAGACCTCGCCAAAGGTCATGCGGATGTCGCCGTCGACCAGGAAGGGCGTGTCATTATGCTCGTTGCAGAAATGCGCGAAGTAATGCGCGAGGCTTGGCGGGGCATTCTTGAAGGCCGGCATTTCCACACCGCGACGGGTCACGGTTGTGGTTTCAAACATCGCGCCTTCGGCGGTGACGGCCGCGGTAAAACGCTCGATATCGCGGTCGAGTTCAGTAGGCATATCTTTTCAGATCCTCTCCACAAGGGTCCTTGCAAAAAACGCGCGGAAATCCACGCGCATGGTGACGGCATGCGACACAGGCTTTCCCCCAAACTCCTGCTATGCCAAAAGGCCGATCCCGATGGGTCGCCGGAAGCGACTGTAGAGACGTCTCTAAAAGGATATCGACTTGCTGTCACTACTTGCTGCAACGGGCGCGATGGAGCCGCTCTATTGGGAAGACTACAGTCTGGGCCCTGCCCTGTTCAGCATTGCCGGGTTCGAGCTGAGATATTACTCGCTCGCTTACCTGATCGGCGTGATCTTCGCTTATTGGCATGTGTCCAAGATGATCAAGCAGCCGGGCGCGCCGATGGCACAGAGGCATGCCGACGATCTCTTTTTCTACGCCACGCTTGGCGTGATTCTCGGCGGACGCATCGGCTATGTCACTTTCTACAAGCCCGAGCTTTGGCTCACGCCAATTGAAGTGCTGAAGGTCTGGGGTGGCGGGATGAGCTTCCACGGCGGACTGATCGGCGTCACGCTGGCGATGATCTGGGTCAGCTGGCGCGGCAAGCTCAATTTCCTGCGGGTGTGCGACTATGTCTCTGTGTCTGTGCCCATGGGCATGTTGTTGGGGCGGCTGGCGAATTTCAACAATGGCGAGCTTTGGGGGCGCCCTGCCGATGTGCCTTGGGCCATGGTGTTTCCGGCCGCAGACGCGCAAGCGCGCCATCCCAGCCAATTGTATCAAGCGGGACTCGAAGGTCTTGCCTTGCTGATTATCCTCATGCTGCTCTTCTGGAAGACCAATGCTCGCTACAAGCCGGGTTTGCTTACCGGTATCTTCATATTAGGCATGGCTGCAGCGCGCTTTTTTAACGAATTTTTCCGGGAACCTGATGTACATCTCAGCGCCTTCGCAGAGAGTTCCGGCTTGTCGATGGGTCAATGGCTAACACTACCGATGTTCTTGATAGGGTTGATTGTCACGCTTTACGCCGTGACGCGCAAGCAGCAGGCACAGACAGCCTAGAGGATGGCGAGGGCGTCTGGCGCCCGCGTCTGAAGCTGCTCGATCCGGAGGATGCGCCTGCGGACGTGGTCGATGCAGTAGGCAATTCGGACAACTTCAAAGTAGAGTTTGCGCTCAGCAAAAAGCCGGTTGACTTGCCGGCCCTCGAAGATGATGCCCCCTTGAAGGCTGAGCCAGAACCTGAGCCAGAACCTGAGCCAGAACCTGAGCCAGAACCTGAGCCAGAACCTGAGCCAGAACCTGAGCCAGAACCTGAGCCAGAACCTGAGCCAGAACCTGAGCCAGAACCTGAGCCAGAACCTGAGCCAGAACCTCAAGCGACCCGCGAGGAAGAGGAGGGTCCGCTTGATGACGATACTGACGCAGAAGAAACCGACGCGATCGACACAGAGGTGGATGCAGACGTCACTCAGGGTGAGGATACCGTCGAGGAAGAGGAAGATGATCTCCCCATCATTCTGACGCCGCCCGATCCTGTGGACGAAAAGGCGCTTCAAGCGCTTGACGCAGAAATTCAGGCGGAATTGCACCCTGAACCCGAGCCGGAGCCTGAACCCGAGCCGGAGCCTGAACCCGAGCCGGAGCCTGAACCCGAGCCGGAGCCTGAACCCGAGCCGGAGCCTGAACCCGAGCCGGAGCCTGAACCCGAGCCGGAGC
>NZ_JABWTA010000001.1:1720000-2020682 GCF_013371495.1 Altererythrobacter lutimaris | reverse complement strand
CCTGAACCCGAGCCGGAGCCTGAACCCGAGCCGGAGCCTGAACCCGAGCCGGAGCCTGAACCCGAGCCGGAGCCTGAACCCGAGCCGGAGCCTGAACCCGAGCCGGAGCCTGAACCCGAGCCGGAGCCTGAACCCGAGCCGGAGCCTGAACCTGAACCCGAGCCGGAGCCAGTTCCGCCGCCAGCACCTACTCGGCCCAAGGCTGAACCGGTTGATATGCGGCCTGTGTTCCAGCGCGTGATCCGCGAAACCGGTCCGATCAGCCTTGCGCGCTATATGGGCGAGAGCAATGCGAAATATTACGCTGCACGCGATCCCTTGGGCGATGAAGGCGATTTCATCACCGCGCCTGAGATTACGCAGATGTTCGGTGAGCTCATCGGGCTATGGCTAGCTGACATCTGGGTGCGCGCGGGAAGTCCGGAAAAGGTCCATTATGTCGAGCTTGGTCCCGGACGAGGCACGCTCACGCTAGATGCGATGCGCACCGCTAACCGCTACGGGTTGGATCCGGAGATCCACTTTGTCGAAGCCTCCGAAGCCTTGCGCGAAATCCAGCGTCAGGCGATCCCGGGCGTGCAGCATCACGATGACATCACCAGCGTGCCGGAAGATGCGCCGATGCTGCTGGTTGCAAACGAGTTCTTTGACGCGCTGCCCGTGCATCAATTGCTTCGCTCTGCGCAGAACTGGCATGAGCGGATGGTCGGTCTTGATGAGAATGATCGTTTTGTTTTTGTTGCTGGCGATCAACCGATGGATGATATTGTTCCGCCAAGCTGGCGCAATGCGCGGCAAGGCACGATGATCGAGACGAGCCCTGCGGCAGCAGCCATCATGAGCGAGATTTCGGATCGGCTGATTGCGCAAGGCGGGGCTGCACTCATTATCGATTATGGACCGCGCGAGCTAGCGTCGGGCTCCACGCTGCAAGCGCTTCAGAAGCATACCAAGATAGATCCCTTCGATGCGCCCGGCCTTTCCGACCTTACCGCGCATGTCGATTTCGAGATGCTGGGTCAGGTCGCAGAGCGTCAGGGCGCGAAAGTCATGGGTCTCACCATGCAAGGCGAATGGCTGAACGAGCTGGGCATTCAGACGCGCACCGAAGCTTTGCAGCGGCGTCATCCGGACAAGCAAGATCTGATTGCGCGTCAACGCCAGCGGCTTGTCGCCGATGATCAGATGGGCCTGCTGTTCAAAGTGCTTGGCGTCAGCTCGCCGGAATGGCCGGACGGCGTCGGCTTCGATATCTGATCTAGGGCGCTTCTAGACCGATCCGATCCGTCAGCATTTGAGCCGCAGCACGGGGAGTGAGCTTGTCCTCTTCACGATCGACGGCGAAATTGGCTTCGCGCATGGCTTCGACATCAATCGCACCGATGAGAGGCTGCAGGACGGCGACAATCGCTGCGTCATCTGCGCGTGACGGCGCAAGCAGCATCACGGCATCATAGTTTGGAAATGCGCCTTCAGGGTCTGCGAGAATGCGCAGATTGTCCGCGGCAATTCGTCCGTCCGAGGTATAGGCGCTGATGACATCGGCTTCTCCGGATTTGAGCGCGTTATACATGAAGGTCGGCGCAAAATTGCGGTTCTCGCCGAAGTTCAAGCCGTAGGCATCACGTACTGCGATCCATTCTGGCCGCTCGAAGAATTCGGGGTCTCCCCCAATGGTGAGGCCGGGAGCCGCTGCCACAAGGTCTGCGATGCTCTCAAAGCCTCGCTCGGCCGCGACTTCTTCGCGCATCGCGAGGCCGTAGGCGTTTTCAAACCCCATCCGGCCCAGCACGCGAGTACCGCTCGTCTCGCTTTCCCATTGTTCTATTTCTGCCAGCATCTGATCGCGCGGTGGGTTGTCGTTGCGCTTCATCTGATTGGTCCAGATGGTTCCGGTGTAGTCGACAAGGATATCGATATCGCTACTTGCAACCGCGCTATGCGCAACCGCAGAGCCGAGCCCGTCGCGATATTCCACGAGGTAGCCTGCATCCTCAAGCCGCTGACCGATAAGCCGCGAGAGGATATATTGCTCGGAAAAACCCTTCGCGCCGATGAGAATGCGATCATCGTCACCGCGCTCACCGAACTGCACCCACAGCGCTGCCCCAATGCCCAGCGCGACGGCGAGCAATCCGCTCGACCAAAGCGCTTTGCGCCGCGTTGCCAGTCCTTTCTCAATCAGTCCGAGCAATGCATCGGCAATCAAAGCCAGCCCTGCGCTCGCGAAACAGCCTGCCAGCACCAGCGCCCAATTCTGCGTCTGAAGGCCTGCGAAAATCGGGTCGCCCAGGCTTTTCTGACCAATGGTCGTTGCAAGTGTTGCTGCGCCAATCGTCCACACGGCAGCGGTGCGGATACCGGCCATGACAAAAGGCGCAGAGAGCGGCGCTTCGACAAGCTTCAGCTTCTGCCACCTGGTCATACCAACCCCGTCTGCAGCTTCGAGGACGCCGGGATCGAGATTAGCCTGCGCAGTCACCGCATTGCGCAGGATTGGTAGCAAGGCATAGAGCGCAAGCGCAAGCAACGCAGGCAGGAACCCGAGTGTTGGTAAGCCTTCTCCAAACACCGCTCGAAGTGACAGCAGGATCGGGAAAAACAGCGCGAGCAATGCCAAGGCAGGGATTGTCTGCACGAGACTAGCAAAGCCCAGAGTTACCCGCGCGACGGCTTGCGAACGCGAGGCCCATACCGCGAGAGGCAAGGCGACGACAATGCCAAGCGCGATAGCGGAAGCTGCGAGCAGGACATGCGCAGCAAGCTGATCGCCAAGCCGGCTTAGCGCTGTGAGGAACGCGCTCATGCGCTCGCTCCCTTTTCCATCGCGGAAAGCTTGTCCGCTTGTTCGCGCGGGACAGCGACAAGGCTTTGCGCAATGTCTCCGCCGTTGCCTTGCAGCAGCGCGTGAGGCGTTTCGTCCGCGACGATCTCGCCTGCATCCATGACCAGCACGCGGTCTGCGAGCAGAAGCGCTTCAGCCATGTCGTGTGTGACCATGATTGTTGTGAGGCCAAGCTGGTCGTGAAGCTTCCTGACGCGCTCACCCAAGGCATCGCGTGTGATCGGGTCGAGCGCGCCAAAGGGTTCATCCATCAACAAGACTTGCGGGCTTCCCGCGAGCGCACGGGCGACCCCGACGCGTTGGCGTTGGCCGCCGGACAATTCATCAGGCAGGCGGCTCGCCATGTCTGGTTCGAGCTCCACCAGTTCGAGCAGTTCCGCAATTCGCGCAGGCTCCAGACGTTCGCCTGCCAGGCGCGGGCCGATTGCGATATTTTCTGCAACGCTCATGTGAGGGAAGAGGCCAATTCCCTGAAAAACATAGCCAATGCGCCGTCGCAGGGCTGGCGGCGGGAGCGATGACACGTCCTCACCATCCAGCAGGACACGGCCATTGCTAGGCTCGATCAGCGCGTTGATGGTCTTCAGTAATGTCGATTTGCCTGAGCCTGAAGCGCCTACCATCGCCACAAAGCTGCCATTCGCGATCGATTCAGAGATCTCCTTTACAGCCTGCACATCGCCAAAATTGCGAGAGACAGCGTCGAAAGTGATCATGTTAGGCGTGGCAGCGATAAGGATTACTCTTGCAAATGCGCTTTCGAAACAGTGATGGTGCACGAAAAACCGCTCGGATCCCAATCACGAGTGAATTTTCCGCCAAGCTGATTTTCAATCGTTGTCTTAAGCAGTCTTGTGCCAAAGCCTTCGCTCGATGGCTCGCTGACTTCGGGTCCACCAGTTTCCTTCCAAGTAAGCATCAAGAGATCGCCTTGCTCTTCAACATGCACACTTACGCTACCATCAGGAGCGGACAGCGCGCCGTATTTGGTCGCATTGGTCCCGAGCTCGTGGATCACAAGTGCGAGCGGTGTCGCGCTGCGCGGTCCGATCTGAATGGAGGCACCACTCAGTTTGACAGCATCGGGCCGCGTCTTGCTGTAAGGTGCGAGCAAAATCTCCAGCAAGCCCAGCAATTGCTGCTCGTCTTGCGGACGGACGGGCATTACGAAATCTTGCGCTTGCGCGAGTGCACGGATGGCTTGGTCCATCTCTTGCGAAAACTCAGCAAGTTCCGGTTTTCCGCGCGTGCGCAGGGTCAGCAGGCTGGAAATGATCGAGAAGACATTCTTGATCCGATGGGCCAATTCGCGCGCCAGTAAATCGCGTGCTTCGGATTCGCGATAGGTGTCATCGATGTCAGTGATCGTCCCGAACCAGCGAACGATTTCGCCTTTGCCGTCGCGAACCGGCAGGCCCCGCGTCAGCACCCAGCGATAGTTGCCGTCCGCATGTTTCAACCGGTATTCGGTTTCGTAAGCCTCACCGGTCTCGCGCGCGGTTTCCCACGTCGAGTGCCAACGTGCATGGTCTTGGGGATGGAAATATTGATCCCAGCCATCCTCAGGTCGCGCATCGACACCGATAAACTCGTACCAGCGCGCATTGAAGTAATCGAAGCGACCATCGGGATCGGTTGACCAGGCAATGTCGGGGATGCTGTCAGCCAGCATACGGAAGCGGGCTTCGCTTTCCGCGATTGCGGTTTCTGCTGCGATCCCTTCACGGCGCGACTGGAGAAAGCGCATCACCGCGCTCGCCAACACTTCCAGCCCTTCGCGTTCTAGAGCGCCCAATGGTTCGCTGCGTGGTTCGCGATCGAACACACACAGCGCCCCAAGCGGTGCGCCTTCTTCAGAGATCAACGGCGCGCCTATGTAGTAGCGCAAATGCATGTCGCCAGTGACGGTCGCAAACCCGTCAAAACGGTCATCGTGCGATGCATCGAGCACTTCCATCAGCTGGCCGCCAAGCATGGTATGCGCGCAAAAGCTGGTTGAGCGCGGGGTCTCTGTGTCGTTCAGACCCTCGCGCGCGAGAAAACGTTGCCGGGCCTCTTCCACCAAACTGACCGTCGCCATCGGCGCTTTGCACAGATGCGCAGCGAAGCGCGTAATCCGATTGAGTTCTTCATCGGCTGCGAAATCGTCCAGCCCGAACCCGGAAATGACACGCAGACGCTCGTTCTCGCCGCACAAAGCGGCGTCCGGATCAGCGCCTTTCGGCCAGGGTTTATGGGCATCAAATGTCATTGCTTGAGCTCGCGCCACGCCCCTTGCACGTTTTGCCGCTTCACTCAAATGCGCTTTCAGAACACAGCGCGAAAATGGTTTCGGATGTTACCAGATTGGGTTGCACCGACGTCTCACACTGATAAGGGTTGGTGAAGAGGAACGGAGACTCATCCCACAATGCGTGCAACCCCTGATTTTGATTTCCAGCTTGGCGAAAGTGCGGAGATGATCCGCGAAAGCGTGAGCCGTTTTGCAGATGAGCAGATCATGCCATTGGCGGAAAAAGTAGACCGTGAAGACTGGTTTCCGCGCGATCTGTGGCCAGCCATGGGCGAGCTTGGTCTGCATGGCATAACGGTTGAGGAAGAAGATGGCGGTCTCGGCCTCGGCTATCTCGAACATGTCATCGCGGTTGAAGAAGTCAGCCGCGCGAGCGCTTCGGTCGGGCTTTCCTACGGCGCGCATTCGAACCTGTGCCTCAACCAGATCCGCCGCTGGGGCAATGACGAGCAGAAGGCGAAGTACCTGCCCGGCCTTATCTCGGGCGAGCATGTCGGATCGCTCGCCATGTCCGAAGCGGGCGCCGGTTCGGACGTCGTCTCGATGAAGCTGAAGGCCGAAGAAGTGCAGGGTGGCTATATCCTCAACGGCACGAAATTCTGGATCACCAATGCGACCTATGCCGACACGCTGGTGGTTTACGGCAAGACCGATGGTCATGCAGGAAGTCGCGGCATTACCGCTTTCCTGATCGAGAAGGACGATGAAGGCTTCTCGATCGGCCAGAAGATCGAGAAAGTCGGCATGCGCGGTTCGCCGACTGCAGAGCTGGTGTTTGACGACTGCCACATTCCGGAAGACCGCGTGATGGGTCCTGTCAATGGCGGGGTCGGTGTTTTGATGAGCGGGCTCGATTATGAACGAGTGGTGCTCGCTGGGCTTCAGCTCGGGATCATGCAGGCCTGCCTCGACACGGTCATTCCTTACCTTCGTGAACGCAAGCAATTTGGCAAACCGATCGGAAGTTTCCAGCTGATGCAGGCCAAGGTCGCGGACATGTATGTCGCGCTGCAATCAGCGCGTGCGTACACCTATGCTGTCGCGAAAGCTTGCGATGCGGGAGAGACCACACGTTTCGATGCGGCAGGCGTGATCCTGCTTTCGTCCGAAAACGCATTCCGCGTGGCGGCAGAGTCAGTGCAGGCGCTGGGCGGGGCGGGCTACACGCTCGATTGGCCGGTGGAGCGCTATATGCGCGATGCCAAGCTGCTCGATATCGGCGCAGGGACGAACGAGATCAGGCGGATGCTGATCGGGCGTGAGTTGATAGGGGCGGCAGGGTGAGCCTCATTCTCCTCCGCGTCTTTGGAGGTGGCCTTGGTCTCTCGCTGATGATCGGTGAGGTGATCCGCAGTTGGGGTGTCGGCCGCCCAATAATGTTCGTGCTTGATGATTTTTTTTGGGGCGGCTTGCTCTTGCTTGGAGCCATCTTGATGGCGAAACCCACGCGCCTTCGCTGGGGCGTGTTCGTTGCTGGTTGGGCTAGCTGCGCCGGAATGCTGTACGGCAGCTTTTTTGGCAAAGTGTTTGACCCTGCGTCGGCCAATGCGGGCAATATGGAACTCGGTTTCCTGACCGCCATAATTGGCCTTGCGTTCTTCGTTTCGCTGATCGGCCTGTTCTTCACATTAATTTGGAAAGGCGGCGAATGACCGCACCTGTTCTCACTTCAAAGCTCGACCGCGAGGATCCGCAAGCCAAAGCGCGGTTTGCGCATAACAAGGCGCTTGCCGACGATCTGCGCGCCGAGGTTGCCAAGGCAGCGCTTGGCGGGCCTGAGAAGCATCGCGAGCGGCACGTCTCGCGCGGCAAACTTCTCCCCCGTGAGCGCGTAGAGCGCTTGCTCGATCCGGGGTCGCCCTTCCTCGAAGTTGGTCAGCTCGCCGCCAATGGCATGTATGAAGGCGATGTCTCGGGTGCTTCGATGATTTGCGGCGTGGGCCGGGTCTCAGGCCGTCAGGTAATGATCGTTTGCAACGACCCCACAGTAAAGGGCGGTTCCTACTACCCGATGACGGTGAAGAAGCATTTGCGCGCTCAAGAGATTGCGCAGGAAAACCGTCTTCCGTGTATCTACCTGGTCGATAGCGGCGGCGCGAACTTGCCCTACCAGGCCGAGGTTTTCCCGGATCGCGATCACTTTGGGCGCATCTTCTTCAATCAAGCCAATATGAGCGCACTCGGGATACCGCAGATCGCATGTGTGATGGGCAGCTGCACGGCGGGCGGTGCTTATGTGCCTGCAATGTCCGACGAGACCGTCATCGTGCGCAATCAAGGCACGATCTTCCTGGCTGGCCCACCGCTGGTGAAGGCTGCGACAGGCGAAGAAATTTCTGCCGAGGACCTTGGTGGCGGCGACCTGCACGCGAAGAAATCAGGCGTGGTTGACCATCTGGCTGAGAATGACGAACATGCGCTCACCATCGTACGCGACATCGTCTCACAGCTGGGCGCGAACACCGGTGCAGTCTCGGATATCGCGCTGAAAGACCCGCGCCCGCCCAAATTCGATGCGGATGAGCTCTACGCGCTCGTGCCGGAGGATGTGCGTGCGCCCTATGACGTCAAAGAGGTCATCGCGCGGCTGGTCGACGGCAGCGAGTTTCACGAATTCAAGCAGCATTTCGGTTCCACGCTGGTCTGCGGCTTCGCGCATATATGGGGGATGCCGGTCGCGATCCTTGCGAATAATGGCGTGCTGTTTTCTGAAAGCGCGCAAAAGGGTGCGCACTTTATCGAGCTCGCCTGCCAGCGCCGCATCCCGCTGCTGTTCCTGCAGAATATCTCCGGCTTCATGGTCGGCGGCAAGTACGAGGCGGAAGGTATCGCCAAGCATGGGGCGAAGCTCGTCACCGCCGTCGCCACCGCGACCGTGCCTAAGGTCACCGTGGTGATCGGCGGCAGCTTTGGCGCAGGCAATTACGGCATGTGCGGACGCGCCTATTCGCCGCGCTTCCTGTTCACCTGGCCCAATGCCCGCATTTCCGTGATGGGCGGCGAGCAGGCCGCGAGCGTGCTCGCGACCGTCCACCGCGATGCCGATAGTTGGACAGAAGAGCAGGCAGAAGAGTTCAAGGCTCCGATCCGCCAGAAGTACGAGGACGAAGGCAACCCTTACTACGCCACTGCGCGGCTATGGGATGACGGGGTGATCGACCCGGTGCAGACCCGCGATGTATTGGGCCTTGCTCTTGCAGCGACGCTTGAAGCACCAATTCCAGAGAAACCCCAATTCGGCGTATTCCGGATGTAATGGACAGGACTGCTCCCTCTCAAACAAGTGGTGTCCGTGGGTTTTTCACTCTCGTTTTTCTGTTGTTCGTTTGCATAATCATTACGCATTGGCTGCATGAGATTGGCCATGCGGTGACAGCCGTCAGTTTCGGTTATGAAGTGCGACTCTCATCTAACAGCGTGACGCCGATGAACGGGCCCTATGCAAGCGATCTCCATCGCAATTTGATCTCGATCGCTGGGCCTGTTGTGACTCTGCTCATTGCGCTTGCGGCATTCCTTGGGAGAGCGCGGTTCGGGTATCTGGCACCGTTGATCCTGTGGAATACGATGACAATGCGGGTGATGGCATCGCTTGCAAGTCTCAATCTGCCTAACGATGAAGCGCGTGTGAGCCGTGACCTCGGCCTTGGCACGTGGACGTTACCGATCATCGTATGCGCAATTATGCTGACGCTCTTCGTGATCGCCGCGCGCGAGCGAGGCCTGAGCAAAATGTGGTATCTCGCCGCATGGGTTGGAATGTCGTTCGGCTATGGCGTGGTGGTCTTCGGTCAGAAATGGCTTCCCAGCTTCATCTTGTGAAACCCTATCGCTTTCGCGTGCGTAACTGCTAAGCCGTTCCAAAAAAGGGGGAGAGGCTCGCTTTGCGTCATAACGAAACTCGCAATGTCACGCTGCTGTCGCGGCTGGTGAATCGGATCATCCTGTTCTTCTATTGGCAAAAAGGCTGGACAATCATTGAGCGCTTTCCTGAGGACGTCAAGAAATGCGTTATTGCAGGCGCACCGCACACCTCGAACTGGGATTTCGTCTTTTTTGCCGGTGCAACCAAGCACTCGAATGTGCAGCCCAATTTCATGGGCAAGCACACGTTGTTTGGTGGCATGATGAAGAACTTCATGCTCGATATGGGCGGAATCGCAGTTGACCGCACGAAGCGGACCAATACAGTCGAGCAGATGAAGGCCGAGTTTGATCGGCGCGAAGAGTTGAACCTTGTCATTGCCGCCGAAGGCACGCGCAGCTCCGACGGCAAATGGAGGTCAGGCTTTTACAACATCGCCAAAGCAGCTGGCGTGCCTATCGTCCTTGCCTATGCTGATAATGCGAAGCGAACGATCGGGTTCAGTCAGCCAATCATGCCGAGCGGTAATTACGGCGAGGACTTGCTGAAGATTGCCGAATGGTTCCGTTCCAAGATTCCGGATCTCGATCGGTATAAGGTTCTTGAACAACAAGCGCGCGATATCATTGCAGGAAAGAACGATGTTTGAAGCTCTTGCCATAAACGCCGCGATCCTTCTCGCTCTCGTGCTGGTCCAATGGATCATCAGCGTGAAGATCGATGACGTCTCTTTCATCGACGCGTTTTGGGGCGCAGGCATGGGTGTCCTTGCCATAACCAGTTTCCTGCAAATGGAGAATCCGGGCGCCTTGGCTTTTCTGCTGATGGCGATGGCGAGCGCCTGGGGATTCCGGCTGGGGATCTATCTGATCCGTCGCTGGGCCAAGGAAGGCGAAGACAAGCGCTACAAGATGATCCTGAAAAAGGACCGCGAGAAAGGCAATTTTGCAATCGCCGCGCTTACCAAAGTCTGGCTGATGCAGGCCGTGCTGCTGTTCCTGGTTTCCAGTCCTGCGCAAGTCGGCATTCTTGGCGCGCCAGAACCTTCGCCTATCGGGCCGCTCGCATGGTTTGGCTTGGTGGTTTATCTTATCGGCATATTCTTCGAATGGGTCGGCGATTGGCAGCTCTCCAAGTTCAAGGCTGATCCGGCGAATGAAGGCAAGGTGCTTGATACCGGCCTTTGGCGCTACACCCGCCACCCCAATTACTTTGGCGATTTCATGGCGTGGTGGGGCATTTGGTTCGTATGCGCATGCGTCAGCTTTGAATTGGCTTCCTACACCATCGCTGGGCCGATATTCCTGACCTTCACACTTACCAAGTGGTCGGGTGTGACGCTGCTGGAAAAGGGAATGGATAAGTCAAAGGGTGACAAATACGCTGACTATAAGCGGCGCACTTCGGCCTTTTTCCCCATGCCGCCCAAAGCGTAGAGCTTTTTTGCGGCGGCATGGGTTTAATCCAAGCCCTGACATCCCTAAATAAGCTGCGTTCAGAAAGAGGCGCCCCCAGTCATGCCCCCTCAAACAAGAGACAGCGAACGCAAGCGCCTGGCGCAACGCACCCTTGATCTAGTGCGAGAGCGCGGGGCGGAAGTCCCGCTGACAACGCTGGCTGCCGAAGAAGGCATTTCGCGTCACCGTGTGGAAGAGATCTTCGAAGACGAAGACGATCTGACAGAAGCGGTTGCAGAGATATGGCTGGATCCGCACGTTTCGATCATGGAAGAGGTTGTGGCTGCAGACTTGCCGCCGAACCGCAAGATGTATGAGTTTTTCGTGCGGCGTTTCCGCGTGAACCGCGAACGTTACCGCGCTGATCCAGGCTTCTTCGCTGTTGTTTGCGAACTGGGAGCGGCCCGGTTTGAACGGGTTCGCAGCTTCGTTGATCTGGCCGATCATTACCTCTGCGAGATCATCGTTCAGGCGCAGGCAGACGGCTTCTTTGCAGGTCTCGAGATTGATGAAGCGCTGTCGCTAATCAATCAGATGGTAAACAATTACACGTTGCCAGACACATTGCTGCACATCGATGCAAAGCTCAGCGAAGAAAAGCTTGCGCGCATTATCGACACGATCTTTATCGGTCTATCCGGTGAAGAAGGCGGTGCACGCGGCGTCAACACGCTGCGGCTGGCAGACAGCTAAGCAAGCAGCGCGGCCGCGTTAAGGCCTAGGCGTCAATTCAGTAATGCGCCCGGTTTCCGGCAGCAATCGCACATCGACTTGAGCCAGCCATAATTCGAACGCATCTAAATCAACTGGCCCGACAACGCTGTCTGCTCCTTCCTTGAAGAGCGTGAAACCATCGCCGCCCGCAGCAAGAAAGCTGTTCATAGTCACGCGGTATGATTTTGCTGGGTCGATCGGCTCATTGTTGAAGCTTGCGCCGACCAGCCGCTCGCCTTCGGGTTTGCTCATGTCATAGCTGAAAGCGAAGCCTTCGGAGACTTGCAGGCCGATGATCCGCTCTCCGCTATCGAACTGCTGCTCCAGCACGGCGAGCAATTGCGCGCCGGTGAATGTGCGTGTGACGAGCTGATTGCCGAAGGGCTGTACCGCGAAAATGTCACCATAGGTGATGGTTCCGTCGTCCGCAGGCCTCAGGCTGGTGCGGATCCCGCCATTGTTCATGAAGGCAATTTGCGCTCCTGCTTCGCGTGTCGCAAAAAGCTGCGCATCTGCGATGGCATTGCCCAGCGAGCTGTCGCGCGAAACACCTTCAGGCGTTCCTGCTGATACGGCTATCCGCCCGACCGGGCGTTCAGCTGCTTCGCGCGATGCTTCGACGTAGCGCGCGACATAGGCCGCAATTTCAGCGTCGGGCCGGTACTGACGGTAGGCCGGATCAGCGCTTTCGCCAGCGACTTGCACAACCTTGTTGTCGGCTGAGATGACGCGGGCATCGCCTGTGGCTGGATCAAGCTCCAATACAATATCGGTGAAGAGAGTACCGGCAGAAGCCGCGCTTACTACCCAGAAATCACGCTCGGGATCGATTTTGGCAAAGTCACAAACATAGGCACGGTGCGTATGGCCAGAGATCACCAGATCAATCCGCGGATCGACCTTTTTCAGGATGTCGATCAAAGGACCGGCAACGCCGCCGCAGCTTTTGTCGTTATAGCCCACATCAGTGTAGAGACCCTGGTGGATCGACACGATAATCGCTTCCACCCCTTGCGTGGCCAGCGCTTCTACTGAGGCATTGATGGTCGCTGCTTCGGGCGCGAAAGTGAGTCCCGCAACACCTGTTGGCTCGACCAAAGAAGGGGTATCTTCCAGCGTCAGTCCGATCACGCCTACAGTGACTTCAGCTTCGCCTTCGCCATAGATCCGCGTGCCGTAGGCTGAGAAAAGCGTGTTTCCGTCTGGCATGACCACATTCGCAGCCAAGAACTGGAAATCGGCGCCGGGATATGGCTTCTCGACACCGCAAGGCTCGCGCAGGGTATGCTTTTCGCAGCCGCCTTCCTGGATACGCGTCAGCTCTTCCCATCCGCGATCAAACTCGTGATTGCCCACAGCATTGAAGTCGAGCCCCAATCGGTTCATCGCGCCAATTGCTGGCTCATCAAGGAAGTAGGAACTCGCAAGCGGGCTTGCACCAATCAGATCGCCAGCCGCGATCACCAGCGAATGTTCTGCCTGTTGGCGCGCTTCGCTCACTGCTGCAGCGAGATAGGCTGCACCACCTGCTGCAATCCGCTTGGGCTCTTGCCCGGTTTCTGCGATCCGCGCGCGGGAGACAGGCTCGATATTGCCATGAAAGTCGTTGAGGCCGATGACACGCAATTCAAATGGCTCGGGACTTGGCATTGCGCTGATAGTTTCAGGAGATGTCTGCGCAGCACAGGCTGTAAGCGCGAACAGAGCGCCAAGGGTTGCAAGCTTTTTCATGGCGTAAGTCATGCTTAGGAAAGGTGGCAAACTCAAGACAGTTCGTCCGAGTTTCGCGTTTGCTTCAACGTTTCCGCCAACCCTGGCGGCTCCAGCTGCTGGTTTGTCGGGTGCTCGCTGCGAGTGCGACCTTCAGGCTCACGCCCACAATCGCAAAGCAGATGGTTATGATGACGCCCGCCCAGAACCAGTACGGCAAAGCAAGCTGCGCTTGCATCTGGCCAGTGTCGGACAGCATAACTTCGCCATTGATGGTTGCGTTTTTCGAGAACAGGTAATCCCAATCGCGAAACATGCTGAGCGCTGCGAGCAGGCCGATGAATTGCAGCGTGAAGCGTTGCCATTCGGGACGAGCTTTCTTCGCAACAAGCACAAACAGAGCGGCAAGCGCGGGGAGCACCAAAACACCTACCCAGCTGCGTACCCATATCACGACTGAAAGGACGAGGATTGCGGTCAAAGCATAGAACGCAGGCTTCCACCATTGGGTCTTTGCGCTCGCGAGGATGAATGCTGCGCCAAACAGGCTCGGCGCAATCGGCCCGCCAGCCGCTATCGCTGCGCGCTCAAACCGTGAAGCATCGCTTGCGATGCTGGACAAGGCATAACCTGACCCGCTGGGGAGAATGACCAATTGTTCAAAGCTGTTGCCCAGCAGGATGGCAGTGAAGCCATGACCCATCTCGTGAAACCATGTCGTCAGGATCACGAAGGGATAAGCGATAATGTTGCCGAATGGGAGGTAAGGCAGGAAGACGACAACGACCGCCGCTAGAAACAGCCGCCCTGCCTGCTCGCCTTGAGATCCGGAGGTAACTAAGGAACGCATCGTCGCCGTCTTAGCTTTCCGTCGGTATCTGCTCTTCCGGCTCGCGTAGTTCCTGAACAATCGACCAGCCGGCAAGGAACAGACCGGCGACCAGTGGGCCGAGTACAACGCCAGACAGGCCGAGCGTCGCTATCCCGCCCAGAGTGGTGATAAGGATGATCCAGTCCGGAATGCCCGTTTCGCGACCGACCAATATCGGACGCAGGACATTGTCTGCCATTCCGATGATCACAACGCCTGAGAACACTACGAAGAGGCCTTCCCAGGTTGCGCCTGTCGCGAGCAGCCAAATCGCTGCCGGGACCCAAACGATGCCGGTTCCAACCGCCGGGAGGAGCGAGAATATCGCCATGAGCAATCCGAAGAGGACGACCGATGGCAGGCCCACAATCCAGAATGTCAGAGCGCCAAGCGCGCCTTGGACCAGTCCGACAACGACCGAGCCTTTGATGGTCGCTCGGACGATGCCGAGGAAGCGCTCGGACAAGCGCTGCACAACGCTGTTCTCCATCGGCAAATCGTGCATGACCCGGGCCGCGATTCTCTTACCGTCGCGCAAGAGGAAGTAGGTCACATAGAGGCCGACGATGAAAGACAGAACAAATCCGAAAACGCCCCCGCCTATCGCTACGGCCTGCTGTGCGAGCAACCCTGCGCTTTCTCCGATAAATTGCTGCGCGCGCTCTTGGATCTCAGACATATCAGCGAAGCCGGATTGATCGAGCCACTCGCGGATCTCTGCAGGCAAGGCGGCCAAGATCTGGCCAGCCCACGCTGCGAGGTCGATTTCGCCATCCTGAAATGCGGTAACCACGTTGGCTGCTTCATCGACGATCACGCCGCCAATAAAGAACCCGGGCAACAGGATTGCGACTGTGATGAAGAGCAGTGTCAGTAACGCTGCACGGTTGGGGCTGTCGCTCATCCGGGCAAACACCCATTGATAAAGCGGCTGGAACATGATCGCTGCCAGAGTCGCCCATAACAATGGTGCTGCGAAGGGCCAGACGATGTATGCGGTGGCGAGCGTTATCGCAGCAAGGAACAGGTAAAAGCCGCCTCGATTGATGGCATCGCTTTCAGTTTCCCTGTTCAATGGCTTCTCCTTGCTCGCAGTAATTTCTAAACGTCGAGATTGGCAACGTTAAGTGCGTTGTCCTGGATGAACTCGCGGCGTGGTTCGACGACATCGCCCATCAGACGCGTAAATATCTCGTCGGTCACATCTGCGTCCTCGACTTTGACTTGCAGCAGCACGCGATGATCGGGATCGAGCGTAGTCTCCCAAAGCTGCTCCGCGTTCATTTCACCAAGGCCCTTATAGCGCGCAACCGACAGGCCCTTGCGACCTGCAGCCAGTACCGCGTCCAGCAATTGCGTCGGCCGGGTGATTGCATCTTCGCCAGCGGCTACCGGAGCATCATCTTCCTCGACATCATCGTCCGGGACCATTTCCGGGTCAGCTTCAGTGCCTTTCACCAGCCGCGCCGGATGGATGTAAGCTTCCGCCTGTTGCCCTGCGAGGCCGTGGAGCTTGTGCGCTTCAGTGCTGGACAGGAAGCGTGCTTCGATCACATGCGCATCGGTGACGCCGCGCCACAAACGCTTAAAGATGACGCCGCCTTCTTCCGTCATTTCAGCTGACCATTGCGCTTCAGGGTCGCCCATGTGCAGGCGCTGCGCCGCCAAGCCGAGGGCTTGTTCGCGGGTCTCGCGATCCAGCGACGGATCAAGCGCACCCGACAATGCCATTTGCTCAATCACTGCGCTGTCATAGCGACGCGGGACAAAGCCCAGCAGATTGCGCAGGCGCAATGCATGGTCGACAAGCCCGCGCAAATCTTCGCCGCCTCTTGCGCCCTCGGCACTCTCAAGCAAACGCCCTTGAAGACCCGCGTCAACCAGATAGCGGTCGAGCGCCCCCTGATCCTTCAGGTAAACTTCGCTTCGACCCTTCGCGACTTTAAACAGCGGGGGCTGTGCGATGAACAAATGGCCTGCTTTCACAATCTCCGGCATCTGGCGATGGAAGAAGGTCAGCAGCAAAGTGCGGATATGTGCACCGTCCACGTCCGCGTCGGTCATGATCACGATTTTGTGATAGCGCAGCTTCTCGATGTCGAATTCATCGCGAATGCCGGTGCCCATCGCCTGGATGAGCGTGCCGACTTCCTTGGAAGAGATGATCCGGTCAAAGCGCGCGCGCTCTACGTTGAGGATCTTACCCTTAAGCGGAAGGATCGCTTGCGTCTTGCGGTCGCGCCCCTGTTTGGCCGAGCCACCTGCTGAATCGCCCTCGACCAGAAACAGTTCAGCCTTGCTCGCATCGCGCTCCTGACAGTCAGCCAGTTTTCCGGGGAGCGAGGCGACGCTCATCGCGCCCTTGCGGCTCATTTCTCGTGCACGGCGCGCTGCTTCACGTGCTGCGGCGGCATCGATGATCTTCTGGATGATCGCTTTCGCATCAGCCGGGTTTTCTTCAAGCCATTCCGTCATCTTCTCGCCCATCAGGCTTTCCAGCGGCTGGCGGACTTCGGACGAAACCAGCTTGTCTTTGGTCTGGCTGGAGAATTTGGGATCAGGCAGTTTGACACTGACAATCGCAGTCAGGCCCTCGCGCATGTCCTCGCCCGACAGCGAGACTTTCTCTTTCTTGAGAAGGCCGGCTGAATTGGCGTAATTGTTGAGCGTTCGGGTCAGCGCCGCGCGGAATGCAGCCAAGTGCGTGCCGCCATCGCGCTGAGGGATGTTGTTCGTGAAGGTCAGAACGTTTTCGTAATAGCTGTCATTCCACTGCAGCGCGACATCGATCCCAATGCCTTCCTTCTCTGCCGAAACCGCAATCGGCTCGCCAATCAGCGCTTGCTTGTTGCGATCAAGCCATTTCACGAAAGCCGCGATACCGCCTTCATAGAAGAGGTCATGTTCGACCACTTCTTCATGACGCTTGTCGCGAAGGAGTATGCGTACACCGGAATTGAGGAAAGCGAGCTCACGATAGCGATGCTCTAGCTTGTCGAAGTCGTATTCGGTGACATTCTTGAACGTGTCATTCGAGTGATGGAACGTGACGCGTGTACCTTTTTTCAGGCCATTCCCATCGCCATTGCTCTCGACCGCTGGCGCATCGCCGCGCACTTCGAGCGAATTGACCGCATCGCCATGCTCGAAGCGCATCCAATGCTCTTTGCCTTCGCGCCAGATGACGAGCTCCAGCCATTCGGACAGCGCGTTTACGACGGAAACGCCCACGCCGTGCAAGCCGCCTGAAACCTTGTAGGCATTGTCGTCTGACGTGTTCTCAAACTTACCGCCTGCGTGCAGCTGCGTCATGATGACTTCAGCGGCGGAGACGCCCTCCTCCTTATGCATGCCGACCGGAATTCCGCGCCCATTGTCCTCGACCGATACAGAGCCATCCGGGTTCAGTTCGATGAGGACAAGGTCGCAATGGCCAGCCAAGGCTTCGTCAATGGCGTTATCGGACACCTCGAAAACCATATGATGTAGGCCGGAGCCATCATCGGTGTCGCCGATATACATGCCAGGGCGTTTGCGAACCGCGTCGAGGCCTTTGAGGACCTTGATGGAATCGGCGCCGTATTCGCCTTTTTGCGGGGCATTTCCGCCCGTTTCAGGAGTCTCTTCGCTCATGCCTTTCATATAGGCTCTGAGGGGGTGAATCCCAAGCTTTCAGGCCGCTTTGGAGCAGGTTTTCCACGAACCTGACTTGGCCATCGATCAAGGCTTGCTGAAGCCGCTCGCTTCATTAGAGTGCGCGGCCATGGGAAGAGAAGAAATTAAGCAGAAACTTGCTGATGAAATGGGCAATTTTTGCGGTGTTTTGCGAGACTGGGCCGAGGCTCAACCAGAACAAGTCGCGATACGCGATGAGCATGACGAAATCACCTGGGGTGAGCTCAATGACCGAATTGAACGGATCGCAGCGCGGCTCATTGAAACGGGACTTCAGCCGGGGCAGTCTGTCGCGATCCTCGGCACGAGTTGCATCAATTATGCACTGGTGTTTCTGGCTGCTGTTCGCGCGGGCGGAGTGGCAGCGCCGCTGACGACCAGCGCTAGTCGCGAGCAGCTTGTTGGAATGGCGCGCGATTCAGGGGCGCAGCATCTGTTTGTTGATGCGGCCAAACGCGCTGAGCTGGGTGAGGATTTCCTGCCTGAAATTGACCATATCCCTCTGGAAGCGCTGGACAATTGGATGGCGGCGGAGGGTGTGAGCGCCCCAGCTGTCGAACCCGACCCAAGAGCTCCTTTCAACATCATCTATTCCTCTGGCACGACCGGCGTCCCCAAAGGCATCGTCCATTCGCACCAGATGCGCTGGCGACAATTTGCGAGCACCGCGTCCAGCTATCTCGAAGTGGGACTTCCGGTGCGCAGCCTTGCCTCCACACCGCTCTATTCCAACACCACGATGGTGAGCTTTCTTGCGACCATGCTCGCGGGTGGGACGCTGACGATCATGGGCAAGTTCGATTGCGCGCGCTGGCTCGAGAATGCGCAGCGTCACAGTATCACCACGACGATGCTGGTCCCCGTGCAATATCAGAGGCTTATGGATCATCCCGGCTTCGACGATTACGATCTGTCATCGCTTGCATTGAAGTATTGCACCTCTGCGCCGTTCTCCGCTGCGCTGAAGTCTGAAGTGCTCCGCCGCATGCCCGGCGCGCTCATTGAAATCTATTCCATGACGGAAGGCGGGGTTGTGTGTTTGCTCGCGTGTCATGAGTTTCCCGACAAGCTCCACACGGTCGGTCGGCCTGCTCCCGGAAGCGAGCTAAAAGTGCTCGATGATGAGGATCAACCCGTGCCGCCGGGCACGCCAGGCAACCTCATCGGCCGCTCTCAATCCATGATGAGTGGCTATCAAAATCAGCCTGAGATAACCCGAGATGGATACTGGATGGACCCAGATACCAACGAGATCTGGCAACGTATGGGCGATATCGGCCGAGTTGACGAGGATGGTTTTCTAGAACTTGTCGGCCGCGCGAAAGACATGATCATTTCCGGCGGCTTCAATATCTATCCGGTCGATCTGGAAAACGAATTGCTGAAAGAGCCGCAAGTCGTCGAAGCAGCGGTAATCGGCGTTGCGTCAAAGCGGTGGGGTGAGACGCCGGTAGGGTTTGTGACAGTGAAGGGTGAGGCGACTAGCGAAGCGATCCTCGCCTCGGTCAATTCGCGGCTTGGCAAAACGCAGCGTCTGTCAGCGCTGACGATCATCGATGAAATGCCGCGCAGCCATATCGGCAAGCTCTTGAAAACAGAACTGCGCGATATGGCTGAGGCAATGGACTGAATTATGCGTTCGTTGGGGGGTATCAGACGATGAAGGTTTGAAAGCTGACGCTGCTGATCGCAACCGCCAGAACCAGTGAGAACAGTTTTTCTGCAGCAATGGTCATGTCGTGTCTCCTTTGTGTTGAGCCTGAGCGCTGAGTGCGTTCCGGCGATCTGAATGGAGATCCGTTGGTGCGCGCAATTTAGTTACGCAGCGCAATAACAACATTATCGATCACTGTGATCGATCGGAGCCTGAAGTGCTGACAACTGCCTTCGAACGGGGGGCCAATCCTCCCGGTGGAGAACAAGACGCGGTCGACCGACTATTGGGGGACGTGCGGCTCGACCGCGTCTCATTCAGCGCCATTGCAGTGTGCAGACTGGAGAGGGGGAAGAGTCCGCTCGCTAACGCATGGCTTGCGAAGACTGTGATGCAATGAAGCGTTTCGCTTGTCCCTACATCTCTTCGCATGGTCGCATCACTGGAGGGGGAGAGGAGCCTCGTGTCGTGTGCGATGAGCACCAAATAGTGTTTCACCGAATTGAACTCAAATGACATAACCGGGAAAACCTTTGCGCTTTTTGCAACAAACTTTTGATGCTTTGAAGGAGCTCCTCGGAGGTCTTTCACTGTAATTGCGCAAAGCGCTGGCCGGGGTTCTGGACTCAAGCACGTCGCCCCGCCAAAGGATAGCCGCATGGACGACGCTCATCTCCCCGATTCCATCCTTATTGTTGATTTTGGTAGCCAGGTTACCCAGTTGATTGCGCGGCGAGTGCGCGAAGCTGGCGTCTATTCCGAGATCGCACCTTTCAGCCTCGCGGAGGAAGCCTTCCACCGCATGAAGCCTAAAGGCATCATCCTTTCCGGCTCGCCCGCCAGCGTCCCTGAAGCAGGGTCGCCGCGCGCGCCGGATATCCTATTCGAGGCAGGCGTTCCCATTCTCGGCATCTGCTATGGCCAGCAAGTCATGTCTCACCAGCTTGGCGGGGAAGTTCGGCCGGGCCATGAGACAGGCGAAGGCGGCGAGTTTGGCCGCGCTTATCTGACTGTCACGAAAGAATGCGCGCTGTTTGACGGGCTCTGGAAGGAAGGCGAGCGGCACCAAGTCTGGATGAGCCATGGCGACAAGGTCACGCAATTTGCGCCGGGCTTTGAGATTGTCGCAACCAGCGATGGCGCGCCTTTCGCAGTCATCGCTGACGAGAAGCGCAAGTTTTACGGCACACAGTTTCACCCTGAAGTGGTGCACACGCCCGATGGCGGCAAGCTGCTGGCGAATTTCGTCCGCCATGTCTGCGGCCTCAAAGGCGACTGGACGATGGCCGCTTACCGCGAGACAAAAGTCCGTGAGATTCGCGAGCAGGTGGGTGACGGTAAAGTCATTTGCGGCCTGTCCGGCGGGGTTGACAGTTCAGTCGCGGCAATCCTGATCCATGAAGCGATTGGCGATCAGCTGACTTGCGTGTTCGTCGATCATGGCTTGCTGCGGCTCAATGAACGTGAACAGGTCGAGACGATGTTCCGCGACCATTACAATATTCCGCTTGTGGTGGTGGATGCCGAGGACATGTTCCTGTCCGGCCTTGCAGGCCAGACCGACCCGGAAAAGAAGCGCAAGTTTATCGGCAAGACCTTCATCGATGTGTTTGAAGCTGAAGCGCAGAAGATCGGCGGGGCAGATTTCCTCGCTCAAGGGACGCTCTATCCCGATGTTATTGAAAGCGTCAGCTTCACCGGCGGTCCATCGGTGACGATCAAGAGCCATCACAATGTCGGCGGCTTGCCAGAGCGCATGAACATGCAGCTCGTCGAGCCATTGCGCGAACTCTTCAAAGATGAAGTGCGCGACCTTGGCCGCGAGCTCGGATTGCCTGACATGTTTGTAGGCCGCCATCCATTTCCGGGGCCGGGTCTCGCAATCCGCATTCCGGGCGAAGTCACAAAAGAGCGCTGCGACATCTTGCGCAAGGCTGATGCGATCTATCTCGACGAAATCCGAAAGGCCGGGCTCTATGACGCGATCTGGCAGGCCTTTGCTGTGCTGCTCCCGGTCAAGACCGTGGGCGTCATGGGCGATGGCCGGACCTATGACAGCGTCTGCGGACTTCGCGCGGTGACTTCGACTGACGGGATGACCGCTGATGTCTATCCGTTCGATGCGGGCTTTCTGACAGGAGTGGCCACACGCATCGTCAATGAAGTGCAGGGCATCAACCGCGTGGTCTATGACTATACGTCGAAGCCGCCCGGCACGATCGAATGGGAGTGAGAAGATAACCGGGCTTCAGGAGAAAATTGGTTCTGTTCTTTCTCACTTGGGAATTCGGCGCGCCAATTGCGATCATTTCAGAGCTGCATTCGATCGCACCAAAGGCGAAGCGATTTTCTTTCTGCATATTGGCAAAAACGCTGGCACACAGGTTCGGCAATTGTGCGAGCAAGTTCAAGCCAAGGGCCATGCTGAATTTGTTCGGGTTAGGCATGGTGACAAGTTTTCAGTGCTGCCCGACGGTGCACGCTACTTTTTCTCAGTTCGCAGCCCGAGCGCACGTTTCAAATCCGGGTTCTACTCACGCAAGCGCAAAGGTGCACCGCGCCTCTACAACGAATGGAGCGCGCACGAGGCAGAAGCCTTTGCCCATTTCGAACACGCCAGCGACCTTGCAGAAAGCCTGTTTGAAGAAACCACGCGAGGCCGATTGGCATGGGCAGCCGCGCAGTCGATCACGCACACGGCGATGCAACAGTCAGACTGGTTTTCGCAATATGGTTTTGCGTTGGAATTGCATCCGCCGATCTGGATCATTCGGCAGGAACATTTCAACGCAGATTTCGATAAATTGCTTGAGCGAGCGGGCATTGCGCTTCGCTTAGCTGATCTTTCGATCGCTCAAGACCAAAAGCTTGCGCATAGCACTGACTATACAGCAACGCCTGAGTTAAGCGCAAAGGCGCAGAACAATCTGGAAAGGTGGTATGCGCGCGATTTTGCGTTTTATAACCTGTGCTGTGACTGGATCGAACACCAGCATTGAAAAATGACGCAGCTTGCCGGCTTTGCACGCAAGAACTCTTCTGCCGTCATGAATGCAAGCACGCTCAAGCGCAAAGCCATGGCGATCGACGGCCACAGATCTACGTTCGTCGGAAAGCATGTGTAGTACATCGGCAATACAGTAAATCCAGGTAATCAAACACTTGGATTACCAGAGGAATACGCATGAAAACTCACGTCTCATTTGCTGGTCTGGCTAGCATTGCCGCCCTGGTCATCGCGCAACCAGCCATGGCGCAATCATATAGCTATGCGGAGCTCGGCTCGGATGGACGGATCGCAACTGAGGTCGAAGGCGACGGCGAGACAGGCGCTCTCTATGAAGCCGGCTCAATCGGCAAGTTCGCATGCACCATCGCGGCTCTGCGGCTCAGCGATAGGGGGGCGCTGGATATTGATGCGCCTTTGAGCGCACTCCTCGAGGAAGCGAAGAGCACGCCCGTCGCAGACGTGACATTCCGGCAGGTACTCCAGAGCCGTAGCGGGATTGCCGATGGCCTGATGCCCGCATTCCGAGCGGATGCGGGCGAAGTCTTGCGCACGAACAGCGCGTCCGAAGCCCTGGTCAAATATGCCACCGGCGAATTGGCGAATACGCCGGGCGAGGTCTGGTCTTATGACCTCATCAACTGGGCGGTTGTTCAAGCGGTCCTTGAGCAAGCGACAGGCCGCCCGATCGCGGAAATCTTGCGCGAAATTGTTCTGGAGCCTGCCGGAATGGGCCAGAGCCGGATTTTCGTCGGTGAGATCGGCGAAGGCGCAGCGCCGCCTGCAGAACGCGGCATTCCCATTCCGTCATTCCTCACCTGTGCAGGCGGTCTTGCGACTACGCCAACCGATTTGCTCGCGCTGGCCCGGTTTCCGCACAAAGGCGGGCTGAGCCAGAATGCGCTCAGTGATTTAACCAGTATCGCGACACCTGAAGAAGGCTACACTCTGGGCGGACGGTTTCGCGTCTCGGAAGAGGGAAAGCTTCTAAGCTGGCAAAGCGGCAGCAACGGTGCATATAAGTCGCTGGTGGTTTACGAACCTGAAAGTGATAGTGGCTTTGCTGCGATGAGCGCGGATGGCACCAATGAAGGGATCCAGAGCGCCAGAGCGCAATGGCTTGCAAAGCGCGACTGACAGACCATGCCTACCATTATGTCTCACGCACTGGTTCCGCTGGCTCTTGCCGCAGCCGCAGGCAGAGATGTGATTTCGCCCAAGCTCACCGTTGCTGGCGTTATCCTCGCCATGGCACCTGATGCCGATGTCATCGGATTTGCGCTTGGTGTCGACTATGCAGACCCATGGGGGCATCGCGGGGCGACACATTCGCTCGCCTTCGCAGTCATGGTGGCAGGGGTTATCGCCGCTGTCTGGAAAGAAGCGAGATCG
This sequence comes from Altererythrobacter lutimaris, assembly GCF_013371495.1. Classification (GTDB taxonomy): domain Bacteria; phylum Pseudomonadota; class Alphaproteobacteria; order Sphingomonadales; family Sphingomonadaceae; genus Erythrobacter; species Erythrobacter lutimaris_A. Next base: position 1,997,199 of record NZ_JABWTA010000001.1, on the reverse strand, counting down.
CTCGCGGCATTTCTGTTCCTGAGCTTTGCAATGGCGAGCCACGGCCTGCTTGATACGCTCACCAATGGCGGACTTGGCGCAGCCCTGTGGTGGCCTTGGGAAAATGCCAGGGTGTTTGCTCCTGTCACACCGATCAGGGTCTCGCCGATTGGTCTCGGTTTCTTTTCTGCGCGCGGCTGGGAAACACTTGTGTCGGAGTTCAAATGGATCTGGCTGCCTTGCGCTGCGTTAGCAAGTGGTGGATGGATTGCGCGCTATGCAGCTCGATCTGGGTCCCGATAATCGCACAGACATTCTGCGCTGCTTGCAAAGCGCGATGATTGCGGCGTTTGGCCGGATCATTCGGCCGTCAGACAAACGACGTAGCCCGGAATGGGTGCTGGTGCATGGTGTGATCGGCGCGCAGACCAAGACGGCTGCGTCCAATGCTTCGACCGATGGCTTGGTCGCAGAGTTTGGTAATTGGGATGCGGTGGCGGATGTTCCCGTCGATCAGTTGGAAGCGCGCTTGCAGCGCCAGACCTTCCCCAGCGTTGCAGCGCAGCGCCTCAGCGATTGTTTGAAGGCTATCCAGCATGAGCGGGGACGTGTCGATCTCTCGCATTTGGTAGAGATGGAGACGCCGAAAGCAATGGCATGGCTGGAGCAGCTTCCGGGCGTTGCGCGTAAGAACTCGGCTGGCGTGATGAATGCGAGCACGCTCAATCGCAAAGCCATGGTCATCGATGGGCATCATCGCCGGATCATGCAGCGCATGGGGATCGTGCCGGAAAAGGCTGACACGGCAAAGACCTATGATGCGCTGATGCCGATCCTGCCGGAGGAATGGTCAGCCGAAGATATAGACGAGCATCACTTGCTCTTGAAGAAGCTGGGGCAGACCTATTGCCGCCCGCGCAAAGCTGAATGCGCTGATTGCCCGGCGAAAGCGGATTGCAAGACTGGAACTTCCCGCTCCGCCACTCGCTGAATTGAGCATGCTCAGCGAAACAGAAGTCGAAGAAGTCTATCGCCGCTTGGCCGACGCAATGCCCGGCCGCACGAAAAACGCCAAGGGTCCCAAGGGTCAGCCTGACGCGTACCGCAGCTGCATTTCCTGCATGCTTTCCGCTCAATCTCTCGACAGCAATACGGCGAAGGCATCGCGGGCGCTTTTCGCTCTGGCATCTACACCTGAAGAGATGCTCGCGCTTGATGATGAAGCCATTGCAACCGCGATCAAGCCGTGCGGGCTCTACAACAACAAGACACGCAATATCCGCAAGTTCAACGAAGCGCTTTTGGCAGAGCATGGCGGCGTTGTGCCGAGTACGCGGGACGGTCTCCTCAGCCTGCCGGGCATCGGGCGCAAATGCGCGGATATTGTGATGAGTTTCACATTCGGCGAGGACGTGATTGCGGTCGACACCCATGTTCACCGCGTGTGTAATCGCATCGGTCTGACGGATGCCAAGACTGCCGACAAGACGGCCGAACAGCTGGAAGAGCGCAGCCCGCAATGGGCGCTAGCAGGCGGGCACTTCTGGCTGATCCAGTTCGGCAAGCGCGTGTGCAAATCGCGCGCGCCGCAATGCGAAGCTTGCGTGGTCAGCGATTTGTGCGAGACCGGGCCGATAGGCTAATCGCCCTGTGCGGGGCCTACCTGAGTTGCTCCGGCCAGCGCAGCACGCGCTGTTGGACAATCGCACCTGCGATCATCGCGAGGATGATGGGTATCGCAAGCATCACGGCATTGCCGCCTTCCCATTCCATCCGCTCTTGTGCCACGACCAGAACCGTGAAGGCTTCAAGCGCGATTGCGACTAAGGCTCCTGTGACCGGCCCTTGCCACCTGCCCGCCGGAGTAAGGCGCACAATGGCAAGACCGATGCCTGTGCCGAGCGGGCCGGTTATCAGAAAAGCGATAGCCGTCGCTGCAATGGTGCCGAAGAAAATCGCGAAGATGATTGAACTTAACACCGCTCCCCAGCCGCCGGTCTGCTGGCCAAAGAAGCTCAGTGCCGAAAAGATGAGTATTCCAGCGGCATAGACCATGGCGGTTGCGATCAGGCTGGCGAAGTACAGCTCGGTTGCTTGTGGACGTTTGACGGCTTGCGTCATGGCCTGAACTCCAGACCGATGAGCTCTTCGCTCTTTGTCCAAAGCGCGGCAGCCACTTGCTCATCCTGAACATGGGGGTAAACCCCCACCATGGGCACCTTCGGATCGCCCGGCGCCGCAATATTGCAGTCCTCACAATAAACCCCGCCCATCCCGTCAAGCAGTGGCGAGACTGCGCACCAGATGGTGGTCGACGCGCCCTGCTCGGTCGTCTTGAAGGCTTCGTGCACATTCCCTTCTTCATCCATCCAGCCCATCGCGACTTTCTCTTCGAAAGTCAGATGCCGCTGAAGCGGGGTATCTATTCCGCCGGGATGCACGGAGAAGCTGCGCACGCCATGCGGCTCGCCGCGCTTGTCGAGCTCCAGCGCGAACAACGCGTTGCAGCTTTTGGCTTGGCCGTAGGCAGGCCATTTCTCATATTCGCGGCGCTCCCAATTGGGATCCTCCAGATCCAGTCCGTTCAAGCGGTGGCCGGTCGAAGACAGAGTGACAACGCGCGCGCCGTCAGCCGCTTTCAGCAATGGCCAGAGCCTCGCGGTGAGCTGGAAATGGCCCAAGTGATTGGTCGCAAATTGCATCTCGTATCCGCGCGCGTCTCGCATGAGCGGGCTGGCCATGATCGCGGCATTGTTGATCAGGATATCGAGCTGCTCTATTGTCTGAGCGACCTGGTTGGCAAACGCGTCAATCGAAGCAGGATCTGAAAGATCAAGCTCAAGGATGGTGATTTCGCCAGACATCTCGCTCAGCACTTCGCGAGCCGCATCCGGTCGCCGTGCCCCGACAATCACGTGCGCACCTGCTTCTGCAAGCGCGCGGACTGTTTCAGTCCCGATGCCGGAGTACCCTCCCGTTACGACAATCTGCTTGCCGGAAAGGTCGATCCCGCCGACCACCTCGCGCGCTGTCGAGCGATAGCCGAACGGCGATTCAATCGGTGCTTGCGGCGAAACCATATTTCTCTCCCGTCTTGCCAGCAGAGCGGCAAGCAGTATGGATAGGTGCGAAATTGCAATCGGTCGAGAGCGAAGGGACAATTCGCCTCGGGCCTAGAGTTCGCATCAAGGGAGAGCCAACCATGAAGACCGCAATCACTGAAATGTTCGGCATCGAGCATCCGATTATCCAAGGCGGGATGCATTATGTTGGCTTTGCAGAAATGGCGGCAGCGGTGTCCAATGCTGGGGGCCTAGGCATCATAACAGGTCTCACTCAAGGCACGCCTGAAAAGCTCGCGAATGAAATTGCGAAGTGCCGCGACATGACGGACAAGCCCTTTGGCGTGAATCTCACATTCCTGCCGACGGTGAACGCGCCGGACTATCCCGGCCTAGTGCGCACGATCATCGAAGGCGGGGTTAAAGTCGTGGAGACAGCGGGCAACAATCCGGTGCAGGTGCTTCCCTATTTCAAGGATGCCGGGGTCAAGGTGATCCACAAATGCACCAGCGTTCGTCATGCCTTGAAAGCGCAGTCCATCGGCTGTGATGCGGTCTCGGTTGATGGCTTTGAATGCGGCGGGCATCCGGGCGAAGACGATATTCCCAACATGATCCTTTTGCCGCGCGCCGCGGACGAGCTGGAAATTCCGTTCGTTTCATCTGGCGGCATGGCCGATGGCCGCAGCCTTGTCGCGAGCCTCGCCATGGGCGCAGAAGGCATGAATATGGGCACACGCTTCATCGCAACCAAGGAAGCGCCGGTGCACGAGAACGTGAAGCAGGCGATTGTCGCGGCATCAGAACTTGATACCCGTCTTGTCATGCGTCCGTTGCGCAACACCGAGCGGGTTATGACCAATGACGCGGTCGAAGAGCTTCTCAAGATCGAGAAGGAGAAGGGCGCGGACCTCAAGTTCGAAGATATCATCGAGCAGGTTGCAGGCGTTTATCCGCGGATAATGATGGAAGGCGACATGGACGCCGGCGCGTGGAGCTGCGGCATGGTCGCGGGGCTCATCAATGACATCCCGACTTGCAAAGAGCTGATAGATCGGATCATGAGCGAAGCCGATGCTATTCTTAAACGGATGAATGCACTCGCGAGCGCCTGAAAAGGTTAAGAAAATCGTTAACGTAAGTTGGTTCCCGGCTAGGTAGTGAACCGAATTACCGCGATTCTCGATGTAATCTATATGCTTGGGGACGGCGCGGAAGAGCCCGTCTCTAGAACTGACACCTCTAGGTTTTACAACTCGCAGGCGCATAGGGATCGTGCGCAGGATGGGGTGAGCTATGTTCGAAATTCTGGCCCATGGAGGCGAGTATATCGCGATTACCGCGCTGTGTTTCAGTTGCTGGGCGGCCGGTCGCTCTGTCCGTACGACCTCTCCAGCTTACACGGCCTCGGCGCATGTCGAGAATCGCAATGAGAGCTCGCCATTGGCGTTCAGTCCGCGTCGCTCTCCTGCCTCGACCAACAGCCCAAGCATGGCGGTCACTCCGCTTTCTATCGACGAGATCGAAGAGGCTCCGTTGCAGGCCGAGCGTCTGCAAGAATTGATTCGCACCGGCGATCTTTCGGACGAAGGCGTGATCCAGTCACTGGTGGCACTGGCGGAAGAGAGTGACGATCAGCCGGAACAAACAGATGCATGGCGCTTTTCTTCGTCCACAAATGGCAGACATCGGAGGTGTTCAGAAGCACGCATACTCACGCGTCACGGACGGACTACTGAACCGCTGCCAGCGAATCTGATCGATCCGCTGACGCCGGAGGTCCTTTCGCGCTATCGTATGTATGCGCAGGAATGCAGCCCTCGCGTTTAAACGAAAGCTTGCAAGCGATCAGCTTTCTGCCGCTTGCTCTTCTTCCTTATCGACGCGGGTGTAAGGCACAAACTCCGCTAAGAAGACATTACCATTGTAAAAGCCGCTTCCGCGATCAACGCGCGTGATAATGTCCTGGCGGCAAATCTGAGAGCCGTAGCGGCGTGAAACCAACACATCATCATCGTCGAGCCGCTTGGGATTGCGCGTGCGATTGACGTAAATCGTCTTGCCGCGACCATATACCAGCGCTGTCCCGTCAATGACCCGCAGATTGCGGCCCGTACGGAAATCGCTGATGCATGATGTCGGTTCGCCGGCTTCGCGTCCTTCAAGGAGTTCCGCAAGCTCGTCTTCGCCAGATTGCTTTTCCGCGGCCATTGCCGCCGGAGCAGAAAGTGCTGCGCAAGCAAACGCTGCAGCGGCGATTACAGGGAAACGTTGAGTCATAGCGAGTCTCCTACAGCTGAAGGTGACAGCGTATCATCGCCGCCTGAACGCAGGCTGACAGGTTCAATGTGCGCGGTGAGGCGAACAATCGGGTCAGTCTGGCCCCTTAGCGGTGGCCGGGATCAGCGCCTTCGGCAATGTCCGGCAGGCTCGCTTGATCAACACCGTCAGCGGGACCGCCCTTCAGGACAAACCGTCGGTCGCAATAGCCGCAATCGACATAGCCATGCTCATCGATCTCCAGATAGATGCGGGGATGGCCGAGCGCCGCTGGACGATAATTCTTGCCGGTGCGAATATCGCTCGCACCGTCACAGCTGACGCGGCGCGTGTCTACATGGATGACTTCGGGCGGAGCAATGTTCATAGCCCTTGCCGATAATGCGATCGCGCAAGATTCGCAACGGGTGACGAAGCCTTTGCAGTCAGCGTCGATAGCCACTAGGGCTGCGCGTCATGCAAACACCGCCTGCCATTTCTATTCGTGAACTTAGAAAGACCTATGCCGGCGCCAAGGGCGAGCCGGGCAAGGAAGCCTTGAAGGGCGTCAGTTTTGACGTACCTCAGGGCGAGATTTTCGGCCTTTTGGGACCGAACGGCGCGGGCAAATCAACGCTCATCAATATCCTCGCTGGAATGGTCATGAAAACCGGCGGCAGCGCGGAAATCTGGGGCTTTGATATCGATCAGCAGCGCCGCAATGCGAGCCGCGCGATCGGTATCGTTCCGCAAGAGATCGTATTCGACCCGTTCTTCACGCCATTTGAAGTGCTTGAAAACCAGGGCGGCTTCTACGGCATTGCAAAAGAGCTGCGCCGCAGTGAGGAGCTGTTGGAAGCCGTTCGGCTTGCCGACAAGCGCGATGCCTATGCCCGTACGTTGTCAGGAGGGATGAAGCGCCGTCTGCTGGTTGCGAAGGCGATGGTCCATTCGCCGCCGATCCTCGTGCTCGATGAGCCAACCGCAGGTGTCGATGTTGAACTTCGTCGCCAGCTTTGGGAGCTTGTCACGCGCCTTAATGATGATGGCGTAACCGTCGTGCTCACTACGCACTATCTCGAAGAAGCAGAGCAGCTGTGTGACCGGATCGCGATCATCAATCACGGCGAATGCATTGCCAACAAGCCGACGCGCGAGCTCATTGAAATGGCGCGCGAGAAGATCGTCTCCGTCACAGTTGATCGCGATTTGTCAGGGCCGCCGAGCCATGCCGAATTCTCCAAGGTCGAGCTTGCCGGTGCGCGCTCGGTCGAAGTCACTTATGATAAAGACAAGCTCACCGCAGGCCAAGTGCTTGCGATCCTGCAGGATCAGGGCTTGGCAATCGAGGATGTGACAACGCGCGAAGCCGATCTGGAAGATGTATTCGTCCAGCTCACGGGCTCCGGCTGAGCGCGCTTGCTGGCCTTCCTGAAAGAACGCAAGATCGGGAACGCGCAGGGCTAACGCGCGCGCTAATCCTTGAGCATCGAAAGGGAGGTTCATGCTCATGACTATCGCTGCGAACTACACGCAACGGATCGAACGCACGCTTCAGTCCATCGAAGGGGGAGCGCAAACGGGTGACTGGCCTGACCTCAGCGCATTGGCGGAGGCAGCAGCTATGTCCGAATTTCATTTCCATCGCATTTTCCGTCTGATGACTGGCGAGACACCGCAGCAGACGCTGACCCGCGCACGTATCGGCGGCAGCTTGCCTGAGCTGAAGGGGCCTGACGGGATCATGGGCGCGACAGGCGCGAGCGCGTATAGCTCAAGCCAGTCCTATGCCCGCGCGTTGAAGGCGCTGACGGGAGCCACCGCTTCGCAGCTGCAAGCCGACCCTGCGCTGTTTTCCGAAGTCGCGGAGCGGCTGAAGAGACCTGCAGAGGAAGGTGGCGTAATCGCGATCGAGATGACGCAATTGCAGCCTTTGACGCTCGTCGCATCGCGCGCGGTTGGCGCTTACGAAGACCTCAATTATGGCTTTGATCGACTGTTTGAACTGGTCATGCAGCAGGTCGGGCCAGAGGATATTACCGGGCTTTACGGGGTGCCGCATGATGATCCGCGCGATGTGCCGACCGAGGCTTGCCGATTCGATTGCGCGGTTTCGACCAGCGCTGACGTAGAGCCGCAAGATGACCTCAAAGCGCTCGAGATCACAGGCGGCCATGCTCTCAGGCTGCGGCACAAGGGCGACTATGACCGTGTCCATGAAGCGCTGGATAATCTCTACCGGATTGCGATCGCGCTTGATCTGGAGCTTGCTGACAATAACCCGCTCAACTTCTATCATTCCGATCCGGAAAGTGTGGCAGAAGAGGAATTGATCGCGGACATTCACCTGATGCTTAAGGAGGGTTGAGACATGCGCTTTACAACAATGATCCTAGCTGGAGCACTGGCATTCAGCGGAGTGATTGCTGCGCCCACCTTTGCAGAGGATAGTGCGACCGAAACCGCATCAGAAGTGGAACGCCCTGCAGCGACGCTCGCCGATATGGCCTGGCTGGAAGGATCGTGGGAAGGCAAAGGGATTGGAGGCAACCCGGCTGGCGAGACCTTCACCTATGCCGACGAGAACCAGATGGTCGGCCATTTCTGGCAAGGCGATAGCGAGGGCGGGATCGAGTTTTACGAACTCATCACTGTTACGCCCGACGGCGATAGCCTGACCATGCGATTGAAGCATTTCACTTCGGACCTCACCGGGTGGGAGGGCAAGGAAGGGTCAGCTGCGCTGGAGTTTCCTCTGATGGAACGCAGTGACGACACCTGGAAATTCGGCCCCGTGACATTCACGCAGGAAGGCAGCGATAAGCTCCATGTGTCTGTGGCGGTACGCAAGGATGATGGCTCGCTTGGGAGTTTCGATTTCACTTATGACCGTGTGAAGTAACGGCATTTCCAAAGGGCGCTTGCTGATCGGACAAGCGCCCTGACGCTTGCTCTTGCGCGTCCTTCCCGCCATGAGACGCGCCATGACTGGCAAGACTTACGACGTCCTTATTATCGGTTCTGGTGCAGCGGGATTGACCGCGGCGCTTGAGCTTGCAGAGCACAACCGGGTGCTGGTGCTGGCCAAGGGTTCGCTGACAGGTGGCTCGACAGCCTGGGCGCAAGGCGGGATCGCTGCGGTGCTCGATGCAGGCGACACGTTCGAAAACCATGTTCGCGATACGATGGTGGCAGGCGCGGGGCTCAACCGGCAGGAAACCGTCGAGTTCGTCATTGAAAACGCGCCACAATCGATCGACCGGCTGGTCGAGCTAGGTGTGCCGTTCAACACTGAAGACGGCGATCTGCATCTCACCCGCGAGGGCGGGCATTCGCATCGCCGCATCGTCCACGTCAACGATGCGACAGGCTGGGCGGTTCAGGAGGCGCTTCTCAAAGCTGCCGAAGCCAATCCCAACATTACGATGCTGGCAGGACGTACCTGCATTGATTTCATTACCGGTCGCCATGGCGAGAAGTTCTCCGCCGAAGGCCGCGTATGGGGCGCTTATGCGCTCAATGAAGAGACCGGCCGGGTCGAGGCACATGTGGCGAAAGCGACCATTCTCGCAGCGGGCGGAGCGGGGCGCGTCTATCAGTTCTCAACCGCGCCGCGCGGCGCGACGGGCGATGGCATCGCGATGGCATGGCGTGCAGGTGCGCGCGTTGCGAATATGGAGATGATGCAGTTCCACCCGACTTGCCTCTACAATCTGGAGGTCAAGAACTTCCTCATTACAGAGGCTGTGCGCGGCGAAGGTGGGCATCTGCTGCACCCGGAAACCGGCCATCGCTACATGGCGGATTATGATGGAGAGCGCATGGAGCTTGCGCCGCGCGACATCGTAGCGCGCGCGAATGACGATCAGATCAAGCGCTATGGCTTGGACTATGTCCATCTCGATATCAGCCACGAATCTCCGGAGTTTGTGAAGCAGCACTTCCCGACGATTTACGACAAGCTGATCGGGCTCGGCATCGATATGACCAAAGAACCTATCCCGGTCGTGCCAGCGCAGCATTACACATGCGGCGGCGTACTGATCGGGCTTGACGCGCGGACCGATCTGCCGGGCCTGTGGGCGGCAGGCGAATGCACGGAAAGCGGGCTACACGGCGCGAACCGGCTGGCGTCGAATTCGCTGCTGGAATGCTTCGTTTTCGGTGAAGCTGCAGCGAAGGATATCTTGGAGAACTGGGACAAGCTGCCAGAGCCGCCTGCGATCCGCGAATGGGATGAAAGCCGTGTGACCGACTCCGATGAAGAAGTCGTTATCAAGCAGAACTGGACAGAGATCCGCCGCTTCATGTGGAACTATGTCGGGATCGTGCGGACGACCAAGCGGCTGGAGCGGGCCGCGAACCGCATCGCTTTGCTGAAGCAGGAAGTCGAAGACTATTACGGCAGCTTTGTTGTCACGACTGACTTGATCGAGTTGCGCAATCTGCTGCAGGCAGCCGAGCTGATCGTGAAGTCCGCGCTCGCGCGGCATGAAAGCCGGGGACTGCACTACACCCTCGACTATCCGGAGACGGATAGCGTAGCGCGGGATACGGTATTGGTGCCATAGAGGGCGCCCATTGCTGGACGCCCTCTTGGCGTTTTCTGGACATTCATTCCTGCAATGAGCTGCTTATTGAAGCGTCGGCCAGATCGATAGCGGGTCAACCCGTTCGCCATTGCGGATAGTTTCTACATGAACATGTGGACCCGTGCTACGCCCGGAATTGCCGACTTTGGCGATCTCTTGCCCGGCTGTAACGCTCTGACCCGTCACGACGCTGAATTCATCCAAATGTGAAAACAAGGTCTGAGTGCCATCGCCAGACATATGCACCACGACTAGACCGTAGGCCGGTTTATTATCAAACAGTTTTGTCGCTTCAACAATCACGCCGTCAGATGGAGCTCTAATAGGCGTTCCAATTGGAGCAGCGATATCGATGCCATTATGGGTTTTGATTTTTCCATCATCGAAGGGATCGGCTCTCTGCCCAAAGCGTGCAGTAATCTTGCCTTCAACAATTTTGATATGCGCGATCACTTGTGTGGCCGGCGGCGTCGTTACCGTATATGCCGCTTGTTTGCCATGCGCTGCGATCGACATTGCGCCAATCGCTGTTGCCGGTACAGCGAGACAGGCCAACACGATGGCCCCAACGCTGCGCTTGAAAACAGCGGGGCTTCCTTTCATAATCTGAGTAATTCTCATCTTTTCGCTCCAAATTCGATGGGTTGAGAAGGAGGCGGCCGGGTATTGCCGTACCCGGTCCGCCGTTATGTGAAGCGCCTCAAGCAACGTATTTGCAAAGACGCGCCGCATTTCGGTTGGACGGTTCGCGACAGCTGCAGCGTCGCATTGGATTTCTGCGGACTGGCTCCAGCGCGCGAACAAGATGTGCGCAAACGGGCTGAACCAGCAAACCGCGACAACAACCCGTAAAAGCAGGCCAAGCTGGTCATCCCGACGCTTGATATGCGCCTGTTCGTGCCTGAGGATGAGTGAGAGTGATAAATCGTTGAGCTGTGCTTCGAACCGAGCCGGCATGATGATGCGTGCATTGTCTTGTCCGAACCCTCGGCTGATCGCAAAAGGTGCTCCGGCTTCCGACGATACCCAGAATGCGATACCATCGAGCTCGTATGGGCCTTGCGCCTGAAATGCCATCGCTTGTGCACGCCGTCGCCCTGCGATAAGCCGGATGAGCCCAGTCAAAAGGACAGTGATGTAGAGCCCTAAAAGAAGTGTGGGACCGACGTCACGGATGATAATGGGCGAGACATTGCCTGTCATCTCACCCGGTCCCGAGAAGAGGCTGGCATCGAAAACGGTATGAAGTACGCCGGGCGTTGCAGACAGAATGGCCGGTGTCTGCATGCTGGGCGCGAGGACTGTCAAAGCTCCACCGGCGAGCGGAATAAATACACTCACGATCAGTCCCGTTGCCCAAAGGCCGCCCCAAAATTTCAAGATCGGCATGGCCGATGAAACGGCGAACAGGGTGAGGCATATAATCCCGCCGGTGGCCAGAAGCGCCAACAAATAGAAAAGCATTTCGCTCATGACCTGTCGCGCTTTCCTGCAGTCCTGTCTGCCTTATCTTCTTGCCCTAGCAGAGCTTCGAGTTCGGCCAGCTCGCTCTCATCCAAGAGGCGACTTTTGACGAGGCTCGCTACGGGTAGCGGTCCATCCAGGCCCAAAACATCGTTGGCAAAATTTCGGATCAATCCTGCTAGTGTTGGCACTTTGCGTGCTTTAGCGCGGTAAATGTTGAGGCCATGTTCCTCACTGACCGACAACAGGCCCTTTTCGACCATCCGTTCAACGGTTTTGCGCGTAGAGGAACGCGACCAATTCAGCTCCGGGCCTACAGCCTGATGGATTTCGCCCACACTCTGAGCTCCTTTACCCCAAAGGTGCTGCAAGATCGGCAACTCGGTTTGTGATGGTTTCATGTCGCCATATGGCGACAAATGTCACCAATCGTCAATGGCTATGAAATCGCTTGGTATCTCCAAAACGTTCGCTTCGTCCGATTATCGCTCTTCGTCGGCCATCGACTTTTATGCGTCGAAAGGGGCGGGCCGGAATCACTCAATCCAGCAAGCCCTTTAGCAAACCACCAGCCTTCTCCAGCGGGTTCGCGCGGAACTTCGCTTCTTCCTTGCCCATATAGGCAAAGATGCCGTCGAGCGCTTGCTCAGTCACGCTGTCTCCCAGCTTCTCGCTGGTTAGCCCCGCATCGCGGACAAGCTCATACTTCTCGCCCAGCTCATCAAGCTGGCCATAAGCGCCAAGGCTGGTCATTGCGTCATCCACCAGCGGGCGCAGCTTGCCATTCAGGGTCCCACCAGAGCTTTCACGCAAGTACCGCGTGCCGCCATCATCGTTACCGATTATGCCCGGCGCGTCTGACAGTTCAAGCGCGCCGATGCTTTCGCGGAAGATGGGCTTGGCTTCGCCAGCCGCCGCGCCTGCAGCATCGTTGACGGTCCGTGTGAGGCCAGCCAGCGGATTGATGCGCGAGCGTCTGCCGAACAGACCGCCCAAAGCGCCGCCAATGCCGCCAAGATCCAGCCCGCCGATCAGCGGCAGTTTGATGCGGATGTCTTCGTCATCATAAAACGCATCGGGTTGAGCCAGCTTGTCGAGCGCACTGTCAGACGCCATCGCGAGGAGGTCCGTCAGGCCTTGTGCGCGCAGCGGTGATGCAAAGGGAAGGACAAGCAATCCAGCCCCCGCTCCGGCAATAAACCCTCTGCGTCCAAGCATTTGAAACTGCGCCATAACCCTTACCTCCTCATCCGTCTGACGTGAAGTCTTCCAGATGAGGAGCGATTAAGCAAGGCGCTCGCCTATCAACCGCGATGATTGGCGCGCGCGATCTGGAGCTCAACGCGCTTCAATTCGCGCAGGACGCGATTGGTTTGCATGCTCGGCCAGAGCAGGAATTTGGTCATGGCAGACATGAGAAGCAGCGCGACAGCGGGCAGGCCCCAGTGCAGGGCTACAAGTGTGTCGGTCGCATTGAAGAATTGGATCGCGGCATAGACACTTGCGATGAACATCACAGTCTGGATGATCATCAAGAGCCAGGTAACCCAGCCGAGCTGCCCGCCAAACAGGCCCCAGACCTGGCTGAAGTAGCCCGGCTCTTCGCCGATCTGGCTGAGCAGCTCGCGCTCTTCTGCATCAAGCGCGGCGTCGATCATCTGGTCGAGCTCGTCGGTGGTTTTGGTGGTCATGAGGCTTCTCCTTCAAGGATTTGGCGCAATTTTTTGCGGGCATTCATCAGGCGCGTTTTCACTGTGCCTGCAGGGATATCGAGCGCGACGGCGACTTCCGCGACGCTGAGCTCTTCAAAGTGATAGAGCGCAATGGCCGCGCGATGGGGCGGATCAAGCTCGCGGATGGCTGCGCGCAAGGTGCTGTGTTCGTCCGGTTCAATCGGTTCTGAAGCGGTCGCTTGCGGCTCGCGAGCAAACGCCACCGCGAGCTTGCGCCGACGCGTAATCCGTCCGATTTCCCCCGCACAGCTGCGCGAGACAATGCGGTATGCCCAAGCCGGAAAAGCGCTTGCCTCTTTGAGGCGGCTGATGCCGCGGACAATTGCGCTCCATCCGTGCTGGACAGCCTCTTCGGCGAGCTCTGCCTCGCCTGTGAGCCGCCTTGCATGGGCGAGCAGTTTGGGGTGCCATCTGCGCGCCAACTGATTGAGAGCTGTTCGGCTACCGGCTTGCGCACTTGCCACCAGATAAGCGTCCAGCGCGCGGCCACGCATCTTGCGCGAATTGTGCTCAGCCATAATTTTTTCCCGTCCATCATGCCTGTACAGTGCATCTGGCCCGCTATCCGGTTCACTCTAGCAGCAAATTTCTGTCTGCGGCGTTTGTCGAGGCTCGTTTGCGATTGGTCGGGTAAGATGGGACTTGTGGCGATCCTAGCGAACCACTGGTCGATGCGCGATTGAAGTGGCAGCGCGTGAGGCGCATTTTACATATCAGGAGGCAGTCTGGCCCCCCAAGCGCTTGTCCCCGCGATGCGAGCTTGTCCAGGCTGTCTCTCGATCGACCGCATGCCCAAGCTGCGTTACGCAATGGGACTGGTGCTGCGCGGCTCGAGACACATGATGGCCGGTCATCCGTGACGATTTCACGAAAGGATGAACCGATGAAGAATACATTCCCCCGCTTGTTCGCCCCTGCTGCGCTTGTACTTGCAGGTCTTGCCACTCCGGCGCTTGCTGGCAGCGAGCCAATCGTGGTCCAGTCAGAAGCCGCGATGGAAGCCTGGACGGCCGAGATCACTTCAGATCTAGAGCGTCAGCTCTATCTTGCGCAGCACAAACCCGGATATCAGCCCAAGAACGGCATTGTGCAGCTGCGCTTCACGCTCAACGACAAGGGCAAGGCCCACAATTTCGAATATATGCAGAAGACCGGCAATATGTTGACTGACAGGCTCGCGAAAGACGCTGTGCGGCGTTTGCAGGACTTGGATGAAGCGCCCGTGCGCAATGTTCAGGACCAGACCTTCGTCGCAAACATCATCTTTGCTGAATCGCGCCAACAGCGGGACCAATTTGCCAAAGAGCTGGCTAAGAGCGAACGCGCGCGGCTTGCAGCTAATGGCGGCAAGCGCACATATATCGCGATTGCGCTCTAGTCTCTTGGACAGCTTGCGGTTGTGCCTTTTGCCTTAATGCATTTATGTGACATCAAGGGCGTGTCCATCGCGCCGTGTCAGTAAATAGTATCAAGGCAAGGGGCGCATCGCATTATGCCGCATATTCAAGCGAATGGATTAGAGCTTTTCTACGACGAACACGGTGCCAAAGATGCACCGCCCATGCTGCTTGTCATGGGGCTCGGCGCCCAGATGACTTTGTGGCCGATAGAGTTTGTTGAAGCGCTTGCGATGCGCGGCTTCCGGGTGATCCGGTTCGACAATCGCGATATCGGGCTTAGCCACAAGTTCGATGGAGCGAAGGCGCCTGGTGTCCTGCGTCAGATCCTGTTTTCGCGGCTCGGCTTTCCGCCCAAAGTGCCGTACTCGCTCAGCGATATGGCAGCAGATGCGGCGGGCGTGCTGGAGGCGTTAGAGATCGAGCAGGCGCATGTGGTTGGCGCGAGCATGGGCGGTATGATCGCGCAGCTCATGGCGATCGAGCACGAGCACCGTTTGCTGAGCCTGACCTCGATCTTTTCAACCACCGGCAATCCGAAGCTGCCACAGGCAGACAAGCCTGCAATCAAAGCGCTCACAGCGCCATTGAAGTCGATGGATGAGGAATACCTGGTGGAGCGCGGCAAGATGGTCGCGCTTGCGATTGGCAGTCCGGGCTATCGTCTTGACCCAGAGCGGCTTGAGACACGCGTTCGTGAAAGCGTGAAGCGCAGTGTGTATCCCGCAGGGCTTCCTCGTCAGCTTGCTGCGATCATCGATGACGGCGACCGGACCGAGCGCTTGAAGTCGGTATCGACACCAACGCTTGTCCTGCATGGTGAAGCCGATCCTCTCGTTAAGCTGGAGGGCGGCAAAGCAACCGCTGCTGCCATTCCCGGTGCAACGCTTAAGACCTATCCCGGCTGGGGCCATGATTTGCCTTCGGAACTGGTCGACACAATGGCCGATGCGATCGCAGAGCATGCGCATAGCTCACAGAGCGCACGTCAGGCCGCCTAGGGCATTCGCCGCCCGCATGAGATGATTGATTGCAAAGGCACTTGAAATCCCGCCGCACTGTATTATCGTTGTAATACAGTAATTGGGAGAGATGTTTTGCAACTTCGTACACGTTTCGCAGCGGCTTTGCTTGCGACCGCCGCATTCACCGCCACGCCAGCACTCGCGGTACCGGAAGGCTTTGCCGAGGACGTGGATGCGCTCCTGAGCGCCAATTTCGAAGCAGATGAGCCTGGTGTCGCAGTCGTCGTCACAGAAGGTGGCGAAGTCGTTTATGCTAACGGCATTGGCATGGCCAACATTGAACAGGGCGAAGCGATCAAGCCGGAGACCGTGTTCCGGCTAGGCTCGATTACAAAGCAAATCGCTTCTGCGGCGCTGCTGCAATTGGTCGCACAAGGTGCGCTCTCGCTGGATGATCCGCTGTCGAAATTCGTGCCTGATTACCCCGAGGCCGGTGCTGATGTGACTGTTCGCCAACTCCTCAATCACACGTCCGGCATTTCGTCCTACACCAGCATTCCAGGGTGGATGAACCCTGCCAATCTTACGCGCAATTTCTCTACTGCCGAGATGATCGAAGTTTTCAGGGATCGCGATATGGACTTCGCGCCCGGAGACGCGTGGGCTTATAACAATAGCGGCTACATCCTGGTTGGCGCGGTAATCGAAGCGGTCACAGGCAAGCCGTGGGATCAAGTGGTTGTCGAGCAGATTTCCGTGCCGCTCGGCACTTCAACAATTGCAAGCTTCGCCGACGAAGCAACGACGTCTGACATGGCGATCGGTTATACACGCACCGGCGAAGGGGAGATCCAGCCCGCGGGAGGCATCCATGCGAGCGTTCCGGCGGCTGCAGGCGCTTTGCGCGGCTCCGTGCTCGACTTGGCGACTTGGGGCAATGCGCTGCATAGTGGCGAAGTGCTGAGTGACAAGCTCTACGCTCAGATGATTGCGCCTACCGTCCTCAACGATGGGTCTGAGAACGAATATGGTCTCGGCCTGGACCGTCAGGACATTCGCGGTCGCGAAGTGATTGGCCATGGCGGCGGCATCAATGGCTTCAACACCGACAGCATCTATCTGCCCGATGAAGACATTTTCATCGCGGTGTTCAACAACACTGATTCGCCCGGCATGTCTGCAAGCGGTGTAACTGTCCGAGTGGCAGCAATGGCTTTGGGCGACCCGTTTGAGAACTTTGCTGCGGTGCCGCTCGACATGGATGCGGTCAGCCCGTTGCTGGGCGAGTTCCGTATCAACGATCAGGAAACGCGCAAGTTCTACGAACGCGATGGAAAGCTCTACACTTTGCGCACGGGCCGCTCGGAAAGCGAAGTCTACCCGGTTGGCGATGACCGCTTCTTCTATGGCTCATCCAGTCTCACATGGTTCGCGATCACACGCGATGCGGACGGAGATCTTCAGATGGAGATGCATCAGAACGGTGCATCGCAACCCGAAGTCGCCACTTGGGTCGGTCCGGTAGAGGCCGCGCCCGTAGTCCTTATCGCGCCAGAAGTGATGGCGACGTACGCAGGCTCCTACACCAGCGAGATCGGAACGCTGGTGCTTGCTGTGGACGAAGACGGCAAGCTGACGGCTAAGCTTAATTCGCAGCCGGTGCTTAATCTGGTGGCTGAGAGCCAGACTGAGTTTGCCGTGCAAGGCGTCGACGCCTCTGTTCGCATGGTTGAGGAAGACGGCGCAATCGCTGCAGCGGTAATCGGCCAGGGCGGTCAGGAAATGCGGCTCGATCGGGTCCAGGATACCGACTGACCGATTCGCATTTCAGAACGAACTGAAGCCAAAGAATGGCTCGCCGATTCACAATCAGCGAGCCCGTTTTTTGCTGCTAACGGTTAGCGATCCGGATTCGAATCTTGCGCGACAGGATTCTATTGATTCACAACCCCTCAAGCATCCTTTTGCCCGCAAAAATTTTTTCGCAGATTCATTTTTGGGCTTGCGCAGTCGAAAACCCTAGGATTGTCCACGCGTCGCGGCGTATCGCTGGCATAACACACTAGCAGTTTGCGCCATTACGCAACGTAAAATTGATATTAACCCTCTTGCACATGAACCGCCTCTGATTCAGTATCTAGTAGTTGGAGCTGCGGGTTCACCCACAAGACCTAGTTATACGACATGAGGAACCCTATTTCTCATGCCGGGGGTAGAGTCAGGTCTTTTTCGGGCAATTCACAGCGTAACTGTGGGCAAAGACGGGAAAACTAATCCCCCGTTGGCGCTGAAAACTTGCTAGGTGAGGGTGATCTCACCGAGTCGAACACATCAGGAACATGCGCGGGTAAACGCGTAGCGTGAACGAAGCGAAGAGAGTGGGGCTTAACAGACATGGAATTCAGGACCGGGGACGACGCAGCAATGGGGCTGGAAACAGAGAACGCGGAAGGTGTGAGCGACACACCCAAAGCGAAGACTCGGTCCGCAAAGAAGGCGGCGCAAAAGAGCGCGAAGGCAGTAACAATGGAAAAGCAGGACAAAGGCTCGGAAGAGCTGATCGCGGAAAAAGCAGGTGAAGCGCTTGCCGGTGCTGTGGCTGAAGCAGCCAAGGCCGCGGTTGATGGCGACAGCAAGAAGGTCAATCCGCGCCGGTTCACGATCGTGACCGATGAAGCGCGCGACGACAATCTGACCGAGTTCGGCAAGGAAACTCTGACCGACCGCTACCTGCTGCCCAATGAAAGCTACCAGGACCTCTTTGCGCGCGTGGCCGATGCCTATGCCGATGATCAGGATCATGCCCAGCGTCTTTATGACTACATTTCCAATCTGTGGTTCATGCCAGCCACGCCCGTGCTGTCCAATGGCGGCACCAGCCGCGGTCTACCGATCAGCTGCTATCTGAATTCGGTCGAAGACAGCTTGAACGGCATCGTTGGAACCTGGAACGAGAATGTCTGGCTTGCGTCCAAAGGTGGCGGCATCGGCACCTATTGGGGCCATGTGCGCGGCATTGGTGAGCCGGTCGGCCTTAACGGCAAGACCAGCGGCATCATTCCGTTCGTGCGCGTGATGGACTCGCTCACGCTCGCGATCTCGCAAGGGTCGCTGCGGCGCGGTTCGGCGGCTTGCTATCTCGATATTTCGCACCCCGAAATCGAAGAGTTCCTCGAAATCCGCAAGCCATCGGGCGACTTCAACCGCAAGGCGCTGAACCTGCACCATGGCGTGCTCGTCACCGACGAGTTCATGGAAGCGGTGCGTGATGGCGCAGAGTTTGACTTGAAATCGCCTAAGACCGGCGAAGTGCGCGGCACTGTTGATGCGCGCTCGCTGTTCCAGAAGCTCGTTGAAACCCGCCTGGCAACGGGCGAGCCTTACATCGTGTTCAACGACACTGTGAACCGCATGATGCCCAAGCATCACCGCGATCTCGGCCTTAAGGTGTCAACGTCCAACCTGTGCTCGGAAATCACCCTGCCGACCGGTATTGACCACTTGGGCAATGACCGCACGGCTGTGTGCTGCCTCTCATCGCTCAATCTTGAGAAATGGGATGAGTGGAACGGCGACAAGACCTTTATCGAGGACGTCATGCGCTTCCTCGACAATGTGCTGCAGGACTATATCGACCGTGCGCCCGATGAAATGGCGCGCGCGAAATACTCCGCCAGCCGCGAACGGAGCGTCGGCCTCGGCGTGATGGGCTTCCACTCTTTCCTTCAGTCCAAGAAGATCGGCTTTGAAAGCCCGATGGCGAAGGTCTGGAACCTGAAGATGTTCAAGCATATCCAGGGCAAGGCGTCCGAGGCGAGCATGCTGCTCGCGCAAGAACGCGGTGCATGCCCGGATGCAGAAGAAATGGGCGCGATGGAGCGCTTCAGCTGCAAGATGGCGATCGCGCCGACCGCGTCGATCTCGATCATTTGCGGCGGTACGTCGGCTTGTATCGAGCCGATCCCTGCAAACATCTACACGCACAAGACGCTGTCCGGCTCCTTCATTGTGAAGAACCCGTATCTTGAGAAGATCCTGCGCGAGAAGAGCAAGGATTCAACGCAAGTATGGAACTCGATCCTTGAGCAGGGCGGCAGCGTCCAGCACCTGGACTTCCTCGATGATGAAGAGAAAGCGGCCTTCAAGACCAGCTTCGAAATCGACCAGCGCTGGCTGCTCGAATTCGCAGCAGACCGTTCGCCTTATGTCGATCAGGCGCAGTCTCTGAAC
This sequence comes from Altererythrobacter lutimaris, assembly GCF_013371495.1. Classification (GTDB taxonomy): domain Bacteria; phylum Pseudomonadota; class Alphaproteobacteria; order Sphingomonadales; family Sphingomonadaceae; genus Erythrobacter; species Erythrobacter lutimaris_A. The sequence goes on along the minus strand of NZ_JABWTA010000001.1, from coordinate 1,977,518 downwards.
CTGTTCATCCCGGCAGACGTCGACAAGTGGGACCTGATGATGCTGCACTTCCAGGCATGGGAGAAAGGCATCAAGTCGCTCTATTATCTCCGCTCGAAGTCAGTCCAGCGCGCAGGCTTTGCCGGCGGCGTGGAAGCGGACAACACAGCCGACGCGCAGAAGATCGAATTGAAGGCAGAACTTGGCGAGCAGCAGACCGATTATGAGGAATGCCTGGCCTGTCAGTAAGGACCGATTTAGAAAGTAAACATCGAGACGGCCCGGCAAGGTAACTTGTCGGGCTGTTTCTTTTTCCAGTTCAGCGAGATAGGATCGAAGTCCGGGACGAGGGGAAACCACATGGATCGTGACACACTCTTTATCAGCGCTGTCGTCATCGTTGGCGTGCTTGCGATCCTGAATGCATGGCGCGGTGCAGTGCTGCTGCGTTCCGGCGACCAGGCAGGCGGACGCAAGCATCTGGTGCTCGGCCTGTGCATGATCATGATGATCGCCTTAGCCAATTTCTATCGCGGCGGTTGACCTCCCGCGCCCAAGCCATCTGGCAAGGATTTCTTGGTGATTTAGCCTTACCGCCGGCTTCACCATGAAAACCCGCAAGACTTCCCGCAAAGAGCTGCAAGCGCTCGCTGGCTGTCGCAACAGCAATGGCCGCGAATGGCAGAGCTTGCTTGCGGACGTGTCTGACGGCGGGTGCAAATTGCTCGATCCTTCCGAGCAAATCCGCAAGGGCGAGCGGCTTCATCTCTATTTTGCCAATACTGGCCCGCATATGGTGCAAGCGACATGGCGCCGCGGCGACCAGGTGGGGCTGGAGTTTCGTAGTCCGCTAAGCGACGAGCTGTTGCAGAAGCTGGCAGCGCAGGACTGGTCTGCCATTGGTGCGGAAATCCCGGACGGCGCGCCCGGCGTCGAAGCTTTGCGGTTTGTCTAAAGCGTAACATTCAAATCAAGCACTTGCCGTTCGGCGGTCAACTGGCCTAGTCTCTCATTCTCAATGGGAGAGGGCGCAGCATGGCAATTCAGCACTTTATCGGCGCAGACCTGACATGACGCTCGGTCTGTTTCTGCCGCTCGCCTTCGGCTTTATCGCGCTTACAGAAATCCCGATTTTCATTAAGCTGCGTTCAACCGGCGCGATTTCGGAAGCTGCGTTTCCATTCCTCGCGCTTGCATCACTGATCTTGCCATTCGCGCTCTATGTCGTTCTCAACATCCTCGTGCCGGAATGGGGCGCGATCGTATTGTTCTGAATGCCCATATTCGTGGAGCTTCGCTTGTGAACCCAATCTGGATCGGTGTTGCTGGCACTATCATAGCCGTGATCATGCTGATCGCCGCATTCAGGCAAGGCCAGCGCGGTAAAGGCGCAGGCATTGTCATGACGCAAGCGCTGATCGCGCTGCTGTTCATTGGCGTTGTATGGTTTATAATCCTGCGATTGCTGACCTGAGCCTGGAGAAGTTTGCATGACCACCCGGATCCTATGCGCAGCCGCGTTCGCTTTGCTGCTCTCAGCCTGCGCGAACCAGATCGATGCAGGTGTCGCAAGCGGCGCTGATGTGCCGGGTTTCTGGTGGGGGCTGTGGCACGGCTTTGTCTTCCCGTGGGCATGGATCGGCTCGCTCTTCTCACCTGAGATCGCGGTCTATGCGGTGCCAAACACCGGCGGTTGGTACGATTTTGGCTTCTTCCTCGGGATAACCGTGCTGGGCGGCGGAAGCTTTTTCGGCTCGAAGAGCCGTAGCAGGGGTTAGAGCCAACCCGCCCGCTTGAAAACTGAAACTCTGCATGACATTGCAAGGCCATGTCAGGCGATCCAGTTCACGATCAGCAAGTGCAGACCGCGATGGTTCAGCCTGTGGACCAGCCCGTGATTGGCGTTGCAATTGTCACCTACAATTCCGCCAAGATCATCGCCAACTGTTTGTCCAGTCTCCTCCTTAGCCAAGGTGTGCGTCTCCGCATTGTCATTACTGACAATGCAAGCGAGGATGATACGTGCGACGTAGTTCGTGCATGGGCAAACGAACACGCAGAGACTGTTAGCTTTGCTGAGAAAGTTAGCGAAAATCTTGAGGGCAGCGACGCTACGTTGACACTCATTCGCTCGCCTGTGAACGGCGGTTTCGCGGAAGCTACAAATCGCGGCCTTTCATTGCTGATGCAAGATGCGGAGATTGAACTGTTCTGGCTACTCAACCCCGATTGTGTGGTGTTGCCTGACACAGCTGAGAACTACGCAAGGGCCGGTGCCGACGGCAATTTCGCGCTGATGGGCGGCCGCACACGATTTCACGACCACCCTGATCGTGTCCAGACGGATGGCGGAAAAGTTTCACGCTGGACCGGTGTTTGCCAGTCGGTGAATTGGGGGCGCGAAGCCGCTTCAGCGCGCATGCCGGTCGCGGACGAACTTGATTTCATTACTGGGGCGAATTGTGTTGCATCCCGTCGGTTCCTTGAGAATGTCGGCCTGATGGAGGAGGATTACTTCCTCTATTATGAGGAAGTGGATTGGGCTTTCCGGCGCGGTGATTTGGAGCTTCGGGTGGTGCCGGAAGCAGAGGTCTTGCACCACGGTGGAACTGTGATTGGCACCACATCAATCGGACGGCGTCCATCGCCCTTTGCCAATTATTTCAACTATCGAAATCGCATGCGTTTTGTACGACGCTTTCTACCTTTAAGCGCGGTAGGCGCCTATGTGTTCGTTTTGGCAAAGGTCATACAGCTCATCCCTGTCGGCGCGTTCAGCGAAGCGCGTGCAATCATCGCTGGCGCATTGGAACTTCCGCCGCCAGCTGATGTGCGCGCGCTTTTGGCGCCGCAATCCCATGACCTTGCATTCTCTCCCAGACATCGCGAGCGCATGCCGCGATGATTGTGCTCAATCTGCATGGGCTTGGCGATCCGCATAGCGGTGTGGACGATGACGAACGCCCTTACTGGCTTGGCGTGGAGCACTTCACGAAGCTGGTGGATCGCATCACTAGCCGAAGTGATCGGACGCAATTCAGCTTTACCTTTGATGATGGAAACAAGTCTGATCTGATTGGTGCATCCGTTCTGGCAGAGCGAGGCTTCTCCGCGCGCTTTTTTGTCCTTGCGGGACGGCTGTCGCAGCCGAAATACCTGTCTCGTGAGGATCTGATTGCGCTTAAGGACATGGGCATGACAATCGGTCTTCATGGTCGTGACCATGTCGATTGGCGCAAGCTTGACGATAAAGCGCTTGAGGATGAAACCGTCACAGCGAGAGCGGAGATTGAGGATGCGCTGGGCCAGGCGGTTGACGAGGTTGCGATCCCTTTTGGCGCTTATGATCGCCGGGTCATGAACTGGCTCAAGGACCGCCGCTTTACCCGCATTCATACCAGTGATGGCGGCCCTTTGCGCGATCGCGCAGCGAAGATATGGCCGCGCAATACCCTGCGCGCCGATATGAAAGAAGAGCGGCTGGATGTGCTTCTCTCAGGTCGCTGGACCCTCGCACAGCGCGCTCGCCAGGCGGGCGGGCAGCTATATCGCAGGCATATAGCGTGAGCGGCTTCTTCTCAACACTATGGCAGCGCTTCTGGCTACGCGGTTCTCAATTTAGCGGGCGGTATGATCGGCTTGACGCATTGTACCGCGCAAGCGACCCGTGGGGGCTCGATAACGCGAATGAGCGCGCACGTTTTGTTGAGACCAATCGCAGGATCGAACAGCGCTTTGGCAAAGTGGGCCATTTGCTTGAGCTGGGATGTGGAGAAGGCGCGCAATCGCTTGTCCTTGCCGAGGTTTGCGAGCGCCTGACCGGGCTCGATGTCAGTACGCGGGCAATTCAACGGGCGAGAGCGCGTTGCCCGGATGCGCAATTCGAAGTCGGCGCAGGCGAGGATATCGAAGCGCTGTTTCCCGGTCAAAGGTTCGACCTTATTACTGCCTGCGAGGTGCTCTATTATTCGGCTGATCCTGCCGGCCTGATTGCCAGCTTGCAGTCAATGTCCGACCAAGTGTTCGTTACAGTTTACGACGCGCGATTTGCGCCGCTCGAACAGCTGCTGAACGGCTCGGGCTGGGAGCAATTGGAGGCGATCGAAGAGGGGGATCTGCGCTGGATATGCCGGGCCTGGTCTCGCAAAGCTGCCGACAGCGATGCGAATTAACACGGATGGACCTGGTCCCAATCGTGGTCAGCTTTTGTCATGCGCCACTGGCTTGCTGACTCAATCTTTTCGAGTACTGCCGTGTCACGAGCTGACACAGTCGGACGGTGCCATTTTACCGGCTTGAACCCCGCCTTGCGATAGGCTGTGATTTCGCACTCTGTCGAGGCGCCCGCAATCACAGCTTCGCAATGCTGTAATTCGCTCAAGCCATAGTGGAGCAGTGCCTCCATTCCTTCACCATCTTCAGGATCGCAAAGCACATCGGCAATCGTGCCAACTGGCAGTTCGCAGGACAGCGGTTCGCGCCAAGCCATAATGCCGCGTGCCTTGCCGTCGCCTGAGAGCTTGGCGAAACGATAGTCGAGGTCTGGCGCGTTCTCGAACCGCCAACGCCAGAATGCGTCGGAACGGTCGAAGCCTGTGAGCGCTCCGCTTTGTATGCGTTCTTGCCATTGCTCGAGGTCTCGTTTGTCGACGCGGTCCACAGCATGCACCTTTGACACTAAGTCCGGGTTTTGCGAGCGCGGCTTGCTCATGATCGAGACGAGGTCGAGCACAGCCTTTGCAACAGGCGTCACATGCCTGATCCGGCCTGCTCTGCCACCGGCTTCAGCGGAGTGTTCCGCCCAGCGGCGTATCGTTGCTTGCGAGAGGTTTTGCGCGCGCAGCAATTGAGCCACCGGAGGCAGTTCGACGCTGCCAGCGCGCATCGCAATCTGCCGCGTGGCTGGCGCCATGGTGAGTGTCACTGCAACATGCCCGGCATCAAGGATAGCGCCATAGAGGCGATGCCCGAGCCCTTTCCCGCGATAGCGTTCGTCGATCATCACATCGACGATCCAGCCAATGTCGAGCGGCTCACCGCTTAGCCATAGGCGTCCTGGTTGAAGCGAGATTTGGCCGACCACTTCTGCACCGTCGTGCGCGATCCAGCTCGGCGGATGGGATGCGCTTGCCATCGGGTAAGGCGCTTGCTCCATCTGCCAGCGCCATCGCGCTTCACCTTTGTATCGCGCAGATGCGCCATAGCACCGCTCGACGAAGCGCGCGATCGCAGGCCAGTCGCCGGAATGTGCCTGGGCAATGTCGATCACTCTGCTTGCGTTCGCTCACTTTTTTGCGTCTCAAACGCCAGCATTGGCCATGCCTTGGGCGGCTGGCAAGAGGGCAGATTGCACACTTCGCAATGCAGCGGGTTGCGCGGCTTGCAACCCGCCTCAGCCGGACTCAAAAAAAGCACGTTCTATCCCCAGCCTAAATACCGCTCTTGCCTTCGTTTTCAGCGAATGATTCTCTATATTGAAATTTCGCACTGATTCACTGGAGACCACAAGATGTCGTTGCTCGAAGCCCGTAAGACCTACAAGCCCTTTGAATATCCGTGGGCTTACGAGTTCTGGAAACGCCAGCAGCAGATCCACTGGATGCCAGAGGAAGTGCCGCTGGGCGAGGACTGCCGCGACTGGGCGCAAAAGATCACTGAGCATGAGCGCAACCTGCTCACACAGATCTTCCGGTTCTTCACGCAGGCCGACGTCGAAGTGCAGGATTGCTACCACGACAAATATGGCCGCGTGTTCAAGCCGACTGAAGTCAAGATGATGCTCACCGCGTTCTCCAATATGGAGACGGTGCACATCGCGGCGTATAGCCACTTGCTTGACACGATCGGCATGCCGGAGAGCGAGTACAGCGCGTTCCTCGAATATGAGGAAATGAAGGACAAGCATGATTACCTGCAGCTGTTCGGCGTGGACACGGACGAGGATATCGCCCGCACGCTCGCGGTGTTCGGCGGCTTTACCGAAGGCATGCAGCTGTTCGCGAGCTTCGCGATGCTGATGAACTTCCCGCGCTTCAACAAGATGAAGGGCATGGGCCAGATCGTCAGCTGGTCGGTGCGCGACGAGAGCCTCCACTGCGAGGGCATCGTGCGGCTGTTCCACGAATTCGTGCGCGAGCGCGATTGCTACACCAAGGCGGTGAAGGAAGACATCATCGACATCTGCCAGAAGTCGGTGCGCCTGGAAGACAACTTCATCGATCTCGCTTTCGAGATGGGCCCCGTCAGCGGCATGACCGCGAAGGAGATCAAGAAGTATATCCGCTACATCGCGGACTGGCGCCTGGGCCAGCTCGGCCTGCAGCCGATCTACATGGTCGAAGACCACCCGCTGCCCTGGCTCGCCCCGCTGCTGAACGGCGTGGAGCATGCGAACTTCTTCGAAACCCGCGCGACCGAATATTCGAAGGGCGCGACGAAGGGCAATTGGCAGGACGTGTGGTCAAGCTTTGACAAGCGCCAGAAGGCGAAGGCGGCGAACGAGGAAGAGGCTGTCGATGAAGGCCCGGACATGTTCGGGGAAACCGAAGCTGCGGAGTGAGTGACGGAGGTGCGGTGAGTCCAGATGCTCTCAAGTGGCTGGACCCCTGGCTAAGCAAAGCCAAAGACCTTTTCGTGCTGATTCCAGCACTTCACATATTCTGTTGCTTCGTTTACCTCTTTTTTTATTACTACTCGTTCGGTAACGGACTGATATATTTCGCATCACCGACCGAAGTATTCTCTGTCTCTCTCGCGGAAGTCGCGCCATTGTATCTATTCGGTGGGCTTGGTCTGATTATTGGGGCTTGGTCGTACCAAACTGATGATCAGATTGAATCGCGGCACTCAAAAGCTGGTGCGAGAGTGGCCAAAGGATTGAAATACTCACAGCACGCATTTGTAGGTTTGCTTGCTTTGGCTCTCCTTGTGGTTGGTGCCGTATCCTCAATGATCGAAGGCTACATATTTTGGTTCTTGATGATTTTCCCGTTGGTTCTTCTATTCGCATCATCGCTATCGGCCTTTGCAGTGCATAAAGGTCTGACTGTGAATGCAATTATGCCAATCTTCTGGCTGTCGTTCGCGTTTATATCAGTCTCATTGAATGGTCTTGAGGATGGGCAGTACGCCTCTCTTGTTCGAGTAGAACTTGATAGTATTTCAGGGCCTCGATGCCATGAAAAGGTTATTCTGAAGGACGATGCCGACAGCTTTCTGGCCGTCGATAAGGACAACAATAGGCTGATCGTAGACAAGGAGTGCGCGACAAAGTTCAAGGTGATCGACGGGACGGAAAGTAGGAAAATCGAGCTAAATCCGTTTGCAGTCATAGCCAAATCTTTCTCTGACTAGGATGCACTAACTGCTTTTATTGCAGCCGATGGACTCGAACATATATTGCAAGGGAAAGGCGGTAGAAATGGCGCAACATCTCTCACCGCCAATAGTCCCGCCGTTCCGATCCTTCCTGAGCGGTCGATTGCTATTCACCCTGCTTGACCGCCCTCTCAACCCTGCGGCATTCCGACAGCATGTCTGACAAGAGTTGGTACACCGTTCCGCCCGAGCTGGGCATCGACCATTCCACCTATATTCGCTGGCTTCGGCGCAAGGCTGCCACTCACCTCAGGCGTGATCGCAAGCGTGTGGATCACGCCATTAGTGGGGAGGAATATCGCAAGGCCATTCACGCTGCTGTCTGCGACCATGGCACACATGACTATTACACAGGTGAGAAGCTCGATTGGTCGCTCATCAGCACTTATGACAATGCCAAGTCGAAGGCAGGCCGATCAGAATACAAGGCGCAGTTTGCGCTGCTACCGACGGTTGACCACGTTTCGGGTGAGGATGGTCGCTATGACTTCGTGATTTGCGCGTGGCGCACAAATGACGCGAAAAACGATCTGAGTTACGAGCAATTTGTGGCGCTTTGCCGCCGCGTCATTGAGCACGCCGACCAAGCCTAGCGGCTTCTAGCCAGCCCCCTCAACACCACCAGCCAAGGCATAAGGCCAAAGACAACCTGTCCGATCAAGCCGTAGAGACCCGGCGGTTGCGTGACCGAGGCGAGCCATTCGCGCGGGGTCATTTCAAACAGGCCCACGCCGAGCCCCACTTCAGCCATCATAAGCAGCGCAAAGGCGAGCGCACCCATGGCGAGCGCTTCGCGGCTGCGTGTGATCGCGAATTTGCCGACCAGCCACAGCGCGGCGAGCCAGCTTGCGCCGAGAATGATCGGCATCTCGATAAATCCGGCAATCGTCTCGCCCACCATCGGGGCGAGCCACAGCACGCGCAGCGTTCCCAGCACGAAACCCAGTCCGAAAACAATCGCGAAATAGGCGAAGGCCGCTGTGACAATCCGCATCATGACAGCCCCTTCGCCGCGCTCTCCAGCAGCAGCCGCGAGTACCACACATGCGGGGCGAGCATCACGCGCCAGCGAGATTCATTGATGCCGCCAACCCATGAACCGAAGAGGAGTTTGGTTTTATTTTTTGTCTGTCCTACCGCTTCGCTACTTGAGGACACCGCCAGCCAACTCGCCGTGTTGGTGTCACGCGAGAGCAGCAGGATCTCATCGGGTTTGCGTTCTACCACTTTCCACACAGCAATCTGATCGCTCTCGCCGCTGGCCAGCGCGCGGATGTCCTCCGCTGACGCGCCTCTCCCGATCAGGCCAAGCACAACCCGCTCCGGCCGGAACACCGCGCTCGAATAAAACCGCTCGATATATTGCTCGAGCGACACTTCGCCCGGCACCTCGCGGCAGAAACAATCGCGATAGTCATCTGCCCCGCCAAATCCGGCGAGCAGGCTGCCTTCGGGCAATTCGCAAGCGCGCACTTTTCCCATAGGACGCAGGATAAGCGCGCCGCGCGCCGCTTGCCAAGCTGGATGTGTCCATGCTGGCGGCGCGAATATCCCTGTCCTACACGCCATTTGCGCTGCTAAGCGAATGGAATGGCGATTTTTCTCATCCTATCAGCACTTTACGCCCGAATTGGGTGTGCGAAGTTTTTCTCCCTGGACTGTGTAACATGCGTATCCAACATGCTTGATCTGGATCAAGGCGCGTGGCGGTTTGATCGGCCATTGTCTCCTTCTACCAATGGAAAAAGGAGAGGCTCGGCCCATGTCCCAGCACACACCCAATGAACTCACGGCGATCTTCAAGCGTGATCGCGAAGTGCTGACGCGATTGAAGCAGTCGGATGCGCATTTCGCGCGGCTTGCGGAGGCGTATCACACGGTAAACCGCGATGTGCACCGCATCGAAGCTCAGGCCGAGGCTGCCAGTGATGAGCGGATGGAGACGCTGAAGAAGCAGCGGCTCGAATTGCTCGACGAGATTACCGCGATCGTTACAAAAGCGAGGGAGCTTGCCGCATGAGGGGGCACGACGAACACGGACCGCGCTTGACTTTGGCGCTGGTTGCAACGCTTGCGGTGGCGGCGTGCAACCAGGCTGAAGAGAAAAGCTATGAGGCGGATGCCGAGGACATGAGCGGCGGCGAGCTGATCGTCTCGCGAGAGGATCCCAACGCGGTTGAGGTCGATCTGCCGGATACGGAGATGACCAATGTCGCCAATGATGAAAGCGAGGCGAGCGAGCCCTAGAAAGCGAGTGTTTCAGGCTCCGGCATGGGCTCGTGCTTTTGCGCTTTGACCATGCTCAGAACGCTGCGCACGCCGACCCAGATCGCGATAAGCGGGAAGAGCAGCACACCGATCAGGATAAAGCTGAGAAAGAAGGCCACAACGCTCGCAGCAAAGCCGATCCAGAAGGTGCGAATGAGATAGGTGTAGTGCGAAGAGACCCATGGCTCGTGGCTTTCGCCGCGCCAGATATGCGCAAGAACGATGCCGACAAGGCCGGTGACACCTGTCACGAAGCTCGCCAGATAGAGCAGGCTGATAATGCTCGGCCGATTGAGGTCGAAGCCGCCTGTTGCAGGCGGGCCGCTATTGCGCTGTGTCGGTGTGCTCTTGTCGTCCATGGCTGATATTTCCCTCGATCAATCCGGGCAGCATACAGGATGAGGAGCGCGCATCAAGCGGTGGCGGCTTTCACAAAGTCAGCGCAACGCTCGCCGATCATGATGCTCGGCGCGTTGGTGTTTCCGGACACGATCTTCGGCATGATTGACGCATCGGCGATCCAAAGGCCATCGATCCCGCGGGCCTTCAAGCTCGGGTCGACTACCGCGTTTTCGTCTGATCCCATGCGGCAAGTGCCCACAGGGTGGTAGACGGTGTCTGCGCGGTTGCGGATGAGCTCGTCAAGCGCGGCATCATCATTCAAATCGATCGCGTGGCGATCCTTGGGCTTATAGTCCGTAAGCGGCGGAGCTTCTGCAATGCGGTGCGACAGGCGCACACCTGCGCGCAGTGTCGCGATGTCGCGGTCATCTTCGAGGAAGTTCGGATCGATCCGTGGCGCATCGGCAGCATTGCCGGAATTCAATCGGACCGTGCCGCGGCTTTCCGGGCGCAGCACGCAGGCATGGAGGGAGAAGCCATGGCCTTTGATCTTCTCGCGGCCATGGTCTTCGAGCATGGCCGGTACGAAATGCCACTGGATATCTGGTGCCGGGCTATCGGGCATGACAGTCCAGAAACCGCCGCTTTCGGCATAAGGCGTCGTCATGATGCCCGTGCGCTTGCGCCGATGTTCGACAATGCCTTTGACCATCTTCCAGGTGCCCGACAGCGAGTCACCAATCGGCTCTTTGGATTCCGTCTCCCATCCGGAAACATAGTCGATATGATCCTGCAAATCGCTGCCAACAGCAGGCTTGTCGAGCACGACATCCACGCCATGTTCGCGCAAATGCTCGGCCGGACCAATGCCGGACAGCATCAGGATTTGCGGAGAGTTAAATGCGCCAGCGGACAGGATCACGCCTTTGCATGCGGACACCACTTCGCGCTTGCGGCCGCGCTTGATTGCAACGCCGGTCACCCGGCCATTCTCGATCACGAGCTTCTCAACCAGAGTGCCTGTGCGAATGTCGAGATTGGGCTTCTCGCGCAAAGGCTCGACATAGGCGCGAGCGGCTGACCAGCGCTCGCCATCTTTTTGGGTCACTTGATAAATGCCGAAGCCTGCCTGACTGTTATCGTTGAAGTCGTCAGTGGTGGGCAGTTGAAGCGCCGCGGCACTCTCAACGAAGGCGCGGCTGGTGGGGTTGGTCCAATGCTGGTCAGAGACCGAGAGCGGACCCTCGCCGCCGTGATACTCGCTCTTGCCGCGCACATTGCCTTCGCTACGTTTGAAGTAAGGCAATACGTCGGCATAGGCCCAGCCGGTGCAGCCCATCGCGGCCCAGTTGTCATAGTCCCAGGCATTTCCGCGAATATAGACCATTGCGTTGATTGCCGATGATCCACCGAGCCCTTTGCCGCGCGGCTGATAACCGATACGACCGTTGAGGCCTTTCTGCGGGACGGTGTCGTAGCGGTAATTGGTATTCTTCAAAAGGAACGGCATGAAGCCGGGCGTCTTGACCAGAAAGTTGTCGTTGCGGCCGCCAGCTTCCAGCAAGCAAACCGAGCTTGCTCCATCTTCTGCTAGCCGGCCTGTGACCGCGCTGCCCGCACTGCCTCCACCAATAACGACATAATCGAACGTGTCCATTGTCTCTCCTCTTGGAGAGCGATGTTAGGCAGCCTCACGCCCGCTCGCAATCGGGTTTTGCAATGAAACTTGGTTTTCTTGAGTGCCAGCTTGTGTTTGTCGCTCTTTCCAGCGCGAACGGATCATGTCGGAGGTGTCGTGGCTACCGTCATGTGTCCAGCCGGGCTCGCGCAGAAGGTAAGACAGCTTGTGCTTCCATGGTGCTCGCCAGATATCGCTAAGCATCCCAACCCACTCGTGAAACACAGACCATAACAAGTTGAAGCTGCCGAGTTGCTTGACGATCCCATAGCGAATTTTCTCGTCTTCGGTTTCGGGCTCGAACGTGCCGAACAGTTTGTCCCAGATGATGAAAACGCCCGCGTAATTGCGATCGAGATAACGCGGGTTGGTGGCGTGATGCACACGGTGATGGCTTGGCGTGTTCATGACTGCCTCAAACCAACGCGGCATTTTGTCGATTGCTTCTGTGTGGATCCAGAACTGGTAGATCAGATTGAAGCCACCGCAGATCGCGATCATTGCTGGGTGGAAGCCAAGAAGAACTAATGGGAGTGCGAACAAGAAGCCGAACGTGAATGGCCCAGTCCAAGTCTGCCGCAAAGCTGTCGAGAGATTGTAGTGCTGGCTCGAGTGATGGTTCACATGAGCAGCCCACATCCAGCGAATGCGATGCCCCGCGCGATGCACCCAGTAATATTTGAGGTCGTCGAGTACGAAGCACAGCGGCCATGTCCACCAGACAGCCCACCATTCGGGTCCGAAGTCTAAGACGCGGTGTTCCCAAACGGTCAGAAACAGAAGGAAGAAAAATCCGCCGAAGATGAGGCCCGACACCGTGCTTCCGAGCCCAAAGGCGAGGCTGGTGAGTGTGTCCTTGGCTTCGTAAGCTTGCGGCTTGCGCTTCCAAGCCCAGATCATCTCGATCAGGACGAGCAGCACAAAGCCGGGTACGGCATAATCAACAGGCGAAAAATCAGGCATTGCCCGCTTCGTGTAGTCGATTGATGGCCTCAGCCCAATAGGCGGCGTCTTCAATCGTCAAATACACGTCGCCGAAGCGTTTCTCGCCAGACATGATCTGAAGGCTACTGCCCGAGAGCGTTGCGGAAGCGCTTGATGTGAGGATGCGGCCGGCAAAATGCACACCGTGCGGCTTGAGCACCATGGTCCGCCCTCGGGCATCGCGCAGTAAGGCACCCTCACCCTTTTCATCACGCGCGACCGATTCTGCTACGAATCCATCATGCACTTCAGCCGCGACGGTCTTCGCATGATCGTCATCCGCAAGCGTTGGATTTCTCCCAAGTCCGAGGCGCTTTACCAGCCATGCAAGTATCAGAATCGCGACGAGCGATCCTGCAAATTGCAAGGTTTCAGCGGGTATCAGCACGGGCAGCTCGTCGAGATTGGTCAGTCGCGGGCTTGGCTCGCGAACATATCAAGTGCGGGCTGGATTGGTGAGACATCGTAGCCCGCAGCGTTCGCGGCAGCAGCGATTTCAATCGGATTTGCACCGGCGCGCGCTTGCGCGAGAGCCCACAGAAAGGTCGAGCGGGTACCTGACCGGCAATATGCAAGCGTTTTGCCAGTATTCGCGGCGAGCGCTTGCTGCATGGCTTCGACCTGCGGTTCACTAAATCCCGAATGACCTATTGGGATAGCAAGATATCGCATCCCAGCGGCATTAGCCGCCGCTTCGATTTCAGGGCCTTGTGGTTCGTCAGGCGCTTCGCCGTCAGGCCGGTTGTTGATTACAAGTGTGACGCCACGTTCTGCCGCCAGCGCAAGATCCGCGGACGAAATTTGAGGGCTGGCAAACATCGTGTCGGATAAGAGGCGGAAATCGGGCATGGTTCGGCAACTTTCTTGAATTTCTGCGCACTGTCATGACGATGCAGGGATCGGGATGTCCAATTAGCCAAAAATTCAGGATTTGCCAAAATGTCACAAAGCTGCGCCATAAAGCTTTGTAACCTTAAATCATTCGCTCAAAGCGTATTTTTGCGCTATGCCGCGAATGGTGAGGTGGGGTTTAGGCGTCGAGTCTACTCTTCTTGCGTGTTCGGAACGGAATGCCGTCCCTGTTTCCGACACCGTAGATTTTTGGGCGGGATGACAAGGTATTTTTTGAGTTATGGGTTACGATAGAGGCCGTCGGCGCGGCAAAGACAAGCGCGACGGATTCGGCGAAGACAGTTTCGATCCATTCGGCGGTGAAGGCTACAAGCCACCTTCCGATTTTGGTAATGACCGCGGCGGTTTTGGCGGCAGACGCGATGATCGCGGCGGCTACGGCGGCGGCGGTGGAGATCGCTTCGGCGGCGGTGGAGGCGACCGTTTCGGCGGTGGCAATCGCGGTGGCCCAGGAGGCGGTGGCCCTCGTGGCGGTGGCGGCAGCGGCGGTGACGGCGGCGGATTCAACCGCATGCCAGCACAGGTCGTTGGAACCGGCAAAGGCACCGTCAAATTCTTCAACAGCCAGAAGGGATTCGGCTTCATTCAGCAGGAAACCGGCGGCGAAGATGTGTTCATTCACATCAGTGCAGTTGAGCGTGCTGGTCTTGAGGGATTGGCTGAAGGTCAGGAGCTTGAGTTCAATCTCGTAGACCGTGGCGGCAAGGTATCTGCACAAGATATCCAGATTGTCGGTGACGTGATCCAGGTAGAGCAGCGCAGTGCAGCTCCGCAGCGTGAGCTGACCGGTGAAAAAGCGACAGGCACAGTCAAGTTCTTCAACTCGATGAAGGGTTTTGGCTTCCTGACGCGCGATGACGGTCAACCCGATGCGTTCGTGCACATCAGTGCAGTTGAGCGGTCCGGCTTGCAAGGCATCAATGAAGGCGAACGGTTCGAGTTCGATCTCGAAGTCGACCGACGAGGGAAATACTCGGCGGTCAACCTCGTGCCCGTTCAAGGTTGATGAGCCTGCTCAGCCAGCGGTTTGACCCGCGGCTAGCGACAAACTAAACGGAGCAAATGGCGGCCCCAGTCCATGAGACAGGGGGTCGCCATTTCTCTTTGGTTTTGCATTATTTCCGAATTCGAGATTTGAGGTGCTGCTATGGCTATTACTCCACTGATGCCCGTTTACCCTCGGTGCGGTGTGCGTCCGGTCCGAGGAGAACACTGCCATCTGATCGACGAAGACGGCACGCGCTATCTCGATTTCGCGAGTGGCATAGCGGTCAATCTGCTCGGTCACAGCCATGAAGGTCTAATTTCAGCTATTCAGAAACAGGCTGAGACCTTGATGCATGTCTCAAATCTCTATGGCAGTCCACAAGGCGAGAAGCTCGCGCAGCAACTGGTCGATAACACCTTTGCCGACACGGTCTTCTTCACCAATTCAGGCGCAGAAGCGGTTGAGACTGCGATCAAAACCGCGCGCGCTTACCACCAGCACGATGGGGATACGACGCGGTTTGAGCTCATTACCTTTGCCAATGCCTTCCACGGCCGGACCATGGCCACGATTAGTGCGTCTAATCAGGAGAAGATGCATCACGGCTTCTCGCCGCTTCTGGCCGGGTTCAAATATGCCGAGTTCGATAATCTGGAATCGGCCAAGGCTCTGATGGGGCCAAACACGGCTGGCTTCCTCGTCGAGCCGATACAGGGTGAAGGCGGTATCCGTCCGGCATCGGAAGAATTCATGCAAGGCCTGCGCAAACTGGCTGACGAGAATGATCTGATGCTGGTGCTTGATGAAGTGCAGTGCGGCGTTGCTCGCACCGGCACGCTATACGCTTACGAGCAATACGGCATCACGCCTGACATCGTGGCGACAGCAAAAGGGATCGGTGGGGGATTCCCTCTCGGCGCATGCCTCGCGACTGAGAAGTCCGCGCGCGGCATGGTCCCTGGTACCCATGGTTCCACTTACGGCGGCAATCCGCTTGCTATGGCAGCAGGCAGCGCGGTGATGGACGCTGTGGCGAACGAGGAGTTCCTTTCCAGCGTTCGCGAGAAAGGTGAGCGACTACGCTCGCGGCTGGAACAGTTTATCGGAAACTATCCGGAGCTGTTCGAACTCGTGCGCGGCAAGGGATTGATGCTTGGCATCAAGATGAAAGTGGAAAGCAGGCCATTCTTCGTCCATCTGCGCGATAATCACCAGCTGCTGACTGTCGCTGCGGGCGATAACACGCTGCGCGTTCTGCCTCCGCTAGTTCTCGGTGATGCTGAGATGGACGAATTCTTTGAAAAGCTTTCGGCTGGGGCGGCGAGCTACTCGCCTGATGCAAGCTGATGAGCGATTCGAGACCACTTGATCTTGCGCCAGCGGTGCAGAATTTTCTCGATCTCTCCGATGCAGGTGGCAATGCCATTGCCGGGATGATGGCAGATGCAATTGACCGCAAGGCACTGCGTAAAGGCTGGCCCAAGGCCAAGCCCGATGCGGACAAGCCTCTCGATGGGCGCGTGTTGGCGATGATCTTCGAAAAGAACTCCACGCGCACCCGTGTCAGCTTTGATATCGCGATGCGCCAGCTAGGCGGGTCCTGTCTGATCCTTGACAGTGCGACCAGTCAGCTTGGCCGCGGCGAAACGATCGCGGACACCGCACGCGTATTGAGCCGCATGGTTGATGCGATCATGATCCGAACCGACGATCATGCAAAGGCGGAAGAGCTCGCGGATCATGCCCATGTTCCAGTGATTAATGGACTGACTGATCGTTCGCATCCATGCCAGATTGTGGCCGATCTTCTGACAGTCATTGAACATGGCAAGTCATTGCCGGGGCTGGAAGTGGCTTGGTTCGGAGACGGCAACAATGTGCTGCATTCCATTCTGGAAGCAGCGGCATTGATGAAGTTCAACGTTCGGGTCGCGACACCAGCCGGATATGAGCCTGAGGCCGAATTCGTCGAGATGGCGCGCGATGCGGGGTGCACCGTCACCCTCACACAGAACGCAAGCTCTGCTGCGATGGGCGCAGATGTGATTGTAACTGACACATGGATTTCGATGGGCCAGGCAGATGCTGCGGAGAAGCGCGCTGCGATGGCACCATATCAGGTCAATGAGGCTTTGATGGCGCAGGCCAAGTCCGATGCGCTCTTCTTGCATTGTCTACCGGCGCATGTCGGAGACGAGGTTAATGAAGCTGTGTTCGAAGGTCCTCAGTCGGTTGTGTTTCATGAAGCGGAAAACCGGATCCACGCGCAGAAATCCATCTTGCTTTGGGCATTCGGTCTGCTCAAGTAAGCTGAGCGAAAGAAATGGAGGTCATTCGAGGGCTTAAAAAGCCCTTTGTTAGCCTCCATATGAACGCGCATGACCAATATTCAGACCGCACCGCCTGAGATCTTTGCCGATCAATTGCTGGGCTTTTCCCTGCCTGCACGCAACGCGCGTGGCCGGATGGTCCGGCTGGACAAGGTGGTCGACACCGTCTTGTCGGCCCATGACTATCCGGCCCCGATCAAGCATCTCTTGGCTGAAGCCTTGGTTCTGGGTGCGTTGATGGGAGGGCTGCTGAAGAATGGTGGTCAGCTCACCATGCAAGCTCAGACGCAAGAAGGGATTGTTCGCCTGCTGGTCTGCGATTTTCGGGAGGGGGAGCTGCGCGGCTATGCCGAATTCGATGCCGCGCAGCTGGGCGGCCTCGGCGCGAATCCCACGTTACGAGCCCTGTTTGGCAAGGGCCATCTTGCTGTCACATTCGAAACCGGTCCAGCCGCCGGCGGCAAAGGCAATCGCTATCAGGGAATTGTGCCACTCGAGGGCGACAGCCTGACTGAAGCGTGCGAGCGTTACTTCGTTCAATCAGAGCAAGTCCCAACGCTCATTCGCGTTGCACTGCAAAGCGGCTCTGAAGGCTGTGTAGCTGCAGGCATCTTGGTACAGCATTTGGCGGATGGTGAAGAGGGCCGCGAGCGATTGCATGTGCGACATGACCATCCGGATTGGGAGCATGTGGCAATCGTAGGTGGGACGTTGAGCCATGCAGAACTACTTGACCCAGCGCTTTCCATGGAGGGCCTTGTCTGGAGGCTGTATCACGAAGAAGATCGGATCAACGTCCAGCCGGGCGCGCTTTTGTCTCGCGGTTGCCGCTGCTCAGTCGAACATTACACAGCAGTACTGGAGCGCTTTCCCGAAGATGAGCGCGCTGCGATGCGCAATGATGCTGGTGAGATTGTGGTCGATTGCGCGTTCTGCTCACGTGAGTTCATCTTGCCAAATTGACCACGAACTCCGTTTGTCGCCGTTAAGTAACGGTTTATCGCTGCTGAGCTAATACGTGCTATAAATTGCTTCGAGTCCACACATTGTCGTGAGGGCCTTGCTGGAAGACTGATCCATCGTGAATCGTACGATCAAAGCTGCGACTATTTCTTGTCTGCTTGCAATTGCGGGCGTCATTGCGCTTGCCTTTGCACCTGCCGGGAAGGCGCAGGATACTCGCCTCGCAGTATTTGATGGAATTGAGAAAGGCCAATGGAGCATCCGCTTCCGCGATGGGTCTCCGCCGCGCTCAATCTGTGTGCGCTCAGGCCGTGAGCTTTTGAAGCTCAAACATGGCAAATCCGGATGCAGCAATGTCATCGTCGCCAATGAGCCTGATATGGCGACTGTGCAGTATTCTTGCCCAGGTGACGGCTATGGTCGCACGACCATTAGGCGCGAAACGCGAGCCCTGTTGCAGCTCTCGAGCCAAGGCATTGCTAACGAGCGCCCCTTTCAAGTCTACGCTGAAGCTCGTTACCAGGGCGCTTGCCAGTAAATCAGCAAGACTGATTGAAGTTTGCGCGGCTTTCATTAAGCCGAGGACATGAACGCGAAACTCTCAGAAAATACGAAGCCGGCCGTTGTGCTGCTCTCTGGTGGGCTGGACTCAATGGTGTCCGCGGCGCTTGCGATTGAGCAAGGCTTCGCATTGCATGCATTAACGATCAATTATGGTCAGCGTCATGTGCGAGAGATTGATTCTGCGAGAGCCATCGTGAAGCGTTTGGGTGCTAAAGCACACAGTGTGATTGATTTGGATTTGCGGGCCTTTGGCGGATCGGCTCTCACGGATGACGTCGAAGTGCCGAAGGAAGGCGTGGGCCAAGATATTCCAGTCACATATGTTCCGGCGAGAAACCTGGTTTTTCTATCGCTGACCGTCGCTTATGCCGAAGCAAAAGACGCGCATGATGTCTTTATCGGAGTGAATGCACTCGACTATTCGGGATACCCTGATTGTCGTCCCGAGTTCATTTCGAGTTTTGCGGAGACTGCCCGACTTGGCACCAAGATGGGTGTTGAGGATCGCGGCGTCCAAATCCATGCTCCGTTACAGCATATGACTAAAGCTGACATTGCGCACGAATGCGCTCGGCTAGGCTTAGATCCGGCTTGGTCGTGGTCTTGCTATGATCCTAGTCCGGATGGCCAAGCATGCGGACTGTGCGATTCCTGCCGATTGCGTAAAAAGGGATTTGCAGAAGCGAAGATTGAAGACACAACGCAATACGCAGCCTAAGAAGCATGAGATTCAAGGGAGAGAGTATGAGTGACAACCAGCCGCAAGCTGAGAGCAATGCTGATGCTCCGGTCCCCTCTTACAGCTGGTACGCACTCAGCGTCTTGGTTCTGGTCTATGTCTTGAACTTCATCGACCGGCAAATCCTCTCAATCCTCGCGAACGACATCAAAGCCGATTTGGGCGTTGATGATGCGTATCTTGGCTTTCTCTACGGGACCGCATTCGCCATCTTCTACGCGCTCTTCGGAATCCCGCTTGGGAAACTGGCCGATAGTTGGAAACGCGTGCGCTTGATGACTTTGGGACTGACGCTTTGGTCCGCCATGACCGCAGTCTCTGGTTTTGCAAGGGATGCTGCGACACTCACAGTTGCGCGGATCGGCGTGGGAGTCGGTGAGGCGACGGCGAGCCCGTCAGCCTACTCTTTGATTTCGGACTGGTTTCCTGCGCGGCTTCGTGCGACTGCGCTCGCGATTTACAGCTCCGGCCTCTACATCGGTGGTGGGGTATCACTCGCGATCGGCGGCGTGATCGTTGATCGATGGAATTCTGCGTTTCCAGACGGCGATCCTTGGCTAGGCCTTGTGGGCTGGCAGGCAGCTTTTATCGCAGTCGGTGTGCCCGGTCTATTGCTCGCAATTTGGGTCGCCACATTGCGCGAGCCGGTCAGAGGAGCAATCGACGGCTTGGAAACTCCGGAAGATCCCAAACCATTCCGGGGTTTCGTGAGAGAACTCTACACGATCATTCCCGGCTTCACCTTTTTTGGCGCCAATGAGCGCGGAACGAAAAGCCTGCTGCTCAACATTGCAGTCTTTCTTGGTGCATTTGTTGTAGCTCATATGCTTACGGTTTGGCTTCAGTCCGGAGAGGGCGTGATTGTTAGCGCGCTTGGATCGGTGATCGGGGTCGATTTGCCCATGATCACCGACCAATGGTTTCTTCTCGCGATAGGCTATTACGCGGTATTCTCGTGGGCAACTTCTCTCCGGGTTCGTGACTATCCCACCTTTGCTTTAACTTGGGGGTCGCCAGCATTCCTCTGCACCATTCTCGGGTACGGTACTGTAGCATTTATGGCCTACTCGGCCTCATATTGGGGAGCGCCTTTTGCAGAACGAGTATTCGATGTATCGAAAGCTGAGCTCGGTTTTTGGCTTGGCGGGGGCGGCGCAGCTGGCGGTTTCCTTGGGGTCATTCTTGGCGGGCGAATGGCCGATGCACTCTTCCAGCGAACTCAGGCTGGCCGGATCTGGGTAGTACTTTTCGGGCTATTGAGCCCCATCCCCTTCGCGATCGTCCAATATACGACAGACAGCTTCGTACTGTTCATCATACTCAATGTGGTCGTCGGCGCGCTGGCCGCTTCTGCACTGGGGGCTGCTGCCGCGAGTAGCCAAGCCTTGGTTCTGCCTCGTATGCGCGGGACCGCGACAGCGACGTTCTTCTTGGCGACGACTTTGGTTGGACTGGCTCTGGGACCGTATACCGCGGGCTATGTTTCGGCTCAGAACGATGGAGATTTGAGCATTGGTGTTCTGTCAACGCTGTGGATCACACCCATCGGCCTAGCGCTGCTTGTTGCCGCGATCAAACTTGTGCCGAAAGCAAATGAGACGGTGCTCGAGCGTGCAAAAGCCGCTGGTGAGCCAGACTGAACAATCTGGCTTGGCAGTTCTTCAAGACATGAAGCTCCCACGAAAGTGTTAGCTTAGCTGGCCTTCTGAATCACTCCACATGCAATCCTCGACCCTGCGTTCCCAGTAGGGTCCGTCGCATAGTCATCGGCATCCGCATGGACCATGACCGCTGTCCCATCCTCGTCGAAGATGGCGGCCAACGCTTCTTTGCTCCGTTCAGAGACAGTCAGGCTTGCTGATGCGGTACCATCATCATTGATGATCAGGTTTGGCAAGTCGCCAAGATGCTTGCCTGCAGGATTGTCTGCTCCGTGCTCCTTGTCCGCAGGGTTCAAATGTCCCCCAGCGCTAGTGAAATCGGGTGCTCCACATAGGCCAGTCGTGTGCAAGTGAAATCCGCTCGTTCCTGAGGGTAAGTCCTGGCCCTCAAACTTCAGGAGTAGCTGTCCGTTTTCTTCGGAAAGGGTGACGTTGCCCACCGGGTTTCCTGCCCCGTCACTCAATGCCGCGGTCCCGACAATCCCGGTCCCGGTCACTGTGTCGTCCGCGGTGGTAGCGCCATCCGGATCAGCAGTGCCGCATGCGCCAAGCACAACGATTAGGCTAATTGTAGCGAATGAATATGCACGCACGAGGTGTTCTCCTGAATCAGCGGATTCTCACCTTCTAGCGGGCAGCTCCTCGTTTACCAGACACAAAAAAGGGGCCGGAAAACCGGCCCCTTAAATTGCTATCGCTTAGTCGCGATCCTTACATGCCCGAACCCGGACCGTAAGAAATCTCGACTCGGCGGTTCTGCAGTTCGCGAACACCATCCGCGGTTGGCACGCGGGGCTGCGATTCACCGAAAGCTTCGCTCGAGATGCGATCTTCTGGAACACCGCGACCAGCCAGATATGCCTGGACTGAGTCGTTACGACGCTCCGCGAGGCCCATGTTGTAGGTCACGCTACCAGAACGGTCAGCATGGCCTGCCAGCATCACACTAGCCGTACCGCAATCGGCATAAGCCGTAACTGCATTGTCGAGGATCGTCGCAGCTTCAGCTGTGATGTCCGACTGATCCCAATCAAAGAACACGATGTATGGACCCGTGTTGCAGACCGGTGCCGGCGGTGGAGGAGGCGGTGGAGGTGGTGGCGGTGGTGGTGGCGGTGGAGGCGGTGGAGGAGGCGGTGGTGGAACCGTTTCGCCGCCGAAGTTGTACACGATCGACGCCATCAGAGAGTGCGTTGACACGTCAGTATCAAAATTTGCGCCCGTAGAATCGATGATGCCGATATTCGGTGCGTTGAAATAACGATACTTGAGGCCAGCATCCCAATGCTTTGTCAGCGGAGCGCGAATACCAGCGAGAAGCTGCCATGCGAAACCTGTGTCGGAATCGTCGAAACTTGCGACATCGCTCACAAGATCAAGTGAAGTGCGGGCAATACCAACACCACCACCAGCGAAACCTTGCAGGCCATCGTCGGGACCGAAGTCGAACAGACCGTTCAGCATAAAGCTGAGCGCGTCAACGCCGCCTTCTGCATTGAACTGGTCAGGTCCCAATGTGATGTCGTTGAGGTCGGACGTACGATAGCTTGCTTCCGTCTCAAGACGGAAAGCACCGAAGTCGTAGCCTACAACACCGCCGAAATCGAAGCCTGTGTCGTAATCGGTCGTAGCAACATCGTTGTTGCCACCGATGTCCCAATCTGCATCCTCGACGATCATCACGCCGCCGTCGACACCAACATACCATTGGTCTTCGCGGGCAAGCGCTGGCGTTGTAAGCGCCGTTGATGCAATCGCCATTCCTATGACGAGTTTGCGCATTATGTATTCCCCTTATTAAACGCGGTTTGAAGCCACTGATGCTCTTTAACTTTTACCTTGTTACGTGGCAAGCGGACAATGCCTACCCACTGTTGCAATAAAGTCGCTATTATGTCGCGGCTCCTGCTCAAGTCAGGCGGATATGGCGACCAAAGGTTAACATACTGCAGAATCGGTGGTTTTCACCTCTAAGAAGGTGGGAATACGCCGAATGTGCGCAGAGCTGCGACAAGCTCCCCAATTGCAGCGCGTGCCTCCACATCTATGACACTTCCACCTTGCGGAGCGCTTGCCGGATCGGCGGCATTCCAGCCATTGTCGTATCGCCGAAACTGTGAGGACGACTTGTCGAAAACAAACATCCCCTGAACGGGCGATATGAAGCTCCAGCCGCTCTCGCTCCACAGTGCGAGTTTGCTGTCTTCCCCGATCCACTCTCCGGTTGCGGCTGAGGCCACAATCCAGCACTCGCCAACAGTCGGTTCGGACGGCGGGGTTGCCACTGTTCCTTCGACTGAGACCTGCCAGAGGCCATCCAGTATGCCGAGCGCTTCGTTCACGAAGAATTCTTTCTGGCTCTGTCCTGGAAGCATGGCTGTGTTGCGGACCGCGCAGGCTCTCAGGCTCTGCGGCAGAGAACAACTGCGCTTGCGCACCATTGGCAAAAATCAGCCTTCGACGTGACGGTTCAAATCTCGGCACTCTGTCCAAGGGACTGCAAGCGAGGATCCCGCTTTCGCCTTCGACCATCACACTGCGCGCTTCACCGATTGATGACGAGATCAGTGCGATGCGCGCCTTTGGATCGCTTTCTGCGATCATGCGCGTCCATTCCGCACCCGCACGTGTCTTGCCGAAGCCGCGTCCGGCGAGCATGAGCCAGGTCCGCCAATCGCCCTCGGGCGGCAATTGTTCTTTGCGCGCCCAGTGCTCCCAATATGTCATAAACTCGCCGAGTTCTCGGGGTGTAAGAACCTTGACCAGTTTGCGGCGTTGCTCAGGCGTCGTGTCAGCGAGCCACGCAAGCTTAGTTGACGGCACGCGATTGTTTCTCTGCCAGCACTTGCGAGCGGATCTGTTCCACTTTCCTGTCGATTGATGCGCGCACCTCCGCCGCACTCACATTGTGTCTGGCCGCTTGTGCTTCAGCGGCATTATCGCGGTGCGCGCTCAGCAAACGAATGGCATTGGCGAAATCGTACTTGTCGCCATCTTCGGTCTTGAGGTCGCCTTCGCGAAGGCGGCGCAGCACTTCCATTTCGAGATGGACATAGCCTTCCCACAAAGCGTTCAGCCACTTCTGCGCGAAAGCCGGATCACTGCTGCGCAGCCGGTAGACGGTACTGGTAGTTTGGTTGACGGCTTTGGCAGACTTCGTGACGTTTGAGGTGCGGGCGAGCTCTTGAATAAAGTTGTCGCGCCAGCGTGTATTGATCGAGCGCCCTTTATTGGCGCCCGAAACTTTCTGTTTCGGCGTGTCTGTCATACGGAATTCCATGCTGCGGGGGAGGCAGCAGCGCTGCTGGAGCGCCACCGGTTGAGCGAATCACACTATCGCGATGTTCTTGTTTTGTACCCAAAGAGTGTGACGATGTCAATCAAAAAGTGCCAAATAGGTTACAAACGCACTGTTGCGCGCTAGCGAGGCCTGCCGTAAATCGCGCAAAACCAGCAAGGATACTTCCCTTCCATGATGCGATTGATCCGCGGTCTTTACGACTGGACGATGGACAAAGCTGCTCACCCGCATGCGCAAGGGTGGCTGGCATTCTTCTGCTTTATCGAGTCGAGCTTCTTTCCGATCCCGCCGCATCCACTGCTTGGCCTGATGTGTCTGGCAGAGCCAAAGAAAGCGATCCGCTTTGCCGCGATAGCGACAATAGCCTCGGTGCTGGGCGGGCTGTTCGGCTATACCATTGGCTATTTCCTATATGAGACCGTCGGCGAATGGATGCTCGGTGTGCTGGGCCTGTCGGAAAGTTTCCCGGTCGCAGCATGCTATATTCGCGAGCAAGGCGCGGCAGCGGTGTTCCTTGCTGCCGGAACGCCGATCCCGTTCAAGCTGATGACGATCACAGCGGGCTTCATCGAGATGAACATTGTGACGTTCACGCTCGCGGCCCTTGCCGGACGCGCGCTCATATTCATGGTCGTCGGCATTCTGTTTCAGGTTTTTGGTGCGCCGATCAAGCGCATCATCGACAAATATCTCGGCACTGTCACAACGATCTTTGTCGTGCTGGTCGTCGCTGGCTTTGTAGCGATCACACAGCTTGGCGGAAGCGATGATGGTGAGCCGCACAAATGCGATCAGGTGACTGAGATCTCACCAGCCTGAGCCGGCTAATCCTGTAGCATTTCTTCTTCGAGACTTACTCGCGATACAACGGTAATCGCGCCATAGCCTCTCGTGATTGCGCCAGCCTCGGAAAGCGCGTTCAAGGCCGCATTGACTGTGGCTCTGGTCAGGCCGAGGAACTCTGCCAGCTCCTGCTGCGTGATAGAAATCTGCGCAGGCAAAGTCATGTTGCGAGCCAGTGTGTTGAGCATGGCGGCAACGCGCGGCATCGCGGAACCGCGCCTGATGCCGCTCATCACATTGAGCAATTCCTGCAGCTGCGCTGACAGCGCCACCAGCAGTTTTCGCATGATCGCCGGTTCGCGCGCGACCAGGGCGTCGAAGTCGCTTTCACCGATGAACCGTACTGTACAATCCGTTCTGGCAATCGCATCCACGACCCTTGGCCGCTCAGTCAGCATGGCGAGCTCACCCCAGGAATCTCCAGCGCCTAGCAGCGCAACCCCGCGAAAATCTCCGCTCATGAGGAATTGGCCGATGGCAACAGAGCCGGTTTCGATCAGATAGAAGCCTTGCGCTTTCTCCCCTCTGTTCTGGATGATCGCACCTTCCGCGAACTGCCGCTTGGGCGCGTTTGTCAGCAGCGAAGCCTGATGGTCTGGCTCAAGCACAGAGAACAGCATGGGCGCGCTAAGCGAGCGCGGATCAAATTGTAAAATATCTGACATTCTGTGTGCGAGCTATCAGTTATATCGGTTTGCGACAAGGAGAGGTCACATGCCCGGTTCAACCCTAGCGATTCTCGCGATCTTCCTCAGCTTCGCGTTTCTGGAGCTCTTGCGCTCCAATTTGTTTTCGAAAGCCGAGCAGACGCGCGATGATGGCATTGTCGAAGCGGTCAGTATGTTTGTGTTGCTGGGCTTTACACAGCCGACAATCCTGTTCTCGTCGGCTGCTTTGGCGGGTTGGATCGCGCCGCAATGGGAAGGCGCGCTTTCCGAAATCAATGTCTTTGCCGCGATCGCGCTGTTCCTCATTCTCGATGATATGATGCAATATTGGTGGCACCGCGCGAGCCACACATTCTCATGGCTCTACAATCTGCACCGCGCGCATCACAACGCGCAATATATGAGCGTGCGGCTGGTCTACCGGAATAACCTGTTTTACTATGCGATGATGCCGGGCATCTGGCTGTCTGGCGTGCTTATCTACCTTGGTCTGGGGTGGGTCTATGCTGGCTATATCGTTGTAAAGCTTGCGGTTATTACCGGCGCGCATTCGGACGTCGCCTGGGACAAGCCGCTTTACCGCATCAAATGGCTCTCCCCTGTTATGTGGTTGATTGAGCGGACAATTTCGACCCCGGCAACGCATCACGCGCATCATGGTCGCCATGCCGATGATCCAGCCGTCAACTACAAAGGGAACTACGGCAACCTGCTGTTTTTCTGGGATGTTCTGTTCGGTACAGCGAAGATCACGCGCAGATATCCGGAAAGCTATGGCGTTGAGAACCTGGCACCCGCTACGCTCGGCCAGCAGCTCATGTGGCCGGTATTCCCAGAGAATAAAACACAGACGGATCAATCAGTTGGAGAGGAGGCAAGGGCTTAACTTTGCCTTACAACTGCAGTCGGGGGACATGCAGGACGGGCGGCCGAGGCTTCGTGCCTCGGCCGCCCATTTTGTGTCAAATGATACCTATCGCATTGCCCGCGCGCTCGAACATTCCAAGAATGGTTTCAACCTCTTCTGCGCTGTGTTCTGCGCAAAGCGAACAGCGCAGCAATGTCATGTTGGCCGGTGTCGCTGGCGGTCGCGCGAGATTGACATAAAGCCCTTCTTTTAAGAGCGCTTCCCACATTGCAGCGCCTCGCTCCAGGTCCGGCATGATGACCGCTACGATTGCGCTTTGAGGCTCGTCCGTCCCTAGCTCAAAACCAAGCTCCGTCAGCCCTTTGTGCAAGCGTTTAGAGTTTTCCCAAAGGTGCGCGCGCTTGTTAGAGCCATGCATCAGCTTGCGGATAGAAGTCGCCGCAGTCGCTACCACGCTAGGCGGCAAGCTCGCAGTGAACACATAAGGACGGCATACCAGCCTTAGGACTTCAAACTTCGGGTGGTTCGAGACGCAAAAACCGCCGACTGTCCCAACGCTTTTCGAGAATGTCCCGATGATGAAATCGACATCATCAATAATGCCGGCTTCCTCGCAAACGCCGCGGCCATTTTCACCGATAAAGCCCATCGAGTGCGCTTCGTCGACGAGGACCATCGCCCCGTATTTCTTCGCGATTGCGACCATCTCTTTGAGCGGCGCAACGTCCCCCAACATCGAATAGACGCCTTCAAGAACCACGAGCTTGCCAGCCTCTTCCGGAATGCGCCGCAAGCGCTTCTCCATCGCTTCGATGTCATTGTGCTTAAACGGCACGATCTCGGCTTTGCCCATTGCGCAGCCATCATAGATTGATGCGTGGCTGTCGATGTCGAGCACGATGTAATCGCCTTTGCCAGCGATGGTCGCAATGATCCCGAGATTGGCCTGATAACCGGTCGAGAACACCATTGCGTGGTCCATGGCGTAGAACTCTTTCAGAGCGTCCTCGCATTCCTTATGGCCCTGATAAGTGCCATTTAGAACGCGGCTTCCGGTCGTGCCCGAACCGTAATCAGCGAGCGCTTGCTTGCCCGCATCGATCACATCCGGATCGAACGTCATGCCCATATAGTTATATGTACCAAGCAGGATGGTGTCGCGCCCGTTGCAAATCGCCCGCGTAGGCGAAAGCACTTTCTCCATCACGAGATTGAAAGGATCTTCAACCCCGCTCGCCAGCAGACCTTCGCGCATCTGGATGAGATCATCGAACTTGGAGAAGAGATCGCCCTTCTCTGTCATGAGATCCTGGTCAGTCATCGGCCTACTATTTCCTCAGCTGTCTTGCAGCTTCGCTACAGCATCGATGAGCTGGCCGAAATTCTCGATTTCCGCCTGCTGGTTCATGCTAATGATGATGTCGAATTCGTCTTCGATTGCCGCGACAAAATCCATAACCGTCAGGCTGTCGAATTCCAGGTCGTTGGCGAAAGTGGTTTCGTCCGTGATCTCGACTTCCTTCTTGTTGAAGGGCTCGATCAAAGAGCGAATTGTAGCGTCGATTTCGGCGCGATCCATCAGGGTGAAACCTTTCTAAGTCTTCGAGAGCGCGGGAGATGCCACGCAATTACGGGTGAAAAGCGGTTGAAGATGCAGCTTGTCAAGTTTTGCGCATTTGGCGACCGGGCATGAACATAGGCTTGCGCGGCTTGAATGTTCTTATTCGACAAGCCCTTTGACCGCATTCATGAACGGCATGATCGATATCGGCTTTGCCAGATAACCTGCCGCTCCGGCTTCCCTGATGCGGTCTTCATCGCCCTTTCCGGCATAGGCTGTGACAGCCAATACAGGCACATCGGACAATGTGCTGTCCGCCTTGGCCTGCTGGATCAAGTCAATGCCGGAAATATTGGCGAGCTGGATATCCATAATGATCAAATCAGGCGTGATATCGCGCGCAGTATCAAGTGCGGCGGCCCCATCAGCGCAGGGTTCGGCTTCAAATCCATTGGCTCTCAGGACGTCGCAGAACAATTTGCGGTTTAAATCGTTATCTTCGACGACCAATATTCTCTTTGACACTGGCTGGAATGCTCCCTGTTAGTGAACGTGTATAAACCCAGGTGAAGGCGGCGACAATTCTCTCTACAAATTCAGGTAAGAATACGGAGGCCAATGGCGCTTCCAACAGTGCCGCGATGGCTCTCGCGCTTGCGGCCCTTGGCTGGACATGCAGCGATCAGCCAAGGGCGGAACGCTTGCTTTCATTAACCGGACTTGATCCAGACGCGCTGCGAAGCGGTCTCGACAATCCCATTGTCATGTTAGCAGTGCTGGATTTCCTGGCTGATCATGAGCCTGATCTCGTCCAATGCGCAGAGGCGCTTGCGGTCACGCCAGAAGAGCTTATCGCAGCGCGCGCTCAATTGCGCCAGGGAACACCAGAATGACTCGCCCTCTTATCATCAGCGATTGCGACGAAGTGATCCTTCACATGGTCGCGCATTTCAAGGAGTGGCTTGAAGAAGGCGGTGAGATCACCTTCAATTTGCAGGGCAACAATTTCGCGACTGCCATGCGCTGGCGTGAAAGCGGAGAAGTGCTGCCGCCGGAGGAAATCTGGCGCTATCTTGGCAAGTTCTTCGATACGGAGATGGATCGGCAATTGCCAATTGCCGGTGCGGTCGATGGTATCAACCGCTTGGCCGAGGATGCCGAAGTCGTGATTCTGACAAACCTTGTCGACAAGCGGCGCGATCATCGTGCCGAGCAATTGAAGAATCACGGGGTCCATGCGCGTGTGTTCACAAATCAGGGACCCAAGGGTCCTGCGCTGAGAGCGATCATAGAAGAATATGCGCCCGCTCAAGCGATCTTCATCGACGATCTGGCCCAGCATCACTTGTCCGTTTCAGAAGAAGTGCCGCAGGTGACGCGGCTGCACCTTTGCGGTGATCCGGACATCGCGCCGCATATAGACTGCGCGCATGAGGCAGGTCATGCCCATGCACGAATTGATCAATGGAGCGAGGCCCTGCCGTGGCTGCTCCAACAATTGGAGAGAGAAAAGGCATGAGCATTGAAGCACGCTTGCAGGAACTCGGCATCATCTTGCCTGAGGCCGCTGCCCCGGTCGCTAGCTATGTGCCAGTCGTTGTTCAGAACGGCTTTGCGCATGTCTCGGGGCAATTGCCGTTTGTGAATGGTGAGCTCGTAACGGGACGACTGGGCGATGATGTGAGTATTGAAGACGGCACCGCCGCGGCCAGAGCTTGCGGATTAATGATTCTGGCACAATTGAAGGCGGCGTTGGTTCCGCTCGACAGAGTGGAGCGCATCGTAAAGCTCGGTGCATTTGTAAATTCCACTTCCGATTTTACTGACCAGCCCAGAGTAGCGAACGGTGCTTCTGAGCTGATGTTCGACGTTTTCGGCGAAGCCGGTCGCCACGCCAGAGCGGCTGTAGGCGTTCCTTCACTTCCCATCGGGGCAGCGGTGGAAGTCGACGCCATTATCGCGCTGGCGGGAGAGTAAGCCGCCTTGCCTAAGCGCATTGCTCCAGACTGGCTGACGCAGTGGGAATACGCCCACCGCGGTTTGCATGGAGCAGGCGTTCCGGAGAATTCGCTTGAAGGCGCTCGTTTGGCGATCAAACGAGGTATGGGTATCGAGTGCGATATTCAGCGAAGCGCGGACGACATCCCGATGGTCTTTCATGATTGGGATCTGGAGCGATTAACGGGAGACGAAAGAGACACAGATCGCGTGAGCGCTGCCGAAATCGGGCAGCTCAAGCTTAAGGGGAGTGACCAGTCTCCACCGTCTCTCGCCGACCTTCTCAAAGAGGTCGCTGGCAGAGTTCCAATCCTGATCGAGATCAAGTCCAAGCGCGGATATGATGTCGAGCGCAGTTGCGAAATAGTTTCCAGCGAAGTTGAACACTACACTGGCGAATATGCCGTCATGAGCTTTGACCCGCGCGTTGCACGGTGGTTTCGCCGTAATGCACCCAAGACTTGTGCCGGGTTGGTGATGCGCGAGGATGAGTATGGTTACACTCAGCAAGCTTGGCAAAGGCGGATGGCGTTCAAAATCGCGAGACCGGACTTTCTTGCTTACCATATTGCAGCGCTACCGAACCCTTGGGTTGCGAAGCTTCGACGCAAAGGCCTGCCGATCCTGACTTGGACGGTGAATTCAAGTGGCACACGCGCTTGCGCGCTGGAGCATACCGATGCGCTTATTAGCGAAGCAGAGGGCCTCTCTTCTGAGGTGAGCGCATGAGCGATTCCTCGTCGGAAAGCTCCGCTTACACGGTTCAGATCGCGCATGGCATTAGCGGCCTTGATCGTGACCAGTGGAACGTGCTCAACTCCACCAGCAACCCGTTCATGAGCCATGAGTTTTTGAGCGCGATGGAGGATTCAGGCTCGGTCGGTCCCGGCACCGGCTGGGAGCCGGTCCCGGTCATAATCACTGATGTGGAAGGGAAGCTCGCGGCGGCCACGCCGAGCTATGTGAAGCACCATAGCCAAGGCGAGTATGTCTTCGATCACGCTTGGGCGAATGCGTGGGAGCGCGCCGGCGGTCAATACTATCCCAAGCTCCAGATCGCAGTGCCATTCACACCTGCCAGCGGGCCGCGACTTTTGCTGCGCGATGAAACGCTTGCTCCGCATTTGCTGGAAGCGGTTGAAACGCTGTGCGAACGCAGCGAGATCGCGACCGCGCACGCGACCTTTGTCGATCGCGCGCAACTGCCATTGTTTGAATGTGGCGGCTGGCTAACGCGCAGTGATATCCAGTTCCATTGGCACAATCGCGACTATGCCAGCTTTGATGATTTCCTTGGTGCGCTGGCCTCGCGAAAACGCCGTGCATTGCGGAAGGAACGGGCGGCTGCACAGCGCGATGTGCGGATCGTTCAGCTGTCAGGCGATGACATCAAGCAAGAGCACTGGGATGCGTTTTGGGTGTTTTATCAGGACACCGGACTCAGAAAATGGGGCACGCCCTATCTGACGCGCGATGCCTTCACTCTGTTTGGCCAGACCATGGCTGAAAGCATTGTGCTCGTCATGGCAGAGCAAGACGGTGAATGGGTGGCTGGTGCGCTCAACTTTGTTGGCCCCGAGACAATCTACGGCCGTTATTGGGGCTGTAGTAGGCACATCAAGTTCCTGCATTTCGAGCTGTGCTATTACCAAGCCATCGACATCGCCATTGAGCGCGGGCTCAAGCATGTCGAAGCAGGTGCACAGGGCGGGCACAAACTTGTCCGTGGCTATGAGCCAGAGCAGACGTGGTCAGCGCATTGGATTGGTGATCTCGGGTTTCGCCGCGCGGTCACTGATTTCCTTGATCGCGAGCGTGAGGGTATCGCGACCGACCAGATGTTCCTTGATCAAAGAACCCCTTTTAAAAAGGGATAAATTGGCAAGCGTATACTCGGCTTGCCCTCCTAGCGATCAAGCTACCTTGCGTTCTTGCACCATCCATTGACGTGCACGGCGCTGCGCTTCTGCGATTTCACGAGCGGTCATTTCGTCAGATATATCAGCACGACACCAACTTGCTTCTTCATGCCCTTTGGATGCAGCAAGATTGAACCATTTGTGTGCTTCAACGAGGTCGCATTGCGCGCCCTGGCTTCCGGTTGAATAAGCGACGCCGAGATCGAAATAGGCGCTCAGGTCACCTTGTGCAGCTGCGGCAAGCGCATTGGCGATGAACAGATTCTCCGCCTGAATGTCAGCTTCGTTTGTTGTTCCTGTAATGCTCTTCAATTGCATTTTGGCCCCCTAGTATTCTGGCGATCCGGTTCCCCTTCCGCATCGCTTGACCAAGGTGTCGCTCAAACATGGTCACCAAATAGTTAACGTGTTCACCTTTTTTGTTTGCTGCGCCTAACGAACTGGTTTCTTTGCCAAGTCATTCGTTCGCAGCCTGTTAATGCACAGCCGCTATACGAGGCGCTGTAAATCCTCCTTGTGCGCGCTGTAACTCACGCTTATAGGCCCGCTCAGCAGAGGGGCTGCATCACCGAAAAATCGGGATGTCAGGCAACAGGACGGTCTGTCGGGGAAGTTTTTAAGAGGACCATATGGCCACTGCGGCAACAGATAATAAAGTTCTCGAAAAGGTGAAAAGCGATCTCGCTCCGGATTACGTACCGAGCGAGGACGAGCCTTACATGAACGAGCAGCAGGAAAACTATTTCCGGATGCTGCTGCTTGAATGGAAGCAATCTATCCATGATGCGGCTGGGCAGACGCTCCAGTCATTGCAGGACGGACCGATCCGCGAACCCGATCTGAATGATCGTGCGTCGAGCGAGACCGATTGGGGGATTGAGCTGCGGACCCGTGATCGTCAACGCAAGCTGATCTCCAAAATCGATGCTGCTTTGCGCCGGATTGATGCTGGCGAATATGGCTATTGCGAAGTCACAGGTGATCCGATTGGACTGCGCCGGCTGATTGCTCGTCCGGTTGCGACCATGACAGTCGAAGCGCAAGAAGCCCACGAGCGCAAAGAGAAGATCTCGCGCGACGATTGAGCGATAACAGAGAGCCGCGAGGCGCTCACCTGACTGCACTTGATAACTCGACGCGTTTCGTTCCGCTGACTCGCATTTTCAGGCTTATTGCGCGTTGTAGAGGTTAATGCTTCTTTAGTCTCCGCGAGATAGAGGTTTGACATTCGCAAACTGGAATTGTGCCTGCCGGCAGCATTGCGCCGAAGCGGCGCGAAAGAAAAGGATGATAGCGATGGTGACGACAGATGCTCGCAACCTTGCGCGCGAAAACCTTTTTCTACTGGCCGATCTTCGGATTGAAAGTGAGTCGGATGCGCACCGCATCAAGGTGCGCAACCTTTCGGCTGGCGGAATGATGGGTGATGGCCAGGTCCCTGTTGTTCGTGGGCATCGGATAACAGTCAATCTTCCGGGCATAGGCGAAGCAAACGGCACAGTCGCATGGGTTCAGCAAAATCGATTTGGGGTTGCCTTTGAGCACGAGATCGATCTTGGCGCCCTTAGCAAAGACTCTGAATAGCATTCTGCAGCCAGCGCTGCTGCTGGCACAAGGCTAATCAAAATATTCAAACTGCTGACTGACGAGACAGCCGTGCTCTGTTACAAGGCTGCGCATGCGGATCGGGGCAATTCTTTTCAGTCTGGCTTTGCTGGCGGCTTGCAATCGCTCGGACGCGGGCGGTCCATTAGACATTGCTGTGATCGGCGCTGTGGCAGATGCTGAGCAAGAGGACCTCACCGCCCTCACTATAGCCAGTGCCCATTTGCGCGCAGCCACGAAAGAGGGTTTGGTTGCGCTTGATCCGTCTGGCGAAATTTTGCCTGCCATCGCAGAGCGCTGGATCGTAACCGATGATGGAATGAGCTATATTTTCCGCTTGCGTGATTCAGATTGGCCAGACGGCGAGCCAATCACTGCCGAAGACATTCGTGATGCCCTGCAGGACAATATCGTGACGCTTAGCGGTAGCGCACTCGCGTACGACCTCGCAAAGATTGATCAAATCCGGGCGATGACCGGTCGTGTCGTCGAAATCCAGTTGAAGAGCCCAATGCCCGATTTCATGCGCTTGCTCGCTCAACCTGAAATGGGTTTTGAGCGTGCAGGGCTGGGAACCGGCCCTATGGCAGAGCAATCCCAGGAAAACAGCAGCCTTATTGAACTTGCAGCATTGCCGCCCGAAGCTAGAGGTTTGCCAGCGCGACAGAACTGGAGCGAGCTAACCCGTTCTCTATTCGTGAGAACGCTACCGGCGGAACGCGCGGTTAGCCAGTTTGCAGATGGCGAAATTGATTTGGTGCTCGGCGGCACGATTGCTCACTTGCCGTTGGCCGATACTGGCCCCTTGTCTGCCGGCACAGTGCGCCTCGATGCCCCGTTGGGCTTGCTTGGCCTTAAGATCGTGCGGCCCGAAGGCCTCCTCGCAGATGCGCCTTTGCGAGAAGCTATTTCCATGGCGATTGATCGTTCCGATTTGATGCAACCGTTTAACTTCGGCGGCTGGCAGGCATCCACTCTGATCTACCCGGGGTCATTGGCGGGTGAGAACTCCGCTCAGCAAGAACGCTGGGAGGGCCAGACAATTGACGAACGCCGCGCCACTGCCGCACGCCGAGTATCCGGCTGGAAAACCAGTGCCGCTGCGGCGGAGTTCGGGGGCCTTGCACGCCTTAAGATCTTCATGCCGGATGGACCAGGGAGCGATTTGCTGTTCGAACAGCTTCGCGAAGACCTGTCGGGAATTGGCGTGGAAGCCATTCGAGCTGAAGACGAGAGCGATGCCGATTTACGCATCTTCGACGCTCTGGCGCGTTATTATTCCCCGCGCTGGTACCTCAATCAGTTCCACTGTGGGTTAGATGAGGGGCTTTGCTCTGCAAAAGCGGATGCATTGGTTGAAGAGGCGCTTGAAGTCCGTGATCTGGTGGCAAAGCAGGAGATTTATGCGGAAGCTCAAGCCGCATTGATCGCGCAAGAAGTGTTCATACCGCTCGGCCAACCGGTGCGCTGGTCGCTCGTTAGAGCCGGTGTTTCAGGCTATGAAGAGAACCAATGGGGCCTCCACGCCTTGTTTCCTCTCGCACTCAACCCCATTTAGTGGGTGAAGGAGAGCCGCATGCGCGACATGAATGAGCCGCAAATCGTCGGCTTATCTTTGCCAACCGGAACGGACGTTCAGTCGATCCGTCAACGTGTTGAAGCCATGGAAATGCTGCTGGAACGCAGTTTTCGTATTCCCGGTGTGAATGTCCCGATTGGGCTTGACGCTATTGTCGGGCTGATACCTGTGCTGGGCGATATCGTCACAACGGCGATGGGGGCTTATCTCGTGTGGGAAGCGCGCAATTTGGGTCTTCCCAAGTGGAAACTCTGGAGGATGGGCGCCAACGTTGCTGTCGACACTGCGATTGGTGCAGTGCCGGTTGTCGGCGATGCAGCAGACTTTCTGTTTCGCTCAAACACCCGCAATCTGCGCATCATCAAGAAGCATCTTGATAAACATCATCCGGAGTCGCGCGTCATCGAAGGCTGACCTTCTTCAGCTTAGCGGCACGCCATCATCGGATGTTCAACCGACATTTTGCGAGACTGCATGCTTTCTGCGATTGGATAAAGCACCGTATTCTCACGGTGTATGCGCGTACTGAGCGCTTGAAGGATCGCTTGAGCTTCCTGACGAAAGCCTTGAGGATCGTCGCAAATGGCATCAGCCGAACGCCATTTGGCCTCGAATTCCGAATAGGCCGGAGCAAGATTGCCCATCTCTTCAGCAAACTCGGAGGCGGTTTTCGAAACCGCCGGGTCAGACGATGCAATCATACGAGGGTAGAGCGAACGGTCTTCCGCTGCTAGATGCAGAATCAGGATGCCTGTCATTTTGGCGATGATGTGGGCGCAACGCTCGGCATCCGGATCGGCGTCAATTCGAGACATAGCTTCTGACAATTCGGTTGCGAGCTTTTCAAGCGCGGCATGTTGCCTGCGAAATGTTCGGGTTTGCGACATCGTTTGTTTTCTCGTTGGGATAATGAGAAATAACTACGCGATAAAACCCGCGAGCCTCTTGCGGCAATGCTAGGTAATTGCGCCTAGATCTTACGAGCTGATCTTACTCTTCAAGTTCGATGTCCCAATAAAGGTAATCGCGCCAAGTCTCGTGCAGATAGTTTGGCGGAAAGGCCTTGCCATATTGCTGCAATTGCCAGCTTGTCGGCCGGATAGGCTTCGAGAAAAGGCCCATATGCGCATCTTTCGGGGTGCGCCCGCCTTTCTTCATATTGCACGGCGCGCAAGCGGTGACGATGTTCTCCCACGTGGTCTTGCCGCCCATTCGACGCGGGATCACATGGTCGAACGTCAGATTATGGCCACTGCCGCAATATTGGCATTGGAAGCGGTCGCGCAGAAACAGATTGAAGCGCGTAAACGCAGGAAACTCGCTAGGCTTCACATATTGCCGGAGTGCAATGACGCTGGGGATTTTCATATCCAACGAAGGCGAATGCACTTCGCGGTCATAGCTTGCGACAATGTCTACCCGGTCAAGAAACACGGCCTTGATTGCGGTCTGCCACGGCCAAAGGCTGAGGGGGTAGTAAGATAATGGCGTGTAATCAGCATTGAGTACCAGCGACGGGCACGCCTCTGGATTGCGCGTCGGATCCTCCTCCGCACTGCGGAATCGCGCTGCTCTTTCAATCAGTTCGGCTTTGAACACGTTTCGCGCTCCTTACTCGGCTGATGAATGGAACATGCCGTGACAGGATTTGGAGTCAAACCCATGACAATGCCGCTTTCCACAGCACAATTGTGTGCTCGCGAGGAGTAAGACACTATGCCATAGGATGTTCGGACCCATGATAGTCACGCGTTTCGCCCCTAGCCCGAACGGCCACCTCCATCTCGGGCATGCCTATTCTTCTATCGTAGCGCATGATCTTGCGCGTGCCGAGGGAGGGCGTTTTTTGATGCGGATCGAGGACATTGATGGCGAGCGCAGCAAACCTGAATTGGCGGATGAGTTTCGCCGCGACTTGGAATGGCTAGGGCTGGAATGGGAAGAGGTTCCCGCGCAATCCACGCGGATTGACACGTATCGAGAGGCCGCGAACCGTTTGGCCGAGATGGAATTGCTCTATCCGTGCCAATGCAGCCGTGCACAGATCGCAGAGCAAGCGGCGAAGCAGGGGCCTGAGGGCCCGATCTATCCAGGCACCTGCAAATGCATCGAGATCGATAAAGATGCGCCTGTAGCCTGGAGGCTGGATGTAGAGCGTGCCGCAGAACGGATTGGCGCCCTTGAATGGGAAGATGAAGTTGCAGGGTCGCAAAAGGCCGATCCCAGTGTGTTCGGGGATGTTATCCTCGTGAGGAAAGCTCTGCCCGCGAGCTATCATTTGGCCGCGACGCTTGACGATGCAGCTGATGGCATCACTTTGGTGACACGGGGCGCAGACCTGTTTCAAGCCACTCATATTCATCGGTTGTTGCAAGCTTTGTTGGGTCTTCCCGTTCCACGCTGGCATCACCATCCGCTGCTGTTGGACGAGACAGGCAAGAAGCTCGCAAAGCGCCGCGGATCGGCTTCTCTGGCTGATTTGAGGAACGCAGGAGAAGACGGACCGTTGCTTGCAAAGCAACTCCGGTCGCATATTTTGCCGACTGGCATTTCGTTTGAGAAGGCCTAGATAACTGCCATGAATTACATTCTCGTACCCATTCTCATTATCCTCTGCATCTTGGTGGTTGTGTCGCTCGTTCGCGGGATCGTCGCATTTCTGAAGACGACTAAGGTCGACCTCGAAAGCGGAGAAGGCGAAACCGTCACGGAAATGCAGCTGATGCAAAACAAGGCGATGTTCGCCCGCATCAAGTATCAGGCGCTGGCGATCGTGGTCGTCGCGATTATTCTTGCAGTCTCGCGCTGAGCATACCGCTCCAGACTATGGTCAAGCTCAACAAGATCTATACGCGCACTGGTGATGACGGGACAACAGGTCTCGTGGATGGCTCTCGCGTGGCGAAGGCAAGTCTACGGATCGAAGCTATCGGCAAGGTCGACGAAGCGAACTCCGCGATTGGGCTCGCGGCAGCGGCCCTCGACGATGGAGAGCACGCTCAGAACCTTCTCCGGGTTCAGAATGATCTTTTCGATCTCGGCGCCGATATTGCAACGCCGGCTGAAGATGGTGACTTCGCGCCCGGTGAGATGGTGCTGCGCGTCGTGCAGCCTCAAGTCGACTGGCTGGAAAACGCAATTGACGCGGCGAACGAGGCATTAGAGCCGCTGAGCAGTTTTGTATTGCCCGGCGGAAGTGAAGCGGCCGCCCTTACCCATGTTGCACGTGCAAGCGCGCGAGCAGCTGAGCGCGCGATGACGGCTCTCGCAGCTGCGGAGCCGACCAACCCTGCAGCGCTTGCCTACATCAATCGTCTCTCTGATTACCTCTTTGTGCTTGCACGGGTGTTCAACGATAATGGCGCTGCTGATGTCAAGTGGGTGCCCGGCGCCAACCGCTAGCCCCCAAGCCACTAGCCAGACCTCTCTACGCTCGCTAACAGGCGCGCCAACAGTCATGCTGCACTTGCGAAATGCAGCATCGGGATAAGGACGGGTACTATGCAGACAGTTGGCGTAATTGGCGCAGGCCAGATGGGAACGGGCATTGCGCAAACGGTGGCACAGCACGGTATGAAGGTGCTGCTCTCCGATCTTGATCTTGCGCATGCTGAAGCTGGCAAGAGCAAGATCGACAAGGCTTTGACCAAGCTGGTTGGTCGCGGGAAGCTCGAAGCGGACCAGGCTGAGGCTATACTTGCTCGCGTTACTCCAGTGGCTGATTATGCGCCGATGAGCGATGCTAGCCTCATCATCGAGGCCGCGACAGAACGCGAAGAGATCAAGCAGAGCATATTCGAAGCTGTTGGCAAGATGCTTGCTGATGATGCTGTGATGGCGTCCAATACAAGTTCTATCCCGATCACACGGATGGCAAACTATTCGCCCGATCCCCAGCGCTTCATAGGATTGCACTTTTTCAATCCGGTGCCAGTCATGGGGCTGATTGAGGTCATCCCTGGCCTTGCGACTGCACAAGAAACCACCGATCGCATCACGGCTTTTGCCGAAGGCTTAGGTAAGCAGGTCGTCCTCAGTCAGGATGAGCCTGGATTTGTCGTCAATCGCATTCTTCTGCCGATGATTAATGAAGCCATCTTTGTGCTCGGCCAGTCAACTGCGGGAATTGTCGATATCGATAAAGGGTGTCGCCTAGGCCTCAACCATCCGATGGGTCCGTTGGAGCTGGCTGACTTCGTCGGCCTCGACACCTGCCTCGATATCATCAAGGTCCTCTACAAGACGACCCGCGACAGCAAGTATCGACCTGCGCCATTGCTTGTGAAATATGTCGAGGCGGGCTGGCTTGGCCGTAAGACAGGACGCGGCTTCTACGATTATACCGGCGAAGCGCCGGTGCCGACGCGCTAGTCGCCATTGCTAGCCACCAAGAGGGCCGTTCTCGTGCAGTACCCAAAGCGCGATAGCAAGAAGAACTGCGCCTCCTGATACCCCCCATCCGATCCAGCGAATGCCCGGCCTGCCGGGCGTATCGACCTCATGTGGGGACAATCGCTTGAATGTTGCGGTCGCTCGACGCTCTGCAGTGTAAGCGACGACTGCGCCAAGAAGAATAAATGCGGTTGCGATTGCACGAGCGAGCCAGGGCGGATCGAATTCGCCGAATACAGCGCGAAAAGCCAATCCTATGCCGATGGCGGCAAAGGCTGTACGCATCCAGCCTGCAAAGGTACGCTCCATCGCCATGATGGTGCGGTCTTCGGCCAGATCGGTACGCTCTTCAGCAAGATCGTTGGAATTATCGGATTTCTGTTTGGCCATAACTTTCGACGACAGTCACATCGCCGGAAGGTGGCTGAGAGTCAAACGTCTGCTGCTCAAAGACTTGAGCATCGGAGGGTTGGGTGTCGAATGGCTGCGGATCGTCAGGTGTGGGGTCAAAGCCTGTTGTATCGTCGATCAATTCTTCTTCATCAGTGAAGAACGTATTGTCGCCGAATACAGGTTCTGACGGCTGCCGCGCAGGCCGTGCTGCAGGCTGCGGCAAGCGCCCGACATCACGTGCCGGGATCTGATCGCCAGAGGTGTTACGAGAAATCTCATCGGTGGCAGCCACCAAGGCGCCACCATCCTCTTCCGTGCCGACTAGCAGCACGACGCTTGCCATAGTTGCGCCCATGAAAATGAGCGCGCCTTTAGGGCCCTTGAAGATTCCTGCCGCCATTTGGCGGAGGATAAAACGAGAAAGTTAATGCTTAGTGGACCGCGCTCTATTCGCCAGTGCGTATAGTTGTTCTAGCGCCTCGCGAGGCGACATGGAATCGACGTCAAGGTCAGCAATTTCATCGAGCAGGGCGAGTGCCGGATCTTCACTATCTTCGCTCACATGCTCGATCGCATCAAATAGAGGCAGGCCTCCCAATCCAGCGGCTAAACCCCCGGTTTCCTTGCGGTTTTCCTCAAGCTTTGCCAGCACTTGCCTGGCGCGCTTGACCACGCGATCGGGCACCCCTGCAAGCCGCGCCACAGCCAGCCCAAAGGACTGATCCGCCGCGCCACCAGTGACTTCATGAAGCAAAATCAGGTCGCCCTTATATTCCCTCGCGCGAACGTGGTGCAGTGAAAGCGCTTCGCAACTGTCAGACAGGCGTGCCAGCTCGTGATAATGAGTGGCAAACAGGCAGCGGCACCGGATTTGCGAGTGCATCGCCTCAGCAACCGCCCATGCCAGCGCCAAGCCGTCATAAGTCGACGTACCGCGCCCGACTTCATCCAAGATTACAAAACTGCGCTCGCTTGCCTGCGCGAGAATAGCGGCGGTCTCCACCATCTCGACCATAAAGGTAGAACGTCCACGCGCCAGATTGTCAGACGCGCCGACGCGGCTGAACAGGCGGTC
Organism: Altererythrobacter lutimaris; assembly: GCF_013371495.1. Lineage (GTDB taxonomy): Bacteria > Pseudomonadota > Alphaproteobacteria > Sphingomonadales > Sphingomonadaceae > Erythrobacter > Erythrobacter lutimaris_A. The sequence continues at coordinate 1,936,531 of NZ_JABWTA010000001.1, read as the reverse complement.
GACGAGACCAATCCGCGCGCTGCTTGCCGGGACAAACCCTCCAGCCTGCGCAAGCAGGACAATCAAAGCGTTCTGCCGCAGGAATGTCGACTTACCCCCCATATTGGGGCCGCCAATGAGCCAGAATCTGTCAGTTGATGATAGGCCACAATCATTGGCGACAAAGCGCTCACCGCTCTTGACGAGCGCTGCTTCGACCACGGGATGTTTGCCTTCGCGAATGTCGAGCACTGCTTCATCTGCGATCTTGGGTCTGCACCAGCCACTTTCTGCCGCGCGCTCTGCCTGCCCCGCGCTAACATCAATACGCGCAATCGCAGCTGCGGACTGTGCGATGGCTTCGCGCGTGCGAAGAACAAGCGCCACCAAGTCGTCGAAATGTGCGTCTTCTGAAGCAAGCGCTAGCCCGGCAGCCTCTGCAATCCGTGTGGCTTCTTCGTGCAGCGCGACTGAATTGAAGCGCACTGCGCCTTTCATCGTCTGGCGGTGTGTGAAGCCGCTGTCCTGCGCCATCAGAGCGTCTGCGTGACGGCTGGGCACTTCGATGAAAAATCCGAGCACGCCATTGTGCTTGATTTTCAGCGAAGCAATTTCGGTTTCCTCGCGGTAGCGTGCTTCCATTGCAGCAATCGCGCGGCGCGCATTGCCTGAAATGCTGCGCAGTTCGTCGAGCGATGCATCGTAGCCCTCCGCAATATAGCCACCATTCGAGCGCTCAGTCGGCGGGGATGGAACAAGCGCTCGCGCCAGCTCGTCAACCAATGCGCCATGCCCCGTCAATTCCGGCAAGAGGCTTCCGAGAAGCTTGGGTTGATCACTTTTGACTTGGAGGAACTCATGGATTTGCTGCGCCCCTGACAGTCCATCGCGGATTTGTCCGAGATCGCGTGGACTGCCGCGTCCTGCTGCGATCCGGCCCAGAGCACGCGCGAAATCAGGCTGAGCGCGCAGTTTCTCGCGCAGCTCAGCACGCGCGATCGGATCGTCATGGAGCCATTGGACGAGCGCGAGGCGTGCTTCAATGGCTGAGCGGTCCAGCAAAGGCGCAGTCAGATCCTCTGCGAGCAGTCTTGCCCCTGCGCCAGTAGAGCATCGATCAATAGCCGCAATTAGGCTGTGCTCGCGGCCGCCCGATTGGCTGGCGAGGATTTCCAAACTGCTGCGGGTCGCTTCATCCATCGCCATGATCTGAGCGGAGCTGCGCAGTTTGGGCGGCAGAAGCAGCGGCAAATTTCCGCGCCCCACATGCTCCATGTAAGCGATGAGCCCACCGGCCGCTGCCAGCATAGCGCGTGAGAAATCGCCAAAGCCATCAAGCGTCGCGACTTCGTGGATTTTCTGAAGGCGCGCGCGCCCCTGATCGCTGGAGAAATCAGAAGGGTCGCGTTCGATTCGTTCATCGGGTTCAATGCTCCAGCCTTCTGGAACAACGACTTCGCTAGCACTTAGCCTTGCCAAAGCCGCGGATAGGCCATCAGGCGCGCATGCCTCCAGCATCATCGCACCGGTCGAAATGTCACAGCTTGCAATGCCAATGGTACCGCGAACTTCTGCAAGCGCCGCCAGAACATTTGCGCGGCGCGGTTCAAGCAGCGCGTCTTCTGTCAGCGTCCCGGCGGTAACAAAGCGGACGATATCTCTTTTGACCAGAGCTTTGGAAGACGGTGTGCCTTCGCGTTTGGCGCGCGCTTTTGCTTCCTCGGGCGTCTCAACCTGTTCTGCGATGGCAACCCTGCAACCGGCCTTGATAAGCCGCGCCAGATAGCCTTCAGCCGAATGCACCGGAACACCGCACATCGGCACGGGCTCTCCGCCATGTTCACCGCGCGTCGTCAAAGCGATGTCGAGGACTGCAGACGCTTTCTTTGCATCGTCAAAGAACAACTCGAAAAAATCGCCCATGCGATAGAACAGCAGGCAATCCTCTGCCTCTTCCTTGAGGCCAAGGAATTGCTGCATCATCGGCGTGGGTTTGGTCGCGGTCTTCGCGGTCATGCAACCGGACTACTCACGATGCGTGCGATTCGGGAGTCGAAACCCGACGCCTTTCCCCTATCGTTTGCTGGCGCATCGGTTTAGAGGGCTGATGACAGCGAACAGGAGACCCCGCTTGGCGGACGAGAACGAGCAAGACCCGGTCAGTTTCACTACCCGTGAAGCCTTGTTTTACCACGAGACTATTCGTCCCGGTAAGATCGAGATCATTGCGTCCAAACCCATGGCGACGCAGCGCGATCTAAGCCTGGCTTACTCGCCGGGTGTCGCAGCGCCCGTTGAAGCGATTGCCGAGGACCCAAGCACAGCTGCGCGTTACACAGGCCGCTCGAACCTTGTCGCGGTGATCTCTAACGGCACAGCCATTCTCGGGCTCGGCAATCTGGGAGCACTTGCATCCAAGCCTGTGATGGAAGGCAAGGCGGTCCTGTTCAAACGCTTTGCTGATGTCGATTCCATCGACATCGAGCTTGCAACCGAAGACCCTGAGAAGTTCATCGAAGCGGTTGCGTTGATGGAGCCGAGCTTCGGCGGGATCAATCTGGAAGACATCGCAGCGCCGGAATGCTTCATCATTGAGCAGGCTCTACGCGAGCGGATGAACATCCCGGTCATGCATGATGACCAGCATGGTACCGCGATTATCTCTGCGGCTGGCCTTATCAATGCAGCACATCTGACAGGACGCGAGCTTAAAGACTGCAAGATGGTGGTGAATGGCGCCGGAGCTTCAGCGCTTGCCTGTACAGCGCTCATCAAGTCGTTAGGTGTCCGGCATGAAAATGTGATCGTCTGTGACCGTTCTGGGCCGATCTATCCGGGCCGAGAGAATGTCGATCAATGGAAGAGCGCGCATGCTGTTGCGACAGATGCCCGCAGCCTGGAAGAAGCGCTGGAAGGCGCTGATATCTTCCTCGGCCTTTCCGCTGCAGGGGCGCTTAAACCCGAATGGGTCGCGAAGATGGCGAAGCAGCCGATCATCTTCGCAATGGCGAACCCCACGCCGGAAATCATGCCGGATGAAGCCAAGAAAGTTCGCCCGGATGCAATTATCGCGACCGGTCGGAGTGACTTCCCCAACCAGGTCAATAACGTCCTTGGCTTTCCCTTCATCTTCCGCGGCGCGCTTGATGTGCAAGCAACAACGATCAATGAAGAGATGAAGATGGCTGCGGCCACGGCGATTGCTGAGCTTGCTCGGGAACGCGTGCCGGAAGAGGTCGCAGCTGCCTATGGTTCAAACCAGAAATTCGGCGTCGATTACATCATCCCGGCACCCTTTGATCCGCGCCTGATCGAAGTCGTTTCATCAGCGGTTGCGAAAGCCGCGATGGATTCAGGTGTTGCGCTGGCTCCGATCGAGGATCTGGACGCATATCGTCACGAGCTGAAAGCGAGGCTCAACCCGACGACGAGCGCGCTTACTCGGGTCTACGAAGATGCGAAGGCCAATCCCAAGCGGGTGGTGTTTGCAGAAGCCGAAGAGGAAGTCGTTCTTCGTGCTGCGATCCAGTATCGCGACTTTGGTTATGGCACCCCGATCCTTGTTGGCCGGACCAAAGCTGTAGTCGACAAGCTGCACCAGCTATCTGTCGCTGATCCTGGCAGCTTCGAAATCCAGAATTCAGCGACGTCCGAGCATGTGCCGGCAATGGTCGACTATCTCTACAACCGCTTGCAGCGCAAAGGTTACACTGAGCGCGACGTGCGCCGGATGGTCAATCAGGAGCGGAACACGTTTGCATCGCTGCTGGTCGCGCTCGGTCATGGCGATGCGATGATTACCGGTCTTACGCGGACCTTTGCGCAGAGCGCGCGCGAAGTAAATCGCGTGCTTGATCCCAAGCCCGGAGCATTGCCTTTCGGTATCCACATGATGATCGGCAAGAACCATACGACGTTTTTGGCCGACACTACGATCAATGAGCGCCCGAGCGCAGAGCAGCTTGCGCATATCGCCAAGGAAACAGCAGCGGTGGCGCGCCGCATGGGGCACGAACCGCGCGTCGCGTTCCTTTCTTATTCGACTTTTGGCAATCCTCCGGGGCGTTGGCTGGACAGCATTCGTGAAGCGGTTTCCATCCTCGATGAAGAAAAGCCCGGCTTCGAATATGAAGGTGAGATGGCGCCGGACGCTGCGCTCAATCCCGGTGTGATGAAATACTACCCGTTCAGCCGCCTGTCAGGGCCTGCCAATGTCCTCGTCATGCCCGGCCTTCAATCCGCGAACCTGTCTGCTAAATTGCTGCGAGAACTTGCTGGCAACGCGACCATTGGCCCTATGTTGATCGGTATGGAGAAGCCCGTGCAGATCGTACCTATGACAGCGATCGCGCCTGATGTTCTGACATTGGCGGTGCTCGCGAGCGCTGGAGTGGTGGGCTAAAACATGAGTGATACTGCACGATACGTTCTGACAGTAACCGGCAGCGACCGGCCTGGACTGACATCTGAATTGTCCGAAGCAGTCCTCGCTGCTCAAGGCAATTGGAAGGAAGGCCATCTCAGCCGCTTGGGCGGGCTCTATGTCGGGTCGGTTCTGGTGGAGATCGAGCCCGAGCAGAAGAGCAATCTCGAGCAAGCCATTGCTGCAATTGATGGCGGGCTGGAGGTGCGCATATTCCCGGCTGAAAGCGATGCAGACACTTCGGGCAGCCTGCTCCTGTTTGAGCTTGTGGGGCAGGATCGACCCGGCATAATCAAGCAAGTCAGTTCAGTGCTGGCGGGTCTTGGCGCCAACATCGAAAGCCTTTCGAGTGGTGAAGAAATGGGCGCATGGGGCGGCGAACATCTGTTCCGTGCAGAAGTCCTCGCGATCCTGCCCGATGGTGTGACACCTGAGCAGGGCCAAGCGGCGCTTGAAGAAATTTCCAGCGAGATCATGGTCGATTTCAGCTTTCAGAAGGATTTTGGCTAAGCTGCGTGGACGCGCCAATCAGGTCTGCGAAGTCCTTGGTTACGCTGCATTCAGCAACCTTTTGATACAATCTGCGACACCTGCTCGATGAAAGCCGCGCTATTATCGGTGCTCTAAGGAGGTGGCGCATATGCAATCGCCCGTTCAGTTCGGCGCTCAAACGCTCGCTTTGCATCGCTTTGGTCTTGGTGCGCGCCCTGGTGAGTATGTCGGCGATGATCCGCGTGGCTGGGCGCTTGATCAGCTTCAACGATTTGAGCCTGCGCCAGAGGCATTGACCGAATTGCCTTCGCGCGGCGAACTTATGACGGCATTTGCCGACTATCGCGCAATGGTGAGGCGTGAGCGCAACGCTCGGCAAGATAGTCCTTCGATGGATATCGCTGGAGCCGCAATGGCGCAGCAGCCCGACGCCGCCGCCGCAGATCAAAGACGGCGAAACCGGCGCGGCAATGGACCTAATGCCTTAAGGCTGGAATTTATCAAGGCTGCCAATGCGAGGACTATGTCGGCCATCACAACTGAGACACCATTTGCCGAACGGATGGTGCATTTCTGGTCGAACCATTTCGCTGTGTCGGCAGACAAGCAGCCGGTCGTTCCACTTGCAGGCAATTACGAATTCACTGCGATCCGTCCGAACATCTTGGGCAATTTCCGCGATCTGCTGTTTGCCGCTGTCACGCATCCGGCGATGATGCTGTACCTGGACCAAGCACAGTCCATAGGTCCAAATTCAATGGTCGGACAGCGCACTGCGCGGCGTCGGCGCGAGAACGGACGGCAGCTCGGCCTGAATGAGAATCTGGCGCGTGAAGTGCTGGAGCTGCACACGCTAGGCGTGCGTACCGGCTATAGCCAAAGCGATGTCACGGAGTTGGCTCGAGCGCTGACAGGCTGGACAGTTGCAGGCCTGGCGCGAGGGCGATTTGCTCGGCTTGTCCCGGGCGAACCCGGCGAAACACGCTTTGTTGAAGCGATCCATGAACCGGGCTCACGCACTATACTCGGCAAACGTTATTCCGAAAGCGGCGGCGAGCAAGCGATGGCTGTGCTGACAGACCTGGCGCGTTCGCCGAAGACCGCCCGACATCTGGCGACGAAGCTGGCGAGGCACTTTGCCGCCGATGAACCGCCCGAGGCGATGATTGCGCGGCTTGAAGAGGCCTATCTTTCATCAGACGGCGATTTGTCGACGGTTTATCAGGCGCTAGTGAATTCGCCCGAGGCTTGGGATGCGAGCACGCCGAAGTTCCGCAGTCCGTGGGACTGGACCATCGGCATGCTGCGCGCGGCGGGTATCGACCGCTTGCCCGGACGCCGCGGTCTCGTCCCTGTTTTCCAGCAGCTCGGCCAAGGTGTCTGGCTACCCGGCAGCCCCGCGGGTTGGGGCGATACGACCGCAACCTGGGCAGGCCCCGGCGCTTTGATGATGCGGGTCGAAGTCGCGCAGCAAGTCGCCAATCGCATCGGCAATTCGCTCGATCCGAGAAATGTCGCTGAACGCGCCATGCCTGATGGTCTCAGCGAAGCGACAACGCTCGCAATTGCACGTGCTGAACAACCTTCAACCGGCATGGCATTGCTTTTTGCCAGTCCCGAATTCCTGCGGAGATGATCTGATGACTATTTCCCTCAAGCGTCGCCATTTGCTGAAAGGTGCAGGGCTCGCGGGTGCTATCTCAGCTTTCCCGAACCTTGCCTTTGCCGCAGCCCCTACCGACCAGCGGCTGGTATTCATCATTCAACGAGGCGCGGCTGACGGACTTGCGCTGGTTCCGCCACTGGGTGATCCTGACCTGCAGCGTTTGCGTGGCTCCTTCATGGATGATGGTGCAGCGCCGCTTGATGGCATTTTCGGGCTGCATCCGGCTTTGCAGGAAACGCGAGAGCTTTTCGCAAGCGGCCAAGCGCGTGCGGCACATGCTGTTGCCACGAATTACCGCGATCGGTCTCACTTTGACGGGCAAAACGTGTTGGAGAGCGGCGCAACGCGGCCTTACGCAGAACCAACAGGCTGGATTGGACGAATGCGCGACGCTTTGCCTGACCCATCAGGCCAGGCGCTTGCAATTGCGGCCTCTGTTCCGCTTGCAATGCGAGGCAAGCAGCCCGTGGCGACTTTTGTGCCAAACCGGTTGCCAAATGCGAGCGAGGATCTGCTGCTGCGTCTGTCGACGCTTTATAACGAAGATGCTTTGCTCGCTCCGCTATGGTCCGAGGCGATGAAAACCAAGGATCTTGCAGGCGATCTTGCAGGCAATAATGGCCGCAATGGCGCGCAATTGGGCGAGCTCGCAGCGCGTTTGATGGCCCCTGAAGATGGCGCGCGCATGATGATGATCGAGACTGGCGGCTGGGATACACACTCCAATCAGCGCGGTCGATTAAACGGACAATTGCGCGGATTGGATCAGCTTCTCTTGGGCCTAAGGAATGGGCTGGGCGGTGCATGGGCGAACACACTGATCATCGTCGCAACGGAATTCGGACGGACGGCTGCGGTCAATGGCACGCAAGGAACCGACCACGGCACTGCCTCAGCTATGCTGATGCTGGGTGGAAGCCTTGGTAGTGGTCCGATGGTGGAAGCTGATTGGCCAGGCCTCTCGCAAGATGCCTTGTTCCAGGGCCGCGACCTGAAACCGACAGCGAGCTTTGCCGACATCGTCACGCGCGAGCTCGCACGGCATTATCAAATGGATCGCGCTCGCCTAAGCGGCGTCTTTGCGTAACTGACTGGCGACCAAGATATCCAGCATTGATCTTGCAACCGACTGCGCACTCTATGCGTTGAGCCACTGACAATCGCGTTGAGGGCATGCCAAGGGGGGCAAGACATGAAAGCCATAGGATACCGCAAAGCCGGATCATTGGACCGCGAGGATGCGCTGATCGCGTTCGAAGCAGAGCGGCCAAGCGCACTAGGCCACGATGTCCTCGTCCGTGTGCAAGCGGTCTCTGTCAATCCGGTTGACTGCAAGATCCGCACGAACCGCGATCCTTCGGGTGATACTCCCGCTATTCTAGGGTGGGATGCGGTTGGCGAAGTTGTCGAGATTGGCGAAAAAGTCACGCGCTTCAATATCGGCGATATAGTCTGGTATGCCGGTGCAATTGATCGCGATGGGACTAATGCCGAGTATCACGTGGTCGATGCGCGCATTGCTGGCCGCGCACCGCAGTCGATTAGCGCTACCGAAGCAGCAGCGCTGCCGCTGACTACTCTGACCGCCTATGAAATGCTGTTCGATCGCTTGCGGGTGCATGATCCGGTGCCGGGCGCAGCGCCTGCGGTCTTGATCATCGGCGGAGCCGGCGGCGTGGGATCGATTGCGATACAACTACTCAGGGCCAAGACCGATCTTCATGTCATCGCTACCGCTTCGCGGGACGAGACCCGCGCATGGGTGAAAGAACTCGGCGCGCATCATGTAATCGATCACTCAATTCCACTCGCTGAGCAAGTTGAAGGTCTTGGCCTTGGTGCGCCGGGCTTTGTTTTCTCGACGACGCATACGCACCAATATCTTGAATCCATTGCAGAGCTGATCGCACCTCAGGGGCGGTTCGGACTGATCGATGATCCAGATGGATTGGACATTCGCTTATTCAAGCAGAAGTCGATCTCAACCCATTGGGAGTTCATGTATACCCGCTCGCTGTTCGGTACGCCGGATATCGCGCGGCAAGGCCAGATCCTTGATGAAGTGGCAGGGCTGGTGGATGCAGGGCAAACCCGGTCGACAGCGACAGAGAACTTGGGGCCGCTATCAGTCGAGAACCTGCGCAAGGCGCACGAAATGCTGGAAAGCAAATCAGTGCGCGGTAAGCTGGTACTAGAGGGCTTCTAACGGCGGCGCCGCCTACGCTCGCTCGGTTTCGTGTACCCATTCGGTAAGGTCGATCCAGTGCACTCTGGGCTTCGCGGGATCGACTAACACAGGCACGGTGCCGCCTTGGAGCTGATCAGATAAATCGACCCAGATAGCGTCGCTGGTAAAGCTCGCGAGCTTGCCGGTCGCGGGATGGGTTGCTTGTGCAGTTACCTTATATGGACTGCGCCCATTGATCGTGACGGATGTATCGCGATAACACCGCTTGACCTTTGCTTCGATCCGCATGCCGCGTTGTTTGAGGCTCTCGATTGTTGCCTTCCGGCGCTGATAACCGATCACAAACCATCCGCCGATCAATGCGAAAACCCCTCCTATACCCCCGAAAACCAAAGGGAAAAGATAACGCTGGCTGAAGCTATCAATGATCGCTTTGCCGGGCTTAGCAGGGTCGTAGATCACTTCCACCTGCTCACCGCGGGAGAAAGCCGCAGGCGAGCTTTTAACTGAGCCAGTCACTTCGTGGCGCGTGCCCCTGACATCAGTGAATGTGAAGACGGGTGCGTAAGTTGCATCGCCATCGCTGTCATAGCTTCGCTCCAGCGCGATCACTTCGCCTTGGGCGCGCAAGCCATTGGTTGCGACTTGATAATCGCGGAACACAAAGAAGCCTGCGATGCTGACAAAGACCATCCCGAATGCAGCGAAGAACAGGCCAAATTTCGCAAGACTTTTCGACATCACGGCGCCCTCCCTACAATCGCTAGCAGCTATCGTTTGCGATAGCGGAAATACCATACCTCATGATTGTAGACGGTACGCGCTTTGTGTTCATATCTGGTTTCCGGCCAGCCCGAGGGTCGCGTATCCCAGCTCGTCCGATCCTTCACAACCCATTCAAATTGCTCGGTAAAGCGCTGCATGACCATGAGTGCATGCCGGACATAAATCGGGTGGTCGGTACCAAAACGCAGTTCACCGCCGGGTTTGAGCTTGTCTGCGAACAATTGGACCGGCCCGTCATTCATCATCCGGCGCTTGGCGTGCTTGTTCTTGGGCCATGGGTCGGGGTGAAGTAGGTAGATCATGGTGAGCGCTCCATCGGGGATGCGCTTCAACACATTGATCGCATCGCCATGGAACAAACGAATGTTCGCAAGTCGCTTTTCATCCATGTGGCCGAGCGCTTGCGCGACGCCGTTCAGGAACGGCTCTGCGCCGATAAACCCATGATTTGGCAGCAAATCTGCGCGGTAAGCGAGATGCTCACCACCACCAAAACCGATCTCGAAATGGAGCGGGCAGTCCTCTCCAAACAGCCCTTCCGCTGTGACCGGACCTTCATCCGGAACAGCAATTTGCGGCAAAAGATTTTCGACTAGACCTTGTTGGCGAGGGCGCAGCGGCTTGCCCTGACTGCGGCCATACAGCCTGCTCAGAGTCGTCGGATCGCCTTCCTTGAATGCTGACATGGCGAGCGCGCTAGAGCGATCAGATAGCCTTTGTCCAGCGGTAGATGATTGGAGATGATACCTAGATGACCCCGAGATGGGTGGAGATAAAGCTTGAATCGCGCCTTTAAATGCATAGGTCGCGCGCGCAATGAATTACCTGACCGAACTCTTCGATAGCCAGCCCGTTTGGGTCCAATCCTTGGCTGGCCTCATCGCGCTCGCGGCAGCTGCGTTGCTGGTGAACTACATCTTGAAGCGTGTGATCCTGCGCGCCGCGGCACCTCTGCTCGATGAGCAAACCAACACGTCCGATAAAGCGGCAGCCTGGCTCGCCACCGTCATACCGCTGCTCATGATTTCGCGCGGCATTGTTTTCGTGCCGAACCTTAACGAGGCCGTGACGACCGTTGTCGTCAATGTCGCCCAAGCACTGATCGCGATTTCGATCGCCATGGGGATGGTGAAGGGGCTCACCTATCTGAACGAGCTTTATGAGCGGCATCCGCGCTCCAAGAACCGGCCGATCAAAGGGTTTATCCAAGTTGTGAAGATCGCTGTCCTTTGCGGCGCGGCAATCATCATGATCTCTGTCCTGATCGATGAGTCACCGCTGCTCCTGCTGTCCGGTCTTGGCGCTGTCACCGCAGTTCTCTTGCTGGTCTTCAAGGATACGATCCTGTCTTTGGTTGCGAGCGTCCAGCTTACGACCAATGACATGCTGCGCGTTGGCGACTGGATTGAAATGCCGAGCATGAATGCTGATGGCGATGTGATCGATATCTCGCTTCACACAGTCAAAGTGCAGAACTTCGACAAGACAATTGCCTATATTCCCACGCATCGGTTGGTGTCCGATTCCTATCGCAACTGGCGCGGAATGTCGGAGAGCGGCGGACGCCGGATCAAGCGCGCGCTGATGATCGATCAGAATTCGGTTCGCTTCATGAGTGATGATGAAGTGACTGGCCTCAAGCGCTTCCGAGTGCTGAAAGATTATCTCGCGGCCAAGAAGCAGGAAATCGCCGAATGGAACGCGTCAGAACTGGCCGGCGAAGATGCGATCAATGCGCGGCGCATCACCAATATCGGGACGCTTCGTGCTTACATTATCGGCTATCTTAAGAGCCATCCCAAGATCAACGACCAAGGCTTCACGCTGTTGGTCCGGCAATTGCCCCCCGGCCCCGAGGGTCTGCCGATCGAAGTCTACTGCTTCACCACGACCACCAATTGGGGCGAGTATGAAGGCATCCAGGCTGATGTCTTCGATCACTTGCTCGCGATCCTGCCTGAATTCGATTTGCGGATTTTCCAGGAGCCGAGCGGTCTGGATATGCGCCAGCTTGGAGCGGCAAGCTAGCCTGCGCAAGAGCGGCGTGATCTAGGCTTCGGCAATCAGTATGTGCGCACGCATCGGGGCGAGCAAGGAACCGTCCGGTTCGCAGTAAGCAGCGCAGTCCTTTTCCATCCGATCTATCAGCGCAAGGATCACGTCGTCGCTCGCCGGGTTCGCGAAATCCATGATCGGTTGGAGGGTGCCGTCCGGGGCTGGACGACCGAGAAATGCGATATCGAAAAGCACGAAGGTGCGAATGTCAGGCAGCGGCGACAATCGGCTTTGCACCTCGATTGAAGTGGATTTGAAGCCAGCCGCTTCGGCCAGACTGCTGATTTCGTCGCGATCCCCGAATGAAAAGGGCCCAAACGGGACGAGATCGCTACCAAGGGCGTCGGAAATCGCTCTTTCGAAGGCATCGAATACCGGTAAGCCGTCACGAGCATTGCACCAGATCGAGAAAGCGGCACGGGCTCCGGGTTTCAATACGCGGCGCGCTTCACGCAGGCCGGCCAACTTGTCGGGGAAGAACTGGAGGCCCTGCTGGCACAAGGCCGCATCAAATGTGTCGTCCGCAAATGGCAAGCTTAGCGCACTGGCTTCGATAAATGAGATCTTGGGAGAAGAATTGCTCGACATTGAGCGGGCTTTGGCGATCATGGCGGGAGCGACGTCGATTGCGTCAATCTGTTCCACTTGGTCAAGCCGCGCCAAGAAACGGCTAACGATGCCGGTGCCGCAGGCGATGTCTATCACCCGACCATGCGGGCCTGCATAATCAAGTAGAGCCTCGACCCAAGGCTCGAAAGCAGGTTCAAGGTATTGACCATAAAGGTCTGGGGGCGTCCTTCCGGCGAGGAATTCCGGTACGAGCGGCATGAGAAAAATACTCCGGGATCGGGCGCAGTATCTCATCAAGCAGCCTTGAGGTCCAGACAACCATTCTCCGCACAGAAAACGCCCGGAGTGTTTCCACCCCGGGCGTTCCAATTCCCATCCAAGATTGAACTTGGTTTTAGCGGATCAAGCGGCTTCTGCAGCTTCGTCTGCGTCGCGAAGAACATATCCGCGGCCCCAGACCGTTTCGATGTAGTTTTCGCCATCGCAGGCATGGCTCAATTTCTTGCGCAGCTTGCAGATAAAGACGTCGATGATCTTGAGTTCAGGCTCGTCCATACCGCCGTAGAGGTGGTTGAGGAACATTTCCTTGGTGAGCGTCGTGCCTTTGCGCAGGCTCAGCAGCTCAAGCATCGCATATTCCTTGCCGGTCAAGTGAACGCGGGCACCATCGACTTCAACGGTCTTGGCATCAAGGTTCACGGCAAGCTTGCCGGTGCGGATGATCGACTGGCTGTGGCCTTTCGAACGACGCACAACTGCGTGGATGCGTGCGACCAGCTCTTCGCGGTGGAATGGCTTGGTCACGTAATCATCAGCGCCGAAGCCGAAGCTGCGGATCTTGCTGTCCATTTCGGCAATGCCTGAAAGGATCAGAACCGGCGTCTGCACCTTGGCAACACGCAGCTTCTTCAGCACGTCATAGCCGTGCATGTCCGGCAGGTTGAGATCGAGCAGAATAATATCGTAATCATACAGCTTACCGAGATCCAGGCCTTCTTCGCCCAGATCGGTAGAGTAGACATTGAACCCTTCCGTGGTCAGCATCAGCTCGATAGCTTTTGCTGTTGTTGGTTCGTCTTCAATAAGCAGCACGCGCATGGGTTGGTCCCCCTTTAGCCCCTGTTCGCGGTAACCCCTCGTCAAGAGAGATTGACCTGTATTAACCACACGAGGTCTGAACGGAAAAGGTTAACAACCCGTGAAAGGTTAAGCCGATTTAACTGCGAGTCTTTTTGGCAACACCACGTAAAGCCTGACAATACGCGAGGCTACGGAGACTAAAGCGCGGCGAGCTTCTTCTGCCGGCGGCGCTGCGCGCTTGAGCCTATGCTTATAGCCTCGCGGTATTTGGCCACTGTGCGCCGTGCCAGATCGAACCCTTCTTCGTTAAGAAGTTCGACCAGTTTGGCATCCGACAGGACTTTTTTAGGGTCCTCTCCATCGATCAACGCCTTAATGCGGGACTTGATTGCTTCGCTTGATGCGCCTTCGCCATCGCCTGAACCGCCGATCCGCGCGACACCGCTTGTAAAGAAGTATTTCAGTTCAAAGCAGCCGCGCTCGCAATCGAGATATTTGTTGCTGGTGACGCGGCTAACGGTCGATTCATGCATGTCGATGCTATCTGCGACTTCACGCAAGGTAAGCGGTTTGAGTTCGGATACGCCTTTGCGAAAGAAACCGTCCTGACGTTTGACGATTTCTGACGCAGTCTTGAGGATTGTCTTCTGGCGCTGGTCCAATGCCTTGATCAGCCAGTTTGCATCCGAGAGTTTTTCGCGCAGCCAGTTATGCGCGTCCTTGTCGGGCGAACCGTCGCGAAGCTCTACATAATATGTTCGGTTGACGATGAGGCGCGGCAAGGTCGCTTCGTTGAGCGAAATGTCCCAGCTTCCCGCAGCGTTCGATTTGACAAGCACGTCAGGCACCACCGAGCCGACGGTGGATGAACCAAGGGCAAGGCCAGGCTTGGGATCATAGCCGCGCAATTCGCTCAGCATATCAGCAAAGTCTTCATCATCGACCTGGCACATGCGTTTCAATCGAGCGATATCTCCGCGCGCCAGCAAATCGAGGTTAGCGATGAGCTTCTGCATGCACGGGTCATAGCGGTCCGCTTCGCGTGCCTGGATTTCCAGGCATTCGGAAAGAGTGCGCGCCCCGACGCCGCTTGGGTCAAGCGACTGGACGCGCTTCAATGCTGCTTTGACATCCTGCCTGTCGACCCCGAGATCAGCGGCGATATCGCGCAGATCAAACGCCAGATATCCGGCTTCGTCGAGCAATCCGATAAGATGGCGCGCAATGAACAGCTCTGCGGCGCTTTGAGTGACTGCACCGATTTGCGCTTCAAGATGGTCCGCCAGGGACAGCTCGCTGGTCGCCCGGTCGAGCGGCGAAAGATCATCATCGAGCGAATAACTCGCGCCCGACGCCGCCCAATCGCCGCTTTCATCAAAGCCTGTGCCGGCATCGCCGGTGTCAACGTCGCGATCGATCGCGTCGCTATCGATATCGAGCGGAGCCTCGGCTTCGCCCTGACCTTGCGCGATCAGCTGGTCTGCAGTGAACTCCTCGCGCGGCACATCGTCAGGCTCGCCTTCGGTTGGCGTGGCTTCGCGTGCAACTTCGCCCGCTTCGAGGAGCGGGTTCGCTTCCAACGCTTCTCCGATAAAGGCTTCGATTTCCAGATTGGAGGCTGCCAGCAGCTTGATCGCCTGCTGCAGCTGCGGCGTCATCACCAAGCTCTGCGATTGGCGGAGATCCAGTCTTGGTCCAAGCGCCATGGGAAAAACCGTCAGAGCGTGAAGCTCTCTCCCAGATACAGCCGCTTCACATTCTCATCCGCAACCAGATCTTGCGGCGTGCCCGCGAACAGCACCTGGCCGCCATATATAATGCAAGCGCGGTCTACGATATCGAGGGTCTCGCGCACATTGTGGTCGGTGATAAGCACGCCGATGCCGCGTTCCTTGAGGTCCTTCACCAGGTCGCGAATATCGCTGATCGAGAGCGGGTCGATGCCAGCGAAAGGTTCATCCAGCAGCATGATCGAGGGCTTGGCTGCCAGCGCCCGAGCGATCTCGCAGCGGCGCCGCTCGCCGCCCGACAGCGCCATCGCAGGGCTATCACGCAAATGCTCTATGTGAAACTCTTCAAGCAGCCGCTCCAGCTCGGCGGCACGGGTTTCTGCATCGGGCTCGACCATTTCGAGCACGCAATTGATGTTCTGCTCGACCGTCATTCCGCGAAAAATACTGGTTTCCTGCGGCAGATAGCCAAGCCCCAGGATCGCGCGGCGATACATCGGCAGATGCGTCACATCCTCGCCATCCATCAGGATGCGGCCTGCATCGGGCTTCACGAGACCCATGATGGAATAGAAGCACGTCGTTTTGCCTGCACCGTTTGGCCCGAGTAGCCCGAGGACTTCGCCCTTGCCAACAGTGAGAGAGATGTCCGTTAGGATCGACCGCTTGTCGTAACTCTTGGCGATCGAAATGACTTCCAGGCCGCCATTGGGCAGCGGAGCAGTCGCATCGATTGTAGCAGCTTCCAGAGTGTCGCTTTCGCTCATGAGCAGCGGTGTAGCAGCCATTCTCGCGCAGAAAACCCCCATTTGCTCTCATTTGGCAGGATTTATGCATGTAAGCAGCTGGGGAGCAGCTGGCGCGCCGCTATGGTTAGCAAACTTGCAACATTCGCTATCCTCTGGGATACTCCGAATCGGGAAGAACAAGCAGCGGAGAGGCTGTGTGACAAAGAACCAATATTCATCGCGCGCAAAGGCGCAGGTGCAAACGGCGACGCCACGTGGCCTCGACTGGCGCAAATCGATGAGCGATCATGTCGCTTACGCCTTGCTCGTTTATACAGCGCTTCAGATTTTCGTGACTGTCCAGGCCTTGAAAGACGGCTTCTCTTCCATCCTTCCTTACATCGCTCTGGTTGTGCTCGTTGCGGGCATCATTCCGGCGTGCCGCTGGTTCGAGCGTCGCTGGATGGGCCTATCCGATGCCGAAGCAGCCGACGAAGCGATGCGCCCGGCATTCCGGCGCGACATCACCTGGCTTTGGGTGATGGCAATCATGCTGCCGCTCGTTCTGACCGGCGTTTTCAAGCTGATCTTCAGCGCGGGCTGATCGCGCTTCACAACTTTTTTCCCGATATCGCATCGCTTGGCTCGCTAAGCGCCTTGCGCTAGCCTTGCGAAAGTAAGGGAGAGCGTGGTTTTGGCCCATCGTCTGACACGATTTTTATGCCCTTGTTTCGCGTTCATCGTTGTGCTGGCGCTGATGATGCCAAGCCTTCCCGCGCATGCTCTCGTCCCTGTTGTTTCTGAAGCGGCTCCACCGCAAGGCGAACCTGCAGTTGAGCAAGTAATCGAGACGCTGCCTGATGAAGGTGATGATGAGCTTATAGCGGAACGGATCCGCGGCATTTTTGCCGAGTTGCCAGCTTTTCAGAATGTGTCGATTGAAGTGAACGAAGGGGTCGTCTCGCTTTCCGGCAGTGTAGCAGACCCTGAGGCTATCCAGCGTGCTGCAAACATCGCGGGACGGGTAACCGGAGTTGTAACGGTCGAGAACGCGATTGAGCGCGACCTGTCTGTTCAAGAGAATCTCTCTGTCCTGGGACGATTATCTGAGATCAGCTCGGCCTTCCTTAGCTTGCTCCCGCTGCTTGTAGTTGCCGGGATCGTCGCTGCGGTGGTTGGCGGCCTTGGCTATCTCATCGCCGGCTTCTCCGGACTGTGGGACCGCATCGCGCCGAATGCGTTCCTCGCCGAACTTATTCGAAGTGCGATCCGGTTCTTGTTCGTGATCGGCGGACTGGTCATTGCGTTGGACATGCTCGGTGCGGGCGCATTAATGGGCGCAGTGCTTGGCGGCGCGGGTGTGATCGGGATCGCGCTGAGCTTTGCCATGCGCGATACGATTGAGAACTACATCGCTTCGCTCATGCTGAGCATTCGCCAGCCATTCCGTGCGAATGACTGGGTCCTGATTGATACTTATGAAGGTCGCGTTATCCGACTCACCAGCCGCGCCACGATCCTGATGACATTAGACGGAAACCATCTGCGCATCCCGAATGGTCAAGTCTTCAAAGCGGTAATCCTTAATTACACTCGAAATCCGCAGCGCCGCTTCGATTTTGTATTGGGCGTCGATGCGGACGATGACCCGCGCGGCGCAATGCAGATCGGGGCAGAAGCGCTTGCTGCTCTGCCGTTTGTTCTCAAGGAGCCCGAAGCCGTTGCTCGCATCGAGGATGTTGGGGACTCAAACATCAGCATTCGCTTTCTGGCTTGGATCAACCAAGACCAGGCTGACTGGTACAAGTCGCGCAGCCTTGCGATTGCGGCAGTCAAAGACGCCCTCGAACAGGCAGGATATGCCTTGCCTGAACCAATCTATCGCTTGCGTGTGGATGCGCGCAGTGAAGCACTACCACTTGGACGTGGTATGCTGGCAGCGCACGATAAGCCGCCTGAACCTGTATCTCCCGTTGCTTCGGGGGTTGTCGAGCAGGACGTCCGGCCGGAGAGCGAAATCACCGAAATGGTTGAGAAGGAACGCCTCAGCGAAGCCGGGCAGGCTAAAGACTTGCTCGATGCAAATCGCCCGGTTGAGTGAGCCTTAACCTTTCGCGCGCTCGATAGCTTCGAGCACTATCTTGCGCGCTTCTTGCGCATCGCCCCAATTGCCGACGCGCACCCATTTTTCCGCTTCGAGATCCTTGTAGTGGGTGAAGAAGTGCTCGATCTGCTGGAAGATGATTGACGGCAAATCCTTCGTCTCGCCCACATCGGAATAATACGGAAAAGTCGTGTCGACTGGCACGCAGATGAGCTTTTCATCGCCGCCATGCTCGTCTTCCAGGTTCAGCACGCCGATCGGTCGCGAGCGTACGACACAACCGGCGATGAACGGGCTACGTGCAATAACCAGTGCATCCAGCGGGTCGCCATCGGGCGAGAGTGTGTGCGGGATAAAGCCGTAATTGGCCGGATAGCGCATCGGCGTGTGCAAGATGCGATCGACAAACAGAGCGCCCGAATCCTTGTCGAACTCGTATTTTACAGGCTCACCGCCGGTCGGCACTTCGATGATGACGTTGAGGTCTTCAGGCGGATTTGCGCCGGTGGGGATCTTGTCGATACGCATGCGTTTTGCCTTGCTTTGCGTGCCGCTCCCTCTCCCCAAAGCGAGCACTTGGTTGTGTTGGAGCGCGCCTTAGCCGCGCATGCGGCATTGCGAAACCCCTTCCTTGGTCGTAATCGCGCGCCCATGGCTAAGAATTCACCTCAGTCCATTCGCGGGACACAAGATATCTTCGGCGCTGACGCAGAGGCCTTCGCCTTTGTGGTCGAGACGTTTGAGCGCGTGCGTAAGCTCTACCGCTTCCGGCGGGTTGAAATGCCGGTGTTTGAAAAGACCGAAGTCTTCAGTCGCGCTATTGGCGAGACGACAGACGTTGTCTCGAAAGAAATGTATTCGTTCGAGGATCGCGGCGGCGAGAGCCTGACCTTGCGGCCTGAATTTACTGCCGGGATTGCGCGCGCTTACCTCGAGCGCGGCTGGCAGCAGCACGCGCCCTTGAAGGTCGCGACGCACGGGCCTCTGTTCCGCTACGAGCGCCCGCAAAAGGGGCGGTATCGCCAGTTCCACCAGATCGATGCGGAGATCATTGGCGCAGGCGAGCCGCAAGCCGATGTCGAGTTGCTCGCCTTTGCCGACCAGCTCTTGAAAGAGCTCGGGATTGAAGGTGTGACGCTGCACCTCAATACGCTCGGCGATGCGGACAGCCGGGAGAACTGGCGTGCGGAATTGGTGGAATACTTCCGCGCAGTGAAAGGCGAGCTGTCCGAAGATTCTCAGGAACGGCTCGAGAAGAACCCGCTACGGATTCTGGATTCCAAGGACCCGCGCGACCGCAAGTTTGTCGCCGAAGCGCCGAAGATCGATGATTTCTTGACCGATGAAGCGAAAGCTTTTTTTGAGGCGGTGACGTCGGGCTTGGATGCGGCGGATGTGAAATGGAGCCGCGCGGAAAGCCTTGTGCGCGGGCTCGACTATTATCGGCACACCGCGTTTGAGTTTATTCCGGACGAAGGCTCGGAAGCCGCCAGCAAGCTCGGCTCGCAAAGCACGATCCTCGGCGGTGGCCGCTATGACGGGCTGATGGAGAGCCTGGGCGGTTCGGCTACGCCAGCGGTCGGCTGGGCCGCTGGAATCGAGCGGCTGGCGATGCTGGTTGGGGAGAAGGAAGAGCCGAAAGCAGATGCCATCCTGATTGATGATGATAGGCTATCCAATGAACGCGCTGTCGATTGGCCGATCAAAATCGTATCCCAGCTTAGGAAAAATTGCTTCGGCGCAAGTATTGTTGCTTCGGGTAAACGCTCCAAGAGGTTTGAAAAGGCGGCAAGAGCGGAGCCGAAGCTAATGCTTCTCTTGCAGCACAAGGACTACGAAGGCCTGATAATGAGAGTGCTGGCGCAGCGTGAAGATGGGTCAGGATATTCCGATATTGACGTACTCCATGAGGCCCAGTTTGATACTAAGACTGCGGCGAAGATGCGTGGCTGGCTAGATCAGGCCGATTAATGCAAATACCCGCCGAACGCCTTGATCAAATCGCGCATCGCTTTGCGGAGCTGGAAGCGCGCATGGCTTCGGGCACGCTTGAAGGCGATGAGTTCGTGCGGGCAAGCCGCGACTATGCCGAGTTGGAACCCGTCGCGAAGATTGCCGGCGAAGTGAAGGCAGCGCGCGAAGAGATCGCAGGCCTCGAAGAGATGCTCGCCGATCCTGAGATGAAAGCCATGGCAGAAGAGGAACTCGCGAATATTCGCGAAGCTCTGCCTGACCTTGAGCGCAAACTTGCGGTCGCGATGCTGCCCAAGGACAGCGCGGACAACAAGCCTGCCATGCTGGAGATCCGCGCAGGGACCGGCGGCGATGAAGCGGGGCTGTTCGCTGGCGATCTTTACCGCATGTATGAGCGGTTTGCGTCCGAACAGGGCTGGAAGGTCGAGCCTGTCAGCATGAACGCTTCGGAAGTTGGCGGCTTCAAGGAAATCGTCGCCAATGTGCGCGGGACAGGCGTGTTCGCCAAGCTCAAATTTGAAAGCGGCGTGCACCGCGTCCAGCGCGTGCCTGTGACGGAAAGCGGCGGGCGCATTCATACCTCGGCTGCGACTGTTGCTGTGCTGCCGGAACCCGATGAAGTCGATGTCCAGATCAATGACCAGGACTTGAAGATCGACACCTATCGCGCCTCGGGTGCGGGCGGTCAGCACGTCAACACGACCGATAGCGCGGTGCGGATCACGCACTTGCCGACCGGGATTGTAGTTCAGCAGCAGGACGAGCGCAGCCAGATCAAGAACCGCGCCAAGGCGATGCAAGTTCTGCGCACACGGATCTATGATCATTTTCGTGAGCAAACCCAAGGCGCGGAAGCCGAAGCGCGTAAGGCGATGGTTGGCTCCGGCGACCGGTCCGAACGCATCCGCACCTATAATTTCCCGCAAGGCCGCGTGACGGATCACCGAATTGGCCTCACACTGCACAAGCTTGACGAGATCATCGCCGGGCCGGGTCTTGGGGAACTTGTCGATGCGCTGACCGCAGAGGACGAGGCGAAGCGCCTCGCCGCGATGACCGAATGACAGTGTCCGAGGCCATCCGCCAAGCGGCAGAGCGCCTCGCTGAAACGTCCGATACAGCGCGGCTCGATGCGGAATTGCTGATGGCGCATGCGCTGGGGACGGACCGCTCGTCCATGTTGCTGCGCAGTATGGCGGACCCGGTCCCACAAAGCTTTGCTGCATTGGCCGAGCGCCGCGCGCGGCATGAGCCTGTCGCTTACATCACCGGACAAGCCGATTTCTTTGGCCGCGATTTTCTCGTCGCGCCCGGTGTGTTGATCCCGCGGCCTGACAGCGAGACCGTAGTGGACGCAGCGCTTGAGGTCGCGCCGGAAACGGGGCGGGTTCTCGATCTTGGAACAGGCTCTGGTGC
Organism: Altererythrobacter lutimaris; assembly: GCF_013371495.1. Taxonomy (GTDB): domain Bacteria; phylum Pseudomonadota; class Alphaproteobacteria; order Sphingomonadales; family Sphingomonadaceae; genus Erythrobacter; species Erythrobacter lutimaris_A. The sequence continues at coordinate 1,915,340 of NZ_JABWTA010000001.1, read as the reverse complement.
ATTGCTTCTCACAATAATTGCAGAGCGAGAAGGTCTTGAAGGGGTCGGGGTCGATGCGAGCTTTGATGCGGTGCAGATCGCGGCAGAGAACGCGGCGCGGCTCGGCGTTCAGGCCCGCGCGCGGATCGTCAAAGCTGACTGGAATGAAGCGGGATGGGCGGATGATCTGGGACGCTTCGACTGCATCATCGCCAACCCGCCCTATGTCGCAAACAACGCAGAGCTTGCTCCTGATGTGCGCGATTTCGAGCCGTCTGACGCGCTCTTCGCGGGACCAGAGGGTCTCGACGACTACGCAATACTCATCCCGCAGCTGTGCGAATTAACCACACCTGATGCGGTGATAATTCTCGAAATCGGACATGATCAGGCGGAGTCAGTGTCAGAAATTGCCGCGAAATCAGGGTTTTCAGCGGAAATTCGCACTGATCTGGCAGGGCGCGACAGAGCACTCATCCTCAGGCAATTGTAAACGGGGCTTGGCAAAGGGGTTTCAGCAAGCTACCTCCGAATCAAGCCCATCGGTCAACGCCTTGCAGCTCACCGATGCGCTCAGTTCCGCAACACAATCGAATGGGGCACAGCGGTTAAGCTTGCCGAAGTTTGCGGAGTAGAGCGCTTTCACGTGCGCCGCCCGGCTTGCCGACGGATTTTCTGGTCAGAGGGTTGCTGATTGGCATTTGCTCGCAATTGCCAAAATCGTTCCAAAACATGGCCGACACGTAAGGATGAGATTTCCTTGAACAATAACCGTAATAATCGTCGCCGCGGTCGCGGTAATCGCAATCAGACCGGTGGCAACTCAGCCAATCGCATTGACAGCCGGGCACGGGGCAATGCGCCTCAGCTGCTCGACAAGTACAAGAAGCTTGCTCAGGACGCGCAGCATAATGGCGACCGGGTGCAGGCCGAGTACTATCTGCAGTTTGCTGACCACTATTTCCGTGTGATCGCTGACAATAAAGCGCGTCAGGACGAAGCGCGCGCCAAACGTCAGGAAGAGCGCGGCCAGTCCGGCGATGATGACGATGATGATTCCGATGGCGATGATCGCCGCCGCAATAATCGTCGCTCTCGCGGTCGCCGCGATGATCGCGAACAGCAACAGGACGAAGGCGAGCGCGGCGTAGAAGGTACGCCGGGTTCGGATGACGAAGAAGATGCGCCTAAGCCTCGCCGTACGCGTGGTGAGGGTCGTGGCAGTCGTCGTAAGCCTCGCGAGCAAGAAGCAGCTGACAGCGCTTCGGACGAGATTGATGCAGGCGTTCTACCGCCAGCCATCTCCGCCGGTTCGGATGATGACGGGGAAGAGGCGAGCGCGCCGAAACCGCGCCGCCGCCGCAAAGCTGCGGATGAGGATGGCGAAGGCGATATGCAGGCTGTCGGCTGATTGGAGCCGGTCTGCATAACTTGCTTCTTGAAAGCGGGCCCTTACAACGCTGTACAGTGATGCATTAAGGGGCGCCGCAGTGTCAGTCCTTCTTTCGCGGGCATACTATTTGATGGTCGACAGGCCGGCGATTTCCTCGTTGGTCTTGGGCCTTGTCGCTGCGACCGGCTTTCCACCGCTTGGCCTATGGCCGCTCACTCTGCTCGCTGTGGCGGCTTTCATCACCTTGCTGCAAGGCGCGCAGAGCCTGCGTCAAGCTGCGTGGTGGGGCTGGCTCTTCGGGTGGAGCCATCTGAGCCTTGCGAATAACTGGATCGCGACAGCATTCACCTTTCAGGCGGAGATGCCCCCCGCACTTGGCTGGCTCGCTGTGCCGCTCTTGTGCATTTATCTCGCAATCTATCCTGCATTGGCAGCAGTCGCCACCCACGCAGTGATCGGCGCGATGATGCGCCGCTTCCAGATGAACCCGCCGGGTCTGGTGAGCTTTGCAGGCCTGTTTGCGGCATTCTGGATCGTTACGGAATGGATGCGGGGTTGGGTGTTTACCGGCTACCCTTGGCCGCCGCTTGGCCTTGCTTTGCTCGGCGAATTCACGCGCCCCGGATTGGCTTTGCTGCTGCCATGGATCGGGACTTATGCGCTGTCCGGCTTTGTCATCTTGCTCGGCGGTTTGTTTGCGGCCTTCGTGGTCTACCGGCATTGGGCGCTGACCGCCGCATTAAGCGCGATTATCGCTGCAGGGATGCTCATGCCGCCATGGCAGGAGCTGCAGACGGGTGATGTGCGCTTTGCCTTGGTGCAGCCTTACATCCCTCAGGAAGAGATGGATGATCCTCGTAAGTTCGAAGAGCATTTCAAGCGCATTTCCGAACTGACTGCGCCGGGTGGTGACGACGAAAGGCTGGTCTTTTGGCCTGAAAGTGCTGTCCCTGACTATCTCGAGGATGGCTATCCGCAGCGTTACTATGTGCAAATGACTGCCGGAGCTGATCCTTCCTTTGCCCGGCGCCGTTTGGGGCAATTGGTGGGGCAAAACAGTCTTTTGCTGACAGGTCTTGTCCATCTCGACTTAGGCGAGAGAGGCGGGAGGCGCACCGCGATCAGCGCGCGCAATGCTGTGAGTGTGATCAACCCGGCGGGCGAGATCGAACAGACTTACGTGAAAGCGCATCTCGTCCCTTACGGCGAATATCTGCCGATGCGCGATATTCTGGAGCCGCTTGGCCTCTCGCGGCTTGTTCCAGGCACAATCGACTATGTCGAAGGGCCCGGTCCGCAAACGCTGGACCTCGGGCAGTTTGGCAAAGCGGGCCTGCAAATCTGCTATGAGATTGTATTCTCCGGTGATGTCGTCGATCCTGAAAACCGGCCCGACTATATTTTCAATCCGTCCAATGATGGCTGGTTCGGTGCTTGGGGCCCGCCTCAGCATTTGGCGCAAGCGCGAATGCGCGCTCTGGAAGAGGGCTTGCCTGTGTTGCGCGCGACTACGACGGGCATAAGCGCAGTCGTGGATGCACGTGGTGTGGTGCGCGGCCATATCGGACAGGACCAGGCAGACCGGATTGATGGCTACATACCGCCTGCAGCCAAGCCGACCTGGTTCGGGCAGTTGGGCAATATTCTGCCCCTTTTCTGGGCATTTTTGATTGCCGCGCTATCCTTGGTTGTCATGTACAGACGCTCCGTCTAGAACGTGTTTCCACACATAAAGAAGTCCTTATATGGTCTTCATGTATTCCATCCTTTTTCTTCGCTGAGGTCCTATGCGCTCTGAATATCTGTTTACGTCTGAAAGCGTGTCCGAAGGTCATCCAGACAAGGTTTCTGACCAGATTTCCGACGCTATTGTCGATCTCATGCTGTCGAAGGACCCTGAGGCACGCGTTGCCTGCGAGACGATGACGACAACGCAGCGCGTGATTCTATCCGGCGAAATTCGCTGCGCACCGATGTATGATGAAGCGAATGAAGCGTGGGCGGTCAATGGCGGTTGGGCGCCCGGCGCCAAGGAAGAGATCGAGCAAGCGGTTCGCTCAACCGTGCGCGACATTGGTTACGAGCAAGACGGCTTTCACTGGAAAACGTTGACGTTCGAGAACCACTTGCACGGACAATCCTCTGAGATTGCCATGGGCGTGGATGCCGGTGAAGATGGTTCGAACAAGGATGAGGGCGCAGGCGACCAGGGCATCATGTTCGGCTTTGCCTGCGATGAAACGCCGGACTTGATGCCGGCAACGCTCGATTACAGTCATAAAATCCTGGAACGCCTTGCTGCGGACCGTCATTCCGGCGCGGCGCCATTCCTGGAGCCGGATGCGAAGAGCCAGGTGACATTGCGCTACAAGGATGGCGTTCCGGTTTCTTGCACGGCGCTTGTTGTTTCGACGCAGCATGCGCCGGGCTATCATGAGGGCGAGAAAGAAGCCGAGCTTAAAGCGTACGTGAAGAAGGCCGTCAGCGATGTTCTGCCTGCTGGGCTTCTGACGGATGAGACGGTTTGGCATATCAACCCGACCGGCGCGTTCGAGATCGGCGGCCCGGATGGTGATGCGGGCCTCACGGGTCGCAAGATCATCGTCGACACCTATGGCGGCGCAAGCCCGCACGGCGGCGGCGCGTTTAGCGGCAAGGACCCGACCAAGGTCGATCGTTCAGCCGCCTACATTACGCGTTATCTTGCCAAGAACGTGGTGGCCGCGGGTCTCGCCAAGCGCTGCACTATCCAGATTGCTTACGCGATTGGCGTCAGCGAGCCGCTCTCGCTCTATGTCGATACGCACGGCACGGGAGCTGTCGGTGATGACAAGCTGGAGCAGGCGATTGCTAGCATTGCCAAGCTTGGTGGTCTCACCCCGCGCGGCATTCGCATGCATTTGGGGCTTAACAAGCCGATTTACCGCAAGAGCGCGGCTTACGGTCACTTCGGACGCACACCGGAAGGTGATCTCTTCCCGTGGGAGCGCACCGATCTGGTCGATGATCTGAAGGCAGCTCTCGCCTGATCGAGCCCGCCTTAAGCCAGTAAGTACATACGCAGAGCGGCGTCCCGGTGCAGGCCGAGACGCCGCTTTTTCTATCCTACATGTAGGAACTTGTAGGATTAGCTGGCTGGTCCTGCCGGCACTGCAGGTTCTGCCCATTGGCCTTCGCGGTACCAGTGGCCGACCTTGCGACCGAACTTGGCGATGGCATTCATATTAAAGAAGTGCATGCCTCCCAACACCAGCACAGCAAAACCGACCTTGGTGCTTAGGAACCGCACTGCGTCCGCGAGGTTTGCAGGTGGTTCACCGAACCGAAGGGCCAGCAAGATAAAGCCCAGATTGACGAGATAGAACCCGACAACCAGCAGATGGTTGGTGGATTGCGCGAGAACCTTGTCGTGCCCGAAGCAGTCGATGAGGAACACTTCGCCGTTCTTGGAAAGGGTTCTCGCGACCCAGATGGTCAGGCCAATGCTGATCGCGAGATAGGCGATATAGGATGGGACTTCGTACATGACTTCCTCCTTCTTCGTGTTGGAGCCTTAGTGAATGAGATCGTGAATGGGGTTGGCGCGTCTTTGCGCTGCGAGGTTTGCGCGTTCGGCCTCGTGAGCCTTCGCGACCAGCTCGCGCCAGCGTCCCCAGCGATAGGCGCAAGCAAGGCCGGCAAGGCCGCCCGGCCCGGCAAAGATGAGCAAATCGGGCGCAAGGTTTCGCGGAAGCCCGAAGAAGATCGCTAGGATTAGAAAGCCCGCGACGGCTCCGCTGAGAGAGTAGAGCCATGCATGTTCTTGCTTGATCGAGCGCAGGAGCAGCGTCATTGGCAGTCCGACGAAGGCCATTCCCGCCAAGCTGAAAATTCCCGCGAACAAAGCAAAGAAGGCCAGTCCGCCGAGCAGTTCGTCGAGCGCGATCTCTCCACCTTCCAAGAAGGCGAAGACTGCCATCAGAGCGAGCGAGCCTGCCGCCGCGCCCCAACCAATCGCCGCTGCCAGAGGGCGGCCCCAATCTCTTGCATTGAAGTCAGACATTTCTGTAATTGCAGAAATCTGTTCTTGTGCTTCGGGTGCCATGGTATGAGCTCCTTTCAGTCAGGGATTAGTTGGCGGATTTGCTGCCGGGCAGGAGCCGGGCGACTTTGCTGCCGAGCTTCATCAGCGTGACGAGCGTAGACTTCGGCAAGCGGCGCACATCGGCATACCATCCGGCCAAGCTGCCGATGAAGTCATGCATCCGCCCGATGCGCTCACGCACATGGCTCGGCACATCCTTGCGTCCTTCCAGGCTTTCAGCGAGTTCGCCTAGCAACTGGATGGTCGGATCGATCTCGCGCCGCTTGCGCTCCGCAGTGATCTTCATGAGCATGTCCCACAGATCGGAATCAGCAGTGAAATGATCGCGGCGATCGCCTTCGACATGGACGCGCCGGACAATCTGGTAGGATTGCAGCTCTTTAAGACCGTTCGATACGTTGGAGCGTGCCAGCCCCAGCTTCTCGCAGATTTCTTCTGCATGCAGTGGACGGTCCGACAGGTAAAGCAGCGCATGCATCTGCGCGACTGAGCGATTGACGCCCCATTCCGTGCCCATCTCCCCCCAATGGAGGATGAAGGATTTCACTTCCGGAATGTCCATGATGCTCATGGCGACTCGCCTTTCTGTTCGTCATTTCTGTAATTACAGAAATTGATGGATAGTGCAAGCAGAGTAATGAATTGCGGCAGATTGTTGATCGAACTGAGGGTTCAAAAATGAGGCGCTTACTTAAAGCGCGACCTCGTATTTCGCCGTCGTGCTCGCAGCGATCTGCTCTTGCGTTACGCCTGGTGCCATTTCGATCAGGCGGAACGGGCTGTCATGATCCACGCGGTGGAACACGCCTAGATTGGTTATGATCATGTCGACCACGTTCTGGCCAGTCAGCGGCAGTGTGCATTGAGGAATGAACTTGGGATCACCAGCTTTGCTCGCATGATCCATCACGACAATAATCTTCTTGACGCCCGCGACGAGATCCATCGCGCCGCCCATGCCTTTGATCATCTTGCCCGGAATCATCCAGTTCGCAATGTCGCCGTTTTCCGCGACTTCCATCGCGCCGAGGACTGTCAAATCGATATGTCCGCCGCGGATCATGGAGAAACTCGTCGCGCTGTCGAAATAGGCGGAGTGCACCAGCTCGCTGATGGTCTGCTTGCCGGCATTGATGAGGTCAGGATCTTCCTCGCCTTCGTAAGGGAAGGGGCCAATGCCGAGCATGCCGTTTTCGCTTTGCAGCGTGACATGCATGCCTTCAGGGATATGGTTTGCGACCAGTGTCGGGATGCCAATGCCGAGATTAACGTAATAGCCGTCCTGGAGTTCACGCGCGGCGCGCGCGGCCATTTCATCGCGGGTCCAGCCTGCAGGTGCGTCAGACATCACGCAGTCTCCTTTTCACGCACTGTGCGGAACTCGATCTTCTTGTCGTACGGTGCGCCAACGATCATGCGATTGACGAACACGCCTGGCAAATGGATCGCGTCGGGATCGAGCGAGCCAGTTGGCATGATCTCTTCGACTTCGACGATGCAGACCTTGCCGCAGGTCGCGGCCGGCACGTTGAAGTTGCGTGCAGTTTTGCGGAACATGGTGTTGCCGGTCTCGTCCGCTTTCCATGCTTTCACGATGGAGAGGTCGGCAAAGATACCGCGCTCCATGATGTAGGTCGACATCACGCCGTCCCGATCAGGAAATTCCTTGTGCTCCTTGCCCTCGGCAACTTGCGTTCCGACGCCTGTCTTGGTGTAGAAGCCGGGAATACCGGCCCCGCCTGCGCGCATGCGCTCTGCCAAAGTTCCTTGCGGGCAGAACTCGACTTCAAGCTCACCTGAAAGGAACTGGCGCTCGAACTCCTTGTTCTCGCCAACATAGCTGCTGATCATCTTTGCAACTTGCTGCGTGCGCAGCAGCATGCCGATGCCTTCATTGTCGATGCCTGCATTGTTGCTGGCAAACGTCAGGCCCTTAACGCCGCTCTCCCGGATCGCTTCCAAAAGGCGCTCGGGAATACCGCAAAGGCCAAAGCCTCCGCTTGCAATCAGCATGTTGTCGTGAAGCAGGCCATCAAGGGCCGCCGCGGCATTGGGATAGAGCTTCTTCATGGGCGCCGCTTTAGCCGCGCTCTTTATCGGAGTCACGACTGATCGACGCATTCGGCATGCGATTTTGCGCAATCGGAACGCCGGGCTGGTTATGCTGTCTGCCGACTTGCCAAGCCCCTCGTCGATAGCAGCGTTGCCATGCGTTTCGCTCAATGCTTCAACTGTGCACCGGGCACGGGATTACAAAGGGGATTTTATCATGAAGCAATGGTTGAAACTGGCGAGTGCAGCTGCGCTGGTGGCTGCAACGCCGGCCTGGGCTGCGCCTGAAGATTTTGCGGAAGTCATCGATAGCGAATTGCGGTTGGACGAGAACAAAGCGCTTGATGAAGCGCGCCAGCCTGCGACCATTCTCGACTTCGTGGATTTTGAAGAAGGCGATACCGTCGCGGACTTCCTTTCCGGCAATGCTTATTTTGCGGAAATGATCGCCGAAGTGGTTGGCCGTGATGGCCGCGTCTATGCGCTGAACCCGCCGGGCTTTCATGATGCGGAGAAATGGGCGGAGCTGATGAAGCGGCGCAGCAATTTACGGCCGCTTGTCGCAGCGACCACGCATCAACAGCTCGCGCCTGCGAGCATGGACGTGATCTTCACTCACATGACATTTCATGATCTCTTCTGGGAATCAGAGCAGTTCAACTTCCCGCGGCTGGATGTGCCCACAGTGCTTGCGAACTGGCGCGCCGCACTGAAGCCAGGCGGGGAAGTGATCATCGTCGATCACATGGGCCCGGAAGGCGACACACGTGAAGTGGTAGAGCAGTTTCACCGCATCGATCGCGCAGCCGCGATTGCCACTATGGAAGAGGCTGGATTCGCTTTGGTCGAGCAGAGCGAAGCGCTGCTCAACGAAACCGACGATCTGGAGAAGTCTGTCTTCGATCCTGCGGTGCGCGGGAAAACGAGCCGCTTCATGCTGAAATTCCGCAAGAAGTAAGTGGCGAGAAGGAGTTGCAAGAAATGCACCTTTCCATGTTCTTTTCGCACTTGCACAATTTTGTTCGCAGGTGCAGTAAGAAGCTGCCTTATAGGCATCCTCTCCCAAGACTTTCATGCCCGGTTGGTTTTCCAGCCGGGCATTTTTCTTAGCCAAAACCCTTGCGTTAGAGCCGCTCTGGCCACAGATCGGTCCAGCACGTGGTTGCGCTTCGTTGTGGCCATGAGATTGCGCTCGGGCGTGATCACTCAAACATGAAGACCGCAGGGAGACGCTCCGCATGGCTAAAGCCGACGCTGAGACTGAGACATCCGAGACAACAGTTCGGCTTCAAGTGGCGCCAGCGCGACAGGAGGAATCGGGTCAAGGGATCGCGCGCATGCCGCGAACCGCGTTTCAGGCGCTCGGCATTACCGAAGGCGATATCGTCGAAGTCACAGGCAAGCGCAGCAGTCCCGCGATCGCTATGGCGGCCTATCCTGAAGATGACGCGCTGGAAATCGTCCGCCTCGATGGTTTGCAACGTGGTAACTCGGAAGCGGCCTCCGGCGAACATGTCACGATCACGCGGGCTGAGACTCGAGCCGCCAAGCGCGTTGTGTTTGCCCCCGCTCAGCGTGAAATGCGCCTGCAGGGTCCATCGCAAGCGTTGAAGCGCAACTTCTTCCGGCGGCCACTGGTCGCTGGCGATCTCGTCGCGACAACTGGTCAGCAGCCGGTGCAGAACATGCCAGCCGACGTCCGGCAATTGCTGCGTGCACCCGCCTATGCGCTTACTCAAATCCGTCTGTCGGTCGTCTCGACGACGCCAAAGGGCATTGTCCATATCGACGAGAACACCGAAGTCGAGCTGCGTGCGGAATTTGAAGAAGCACGCGATGCCCGTGCGGTCGTCAATTACGATGATGTCGGCGGCATGGATGAGACCATCCAGCAATTGCGCGAAATGGTTGAGCTGCCGCTGCGCTATCCCGAGTTGTTTACCCGCCTCGGTGTCGATCCCCCCAAGGGCGTGTTGCTGCATGGCCCTCCCGGCACAGGGAAGACGCGGCTCGCGCAAGCCGTCGCGAACGAATCGGATGCGCATTTCCTCTCCATCAACGGACCGGAAATCATGGGCTCGGGCTATGGCGAGAGCGAGAAACGCCTGCGCGAAGTGTTCGAAGAGGCAGCGTCTTCCTCGCCAGCGATAATTTTTATCGACGAGATCGATTCAATCGCGCCCAAGCGCAGTCAGGTGCCGGGCGAAGCAGAGAAGCGCCTCGTTGCGCAGCTGCTCACTTTGATGGACGGCATTGAAGCGCGCGCAAATCTTGTCGTGATCGCTGCGACCAATCGCCCCGATGCGATCGACGAAGCACTGCGCCGTCCGGGCCGTTTCGATCGCGAGATCGTGATCGGCGTGCCAGACCAAAGCGGGCGGCGCGAGATCCTCGCCATTCACACCCGCGGCATGCCATTGGGCGATGAAGTGAAGCTCGACGAGCTGGCACGCGTGACGCACGGATTTGTCGGTGCCGATATCGCTGCGCTCGCCCGCGAAGCGGCGATTGATGCGGTTCGCCGGATCATGCCTAAGCTTGATCTCGACGAGCGCACGATACCGCCTGAAGTGCTGGAAGAGCTCTGCGTTGAGCGCGATGACTTCCTGCAGGCGCTCAAACGTATTCAGCCGAGCGCGATGCGCGAAGTCATGGTGCAAATGCCCAATGTCGGATGGGATGATATTGGCGGCATTGGCGATGCTATCGACAAGCTGAAGGAAGGCATCGAGCTTCCACTGAAGAACCCTGATGCTTTCCGGCGTTTAGGTATCCGGCCTGCCAAAGGCTTCCTGCTCTATGGCCCTCCTGGCACGGGGAAGACCTTGCTCGCCAAGGCTGTTGCGAAGGAAGCCGAAGCCAATTTCATCTCCATGAAATCGAGCGACTTGCTGTCCAAATGGTATGGCGAAAGCGAGCAGCAGATCAGCCGCATGTTCCAGCGCGCGCGCGCGGTTGCGCCCTGTGTTGTTTTTATCGACGAGATCGATAGCCTCGTGCCCGCACGCGGCAGCGGGCAGGGCGAACCGCAAGTCACTGGCCGCGTGGTTAATACTGTGCTCGCGGAAATGGACGGCATGGAGGATTTGCAATCCATCGTGGTCATCGGTGCCACTAACCGGCCGGCGCTAGTCGATCCGGCGCTGCTACGCCCCGGCCGCTTTGACGAGCTCGTCTATGTCGGCACGCCCGACAAGAAGGGCCGCGTCCACATTCTGGAGATCCACACCGGCGGAATGCCGCTCGCCAAGGATGTCGATCTTGCAGGTGTGGCGGAAAAGACGGATCGCTTCACCGGCGCAGACCTTGAAGATGTCGTGCGCCGTGCGGGCCTCAATGCCCTGCGTCGTGTCGGCGGCGAAGTTAGCGAAGTGGCGAAGATCGACTTCGAGGAAGCGCTTAAGGATTCGCGTGCGACGGTCACGTCCAAGATGGAAGCGGAATACCGCAAGATGCGCGGGGAGCTCAAAAAGCGGGCCGCAGAAGTCAATCCGATTGGGTTCATCCACGAAGGAATGATTGAGTCGACGCGCGCAAAGAAGCACGACTGATCGAGTAGGTTTAGACGGCGGGCTCCGGTCCTTTGGGATGACCGCCCGGCACTTCAAGCCGATGGCGGATCAATGCATCTTCCTGATGATCGCGCAGCCAAGCGAGCATGTGCTCGCGCACATCGCAGCGCAATTGGAACAGCTCGCCAATCGTTTTCGCACTCATTGCCAAGCGTACTTCGACGCTCTCCGGATAAGCTTCCGTCATAAGGCAACTCTGTGTGCGCCCATCGAACAGCTCATGTTCGCTGAGATAGCGCTCGAACTCCGCACGAAGCGGTGTGACATCGGCGATCGGATCGAGATGAAGCATGACGGGACCACTCAACTGCTCATTATTGCGCGACCAGTTTTCGAAGCTTTCATCAATAAAGCGGCAAGTCGGGATGATCAGCAGCCGCTCATCCCAGGTTCGCACCGTGACGAAGCTCATGCGGATTTCCTCCACGCGGCCAGCATCTTCGCCGACTTTCACGAGGTCGCCAATCCGGAATGGCTCGGTGACGGCAATCTGCAAGCCGCCGATAAGCGACTTGAGCGCCGGCTGTGCCGCTGCGCCAACGGCCAATGCCGCAAGACCTGCTGATGCGAGCAATGTTGTGCCGATGGACTGCACCGACGGAATGCTGAACAGCATGAGCCCGACAGTGATAAAGATGATCGCAAATGTCGCTGTGCGCGAGAGGACCGCAATCCGCGTGCGCCTGCTGCGCATAGCAACGGGATCATCTGACGCTTCCAGCCGATATTCCATCGTGGCGGTGAACGCCTTCACCAACGTGTAGGCTATCCAGCCCAATAGAGCGGGGCGCACAAACTTTGCCAAAGGCTCCCAAGCGACCCGCAAATCCGGATTGGACTGCGCCATGAGAGTGATGCCGAGCGCGAGAATTGACCACTTTACCGGCCGCCGAATGCGGGAAATGACAAGCTCGTCCGCCTTCGTGTCTGAGAGGTTGGCGAGCCGCGATGCGACGGCAAAGATAGCGCGATAAACGACGTATGCGATAGCGACTGCAATCGCCACCGCAATCCCTGCGACCAGCACAGCATCCCAGTCTATCGACCATGTGGCGGGGTTATAGCGATCCAACATCGGGATCTCAGTTACGAGCGCTGACGATCCCGTTCAAGGGGTGCAGCGAGTGCGCTGGATAACTCTGCCAGCCTGTAGCGATCAGTGCGCCGCATCCCAGCTCGCGCCGGTTCCGATATCGACACCAAGCGGCACATCGATCGAGATTGACGGGCCGGCTGCTTCCGCCATCACGCGTTCGATGATTGGCTTTGCTGCCTCCACGTCGCCTTTGGGCAGTTCAAACACCAATTCATCGTGTACTTGCAGCAGCATGCGGACCTGATCGAGGCCTTCGGCTTGCAATGCGGGCGTCATGCGGACCATGGCGCGCTTGATGATGTCAGCGCTTGTCCCCTGGATCGGAGCATTGATGGCGGCGCGTTCAGAACCCTGCCGCTCAGCTTGATTCTTCGAATTGATGCGCGGGAACCATGTTTTGCGGCCAAACAGCGTTTCGGAATAGCCGCGCTCGCGCACGGTCTCCAGCGTCTCCATGATGTATCGCTGGATGCCGGGGAAGCGCTGGAAGTATGTGTCGATCATGGCCTGTGCTTCGTCCGGTTCAACTTCCAGTCGTCCGGCAAGACCCCAGCGCGAAATGCCATAAAGGATCGCGAAGTTGATCGTTTTGGCCCGCGCACGTGTGTCGCGCGTGACTTCGCCGAACATCTCGGTCGCAGTGCGTGCGTGGATGTCTTCACCATTGGCAAAAGCATCTTTCAGAGTTTCGACATCGGCCATGTGAGCAGCGAGCCGCAATTCGATCTGGCTGTAGTCCGCTGCGAGCAGGACATTGCCATCTTCCGGCACAAAGGCTTCGCGGATCTGCCGCCCGATGGCAGTGCGGATCGGGATATTTTGCAGGTTTGGATCGGTTGAAGAGAGGCGTCCGGTTTGTGCGCCGACCAGCGAATAGCTTGTGTGCACACGGCCTGTACCCGGGTTGATCGCCGCTTGCAGTGCGTCGGTATAGGTCGACTTCAACTTGGTCAGTTGGCGCCATTCCAGCACCTTTTTGGCAATATCAGCGCCTTCGCCTGCCAAGCGCTCAAGCACGCTTTGATCAGTTGAATATTGCCCGCTTTTGCCCTTCTTGCCGCCTTTATAGCCGAGTTTGTCGAACAGGATATCGCCGAGCTGCTTGGGGCTGCCGACAGTAAACTCTTCGCCAACGATCTCGTGGATTTCGCCTTCGAGCCGCTTGGTCTCTTGCGCGAATTCTTCCGACAGTTTGGCAAGCCGGGCGCGATCAACCTTGATCCCGTGCCGCTCCATTTGCGCGACCACGGGGATAAGCGGTTTGTCGACTCGCTCATAGACCCGCGAGCCGCCTTCAACCGCCAAGCGCGGCTTCAAATGCTGGTAGAGCCGCCACGTGACGTCGGCGTCTTCGGCAGCATACTCTGTCGCTTTGTCTAGTGGAACTTCGCCAAACGGAATCTGCTTCTTGCCGGTGCCGCACACATCCTTGAACGCCATGGGCGTGTGGCCTAGGTGCCGTTCGGACAGTTCATCCATGCCGTGACCGCCGCCAATGCCGCTTTCGCCGCGTCCTGCATCAAGCGCGAAGCTGATCACCATCGTGTCCTCGATTGGACTGACTTCGACATCGTAGCGCGCCAAAACATTGAGGTCGTATTTCCCGTTCTGGAAGATCTTGACGACGCTGTCCGCGTTTAACAGCGGGCGCAGCGCAGCGAGCGCTTCATCGCGATCAATCTGTTCAGGCGCTTGCGAGAACATGTCGCTTCCGCCGCCGCCTTCGTTCAAATGCGCGAGCGGGATATAGCACGCCTCGTTCGGTCCAACCGCGAGACTGATCCCGACAAGCTCAGCCTGCATGGCATCGAGCGACGAAGTCTCGGTGTCGACAGCAATCTGCCGCGCGGCAAATCCGCGCTCGATCCACTGCTCGAGCCGCTCCATCGTTTGCAAGGTCTCATAGGCGCTGCGGTCAATCGCAGGCATGTCCGGCAAAGGCTGGCTACTGCCTTCTGCTGTGCCTGCATCGCCCTTGGTTTGCGGCTTTGCAGGGTTGAGATCGTTCGCGCGGTCCGGGCTGCCAGCACCCGCACCGAGCCGACGCAAGAGCGATGTAAACCCGTGTTTCTCCAGAAACGCAGCCAGTGGCTCAGGCGGAACGCCATCGAGCTTGAAGTCTTCCAGCGGCTCAGGAAGATCGCAATCTTCCTTTAGCGTTACCAGCACACGGCTGAGTTCTGCATCCTCGCGCCCTTCGATCAGCCGCTCTTTCAGCTTGGACTTCTTCATGTCCGGCGCTTGATCAAGCGCCGCGATTAGTGAGCCATGCTCAGCGATCAGCTTGCTCGCCGTCTTGGGACCAATGCCATAAATGCCAGGAATATTGTCGACACTGTCGCCCATCAGCGCGAGGACATCTCCGACCAGCTCCGGCTTCACGCCGAACTTCTCTTCGACCTCTTCGAGGTAAATGCGCTGGCTCTTCATGGTGTCGAGCATGTCGATCCGCGCACCGTTCTCTTCGCCGACCAGCTGCATTAAATCCTTGTCGGATGAGACGATGGTTACATCCCAGCCTTCGCGCTGGGCAGCGCGGGCATAGCTCGCAATCAAGTCGTCTGCTTCAAGGCCTTGCTCTTCAATGCAAGGCAGGCTGAACGCGCGCGTCGCATCTCGGATGAGCGGGAATTGCGGCACCAGATCTTCAGGCGGAGGCGGGCGGTTCGCCTTGTATTCGGGGTAGATATCGTTGCGGAAGCTCTTCGAATCCTTGTCGAGGATCACCGCCATATGCGTTGGCCCTTCAGCTTGATCGAGATCATCTGCAAGCTTCCAGAGCATGGTGGTGTAGCCATAGACTGCACCAACCGGCGTTCCTTCCGGATCAGTTAAAGGAGGGAGCCGGTGATAGGCTCTGAAGATGTAGGATGATCCGTCGACCAGATAGAGGTGATTCTTGTCCGCCATTCACCGGTGCTAGCACTGGCCTCGCTTGCTGGTAAGGCGTTGGTACCACATTTTCCGCACGGGTTTTCCACGGGGGGAATTGAGATGTTTCCTCCTCCGTAAAAGGCCAGTTGGACGGTTTCTGCGACGCGGCCAATTGAGGCGGGAAAATGGCAAAATGTGACGAATCCGCTTGCACTGCCACAAAGCTGCCATTATTTAGGCAACACAAGACGAGCCCGATTGAGGTTTGTTTTGTCCGTTCGAGGGGGGACCACCGAGCGGATACTAACTCGCTGATCTAAGGAATTTTTTCTATGCGTAAGATCGTTCTTGCTGCCGCTATCTCTGCTTCGGCTCTTGGCCTGGCTGCATGCGCAGAAGCTGAAACCGCTGCTGAAGACACAATGGCTGACGCTGAAGCAGTTGCTGAAGAAGCAACCGCTGAAGCTGAAGGCGCCATGGAAGACGCTGGCGAAGCAATGGAAGACGCTGCTGCAGACGTTGAAGCTGCTGCTGACGAAGCTGTTGCTGAAGCTGAAGGCGCAATGGAAGAAGCTGCTGAGTAATCCTCGCGGCCAAATTCAATTGCGAATTTGAAGAGGGGCGGTGCCGATTGGCGCCGCCCTTTCTTTTCGTCCTTATGAAAGTCTAGATGGACCCGTCCGCTGCTCAGCCGCCTGTACGCTGGGCGTTGGTGGCGTTGGTCCAGTTCTGCGGCTTGCGTGCCCGCGAAGCGAACCCGTCATAGAGCGCTCGAGCAATCTCAGCGATACGTGCTTCACGATTTCCGCGAGAGCCCTGTCCGGTCACATAAATCGCAACAGCAATCGTCCGACCGTCGGGTGACTGGATAAAGCCAACATCGGATGACGTATTATTGAGCGAGCCCGTCTTGTGGCTGACTCGAGCAGTCTCCGGCATCCGGCCTTTGATACGGCGCTTGCCCGTGCGGGTCCGGCTCATTGCATCGAGAATCACCCGACGGCTTTCCGGCTCGAGAAACTTGCCTTGGTACAGCCCGACCAGCAGTTCCAGCATCGCCTTGGGCGTGGCTGCATCGCGCTCATCGATGTAAGAGACGGGATCAAACTCGCCGTCATCGCGCACAAGTGTCGCGATATCGCGGTCGATGCTGAATTCTTCGATACCCTGACGGCGCATCCAGTCATTGACTTTGTTGGTGCCGCCTACTGCCTTGATCAGCGAGTCTGTCGCAGGATTGCTGGAGCGGGTGATCATTATCTCGATGAGATCGATCGCAGACATGTACTCGCCTTCGCGCACAGGCGCAGCGCGGCTCGAAAACTTAGCTGACCGGATCGGGATCAGCAGAGGAAATTCGCTGGTGAGCGAGTATTTGCCTTGCTCGACCATCTCCAGATAGGTCGCCGCTACAGCGATCTTGCTAGTGGAAGCCATCGGAAACAGCTGGTCGCCAAGGATGTCTATGGACTCGCCGGTTGACAGATCAATGGCTGCGACACCGATGCGACCCTTGCGGCCATCGGCGATGCGCGCGATGCGTTGCTCGAAGTCATTATCGTATATCGCCTTGAAGCTTTGCGGCTCGCGCACCTCTGTGCCGAAAGCGCTGTCAAAAGAGGCTTCGAGCTGATTGGATTGCGCAATCGCAGGGGCGCTGAGCACAAGTGCGCTTGCAGCAAGGCCAAGTCCGAACTGTTGTAAAAGCTTCCTCATGTGCCCCGCGTATAAAGTGGTTTAGGTTTGCACAGGCTTAACGGCGGTGGATTCCACTCGGCAAGCGCTAAGTTTCGCCACTGCGACAAAATGTTGCGCGCAAGCGACTGAACACATCAGATTCCGCCATATAACCTGCCCGGCTCTAACGAGTCTGCGCGATTACGGTTTCCACAAATGCAATGCGGACCCTCGCAAAACTGCTGAAGGCGCAGCGCATTGCCCACAAAAAAAGGCCCGGCAGATCGCTCCGCCGGGCCCTATTATGTATTCGAATGAACGGCGCCCCGAGCCCTTCGACAGGCTCAGGACCAGGCTTAGAAGCCCATGCCGCCGCCCATGCCGCCCATGCCGCCCATATCAGGCATTGCAGGGGCCGCAGACTTGTCTTCCGGAGCGTCCACGATGGCCGCTTCCGTGGTGATGAGCAGGCCAGCAACAGATGCTGCGTCCTGCAGCGCGGTACGGACAACCTTGGTCGGGTCGATAACGCCGGCTTTCACCAGGTCTTCGTAAACGTCGGTCGCGGCGTTGAAGCCGAGACCTTCGTCATTCGCGTCCATCAGCTTGCCAGCGACAACGGCGCCGTCATGGCCTGCGTTGGATGCGATCTGGCGAACAGGTGCTTGCAGAGCGCGACGGACGATGTCGACACCGCGTGTCTGATCGTCGTTAGCGCCTTCCAAGCCGTCAAGCTGCTTGGTGGCGTAGAGCAGAGCAGTACCGCCGCCTGGGACAATGCCTTCTTCAACGGCTGCGCGGGTTGCGTGAAGCGCGTCGTCAACGCGGTCCTTGCGCTCTTTCACTTCGACTTCAGTCGCACCGCCAACCTTGATCACAGCAACTCCGCCTGCGAGCTTTGCGAGACGCTCTTGCAGCTTCTCACGGTCATAGTCGCTGGTAGTTGCTTCGATCTGAGCGCGGATTTCGCCAACTCGGGCCTTGATGTCTTCTTGCGAACCGGCGCCGTCGACGATAGTCGTGTTGTCCTTGTCGATGGTAACGCGCTTGGCTTCACCCAGCATGCCGAGCGTGACATTCTCAAGCTTGATGCCGAGATCTTCGCTGACCATTTCGCCCTTAGTAAGGATCGAAATGTCCTGCAGCATCGCTTTGCGACGATCGCCGAAGCCGGGGGCCTTGACCGCTGCAACCTTCAGGCCGCCGCGCAGCTTGTTGACGACGAGCGTTGCGAGTGCTTCGCCTTCAATATCTTCCGCGATGATCAGCAGCGGACGACCGCTCTGAACGGCAGCTTCGAGAACTGGCAGCATGGACTGTAGGTTCGAAAGCTTCTTTTCGTGGATGAGGATGTACGGGTTTTCGAGCTCAACCGTCATCTTGTCCGGGTTGGTAATGAAGTACGGTGAGAGATAACCACGGTCGAACTGCATGCCTTCAACAACGTCGAGTTCAAACTCGAGGCCTTTGGCTTCTTCAACGGTGATCACGCCTTCTTTACCGACTTTCTCCATCGCTTCTGCGATCTTCTCGCCGACTTCCTTGTCGCCGTTTGCAGAGATGATGCCGACCTGTGCGATTTCCTCAGAACCGGCAACGTCCTTTGAACGGCCTTTGAGGTTCTCGACGATCTTGTCGACCGCCAAGTCGATACCGCGCTTAAGGTCCATCGGGTTCATGCCCGCAGCAACCGACTTCATGCCTTCGCGAACGATGGCCTGAGCGAGAACGGTTGCAGTGGTCGTTCCGTCGCCAGCCGCGTCGTTTGCCTTGCTCGCGACTTCGCGCAGCATTTGTGCGCCCATGTTTTCGAACTTGTCCTTAAGCTCGATTTCCTTGGCGACGGTCACGCCGTCCTTAGTGATGCGCGGTGCGCCGAAGCTCTTGTCGATCACTACATTGCGACCCTTCGGGCCGAGCGTGACTTTCACTGCGTTTGCGAGCGTATCTACGCCTTTGAGGATGCCTTCGCGGGCATCACGGCCGAACTTTACGTCCTTGGCTGCCATTGGTGTTTCTCCTGGATTTCAGAAATTCGGTTTGAGAAGCGAAAGTGGGTCAGGCTCAGCCGAGCACGCCCATGATGTCGCTTTCTTTCATGATCAACAGGTCTTCGCCGTCGATCTTGACTTCAGTGCCGGACCACTTGCCGAACAGCACGCGGTCGCCAGCTTTGACGTCCAGAGCAACGCGCTTGCCTGAATCGTCATATGCGCCTTCGCCGACGGAGACGATTTCGCCTTCGCTTGGCTTTTCTTGCGCGCTGTCTGGGATGATAATGCCGCCAGCGGTTTTCTGGTCGGCTTCGATACGACGGACCACGACGCGGTCGTGGAGCGGACGAAATGCCATGGTAATGACCTTTCTGTTTGGTTGAACAAATCACGATTAGCACTCTCACATGAAGAGTGCCAGCTGGGCGCAGATGGGGTTGGCCCGATTGAGAGTCAACAACTGTTCAGGAAAAAATTTGGCTTTGCGTTCGCTGGTCGATCAAGCGCGTTTTTCGGGCCGGCGCGTAAGGCGCAACCGCTCGCGCAGCAACCAGCGCCAGGTCAGCAGAACGGCTGCGCTGAATAGCCCTGCTGCAAGGCCGATCCATACACCCACTCCAGCCATCGACGTGAAGAAGCCCAGGCCGATCGCTAGCCCCATGCCGGGGACCCAATAGCTGAAAATCGCTATCCACATCGGTACGCGCGTATCCTGCAATCCGCGCAAGGCTCCGGCAGCCACGGCCTGAACTCCGTCAGCAAGCTGGAACACAGCTGCCAGCACGAGATATTGCAAGGCGAAGCTGACTAAAGCTGCGTTGCGCGCCGCTTCGACATCGACATAAATCGAAAGCAATAACTCGGGGGCAAACAGCATCAGGAGTGCAGTAAAGCTCATGAAGCCTGCGCCCATAGCAATCGCAACCCATCCAGCCTGCTTGATACCTTGCGGGTCGCGTGCGCCATAGAAATAACCGACGCGAATAGTGGTTGCTTGGCCAACACCATGGGGAACCTGAAAGGCTAGCGCCGCCAGTTGCAACGCGACTGTATGCCCGGCAAGCTCTGCCGCGCCGAACCTGCCCATCATAAAGGCTGCAGCACCAAAGATGCCCGCCTCTGCCGTCACTGTAAAGGCGATGGGCGTTCCGATCCGTGTGATCTTCCAGAACACTTGCCAGTCCGCGCGCCACCAGGCCGCGAAGATCCGGTAGCGGTGCAGCAACTTGTCCCAGCGAATGAGCGCCACATAAGCGAGCAGCACGATGATCGACGTGATAATTGTCGCAATCGCTGCGCCGACCAGCTCCAGTCGCGGCATGCCGAAATTGCCGAAAACGAAGGCGTAATTGGCGATGCCGTTCACGACGATGCCGAGCCCGGTGATCGCGGTTGCGACATAAGGACGGCCAAGCGCGGATACGTAATTACGCAGCACGCTTGCGATCATCATCGGGATCATCGACCAGATTAGAACTATCATGTAGCCATCAGCGAGCTCGGCGATCTCTGCCTGCTGGCCGGTCAAGCGCATGATAGGACCTAGCAGTCCTGCGGCCAGTGCCATGGCAATCGCGCCTGTTATGATCGCAAGCCACAATGCCATGCGGGCCGCGCGCCGGATCGGCCTGACCGCTTTCGGATTTTCGCCGATTTCAGCGGCTATGACCGCAGCAACAGCTCCGCACATAGACATGAGCGCCCAAAGCAGCAGACCGAACCAAGAAACCGCGAGCGAACTTGCCGCAAGCTCTTCATCACCCAATCGTGCGATGAACATCACGTCGATAGCGTAAGTGAGCATCTGCAGAAGATTGGCGAGCGCCATGGGCCAGGCGAGCTTGAATGTCGCCCGGATTTCCTCGCCCCAGGTCGGCGTCGATAAGGGTGCAGTCTCACGCATAGCTTTTCCGCTAGCCAGCGCAGATATGTCGCGAGACCAGCCGCGCCGAATAGGTGCAGCCGTACGTTTTGGAAAGGCTGATACGAAGAGCCGCACCGCTTGGATCAAGCAGTGCGGCTATCTCGCAACAGGTGTTTGAGCGGTGTTGGCTTAGCCGCCTTTGCGCGATTCCTCGACGCGCGAGACGATTTCGTCAGGCCAGGTAACCTGCGTTTGCGTCTGCGGATTGAAGAGCCCACCCTCATACTGAGCGGCTTCAGCGGCAGCGATTTCCTCGGCGCTTAGAAACTCGCTTGGCTCCAATGCGAACACGTCGAGACCACGAGTGATTTCCGTCGCATAGATCCGGCCATTGTACCAATAGGCTGACCAGTAGCCTCCCGTCACAAGCTGATCTTCATCGACCGGGCCGCGGTCGAAATAGGCAATCTCGACCGGGTTCGCGCTGTCTGTAAAGTCGATCACGCTGATGCCGCCCTGATACCAGGCCTGCACGAAGATATCGCGACCCGGCACAGGAATGATCGAGCCATTATGTGCAACGCAGTTTTCCATATTCGTCTGCGGCGCAGGGATCTTGTACAGGCTGCGGAATTCAAGCTTGCCATCGACGATGTCGTAGAAACCGTTCGCGCCCCAGCTCAGCGGATCGCCTGCCTGACAGCGCGGACGCGAGCCTCCGCCCCATTCGTCGGTGAACAGCACTTTGGTGCCGTCATTGTTGAAGGTGGCCGAGTGCCAATAGGCAAAGCCTTTGTCCGTCACATCGTCGATCCGCTTCGGTGCCATCGGGTCAGAGATATCGAGGATAACGCCATTGCCCGAGCATGCGCCTGCTGCGAGCTTCAGGGCCGGGAAGACCGTGATATCGTGGCAGTGGTCGGTGATGCGCGTTTCCTGCGTGCCTTCGCCGTGGTCACCACCGCGCCACAGACCAGCGATCTGGCCGTCGCTTGCAAAGATGCGCGGGCTGTCAACAATGCGTGATGCAGCCGGGTTGTCGACCGGGATCTCGATCACGTCGATGCTGAAGAGAGCGGTGCGATCATCGCCCGGGACATCGAAACAGCCTGCCATTTCCTCTTCGGGGCGGATGTAGGACGTACCGGAATTGTAAACGACGATGGTGTCGTCATCTGCGGTCACGATCGAGTGTGTATGGCTGCCGCGGCAGGTCTGGACCTGACCGACCTGACGCGGACGCGTGATATCGGAGATGTCAAAGATACGAATGCCCCGGAAGCGCTCTTCGCTCACGCGGTCATCGACGCCCTGCAAGCCGCAATCGACCCTTGCACGGGCATCTTGAACGCTCATGATTAGGATATCGCCAACGATAGAAACGTCGCCCTGGCCGCCCGGACATACAGTCGAGCTGACAAGGTTCGGCATGCCGTCTTCGCCCAGGCGATAGGCGTTGAAGCCGTGATAGTTGCCGGCAACCAGAATGTCGCCGCTGAATGCCATGTCGGTATTTGCAAAAGTCAGCAATGCGCCGCGGCGTGCGAATTGCGGCTCGCGCTCTTCTTCCTCGCCTTCGATTTCCGCAGTCGCTTCTTCGGTGCTTTCACCGTCCTCGTCTTCATCGCCACTGGGAATCTCAGGGCGAAGCTCAGCCGGGTTTTCCGGATCGACAAAACCGGCAGGCTTTGGCAGCGCTGCAACAAGCCGCAGGTTGGAGATTGCTTCGCCTGCATCAGCGAAGCCGGCTTTCAAGCCGACACGTGGGTCGGTGGACAGGCTCGCCAGAACGCCGTTCATCCGGTCGATTTCCTGATTCTGGTCGCTGACGATATCGTTGGTGAAATTGAACATCACCGGATCAGCAGCAGAGCCGCGCTGATCGTGAAGATCATTGACCATCGCGATCGCACCCTGGTGGTGCTCGATCATGCCGGAGAGGAACAAGCGGTCAAATTCTGTGCCCGTCGCAGCGGCCATCGCTGCCATTTGTTCAGGTGTCAGCATGCCTTGCATCAAGTGGTGACCTTGATGGCTCGAATGATGACCGGAATGATCTTCGCCGTGGTCCATTTTCGAATGGTCCATCTTGGAATGGTCCATCATTCCGGAAGAACTGAGCGGCTGGCCACGTTCCTGGAGCCACTCGGTCATGAAGCGGATTTCGTCAGCCTGGCTCGCTTCAATACGGTCAGCGATGGCGACCACGTCTTCCTGATTGGTCCGGCCTTTCACGAGCTCGGCCATTTCCACCGCTTGGCGGTGGTGCATTATCATGTCCTGCATGAACGCTACATCGTACGCCGAATAGCTGGTGTTAGCGAGCTTGGTCGCTTGCTCAGCCGAGATCACTTGCGGCGCATCGCCCGGCGCGCCTGGCTGGATGATCGGCGCCTCAGAAGCCTGGCCGGGCGCGGCCAGGGCAACGGAGGCAAGAGCAACAGAAGCAAGAAGTGTAGTGCGACCACGCATAGTCAGTCCCCAAGAATTTCGCGAAGTGATGATGTAACGCTAGGTCATAAGGAAAGTTTCCGCCTTGCCAAGGGGTGTTTGTGGTTCTGCCAGTACGAAGCTAGTCTGCGGCCAGAAGGTTAGTCTGAACGACCAAAGGAATGCACAGATGCATAGCCGAGTATTGGGAATTGTTGTGGGCGTGCTCGCATTAGTAGGGTTGGCGTCGCCCGCTCATGCTGACGAGATTTTTACGGGCGCGTATGTCCACGGCGTCGACACACCGTTCAGTTTGGAAGTCGCCGATCAGGACGCAGCGAGTGTACAACTGGGTTATCGGTTCGATCCGGTTGAGCAGGTGCTAGACATCGAGCCTTATGTGATTGCATCAGTGAATACCGCAGGTGATGCGAGCTTCATTGGCATTGGGATCAGCCGCAAGTTCGACCTGGGCGGGGTCTATCTGCGGCCGGGTGTTGGGCTGGTTGTGCAAGAACAATCCGGTGTAGAATTCGATCCAGAAACACTGCGTCGCACAGACCTTGGCAGTCAGGTCCTCTTTGAACCTGAGATCGCCATAGGCGCGCAGATTTCGGAGCAAGTTTCCATTGAAGCAAGCTGGGTGCATCTGAGCCATGCCCGGCTGTTCGATAGCGAGCAGAATCCCGGTGTGGACATGTTCGGGGTGCGGCTGAACTTCCAGATTTAGCCACTTTCGCGTGGGCAACCATTGAGTATCTGCTCGAGCAGCCGTGATCGGGTCAGGCATGCAAGAAGGGCAGCGCCATCGCTGGCACTGCCCCTTGTTTGATCAGCTTGAAGCTGATCGATGCGACTGATGACGCGAACTCAATTACTTGAGTTCTACAGTACCACCAGCTGCTTCGATCTTGCCCTTGATCTCTTCGGCTTCTGCCTTGGCAACGCCTTCCTTAAGCGGCTTTGGCGCGCCTTCGACAAGACCCTTGGCTTCGGTAAGGCCGAGACCGGTGATGGCGCGGACTTCCTTGATCACCTGGATCTTCTTGCCACCGTCGCCGGTGAGAATGACGTCGAATTCGTCTTTCTCTTCAGCAGCGGCACCAGCGTCGCCACCGCCCGCAGGGGCACCAGCAACAGCAACTGCGGCAGCAGCGCTAACGCCCCACTCTTCTTCAAGAGCGGTTGCAAGTTCAGCTGCCTCGAGGACAGTCAGTTTCGACAGTTCTTCAACAAGCTTGGCAATATCAGCCATGATGTTTCACTCCAAAATACATGCCCCGTAATGTGGGGCCGGCTGGGGTTCGGCTTTCGTTAGTGAACCCCGGAAAAAATCGCGTTTGCGAACCTTGCGTCCCTTACGCAGCGTCCTTGGCGCCATAAGCACCGAAGACACGTGCAAGCTTGGCAGCCGGTGCGTTAACGACCTGAGCAACCTTGGTTGCAGGTGCGTTGACGAGGCCAACAATCTTGCCGCGCAGCTCATCGAGGCTTGGCATCGAGGCGAGTGCCTTGACCCCAGCTTCGTCGAGCACTTGGCTGCCCATCGAGCCACCAACGATCTCCAGCTTGTCGTTCGACTTGGCGAAATCGACAGCAGCCTTGGCGGCTGCGACCGGGTCGGAAGACCAGGCCAGTGCAGTCGGGCCGGTGAGAAACTCATCGATACCCGTATAGTCAGTGTCTTTCAGAGCGAGCTTGGCGAGACGGTTCTTCGCAACCTTGTAGGACGCACCCGCTTCCCGCATCTTCCCGCGCAGCTCAGTGGATTGCTCCACTGTCAGGCCGAGATTGCGGGTCACAACGACAACACCAACCTCGTTGAAGACTGAGTTAAGCTCAGCGACCGCTTCGGCTTTCTGCGAACGATCCATGCCATACTCCTTCATTATGATCGCGCGGACCAAGGCCCACGCGACCGGCTCAAATCTGATCATGCCGCTTACCGGCATAACCAAAGGTCCGTTTGACTAGGGAAGGAGGACGCCGCTTGCGGCATCGAATGGCCATGCGTTTCAGCAGAGCCGGAAATCTCGTTTCCCCGTCTAGGCTGGAAATTAAGAAGACCGGAATGTCTTCACCAACTGTCTCGGACGGATGACCACTCGAAAGCGGTCGGGGGCGCAAATAGCGGTGTATCCCAACGAGTCAAGCATTCTTGCTCATTCAGCGCACGCCGGGTTCAGAGCGCGAAGTGCAGATAGCTGGCGAAATTGCCGCCGGCGTGGATCAGCCATCCCGGCACGATCGAGCCGCCACCGAACTTTTCATTCGCGTATCCCATGCACCATCCGGCGAGTGCTGGCAGGCCGAACAATGTTGCGATTGTCAGGACATGTGGTTCTGGCGCACCCGGCACCGCGAAGATCACGAGATGCACGGCGCCAAACAGAATGGCCTGGATCGCATTGCCGGTTTTGAAGCCCAGCCAGTTGATCAGCCGCTTAGCGATGAGCCCGCGAAAAATCAGCTCTTCGGTAAAGCCTGTCTTGATCAACGCGCCGAGAGCAATCACGCCGATCATTGCTGGCGTAAAGCCTTGCTCCTGCAATTTGCCTCCGACAGTTCCGGGGCCGGTTGCAAGATCGCCCAGCGGGCCAAGCGCGATGAAGACAGCTGACAGCGCACCAAGGCCAAGCAAGATGACAGCAGATGGCAGGAGCCATCCATCGCTCGGCCGCGTCAGTCCGACCCATTGGGTGAAGGGCGCACGCTTGCGTCCGAAAACGGCCCAGATCGCGGCGGCGAGGACAAACCCAACCGCGAGCTGGACCGTTGTATCGACAAGCTCTTGAAGCAGCATCGGACTATTCGGTCTCGTAGCCGAGCAGGTCGCCCGGCTGGCATTCAAGCTCGCGGCAGATCGCTTCGAGGGTTGAGAAGCGGATGGCCTTGGCCTTGCCGGTCTTGAGGATCGAGAGGTTCGCAAGTGTCAGGCCGACCCGCTCAGCGAGTTCGGTTAGCGTCATGCGTTTTTCGTGCAGGATATCGTCGAGCTTGACCACAATCCGTGCTCCTTCTTCTGGGGTTGCTGGGGGCATCAGACCGTTCCTTCCAGATCGTCGCGCATCTCAGTGCCCTTGCGGAACACACGTGCGAGGATGAACAGTACGACAGCGAGTATGACTGCACCGGGGTCGAGGCCTGCATCGACAGTGAAATTCTGTTCCTCGAATGCGTTGGCGGCCAGCAGGCCAATGCCTGCAAGTGGCAGTGCGATGACCTGAATGGCAAGAGTGATCCAGCCCATCACACCAAGGCGGTCTGCATTTTCTGGCACAAAGGGGTCGCCTGCGCCTACCGTCTCTATGATCTGGCGAAGATTGCGGAAGAAGACGAAAGCCATTGCGACGATAACAAGTGCAAGAAGCAGGACTGCGACAATCGCTCCGACTGTAGCCCCGAGCGATAGAGTGGAATCTGCCGTCAGCTCCTTGGCGATATGATCCTGACTGAGCAGTACCACAGGTATTGCGAAGGTCAGCGCAATCGCGCCAAGGCCGAGAAAGACTTGGAAGATATAGGTGAGGATGCGCCCGAACTTGAGCAATGCATCATTGGCGAGTGGGTTTGACATGCGAATACTCCAGTGATGCCTCAGGCCAGTTCAACCAGCTGGCTGGTCGAGGCATGCGCCTGTGCGGGCGGAACCGTCACGATAGCTTGCAGCGAAATGACTGAGATAAGGACAGCCATGACTGCGGCGACGGATTGTTGTTTGAATGTAGACATTATCGATCTCCTTGATGTTCAATATTGATTATCAATATGCCTGACATTGTTTATCGTCAAGCAATAATATTGAAAAACGATATAATACATATCGAATTTCGTGATTACTGTTGATTTTTCAGGGGAATTTTTCGCGATTTTGCGCGCGAGAATGGAGATCGAGCCATAGGCAAGCGGCCTGGCCGCAAGCGATCTGAGAGAGAATCAGTATGACTAGTGATGTGAATCGCCGCTTGGGTTGCCTGATCAGGCAGCTCGAGCGTGCAGAACCATACCCAGCTGATCGCGGTGCGCTTCGATGGCGGCGACCTCGCCTTCGGAAAGCTCCAGCGGCTCAATCGGCGTCAGCTGTATCCGCCAGTGCAGATTGGCAGGGCCACCGGGCGCATTCGCATACTGATGGCCCTCACCGCACTCAAATTTGATCCATTGCGCAATTGCATTGGCCCGGCCCTTGCGCGTCGTGACATTCGCTATTTCGCTGTCGACGACGCTTTGCGTCAATCCCGGCGCATGATGGAACATGAATAGCGAGGCGGAAGAAGACTGTAGTTCCAAATCCGCGCGACTGGCGCGTACAGCTATGTTACGTGACAGCAGCTGAGTGGAGGCGGATAGGTCAAAGCCTTCTACATCAGAGGTGAACTCCGGCATCCCACCAAAGTCGACGAGCGCAACTTGCACCGAAGTCATGCTTGGCAGAAATATCCCGTCATCCTTGATAAGTCGCCGGCTGGCATCGTTCAGCGATGGGAGCAAAGCTTCACCATACATGTCGTCAGAGATTATCTCAGACACGATCAAATCCACCCTGCTGCCGAGATCCGCTTCAGGATCGAGCTCAATCGACGGCTTGGTCAGCACAGTGATCCGATCAGCTAACCCGTTCGCTTCGATCACTTTATTGGCCGCCCTGGCAAGAAGAGCATTCGCCTCACAAGCATAGACATGCGTTGCGCCAGCGCGCGCTGCCATCATGGAGAGGAGGCCGGAGCCTGTTCCGATGTCCAACACTCTTCGGCCTGCTGCATGTCCTTCGAGAGCTTCGCGATAGACACGGTTGCGTGCGGTGTCGCGCAGCATGGAGTCGTGAAAGCCCGGGATGAGATGGACGACCGATTGGCGGATCGCCGCTTCCCAAAAAGGATCGCCTGCATAAAGCGCGTTTGCTTTGTCGATCAGAGATGAGACCATGCCTGTACGCCCAGCCTCCGACAAGCCGCGCACCATCAGCAGGAAGGCGGCCGGATTGCCAAGTGGGTCGTTTGAAGCGGCCTCGGCCATAAAAACCTGCCCTCTGAACGATCGTGCGCGGTCTCAAAGACCGCATCTATGACAAAGCTTAATTCGATGGCGGACGCAACCCAAATGCCGAGGGCCAGCACTTGAAGGCAAGGGCTGATTGACAAGGCATCCTCGCCTTCCTACATGGCTGTCAACCGCGAGCTTCGAGCAAGGCTGATTCATGCGCGGGGATCGGCTTTAAGGATGGAAGCAGCGGGCTTCAAAATCGCGACGCTTTAAATGAGCTGCAGCAAGCGGACCGGATAGGTGCGCCATACGCTGCGGCCTTTTCGCGTCCGAAACGAAGCCAATTTCGCGTGACGCAGACGCAATCAAGACTGAAGCCTGCAAGCGGACACGCAAGCAGGCATACTTATAAAGAGGCATATCTCTTCCATGGCGACTAAAGCGAAATCGACCAAGAAGGCCGCTGCCCCTCAGGGCACAGCCAAGCGCCGCATCCGCAAGATCTTCGGGGACATCCACGAAGCAGTGCAGATGCCGAACCTGATCGAGGTTCAGCGCGAAAGCTACGAGCAATTCCTGCGCTCGGACAAGGAAACCGGCTATGTCTCCGGCCTTGAGAAAACGCTGCGCAGCGTTTTCCCGATCCGCGACTTTGCAGGTACCGCTGAACTGGACTTCGTTCATTACGAGCTTGAGCCGCCGAAATACGACACAACCGAATGCCGCCAGCGCGGCATCACTTATGCCGCTCCGATGAAGGTGACGCTGCGCCTGATCGTGTTCGAAGTCGATCAGGAAACCGAAACCCGCTCGGTTTTGGATATCAAGGAGCAGGACGTTTACATGGGCGATATGCCGCTCATGACGGACAACGGCACCTTCATCATCAATGGCACAGAGCGCGTTATCGTTTCACAAATGCACCGTTCGCCTGGTGTGCTGTTTGACCACGACCGCGGCAAGACGCACAGCTCAGGCAAGCTGCTGTTTGCTGCACGCGTGATCCCGTATCGCGGTTCATGGCTCGATTTCGAGTTTGACGCGAAGGACATCGTCAATGTCCGGATCGACCGTAAGCGTAAGCTGCCGGTGACGGCGCTGCTTTATGCGCTGGGCTTGGACAGCGAAGAAATCCTGCATCACTTCTACGACACCGTTTCCTGGGCGCGCGCTAAGGATGGCTGGAAGATTCCATTCGTCGCAGAAGCATGGCGTGGTCAGAAGCCTGCCTTCGCTCTGGTTGATGCGAAGACCGGCGAAGAAGTCTTCCCGGCTGGCCAGAAGATCAGTCCGCGCGCGGCTAACAAGGCTGCCAAGGACGGTCTTAAGGACCTGCTGCTGCCGACTGAAGAAATCTTCGGCCGCTATGCTGCAAACGACCTGATCGATGAGAAGACCGGCCGCATCTATATCGAAGCGGGCGAAGAAGTGTCTCCGGACAATCTCGAGAAGCTCGACGCTGCCGGTATCGACAAGCTTGAACTGCTCGACATTGACGAAGTCAACACGGGTCCATGGATCCGCAACACGCTGCAAGTCGACAAGGCGGAAAATCGCGATGAAGGCCTGGAAGCGATCTACAAGGTCATGCGTCCGGGCGAACCACCGACGAAGGAGACCGCGGAAGCTCTGTTCGAAGGTCTGTTCTTCGATGGGGAGCGCTATGACCTGTCGGCTGTTGGCCGCGTAAAGCTCAACATGCGTTTGGGCCTTGATGCTGAAGACACTGTGACAACGCTGCGAAAGGAAGACATCCTTGCTGTCGTCAAGGAACTGGTCGGCCTCAAGGACGGCAAGGGCGATGTCGATGACATCGACAACCTCGGCAACCGCCGCGTTCGCTCCGTCGGTGAGCTGCTGGAAAACCAGTACCGCGTTGGCCTGTTGCGCATGGAGCGTGCAGTCAAGGAGCGGATGAGCTCTGTCGATGTCAGCACTGTGATGCCGAACGACCTCATCAACGCGAAGCCTGCTGTGGCAGCTGTGCGTGAGTTCTTCGGTTCTTCGCAGCTTTCGCAGTTCATGGACCAGACCAACCCGCTGTCCGAAGTCACGCACAAACGCCGCGTCTCGGCGCTTGGCCCGGGCGGTTTGACGCGTGAGCGTGCAGGCTTTGAAGTCCGCGACGTTCACCCGACGCATTATGGCCGTATCTGCCCGATTGAGACGCCGGAAGGCCCGAACATTGGCCTGATCAACTCGCTGGCTTCGTTCAGCCGCGTCAACAAGTATGGCTTCATTGAAACGCCATACCGCCGCGTCGAAGACAACAAGGTCACCAGCGAAGTCGTCTATCTCTCCGCAATGGAAGAGCAGAAGCACACCGTGGCGCAGGCTTCGGCTGAGCTGAAAAAAGACGGCAGCTTTGAAGAAGAGCTCGTCTCTGCACGTCAGAACGGCGATTATTTCATGGCGCCGCGTGAGCAGATCACGCTGATGGACGTTTCACCCAAGCAGCTCGTTTCTGTTGCGGCCTCGCTGATCCCGTTCCTTGAGAACGATGACGCGAACCGCGCGCTGATGGGCTCGAACATGCAACGACAGGCTGTGCCGCTGGTCAAGGCGGAAGCGCCTTGGGTCGGTACCGGCATGGAAGAGACTGTGGCCCGCGATTCCGGCGCTGCGATTGCAGCAACCCGCGGCGGCATCGTCGACCAGGTTGATGCGACGCGTATCGTGATCCGTGCGATCGGTGATGTCGAGCCGGGTCAGTCCGGTGTGGACATCTACACGCTGCAGAAATTCCAGCGCTCGAACCAGAATACCTGCATCAACCAGCGTCCGCTGGTGAAGGTGGGTGAGACGATTGAAGCAGGCGATATCATCGCTGACGGTCCTTCGACCGACCTCGGCGAACTCGCGCTTGGCAAGAACTCGCTCGTCGCGTTCATGCCGTGGAACGGCTACAACTACGAAGATTCGATCCTGATCTCTGAGCGCATCGTGAAGGACGACGTGTTCACTTCGATCCATATCGAGGAATTCGAAGTGATGGCTCGCGACACCAAGCTTGGGCCAGAAGACATCACCCGCGACATTCCAAACGTTGGCGAAGAAGCGCTGCGCAACCTGGACGAAGCGGGCATCGTTTACATCGGTGCAGAGGTGCATCCGGGCGACATCCTTGTCGGCAAGATTACGCCAAAGGGCGAAAGCCCGATGACGCCGGAAGAAAAGCTTCTGCGCGCGATCTTCGGTGAGAAGGCTTCTGACGTGCGCGATACCTCCCTGCGCCTGCCTCCGGGTGTTGCCGGAACAGTCGTGGAAGTCCGCGTCTTCAACCGCCACGGTATCGAGATCGATGACCGTACGCGCGCGATCCAGAACGAAGAGATCGAGCGCCTGCGCAAGGACAGCCAGGACGAACGCGCGATCCTCAACCGTGCGACTTATAACCGCCTGCGCGATATGCTTGTCGGTCAGACCGCTTCTGCAGCGCCTAAGGGCGTGAAGAAAGGCACGAAGATCGACGCTGAGCTGCTTGAAGGCATCGACAAGCACGAATGGTTCAAGTTCGCAGTGGCTGACGACAAGCGTCAGGCGCAGCTCGAAGCGGTGAAGAGCCAGTACGACGAAGCTGCCAAGGGCATCGACGACAAGTTCGAAGACCGTAAGGAGAAGTTGGAGCGCGGTGACGAACTCGCACCGGGCGTCCTAAAGATGGTTAAGGTCTTCGTCGCGGTGAAGCGCAAGCTGCAGCCGGGCGACAAGATGGCTGGCCGTCACGGGAACAAGGGTGTCATCAGCCGGATCCTTCCGGTCGAAGACATGCCTTTCCTTGAAGACGGCACGCCGGTCGACATCGTGCTCAACCCGCTGGGCGTGCCTTCGCGCATGAACGTGGGTCAGATCTTTGAAACGCATCTCGGCTTCGCAGCGCGCGGCCTCGGCATGCAGATCAAGGAGCAGCTCGAAGAGTGGAAGCTTGCTAACCCGAATGCGGCGGAAGACTTCAAGAAAGCGAAGCCGCCCGAAGCAGTCGTTGAGCGTCTGAAGGACGTCTATGGCGAGCAGTACCACGATGATATTGACAGCCGTTCCGCTGAGCAGATCATCGATCTGGCCAGCAACCTGACTGCAGGTGTCCCGATGGGTACTCCGGTGTTTGACGGCGCCCGCGAAGGCGATGTGACCGACATGCTGGTGCAGGCCGGTGTCGACAGCTCGGGCCAGTCCGTGCTGTTTGACGGACGCACCGGTGAAGCTTTCGACCGCAAGGTCACAGTCGGCATCATCTACATGCTGAAGCTGCACCACCTGGTCGACGACAAGATCCACGCTCGCTCGATCGGTCCGTACTCGCTCGTCACGCAGCAACCGCTGGGTGGTAAAGCGCAGTTCGGTGGTCAGCGCTTCGGTGAGATGGAAGTCTGGGCACTGCAAGCATACGGCGCAGCCTACACCTTGCAGGAAATGCTCACCGTCAAGTCGGATGACGTGATCGGCCGGACCAAGGTCTACGAAGCGATCGTCAAGGGCGACGATACCTTCGAAGCGGGCATTCCGGAGAGCTTTAACGTTCTCGTCAAGGAAATGCGCTCGCTGGGTCTCAATGTCGAACTGAAGTCTTTGACCGATGAGAGCGACGAGGACGAATGGCCGGAGGCAGCGGAATGATCGGACGGATAAGCTTAGCTTTGATCCCGGCAGCTGTCTTGCTTGCGGCAACCGGCGCTCAGGCTGAAGAATCTCCAATCGAAGCGCTTTATGTCGAGGCGATGGAATGCCGCGTTGCTGGCAAGGTTGTGCAAGGTCTCCCGAGATCTGACGAGCCAAGCCAGGAGGAACTCGACCTCGTCGCTCAGTCAGAAGCTGTGGAGGCCTCCTATGCGAACACTGCCCGGTGGCTGGGATCGAAAATCGGCAAGGATGCTTTGCGGGTGAAGACCGAATACGCGATCGCGATGTTGGGAGTAGCCCGCAAGATTCTCGAAAATGAGCGGGCGAGCATCGATTATGCCCGTACGGCAGTTTCTTGCGCCAAAGCCATTCAGGAGGCGGAAGCATAAGGAGAGGCGCGCGAGCGCTTATTCCATATTCCGCCTCGAAAGAATTCATCCCCTTAAGGGAACTAAGTCATGAACGAACTGACAAAATTCACCAACCAGCTGGCCAAGCCGGAAACCTTTGACCAGATCCAGATCGGCCTCGCTTCGCCAGAGCGTATCCGCAGCTGGTCTTTCGGCGAAATCAAGAAGCCGGAAACGATCAACTATCGTACGTTCAAGCCTGAGCGTGACGGCCTGTTCTGCGCGCGCATCTTCGGTCCGGTAAAGGACTATGAGTGCCTCTGCGGCAAGTACAAGCGCATGAAGTACAAAGGCGTCGTCTGCGAAAAGTGCGGCGTTGAAGTCACTGTCACCAAGGTTCGCCGTGAGCGCATGGGCCACATCGAACTGGCCGCGCCGGTTGCGCATATCTGGTTCCTGAAGTCGCTGCCTTCGCGCATCGGCCTGCTGCTCGACATGCAGCTGAAGCAGCTTGAGCGTGTGCTCTATTTCGAGAGCTACATCGTGATCGAGCCCGGCCTGACGCCGCTGGAGAAGTACCAGCTGCTGACGGAAGACGAGCTGCTCGAAGCACAGGATGAGTATGGCGAAGACGCTTTCTCTGCTGGCATCGGTGCGGAAGCGGTCAAGATCATGCTGATGGATCTCGATCTCGAGCAGGAAAAGGAAGACCTGCTGGAAGAGCTTGCGACGACCAAGTCTGCATTGAAGCCGAAGAAGATCATCAAGCGGCTGAAGGTCGTTGAGAGCTTCATCGAATCGGGCAACCGTCCGGAGTGGATGATCCTTGAAGTGATCCCTGTGATCCCGCCAGAGCTGCGCCCGCTGGTGCCGCTGGATGGTGGCCGTTTCGCGACGTCTGATCTCAACGATCTGTATCGCCGCGTGATCAACCGTAACAACCGTTTGAAGCGTCTGATCGAGCTTCGCGCGCCGGACATCATTGTCCGTAACGAGAAGCGCATGCTGCAAGAGGCGGTTGACGCTTTGTTCGACAATGGCCGTCGCGGCCGCGTCATCACGGGCGCGAACAAGCGTCCGCTGAAGTCGCTTTCCGACATGCTCAAGGGCAAGCAAGGCCGCTTCCGTCAGAACCTTCTGGGTAAGCGCGTCGACTATTCAGGCCGTTCGGTCATCGTGACCGGTCCGGAACTGAAGCTGCACCAGTGCGGTCTTCCGAAGAAGATGGCTTTGGAGCTGTTCAAGCCGTTCATCTATGCCCGTCTTGATGCGAAGGGTCTGTCGATGACCTTGAAGCAAGCGAAGAAGTGGGTCGAGAAAGAGCGCAAGGAAGTCTGGGACATCCTTGACGAAGTGATCCGTGAGCACCCGGTTCTGCTGAACCGTGCGCCAACGCTTCACCGTCTTGGCATTCAGGCGTTCGAACCTGTGCTGATCGAAGGTAAGGCGATCCAGCTTCACCCGCTGGTCTGCGCAGCCTTCAACGCTGACTTTGACGGTGACCAGATGGCGGTCCACGTGCCGCTCTCGCTTGAAGCGCAGCTTGAAGCACGCGTGCTGATGATGTCGACCAACAACATCCTCTCGCCTGCCAACG
This sequence comes from Altererythrobacter lutimaris, assembly GCF_013371495.1. Classification (GTDB taxonomy): domain Bacteria; phylum Pseudomonadota; class Alphaproteobacteria; order Sphingomonadales; family Sphingomonadaceae; genus Erythrobacter; species Erythrobacter lutimaris_A. The sequence goes on along the minus strand of NZ_JABWTA010000001.1, from coordinate 1,880,775 downwards.
GCAAGCCGATCATCGTTCCTTCGCAGGATATGGTTCTGGGTCTCTACTACCTCTCTATGGAGCGGCAGGAGAAGGCGCCGGAATATATCGAAGAGAAGGGCGGCGATAAGGTCGAGAAGCTGCCGCGCTTTGCCGACATGGCGGAAGTGCACCACGCGCTTGAGACGAAGTCTGTTACGCTGCACACCAAGATCATCGCGCGCGTCCCGCAGGCTGATGAAAAGGGCAAAGTCAGCATGCAGCGCTTTGTCACGACGCCAGGCCGTATGCTGATCGGCGAATGTCTGCCGAAGAACCACAAGGTTCCGTTCGACATCGTCAACCGCCTTCTGACCAAGAAGGATATCGGTGATGTGATCGATGAAGTGTATCGCCACACGGGTCAGAAGGACACAGTGCTGTTCGCTGACGCGATCATGGTGCTGGGCTTCCGTCACGCGTTCAAGGCCGGCATCTCCTTCGGTAAGGATGACATGATCATTCCGGACTCGAAGGATGGCATGGTTGAAGAGACCAAGAAGCTGGTTGCTGACTACGAGCAGCAGTATCAGGACGGCCTCATCACCCAGCAAGAGAAGTACAACAAGGTGATCGACGCCTGGAGCCGTTGCGGTGACCAGGTGGCGGACGCCATGATGGACGAGATTAAAGCCCAGCCGATCGACAAGGACGGTAAGCAGGCTGAGATCAACTCAATCTACATGATGAGCCACTCCGGTGCGCGTGGTTCGCCAGCGCAGATGAAGCAGCTTGCCGGTATGCGCGGTCTGATGGCCAAGCCTTCAGGCGAGATCATCGAAACACCGATCATCTCGAACTTCAAGGAAGGTCTGACCGTTCTTGAATACTTCAACTCGACCCACGGCGCTCGTAAGGGCCTTGCCGATACCGCGCTCAAGACGGCGAACTCGGGTTACCTGACCCGCCGTCTGGTTGACGTCTCGCAAGACTGCGTGATCGTTGAAGAGGACTGCAAAACCGATAACGCGCTGGAAATGCGTGCCATCGTTCAGGGTGGTTCTGTCATCGCTTCGCTGGGTGAGCGTATTCTTGGCCGTACGGTTGCAGAAGATCTCATCAATGCGAAGACCGACGAAGTTATCGTGAAAGCGGGAACGCTGATCGACGAACCGATGGTCAAGCTGATCGAAGAAGCTGAAGTGCAAAGCGCGAAAATCCGCTCGCCGCTGGTCTGCGAAGCAGAGCAAGGCGTGTGTGCGACGTGCTATGGCCGTGACCTGGCTCGCGGTACGCCTGTGAACATCGGTGAAGCTGTTGGCGTTATCGCTGCTCAGTCCATCGGTGAGCCGGGCACGCAGCTGACGATGCGGACCTTCCACATCGGCGGTGCAGCGCAGCTCAACGAAACCTCGCACCTTGAGTCGATTTCGGACGGCAAGATCGAATATCGCGACATGCCGACCATCACCGACAAGAAGGGCCGCATCCTTTCGCTTGCTCGTAACGGCGAGATCGCTGTGATCGACAAGGAAGGCCGCGAGCGTGAAATGCACAAGGTGCCTTACGGTACCGTGCTAATGTTCAAGGATGGCGCGAAAGTGAAGGAAGGCGACCGTCTTGCTGAGTGGGATCCGTTCACTTTGCCGATCATTACCGAGCAATCGGGCGTTGTGAAGTATCAAGACCTCGTCGAAGGCACGACGCTGGAAGAGCGTTCGGACGAAGCGACCGGTATTGCGCAGCGCGTTGTCACGGAAAACCGTGCAACAGGCCGCAAGAAGAACGATGATTTGCGTCCGCGGCTTACGCTGATGGGCGAAGAGTCGACTGGTAAGAAAGGCGAAGAAACCGAAGCGCAGCGTTACATGCTGGCTCCGGGTACGACGCTCTCGGTCGACGATGGTCAGGAGGTACAGGCGGGTGACATTCTTGCCCGTGCTTCGCGTGAAGCGGCAAAAACGCGCGACATCACCGGCGGTCTGCCGCGTGTTGCGGAGCTGTTCGAAGCCCGCATGCCGAAGGATGTGTCGGTGATCGCGAAAATCTCGGGCAAGATCGAGTTCGTCCGTGAATACAAGGCGAAGCGCAAGATCGCCATCGTTCCGGAGGAGGGAGATCGCGTCGAGTATCTGATCCCGAAGACCAAGGTCATCGACGTTCAGGAAGGCGACTTCGTGAAGAAGGGCGACACGTTGATTTCCGGCTCGCCCAACCCGCATGACATCCTGGAAGTTTTGGGGATTGAAGCTTTGGCTGAGTACCTCGTCAACGAGATCCAGGAAGTCTACCGATTGCAGGGCGTGAAGATCAACGACAAGCACATCGAAGTGATTGTTCGCCAGATGCTGCAGAAGGTCGAAATCACCGATGGCGGAGACACCACGCTGCTGCCGGGTGAACAGATTGACCTCGCTGAAATGCTCGAAGTGAATGCCAAGCTGACGAAGAGCAAGAAGCCTGCTGAAGGCACGCCGATCCTGCTCGGCATCACAAAGGCCTCGCTGCAGACGCGTTCGTTCATCTCGGCTGCTTCGTTCCAGGAAACCACGCGCGTGCTCACGCAGGCCGCGGTTGAAGGCAAGCAGGACACACTGATCGGTCTGAAAGAGAACGTGATCGTGGGCCGCTTGATCCCGGCAGGCACGGGCGCTGGCATGAACCGCATGCGTGTGACAGCATCGAGCCGTGACGCCGCGCTTCGTGCGCAGTGGAAGAAGCAGCAGGAAGCTTTGGCAGTGGCTAACGAAAGTGAGCCAGAACCGGAAGCGGACGCAGTTCCTTCTGAAGACGCGATGAAAGCTGCTATGGGCGGTGGCGGAGACGCTGCTGAATAATCGCTAAGCACTCACGCGCTCAAACGCACACAAGACCCCGCTGGAGCTGACGCTTCGGCGGGGTTTTCTGTGCAAAGACTGCGTCGAGATGACGTCACGCAGCCTAAATGATATTGCGAAGCGTTCGCATTTAAGATACTCCGCTTGCAGGTTTCAGAATCGTGGGAGTGCTTTTGTGCGACAATCCGAACCGACAAGCGCCGCTTCATGGATCGAAAAATTGCAGGAGCGACCTCACGTCGATGAGCTCGATACTCTTGCGGTCAGGTTCGTTTTCTCGCTTCGATTGATTGCAATCCATCGGCGTGCCAAACGCGATCCTGTGCCGGAGCTTGCGGCGAGACTGGGCAATGTTACATCAGCTATTGCAGCGCTCGATCTGGTTGAAACGCTTACGTCGGTTTGGCCTGAACCGATCCAGGTGGGGCGAGCGTGTTGTCGCGCCCTTACTCTGGATGAAGCCACGATGGGGCGGGCCGTTCAAGCGGTATCAGCCCGCGACCGCGAAGCCTTTGTTCACCAACTCGACGGTCTCATGAAAGCTGGCCGCGTTGATCTGCTATGGGAGCAAGCGATGACCTTCGTCGCTGCTGAGTTCGCGGCGGGTTAGCTGGCCTTGCCGAAATCGTTCTGGCGGGCCGTTCTGCTTGCCGCCGTCACAAAGCGCCGCTATCCGCGCGCACTATGACAACCACTCGTTTTGCTCCTTCACCCACAGGCCATTTGCATGTCGGCAATATCCGCACTGCGCTCCACAACTGGATGCTCGCAAAGAAGGCGGACGGACGCTTTCTCCTGCGTATTGACGACACTGATGCGGAGCGCAGCAAGGAAGAATATGTCCATGCGATCCGCGAGGATTTGAGCTGGCTGGGCATCACGCCAGACGCTGAGGAGCGCCAGTCGCAGCGGCTTGCGTTGTATGATGCGGCGTTTGAAAAACTGAAAGCCGCAGGGCGAGTCTATCCCGCTTATGAAACTGCGCAGGAACTCGAGCTCAAACGCAAGGTCCTGCTCGGGCGCGGGCTTCCGCCGATTTATGATCGCGGGGCGTTGCAGCTGGCCGATGAAGAACGTGCGGCGAAAGAAGCGGAAGGCGTCCAGCCGCACTGGCGCTTCAAGCTTGACCATGACGCGCCGATTACATGGGAAGACGGTGTGCGGGGCGCGCAGAAATTCGATCCGGCACAGCTTTCCGATCCGGTGATCCGTCGCGCTGACGGCAGCTGGCTCTATATGCTGCCGAGCGCGGTCGATGATATAGAGATGGGCGTGACAAGCGTGCTGCGCGGTGAAGACCATGTCTCCAACACCGCAGTCCAGATCCAGATGTTCGAAGCGCTGGGCAGCGCGCCGCCCAGTTTTGCGCATGAAGCTCTGCTGGTTGGGCGCGAAGGTAAGCTCTCCAAGCGCTTGGGCTCACTCGGCTGCGATGCTTTCCGGGATAAAGGCGTTGAGCCAGAAGCGATTATCGCGCTGCTTGCGCGGCTTGGAACCTCGCTTCCCGTTGAGCCGATAGCAGACATCCACGCTCTGCTTGAGACCTTCGACCTTTCAACCTTCGGCCGTGCGCCTGCAAAGTTTGACGATGCGGAGTTGGAGCGCGTGAACACCGCGATTGTCCATCAAACAGAATTTACCGATGTTGCTGGCCGCTTACCTGAGGGTATGGACGAAGCAGGCTGGCATGCCGTTCGGCCGAATATCTCGACCATTGGCGAAGTGAGCGAATGGTGGCGACTGGTCACTGGCCCAATCGAGCAACCTGCATTTGAGCATGAAGACCGCGCTTATCTGAGCGAAGCTGCGTCAACGCTCGTATGGAGCGATGATCCGTGGGGCGCGCTGACCTCCGCTTTGAAAGAGAGCACTGGTCGCAAAGGTAAGCAGCTGTTCCTGCCGCTGCGCCAGGCGCTTACGGGCATGAATCACGGTCCCGACATGGGCGAGCTGCTTCCGCTGATTGGCGAAGACGAGGCTCGCAAGCGGCTGGAAAAAGCGGCGGCTTCATGAAATGAAAAGCCAGTTCCGAACGAAACTCGACGAGCATTTGGCTGGGCTTCCGTGGGCAGAGGGCTTCGATCACCATACGCACCATCTGCCGGACGAGCTATGCTTGGATGTACAGTCATTCGAAGACTACACGGAACTCTTGTCATTCCTTGCAGACAATACAGAGCGAGCTTTGCACTTCGAGATCGGTCCCGATGTGGAAGCGACACAATACATAAAAAGGCTGGCTAAATATCTCTCAGATCCGGAGATTAGCGATTATCTTGGCGGATTAGGGGAAGTATCATCGCCTTGGAGCCTACTCGCATATGCCACGATTATCGCACTCGGTAACTGAACAATCTCAAACCGGAGCCTCGCTTTAACCAGCGCGAAACCACGTTCGCAAACCATTTGCTCGCCATGCTCGTAACAGGTCTGGCAAGCCTAATGCGTTACTTCACAGCAAGCACGGTTCGACCACTCTCGCACCTGCAGTAAGCGTGAACGATTCAGGAGCGAAGAGAATGGAGCGCAGAAAAGACGACCGGTTCACCGCAGCCTACGATGCTGAAGTGCGCTATCATTCCGGTCGCAAACTGCAATTGCCGGTGCTCGATATCAGCCTTGGTGGCTGCATGGTCGATGCGCGAGCATGGTCGATCCGCCCCGGCGAGACGATTTCGATCAAGCTTCCCGGTCTCAATTATCAGCCTGCTGAAGTTGTCTGGAATGAGGACGAGCGCGCAGGGATCGCGTTTGAAGAACCGCTCTACGAGCCGACGCTGGAGCATTTGAGCCGTCTGGCTGCTTAAGCGGCCCTAGCCTCACTTAATCCTCATACTCGTCGAGATAGCTGCGCCACACGCTGAGCGCTTGTTTGTCATCGCCGTCAGCGTTTTGAAGCCCTGTGTGAACCCAAGCCTTGGCTATTTCGTCCAGCGGCGAAGGCAGTTTGGGGATCATCGGGTCGAAATCGACAGCCACCCAATTGACGACAAACGGAAAGTCCTTCTCTGCGGCGTGATCGAGAAGGCCGCCAACAAACGCGGCCTGCCCGCGCTCATTCGCCGGAAGCCTGATCCCGAATATTCTGACTGGCTTGGACATTGCGCCTGATTCCGCGATCGCAATCGGCTTGCCGAAGCTTTCTGCAACATCAAAATAGTCCGCTGTCATGGGGTTCGGGTGCAAATCGCCAAATCGATAAGTGCTAAGCGCCATCAGATCGCTATGCCGCATGAGCTCGCGAACCGCCGGGGCTTGCTTAGCGAGGTTCGGCTTCGCTTCGTCTTCAATCCCGCGCAGGTGCTCGTACTGCACGCTCGTGAACACCGGAAGATCAGGGTATTTCCGCTTGATGCCGCGATAGACATGGGCGTTCAAAGCGAGATACTCCTGCCATTTTTCAGGCGATTTCGAGATCATGATGTTCGCTTCGATCCCGATTGCGAAGAAATCCGGATCGAAGACTTCCACTACGCGCTCAGCATAATTGAGATAGGCCTTCTTGACCGATGCATCATCCAGTGAGCGCGATGCCCAGCGTCGCGGCAAGGTCTGGTTTTCGCCTTTATTGGTCCACGCGGATGCGAGATTATCGCGGTCAAAATTGAGCGGCGTGATCGCGACCAGAGTCTTGAAGCCATTGGGTGTGCGGGTTTGGCGGTTCTGCCAATCATTACGCAAATGCTGCGGGAACGGATCGCCCGTAAGTGCTTCATCCCACGGGATTCCACCATCGAAGTGGTGCGCGATGAGATTGCCATTCTGGCTTAGAAATTCGTAGGCTCGATCCACTCCGTCTGCCGTGAGATCAGCGGGCCAGGGGGTGAAACCCATGGCGGTTTGATGCGTGTCAGGCGCTGCGACCGGGAGCGGCTGGGACGGTCTGTCATCTTCATCGCAAGCGGTGAGCGCCAGAGCAGCGAGTGCTGCCACGCATAGCTGACTGATTTTCCGCACGGTGCGCCTCCATCAAGCACGTGAGATGCAGCAAACAGCGCTTCATCACCTGAAGGGGCGCTTAACTTTTGTGTCGCTCCAGTTCATCTCCGGTGAGCGTAACGACGTGCAGCAGGTTAGTGGCGCCAGGCGTTCCGAAAGGGACACCGGCCAGCGCGATCAGCTTGCTGCCGGCTTTGCCCATGCCATGCCTGAGCGCCATGCGCTTGCCTTTGGCGATCATCTCCTCAAAGCTGCCAATGTCCTTGGTGGCGACGGCATGCGCGCCCCACAGCAGCGCTACCCGCCGCGCAGTGCGCATGCTGGGCGTCAATACCAGCATAGGCGTGTCCGGCCGCTCGCGTGCGACACGTCGCGCGGTTGAGCCCGACGAGGTGAAAACGGTGATCGCGCTGATCGGGACTGTGTCAGCGATGGTCATGCACGCATGGGCAAGCGCGTCGGAAGTTGTCGCATCCGGCGGCGTATCGAGAAACCGCACCCGCGCGCGATAGCCTTCGTCACGCTCCACCTGGCTTGCGATCTTGTCCATCATGGTGACCGATTCTTCCGGCCAGTCACCCGCCGCGCTCTCGGCCGAGAGCATGACCGCATCCGCGCCGTCATAGACCGCATTGGCGACGTCAGAGACCTCTGCTCGCGTCGGTGTCGGGCTTTCGATCATGCTTTCGAGCATTTGCGTAGCGACGATCACCGGCTTGCCCGCAGTGCGCGCGGCATTGACGATCTTCTTCTGGAGCGGCGGCACTTCTTGCGGTTCCAGTTCCACGCCCAGATCACCGCGCGCGACCATGATGCCGTCGGCTGCTTCCATGATCTCGTCCAAGCGGCGCACTGCCATGGGCTTTTCGATCTTCGCGCACAGCGCGCCGTACCCGCCCATCAGCTTGCGCGCTTCAGCCAAATCTTCCGGTCGCTGCACAAAGCTGAGGCCGATCCAGTCCACGCCCTGCTGAACCGCAAAAGCAAGATCCTTGCGGTCTTTTTCTGTGAGCGCAGGGATGGGGACTTCAGCATCGGGCACATTCACGCCCTTACGATCGGAGATAACGCCGCCAACCTCGGCTGAGCACAATATGCTGTCGGCTTCAGCCTTGATAACTTTCAGCTTGATCTTGCCGTCATTGATCAGCAGCCGCTGGCCTTTTTCCAGCAGGCCGAACAGTTCGGGATGCGGCAATTGCACGCGCGTCTCGTCGCCGGGCTCAGAATTTTGATCGAGCGTGAAATGGCCCGAATGGCGGATCACCGCCTGCCCGTTCTTGAACGTGCCCACGCGCAGCTTGGGGCCTTGCAGGTCAGCGAGAATAGCGATGGGCCGGTGAAATTCTTTCTCCAGCGCGCGGATCGCCAGAATCGTTTTGGCGTGCACGTCGTGCTCGCCATGGCTCATATTGACGCGGAACGCATCCGCGCCCGCCTTGAAGAGCCGCCGCAGCATATCGGGCGAGGAGCTCGCCGGGCCAACGGTCGCAAGAATCTTGACCTTGCGGCCACGCGGATCGAACTTGAGATCCCCGGAATGGTTCAAAGCGGGCTTTGTCATGGAATTGTGCTATGGCAGCTCTTTGTGGCAACTCAAGGAATTGTATCAATGGATACGAATGCGCCAAGCCCTCAATTCGATGCGGCGGATGCTCTCGACAGTCTTGATGATGCAGTGGCTGCTGCGGCCTTCCGCCGGCTCGCGCGGCATTTGCAGCATCGCCACGATGCGCAGAACATCGAATTGATGGGGCTGGCGGGCTTTTGCCGTAATTGCCTGGCGGACTGGATTCGGGATGCAGGCTTTGACGGAGACAAGGCCGCCGCACGCGAAATCATCCACGGCATGCCGATGGAAGAATGGAAAGCGACCCGCCAAAGCGAAGCCACCGCAGAGCAGATCGAAGCTATGCAAGCGAGCGTTGCGAAAAACCAACAGGAATAATTCGCTGTCTGGGTTCAATCGGAGCTTTCAGCTGGCTATCGAGAGCTCAACTGATTCACATATAATCTTTGGAGACACACAGATGGCTGAAGCCACCGATGACCGCCTGCGCCTGTTGATCGAGCGCATTGAGCGCCTGGAAGAAGAGAAGAAAGGCATCGCCGACGACATTCGCGATGTTTATGCCGAGGCGAAAGCGGTCGGGTATGACACCAAGATCATGCGCCAGATCGTCCGCCTGCGTAAGATGAAGCCCGACGACCGCGCGGAAATGGAAACCGTGCTGGAAACCTACAAGGCAGCGCTTGGGCTGGGGTGACCGGCGATTGGAGGGGTCATGCGCGAAGTCCTTGTTCGTAGGGCGGATGCAAGAGCCGACGCACTTCGCTGCGCCGCGATTTATCGTCCCTTCGTCGAGGAAAGCTGGACCAGTTTCGAATTAGACGCACCAGACGAGCTCGAGATGCAGCAGCGCATTACGGATTGCAGCGCAAGTCATGCCTGGTACGTAGCGGAGACTGCGGGGGAGGTCGCGGGCTATGCCTATGGCAGCCAGCATCGCACCCGGCCCGCCTATGCATCCTCCTGCGATGTCGCGATCTATGTCGACCCGCAATATGCCCGCCGGGGCATTGGCAGGAAGCTCTACGCGGCACTGCTGGCAGACCTGTCAGGCAGATATCACAGCGCGTTTGCGGGAATCGCGCTGCCGAATGACGCGAGCATCGGCTTGCACGAAGCGATGGGTTTCACTTCGATCGGGGTATACCGCGAAGTCGGATGGAAATTGGGCGGATGGCGGGACGTTTGCTGGTGGCAGAAGCTGCTGTGATCGCTCCGCGCGTAGCTTTGAAACAGCCTTGAATTTTTCTCATTCTGTATTATGTTGATAATACAGCAAATTGAGGAGCACACATGGCCAGTCCCTGGAAAGATGCGCGCGGTATTATCGTAACCACAACACCCACGATCGAAGGGCGTCCGATCCAGGAATATCTCGGTATTGTGACGGGCGAGGTGATCGTTGGCGCAAACCTGTTTCGTGATCTGTTTGCCAATATCCGCGACATCGTGGGCGGCCGCTCGGGCAGCTACGAACGTATTCTTGCTGATGCACGCGAGCAGGCGATATCAGAGCTTCAAGCCGAATGCGCCGCACGCGGTGGAAACGCTGTCGTCGGGATCGATCTCGACTATGAAGTGATCGGTGACACCGGCTCCATGCTGATGGTCTCTGCGAGCGGCACCGCAGTCAAAATCTAGCAGTCTCAGCCGACGCTTTTCCCGATCGCAAAAACGCCGAGAAAGGTAGCGTTATGAAGTGCGTGCAGCAGGATCGCTGCCCATAATCCGTAGCGCACTCGAGCAAAACCGAACAAGGCTCCAGCAATCACTTGTGGCAGCACGAGCGGTAACATGGTGAGGCCAGTGCCTTCTTCGTAATTCGAAAGATGCACCGCGCCGAAGCCAAGCGTGATCACCCAGAAAATGCCGGGAAACGCCCAGTTGAACCAGCCGAAGGGCCCGCGATTGCGCCCGGCATGATTGATCGCTCCGATCAACCCGACCAGCGCGAACAGACCTGCTGCGCCCATGATGATCCCGTTGCTGCCGGCATCCCTCATGAACGGGATAGTGAGCACAGCGCCGGCGGCCAGAAGTCCGGAGAGGATATGCCCCGGCCTGCCTGACAGCCAGCTGCGGAATGCGATTTCTTCCAATAGCGGTGCGCCCAGCACGATGATTGCGACCCAGTAAAGCGTAAGCTCCAGATCGTTCAGCGAGTTGGCGGGCATCTCGAAACCCATTGCCATCGCGATCAGGAGCGCCCCAATGAGTGCTCCCATCAAAGCCAGATCGAGCGCGTAAAGCCGAAGAACCGCGACCAGGGCTTCCACGCTAAAGCCGGTTGCTTTGTTGGGGAGGGATGGGTGCCGGATAAAGCCGCCAAAATTCCGCCATTCGCCTGTGATCGAACTTGCATGCGCAAGGCTTGTGGTAGTGCTGGTCATGCGGCTATTGGGCTTCGCACATCAGGTAGAAGATTCACAAAGAGTTCCCCAAGGACACACCATGGCAGGCCATTCCAAATTCAAGAACATCATGCACCGCAAGGGTGCACAGGACAAGAAGCGCTCCAACCTCTTTTCCAAGCTTAGCCGCGAGATTACCGTGGCGGCCAAGATGGGGACGCCCGATCCCGACATGAACCCGCGTCTGCGGCTTGCGGTCAATACCGCCAAAGCGCAGTCCATGCCGAAGGACAACATCCAGCGCGCAATCGACAAGGCGAACGCAGCGGATGGCGAGAATTACGAAGAGGTCCGCTACGAAGGCTATGGCCCGGGCGGCAGCGCGATCATTGTCGAAGCGCTGACGGATAACCGTAACCGCACGGCTACGGCTGTGCGCACAGCGTTTTCCAAGAATGGCGGCAATCTCGGCACAGAAGGCTCGGTCGCGCATGGTTTCGAGCGCGTGGGCTATATCGAATATGGCATCGAAGCGGGAGATGAAGAGACTGTGCTGGAAGCCGCACTTGAAGCAGGCGCAGAAGACATCCAGTCATCCGATGAAACCCATGAGATCTGGACCGCTGCGGAAGACCTTCATGAAGTCGCAAGCAGCCTGGAGAAGGCTTTGGGTGAAGCGAAAGAAGTCAAGCTCGCCTGGAAGCCCAACATCACTGTTGAGATGGACGAGAAAGGCGCGAGCACGCTCTTGAAGCTGATCGATGTCCTGGACGACGATGACGATGTGCAAACCGTTTGGGGGAATTACGAGATCTCCGACGAAGTGATGTCTAAGCTCGACGCGTGAAGCCTTACGAATGGGCACTTGCGTTGGTTCTTGGCCTCGCATTCCTGATCGCAACTGCGTGGCGATTGGGCTGGCGAATTGGACTTTAGACGATGCCCATTATCCTCGGCCTTGACCCTTCGCTCAGTTGCACCGGCTGGGGCGTGATCCGCAGCGAAGGCTCGAAGCTCAGCCATATCGCGAATGGGCAGGTCAAGACCGATGCGAAAGCGCCGATGGCAGAGCGGTTGCACCACTTGCACGATGCCATCCGCGCAATTGTCGAGACGCATCAGCCAGATCGCGCGGCGGCAGAGGAAATCTTCGTCAACAAAAACCCGCAATCAACGCTGAAGCTTGCACAAGCGCGCGGGGTTGTGCTTGCAGCCTGCGCAGCTGGTGGCCTTCACGTAAACGAGCACGCGGCGCGGCTGGTCAAGAAGTCCGTTGTCGGAACAGGCGGCGCAGACAAGAGCCAAGTCCAGGCGATGCTCAAGATCTTGCTGCCCAGCGCGCAATTCACTGGGGCAGATGCGGCAGATGCGCTCGCTGTTGCGATTGCTGACGCGCATCTGAGCTGAAGCGCTCCCGTCGATTCCGTCCAATCAAGCCGCCCTAGGGCGTGTTGTAAGCTAACGCATGCGTCGCAGGCATGTTGGGTCGCCTAACATGGGGAGACGACACCTTGAAAAAGCTTGGACTAACAATCGTAGCCGGCGCATTGGCGTTGGCGAGTGGAACCGCGCATGCGCAAAGCTTCACTTACGAAGTTACTTGGGAACCGGTTGAATCGTATGGGGGGCTGATGGGCCCTGACGGAATGCAATATCGCGGGGGCTCGGTCGACGGAACATACGTGACCACCTTTGCAGACGGCTCAACATCGACCGGCACCATGAAGTGCGCGGGCACAGGCCAACCCGATGGCGGCATCTTCGCTATTCATATCGCCTGCACGGCCACAGCATCGGACGGCGGGACGGCGCAGATCGCCTATGGCTGTAATTATGTGGGCGAGCCCGGCCCTGAAACGCCGCTAGGCTGCGTTGCTGGCATCCAGGGCAAGGATGACGAAGGCGCCTATGTAAACGGTAGCGCGACGATGTATTGGTACAGCGACACCAGTGCGACAGGCACCGGGCAATGGTACACAAACTGACGCGCCAGCCTAACTCCGCGTGACAAAAGAGCGGTCGTCGGTCATGGATCGGCGACCGTTTTTTGATCCAGCTTGCGGAGTTTTCAGTGATCCATTTCTACGGCATCCCCAATTGCGACACCGTCAAGAAGGCGCGGACGTGGCTCGCTGAGCAGGGCCGCGATTACACCTTTCACGATTACAAAAAGGAAGGCGCTGATCCGGCAAAACTCAGCGCGTGGGCGGATGAGGTCGGTTGGGAAGTGCTTTTGAACAAGCGCGGCACAACGTTTCGCAAGCTGGCTGACGAAGACAAAGCCGACATTGATCAGGCGAAAGCGGTGCGATTGATGAGCGAAAATCCAAGCATGATCAAACGCCCTGTCGTCGAACACTCAGGCGGATTGCTGGTCGGGTTCAAATCCGAGGAATGGGGCGCGGCGCTCGGATGACCGTGGCTTTATTCAGCGCATATCCATGCAACTTGGGCTCAACCGCCCCAGCCGCCATCTTCCAGCGTGTTGCGACCGCTCATCTGTCCGGCAGAGCTGTCCGCCGCGCCGGAAATCATCGCACTGATCGTCGCCATATCGTAACCCGCAAGCCATAGGCCGAACACAGCGACAACGGTCAACAGGAGAAGCTTCTTGATCATAGCTGCGCATTTTACCCGAGGCTGGGCCAATAAAGGGTTAAGCCTGTTTTTGGCCGGATTCCTTACAATTGTAGGCTGTGTGACGCCCGTTTCAGTGTTGGCAGCAACAGGAGACGACATGCTGGTTATCGCGCATCGCGGCGCAAGTGCAGAGCGGCCGGAACACACGCTTGCGGCCTATGAACGCGCGATCGATCAGGGCGCGGACTATATCGAACCCGATCTGGTGGTGACGAAAGATCTGGTGCTGATCTCCCGCCATGAGAACGAGCTGTCGGATACGACAGACGTTGCAAATCGCGAGGAGTTTGAAAGCCGCCGGCGCGAGAAAACGATTGATGGGCAGCGCGTTGCAGGCTGGTTCGCTGAAGACTTTACACTGGAGGAAATCCGCACTCTGCGTGCAAAGGAACGCCTGCCTGCCGTGCGGCCTGCCAACACGCGCTTCAATGGGCTTTATCAGGTTCCGACCTTTGCCGATGTCGTGAAACTGGTGCGCGCAAAGGAAGCCGAGACAGGCCGCAAAATCGGCCTCTATCCCGAGCTCAAGCACCCAACCTTCATGCTGGAGGAAGCCGGCATCGACATGGTCGATCTCGTACTGAAAGAACTGCGCGAGCAAGGCCTGGAAGCCAGCGACAAAGTTATTCTGCAAAGCTTCGAGATCGGCGCATTGCAGCGCTTGAATCAGCGCAGCGACTTCAAACTGGTGCAGCTGGTGAAACCCGAAGGCGGCCCCGCTGACGAGCCATCGATCCGCTATGACGAGATGACTTCGCCATCAGGCTTGGCGGATATCGCGACTTATGCCGATGGGCTGGGCGCGCATTTCTCGAAAATCCTTAACACCGACGGCTCGCCTACTGCGCTGGTCGCGGATGCTAAAGCCGAGGGGCTGGTGGTCCACGCCTGGACGTTGCGGCCGGAAAATGCCTTCCTGCCAGAACCTTTGCGTGCAATCGGCGGCGATGCAGCGCATGGCAATGCCATGGCACTGATCGACATGCTCGAAGCGGCTGGCGTTGACGGCATCTTCCACGATGCGCCCGCACTGGGTGTGAAAGCGCGCGCGGACTGAGCCTGCGAACTTAGTTCATCACAGGTTCGGGTTCGGCTTCCACAGGTCGTCCTCCGACCCGCAGTAGCAGAATGAACACGACCGCAGCTGCATACAGTGCAGCAGTCGTCCCCAGCACCATCGCCAGCTCGTCTGCGCCGCCAAGCCATGCAAAGATCGTCGCGCCTAGCGAGACCGGCAGATTGGAAAGCGAATTGTAGATCGTGAACTGCGTTGCCGCGACACGCTCATCCGACAGTTGCATACGTAGCGGGTTGGACGTGATGCTGGAAAGTGTGACCAATAGCGAATAGACGCAGGCCAGCGCGATGAAGCCAATTGGTGTCACCCAAAGGCCCTGTGCGACCAGGATATAGATCGCCGCCGCGCCTAGCAGTAGTTCGACACCCGCATAAGAGAACTTCGGACCAAAACGGATCGTAAGGAAGCTGCCTACTCCGATCGCTACGATCGCCATCGCAAGATCGACGGTCGAGATCATGCCGGAATAGCTCGCAGTATCGTAACCTGCATAATTCACGGCCAGAATGGGAACAAGGGGAATGAGCATGCCCCCTGCCGTCCGTCCAAGGCTGGAAGCGGTGATAAGGACGAGGCTGTCGCGCTTCAGCAGCGACAAGACAGTCACTTTGAAGATGGGCCACCATGCCCCGACATTGCGCTGAAGGTTGACCGGATGCGCTTCGCCATCGTTCCACGGGAAACGCTTTTCACCCGGCCGCTCTTTGATCAGGCATGCATAGGCGGTGATAATGAGAATGACCGGAATGAAGGCGAGGAAGGTCGCTTGGCTCCCATAATATTGCAGCCCGAAACCGGATGCAGCCCCAGCTACAGCACGCGCCACAGTCTGGCCGCCAAACATGAAAGAGCTGGCTGTGCCTTGGTCCTTCTCTGGAAGGATGTCGACGGCAAGGCCGTCTACAGCCACGTCCTGTGATGCCGCGCCTCCCATGATGAGAAATGTCGCCACCAGGATTGTATCGATATCATCGACACCAGGCGCGAGCACCGCTGCAATGACGAACCCTGCGATCATGAGGCCTTGCGAGAAGATCAGCCAAGCGCGCCGTCGTCCCATCGCAAGATAAGCATAGCGGTCAAAGATCGCAGCCGGGATCCATTTGAAGCTCCACGGCAAGTAAGCCATCGCAACAACCGCCGCGACGTCAGCATCCGGCGCTCCATTCGCAGCCAGCCATGCAGGCAAGGCGATAACGGTTATCCCAACCGGCAGACCCTGGCCAAAATAGAGGAAGAAAAACGAAAACAGCCTGACGATCTTGTTCTCAGACAGAATAAGACCGCGCTCCGCGCCAGCTTGCGTCAATTGAATTCCCCCATGTGGTCAGTCCCTCAAAGCACGCACGTTAGTGCGATTGGCCCTGAATGCCACCTGAAATGGGAGAGAAGCTTACAATTGTCGCGTTTCGACAATGTAGTTCAATGAAAGGTCATTGCTCAAATGCATGCCTTTGCCCGGACGCCAGGTGATGCCGCGAGGGGTTCCCATGGCGAGGCCTGCTTCAGCCAGCAGGTCTTGCAGCTCATCCGGCGTCACAAAGTCATTCCAGTCATGCGTGCCGCGCGGGACATAGCCAACTGCTTCAGCCGCGCCGACCAGCAGCGTGCGGCTTGCAACGGTACGATTGGGTGTCGAAAGCACCATCAAACCGCCCGGCGCTAGACGGGCTGCGAGATCGCGCAGGAAGGCCGGTTTGTCTGCGACATGCTCGATCACTTCAAGACATGTGACGAGATCAAACTGTCCGATATCGAGGCTGGCGAGCTCGCCAGTCATGTAACGGATGTCGAGCCCTGCTGCATCGGCATGCGCGCTTGCAACGCCCACATTCTCGGATGAAGCATCAACGCCGGTGACCTGCGCGCCTAGCCGGGAGAGCGGCTCGCACACCAGGCCTGCACCGCATCCGACATCAAGCGCCGTCTTGCCGTCCAACGGTTTCGCTGAACGAATATCGCCGCCCCAATGCGTGTCGATTGCTTCCCTTATGAAGCGCAGACGCACAGGGTTCACCTGGTGGAGCGACGCCATCGGCCCTTTGGGATTCCACCACTCACGCGCAAGCGACGAAAAGTGAGCGGCTTCCTCTGGCCGGATAGTTACATTTGAGACATTTGCCTTATCCATAATGCATCCCTAACAGCGCGCAGGCGACGAAACCAGCAGGAGCGAGCACGAAATTGGCCCGCATCGTTATGAAATTTGGCGGTACCTCCATGGCGGGGACGGAACGCATCCGGCGTGTGGCGCAGATTGTGCGCAAACAGCAGGCTGCGGGTCATGAAGTCGCAGTGGTTGTTTCAGCCATGGCAGGCGAAACTGATCGCTTGGTCAATTTCTGCCGCGAAGCCAATGCGCTGTATGATCCGGCAGAGTATGATGTGGTAGTGGCCAGCGGTGAACAAGTCACCAGCGGCTTGCTGGCGCTGACCTTGCAGTCACTCGGATGCAAGGCGCGCAGCTGGCTTGGATGGCAATTGCCGGTGAAGACAGTTGAAGCGCACTCGAAAGCGCGCGTTGAAACCATTGACTCGCCAGAGCTTCTGGAAAGCCTCGCGCGCGGAGAGATCGCAGTTATCCCGGGCTTCCAAGGCGTGAGCGAAGACGGGCGGATTACCACCATGGGCCGCGGCGGTTCTGATACCTCTGCTGTAGCGGTCGCAGCGGCGATCAAGGCGGATCGTTGCGACATCTACACCGATGTGGACGGGGTCTACACGACCGACCCGCGCATCGTTGCGAAAGCGAAAAAGCAGAAAGCCGTCACTTACGAGGAAATGCTGGAGCTAGCCTCGGTCGGTGCAAAGGTCTTGCAAACCCGCTCTGTCGGCCTCGCCATGAAAGAGGGCGTGCGCTTGCAAGTGCTTTCCAGCTTCCTTGGCGATGACGCCATCCCTGCAGATGAACTGCCCGGCACGATGATCGTATCGGATGAAGAAATGAATGCTTTAGTGGAGAACGGCGATATGGAACGCCAGCTTGTAACCGGCATTGCGCACGACAAAAACGAAGCGAAGATCATCCTCACGCGGGTGCCGGACAAGCCGGGCGCGGTGGCGCATATCTTCGAACCGCTCGCTGATGCTTCGATAAATGTAGACATGATCATTCAGAACGTTGGCCGCGACAAAGGCGAGACCGATGTGACTTTCACAGTGCCGCAAGCTGACCTCGCACGCGCGCAAGCACTGCTTGAAGACAAACGCGAAGATATCGGCTTCAACCGGATAATCACGGACAGCAAGATCGCGAAGATCAGTGTCGTGGGCGTAGGAATGAAGAGCCATGCCGGCGTTGCAAGCAATATGTTCCGCGCGCTGTCCGATCGCGGGATCAATATCCAGGCGATCTCGACTTCGGAAATCAAGGTCAGCGTGCTGATTGATGAAGACGAGACCGAGTTGGCAGTGCGAGTGCTGCACACTGCTTATGGGCTCGATGCGAAAGAGGAAGCTGCCTGACCGGGCGGCGGCCTGACCGGGCGACTTAGCTGGTCGCGCTGGCGATCAGTTCGAGCACTTGCTCGTTGCTGGGGCGCTGGCGGTAGTCTTCGCTGACGAATTTTGCCTTTAGCGTACCGTCCGGCGCAATCACCAGCACGCTAGCGCGCGGCACGCCTTCAGCCATATGGCCTTCGCCATATTGCGGATCGCGTAGGCCCACAGCGTCGATAAAGCGGCTCTCTGTATCACTGAGGAGCGCGTAGGGTATCTCTTGCTCGGTAGCGAAATCTGCCAGCAGCTCCGGCTCATCATAGGACAGGCCGACCAGACGATAGCCTTGCGAAGCGATGTCTTCCGCAATCGCCGCGTGGTCCTTTAGCTGCGCGACGCAAAACGGGCACCAGTCAGCCGAGCGAACCATGACAAGGACTGTACCATTCTCGCCTGCTACATCGCTGATGGAAGCGACATTTCCGTTTTCATTACGCAGTTCCATATCGACCGGCACACGTTCGCCCAGCGTCTCGCCCGCTTGCATGTTCGTTGGCGGGAACAGCGCTGGCCCCAAGAACCATGCGGCTGCGACTAACAACAGCACTAGAATCGCGCCAACACCCAAACCCAGCTTCTTCAGCATTATTCTCTCCGAATTCGCTATATGTGCTGCCTAGCCTTCCGGCAGCATCCCAGCAATCCGGTTCGTAAGCCGCTCCGCTAAGGTTACATCTGCGGTCATTTGATAGCGTTCTCTTGCAGAATTCGCGGGTTTTCGGGATGAGTTGAGCCGGAAACTAACCAATCCTTAACTTCGCTATCCGAACCTTCAGTTCAGCAGCAGCGCCCCCTCTGCTGCAGGGCTGAGAAGGAATGCAGCGATGCCGGCTAAAGGTCATCTTGAGAATCGTGGTCCGATGGACGCACGCGGTGCCGAGCGCCGCGAACTGCAATTGGAGGCGCGTGGAAAGCTGGAAAGCGGCGTTCAAGCCAATCTCAGCGTGCACAATATCTCGACTTCGGGAATGCTGATCGAAACTGCCGAGGAACTGCGCGTTGGCGAACAACTGCTGGTGCATTTGCCTGAAGCCGGCGAAGTGAGTGCTGAGGTCGTTTGGTCCAGCGACCGTCTGTTCGGCTGCAAATTTGCGCAAGCCATTTCCGCTGGATCATTGGCAGCCTCGCAATTGCGCGGTGATCCGCTGGCTCCACTCGGTCTTGGCGCCACGCAATCGAAGCTAGGCGGCGTTGCGTTCGGCAAGCGGCTGGAGCAACTGCGTAAAGCGCGCAGCATGACTTTGTCCGATGTGGCTGAACGCCTCGGGGTTTCGAAGCCCACCGTATGGGCGTGGGAAAAAGGCAAGGCAAAGCCGATTGAGGATCGTTTCCCGGCCCTGGCGCGCGTCCTCGGTATCGAGCAGGACGAACTGCTGGGCATGGCCAGCCCGAGCGGCGGTCAGGAAGCCTTGGAAGAAGCGCGTGCAATGATCGCAGATGCGTTTGGAGTTACATCCGACAAGATCCGCGTGATGATCGAACTATAGGTCTGCGACCTTCATTGAGCATCACCTAACCGTTACTCAAAAACCACAATTACAGGTGCCTACCTAGGGGCAATCCCTAGGTAGAAGCGGTGACACGTGCTGATATTATGGTAAACGGAATCAGTAGCCGATTCGAAAGTTAGTCAAGTAATATTACGCAACTAACGCAGTTTACTGGTTCCTAAGTCGGATAAAACAAAAACAACGCTTAGGTCGCCAAATTGTTTAGTTTACTTTTATTCTAGGCTGTCTTGGACTTGGCAAAGGGGTAACGCGTCAACGCCGGGGGCAAATCGGCCATGACTACTGGATTGGATGTGCAGGACGGGGGAGTCTTGTACGGAATATTAGCGGATCTTGGGGGTGACATCGTCATCAAGAGTGACCGCTTTGGATTTATCGAGCAGGCCTCTCATGGCTTGAGTGAAGCGGGTTTCGACCTGTCTCAGCAACTCATTGCACCACATCTGGCAGACCTGACGGACGCCTTGCATGCGGGTCTCGTGCGCGAGACCTATGAGCTCGCTATGCAAACAGGTGAAGCACCGCAAGCTATCGAGATACCTTTGTGTGCAGAAGGCCTAGAGCCGCAGTGGTATGCGCTCACCCTGCGGCCGCTTCCCGCTCATGCGGAAAAAGAAGGTGGCCCGGTTGGAGCTATCGCAGTGATGCGGTGCGTGGAACAAGAGCGTGCTTTGCAATCGCGCCTGTTCGCAAGCGCCAAAACCGACCCACTTACAGGCATTGCCAATCGCCATGCCTTTTTCGCTAACGTCAACCGATTGATGCTCATGGGGCAAAGCGGGGCAGTCGCTCTATTTGAGATTGACCGTTTCCGCGCGATTGGATTGCGCTTTGGCCAGCAAGCGAGCGACAGCGTGATCGAAGCCTTTGCCGGATTCCTTGCCAATATGCTCGATGAGACTCACATCCTTGCGCGGATTGAAGACAACCGGTTCGCAGTCATGCTTCCCGGTGTGGATCAGCGCGAAGCGATTGATTGTGCAAGCGAGATCGTTTCGACCTTCGCAGAGATCTCCCGCGATGCAGAGCTCGAAGAGATGCGCCTCACTGCGAGCGCGTCCGTTTGCCAGCTTGGCGAATGCCTGGATGAAACCCTGATGCGCGGCGAAGTCGCCCTAACGCTGGCGCGATCCGCAGGCGGATTCCGTGTCGAATGCGGCGATGCAATCCGCGATAGCTGGCGGTCACGCAAGACCGCGTAACGCAGCACGATCATCGAGACGCTCTTGCTCTGCCTGGCGCAGCGCACTAACGCGATTTTCTATGACTGCGTATCCCAAAACGGCTGCCTTGATGCAGCGCGGCGCTGAGTTTCTCGGCTGTGACCATGCTATACTGTGCGGTGCAATGAGCTGGGTGTCCGAGCGCAACCTCGTCTCGGCTATCTCCAATGCTGGCGGGTTTGGCGTGATCGCTTGCGGAGCGATGACGCCGGAGTTGCTCGATACCGAAATCGCTGAAACAAAGGCGCGCACAGACAAGCCCTTTGGCGTGAATCTCATCACCATGCACCCGCAGCTGTTCGATTTGATCGGCGTTTGCGGCAAACATGGTATTAGCCATGTCGTGCTCGCAGGCGGCATTCCGCCCAAGGGCAGCGTGGAAGCGATTAAGAAATTCGGCGCGAAAGTCATTGTGTTCGCACCCACGCTTGCGCTTGCGAAGAAGCTGCTGCGCTCTGGCGGCGATGCGCTCGTTATCGAAGGCATGGAAGCTGGCGGTCATATCGGACCCGTCTCAACCAGCGTACTCGCGCAGGAATTCTTGCCTGAATTGGCGGAGGATCATGTCGTGTTCGTTGCTGGCGGGATTGGCCGCGGCGAAGCGATTGCAGGCTATCTCGAAATGGGCGCGAGTGGGGTCCAGCTGGGCACACGCTTTGCCTGCGCTAGCGAAAGCATTGCGCATCCCGACTTCAAAAAAGCCTTCTTCCGCGCGAAGGCCCGCGATGCGGAAACCAGTGTGCAAGTCGATCCGCGATTGCCGGTGATTCCAGTCCGCGCCTTGAAGAACAAAGGCACGGAAGAATTCACTCGCAAGCAGATTGAAGTTGCCGGCATGCTCGACCGCGATGAAGTCGATATGGGCGAAGCGCAGCTCCAGATCGAGCATTTCTGGGCAGGCGCATTGCGCCGCGCAGTGATTGATGGTGATGTCGAAGGCGGCTCTCTCATGGCGGGGCAGTCGGTTGGCATGGTCAAGGAAGAAGAGCCGGTCGCGGATATCATTGCGACTCTGATGGCAGAGAGCGAAGCGGCGCTCACCAAGCGCTGATGCCTGATCCGCTGATCCTTACGCTGTCATGTCCTGACAGGCCGGGCATTACCGCGCGCGTGACGAGCTTCCTGTACGAGAACGGCGGCAATGTGCTCGAAGCGCAGCAGTTCAATGACCGGGACACTGACCGCTTCTTTATGCGGGTGGAATTCGACGCGGATGCCGCATCTCGGCAGGTATTGCGGACACGCTTTGGCAGTCTCGCCAACGAATTCGCCATGGATTTCAAGCTCGCTTCACGTGACCGGCCGCGCCGTGTCATCCTGATGGTGAGCAAGTTCGATCATTGCCTTGCGGATCTTCTCTATCGCTGGCGAATTGGCGAATTGCCGATGGAGCCGGTGGCGGTCATTTCCAACCATCCGTGCGAGACTTACGCGCATCTGGATTTCGCTGGCATTCCTTTCCATCACTTACCGGTCACGAAAGAGACCAAGCCCGATCAAGAAGCGCAGGTTCGCGCCATTGCAGAGGAAACCCGAGCAGAGCTTGTCGTGCTCGCGCGCTACATGCAGATCCTGTCAGACGAGCAGGCAGCCTATTTCGCGGGGCGCTGTATCAACATTCATCACAGTTTCCTGCCCGGTTTCAAAGGCGCCAAGCCCTATCATCAGGCGCATGCGCGCGGGGTGAAAATGATCGGTGCAACCGCGCATTATGTGACGACTGATCTGGATGAAGGACCGATCATCCACCAGGATGTCGAGCCGATCACTCACGCCGATTTGCCGGAGGAGCTGGTGCGCAAGGGACGCGATATCGAGCGCCGCGTGCTCGCTGAAGCGGTACGCTTGCATCTGGAAGAGCGCGTTCTGCTGAACGGCGCGCGTACGGTTGTGTTCAGGGGTTAGTCCCCGAGGCTGAGCCCGCTAATTCACTCCGCCAGCCTTATCCTCATTCGCGCGGTGGATGACGTAAGCTCGCACCGCGTCCATTTCCTCTTCGGAAAGCGAATTCGCAAAGCTCACCATGCCCTGGTCCTTGAGGATCCCTTCATTGACCACGGCGAGCCATGTTCGCTTGTCGCCGAGCGTGGCTGAGCGGCGCAGGTCAGGCAGCACGGTTGATCCGACGGCGCCCGGGCCATGGCATACTGCGCAATAGCGCGCGTATTTTTCACCGCCGAGCTTGATTGTGTCCGCGCTCGCGCGGCTGGCTGGTGGATCAAGCGGCAAGGCGGCCAGTTCCGGCATGTCGGGCAGCGCGCCATCAGCGCCCAGCTTGAACACCAACAATCGGCTGATGTTCTGGACCGGGGCCTGGCTGTTCACGAGGTCGCCATCGGCGGTGATCGCATAGGCGCCGCCCCAACCGGCGAGGACCGCGACATATTGTTCGCCATCGACAGTGTATGTGACTGGCGGGGCAACGATGCCTGTCTGGGCCGGGAAGGTCCACAGCTTGTCACCGGAGGCCGCATCATAGGCGCTGAACTCGCTGCCGGAATTGCCTTGGAAAACGAGACCTCCGCCGGTTGCGAGCAAGCCGCCATTCCACGGGCCGGGATGTTCAACAGTCCAGCGCGCTTCCTGCGCTACGGGATCCCATGCGATAAGCTTGCCTTTGACCGTCTCGTAGACCTGGCGGCGGAAGCCCATGTCAGCCGGCAAATCGCCTGCACCAAGGTTGAAGCCGACATTGAAGCCACGCGCACGGTCCGGCTTCCAGTCCGCTTCCGGCTCATAGATCATCGCTGCTTCGAAGGCAGGAATGTACACCAAGTTCTCGCTCGGATGGTAAGCCATCGGGTGCCAGTTATGCCCGCCAAGCGGGCCGGGCAGGACAATCGCAGGCTTGCCTGTCTGATCGATCCGCGTTTCCGGGTTCTCGATCGGACGGCCGTTCTCATCGATACCCTCCGCCCAATTGACGCCGACATAAGGCTCAGCAGAGATCAGTTCGCCGGTCGCGCGGTCAATCACATAGAAAAACCCGTTCTTCGGCGCTTGCATCAGCACCCGGCGCGTCTCGCCATCGACTTCCATGTCAGCGAGCACGATGTGCTGGGTTGCAGTGTAGTCCCAAGTCTCGCCCGGCGTTGTCTGATAGTGCCAGACATATTCGCCGGTATCGGGCTTCACCGCAACAATGCTGGAGAGATAAAGGTTATCGCCTTCGCCTTTGCCGTCTTCGCCAGGCGAGCGGTAGGCGCGGTTCCAGGGCGATCCGTTACCGACCCCGAAATAGAGCAAATCAAGCTCAGGGTCGTAAGCCATGGAGTCCCACACGGTGCCGCCGCCGCCGATCGCATCGGAGCTTGCCAGCACCTCGGTGTTCCAGGTTTCCGCCGCTGCTTGGAGATATTCCGGAGAGCTATCGTCCTCGGTTCCTTCCGGCACGGTGTAGAAGCGCCAAAGCTCGTCCCCGTCAGCCGCGTCATACGCTGCGATATAGCCGCGAACGCCGAACTCGGCCCCGCCATTGCCGATGATGACTTTGCCATCGATCACGCGCGGCGCACCGGTGATTGTGTAGCTTTGGTCTTGGTCGACCGTGACCTTTTCCCATTGGACTGCGCCGGTGTCGCGGTCGAGCGCGACCAATCGGCCATCAAGCGTGCCAAGGAACAGGCTGTCGCCCCATGTCGCAAGACCGCGATTGACGACATCGCAGCACGCCTTGACTGCAGTCTCTCCCGGTACTTCAGGGTCATATTCCCACAAGGGTTCGCCAGTCGCCGCATCGAAGGCCTTCACCTTGCTCCATGCGGTCGTGAGGTAGAGCTTGCCATCCATCACCAGCGGCGTTGCTTCCTGACCGCGCGCTGTGTCCATGTCCGCAAACCAGGCAAGGCCAAGCTCGCCGACATTGCTCGCGTTGACTTTATCGAGCGGGCTGAAGCGCTGCTCTGAATAAGTCCGCCCATGGGTGATCCAGTTCGCGTCATCCCCGCCCGCTGCAAGCAAGCGCCCAGATGTGATCGCGTTTTCCGACGCTTGTTCGCCGCATGCGCTAACAGCAAGTGCTGCAGCCAGCACCCATCCCATGTTCTTCATGGTCTCTTATCTCCCCTTTGCGCGCATCGTGCCGTGAGAAACCGCGCTTGTCCATATGGCGATTGCAGCTACGTTGAGATTCGGATCATTGAAGGAGAAAGACTGCATGTGCGATCAAGCCAATCTGAAACGCTGGGCCAAAGGCGAATTGTCGCGGCGGGAATTCGGCGTGATGGGCGGGGCTGCTGCACTGACGGCTTGCACAGGCGGTGAGGCTTCGGGTTCTAAAGGGGAGGCTCTTGCGCCCGGCCTCGTTCAAAGCGAAGTCAGCTTTGTGACGGAAGACGGGACGATGGATGCGATCTTCATCCATCCCGAAGAAGGCGAGCATCCCGGCGTGATCCACTGGCCGGACATTGCCGGCATCCGGCCGGCCCATATAGAGATGGCGCGTCGGACAGCGGCAGAGGGCTTCGCTGTGCTGCTCGTCAATCCCTACTACCGCGATGTGGCAGGCCAGATCTGGGAGAGCTTTGCCGATTTCGCCGATGGCGGCTGGGACACAGCCAGTCAGTATCGCGCGAACCTCTCATCTTTTGCGGTCCGCCGCGATGCGCGCGCAATTGTCGGCTGGCTCGATGCGCAACCTCAACTCGATACGGATCGAGGGATCGGTGCAGAGGGATACTGCATGGGCGGGCCGTTTACCGTTTACTCAGCCGCAGAAATGCCTGGCCGCGTCACCGCAGCTGCGAGCTTCCATGGCGGGGGCCTGGTTCGCGACGATGAAGAAAGCCCGCACAAGCTGATTGCAGACACCAATGCGCACTATCTCATTGCGATTGCGCAGGACGACGATGCGAAGGCGCCTGACGACAAGACCGCGTTTCGTGAAGCGGCAGACGGAGCTGGAAGGCCTGCTGTGATTGACGTCTTCGCAGGCGATCACGGTTGGACGGTTCTGGACAGTCCGGCTTATGCGAAAGAAGAGGCAGAACGCGCTTACGCGGAGAAGCTCAAGCTCTACCGGACGGGGCTTTAGCAGCCTTGAATCCGGATCGGGTGAGGCCGGAAGCACAGTCCGGACTATTTCCTACAGCCCGTTCCAGACCTAAGCCGGGGGAATGCGCGCGTTTCTCCCGAATTCCCTCGATTCTACAGATATTTACACACGGAAACCGTTGCGGGAGTTTTTCTCCCTGGACTGTGTAACATGTGTATCCAACATGGGGCGCCAATCGCTGCGAATCCGGTTTCGCTTGGAACGCGGCGCGCCACGCGGTAAGCTTGTTCCCAATGGTCTTTTAGGGGAGCTTTGGCTCATGGAATTCGTACTGATCGCGTTGGTGTTTTTGCTGATTGTGTTCCTGCTGATGGCGGTGCGCGTGGTGAAGCAGGGCTTCGTCTACACGATTGAACGCTTCGGAAAGTTCACGAAGGCTGCTGATCCCGGCTTGCACATCATTACTCCGTTCATCGACCGGATCGGTCAGAAGGTGAATATGATGGAGCAAGTGCTCGACATTCCGGGCCAGGAAATCATTACCAAGGATAACGCCATGGTCGGCGTGGATGCGGTGGTTTTCTTCCAGGTGCTCGATGCGGGCAAAGCGGCGTATGAAGTGGCAAACCTCTACGCAGCGATCATGGCGCTGACGACCACCAACCTGAGGACCGTGATGGGTTCGATGGACTTGGATGAGACACTGTCCAAGCGCGATGAAATCAATGCGCGCCTGCTCGCCGTGGTCGACCATGCCACCTCGCCGTGGGGTGTGAAGATCACCCGGGTTGAGATCAAGGACATCCGGCCGCCGCATGACATTTCTGAAGCGATGGCCCGTCAGATGAAAGCAGAGCGTCTGAAGCGTGCTGAAATCCTCGAAGCAGAAGGCGATAAGACCAGCGCTATCCTGCGTTCAGAAGGCTCCAAGCAGTCTGCCATTCTCGAAGCTGAAGGTAAGCGCGAAGCGGCGTTCCGCGATGCAGAAGCGCGTGAACGTGCGGCAGAGGCAGAAGCGAAGGCCACGCAGATGGTGTCTGACGCGATTGCAGCCTCGGGCAGTCAGGCAATCAACTACTTCGTTGCGCAGGAATACACTAAAGCCGTTGCGAAGTTTGCGGATAGCCCGAATGCGAAGACAATCCTGTTCCCTGTCGAAGCGACCAATCTAATCGGTTCGTTGGGCGGCATTGGCGAGCTGGTGCGCGATGCGATCCAGCCGACCGCTGGCGATGTGACAACGGGCGGCCGTTCAGGCCAGCCTTTGCCGCAGAGCCGTGCACGCACGAGCGTTCCGCGTTCCGGAGATAGCTGATGGATTCATTCGGCGGCTTCGAAGCGCATTGGATCTGGATTACGCTCGGGCTCGTGCTCGGGACGCTTGAGATGATCGTGCCGGGTGTCTACCTGATCTGGCTCGCGCTTGCTGCGATTGCGACAGGGCTGCTGACGCTGGGGATTGGGCTCGGTCTGCCGATGCAGATCGTGGTGTTTGTCTCGCTTTCGCTGATCGCCGCGTTCAGCGCCAAGCGGTTCCTGCGCGATTCTCCGATTGAAAGCTCTGACCCGCTGCTCAACCAGCGCGGTGGCCGGATGATCGGGCAGACAGCGGTGGTGGCGCAGGCGTTTGACAATGGCAGCGGGCGCATCCGTCATGGCGATAGCGAGTGGCTGGCGCGCGGACCCGATCTCGATGTTGGTACGCGGGTACGGATTACGGGCAGCGAAGGGGCTGTGCTGGTGGTGGAGCCGGTGAATCTGATCGAAGGCACCGCGAAAGAGGCAGCGCCCAAGACACAGGCGAGCGAGGGTGAGGGGTCAGGAAGCGAGACCGCCTGACCAACGCTCTTAGCGCTTCATCTTCTCGTCCATTGCGCCAAAACGGCCTTGCTTGCGATAGCGAACCATCCATTTGTCGAGGAACAGGCCGAGCGGCTTGGGCTCGATCCCCAACTGCTTGAAGCCGGGCATGTCAGGTGAGGCAACGCTGCCTGCTTTAAGCAGGGTCCACTGGTCGGTGCTCATCGGAGTAAGCGGCAAGGCTGCAAAGATCGAGGTTGCTGTATCCGGCATGGCAATGAAGGCGCGCTTGCGACCTTGCGCTTCGGCGATGCGCTCATTGATATCCATCATGGTGAGGACTTCCGGCCCGCCGAGTTCAAACGTTTTGCCGCCGTGCTTCTTAGGGTCTTCAGCGGCGCGAACGATCGCTTCGGCGACGTCGTCGACATAGACCAGTTGCAACTCGGCATCCGGCCCGAACACCGGCAGAGCAGGTGCCATGGAAATCATCTGGCCGAACATGTTGAGGAAGTTATCGTCCTTGCCGAATACGATCGAAGGGCGGATGATCGTCGCCTTGGGGAAGGCCTCGCTGACTTTCTCTTCGCCGAGCGCTTTGCTGCTGGCGTACGCGGTCGGAGAGCTGGCGTCCGCTCCGATGGCGCTGACATGCACAAACGCGCTCGCCCCTTGGCTCTTGGCAAGTGCAGCCATCTGACCCGGCGCTTCGCCCATTACGCGCTTGAGATTGCCATCGAATGCGCCGACGAGATTGATGACCACATCCGCGCCGTCAATGGCGGCCGCAAGGCTGGTTTCGTTCGTGATATCGCAGCGCGCAAACTGGAGCTGACCAAGGTTTGCAAGCGGCTTCAGGCTAAAGCTCTTCTCTGGATTGCGGCTTGCGATCCGCAGCCGCGCTCCACGCTCCAGCAGCGCTTGCGCGACATAGGTGCCAAGGAAGCCGCTGCCGCCGAAGACAGTGACGAGCTTCTCGTTGAGCGGGGACGGGATCGACATGATTCTCTGGCCTTGATCGAATGGACTTTGTGGACGCGCCTTGCCGCATGCGCGCACGCACTGCAAGCGTGTCGCGAGGGCGAAGGCGCGGCGCTGCACATTGTGTTTGACAAATAGCGGGTGAGGGGGCTAACCGCGCGCCTCGCTTGTTTGCTGCAGGGCATGTCGCCGCAGCATCCTGTGCCCAGATGGCGGAATTGGTAGACGCGCCGTCTTCAGGTGGCGGTGGGGGCAACCCCGTGGAGGTTCGAGTCCTCTTCTGGGCACCAAAGCTGAGTTTCCTACTCCCTCTACATTCGTTAGATGAAGTCTTCTGCGCGGTCGAAGTCAGTCAGCAGTCGGGAATCGCAAGCCACAGTCTTCGCTGATTGCAGAAGATCGCGAGCGCCCTGATCGCCTTCAAGCGTGAGTAGAGTATGCGCCTTTCGGAGAGAGAACACCGCCGGTACTTGCGCGCGGCCACTATTCTGCGTGGCTGCAATTTGCGGCTCTCCTGTCTCTTCGACCGCTTCAAGAAGTGCTTTGTAATGGCCGGTCGGTACGAAAGGCATATCAGCGAGAGCGATCAATACAGCTTTCACTTCGCCCTCGTTGATTGCCTCAATTCCAAGAGCAATGGAGTGAGACATCCCTTGCTCTTGAGCAGTGTTGAGCACTGTCTTGAACGGCAAATCGAACAAATCTGACGTTTCCGAGCTTACCACGGCAATATGCTCTCCGAACGGCATCGCGCCAAGTGTATCAGCGGCATGCGACGCGAGCGGCTTGCCGTGAAGCTCAGCGCGCAGTTTGTTTGCGGCTCCAAAGCGCCGCGATTGCCCCGCAGCGAGCAGAATGCAGGCGGTGTCTTCGAGTGCAATCATGGCTGTCTCCTGCCACGCTGCGGAGCGCGATGGAAGAGGACGCGATACCCGTCCCTCTGGCGCAAAGCTGTCATCGGGATTATCGGACGAATTGTAGTGTTCGATACTCACCGCATCTTTCAGTTCCTTGCCGACAGCCTTGCCGACAGCCTTGCTGCCAGACAAAAGGGATGCCTCGTGACAGTAACTAAGGTCACCGGAGCATCGGTTCGTAACCCCGGCGCGCATATGGCGGTAAGCTTGAATGGCGATTTCACGGGTTCGCTCTCTGGCGGTTGTATCGAAAAAGCGGTTGTTCAAGAGGCGCTGCAAGCGATTGAAGACGATCGTCCCCGTCAGGTGGCCTATGGCGCTGGCAGTCCTTTCATCGATATCCGCTTGCCATGCGGTGGGCGGGTCGATCTGCTGCTGAATCCGATCAACGACGAACGGCTTGTTGCTCAGATGATGGAACTTGCGACGAAGCGTAAGCCGTGGTCGCTTTCTCTGCCAAGCGATGAAGGCCCAATCGAAGTGACCGACACAAGGTCCCCTGGTTGGCAGGGTGATGACTACGTCGTGAGGCACGCCCCGCCGCTCAAACTCATGATCGCAGGCCATGGAGCCTCTGTCGAAGCGCTGGTGCGACTTGCTGGTGCAATGGATGTCTATTGCGAGGTTGCAACGCCGGATCAGGACATCGTGCGGCGCTTGTCAAATGCTCCAAGCGCGCTGCCATTCTTGCTGGAGCGTTTGTCCGATCCATTGCCTGTTGAGCCAGACAGTCATACTGCGTGCACCTTCCTGTTCCATGACCATGACTGGGAAACTGAGCTCATCGAGCAGGCGTTGAGCGCACCGTCGTTCTATGTCGGTGCGATGGGCAGCCTAAAGACACATAATGCCAGGTGTGAAGCGCTTGTAAAACGCGGTGTGTCTGCGACTGCGATCGCGAGAATCGCAGCGCCGATTGGCTCCATTCCTTCATCGCGCGATCCGGAAACGCTTGCAATTTCGATCTTCGCTCAAGTGGTCGAGAGGTATAATGCCCTTGTTGCTCAGGGCAGCGGAGCGCCGAGCTGAACCCAAGTTGCAAGCCCGCACGCCAGCCCTAGACATATGACCAGATTTAGCAGCGAGGCGCTTTCAATCCCCTCCGCTTGCTCGTTGGGCAACTCTCGATTTCCTGTCAGCATCGGGGACACGAGGTTGTTGCGTTTTGCGATCCAAAAATAGGCGATGGCTGCGATGTGCAGCGTGACAAGAGCCTGGATCCCGTCGAACAGCGTCTCATGCCAGTCGGTCATCCAGTCCGCAGTCATCACGCCAACTTTGTCATTGAGTGGCCCGGTTGCGCCGTCAAAGGGATCGCCTGCAAACAGGCCCAGCGTGACTTGGGTCAATAAGATTCCGAGCAACGCAATGACACTGAGCGCGCCCAGCGGATTGTGTCCGACGCCATCATGACCCGTTCGGCCAGTGACATAGCGCCAGATACCGATCGGTCCCTTGACGAAGCTTGCGAAGCGCGCGGTGCGTGTACCCAGAAGGCCCCACACGATGCGAAAGGCCAGCACGAAAAGCAGGAACACGCCGACCCGCATGTGCCAGCCCATCTCGCCATTCTCTGCTGTCCACCAAAGTGCGAGGATCGCCAGTGCCATGCTCCAATGGCAGAGCCGCACGGGCCAGTCCCACACGCGGATCGCGCTTTCAGTCACGTTGGCCTGCTAAAGGTAACTGGCGCGGATCGCTCAGTCAGTGTCCAGACGGAAAACATCATGGCATGCCTTGCATGACCCACCCAGGTTCTTCACTGCTTCCTGCACCTGGCCAAGATCCTGCGAAGCCGCCGCTGCTGCCAGCGCCTCGCTCGCGGTGATAAGCTTGTCAGCCGACGCAACGAAATCGTCGGGCTTCTCCCAGATCACTTCGAGCGCTTCGGTCTCAGCACCTGAATCGATACCAGTGCCTTCAGGAAACAGGTCCTTGTTCGCTGTGATGCGAGCGCCAATGGCTTGCGCGCTTTCTTCGATAACCGCGAAGTCGGGCGCATCGCCTTCAAGCTGGCCTCGAATGGCTTTGAAGGCGTCGCCCATGGCTTCAAAATTGGCCTGACGCAGCTCGATTACATTGTCCGGGCTTGCCTCGCCGCTCGTTTCTTCGGTGGGAGCCGTAGGTTCTTCGCTATCGCCGCACGCGGCCAAGCCAAGGACGAGAGTGGCACTTACAAGACCTGTGATAATCGGCTTACGTTTCATCGGCTTGCTTCCTTTCACCGAGCAGGGGTGGACATTTTGCGCGACCCGCCACAGCCTCGAGAAGACCATGCCTTGCTCAAAAGAGCGCGCACAGACGTGACTTGTTCCGAAGAACACTACGGATGATATGGCGTTTGTCTTGCTTCGTCCACTGCGCACAAGGTTGTTTCAATTGTAACGAAGCGATAAGAGGCGCGTCTAGGACGGCAGAGTGGGGTACAGATGGACCGGGTATCGATCGTCCATGAGAATTTCCTGAGACGCGTTGAGGCCGGGGACTTTCCGCAGGGAGAGGCTCCTCGTGAACCGCTGAGCATGGCGCAAGCGGTGTCAATCTACCGTTCTGCCTGTCTTTCGCGAGCGCTCGACCGGGTGAGCCGGGCGATGCAGTCGCGTGGAACTGGCTATTACACGATTGGATCCTCAGGCCATGAAGCGATGGCGGCCGTTGCTGCTGCGCTCTCGCCCAAGGACATGGCATTCCTGCATTACCGCGATGCCGCGTTTCAGATTGAGCGATCCCGCCAGGTGCCCGGGCAATCGATCACTTGGGATATGCTGTTGAGCTTTGCCTGCTCAAGCGACGACCCGATTTCTGGCGGAAGGCACAAGGTTCTGGGCTCGAAAGCGCTGAACATTCCGCCTCAGACCTCGACTATTGCAAGTCATCTGCCGAAAGCTGTGGGTGTTGCCTATTCGCTTGGCCTCGCAAAACGGCACCGGCCAGAGCATTGCGCGCTCGAAGATGATGCGATTGTGATGTGCAGTTTCGGCGATGCATCAGCTAACCATTCGACTGCACAAGGCGCGTTCAACACAGCTGGCTGGACTTCCTATCAGTCGTCCCCTTTGCCGCTGCTGTTCGTGTGCGAAGACAATGGTATCGGAATTTCGACCAAGACCCCGCCGGGCTGGATTGCAGCAAATTTTGAAAATCGTCCGGGTCTTAAATACTTTTCCGCCAACGGGCTCGACATCTACGGCACCTTCCGTGCGGCTATCGAGGCAGCGGATTATGTCCGAAAAAGGCGTAAGCCTGCATTTTTGCATCTCAGCATGGTTCGCCTTTATGGCCATGCTGGCGCTGACTTGGCGACAAGCTACTTGCCTCGCGCGGAAGTCGAGGCAGAGGAAGCAAATGACCCGCTGCTGCATATGGTACGACTGCTTGATGAGGCCGGCACGCTTGAACCTCTCGAAGCGTTGCAAATCTACCGCGAGACTGAAGCACGAGTGGAGCGTGTTGCGGCTGAGGCCGAGAGGCGCGCGAGATTGGAAACTGCAGCGCAAGTGATGCAGTCGATCATTCCGCCCAAGCGGGAATGCGCGCCGAGCAATGGTCCCGATGGGAATGCGCGCAAAGCGTTGTTCGCTGACGACGTGAAAGCGATGGAAAGCCCGCAAATCATGTCGCGGCTGATCAACTTTGCGCTCGCTGATCTGATGCTTGAGCATGAAGAAATCGTGCTGATGGGAGAAGATGTCGGGCGCAAGGGCGGGGTCTACGGCGTCACGCAGAAGCTCTCCAAACGCTTTGGCCGCGCGCGCGTGATCGACACTCTGCTGGACGAGCAGTCGATCCTGGGGCTGGGCATAGGCCTCGCGCAAAACGGCTTTTTGCCGATGCCGGAGATTCAGTTCCTTGCCTATCTGCACAATGCGGAAGACCAGCTGCGCGGGGAAGCGGCGACCCTGCCATTTTTCTCCAACGGACAATTCACCAATCCCATGGTCGTTCGAATTGCTGGGCTTGGTTATCAGAAGGGCTTCGGAGGTCACTTTCACAATGACAATTCCGTTGCCGTGCTGCGCGACATCCCGGGACTGATCCTTGCGTGTCCTTCCAATGGCGCTGACGCTGTCAGGATGCTGCGTGAATGCGTGCGGCTCGCGCGCGAAGAGCAGCGGCTTGTGGTCTTTCTGGAGCCTATTGCTCTCTACCCCATGCGCGATCTGCACGAGGCAGGCGACGGGCTCTGGATGCACACTTATCCTGATGTGTCGGAGCGAATTTGCTTTGGCGAAGTCGGTGTGCACGGGACAGGTAAGGAGTTGGCGATCCTCACTTTCGGCAATGGTACTTACCTGTCGCGGCAGGCCCATAAGCGACTGGAAGAGAACGGAATTGCGACACGCATCATCGATTTGCGCTGGCTGTCGCCGCTACCTGAACAAGCTATCATCGATGCAGTTTCTGATTGTTCGAATGTCCTCGTGGTTGATGAGACCCGCAGAACCGGCGGGCTTGCAGAAGCGCTGATGGCGTTGCTCGCAGAGGATGGAATGCGCTCGATCGCTCGTTTGACCGCGGAGGATAGCTTCATCGCAACTGGCCCTGCCTATGGCGCGACAATGCCGTCTGCGGAGAGCATTTTTGAGGCTGCCAAAGACCTGATATCAGGACAGAAATCGTGAAGCGCGCGGTTGTCATTTGCCCCGGACGCGGGACGTACAACAAGGCGGAGCTGGGATATCTGGCGCGGCACTTCCCGGACGGTCAAATGCTGAGCGGCTTTGATGCACAGCGGGAAGCAATGGGCCAGGAAACCGTTAGCGCGCTTGATAGTACAGAGCGATTTTCGCTCGCGAAACACACGCGCGGCGACAATGCCTCGGCTTTGATTTTTGCATCATCGCTCGGTGATTTTCTCAGCATGAACAATGAGAAAGTCGAGATCGTCGCCGTTACCGGCAATTCGATGGGCTGGTACACAACGCTCGCTTGTGCAGGCGCGACGAGCGCTGCAGACGGCTTCCGCATTGCCAACACCATGGGCACGCTGATGCAGGACAATTTGACCGGCGGACAGACAGTTTATCCGTTTATCGATGAGAATTGGCTGGTAGATGACGCGAGACGGGCTGAGATCGACGCTCTAATTCACGAGATCAATGCGCGACCTTACGCGCAATTGATGACATCCATCGAGCTCGGGGGGATGTTGGTCCTCGCTGGTGATGGGGCAGGCCTCAAAGCTTTTGAGCAAGCGGTTGAGCCAGTTCAGGATCGCTTTCCGATGCGGCTTGGCAATCATGCTGCGTTTCATACGCCGCTGGTCGAGCATGTCTCCGAACTTGGTCTTGAAGCGTTGCCAACCAGCCTGTTCCAGAATCCGTCGCTTCCGATGATCGACGGGCGCGGACACATCTGGTGGCCGCATGCCTGCGCAATGGAAGAGCTGCGCGACTACACGCTGCGCACGCAAGTCATCGAGACGTATGATTTCACGCATGCCGTGCGGATCGCCGCGCGCGAGTTTGCGCCAGACCTGTTCATCGTAGCAGGACCCGGCAACACGCTGGGCGGCGCGGTGGCGCAATCGCTCATCATGGCGGACTGGACCGGGCTCGAAAGCAAAGCTGCTTTTGTAGAGCGGCAAGAGAGCGCGGAGCCCATCCTTGCCTCCATGGGGCTTGAGGCTCAACGCGGCATGGTCACCTGAGCAGCAGGCTGCACCTAACTGATTGTGCTTGACGCAGCGGCAACTTGTCCGGACAAACGCATCGGACGGGGCCTCGCACACAAGCGGAGACAGATCGATGAAGCACGCCAGAGCCTTCCTATTGGCAGCGATTTCAGCAGCACTTTTTTCCATCAGCACACCGACCCTGGCTGCAACGCCTGCGCCAACAGCGTGCGACATGGCTGCAGCTCACCCGGCTGATCCCGATCGCGTCACCACGGGCCTTGCGCGTGAAGCCATTGATCTGGAAGCAGCGGTTGCGGCCTGCCAGCAAGTCCTCGCTGAACGCCCCGACCATGCCCGCAGCGCTTACCAGCTGGGCCGCGTGCTCTTCTATCAAGGCAAAGCGGCTGAAGCGGTGCCGTATCTGCTGCAGGCTGAGCAAGTGGGCTATCGCCAAGCGATCTTCGTCCTCGGCTTCATCGACATAACCGGCGCAAGCCCGGTCTCCGATGCCTGCAAGGGCTTGGCGCGTATCCGTCGCGGCGTTGCCTTGGATCACCCATGGTCAGGCTATTACCTCGTCAGCGCATCGCTCGATGGCACGTTTCAGCCTTGCAAAGACGCGCCCGAGCGGGCCGAGCTCGAAAGAGCGATGCAGCTCGCGCAGCAAACGATCACTGTTGAAGCATCGCGCGGCCAGGTCGAAGCGCTCGCGGCGAAGTTTGAGGACGCCGGGGCTGCGCAAACGCAGTGATCGCTCAGAAGGGCTACAGCGCGTTCGAGGGCGGCCAGATTCACTGGCGCATGTGGTCGCCTGATGAACCGAGCGCGCCTGATCTCTATTGCCTTCATCCCGCTCCTTTCAGCGGGTTAGCCTTCGCCAATATTGCACCCCTGCTGGCTCAGGATGGGCGCGTCATTGCGCCTGACTATCCCGGCTATGGCGGGTCGGATCCGCTTGCAGCTGAATGGCCGACAATTGCAGATTATACGGCGAGCATAGCGTCCTTGGTCAAAGAGCTGACAGGCGATCATCCGATTGATCTGCTGGGCTTCCACTCGGGGTGCTTTGTCGCGGTGGAAATGGCGCTTCGACAAGAAGTGCCTGTTCGCAAGGCTTGCCTGATCGATGTGCCTGCGATGGAAGCTGAAACTGCTGCGAAGCTTGCTGACGACCACCAAGAGGATGTGGTGTTGAACGAAGACATCGCGTCGCTAGAACCGGTCTGGAACAGCACCTTCGTAAAGCGGCTGGCTTCGCAAAGCGCAGACCAATCGCTTGCCATGTTTGCTGAGCGACTGCGCGCTGGACGCAAAGCCAATGCAGCCTTTGCCGCAGCGTTTTCCTATCCATGGGAAGCGCGGTTTAGAGGGTTCCACATGCCGAGCCGTGTGATCGCGACACAGTCCATGTTGCTTGACGCGACCCGCCGCGCGGCCGCTGCTCTATCGGAATCGGAATTGGTGGAACGGCTCGATATCACGCGCTCCGTGCTTGATGAGGCTGCTGCTGAGACGGCAAGCGAAGTGCTCGCATTTCTCGACAAAGCCTAGCCCTGTTCTGTCAATCCAAGCATTGCTCCCGCAAGACACAAATTGGACGAAATGATGGGCGGCGCACCGCTTGGGTCGATATTGGCGAGCGTCGGCATGCCCGTGCCGGACAACAGGATTGCGTCCGGCTGACATTCGCGTGCCTTGCTGATTGCGCCCTTCGATTCGCTACCGTCGAGGTTGTAGATCGCGCGCGTATCGTCGGATCCGATCTCCAGCCGCGCCTCAAAAGCCACTTTGATGCCCGAATCGCGCCAGTATTCGAGGCCTGCTGCATGAATACTTTCAGGATATGGAGAGATGACCGCGATCTTCCTTGCCGAAAGCCCTTCCAGAGTCTCGCGAACCGCTCCGGCAGCCCACAGCAAAGGCAGGTCGAGTTCGCGGGCAATCGCGTCCTCGCGCGCTCTTCCCAAAAGATAGCTCGAGGCTGTGCAGGCGAAAGCCACACCTGAAAGCGCAAGCCCGCCGAACTGCTCGAGCATATGCGGCAATTCTTCAGCATAGGCTCGAAGCCGCGCCTCACTGTCCTTGTGCTGGCTAACCAGGCGGCCCACCACATAGTCGCATTGTGGTGGCAGTAGCGCGCGAAACTCCCGCTCCACAGTCGGATTCGCCATCGGCGTAAGGACTGCGATGGGCGCGTTCATTCCATCGTCTCCGCTTGGCGCAAGCCGGCGATCATCGATGTTGCGAGCAAATGTTCGCGTGCTTTTTCAGGATTGTCCGCGATGGCTTGCAGCCGCGTGAGCTCCTCGCGCCGTTTCGCATCATCGCGTTCCTGCATCCGCGTCCGGTTGCGGTGTGCTTGCTTTAGGATTTGCTCTTCGGCGACAGCTTTGCGCCGCTGCGAATAGCGATCGAGCAAGGTTTCGTCTGCGCCGCGGAGGATTTCTGCGAGCGTATCGGCTAAAGCGAACGCGTCATGGATGCCGCCATTCATGCCCATGCCCCCAGAGGGCGAGTTCAAATGCGCTGCGTCGCCTGCGAGCGCGATGCGCCCCTTGCGATAATGCTCCACGATCCGCTGATGGATGCGATAGGGCCTGATCTCTGTGACCGGATAGGGGTCATCGCGCGGGAAAATGCGTTGCAGCTTGGTCTCGATCGATTGCGGATCAAGCGCATCGCCCAGGCTCTCGTCAGCATCGGAATAGAGGCTGCAGCGCCATACGTCAGGCAGACGAAGCAGGCTGAAGGTCCCGTGTTCTGACCAGCAATAATTGACGTTGGACAGCCCTTCCAGATGCTCATGAAAGGGGAAGGTGGTTGTGGCGAGGATGGTGGTCTCAGGGTATGTGAATCCTTCAAAGGTGAAGTTACACGCTTCGCGCACCGTGCTGCGCGCGCCGTCTGCGCCAATCACATAACGTGCACGCAGTCTCTCAGCGGATTCGTTCTCTAGCTCGACTTCATCCTCGTGCTGAACGATCTTTGCGAGTTTCCAGCCGCGCTTGATCTCGATGAGCGCGTGTGAATGGACCAGCGCTTCGGCCAGCTCGCAAAGCACGGTCTGTTCGCATTGCAAGCGAAAAGGAAAGGCTGTGTCCTGCGCAATATGCTGAAGGTCGAATAATGCGCGCTCGCCTGTCTCATGCATCCGGATTTGCCAATGCGGCGTGACGAGACCGTGCTCGAAAAGTGGCTGAGCCAACTCAAGCGTGTCCAGCATTTCCAGCGTAGGAGGATGGAATGTGGAGGCGCGCAGATCGCGAGCGCGATCTTCCTGCGCTTCCAGAATGACACTTTCAATGCCGCGTTCGGCCAAGCGCAATGCAGCGCTCAACCCAACCGGCCCTGCTCCGACAATTGCTACTGCTGTGTCGGAGTTTGGCATGCGGGCTGAGCCCTCCTTTGGGTGTGCGGGCTGCTACTGCCCTTTGAAAGCGGCGGTGCGCTTTTCGAGAAATGCGCTCATCCCTTCATGGGCGTCTGCACTGTCCCCAGCAATCTTCTGCCCTTCCGCTTCGATATGCAAGGTCGTGCTGAAATCGGAGTCCAGCCCGGCACGGATATTGTGTTTCATCCGGCCCAGCGCGACGGTCGGCCCCTTGGCTAGCTTGGTCGCAAGCGCGCTAGCTTCTGTCATGACTTCCTCGTCTTCAACGCATTTGTAGATGAGGCCGATCCGCTCGGCTTCCTCGCCATAGATACGTTCGCCCAGCATCATCATGCGATTGGCGTGAGCGAGGCCAACAAGTCGCGGCAGCATCCAGCTAGAGCCGCCGTCGGGCACAAGGCCGATATTGACGAAGGCCTGGAGGAAATAGCCGCCCTTCCCTGCAATAACGAAGTCTGCAGCCAGCGCGAGCGAGCAGCCGACGCCTGCCGCCGGGCCATTGACTGCGGAGACCACCGGCATCGGCAGCGTCGCGATCGCCTTGATCATCGGATTGTAATTCTTCGAAAGCGAGAGATAGGAGCGGTCGCCTCCGGTAATCGCGCTTTCACTGCTAGCGGCCAAATCTGCGCCAGAGCAAAACGCGCGGCCTTCGCCTTTTATGAGCAGCGCGCGCGCATCGCCCAATTGACGGGTCGCCGAGAAGACTTCGTCTGCCATTTGCGGCGGGCAGGCATTCAATCGCTCGGGGCGGTTTAGCGTCAACGTTGCGACTTCATCAGCCACGTCCAGCGTAATGGTCTCGAATGCGCTCATGGTCTCTCCCTTGTGCCTTGCGCGGCATTATCTGTGTTTCGCGCACTCTCCTGCAAGCAATCGGTTGTGTTTTGCAACCGCCTTTTTAGAAAGGTCCATGAGAGAGAAGAAATCAACAGGCGTTTTTGCACCAATGGAAGTCCAGGAATCCTTTCCCGAAATTCGCGAATCCGTGCGTCGTTTGTGCGCGGATTTTCCGGGCGAATATTGGCAAAAGCTTGATCGCGAGCGCGCTTATCCAACCGAGTTCGTGAAAGCGCTGACCGAGGCTGGCTTCCTCTCCGTCCTGATTCCTGAAGAGTTCGGCGGGTCGGGCCTGGGCCTTCAGGCGGCCTGTGCAGTGCTCGAAGAGATCCATCGCTCTGGCTGCAATGGCGGCGCGTGTCATGCGCAAATGTACACGATGGGCACCCTCTTGAAGCACGGCTCGGACGAACAGAAGCAGCGCTATCTGCCAGCCATCGCCAGCGGGGAGCTGCGACTTCAGGCCTTTGGAGTGACCGAGCCGGGGGCGGGCACAGACACAACCCGCATCAGTACTTTCGCGCGGCACGAGGGCGATCATTATGTCGTCTCCGGCCAGAAAATCTGGATCAGCCGGGCCGAACATTCCGATCTCATGGTGCTGCTCTGCCGTACGACCAAGCGCGAGGATGCGGCCAAGCCATCAGACGGTATGAGCGTGCTGCTAGTTGATATGCGTGAAGCAGTCGGTAATGGCCTCACCATCCGCCCGATCCGCACCATGCTCAATCACGCGACCACCGAGCTGTTCTTTGACGAACTCAATGTGCCAGCGGAGAACCTAATCGGCGAAGAGGGCAAGGGCTTCAAATACATACTGTCAGGAATGAATGCCGAGCGCGTTTTGATCGCAGCCGAATGTATTGGCGATGGCCGGTTCTTCATCGACAAAGCGAGCGACTATGCGAGAGAGCGCAATGTCTTTGGCCGTGCGATTGGCGAAAACCAGGGCGTGCAATTCCCGATCGCGCGTGCCTATGTGCAAGTCGCGGCAGCTTCCGAAATGGTCGACAAGGCCGCACGCCTTTTCGACGAAGGGCACCCCGGCGGGACTGAGGCCAATATGGCGAAGATGCTCGCTTCCGAAGCGAGCTGGGCGGCCGCTGACATGTGCATCCAGACGCATGGCGGCTTTGGCTTTGCGGAGGAATATGACATCGAGCGCAAGTTTCGCGAGACGCGACTCTATCAAGTCGCGCCCATCAGCACGAACTTGATCCTCAGCCATGTCGCGACGCATGCGCTGGGCATGCCGAAGAGCTTCTGACGCGGCCATGTTTGAAAGCCTCCAGCTCGCTCAGATCCCGCAAGAGGATGAGGCTCTGCGCGAGACCGCGCGTGCGCTAGCTCAAGAGGCGGTCGCGAGCATGACGCTCGATCAGCGCGCGCGCAGTTGGCAAGGCTATGATCCTGAGTTCAGCCGGAAAATGGGTGAGGCAGGGCTACTCGGTCTGACGATCCCGAAAGAGCTTGGCGGTCAGGGCCGCGGACCGTTCGCTCGCTTTGTCGTGGTCGAGGAGATGCTTGCCGCCGGTGCCCCTGTGGCGGCGCATTGGATTGCTGATCGGCAGAGCGCGCCCCTCATTCTGAACTATGGGAACGAGGCGCAGCGCTCAACACACATTCCCGCGATTTGTCGCGGAGAAATGCTGTTTTGCATCGGGATGAGCGAGTCGGGTTCAGGCAGCGATTTGGCGAGTGTTCGGACAAGAGCGGACAAGACGGACAACGGCTGGCGCGTTAATGGGCAGAAGATCTGGACCAGCGGTGCAGCGCATTCCGACTATATGATCGCGCTGGTGCGCACATCTGGCACAAGCGAGGATCGTCATCGCGGATTGTCACAACTTATCATAGACTTGAGTTCCCCCGGTGTAACCGTCAAACCGATCGAAGACCTCTCCGGTGATGCGCATTTTGCCGAGGTTTTCTTTGACAATGTCGAGCTGCCAGACGAGGCTTTGATCGGTGCGGAAGGGCTGGGCTGGGAGCAATGCACCGCCGAACTTGCCTTCGAACGCAGCGGACCGGAGCGAATTTATTCCAGCATGGTTTTGCTCGAGGCATGGCTCTCTCATGTGCGCGAGATGAAGCGAGATGATGCGCAGACATGCGCACTGATTGGCGAGATGGTCGCTAGAATGAGCGCGCTCAGAGCGATGTCGATTGCTTGCACAGCGCAGCTCGCGGCAGGCGAAAGTCCGGTGGTCGAAGCGAGCCTTGTCAAAGACCTGGGTACGGCATTCGAACAGGATGTCCCGCGCCTCGTCGGTGATGATCTCGCAGCGCATCCGGACGAGCCGGTTTCCGAAGAGCTTTTCCGCACGCTGACTTACACTGCGCATATCGCGCCAAGCTTTTCCTTGCGCGGCGGGACTCGTGAAATCCTGCGCGGCATTATCGCGCGCGGGCTGGGGCTCAGATGATGGCGCATAGCGAAATCCTTGAACCGTTCGAGCGAATGCTTGCAGAGGCCTTCACTTCGGAAATAATCCGCGCGATCGAAGCGGGCGGCGATTGGCAATCAGCATGGACCAAGGTCGAAGCTTCCGGTTTTCTCGATGCGCTGGCGCCTGAAAGCCAAGAGGGTTTCGGCCTGGATTGGAAGACAGCCTCAGCGCTGTTCCAGGCTCTGGGTCGAGCGGCGAAACCACTCCCGATTGGCGAGACCATGGTGCTGCGGGCATATTTACAAGACGCCAATAAGACCTGTCCTGATGGACCGTTGATCGCAGAGGCTCCTTCTGGTTCGCTTGCCGCGCATCGCAACTCCGGCGCGCCGGGCACGCCGGTCTCATGCGAAGGCGAGGATATCACCGCTCAGCTCGCATTTCTGTACGCCGCGCAGATTGCCGGTGCTGCGAGCCGCGTGCTCGATATGAGTGTCGCTTATGCCAATGAGCGTGAGCAGTTCGGGAAGCCTATCGGTCGCCAGCAAGCCGTTCAGCAACAGCTGGCGGTCATGGCGGAAGAGGCAGTGGCTGTCCGTTTGGCTGTCGAGAATGCGGTAGGAGGCGGGTCAGCTCCGGACTTTCTCAGCGCC
The DNA here is from genome assembly GCF_013371495.1 of Altererythrobacter lutimaris. GTDB lineage: Bacteria > Pseudomonadota > Alphaproteobacteria > Sphingomonadales > Sphingomonadaceae > Erythrobacter > Erythrobacter lutimaris_A. Next base: position 1,838,588 of record NZ_JABWTA010000001.1, on the reverse strand, counting down.
GCGTCCGCCAAAACCATCGCGAGCCGATACGCTGCCAGCATCGCTGCCATTGCACACGCAGTGCATGGCGCGATCGGCATCAGCGCGGAATATGATTTGCAGCTCTACACGAAGCGGCTTCAGGCCTGGCGGCTCGCTCAAGGCGCGGAGGCGCATTGGGACGAACAAATCGGCCGCGCAGTCTTGGCAAACCAGGCAAGCGCGCTCGATTGGATGCGATTCAATCTGCACAGCTGAAGCGTGCAAAAATTTTGCCGCAAACCCGCACAATTCTGCCGATTCTTTGATATGGTGAGAACCGGAGAAGAGACCGAAGGTCGCAAAACACAAGGATTCCGCAAGGTCACTTGCGAATCACCATCAGCGACCTGGCCAAAGAGAGGACACAATGAATCTCGATTTTACCCCTGAAGAAGAGGCCTTCCGCGAGGAAGTCCGCACATTTCTCGCTGAGAAACTGCCCGCGCGTTTGTCGGACAAAGTCCGCAAGGGCCAGCGCCTGACCAAAGCAGATATGGAAGAGTGGCACGCGATCCTCAATGAACGCGGCTGGCTCGCACCGCACTGGCCGGTCGAATATGGCGGGACCAACTGGACGGTCATGCAGAAGTTCATCTTCGAGACGGAAACCGCGCTGGCCCATGCCCCGCGTGTTGTTCCTTTCGGGACCTCCATGCTCGCGCCGGTACTCATCAAGTATGGCTCGAAAGAGCAATGCGAGCATTACCTCCCGCGCATTCTCGATGGCACGGACTGGTGGTGTCAGGGCTATTCCGAGCCCGGCGCCGGATCGGACTTGGCGAGCCTCAAGACACAGGCTGTGCGCGAAGGCGATTACTATATCGTCAACGGTCAGAAGACCTGGACGACGCTCGGTCAGCACGCGGATTGGATTTTCTGTCTCGTGCGCACCAGCAATGAAGGCAAGCGTCAGGAAGGCATATCCTTCCTGCTGATCGACATGAAGACGCCGGGCATCGAAGTGCGCCCGATCAAGCTGCTTGATGGCGATCATGAAGTGAACGAAGTGTTCTTCACGGACGTGAAAGTTCCGGTGAGCAATCTCGTTGGTGAGGAGAACAAGGGCTGGACCTACGCGAAATACCTCCTGACATATGAGCGTACAGGTATTGCAGGTGTCGGCATGTCGATGGCTGCGCTTGAGCGGTTGAAGCAAGTTGCCAAGACTGCGCAGCGCAATGGCAAGCCGATCGGCGAAGACCCATTCTTTGCAGCGCGTCTCGCCAAGCTCGAGATTGACATGGAGAACATGAAGACGACCAATCTTCGTGTGCTCGATGCGGCAGGTCGCGGCGTTCCGACAGCGGAAAGCTCCATGTTGAAAATTCGCGGCACGGAAATCCGGCAGGAAATCAACGATCTGATGGTTCGTGCGGCTGGCCGCTATGCGCAGCCATTCGTGTCGGAATCGCTGGAAGAAGGCTTCAACGGTGAGCCGGTGGGGCCCGAATGGGCAGGCCCAGTCGCCTCGCAATATTTCAACAATCGCAAACTTTCGATCTTCGGCGGCTCTAACGAAGTGCAGCGCGAGATCATCACGAAAGCAATTCTGCAGCTCTGATCGCTGCAGAGGAAAAAGGTTAGGACAGATGGATTTCTCTATCGGCGAAGACCGGCAAATGCTGGTCGATACATTGTCGCGTTATCTCGCAGACAAGTTCCCATGGGATGTGCGCGAGAAAGCACTCGCAAGCGATGAAGGCTTTGACCGCGACGTATGGGCAGGCCTTGCGGAGCTGGGCGTGCTTGGCGCGCTGTTCGGCGAAGAAGTGGGCGGCTTTGGCGGCTCTGCCTTTGATGCAGGTGTTGTGCTCGCCGAAGTCGGCCGCGGGCTGGCCTTAGGGCCGTTTCTCGGCACTTTGATGGCAGGCAAAGTGCTGGAAGCGGCAGGCGATGAAGACATGCTTGCGAGCGTCATCGGCGGCGAAGCGATCCTCACTTTTGCGGACAATCCAGCGGTTCAAGCCGATGGCAATCCTGCGCCTGCCATGCAGGCGGCCAAAGCAGGCGATGACTGGTTGCTCACCGGCAGCAAAGGCGTGGTCGAATATCTCGGCGTTGCAGACCTTGTGGTCGTGACGGCGAAGGTAGCTGAAGGCGAAGCGGCGTTCCTGCTGGATACCAAGATGGGCGGCGTCGAAGTTCGCGATTATTCGCTCGTCGATGGCGGCGCTGCAGGAGAGCTCGTCCTGGAAAGCGCTGAAGCCAAGCGGCTCGATCGGATCAACGAAGACGCGATCGACAAGGCGCGCGCTTTCGGTGTTGTCGGCACGTGCTGGGAAGCGGTGGCCGTGATGGATGTACTGAAAGACACGACGCTCGATTATCTGCGCACTCGCAAGCAGTTCGGCATTCCTATCGGGAAGTTCCAGGCGCTCCAGCACCGGATGGCGACAGTCGCGCTAGAAATCGAGCAGGCGCGTTCTGCTGCAATCAATGCAGCGGCGCGCTTTGACGAGGATGCAACAACGCGCGACCGGTTTGGCGCTGCTGCAAAATATACATGTGGCAATGTTGGCCGGTTGACTGCGGAAGAAGCGATCCAGATGCATGGCGGGATCGGCATGACCTGGGAGCTGCCGCTTTCACACTTTGCCAAGCGGCTTACCATGCTGGGTCAGGTGCTGGGCGATGAAGACGAGCATCTGGCGCGCTATATCGCGCTTAGCCAAGCGGCCTGATTTCAGGTTGAACTGATAAGGAAGAAGGAGCGGCCATTGTGCCGCTCCTTTTGTATGGGCGCTCAGCTGTTAGGGCCGGTGAGTGGGGGCTCGCCCAAGTCTTCAGCTTTGGTTTCGAGCCTGCGATATTGGCCGTAGGCGCCGCCTTGATAGATCAGCGGCGGCAGGTCCTGCGCTTCAAATTCGGTTACTTCACCGACGAGAATGACATGGTCGCCGCCATCATATTCGTGCGCGGTACGGCATTCAAAACGCGCGACAAATAGCTCGAACAAGGGGACGCCAGTGGCGCTCTCATGCCATTCTTGACCTTTGAACTTGTCTTCGCCTGAACGCGCGAAAGTGTCAGCGAGATGTTCTTGCCCGTTGGCGAGCACATGGACCGCAAATTCGCCTTTTGCGCGGAACGCTGGGAGCGACCTGCTGTCCTTGGCTAGCGACCATAGGACCAGCGGCGGATCGAGGCTGACAGAGTTAAAACTGCTGGCGGTTACGCCAATCGGATCGCCTGCCTCATCGCGCGTTGTGATGATGGTGACACCTGTGGCAAAGCCCCCCAAAGCCTCTCTGAAGGCCCGCGCGTTCAAACTCTTACTCATTGCCGAGCCTCGTAGGGGCAAACGCCTGCCAACTCAATCGCTGCGTTGCAGGTGTCACAGGCGCGCGGCAACCAATCAGGCGTTGAGGCATTGATTGAGCAACCCAGCGCTGTCTGGTGGGCGAGAAGTCGCTTGCTTGACCGCTCTGAAACAGGGGAAACGGCATGCGCGATTACGAGCAAAGACGACAGGCTGTCGGCGAGATGCATTTGCGTCGTTGGCCACGTCTGCGCGTCCCCTCGCAGGTCATTCAATGGGTGCTGAAAGTCGAGGATAGCGAGCGCGAAGAAGAGCTCGGTATTATCGAGGCCGCGACTCAGTCGGCGGCGGATGCGGACAATCCCTCGCATCGCAGCGGCCAGCTCAGCGAGAATATTCACGTCACCTGGGAAAAACACAGCGAAGGCACTAGCCTGACGATCTTTTGCGCCGCGCAGGATGTCGCGGCCTTTCTTGACCCGAATTCAAGCGAAGAAATGCAGGCAGCGCTCGACTGGGCGCAGCAAGTGCCCGGCAAGATCGTACGATGCACGAGGATCTGGGTGGCGGAAGATGATGCCGCGGTGGAAGCACTTTTGTCAAAGCTGGACCTCAACCGGCACGAATTGGTCTCTACCCATATCGGCAAGGCCATCAGCGATCCGATCCGGATCTGGTCCGATTTCCGGATCAAGGAAGACGGTTTTGGGCGCTTGCTTGTCGCGGCAAATGGCGCAGAGCCGGGCGAACTGACCCGCCAGGTGCAGCGCTTGCAAGAGCTTGGCAATTACCGCAATCGCGCATTGCTCGGCTTTCCTGTGGCACAAGCCTGCTGGCCCAAACTTGATGACGCAGAGCGGCGTTTGCGCGAGCTTTCCACGCGGATCACCAATGGCGAGGAATCGGACGATGCGCTGATGGAAGCGCTATCGGGGTTGTCGCTGGAATTGACTGCGATTGCATCGGAAATCTCATTCCGGATGGATGCGACCAAGGCTTATGCTCAATTGGTTCACGAGCGATTGGAGCAAGTCGATCCGCGTCCAATCGATGGCTTTGCATCCCTGACCGATTTCACGCAGCGACGCTTCCGGCCCGCGATGAGCACGTGTGAAGCGACCACTGAGCGGGTGCGCCAGCTTGCCTTGCGCGCGTCTCAACTGGCTTCCTTGCTGCGCGCGCGGATTGAGACCCGGATCGAGAACCAGAACGCCCGGTTGCTGCTATCCATGGAGAAATCCACATCGATGCAAGTCCGTTTGCAGCAATTGGTCGAAGGGTTCTCCGTCGTCGCTCTGAGCTATTATCTGATAGGTCTGGTTGGCTATTTCCTGCCGCTCTTGCCGCTTGAGCAATGGGGGCTGAGCAAGAACGCGGTGCTGGCAGGTCTCGTCATACCGGTCGTCGCGACGATCTGGATCAGCATGCGACTGCTGCGTCGGCGGTTGTTCTCCGACTAGGAAATTCGCCTTTTCAGCTTGTCCTGACGCTCATATGTGTCCAGAACAACTGACACATGGCCCGTTTTCCCTTTTCAGCCATCGTCGGACAGGACGAGATGAAGCGCGCGCTGCTGATAGCAGCGGTCGATCCTTCAATTGGCGGTGTGATGGTGTTCGGCGATCGCGGTACGGGGAAATCGACAGCGACGCGGGCGCTGGCTGGCTTGCTTCCGCCGATGAGCGTGGTCGAGGATTGCCGCTATAATTGCGAGCCGGATCAGACCGGTACTTGCCCAGATCCGTGCACTTCTAAACGCAGCCGGAAAACGGCAGTGCCGTTCGTTGACATGCCTCTGGGAGCAACCGAGGATCGTGTTGTCGGCGCTCTCGATCTGGAGCGAGCCTTGCGCGCTGGCGAAAAGGCTTTCGAGCCGGGATTACTCGCCAAGGCGCATCGCGGCTTTCTCTACATCGATGAAATCAATCTGCTGGAAGACCACTTGGTCGACTTGCTGCTCGATGTGGCGGCCTCTGGCGAGAACGTGGTCGAGCGCGAAGGGCTGTCCGTCCGACACCGCGCTAAGTTCGTACTGATCGGCAGCGGCAACCCGGAAGAAGGCGAGCTTCGCCCGCAATTGCTCGACCGCTTCGGCTTATCGGTTGAAGTGCGCACGCCGGAGAGCGTTGAAGATCGCGTCGAGATCATGAAGCGCTGCGCTGCGCAAGACAGCAATGCGGAAGGTTTCGCAGCCAGTTGGGCGGATGAAGACAACAAGGTCGTGAAGAGGATCGCGAGCGGACGCCGCAAGCTTCCCAAACTTGAAGTTCCTGACGCGGTCCTTGCCGATGCTGCAGCGCTTTGTGCCAAAGTCGGTGTCGATGGGCTGCGCGGCGAATTGACTTTGATGCGAGCCGCGCGCGCGCAGGCGGCGCTCAGCGGTGCGCGATCTGTGAAACGCGCGCACTTGCTGGACGTCGCACCAATGGCACTGCGCCACCGTTTGCGCCGCGATGTCCTTGATGAAACCGGATCGACAGTGCGGATCGAACGCGCGATTGAAGGGCTTTTCGGGTGAGCACGAAGGGGCCTGAAAACGGCCCGCTGGCTGATGCGGCACTTGCTGTCCAGCTGCTGCTGATGGCTCCTGAACAGCTTGGCGGGATTGTGCTGCGCGGCGCAGGTCCGGCGCGTGATGAGCTGCTCGATTTGCTCAGAGACGCAATGGGCGAAGCAAGGCCGTGGCGACGTTTGCCTGCGCATATCGATGACGAACGCTTGCTGGGCGGAATTGACCTTGCGGCAAGCCTCGCCAGTGGCAAGCCGGTTCTTCAAAGCGGATTGCTCACAGAAGCAGCAAAAGGTTGCGTGTGCGTCCCGATGGCCGAGCGACTGCGCGCCGAGCTTGCCGGAAAGCTCGTGCAAGCGATGGATACCGCCAAGGGCGAGGCTGGCTTTGCTTTGGTACTGCTCGATGACGGGCGTGAAGTGGATGAACGCCCGCCCGCCAATCTGACGGATCGCGTGGCATTTGTCTGCGACCTGTCGGCGGCAGAAGCGTTTGCGTCGGTGGATCTTCCTAAGAACCCCACAGCAGTCGATTTGCAGGCCGTCGAACCCGGCGACGATGCCCACCTGACTGAGCTTGCACAGATAGCCTTGGCTTTGGGCGTGGATTCAGTGCGCCCGCTGCTGTTCGCCTTGCAGACCGCGCGCGCCCATGCGGCCTTGGCCGGACGACGCAAATTGGAAGAGGCTGATCTCATCGCCGCTGCAAAGCTGGTCTTGGCGCCGCGTGCCACGCGATTTCCGTGTCCAGCAGAGCCGGAAGCGGAAAGCGCTCCGCCCGAGAATGACGCGGTGACCAATCAGGATAACGACTCCGAAAAGGCGAGCTCGCAAGAAACGCCGCCCGAAGATGTGGTACTGGAGGCTGTGCTTGCGTCCATTCCCGACGATGTACTCGCTGCGATTGCGGATGGTCGGCTGCAACGCAGCGCGAGCGCAGGCGGTGCAGGAAAGCGCACGCAGTCGAATTTGCGCGGGCGGCCTTTGGGCGCGCGTCCCGGCATGCCGCGTGGTGGCTCAAGGCTTGCCCTGATCGACAGCTTGCGGGCTGCTGCACCTTGGCAAACGGTTCGTCGTCGCGAGGAGCCGGAGGCGTCACGCGCCGTGCTCGTGCGCAAAGACGATCTGCGTGTGCGCCGATTTGAAGAGCGCGCCGGAAGCGTCACCGTCTTTTGTGTGGATGCGTCAGGTTCGGCTGCAGCTGCGCGGCTCGCTGAAGCAAAAGGCGCGGTCGAGCTGATCCTCGCGCAGGCTTACGTCAAACGCAGCGAGGTCGCTTTGATTGCTTTTCGTGGCGAGGGCGCGGAAGTCTTGCTGCCTCCCACGCGCTCGCTCACGAGAGCACGTCGGGCATTGGCGGGGTTGCCGGGCGGAGGCGGAACTCCGCTGGCCAGCGGGATCACTTCCGGACTGCAAATGGCGGAAAGCATCGCTTCGCGTGGACGCACGCCGTTTCTTGTCTTCCTCACTGACGGAAGCGCGAACATTGCTGCCGATGGAACACCTGGTAGAGGGCAAGCGCGTGAAGATGCAGAGGCGGCGGCACGGCGTGTGGCAGCCTCTGGCGTGGAAGCATTGCTGATCGATATCTCACCCCGACCGCGGCCTGATGCTGAAACAATCGCGGGGTTCATGCGCGCTCGCTATCTCCCGCTGCCAATGGCGGATGCTGCAGCATTGGAGCGCGCTGTCTCCGCTGCGCAGCCGCAATTGGCCGGCGCTTGAGTTGGGCTTGAGGCGGGCATGAGCAGGCCGCTCCATTGGGAACGCGAAGGCCGAAATTGGCCGCATCGCGAAGCAAGCCGGTTCGTAGAGGTGAGCGGGCTGCGCTGGCATATCCAGCAAATGGGGTCTGCTAAGAGTGACTATCCCAAGTTGCTGCTGCTTCATGGCACCGGTGCGTCCGTGCATAGCTGGCATGGGCTCATGCCATTGCTGGCAGAGCGGTTCGAAGTCTTCGCCCCGGACCTCCCCGGACATGCCTTTACTGCTGGCAAACCCAGAGGCGGGCTCACGCTGGCAGGTATCGTCAGCGCGCTGTCGGATCTGCTTGAGCAAGAGCGTTTCGAGCCGGACATGGTCGTGGGTCATTCGGCCGGAGCGGCGATCGCTTTGGAGTGGGCACTACGCCATTCCGGCGATATTCCACTGGTCGGCCTCAACCCTGCGATCATGCCGTTTCGCGGGCCCGCGGCTCAGGTCTTCCCAGCAATGGCCAAGCTGCTGCTGGTCAATCCTTTCGCGCCGCGTATTTTTGCCCGCATGGCGCAAGTGCCGGGCGAAGCCGCGCGGTTCTTGCAGCGCGCAACTGGCTCGCGGACCGATCCAGTGAGCGAAGCATGTTATGCGACGCTGTTCGGCAATCATCGCCATGCGCGCGGAGCGCTGGAAATGATGGCGAACTGGGATCTGGATGCGCTCAAGACGCGTTTGTCCAAGGTGACCAATCCAACCCTCTTGATTCATTCAAGCAAGGACAAAGCGATTCCGCTCGCCAGTGTCGAGGCGGCTCAGCGTTTGCTGCCCGACGCTCGTTTGGAGCTCATCAATGGCGCAGGGCATCTCGCGCATGAGCAGCAGCCCGGGACAATTGCGGCGCTCATTGCCGGCTTTGCAGCTGAGCTCGGCATCCTCGCGCCGGAAGACGCTCAGGCAACGCCATGATCGAGAATTTCACAGAGAACTACGGCTGGATCGAGATCGCGTTTTTCTACTCGATCGCATTGGGATTTGCCGCTCAGCAGATCTGGAAAATGGACCGTGAGATCAAGAAGGACAAAGCCAAGGCCGCAGCGAAGAAAGCGGAAGAAGAGGCCGCCAAAGCGTCAGGCAATCCGACGCCGGACGAGCCCAAAGAAAGCTAGTCTTTGCGCGGCATCCGGTATGGCAGCATGAATTGTACCACCGGCGATCTAAAGCGGTTCAAGTCCAGGCTTTCCTGTACTGCCACGACCGGCTCACTGTGTAGCTCGGTCGCCAGTTCAGAGCGCGAATAGAACGGTGTGTCTTCCCATGTGCGGATAATGCTTGCGCGCCCGCTGCTTGACCGGGTGCTGCGTTCGACCTGCCAGCCACTGCGCGGCAAAGCTGCTTTTGCGGGGATAGCTTCCGCTTCAGGTTCGCCATTTTCTGCAAAGCGTAATGCGCTTGCGAATTGAGAGCCGTCGCGTCTCACCCCTTCATAGCAAACCACTGCGCCGTTTTTACAATGCGCGCGCGACCAATGCCAGATGCGGAAGCCTTCTTCGAGCGATTCCGAGCCGAAATTGGAGTCGAGATAGGCGCTGCCTGTCCAGCTAAGACCTGGCTCTTCCATGTCGACATCAATCCGGGCGCGCGGCGAAAGACAATGCCAACGATGCTTTGTGCCCGGATCAAGCGCGAAAGCGACCGGGTTCACAATCTCAGGCGTAACGCGCACTGTGCCTCGAACCCGCCGGCGGAACGGGTTGAACAAGCGCTTGTCGCGCTCCTCGATCGTGATCTCCAGGGCATCACCCGCCCAGCGCACGTTGCTCGGTCCGATCTGAAGGCAGTCCTTGCTTTGGCGAACGTCATCGCGCTCGCGCTCCGTCATCGCCCAGCGTGCTTGCGGGCCATAAAGCGCGACATTCAAACATGCATGGTTCAGTGGATCATGCCGACCGCTGCGCTTGTAGAAGGGCGAAAAGACCGAGCCGATAAAGGCAATAATGGTCAGCGCGTGCTGGCCGTCTTCGCTGATCGCATCGATGTACCACCAGCCGTAGCCACCGGGTGGAATTTGGGTGTCGAAGCGCGGTCTTCCATCAGGCTGCGGGCTGCTTGCAAGCCGGATAAGGCCGCCATCGGGACTCCCGCTCCCGGGTGTGTCGCTCCGCCCGCGCAATAAAGCCAAGGGATCTTCGTGCGTGCGCCCTGGCGCCGGAAGGATGCCGCCCACCCGTGCGAGGCCCGTCCATAGATCGCTCCGCCCGTCGAGGGCGAGAGCTGCTCGAACGCGTTCGGCGTCAGCAATTCGTGCGGCAGAGGTCGCTCCAGCTTGAGACCGCATCTCTGCGCGCTTCGCATCATCGCTTCTGTGCATTGCTCGGTCTCCTCGGATGAGTATTTGTGGGTGTCGCCATTTGCCGGAGCATTGACGATGATCTGCAGCCGCTCGCGCCCGCTTGATGATTGAACGCCCGGCACGGCTTCTCGATCCAAGGCGCAGACATAGATGCTCGGATCGCTGGGCGGCTTGCTCTCCGCAATGTCCTGGAACTCGGCGATGTAGTCAGGCGAGAAGATCACGTTGTGATGGCTCAATGGGAAACCATCTGTCTCGGCTTCCGCCAACCAAACCAGCGCAGACAAGGAACGTTCGCGTTCGGGTGTCGCTCTCACAGCGCGGGCAGCATCTTTGCCGAACCTCCCACGTGCCAGTGCATCGGGATCGCAATTCGAGACAATATGGTCGCAGGCGGCCAGATCTCCGTTTGCCAAGACAACACCTTCCAGATTGTCGCCCGTGGCTCGAATGGAATCTACCGAAGAGTTGAAGTGAAAGCGGACGCCGTGCTTTTCGCCTATCCTTTGCAACGCAAGGGCCAGAGCATGGATTCCGCCTTCGATAAGCCAAACCCCGCGTTGTTCGAGATGCGCGATCAGGCTGAGTGTACCGGGCGCTTCGAACGGCGATGAACCGCAATACGTCGCATAACGGCCAAACAATTGCTGCAAGCGCGGGTCACTGAAATGGTTGCCGATGACATTCCAAAGTGAAGAGAACGGCCGGATTGCCAATTGATCGGCGACACGCATGGGGCCGATCCGCCAGGATAATGCTAGCGGCGTTGCGGGCTTTGTCGCCCGCATGAAAGTGTCTTCAAGCACAGTGTAGGCACGCGCGGCGTCCGCGCTGAAAGAGCGAAACTCCACCGCGGCTTTAGCGCCTGCGAAAGCGCCTATTGCTTCTTCGCTGCGCTGCTGGTCGGCAAACAGATCGAGCTGCGCTTTGTCGTCCCATGCATGCCGCGCGAGGACCTCTGCTTGGCTGAGCGTCACTTGATTTTCGAGTCGCTCACCGGCTCGTTCGAATAGCTGATCGAAGACATCGCGCATGGTGAAGACGGTTGGTCCGGCATCGACCATGCTTTGGCCAACCGGCAAGCGACGCGCTTTGCCGCCGGGGCCGTTTTCCTTCTCGAAAACATCGATTTCATGCCCTTCAAGCGCGAGCGAGACGGCGCAGACAAGCCCGCCAATTCCCGCCCCGATGATGGCAATTCTCACGTCTTCGAAGGTCCTTCCGTTCAGCAAGTACAGTCGCCAAGGACTGACACGTTTTATTGACCTTTACATATCAACTGTCCAGAAGATTGGACATATGGAAATGGGTCAGCCGGGAAAACCGCTCTCAAAGATGCAGGTTTGGAAGCTCAAGCGGGTCGCTTGGCGAAACCGGATATTTGCCAGTCCCAGGTTTCAGGAGTGGGCTGCACGCACGCCGATTGTGCGTGTGATTGCACGCAGGCGGGCTCAGCGTGTGTTCGATCTAGTCGCGGGCTTCGCTTACACGCAATCGCTGCTGGCCGTTGTTGAAAGCGGCTTGCTTGATGAGCTAGCCAGAGGCGTGGTAACAGTCAGCCGGATTGCCAATTCGACCAGCCTGTCGCTCGCGGCTGCTGAGCGTTTGGTTCGCGCGGCACAAGGAGTCAATATCGCTGAAGAAGTGGCGCCCGGCCACTGGATGCTGGGCGAGGAAGGGGCTTCTCTCCTCAACAATGCAGGCGCACGGGCGATGATCTTGCACCATAAATTGCTGTACCAGGATCTGGCTGATCCCTTGGCCTTGCTGCGCGACGACAGAGCGACTGAGACCGCACTGTCGAAGTTCTGGAGCTATGCCGCCAACCCTGCAGCAGCCGGCGAGGATGCTCCCACAGTAGAGGGCTATTCTGACCTGATGGCTGTCTCTCAAGAGATGGTATCCCGCCAAGTCCTTGCATCATATCGCTTTTCCGGAACCAAGCGCTTACTGGATATTGGTGGCGGGCTAGGCGTATTTGCCAGGTCCGTGGCTGCATCGCACCCACAAGTCGAAGTTGGAATCTTCGATCTTCCCGGCGTGCTTGAGAATACAAAGGCACGGTTTTTAGCCGAAGCCAACATGCCTGACATTGCACTTCATCCTGGTGATTTCTTCGCTGGTCCTTTACCTGATGGCTACGACACAGTGAGCCTTGTGCGCATCCTTCATGACCATGATGACGAGCCTGCACAACACTTGCTCAATACCATCCACTCAGCTTTGCCTCCTTCAGGTCGGCTCCTGATTGCGGAGCCAATGGCGCAAGAGTCGGGGGCTGAAGCCATGGGCGGCACCTATTTCGGTCTCTACCTTTGGGCGATGCGGTCCGGCAGACCGAGAAGTTCACAGGAAATTGGTGTGATGCTTGAGCGTGCTGGCTTCGGCTCAATCCGGCGAGTCGCAACCACTCAGCCCGTCATCACAAGCATAATCGTCGCCACAGCCTGACATTAAAAAGTGTCATGCTAGATTGACACTTATGACTGTTCCTGTAGGAGGACACTGGGTGGGAATATCCCTGTGAGCAAACAGGACCCCGGCCGGAAAGGGGAAGGCCTAGAGCAATGGACGCACTTGCAGTCCTGATGGAGGCACCAAAGCAGCTGGCTCTCAAGCCGGTGACTTTGACCTCGCTCGGCTCAAGCGATGTTCTGGTTGAAACCCATTGGAGCGGGATCAGTACCGGCACTGAAAAGCTGCTCTACACCGGCCAAATGCCTGATTTTCCTGGGATGGGTTATCCTCTGGTCCCTGGCTACGAAACCGTCGGACGCATCATCGATGCAGGCCCGGATGCCGTTTCGCGAATAGGTGAGTGGGTCTTTGTGCCCGGCGCGTCATGCTATGAAAACGCACGCGGATTGTTCGGTGGAAGCGCGCAGCGGCTCATCGTTCCGTCGGCTCGCGCATTTCCTGTTTCCGAGTCGCTTGCTGAGTCAGGTGTGCTGATCGCTTTGGCAGCCACTGCGCATCATGCGCTTGCGGGCGGCCAACTTCCTGAACTTATTGTGGGCCACGGCGTCCTTGGTCGTTTGATGGCGCGCATGGCGATTGCGCTGTGCGGAGAAGCGCCGACCGTCTGGGATACGGCCGCAAGCCGCCGGGAAGGCGCGCAAGGCTATGAAGTGCTGGCGCCTGAAGCCGACGAGCGCCGCGATTACAGTGTCATCTGCGACGTTAGCGGCAGCACTACAGTGCTCGATGATCTGATCGCGCGGCTGGCTCGCCAAGGCGAGATCGTGCTCGCGGGCTTTTACTCAGACCGCGTCAATTTCGCATTCCCCGCTGCTTTCCAGAAGGAAGCGCGGATGCGGATCGCTGCAGAGTGGGCGCCGGAAGACCTCACCGCAGTGCTCAAACTGATCGATGATGGCGCTCTCTCTCTTGAGGGATTGGTGTCGAATAGCGCGCCGGTTGCGGACGCAGCTGAGGCGTACCCCAAGGCTTTCCACGACGCGGATTGCCTCAAGATGGTGCTGGATTGGAGAGATGCGACATGACGATGCTTGATAGTCAGGTGGCAAACGATGCTGCGCTTCGTGACGAAGCGGCGCAGGAACCCGATCCGGTGCACACCGGTGAAGTGAAATCCGAAACGCAAGTTATTGCGATTTATGGCAAAGGCGGTTCGGGCAAGAGCTTCGCGCTGTCCAACCTCAGCTACATGATGGCGCAACAGGGCAAGCGAGTCTTGCTGATCGGTTGCGATCCCAAGTCCGACACAACCAGCCTTCTTTTTGGCGGCAAGAGTTGTCCGACAATCATCGAGACCTCATCGAAAAAGAAGCTCGCCGGCGAAGAAGTCACTATCGAAGATGTGTGCTTCCAACGCGATGGCGTCTTCGCCATGGAGCTTGGCGGCCCCGAAGTGGGTCGTGGATGCGGCGGGCGCGGCATCATTCATGGGTTTGAGCTGCTCGAGAAGCTCGGCTTTCATGACTGGGGTTTTGACTACGTCCTGCTCGATTTTCTTGGCGATGTGGTATGCGGCGGCTTTGGTCTGCCGATCGCGCGCGACATGTGTCAGAAGGTGATTGTTGTCGGTTCGAACGACCTCCAATCGCTCTATGTGGCGAATAATGTTTGCCACGCGGTCGAATATTTCCGCAAAATGGGAGGGAACGTCGGCGTTGCCGGCATGATCGTGAACAAGGACGATGGCACAGGCGAGGCGCAAGCCTTCGCTGAAGCTGTCGACATCCCTGTTCTATGCGCAATTCCGGCGGACGAGGACATCCGCCGAAAGTCTGCAAATTATCAGATTATCGGAATGCCAGGCGGCGAGTGGGGAGGGCTCTTTGAAGAGCTTGCTACCAACGTTGCCCAGGCGCCGCCGCGCCAGCCCGTTCCCCTCGACCAGGATGGGCTGCTTGGTCTCTTCTCTCCCGAGGACACCGGTGGCGACATCACACTCGTCCCGGCGACCCAGGCCGATATGCGCGGCGGCAGTTATGAACCCAAACCTTCACTCGAAGTGATTTATGATGAGGTTTAGCCGATGAGCGAATACGCTGCAAATGCAGGGCGCACGCGCGACCGGATCGATTTGGATCCGGCGAGCGATGCGGCTGCGTCTGCGGCAAATGAGGCGGGTGGTTGCCACGGAGGCGCTGAGACTATGCGCGAAGCTGCGCGTAAAGCCGGGAAGAGCGAGATACTCGACCGCTATGCTGAAGATTATCCGGTCGATCCGGAGCGGGGTCCCCATGATCAGCCGCAAAGCATGTGTCCTGCTTTCGGCAGTTTGAGGGTGGGGCTGAGAATGCGCAGGACGGCCACAGTCCTCTCCGGCTCGGCCTGCTGCGTCTATGGCCTCACCTTCACTTCGCATTTCTATGGCGCGCGCCGGACCGTTGGCTACGTGCCGTTCAGTTCCGAAACGCTCGTCACTGGCAAGCTGTTCGAGGACATCAAGGAAGCGGTCGAGGATCTGGCCGATCCGGAAAAATACGACGCTATAGTAGTCACCAATCTGTGCGTGCCAACTGCGAGCGGAGTGCCGTTGCGTTTGCTGCCCGATCAAATCGACGGTGTGCGCATCATTGGCATCGATGTACCGGGCTTTGGTATTCCAACACATGCGGAAGCTAAGGATGTGCTTGCGGGTGCAATGCTTGCCTATGCGCGCAAAGAGGCCGAGCAAGGCCCGGTTGCTGCGCCAGATCAAACGGGTCCAGCTGCTGACGGCCGCCCCACGGTCTCATTACTCGGGGAGATGTTCCCGGCAGATCCAATGGGTATTGCAGCCATGCTTGAGCCTCTCGGGATCGCACCGGGGCCGGTTGTTCCAACGCGCGAATGGCGCGAGCTTTACGCGGCGCTCGACAGCACGGCGGTGGCGGCAATCCATCCGTTTTACACGGCCAGCATTCGCGAGTTTGAGACAGCAGGCCGTCCGATTGTTGGCTCTGCGCCAGTGGGTGCAGAGGGCACCGCGGCATGGCTTGATGCGATTGGCGCAGCTTGCGGCGTGAAGCAGGCTCAGATCGATGCCGCGAAAGACGGCTTCATCGCAGCGATCAAAGGCGCGCTTGCAGCCAATCCGATTACAGGCCGGATCACGGTTTCAGGCTATGAAGGCTCTGAATTGCTTGTCGCTCGGCTTCTCGTCGAAAGCGGCGCGGATGTGCGCTATGTTGGCTCAGCCTGCCCGCAAACGCCATGGTCTGCGCCAGATCGTGAATGGCTGGAAGCGAAGGGCGTGCGCGTCCAGTATCGTGCGAGCCTTGAGCAGGATATCGCTGCTGTCGAGGAATACCGGCCAGACTTGGCGATTGGCACAACGCCTGTGGTCCAGCACGCCAAACAGCGTTCGATCCCAGCGCTCTATTTCACGAACCTGATTTCTGCGCGGCCACTGATGGGGCCAGCAGGTGCAGGCAGCCTTGCGCAAGTCATCAATGCCGCGATTGCCAACAAAGCGCGCTTCGACACTATGAGCGAATTCTTTGGGGAAGTAGGCAGCGACTATCGCGCCGGCATCTGGGAAGAAACGCCGTCCGATCAGCCGAAATTCAAGAAGAAATACGCTGCTCTCAACGAAGCTGCCCGGAAAGCGGCAGAGGCGGTGGGCACATGACGCTGATCCTCGATCATGATCGCGCTGGCGGATATTGGGGGGCGACTTACGTCTTTACGGCCGTCAAAGGCCTGCAGGTCATAATCGATGGTCCGGTCGGGTGCGAGAACCTGCCGGTGACGTCAGTCCTGCATTACACCGATGGTTTGCCTCCGCATGAGCTGCCGATTGTGGTGACAGGACTTGGGGAGGAAGAGCTCGGCAAAACAGGCACAGAAGGCGCGATGAAGCGCGCTTGGGAAACGCTCGATCCTGAGCTTCCGGCAGTTGTTGTGACCGGCTCTATTGCAGAGATGATCGGCGGCGGCGTGACGCCCGAAGGCACCAATATCAAGCGCTTCCTGCCGCGCACAATCGATGAAGATCAATGGCAGTCCGCTGACCGCGCGCTCTCATGGCTGTGGACGGAATTCGGACCTAAAAAAGTCCCCGTGCTCAAACCCCGCAAGGAAGGGGAGAAGCCCAAGGTCAATATCATCGGGCCTGCTTATGGCATGTTCAACATGGCTTCTGACCTC
This sequence comes from Altererythrobacter lutimaris, assembly GCF_013371495.1. GTDB lineage: Bacteria > Pseudomonadota > Alphaproteobacteria > Sphingomonadales > Sphingomonadaceae > Erythrobacter > Erythrobacter lutimaris_A. The sequence goes on along the minus strand of NZ_JABWTA010000001.1, from coordinate 1,822,152 downwards.
GCGGAAATCCGACGCTTGATCGAGGGCATTGGTGCCGAAGTCAACATGGCCTTCCCGCTTGGCAGTCACTTGGCGGACGTACGCAAGCTTGCTTTTGCCGAAGCCAATGTATGCCTCTACCGCGAATATGGCCGCGGCCTTTGCGAACTGCTGGAGCGGCCATACTTCCAGGCGCCAATTGGCCTTCAATCGACGACGAAATTCCTCCGCGCACTGGGTGAAGAGCTGGGCCTCGATCCGGAGCCATTCATCGAGCGCGAGAAACACACAACGATCAAGCCGCTATGGGATCTGTGGCGTTCTGTTACGCAGGACTTCTTTGCGACAGCCAGCTTCGGGATCGTTGCAAACGAGACTTATGCGCGCGGCATTCGGACTTTCCTTGAAGAGGATATGGGTTTGCCCTGCGCGTTTGCGTTCAGCCGCTCGGCTGGCGTGAAGCCGGACAATCAGGCCGTCAGCGATGCGATTGCAGAAAAAGCGCCGCTGGTCGTCTTCGGCTCTTACAATGAACGAATGTACATGGCGCAGCAGGGCTCGCGTGGGATCTACATCCCGGCAAGCTTCCCTGGTGCCGCCATTCGCCGCCACACCGGCACGCCTTTCATGGGCTATTCCGGTGCGACCTATCTCGTGCAGGAGGTGTGCAATGCGCTGTTTGACGCGCTGTTCCACATCCTCCCGCTGTCGAGTGAGATGGATCAAGTGGCTGCTACACCCTCACGGCTCGATCGGGAGTTGCCGTGGGATTCCGATGCCAAGGACAAATTGGATGCGTTGGTCGAGGCGCAACCAGTCCTGGTCCGTATTTCTGCTGCCAAGCGCTTGCGCGACGCGGCAGAGCGGGCCGCCAGAGCTGCCGGCGAGACAAGCGTCTCTGCCGACAGGCTGGCTGACACTCTCCTCCTACAAGGAGAAGTGTCATGACTGGGTATTCATCGATCAACGAGATTGCCTGCGCGCGCCATTCGCGCCGGGCTCCATCATCCACACTGACCTTGGTCTCGGCATTAGCCGAAGCTCTGGGATGTGCGGATACCGAAAGAGGCCAGGCGCCTCTCGCACAACAACCTAAAATGGAGAAACGTTATGAGTGATTCTGCTGATCGCTTCGGCATGCAGACATATCTGACGCCAGAGGAAGCAAAAGAGTTCCACAAACTCTTTATGTTCTGGTTCGCAGCGCACACCGGCATTGCCGTTGTCGCCCACCTGTTGGTCTGGGCCTGGCGCCCATGGATCGGCATCTGAAGCCACGTACGCTTCCTGAAAACTCTCTAAGACAAAGGAATTACCTATGTGGAGAACTTGGATGACCTTTGAACCGCAGCGTGTGCTGGTAGGACTTCACGTCTTCCTGGCCGTGCTTGCGTTCACGATCCACTTCATTCTGCTCAGCACAGACACGTACAACTGGATGGACGGACCGAATGCGCGTTCGACCATCGAGATGGCAGCGTCTGAGTAACGCTAAGCACCAAGAAGAAAACCATTTGACTGTGCGAGAGGCGCTGGTTGGCGCAGCAACCGCGCCTCAACAGTCAAGTAGCTGAAAACCATTGTTCCCGTCTCAGTGGGCGGGGGAGGATTGGGCTATGGCGCTCCTCAGTTTCGAGCGAAAATATCGTGTGCGTGGTGGCACGCTGATCGGCGGAGATCTGTTCGACTTTTGGGTCGGCCCCTTTTACGTGGGCTTTTTCGGGATCGTGACCGCGATCTTTGCGACCCTTGGGACGGCGCTCATAATGTATGCCGCATCACAGGGCCCGACCTGGAATCCCTGGCTGATATCAATCGAGCCACCAGACTTGAGTTACGGCCTTTCACTGGCTCCGCTCAAAGAAGGCGGCTTCTGGCAAGTGATCACCGTTTGCGCGATCATTTCCTTTGTCAGTTGGGCACTGCGCGAAGTGGAAATCTGTCGTAAGCTGGGCATGGGTTATCACGTCCCGTTCGCTTTCGGCATGGCGATCTTCGCATACATCACGCTGGTTGTGATCCGGCCTGTCCTTCTAGGCGGCTGGCATTTCGGCTTTCCTTACGGGATCTGGAGCCATTTGGACTGGGTCTCGAACACTGGCTATCAATACCTGCATTTCCACTACAACCCGGCACATATGCTGGCGGTGACATTCTTCTTCACCACCACACTGGCGCTCGCCTTACACGGCGCGCTGGTCCTTTCAGCGGTCAATCCGCAGAAGGGCGGAGAAGTCAAAACGCCGGAATATGAAGACACGTTCTTCCGGGACTTTGTCGGATATTCGGTAGGTACTCTTGGAATTCACCGGGTCGGCTTGCTGCTGGCTCTCAATGCCGGCTTCTGGAGCGCGGTGTGCATCGTCATCAGCGGACCTTTGTGGACGCGCGGTTGGCCGGAATGGTGGACCTGGTGGCTTAACCTGCCGATCTGGTCGTGAGGAGGATTGATCGATGATGATACGCTATCAAAACATCTTCACTCAAGTTCAGGTTCGCGGCGAACCGGAAATGGGCATCCCGCTTCCGAAAGGCAGCGAGCAGCGCATCGAGAAGACCACTTTCAGCCACATCATGGGCACGATCGGCCAAGCGCAAATTGGCCCGATTTATCTTGGTTGGACTGGCCTGGTTTCGCTCACCTTTGGCCTCTTCGCCATTTTCATCATTGGCATGAATATGTGGGCGAGCGTCGACTGGAGCCCGATCCAGTTTGTCCGCCAGCTTTTCTGGCTGTCGCTGGAACCACCGGGACCGGAATATGGCTTCTCGCCTTTCGTGCCGCTGGCTGAAGGCGGTTGGTGGATCCTGTCAGGCGCGTTCCTCACAATCGCGATCCTGCTTTGGTGGGTCCGCACTTATATGCGAGCACGCGCTCTTGGCATGGGATACCATGTGTGCTGGGCATTCGCGTCAGCAATCTTCCTCTATCTCGTGCTTGGCTTCATCCGGCCGATGATGATGGGTAGCTGGGCTGAAGCTGTTCCATTCGGTGTATTCCCGCACTTGGATTGGACCGCCGCTTTCTCCATCCGATACGGCAACCTGTTCTACAATCCGTTCCACGCGCTTTCGATCGTTTTCCTTTACGGTTCGACGCTGCTGTTTGCGATGCACGGTGCGACGATCCTTGCTGTGACCCGCTATGGCGGTGAACGCGAGATCGAGCAGATCACAGATCGCGGTACAGCCTCTGAACGGGCCGCACTATTCTGGCGCTGGACCATGGGCTTCAACGCTACGATGGAATCGGTTCACCGTTGGGCATGGTGGTTTGCAGTGCTGACGACGCTGACCGGCGGGATCGGCATTCTGCTCACCGGCACTGTCGTCGACAACTGGTATCTGTGGGCTCAGCAGCATCAGTATGCGCCAGCCTATCCTGATACCGGCGTAGTTGATCCGATGTCAGCCGCCCCTAGCGCAGGAGAAGCACAATGAGACTCTCTTATCTCTTGGCCGCATTGCTCCCCTTTGCTCTAGCGGCATGCGAAATTGCGCCGAAGACTTCGACGCAGAACGGGTTCCGAGGAACCGGCATGAACCAGATTTATGTCGATGGGACCCAGGATGCAGATGAAGTGCCTGCTCCGCCTTATGAACTGCCGCCTCCGGGTGAACAGACTGCAGGCGAAGTGTATGAGAACGTTCAGGTACTGGCGAATATCTCCGATGAGGAATTCACCTATCTGATGGCGGCGATCACCGAATGGGTGTCGCCGGAAGAAGGGTGCAATTACTGCCACAACCCGGCCAATCTGGCATCGGACGAGGTCTACACGAAAGTGGTCGCTCGCAAGATGATCCAGATGAACCAGGCGTTGAACTCGGACTGGGCATCGCATGTCGGGAATACTGGTGTGACATGCTGGACCTGTCACCGGGGCAACAACATTCCGGAGAACTACTGGTCAGAGATGCCGGCGCCTAAGAGCAAGGGCTTCGCAGGAGTCAAGCAGTACGATAACACGCCGACAGCCAGCACTGTCTATGCGTCGTTGCCTGGTAATTATTCCGATCTGTTCCTTGGTAGTCAGGACAATCTCGACAATATCAGCATTGCATCCAAGACGGTCTATCCAAGTGAAGCAAACACGCGGAAAACGCCGGATGCAGAGCCAACCTATGCGCTGATGAACCACATGTCGGACGCCCTGGGTGTGAACTGCACATTCTGCCACAACACGCAGGCCTTTAACGAGTGGTCGCTGAGCACGCCGCAACGTGCAACGGCCTGGCATGGCTTAAGGATGGTTGGCGATATCAACGCAACCTATATCACGCCGCTGACTGACGTTTTCCCGGCTAACCGGCTGGGTAGCGAAGGCGATCCGTTCAAGACCAATTGCACCACGTGCCACCAGGGTTTGAACAAGCCGATGGGCGGCTATCCGATGGCAAAGGACTATCCTGCGCTGCGGATGACACCATCGGAACTGGCAACGGAAACAATGACGGATGCCATGGCGGAGGAGCCTGCTGAAGGGGGCTAAACGGCGGATGGCGCGAGTCTCGTGACGAAGAGGCACACGGGCTCGCCGCCACCTTAAGAAAGTCTGCGCTTAGCTAGGCGTAGATCGGGATCGGGAATGACGCGGTGGACCTTGGGGTGGCGAACCCTTTTAGGGCTTCCGCGTTTTTCTTTGCCTGACGTCTGCCAGATGCACTGGCAGGGAAGCGAGCAAGGGGAAGGCGATCCACCACCACTCGGCTCCAACTAATGCCGCGCGCAGGCCGAGTAGGATCAGCACAGCGGGCATGAGCATTAAGGCGAGCTCACGCAAAGACCAACCCCGCGTTTTAAGGACAATGGCTTCAGCAGCAATCACGACGAGGACAAAATCGATCGCGCGACCGCCTGCGAACAGCCACGCGAACCAGTCCATCATTGGCTTGCAGCTCGGAAAAAGTGGCTCAACCGAATGGTCCGTTCAATTGGATCACTTGCCAATTGAGCGCGCCTGCAATCGAAACCCAAGCAAGATAAGGCACGAGCAGGATCGCAGCGAGCCGTGAAAACCGGCCGCAAAAGACTATCAAGACGGCAATCGAGGCCCATAAGATGCCGAGCTCAATCATCGCCCAGTCGGGGCGCTGCATCCTGAAGAATAACAGGCTCCAGAGGATATTGAGAAAGGCGTTTAACGCGAACAGGCTGATCACCCAGTCGGCTGCGCGTCCGTTTGGCGCTTTGGACCAAGCGGTAATGCCGGACATGGCCGTCAGTGCGAAGACTACCGTCCAGATGATCCCGAATGCAGGGCCAGGCGGTGTCCAATCAGGCTTTGCGAGGCTCTGATACCAAGGGCCGAGATCAGTGATCGTCGCGCCCAGCATTGCGACAGCAAGCGCCGCTACTGACGCGATAACAGCAGGAAAAATCCAGCCTCTATTCATACCTCAAGCGGCTCACAAATTACCGGGATGATCCCTCAACCGGACGCAAGCCTAGCAGATGCGCTGTGTCTTTCAAAAAGATCTTGATATGAGCCATTGGCTTGGCACGAACCAGACGTTTGTTCATATAGGCCTGCCAAGTGAGTTGCTGAACATCCTTGTCGGCACACATCTCGACAAAACGTTCGCGACGTTTGTCGCTCGAATACCAGAAGTATTGCATCATTCTTAGGATGAAGAACACCTTGCCATGTTCGCGCATAAAACGCTTGCGCGCCTTCTTGAGCGCGGCCGGATTGCCGCTTCTGACGAATTCGTGCGCTGCCTCAGCTACGATCCGCCCGCCCGTCATGGCGTAGTAAATTCCTTCGCCGGATGCAGGAGCAACGACGCCAGCAGCATCACCAGCGACAATCACGTCTCGGCCATTGTCCCACTTCTTGAGCGGTTTCAAAGGAATGGGCGCGCCTTCGCGCCGCACGGTTTCACACTGACGAAGCCCGAAATCATCGCGCATGGTTTGTACGGCGCCGCGCAAGGAGAAACCTTTGTTGGCGCTGCCGACGCCGACGCTGCTGGTCGAGCCGTGCGGAAAGATCCAAGCGTAAAAGTCAGGCGACAAATGCCCTTGGTAAAGGACATCGCAACGCGCCCCATCAAAGCCTTGCTCGGTCGTTTCAGGCGACTTGATCACTTCGTGATAGGCAAAGACGCAAGGCATCTTTTCTGCGTCAGGGATATTCTGCCGAGCAACAGCCGAGCGCGCACCATCAGCTCCGATAACCAGTTTTGCCCGCACAGACTTCATGTCCGACCAGCGGTCTTCGCGGTAATGCACGATCGGCCCGCCATTCCCGTCGCGCTCGATATGGTCAAATGTTCCAACGCGCCGCTCAGCGCCGGCCGCCTTGGCGCGCTCGCGCAGCCATTCATCGAAGACATCGCGGTCAACCATGCCGACGAAGCCCGTATCGCCGACGGGCATGTCAACGGCCCTGCCTGAGGGGGCGACCATCCGGGCTGAGCGGGCACGCGCGACCAAAAGCGAATGCGGCACATCGAAGTCTTCCAGCATGCGTGGAGGAACCGCGCCGCCGCATGGTTTGATCCGCCCATCGCGGTCCAGAAGCAAAACCTTGTGGCCTTGCCTCGCCAGATCACACGCCGCGGTTGCTCCGGCAGGGCCACCACCAACGACGACGATATCGAATTCTGGATTGCTCATGCCTTGGCTACCTCTGTTTGCGGTTCAATAGGTGGTTCTTGCGTTTGGTGTGGGTCGGCTGAGTCAGTGGTCAGCGCCTTGCTCGTGGCTCGCACTGCGAGGATTGCAGCGAGAACGAAAGCGACTGCTTCTGCTGCAAAAATGGTCTGGAAAGCAGCTGCATCCTGGCTTTGCGCTTGCCGCGCGATGTCGACACCGAGCGCGCCCAGCAAGCCGCCGAGGCCAAAGGCGATCGCTTGCGCTGCGCCCCATACGCCCATGCGTACGCCTTCGCGTGTGCGCTTGCCTGAACCGGCAAGTCCCATCATCGCGCCGATGGCTGCGACTGCAAAAGCGCCGTTGCAGAAACCCAGTGCAAAGACATTGGCTTTAAGCGGCCAGCCCGGACCATTTGCTGCAGCCATGACCAGCCCGACCAAAGCGAGGCCTGAACCCAAACACCCGGCGACGATCCAGTAACGAAGTTCTGACGGCAAACGTCCTCCGAATGCGCTTCCGCCGATACCCGTGACAATCATGCCGAGCAGCACGCCGCCATGTTGGATGCCGGCAAGTCCAGTGGACTCGCCTGGCGTCATCCCGAACACGAGCCCTGCGAACGGCTCAAGGATTAAGTCCTGCATAGAATAGGCGAGCATTGATACGAAGATGAAGGCGGTGAAGCGGCGCGCGGCTTTTTCTTCCCAGATCTCCTTTAAAGCTTCGCGAAAGTCGGGAGCTGGCTCGCTTTCGCGCTGATAACCTACCGGAAGCGATTGCTTCTCCAGCCCCCACATGGCGAGGATTGCCAAGAGAAATGCGCAGCCTGCAACTCCGCTTGCGACCAAGGCCAGGCGTTGCTCGGAAAAAGGATCAAGCACTTGGCTGGTGATGCCGGCGGACACCACAATGCCGGAAACCATCATGATCCATGTGGTGGCAGCAGCTGCCGCGCGGCGTTCTTTGCGGACGCCGGAAGCCAGCAAGGCCAGCACGGTCGTGCCGCCTGCGCCAACGCCAATGCCGATGAAGGTGAAGGCCACAATGGCGAGGATAAGCCCGCCAGTGAAATAGTGATCCATCATGATCGTGGCGTTCACCGCCATCAGCGCTCCGAGCACCAGAACAGAGATACCGCCGATCACCCATGGCGTTCTTGCCCGGCCTTTGTCTGATCCGTGACCCCAAATGGGGCGGGAAAGCTGGACAGCATAATGCCATGCGACAAGGCCTGCCGGGATGGCTGCAACTAAGCCGTATTCGACCACCATCACACGATTCAGCAGCGAAGTCGTCAGCATGACGATTGCGCCGATCGAGGCCTGGACCGCGCCGATCCGGATGATGCCGAACCAGCCAAATCCGAGTGGCTCTCGCGTCATGGCTGTGCTGGCCATCAGATATACCCTCCCAGGCCCAGAGCTGCAGCCATCATGCCGAGCACGTAGAGAGCAATACCGGCCGCATTATACCAAGGAGCGTATTGGGCCGGATCACGCAGCAAGCGCGGCATCGCAAAGCATTGCGCGATCAACAACGCGGACACGATGATCGCGGAGACACTCAGACCCCATTTCCATAGCAATCCGACGACAATCACTTGAGGCAAGGCCATCACCAGGCAAGCCAATCTCGCGGCTTTATCGACGCCCAACGTCACCGGCAGCGAGCGAAGACCGGTCTGCTCGTCACCTTCAACTGCTTTGAAATCGTTCAGAGTCATGATCCCGAAAGCCCCAAGGCTATAAAGAGCGAGTACGGTCAGAATTTCAGCGGAAGGCAGGCTTGCTGCCATTACCGCGGCACCCGTGAACCAGCTCAACCCTTCATAGGTAAAGCCGACCACAAGCGGACCTATCCAGCCGCTTTGCTTGAAGCGGAAGGGCGGCGCACTGTAGGCCCATGCCGCTGCCAGCCCGACGATCGTCGCGATCAGAACCCACTGGCCCATGCTTGCAGCAAGGATAATGGACAACGCAGTCCAGAGGATGGCTACGCGTAGGCCCCAAGTTCCTCCCACACGTCCGGACGGGATCGGGCGATGCGGCTCGTTAATCGCATCGACGTGACGGTCAAACCAGTCGTTTACAGCCTGGCTAGTGCCGCAGACCAGCGGTCCTGTGAGGGCCATTCCGGCAAGGATAAACAGCCAGTTAGCCAGCAGCGGTTCGCCCGAGGAGACGACGCCGCACACAAATGCCCAGATCGGCGGAAACCATGTGATGGGTTTGAGGAGCTCAAGTCCGTCCCGAAGCGCCGGCGCTGGCGCACGCGGAATCGAGACAGCCGAGCGTGACATACTGTCAGGCTATGCCTGACAGACGCTAGCGTCAAATTATTTTGACAGTTTATACTGTCAGGCGAGCCGAACGGCCGGCTAAGTCGTCAATCAATCCGTATCATCGGACAAATTTCCCAACCCGTAGCGATGCAGTTTGGAATAAAGGCTTTGCCGGCTGAGACCGAGAATTTCAGCAGCAGAAGCGCGGTTGTCCGATGTGTAATTGAGCGCAGCCTCGATGCAGAGGCGCTCAATCAAATCTGTACTCTCGCGCACAATCTCCTTGAGCGACATGCGCCCAACGAGTTCGGTCAACTGTTCGACGGAACGCGGCAAATCTTGCGTCGTAGGTGGCAGATCGCGCAGGCGCCGCGCAGTCGGGCGGATGACATAGCCTGTAAAGCGCTCATCTGAGCCAACTCTTACAGCAGAAAGCTCGACCGGCTCGCCATCGAAACTTTCGCTCGCTCCAACCACAGTGTTTACATTGCGCGCAACGCCTTGCTTGGCCAGTTGTCCGTCAATCAGGTCCAGATCAATGCCAGGCCTTCCAATCCAGTCGGACAACATATTGCCTTGGACCTGTTCGGCGCCCGCAGCACCAACCAGCTCGATAAATGATTGATTAGACGCGATAATACGGCCTTGCGTGTCAGTCATGGCAAAGGCGTCCGGCATGCTTTCGACAACGTCGAGCATGGTGGAAGTCTCACCGCTGAGAGTGGCTTCGCCGGTAAAGAGTCGGACCAACAGGAATTGTTGTCCGCGCTGTCTGAAGCCGGTTGCAGTCAGAGTGACTTCGCGTTCTCCGGCGTCGGTCGCTAGCGAGATCGGCGAGACTTTCTCAGAGACCAAGGCAGATCCCAGAAACGCGATGAGAGATTCCCGCTCGGAACGCTGAAACAGTCCGAGCAAGCGCTTGCCGGTAAGACTGCCCGGCCTCGCATCCAGCACACCGTAGGCTGCACCGTTCGCTTCGCGGACCTGATGATTGTCCGCGTCAACCACGAGAACAGCTTCAGAGGATTGCTCAAACAGGACACGATAACGCGTCTCGAGCTGGCGCAACCGCATGTAGTCGCGCTCAAGCGATTGCTGAGCTTGCAGCAGCTTCTGCTGCAATTGCGCGGCCTCTCGCATGTCGCGGCCAATCGCAATGTGCCGATCAGCTTCCGCGAGCGGTATGATCACATATTGGACTGTCAGATTGCTTTCAGTGTTAGCATGGTTCACTTGCCGCCAATGCTGGGATTGGCCTTTGCGCGCAGCGGCCAGCATTTCCATCGCTTTTGGTTTGCCCTCGACAGTTAAAGTGGAGGCAAAGTCTTGCCCGATCCAGCTGTCGAATTCCGGGTAGCGATCAGGATTGGCGCTGCCATCAATGATCTTGCCCGTGTCATCGAGAATAAACGCAATGTCCCCGGCGACCATCGCCAGCTTCGATGCGGCTTCGGCATCAAGCACGTCAAACAGCGCGGTAAAGTCCGCGAAAGGCTGCTTGTGTTCAATGATATGCTTTCGGGTAAGCAAGGGGGACCTTGTTGGTTAAGCAGTGGGAGAGGCGCTGGAATGCGTCTCGAGGACTATCCTTTCAGCAAGGGAAAGCGCGGATATTGCATCCGTTGCTGTCCCGTCGGCACCACATTGCTCAACCAATTCGGGATGGGCGTTGACCATCCGTCCTCCAATGATGACCTTTGTTGACGGGGATTTTGAAACACTTCGAATTGCCGTAATTATATCTGTTAGATTCGAGCTAAGACAATCACAGCTTATGGTCAATCCTACCACATCGTAGCTGTTGCCGGCGACGACCTTCAGCAATTCGCTGCGCTGAGGCTCGAGCAGCACTTCGCTGCGCCAGCCTGCTCGCGCGAAAACCTCTTCAACCATCAAGCTTCCGAAGCTGTGCGTTTCACCTGGGATGGGGGTAAGAAGGATCGACGGGGGATTGTCGCGCCCCTTTATTGTCCCTGGTGAAAGCCTTGCAGTCTCATGCATGACTTCCTGCAGGCGCCACAGGCCCATTGTGACGTCGAGGAAATCGCAGGCATCGGTTTCCCACAATTGCCCGAGTCGCCGGGCTGATGGAGCCAGTAAATCGACGAAAATCGATTCGGGACTGACCCCCCGATCGAGGAATGTTTGCACTTTTCCCATCAACTCATCCGCATCCGCGACAAGCGGAAGGGGCGCGAATCGAGCGGCTTCTGCCGGTTCAATGCTCGACTGAGTGTCGCGGATACCCTTGGTGTCACCCTTCTGATCGGATGAGTGGGCAACCATAAGCCGCGGTATAACCTCGCCTTCAATCAGGCTGGCTAGCGCATTTCCTTCCGCGTTACTCGGCGAAGCCTGCTGCGCATTACCATTTGATTCTGCAGCATTCTTTATGGATTTGTGCACGCGATCAGACACAGCAGGCGGTTGCCAGCCGTTCGGCCTCCCAGAATTCCTATCAGTCTGCGATGCCATCTCAGACACTCCCGTCTGTCAGCGGCGCGGATCGCGTCAAACAGGCAGCGCCTATTTGCGCGCCATGACAATGCCGTACGCCTATTCTGGTCTGCTGGCAAACTCCAAACTGTCAAGTAAAATTGTCGTCCAGAAAGATTGACACTTGGGTGTGTACAGGCGTAGGCCGCTTTTTGGGAGCCGACGGAGGTAGATACGTTTGGCATGAGAGGGGCGCAGGCCAGATCTCAGCTTACAGAAGCAAAGACAGGGCAGAACGCTCTGCCGAGAAACACGGATTGCCTAATCAGGGATCCCAAAGCGGTCGAAACTGCTTCCAGCAAACAGCTTTATACTGATGCGGAACGCGAACGGCGCGACGCGTCCAAATGGACTCTCGTCCAGGGCATCCTGGCTCCGGTTCAGTTCGTGATCTTCCTCGCCAGCCTTGGCCTGGTTCTGCGGTATCTGGCCACCGGCGATGGCATGTGGCTCGCTGATGCGTCCATCGTTGCCAAGACGCTCGCGCTTTACACAATTATGGTGACCGGAGCGATCTGGGAAAAAGATGTCTTCGGGCAATATCTGTTTGTGCCTGCATTCTTCTGGGAAGATGTCTTCTCCATGCTCGTGCTGGCATTGCACACAGCTTACCTCGTGATGCTGTTCGCGGGCTTGGGAAGCGCTGAGCATCGCATGTACATCGCACTTGCGGCCTATCTCGCTTACGTCATCAATGCTGGCCAGTTCTTGCTCAAGCTAAGAGCTGCGCGCCTTGAAGCGCCAAAAGCGCGTCCAACGGGCGAATTGGCGGTGCAGGGATGAGCGGCACGCTGACATCACCACCTATCGCAGTCGGCTGCAGCACAAATGTGGTGGAGCGTAACGAGCGCCCGATATTGCGCGAACGCGGACAGCGCGAGGTATTCTGCGGGCTGACAGGCATTATCTGGCTGCACCGCAAGATGCAGGACGCCTTCTTCCTTGTGGTTGGTTCAAGGACTTGCGCGCACCTGCTTCAATCGGCTGCAGGTGTGATGATCTTTGCAGAGCCTCGCTTTGCAACGGCGATCATTGAAGAGCGCGATCTTGCAGGCATGGCTGATTGTCAGGACGAGCTTGATCGCGTTGTCGATCAGCTGCTTGAGCGTCGTCCTGATATCAAGACGCTGTTCCTCGTCGGCTCCTGTCCATCTGAAGTCATCAAGATGGATCTGGCAAAGGCAGCGCAGCGGCTGGGCCGCGAACATGCCGGCACAGTGCGTATCCTCAACTACTCCGGCAGCGGGATCGAAACGACGTTTACTGAAGGCGAGGATGCTTGCTTGGCATCGCTAGTGCCGGAAATGCCCGCCGAATCCGCTGACGCTCAACCGTCGCTGTTGATGGTCGGATCGCTCCCGGATATTGTCGAAGATCAATTTCTTCGTCTTTTCGAAGAGCTCGGCATCAAGAATGTCGGCGTTCTCCCGGCGCGCAAGGCCTGCGACCTTCCTGCTGTTGGTCCCAACACACATTTCCTTCTCGCACAGCCTTTCCTTGGCGAAACGTCACGAGCGCTTGAGGATCGCAGTGCTATACGGCTCGAAGCGCTGTTCCCGTTCGGCGCTGAAGGCACGACAGCTTGGCTCAAGGCAGCAGCTGAAGCTTTCGGCGTGGATGAAATGCATTTTAACAGCGTGGTCGCGAAACCGCGTGAGCGCGCCAAACGGGCAATCGAGCACAGCCGCGCTCAACTGGAAGGCAAGCGGATTAGCTTCCTGCCGGATTCGCAATTGGAAGTGCCACTTGCGCGTTTTCTCGGCAATGAGCTCGGTATGGAGCCGTTGGAAGTGGGCACGCCTTATCTGCATCGCGGACTGCTTTCGCATGAGCTTAATGCGCTCCCGCAAAGCGTGCAGTTGTCCGAAGGTCAGCATGTGGACAAGCAGCTTGACCGGGTGCGCGAAGCCCGGCCTGATCTGACCGTTTGCGGGCTTGGTCTTGCGAACCCACTGGAAAGCGAAGGGCTTTCAACCAAGTGGGCGATCGAGCTCGTCTTCTCTCCAATCCACGGCTTTGAACAAGCAGGCGATCTGGCGGAATTGTTCGCTCGTCCGCTGCGCCGCCGCGACGTGTTGGAGGTGTAGAGCGATGCAGCTTTCAGTCTGGACATATGAAGGCCCGCCCCATGTTGGGGCCATGCGCGTCGCGACTGGCATGGAAGGCATGCATTACCTCCTGCACGCGCCGCAGGGTGACACCTATGCCGATCTGCTGTTCACGATGATCGAACGGCGCGGCAAGCGGCCTCCGGTCACTTACACAACATTCCAGGCGCGTGATCTTGGCAAAGACACGGCACAGTTGTTTCAGGACGCTGCAGCTGATTGCCTTGAACGGTACAAGCCTGACGCACTGATGGTGGGTGCGTCTTGCACCGCTGAATTGATCCAGGACGATCCAGCAGGTCTGGCAGAAGCTATGCGGCTCGAGTGTCCGGTTATTCCGCTTGAGCTGCCGAGCTATCAGCGCAAAGAGAATTGGGGCGCGTCGGAAAGCTTCTATCAGATTGTCCGGCATCTGGCTGACAAGGATGTCGTGCGCACCGCGCCTGATGGCAGGCGCCCGATGGTCAATATCCTTGGCCCGTCAGCGCTCGGATTTCGCCACCGCGATGATGTGATCGAAGTCGAAAAGATCCTCAGCAAGCTTGGTGTGGACGTCAATTTCGTCGCGCCTTTGGGCGCTTCACCGCACGATATCCGTGAGATTGGCCAAGCGGACTTCAATATCGTGCTCTATCCCGAGATCGGAGACGAAGCAGCGCGCTGGCTGGAACGCGAATTCAACCAACCGGCAGTACGCGTCGTTCCCATTGGCGTAGGTGCAACGCGCGAGTTCATTAGAGCTGTCGCTGCTCTTGCAGGGGTCGATCCGGCGCTTGCGCTCGATGATGATGGTTCGCGCATGCCTTGGTGGAGCCGTTCTGTCGATTCGACCTATCTGACGGGCAAACGGGTCTTTGTATTTGGCGATGCCACGCACGCAGTGGCGGCAGCCCGGATCGCCGTCGAAGAACTTGGCTTCGAGCTGGTAGGGCTTGGTTGCTACAACCGCGAATTCGCCCGCGACGTTCGCGCTGCAGCAAAGAAATACGGTGTCGAGCCGCTGATTACCGACGACCATCTGGAAGTCGAACGCGCGATTGCTGATACATCGCCAGAGCTCGTCCTTGGCACTCAGATGGAGCGTCACATTGCCAAGCGGCTGGGAATGGCTTGTGCGGTCATTTCTTCACCTGTCCATGTGCAGGATTTCCCTGCGCGGCATTCTCCGCAAATGGGTTTTGAAGGCGCAAATGTGATCTTCGACACTTGGGTTCATCCGCTGGTGATGGGGCTTGAAGAGCACTTGCTCACAATGTTCCGCGAAGACTTCGAGTTTTCCGACGAAGCCGGCCCCTCGCATCACGCAGCGCATTCACCGAAAATGCCTGCGAATGACAGCGCAGAGCCTGCCCCCGTCGATGTCGTGGCGACAGCCGATGGCTCACTTTGGACGGCGGAAGCCGAGCGCGAGCTAAAGAAAATCCCGTTCTTCGTGCGCGGTAAGGCGCGTCGCAACACGGAAGCATATGCCGCTCAGGAAGGACGGCCAGAGATCGATCTCGCCACATTGTACGATGCAAAGGCGCATTATGCCCGGTAGCAGCTTTTTCCCTAATGTGCGTGTCGTGATCGTCACGCTGGACAACCACCTTAAAGGGGCGGTTGAGCGAGCGAGCGCGACGCTACGGGATCAGAAGATCACGCTTGATCTGCATGCAGCAGCTGACTGGGATCGCGATGAAGCAGCTTTAGAGGCGGCCAAGGCAGACATCGCAAAAGCCGACATCATCATTGCGACGATGCTGTTTCTCGATGATCACATCCGCGCCATTCTGCCCGCACTGGAAGAGCGCCGTGAGGATTGCGACGCGATCCTCGGGCTGATGTCCGCTGGCGAAGTCGTCAAGCTGACGAAGCTTGGCAATTACCGCATGGATGCACCGAGCAACGGCCCGCTAGCACTGCTTAAGCGGCTGCGCGGATCGAAAAAGGCAGGGGCAAGCTCTGGTGCGGGGCAGATGAAGATGCTGCGCCGCTTGCCAAAAATCCTTCGGTTCATACCGGGCACTGCGCAGGATGTGCGGGCTTACTTCCTCACTTTGCAATATTGGCTGGCGGGTTCGGAAGAGAATGTCGTTGCGATGGTGCGCGCATTGATTGACCGTTACGCCGCTGGAGACCGGCTCGCTCGGCGCGGACATACGAAAGCTCAGCCGCCGCTCGAATACCCTGAAAACGGTGTCTACCACCCGAGCAAGGATCAACGCATTTCAGAAAGCCTTCGCTTGCTTCAGCGCAAGAAAGGCAAGCACGGCACAGTCGGGTTGATCCTGTTGCGATCTTACCTGCTTGGCAATGATGCAGGCCATTACGATGGCGTTATCAAAGCGATGGAAGCGGAAGGGCTAAAGGTTATTCCGGCTTTTGCGAGCGGACTTGATGCGCGCCCTGCGGTCGAACAATTCTTCATGAAAGACGGCAAGTCGACGGTCGATGCGGTCGTCAATTTGACAGGTTTCTCGCTCGTTGGGGGCCCCGCTTACAGCGACACGGAAGCGGCGAGCAACATGCTGGCAGAGCTTGATGTGCCGTATATTGCAGCGCACGCATTGGAATTCCAGTCGATCGAAGAATGGCGGGACCGGCATCAGGGCTTGCTGCCGATTGAAGCGACCATGATGGTTTCCTTGCCGGAACTGGATGGCTCAGCCGTCCCTAGCGTTTTTGGCGGGCGCATTGATGGCAAAGACGGTCATTGCACGGGTTGCGAGCGGCGGTGCAAAGTCGAGAGTTCAAGCAATGTGCGCGCGATGCAAAGCTGCCCCGAACGCGCAGAAGCATTGGCTGCGAAGACGCTCAAACTTATCCAGCTTCGCAAGGCTGAGCGCGCAAATCGCAAGCTCGCTTTGGTCATTTTCAACTTCCCTCCCAATGCCGGCGCAACCGGCACAGCAGCATTCCTCGCTGTATTTGAATCGCTTCACGCAACGCTTCTTCGCTTGGCGGCAGAAGGGTATGATGTTGAAGTTCCAGAGAGCGTCGACGCTCTGCGCGATGCGATCCTTGGCGGCAATTCAGAGCGGTTTGGTACGGACGCCAATGTCGCTGCACGGATCAGCGCAGACGACTATGTGCGTCAGCAGCCGCATCTCGATGAAATAGAAGCGCAGTGGGGGCCAGCCCCTGGCAAACTCCAGTCCGACGGGTCGCATATCCAGGTCCTGGGCGCTCACTTTGGCAATGTCTTTGTCGGTGTGCAGCCCGGCTTTGGCTATGAAGGCGATCCAATGCGCTTGCTGTTCGACGGTGACTTTGCGCCGACACACGCTTTCGCAGCATTCTACAGCTGGATCCGCAATGAATTCGGTGCGCATGCTGCAGTGCATTTTGGCACGCATGGCGCGCTAGAATTCATGCCGGGCAAGCAAGCCGGTCTGTCAGGCGATTGCTGGCCTGAGCGGCTGCTAGGCGATCTGCCCAACTACTATCTTTATGCGTCGAACAATCCGACGGAGGGGCTGGTTGCCAAGCGTCGTTCGTCTGCAAGCCTGATCAGCTATCTGACCCCGCCTTTGGCGCAGGCCGGCCTCTACAAAGGGTTCGCTGAGCTCAAAGCGAGTGTCGATCGGTGGCGCAGCACCGAAGCGGGCGAAGAGCGCGATAGCCTTGCAGAGCTGATCGCTGATCAGTGCGAGATTCTGGATATCGAGCTTAAGGATATCGCGACCTTGCATGGCGATCTCTACGAGCTTGAGCAGACACTGATCCCGCATGGCCTGCATGTCTTCGGCGCGCAGGCGCAAGGCGAAGAACGTGACGGTCTGCTCGATGCGATGGAGCAGGCTGATCCTGATGCGGATCGCGAGGCGCTAAGCGAGCTGCTCGATAGCTGCGATGAAATGGGTGCGCTCATTCATGCGCTCGATGGCACATATACGCGGCCAGCGCCGGGCGGTGACCTGCTCGCCAATCCTGAAGTGCTGCCCACGGGGCGCAATATTCACGGCTTCGACCCGTTCCGCATTCCGTCGCGATTTGCCTGCGAAGAAGGTGCCAAACAGGCTGACCAGCTGATCGAGCGTCATGTCGCAAGCGGCGCTCCTTTCCCTGAAAGCCTCGCTATGGTGCTGTGGGGCACCGACAATATGAAGAGCGAAGGCGTGCAGATAGCACAAGCCATGCGTTTGATCGGTGCGCGTCCGCGGCTCGATACCTATGGCCGATTGGCTGGGGCTGAGCTTATTCCACTGGAGGAGCTTGGCCGTCCACGCATCGACGTAGTCATGACGCTCTCGGGCATTTTCCGCGATCTCTTGCCGCTCCAGTCTCGCATGCTGGCAGAGGCGGCATTGCTGGCTTCGCAAGCGCAAGAGCCGGACGAGATGAACTTCGTGCGCAAGCATACGCTCACGCATCAACAGACGCACGAGTGCGATCTTGAGACAGCTGCTTTGCGTGTGTTCTCGAATAATGAGGGCGCATATGGCGCCAATGTCAATCAGCTGATCGACGGCGGGGTTTGGGCTGATCCTGACGAACTCGCGAATTCATTCGAGACCCAAAAAGGCTATGCTTACGGCGTGTCCGGTCAGCCGGTTCAGCAGCGCGAGATGCTGCGCAGCGCGCTCGCAGACGTAGAGTTCACCTATCAGAATCTCGAAAGCGTCGAAGTCGGTATTACCGATCTTGATCAATATGTTGATGGGCTGGGCGGCATCAGCCGCTCTGTCGCGCGCGCTCGCGGCGAGGATGCACCTGTCTATATCGTCGATGCGACGCAAGGGAACGCGAAGGTTCGGACGCTTGCGGAGCAAATCGATCTCGAGACCCGCACGCGCACGCTCAACCCGAAATGGTTTGAAGGCATGCTCAAACACGGCTTTGAAGGGGTGCGTGCCATCGAAGGCCATGTGACGAACACCATGGGCTGGTCTGCGACGACCGGTCAGGTCGCGCCCTGGGTCTACCAGCAGATCAGCAACACTTTCGTGCTCGATGAAGCGATGCGCGAGCGTTTGGCGGAGCTAAATCCCAAGAGCTCGGCACGTGTTGCAAACCGTTTGCTCGAAGCATGCGAACGCCGGCTGTGGGAGCCGGATGATGAAACATTGGAAGCCCTTCAAGCAGCCAGCGACGAGCTGGAAGACCGCCTGGAAGGCGTGGTCGCGGCCAAATGATCGGCCAGAGAGGAATAGAAACGCCATGAACCTGCTCGATCCCAAGACCCGCTTCAGCCAGCCTGATGGCGAGGGCTCCGTTCAAGTGCAGCTCGATCCGCGCGACGAGATCAAAGGCGCCAAGGTGTTTGCGGTCTATGGCAAAGGCGGCATCGGAAAATCCACGACGTCTTCGAACCTGTCTGCGGCGTTTTCCAAGCTTGGCCATCGCGTGCTGCAGATCGGTTGCGATCCCAAGCACGATTCGACTTTTACGCTGACAAAGAAGCTGATGCCGACAGTGATCGACGTGCTGGAAACGGTTGAGTTTCACTCTGAAGAGCTGCGTCCTGAAGACTATATGTTCGAAGGCTATAACGGCGTGATGTGCGTTGAAGCAGGCGGCCCGCCGGCAGGTACAGGCTGCGGCGGCTATGTCGTGGGTCAAACCGTCAAACTGCTCAAGCAGCATCACTTGCTCGAAGACACCGATGTGGTGATCTTCGACGTACTGGGTGACGTTGTCTGCGGCGGTTTTGCAGCTCCGTTACAGCATGCCGAGCGCGCTCTGGTGGTCGCTGCAAACGACTTTGACAGCATCTTCGCGATGAACCGTATCGTCGCGGCCATCGGTGCGAAAGCGAAGAATTACGACGTGCGCCTTGCTGGCGTTGTCGCAAACCGTAGTCGTGAGACCGACGAGATTGACCGTTTCAGCGATGCCATCGGCATGAAGCGTCTCGCGCACTTCCAAGATCTGGATGCGATCCGTCGCAGCCGCCTCAAGAAATGCACTCTGTTTGAAATGGAAGAGTCGCCGGAAGTCCTCGCAGCGCAGATGGAATACATCCGACTGGCTCAGCTGCTCTGGGACGGAGTTGATCCCCTCGAAGCGAATCCGATGAAGGATCGCGATATCTTTGATTTCCTGGGGTTCGAGTGATGGCGACACACGCACCCGATCCTTTCCACTCGACGCAATATGGCATGCAGCGTGACAAGCTTGCGGCCTATTTTGACGACACTGCGCGCGAGGCTTGGATTGACCTTACCTCGGACGCAAGAGTCAGCGGAATTCGCGCGACTGTGCGGGCGGGACGAGAAGAAATGCGCGGCATTCTCTTATCCATGCTGCCCACCGACATGCGCCGCATGAAGCTGCTCGATGCAGGCTGCGGTACGGGTGCGCTGGCTGTTGAAGCGGCGTTTCGCGGAGCAGAAATTACCGCCGTCGATATTGCAAGCGGTCTGGTGGATATTGCTCGTGAGCGCGCACCGCAATTCCTTGGCCACGGCAAGATTGACTGGCAGGCAGGCGATTTCCTCAACGCAGATCTGGGCGATTTCGACCACATCGTATTGATGGATTCGCTGATCCATTATCAGCTAGAAGACATGGTCGCAGCTCTTGGCGCGTTGACTGAGCGCTGTTCTGCCTCAATCGCTTTTACATTCGCACCACACACAAAGATGTTGGGCGCGATGCACAAAGTCGGGAAGTTCTTTCCGCGCAGTGATCGATCGCCTGCAATTGTGCCGATTGCTGAAGGCCGGCTGCGCCAAGCGCTTGCTCAAATGGACGGCTGGGTGATCGGCCGTAGCCAGCGTGTTTCCAGCGGCTTTTATACGTCTCACGCGATGCAATTGGTGAGGTGCTGATGGCGGCTGGCGAGCCTTTCTCTGCACGGTGGAGCCGGATAGCGATGTCCTGGCTGCCCTTTGCGGATGCGGCGAGCATTGATTTGCCGCTGTCGCAATTGCTGCGGCTCGCTCTGTTTCAAGTGAGCGTCGGCATGGCGACTGTGCTCCTGAATGGCACGCTTAACCGGGTCATGATTGTTGAGCTCGGCACGCCGGCCTGGCTCGTCGCTGCGATGATTGCGCTCCCGTTGGTGATCGCGCCTTTCCGCGCCTTGATCGGTCATCGCTCTGACAATCACCGTTCTGTACTCGGATGGCGTCGCGTGCCTTACATCTGGTTCGGCACGACCATGCAGTTTGGCGGCCTTGCGATCATGCCGTTTGCGCTGATCTTGCTGAGCGGACCTGCAACATTCCCATTGGGTGTCGGCGCGAGCGCCTTTGCCTTCATTCTGACAGGCGCAGGCATTCATGTGACGCAGACCGCTGGTCTTGCGCTTGCGACTGACCTTGCACCGCCTGACAAGCGTCCGCGGGCAGTAGCATTGCTCTATGTCATGCTGCTCGTGGGAATGATGTTCGCAGCCTTCGTGATGGGCGGCCTGCTTGTTGACTACACGCACACCAGACTGGTGCAGGTCATCCAGGGCGCTGCTGCGCTTACCTTCATTTTCAATCTGATCGCGCTTTGGAAACAGGAAGCGCGCCGTCCGGAATTCACCAATCGTGATGATCCGCGCCCTGATTTCTCGACTGAGTGGAAAGCGTTCACAAGCGATCCGCAAACCCGCCGGATGCTTGTGGCAATCGGCTTGGGCGCTGGCGCTTTTGCCATGCAAGACGCATTGCTTGAGCCTTATGGCGGCGAGATACTCTCTCTATCAGTCGGCGCGACGACGAGCCTGACCGGCGGTTGGGCGCTTGGCACTCTGCTTGGTTTCGCGCTTGCGGGAAGCATGCTTTCCAAAGGCTTCCGGGCATTGCGAATCGCTGGATACGGCCTTGCTGTCGGCGTACTCGCATTTCTTCTTATAATGTTCGCAGCGCCGCTGGAGCTAGCCATTTTGCTGGCTTTCGGCGCGCTCGCAATCGGGTTTGGTAATGGCCTTTTTGCAGTCGGCTCTCTGGTTGCTGTCATGGCTCTATCGCGAGGCGGTTCGTCCGGTATCGCGTTAGGCGCATGGGGAGCGGTCCAGGCGACCTGCGCTGGCATTGCCATTCTGGTCGGCGGCATCCTGCGCGATGTCGTCGCCTATTTCGCGCTCAGCGATGCGCTGGGCACCACACTGGCAACACGCGCCTCTGGTTATGGCGCGGTCTATTTTCTCGAAATCCTGCTCTTGTTGGCGACGCTGATAGTGATCGGTCCGCTGGTCGGGCGCGAGCAGCCTGACGAGAATACAAGCGAGCAAGACCCGTTTGGGCTTGCTGAATTCCCAACTTGAGTTTGCGGGAAAGGAAAGACCGATGGACAATGGCAATTTCGTAGGAACAGTCGATGTGGCGGAGCTCGCGCTCCTCCTATTCTTCTTGTTCTTCTTCGCATTGATCGTTTGGATCCGGCGAGAGGATCGCCGCGAAGGCTATCCGCTGGAAGAAGAAAACGGCAAGCTGCTGCCTGACGGCGGGCCGCTGGGCAAAGCGCCGACTAAGACGTTCATTCTGCCAAATGGCAAAGGCACATACAGTGTACCAAATGCGAATGATCGCGATCCGGTTGATATCGCAGCGAAGCAGCGCGAGCCGTTCAACGGTTCACCTTATATCCCGACCGGCAATCCGCTGACCGATGGCATTGGACCTGCCGGATATGCGCAGCGTGCGAAATGGCCTGATCAGGACGCGCATGGGCACAACCGTCTCGGGCCGCTCTCTGCGACAGACAAGATCAGCATTGCTCCCTTGAGCAAGGATCCGCGCGGCCTTCCTGTGATTGCCGCAGACGGCAAAACCGCGGGGACGGTCAGCGATCTGTGGGTCGATCATGCCGAGCATGTGATCCGCTATTTCGAAGTCGACACCGGCAGCGTGAAAGTCCTCGCACCGTTCAACATGGCGCGCATCTGGGGCGGCCGTGTCTTGCTCGACGCAATCAATGCAGAGGATTACGCCGGCGTGCCGCAACTTTCGACACCGGGTGAAATCACTCGCGATGAGGAAGAGCGGATCATGGCCTATTTTGGCGGCGGCTACCTCTACGCGAACCGTGACCGGCAGGAGCCGTTTATATGATGGAATACGATTTTGAACCGATCCGCGGTCTTCCGGAGGATCTGCCAGAAGGCGAGCACGTCGTCTGGCAGGGCTCCCCGGACTGGCGAGTGTTTGCGCGCAGCGCACTCTACACTCGTTGGGTAGCAGGCTATTTCGTTCTGCTAGCAGCGTTTGCGTTTGCAAGCGGCGGCTTGGGCGGAGCGATTGCAACGGGCCTTGCCGGGCTGGTTGTACTGGCACTGCTGGCAGGCTTTGCTGTGCTGGTGGCGAAGACCACGGTCTACACCATCACTAACAAGCGTATCGTGTTCAGAATCGGTATTGCATTAAATAAATGCATCAATCTGCCCTTAAAAGTGATCGGGGCAGCGGACTTACGTCCTCACGGGTCAGGCTTCGGCGATATCGCCGTCTCGCTGACGACCGCTCATCGGCTCGGTTATGCGGTGTTCTGGCCGCATGTGCGTCCGTTCCATTTCCGCGAGCCGCAGCCAATGCTGCGCGCATTGCCTGAAGTGGAGAAAGTCGCGCGTATGCTGGCAGAGAGCTGCGCTGCGATAGCGCCGCACCAAGCGGGTGAAGTCCTGAAAGATGCGAGCGAGCATGTCACGAATGACCGCCTGACAGGAGCGCCCGCATGACGCATGCCCATGCTCATTCTCACGGTGGCGGTCACGGTCACAGTCATGAGAATACAGTGCCCCGCGC
The DNA here is from genome assembly GCF_013371495.1 of Altererythrobacter lutimaris. Lineage (GTDB taxonomy): Bacteria > Pseudomonadota > Alphaproteobacteria > Sphingomonadales > Sphingomonadaceae > Erythrobacter > Erythrobacter lutimaris_A. Next base: position 1,799,028 of record NZ_JABWTA010000001.1, on the reverse strand, counting down.
GGCGCTCATCTCTGCCTGCGCTCTTGTGATACTATCGCTAGTCCTGACTTCCGCTGTATCGCTCGGGTTCTTGGAGCGTGAAGCTATCCCGCAACTCGAACGTGAAAAAGCGCAGGTGCAAGCCATCGCATCGCGCGATATTCGCTTCGATGATCGCGAAGATGGTGCGGTGATCATCTCTGACGTTAGTGACGGCTCATCCATCGCTGTCATTGGCGCAGAAACCGAAGGCGGGGGCTTTATTCGCGGGGTCATGCGCGGCCTGGCGCGCGAGCGCCGCATGCATGGGATCGGATCAGAGCCGCCTTTCGTCCTGACTGCCTGGGCTGACGGCTCACTGTCGCTCACTGACACCGCAACGGGTCGGATGATCGAGCTAGGGGCATTCGGGTCGGACAACCGTGTCACATTCGCGAAGCTATTGCCAATGGGAGAGGCATCATGAGTATTCGCAAATTCGATACACCTTGCTTGATCAGTGTCGAGCAGAGTGAGGATCACTTTCACGCACATGTCGAGCTTGATGGTAATCTCGCTATCGAGCCTGGCGACAAAGTCCGCGTGCACGGTGATCCGATCCAGGTCCGCTTCGGGGAGCGGGTGACTTTCAACCGTATGGCCACAGTGACGCGCGCAGGTTGGATCGCCCGCGCTTGGACGAAGCTCGCGGCCTATTTCGACCTCAAGGAGCTCTATGAGGTCAGCTTCAACCCTGGGAGGGCCAGATGAACGCACACACCCCGATCACGCGCGATGATGCCATGGACATGGCAAAGGAGAACACCGTTCTCAGCCCGCGTTTTTACACCACCGATTTCGATGCGCTCGATGCTATCGATGTCTCGCCCGTGCGGGCAGAATGGGATGCGCTGATCAATGAGATGATCGAGGATCGTAACAAGAAGCATTTCAAGAAAGACGACAGCTTTACAGGCGCGATTGATCGGCTCGAACCGGAATTGCGCGCAGAGTTCATCGATTTTCTCGTCAGCTCGCTAACGGCAGAATTTTCCGGCTGTGTGCTCTATGCAGAGATTGCCAAGCGCACGAAAAATCCTGACGTGAAGCAGCTCTTTAAACTGCTGGCGCGCGATGAAAGCCGGCATGCGGGCTTCATCAATGAATCGCTGAAAGATGCAGGCATTGGGATCGATCTGGGGTTCCTGACGCGGACCAAGAAATACACTTACTTCAAGCCGAAATTCATTTGGTACGCGGTCTATCTGTCGGAGAAGATTGGCTACGCGCGCTACATCTCGATCTATCGGCATTTGGCGGCAAATCCCGACAAGCAGATCCATCCGATTTTCAGCTGGTTTGAAGAGTGGTGCAATGACGAGTTTCGTCATGGGGAGGCCTTTGCGATGCTGATGCGCGCGGACCCCAAGCTCCTGCAAGGACATAACAAGCTGTGGGTACGCTTCTTCCTGCTGTCGGTTTACGCGACCATGTATGTGCGCGATCACAACCGGCCAGTGTTCCACGCCGCACTCGGAATTGATCCGACGGAGTATGACTACAAAGTCTTCGGGATCTGCAATCAGATCAGCCGGCAGGTCTTCCCAGTGGAGCTTGACATTGATGACCCGGCATTCCGCCGCAAGATGGATGCTTTGCTGAGGGCTGCTCAGAGAATCGAAGCGGGCAAGGAGCGAGGCGGCATTGTAGGCGCTTTGCAACGGGTTGCTGGAATGGCTGGAGCAGGTTTCAACTTCGCTCGCCTTTATGTGCACCGCACGCGTCCCAATGAGCTACCGCAAACCACAAGGCTTCAGCCTGCATGGTAAGCTGGAGCGGCCATATACTGCCTGTTCTGGTTACGATCGCGATCTGGTTTCTGGCGACAGGCCTGATCGCATGGATCGACAACCGTTCGCGGACGACGTTCCCGCGCAGCCTTGTGCTGGCTGGAGCGGTTGGCATCGCGGGCTTGGTTGTGATCTGGCTGTCTATGGCGAGCACAGCGAGCCTCGCGATCTATGCGAGTTTCGCAGGCGCCTTGATGGTTTGGGCATGGCACGAAGTGAGCTTCCTTACAGGGGCGGCTGCTGGCCCGCGGCGCGAGGCGTGTCCTGATGGTGCGCGAGGTTGGGAGCGGTTTGTGCATGCGAGCGCAACACTGCTTTATCACGAAGTGGCGTTGCTGCTGTCCGCGCTCATCCTGATTTCCCTCACTTGGAATGCCGTCAATCAGATCGGTGCGATGACGTTCGCGCTGCTTTATGGCCTGCGTCTGAGCGCGAAGCTCTGCATTTATTCAGGCGTGCCCAATACGCACACCGATATTCTCCCGCCGCATCTGGGGTATCTTCGCAGCTATTATGGGGCGAACCGCTTTAGCCCGGCCTTGCTGCTGGCGATACTTGGTATCGGTGCATTGAGCTTTGTCATCGGGCAGAGCGCATATCTCGCATCTCCCGGCAGCCCAGAGGCTATCGGCGCGAGCCTGCTGTTTGCGCTCGCGTGCCTGGGCCTGGTCGAGCATTTCTTTCTCGCATTGCCATTTCGTGATGGCGCGCTGTGGGGTTGGGCGCTGCCGCAGTCTGCGTGGCGATCAAACACACTCAACAAAGCTGTTTCAGCCCGCTCTTCAGCGGCGCAAACCCAAATAACAAAAGAGGAAAGCTGAAATCATGGATTTCGACACATTCTTTGCCGATGAGCTCCAGAAGGTCCGCGAGGAAGGGCGCTATCGCGTCTTTACAGAGATCAAGCGGCACCAGGGCAGCTTTCCCCATGCAACCCGCTATGTGAATGACGGGACACAGGATGTGACCGTCTGGTGTTCCAATGACTATCTCGGCATGGGGCAGAACCCGGTCGTGTTGGAAGCCATGCACAAAGTGCTGGACGAATGCGGTGCAGGCGCTGGCGGCACGCGCAATATCTCAGGCACAAACCATCACCATGTGCTGCTCGAAAATGAACTGGCGGACTTGCATGGCAAAGAGTCTGCGTTGCTGTTCACAAGCGGCTATGTGTCGAATTGGGCAGGGCTCGGCACGCTTGCCAACAAGATTCCTGGATGCGTGGTATTCTCTGATGCATTGAACCATGCTTCCATGATCGAAGGCATTCGTCATTCGCGTGCGCCGTATAAAATATGGAAGCACAATGATGTCGAAGATCTCGACGCCATGCTCTCTGAATACGGGCCCGACGTGCCCAAGCTGGTAGCATTCGAAAGCGTCTATTCAATGGATGGCGATATCGCACCGATCGCAGAAATCCTTGACGTTTGCGAAAGGCACGGTGCGATGAGCTATATCGACGAGGTTCATGCGGTTGGCCTTTATGGACCGCGCGGAGGCGGCGTCGCAGAGCGCGAAGGCCTGATGGATCGCATCACTGTAATTGAAGGCACACTGGGCAAAGCGTTTGGTGTGATGGGCGGGTATATTGCTGCTTCGGCTGATTTGGTCGACTTCGTTCGCACCTTTGCCAGCGGCTTCATCTTCTCAACTGCTTTGCCGCCTGCAGTTGCCGCGGGGGCGTGTGCCAGCATCAAGCATTTGAAGCATAGCGATGCTGAACGCGAAGCGCAGCGCGACCGGGTTGCGACTGTCCGTCGCAAGCTCGACATGCTGCGCATTCCGCACCTTCCTAATCCCAGCCACATCATTCCTGTGATGGTTGGCGACGCGAAGAAATGCAAAATGATCAGCGACTGGTTGATGGATAACCACGGTATATATGTGCAGCCGATCAACTATCCGACAGTGCCGGTTGGAACCGAGCGTCTGCGGATCACGCCATCACCTGTTCATAGTGATGGAGACATCGATCGTTTGATCCATGCGCTCAGCGACATCTGGTCGCAATGCGAATTGGCGCGGGGAGAAATCGCCGCCTGATCGCGAGGATTTTTGGCTTTGCCGTTCTCTCGGCAAACCGGCCCGGCTTGATTGCTCCCATTGATCAAGTCAGGCGCAGGCCCGGACACTCCCTCCGACCGGGCAAGGAAAAGGGCGCGGTCCGATATACGGAGCGCGCCCTTTTTTCTGAGTGAGCCAGGCGATTGACCAGCTCGACTAATCTTGAGCTTATTCCGCCCCAGCAGTTTCCAGATAGGCAATGATATCTGCACGATCCTGAGCATCTTTCAGGCCTGCAAATGCCATCTTAGTGCCTGGAATGACCCGCATCGGGTTTTCCAAGTACTGGAACATCTTCTCTTTTGACCAAGTGATGCCGCTGTTCGCATTGGCTTCTGTGTAATTATAGCCTTCTACAGTACCTGCTGCGCGGCCTACGATGCCTGCCAGTGATGGACCAATCCGGTTCTGACCAGGCTCAAGCACATGGCATGACTTGCACTGCAGGAAGACCTTCTCGCCAGCAGCCGCATCACCCGTGAAGTTTGCGAGGATAGTGCCGTCAACAGTCTCTGTATTGTCCGGCGCGGGCGCACCAGGAGCTTCGTCTGCTGGTTCTGCAGCAGCGGTTTCATCCCCTGCAGCTTCTTCAGTTGCTGCTGGCGCTGCATCATCGCTCGGCGCTGCTTCTTCGCTGCCGCCGCCGCAAGCAGCCAGCAGAGCGATGGGAGCAAGAGCACCCAGTGTAAGTGGCAGTTTCTTCATCGTTATCCCCTTAAGGTCATTCTCAAGATCGGATTAAAATTCTGATCAACTGGTCCTGAACGCTTCAACTCAGGATTGGTGCCGCAAGGTCGAAAAGTTTTTTAGTTGTTATCAAGCGAGTTGCTGATCGCGATGGTCGAGAGCGCGACATTCGAAAGCGTTTGCAGGAATTTCTGCAAATCGGCACCCGGAGCGCTCGACACATAGAGTACGTCATCATCACGTATTTGGAAGTCCTGAGCCACAAACAATCCTGCTGCTTGTGACAGATCGAGACGGTAAACTACGGGCACGCGGCCATCTTGAGTGATCTGCAGTCCGCTTAATATGGCCGGATCAATCGCTTCAGCATCTTCGAACCGAAATATGAAAACGCCGCGTATATCCGCTCGATCGTCGCGCAGGCCACCAGCCCGGCCCAAGGCCTGAGCAAGAGAGATGCCCGATCCTTCGAATGGCACTTCTGCGTTACGTTTCAAGGCGCCCAGAGCGATAAAGCTATAGGGCTTGTTCACCACAGTTACGATGTCTTCAGCTTGCAGAGAAATGTTCTGCGCAGGATCTAGGATTACTGCGTCGAGTGGCATCGAAGCAGCTTCGTTGCCGCGAGCAATTCTCACGGTGGTTTGTTCGATTTCCTGAACGGGGCCGCCAGCTTGAGCCAACACATCCAACAAGCGTTCGCCTCGTGAAGAAAGGGGAACACGTTGTGTTTGAGCAACCCTACCCATCACAGTGACCGTATTGGCTTGATTGCTTACAAGTCGAACGAGGACCTGTGGATCGTTTGCTCGTCCACGAAGCTCGCGCATAATAGCATCTTGCACCTGCGTTGTCGTGCGTCCAGCTGCAACGATCTTTCCGACGAACGGGACAGTGATTGAACCTGTTTCATCTACCGGTTGTTCTGGCACTGAGCCCCCTTGCGAAGTTGTGCTTCCAATCGGACTGGCGCCCATCAATTGTTGTCCGAACAGAACTGCTGGCGGTGCTTCCCACAAAGTAACACTAACGATATCGCCTTTTGCGAGCTTCGGAGCGACAAATTCCGCTTCTCCAAACACTTGGGCAAAGCTTTGTGCTTCCTGCGTGGCAGCTATGCGCGCGTTGGTCTCCCCATCCAACTGCACCACGGCAATATCTGCGGCTGCATAGGTCTCACTATCGGCGCCGCGAACAGTGCCGCTGCCAGGCCCGCCAGCTCCCAACGTGGAGCATGCACTCACCGCCATCGCGAGCAAGCATGCACCAATGATACGGAATATGGAGTTAGATGTTCTAGTTTCGCTCACAGAAACTTCTCATAGACTGATTGGAGCCGAGTGCGATGATTTTCTGGGCTGTATTTCGCGGCTTGCGCAGCCCCGCGCTTAATCAGATCAGCGCGCATGTCCGCATCGGCATCGAGTGCACGAATCGCTTCAGTGATGGCTTGCGGATCGTATGGATCAACCATGTAGGCTGCATCTCCGACAACTTCCGGCAATGATGATGTGTTGGAACAAATCACCGGCGTATTCAACAGCATAGCTTCTAATGCAGGCAAGCCGAATCCTTCATAGAGCGAAGGAAACAGCGCGGCTTTTGCGCCGCGAATGAGGCTTACGAGCATGCTGAACGGAACATAATCCATGCGAATAATTTGCTTCTGGTTCCGACGTCGGCGTGTGTTGCCAGCATGAGCACGGGGAGGACGGCCTTTCTCTTGAGGTTCAGCCTCTGGGGACCGTTTTGCCACGTTAAGCAAAGCAAGTTCCTTGTCCTCTTTCCAAGCTTGTGCACCGATTATGATCAGAGGCGTATCAACATCGCTTGAAAGATAGGCTTCGATGATCCGCCCGATATTCTTTTTCGGCTCAAGAGACCCCCAAAACAGGAAGTATTCCTTGTAATCACAGCCAGTGATGCCTTCGATTTCGCGTTCGACCTGTTCTTCCGGCTTCTCGCGATATTTCGCCGGGATTGAGACAGACTGATACGTGTTTGTGATCCTGTCTTCGGGAATGCCGATAAGCTCGACAAGATCGCGTTTGGAGTTCTCGGATACTGTAACGATGTGGTCTGCCTTGTCTCGCAGTAAGCGCATCAGTTTTAGATAACGGCGCTTATTGTCCAAGGTGGTGTACGGCAGCCGCAGCGGAACAAGGTCATGCAGCGTGTAAATATTGGGCCGACCGACAAGCTTTACAGGCAGCGGATAGGTCCAATGCGCCAAATCCGGCTGCTCATCCAAACGCACATTGATAAGCCTCTTCCAAATCGAGAACGCCGCTTGCGCGTTCTTGAAGATCTGGTTGGAATTATGGAGCGCATCGAAATACGGCAGTTGCGACGAGAAGGATTGGGTCACAACTCTTCCGGAAATGGGCACGGGCCTTGCGTTGTAACTCAGGCCACCCCGCAATGCCTGCTTGGCAAGCTCAACAAATGCAAAGAACTTGTTGGGTTCTACAGGACCATCGAAAAAGGAAATCTCGTTCAGGAGCTCATCGCGCTGATAAGAGCTTCGATTGCCGTAAAGGACAGAGACTCTGTGGCCAAGCTCATGGACCTCATAGCTGAGATTGCGCGCATAGGTGGCAACGCCGGTACCCTTCTCAAGTCCGAGGTTGTAGCCATCGATCAGGATGGTTTTGCCGGTTGATGAGGCTTGCCGACCGGCGCCAATGGGCTCTTTTGGTTGCGCGTCCATGGATAGCCCCTAAGCCGCCATCTGCGGATCTTGAGCGGCAAGAGCGGCGGCAGTTTTCGGCCAGCGCGCGAAAGCGCCCTGCTGCTTGAGCGCGGCGAGCAGTTTCTCCGGCGATGCCCCTGATTTCTCAAGCTGCTTGCGCGCAGCATCTGGCAGTGCATCGCCAAATTGGCAGATCGCAAACTGGCGTAACCTCGCAGCATCCTGAGCTGTGCATTTTTCGCCGGCAAGGGCGTCCGATTGCTCCGTCAGCATGGAAGCGCAGAGCGAATCCAGATTGGGGTAAAGGCGCAGCGCGCGAAGATACTCATCGGTCGATGGCTGAGCTTGCCCGCGTAACATCCAACTCAACCAATCTATATCCGGCCGTGTGGGCGGCTGCTCTGAGGCAGGACCATCGCTCGGCAAATGCATGGCGGAGTAGTAATAATCGCCCGCCTGTTTCTTCACGACATTCTTAATATGCGGCTCAACGTCGGCAATCGGTTTGCCTAAAGCAACAGAGGTCCGATATGCGACCTCTGCTTCTGCAAATTCACCTTGTTCCTTGTGCATGTGACCCAGCTGGGCCCAATAGCTGCTCTGATACGGGTAGAGAGCCAGCGCTTTCGCGTAATGCTCTGCGGCGCGTTGTCGTTGCTTTTGGTCGCGCGCCCAATCAGCCTGCTGTGTGAGTGCCCGAAAGCGTTCGTCAGAAAGAGCAGCGTGTTGAGAGGATTCAATCATTCGCGCACGATTGGTAAAGCTCACCGGCTGGGCTTGAGCGCGAGTATTCGCGCCGATCAGCTCTTTGTACTCTTCGTAAGCTTCTTCAAAATCATCACAAAGCGTGAGCTTGCCTTCGTGAAGGATAGCCCAGCGATTGCAGTTCTGACGCACATAGCTGGCATTGTGCGAAATGATGATCATCGCGCGATCGCCGCGCACTTCGAAGAGCTCATGATTGCAGCGATCGTGGAAGCGAGCATCGCCAACCGCACCGATTTCATCGATAAGGAAGCAATCGAACTCGATGATCATCGAAATTGCGAATGCCAACCGCGCCCGCATACCTGACGAGTAGGAACGGACAGGCTCCCTCAGATAAGGGCCTAGCTCCGCAAAATCTTCGACAAAGGCGATGTTCCGATCAAAGTCCTGATCGTAAATCGAAGTTATGAAACGGACGTTGTCCACGCCGGTCAATTGTGGCTGGAACGCGCCGCCAAATGCCAAGGGCCAAGAAATGGACATCGAACTCTCGATGGTTCCAGAGGTCGGCTTCTCGGCTCCGCTGATCAGCCTGATCAGTGTTGATTTGCCCGCGCCGTTACGGCCGAGAATGCCTAGGCGATCCCCTCGCGCGAGGTCGAAATTGATTCCGCGCAGCACGGTCTTTTCACCGAAGCGCGTCGGATAGGATTTGTGCACATCGCGCACTTGGATCAGGCCGCGCTCACTCATTCAGGAACAACCCGTTTCGATGTCCATCGGGCAAACATCAAGCCAACCACCGACAATATCAAATTGAAGCTGATGAGGTAGGATACGTCGTAAATTGCTTGTGCTCGGTCTCCAAACCATCCTTCACGGACCATTTCAACGCCATGAACCATCGGAAACATCAGAACAATTTCCTGAGCAAATTTCGGTAATGCCGCAACCAGGAAGGCGGCTCCTGAGAGCGGGAACATGATGTAAGATGCAGGATTCCAGAATTTCGATACAAGCTCGCTATGATGCGCAATTGAACCTAAGGTGATGGCGAGCCCGCAGCCGAACCATGCGAGCAAAAACCAACCCGCCACAGCCTTCAATACGTCCTCGGGGGGCTCAAGAATCCCGATTGCAATGAAAACCAGAGCAAGTGCGATGAACGAAATCGTCGCTCCGCCGAATTCCAGCAAAAGGCGCGCGAAATAGATGTCCAAAACCTTGATATTGCGGTGATACATCAGGCTGGCATTTTGAGCGATTGCGCCGATGCAGCGGCCCGGCATGTTCCGCCAGAGCAGCACACTAGAGTACCCGGTCAGCGAAAAAGCCACGATAGGCAAATCACTTCCATGCAAGGACCTGGTGGCTGTCCACAGCGCTGTGACAGCGAGTGTGAACATCATAGGCTCAAGAAAGAGCCAAAGGAAACCGATATTATGTCTGCCAAAGCGCGTCAGCATCTCGCGCACAAGCAAAGCGCCAATGATGCGCTTGGTGGTGCGAAAGCTTTCCTTCAAGGAAGGAGCTGCCTGAGCGCTTTCAGACATTACTCGCGGTGCTCTTTTATTCCGACGAGGAGCATGGCGATCACACCCCAAGCCAATAATCCCAAAACCAGCGTCGCGAAAATATTGCGCAAGCGCTGCGGGTAAATCGCAAAATCTGGCAGGGAGGGCTCCGAGATCCGTTCCACATAGGCCTGTTGGCGTCGCGCTTCCGCTTGCGCTTCTTGCAATGATGCCAAAGCGATGGCGAGCTGCTGTTCTGCAAACTCGGATGCAAGCGTGAGTTCTTGGAAACGTGCTGCATTGGTTGAAAGAGATTCCTTACCGCCTGCGATCTTTGCAGTTTGCGCATCGATCTCTCGCTCAAGCTGCGCAATCTGTGTGCGTAAGAATGGTATCTGCGAGGCTCTCGGCGTGTAGGCCTGCATTTGCTGCAGCTGTGTTCGTGCAGCGGTTAGCTGATCTTGAAGCTGCGCGATGGTTTGTAATCCGACTTGAGCTTGTAGCTGTGGATCGATCACCTCTTGCTGGTCTCGAAACCGGGCAAGAGCAAGCGATGCAGCTCTAGCCTTTTCACGTGCTTCCACAACCTGACCTTCAGAGAACTCGATAGCATCGCTGCGCGCACGGTTGGATAAATCATTGACCAATTGCTCCGCACCTTTGAGGAGCCTTTCATTGATTTCCCGCGCATGTTCGGGTGTGTAAGCCTCAACGCTAAGGCGTAGCACGCGCTGGCTGTCCCCCGGCTGGATCATCACTTTGCCGGAGAAATATGAGTACAGATGCTCAAAACTGTCACCAATTGGCCAGCCGAACCGGTCAAGAGCGAAGATTGCCGGATTGCCATAGGCCTCGCGCACGAGCCCGTCGGCATTCACCGCCTCTAGAGCGTCCCGCGACATGACATATTCTGTCACGGCGTCGCTTTCCTGATTTGACGTGGAGATACCAGTGGATCCCAACACGGCGTCGATCGGAGAGGCGCTGGATTTCGTCGTGCTGCTCACAACGATGCGCGACTCCGACACATAGATGTCTTCCGCGAGTAAGCCGAAATATACCATCGCAAGCAAAGTCGGCAGCGCGACGATCGCAAGAAATAACGGGCTGACTGCTTTCAACCGTTCCATCATCACCTATGCCCGTCTCTCTTGCTTCATGGGTTTGTGCTGTCGCTTAACAACATTGCCGTGGTCAGGCCAATGCAGCAAGCCGCCCTTGCTGGGCAATGACAGATTCATGAGCGGATTCGAGTTGATCAAGCCAGTTGTCCAACATGGAAAAATGGCGCGACCAGCGAGGCGGATTGAATGTCGCAATGGCGACACGCTGACGCTGGAACTCTTTACCCTGCACACAGAAATCCAAAACTGCGTCGATCCAGGCGCTGTCATCAGCGGGATCAAGCAGAGTAGGCACGCCTTGTCCGAGCTCGTTAAAGCTCGCAAGGTTTGATCCGATCACTGGTACCTTCCGCTCCAGCGCCTCGACGAGAGGTATGCCATAGCCTTCCGCAAAGGATGGCAGCAGAACCGCTCGCGCACTTGCAATGAGCTTCGCCATGCCTCGATCGTCCAGATCGGATTGGATGCTGATAAAGCGAGCGAGCCGCGGTTTCTTTTCAAGCTCGAAGAGAACTTCTTCGCTGCCTTTGCCCATCCCGCCAGCAAATATCAGCTGCGGGCAATTGTTCCCCAGTCTCTCGATCAGTTCTTCCCACACCCGCAAGAGCAAACCGCAGTTCTTGCGCCGCTCGATAGTGCCTACAGTGACAAAGGGCGCATTGCTCGTAGCCAAGGGTGGTCGCAAATGCGGCAGGGCGCCACCCGCGATGTGCGAAACCAAAACCGGCGGCAACCGAAGCTGATTGTTTTCTGCAAAATCGGCTAGCGCATCAGCTGTCGTCTGCGAGTTGGTCACAATTCCGGCTGCTTGCTGAAGCGCGCTTTCGACGCGCCCTCGATGTCGAGCTGTCTTGTGAGGCGTTGTAACAGAGGGGTTGGTAATTGGAATGAGATCGTGGAGCAGGTAGATTGGCTTGACCGCGTGACGCCCAACCCAGCGCCAATGGGCAGCAAGGTCAAAGTCGGAATGGCCCACATTAATGTAAAAAGCGTCTTTCAACTCACTGATTTGGAGCGGCGCAGCGGCACTTCTTGCGATGCAAGTGGCAAGCATACGGCGAAACTGCCAGCGCGGCAGGTTGAGCGCCATCATCAGCTCATCGCTTGCCGCGCGATTGAGGATCACTGCGCGTCCGCGTATCTGAATGACAGCAATTGCACGCTGAGAAAAATATGACGCGTAAGCGTCGCAAACGCGATCAATGCCCGTCGGGTTTGCCCCGTTCCACCTGCGCGCGGCTGCACGCGTCATGTCAAGTACGATGCGACTCACAACATCGCTCTTTCTTCGGTGAATTCCGGGCTGTGCACGGCGGCATCCTGTTGCTTCAGGAACGGTAGATGATGTGGGGCTTGTTGGCGGGCAAGCCCGAGAAAATGGGGGTCATCGACGTCAATCCACCAGGCTGTCCCTATGTCTCTGGTCCATGCCATCCCACGATCAGCGAGAGTCTGCATGCCGTCAGAAAGTGAGCCGGGTTTGCCCGCCTTGATGGCCTCTCTAATCGCTTCGATAAGGCCGGCGCTCGCGCGGAAAGCGCCGCAATCCACTGCATTGTAACTCGACAAATGCTTCCCGATCCGAACGATGCGCCCTTGAGCATCGCTTTCCACCCAAGTCGCATCGTCAGGATCGATCAATTCGGATTGAACATAACTGTCAGTCGCTAGCGCTACCCCTCTTTCAGGTGCCGCTTGCGCTGAAAGCATTTGAAGGATGGGGGCGCTGAATATGTGATCCGCCATGACCAGCAGGAATTGTTCGTCGAGTATGTCTGCCGCAGCAAGAATCGAATATCCGTTAGGCCGGGTGAAATCACCTACGTGTTTCGATACAATCGGAATACGTAGCCTGGCCGAAATCCGATCGATCTCCACTTCCAGCAGTTCTGCTTCGTATCCGGTTGCAACGACAATGCGATCCGCGCCCGCACTTTGTAGCTGCCGCGCCGAAATCTCCAGCAAGGTCACACCGTTGATCTGAGATAACGGCTTGCATGGCTCAGCGTCTCTCAATCGACTGCCAAAACCTGCTGCTAGGATGAGCGCGTCCATGACTGCGACCTCTTCCGCAACTACTCAGCAGCTTTGAGCTGACCCAAAAGATAATCGTCGAGCAGGCGTCCTGCCGTACCTTCATTCATTTGTTGGGGTGGATGCTTGCAATAATAGGCGCTTGGCACCGTCAGCGCGCCGCTTTCACCATTATCAAGCGCAAAGCGGCAGAAGCGGATCGCGTCCATAACGCAAGCCGCTGCATTCGGGCTGTCTTCGACCGACAGCCTCAGCTCGACCTCTACCGGCACACCGCCCCATTGCTCGCCTTCAAGCCGTAAGAAGCAGAGTTTATTGTCTTTTTGCCATGGGACATACTCTGACGGACCGATCTGAATATTCTCGTCATTCAAACGCCGAGCCATTGCGGCTTGAACAGCCTCAGTTTTCGATTCTTTCTTGCTGCTGATCCGATCGCGATCGAGCATGTTCATGAAGTCAGTGTTGCCGCCGGTGTTGAGCTGATACGTGCGATCGACGGATACGCCGCGCGATGCAAACAACGTCGACAAAGTGCGGTGGACGATTGTCGCGCCTACCTGCGCTTTGATATCATCCCCGACGATGGGCAGCCTTCGCGCCCGGAAACGCGCCTCCCAATCGGCATCGCTAGCGATGAAGACAGGGATACAATTCACAACAGCAACACCTGCTTCAAGCGCGCATTCCATGTAGAATTCTGTGGCCTGTTGCGAGCCGACTGGCAGGAAGTTCAGGAGAATTTCTGCCTGTGATGCATTCAGCGCTGCGACAATTTCGTCTTTGGTAGAATCAGGCTGATCAGAAACTTGAAAGCCGCGCTCCCCGCCTTGAACCATATGCGGGGCAACGCCGTCAAGCACGCATCCGCGAATGACTTTCGCACCTGTGAGTGGAACATCGTCCTGAAACACTTTGGTGTTGTTAGGCGGTGAAAATATGGCTTCAGCAACATCCTTCCCGACTTTGCGCTCGTCCACATCGATGCCCAGAACGAACTGCACGTCGGAAGGAAGATAGCCCGCGATCTCGGGATGGATCAGGCCGCCGGCATGAGGATTTTGCGTGTAAAAACTCACGCCCTGTACGAGCGAGCTTGCACAATTTCCGATACCTATAATGGCAACTCGGATGGGGGACATAATCCGACGACCTCGTAATAAAATGTGTTCCGGACCTAAGTGGGAATTTCCCGCAAAGCTATGGCCCGTTAATCCATATTGGTTTGTGTCGTTACACTCTTTCAACCGTCCATTGGCAGATTGGTTCAAATAATCCACCACTTGATTGTAATGCTCTGTATCTTTCCTGCGTCAATCGCGATCATTGGGAGGCAGGCCGACAGTCATGTGCGCTATTCTGAGTTCAGTTCGCCAACCCCGCCTGAAACTTTTACTTTAGATAGCTATCCAGAGACAAAGTTAATAAGTGATGACTTGGCGGCCGGACCTCACGGAAATACGCTTGCGATTTAGTAGCTTTGCGGCAATGCGAAAATCATGCCTTTGGTGTGTCTAGACTGTCGCTACGTTCGTGAGCGCCCTAGTGGCATCGGCATGGTCGTGCGGCAACTCGTGGACTATTTGCCTAGTATTGCTCCGGAATGGAGCTTTCTCTTTTTGCGTTCGAATGAGTTGAAAGAACCCTTATCTGCTGCGCCTAACACTTGCGAAATGGTTGTCGAATTTGGTGCCAACCACCCGTTGAGTATGTGGTTCCTACCCGAGCTGATCGACTTGAAAGGTGTTGATCTTTTTCATTCGCCTTCGAATATTCTGCCGGCGCGATTGCCGATGAACGCCGTGACCACTCTTCACGATGTCATGTGGCTCATGCGACCCGAGCTTTGTAGCGCGAGGATTTGGGGTAAGGTTGAACGTCGGTTTTATCAGCACGGTATGAAGCGCGCATTGCGGCGGTCAGATTCTATCATCTCGGTAAGCGAAGCGACGCGGAAAGACATTATCGCGTGCGATCCAAGCGCAGGCCCAAAGACAACTGCAATCTTGTCGGGTGTTTCGTCTAATTTTCGTCCCAGTGAAGTCGATGCGCGAGTGCTGGCAAAGTTCGGCATCGCCAAGAATAAATATGTTTTAACCGTAGGTCAGAACGCACCCTACAAGAATCATGAGAGTGTGATCCGTGGATTCGCGAAGGCATTCGCTGATTCGCCGCACATGCAGCTAGTGCTGATACAGCGCCGAGGCCTGCGTGACGCTGCCCTTCAACGGCTTTGCTCGGATTTGCGGATCGACGGGCGTGTGCGTTTCGTCGAACCTGTTGACGATGACGTTCTTGTGCAGCTGTATAACGGGGCGCTTGCGTTGCTTCATCCTTCCATCTGCGAAGGGTTCGGGATGCCATTAGCCGAAGCGATGGCTTGCGGATGCCCCGTAATCACAAGCGACCAGTCCGCAATGCCGGAAGTCACCGGCGGCGCGGCTCTGCTGGTCGATCCTCTAAATGTCGAAGCAATTGCGCACGCGCAGCGGCGGCTGGCGACCGATGCAGATCTGCGTGCAGAGTTGCGCGCCAAAGGTCTGGAACGGGCGGCGCAGCTAAGTTGGCAGAGATGCGCTGAGCAGCATCTTGAAGTGTATAAACAGGTGCTTCAGCGAACGTCTACCTGAATGCTCAGCTCCGTGAGTGTGCGGCGGGCGCGGAATATGCTGAACGCCAAAACGACATGCAAAACTATGATTTCGAACAGGAAATACCATACAGGTGATCCTGTCAGCATGGACGCGCCTAAGGCCAAAGTCCTGTATGGCTGCCCAAGCAGTGTACTACCGAAAAGCTTCTCTGGACCGGTCGCGACAAGCCGCGTGCGCATTGCTTCTGCCTTGTTTGGATCGGCCAGTGCTCGCTCAATTGCAGGCGCGCTCGGTGCCAGAATACCGGCAGCTTTCAAGTAGGTTGTACTGAGACCAGAAGCGTCCGCTGCCTTCTCCTGTGAGGTACTTGTTCTGAGCCATGGGATGCCGTGCACCCATTGCATGTATTGGCGGCGCTGGGATTCGTAGAAAATCGTTTGCGGAATGCGACTTAGCCCGGATCCAACACCCAATACCCAGCCAAGCCATCCCATACTTTGAGATAGAGCCCAGGCGAGGATGAGATAGAGCGCAATGTGCCCTGCATAATCGCATATCCCGTCAAACACTTCGCCTTGTGGACTGCTCTTCCCGGTTAGCCGGGCAAGGTCACCGTCCGCGCCATCAAGGACATGCCAGCTCGCATGGACTAGAAAGCCAAGAGCCACAGAAAATGCCCAGTTTTCGTGCACATAGATGATCGCAGCGAGCACGACCGCCAAGCCACCTGCGAAAGACACCATGTTCGGGGTAATCGGTGTGTGGCTGAGCGCTTTTGCAAGCCGCGCGGCGAGCGGATGGAAGATCAGCACATCGACCGGATGCTGCACAGCCCGCACGCGTCCGGTGCTCGTCAAAGAAGCATCATTCACGTTTGAATTCAGAGGTTTAGGCGAGGGATTGGGCTGCATGATCTCCACGCAAAACAGCTGTTTATCGACTGCGCTGGACGCATCATCGAGATCCAGCGCGATTTGCATTCGTAACACTAAAGCCTGTCTGCTAGCTAGCCGGAACAATGTCTGAAAAGCCTCCAGCCTCAATCCTTTTTGCCAGCGAAGCGGGGGCAAATCAGCTAGTTGCTGGGGTACCTGCAGCAGCTCGCGCCCTCTTATTAGCTACTGAAAACGCGAAGAAAAATGGCGATATCGCCATTGCCGTGCCGGGCGGATGGAAGCCCAGCGAATACTGCCAAATGGAAGCAAAAAGGCTTGCCGGAGATGGTGAATGGAAAACGGCAGATACCCATGAGATCAATCGAGATGATGCCGTCTGGGCGATAGATCTGCTGGGCGTGAAGCCAGATGAAAATGAGCAGAACCGTGAGGCCGAGATTCAGGCTCTCAAACAGGCTTCCAAGGCAATCATCGCATCAACCGGGAAAGCGGCGGACGGTATTGTTTCGCGCTACATCAACCGGCCCATTTCGCAATCCATCAGCCGCATCATGCTGCGTGCGAGCTGGACCCGGCCCGGCCATGCAACCGCGCTCGCGGCCTTGATCGGCCTTGCCATGGTCATCGCGCTGCTTTTCGGCGGAGCGACCGGGCTATTGATCGGAGCCGTGCTGTTCCAAGCGGCCTCAATCGTCGACGGCGTCGATGGCGAAATGGCGCGCGCGACACAGCGCTCGTCAGAGCGGGGCGCGATGCTTGACAGTCTAACGGATGCCGCAACCAATCTCGGCTTTCTGGCGGGCGTCAGCTTTAATGTCTGGCAGCAAGGCATGGAGCGCGCGGCAGCCGCGGGCGCGGTCGCCTGTATCGTGCTGGGCCTTGGTAGCGCGCTTCTTGGCATTGTTGCACGCCGGTCCGGCGGGCCTTTCACCTTCGATGCCTTGAAGCACAAGATGCGCGCAAAACCTTCGCGCTTCAAACAGGCGCTGGTCTATATCGCCATGCGCGATTTCTACGCGCTCGCCGCATGTATTGCGATCCTCGTGGGAGCGGTCGTGCCGTTGCTTTATGCCTTTGCGATCATCGCTTGCGGCTGGTTTCTTGTCGTTTGTGTCACCTTCGCTACGAACCGCTTCGCGCCGCCCTCAGCCGAGAGCTGACGGGCCTAATCGTTCAAGCGATTGCAATTTTGAGATAATCGCTCAACAACACCGCTGCGTTAAGCATAATATCAGACCGCGATGCTAAGGGCATCGCTGCTGATACAGCATAACGGAAGGGACAGGACGGTTTTCGCAACGGCTTCGCCATTTGCTGCACATCGTACGCGGCATGTTTCCGGCATCTTGGTGATGCTGGCGGCTGGGCTGTGCGTGAGCGGGGCGCTGGCACAAGACGGGGCTCAGGACGGGCCGCAAGAAGTTGAGCCGGAAGCGGAGATTTACGGTCCAGCGACACCTGAGCTGCAAAACCCGGCGTCCGAAAAACCGCCTGGCATTCCGGAGGCGCTCGCGCAGATCATCACAACCGGATTACGGTCGAGCCCGCTGCTTGCTGCGTCTGAAGCGGCGAGCGAAAGCGCAGATGCAGATTTGCGCACAGCCAAGTGGCAGCGCTTCCCCAATATCAGCGCGGAAATCCTTACGACTACTGGCGGCTCTGCCATTGCTGACACAGACGGCATCGCAGCCAATGTCGCTTTGGAGCAGCCAGTCTGGACAGGCGGCGCGATCTCGAACCAGATCGACGAAGCGCGCTTTGACGCGCAGGCGGCGGGTGACCGCGTTGATATTACAGCGCAGACGCTCACGCTTGATATCATTCAGGCCTACTATGATGTGGCGCGCTTTGACGGTCGCGTGAGAGTGCTCGAGCAGGGCCTTGTCGATTATGCGGGCCTTTCCGCCAGTATTGAGCGGCGCGTGTCGCAGCAGGTTTCGCCTGCGGTTGATTTGACGCTTGCCCGTTCGCGCATGGCGCAATTGGAAGCGGACCTTGCGGCGAGCCAGGAACAGCGCGACATTTCCTATCTGCGGTTAACCGAGCTGGTCGGATACGATGTTGCTATCCCGCAGATCCATGCCAGCGGCCCGGCTGCCATTCCGCCGCCGGAAAGCCTGGCGGTGGAAGAAATGAAAGCGTGCAGCCCCGCATTACAAGAGCGAACAAATCGCTTGGGTGCAGCGCAATCCTCGCTTGATAATGCGGAGAGCCAGCTCTTTCCGCGCTTGCTGTTGCAACTTTCTCAGAATGAACTGACCGGGGCGAGGGCCGCGCTGGTCTTGCGCGCGCAGACCGGCAATGGGCTGTCCAAGTTCTCGCAGATCGACCGGGCCGAAGCTGGTGTCGCGCAAGCGATGGCTGAGTATGCGCAGACCGACCGGCAGGTTCGCAATCTGTTGCGCCGCCAATTTGCGCAATATCGAGCCGGCCTCAGAGGGCAGGAAGTCAGCGCCACCGCTGCCGAAGCTTCGCAAGACTTGCTCGCCAGTTATCAGCGTCAATTCGTTGCCGGACGCCGGTCCTGGCTTGATCTTTCCAATGCGGTCACGGAAGTCATCAGCTCGCAGCTTTCCGCCAATGATAACCAGACAGCGTCCGCTGCGAGTGCAGCGCTGATCCTCGTGCTCACTTGCCGTTGGCAGCCGCAAGGGTAAGAGGCGCAGCATGGACTTCATCAGCGCAGTCGAACGGTATGCGAGAGCCAGCGGGCGCACACTTGCGCCTGAATGGGACGCGGAATTGCGCGCGCATCCTTCGCTTGATGATGTAGACGCGCCGCTTCTGTTGCAAAGCGAGTTGGAATGGCCGCAGCCCGAACGGATTTCCGGTCGACCGCGCGCGGACCAGTTTCCGCTGCTCACACATGATCCGGATCGCGGCTGGATCGTCGCGACGCAATGGGACGATGAAGACAGCCTGCTGATCGCAGGCGAGCGCGAGCCGGTGGTTTATTCGAGCGTGCAAAGCTTCTTCAGTATCTCGCCGCCCGATCCGCTTGCGGATGATACAACGTCCGCGCTCAGCATTTTTGTGCGCGCGATAAAGCGCCGCAAATCGGTGCTGGTAGTGGCGGCGGTCGCGACAGTGTTCGCGAACCTGCTCGCGCTGGCGGTCTCATTCTACGCGATGCAACTTTATGATCGGGTCATTCCGCTCGCGAGCTTTGAGACACTGGCCGTTCTGACTGTCGGGGTTGGTTTTGCGCTTCTGCTGGACCTCATTCTGCGCAGTCTGAGAGCGCTGCTGATCGAGCTGGAAGCGCAGAATATCGACCGCGAAGTCTCGGAATATTTCTTTGCCCGCGCGCAGGCGATCCGCTTGGATGCGCGCCCGCAAGCCGTGGGCACCATGGCCTCTCAAATTCAGGGGCAGGAGCAAATCCGTCAGGCGATTTCATCGAGTTCTGTCTTTGTGATTGCTGACTTGCCTTTCGCGCTGTTCTTCATTCTGGTGATCGCATCGATTGGCGGTGCGGTTGCCATCGTCCCGATTGTCAGTCTGCCGATTGCTATAGGCCTCGCGCTGTTGCTCGCCCGGATTATCCGCAATGGCGCAGAGCGCGCGCAAGTCAGCGGCAATCAGAAAAACGGATTGCTGGTCGAGATGCTCGACGCGTCCGAGACTGTGAAAGCCAATCGCGGCGGGTGGATGATCCTCAGCCGCTGGAACCGCTTGCTAAGGCAGATCCACCACTTCGAATATCCGGTGAAGCGGGCATCGGCTGTCTCAAGCTCGCTATTCTCCTCGCTGCAGCAAATGACTTACGTGGCGGTGATGGGCTTCGGCGCCTATCTTGCAGCGACAGGCGAGATTACAACCGGTGCGCTGCTTGCATGCTCGATCCTTGTCGGGCGCATCAACGGGCCTTTGGTAGCGCAATTACCCAATCTGATCGTGCAATGGGGCTATGCGCGTTCAGCTCTCAAAATGCTCGACGGCATTCTCAAATTGCCGCTCGAACCGAGCGCATCGCGCGGGGCCATGCGCCCGGAAAGCTTGCGCGGGCCAATCATGGTGAAGCAAGCAGGCTTTGCCTACCCCGAACAGAAAGCGGCGATCGAGATCGAAGGTCTGCGGATCGAACCGGGCGAACGCGTCGCTATTATCGGCGGTGTCGGCGCTGGCAAGACGACGCTGCTGAAAGTGCTCGCGGGGCTGTATTCCGCGCAATCAGGCTCCGTCACTGTGAACGGGCTCGATATCGCGAATGTCGCAGAAGACGTAACCCGGCGGCATATCGGCTATCTGCCGCAAAACGTGCGGCTCATTCGCGGGACGCTGCGCGATAATCTCACCATGGGGATGAGCGGTCTGGAAGACGAAACGCTCATCAATCTGGCCAAGGCTACGCGATTGAATGTCCTGCTTGGCGAGCAGCAAGGCGGGCTCGAGACACAGATATTCGAAGGTGGCAGCGGGCTTTCAGGCGGTCAGCGCGCGATTGTCGGGATTAACCGGATGATCCACGCCTCGCCCGGCATTTGGCTCCTGGACGAGCCGACATCGTCGCTTGATCTAGCTTCTGAGCTGGCTGTGTTGACCGCGCTCGACGATGCGATGGCAAAAGATGATATCCTGGTGATGACCACGCACAAGCTTGCGTTGTTGGAGCGCTTCACGCGCATCGTCATGATGGTCGGCGGCAGGATCGCGCGTGACGGGACTGCGGACGTAGTGCTTGATGAAATGCGCAAGGCTTCGCAGCCGCCGCCGTCTCAAAGCGGGCATGTGACCAGCAGCCTCAAAGCTGGAGGCGCGTCATGAACCGCCGTTTGAAACCGGCTGCAACCATTGTCGGCACGATTGCGGCCGCCTTGCTGATCTTTATCGGCTGGTCGCTTTGGGCAGAGCTTGACCAAGTTACACGCGCGCCGGGCAAAGTGATCCCGTTTGCGCGGGTACAGATTATCCAGAGCGAGCAGGGCGGATCGATCTCGCAAATCCATGTGCGCGAAGGCGAGCAAGTGAAAGCGGGCGAGCTGCTGGTGGAGCTTGATACGGTGCAATTGCGCGCGGCTCAGACTGAAGCGCAGGCGAAGGTTGCCGGGCTGGAAAGCCGGATGGCGCGGATCGAAGCGGAGCTGTTCAACCGGCCTTTGCGTTTCCCTGCTTCGCTCGCTGATTTCCCTGAGTTCACCGCGAACCAGCAGCGCCTGTTCCAGCGCCGGCGCGCAGCGCTGCAAGCGCAAGTCTCGACGCTTGAGCAGCTCGCGCAGCTTCAGCAGCAGGAACTGGATTTGAACCTGCCGCTCGTCGAAACAGGCGATGTGGCAATGTCGGAAATCATCCGCATGCGCCGCGCAGTGGTGGAGACACGCGGCGAAATCTCGCGCATCCGCTCGCAATATATCAGCGATTTGCAGACAGAATTTACCCGCACCGAAGAAGAGCTTGCGAGCGCCCAGCAGCAATTGGCCCGCGCGCAGGACAGCTTCGAAGCCGCTTCGCTCACCGCCCCCACTGAAGGCGTGGTGAAGAACGTGCAGTTCTCGACGATTGGCGGGGTCGTAAGACCGGGCGAAGAGGTCCTGCAGATTGTGCCTGTGGGCGAAAAGCTGATCATTGAAACTCGCGTCTCTCCGCGCGAGATCGCGTTTGTGAAAACAGGGCAAATTGCACGCGTCAATTTCGAGACCTATGACAATGCAATCTATGGTTCAGCCAATGGCGAAGTTGTGTTCGTAAGCCCTGATACCCTCACCGAGCAGACGACAAATGGCGGGGCAGCGACCTATTACCGGGTCAATCTGGAAGTCGACACGTCGACGATGCGCGCACCGGCCGATCGCGAGCCCATCGTATTGCAACCGGGAATGACCGCGACGGCTGAGATCCTCACCGGCAAATCGACGGTCTGGTCCTACATCACCAAACCGATCCTGAAGACTGTCTCACAAAGCATGCAAGAGCGCTGAGGCAAATGGCGGTGCGAACGACCCAGACTCGCTTCTTCCAAGCTTCCTCCTGAACCAGCGGAGCCAACACTTTGATCCTTTCAATTCCTGTGATTGCCGATCCGGAACAACTTGCTGAGATACAAAGCAAAGTTGGCCAGCTTTCCTGGAATGATGGCCGCCAGACTGCAGGCAAAGTGGCTCAGGCTGTAAAGCGCAACGAGCAAGCGGTTATGGACGACCCGGCGGGGCAGGCGCTGCGCCAGCTTATTCTGCCTCGCATAGTTGAAAACCCGACGCTCCGTGCCGCAACCCGTCCTCGGCATTTCTCGCAAGTAATGGTGAGCAAAACATACGATGGGGGCTTCTACGGTCCGCATGTCGACAACGCTATTATGGGGCAAGGCGATGCCCGGATGCGCAGCGACATCTCTTTCACTTTCTTTCTCAGCTCGCCTGACAGCTATGAAGGAGGGGAGTTGGTTGTCTATGCCGATGGGCTCACGCAAACGGTAAAGGCAGCGGCTGGAAATCTGGTGCTTTATCCATCTTCAAGCATTCACGAAGTGAAGCCCGTTACTGCTGGTGAGCGCGTGGTGTGTGTCGGCTGGATCGAAAGCATGATCGCTGATCCAACGCAGCGGCAGATGGTGTTTGAACTGCAAAAAACGCGCAAGGCCTTGAGCGAGAAGCTGGCGTCAGAAGCCGAAGAGCTCCTCGCACTTGATAAGATTATGGCTAATCTATTGAGGATGTGGGCTCAGCCATGAGCAACACTGTGGTCGAGATTCAGACTATCGGTGCCTTTGAACTCCGCCGCGGTGAAGACTCTATTTCGCTGCCTACTTCTCGCAAGACGCGCGCGCTGCTGTCTTATCTTGCCATCACAGGAAGGAAACATACACGTCAGTCTCTGTGCGAGCTGTTCTGGGATAGCACGGATGATCCTCTGGCAGGGCTGCGCTGGTCGCTTTCCAAGCTGCGCGGTCTGTTGAATGACGAAGGCTCGGAGGTCATCAAGTCGGATCGCGAGGCGGTCTGGGTTGATCTTGGCTTGGTCGCTTTAGACAAGGATCAGCTGAACGAGCTGGCTAATCGCACAGGCTTTAAAGAGAAACATGCCGACGAGGTGTGGAGAGCAACAAGTGGTCAGCCTTTAGAAGGCTGCGAGATACCCAGCTTGGCCTCATATTCGATTTGGGTTGAAAGCTATCGACAGGATTATCGGCGGCTGCGTGGAAGCGTGGCTAAACGGATGGCGAGAGACACCACTCTTCCCTGGCAAATCCGAGACAAATGGGCAGAGCGCTGGGTCAATGCCATCCCTTACTCTCGCGGCGCGGCTTACACAGCGTTTGAATGCAAGCACTTTGCCGCAGGGCGCCCGGCTGCGGAGGCTCTTGCAACCTACCTTGAAAGATCATTTCGTGAAGCGGGAATCGAGCCTCCTGAATTTGCGATCGATCAGGCAAATGACACGCGTAGAAATCCGAGAGACGAACTTGTTCCGGTGGAACAGCAGATCCGTTTTGTCGAAGGACATGATGGTGTCAGCATCGCTTGGGCAAGCGTGGGGGACACCAGCAATCCACCGTTGGTAAAGGCTGCGAACTGGCTCAATCATCTGGAACTCGATTGGGATGCGCCGATCTGGAGTCCACTGTTCAAGGAATTGTCCAGATCCCATCACTTGATCCGCTACGACGAACGCGGATGCGGCCTGTCCGATTGGAGCGTCGATGAGATCAGCTTTGACAAGTTCGTTGAAGACCTTGAGCAGGTTGTTGATGCCGCCGGACTAGACCGCTTTCCGCTGCTTGGGATCAGCCAAGGAGCGGCCGTCTCAATCAGATTTGCCGCACTGTATCCCGAGCGTGTTTCAAAACTCGTATTGTTTGGCGCATACGACCAGGGTTGGCGATTTGATGCGACCCCTGAGCAGGTGCGTGAGCGTGAAGCCGTCATGGTGCTGACAGAAACCGGCTGGGGAATGGATAATCCAGCCTATCGGCATGTGTTTTCGCGTACCTTTATGCCGGAAGCGAGTGCTGAAGAGCTGGACTGGTTCGACGAGTTTCAGCGGCTCACCACGAGCTCAGAGAATGCAGTGCGTTTTCTCGAAGCATTTTCCAGCATCAATGTGAGTGATGATCTGGACAAGATCCAATGTCCCACATTGGTGGTGCACAGCCGGGGCGACATGCGGATTCCTTTTGCAACGGGCCGTTCGCTTGCTTCCCGGATTCCCGGTGCGCAATTGGCCGGCCTCGACAGTCAGAACCATTTGCTTCTGGGACGCGAGAGTGCATCCCTCCGATTTGTCGAATTAGTAAACGACTTCCTAACATCAGGCTAAATAAACTCGGGATTCCAACGCTTTTCTGCAAAATACAACGCTTTTACAACGCTAGCTACAACGCTCCGTACTATGCCTTAGTGTGATGTCGTGACCTGCTGAGAGGGGGGTGCTTGTTGTGCCCTCACCATAGAGGGTCAGACTATGAGCACTTCACAAGATACTGCAATTGCGCCTGCCGGCAAGACGGCTTTGGATAGCGGTCCGCAAAAGGCGAAATCCACGAAAGTTCCAGCACAAGGCGTGGCTGAACAGCGTCAAAACGTCGCAGCGAGCCAAGCTTCGCCCGGTGGCGGCGTGGCGGAATACTCGCTCTCCGGCGGCCTCATTCGCCGGCTGGCTGAAATGAATGCATCACTGGCATTCACGTCTTACCAGTCTGGACTGCTCTATATGCTGGGCAGCAACGCACAAGGATCAGCTCAACTCCATCAATCGGGCATGCCAAAGCCGATGGGCCTCAGCGTCGATCAGGATGGCGGGTTTGTTCTGTCGGCTGGCGCGCAAATCATGCGCTTTGCAAATGTTCTCGAACCTGATCAGCGGATCAACCAGATATATGATGCATGCTTCATGCCGCGCATGAACTATGTGACCGGTCAGCTGGATGCGCATGATGTTGGAGTGGATGCACAAGGCGAGATCGTATTCGTCAACACGCGCTATAACTGTCTCGCGAAACCTTCACCGCGTCACTCATTCGAACCGATCTGGCGGCCAAGTTTCATCAGCGACATCGTTGATGAAGACCGCTGTCACTTGAACGGGCTTGCGATGCGCGATGGGAAGCCTGCGTTCGTCACTTCGGTTTCCAAATCGGACACGATCGACGGTTGGCGCGATCGCCGCGCTGATGGCGGTGTTGTCATCGATGTCGAGAAGAACAAAGTCATTTGCGAAGGCCTTTCGATGCCGCATTCGCCTCGCTGGCATAATGGCAAGTTGTGGGTGCTCGATGCCGGGACAGGGGATTTCGGTTATGTCGAAATGCCGAAGGGCAAAGCAAAGCTAGGCAAGTTCAAGCCTGTGACGTTTTGTCCAGGCTTCCTGCGTGGGCTGGCTTTCAATGGCAAGTATGCCTTCGTCGGCCTCTCAAAGCCGCGCTACAAGCGGTTCGAAGGTCTCGCTCTCGATAAGCGCCTCAAGGATGCCGATAGCGAACCGTGGTGCGGCGTGCAGGTCATCGACACGGACACCGGCGCGTGCGTCGACTGGTTCCGCATCGATGGCAAGATCGGCGAGCTTTATGACGTCGAGCTGATCCCTGGTTTCCGCTGTCCGATGACGGTTTCACCCACATCTCCCGATGCAGCCACGCTGGTCACGTTCGACCAGGCATCAAGGCAGCCCAACCCATAACATCGGCGCTGCGTTTCAGCGCAGCGCTTCACCACAGTCCGGCACCCCGAGACCTCCATCAGCGGTACCGGACATTCTCAAAGCCGATTTCTTCAAGTCGAACCAACGACATTCAAGGGTCTAGAAAATGACAGATCAAAACCAAGCGCAGACGTCCGTTTCCAAGCTGGGCAACTCACTTCACGGAGCGGCAAACTTCTTGCGTTGGAGCACCTCTGCAATGCTGCGCGGCGGCCGCGTGACCAAGTTCAAGGGGGAAGCTGCAAACTACTCGCCTGAGCTTGCGGTGGTCGCTGTGCCATCAGAGCAGAGCGCCGCAGCAGGCGGTGGGTCGACCACACTGACCCTTGGGCTGGCCCGCCGTCTGTTGCATTGGTCTGTCGCACCTGTGGCATTGCTGGCTGGTGCATCGCCAGCCTTTGCGCAGGATCAGGATGCGTGTGTTGAAGGTGATCCGGGCGAATTTGTCTGTCAGGACAACGGCGATGCCGCGACAGATACGCAGGATCTGTCAAGTGATGGCGATGTTACTGTCAGCATCGAAGACGGCTTCGAGATCGACACGTCGGGCACTGGCGGCGATGCGATTGATATCGAATATTCGAATGGCTCGGTCACAATCGAACAGGCCAGCGGTTCGAGCACGATTACCGGCGATCAATATGGGATCGATGTCTTCAATGCTTATGGCAGCATCGTGATCACAACTGGCGGCGACGTAACCGGTTTCGGAAACGATGGCATCTTTGCAGACACGAGCGGTGGCGCAGCTGATGGTTCGTCAATCACTATCGATACAACGGCAGGCGCGGTCGCTGGCTACAGTGACGCAGTTTTCGTCTCTCAAGATGCCACAAATGGGGGCGATATTGTTGTCACGACAGCCGATGTCACCGGGGAAAATGATGGTGGCGTAAATGTCAGGCAGTTATCCGATGGCAGCACAACAATTGATACAACCGCTGGTGACGTATTCGGTGGCTATTACGGGATTTACGTTGGGAGCAGCGGAACCGGCAGCGTCTCCATCACTACTGCAAATGTCACTGGCGATTATGGAGGGGGCGTAGATGTCGATAATGAGGGCGGCGATGTCGTTTTGGACACGACTGCCGGCACGGTCACCGGGGGCAATTACGGCATTCGCGTCCAACAGGGCGGTGATGGCGATGTTTCAATCACTACCGCGCAGGTGGACGGCGCTAGCGGCGTAGGTATTGAAGTCAACCGCGGCCCCGGTTCTGGCAATATCGCTATTGATACCACTCTTGGCGCTGTAACCGGCGAAGACAATGGAATCGTGGTTCAAAACAATGGCGACGGCGCTACTACCATTACCACAGCGGAAGTCACAAGCGCGCAAGGCTTTGGCATTAATGCCACGAACGCGGCCATCGCGACCGATCTGATAATAGACAGTTCCGCCGGTTCGGTCACCGCTGGCGAATACTCCTACGATGACGGCATTCGCGTCAGGAATAAC
The DNA here is from genome assembly GCF_013371495.1 of Altererythrobacter lutimaris. GTDB lineage: Bacteria > Pseudomonadota > Alphaproteobacteria > Sphingomonadales > Sphingomonadaceae > Erythrobacter > Erythrobacter lutimaris_A. The sequence goes on along the minus strand of NZ_JABWTA010000001.1, from coordinate 1,771,809 downwards.
GGCACGGGTGTAACGCGGATCACCACAGCTGACGTCACCGCAGGCGATGGCTCGGGCGAAGGCGGCAACGGCATCGATGTCATTAGCTCTTTCGACACGACCGGACTCGAAATCGATACCAGCGCAGGCACAGTCGATGGCGATTCGATTGGCATTCGTGCGCGCAATTATGGCACCGGCAATACATCGATCGTAACCGCGGATGTCGCGGGCAATTCTGGTGACGGTATCAACGCGCGTGATGATGGCGAAATCGGCAACGGAGTGGATATGTCCATCGATAGTTCTGTCGGCAGCGTGACCGGCAGGCAGGACGGTATTGATGCTTTCAACTTCGATACGGGCGACTTGTCGATTGTTACAGCCGACGTCACTGGCACGACTGGCATTGGCATACGCGCAGAAAACCAAGGCGCAGATACTGGTGACCTCTTAATTGATGCTACGCTTGGCAGCATTGGCGGCGCGACTGGAGGTATCAGAGCGGAAAACACAGGCACTGGGGAGACTCTGATCTCCACTGCCGACGTCAGCACAACCGGCGAAGCAGGAACAGGGATCGAGGCTATTCATGCAGGCACAGACCTTTTTATCGATACGGCGGCCGGCACGATCTCTACTGTTGATGCTGGAGGTATTTATGCTGCCAATTACGGGTCCGGCGTAACAAGTATCACAACTGCCGATGTCACTGTTCAAACGGGTGGCAATGCCATCAGTGTCAACCATTCAGGCACTGATGTGAGCGTTGATACTACGGCCGGTGCAGTCTTCCAGGGAGGAGCTAACGGATCGGGCATTCGTGTCACCAATTCCGGTACAGGCAACACAACCATCACTACGGCCGACGTTACAGGTGGGACCACAAGCGATGGCAATGGTGACGGCATCTATGTCTATAATGAATCTGATGCCGGCGATCTTTCCATCGACAGCACTGCTGGCACAGTCTCGGGCGAAGACGAGGGTATCTACGCTCGTAACAATGGCACAGGCGACACCACCATCACGACAGCTGGCGTGACTGGCGCGAGCGATACCGGGGTCTACGTTTATAGCAGCTATAATGCCGCCAATGTGAGTGTGGATACGACCGCCGGGGGTGTCTCGGGTAGCGACTTTGGTATCGATGTGCGCCAATACAGCTTCGGCGATCTCACAGTGACAACCGCGGACGTGACGGCAGGATCTGTTGACGGTGTGTACACCTATACCGGTTTCGACACCGGTTCTGTGACGATCGATACGAGCGCCGGCACAGTGACCGGCGGTGATGATGGTATCGAGGTTTATCACAGCGGCTATGGCGAGCTTTCCATCACCACTGCCGATGTGATTGGCCAAGGCGATGATGGCATTCGGGCCTACTCCTATGGCTCTGCCACAATCGACAGCACACAAGGCAGCGTCACGGGCGCGAATGACGGTATCAGTGTCTATCAGTATAGTGGCGAAGGTAGCGGCGTTGAGGTGACGACCGCTGATGTCACTGGCACAAGTGGCGATGGCATAAACGTCGAAAACTCATACGATTCATTCGCCATCACTATCGACAGCACGGCCGGGGCTGTGACTGGCGGCGATGACGGCATCGATGTTTACGCGCGTGGCTATGATTCAACGACCGACGTCGTGACTGGCGATGTTACCGGGCAGTCAGGAGCAGGCATCAGCGTCAATGATTATGGCGAAGGTGGCTATGGCGCTGGTAGCATATTGATCAGCAGCGTGGCTGGCTCTGTGAACGGAGCAACGAACGGCATCGAGGCGCAGAACCGCGCAACTGGCGATCTTGTAATTACGACCGCTGATGTCACCGGTGAGACCGGGGACGGGATTGCAGCCGAGAATATTGGCGAGACCGGTGCTCTTACTGTCGATTCTAGTGCAGGCGCAGTCACTGGCGACAGAAACGGAATCTACGCGATCAATGAGGGCACTGGAGCGACGAGCATCACTACAGCCAATGTGACGGGCACGACCGCTGACGGTGTCAGTATGGTCACTGGCGCTGACTCGACGACGTTGGACATCGATACGAGCGCGGGCGCTGCAATCGGCGGCAATCGGGGTATCTACGCCAATCACGGCGGTTCGGACGCCCTCACAATCACAGTTGGCAATGTGACAGGGCAGAGTGCTGAAGGCATCCTCGCGATCACTAATCAGGCTGATGCGGACATCTCTGTTCGAGGCGGCGATGACGTTGACAGCAACGTTATCGGCGCAACGGACGGAATCCGTCTCGAAACGCAAGGTGCGGATATCACAGTCTCCGATCTCGACAGTGTGACCAGTCAGGCAGGAGACGGTCTCAACCTCGTCTCAAACGGCGGGGATATATCCGTCAGCGATATCGGAACGATCACAGGCTTTGGCGGCAATGGTATCTTCGCCAATGCGGATAGCGGCGATATTGTCATCGATAATGTCGGATTTGACGGAGGTATCACTGCGACCGGAGGCATCGGCATTGCAGCCTATGCCGACAATGGCGGTACAGTGACGATCGGTACTTCAGGCGCTGTTTCCGGAGATGCCTATGGCGTTCAGGGCTCCACCAACAATGGTGAAGGCGGTGTCACGATCGACACTACAAACTATGATGTGACAGGGGCAATCGGCATCCGCGCAGTCAGCCTCGGCTCCGGCAATGTCAGTGTTACCACCGCTAATGTCACCGGCACTGGCGGTGACGGTATCAATGCCTTTGCAGATGGTGGAAGCATTGCGGTTGATACGACAGCGGGCACGGTCGCCGGCCTAACGGACGGCATACGCACGTCTCAGGATGGCGAAGGCGACACGACCATTGCGACTGCTGACGTAGAATCCACGCTCGGCAATGGCATCGATGTCGCAAGCAATGGCGGCAATGTCTCTATCGACAGCACAGCCGGGGCCGTTTCAGCCAATTTCGCCGGTATCCGGGTCTTCAATTACGGGACTGGCACGACAACAGTCACGACAGCTGACGTTTCTGGTGGCGGTGAAGGCGGCGGCGGCATTTATGTCGCCGGAAGCGGCGCGGGCATTGTCGTCGACAGCAGCGCGGGCGAAGTTGTTGGCGGAGCATACACCGCGGCTGGTGTCGCGGTATTCAATGATGGCACCGGATCGACCGAAATAACTGTCGCAAATGTGACAGGCGGCGACGCCGGGATCACCGCATACAACTCTGGAGATGCGGGCGATCTCGATATCGACAGCACTGCGGGCACAGTCACGGGTAGTCTCAGGGGTATCTCCGCAAGTAATTCTGGCTCTGGTGACACAACCATCACGACGGCAGACGTTGTGGCGACCGATGATGAAAGCTTCGGCGTGGTTGTCTACGGTTACTCATTTAGCGCTGGCGGCAACGTGACTGTCGATACAACCGCAGGCAGCGTTACGGCCGGGTCTCTCGGTATCGGAGTGGTCTCATATGGAGAGGCAGGAGGCGTGCTTGCAATCACGACCGCCGATGTCACTGCGACAAGCAACGCAGGTGAATTCCCAGAGGCAGGGATCCTTGTCTTCGCCTATGGCACCGATGTTGTGATCGATACTACTGCTGGCGCAGTGTCTGCTAACAACGCCGGAATTGGCGTTAGGTCGTCGGCAGGCAGTGTCACCATCAATGCGGGAGATGTCACAGCGGACACCGGTAATGGCATCTATGCCGCGACATATGGCGACGGCACAATTGCGATCGAAGTGGTTGGTCAGACAAGTGGCGGAACCAACGGCATTGCAGTGTCCACTGAAGGCGCGGCGGTTTCGATCACAAACAACGGTACGTTGAGCGGCGGAGACTTCGCCGTGCTTGCAAACGATCCCGCGACAGGGCCCATCACGCTTGCCAACTCAGGCATGCTGGCCAGTGCGATCCAGTTTGCAGCAGCGGACGACCAATTGATCAACACCGGCATGTTTGCCGCTGAAGGCGTAAGCGATTTTGGCGACGGCGAAGATCAGCTGGCAAACTCTGGCACTTTGCAGGTTGCGGCAAGCGCGCAGATTGATGGCCTGGAACTGCTGCAGAATTCAGGCTTGATCGACCTCGTTAACGGCCAGACAGGCACCATATTCGCAACCTCTGGCAACTTCGTTGGCGACGGGGGCAGTATCGCCCTTGATGTCAGCTTTGTTGATGGATCGAGCGATTTGATCGTTATCGACGGCGCTGCAACAGGCACGACACAGCTGGTGCTGAGCAACGTCAGCGCAGATTTCTCGTTCGATGGTCAAGTGCTGCTTGTCGATGCAGGTGAGGGAACGGCGGCTGATGCGTTCGTCCTCGCCGATACGATCAGTTCGACGTTCTTGTCTGTTGATCTCGGTTTCGATGCACTGGCCAATGACTTTTCGGTTACGCTCGATCTGAGCGAACGAGTCTTCGAAGGCACGAAGATAGCCGAGGCCGCGCAATCCTTGTGGTATCAGAGTGCCGACGCATGGGCAGATTACCGTGCAACCTCGCGCGGCGCGGGTGCAAGCGCATCTCCTGCCTGGGTCGTCGCTTACGCAGTTTCTGCATCGCGTGACGAGGTGTTTAGCGACACTACCGGGCTTGGTTTGGCTGATAGCAATCTTGACTATGAGCAAGATTATTTCGGCTTACAGGGTGGCGCTGATTACAGCCTTGGAGAGAACTTGGTTGTAGGCGTGACTGGTGGTTATCTCAGCTCGGAGTTCGCGCAGGATGCTAGCGGCACGCGGGCAAACTTCGATGTCCTGAATATCGGTGTTTCGCTCTCTTTCGCATCAGGCGGCTTCTTTGCTGATACCTTGGTCAAATACGACCGCATCAATGGCGAATTTGTCGATATTACTCGCGATGCTTTTGCCGGGGATTTGGATGGTTCCGCCTTCGGTGCGCGTATCAAAGCGGGCTACCGGGTCGGTGGCGACAGTCTTTATGTGGAGCCACGGGTCAGCCTCGACTTCCAGAAGACCGATCTCGATGACCTCAATATTTCGGATCAGACCTTTGAATTCGACAATCTCGAGGGGCTGCGCGGGGCTGCAGGAGTGCGGCTTGGCGGCTATGACAAGTCCGGCAGCACCAGGATCGGGTATTTTCTCGATACCGTTGTCGTTCATGAATTCGATGGAGAGAGCGACATTGTGTTCCGTGCTCTCGACGCCGAAGTCGATTTCCAGAACAACCCGATCGGCACATATGTCGATGTGAAGGCCGGGATTACGCTGGACAGCAATGGACCGCTGTCAGGTTTCTTCCAAGTCGAAAGCGATGTGCTGGGCGATTACAACAGCTTCGGTGCCAAAGCCGGCGTGAAGGTGAAGTTCTAACCTGTGGGTCGGGACTTCACCCACGCCGGGCGTGGATATTGATCATCGCTGGCACGATCCAATCGGTTGAGGTCAGGGGATAGTCCGGCCCCTAACCAAGCCCCTGACCCAAAACGCTTTTTTGGATTGATAGGACTGACCGGGCGCGCATGCGCTTGGTCTTCTTTATCGCCGTGTAAGCATGTCTGAGAATAAAATGGCGGAGACGGAGTCCGCCTAACTATAGGCCGCACAAGTCCGCACCGATCCTCTTAAACCCTAAGAATACTAGAGTTTTGGGTCTGAGTGTCAGTCTGACTGTCCGTATGTGCCCCATTGCGTTCCCATAAAACCGCACTATTATCGGGGAACGGTTATGGGAACGACAGCTAATTCCGCCACTCTGGCAAGGCGCTGGCAGGTTCGACTACCGGACAGGGAACCGAAATGCCGCGAAAATTGCACAACGCTCTCACACCTCTAGCGGTCAAGAATGCCAAGCCGGGACGCCATGCCGATGGGGGCGGGCTGCATTTGCTGGTGAAGCCGACCGGCGCTCGCTCATGGGTTTATCGTTTCATGCTAAACGGCAAGTCGCGGGACGTTGGCTTGGGTGCGGCTGGCCAAGGCGGCATGTCTCTTGCCGATGCGCGCGACGAAGCGGCGGCGCTGCGCTTCAAGGTCAAGGCGGGCATTGATCCGCTGGAGGAAAGGGACAGGGAGGCCGCACAGGCCCTTGCGGCGGCTCAGGCTGCCAAGGTGGCCGGAACCACGTTCAAGGACGTAGCATCGGCGTATATTGCTGCGAACGAGGTAAGCTGGCGTAACCCCAAACATCGCCAGCAATGGCGCAACACGCTCTCCACATATGTGTATCCGGTAATTGGGGATTTGCCGGTTGCCGAGGTCGAAACCGCGCAAGTGCTGAAAATCCTTGAGCCGATTTGGAAAGAAAAGGCCGAGACTGCTAGCCGCATTCGCGGACGGATTGAGACCGTGCTCGATAACGCCAAGGCGCGCGGCTATCGCCAAGGGGAAAACCCAGCGCGCTGGCGCGGGCACCTTGCGCAAATTCTTCCGGCTCGAACCCGCTTATCTCGTGGGCATCACAAGGCGCTCCCTTATGAAGAAATTCCGGCATTCGTCCGCGCACTGCATAAGCGGGAGGCTGTGGCTGCGCTGGCGCTGGAATTTACGATCCTCACCGCTGCGCGATCTGGCGAAGTGATCGGCGCAAATTGGGCAGAAGTCGATTTGGACAAGGGAATTTGGACGATACCAGCCGAGCGCATGAAGGCAGCGAAAGAGCATCGCGTGCCGTTGTCCCCGCGTGCGGTTGCCATCCTCGAAAGCTTACAGCCGCTTGGTAGCGATTATCTGTTTCCCGGCGCGAAAGGCGGCAAGCTGTCCGGCATGGCCATGGCAATGCTCATGCGCCGCATGAGCGTCGACGCGACCGTGCACGGCTTCCGTTCTGGCTTCCGCGATTGGGCAGCCGAATGCACTGGCTATGCCCATGAGGTTGCCGAAATGGCGCTGGCCCACGCTATCGAAAACAAGGTGGAGCGGGCCTATCGACGCGGCGATCTGTTCGACAAGCGGCGGCGGCTCATGGACGATTGGGCCACCTATTGCGCAACGATCCCGTCGGCTGGTGGAAACGTGACCCCGCTGCGCTCGGCTGGCTAGCCAACAGCTATTAGCGAAGTTGTCTTTCCAAAAGCCGCCTGTCCGCTGACGACCCAATTGCGGACGTAGAATGCCGCACTCAAATGACCCGAAAGCGGACTTAGCTTCTACACACGCTCAAGCGGCAGAAAAGGTTGAGCAGGCAGCTTCACGTTAATGCGGTCGCCCGCGCGAACGAGACCTCCTACAAGCACCACCGTCATAATCCCAGATTTGCGTATCAATTCGCCATTTGGACCTTTGTCGAGCACGGCTGACAGCAGGCCTTTCTGGAAATTGTCTATTTGCGCGCACGGGTTTCGGAGACCGGTTACTTCCAAACGCACTTGCTCACCAATCTCGAGGACTGCATGACGAGGAAGGCCAAGAAGGTCTAGGCCCTTCGTGGTGATGTTCTCGCCGAGGTCTGCTGGCTGCACCCTGAAGCCTTTTTCGCCAACTTCATCGAAAAGTTCCGAGTGGATCAGATGCACTTGGCGAAGATTGGGTTGTGTTGGGTCGACTTTGACACGTGAACGGTGCTTCACTCTTTCGCCGAGATGAGCGTCACCATCGACACCCAAACCTGTGATGATCTCGATTTCTGGAACGATCGTCTTCGAGAAATTGTGTCCTTCATCTTTGGCTACTGCGATGACGGTTCCTGACACTGCGCTTACTCCAAACCAAAGCTTCGGTCGGCATTAGCTGCATATTCGACGAAATCCAGACCGTCCGCTTTCCACCTCAATTTGAGACGTTCCCTCGGCGCTTGGATTTGCCTGAAAGCGGACTGTCTGGAGTTAGGCGCGAAGATTCGGGCAATGAATGTCTGCCATTGAGGTGGAAAGCGGACCGTTTGTATCGGTGATTAAGGCTGACCTAACCGAACGGCCTGCAACCATTTCGGTTAATGAAACGCTAGGCTCGATTGTTTTAGCATCAAGTCTGGTTCTAGCTACGCGCTCATTTGCTTGATCCACTTTATTTGTGGGGAAACCTCCAAACTGGCTCTAATCCGCGTGCTCCTAAATGACCCAACGCATTTCGTTTCTCAGTCGGCTTCCACCCTGTTGAGAAAGGCAGACCAGAACTTATGTCCAATATGGATCTATTCTCACAATGAACTTGAACCGGCTTGTGCAACTATTCATGCATGGAGATTCAGGGATATCATGCGCGCGGACAAGTTTGCCGTACCGAGCAAGAAGATCAGCTTGAGCAAGAGTCAGTAAAACAGTCACCGTTCGTTTCTCCCAGCAACGACGTATCAACAAGAGTGTCTCGGGGGTCGCTGATTGGCGCGGCGTTTGCGCTTACTGCGTGCGGTGGCAATGATGGTCAATCTGGTGCGGGCTTTACTCTACCCGATCAGCCGGTTGACACCGCGCGTAAACCAGTTTCGGACAAGGAAGCTGCTCGCTTCCTATTACAAGCATCGCTTTGGGTGGACAAAGCGCACATCACTGAGCTTCGTTCTGAAGGGTACGAGGCTTGGCTAAATCGTAAGCTGGAGCAACCGAACTCGCAAACTGCCGAAGAGTTTTTTGCGGTACAGAAGCTCGATGTGGTCGATAACGAAAGGCACTTTGACAGGCCGCATTTAACTGATCGGATGGTTTGGTCTCAGTTACTTTCAGGCGACAATCCGGTCCGTAAACGGGTCTCTCTGGCTCTCGCTGACTTCTTCGTCGTATCGGCCAGCCGCATCAAATACCGGTGGTCGGGCATCTCAGTTGGCGAGTACTGGGACATTCTCAACCGTAATGCATTTGGAAATTTTCGCCAACTACTGGAAGAAATCACCCTGACACCGGCCATGGGGGTCTTCCTCGATACTGTTGGGAACCAAAAATCCAATCCTGAAACAGGCCGCAAACCCGATGAGAATTTTGCTCGAGAGGTCATGCAACTTTTCACCATAGGTCTTGAAGAACTCAACTTGGACGGCTCGGTCAAGCTAGAGGGTGGCGAAGCGACTGAGACCTACACCAACCAAGATGTCGAAGGGCTGGCGAAGTGCTTCACCGGATATGACTTTGATTATCAGGATGTTCCGTATTTCCCCGATCCCGGCAATCCCGCATGGAGAGTGCAAGACGCGAGTTACGCGCGGAAGCCGCTGACAGCGGACCCGACTAAGTGGGCTTTCCCCAAGACTGAGTCACTTCATTCCAATGCAGAAAAATCCTTCTTAGGTACAAGGATACCAGAGAATACGGGAGCGTCCGAAACTCTGAAGATCGCGCTAGACACGCTGTTCCAACATCCAAATGTTGCACCATTTTTCTGTAAGCGCATGATCCAGCGACTAGTCACGAGCAACCCTTCAACGACCTATGTGTCCAGAGTTGCTTCAATCTTCAATGACAATGGCAGTGGAGTTCGCGGGGACTTGAAGGCTGTCTTTAGAGCCATCCTGTTGGATGATGAAGCACTGCAACCAGCAAGCAATTCGAGTGCGAATTTCGGCAGAATAAAGGAGCCGATGTTTCGGCTGATCCAATGGGGACGTACGTTCGGTGCGCGATCACAAAGCGGTTGGTGGGACTTTGGCAGCTTTGAGACTGAGACCACTCATTTGGGGCAGTCTCCGCTACGCGCACCTTCGGTTTTCGGCTTCTTTGGGCAGAATTACGTGGCCACGAATTCGAGCGCAGATGCGGCGGGATTGGTTGCACCAGAATCTCAACTCATAAACGAGACATCGATCGTGGGCTATTTGAACACGATGCAAAGAGTGCTGGCTTTTACCACCGACGGGCCGACAGATGTAGCCGCGACCTATCTGGCAGAACTTGAGATAGCTCATCAGCCAGACAGGCTGGTCGACCATCTCAATCTCTTGCTCACTGCTAATCAACTATCTGGGCAAACCAGAGACCAAATAGTCAATGGACTATCTAGTTCGCCTGTCGCGCAAAGCGATCCTCAAGATAAGAAATTGCAGGTCATCCGCGCGGCGATTTTTCTCGTAATGGCAGCTCCAGAATTCCAAATCCAAGGCTAGGATACGTTGTCGTGATCTCAAAACAAACAGCGATTTCCCGGCGAGCTTTTCTCCAGCGCAGCGGGCAATTGTCACTACTGGGTGGGGCAAGTGCTTACGCAATGGATTTGGCTGCTATCAATGAGCTAGCCGCCGCAGGCGTAGTCGAGGATTACAAAGCAATTGTTTGCGTATTTCTTGATGGTGGCAACGATCATGCGAATACGCTCATCCCGTATGATCAAGATAATTACCTACTCTATCAGCAGTTGCGGGGTGGTGGCGCAAACGGTGAAATGGGGGTTGCGCTAACTAAAGAGGCACTTCAATCCTCCGTGTTGTTCCCCAATGATGAGCAGCAACTTACCGATGGGATACAGTATGCGTTGGCACCGACAATGCCAAAGCTCACCTCCCGTTTTCATCAGTGTAATCTAGCAATATTGCTGAACACAGGGCCTTTGGAAACTCCGCTTACGAAAGCACAGTTTCTGAGCGACAACCGTGCTTCTTACCCGGTCCCCAAAAAGCTCTTCTCCCACAATGATCAGCAATCGGCATGGCAGACCTCTACAAGTGCTGACCTGCGAACCGGCTGGGGTGGCAGAATGGCAGACCTCGCGCAGTCGCGTAATTCGAACAGCATGTTCACGGCCCTAAGCATCTCCGGAAACGGAGTTTTCCTTCGAGGCCAGGACTCGATGCCTTTTCGCCTGAGTACGAAGGGGGCGCTTACCCCGGCCGCTCTGAAGTATTCAGCGTTCGGTATGCCGAGCGCCAGTGATGCACTCAATCAGATTCTACGCCAGAGTGGCGGCACTGCGTTTCAGCAAGATATCGTCAGGATCAACAGTAGATCGGTAGACTATGGCTTGTTCTTGAACGAAATCCTCGAAAAGTCTCAGTATGAGCCGAGCATTGGCGGTACGGCGCTCGCTCAGCAGCTCGAAGTCGTCGCAAAAATGATAGATGCGCGGCAGCAAGTGGGGGTCAAGCGCCAAGTCTTCATGGTTTCGATTGGCGGTTTCGACCATCATGGCGGTTTGAGAGGTAGTCATGATGCTCTGCTCGGGCAGCTCGACAATGCATTGGATAATTTCTTTGCCGCCATGCTTGGACTTGGATTGTCGGATAACGTTACGCTGTTCACCGCCTCAGACTTCGGTCGCACTCTTTCTGTTAACGGCGATGGAAGTGATCATGGATGGGGTGGGCATCACTTCGTCCTGGGAGGCGCGGTAAATGGCGGGCGCTTTTTCGGGACTGCGCCTCGAACCTCAATTGAGTCGGATGATCAGGTCGGGCGCGGAAGGCTGCTTCCGACGATATCGGTTGATGAACTTTCCACTACCTTAGCGAAATGGTTTGGAGTGCCCGAATCTGAGCTAACGAGCATTGCTCCCAATATTGGCCGATTCCGGAGTCCTGATCTGGGGTTCATGCAAAGTTCTTGAATGTCGGTTGCGAGCCATAAGGTTTTTTCTCGCCCCCAATTCAGATCACTCGCGCTTCCAATGTCGCTTCGACGATTGAGCGATCAGCAATCTCAAAAACTTGGCCTTGAAAGACAAAGTTGCTAATCATTCTCACTGTCAAACGCTGCAGTCTCGGACTGAGCGTGTTCATTTACAAGGCGAGTAACATGCAGTGATAAATCAACCCACAAACAATGCACCGGATATCGGGGATAAAGAGGTGCTGCATCAAACAGTTGCATCTCTGATCGATGCGCTGAAAATCCTTGATAAACAGGGTCTTGATGTCGCTTCAATACACCTGAATCAGGCGATTGAGGAGATCGGGAGATCCTTACTCGATACACCTGATTAACAAATCGAAATGTCCACTCTTCGGTGCCGCAGAATCGTTCTTCTCGTGTAGTATTTGGACTGAGCAATTGGTCGAGGTGCTCATGAATTAAGTAGCGGGGGCGCTGAATGGCATACATATCTGACATTTCTGAACATGAGCTAATTGATGCGGTGGGTAGGTTGAATGACCTACTCGCCAATGTTTCAGTTCAGGCTGACACAACAATCGATCGATCCAATCGGCCAGTTGTCGATCAAGTTAAGCGCGACATCGTAAGTCGGACACAACGAGAAGAGTATTTCCCTTCCGAGATGTTTGCGGAACCGGCGTGGGACATGCTTCTAGACCTCTATGTCGCCAATGAAGCGGGAATTGACATTTCAGTCACAAGTCTTTGTATTGCTTCTAATGCACCTGCCACAACAGCGTTGCGATGGCTCAAATTGCTCGAGAAATGGGGGCTAGTGTCACGATCTCCTGATCCGACGGATCAGCGCCGGACGTTCATTAAACTGACCGAAAGCAGCAGCTCAAAGTTGGAAGCTTACTTCAGCGATCGAGAAAAGGCGGCTTAGAGTAGGGCGATGAGCTGGGGGTTCCTGGGATGCGAGGGAAGTTTGTGGCTGGGACAACCCCGCCCATATGGTAACGCTGCATATTCGGCTGAATATCTAGGTCGCTTAGCTTAAGTTGCCGAGCTATGATCTGCGAGTTGCGGTCTGGAATCTGGACACGTCAATTTGGCCCATGTTCTTCAGTTTCGTTGAATGCCGAGATGGTCTCAACAATCGAAGTGATCTCACGTTTGCCATCTTTGCTGCGGCCTAACTGCACCACCACATCAATCACGCCTGCAGCATACGCGATTGTGTCCTGCCGGGTCAGGCCTATCCCTGTCTGCATGACCATGAGCGCCAGCTGTTCCAGAGCTCCTTGCGGAGTGTTCGCATGGATCGTCGAGAAGCTTCCCGGATGACCAGTGTTGATGGCGCGAAGGAAGCTTACGCTTTCAGACCCGCGCAATTCGCCCAATACGATGCGATCGGGCCGCAATCGCAAAGCGGCTTGAAGCAGGGTATCAGCTAATACCTTCGCCTCGCCCATCTCGCCTTTGACAGCGACGAGACCCACGCCGTTCGCGCCGGGAAGCTTCAGTTCAGGTGTGTCCTCGACCAAAACGACGCGTTGGTCCTTTGGAATCTCGCCCAACATCGCGTTGAGGAAGGTTGTTTTACCGCTGCTGGTCCCGCCTGAGATCAGGATCGTCTTGCGCTGCCGGATCGCTTCTCGCAAGAAAGCAACGGGTTCTTTATGAGCGTCTGGCGTTGCCGGCTCTGAAGCGTTGCTGAGTGCACCCACATCATACGCATCGAGCGACACGTCAAGGCGTCTGTGTCGCCTTATAGCCATCGCCCAATGACCCCGTGTCGCTGGTGGTCCGCAAAACTGCACGCGCGCACCATCTGGCAGGGTTGCGCCGAGCAGGGGGTGCTCCCGGTTGATGCCCTGGTGGTTGAGCCGTGCGACCTGCTCTGCAAGTCGCTGGATCAGGAGATCATCGATCTGTTCGGCTTCAACGCGCTTCATGCCAAAGGATTGCGCATCCTCGATCCAGACCTCGCCGGGGCGGTTCACAAGGATCTCGGTAACGGTATCGCGCTCAAGCCATTGCATGAATGGGGCGAGATAGGCATCAAGATACGCGCTGCCAGCAGGCTTATTTGCCAAGTTTTCACGCAACGGTTGAATTTCTGCTGTCATACGAGAAGCCAATCAATTACCCGCCGCTCACCGCGGAGAAATCCAAGTCACGCGCAGTGAATACACGGATCGGTTCGCCCATCGGTACACGTACTGTAGGGCCAATTTGCCCATCCTGCTGTACGGCTGCTGCGGCTGCTGATTGTCCGGCGCCTCCTATGACAACCGATGCTCCGCCAGATGCAACCGCACCAAGTCCGCCGACAACCGAGAGCAATAATGAAGATCCAAACCTCTTGAAGAAATTGGACTTCACTTTGCCTTCCAAACCTGTCGTTCCATCAAAGCCGACCGCAGGCGAGGCGAGGTTTACAGATGCTCCATCAGGGCGAATGAGCCGGGTCCAGATGACATAGGCCCGCTTCTGGCCTCCTTGCAGGCCGCTCTGATACTGACCGATCAGGCGGCTGGAGCGAGGAACAAGGACACTCGTTCCATCAAAACTGCGCACGTCCTGACTAACAACCGCGCGGACATAGCCGGGCACGTCAGTGTCGATCGCAGTTTCCAGAATAGCAGGAATGAGTGTGCCTTGAGTGACGGTTGTTGATGGATTGGCCATCGCGCTTGCTTGAGCGGGTGCTCCGCCAACGCCGCCGATCCGACTTGCAAATTGAGCGGCTGCGCTTCCCGCGCCTTCGACAACTGACCCGCCCGGTGCTGTAACAGCTTCACCGGCAGGTTGGCTCAATGGTACAGGAGCGGCGCTCGCATCGAACACCATTGTCGGACTGGCATAGGGATTGGCAGCAGGCGCGCTGTTCACGACACCAGCGGGAGCCGGTGCGGGCATCGGGACAGGGGAATTCTCCGTTTGCGGCGAAACCTGTGGCTCGATTTGAGGTTGAGGCACTCTCGCTGGCACTGCAGCAGCACCTGCTTGCGCGAGGTCTGGATTGCCATTGCCTTCAGGTTCGTCAAGGCGTGCAGAATTCATGCTCGACAAGGTCAGCGCGCCTAAGAGGGCTACTATGCTGATTCCAGCGGCAAGACCAAACCCATCTTTCTTGCCGCGGTTTTGTGTGACTGCTGGATAAGCCGTCCGGCTGGCCAGATCGATGACTTCCGCGCTCGCAGTCTCGCGGGGATCAGCATCATTGGCTGTAGCGCCACCTGAGCCTTTGGATGGCAGTCTCATGGCAAGGCGCATCAGTTCTTCTCCCGTGCGCTAGGCGCAATCTGAGCCAGGGAAGCGTCATCAGTGGCTGCACGTTTTGGTCTTGCAGGACCGTCATGGGTTAAGACCGCCCGATCTTTGCCGGACTTCAAGATGATCTCTGACGGAACACCATCCACGATCACCGTGTCACCTCGCACAGTGAAATTGACCGGTCCTTCTGTGCCGTCCTCATCGACGATGAGAATGGCAGGAACAGCTGCTCCTGATGGCCACATCAGAAATGTTGCGTCGCCATCATCGTATGCCCGCTCGGGAAGCAGCTCTTTGTCTCCGCGCGAGGCCCAGGCAAAATTGAGCGTCGCGGGATCAACGACGGCATAAGGGTCGGTCGCAGCGGCGATTTCCGCCGATGAAGCCGTTTCCTGCTCCGCAAGGCGGGCAGCCTCAGCCGCTGCGGTTTCGCCTTCCGGGTACGTGAAGCTGACGACGTAGACCGGTTTGCTTCGAGGGCTGGCGACCAAGTCGAAGAGATAGGTTCTGCGGCTGGTAACAACGGTCATGTTTGTCGCGGCATTGGCCTGTAGCGGCTTCACGAACAGCAAATTTGCACGCTTATTGGGGGTCACTTGCCAAGACCGGCTGTCGCCGATTGCGACGTTTTCGATCTTCTCGCTTTCAGAAAATCTGATTGTCGCTTGGACTCGAGCCTTGCCATCGATCCGCACAATCTCAGCCGGATCATATTCATGCTCAACAAGCCGCGGATCGCTAGCAAAGGCTGGCGCAGCTAAGACCCCGAGTAGAAGCGCAGAAATGCTTGCGCGGATCATTAAGCAATCTCCGATTTGAGTGCACCTGATTTGCGGGCGCTTCGGAACTGGCTTCCGATGCCACGGGTGCGCGATTGAGACGGAGCATCAGATTTTGATGCCGTTTCACCAGAGCGAATCGCCAAAACCCGCGTGGTCTGGGAAGATGGGTTAGAGTTGCCGGAATCATTCGCGGGCGCACTGGTCGCGCTAGCAGACAGATGGATCTGCCTCGAACGCGTCTCGGCTTGGGAAGGAGCCGCTTGCCGCTGCTGCGCGACGCGAGCCTCGACCAGGCGGCTTGTGTCTGTATCGCCCGCAATTGCTTGTTGTGCAGTAGGTGCGAAGCCAAACACCTGCCAACCCGACACCATGGTGCTAGCGACTTTCAGGACCATGGCCATGAGCGCGCAGTGAACCGCTCCAATGAGGAAGAATGCCATCGCCGCTTCCGGATCAATTTGGTTGGGTACTGCGATGAGGGCTGCGAGAACGGGGACTGCCAGCTCCAGCATGATCGAGCCACCTAGCACTGCAAAGAGCGGCACCAGCGCAAGCATGATCACGCCTTTGAGCCAGCCGGTGAACAGGCCGCGCGTGGCGCTGAACAATGCCATCACGACGAAAATTGGTCCCAGGGCGACGAGTAACGCCAGCCCAATCTTCGCAGTGACCAGGAGGCCAACGGTACCGAGCAAGAGCAATAGTGCGCCTAGCCACATCATGCCCGGAGGAGAGAATGCCGAGAAGTTCTGATTGCTCGACGAGGTCTCTTGAACGGCGGCAAAGACGACGTCGAGCTTTGCGCCAAAATTGCGAGTCGCTGAGCCTTCTGAGCCAAGGAGTAATCCGGCCAGCCAATCAGGTGTACCGATTGCGAGGTTCCACACAACGCTCTGATAAGCGACCCAACTGGTCGCAAATGTCAGCACGAGCCCCAAAGTGATCATGCGCGGCATGAGCGCGCGGATGTCGAGGCTGGATCGGCCGAGCAGCAGCGCAATCGCAAAGAAAGCCACATAGAGTGTAAGCAGGATCGTAAGGACTGTGCCGAGTGATCCTCCTGGTGCAAACAACCGCCCGAAGGTCTCGGACGTAACGTCGTTCGCCATGCAGTCGATCGCGGTCAGCGCACCTGCTACGCCGCCGCTCAAATTGTCCATCGCAAGATCGCAAGCCGTTGTCATTCAGCTGCATGCCCGTAAGGATAATCATCCAGTTCGTCCTGATGACCAACATCTGGCCAGGCTCTACCGGTCAGTGCTGGATACCAGTCAGATGGATGATCGCCGACCGCTTCACGCAGAAGGTCGAGCCGCCGGACCGCACTTTCGCGACCAGACAGGATCGTCAGCACTTCAGGCGCGCCAGACAGATCCAAACGAACCACCACGCTTGCATCTGGCTGCCTCACAAGAAAGCATCGGCTATGGGTTGGAAGCGACTTGATGAGGTCGAATTCGTGCTCAGTGAGGCCAAAACCATCGCAATAATCTTCGGCCTTAGCGCGGCTATTAGGCATGAAAATCATGGTCGCGGTCTGCTCGACCAGAGCGGTCGAAATGCGGCTGTCGAGCGCATCACGTGCGCTCTGAGTTGCAAATCCAACGAGCGCGTTGCGCTTGCGCAAAGTCTTCAGCCAGTCGCGAATACGGCTTGCGAAAACCTCATCGTCGAGCGCCTTCCAGCCTTCGTCGATCAGGATCATAGTTGGATCGCCATCCAATCGCTCATCAATGCGGTGGAAGAGATACATCATCACCGGTGTGCGCAGCTTGGGATTTTCCAGAAGCGCGGTCATGTCAAATCCAAGGACCCGGCTTTCGAGGTCCAGCAGGTCGTGTTCATTGTCGAACAGCCAACCATGTTGGCCGCGCTGTTCCTTGCCACCGCCGATCCAGGCTGACAGCCGATCAGCCAGATCTCCAGCCTTTGGGCGGCGAGCGCCGGAAAGAAGTTCCTTGAAGTGGCGCAGGCGCCGAAGCGAGGCGTCGTTTGCATAGGCTGCGTCAACGGCAGCGCTGATCGTTGCGACTTCCTCGGGCCCTTCAGCACACAGCAGAACACCAAACCAATCACGCAGGAAAGCCCGATTGGCAGGTGTATCGCTGAGAGCGAGCGGATTGAAACCGGTTGGCTCGCCAGGCGCGATCCGATCATACCGGCCGCCTATGCCACGAATGAAGAGTTCTGCACCGCGATCCTTGTCGAACAGGATCGTGCGAGGCGAAAACTTCTGCGCTTGTGCAGCGAGGAAGTTCATCACCACGGTCTTACCGGAACCCGAGGGACCGATGACAGAGAAATTGCCGAGGTCGCCGTGGTGGAAGTTAAAGAAGAACGGCGTTGCACTGGTCGTTTGCAGCAGCGTGACGGCATCACCCCATTGGTTGCCGTCTGCTTGGCCCAGCGCGAAGCCATGCAGGCTGCCAAAACTTGCCATATTGGCGCTCGAAATCAGCGCGCGCCGCACTGCGTATTTCTCATTGCCAGGAAACTGGGCCCAGAAGGCAGGCTCAAGATTGGTGTCTTCGCGCACTGCAATCGCACCGGTATCGGCTATCGCTGCAGCACAGGATGCTGCCGCGTCGTCGAGCCGGGCAAGCGTTTGCTCGCGCACTTGGATAGTGAGGTGGTGGTCCCCAAAGCCCACAGCTCCATTGCCAAGAGCATCACGAGCAGACAGCATGTCCGTGCGTTCAGCCGCGGCCTCTTCATCGACTGAACGCAAGCGCCGCAGGGCAAGATCGATCCGCTCTTTGGCTGTAGTTCGTTCAGCAGGCGCGTAGCTTTCGGTTAGGATCATCTCAAACGGAAGCCGCAGCAGGTTGTCGAGCAAGCCCGGGGATGTTGCTTCGGGATATTCCTTCAAGCCAAGGATAGCTGAAAAGTCCGGCGCACCCGATCCGCGGGTCTCCATTGCGTCCAGTCCAAAACTGGTGCGTCTGTAAGGCAGCATATGCCCGATTTCAGTTTCGTTATACGGTCGCCGAACTGGGCGCATCTCGCCATTGTACAGAGCGGACAAGAGCTCAAGTAGTTCTGAGTTCGCCTTGCCGGTCTGCGGCGAGGTGTATTCGCTCAGAGTTGCAGCACCATAGCTCTGCAATGATGCAACGATCCCGGTGATCGTGGATTTCAGCGTCCGCACATCTTTGGGATCAGGTTCAATGTCACGCGAGGAGGTTCGATTCCAGAGCTTTGCAGCCCGCTCGGCGAGGCCAGCCTTGCCACGCGCGGGCCTTCGGATAACAGTTATGAACTGGTCATTCACGAACAGCGAACCGCCTGCAAGTCGCTCTTTCCAGCGCTGGTCGATATGCCGGCTTAGCGGCTCTTCAAAATCTGATTGCAGTTCCACTTCGACACGGCGGCGGATGACATGATGATAGAGTACGAAGCGTGAGTCGAGCGTTGAACGGAGCATGACTTCGCGTGCTGCCGAATGTGCGTTAAGAGCGTCGCTGTCTTCTGTCTCGAACAGCAATCCTGGAACCTGGATTGAACTCATCACGCTGCCATCGCGCAGCAAGACGGTGTTCTCGTCCACTAAGCGGAGATAAGGCAGGCGATCTGCGGCATGGGCTTCCTTTGCACTCCAGGCAGCGGGTCCGATCCATTTAGTCATGCGGGCTTACCTTCCAGCTCAGGGCGCATAGCTGTTGCATCCCCAGTGTTGGTAATTTGGAACGCGCGGGCACATCGAAACCTTCGTGATCCACAGGTCCAAGATGCGAGGCTCCCGCAGGCTGACAAAGTAGCCGATGATATGCGTGATGATTGGAACGGGAATGATCCAGAAGCTCTTGATCATCAGGAACGCAATAGTGGTCACCATAAGATTGATGATGAAGAAATTCATCGTAACGCCGGCAAACATTTGCGGTCTTGTCAGCGCGCGGTGAACGGGATGACGAACGAGAGCGCTCACAGCGTCAAGCAACCGTGCTTTGAATGCCAGCGACGATGGTCGCTGCGCCGAACAGGATGAACACGCCAATGATGACAGTTGCGCCGAAGCGCCAGTTCATCCGCCCGGTCAGCATCATGAAGCCGATCGCTGCAACTGCCATCACAGCGACTGCTGTTGCAACATTGCCCAGCAAAGTGCCTTGCAGCCAGCCGAGCGCTGACACGATGGGGCCGGAACCTTGCGGGTCACCGGCCTGCTGTGCGTATGCGACGCCTGGCATAAACATCAATGAAAGCACACAAGTGGTCTTGCTAAACCGAGAGATAAACGGCGTCATATTTCTCCGTTTCCTGAATAATCGTAGACTGCAAGGGCCCGCTCTTTTGCGGTGCCTTGATTTCGAGTCAGCGCAAGCCGCGCCATGATTGATGCGACATAGATCCGAGTTTCGCGGATGCGCGGAATGCCTTGCGCGCGCTCGACCCGGCCGGGTCCGGCGTTGTAGGCCGCCAGAGCCCATTCCAGATTCCCGTCAAACCTGTCGAGCTGCTCGCGCAAGTAGCGGGCCCCGCCTTCAAGGTTTTGGATGGGATCGTCTGGATCGACGCCAAGGTAGCGTGCGGTCGCGGGCATCAGCTGAGCGAGGCCTCTGGCACCTTTTGGGGACACCGCATTCTCGCGCCAGCGGCTCTCCTGCCAAACCAGCGCTTCAATTAGTGCCGGACTGATATCATAGCGCTCCGAAAGCGTTGCGACCGTCTCGATGTATTCAGCAGGGATTGAAGCGCCGTTCGCTAATCTACCGGCTTCGACACTTACAGTTATTGGACCGAATGGCCTATCCGCGATCTTTGGCCCACCTGCTATCCAGCGCGCACCGCTCGCATCAATCTCGAGCACGTCGGCTCTTGCTATTTGTGTTGAGTTGAAGAGGGCGAAAATGATCGAAACATGACCGCAAAAAACGACGAACTGCTTTCTATTTTTGTCTTGCGAGTATCGTGATCCACCAAGAACCTTCGTTGAATAAAGTCCCTTTCCCTGCCGCCAAGCGTTTGATGTGCTTAGTATCGATTTCATGGCTTACTTTTGCCATATAGTTCCACAGAACTAGCTTCCTGATAGAACCGATATGGCGCAGTCGGAGATATTGACATTTGGTTTCGGGCATGAGCTTCATCGGAGAGACAGCCCATCGAGCGATGAAGCAAATGATCCAGATCGGACCTTTTCGAACGGTTTTCTCCGTTCCAAAATCCCACCACGGTGTTCCGGCCGGTCTTTGGCAATGCTTAGTCAATCGAATTTCGGCGGCATTTGGGTCGTTAGCGGAACGGCAGTTTTCGTCGATATTCACGAATATGAGGATGGTTTCTGAGAGCGGCTGGCAAGCTTCCAACTGAGGCCATAGATTGCGGGCGGGGATAGGCAGGCCAGCCGAGAAGCGCGCATCCCACGCGCTTCCCCGCTTTTCCCATGGGTGCCGCGAGGGAAGCGGTTATGGCTGAGAACGAAACGAAACCGGACAACGCGCTCCAACCGCCGAGAAACGCACTGGCGGAATTTGCGCTGCCCAAATTGGATTTGGTTGGTCCGAGCGTGCATGATGATATTCAGCGGGCAATCTGGCGCTATGGTGCGGACGCCGTCAAGGATGCCGTAAAGGAAGCGACCAAGGCCAAGCGAGGCCGAAAGCGCGAGCCTGATTGGCCGGAATTGCGCGAGGTGATAGAGGCTGATGCTCGCGATTGGTTGGCTGGCAACGATCCATTTTCCGCACGCTCAAACTATGCGATTGCAAAAGAGTTTTCCGAACGAAACCCAGGCCATAGTGTAGTCTCGACGCATAAGCGTATCGAGCGGAAGCTTTCGCGCGGACCCTATGATCGTCGCTGGTTCACATTGGTTTCGGCTGAAAATCAGAGCAGAGATTCTGGTCCATATGAGGCGCATATACGAGCGCTTGAGGCATTGTCAGAACTGCCGGAAAGTGCGCGGCCCGATGTATGGCAATTCTCCTTGGATCGTGCTCGCTCGACAATTGCAGATTATGAATCGCGCGAAGGCAAGCTGCCACCTAGGGAGATGACATTCAAAGAGATTGAAGCAACGGTGCAGCAGGGAAGTCTTAATGCCCTCGCCACAGAGTCTCAGCCTCGCGGTTTATTTGGCTCGCGTCCCCAAACATTGGGCCTACTTGCTGCGAGCCAAGCGGGCACAGATAGTGAGGCCGAAGACTAGGGACGAAGTTCAACGATAATTTCGTGGGTGCAAATTTCTGTCACCGTTTTGCGGGTTCAAAATTGCAGCCGAATTAAGTCGTCTTCTGCAACAGTTGGCCGTGATCTAACTGGTTGTCCGATGAAGTCCGAGTCAATTCTGCTTGGGCCAAATGGGAACAGCCAGTGCAGTCAGAAAAACAAGATCCTCCCAAGATCGCCTATTCCATCCAGGAAGCTTGCAAGGCGTCCAGCTTGGGGCGCACCACCATCTATTCGCACATTGCGGCGGGCCGTCTACGCGCTACGCGTATTGGCGGTCGAACCGTCATCCCGGCAGACAGCCTTCACGCACTTATCGAAGGAGGGGCCTAGCCAAAATGCCCGCGCGTCGGGCCAATCCTAACCGCGTCAAGTCGCACTACAGCTATACGGCTGGCGAGCTTGCCGCCTGTCTGGGCATCCACAAGAACACGGTGCGCAACTGGCAGCGTAAGGGGCTGAAACCGATAGATGGCCAGCGCCCCGTCCTGTTCCAAGGCGCAACCGTTCGCGCATTCCTGAAATCGCAACGCACCAGCCGCAAGCAGCCTTGCGCTCCTGGCACACTCTATTGCCTGTCATGCCGCGAACCACGCCGCCCAGCGCTGGGCATGGTAGATTACCAGCCAATGCGCACTGACAGCGGCAACATGCGCGCTATCTGCGAGGTCTGTGAGACGGTCATGCATCGCCGCATTCGCTTTTCCGATCTGGAGCGGAAAATGCCCGGTTGTGAGGTCCAGATCACGCAAGGCCCTTCAAGCCTAAATGGGCAGTTGTCCTCCTCCCTGAATTGTGACTTCGAAAAGGAAGGCTAGACCATGGCAAAACACAACGCTGCAAACGAGCGGGTGAAGCGCGACTACTTCGCGTTCCTGCGAGAGGCCAAGGGCCGCGATACGACAACCATCGACAGGGTGGCGCAATCGCTGGCCAAGTTCGAAGCATCGAACCGACACAAGGACTTTAAGCGCTTCCACAAGGAACAGGCCGTTGCCTTTAAGAAGCGGCTGGGCGAAGCGATCAATGCCAAGTCAGGCGAACGGCTGAGCAAGGCGACGGTGCAATCGACGCTGCGCGACCTGAAATCTTTTTTCGAATGGCTTAGCCGCGAACCGGGTTTCCGCTCGCACATGTCCTATTCCGATGCTGACTATTTTAACCTGAGCGAGAAAGACACCGCCATCGCCCGCGCACGGCGCGAGAAGCGCGTTCCGTCGCTGGAACAGGTGCGCAAGGTGCTGGACACTATGCCAGCCGCCACGGTTCTCGAGCGGCGCGACAGGGCGCTGCTGGCCTTCGCCGCGATCACTGGCGCGCGGGTCAATGCACTAGCCAGCTTCCGGCTCGAGCACATCGATATTGAGGGCGGCTTTGTCGAACAGGACGCGCGGACGGTGCGGACCAAATTCGCAAAGACCTTCCGCACCTATTTTATGCCGGTATGCGAGGGCGCACTGGAGATCGTCGTGGGCTGGATTCGGGAACTGCGCGAAGTCGAACTTTGGGGACCAGCTGACCCGTTGTTCCCGGCAACCGCCATGGGCCTTGGCGATGACGGCGCATTCCAGCCGACCGGGCTTGCCCGCGACGGCTGGGCGTCAACCGGCCCGGTGCGCGAAGTGTTCCGCAAGGCATTCGAAGCGGCTGGCCTACCCTATTACAACCCGCACACCTTCCGCGATATGCTGGTCCGGCACGCGATGGCGATGGACCTGTCCGTCATGGAAATGAAGGCCTGGAGCCAAAACCTAGGCCATTCGGACTTGATGACTACCTTCACCAGCTATGGTCGCGTTTCTACCTATGAGCAGGGCGAATTGATCCGGGCGGCGGGCAACAGCGACCGCGACGAAATGGACGACAGGGCGCTTATGAGGGCTTTGCAAAGGCGGCTGGGCAAGGCTGTCTAGTGGCGCTTGCCGCCAGCCGACAAAGGCCGCTAGATCATTCCCAACATTGGGGAATCGGGCTTGCAACTTTTCAACACCAAGACAATCGACCGGCATGTTGCCAGCGCACCGGCCCCGGACCCGGCGAAGCTCGAAGTTCTGCGCCAATGGGGCGAAACTATCCGCGACGGCTCTATCGAGTCCCAAAAGGAAACCGCACTTCACGGCAACTTCAAGCAGCGCATCATTTGCGAGGTGCTAGGCTATAGCGATTTCAACGACAGCGGCGAATGGACAGTCGATGTTGAAGCGGCGATTGGCAGCGGTTCGGTCGATCTCGCATTTGGACGTTTCACCAAGAATGAAAGCCGGATTATCGCCCCGTTCGAACTGAAGGGCGCGAGAACCAAAGACCTTGACGCGATCATGCCGGGGCGCGCCAAATCCCCGGTCAAGCAGGCATGGGATTACGCCAGCGACAACGTGGGCACCAAATGGGTGCTGGTTTCGAACTACCTTGAAATCCGCATCTACAGCTATGCGGACGGGCGACAATTCTTTGACAGCTTCGATCTGGCGAAGCTCCATGAGCCAGCCGAGTATCAGCGCTTCATGCTGCTGCTGTCAGCCGAGAACCTGCTGTCTGGGCGGACCTTGGCAATTCTCGACGAAAGCCGCAAAGAGGACCGTGACATTACCGCGCGGCTCTATGCTGACTATCGCACCTTGCGCAGCGACCTGATTGGCGCAGTTAATGCTGAGCGGCCCAATGACGACCCGCTTGAATCGATCCGGCTGGGCCAGACCATTCTGGACCGCGTGCTGTTCATCGCCTTTGCAGAAGACAATGGCCTGTTGCCCGATGACAGCCTGTTGAGCGCCTTCCAGCACAATGACCCCTACAATCCCAAACCGGTCTGGCAGACGTTCCTGGGCCTGTTCAACGCCATTGATCAGGGCAACAGTCAACTTGACATTCCGCGCTACAATGGCGGACTGTTCCAGCCGAATGAGGCAATCCGCGCCCTCAATATTCCCGACCACATTTGCGAGGGATTCAAGCGGCTGGCTGAATACGATTTTGCCAGCGAGATTTCCGTCACCGTGCTGGGCCATATATTCGAGCAATCGATTGCCGATGTGGAACAGCTACAGGCTGAAGCGCTTAGCGAAGCGCCAGTCGAGAAGAAGGCCAGCGGCACTAGTGGACGGCGCAAGCGCGATGGCGTGGTCTATACGCCAGACTATGTGGCGCGCTTCATTGTCGATCAGACGCTTGGCGCGCATTGCCGGGAAATCTTTGCCGGGTTGCTGGATCAATACGCAAAGAAAGGCGCGAAGGCCGATGATGACCCGATTGCGTGGAAGTCGGCCAAGGCAGAGCGCGAAGCATGGGCCGCCTATCGTGACCGGCTGACACACTTGCGCATTGTCGATCCTGCCTGCGGCTCTGGCGTATTCCTGATTATGGCCTTCGACTACATGAAGACCGAATTGCAACAGGTCAACGCCAAGCTGGCCGAGCTTGAGGGCAAGGGCATGGCGGGCAACCTACTGGACCCGGACAGCGAAATCCTCACCAACAACCTTTTTGGCGTCGATGTGAACAGCGAGAGCGTGGAAATCGCCAAGCTGAGCCTGTGGATCAAGACCGCAAAGCGCGGCAAGGTGCTCGACAGTCTGGACGCCAATCTGCGCGTCGGCGACAGCCTGATCGAAGACAGCAGCTTTGCCTATCGAAGCCATGGCTTCGAATGGAAATCCGCGTTTCCGGAAATCTTCGCTGAAGGCGGTTTTGACGTCGTGCTGGGCAATCCGCCCTACGTGCGGATGGAACTAATCAAGCCGATGAAACCGTGGCTTGAGAAGCGCTATGAAGTCGTTTCGGACCGCGCGGACCTCTATGTTTATTTCTTCGAGCGAGGGGTAAAACTTCTGAAACCCGGAGGGCGGCTGGGGTTCATCAGTTCACGAACATTCTTCAGCAGCGGCTCCGGCTCGGCCTTGCGCAGATTTCTGAAGAGCTCCGTGACTATCGAGAATATTGTAGACTTCGGTGAAGTACAAATCTTCGAAGGGGTAACAACATACCCAGCAATTTTGACCTTGGTCGCGACCCCTCCCCAAAGCACTCATTCGCTTGAGTTTTGGAACGTAGATTCCATCCCCGAGGGCAGCTTCCAAGACTTCTATGAGGACGTCCGGAAACCATATCGGCAATTCGATCTCAGCGAGGGCTCTTGGCAGCTTGAGGACCAAGTGGTCGCCGCATTGCGTGACAAACTCTTGGGTGACCGAAAGACATTGGAGGAGCGCTACGGATCACCGATGATGGGAGTGAAAACTGGCCTCAAGGCCGCGTTTGTGATCGATACCCCAACGAAAATAGGAATATGCCAAGATGATCCGAAATCGATCGACCTTCTAAAGCCACTAATTGAAGGCAAAGGCCTTCATCGCTGGGGAGCTAGCTCGGGGGACGACTGGCTAATCTACACCCCAAAAAACCGGGTGAACATTGCTGATTACCCGGCGATCCGAAAATGGCTCATGCCGTTCAAGGAGCGGTTAGAACGCCGAGCTACAAAGCAGGAGTGGTTTGAACTTCAACAGGCTCAGGAAGCTTACGTTCCAATTCTGGAATCTCCAAAGATCATGTGGAGCGATATTGCTTCAGAAGCGCGATGTCATTTGGATGAATCGGCCAATTTTTGTGAAAACACCGGCTACTTTCTGAAGAGCGCATCGAACGCCCTCGTCGCATACCTGAACTCAAGCGTAGCGTGGTTCATAATTAAGGCTCTAACAGCCAAAGCGCGGGGCGGATATGCTCGCTTTCAAACGCAATACGTTGAGCAGTTGCCAATCTTGGACGACATAGAAGTCGACCCGATACTAAATGAGTACTCCGAACGATGTCATTCTGCAGCCGAAAAGCGCTGCGAACTGCAGCAGTCGATCACCCGCCGTATTCCCGACCTTGCCGCAGAGCCGGGCAACGCCGAGCTCTCCAACAAGCTCAAGCAATGGTGGGAACTGCCCGACTTCGCCGCCTTCCAGAAGGAAGTAAAAAAGGCGCTGAAGGCCACCATCCCGCTTCAGGAACGCAATGAATGGGAAAACTGGATCACCAAGACCCGCGCCGAGATCAACGCGAAAGTTTATGCTCTGTTTGACCTCACGCCCGACGAGATCGCCCTGCTGGAAGCGAATATCTGATCGCTCTAGTAAGCCGCCTATCGGGGAGCGGTTATGGGAACAACTCTACTCCAAGATTAAATCATAAATAAAATCAAAGGAAAGTGGCGGAGACGGAGGGATTCGAACCCTCGATACCCGATATGGGTATGGTTCCTTAGCAGGGAACTGGTTTCAGCCACTCACCCACGTCTCCGCAAGCACGCATGCCAAGGCTGTCTGACGGCAAGCGAGAGCCGCGCTATAATGGCGCGCTTCACAGCCTGCAAGGGAGAGAATGCGGGAATTTTCGCGCGCTTACGATGCGTTGCGTCCCTTTAAGCCAATTGCCGCCTCCACGACTCGGTTCACCGTGTTTTCGATTCGGTTCACCGCCGCGTCATTGTCGTAGCTTCACCAAGCGATTCTGGTTCGAACATTGAGGGTCATTGCGAGCCCTTTCGAGGAGCATACCATGAAGCGCTTTTCCGCATTCATCAAAAGCTGGGGCTTGGCTCTGGCGATCGTGGGCGCCGTGCCCGTCGCCGCACAAGAGCTTGAAAGCATCGATCCTGACGCTGCCTATGGCCCCGCCGAGCAAGGCGATCTTGCGCCGCTTCCTGATTATGTGAGCCCTGTCCCGCAAGAGCAGCAAACAACCGCCACTCAGGCTGCTCCTTCTGACGAGGTTGTGTACAGTTCCGAGCCGCTCCCAGGAACGCCTGCGCCAACATGGGCTGATCCGGAGCCTGCAGAAGCGCCTGCGATGACGGATGAAGAGCTCGCAGCGGCTGAGACCACTTATGGCGAGGACGATCTTATCGGCGCTGCTGAAGGTGTATTCGGCGATGGCGCTAAAGGCATTGCCAAGATGATCGAAAAGATGCTGGCTGAACAAGGCCGCCCTAACGGCTACATCGTAGGCCGCGAAGCAGGCGGCGCTTTTGTCGTCGGCGCGCGTTATGGCTCGGGCACGCTCTATCACAAGGTCGAAGGCGAGCGCCCGGTCTATTGGACCGGCCCTTCGATCGGCTTTGATGCTGGCGCGAATGCAGGCAAGACTTTTGTCCTCGTCTACAACCTGTTCGACACAGAAGAGCTTTACGAGCGCTATCCGGCTGGTGAGGGCCAAGCCTACGTGGTCGGCGGCATGCATGCGAGCTATCTGCGCAAAGGCGATGTCGTGCTGATCCCGATCCGCATGGGTGCTGGCCTGCGTCTTGGCGTCAATGCCGGCTATATGAAGTTCTCCAAGAAGCAGCGCTGGCTGCCGTTCTAATTCTCGCTCCAAGCAGTCGGACATTACCGGATAGCGAACAACCCGACGCGATAAGTGCATTTGCCTGTTGCGAGGAATGACGCAGCGCGGCAAAGGAGCTTCGCTATGCTTGAGAACCTCGCAACCCAACCGCCTGACGCGCTGCTCGCGCTCATCAAAATGCACGCCGCTGACACGCGGACGGACAAGATCGACTTGGGCGTCGGTGTGTACCGAACGGGGCAAGGGGACACACCTGTGTTCGAAGCGATCAAACAGGCTGAACAGCGCTTGGTCGATACACAGGATTCGAAAGCCTATCTTGGGCCTGAAGGCGATATGGGCTTTGTTGAAGCGCTGATGCCCTATATCTTCGGTGCCAACCCGACCCATGGCGGACGCGTCACTGGCATGCAGACGCCAGGTGGTACCGGTGCGGTTCGTCTGGCT
The DNA here is from genome assembly GCF_013371495.1 of Altererythrobacter lutimaris. Classification (GTDB taxonomy): domain Bacteria; phylum Pseudomonadota; class Alphaproteobacteria; order Sphingomonadales; family Sphingomonadaceae; genus Erythrobacter; species Erythrobacter lutimaris_A. Next base: position 1,743,422 of record NZ_JABWTA010000001.1, on the reverse strand, counting down.
GTTGCGCTTGCCAAGAATGCCGGTGCAGAGCGGCTTCATCTGGGTGTTCCCAGCTGGCCTAACCACGCGCAAATTCTCAATGATGTCGGGATCGAGACAGTGACGTTCTCGCATGCGCGCGAAGACGGTACCGCAGACCTTGAAACAGTGCTGAGCGTTATCGACGCTGCTGGCCCGAAAGAAGCAGTGCTTCTCCACGGCAGCTGCCACAACCCGACAGGGATCGACTACACAGCAGACGATTGGGACGCGATTGCGGATGCGATTGTAAGCGCCGGCACGTTCCCGATCATCGATGTCGCGTATCAGGGCCTCGGCTACGGCATGGAAGAAGACGCGGTAGGCCTGCGCACAGTGCTCGCCAAAGTCGAGGAAGCTTTCATCTGCTACAGCTGCGACAAGAATTTCGGCATGTATCGCGACCGCGTCGGCGCGTTCTATGCCAAGGCTGCGACCGCCGACCAGCTTGAGACGACCTTTTCCAACGCCAACGCACTGGCGCGGGCGAGCTGGTCGATGCCGCCTGACCACCCCGCTGCTGCGATCCGTATAATCCTGCGCGATCCGGAGATGACGCGGGTCTGGCTCGACGAGCTTGAAACCATGCGCGAGCGTCTTCGTCTGGTTCGCAAGACGCTGGCTGATGCGGGCACTGCGGGCAGTGTCGATCTGACGCCGCTTGGCCGACAAAATGGATTGTTCGCGATCCTTCCTGTGACGCCTGAGCATGTGAAGGCACTGCGCGAGGATCATGCGATCTACATGGCCGGTTCGGGCCGGATCAACGTTGCAGGCCTCACGATGAGCAATATCGAGAAGTTCATTGACGCGCTTGCTAAAGTCACCGGCTGAGTGACGGTCAGGACCGTCCGCTCCCGAACGGTTCGCACGATACGCTAAGCGTGTTTTTTCAAAACGCGTCATCGCGGCGGATTCGCAAGTCGTGATGCCCCGCGCGAACATCGCGCGAGCAGCGTGAGAAGCGCAGAATTGTCAGCTTTCCGGCTTACGCCGCTATAGCGGCCTGCGCGCAACCTGACGCGCCAGATACCGGTCTCCACCCGCCATGCAAGCTCGCAAAGTGTGACCTTCCGGTGAGGCCGCGCGCGATCGCGCGCGATGGAGCTTGAGGCTGTTAAAGGCGCAGCACGATTTCGGCCACGTGCGACCGCAGCATCCCAGGCTGCCGCAAAGCTTTCTGCACCCCGACGCGTGCGCAGCCGATAAGCGGTTTCGCGCTGCATTCCGACGCGCCTTGCGGCTTCGCGGACGCAGCCAGTTTCTGCCAGGTGACCGATGAATTCGGCTTGCCGCAGTGGTGTCCAGTCATCGCTGCGTTGACGGACAGGTACTGCGTGGAAAGGGGGAATACGAGCGCTGCGAAGTGGGAGCGGTTGCATAGGGAGGTAGCTGCCGCATGATGCGACGAGTAGGAAAGCACGAGCGATGAATTTCGGAACCAATGCTTGGCTCACCCATTGAATAGATTGAAAACAAAGGAGATTTATTCATGCCCGCACCAATCGCTACACTTGCCCTCGTAACCCTTGGCGGTGGATTGGCTCTTGGCGGATGGTCGTACAAGCGCGCTAAGGATGCGCAGAAGAAAGACCCCAAGCCCGCGCTGACGGAAGCAGTCGCTAACGGAAAGATCGCTAATGATCAGGACGAGCGCGCTCCCGCAGCCGACGCCAAGACCGTGCCGCAGCAAAAGGCCGCGAAATCGGTTGCAAGGAAAACCAAGGAGAAAGCTGCATAAGCAGTACTCGAAGTGCCCCTTTCAAAGGGGCATGTACATGGAAAAGGACCGCTCCATTCGCTTGGGGCGGTCCTTTCTTTTTGCGACCTTTGGGCGACGGATTAAGCGTTTTAGAACCAATCCTGCTTTGACTATGATGGTGCCAGATCGCGCGAAGGGCTCGTCTTTTCCGGCGTTGTCTGGCGCGGCGGGTTGGCGCGCTGCGGATCGCTTGACGGGCTCGTACGCGCAGGCGGAGGGTTCGTCCGGACTGGACGCGTGATTGATGTCCGGCGAGGCTTGGGCCTCCAGTAATCGGCTTTGAGCTTATATTCGTGCCCGCATACCGTGCCTGCATGGCACGTGAAGTTCACGCCGTTGGGCGGCAGTTGCACTTTCAACTGAGGAAACCATACCGGCCAGTCCCAATTGCGCGACCACACGGCGATATCGACATAAGCACGGCCAACCAAACCCGGTGTCATCTGGAAACCGAGATTGTAAACCGGATCGCTCACTCTGAAGCGGCTGAAGCGATTGTTGTTCACTTCCAGCGGATAGCGCTTGCCGCTTTCCGACATAGTTATCGTGTTGTTCGCAACATGATCGCGAAGCCTGAAGCTGAGCCCGTTTGAGAACAACTCCATCTTCACGGCCGGATGGATCTTTGCGCCAACTATGCCAAAGCTCGCGCGGTTAGCCAGAAAGTCGACTTGCTCGATGGTGCGAATGACAGGCGGCGTTGTCTGACCCGGGCTTGGCGGCTTGAACTGGCCATTGGTGAATGGCGAAGGGAGTCTGTCCGTGAGATCGGTTCCGACTTCGACACCGAAATTGCCTGAGCGGTTATGCGTCAGCTTGTACAGCACCCCTGCATAGGCATTGGCCTCCGCAACGAGTTCCTGTCCGCTGAAGAGTTGATGGTTGGCAAGCCCAGTGCGTGAGTATTGGTTGGTGTTTGCATTCACTGGCTGGAACACAGGACGAAAAAAAGCGCGCTCTTGCCCGTTCTTGTGGCGGTACTCGTACGTTCCATCCATGCGTACCGGGAAGCGCAGGCCAAAGCCGTAGCCAAAGCCTGCATAGGGCTCGACATAATAGGTCTTTTTGCAGCCCCAGATGCACCACGCCACAGTAATCGAGACGCGTTTGCGCCATTCATGCTGACGGCCCAGCGTGAAGCCAGTGAGGTAGAATTCACGATCAACCGCGATATTCTCGCTAATGTCTAGCTGAGGTGCGGCTTGGAAATCGGTCATACCTTGCGGGCGGGTCGGGGACGTGCGCAAATCTGTGGGGCCCTGCCGATGGGCCGGAGGAAGCGAGCTTTCCGGCGCGGTTCCGCCAGCGGCGAGAATGCGCGCATCGGCTTCTTCACGTTCGACCGAGACATCCGCCAGCTCAAAGCTTTGACGACGGGGACGTTCGCTGGTGCCGAAAGCCGGCCGCGCACGGATGCGCAGGTCTTGCGCTTCCAGGTTAGGCACGAACATCACCTCTTCGACTTCGATCTCTGCACGGTTGATGAGCTCTTCCTGCAAGGCTTCATCGCTCAGCGCCGACAGGCGGGTCGCTTCCGCTTCACCGATGTCCGCACGCCTTGAAGGATCGGCGAGATATTGGCGTAGCTGCGCTATATCGGCGTCGATTTCCGCCTGTTGTTCCGCAGCGATCGTATTGGCTTCCGCAATCGCTCTGCTGCGCTCCGAAGGGTTGGCGATATAGCGAGCGCTCGCTTGCGGATTGGCAAAGCTGCTCGCACGGCGCGTATTGCTCTGGCGGGTCCAGCACTCCGCACCCTGAGCGGCAACTGCGCGGCGACCGCTCGGTGTCGAGCACGCGCCGGGTTCCAACTGGTAAGCGATGAACTGCCGCACGACGAGACCTTCAGGGATCTCCGCCACTTCCAGCGTATCGGCGCGCACTGTCGCGATTTGCGGGCGCGCGCGCAGGCGCTGGGCGACGTTGATTGGTGCCGCAGGGTTATTGAGCACAGGCCGCAGGTCAGCCTCGCCTTGTTCCAGCTGAATGACCGGCTGAGCGCGTACCTGCTGTACGCTCATACGCCGTTGCACCTGGCGCTGCTCAAGCAGGGCATCAGTGCTTTGCGCTCGCAGCACCACAGAATTGGCTGGAGCTTCGATTTGCAGCTCTGCGGGGCGCTGGACTTCCATGCGCTGCGCTTGAACCGGCTGCATCCGCAGCTCTTGCGCGGCGGCATAGCTGGCTAGCGCGCTGGAACAGACCACACCTGTGAAAAGAAAACGTCGCAACATCAAACCCCTCCCAAGGTTTGCGCGCGGCTCTCTCGACGGAACTCAAGCGCGCAAGATGGACTTGCGACCTCAATTAATAGACGAGGCTACTGTAATGTGGGTTCAGCGGCAAGTCGGCGGGTTAACCAAGCGCACCTTGTGAGCAATCAACTCGCCAGTGACTGCATCCGCTTCAGGTAACGCGCAAGCACATCGATCTCCAGATTGACATGATCGCCAGCCTTGAGCTCACCAAGGGTCGTCACTTCGCCGGTATGCGGGATGATATTGAGGCCGAAATCGCATGCGCCATCCGCCTGATCTTCAACCGAGTTTACTGTCAGCGAAACACCGTTGACTGTAATCGAGCCTTTGGCGGCAATGAAAGGCGCGATTTCTCTAGGCGCGCGAATGACGATCCGCCAGCTGTCGCCTTCAGGGACAGCCGCGATGACTTCGCCCACAGCATCGACATGGCCTGTCACGATGTGGCCGCCAATCTCATCGCCGACACGCAAGCTCGGCTCGATATTCAGCTTCGCGCCTTCAGCCCACATCGCTGGCACAGTGCGGCTGGTTGTTTCGGCAGAGACATCGACGTCGAACCATGCATCGCCTGCGGTTCCGCCGCGCTCAACCACTGTCAGGCAAACGCCCGAACACGCAATTGAAGCGCCGATCGCAATCTTCGACGGATCAAGCGGTGCCGCAATGCGCAGACGCAAATCGCCGCGCTGTTCGACTTTGCTGATGGTTCCGATGGCGGTGACGATACCTGTGAACATGGTTTGCGCTTGAGCTCCTTATCGGGTGCGCTGATAGGCGGTGAATGTGTCGCTGCCAAGCTGGCGCTTTTCCGCAATCGCCCAGCGGCCATGTGCGGCTGGCAAATCGGTGAGGCCAAGATCGCCAATCGCGCGCAGGCCATCGCCGATGATGATGGGCGCGCGGTAGATCTCCAGCCGGTCAACCAAGTCAGCTTTAAGGAAGCTTGCAGACACTTCCGCACCCCCTTCGATGTAGAGATACTGCACGCCATCCAGCGTGCTGATCTGCTCCGGCGCGTTGATCACCTTTACACCGTCCGGAGCCACGCCTCGAGTGAGCAGAACCCGCCGCGGCGAGCGGTGTTCCAGACCTTGCAAGCGGACATCGAGCCGCGGCTTGTCCGCTCGCCAGGTTCCGCCGCCTACGAGGATCGCATCCGAGAGCGCGCGGCGCGAATGGACATGCGCGCGCGCTTCATCGCCGGTGATCCATTGGCTAGTGCCGTCCGCCAGCGCGATACAGCCATCAAGGGACATGGCGATCTTCAGCGTAACATGCGGACGGCCTCGCTCAGCACGAGTAAGATAGCCGGCCAGGCTTTCGCGAGCGGAAGCACTCTCCAGGACAGTCACTTCGATCCCAGCATCCTCAAGCAGGCTGACCCCTTGCCCAGCTGTCCGCGAGTCCGGATCGAGAATGCCGATCACAACGCCCGTAGGCTTTGCTTGGGCGAGCAATTCCGCACAGGCAGGACCTCTCTCGGACCGGTGCGCACATGGCTCCAGCGTCACATAGGCTGTCGCGCCTGCTGCTTCGCCGCTTGAGAGATTGCTCAATGCGTGCGCTTCTGCATGCGGGCGACCGCCACCTTGCGTCCAGCCGCGCGCGATCACACGGCCATCTCTAACTAGGATTGTTCCGACACTCGGGTTTGGAGAACTTGCCGGGCGGCCTCTCAGCGCAAGTCGCGCAGCGGCATCCATCCAGCGCGCATCATCCGCCCCATTATTCGGCAAGCTCAGCCTCGCTTGCGCTGCTGCCGGTTGACGGCTCTTGCTGCGCTGCTGCCGCTTCCTCAGCGGCGCGCTCGGCTTCGATCTCCGCTTCCATTGCATCGACATCAATGCCTGTTGCGCGGCCTAGCTCGCGGTACATATTGCGTTTCTCTTCCGCGATACGCTCTTGCTCGGCGGCGATCGCATCCTTGCGTTCCTGATTGGCTATATTGGATGCCATGATTTCCTCATCCGTGCGATCGGGAGCGAAGCTGGTGATCCAGGTTACTTCCGGTCTTGCAGGCGGTGCAGTCACACTTTGCGCTGTCGCCCACAGCATGATGATGATCACAGGAATTGCAGAGGCGAGCAGGATGGCCCAGCGATAGGGCTGGGGCTTTTTGAATTCATTCCAGAAATCAGCGATTCCCGGCGCGGGATTGAACCGCGACTTGGCAAGTTTCTCCGTGAGCATGTTGGCAACATAGGGATCGCTTCTTGCGAGCGCCAGTGTTTCGAAGTCCGGTTTGTCTTATCCGAAACTCGCATAAAGGCCGCGGCCATGCTGTTTGAGCCAGCGATCCGCTTCGCGCACATTGCCCTCGAATAGTTCGCCCAGCATGGCGTGGAAGGCGGGTGAATGGTCAAAATGGACCAGATGCGTTACTTCATGCGCGACGACGGAACGGCGCACCAAATCCGGCGCTTGAATGAGGCGCCAATTCAAACGGATGCGCTTGCGATCCGAACAGCTGCCCCAACGTTTCTGTGCGCGCGATAGCGCGACCGGCACCGGTTCCAGTCCGGCAGTTTCGCAATAATGCGTCACATCGTCTTCAAAGGTCGCTAGCGCACGGGTTTCACACCATCGCCTCAGCCGTGCTTCAAGCGAGGAGAGCGGTCCGCCGAGCATGATCGTATCATGCTCAAGCCGCGGTGTGCGTGGGTGCGTCTGATCCCACTCGATCGCGTGAGGCTCCCCATGCAATTGCAGCGTTCCGCCTGGTTCAGGGGAGGTGCGTTGTGGCAGCTTGTCGAGCTGTATTGCCAACCACTCCGTTTTCGCATGGGCAAAGGCGATCGCTTCCGCGCTTCGGGCCCATTGCGGCAGAGTGAGGCGGACTGCACTGCCATCGGGCGCTATCCGCAAGGTGAGCCTGCGCGCGCGCGGGTGGCGCTTCAATTCGATGGGCAGGACGCGCCCCGCCAGCTCGATCTCCGGCTCAAGCTGCTCCTTGCGAAGCCAGTCGATCATCGCTCGCTCTCGCGCACATAAGTGTCCCAATCGACGATATGATGCTCAGGCGGGCCCGCATGGGTTTCGCTGATCACGCGGCCAACTACGGATACGCCTGCGTGCTCGACGGCCTCGCGGTCGCCGCTCAAAAGATAATGCCATTCAGGCAATGGCTCGCCTTGCGCGCGCCTGCGATAAGCACAGGTTTGCGGCAACCATGGGACATCCTCGACGATCTTGAGCGTCAAGCGCAGGCAATCCGGCACAAAGGCTTTGCGGTTCTTGTAATCAGTGCAACGCGCGGTTTTGGTATCAAGCAATTTGCACGCGACATTAGTGTCGAAGATTTCGCCTGTGTCTTCTTCTTCGACCTTGTGCAGGCAGCATCGTCCGCAGCCATCGCATAGCGCTTCCCATTCTGCGCGCGACAAGTCCTTCAGCGGAAGGGTCCAGAACTGATCCCTCAGCTCACCCATTTGTTAAGTTCAGCCGCGACGCTTTCCGCGCCTTCATCTGTGGGCAGTGTTGCCAATGGCTCTCCATCAGGGCCGAAAAGATAGACTATGTTGGAATGGTCCATCAGATAGCCGCCGCCAGGCGTATCCTCGCCGCGCGAATAGAACACGCGGAAGGTATCGGCTGCGGCTTTGACTTGCTCCTCGCTGCCGGTGAGGCCGATGAGGCGATCAGAGAACGCGGCTGCATATTCGCCGACCTTCTCAGGCGTATCGCGGGCCGGATCGATGCTGATAAACATCGGCTGGATTTTTGCAGCCTGCTGAGGGCGCTTTTCTGCGAAAATCTCAAGCCCCTGTGCCATCCTCTGCGTATCGGTCGGGCAGATGTCGGGGCAAAAGGTGAAGCCAAAATAGACGATCCGGTACTGGCCTTCGAAATCGGTCCAGCGGACAGTCTCTCCATCGCTGCCGACGAGCTCGAAATCGCCGCCAATATCGGCGCCTTGCAGTGGCGGGATAACCGGCTCTTCGGCTTGAGGAGCGGCACTGCAAGCCGCAAGGAAGGCAGAGGCAATTGTCGCCGTAAGGGCGGCACGGAGATTTTGAGGCGTAGCGTGTCGGTTCATGGTCTGCTAATTGGTCATCGTTCAAAGCATTTGTAAGAGGCACACACAGTCTCTTAGGGGCTTTCTGACAGGATTTGTGAAAGGATAACAGGATGGCGCGCGCCGTTATGCGCACAATTGGGATGATGCTGGCGGCTCTGGCTGCCTTTGCTGCGGTGCCTGCGACAGCCCAATTGTTTTCTGAAGGCTATGAATTCCTGAAAGCGGTCAAAGACCGTGATGGCGATGCTGTGACGGACAAGCTCAATGAGCCGGGCACAACCATCGTCAACACGCGCGATATCACTACCGGTGAGACTGCGCTGCACATCGTTACCCAGCGGCGCGATCTTGCATGGATCAAGTTTCTATCTCAGCGCGGCGCCAATCCCAACATTCGCGACAAGAACGGTGTCGCCCCTATCCAGATTGCTGTGACGTTGGGTTTTGTCGACGGTGTCGAAGCACTCATCAAGGCGGGCGCGGACATTAACGTAAAGAATGCGACCGGCGAAACGCCTCTGATCGCAGCGGTGCATCGCCGCGATGTGCCATTGGTGCGCTTGCTGCTTGAGAAAGGCGCGAACACAGACGCAACCGACAATTCCGGCCGCTCCGCGCGCGATTATGTCGCGCTGATGCAAGGGAACGCACGGCTCGCCGACGAGTTTGCAAAGGCAGATGAAAAACGCGCGGAAGCAGGACCAGCCAAGGATTACGGGCCTAGCTTCTAACCGGCTTTGATAATCAACCTGCCGCTGCAAACTGACGAGTGCTCAAATGACTGATTTTGCCGACATGACCTTGGAAGAGCTGCGTGTGGCGCTCGCGCCGGAAGTGGCGGCCGCTGCGATCTTTGATGGTTGGAATGATACGGCTCTGGAAGCTGCCGCTGAAATGGCGGGCGCTGACTTTGATGTCGCAAAGCTCGCTTATGCCGATAAGCCCATCGGCGGCCGCGCCATGGACATGATCGATGCGTGGATCGAAAGCGTCGATGCACAAATGGCGGAAGCTCTCCCGGCAGAGAAATTGAACGAAATGAAGATCCGCGAGCGGATTTTCGAACTGGTCTGGTTCCGCCTGATGGCGGTCGAAGGCCTGGAAGAAGCTTTGCGCCGCGCAATTGCAATCATGGCTTTGCCGCAAAACGCCTCGCGCTCTCTGCAGATCGGCTGGCGAAGTGCAGACCTGATGTGGCGGCTCGCTGGCGATACCGCGACGGACTACAATCACTATACCAAACGCACGATCCTCGGCTCGATCTATGCAGCAACGCTGGCTGTGTTTGTCGAGGATGACAGCGAAGGCAAGGAACAGACCCGCGCGTTTCTCGAGCGCCGCATTGAAGGCGTGATGAAATTCGAGAAAGTGAAAGCGCGGCTACTGCGCCCTGATCGCGAGAGCTTTAACGTGACGCGCTTCCTTGGACGGTTGCGTTACCCGGCACGGTGAATTGGTATCTCAAGCACCTGATTGGTCTGGTTGCGCTTGGGCTGACCGCATCGTGTGCGCCTTCCGCACCTGAGGCTAACGGCACGACTTACAAAGTCTATTTCCTAGGCGGACAATCCAACATGGAAGGCTTCGGCTTTGTGAAGGAGCTTCCGCAGGAGCTCGTAAATGGCGATCATAATGTCCGCATTTTCCACGGACGCAATGTGGCGGACGGCGGGCAAGACGGGGGCGTCGGTGTCTGGGTCCCGCTGACCGCGGGCCATGGCACGGGCTTTGTCACCGACGGGTTCTCCAACCAGCCATCCGCCCGCTTCGGGCCCGAACTGACTTTTGGCATAACAATGGCGGCAATCCAGCCAACCGAGCGCATCGCGATCATAAAATACTCGCGCGGCGGGACCGGCCTCGTCGAAGCGGAATCGCAGTTCGGCAATTGGGATCCGGACTTTGCAGAAGGCAATCGCCGCAATCAGTATGACAATGCGCTTAATACAATCAGCTTGGCGATGAGCACTCGCGACATTGACGGTGACGGTGCGCCGGACAGGCTGATTTCGGCAGGTATAATCTGGATGCAAGGCGAAGCGGATGCGATTGATGATCCTGATATCGCAGATGCCTATGATGCGAACCTTGCGCGCCTAATGTCGCTGTTTCGCGCGGCTTTGCACGATGACGAGCTTCCCATCGTTGTCGGACAGATCAAGGATTCCGGCAAAACACTTGAAACACAGGTCATGCGCTATTCGAAAGATGTGCAAGCCGCCCAGAAACGCTTCGTGGAGAACGATGCGTGCGCGCATCTGGTGACGGAGACAGAGGACTTCGGTTTCCTGCCCGATGGCTGGCACTATCGGTCGCAGGATTATGTCAAACTTGGCGAGGCTTTTGCGCGGGCCGCAACGCAATTGGAGCAGGATTGCAGCACGTGAGCTGAAGCAATTCCGATGCTTTATTGAGAATCGGTTGCAATTAGCGGCGCGCTCTGGCAGCGCATCTCGCGATGACATTAGACCTCTTGCCTCATGGCACATCTGCCACGATCACGTCTGTCTCCTGGGAACAGATCCCTGATGAAGACGCGCAGCGTTTACGTGCGCTGGGTCTCGATGAAGGCGCAGAAGTCGGCATCGCGCATCGCGGGGTTTTCGGCGGCAAAGACCCACTCGCTGTGACCATTGGCCGTATGACAGTGGCCCTCCGCCGCTCGCATGCCGCCGCTATGACGGTAGCAGCGCAATGAGCAGCATCCGCCGAGCAGCCCTTGTGGGCAATCCCAATGCAGGCAAGAGCGCGCTGTTCAATGCGCTGACCGGCGCTCGGCAGAAGATCGCGAACTATCCCGGTGTGACCGTTGAGCGCAAAGTTGGGCGCATCACGCTAGGCAATGGCGAGCCGATGGAACTGGTCGATTTGCCGGGCAGCTATTCGCTGCATGACACGACCAGTCCGGATGAAGAAGTTACGCGGCAATTGGTCGTGGGCGAGTTTGAAGGCGAAGCCCAGCCAGATGTGCTTATCGTTGTGCTGGATGCCGCAAACCTAGAGCAGCATCTGGTCTTCGCGCAGGAAGTTATCGCGCTTGGGCGCCCGACGGTGGTTGCGCTTAACATGGTGGATCTCGCGACGCGCGATGGCCTGACGCTGGATGCTGGCGCTTTGAGTAACGCTCTGGGTGTGCCGGTGGTTGAGACAGTCGCAGTGCGGCGCAAAGGTCTTGATGATCTGTCAGCAGCAGTGGCGGATGCCAAGCGGCTCGATGACGCGCTGGCTGAGCAGCGCCGTACAGGCCAGCTGTCTTTACCCGAACGCCGTTTGGCCGCGCAGAATATCGCCAAGGCCGCAATCCTGTCGGAGAGCGGCACGCATCGCTTGAACTCCGGCATGGACAAAGTGCTGATGCACCCATGGGCGGGCCCTGTGATCCTGTTCGGACTTTTGTTCGTGATGTTTCAGGCGGTGTTCGCGTGGGCTGATCCGTTTATTGGCTTGATCGAAAGCGCAACCGAGGCTGCAGCAGGCTTCGTCACCGCGAATATGGGCGAGAGCTTCATCCGCGATTTTCTGACCGAGGGTCTGATTGCAGGCGTCGGTTCTGTCGTCGTCTTCCTGCCGCAGATTGTGATCCTGTTTGCCTTCATTCTGGTGATGGAAGCGAGCGGATATATGGCACGCGCCGCCTTCCTGATGGACCGTCTGATGGCGCGCGTGGGCCTTTCCGGGCGCAGCTTCATCCCGCTGCTCTCGAGCTTCGCTTGCGCGATCCCCGGTATCATGGCGACGCGGTCGATTTCTGACCCCAAGGACAGGCTGACGACGATCCTGATCGCGCCGCTGATGACGTGCTCAGCGCGGCTTCCGGTCTATGCTGTTATCATCGCAGCAGTCATCCCTGCCACCAGCGTTGGCCCGGGGATTGGCTTGCAAGGCCTGGTCCTATTCGGCCTCTACATCGCTGGAATACTCGGTGCGATGATTGTCGCACTGGTTCTGCGGCGTTCCGTCACAAAAGGCGCGGCGAGCGGCTTCATCATGGAGCTGCCACGCTATCAGTGGCCGCGCGTCAAGGATTTGCTGATCGGGTTGTGGCAGCGCGCATGGGTGTTCCTGCGCCGCGCGGGTACGATCATCTTCGCAGCCACGGTAATCCTGTGGCTGCTGCTGACTTTCCCCAAAGCGGGCGAGGGCGAAAGCCAGCTGGACGCAAGCTTTGCCGGACAGATCGCGACCGCCATGCATCCGGTGTTCGAGCCGGTTGGCTTTAACCGCGAAATGACGCTCGCGATCGTGCCGGCCATGGCGGCGCGCGAGGTGGCAGTCGCAAGCCTTGCGACCACTTACGCTGTCGAAGCGGAAGATGATGAAGCAACGGAGCTCGCCTTGCGCGATCAGATCGCCGCGCGCTGGAGCTTGCCGACTGCGCTTGCCTTCCTCGCCTGGTTCGTATTCGCTCCGCAGTGCCTCTCCACCATCGCGGTCACTCGGCGCGAGACAAACGGGTGGAAATGGCCCTTGTTCATGCTCGGCTATCTGTTTGCGCTTGCCTACGTCTTTGCGGGCCTGACCTACTGGATCGCAACCGCAGCGGGGCTTTAGCGAGCCTCACAATCAGGCTTCCCACAAACCTCTTGTGAAAAGTGCGAAACGCGGGTGGCGACTCAGTGAGCCATTCGATAAGCCCATGTCCAAGACACGGAAGGATTCTTGAAATGGCGGGTTCACTCAACAAGGTCATGCTGATCGGCAATCTGGGCGCAGACCCGGAAGTGCGCAGCTTCCAGAATGGCGGCAAGGTCTGCAATTTGCGGATCGCGACCAGTGAAACCTGGAAAGATCGAAGTACGGGCGAGCGTCAGGAGCGGACCGAGTGGCATACCGTTGCGATCTTTTCCGAAGGCCTGATCAATGTCTGTGAGAACTACCTCAAGAAAGGCTCCAAGGTCTTTATCGAAGGCAAGCTGCAGACCCGCAAGTGGCAGGACCAGTCCGGCAATGATCGCTATTCAACCGAAGTGGTGCTGCGCGGCTATGATGGCACGCTGACCATGCTCGACGGTCGCTCAGGCGGCGGCGGTGGTGGAGGCGGCTATGGCGGCGGTTCAGGCGGCGGGGGCGGCTGGAACCAGGGCGCTGGCGGTTCAGGGGGCGGCCAAGGTGCCGGCGGCGGTGGCCAGAGCGGCGGCGGCTCCAATTATGACGATCTGGATGACGACATTCCGTTTTGATCACTGCGAGATCGCGGACCCGCCGAGAGTCTACGCCCCGTAAAATGCCTGCGCGAACCGTTCCCATTCGTCTGATGAGCCAACGATGAAGCGCAGCGGTGCGCCGCCTGCAGCAACGACCAAGCCGAGCACGCTTGCCCAATGGGGTCGCTTGCGTGTCCTCCAGTCATAGATCAGGAATGCGCCAGCGATTGCGAGCGCTGCCACGGCGGGCAAAGGTTCAAGACCAATCGCCAGACCCAGCCGCGCGGTAGCCGGTGGCAACATCATGAGGCCAGCAAGCACAATAAGCCGTTTATGTGCGGCGCCGTCGTTTCGTCTAATGAGCGCTAATCCGTAAAACAGCACGAAGCCGAGCAAATCCATGCTTGGAAAAATGGTCGACCCTGCGGGAGTCAGACCACCGATCGAATTGGTCGGTTTCGCAATGGCGCCGCTCACGACGACATATCCTGTCGCCAGTATTAGAGCGGCCAAAATCAGGCTGGCTTGACCCATCTTTCGGTGTAGCGCGTAGTTCGAATTGCCAATCAGCCACGCCTGCGAAGCTGTCAGTCCATACCAACTGAACGTCACGATCCCGTGAACTACGAGAAGCGGTGTTGGCGGGAAGGGAAACTCAGGCAGATACAAGGCTGAGGCGCTGAAACCCGCGGTGATGATTGCAATCATCACTAAGGTCATAATCAAGAAAAAGCGCTCTGCGCGTGGATTGCCCGCCATTCAGTTGCCCCCCAGCGATACCGACCCGAGAAGAGAATTAGGGTGTGGCTGCAAGCATTGCAAATTGCTCACTGATTGCGCGGATAAGTGCAGCTATGCTTTTGCGCTCACTGCAAAAATTCCGAGCGCGCAAACTGGCCCTAGGAGAAACGGCCAGAACGGCGAGCTAAAGCCGATTACGGCTTGCGCGATAAGCAGCGCCGCAGGCGCTATGAGCACGAGCGCAGCCAGTTGCGTTCGAACAAATGCGGCCAGTCCCAGCGCTAAGATGGCGTAGATCAGCCCCCGGCGATTGAGCTCCAATCCTGCGAGCTCGAAAGTCTCTACTGGGCCCATGGCAACTGCTGCAATTGAAGCAATCCCTGCAATCCCCGCGAGAGCGAGCGATCCTATCACTGGCCCGTGAGTCCACGCCCGCTTTGCCCACAAAAATGCCGTGCCAAGCAATAAGGCGCTGGCGAGCCAGTCGCTTGGCTCACCTTTTTGCGGATCAGTATCCATCGAGATCGCAAGGAATGGCAGGACCAAGATGATCGCGGCGATCATGGCGGGTGTCGCATGGGCCTTCACTGAGTCCAGCGTTGCCCCAGGCCGCTGCCAGAACGGCAGGCTGACAGCGAACAGCACAATCGAAATGCCGAGAAGCTCGCTTCCCTCTTCGATTGCTGCGCGCAAAGGTCTCCATTCGGACCCGCGCCAATCCATCGCATTCTCGACATATTCCTGAAAAGCGACGGAGAGCAGGACAGCAAAACCGATCCCGATGATAAGTATCTGCAAGCGTTCTCGGCCACCATGCCACAGCAAGGTCAGGCCGGAGCGGATTGATAAATAAGCGATCACCAGCGCGAGCGGGATGGCCAAAGCCCAGCGCCCCGCATCGAGAGATTTGCTGATTGAGCCCATCCGCTCATGCAATGACCCAACTTCATCGAGCGACAGAAACAGGATGATGCAGGCTAATGTGAGCCATGCGCGCTTCAGCTTGACATTAGGAGCACCAAGCGCGTTGTCGAAAGTCAGCAATGCGGTCAGCAAAAGCAGACTTCCGCCCCACCAAGCTGCGAAATTGTGCTCCCAGCGCAAATTCCATTGCCATTCGAGAGGTACGGTCTCCGGGTTTGCAGTGATGTAATAAGTGATGAGGACCAAGGTGGCGCTGACACCAACCACAATCGCGGCAAGCGCCGTTGAAATCAGTTTGCCGTGATTGCCCCCCGCTTGCATCCTATTCTTTCTTCAACGCCGCCAAGGCTTCAGCTAGCGGTCCGGACGGCGCGTCATCGCTCACAATGCCGGCCTGTTTTCGTGCAGCATCAGCATTGGGTCCTTCGGCGTAGGGATCAATCGCCAGTCCCAGTGTTTGCGCAACGGCCTCGCCAAGGTCAAAGCTGTCTCCGGAATAAGCGATCTCGTCGAGATCTTCCGCATCCAATTCTATCTCGATCTCTCCATCAAGCTCGGTCGCCGGATCGCGGTCGATCAGGCTTTCTTCCAGAAAGCTAAGAGCCAGCGGCTCGTCGATAGTAACGGCGAAGTCCTCGCCGGAAATCGCACAGCTTTGCGTGATCTCTGCGCTCAGCGTGCCGCTCGCGCGGATAGCCCTTCCGTCTTCCGCGACATCGACCTGTGCGCGCAGGCTTTCAATGCTTGTGAGGCTAAAACGCAGGGCGAGCGCTTCGCGTTCTTCCGCCCTTGCTTCCAGTTTCAAAGTCTCGCCAGGCAGCGGTTTCACTTTGATCGGCCGGGAGAATTCGGGCGCAGCGCTTGCGTTCATGCGTCGGCTTTCGCCGCGAGCAATTCTTCGTCCGACAGCGCGGACAATTCATCCATTAGCGCTAGCAGCATGGTCGCGGCACATTCTGGCGATCCACCTTCATTGAATGTGACGTTGCGCTCCATTGCGCTACTCAATGCCGCAAGGTCGCGGTTGTTGAGGGCAGGGCGGTAAGCCCCCAGTCTTCCGCCCAATGAGCTCATCACTTTGCCCATACGCTTGCCAACTACGACATCATTGACGCCAAATTCGCGCATCTGGCCTTCCATGTCTTCAACGAACAATTCTGCAAACAGCGCGCTTTCGCTGTGCATGTTGCTGGCTTCGAGGCGGACCATCATGCAAGCGCTTACAGCGGTGATCATATCAAAGCGGCCAGCAACGCTATCAGCGACATGGCATTCGGAATAAAAGTCCGGCGTACGCGCGAGCGTCACCGCGCGGTGCCACAAGGGACGCAATGCTTCACGTGGATCAGGCTCAGTACCAAGAAGCTTGGACAGGAATGACATGCAAATTCGCTCCTAAGTCGCGTCTCATCGCGCCAGTTTGCGCGTGTTCAGCCAGAATTCAAATCTTTTGCCCCAGCGACAGGAACGCGCGACATTGCATGCTGCGCTTCATCGCCTTAAGGCGTTGGACAGTTGATATAGTAAGCGTTGCAGACGGAGCAAAGGTTCCAGTGCGGCTCGAATTAAAAGAAGGTTGACCGAATTCATGGCGACAGGTCAGACGATCTGGAAGAATGCGACGAGAATCGCCGTTATTGCGGCATGTGGAGCAGCGCTCGCCGGATGTAGCTCGATCCGCGAATCGCGTGGCTACGTCGTCGACAATGTGCTGCTAAGCTCGGTCCAACCGGAGATTGATAACAAGCGCTCTGTTGAAGGGACGCTCGGCCGTCCGACATTCGAGAGCCAATTCGGTGAACCAACCTGGTATTATGTTTCTAGTGTGACCGGCCGGAAGCCATTCGTACGCCCGCGCATCAGCACCCATTCGGTGCTTGCGGTCCAGTTCGACGAAGCAGGCAATGTCAAATCTGTCGAGCGGTCAGGTATGGATCAGGTTGTTTATCTTACGCCCGATGGTGATGAGACACCGACCTTGGGCAGAGAGCGCGGCTTCCTTGAAGACCTGTTCGGCAATATCGGTACGGTTGGCGCACCTGGTGCGGGCGGCGGACCAGGCGGTCCGTAACCCTTCTCAAGCTTGACGGTTTTGCCATGCTCCCCATATCGCGGGGCATGGACGATAAACACAGCGCCCACGGCCTCACGCAATGGCACGGCACCACCATCATCGGCGTTAAGCGCGGCGATAAGACGGTTATTGCAGGGGACGGTCAAGTCTCCATGGGCAACACCGTGATGAAACCCAATGCGAAGAAAGTTCGCCGGATCGGCGAGGGCGGCAAGGTGGTCGCAGGCTTTGCTGGCGCAACTGCCGATGCCTTCACTCTGTTCGAGCGGCTGGAAAAGAAGCTCGAGCAATATCGCGGGCAGCTGCTGCGCGCGGCGGTGGAGCTTGCGAAGGATTGGCGCACGGACAAATATCTCCGCAATCTCGAAGCGCTGATGATCGTCGCGGATGAAGAGAGCTTGCTGGTGCTCACAGGCAATGGCGATGTGCTGGAGCCTGAAGGCGGGATTGCTGCAATCGGCTCTGGCGGCAATTATGCGCTCGCCGCTGCTCGTGCGCTCGCTGAATATGAAGAGGATGCGGAAACAATCGCGACCAAGGCGATGGCCGTTGCGGCGGATATCTGCGTCTTCACCAATGGCAATCTGACGATTGAGACTGTTTAAGCCCGGACTTCAGGCGGACCCTAGATAATATGACTGACAACCTTACTCCAAAGGCGATTGTCGCCGCGCTGGATGAACACATTATCGGCCAGAAAGACGCCAAGCGCGCGGTCGCAGTTGCGCTTCGCAATCGCTGGCGCCGTCAGCGGCTCGGACCTGAGTTGCGCGATGAAGTCACGCCGAAGAACATCCTCATGATCGGCCCGACGGGCTGCGGTAAGACAGAAATTAGCCGCCGGCTGGCAAAGCTCGCTGAAGCTCCGTTTGTGAAGGTCGAAGCGACCAAGTTCACTGAAGTCGGCTACGTCGGCCGCGACGTGGAACAGATCGCGCGCGATCTGGTAGAAGAAGCGATCCGGCTTGAGAAAGAACGTCGCCGCGAGGCCGTTCGCGAGGCGGCTTCCGAAGCGGCCATGGATCGGCTGCTTAACGCGCTGGTCGGCGATAATGCTTCTGAAGCAACCCGCGAAGCGTTCCGTGAACGTATCGTCCAGAACGCGATGAATGATACCGAAGTCGAAATCGACGTTGAAGAAGCGCCCGCCATGCCGTTCGACATGGGCGGAATGGGCGGCAATGTCGGGATGATCGACCTTGGTGACATGTTTGGCAAGGCTATGGGCAAGAAGCCGACCAAGCGGCGCAAATTGAAGGTTCCTGACGCGTGGGACAAGCTGGTCGATGAAGAAGCTGAAAAGCGCATGGATCAGGACGATGTCGCGCGTGTCGCGCTCGCCAATGCGGAAAACAACGGAATTGTGTTCCTTGACGAAGTCGACAAGATCGCGGTGAGCGATGTGCGTGGCGGATCAGTCAGCCGCGAAGGCGTACAGCGGGACTTGCTGCCACTGATCGAAGGCACGACCGTTTCGACCAAGCATGGCGCGATGAAAACCGACCATGTGCTGTTTATCGCCTCGGGCGCATTTCATGTGGCCAAGCCTTCAGACATGCTGCCCGAATTGCAAGGCCGCCTGCCGATCCGTGTCGAGCTGCGCGCGCTGACGGAAGAGGACTTTGTCCGCATTCTTAGCGAAACGCGGGCGAACCTTGTCGAGCAATACAAGGCACTTATCGGCACGGAAAAGGTCGAGCTTGATTTCCGCGATGACGCGATTGCCGAAGTCGCGAAGATCGCAGCGCAAGTAAACGAGAGCGTCGAGAATATCGGTGCGCGGCGCTTGCAGACTGTGATGGAACGGCTGCTCGAAGAGATCAGCTTCGAAGCGGAAGATCACACAGGCGAAACCGTAACTATTGATGCAGCCTATGTGCGCGAGAAGCTCAGCGATCTGGCAGGCGATACTGACCTCAGCAAATACATCCTTTAGGCTAGCACCACATCAAGGGTGCGGGGCTAGCCCGATCTCGACGCCGGTTTTGTCAGTCAGGGCATATTTGTCGAACAGATCCGTGCTGGCGCGGTTGAGGCCGCGGACTTGAACGCTGCGCCCATTGCGCCGCATGCGTTCGACCGCTTTGTCGAGCGCGGCAATGCCTGAGATATCCCAGAAATGTGCCTTGGACACATCAATGATGACGTGATCTGCCGGGTCGGGCTGTGTGCTCTCCGGCCCGAGTGCGTCCTGGAACCGATCAACGCTGGCGTAGAATATCTGCCCCTTCGCGCGGTAGATCGCGGTATCACCGTCGCGTTCCCGGACGACTTCGAACATTCCCATCACCTTCTGCGTGAAGAAGATGCCTGACAGAACCACGCCCGCGAGTACGCCCAGCGCGAGATTGTGGGTCGCGACCACCACCACGACAGTGGTGAGCATGACGACAGAGCTTTGCCACGGGTGCTTCTGCAGGTTGGGGATCGAGTTCCAGCTGAACGTCCCGATACTCACCATAATCATGATCGCAACAAGGGCCGCCATTGGAATTTGACCTACCAACGGACCGAGAAGCCACAACAAGACAAGCAGCGTAAGACCTGCGGTAAAGGTCGAGAGCCTTCCTCGTCCACCGCTCGTCACGTTAATGACAGACTGACCGATCATCGCGCAGCCGCCCATGCCGCCGAAGAATGCGGTCACGATATTGGCCGCGCCCTGGCCCGCGCTCTCGCGGCGCTTGTTGCTGGTCGTGTGCGTCATGTCGTCGACGATTTGCGCGGTGAGCAGGCTCTCCAGCAAGCCGACTGCGGCCATGGTGGCAGAGTATGGCGCGATGATTGTGAAGGTCTCCCATGTAAGGGGAACGTCAGGGATCACGAAAAAGGGCAGGCCCTCTGGCAGCTCGCCCATATCGTTCACTGTGTTCACATTCATATCGAGCCCGATAGTGATCGAACCGAGCACTACGATTGCCACAAGCGGCGAGGGGATCGCGGTTGTAAAGCGCGGCAACAAATAGATGATTGCAAGCGCGCCTGCGACCAGCGGATAGGTGATCCAAGGCACATCAATCAGCTGCGGCAACTGCGCCATGAAGATAAGGATCGCGAGCGCGTTGACGAAACCTGTAATGACGGAACGGCTCACGAATTGCATCAGCAGGTCGAGCCGCAACACAGCGGCAATTGCCTGGAAGATGCCCATCAGAATCGTCGCTGCGAAAAGGTATTCGACGCCATAGTCGCGTACGAGAGGCACTACGACCACCGCGACCGCAGCCGTGGCAGCCGAGATCATGCCCGGACGCCCGCCGGTAAAGGCAATCACCATTGCGATCGTGATCGACGCGTAGAGCCCGACGCGCGGGTCTACGCCTGCAATAATGGAGAAGCCGATTGCTTCCGGGATCAGCGCCAAGGCAACAACAATACCGGCAAGGATTTCAGCACGCGGGTTCGCGAGCCAGTCGCGCTTCAACGCGGCTGTATCGATCATTTTGTTATGTCCGTTTCTTGATGCGCGCGACAATGGGAGAGGATGCACGCTGTTCGTGTTGCCGCGCGCCATACTTGCTGCGCTGCACAATGCAAGGACAGCGGGTACTTATTCAGTGCTTCGTCTCAGCTCTGTGGTATATCCGCCTCTTCACTCTCCGCCTGCTGGCGCGCCCACATGTCTGCGTAGAGACCGTCGCGCTTTAACAATTCTGCATGCGTCCCGCGCTCGGCAAGCTGTCCTTGCTCCATAACGAGAATCTGATCAGCATTGGCGATGGTAGAAAGCCTGTGTGCGATAGCGACGGTCGTGCGGTCTTTGGCGATCCGGTGAAGCGTCGACAGGATGTCTTGCTCGGTCCGGCTGTCCAGAGCGCTGGTTGCTTCATCAAGCAGGAGGATGGGCGGGTTTTTTACCAGCGTCCGCGCAATCGCGACGCGCTGCTTTTCGCCGCCTGAGAGCTTTAGGCCGCGCTCGCCAACTTCAGTCTCCAAGCCTTGCGGCTGCGCCTCGATGAAAGGCATGATCGCCGCATCGCGAGCCGCGCGCAGGACGTCTTCTTCACTCGCATCGCCGCTGCCATAAGCAATGTTATAGCGCAGTGTGTCATTGAACAGCACGCTGTCTTGCGGAACGATGCCGATAGCTGCACGCAGACTGCCTTGCGTGACATCGGCAATGTCCTGACCGTCAATCAGGATGCGACCTGACTGTGGATCGTAGAAGCGGAACAGCAGCCTTGCGATTGTGCTTTTGCCGGCGCCCGAAGGCCCAACGATTGCGGTTTGCGATCCGGCTGGCACTTCAAAACTAAGCCCGCGCAGGATTTCGCGACCGTCTTCATATTGGAAGCGGACATTCTCGAAGCTGATGGCTGCGCGCTTTACATTGAGTGCTGGCGCGCCTGGCTTGTCTTCGACTTCGACCGACGTGTCGATCAGCGTGAACATCGCGCCCATGTCGACAAGACCCTGCCTGATTGAGCGATAGACAAAGCCAAGCAGGTCAAGCGGACGGAACAGCTGTAACAGATAGGTATTCACGAACACGAGATCGCCGACTGTAAAGCGGCCCTGGCTCCAGCCCCACACGCTGTAGGCCATGGCGCCAGCCATCAGCATATTGGTGATAGCGGCTTGCGCGATGTTGAGCAGCCCGAGCGAGTTCTCGGACTTCATCGCTGCTTTGGCGTAGCTCCTCGCCGCATCGCCATAGCGTTCCTCTTCGCGCGCTTCGGCTCCGAAATATTTGACGGTCTCATAATTGAGCAGCGAGTCGACCGCGCGATCGAGCGCCTTGCCATCCAGATCATTCATCTCGCGGCGTAGCGTGGTGCGCCATTCCGTGATCCAGCGCGTGATCAGAATGTAAGCGATAACAGTGATCGCTGTCGCGATGACCAGCTCGATCCCGAAATTGATATAGAAGATCACGCCAACTGCGATCAGCTCAATGGCAGTTGGAGCAATGTTGAACAGCAGGAAATAGAGCATGGTGTCGATGCTCTTCGTTCCGCGTTCTATGATCTTCGTGACTTCGCCAGTACGGCGCGACAAGTGGAACCTCAGCGAAAGCTTGTGCAACCTGTGGAACACATCCTGCGCTAGGTTCAGGGTTGCGACTTGGCCCACGCGCTCGAAGGCGATATTGCGCAGATTGTCGAAGGCCACGCCGGTAAAGCGCCCAAGCCCGTATGCAAGGACCAGCGCCATTGCGACGGAAACCGCCTCGCTCGCCGCCTTGCTTTCCGACATGGCGTCGACGGCATTCTTGTATGCATAGGGCAAGGCAAGGATGACGCCTTTGGCGGCAAGCACAAACCCCAAGGCAATGACGATCCGCCACCGCAGCGCCGGATTATCCTTCGGCCAGAGATAAGGGAGAAACCGCTTGAGCGTCGCCCAGCTTTCAGCATCAGACGGGGCAGGTGTGGCGGGATCAGGTGGCATCGTGCGCAACCATGTGGGCCTGCCCCTGCTTTAGAACAAGGCTAGACTTGGTAGCAGCCGGTAAAGCCTTGCTTCAGATGCTTCCTCTGGAAGAACGCGCATTGTTTGGCAGATCGAACAGCACCCGGCGCTTATTGAAGTCAATCGCGACGCGGTCAAACGCCTTCAAGTGTTGCATGCCAAGCGACAGGACCGGCTCATCCTTCAATCCCAACGCTTCAAATGCGGGTGCATCAGCATAGGTGATCGGCAGGTTCTTAAGCTCCAGTCCTTGAATACGCAGGCTGCGAGCGAAGGTCAGCGGAGTTGTGATCGAGACCCCATTCACATCTGTCGTTACAACCTGCTGCTGTTCACGGCGTTTGCGAATCCGTTCGCGCAGAGCAAGGTTCCCGAGCGTCGCTTGTGCGCCGGTGTCAATAATGACGGTGGCTTTCACCCCTTCGACAGTTGCTTGCGTGATAAGCAGCTGACCTTCTCTCGGGCGAGCGCGCACGATGATCTCAAAGCCGCGGCTCGAAAGCTTCTCCGTCGCATCAGCCACCGCAATGGTTTTCTTGCGGAAGTCAAACAGGACGCGCATGTCTTGGAGGCTATCAAGGCCGATGATCCCGTCAGCGCCGATATGCGCACGCTCCAGCACCGGTGCAGTAAGTCCGTCAATCGTGCGACTGCCGAACTGAAGGCCATCGAGTTCAACGAGATTCACTTCGCGCCTGCTCGCCATACCAACGACAATAGCAGTGCCAGCATCCGGCAATGCCAAGCGTTCATTGATCTCGTGCGTTACGACCGTCGCCTGGCTGCCAGTGTCGATCATGAAGTCGAACGGACCGACACCTTCTATATTGACGGGGAGGGTAAGCCGCTTGTTGCGCTCTTCCTCCAGTTGCAGCAGCTCAGTCTCCGGATCGGAGAGGTTGGGCGCTATCGCTTGATCGGCGACCGGTGTTTGCGCGACGCTAGACGACACGAGAGCCAGCGTCGAAGCGAGCATGAAATGACCGAAGGGCTGAGGGACAAGCTGGTTATTCATGTCGGCCTTGTATTTGAGGGATTACTGAAGCCTTGTACCATCTAACTGATCAG
>NZ_JABWTA010000001.1:0-1717500 GCF_013371495.1 Altererythrobacter lutimaris | reverse complement strand
CGTAGCGGTTTACCGCAGGAGCGTCGCAAAAGTTATCTGATGATGAAAAGAAACGAGATCCTGCGTTAAGCAGGTCAGGCGGATCTGCCGCCGAACTTTGACATTGTGAATGGGTTTTTAAATCGATGCCGTGGCGCATAGATTGTTATGATGGTCT
Organism: Altererythrobacter lutimaris; assembly: GCF_013371495.1. Lineage (GTDB taxonomy): Bacteria > Pseudomonadota > Alphaproteobacteria > Sphingomonadales > Sphingomonadaceae > Erythrobacter > Erythrobacter lutimaris_A. The sequence goes on along the minus strand of NZ_JABWTA010000001.1, from coordinate 1,717,343 downwards.
AGCCGACCCGCGTAACGCTAAGTCTATGCATCACAAATCAATCAAATTGATTATCTGGCTGAGATAATTCCTCCGCATCATCGTGAAGACGAGCGGCCTTTTATGCAGGGCTGTCGTTGATGGTGTGGATTCTCAAGCGTGAGGTAAGAGCATTTGGTGGATGCCTTGGCATGTACAGGCGATGAAGGACGTGGCACGCTGCGATAAGCGTCGGGGAGATGTGAGCAATCTTTGATCCGGCGATTTCCGAATGGGGAAACCCACCTTCACCATTTCCCTCTGATTACCTTTGGTGATCCGAGAGAGGTGGATAAGGTATCACCGAGCTGAATATATAGGCTTGGTGAAGCAAACCCAGGGAACTGAAACATCTCAGTACCTGGAGGAAAAGACATCAACCGAGATTCCCGTAGTAGTGGCGAGCGAACCGGGACCAGGCCAGTGCCTTTTCTATTATTAGCAGAACACTCTGGAAAGTGTGGCCATAGCGGGTGACAGCCCCGTATGCGAAAAGACTAGAAAAGGACTTGAGTAGGGCGGGACACGTGAAATCCTGTCTGAACATGGGGGGACCACCCTCCAAGCCTAAATACTCGTACATGACCGATAGCGAACACAGTACCGTGAGGGAAAGGTGAAAAGCACCCCGATTAGGGGAGTGAAACAGTACCTGAAACCGGATGCTTACAAGCAGTTGGAGCCCCATAGGGGGTGACAGCGTACCTCTTGCATAATGGGTCAGTGACTTAATCTAGCATGCGAGCTTAAGCCGTTAGGTGTAGGCGAAGCGAAAGCGAGTCTGAATAGGGCGACTGAGTATGTTGGATTAGACCCGAACCCCGGCGATCTAGGCATGATCAGGTTGAAGGTGCAGTAACATGCACTGGAGGACCGAACCGTTGCATGTTGAAAAATGCTCGGATGAATTGTGTTTAGGGGTGAAAGGCCAATCAAGCCGGGAAATAGCTGGTTCTCCGCGAAATCTATTGAGGTAGAGCGTCAGATTTTTGCCAATGGGGGTAGAGCACTGGATGGGCTAGGGCTGCGCGAGCGGTACCAAACCTAACCAAACTCCGAATACCATTGAGTCTAGTCTGGCAGACAGACGGCGGGTGCTAAGGTCCGTCGTCAAAAGGGAAACAGCCCTAACCTACAGCTAAGGTCCCCAAGTCATATCTAAGTGGGAAAGCATGTGGGAATCCCAAAACAACCAGGAGGTTGGCTTAGAAGCAGCCATCCTTTAAAGAAAGCGTAACAGCTCACTGGTCTAAATAAGGGTTCCTGCGGCGAAGATGTAACGGGGCTAAAGATATGCACCGAAGCTTAGGGTTGCAGTTTACTGCAGCGGTAGCGGAGCGTTCCGTAAGTTGATGAAGCCGAAGGGTAACCGACGGTGGAGATATCGGAAGTGCGAATGCTGACATGAGTAGCGATAAAGAGGGTGAGATGCCCTCTCGCCGAAAGACCAAGGGTTCCTGCGCAACGCTAATCGGCGCAGGGTAAGCCGGCCCCTAAGACGAGCCCGAAGGGGGTAGTCGATGGGAACCACGTTAATATTCGTGGGCCTGGAGATGTGTGACGGATGTCGGAAGTAGTGTGTCCTTATTGGATTGGGCATGCTGCCAAGATGTTCCTGGAAATAGCCTCTCCGTATAGACCGTACCCGAAACCGACACAGGTGGTCAGGTAGAGTATACCAAGGCGCTTGAGAGAAGTATCCTGAAGGAACTCGGCAAATTGCCTCCGTACCTTCGGAAGAAGGAGGCCCTGAATCGAGGCAACTCTTTTCAGGGGGCACAGGCCAGGGGGTAGCGACTGTTTATCAAAAACACAGGACTCTGCTAAGTCGGCTTCAAGACGACGTATAGGGTCTGACGCCTGCCCGGTGCTTGAAGGTTAAGAGGAGGAGTGCAAGCTCCGAATTGAAGCCCAAGTAAACGGCGGCCGTAACTATAACGGTCCTAAGGTAGCGAAATTCCTTGTCGGGTAAGTTCCGACCTGCACGAATGGCGTAACGACTTCCCCACTGTCTCCAGGATATGCTCAGCGAAATTGAATTCTCCGTGAAGATGCGGAGTACCCGCGGTTAGACGGAAAGACCCCGTGCACCTTTACTGCAGCTTCAGAGTGGCATTAGGAAAGAGTTGTGTAGCATAGGTGGGAGGCTTTGAATCTTGGGCGCCAGTCCAAGGGGAGCCATAGGTGAAATACCACCCTGCTGTTTTCTGATGTCTAACCAACTACCGTTATCCGGTAGTGGGACCCTCTGTGGCGGGTAGTTTGACTGGGGCGGTCGCCTCCTAAAGAGTAACGGAGGCGCGCGATGGTAGGCTCAGGCCGGTTGGAAACCGGCTGCGAGAGTGCAATGGCATAAGCCTGCCTGACTGCGAGACTGACGAGTCGAGCAGAGACGAAAGTCGGTCATAGTGATCCGGTGGTCCCTCGTGGAAGGGCCATCGCTCAACGGATAAAAGGTACGCCGGGGATAACAGGCTGATGATTCCCAAGAGCTCATATCGACGGAATCGTTTGGCACCTCGATGTCGGCTCATCACATCCTGGGGCTGGAGCAGGTCCCAAGGGTTTGGCTGTTCGCCAATTAAAGTGGTACGTGAGCTGGGTTCAGAACGTCGCGAGACAGTTTGGTCCCTATCTGCCGTGGGCGTCGATTGTTGAAAGGAGTTGCCCCTAGTACGAGAGGACCGGGGTGAACATACCTCTGGTGTACCAGTCATGCCGCCAGGCGTGCCGCTGGGTAGCTATGTATGGACGGGATAACCGCTGAAAGCATCTAAGCGGGAAGCCTCCCTTGAGATAAGCAATCTTCGAACCGTCATAGACCATGACGTTGATAGGCTGGGTGTGGAAGCGCAGTAATGCGTGGAGCTAACCAGTCCTAATAGTTCAGATCGCGCTTGAGAGTTCGCACTGTCAATGACAGCCCTGGAAACAGGGATGTCTGATGGAGGAATTCTCCAGCCAGATACGCCCAACACACCAACCCTGAGTTTAGGCTCAGAAATGGTGCATCGATTTAAACCCTTGCCCACCAGCTTTATTGCTTGGTGACCTTAGCGTCTGTGACCCACCCGATCCCATCTCGAACTCGGCCGTGAAACCGGACAGCGCCGATGGTACTATGTCTTAAGGCATGGAAGAGTAGGTCGTCGCCAGGCATTATAGCTGGTGCAGGCAAGGAAAGCCCATTCACGTGTCAGAGGGCCGCCCAAAGGGTTGGCCCTTTTGGCGTCTTTGGAGCTGTTTCGGCTCAGTTGACGTCGACTTCCCGAAGTCATGATTTTGGGAGGTAATTGTTGCTCAACGAAGTCTGTACGACTTCACAAGGGCGACCGCCCGTCGGCCGGTTAGGCCGGAAGCCAAGCGAACCGGATAGTTCGCGCCCGGCGTTTGAGGGTGAACACGGTAATATCGCGGGGTGGAGCAGTCCGGTAGCTCGTCAGGCTCATAACCTGAAGGTCGTTGGTTCAAATCCAACCCCCGCAACCACCGTTTTCAAAGACTTAGCTCACATCTACGAATCTGACAAACCGCTGTGTCCGCGTGGTGTCCGTATCGTAACGGAATTGCGTCCGGCATTCAGGCGCCTGCGCCGCATTATAGTTCAGTTTTGCGCCCCATAATCGGAAGTTAAGTCTTATTGGGCGCTAACCCAAAAGCGGGTTCTATTTGTATAGATTCTTGGGGATGCGTCTTTCTACGCGTCGGGTTGCCTAAGAAACTCCATAGTAGAGCAGTCCCAAGCACCATACTTGCCATGCGGTCCATACCAGCCAGACTGCAACAGCTTTTCGAGCTTGCGCCCGTAAGCGCGCATAATTCGAAGATATCCTTGCCAAATCTTCGGCGAAAGGTTTCGCAAATCTTCGGATTCCTCAGCGGTAAGACCAGTGGGATAGCGTGCCCAGCTACCCATGCCCTTTTCAAAGAACTCCAATACATTGGTGTACTTAGTCCGAAATGGCACCTCATGGGAGCGATCGCGTAACTCAGTGAGACGATGTGACCTTAGCGGCTTTGCCAATCGACCATTTGAAACCCAACTAGGATTCTCGAAGACAAGAAAGGCTTTAATCGCATTCTCCAGAGCGAACGATGCTAATAGAATTGTTGATCGCTCTTTTATGTCCCAAGCATCGCTCCGGCCATCTGGAAACCTTCGAATTAGTTGGCCCTCACCTCTCCTATCCCAAAGCTTTATAGCCTGCTCATGCAGATTATCTGCGGTTAACAGCCACATGTGGGGGTCAGCCATCGACACGAATTCTTCATTTGTCATGTTGAGGAAACTCCCCACTGTGCAATGGAAGCTGCAAGTTGATGGGTTGAAGAAGTTCAGAAGAGGCAGGGGTGCTACGCATCATCGATTCTATTTTGTGAGAACGGACATTTCGCGATCGGCCCGAACTCTTGCCTATGCTCGCGTACCGGGGCGCCAGAATTCCAGGCCAGTTATCTCAGACGAAATTTGGTCGAGAAATTGGCTGGGAGCGTGTTCGATAAATTCTGTGATCAGCCAGTTGGCGGAACCATCAAGATGCCTTGAGAAGCCCTTTGGGTCATAACGAGAAAGCTCGCTCAAACGATGCATGCTTGCAAAAACTATCGCTAGAGTATGCCGGCTCGCCAGAGGATTGCTTGATTGAGATTTCTTTAGATACCAAAGGTCTCTCTTTCCGCTTATGGGTACCACAACCCTTCGTGTTGTTGAATGATATGTCGTTAGTCTCTTGGCCGCCGCAGCTTTCTCTTGGTTGTTCTTCCTACCGCGGTACCACTTGAATCTCTTCTTTCGTCTTACGAAAGTCCCTCCGGTGTCTGAAAATATCTCAAAAGAATCAGGTAGGTTCCTAAGCCTTCTCATGTCGGCATAGCGATTGACGATCCTAGCCTGAAACCATGCTTCACTGGTGTCGTCACGACTAACGTAACAAGCTTCTTCGATTGGAATGAACAACTCCGGCGAACTTGGGAACGTCAAGCAAAACGCACGGTGGATAAAGGGCAGATTCCATAGAAGATCCTTTAGCGTGTACTTGGCACCACCTGCAGTGTCTCCAAAGTAGGCGCAGAGAGCGGCCAGAACGCCGCCTGTCTGGAAAGAAACAGCTTCGTTGGATAAGGCTGATTTCGCACTTGAGGGGCGGCTGCCAGCCACTCCATGAGTATCTCCGTGGTTTTGACCGGCAACCAGCAACAAGGCTTTCGTGCAATTCAGAAAGGAATAGTAAAGTGGAAGGGGAGCAGCCTCGGTCGGCATTGACTTCGCGGCATCGGAAAAGCGGCGCGCCTGAATCCAAAAGGGTAGCGCATCGTTGTGTTTTTCACGCTTGAGCCACAGCTCGACATAGGACCAAGGATCGTTGCTGAGCACACTCTCTTTATCGAATTGCACGTTCTTGACCGACTTGTGCATCCACAAGCGCCGACTCGAGATCTTGATGCATTCGCCTCGCATGTTGCCTCGTTGCTTATTTGCCCTTAGTCACCGTCCGCGTTCATCGGCTAACCTACGTGAATAAAACAGAATATCACAAGCCAAAACCCCTCGAATTCGAACTTGCGTCATAGGGCTAGCAATTAGTCGGCTTTTGCTGCCTATCTTCCGACACCTGTCAGTCTGCAAACGGCCCAAAAGAAGCAATCCGAATGGGATTACAATCCATCGATTTACGGCATTACCGTCGCTTATCTTCTATTCGATAGCGAGCTTTTGCAGCGTCAAGCCGCGCGGCAAACTCGACTTGCCTCTCTGAGATTGTTCGGGCCAGCGTGTTTCCTAGCCAGCTAGCAAAGTCGGGTAACCGCTCGATAAGAACGCCGCGAACTGCTGCCTGCGTCACAACAAGTCCGAGCGTTTGCTTGAGCATTAAGTCGCAAAACTCGGCGCGCTGGATTTCTTTCACTTGATCAGCATCAGCAAACGAGCGCACTCCGAGTAGGCTGTCGTTCACTTGAGATTGGGCGATTCTCCAAAGCTCGCTGGTTGGCCATCGTGAACGGTTAGAGTCTGACGTGGGATCCACGTGACGAACCGCTTCCATTGTATCGGCGAACATATCTCCACATCGGGTTTCAAGATCGGTCCAACTTGTGATCGCCCATTTCTCTTTCAGATGTCTCTTGCCCGCACGGGCTTCGATCCTCCAAATGCGGCTTTGCGTCGCGTCTTCGCGAGCTAATGGTGCCTTTCCATTCTCGGAACGTGAGGCATCCCAAATCTCCCACCATGCGAATTTGCGCTTCCCAATTATCTCGGCTCGCTTGTCGTAGACGATCACTTGGCGACCTGGCATCTTTCCAACTGTGACGGAAGTTACTCTGTCTGACTTGCCATTCACGCGCGGGACGACAAACTCACCTTCTTGGGCCCATCCAGTATTCGAGTGCATTACGAAATTTTCCACGGCCAACTCGAACTCGGGCGCGAGAATATCGACTGCAAAATCCACTCTTCCGATGCTTTCGCCACCGCCTCCCAGGTGCATACCGAGTGCGCTCAAGGTTTCGTAAAGGTGGCGCTTTGTCTCTTCCAATCCGAAGAGGGCAAGCTGTAAAGAGCTACACGAAACTCGCACGCCCCAAGGATCCTTTTCGCTGGGAGCCTTAAACATCCAAGTTCCGCCGAACTGACCAATGTCCGCTCGATATCGGTATCCGCCACGGACACCGCTCTCCGCTACGAGCAACTTTAAGCCATTCCACGGCAAGCACGTCGGCTTTCGTGAGACTAATGCATTCGCCTTTGCGTCTTCTAAAGCATCGCAAAGTTTTGATCCGATCTGAGCTTCAAAAGAGACGTCAAGAGCGTCGAATCCTCGATGAAGGATTTCCATGATTTTTCTCCATGAATGTATTTCTGGAGGGGGGTGCTACAAAGACCCCCTCAATCGGCGCAGGCTCGCCGCAATCTTCGGCTCACGCCTCAGCTTGCAACGAGGCCAGACATGATTGGATTGACGGTATTGATTTCGATCCACTCTTCGAGTGCTTCGATCGAATAGAGGATTTGACCGCCTTGCCGGATGAAGCGAGGGCCAGTTCCCGCCGCACGATGTCTTGCAAGTGTTCTGACGCTACATCTCAGATAACGCGCTGCCTCGCAGGCCTTGAGATATTTTGACTGATGTGCCTGTTTTTCCATTCCGAGCTCCAAGGCTACGGATGCCATGCGCTCGTATGAGCGTACGCACCCTCGATTCCAGAGGTGCGGGAAATGCCCACCGTTTGTGTGCTGCTATTTGCTCTGAATGGACCGACTTCTTGTGGCTGGTCTAGGCTCTCAACGCCGCGCCCAATCTCTACGGGGAATCTGCGGAAACGTGCCTATCAGTATTGACCTTGCGCTGTCGTACTCTTGCCCTTGATCTGATCATATAATGCGCAGGATGGGCATCCCGCTGTCTTGAAGAATGCACGTTCGGGAAGAGTTGGCAAGACAAATCTCGTCGTTGACATCAGATGGCCACGATTGGCATCAAATGGCCGCTTCGGCTAGAATGTTATTCTTTGCGGACTTTCCGCTACCGACCCAATTGCGGACGTTGGTTCATTTGCTTAGAACCAACGAGATGGACGGTAAGCTATTCTCACTACTGGTCTGCCTCGCGCTGTTGACTGGATGCATACCGGCACAGCCATATGATAAGGAGTTTGAAGCTCAATTTGAAGAATCCGACACTAATCTTGGCGACTTGTTTGCGTCCGGGTACTTTCCAAAGGAGTATGGCGACCCAATAGTCGATTATTGCGGTTCGACCTTCGGGCCGAGGGAACTTATCGGCGAGGTCGAAGAAGAGTGGTTTCCCAGACAATTGATGGCTGGACGTGAACCATCGCTCTATCTGCTTTCGCAGCAGGAACCTGGACCAGAATTTGTGCTCCGATTCAGTTACATTCCAAGTTTTTCACCCTCGATATTTGTTCGAATTTACGCGGATGATGGCGGCTATGTGCTTGTCGCCAAGAAACTGAGCGGTGTGGGCGGCTACGAGCCCGGAACTATAGCTAGCTCGAAGAAGATCAGACTTCCCCCGGACGAGGTTGCCGAATTGGAACGGCTACTTGCGACAGGCGCGCTATTCGAGGAGCAGCAGGAAAGCTGCGAATTGGGCTTCGTTGGAAGCGATTGGCTGTTCGAACAAGTCGATGCGAGCGGCTACAAGCTGGTAAAGCGTTGGTCTCCCTCGAGCGGAGCCGGATATGAACTAGGACAACACCTATTGCGGCTAAGCGGGTACCGCTAACATCCATTTCTCTTGTCCGCTTTCCACCTCATAAGCGGTCAGGCTTCAGCTTGATGGGCTAGGCCAAGACCGGGCTGACAGCTTTGCCACGCATTCTGACAAAAGCAGACCGGCTGGTAACGACCCAATTGCGGATGTTGGCTACTACGTTAGAATTGCGAGATGTCATTTCGATTTGCCTCCCTACTGGTGACTGTACTCTTGTCGAGTTGCGGGCCAAGCCACCAAGACATGGCCCCAGAAGAAAAGCGGATCATCACGGCTGTGCTGGCCCAACTTAAGGACGGGCAGTCGGAATATGAGAAATTCGCCGAAGAATATCCAGAAGAAGACGGGATACTTGGCCGCATCGCCGATCATAGGTTTTGCGTGGCGCGAGAAGTTGCAGGTGCGCCCGGTGAACTGGATCGACCAGAAGAGCTAAACCCAGATATAGCCCCAAATCCATCGATAGTTGGCGAACGGTGGGAGAAGTCGAAAACGCGAACACCCATTCCCGCGGCAACCCTACCAGCTCATTTGCGTTGGAACGGGCCACTGTCTTTCTGTCCAAGCGGAGTAATCAGACTCGGCACTCCCGAAATTTCGGGAGACACCGCCCGCGTCTTTATTGAAAACGATTGCTCTGGCTGGTGCGGTTGGGGAGGTGAGGTACTCCTTAAGCGCATTGATCAACAGTGGCGCGTGACCGAAAACGTAAACTGGTGGGAGGCCTAGACGGAGCATTGTTCCAATGTCCGCTTCCCACCCCAAAACCGGTCGTTCGAATAACGACCCAATTGCGGACGTTTGAGCAATCGATCTTTCTGCCGAATTTGGTAAGTAATCCTGCCAAGTGACATGAAATGTATCGGCCGTGGATGGGATGCAGTCGTCTCGCATCCAATAGCTTCATTCGTCTACAAACTTGCTTGCTCGTTTCACCCATGGCTATGCTGGGCGGTGAGCAAGATTTGGGGGTAATTCAATGCGCATCTCAATCCTTCTCGGATCGTGTCTGGCTTTGGCCGCGTGCGACAGCATCGGACTTGGAGACCCTGCGGAACCACAGGCGCAAGGCGTCGAAATTGTCTCGGAGGGATCAGTCGATGATCTGGCTGAGGATTTCGTCAGGCTTGGATTGGCGCTGGGCGTGCATGATCCCGACTATGTCGATGCCTATTTTGGGCCCGCCGAGTGGCGAGCAGAGGCCGAGGCGTCTAGCTTGACACTTGAACAGGTGCTTGCTCAGGCTGATAGCTTGGTTGCGTTTCTCAAAGAAGCTGAACCAAATGAAGGAGACGAAGCGCGCCTTCGGGCGCTGACCGCCAATGCCGTGGCCATGCACACGCGTGTGCGCCTGCTTTCTGGCGAGAAAATACCGTTTGATGAACAAACCAAACTGCTATTCGGTGTCGTGGCCCCGCCCCTTGATGCCAAGGCGGAAGCAGAACGGCGTGCTGCGCTTGATGCGACCTACCCCGGCACAGGGACCTTGGCGCAACGTCAGGCGGCCTATCTCGATGCCACGACTGTCCCCAACGACACTATTCGCGAACTCACCGATATCACGGTTGAAGAGTGCCGCCGTCGTTCCAATGAATGGATTGATCTGCCCGAAGGGGAAGGCTTTGAGCTTGAACTGGTGCAGGACAAACCTTGGGGTGGATTCAATTATTACCTCGGCAATTATCAGAGCAAAATCGAGATCAACACCGATCGTCGCATTGGTATCGGTCGTTTCGTCGATATTGGTTGCCACGAGGGCTATCCCGGACACCATGTATACGGTGTGTTACGCGACAAGATTTTTGTGCAGGAGCGTGGCTGGGTCGAGCATACGCTCTACCCACTTTTTGCGCCCTCGGCGATTCTGGCTGAAGGTTCAGCGGAATACGGTATTGCCATGGCTTTCCCGGGCAACAGCAAGATCGCTTATGAGCGTGACACGCTTTATTCGATTGCTGACCTTGATCCCGCGGTCGTGCAGGTCGCGGGGCGGCTTGCCATGCTACCTTCTATTGAACCATTGATAATCGACGTCGCCCGGCAATATTCGGACGGCGAAATTTCGGCAGAGGCCGCTATCACGCGACTGATTAACGAGGGCCCTATGCCTGAGCGCGAAGCCGCAGATGTCATTGGGTTCGTCGACTACAATGGGTCCTACATCGTTAACTATTCACTCGGGTACGACCTGATTGACCGATATCTTGATGCTGTGTCTTCAACACCGGCACAACGATGGGAGAAGTTTGAGGAGCTATTGGTGACGCCGCTCGTGCCCGAGGACCTGGAAAATGCAATTGCCAAGGCAGGGTAAATCCGTTTGTACCAAATGAACGGGCCACTTTGACTTCGTGAACTGCAAAGTTCGCGGTCAGGCCGGATAGAGGACGATTGCAGTTGCGCGCAATTTGTCCAAAAAACCGCAATTCTGCTTTCGACCCAATTGCTGACGTTTGGCTGAACCGATATAATGCCACCGGGCCCTGACACGGTCGGCGTGGATAATTGGTTTTTAGAGTCAGTTATTTGGCGGGTTCGAGTCCCGTCCGAGGGTTCCTTCTGACTATGCCTGCTTTCCACCCCAGTTTTGGAAGTAGACCCGAGCCACCGCGTTGAGCGACAGCGGACATTAGACCGCTAGCGCTTGAGCGACGCCCTCGGCTGCGCGCCTTAGGGTATCATCATACAGGCTTGCGTATCGCTTAGTTGTCTGCGGAGTCGAGTGGCCGAGTAGCTCACCAATCACCAAGAGCGATTGTCCGGATGATGCCACGAGACTTGCAAACGTGTGGCGCAGATCATGGACGCGTACGCCCGTAAGTCCAGCAGCCTTGCAAGCTGATTGCCATGTCTTTCGAACCTCAGTTAATGGCGCGCCGAGCCTCCCGGGAAATATGTGTGTCCCTTCCGTCTCGGCCCGCCGTCGTTCGAGGATGTCTGCAGCAGCCGACGAGTATGGAACACGATGTTCTCTACGCTGCTTCGTTTCCGAGCTGGCCTTGGTCCAAATCCGCCGATCAAGATCGAACTGAGTCCAGGTAGCGTTGAGCGCTTCACCCCTGCGGCAGCCGGTAAACAGCATGAAAAGCAGGGCATCCGCAGAAACACGCTCGTCGTGTTCTTGCAGCGCTCTAATCAGCCGCCCGACTTCCTCTTCGCTCAAGTAGCGATGCCGCTTTTCTTCAACGGTGCGACGGCAACCAGAGGCCGGGTTCCGTTCGATCCATCCCCATCGGATTGAGAGGTTAAGAGCCTTGCGAAATACTTCGAGTATGCGGTTTGCTCTGACTGGACGCGTCGACGAAATCTGCATGTGAAGTTCGTCGCAATCGCGAGGTGTCAAATCAGTGACCTTGCGAGAGCCGAGCCGAGGCAAAATGTCATTGCGCCACATCGACCGATCATCCGCTGCCGAGCGCGGTGCTTTGGTTGGAAGGTGCTCTTCGTCGTATCGGACAAATAGATCTTTGACAGTGGGTGCGACGCGTCGATCCTCTCTGACTTCAAGCGGATCAGTGCCAAGATCGATATCTCGTCGCAAGACTTGAGCTTGCTTCTTTGCCGCAAGCGTTGTCCAAGTTGGGAATTTACCAATGGTGATCCGTCTTTCGCGGCCTTCAAAGCGATAGTTCAAAATGAACGCTTTCGAACCCGCCTTTGTAAGACGGATTCCGAAGCCAGAAAGGCTGGCGTCATAGACAATTCTGGAGCCGTTTTGCGGTGCCTTCAGGGCGCTGACAACTCGATCTGAAAGACGCTTGCGATTCGTTTGTGTCCGTACTGTGTCCGTATTGGAACATGTATTCGTTGACATTCTGTGGCACTCCTTGGCAACGTTTGGCATCAGAAAAGCTATTTAATATCAATTAGATATCAGACATTTCGGTTGTTGCTCAAGGGCTTAGAATTTCGCTGCGAACGGGCTCATAACCTGAAGGTCGTTGGTTCAAATCCAACCCCCGCAACCACCGATTTCCAATACCTCAGATTCATATTCATCGAAAATTGGCTTCGCCCTAGTGCGCTGGCTATCCTGGTTGCGGCGCATACGCATACGCTGGCGAGTAGCGCTTGACGCCAACCAATTCTCATATCCCGCTCAATTGGGGTATTCACCGCATACGCTTTGGCGAACTGTTCGCGCATAACTCTCTCAACACTTGAGGGAGAATATCCATGTCATCCTACCGTTTCGCAGCCAGATCTCTGCTCGTTGCTATCGCGGCTCCTTTGGCTCTTGCAGCCGCAGCGCCCGCCTCCGCTCAGGCTCTTGCCGACCTACAAACATTTGAAGAAGTCCAACCGTTGGAGCCGACAGTGCTTGACGGCGTCTGGAAAGTCGTTGGTCTACAAAAGCAGCTTCTGATCGAAAACGGTCATGCCATCGCTCTCGAGGGTTGGATGCATGCCTTTTTCTGGAAGGTCGAGCCGGGCATGGTTACAAGCACCCGGATCCGTCAGAATGCGGACGGGCGCTTCGAAGCCTACGATGCTCTGTTACAACGCCCGATGAAGTGGACGCTACGTCCTGACGGCACGGTGTTCGCAAGCGGGACCGGGCTGTTTGCCCCATCCTTCTACCTCGAACCCATCGAATTGGCTTATCCCGACGCGTTTCAGGAGGAACTTGATTTGATCGAAAGCGGTGGCCGCAGGATTGGCGCACCGCCGCCTCTACCAGGTCCGATTGGTGATGCGCCTCCGGCAGAGCGCCCCGGTCCCATCGATTTCGACCCGGCCAATGGCTACGAGCTCCAAAGCCGGAACAAGCTGTGCCTCGACGTCAGCCGCTCCAACATGAAAAAGCAAGGCGCAAAGGTCATGGGCTGGGAATGCCATGGAGGGAACAATCAGAAGTTTTACTTCCTTGAAGAGGAAGGGCTGATCATTACCGGTGCCGGGATGTGCCTCGAAGCGACGGGAACCAAGAAAGGTGCGCCGATCAAATCCTATGGCTGCGATGGCAATGCAATGCAGCAATGGACGGCAAGCGTGAAGAGGATGGATATCCCGGGCTTTGCCAATATCCGCGGAGGCGACATGCAAATCATGCGCTTCACCCATTCAAGTGGACGCTGCCTCGATCTCTCCCGCTCTGATTCAGACAAGAAGAAGAACGGGTCGAAAGTAATGCTGTGGGATTGCCACGATGGCGCCAACCAGGCGTGGGGTACGCTTATGAGGAATTAACGAGGGGTCACAGGCGGGGAGAAGGATCAGATGTTTCAGTCCGATCCTTCATCTTCCCCGCGTAGTTGGAGAGACTCAAATGCCTGTTACGGAGTCGATCAGGCCTTCTCGCAAGGCGTAAGCGATAAGCTCTGCGGCAGAATGCACTCCGGTCTTACGCATCACGCTGGTGCGATGACGGTCGACAGTCTTGACGCTGATCCCAAGGGTCTCTCCGATTTCCCGATTGGTCCGTCCTGCCACCACGAGATTCAGGACTTGGCGTTCGCGGTCTGTCAAAGGTTCGAGATCCGCGCTGTCTTCAAGCAGTTTGGCGTAGCGGCTGCTGACTACGCGCCCGCCATCGAGAATACGCGGCAAGGCGCGCGCCATCTCATCCACGTCGTCTGCTTTGCAGAAGACGCCGTCCGCACCGACTTCGACAAGCTCAGCAATTTTCCCGAGTGCTTCAACAGCGGTGAATACGACAATCCGGGTGTCTGGCGACCAGCGCCGCGCTTCTAGCAATACTTCAGTCCCACCGGCATGCGGCATAGTCACATCGAGCATAAGGAGGTCAGGGCGATGTTTGCGAACAGCAGCGATAGCGGAGATACCATTGTCCGCTTCCTCACACACAGTGACTTCGTAGCCTTCGAGTGCGTCTTTGTTAGCAAGGACACCGGTAAGTGCGCCGCGCACGATGGCATGGTCATCCGCAATGACCGCAGTTCGCTTTGTTCCGAATGCCAATTCGTGCCCCTATTGCTACGCTACGCCCTGAGCTGGCTCGTGCTCGCTATGCAGATAGCGAAAAAACGTTACCATAAGGCGGCTAGGTGTTGAAAGATCATAACTTCCTTGCCCGCCTGGGGGTCATTTTCGTAGCCGCACTACTTTGGCTTAGTGGTGCGGCCACGTCTGCGGTCGCGCAAACAATCGAAGTCCCGCCTGGCCAGTCGGTCGAGCGGATCGATTTGCAAGCTCGCTATCTGATTGCACCGGATTCAGCCGATTTCACTTTGGCCGATGCTAGGCGTGCCTTGGAACAAGCGGAATTCCAAAGCGAATTTCCCGAGCAGCCCTTTGCTGATGTGCCGAGCCCCAGGACCTGGATCGCGATAGAACTCGTCAATCCATCGCGCGATCCAGAAAATGAATTACGCCGTGTCCTTGGGCTCGGTGCAATCTTCATCGAGCTCCCCGAGGTTTATCTGATCGACGGTGATAAACCCGCACAGGAAATCCTTGCGAATGCAGCAGGGGATGGTCAGTCCCTTGCCGCACGCTATTTCACCTACATCCGTACGCAGAGTTTTGTTCTGCCTCCGGGCGAAGCGCGTACAATCCTTATCAATACGACGATCAATGACCGGCCCACCATGGGCGTTTACCGCGAAGGCGAACTGGGGCGAAACCAGATTGTGGCGGCGCTCGTCAAAGCGCTTTTCACTCTTACCCTGTTGTTTATCGCCACAGTGCTTGCTGTGGTATCGATCGCAACAAAGCGTACAATCGGGACGATCGTTGCTTTCGGGTTTGCGCTTGTCATGCTGCAAGCCGATGCGTCGCTCTTGTCGACCGCCTTTAGCGCGACACCCAAAGAAGGACGGCGTATCTGGGAAGCGCTGACGCTCTCAGTGATTTTTTACAACTACTACGCGTTCCTTTTCATATTCCGCCTCGAGTTTCGCTTGCTGCGATATCCAGCCCTCGGGGTTGTCGCAGTTCTTCTGCCCACGCCGCTTCTCTGGATAGCCTGGGTGTCCGATTCCACAGTAGACGTGCTCTGGGCATTCTACCTCGCCCTCCTGCTCTTCGCGATTCTCGTCGCTTTCCGATTCGATATAGCGGGCCGATTGCGAGTGATCGCAGCGGCTATTCTGTTCTTCTGTGTGTTCGCCGCAGTCCTGGTCGAGCCCTATTACCTCGGCCGAAATCTGCCGGATCTTACCATCGAATTCATCCGTGATGCCATCCGGATGCTGGCCGGCTTTGCCATGCTGTTCCTCGTTCTGGTCGACGTACGCCGCACAAGGCAGGAGCGCGATCGTTTAACGGCGGAGCGTATCGCTGCGCTGGAAGCGCGTGCGGAAACCGATCGTCAATTGCTCGAGACAGAACGCGAATATGCGCGTGCTCGCGATTCCGCACAGCGCCGAAAGCAACAGCTCGCCGCTGCAAGTCATGACATTCGTCAACCATTGATGGGGCTGCGAGGCGCATTGCGCGAAGAGGCGGACAGCCTTTCACCTGGTTTGCAGGCACGCCTGAATGAAGCGGTCGATTATCTCGAGCAGCTTACAAATGAATACAGTGATCGCGGACCGCGGGACGAGCCGATCCTAACCGAGAAAGCCGAAGAGTACCCGCTCGATCTCGTGCTCCGGGCAGTGTCCGACATGTTTGCCGCTGAAGCACGCGAACGCGGGATTGCGCTTAGAGTTGCGCATTCAGACTGCCGGACGAATGTGCCTGCGCTTGCCTTGGTGCGATCGACCAGCAATCTCGTCGCCAATGCGCTGCGTCATGCCGATGCCTCGCGGATCATGGTTGGCGTGCGTCATCGTGGTAGTCGATGCGTGATCGAAGTTCGGGACAATGGTTGCGGCATGAATGCCGATCAGCTGGCTGAGGCGATGCAGCCAGGTGGTAAACGCAAAGGTTCAGATGGTGACGGGCTGGGCCTAGCCATAATTCAGGAACTGGCCCAGCGTCATGACTTTGAATTCACGATGGAATCTGCTCCAAATCAAGGGGCAAGGGCGCGTCTATCCCTGTCTGCTACCTGAACCGGAAAGTACCGCTTTTGGGGTATTGCCCCCATGCTGTTCGAACTCCGTTTCCTCTACCAAAATGAGGCAAGACCGGTCGATGGGACCGGCCGGTTACGGGAGTTGAACGATGAAACTGATGAAAGCCAAAACAGCACTGAGCGCTTCAGTCCTGGCGATTGCAGCTTTTGCCACACCGCTGGCAGCGCAGGATGAGCAGGCTGAAGAGGAAACTGCCGAAGAGATAGCTGCTGAAGAGGCATCTGCTGCAGAGAGCGGCGAATTTGAAAAAGATGGTGAATTGTCCGTGAGTGAAGCGGCAGTTTATGGTGGGACTGGGTATGCGATCTACAGAGGCGTCAGAGCTCCAGTAAACGCAAATAAAATGCCTACCCGCACTCTGACGACTGATCAGATCCGTGACGTGAATGCAAATCGTGCGCCCAACGCGGGTCGGGGCTATTATTCCGGTTCACCCAACCCAGTTGACAGGGGCCCACACAGAGCCGCAGATGTTGTGAATGCTCGCGATGCAGCTGGCAGCCCTCGCAATATCCAAACATTGGAATCACCTGCTGGCAACGGGACCAATCGTGCAGCAATCGGCAATGGCTCTGCACTTGATGATTTGGACACCAGAGGCCAATCGGCTCAGCGCGCCCGCGCGAACGCAATCGCTGGTTCTGCGGACGATATGGCAAGGGTGGATACCCATGGGCGGCTCGCACAGCAGATCCGGGCTAATCGCGCGGTATCGCCAAGCGGTACGACTACTCTGGCGTCACCTGAAACCATGGGTGCCAGAGCGCAAGCCGCCCGCGCCAATGCAATCGGCGGAGCTGCTGACGACCTTGCGCGGCTGGAAGCACGTGGCAACGCAGCTCAGCGACCAAGGGCCAACGCGTTCGGTGGTAGCGCAGACGAACTTGCTCGGCTTGAGGCGCGAGGCAATGCGGCACAGCGTCCCCGTGCCAATGCTATCGGTGGTACAGCTGACGATCTCGCACGGTTGGATGCAAACGGGGCGCGCGCTCAGAACACCCGCTTCAACCGCGTGGGGAGCACCGCCAATCTAGACACGTTGGCTCGTCAAGGGCGCTTTGCTCAAGATGCGCGTGGCCGTGGTCTCGGCAATGCCAGCAATCCGGCTCTTGAGGCGCGTGGCAATGCAGCGCGGAACACTCGCTTCCAGGCCCGCAATGTGAATGCTGCGGCGCGCGGTGGTTCAGGGTTTGAGCGGGCTATGCAAGGCCGCGTCGGTCCGGAGGGGACTTCGCGTCTGATCGGCCAAGGCGATGCAGCCCAGGCGGCGCGCGGTCGCATCGTTAATGAAGGCCAGCTCGCCCGCAACATCAATGCTCAAGGCGGCGATATTGGTCGGCTCAATCAGGCTGGTCGCTCTGCGCAAGTCCGTCACACTAGCGGCATACCAAGAGGCGCGCCTACACCCGCGACCGGCGTAGCAAAGCCAGCGGGGCGGTTGGGTAAGGTCAGCAAATTCGGCAGCAACATGGCCAAAGGCGCAGTCGTAGGTATCGCTGCGACGGAGAGTGTGAAGGCACTGACTGGAGCTGAGATGGATGATCCTCTCGCCACAGGCTTCCGTTATGGCTCGGCGATCTTCGATAAGGACGTCACAATGGGAGATGTGGCGCGTGACCGCTGGGAGCACCACAAGTCGAATTTCAGGAAGATCGGCGAAACCCTGACGACCAAAGGCAAACTGAAAGAAAACATGCGGAACTACGGTGCCGACAAGCGAGAAAAAATTGGCAGCGCGACCGGTATGGAGCTGCATGCGATGCGCGATACACAGCAACGCTATGCTGATGCACTTAAAGGTTCCGACAAACTCAAAAATCTGGGGCAGGTTGCGGGAGACCGTGCGCAGCACCACTGGGGCAATACCAAGAAAGTGGGCTCCAAGATCGGTTGCGGAATTGGCAACATCTTCCGCAAGAAGGAAAATGATAAGGATTGCTGAGCGGTCTTCAGCCCCTTCAGCGCGAAACACAAGAAACCCGCTGCTCGATATGAGCGGCGGGTTTTTCATTGAGCGAGTGTCCCCAGGGTCAGTCTTCGCGCACTTGCCTCAGGAAGCGGTTGAGCTGTTCTCTCAGGCTTGACGCTTGAGACTCAAGTTCGGTCGATGAAGCGAGCACTTGCGATGCCGCTGCTCCGGTCGAAAGCGACAGCTCGCGGACATCTTCGACATGCTCGGACACCTGATCAGTGCCGTTTGCTGCCTTGTCGATATTGCGCGCCAGTTCTTGTCCAGCAACCGATTGCTGGTCGACGGCGCTTGCAATCGATACAGCAGTTACTTCCAACTGGTTGATCTGCGAAGCGATGGAGCGCAGTGCAGAAACGCTCGCGCCAGTGGTGTCCTGCATCGCGCGGATCTGTTCCGCGACCTGTTCAGTGGCTCGGCTGGTCTGCATGGCCAGCTCTTTGACTTCGCTTGCGACCACTGCAAAGCCGCGGCCAGCCTCACCGCCGCGCGCTGCTTCAATCGATGCGTTCAATGCGAGCAGATTGGTGCGCTGTGCAATGGTTTGAATGAGCTCGACGATCTGGCCGACCTCTTCGGCTGAGGCAGACAGAGCGGATATTGTAGCATCGGCTTCGCCTGCAGATGTAGACGCCGCTCGCGCCATTTCAGCGGAATTGGCTGCCTGCTGGCTGATCTCGCCAATTGACATGGCAAACTCGTCGCTTGCTGCGGCTGCAGAAGTTGCGCCCGCATTGGCTTCCTCCATGGACAATGCGACTTGTTCGGTGCGGATGTTGGCTTGCTCAGCCGTTGCAGCCATGCCGGTTGCTGTAGTCTTTAACTGGTTGGCTGCTGTCGCCACCCCGTTCGCGACATCGACGACTTCACGCTCCAGCTGTTTCGCAAGCCGTGAAAGAAGCTCGCGCCTTTTCTGGCGGGAGTCCTGCTCGCTTACCAGGTTGCTTTCCAGGCGCTGTTGGTTGTCTTTCTCTAACGCGACAAATTCCGCATTGGCGATACGAATGCTCTCTATCGCAACTGCAAGCTGGCCGTATTCGTCGCTCCGGTCTTGCCCAGGTACCTCAAAATCGAATTTGCGGTCTGTGATGAGTGTAAGGCAATCTATCAATTGGCGGCTGCTGCGGATGATGTCGCGATTGATTACACCAAGCACCAGCACAAACAGGATTGCCGACAAAGCGATACTGACAATCAGCATAACTTGCAGAGTGGAGATTTCAGCACGGGCAGTGGTGATTGCTTGTTCAGTTCCGGCGGCGAGACCGCTTTCAACGGCTGCAAGACCCATATAAGCAAACGCCGCTGAAGCCAGCGAGATCGCCAAGGGCAGCACTACCACGAAAAACACCTTCGGGCTTGTGCCCAGGCGTCCAAACCATGCGGTGAAAGGGTCAACTTTTTCGTCGAAGCGGATGGATTCATCCGTCAGCTCACTATCGACAGTGAATTGTGATGGATCGGGTTGAGCGGTCATGCTTGTGCGCCTCTTGAGGAATTCACGTGCGATGGGTTTGATGAGAATTCGGATTGACCAGCGAGAAGCTCAGAAACTTCTTGTGGCGGCATCGCCTTGTAATAGAGCCAGCCCTGAATCTGATCGCATCCAGCTGCCTTAGCCATTTCGGCCTGCTCTGTGGTCTCGACACCTTCTGCAGCAACACCCATCTTCAAGGCCCGAGCGAGGGTGACAGAGGATAGCATCATCGCGCGGCTGCCCTCGTCTTCGCCAGCATCAACTACGAGCGAGCGATCAAGCTTTAGTTTTTCGAACCGGAACTGCCGAAGGAAACCGATCGAAGCGTACCCTGTCCCGAAATCATCGAGCGCGACTTTCACACCAAAACCACGAATGATCTCAAGGCTGCGTTCGGCAACGTTGGAATCCATGACAAGGAATGTCTCTGTAATTTCCAGTTCCAGACGCTCCGCCGGAAAGCCGGTCTCTTCAAGGATTTGACCCAGCTTGACGGGAAATTCTGCGTTGCGCAGCTGAGCGGCCGAGATGTTTACTGATACTGCGAGGGGCGCCCAATCCAACGCATCTTCGCAAGCCTTTCGAAGGACCCAAAGTCCAATCGGATTGATCATTCCGGTTTCTTCAGCGACCGGAATGAAGACATGGGGGCCAACTGCTTTACCATCCGGGCGGTTCCAGCGGATCAGCGCTTCAACAGCGACAATTGCTTGGGTCTTGGCATCGACCAATGGTTGATAGACCAAGGCAAACTCGTCATTGGCAAGCGCCTGCCGCAATTCATCGTCAAGCTCTTGCACAGCCTCGCGATCACGATCGAAGTCCTCGTCGTACCAGGTGCTGCGCATCCGGCCGAAACGTTTGGATGCGTACATGGCTACGTCAGCGCGCCGCAGCAGCTCGGACGAGCTTAGGCTATCGACTTCGTTTGTACCCGCCAGTCCAATGCTGGCGCCAATAGCCAAACGCCTATCGCCAATGGGGACTGGGGCTTCCAACTCATCGATGAAATTGCGGCAAATGCCTTCAAGGATTGTGCCCGCAACCGGACCATGGACCAAAATTGCAAACTCATCGCCGCCCAGACGGTAACAGCGCGCATCCTTGCCGCAGATCTCCTTGAGCATGGCTGCGCAGTGTCGGATTACCTGATCGCCGACAAAATGCCCCAAGTGATCATTCACTTGTTTGAAGCCATCAAGATCGATGAGCGCGAGTGCTGCCTCAGGATTGCGGCGCACAGACCTTGCGAAATCCTGGTGAAGGGCATGGCGATTGGCGAGCCCGCTCAAGCCATCGCGCCGTCCGAGATCTTCAAGCTCGCGGATGCTGGACACGCCGGTAACACTGAGCACGAACAGCGTCGCGCCATAAATCAGAACCCCTGCAACCAATATGCTCGTGCCCGAAACATAGGCGCTTTTCCCGCTCATCAGGATCGCGGCCATCAACAAGCCAAACAGCACTGTCAGCATGAGCAGCGGTGCTATAATGAGCATCACTGGCCGCAGTGTCATCGGGCGAGAAAATGTACGCACACAACCCCCTTGGTTCGCGCTTCGCGCGCGAAGGGGATTTGGATAACCAGTATTCGCTAATTTAGCGTAAACCGAAAATTTACCCTGCTGCTGCGAACTACCAATTTTATCACTATAAATCAGATATTTGAGAAGAGGAGATCAGGGTGCTTGCTGATCGGAAACTACGCCGAGTACGGACCTATGCAAGCAGCCTTACCTGCGCGGCAGAGCCCGCGGGGATGGACTGAGCGGCAGCGTAAAGGCTGATCCTGTCAGCGACTGGTGCGAACAGCTTGGTTTGTCCGACGACGGTTTCTCCGGCTCCAAGCATGAGAATTCCATCCGCGCTCAAAGCTTCACTCAGTCGCTCAAAGACTCGAGCACGTGTTTGCTGCGGGAAATAGAGCAAGACGTTGCGGCACAAGATCAGATCGAAGCTGTTGAGCGCTGGAGGCTTGTCCAAAACGTTATGCTGTTGAAACCGTACAATCGAGCGCGTCTCGCTGCTCATTTGCCAGCCTGATGCGGTTTCCTCAAAATGATCGAGCATTTGCGCGATACCCAAACCACGCTGAACCTCGAATTGGCTGTAATGGCCAGCCTTAGCCGTTGCGATTGCGCTTTGCGAGATGTCGGTCCCTAGTATGTCGATCGACCAACCTTCCCATTGAGCGCTGTTGTCAGCGAATTGCATAGCAAGCGAATGCGCTTCTTGCCCGGTTGAACACCCGGCGCACCAAATTTGCAAACGTCGCTGCGCTTTGCGGCGCTCCGCCAGCATTGGGAATACATGCTGCGGAAGCTGCTCAAATGTTGGTCGATCGCGGAAAAAGTACGTCTCGTTATTGAGCAGCGCCTCTACTACTTCGTCCGCAAGAGCAGCCTGCCCTGGCGATGCAAGCATGCAGACCAACTGATCGATATTGGAGATGCCGCGTTCTCTGAAGAGGCCGGCAAGGCTCGTGCCCACACGCCATCGGCGGCTTTCTGTAAGCTGCTGACCGGTGCGTGCGGCGAGAAGGTCTGCAATGATCAGATAGGAGGCTTCACCGATCTCCATCAGGTCAATCCGCGATCCGCCATCAGCCGCTCCGCAAGCTTCTCTGGCGGCAAGACCGCGCTCGCAAGGCCCGCATTGGCGACCGCGCCCGGCATTCCCCAGACGGCCGAAGTTTCAGCGTCCTGCGCGAGCACTGTCCCGCCTGCACTGACCAGCTCTCCAGCGCCGAGCACACCGTCTTTCCCCATACCGGAAAGCAGGATGGCGGTCGCTCTGCCGTCGCAGTTCCGGGCGAGGCTCGAAAGCATGGGATCAACCGACGGCATGCATCCGCTCGCGGCTGGTTGACTTGAGGTGCGCGCGACAAAGCCCTGACCATGCGGTTCCAGCAGCATATGTGAATGGCCCGTGGCAACGGCGATTTCGCCGCGCTGGATAATCGCACCGTCTTCGGCAATAACCGCCCGCCGCGCTGAAGTGACTTCCAACTGCCGTGCGAAAACCGATACAAAGGATGTCGGCAGATGCTGTGTAATGCAGATAGGCAAGTCATACTCGGGCTTGAGCGTCCGCAACAGCAGGTTGAGAGCATGAATTCCGCCCGTGGATGCGCCGATGGCAATGATTTCACTCTGTCGGGAGGCGGTCAGTTTCGCTGATGCGCGAGGATTGGATGCTTGTGCGCTAGCTTCCGCCGGAGCGTTTGACCCGCCTCCTAAGGCACGGATCTTCTCCAGCAAAGCGGAGCGATATTGCGCGTCAAAACCGCCTGGCCGCGGTTTGAGCATCGTATCGGCAGCGCCCATGGAAAGCGCAGCCATTGTGGCTTCCGCGCCTTCATTGGTCAGCGAAGATACGACGAGGACCTGTGCGTCTCTTTGAGCTTTGAGTAGCTGAGGAAGAGCCTCCAGGCCACCCATTCCTGGCATCTCAAGATCAAGCAGGATGACATCGACAGCCTCCTTGCGAAGCCGAGCCAAAGCCAGTTCTGCTGTCCGTTCACCAGCGACGACCATCATGTCTGACGCGTCTTGCACCATGCGCGAGAAAATGGTTCGCACGGTCAGAGAATCGTCGACAATCAACACACGGATTGGACCGTCGCTGCGGCCGTGTGTTTTGTCAGAACTATTCTTGTCCAGAGATGTTGCCGGTGGAGTCACGAGCGCCCGTTCCTCAGCTCATGCCAACAAGCTGCAATTTGATTTGCAAAGTCTCGTGGTCGAATGGCTTCATGACATATTCGTCTGCCCCGGCCGAGATGGCCTGCCGAATATGCGCGACGTCGTTCTCGGTTGTACAGAAGACAACCTTAGGCTTGCCGCCATCTGGGCGCTGGCGCAGCTGTGTGATAAACTCAATCCCTGTCATGACAGGCATGTTCCAGTCGAGCAAAACAACGTCAGGCATTCGCTCGTCGCAATAAGCGAGGCCTTCTTTGCCATTCTCTGCTTCATCTACGGCGAAACCCAGTGTTTCCAGAATGTGCCGAGACACTTTCCGGATGACCCTTGAATCATCGACGATCAGGCACGTTTTCATAATGACCCCTGTCTATTTTGACTTTGGGTGTAACGCTTGCGGGTAACCATCATCTTAAGCAGCGGCGGGGATTCTCCCCTTGCCCGCGATAAGGCGATCAGCTTTCAGCAATAGAGCGGGTCCCCTGCGGGTTTCGACCATCCCTTCAGCCAATTGAGACCAATGCTCGCCAAAACCGCCTGTCACGGCGATGACCTCTCCGTCCGAGCCTTCGACATCTTCGATGGCATCAACCAGGAGTGCGTAGATATGCCCTTCATGCTCAACAACAGCGGCGCGTTGCCCAATCGGATTGGTTGTTTCCTCAAGGCCTGCTGCACGCATGCAATCGACAACTGTCAGGGTCTGGCTGCGGCGTGTGCTGAGGCCGACCACATGATCGGGCGCATTGGGGACACGAGTGATGGTCTCAATCTCCATCACAGAATCCACTTCGACGGCGCGCAAGGCACACTGGCGGCCGCCTATCGTCAGCATGACCAGCAATTCCATCATGCTGCTTCCCCCTTGGTGTTTCGCATGCGGATTTCTTGCAATGCCTTGCGAAGGGCCATCTCGTCATAGCGATAGATGGAGCCGGGCTTTTCATCGCTTTCACCTGGCTCGATATCAGCAAGTACGATGGTGTTTGCGTGGGTAGCTCGGGTTGGCGCTTCGCCGCTCATGACAATCTCTACGTCGGCGGTTTCGTCGCTTGAAGTCGGGAGCACCGCATAACCGCAGCGCGCGACCAGTGGGGCCAGGATAGACTTGGCCCATTCCGTATCCGGCACGCTACAAGTGATCTGCGCTCCGCTTGCGCAGGCGGTCCCGTAGCGCGCGAAGATCGCATATCCGTCTAGCAATGCGACTGGCTTTCCATCGAGGATTGCCAAACCTTCAAGCAGGTCTTCATCCGGTGCATGGTTCAGTTCGTCGCTTAAGAAAACGGCGTCTTCGACACGCTTAACGGCATAAGCCAATGTATTGATTCCGTCGCTCATCCGTAGCAAGCGAAGCGTGTCGCTAGGGACATCTGCGGCATCGAAGCCCAGCAGATCAAGGAGAATACCGTTGACCAGCACCCGCGGGCGCTTGCCAGACAGATCAAGCGCTTCGCGGGCAACAGTTTCAATCCGCTCAATCAGCTCAAGCCGCATTGCATAACGACGGTTATCATATCCGATGAAGATCATCGCCTGCGTGCCACGAGAGACCGCCTCCTTCTCTTCCTGCACCTGACCGGAACTTTGCGCATGCGTGTCGGAGATAAGGCCGGCATTGCTTGCAATCTGCGGTACATCGAGGACCAGAATAGGCGTGCCGTCGTCCAATTGCGTCGAGCCCGTATAGAGCCGTGTCTGCATGATTGCTGGGGGCAGAGGCTTGACGACTAGATCGCTGATATTGCGCACCTTGTCGGTGAGCAAAGCGATGAGATCGCCGCTTGCTAGCCGGATCATGATAGCAGTTCGATCTTCAGTTTCGTGCTTATGACTGACCCCGAGAATGTCTTCCATCGAAAGGCAGGGGACGCGCTTCTCGCGGAACGTGACCATCGGGCGATCACCAACCTGCGTGTAGTCCAGCGCATCTGAGTCGAGCTGGACGACCTCTTCGACATAAGACTGTGGAATTGCAAAGCACTGGTCGCCTTGCTCAACGGTGAGGCCGGAGATGATGCTCAGCGTCAGTGGCAGAGTGAGATAGAATAGCGAGCCATGATCGGGCGTGCTGGTGACTCTGATGGTTCCACCGACGCGTTCAAGGTTCGCTCGAACGACATCAAGGCCGACACCGCGTCCAGATACCGAACTGACGTGTTCAGCGGTCGTAAGACCTGGCTCGAACACCAGCTGCAAGATGTCTTCGCGGTTCATCTCCGCCAGCGAAGCCTTGGTAACGAGGCCGTTCTCCAGTGCCTTTGCGGCAATCTTGTCGACATCAAGACCGCGACCGTCATCGGTAATGACAATCGAGATACGATTACCTGCCTGACGTGCTGCGATCCGCAACAGCCCGGTTTCGCGTTTCCCGGTTTTAAGCCGCTCGGCAGGTGGTTCAATGCCGTGGTCAACAGCATTGCGGACAATGTGCGTGAGCGGATCGCGAACCATCTCGACCATTTCGCGGTCAAGTTCGACGTCGCCGCCTTCAAAGTCGATCAGGACCTGCTTGCCGAGCTCGTTGGAAAGATCGCGAACCAGGCGCGGAAAGACGCTGAAGAGATGCTCAATGTGCTGCATCCGCATGCGGGTGATAGCTTCGCGCACGTCTGTCAGTATTGAAGACAGCCGCTCGAACGGTCCGTCGATGGTTGGCTCATTGCCAGCGATCCGCAGGCGATGTGCAAGATCATTGCGGGCGAGCACCATATCCGAGACGCCGACCATGACGCGGTCCAGCAATGCAGTTGACAGTCTGATGGTGCGTGCTTGAGAGCCAGCGCCTGCCAGCGGTGCCGACTTTGCGACTGCGCTTTTGTCAGATTGAAACTCTGAGTTGGGCGACGCTTTCGCTGGCGCGTCCGCGAGAGTACCAGTCTCCCGCTCGGAAGCTTCCAATGCCGCGATGAGCTCCTCGTCACCACCTTCTGGGAACTCATTGCCCGCTTCGATCGCGTCGGCCATTTGGGCGATACGGTCAATGATGGCGAGGATCGCGGTGACCAGTGCGGTATCGGATTCCCGGCGGCCTGCACGGACATCGGCAAGCGCATCTTCGGCTGCATGGCTCAGCATTTCGAGCCGCGGAAAATCAAAGAAGCCGCAATTGCCTTTGACCGTATGGACAAAGCGAAAGACAGCATCCAGCCGCGAGCGATCCGACGGATCAGCTTCCCAGGCGACTAGCTCTCCTTGGCTCGCTTCCAGCATTTCGCGGGTTTCAGCGACGAAATCCGCTAACAGGTCATCCATCTCACAGGCCTCAAATGGTGAGGCGGCTGCTTATGGAATGATTTGGTTAATGAAGGGTCACGACTTGTCCGCGGTGGTCCTACGTGTGAGCACGTACCAGACCACTCCAGCCGCCACAGCGCCGCCGATGACATTGGCAGCGAGCTCGGCTGCATAGATAGCGGAGGATCCCCAAGCTGGGCGCAAGAACCACGCGAATGGCAACGTGATAAGAAACACGCGCGCGACCGATTGGACCAAGGCGTAAGTCGCTTTGTCGACGGCGTTTAGCGCGCCATTTGCGGTGATCAGCACTCCGAAACCGGCATAACCCCAGGCAGCGATGGACAGGTATAGAGCAAATTCCTCGATCACCTCCGGATCATCGCTGAAGAACTGTCCGAACCAATCCCCAAACAGCGCCAGAACCAGCGCAATTGCGAGGCCCCAGACAATCGCGAACAGGCCAGCGCCAAGCATAGCCTGCCGCGCGCGGCCAAACTCTCCAGCGCCCCAATTCTGTCCAACTATCGCTCCGATCGAGCCGGACAGGCCGAGCAATGGGACCACGGCAAAGCTTTGCACTCTGCCGGCTGCACCAAAGCCAGCTACAGCGGCTGAGCCTTCGGCTGCAATCAATGCCGTCAGAACAGAAAGACCGATCGGATTGATCGAATTCGACATCGCTGCAGGCCCGGCGACTTTCATGATTGCATAGATCTGCTCGCGCTTGCGGCATTGTCTGATGAGTGACAGATCGAGCGGAAGAGTCGTGTTGCGCATCAGCCAGAGAGCCGCCGCGAGGCCAACCGCCCAACCGATAATGGTCGCGAATGCAGCCCCTTGAATGCCAAAGCCTGCAAACCCGAATGCTCCAGTGATCAGGATTGGATCGAGCACCCAGTTGGCAGCCGCATAGGTCAGTGAGACATAGGACGTGCGCTTCGCTTCACCTTGTCCGCGCAGTATGCCGTTCACGCCCATGATTGCCATGATCAGCGGGAAGCCAAGTGCGTAGGGCTGCATGTAGATGCGTATGAGTGGCATCAATTCTTCATCCGCTTGCATCAAGCGGAACAAAGGGTCGATCAGCACGAACAGTGCCGCGCCCAATATAGCTCCTGCCAGCACCGCCAGGATCAAGCCGAAATTCGCTCGTCTCGCAGCTTTGTCGACATCGCCTTCACCAAGCGCCCGCGCGACTACGGAGTTGATCCCGACCATCATGCCTACGCCGAGGCTGCTTGTGGCAACGCTCACCGGGAAAATGAAGGAAATCGCAGCGAGGGGATCGCTACCCAACTGACCTATGAAATAAGCATCGACGAGCCCGATCGACATGATTGCCGCGACGCCAATGATCATGGGCAGCGTTTGCGAAACGAGATGCCCGCGGATCGAACCGCGCGTGAGTTTGGCGTTCTCGCTCATCCAGGGTGGCGTAGCGGTGCAGAGAGCCGTGGGGAAGAGGGATTGTGCAATTGCGGCTTGCTTGCCGGTTTGTGCCGCACATGCGATAGGCCTTCGCCTACGCCGCATTTGGAGAAGCCGCGCCTATGCCGCGCATGACAGTCAACGAGCAGCCGCTTGAGTTCGATCTCGACGCCGACACCCCCTTGCTGTGGGCGCTGCGCGATGCAGCCAATCTGACCGGTACGAAATATGGCTGCGGCAATGGCGATTGCGGGGCATGCACAGTGCTGGTGGATGGCGCAGCTTTGCGTTCGTGCCTTGTGACCATAGGCGAAGCTGAAGGACGCTTTGTCACGACGATTGAAGGTTTGTCGGATGACCGCACGCATCCGGTCCAGCAGGCACTGGTGGCAGAACAGGCGATCCAGTGCGGTTTCTGTACGCCGGGGATCGCGCTTGCAGCCGCTTCGCTGATTTCACGCAATGCGGATCCCAGCGAAGAAGAGATCAAGCAAGCAATCCCAAATATCTGCCGTTGCGGCATCTATCCTCGGCTGGTGAGAGCAATTCAGCGTGCAGGCCGCGTGGCAAGGCGACGCGAAACCATCAGCGCGGCTCCTGCGCCGCAAGTCGATCCTGCTGAAGCGTCTCGCGTGGTGCCTGCACTCAGGCCGATCCGTGAAGAGGTCGCGGGCGACAGCGAATGAAACTGCCGCCCGCTGGGGGTTGCTGCCAGTCCCTAGAACCGCCCGGTAATCGCAAAGCGCGCGTTCAGAGGCGCGCCGACACTTGCCTGATGGGTCGAATGTGAGTTCGGGAAATAGAGCGTGTCCGTCAGGTTTTCGACATTGACCTGCACGCGCAGATTGTCCGAGACATTGTAATAGAGTGCTGCATCAACGCGGGTATATGCAGGCAAGACTGCGGTGTTACCGTTATTGATGAAGCTTTCGTCCTGATGGGTCAGGCCAATGCCGATGCCAAACTTGTCCGTTACTTGGACCTTGTTCCAGATCGAGAACATATTCTCGGGCAATTCGCGTGGGCGAAGCCCGGTTGGTCCCGCCTGGTTCACTTGCTCGCCGTCAAGGTAGCTGTAACCGGCTGAAACGAACCAGCCAGGCATGACCTCGCCTTGCAGCTGAAGCTCGAAGCCTTGAATCGTTGAGTCGACAACGACGAGCTGCTGAGCATCATTGTCATCGACTTGTGGCGAGCTTTGCTCGATCTCGAACACAGCCGCAGTGAGGCTCAAACCTTGCTGGAAATCCCATTTGAGGCCCGCTTCCAAATTGGTGAAAGTGTCCGGATCAAGTGCATCTGCGCCGCCGCCGAGATTGGCAAATTGCTCGCCGGAGCGGGGCAGGAAGCTTTCCGAATAGCTCGCATAGACCGAGATATTGTCCTTCGGCTTGATAATGATGCCGCCGCGCGGGCTGAACTCTTCGTCCTTGCGGGACAGACCAGTGGGGTTGGCTGGATCACCAAAGTCATCAACGGTGATGTCAAAGCTGTCAAAACGTCCGCCTACAACGATGTTGAGCCAATCAGTCAGCTCGATCTCGTTCTGAATGAACAGCGAGAACACTTCCAGATCGGCGCGGGTATCGTCGTTGAGGTCCGAAAAAGCGACCGTCGTCGGATTGCTGTTTGCAGCGACACCCACACCGTTGCGGAAAGCTAGCGGTCGATCGATTGCAAAGGTTTCAACATCGTCAAGGCTTTCGCTCCAAACCGGGTTGAAGCGGTCCTGGTCAGAATCGGTGCTGATATATTCACCGCCAACCATCAGCGTGTGAGCGATGCTGCCAGTTTCAAACTCGCTAACCAGTGTGCCTGACAGGATCAGATTCTGACGCTGAGTGGTGTCGATATAGCCATCGATGTCCACTTCATCTGGCGTCGCGAGTTGGTCATAGCCCGACGCGTAGAAGTTCGAATAGACCTTGTTGTAGTCGCCGTAAAAGACGGCGAAATTGCCTTTGACGTTGTCCGAGAATTGATGGCTGAGATTCGCGCGCAGCAAGTGCGCTTCCAAGTCGTTGAAGTTCAATTCCGGATCGCCGAACACAATGTCTTTGAATGCTTCGACCGGGCGTCCGTCCGCGCCTGTCGGAATACCGCGATCAATGAAGCGGTCATGGTTCGCATACTCGTATGAGAGATCGACGACAGTCGCTTCACTCAATTTGATGCGCGCCGTTGGATTGATCCCGATACGCTCGCCGTCGTAGAAATCACGGTGGTTGTTGAGGTTCTCATAGGCCGCATTCACGCGGATCGCGACACTGTCTCCCGCCGCGAAATTGATATCCGCCTGCAAGTCAAACGCACCAAACGTATCGACTGCAACCTGGCCGCCGCTGAAGTTCTCGCCGAGTGAGCCCTTCTTTGTCACGCGGTTGAGGATGCCGCCTGTACCGCCGCGACCGAACAACAGCGCATTGGGGCCGCGCAAGATTTCAACCTGCTCTAGATTGTAGAGTCCGCGATAGTACTGCACATCGTCGCGCATTCCATCGATGAAGAAGTCCGCTGTCGAACGGATCCCGCGAAAGACGATCGCATCGCGATGTCCTTCGCCCTGCGACATATTCACGCCCGGAGTGTAGTCAATGATCTCGCCGATGCTGGTAAAACCGCGGAGTTGAATTTCTTCCTGCGTGGTTATGGTCAGGCTTTGCGGGACGTCGATAATGGGGGTGGGCGTTTTGACCGCATTGATCTGGTCAGAATAGAGCACTTCGCCAGTTACGATGATGCTGTCATCATAAAATTCCTCTGCCGCGTCCTCGCTTTCAGCTAAGGCAGGCGTGGCAACGAGGAGAGTGGCAACAGAACCCAGAAGGGTGGTCCGAACAGTTTGAAAGCCCACTATGACGATCCTTATTGCGAGTCGTTATCAATGCTGGGCCTGTTATTGCGACTAATTTGCAATTACAACCTTATTGGGTGATTTTTCTCGCTTTTGCGACTAGCTGAGGCGAACTGAGGTTCATATGTCACACAAAATTGACGTCAAATTGGTTTGAAAGGGAAGTTTGTGAAAGCGACAATCTGGCACAATCCGAAATGCGGTACTTCGCGAAAGACGCTCGCGATCCTAGAGAACCTCTCCAAGGTCGATGTAACTGTGGTCGAGTATCTGAAAGACCCGCCCAGCGCGGCTGAGCTCAAGGCGCTCTATGCAGAAGCAGAGATTTCGCCGCAGCAGGGACTTCGGATCCGCGGAACTGACGCGGCTGAGCGGGGCCTGCCAGATGCGGACGATGACACAGTGCTTGCTGCGATGGCAGCCGACCCGATCCTGATCGAGCGCCCGCTCGTGCGAACCGACAAGGGCACGCGGCTATGCCGTCCGCAGGATGCGG
The DNA here is from genome assembly GCF_013371495.1 of Altererythrobacter lutimaris. Taxonomy (GTDB): domain Bacteria; phylum Pseudomonadota; class Alphaproteobacteria; order Sphingomonadales; family Sphingomonadaceae; genus Erythrobacter; species Erythrobacter lutimaris_A. Next base: position 1,685,938 of record NZ_JABWTA010000001.1, on the reverse strand, counting down.
TTCTTGAAATACTTTGAACGTGGCGGTGCTCAGGCAGGCCGGCTCTTCGTAAGCACATCGTCGCTTTGCAATTGCTTCCAGCCCAGCAGCAGGACAGCGAGGCACAGCGACACGACTGTGCTGAACGCGACGATCTCTGACAGGCTGTAGAGCCATACGCCGAGCGCCGGTGCGAACACGAAGGCGGCACCAGCCACGGAAGACACGATGCCTGAAGCTTCGCCTTGCTCTGCGCGCGTTACCGCAAGCGAAGTACCCGCGGTTGTGCCGGGCCTGAACAGGCCGAAGCCCAATGATGCGATTGCATAGCCCAGCGCGATCGCATGCAGGTCTTGCGCGAGGGCGAAGACCACAACTCCGAACGCTGCAAGAGCGATACCCCACAAGGTCGATGCGCGTGGGCCCAGATTAAGCCGCGGGATCACCCCCCATTGTGCAAGCAATGTGGCTATCGCGCCGCACATCAGGACAATGCCAACAGGCCCTGTTCCTGCAAGCGGATCAGACCGCAGGCCGAGCCGATCTAAGACCAGAAATCCGACGACCCCTAACACCATGGCTTGCGCATGTCCGCCAAGCAATCCGGCGATCACCCAAGGCCTGATACGCGGCTCCCACCAGCTCAGCCGCTTGGCCGCCGTTCCCGGCTCACCGCTGTCTTCATCATCGTCCCCCTCCTGCTGACGGGCCGACGAACTGGCGGAGAAAGGCTCATCAATGCCGCGACCTCTTGCCGGGAATTGCGGCTCGTCATTGGGCAAGCGCAGACGCAGTGCGATGAGTGTCACGACACCAATGACGACAAATGCCCAGAACGGACCGGTCAAACCAAGTCCGGGAAAAACCATGAGCGGTGCAAGTGCTGGCCCAAGTACTGTGCCAAGGCCAAAGCTCGATGCGATCAAGGCAAGCGCTTGCGTCCGTTCTGAACGAGCGGTGCGTGAGGCTACATAGGCTTGCACCGCAGGCGGTGCCGCCGACCCAAATCCGCCATAAAGGCTACGTGCCATCGCAAACAGAAGCAGCGTCCAGATTGCAGGGAGCACTCCGGCCAGGCCAAACCACAGCACTAGCGCGCATAGCCCCATGGATATGATAAAGCCGCTCATCCCCAGAGCCATCATCGCCTTGCGTCCGCGCTGATCCGACTTGCGAGCCCAATAGGGGGCGCAAGTCATCCATAAAAGGGCGGACCAAGTGTAAGCCAAGCTGATCCACACGTCTGAAACTTCGAGCGCGGTTCCGATCGACGGCATGACCGATTGCATGGCGGTGTTGCCTGCAGCGGTCGTCAGCATCACAGCGAAAAGCAACGCCATCCGGCCACGCGAGATCGTGCGTGTTTCCTTCTTGAGCGCAGGTGACGTTACGGCATCCGCCGCTTCAGGTGTTCCGCTGTTATCCATCGTAAATGCAGCTAAGCGAGGCGGCTGATGCTTGCAATGCGTGAAAGCATCTGCAAGGCGTGCCAATCATCGCTTGGCATTCCCCCATTAGCCGCGAGAGAAGGATCTACCATGAAATCGAAGGGCGCAACACTTGGCAGCAAAGGCGGACTGCGCGACCGGCTCGCCCTTTATGGCGCACAGTGCAGCGTGTTCTTCCGCGGTTTTATGGAGCACCCGCGTATGGTGGGCTCTATCATCCCATCCTCGCGCTTTACTGTTCGGCGTATGCTGGAGCCGGTCGATTGGCGCGAGACAAAGCTGTTTGTCGAATACGGCCCCGGGATTGGTACGTTTTGTCGTCCGGTGCTTGACCGCTTACGCGGTGACGGCGCGCTGATCGTGATCGATACCAACCCGATCTATATTGACTATTTGCGCAAGACGATCCGCGATCCGCGCTTCCATGCCGTGCTGGGCTCGGCGGAAGATGTCGAGCGGATCGTTGCCGAGCACGGCTTTGAGCATGCCGATTATGTGCTGTCTGGCCTACCATTCTCGACTTTGCCATCAGGTGTTGCGCCAGCGATTGCAGCCGCGACGCACCGCGTTATCCGCCCGGGCGGCGCATTCCTCGTCTATCAGTTCACAGCGGCATGCCGTGACTTCATGGCGCCGCATTTCGACCGCATTGATCAGGGCTTTGAATGGCTCAACATTCTGCCCTGCAAGTTGTTTTGGGGCTGGAAGAGCAAAGAATGAGCGCGCGGCTTCGGCCCGCTCGCTCACTAATTCACTCGTTCATTCGAAAGTTTCGCTCAACGCCTCGGCATTGGGGCCTGCGAGCTGCCTGTGCAGGCTGGCAAGCACTCCAAGGAAGATGATTGCGAAGATGGCGTTTACCAGGCTTCCGACGATCCCATTGCCGATCAATTCGATCTGTCCACCTGCCGCGGCAAATACCACTCCGAAGATCATGGTTACGATGAGCGAGATGATCATCAACGAGAGCAAGATCAGGAAGAAGAAAAAGAAGATCCGGAAGCTGTTGCCTTTGGTAAGCTGCCAGGATCGCTTGAGTACGGCGAAGGGATTGAGCGTCTGCTCAATCCCGATAACCGCTCCGATCAAGGAGAATTTCACTAGCAGATAGAAGATGATCGGGATGGCGAGAATAATCAGAAAAGGCGAAATCACAGCCAGCAATCCGCCGACAAAACCAATTGCCACAGCAACAAGGATCTGAGCTGCAAGATAGCTCGGAAAACCGGTTGTACCGCGCTTCAATGCTTCACCTACGGTGGGCCGCGCTCTGTCCGTCAGCAGCGCGAACAGTGCCAGCATTCCGATCATTTGCAAAACGGATGTGAGGACAAAGATCCACCAGTTCTCTGCATAGATCGCGCCAAGCGCTTCCATCACAGCATCGATATCTTCGGGATTGTTGATCTGTGGTTGAGCGGCTTCGGGCATGAGTAGGCTTAGCGCCAGATAGGGCAGGAAGAAAAACACGCCGGCAACAATGCCGATCACGTCCTTGTTCGCGGACAGCAAGGCAGTTGCGTCATTCCATGCACGGCCCAAATCGAGTTTCATGGTGTTTTGTCCCTCTGCTTGCGCAGGCTCCTTCTGCGCGTTTGCCTCTTGATAAGCGCGAAGATTGCCCCCACGCAATGCCAGATGCAAACGGCCACACATAAATTGGACCCGGCAAGCTTCATGGACGGGATGGAAATCCGCCAGGAAACAGACTTGATCGCCTATCGCGAAGCGCTCGAATTCATGGAAGCGCGCAACGCGGCCATTGCTGCGGGTGATGCGCGCGAGATGCTTTGGTTGCTGGAGCATCCGCCGGTCTACACCGCCGGGACAAGCGCGGTTATCGCGGAATTGCGTGACCCGCGCTTCGACGTAGTCGAGACGGGGCGGGGCGGACGCTACACCTATCACGGTCCGGGCCAGCGGATCGGTTATGTCATGCTCGATCTAAACCAGCGCGGAAAAGATGTGCGGTGTTTCGTCCACGGGCTGGAGAAATGGGTCATTGATGCGCTCAGTGACTTCGGTGTCGAAAGCTGGGCTGTGGATGGCAGGGTTGGCATATGGACCAAGGACGTGGATGGGCGCGAAGCCAAGATCGGCGCGATTGGCGTTCGCGTACGCCGCTGGGTGACTATGCACGGCTTCTCAGTCAATATTGCGCCTGATCTCTCGCATTTCTCCGGCATTGTGCCGTGCGGGATTGACGAGTTCGGCGTGACCAGCCTTGAGCGGCTCGGGATCGATATCTTACCGCAGGAATGGGATGCCGCACTGATTGCGCGGGGGAAGGACTTCCTTGATCGCTTGCCAGGCTCTAAAGGCTCATGCGCATGACTAGACTGATCCTTATTGCGCCTTTGGCATTTGTTGCTGCTTGCTCCAGCGAACCGGAAGAATCTGCTGGCGGTGAAGACCTGGAAGCCAAAGGCGAAATCCTCGGCGGCACTATCAGCGATGACATGCTTCCGCTGGAATCGGTGACGTCGCAATCACCGCCTTTGGCCGGCGAAGAAGAGCGCTTGCAACGGTTGTCCTCTGAGCAGGATCGTACGCCAGCGGGCTCTATTGAAGCTGAACCTGAAGCAATAGAGCCCGAATCCGGCGAAAGCTGAGTTGGCTTAGCCCACACCCATATTGACGGTTTCCAGCATCTGCCTCGCGCGTTGCAAGTCAGAGCGGTTGAGTACGCGGTTACCCATGCGCACATGGTCGGCATTCGGATTGCTGGTGAACTGCGCGATGATCCCTTCGGCGCGGGTGAGCTCGCCTTCTGTAGGCGAGAAAGCCGCGTTGATTGCTTTCACTTGAGCCGCCGAATTTGCAAACATGCCCGTGAAACCATCAGCACGCGCGACCATGGCGAGATTGGCGAAAGCCTCGTCTGACATCGTGGCCGGCTGCGCACTTTCCAACGCAAGCAAACCGCATGCCTTGGCCAGCAGCACGATCTTTGAACGCGCATAGGCCATTGCGCCAAACCACTCGCCGGTCGAGCTGTGTTCGCGCCGGGCGCCCACTGCTTCTGCAAGGATAGCGCTTTCCCAGCTGAACCCGCCGAGGCGAGGCTGTACGTTCTCAGCGAACTGGCCAAGCGTCAGCACATTTTGCGGGCGCGAGGCAACTAGCGGAATGATCTGTGTCGCGCCATGCGCAATGCCTGAGCGTTGCTCGACTTCATACACTTCCGATGCGAGCTGCTGGACATAGGCAGGGCCGGGCACAGCAGGCAGGAAGATGCCTTCAGCAGCGCCTGCGAGCGCTGCACGCAAATCCTCGCGCCAATGTTCGGACTCAATCGGAGAAATCCGCACCCAGCGCGCAAAGTTCTGGCCTTGCAGGACTTGCTGGCGATGATTGCGCATCCAGTCCGCCGCGCGTTCGCGCCCGTCTACACGCGCGCTTTCAGAACGCGCCTGATCCAGATCGAGCACAACGACATCCGCGCCGCTGCTTGCTGCATCTTCGAGTTTCTCTTCGTCCTCAGCAGGGACCAGCAACCACGACCGCATTGTCTCGCCTCCAATCGGCGGGACGCGTCGCTCCGCTTAGCTAGCGGCTTCTTCCTCCAGCGTCGGATAGTCCGTGTAACCAGCCGGGCCGGGGAAGTACCAGCTCTTAGGCACGTCCCGGTTTGGCGCCCATTCCGCCCCTTGCCTGATCCGCGCCGGCAGATCGGGGTTAGAGATAAATGGCCGCCCGAAGCTAACAGCATCGCAAAGACCGGCTTCGATATCGTTAACAGCGGATTGCGCATCGTAATCGGAGTTGAGGATCAGTGGGCCTGAGTAAATCTCGCGGATCATCGGGCTCTGCTTGGGTACGTCTGTCTGACCGAACGTGCCCTCCGGGCCAGGCTCGCGCAGCTCGAGGAAGGCGAGGCCCAATTCCTCGATAACCTTGGTCGCTGCGCCAAATGTGCCCGCGGGATCGCTGTCATCGCAGCCTTGCGTTTCGCCATTGGGTGATAGGCGAATGCCGACCCGGTCTGCGCCCCAGACGTCGATCAATGCCTCAAGCACTTCGCGCATGAAGCGGGTGCGATTCTCTGCGCTGCCGCCATAGTCGTCATCGCGCAGATTCGTGCTGTCGCGCAGGAATTGGTCGACGAGATAGCCATTGGCGCCGTGCAATTGCACGCCGTCAAAGCCAGCTGCTTTCGCGTTCACGGCTGCATTGCGATAGTCATCGATGGTCCGCTTGATATCGTCTTGCGTCATGGCGCGTGCAGGTTCGTAGTCCTTGCGCCCTTCCGGGGTGTGGCCATGGCCCGGCGCGGTTGTCCCGCTCGCTGAGACCGGCGGCTGCCCACCGAGGAAATAGGGGTGCACAAGACGACCCATATGCCACAGCTGCAGCACGATGGTGCCGCCTTCTGCATGCACCGCAGCGGTTGAGGCCTTCCAGCCTTCGGCTTGCTCTTCGCTCCAGATTCCTGGCGCAGACGGCCAGCCGAGCCCTTCAATGCTGATGCCTGTCGCCTCGGTCAGGATTAGGCCTGCACTGGCGCGCTGGCGGTAATAGGTCGCCATCATTTCATTGGGTACAAACACAGGATCTGCAGCACGTCCGCGCGTCAGCGGCGCCATGAAGATGCGGTTCTTGGCTTCAATTGCGCCCAGCTTCAGGGGCTCAAACAGTGTGTCGTGCACGCAAGGGTCCTCTCATTGAATTCGATAGTGTTTCGCAACTGGCCTTTTCAGCGCTAGGGCGCAAGCATGGAAAATGAGGGGGCACACAAAAGCAGCTTGGTCGGCTTGGCGCTGATCGCGGCGTTGCTTGGAGGCAATGTAGCGCTCGCGCTTGGCCCCTGGCTGGTAAGGCTCGCGGACACAGGTCCGGTCTCAGCAGGCTTCTGGCGCTTGTTCCTTGCTCTGCCATTCCTGTTCCTGTTTGCGAAGATGAGCGGGCAGCGCGTCGGCGGAATGCCGCGCAAGACGCTGGCCTTGGTCGCTCTCGGTTCTGTCGCCTTCGCGCTTGATTTAGCGAGCTGGCATATCGGCATTGGCCTCACCCGGCTCGGCAATGCGACATTGTTCGGCAATGCCGGCTCGATCATCCTGCTATTCTGGGGCTTCATTATTGCGCGCATGTTGCCGCGCGGGTTTGAATGGCTAGCGATTGTCTGCGCGCTTGCAGGGGCTGGCATTCTTATGGGTCGCAGTCTGGAAATCTCGACAGAGACATTCCTCGGCGATCTGTTCTGCCTGACCGCGGGACTGCTCTATGCGGTGTACCTGCTCACCCTGAAAGGTGCGCGCACGACCTTTGGCAGCTGGAGCTTGCTCGTGTGGGTCAGCCTGTTCGGCAGTCCGGTCCTGTTGAGCTTGGCGCTGATCCTTGGCGAACCCGTCTGGCCGACTGACTGGACGCCGGTATTGATGCTGTTCGTCTCCAGCCAGTTGATCGGGCAGGGCCTGCTGGTCTTCGCGATGCGGCATTTTCCGCCGCTGGTGATCGGGTTGGCGCTCCTTACACAGCCTGCCATCGCAGCGCTGTATGGCTGGTATGCGTTTGGCGAGATGCTCGTACCGGTCGACATTCTCGGCATGGTTCTGCTTGGCAGCGCCTTGGTCCTGTCGCGGATGAGCACACCCTCGACCAAGCCTGCGCGCGGTGCTAGCTAGCCCTCACTTGGAAGAGGGGAAATTGCCATGAAGTTCGCGTCACCTGCGCTTGTGAGCCTTGCTGCCTTGAGCCTTTCTGCTTGTGCCGCCTATTCCGGCCCGGTTGAAAGCCAGCCCGCTGCTGCCGCTGAAGCGCCTCAAGCTGATGCGAATGCAGCCTTCGAGAAGCTCGGCGCGGATTATATCGAAGTGCTGACTGAGCTGAACCCGGTCGCGGCAACGGGTCTCGGGGAGTATCGCTACAATGCTTTGATGCCCGATATATCAGAGCGCGGTCGGCGCACTTCGCACAATGCGGATCTGGCGTTCCTTGCAGCGCTTGAGACCATCCCCTTTGATGAGCTGAGCCGCGCTAATCAGGTCGATTATTCGCTGCTCAAAACGCAGCTCGAATATGATGTCTGGTCGCATGACGTGGAGCAGCAATGGGCGTGGAACCCGCAACGCTATCATGGCACAGCTTCCAGTGCGCTCTATGGCATGGTCGCGCGGGATTTCGCGCCCTTTGAAGAGCGTCTGCCTGACATCATTGCGAGGATGGAAGCGATCCCTGCATTTCTGGAGACCGCGCGTGCGCAGATCGTTGTGGCTCGCGTGCCCAAGGTGCATGCCGAGACGGTCGCCAAGCAAAATGCTGGAATTATGTCGATCGTCAATGGTCTGATCGATCCGGAAGTCGAAAAAGCAGGCCTCGCAAACGAGCGCTACAATGCCGCGAAAGCTGGTCTGGAGGCAGCGCTTACCGAACATCAGACATGGCTCGACGAGACGGTCGTGCCTGGCGCGCAGGGCGAGTTCCGGCTGGGGCTGGAAAAGTACCAGCAGAAAATGGCCTTCGCGCTCCACACAGATATGAGCGTGACCGAACTGAAATCGCGTGCGGAAGCAGCCTATGCGGAAACGCGTGCGCAAATGTTCGAAGTCGCGCGCGAGATCGAGCCATGTGGTGATTTGCAAACGCGCGATCCTGCGATGCTCGAACAGGCCGTGATCGAATGCGGGCTTGAGAAAAGCTACGAAAACCGCGCGCCGCGCGACGGGCTGGAACAAGCCGCCCGCGACACCACCGACTTCGCGACCGCCTACACCTATGAGCGTAATCTGGTCCGTCCGATGGATGGTCCGGTGCAGATCATCACTATGCCCGAAGCCTTCTGGGGCAATTCGGTTGCTTACCTCGATGCGCCGGGGCCGCTCGACAAGAGCCTGCCTGCCTTCTACGCGGTCGCGCCGATCCCTGACAGCTGGAGCGAGAGCCAAGCGACCAGCTTCCTCAAGGAGTACAACAACTCGCTGCTGCATATCCTGTCGATCCATGAAGGTGTACCGGGGCACGCGTTGCAGCTGGATCATGCCAATAAGTATGACAGCGTCCTGCGCGCCGTGCTTTCCAGCGGTCCCTTTATCGAAGGCTGGGCGGTCTATTCCGAGCGCATGATTGCTGAAGATGGCTATCTCGGCGGAATGGAAACGACCGAGGGCAAATATTTCATTCTAAATGGCCTCAAATTCCGCTTGCGCGCGATCATCAACACGCTGCTTGATATCAAGATCCACACCGACGGGATGGAGCGCGAGGAAGCGATGACGCTGATGATGGAAGGCGGCTTCCAGCAGGAACGCGAGGCCGCTGGCAAATGGGTGCGCGCGAACTTAGGTTCGATCCAGCTATTGAGCTACTATACAGGCTATGACCAGCATTGGAGTTTGCGGCAGGAAGCGGAAGAGCGGTGGGGCGAGGACTTCGACCTGCGCGAGTATCACGACCGCGTGCTCAGCTTTGGCTCCCCGCCTGTGAAATACGCTCGCGCGCTGCTATTTGAATTGCCTGTGGAGTGAAGGGTTAGACCTTCCCCAGATCGCCCATGCCGACCGTTCCGCTTGCCATTTCCAGCATGCGGTCCAGGCTGCCCTTCGCTTTCAAGCGCAATTCTTCGTCGATCTCGATACGCGGTTCCAGGTCGCGCAGCGCGACATAGAGCTTCTCCATCGTGTTCAAAGCCATGTAAGGGCAGATATTGCAGGAGCAGTTCCCGTCAGCACCCGGCGCACCGATGAAAGTCTTCTCCGGAAGAGCCTTTTCCATCTGGTGCATGATGTGCGGCTCAGTCGCGACGATCAGCGTATCGCCTTCAAACTCCTGCGCGAATTTGAGGATTCCGCTCGTCGAGCCGACATAATCAGCATGATCAATAATGGTTGGCGGGCATTCCGGGTGCGCGGCAATCGGCGCATCGGGATGCTGTTCCTTGAGCTTTAAAAGCTCGGTCTCGCTAAAGGCCTCGTGCACGATGCACACGCCGGGCCACAGCAGCATTTCCCGATCAAACTTGCGACTGAGATAGCCGCCCAGATGGCGATCCGGCCCGAAGATGATATTCTGATCGCGCGGGATCTGCTGGAGGATTGTCTCCGCGCTCGAGCTGGTGACGATCACGTCCGACAGCGCTTTCACTTCCGTCGAGCAGTTGATGTAAGTGAGCGCGATGTGATCGGGGTGAGCCTCGCGGAAGGCCTTGAACTTCTCTGGCGGACAAGAATCTTCGAGGCTGCAGCCTGCATCCATATCGGGGAGCACCACGATCTTCTCTGGTGAAAGGATCTTCGCAGTATCCGCCATGAACTTCACGCCGCAAAACGCGATAACGTCCGCATCGGTCTTCGCCGCTTCCTGGCTCAATTGCAGCGAGTCCCCGACAAAGTCCGCAATATCCTGAATATCGGGCGTCTGGTAATAATGCGCGAGGATCACCGCGTTGCGCTCTTTGCGCAGGCGGTCGATCTCAGCCAGCAGGTCATCACCAGTAGGGACTTTTGTCTCGAAGCTCATCAATGCCATCCAGTCAGCTTGCAAATTTCGCTTTTCATATAGGCATTTTGTGCCATTTTGCGAGCGCTTTGGGTCGCAAAATGCTAGCCGTGTTCGCGGGAGAAGATTGCGATGTATGATGTAAAGCTCACCGAAGCCTATTTCCCGGCACAGACCGATACGCCGATGGAAGAGCGGACAATCGGTGATGTGCTGCACGAACAGGCGGCAACGCGCGGCGATGCACTGGCTCTGCGCGAGCTGCTCGCCGATGGTTCAGCGGGACGCGAATGGACCTTTGCGGAGCTGCTGAGCGATGCGGAGCGGGCAGGCAAAGCTCTCGCTTCACGTCACACGCAGGGCACGCGGATCGCCATCATGGCGGGCAATTGCCCGGAATGGATACTTGTCCAGATGGGTGCGGCGCTTGCGGGGCTAACGCTTGTCACAGTCAATCCGGCTTTCACTGCTCGCGAAGTGCGCTACGTGCTGGAGCAGTCCAATTCCGAAGCGGTTTATTACCAGCCGCATGTGCGCGGTTCGGGTCTGCGACCAATTGTCGATGAGGCGGCGGCAGGCCTCGCAGCCCATGACTATGTCATCGATATCACCGACCATGCCGAACTGTTTGCAGGTGAGCATGATGGCGAGCTGCGCGAGACCAAGCCGCATGATATCTGCATGATCCAGTATACCTCTGGCACCACGGGTTTTCCCAAGGGTGTGCTGCTTCACCAGCATGGTCTGGTGCAGAGCAATCACGACGTTTTTGTTCGTTGGAACCTTGCGCCCGGCAAGACCGTGATGTGTCCGTTCCCGCTATTCCATACCGCCGGCAGTGCGGTATGCGTGCTGGGGACCCTCAGCCATGGTGCGACTCTGCTGCTCGTCAGCCTTTTCGACCCCGTAGCGGTTGTCGCAGCCATTGCGCGTGAGAAGCCGGAAGTTGTCGGCGGCGTTTCGACGATGATTTTCGCGATGATCGAAGCGGCGAAAGCGACCGGCACGGATATCTCCTGCGTAGAAACCGTGGTGAGCGGCGGGGCGATGGTGGCGCCCGAGCTCAACCGTGCGGCGCAAGAGACCTTCGGCGTGCCTATCCTGATTGTCTATGGCCAGACGGAGACCTCGCCCGCGATCACTGCCGCTTGGCCAAGTGACAGCGGGGCGGAGCTGACAGAAACCATCGGGCAGCCTTGCAGCCATATGGGGGTTGCGATCCGCTCTCCGAATGACAACAGCATCTGCGCGGTGGACGAGCAAGGCGAGATCTGCATGCGCGGCTTCAATATGATGGTCGGATACAACGACAATCCGCAAGCAACAGCTGAGACGATTGATGCCGATGGCTGGCTGCATACCGGCGATCTTGGCAGCATGAGCGCGCGCGGTTATGTGAAGATAACCGGGCGCGTGAAAGAGATGATCATTCGCGGCGGCGAGAACCTCTTCCCGGCAGAAATCGAAGCGGCTTTGCTGGAGCATCCTGCGCTCGCTGAAGTGGCGATCGCAGGCGTGCCGGATGAAAAATGGGGCGAGATAGTCGCGTGTTTCATGCGGCTGGCCGAGGGCCATGAGCGCCCGGACGAAAGCGAGCTACGCAGCTTTATCCGCGAGCGTCTCTCACCCCAGAAAACACCCGCCCATTGGGTCTGGATGAATGAGTTTCCGCTGACAGGCTCAGGCAAGATTCAGAAATTCGCGCTCGCAGAGAGCTTTGCGAAAGGAGATTTGGGTTAGTCTGGAACCACGCTCAATTTGCGAAAAAGCACGAATTTTCATAGGCGTGCGCGATGGACACATACAATCCTTTCAGACTGTGGCGGCGTTGGCGCCGGTTCGGAGCCATCGACCCGGCCAAGATGAGCCGGATCAACTATCTGTTCTGGCTGAGCCATCATTGGCTTGAAGGAGAACGGTTCAAGCCCGGCGGCCTCAATATTTCGCAGCTGGTTGAAAAGCAGATCCGCGACGGGGAGCTGCAACTTGGCACCCACAACATGGCAAGCCAGGTCGCACACGCCTTCAGATTGGCCCTTCTCTATTGGGGGCAAGGCGATGTCGAGCAGGCTGAAAAGTGTCTTCGCACATCGCTGAACTGGTATTCGCGGCTGATGGAGGTTTGTGCCGAGCACAATCGGACACTGGAGTTCCCGCGCGAAATCCATTTCGCGAAATGTGCTGCCTGCCTGCTCGATGAGGAGTTCATAGGCTCGCCGCTGATTGGCGATCTGGATATGGGATACGAGCCCTGGTTCAAAGACACCCTGATGGACTATTGCCTGGGGCAGGAAGAGTTTGATTGGAACCACTGGCAGGTCAGCGTCGACCAGTGGACGAAGAGCCGCTTTCCCAAGTACCGGATCGAAGAATTCGCTTTCTATGCAAGAGTGCTCACCGGCGAATTTGAAACCAGCGAAGCGATGTTTGCCGAGCATCAGAAGCTGATCACGGCCAAGAGCAAGCGCAACCCCGATGCCGACCTACAAGACGGCTATGGTGAATATGCCGCGCTCGTCACTGACTATATCTTTGCAGCCATCCTCAAGCGGATCGGATGGGAAGGCAAATACCGGCACAGCTGGCCGAACACAGATGTGATGGGCGCGCCGCCACAAACGACACGCGAGCCAGATCGCTTCCTGAAGGCCATTGCGCTGAAGCTGCCTGATCCCGACGCGGAGACAGGAATTATTGCCGACATCCAGCAGGCGCGTCGTTTCATCGACACGCATCTCGAAGACCAACGCGACGAAGAGGGTGAATTCTTCGACCCCAAGCGCTCCAAGAAAGAGCGCAGCAAGGTCGCCGCAGCGCTTAAGGAAGTCGGGTGGGTGCGCGATCCGGCGACGCTGGACCTAATGCGCACCTATGACGTCGAGAATATTCTGAATGACCAGTCACCGCTGGTTCTGGGCGACCCGTTTGGCTCGGACATTGACCTCAAGGACTCGACTGAATTTCTCCAGCAGGAATGCGGCCTGTCCGACGAATTCATCGGTATCGCCGGAAATATCGAGGCCTATCATCCGGACACGGATGGCGGCTGGTACCTCTATCGGAAGAAAGATCGGAAGGTCTATTTGCTCGACCGCGAGGATTGGGAGGAACCTCACGCTGCGATCAAGGCAGCCCGCGAGGGGCTCAACATGTGGCCTTCTTACACAAGCTTCGTCGCCTGGTGGGTCGCGCAGCATTTGGCAGCGGCAAGCTGAGAGCCTCGCGACAGAGCCACCTTCCAACCTTTCCTACATCTGCCGGCATAGCTAACCCGTCGTTGCTCTTAAAAACTATCGATTTCTGCCACGCGAAGCGCGGAAAGCGCGTTCGAAGCACTCACATGAGTTTTGCAAATATAGGAAAGGTGTCAGCTTTGTTGGGAAATTATCTTGCGCGTTACGCCTTGAGTTATCTTCCCCAAGACTGTGTAACATGCGTATCCAACATGCGCTCTCAGCTCGCCTGCCAGACCTCGTCGTCCTTCGCGACCTGGCCGCGTTTCTGCAAGTCGATCAGATGCGCAAGCACGCTCATTTGTGCGGCTTTATTCAAGCGAGGATCGAGTCCTTTATACATGTCGGGAATGAATTCCTCGAGCGGGCGGGCGCGCTCACCAAGTAGCCGCATGATCTGGTTCTCGCGTTGGCGCCGATGGCCGATCATCCCGCGCACAAGCTGGCGCGGTTTCTCGATCGGCGCGCCATGCGCTGAGTAATAGACCCGGTCCTCGCGCTGTTGCAGCCGCTCAAGGCTTTTTAGGTACTCCCCCATATCGCCATCAGGCGGGATCACCACGCTAGTCGACCAGCCCATGACATGATCGCCCGTGAACAGTGCGCCGCTTTCCTCCAGCGCGAAGCATAGATGGTTGGAGGTATGGCCCGGTGTATGGACTGCGCGCAAAGTCCAGCCTTCGCCGGTCATGGCTTCGCCATCTTCCAGCACGCGGTTGGGCGCGTAGGTTGCGTCGAAAGATTCGTCCGCACGTGCGCCCCACATGGCGAGCGCTTCATCGCTGATGACGAGCGGCGCGCAGCCAATAACGGGCGCTCCGGTCTTCTCTGCCAGAGGTGCTGCGGCGGGCGAATGATCGCGATGCGTATGCGTGCACATGATTGCAGTGACCCTGGCGTCGCCCAAAGCGTCCATGATCGCCCCAATATGTGCATTGTCGGCAGGACCGGGATCGATCACCGCTACGTCCCTACCGGCCCCAACAATATAGGTTTGCGTGCCGGTGTAGGTGTAAGGCGAGGGGTTAGGCGCGAGCACACGCCGCACGAGCGGCTCGCATTGCTCGGCAACGCCTGTCGGCCATGGTTCAGGTGGTAACGCCATGGCTTGCATATGAGGAAATGGGTGGCAGAAGTCACTTGGGAATTTGTTGGGAGAGATAAGTGAGCACTTTCATCCTGGTCCTGGACGAAGGCACAACCTCGACGCGCGCGATGCTGTTCGATGTTGCGGGCAAGCTGCATGAGGTCGTGCAGCAAGAGATTACTCAGCATTATCCGCGGGGCGGCTGGGTCGAGCATGACGCGGCAGAGATCTGGGACAAGACTTTGGCGTGCGCGCTTGAAGTCATCGAGAAGGCGGGCGGTGCGGATAAGATCGCATGCATTGGCATTACCAATCAGCGCGAAACGGTGGTCGCCTGGGACAAGCAATCCGGCGAGCCGCTTTGCAAAGCGATCGTATGGCAAGATCGCCGGACAGCGGATTTCTGCGAAGAGCTGCGCGCTGCCGGACACGAACCGGATGTGCAAGAAAAGACAGGCCTGCTCCTCGATCCCTATTTCTCGGGCACCAAGATGCGTTGGATGCTGGACAATATACCCGAAGTGAGCGCCGCGGCCGACGCGGGCACGCTCGCTTTTGGCACGATTGAAAGCTGGCTCATTTTCAAGCTCACAAGCGGCGCTAAGCATATCACAGATGCGAGCAATGCCAGCCGGACGCTCCTGATGGCGCTGGATGGTGCGGGATTTGATGAAGGGCTCTGCGATCTGCTTGGAGTCCCGCGAAGCTCCATGCCGCAAGTCGTCGACAATGCAGGAACACTGGCAGCTACGGAGGCGAGCCTTCTTGGCGCGGCGATCCCGATCACCGGCCTTGCAGGCGACCAGCAATCGGCAACCATCGGCCAAGCCTGCCTCAAGCCGGGTGAGACTAAAGCGACATATGGCACGGGAGCCTTTGTGCTCACTAATAAAGGGCATGACATCCCGCGATCGGTGAACCGTTTGCTCGGTACTGTATTGATGCAGCTTGATGGCAAGCGGACTTATGCCATCGAAGGCTCAGTGTTTGTCGCGGGCAGTCTCATGCAGTGGCTGCGCGATTCCTTGGGGATAGTCGAAATTGCGAGCGAGACTGAAGCGCTCGCCCGCTCGATTGATGATACGGGCGGCGTCACGATCGTACCAGCGCTTGCTGGCCTCGGCGCGCCGCATTGGCGGGCGGATGCGCGCGGCATAATTGCGGGGCTTAGCTTTGCGAGCGGGAAGGCCGAGCTGGCGCGCGCTGCGCTTGAGGCGATGGCACACCAAACTCATGATTTGGCAGACGCCTTTGCAGCAGATGGTGCGGCTTGGGACAGCCTCAAAATCGATGGCGGGATGAGCGCGAATGACTGGATGGCGCAGGACATTGCGAATATCCTGGGCCTCACAGTCGAGCGGCCGGGCTTTGTCGAGACCACGGCGCTTGGCACCGCGATGCTCGCGGCAACCGGAGCAGGGCTCTACGAAAGCCTGGGCGATGCAGCCGAGGCCATGCGCGGCGAACTTGCGCGGTTCGAGCCAGAGATGGGGCAAGTCCAGCGGGAGGAACGATTGACGCGCTGGCGCAAGGCGCTTGCAGCGGCTTGATCAGCCCCTTTGATCAGCCGGTACGCGAACCTGACTGCATCATCGCGCGGCCGAGCCGTTCATGCATCGCATGGACACCCGGATTGGCTTCGAAATCGTTTCGCCATGCCGCATCCAGCCGGAAGATCCGGCGATGCAAGCGGATCGTTTCCTCGACCAGCTCGCGGCTGACCGGATCGAGCCGTACGACTTCTTCCTCGCTTGATCCCTGATCTTCGGGAAGCGAGCCATGCTGACGCAATTGAACAGAATTCAGTTCGCCTGAGAAATAGGCCCGCTGATTGAGCAGCCAGGCAAGGATATGCATCATGCGTGTCGTCGCCTTCAGACCTTCGCTGGAGAAGGTGAGCTTGGCGAGGTCGTCCTGCGAGCGCAGCTCTTCGCCGACACCTTGCGCAAACACGGCGCGCACTTCATCCGCAAGGACAAGCGCTTCGGTGTAGAGCGATTCGATAATCGGCTGGGAAAGAGAGGTAGGTCGGCTCATGAAGGCTTGGGTATCGAGCCATTCGCGTTAACGCTACCTGATCAACCATCTTTTCCAGTGATGGCTCGGAGCTGTCCCGTTCCGATACGTTTTCGTGAATCTGGAGTAAACACGCACCTGTTTCCTACTCGGAGCAACCGCTGTTGCTAAGCGATGATGTCCGGCAGCAGGACGTCTTCGATCTGCGCAATCTGGTCTTTCAAGCGCAGCTTGCGTTTCTTGAGGCGTGCTATCTGCAATTGATCGGTGGAGCCAGCTTCGCCCAATGCAATGATCGCTGCATCCAGATCACCATGCTCGCTGCGCAGCAATTCCAGACGCTTGCGAAGCTCTTCTTCTGTCACTGCGATTGGCTCCCGATTATCATTTTATCGCGATTCCGTCCGTATGCGACGATTCATTATCCGGAATCTCTTTTCAAGATAGGCAGGTTATGATTTGATGACAATTCGCGGCTCGTCCGCGCTTGGACGAGTCGCTCCGCCAACAGGGGTTCCCACCCACTTGAGGAGAGACTTTATGGCATCAACCCACATTGACGCGCTGCAATCCAAACACGCTGGCCTCGAAGCACGAATTCGAGAAGAGCTGAACCGGCCAGCGCCTGATGCGAGTACGATCCAGGACCTCAAGAAGCGCAAGCTGAGAATCAAGGAAGAGCTTTCCGCTTCTTAATCGGGCCGAGCATTTCAATCTCACTACGTCGCACGCGCACAGCTTGGCACTGAGCCAATGTGCGTCTGCGGCAAAATACGCATTGGTGTGAATGCGTCATTCCGCATTTACATATCCGTGGTATAGGCGGTTTCCATAATGACAGCCGCTGATGCCGCCAGACAGATCCTGACCCGTTTGCATGAGGTCATGGCCTCGCGCTTGCATGCGCAGGGGAAGCTTGATCGCGTGGTTGATACGATCGGACAATCGCTCGATAGCGAGGTCTGCTCGATTTACTTGCTGCGCGAAGGCATGCTTGAGCTCTTCGCGACCCGAGGCCTGAATCAGAGCGCGGTACACGTCACGCGGATGGCAATCGGTGAAGGCCTGACAGGAACGATTGCTGCGAATGTCGAGACGCTGAACCTAGCAGAAGCGAAAGCGCATCCTGACTTCCAATATCGGCCGGAAACCGGCGAAGACAAATTTCACAGCTTTGCAGGCGTTCCGATCGTCTATCGTGAGCGCGCGGTTGGGGTGCTCTGCGTTCAGCATGTCGAACCGCGGCGATACGAGGATGTCGAGATCGAAGCTTTGCAGACGACCGCAATGGTGTTGTCTGAGCTTATTGCAAATGCTGACCTTGTTGATGAAGAAGACGCTGCCGGGCTCTCATCTGAACAGTCTGGCCCTCAAACGGTCAATGGCCTGACATTGGTTAGCGGCTTGGCGATGGGCCAAGCTGTCTATCACCAGCCTCGCATTCAGATTGATCAGGTCATGGCCGACGATATCGAAGCCGAGCGTCAGCGTGTCTATCGCGCGTTTGACCGCATGCGCGAGCAGATCGATAACATGGCTAGCCAGGCCGAATTTGGTGTTGGCGGCGAGCATGAAGAGGTCCTGCAGACCTATAAGATGTTCGCTTATGATGAAGGGTGGTCGCGGCGGATTAACGAAGCCATCGATAGCGGGCTTACCGCTGAGGCAGCCATTGAACGCGTTCAGCAACGCACCCGGATGCGTATGCGGGAGATCGACGATCCGCTGCTGGCAGACCGGATGCACGATCTGGAAGATCTCTCCAATCGATTGCTCCGCATTGTGTCTGGTCAGCTTGGTACCGCCGCTTCGCAAGGCTTGCGGCGCGACACTATACTGATTGCCCGAAATCTTGGGCCAGCAGAACTGCTCGAATATGACCGCAGGCGATTGAAAGGGGTGATCCTCGAAGAAGGCTCGCTCACCGCGCACGTCGTGATCGTGGCAAGAGCGATGGGCGTGCCTGTGCTGGGCCAGGCGCGTGGCATCCGCGGGCTGGTGCGCGATGGGGACGCAATACTCCTTGATGCCGGGGCTGCAACAGCGACCATCCGGCCAACCGCCTCGACAGCCGAAGCATTTGAAACGCGCTTTGCGAAGTCCAAGGAGCGCCAGGCAGCCTATGCGGCGCTGCGCGATGTCGAACCGTTCACGCGTTGCGGAACGCGGATCCAGGTCATGATGAACGCCGGGCTGCGAGATGATATGAGCGCGCTCGCCATGACCGGTGCAGATGGTGTGGGCCTCTTCCGTACAGAGTTTCAGTTCCTTGTTTCAGCGACGCTCCCTCAGCGAGAGAAGCAGTTGCGACTCTATCGTGATGTGCTGGATGCGGCGGGTGACAAGCCGGTGATCTTCCGTACGGTTGATATCGGCGGCGACAAGGCTGTGCCTTATCTTCAGTCCGAGGAAAGCCAGTTCGATGAAAATCCCGCGATGGGCTGGCGAGCGCTGCGAATGGCGCTGGAGCGCGAAGGCCTCCTCAAGGTACAAGCCCGTGCGCTATTAGAAGCTTCAGCAGGACGCGAGCTCAACGTCATGTTCCCGATGGTTTCGGAACCGTGGGAGTTTGATCAGGCGAGAGCGGTCTTCGAAGATCAGCTTGCATACTTGAGAAAACAGAAAAGGCTGCTTCCAGATGCGATCCGTTATGGCGCGATGCTGGAAGTTCCAGCGCTGGCTGAAACGCTCGATATTCTGCTGCCTCGTTTGAGTTTCCTCTCTGTCGGGACGAATGACCTGACGCAATTCTTGTTCGCGGCAGATCGGGCAAACCCGAAGCTCGCGCAGCGATATGATTGGCTAAGCCCCGCGATCATTCGGTTTTTGCGAAGAGTTTCGCAAGGAACAGTCGGATCAGGCGTAGATCTTGGCGTTTGCGGCGAGATGGGCGGCAGACGGCTCGAGGCGCTTGCGTTGCTGGGAATTGGCTTTCAGCGTTTGTCGATCACGCCTGCAGCGGTTGGTCCCATCAAGGAGCTGGTGCGCAAGGTCGATCTCAAGGAGCTTACCGAAGCGATGACAGGCTGGCTCAGTGATCCGGAAACAAATTTGCGCGAAGCCCTGCAAGCCTGGGCGAACGAGCGTGCAATCGAAACAGACTAGCCGGCAATCCTTGCGTTGATTTGGGAGTTTCCAGCGACGCGATGCAGTTGCTCGACCGCTGAGCGCAACCACGCCCCCTTTCACCGTGTCCTCATGTATCTCACCTAATCAATTGCTTGACTGTGAGACAGCTTGAAGATTTTTGTCCAAAAAAGGGCAAAATCAAGATATGACCGGGTCATGAGCGACACTGAAGAAGCTTTGGCAGAAGAGCTTGCGCTGGAAAGCGTGGGGCAAAAGCTGCGTCGCAAGCGCGAGGAAATGGGGCTGAGCGTTGCTCAAGTCGCATCTGAAACGCGCATTCCAGAACATCATTTGCAGACGATTGAAAGTGGTGACTTCTCAGCTCTACCGGCGAAAACTTACGCGGTTGGCTTCACGCGTACCTAT
The DNA here is from genome assembly GCF_013371495.1 of Altererythrobacter lutimaris. Lineage (GTDB taxonomy): Bacteria > Pseudomonadota > Alphaproteobacteria > Sphingomonadales > Sphingomonadaceae > Erythrobacter > Erythrobacter lutimaris_A. The sequence continues at coordinate 1,666,247 of NZ_JABWTA010000001.1, read as the reverse complement.
GCGCGCTTGCTAGGTATGGATGAACTGACCACGGCTGATGAAGTCCGTGCAGAGCTCGCTGCAGCAGAAGATGCAAGGCAGGCGCGCCAGAATGCGTTCGAACCAGGCGATCCTGGCAAGCTTCCTTCGGCCGGTCTTGCTTGGGCAGGAGGGGCTGCGGCACTGATCCTCGCAATTGGTGCGTTCAGCTTTTACTCAACATTCTATGGCGCTGGCACTGGACCGGCACCGCTCCAACCAGATACGGAAACCCAAGTCTTGGTGGCAGCGAACGATACGTCAGGCTCGCCAAGTGATTCTGCTGCAGGCATTGATGCAGCGCCGGTCGAGCAAGCTGCGCTAACTGATGACGGGCAGGTCATCTTCACAGCTCTCGAAGATGGCATGTGGGTGCGGTTCTACGATGATACATTCGCAGCGGGCGGGGACCCTTTGTTTGAAGGTCAAATGGCTAATGGTGACACGTTCTCGATACCAAGCACTGCAGTTGAGCCGCGCATCAACACCGGTCGACCCGATGCGTTCGCGATCACAATCAATGGCCGCGAAGTGCCGAAGCTGGCTGACGAGCCTGTGACCATGGGTGATACGCCTGTTTCAGCTGAGGCACTGCTCGCCCGGGTAGAAACCGCAGCGCTTGATGTCGCCGGACCGGTCCCGACGCCAGAACCGCAGACCAACTAGTCTTACCCACTGCTAAGGCAGCCCCAATGCTCGACTTGCCGCATGCCATCCGGCAGATTCGGCTCACGTTCAGCCTATAGGCGTAACAATCAGTTTTTTGTTCATCCGCCCATGTGGCGGTCAGGAATTGCCGGAACCCCTGCCGAAGGAGCCCGATAGATCATGCCACTCCCCATTATCCGCCCGCTGATGGCTTTGAGCGCCGCAGCAATTGTTGTGACAACGCCAATCCCGGCAATCGCGCAGGACGATATGTCTGAGGCGCGCATTCGCAAGATGGAAGCGGAAATCCGCGCCCTGCAACGTCGTGTTTTTCCGGGTGGCGATGGTCGCTTCTTTGAGCCTGAAATCTCAACAGTCGATCCGTCGCGTCCAACCGTAACCACGCCGTCGACCACTGCTGTAACGGACATCCTCGTACGGCTTGATGCGATGGAAGCACAGTTGCAACAGCTCACGGGCCAGACTGAAGAGAATGCGAATCTCCTTGTGCAAATGGAGACACGGCTTGCTGCGCTTGAAGCAGGTGGGACGACCGACACGCCTTCACAAATGGGACCGGATCCTTTCCCGGAAATGGTCCCGCAAAGTGAAGAGCCAACCGCTGCAGACAACAATCTCGACGCCATGACTGGGGGCGCATCGCGTGTTGTCCGAATTGAAACTCCGCCGGAGGCAGCTCAGCCGTCAGGTCCATCGGATGACCGGCTTGCTGCGGTGCAGGAAATCACCAAGCCGCAAACCGGCGATGATGGCGACGATGAATATACCTATGGGTTCCGTCTTTGGGATGCAGGCTTCTACCCTGAAGCACAGCAGCAGCTGTCCAGCTTTGTAGAGCGCTTCCCGAGTCATTGGCGCACATCCTATGGCCGGAATCTGCTCGGCCGTGCCTATCTCGACGACGGCAAGGCGCGCGAAGCCGCGCCTTGGTTCCTGCGCAATTATCAGACCGACAAGCAAGGCATTCGCGCAGGCGACAGTCTGCTATTCCTCGCTGAGAGCATGATCGCATTGGAAGATACTAATCGCGCCTGCATTGCGCTCGCAGAATTTGGCGAGACATATCCGGCACTTGCGACCGGGAGGTTGATGCAGCAGTATGAAGCAAACCGTGCACGAGTGAACTGCAGCTAGGAAGGGACAGCAACATAGCAGTAACGCTCCATCCACATTTGCTGGCGCGTTTTCGCGCTGATGTGGCGTCAATCTGGCCCAAGGATGAGAAACTGGGCCTCGCTGTATCCGGCGGGCCGGACAGTCTTGCTTTGCTTGTGATGGCGCATGCGGCCAGGCCAGGCATGGTCGAAGCGGCAAGCGTCGACCATGGCTTGCGTCAAGAAAGTCAGGCTGAGTGTAAGGCGGTTCATACCCTTTGTGACGAGCTTGGAGTATCACACAAAATTCTCCGCGTGGATGTTCCAGCGGGCAATTTGCAGGATGGCGCAAGGGCCGCGCGATATGCGGCGCTGAAAGGTTGGATGAGTGAGCGTGGGCTTCGCTTGCTGGCAACTGCACATCATGCTGATGATCAGGCTGAGACTCTGCTGATGCGCTTAAACCGTGCGAGCGGGCTGGCTGGTCTTGCGGCCATTCGTCCAAGCCGAATGCTTGATGAGAATACCGACCCCAATGACGCGTCAGCCGCGCGTTTGATCCGACCTCTGCTCGGTTGGCGCAAGGCGGAGCTCGAGGCTGTGGTTTCCACTGCAGGCGTCGAACCTGCACGTGATCCATCGAACCGCGATCCGCAATTTGATCGCGTGCGAATGCGCGATGCCTTGGCTGAAGCTGAGTGGCTTGATCCTTTGTCGATCGCTTCGAGTGCGAAACATCTCAGCGAAGCGCTTGAAGGTCTCGAATGGGCCGCCGCGCGCGAATGGGACGAGCAGATTGAGACGCGAGATGAGGGCCTGCTCTATTCCCCAACAGCGCCGCGCGCGGTGCAATTACTGGTGCTAGAGCGGGCATTTCGCGAGCTTGGCGGATCGCCGCGCGGAGGCGCTATTGGCGCCCTTCGCGACAGGCTCGTCACAGGTGAAGGAGGAAACCTTGCTGGAGTGCTCGTAAGCATCGAAGGGGAAAGTTGGCGGCTGCGACGCGAACCCCCCAGGCAGACCTGACTTCTCAGCCGGTCGCGCTGATCGCGCCGCAGCCTAACCCAACGTTTGATAGCAGTTGCGCAAAGGTGAAGACTGGAGTGCCTTTGCTGCGGCCATCTGGATACCGGCGCCTTGGAGAGAGCCGATGTTTGGCTTGACGAGAACGAGATGCCTCGGATTCTTCATGCTGGCTACCGCGCAGGATCGCGTGTCCCTGAGCGAGACTCAGCCCCCTGCAACTCTTAACGGACTTGCCCGATGGCAATCTTATCCATGCGCGCCGAAGGCATTCGCGATCGCTGTCGAAAGCCGCAAGCAAAGGCCGTAAGCCCGCTCGATCGGATCGATGTAGTCTCGGCCTATCAAGGCATACCCTTCTTCTGACCCATCGGGATAATCGCTTGGTTGATCGACCGCAAAGTCGTCAATGCTAGGGAAATGTGTCGGATAGGCACGCCGCAATTGCGCCAGTGCATCATCCACACGCAGGCTGAAAACCATCTCCAGCACATCATCGCGGCTGATATCGTTCGCGCGGCTAAAGGCCGGGATCGACACAGCTTTCAGGAACATGTGCTGGAGCAAAGCCAGACGCAGAGCTTGTGCTGCACCGATTGCCCGACGGATTGTCTCGCGATCTTCCAAAGGGTTCTCGTCGGGGAGCAGGTCAAGCAGTCGATGCAGTTTCAGTGCATCAACCCGTAGCCGCGAAGCAAGTCGGCGATAGACCCCGGTACGATCATCCTTTGTCAGATACTCCGCCAGTGTCTCGCAGGCGCTGGTCAAGTGTCCTTCCGTGCCGCGATATGGTCGGCTCGCCCAATAGGCGGAGTTGAAAAGCTCTCCATAAGCAGCCACCGTCTTAATGCTGGCGAGCGCGTTGGAGGAACGCACCAGGCGGATCAGCTGCTTGCCGCGTTCCGATTCCTGGATCAGTTGCGCGATATCTTCGTAAGTGCCGTCCGCGGCGCTGCCGACACCGGAGATGACATTCACGGGGTATCCCAGCTGTTGCAGCACTGAATTGTGCGGGATTGCGCGGATCTGGCGCAGGCTCATATCACGGTCTGCTGACAGATCGCTTTGGCGGCGCGAAACCCGGCTACCCGTGGAATTCAACAAGCCAAGGCCAAAAGCTGTGACCGCTCGCGAGTAGGTCTTGCTTTCCAGATGGTGCCTCTGGTGACTGCGGATCGCGCGGTAGAAGTCCAGCGACAGGTCAGTCCGACGATAGAAGGGATCGGTCGGCGCGTCCGGATCGGTTTCAGCCGGGCGAACTTCAGCAATCCGCGTGAGCGTTGCGAGCGCTAGCTCCGGCGTTGAAAAGAACAAATAGCCATCACCGCCTTGAAAGCTCACCTCGGGCTCTAGGCGGACGCCTGCGCGCGCAAAGCGGCGCTTCGACCACGGGCTAAGCGGCCAGTTCAAGCGGTCTGCAAAACTGTCTGGATGCGCGCCGCGCCCCATGCTCTCGCCATGCGTGTTGAAGATCAGCGCTGCGACATCGGTCAGCCCGTTCTTCTCCATGGCTTGGCTCAGCCGGCCTTGCAGCCGCTCAATCGCAAGGCTTGCAGGCAGCTGGCCGACAAAGCGTCCTGCATCGGAGAAACCGGTCTGGATCGCGACACGACCACGCTTGCGCGCATATTCACGATAGATGTCTTCCTTGAGCAAGGCGTCCAAGAAGCGACCGCCATGTTCCAGCGCGCTTTCCGTTTCGAACAGCGGCGAAACATCGACGTGATCGTCGATACCGAACAGCTTGGCAAAATAGAGTGCGGCGAGGATAGTGGAGGGCTGCTCGCATTCAGCGATCAGCATGCGGATTGGCGCGTCCGAATCCACATGCGCAAGGATTTGCGCCATGGCGAGGAACTGCCGGATTGCTGTCGAGCTCTCGATAGCGAGCGCTGCAAAGTTGCTTCGTAGTGGTTTCACTTGCGCGAGAAGATCGCGCAGCACGACCATCGCGCCTTTGCTAGAGAGGTCCAGCGTGTTGCCTGGATCGATCTGTCGACGGATCGCATTGTGCAGCTGGCTGGAATTCACGCGGAAGTGTATCCAGCCCATGCCAAGGCCATCAGCGCGCATGGCGGACGCTAGCGTCTTTAGCTGAAAAGCGCGTGGCTTGTCGCAAGTCCTAGCTTCGGATTCCAGTGCCTCAATAATCGGCGCGAGACTAAGCAGCTTGTCCGGATCGTCTTGCGTCAGTCGATTGGCGGCCGAGGAAAGCGCGTCCGGCTCGCTGAGGTCCGCGCTGAAATCGGCGGCACGCGCAGCAGCGTATTCCGCAGCGGGGCGCAAGGTCGCTAGCAGAGCATGTTCGCCGTCGATTGCCTCCAGAGATACCGCATAGCGGTCCAATCGCTCGGCTTTTTCCGACAAGCGGAATCCGATGGAATGGAACCATTTGATGTCCGTGCGGCCATCCATGTCGTAGCCGACCCAGCTCGCAAACCGGAACGGCAGGGGAGAGAAATCGAACCACTTGTCCGGCCATGCCTCCGCCGCATGCTCCAGCAGACGTGCTACGATCGTGTCGCGGGCATCCTGAGCGTTCGCGATGGCGCGCATCGCGCGGCCATGTTCGAAATCGAGCGTGACTTGCGGGCGCTCTGCGCCTGTGACGCACACAGCATTGTCGATTTCGCCATCCTGGCTTGCCGCCCTTGCGACCGCTTCGGACTGATCGGGGGTAAGCAGAAATGTCGGATGCGCTGTAAAGACAGCGTGGAGCTGCGGGACTTCCCAGCTTGCGCGGAAGGCGTCGAAATCCTCGGACTTAAGCGTTGCGGCCAAAGCCTTCGCATTGCTCTCAGGCGCCACTGGAGAGACCAGGCGGCGCAGCCTTGTCGCGCGGCTCTTCAAGCTTTCGCATTCGAGCTCTGCAACGATCGCTTCGAGCCCATCGAGGTCAATCTCGCCCGCTTCGAGCTCGCGAGAGAGGTCCAGACCAAGCTGGAAGACAGGGTTGAAGAGCGGTGTCTCGCGCGTGCGCTGATGCAATTCGCGAAGACGGTCGATCAGGTCAGCGATATTCTTCATGAGCCGAGCGCCGCTGCTTCGCGAGCGGCTTCAATCACACTCGCACTATCGACGGGGCCGCGCGGTGCGACCCAGCTTCCTCCGACACACAGCACGGGATCAAAGGCAAGCCACTCGCTGGCATAGTTAAGGCCGATGCCACCAGTCGGACAAAACTGACATTGGCCAAAGGGTGCTGCGAGCGCTTTCAAGGCAGGAAGGCCTCCCGCTGCCATCGCAGGAAAGAACTTGAAGTGTGTGATGCCGAGATCGAGACCACGCATGATGTCACCGGCATTGGCGATACCGGGGAGGAAAGGCACATCGCGCTCGATTGCCGCTTTGGCCAAGGGTTCTGTGAGACCGGGCGACACAATGAATTCGGCGCCCGCACCGATCGCCGCATCCAGCTCTTCAGCATTTGTGACAGTCCCTGCACCAACGATCGCGCCGGGAACGTGCTTCATCGCCGCAATCGCGTCCAATGCTGCGGGCGTTCGCAATGTCACTTCCAGCACACTGAGCCCGCCAGCCACAAGTGCTTCGGCAAGCGGCACAGCATGCTCAACTTCGTCAACGACGATCACGGGAATGACAGGCGCGGTGCGCATGAGGTTTTCGATAGGTTTCAACTGAGGTGCTCCCTCGCAAAGGCGGCTGCCGCGCCATAAAGGCCGGGCTGTGGGTGAACTATGAGTTTGACCGGCATGCTTGCCATCAGGCTTGAGAAGCGCCCTTTGGCAGCAAAGCGTTCTGCAAAACCGGAATTGAGCAGCGTTTCGCGGATGCGGTAGCCGAGCCCGCCAGCTATCACGACGCCGCTGGCGCCTTGGATCAGCGCGATATCGCCGGCAACCGAACCAAGCGCCAAACAGAACCGGTCAACAGCGGCCGCTGCGAGACTATCTTCGCCGCTTGTGCCAGCAGTCCAGATCGCAACATCGTCTTGATCGACGACTGCGCGTCCCTCCATGGCAGCAAGTGTTTGATAGATATCGACGATAGCTGGACCTGAGACGACGCGCTCATCGGATACGCGGGTGTGGCGCTTTCTAAGCCGGGCAAGGATCGCGTCTTCGATACTATCCACCGGAGCAAAGTCTCCATGCCCGCCTTCCGTGGCCTGCACCCGGTATTGACCTAACCCATCGCGCCAGAAATGCGCGACACCTAGACCAGTGCCGGGTCCGAGAACGCTAATGGTCCCCCTCACTGGCAAGTCCTGGTCTGGCCCTGCAAGATGCAAAAATTGCTCAGCGGGTGCCCGCGCTGCCGCATGCGCAACAGCGGCGAAGTCATTGACGATTGTGTAGCGCGAGCATCCCAAGCGCTCTTCGATCAGAGGCGGGCGGATTATCCATGGATTGTTGGTAAAGTGGATCAGGTCGTGCCGAACAGGACCAGCGACCGCCATGGAAACCGCATCCGGCAGAGTGCCGCCTTGACGCTCGCGAAAGTCCTCCCATGCGGTCTGGAAACTCGCGTGATCTTCGGTGTGCAGCGTTTCAGGCTCGCTGAGAGTGATTTCTCCGTCTGAACCAACCGATGCGATGGCAAAGCGGGCGTGGGTCCCGCCGATATCTACTGCAACTAGCTCGGTGACTGTCATAGCATTTACAGACCTGCAGTCGTCAGCATGGCGGAACCGCCGCGCTCAGCGCCGTCTGCAAACTGGCGGAACATCGCGAAGATTTCGCGACCAACGCCGACATGCGGCGTCGGATCGGGTGCTGCTTCGCGCGCATCAAGATCCGCAGTTGTATTGAGCGCATCTGTTTCAGCGCACAGTTTCACGATGTCTCCATCTTGCAGCTTGGCAAGCGGACCGCCGCCAAACGCCTCGGGCGTCACATGGATCGCCGCAGGGACTTTGCCTGAAGCACCAGACATGCGGCCATCGGTGACAAGCGCGACGCGATAGCCGCGGTCCTGCAGCACGCCCAATGGCGGTGTGAGGCTGTGCAGCTCTGGCATACCGTTGGCGCGCGGCCCTTGGAAACGCACGACGACGACTACATCGCGGTCGAGTTCGCCCGCCTCGAAGGCTTTCTTCACATCGGCCTGATCCTCGAACACGCGGCAAGGCGCTTCGATTGTCCAGCGTTCCTTGGCAACTGCGGACGACTTAAAGCAGCCGCGGCCCAGATTGCCCGTGACGAGCTTCATGCCGCCATCGTTTTGAAATGGATCGCTTGCTGGGCGCAGCATAGTGTCATCGCCGGTCGGTCCGACATTGCGCCAGACTAGGCCGTCTTCGCCGACGCCGGGCTCTTTCGCATAGTCGCTGAAGCCGTTTTCGCTGACTGTCACAATATCGCCATGGCACAGCCCTGCGTCGAGCAATTCACCGATCACATATCCCATGCCGCCAGCGTCATGGAAGTGGTTCACATCGCCTGAGCCATTGGGATATACCCGCGCAAGGAGTGGCACGACGCTGGAAAGCTCTGACAGATCGTCCCAGTCAAACTGGATGCCTGCAGCACGCGCCATCGCCGGAATATGGATCGCGTGATTGGTCGAGCCGCCGGTCGCGAGCAATCCGATTGCCGCGTTGATGATCGCTTTCTCATCGACACATTTCGCAAGCGTCTTTTCGCGTGTCCCGGCGAGCTCAGCCAAGCGGTGAACAGCTTTCTGGTCGAGCATCTGGCGCAGTTTCGTGCCGGGCTGAATGAAAGCGGCGCCGGGTATATGCAGCCCCATCATCTCCATCATCATCTGGTTGGAGTTGGCGGTGCCATAGAAGGTGCAAGTGCCCGGCGAGTGATAGCTGCCCATTTCGCTAGCGAGCAGTTCTTGCCGTCCGACTTTGCCTTCAGCAAACAGCTGGCGGGTCTTCTGCTTTTCCTTGTTGCTAATGCCAGAAGGCATGGGGCCCGATGGCACAAAGATCGTCGGCAAATGACCAAACCGCAATGCGCCGATCAAAAGGCCTGGTACGATCTTGTCGCAAATGCCAAGGCAAGCGACCGCTTCATAAACCGCGTGGCTGAGTGAGACGCCGGTCGAGAGCGCGATGACATCGCGACTAAAAAGCGACAGCTCCATGCCGTCTTCGCCTTGCGTCACGCCATCGCACATGGCGGGAGTTCCGCCTGCAACCTGCGTCGTCGCACCCACTTCGCGGGCATAGATCTTCATCCGCTCTGGATAGCGACCATAGGGCTGATGCGCTGACAGCATGTCGTTATAGGCAGTGACGATCCCGATATTGGGTCCGCGTGCTTCCTTCAGCGCTGCCTGATCTTCTTCAGCTCCGGCATAGGCGTGCGCGAGCACAGAACAAGACATCGATCCGCGATCCGTCTTGCGATCAGCCTCCCGGTCCATCAGGTCGAGATAGGATTGGCGCGACGCACGCGATTCTTCGATCACCCGCTCCGTGACACGGCGAATGGTGGGATTGAGGTCACTCATCGTGCCAGCTCACTCCGTCTCTTTCAGTCAATGCAATTGAAGCGCTCGGGCCCCAAGTGCCAGCTGTGTAAGTCTTCGGTTTAACGCCCGCTTCTTCCCAAACCGCGCGTATCGCGTCGATCCACTGCCATTGCGCTTCGACTTCATCACGGCGGACAAACAGTGTTTGCTTGCCTTCAATAAGGTCAAGCAGCAGGCGTTCGTAAGCAATGCGCCGATGCTGGCCGACAAATGCATCCGGCATGGCAATATCGAGCGGCACTTGCCGCATGCGAATGCCTTCGCGGTCGAGGCCCGGCACTTTCGACATCAGTGACAGAGTGATGTTCTCTTCCGGCTGGATGCCGATCACAAGCCGGTTGGGTTGTAGCGTTGCGCCCATGTCCCCGAAGATCGAGTGGGGCACACAGCGGAACTGGACGACGATTTCAGTGACACGTTCCGGCAGTCGCTTGCCTGTCCGCAAGTAGAACGGGACGTTCTTCCAACGCCAATTGTCAACATGGGCTTTTATCGCAACGAACGTCTCTGTGTCAGAGTCATTGCCGAGCTCGTCATCATAGCCCGGCACTGCATCACCGCCGATGGCGCCTGCACGGTATTGACCGGTCACGGTTTCGCTGGCTTCAACCTGGCGCAATGCGCGGAGCACTTTGACTTTCTCGTCGCGCACAGCGGTTGAATCGAAGCTGCTCGGCGGTTCCATGGCAACAAGTGCAAGCAATTGCAGCATGTGGTTCTGCACCATGTCGCGCAGCGCGCCGCTATCGTCGTAATAGGCGACGCGCGATTCTAGCCCGACAGTCTCAGCAACCGTAATCTGGACATGGTCGATATGGGCTGCATTCCAGATCGGCTCGAACATGAGATTGGCAAAACGCAGCGCGAGGAGGTTCTGGACAGTTTCTTTGCCGAGATAGTGGTCGATCCTGAAAATACGGTCTTCCGGGAAGGCATCCGCGACTGCGTCATTGATTTCGCAGCTGCTGGCGAGGTCCGTGCCCAGTGGCTTTTCGAGACACATTCTGGTGGTTTCGCCAGCTAGGCCAGCATGTTTGAGACCCTTGATCGTAGGCCCGAATAGGCTCGGCGCGGTCGAAAGAAAGATCGCCAAACCTTTGTGATCTGCATGCACTCGGCCTGCGAGCGCTTCATACCCTTCAAGAGTTGTCGCATCGAGCGGTTGGTAATGCAGACGATTCAGAAAATCGGCCATCCTGCCGCGACGTTCAGCTGGTAAATGCTTTTCGAGAGCCTGCCGCGCGAAATCGCGGAATCCGCTGTCGTCAAGGTCCGAGCGTGCCGTACCGATAATACGCAAATCTTCGTTGAGAAGGCCATCTGCGTGCATCGCGCATAAGGAAGGCAGCAACATGCGCTGAGACAGATCGCCCGTTGCCCCAAACAAGAGGAGATGGTCAGCCGTAAAAGTCATATGGTGCGCGTCTCCCAAGCTCCCATGCGGGATACGTCTCCCGTTATGCTTGTAGGAGTATCAGGCCAAATAGCCGAGCGCTACACTTGCAACTCGTCTGCATAGCTATTCATCACTAGTGACACTGACCACGGAGCGCTCCAGCTGGCAGGGGCCAAAGGTTGTAAGAAAACTCACGTCACCGGCATCGCGGCCAACGCCGATGATGGCTGTGTCTGCCGGTGTGGACATGCGGGTCGGGTCAACCAAATGCCATGCGCACGCCCCTGACTTGGGATCCTGTAGTAGAACTTGCGCGACCGCATGGTAGTCTTGTGGTGAAACTTCAGGCGCAAAACAGGAGACATAGCGGGCTGGGATGCCACTCGCTCGGACCAGCGAAATGAGCACATGTGCGTAGTCGCGACAAACACCTTCTCGCTGAGCAAAGGTGTCAAGCGCGGTCGTCTCTGAATTGCTGACGCCAGGCGCATATGTGAGATTCTTCGCGACCCATTCTTCGATGGCCTTTATGCGCTGTCCGCCTGCTGTTCCTTTGAATTCGCTGTCTACGAATGGCTGAAACTTCTCAGCTGAGCAGTACCTTGTATTGAAGAAATAAGGCACGGCATAAGCGGGAATGCTCTGCGGTTCCGGGCTTGCCAGCGCCGCGATATCGGTGGGCACTCTACTAATCGTGATCTCCGCGCGATATTCGAAGTCAATCTTCCCATCGGCCTTTAGCCAGAGGCGTTCGCCGACCCCGTCTTGCGCTGCCACTCTGGAGAAGGAAGTGTTCGGGCTTATCGATGTTTGAGATCTGATGACGCGCTGAGCCGCGGTCTTGGCTGCTTCACATTGCAGCAACGCGTCGGTCGGCTGATCAAGGGTGACTGACAATTGCGCGTCGATAATGAGCTGCATGTGAGGCCTCAGGTCAGTGCATGCGGACTGACCTTTTGGGTTCAGACCCAGAGCTGGGACCACTTACGCAATTGTCGTTTGGGATCAAGCTTCCTTCGCAACAAAGCGGCGACGTCAGTTCAAACGAAAAACGGGGCCCCAAAGGACCCCGTCTTGGAAACTTAGTTTTCAGTCAATCGACTGGATTAGCCCAGGAGCCATCTCCAGAAGTTAAATGCCAGTACTTCAAGCATGACGACCTCCATCAGATTTTCGTCTGACGAAGGAATGCATTAACCATTCTTGTTTGTAAAGTTTAAACTATACTTTTTTGTCTCTTCTCGAGGAAATCCAACAGGTTAGGCAAAGTGATTGGGCGTGAAATTGCGTACCCCTGAACCTGTGTGCAGCCAATTTCCTCCAAAATGGTGAGATCTTCGGGGTTCTCGACCCCCTCTGCAGTCACTGTGATTCGCGCTTCTGAACCCATCTGCACAAGGCTGCTTGCGATGGCTCTGGCTTTCTCGTCAGTCTGGATATCCTTGATAAACAGGCGATCAATCTTGAGCTCATCGAACGGCAATTCATAGAAGGTCTGATAGTTCGCCATACCGACGCCGAAATCATCCATGGAGAGCTTCACACCGAGCTGTTTGAGCTGCTCAAGGACTCTCGCGGCTTTGGAGAAGTCGCGGATACGTGCTGTCTCCGTGACTTCCAGCACCAAATAACGGGCTGGAAAGCCGCTCGCTTTCAGGGTTTCTTCGACAGTCGAAACAATGGCCATGTCACTACACTGGATCGCTGATACGTTTACAGAGACGGTGATCATGTGACCGCGTGAATGCAGCAAGCGCCCGGCGGTGCAGGCGCTCTGCAAGACGTAACGGGTGAGCTGCTCGATGCGTCCGGCTTTCTCGGACTCCTGGACGAAGACCATTGGCGGAATCGGTCCGCGTTCATGGTCATCCCACCGCACCAATGCTTCCACGCCGGTTACGGACTCTGTGCCTAGGGCGTATTTGGGTTGGTAAAGACAATATACCTCACCATTGTTCATTGCCGCGTCGATCCGGCTTCTAAGCGAGATGTCCCACAGACCATCATCTGTGCTAGACTCGACCGCAAACCGCACTGGCTCATGCGCTTCGCTGGTCTCCTCAACAGCTGCCATGGCAGCCGGCAACGCACGCTCACCGTTCTGACCGGTTCGGGCAGTGCCGAAGGTAATGCCGACATCAATGGGCGTACCGCCAATATCAAGCGGTGTGCTGAACAAGGCGCGCAAGCCATTTAGGTGGTCTTCAAGCGAAGACGCATTGGTATCGGTGGAGTGCCATGCAAAATAGTGCGCGCCGGTGTAGACTTCGAGCTCCGGCTCTGTTGCCTTCAGGCGCTCAGCGATCTTGCGAACATATGTCGGTTGCAGACCAGCCGGGAGGAGCTTGAGAACACGCTCATAGCCGTGAACCTTGGCGACCACCGCATATCCGTCGCCAGGGTTCTGAGCGAGCTTGCTTTCAAGCGCACGCAAGGTGCCGAGGCCGGTTTCCTCATCCAGAAGCGAAGCGCGCCGCTGCCAATGGAAGCGCAAGCGGAACAAGAGGAATACGCCGAGCAGGAAGCCTGCATAAGCGATCTCAACACGAGTACCGCTGAAATAGCTGTAAATCAGAAGCCCCGGAACCGCGGTGGCGATGAACGTGTAGCCAAAGCGACGCGCCTTCTTGTGGACAATGGCACAGCACAGGATGAGCGAAAGGAGCACAGCCATCGTAAGCGGCAGCGCAGGGATGTGGTGGTCTCGGCCAGCAAGGTGGCTTTCGGCGGCATATATGGAAACGATGCCACGCGGGACGTCGCGAATACCGGGAATATGTGCTGTCGCGTCGGCGTTGGCCCGGCTTGGTCCGAGAACCACTTTGCGTCCCTTGAGCGATGCAAGCGTCGTTTCGTCTGCTGTCCCGTTAAGGAGATCTGTGAATTTAGCGGTCGTAATGTCACGGATGGGAATGGCATAATCCACCATTATCGGGTTTGCGACATCGGCCTCGCCCCTCAGCAAGGCACTTGCCAAAGTCTCGTATGCGTTGCCTTCGATCTGTTCTCCTCGCGGGATGAACCAGGTCAGTCTTAGAACGCCGCTATAGTCAGGGTCGATAAGCTCTGGCGCGCTTCCGCGGATCTCAGGAATCGTATGTGTGACTGTGCCTTCACCGTCTAAGGTTTGGACAGTTTCTGAGACGAATGCGATGCGACCTTCAAGGGCAGCGACTGCTTGTGCGAGCGCTTGGTCGCTCTCAACGTTGCCTGCTTCGTCGAAAACGAAGTCGACATAGACCTGCTCCACACCCGCTTCATCCAGGCGTCGCAAGACGTTAGCCAGTTCAACTCGGCGAACCGACGAATATGGATCGGACAAATCGCGATCGACGCCGACATAGGCGAATTGGCCAGACGGCTTTCCGTCAGCCAGGCGCGCCTGAACACCCCATACCGTCTGGTCGATAGGCTCAAAGAACGAGATTGCGAGGAAAGTGAATGCAAAAAGGCCCGCCCACAGCGCGTGCCGTAGACGATACCAAGGACCTGAACGTGTGCTGCGACCTACAAGATCTTCCCAGCGTTCGGCCTTCTCCGGGCGCTTTTTCGCACTCATCTCGTTCTGCCTATGTAGTAAATGCGTTTAGATAAAGTTTACCCTGGACCGAATGGGAGCATTAAACACGGCGGAATTCCGCGGGTTTGATGGTTAACGCGGGGCTCTGCAGGATGGTTAAATCCGAGTAAATCCAGCCCCGAAAACGGCGCAAGGCATCACCGGAACATTGCGCGATCCGCTCTGATAAAACCAACTTAATCAGTGGCTTGAGTCGAATTCCGACGCTAATCTGTTGCGACAACACCGAAAAAATCATGCGCATCAGCATCTTCTACGCTGACATCCACGATGTGCCCTTGCTTGAGATCGTCAGGCACGTTGCGCAAGAATACTTGACCATCGATTTCGGGAGCATCAGCCTGGCTACGGCCTGTCGCGCCGATGTCGCCATCTTCATCAGGCTCGCCAACTTCGTCGATGATGACTGGAAGCGTGGTCCCGATCTTGGCTTGTTGCTTGGCCGCACTGATCTTCTCAGTGACTTCCATCAATCGGGCATAGCGCTCTTCCTTGAGCGCCTCTGGCACAGGGTCGGGTAGGTCATTCGCCGCTGCGCCTTCTACCGGTTCGAAACGAAAGGCTCCGACCCGGTCGAGCTGCGCTTCTTCCAACCAATCGAGCAAGTACTGGAAGTCTTCCTCTGTTTCGCCGGGAAAGCCCACGACAAAGGAAGATCGGATCGCAATCTCGGGGCAGATTTCGCGCCAGCCCTTCAGCCGCTCGAGTACCTTTGCTTCGTTGGCCGGGCGGCGCATCAGTTTGAGTACCTTCGGGCTCGCATGCTGGAACGGGATATCGAGATAGGGGGTGAGCAGCCCTTCCGCCATTAGCGGGATTACCGCATCAACATGCGGGTAGGGGTAGACATAGTGGAGCCGGACCCATGGCGGCGTGCATTCCGGCGTGCGCAACTGACCGAGTTCGCGCGCCAGATCGGTCATGTGCGCGCGGACCTCTCGCCCCTTCCATTGGCGCGGTTCATGGCGCGTATCGACGCCATAAGCCGAAGTGTCCTGACTGATCACAAGCAGTTCGCGCGTGCCAGCTGCGACGAGCTTTTCCGCTTCGCGCAGCACCGCATCGACGCGCCTGCTGGCGAGTTTGCCGCGCAGTTGAGGGATGATGCAAAACGCGCAAGAGTGATTGCAACCCTCTGAAATCTTGAGGTAGCTGTAATGGCGCGGTGTGAGCTTGATGTCATGCTCTGACGGTTGCGGGATCAGATCCACAAACGGTCCCTGCGACGGCGGAGCGTGGGTATGCACGGCTTCGACCACTTGCTCATATTGATGCGCGCCTGTCACGGCGAGGACTTGCGGATGCGCGGCGCGAATGGCGTCGGCTTCTTCGCCCATGCAGCCTGTCACGATCACGCGGCCATTCTCAGCGATCGCTTCACCAATGGCAGAAAGGCTTTCTTCCTTGGCGCTATCCAGAAAACCGCAGGTGTTGACGAGCACCACATCTGCACCGGCGTAGTCCGGGCTCATCGCATATCCATCGGCGCGAAGGCGGGTCAGTATGCGCTCGGAATCGACCAAGGCCTTGGGGCAGCCAAGGCTGACCATGCCGACCTTCTTTTGGTCAGGGAGAGTTGTCGTCGTGCTCATTATGCGCAGCGCCTCTACACGTGTTCGATCTCTTGCGCTAGGCTCTCGCAAAGGGACGCAATTCGGGAGGAACTCATATGGATTTGTTTGACGTAAACTGGCTTGGCGTCGTGCTCGCTGCGGCGTGCGGATTTGTCGTTGGCGGGATTTGGTATGGCCCCATCATGGGCAAGAAATGGATGGGGGCCGTCGGCCTTACCGAGGATGATATCAAGGGCTCGAATATGGGCTTGATCTATGGCGGAGCATTCGCGTTTTCACTGCTCGCAAGCTGGACTTTGGCGCATACTTTCGCATCCTACGCGCAGGATCTGAGTGTTGCGGTCAAAGTGCTTACCGCGCTTGGCGTAGCGCTCGGCTTCATTGTCCCGGCGCTCGGCACGAATTATCTTTTTAGTCAGAAATCCAAGAGCTTATTCTTTATCGACGCAGGCTATTGGCTGTTGTTCTACACAGCGATGGGGCTGGTCCACGCCTACCTCCCCTAGGAGAGATAAGTCGAGATCACCCCTAGATGACCCCTAGATAAAGCGAGATCGGCTGAAAGTCGGACGAGACCTTGCGCAGACAAACCAAGACAAACAGTAAGTTCTCGCAAGCCTTGCTTTAATCGCCGTTTCCATTCCCATTCTCGCTGGGGCGGATTTCGACGACAATATCCCCGGGAAGAAGGCATTCGCATTCCTTCTCCCAATATCCGATCGCTTTGCCTTGGCGGTAAACGCGCAAGCCAACCCCGCCTGTTTCCAGCTGGTGGATCGACTGGCCGCATTCTTCTTCCGTCACTTCGCGTTCGACCAACTGGACGCGGCCAGTGACGGAAGCGAGGTCAGCCAGATATTCGGAGATATGCGTGCCAGTCGCGCTGCCGGCGAGCAGCAATCCGGTAAAGCGCACGGGATTGATGACATTGTTCGCGCCAGCTTGGCGGGCGAGCGATTCATTGTCATCCGCGCGCACAACCACGCTGATCGGAACATGCGGCGCAAGCGCGCGCACGGTCAGCACGATCAGGATCGAAGTGTCATCGCGGCCCGCAGAAACCAGCACATTCTGCGCCTTGGCAATTCGCACCGCCTGCAAGGTTTGATCGCGCGTCGCATCGGCTGCCATGACATTGCAGCCCAGGTTCTCTGCTTCCGTCAGCCGCTCTTCGCTTGGATCGACCACGACGATATTGCTGGCTTCGGTCCCGCGCTCGATCAGCTCGTTGACGCTTTCTGAGCCAGAAATGCCGTAGCCCAGCACGACGATGTGATCTTCGAGGTTTTCTTGAATACGTGTCATGCGCCACTTCTCCCAGCTGCGCTTGATAATGAAATTATAGGCCGTGCCTACAAAGATAAACAGCACGGCAAAGCGCACCGGTGTCACGATCACCGCTTCGATCAGCCGCGCACGGTCGGTGACCGGCGCAATATCGCCAAAGCCTGTCGTGGTGATGGAAATCATCGTGAAATAGATGATGTCGAGCAGGCTGACATCGCCATCGACATTGTCAACGAGGCCTCCGCGGTCGAACCAGTGGATCGCCACGACCAGCCCGATCAAACCGAGCGCTAGCGTGAGCCGGATGCCCAAATCGCCCCAGACCGGTATTTTGACCGCACGCCGCAAGGGCTTGAACCGCCGCTTGGTGGACGGGTGGCCTTTCTTTGTCGGCATGATCCGGTCGATAGGGTTCCTCATCGGCGCAAACGCTCTACCCGTCGAATCGTTCAGCAAGGGCACCAAGCGACGCGTGGTGGGTGAGGTCGAGTTGCAGCGGCGTCACAGCGATATAGCCCTCATCAATTGCTTCCAGATCGGTCCCATGATCAAGCGTATGCTCAATCGCATCAAGCCCGAACCAGAAATACCGATAGCCGCGCGGATCGCGACCCTCAACCACTGTGCCGCGCGAGTAATCATGGAAGCCTTGCCGGACGACGCGAATGCCTTTCACATCGGCAGCCGGTATCGGCGGGAAGTTCACATTGACTAGCGAGCGGGCCGGGAATTGCGCGCCAAGCAGTGGCTCAATCACTTTCGCGCCCCAATCGCGCGCGGCAGAGAAGGGAACGTCATCGCCCATGCCTTCGCGCGAATAGACCTGAGAGAGCGCTATCGAGCGAATCCCGGCAAGCGCGCCTTCTATGGCAGCGGACACAGTGCCGGAATAGGTGATGTCATCGCCCAGGTTCGCGCCGCGGTTGACGCCTGAGAGCACTAGGTCCGGCGGACCATCCATGACTGTACGCAGCGCCATCATAACGCTGTCAGTTGGCGTTCCACGTACAGCGAAGCGGCGTTCGCCAAACTTCTGCAAGCGAACCGGATGATTAAGCGTCAGCGAATGCCCGGCGCCTGATTGCTCCTCCGCAGGCGCGCAAACCCAGATGTCATCGCTGAACTGGCGCGCAATCTCCTCCAGCACTTCAAGGCCGGGGGCGTGATAGCCATCGTCATTGGTGACCAGAATGCGCATCAGCCAAGTGGCTCCAGCTTGGTCACGCCGCCCATATAGGGGTGCAGGACCTTCGGGATTGCGACTGAACCGTCGGCCTGCTGATAATTTTCGATGATCGCCACCAGAGTACGACCCACCGCAAGACCGGAGCCGTTCAGCAAGTGGAAATATTCCGTCTTCTTGCTGTCTTTGGGACGATAGCGGGCATTCATGCGGCGTGGCTGATAGGCACCGCCATTGGAGCAGGAACTGATTTCGCGATAGGCGCCTTGTCCGGGCAGCCAGACTTCCAGATCGAATGTTTTCATCATCGCGGCGCCCATGTCACCGGAGCACAGCGCGACAACGCGGTAGTGCAGACCGAGCGCTTGTAGCAGTCCTTCGGCAATCGACGTGATCCGCTCCTGCTCGGCTTCGGATTGCTCCGGCAAGGCAGCGCTGATCAGCTCGACTTTCTCAAACTGGTGTTGGCGAATGAAACCGCGCGTGTCCTTGCCCGCTGCGCCCGCTTCGCTGCGGAAGCAGGGCGTGAGCGCGGTGATGCGCATGGGGAAGTCGGCTTCCTCGAAAATCTGCTCGCGGAAGGAATTGCCAAGCGACATTTCCGAAGTCGAAATCAGATAGCGGCCGTCGGTTGTCTGGAAGAGGTCTTCTGAAAACTTCGGCAACTGACCTGTGCCATATCCTGCTTCTTCGCGGATCAGTAGCGGCGGATTGCATTCGGTATAGCCGTGCTCGCGCGTATTGGTGTCGAGCATGAACTGACCGAGCGCACGGTGCAGGCGCGCGATGTCTCCGCGCAGGAACGTGAAGCGTGCGCCTGAAATCTTCGCCCCGGTCTCAAAGTCCATGCCAAGTGCAGGCGCGATATCTGCATGCTCTTTCGGCTCGAAATCGAAGCTCGGCTTCTCTCCCCATTCGCGCAGGAAGACATTGTCGTCCTCGCTGTCACCGTCGGGTACAGAGGGATCAAGCAAGTTCGGCAGGCCGAGCAGCGCAGCGCGCAACTCTTCGCCCAGCGCACGCTCTTCTTCCTCGATTTGAGGCATGCTTTGCTTGAGCTCGGAGACTTCGGCTTTGAGCGCTTCGGCCTTGTCTTTATCGCCTTGACCCATTGCCTGCCCGATCGCCTTGGAGGCTTCATTGCGGCGGCTCTGCATTTCCTGCAGCTTGGTCGTGAGCGCGCGGAATTTCTCGTCCAGCGACAAGATACCAGCTGCCACCGGCTCCAGCCCGCGCCGGGCCATTGCTGCATCAAACCCGTCGGGGTCGTCTCTGATCATTCGTATGTCATGCATGGTGGAAGCGCCTATGCCTTCTCGTGCGCAGAATATCTAGCGGGCATTTCCGCGCCCGAGCTCTGAGCAAACTTGCATCATGCGTCTGAAAGATTAGGGGAACAGGCATAGCGAGCAGGTGTTCGGTTAGAGAGCGCAAGCTGACAGGGGCCCTAATAAATTCAGGGAGCAAGCACGATCTCAGGAAACGAGCCACCGCGACGCACTCCATTTATAGGATTGGCAAATTCCGTCATTCGCGCAGGGCGCGCAGTGGGCGCGCTTGCCAAGCCCGATCTCGACAAAGACCGATTGATGGAGCGCGCTGCGAGCGAAGCGGGGCTCGATGACTTTGGCGACCCGTGGTTCGAGCAGCCGCTCGATGTTTTGCTGCAATCCTTGCGTGAAGAAGCGCGGCTCAATCCGGCGGGCGATTTTTCCGCCATGCAGCAATTCCACAAGGTGCTGACTGACCGCTTGTGGGCGCGGATGTGGTTCAAGCGGCATCCCGAGATATTGGAGCGGGCGATCCCGCGCCCGGTGGTGATTGTCGGGCCTATGCGTTCAGGCACGACGCGGCTGCACCGCTTGCTCGCGAGCGACCGCCGCTTCAGCCATATGCGCAGCTTTGAAACGATCAGCCCTGTGCCGCGGCCAGACTTTGAGGACGTGCTGGCTGGCGAAGCTGAGGATTTCAGGCCTGTGCTTGCAGGCAGGATCATGAAAGTCGCGCGGCTCGCTAATCCGCGCACGCTGTCGATTCATCCCACGGGACCCTATCAGCCGGAGGAAGAGCTTGGTCTCTTTGTCTCCAGCATGTGGGGCATGAAGCATGACGCGCAGTGGCAAATTCCGAGCTATACCGCCTGGTGCGAAACGCAGGATGCAGAACCAGCTTATCGGCAATTGGCTGACCTGTTGCGGCTGGTCGGCTGGTCGCAGCAAGTTTCCTCGATCCGGCCATGGATTTTGAAGACCCCGCAGCACATGCTCGATCTGCCCGCGCTATTGAAAGTGTTTCCTGATGCGCGGCTGATCTTCACGCATCGCGATCCGCAGGCGGTAGTGGGCAGCGCAGCTTCGCTCGCCTGGAACCAGACGATCCTTTATTCCGATCATGTCGATCCGGCAGACATTGGTCGCGAGTGGCTGAGGAAGACAGAGCTCATGATTGCGCGGATGCGCGCTGCGCGTGACAGCATCCCGCGCGAGCGGATGATCGATGTGCAATATGACGATATGGACCGCGATTGGCGCGCGACGATGGAGCGGATCTACGCGTTTTTGGGCCTGGATATTGCGCCTGCCCTGCCGGGCATGGAAAGCTATCTCGAGGCTGCGGAGTCCCTGAAGCGCAATCCGCACCGCTACAGTCTGGAGCAGTTTGGCCTCTCGACAGGCGAAGTCGCGGAGCGGCTGGGCGATTATACCCGCACCTATGCTATCCCGACGGAAGCAGAGGCCGGGCGAGGGCGGGCAGAGCGCCGCTCCGCCGCGCGCTAAACCGGCCCTACTTTGCCAGAACGTTTGAGGCTTTCGTGATGAGCTGATCACCTTTCGAAAGGTCAGCCGCGCGCGGCTGAACCGGGCAGAATTCGCAATAGGCCTGAATGCCTGTCCCGCGCAGCATACGCTCCAAATCGCTGGCAATGCGGCCCATCGCAGCGCGCTGTCCAACAGCTACGTGGCCCGCAAAATCGCCGCTCATTACCGGTGCACGCGCATCGCTAGACATCAATTGCCGGATCAGCGACTGATACGGGTCAACAGAGCCGCCGAGCGTCACGAGGTGGAACCCTTCTTCACCTGCTTCGGCCTGTTCTGCGACCCATGCCGCCGCTTCCTGCAGGCCGCCAAACTGGTCGATCAAACCGTTCTGACGGGCTGTCCCGCCATCCCAGACCTGACCTTGCGCAATCTCGTCGACTTTCTCGACCGGCATGTTGCGAGCCTCTGAAACAATTGCGAGGAATTGCGTGTAGACACGGTCAATCGATGTCTGGATCAGCGTGTCCACTTCAGGCGTAAACCCGCCCAGCGTGTCGGGCTGACCCGACAGAGGCGTAGTCGCAAGGCGGTCGGTTGATACGCCGATCTCTGCCAGCGAATTCTCGAAGGTCGGCAGGAAGCCATAAACACCGATTGAGCCCGTCACAGTCTCCGGCTGGGCAAAAATACGGTCACCAGCGGTCGCGACCCAATAACCGCCGCTAGCCGCGACATTGGCAAAGGAAACCGCGACGGGAATGTCTTTCTCGCGATAGCGCTCGATTGCGCGACGGATCTGTTCAGAGGCGAGAACCGACCCGCCGCCTGAATCCACGCGTACGACAAGACCGTCATAATCGTCGTCCAAGCCGTTATTGAGCAAGTCAGCGATGCGGTCACCACCTGCCGTGCCTGGACCGGCATCGCCATCAACGATAGCGCCGGCCACATTGACCACAGCGATCTTCTTGCCATCCGTGTCGGCAGGGTTCGCGGCGAGCCAGACCTTGAGGCTGTTCTGCGCAAAGTCGCCTGGATTGTCAGTCGAGCCTTCGCCAGCGACTTCTGCGACGCGTACGGCGAACTCTTCAAAGCTGCCAAGCTTGTCGATCAGGCCTGCGTCGACACCGGCCTGTGCAATGTCGCCATTGCCGCTCTGAATGTAAGTTTCAGGGTCCGTCGCGACCAGTTCGATGTTTGCGGCTGGCCGCGTAGCTTTCACATGAGCCTGCCATTCCTCCCAACGCGTATCGATTACGGCTTGAATATTGCGCCGCGCTTCATCGGAGAAAGAATTGCGCTCGAACGGTTCGATGCCGGCCTTGTAGGTTCCAACGCGGTATGTCTTTGCGTTGACGCTTAGCTTGTCGAGCATGTCCTTGTAGAACATCGCTGACCCGCCTGGACCTGCAATATAGGCGACACCAAGCGGGTCCATCCACACCTCGTCGGCGTGCGAGGCAAGCAATAGAGCGGGGTCCGAATAGGCCAGACCGTATGAGAAAACCGGTTTGTCTGCGGCCTTCACTCGGTTCAGCGCTTCGCCAACCTCCTGCAAGTGGACCTGGCCACCGCCGAGAAACATCCGGAGATCCAGCACAACCGCTTTGATCCGCTCATCGCTAGCCGCTGCGTCAATCGCCCGAACCAACTCACGTGCTTCAAACTCGGAGACAGGCGCTTCGCCGGAAATCAGCGTGGCGAACGGGTCGATTTCTGCGCGCTCTTCAACAATGAAGCCGTTGAGGTCGAGCAGTAATGCGCCATCGCGCACTTGGCCGGGGCTGGGACGCGCTGAAAGAACCGCGAACAGCGCCATGAAAAACAGCAGCATGAACACGAGGACCAAACCGTCCTTGATGCCCACTAACAAACGCCAGACCTTGCCTGCAAAACTCATCGAATGCCCCAAATGAATGTGATGTTTTGTTAAAAGTAGTGATTTGCGCGCAAAGTTCCAACGAAATCGCGTACACAATCACCACAGAAGGGGTTGAGCGACACACACAGCTCGTCTAACGGCATCGCTTTAATGACATCGATGGACACAACTTCGAACGCAGACCGCTACCCAGCGGGCAGCGCCGCCTTTCCACATCGCGATTTGCTCGGCATTTCGCAGCTCGAACGGCATGAAATCCTATATCTGCTGGATGAGGCAGAACCGTGGATCGATTTGAACCGGCAGTCCTCCAAGCATGTCGACCTTTTGTCCGGTCTTACGATCATCAATGCGTTCTTTGAAAATTCAACGCGCACGCTGCTGAGCTTTGAGATTGCAGGCAAACGGCTGGGCGCTGATGTAGTCAACATGCATGCCGCACAGTCCAGCGTCAAAAAGGGCGAGACGCTGATCGATACGGCGATCACGCTGAACGCAATGCGGCCAGATGCGATTGTGATCCGTCACGGCTCGAGTGGTGCGACAAAACTGATCGCAGATAAAGTCGATTGCCCGGTCTTGAACGCAGGCGATGGGAGCCACGAGCATCCGACACAAGGTCTGCTGGATTCGCTTGCTTTGCGCCATGCGCTGAGGCAGCGCGGCGAAGCAGCAGACGACTTTACCGGGCTGACTGTGACGATCTGCGGCGACATCCTTCACAGCAGGGTCGCGCGCAGCACCTTGCTGTGCTTGCAAGCGCTTGGCGCGAGCGTTCGGCTATGCGCGCCGCCAGCGCTGATGCCAGCCGATGTCGAAGCCATCGGTGCAGAACCGTTCTACAACTTCGATGCAGCCCTCAAAGGCGCGGACGTTGTCATGATGCTACGTTTGCAGAACGAGCGGATGGAAGGCCAATTCATTCCCTCTCCGCGCGAATATCATCATCTTTACGGCCTCACGAAAGACCGGCTGGAGCGTGCTGCGCCTGATGCGCTGGTGATGCATCCGGGTCCGATGAACCGCGGGGTCGAGATCGACAGCGATGTGGCAGATATGCTCGACCGTTCGATTATCACGCGGCAAGTCGAAATGGGCGTCGCCATCCGCATGGCGTGTCTGGACATTCTGACGCGGCGAACGCGCGGTGTGGAGGGCTGGTCATGAAACAGCAGCAGCCTCTTACCATCACAAATGGCCGCTTAGTTACGTCGCAAGGCGTGAATGAAGGCGGAGTGCGACTGGCTGAAGGTCGCATCCAAGCGGTCGGCGATGTTTCTGCCAAGGCAGGCGATGAAACATTCGATGCCAAAGGACAATTGGTAGCGCCCGGCCTCGTCGATCTGGGTGTCTTTGCAATCGATAAACCCGCGTTCCACTTTGGCGGGATCACGCGCGCAGCGCTGATGCCGGATCAGTCTCCTCCGCTTGATCTGCCGAGCCGGGTCAATTACATCGCGAAGAGCGGCAAGCCCAATCTCTGGGTGCATCCATTGGCAGCGGCAACACGCGATCTTGCAGGCAAGGAGCTCGCAGAAATCGGCCTGATGACCGAAGCAGGCGCGCGCGGCATCGCGACCGGGCGGCGTTGGGTTGCTGATAGCGGCGTCATGCTGCGTATCATGCAATATGCAGCGATGCTGGATCTGGTCGTTGTGACGCATGCAGAGGATTCCGGTCTTGGAGGGGAAGCCGCAGCGACCGCGGGCGAGATGGCAACGCGTTTGGGCTTGCCGAGTGCTCCGGTTGAAGCCGAAGCGCTTGCTGTCGCGCGCGACATTGCGCTCGCTGAAATGAGCGGGGCGCGGCTGCACTTGCGCCAAGTGACGAGCGCTGCTGCAATCAAGCTGGTGCGCGCTGCAAAGGCGAGGGGCGTCAATGTGACGGCGGGCGTCACGCCTGCGCACTTCATGCTGTCCGATCTCGCGACGGCTGAATTCACGACCTTCATGCGGCTCTCGCCGCCATTGCGCAGCGAAGCCGCCCGACAGGCTGTGATCGCTGCGATCGGGGAAGGCGTGATTGACGTAATCGCAAGTGGGCATGACCCGCGTGGCCCTGAAGACAAGCGTTTGCCTTTCGCTGATGCAGAGCCCGGTATGGCAGGGGCTGAGACGCTGCTTGCAATGACACTGACGCTGGTTCGCGATGGCGTAATCGATATAGCTCGCGCGTTTGATCTGCTTGCTAGCAATCCGGCAAAGCTGTTGGGCGTTGAAGCGGGCACGCTGGACGTCGGTATGGAAGCGGACATCGCGCTGGTTGACCCTGAAAAGCCATGGATTATCGATCGCCGCAAGATGGCAGCGACTGCGGACAACACGCCGTTTGATGGTCAGCCGACGCAAGGGCGTGTGACGGCGCTGTTTAAAGGCGGTTTAGGGATCTCGTGATCTAACGTTTCCGTTTTGCGGGTTGCTCGGTCAAGGTCAGCACGGATGTGCTGACCGCACCAAACAAACCCAAAAAACAACCCCCGGATACCCTTTCGGGCCCGGGGGCAGTCTCGCTGAAAGCTCTTTGAATTTCGGGTTTAGCGTGCCGCGACGCGGATAACCTTGTCTGTCGCGCCCGGAAGGCTCGTGCTGCTTGCATAGGCAAGGCAGCCAGCGCCGGAGGCCTTGACCTGGCCGCACATGGCGGCAGCGCCGTTCTTGCCGAATCCGGCAGCTGCAACACGGTAATAGGTCTTGCCGCCAACATTGGCCTGCGTGATGACCATGTCGTGACCTTTGAGGTTCGGATAACGCTTCTTGTAGATGCTCCACGCATTCTCAGCGCCTTCGCGGCTGGAGAAGCTGCCGAGCTGAACCAGATGCGTATCGGTTGCGTTGTCAGCTGTCGATGCCATGCGGCGCTGAGAAGAGCTTGCGGCCAGACGCGTTGCCGGACGTTTCTTCGCGCTTGCGCGGCGCTCCTGATAATCTGAGTTGATCTGCTGGATCACCGGATTGGAAACATAGCGGATCTTCGCGGGAGCAGCGTCAGCCATACGCATCGGAGCAGCCTCAGCGGCAGGTGCTGCCACCGGAGCGGCTGGCGTTGCAACTGGCGCTTCTGCAAAACTTGCTTCGTCTGCAGCAGCCAGTTCAACCGGCATTTCTGCAGCCGCTTCTGCGACCATCTCGGCATGGGCCGGGTGGTTTGACAGGGCCAGGTATGTCGGCTGGCCAGCGTCATAGGTCGGCGTGACATTCAGCAGTGTTGCAACGCGTGTCTGATAGTCTTCCGGCTTGCCCATCTGCGCCCACTGGCTGATCCGTTCGTCGAGTTGGTCAGCTGGAACGTCTTCTGCAGCCATCACGCGTGCACCGCGCCAATTGCCTTGCAAAGCATATGCGTAAGCAAGGTTCTGACGCAGCTTGGCTGAGTTCTGGCCTTCGCGAAGCTGGTTGCCGAGGATTTCAACGCCGCGGTCAGCATCGCCAGCGAGAGCCAGCGCAAGACCAAGGTCCGCGCCATCGATCATCGCAGCATTCTCGTTAAGCGCAGCGCGAGCCGCGCCGCTATTGCCCAGTGCGGTTTCTGCCAGCGCATAGCTCAGTACAGTGCGCGGATCGGTGTCACCCAGATCCAGTGCATCGCTGAAGCTCGTGGCAGCAGCCTGGAAGCGGCCGCTTTCAAGATAGGCAGCGCCTAGCATCGCACGGTAGCTTGCATTGCGCGGCTCGGACTGAACCGCAGCTTCTGCATGCATGACCGCTTTGTCAGCTTCACCCTTCGCAAGCGCGCTTTGTGCTTTGCTGAATGATGTCTCAGCGCGCGGCGCGGAGCCGCCCGTGGTGCAGCCTGCCAGCGCAACGCTGGCAAGAGCGGTTGTGAGAGCCAAAGCGATCTTTGGTGCGTTGATGGATTTTTCGGTGCGGGTCATGTGGGTTCCCCTTCCTTCACATTCAGCGAGCGAGCGCGCGCTCAGTTCTTCTTCATTTGAGCGGCGAGAGTCTCGAGTTCCGTCATTTCGCCAAGCAAGGCATCGAGCGCTTTAGTCACGAGTTCTTGAGCGCTGGTTTCCTGCATGGTTGCAGCCAGACGCAGCTTGAGGTGACGGTCCTGGTCGAGACGCAGAGTAAATGCGGCCCTTTTGCCTTGCTTGAGAGCGGATTGACGCTTGCGCACAGGCTTCTCGATCGGTCCCAATTCGATCGGTCCAGGCGAGTTGTCCTGTGTGATGGCGACTTTGCCTGCGGTTGGCTTCAAGTGCACCACTTCAGCGGTTTCCGCACCGTCTTCTGCCGCGTCATCGCCCATGTCATTCCAGCCAAGATCCTCAAGGTTCTTCGGCGTTGCGTCAGGAATAGGCGCAAGCTGTGGACGCATGGCAGGCTTGGCGCCGCCTTTGCGTGCGAGCAGTGTCGGGTTCAGTGAAGCGAAGCTGGCTTCGTTCATGATGCCGCTCCTTTCGATTACTGAGCGACGCGGCGACCGAAGCCACCGCCTGGACGACTAGCACCGGGCAGCTGAGACTGCGAGTTCGGAGCTGCAAAGACTGTGCGACGGAAGTTCTTTTCCAGCCGGTCGTAAATATACTTCCACAGCGCTGTCACTTCAGCCGCGCTGCGGCTTTCCGGATCGACTTCCATGACCGTGCGGCCATCGATCATCGATGCGGCGAAATCTGTGCGGTGATGCAAAGTTATCGGGGCAACGGTGCCGTGCTGCGACAGCGCAACGGCGGCTTCCGAAGTGATCTTCGCTTTCGGTGTTGCTGCGTTCACAACGAACACTAGCGGCTTGCCAGCACGCTCACACAGATCGACCGTTGCGCCGACAGCGCGCAGATCGTGCGGGCTTGGGCGGGTTGGAACGACGATGAGCTCAGCCACGGAAATCACGGACTGGATTGCCATAGTGATTGCCGGAGGCGTATCGATCACTGCCAGTTTGAAGCCCTGCTGACGCAGAACCTGCAAATCGTTGGCGAGACGCGCAACCGTGGTCTGCGCAAAAGCGGGATATTCCGCTTCACGCTCGTTCCACCAGTCTGCGAGTGAACCTTGTGGGTCAATGTCGATCAGGACGACCGGACCAGCACCAGCGCGCTGAGCCTGGACGGCAAGATGACCTGATAGGGTGGTCTTGCCTGAGCCACCTTTCTGCGATGCCAAAGCGAGTACACGCAACGGTTGGGTCCCCCTGGATTGCCCTTTACACTTCCCGCCGGTTGACGGGTTCGTGTGCTGGGATCGCAGGATTGCGCTAATTTTAGGTTAACGCGGGCCTTAGTTCGTGTATTAGGGGTGCAATACAGGCGGAGGGAAATGCAGGTGTCCAACACGGAAGAAATGTCTGAAAACAGCGTGATGGCCGAAACTGGTGGCGAGATGGCGTCTGCGCCGGTTGCAAGGGCCGATAGGATCGGTTCGCTCGATTTTATCCGTGGCATTGCCGTGCTTGGTATCCTTGCAGCGAACATCATTGCGTTCGGTCAGCCCTGGAGCGCGTATATGTGGCCTGAGGCCTTCCTTGCGGAGCACGGTCCAGGCTCCGACCTCATGTGGGTCGTACAATTCGTCCTCATTGACGGAAAGATGCGCGGGCTTTTCACCTTGCTTTTCGGAGCGGGGCTTGCGCTGTTCATGGAACGAGCCTGGGCGCGCGGGCAATCGCGTTGGCTGCAAATGCGCAGGCTTGCGTGGCTATTGGCGTTTGGACTGTTCCATTTCTATTTCATCTGGCGCGGCGACATTCTGTTCCTGTACGCAAGTCTTGGTTTTATTGCGGTCCTATGCCTGCGCTGGGCAGCAAAGACCCAGCTCATGGTCGGGATCATCAGCTATATCCTTGGCGGATTCATCTTCGCGGCAATGATGGGCTTCCCATATTTCATTGCCGAAACCTCGGTCGGCGATCAGCCGGAATTTGCTGAGGCTCGCGAGCAGATCGATCTGGCGATGACCGAGGCGGTGAAGGAAGCCGAAACCGAGCAGGCGATCATGACCGACGGCAGCTATGCCGACATCGTCTCGCATACCTTCTCCGCCCACGCCTTCGATCCGTTGGTGTCGATCTTCATGTTGTCGTTTGAGACCTTGCCGCTGATGCTGATCGGCATGGCGATTTACCGGATGGGCTTTTTCAGTGGTGGATTGAATGCGGGATCAATGCGGCGATGGGGCTGGACGGGGGTCATCCTTGGCTCGCTTGCAACGGCCGGGATCGCGATCTTCACTTATCAGGAAGGGCTTACCTACTGGGGCACGCTGAGCGCGATGATGGCGTGGATGCACTTGCCACGCCTTCCGGTCGTGATCGGTCTTGCCGCCTTGCTAACGCTCTATAGTGCGACGGCGAGTGGCTGGCTGCCCGAGAGACTTTCCGCAGCGGGCCGAATGGCGTTCACAAATTACCTCGGCACGTCCGTCCTCATGATGCTGATATTCCATCCATGGGCGGGCGGCTTGTGGGGTGAGCTTACCCGCTCTCAACTCTATCTCGTTGTGCTCCTGACTTGGGTGCTTATGCTGCTGTGGTCAAAGCCTTGGCTTGAGCGGTATCGCTATGGCCCGCTCGAATGGCTGTGGCGCTCGCTTACCTATGGGAAGCTGTTTCCGCTCAAGCGGTAAGTGCCCTTTCTGTTGTAGGGTGGCTGAGGAATTGTCCACATATCTTCGAAAACAGCTTGCTATTGAGAATAATTCGCATAAATTCGTAACTGCGAATCAATCGCAGGAGTTTGTAGCGGCGATGTACGTCTGCATTTGCAATGCCATAAAGGAAACCGATCTGCGCCGAGCAGCGCGTCAGTCGACCGGCGATGCTGAAGCGGTTTACGCAAGCTTAGGCAAGCAACCCAATTGCGGGACATGTCTGTGCGAAGCAGACGCAATTCTCTCGGAAGAGCGCCAAGGCGTAACGACTTGTTGCAAAGAATTCGCAGTCTAAACAATTTCGCGCTACTGCGAATGGTTCTCAAATAACTGAAAATTCACGGTTTTTTCGTATGAGCCCTTGCCTTGAGTATGATTGCGCGCCATAGGCTGCGGCATCATCAACATCGACGTATTTCGTCTTGCAAGGGGAAGGCGCCATGAAGGGCGACGCTACAGTCATCGAATTCCTGAACAAGGCTCTCACCAACGAGCTCACAGCGATCAATCAGTACTGGTTGCATTATCGTGTGCTGGCCGATTGGGGTGTTCACAAGCTTGCCGAATATGAGCGGCATGAGTCCATCGACGAGATGAAGCACGCCGACATTCTGGCTGAGCGTGTGCTGTTCTTGGGCGGACTCCCGAACTTTCAGGCAATCCACAAGCTAAAGGTAGGCGAGAGCGTCGAGGAAATCCTCAAGGCGGATTTGGCGGTCGAGCATGAAGCCATCCCTTTGCTTAAGGATGCGATCGAACATTGCGAGAAGGTCCGCGATTATGTGAGCCGCGAGATTTTCGCACGGATCCTCGAAAGCGAAGAAGAGCATGTGGATTTCCTTGAAACGCAATTCGACATGATCGAGCGGATGGGTCTGGAAAATTACGTCCAGCTGCAAAGCAAAGCTGCTGGTGAAGGCGAAGGCTGAGACTTCAGCCTATCCATAGCGCAAACAGATCAAAGAAAGGCGGGGCAGCGATGCTCCACCTTTTCTAGTTCGTGCTTCGCAGCAAGGTTTGCTCTGCCGTGCGAACCATCGCATCGAGATACTCGCTTTGGCTCCAGCCGCAGTCTTGAGTGAGATGCTCCCAGTTGCGGACGGACAATAACGTCCATAACCAATCGACTGCTTTCTTTTGGTCCCACCTTGGAGCAAGCGCTCCTTCTTTTTTCAGGGCCTCGACTGCTGCTTCACAACCGTGACGTACAGCCTTCATGCGATCACGCCATGCCGATTCAGCAGCTTCGTCGCTTGGCATCATCGCCATGAAGGCGCGGCCAACACCATAAATATGCGGAATGTGTCCGCTCCATGCGCGAATAAAGGCCGGCAGGCGCTCACGGCCTGTTTTCGCCGCGCGACTTTCTGCCAGAGCCGCATCAACGTCAAAGACTTCATCGAGGTGCCTTGCCGTCGCAACCAGCAGCTCGGTCCGGCTAGGGAAATGCAGATAGAGAGCCTGACGGCTGATCCCGGCGGCTTTGGCAATATCACCCATCCGGCTCTGGCGCGGATCTCCGCTCTCCAGGGCTTTCCATGCAGCCTCGAGGATACGCGATCGTGTGCCTGGATTCTTTTTACTTGACATAGTGTCAAGTTAGCGGCATTTGACGCCGCGTCAACTTTACACAGTGTCAAGCAGAAGGAGATTCGATCATGCAAGAACGTGTATTCATCTGGGTCGCTCATCCGGGCGAAGGAACATTCAACCACGCATTGGCAGACGCCTATGAGCAAGGCGCGCGCAGCAGCGGGGCAAAGGTGCGCCGCATGGACCTTGCGAACATGGCATTCTCCACTGACTTCACGGGTTATGCTGACGCGCCTGCGTTGGAGCAGGATTTACTCGCTTGGCAGGAAAACCTTGCTTGGGCGACGCGCGTTTTCATCGTCCATCCGCTGTGGTGGGGCGCAATGCCTGCTCTGGCAAAGACAGTGCTGGATCGAGGGCTGACCTCCGGGTTTGCCTACAAATATCGCAAAGGCCCCGGTATCAAATGGGACAAGCTCCTTGATGGACGAGTGGGTGATGCGATCATCACAGCCGATACGCCAAGATGGATCGACAACTGGCTCTATCTGAGACCAGCTCGGCGCATCCTTAAAGATCAAGTGTTGGGCTTTTGCGGCATCAAGCCGCGCAAGATCAAATACGCAGGTTCGGTCAAACTCTCAGACGAAGCTCAACGCGAAAAGTGGCTCGCGCAGGCCTTTGCAATGGGCGCCAAAAAAGGAACAAACCTCCGGCCTGCGACCGACTTCGTTGCACCAGCTTCGACTGACATAGCTCAACTCAAGATCGCTGCATAAGGAGCAAGACAATGGAAATCGAATTCGCAAAAATCGCCGCTATCACTCTCGCAATTGGTTCTGCCATGGTCGGCGGAGTGTTCCAGTCATTCTCGGACTTCGTCATGCGCGGGCTTGCTGAAGCCGGCCAAGCAGGCGCGAAAGGCATGCAAGGATTGAACCGCACGGTGATGCGCTCTTTCTTCCTCTACATGCTGTTCGGAATGGCGCCTGCGTCCATTTCAGTCGCGCTCTATTTCGACGCCTATCTGACATATGAAGCAGCCTATGCGCTGTGGATCGGAGCTGGCGTTTATGTCGCCTCTGTCCCGTTTGTAACGATGGTCGGTAATGTGCCGATGAACAATCGGCTCGCCGCAGTCGATGCCGACACGAGGGAAGGCGCTGCTTACTGGAGCACCTATCTCTCGGGCTGGACCCGCTGGAACACCACGCGGACTTTGGGCTGCTATGCCGCTGCAGCATGCTTCGCCTATGCTGCGATCTCAATGTAAGAAATGCGATCAGAGAGGGCGGCGGGTCTAGTCGCCCTCTTTGCTTGCCCCTAAAAAGGCGCGCTGGCCGCTCGCCGCGACGATCGTTTCCATCGCGAAATGCACTAGGCCGGTAATCAGAAAGCCCATGCTGGTAATCCAGGCAACGGCGACAAGCGAGCCGATCTGAGGCGTGATGAAAGCGCTGATAAAGAGCAGCGCGATCACCACACACACAGTCAGAGCTGCTGCTGTAGAAAACATTACCGCACGCTGAGCGAGCTTCCGGCGACGACAAAGCCTTTGCAGCTCGCTCATCTCGCGCGCGCTGCGATCTTCGTCCATGCGCATTTCGAGCCGCTCGATGCGTTCTGCTACCCAGATCAGGCGGCTCATCATGACATTCATGATCGCGCCGATACCAGCGAGCAGAAAGGCAGGGGCAAGGCTCAGGCGAACCATCTCCTGCACCCGAAAAGTGCTCGATGTGCGCTCGAGCAGGTCGATTGCGATATTGGAACTGACGAGCAGGTCGAGGATCATGTCTTGTCCGAGCCGCCGCTGTAATTGCCGCCGCCGCCGCGATTGGCATTGTAGGGGTTCTTGGGGCTCTTGAGCACCACACGAACCGGTACCGCTTCAAAGCCGAGCTTCGCGCGGATTCCATTGACGAGATAGCGCTCGTAACTCTTCGGCAGCGATTCCAGCCGGGTCCCGAACACGACAAAGCGGGGAGGGCGCGTGCCGGCCTGAGTGATGTAGCGCAGCTTGATCCGCCGTCCGCCCGGCGCAGGAGGCGGATTGGCCGCCATCGCATCGTCGAACCAGCGGTTGAGTGCAGCGGTCGGCACGCGCTTCGACCAGCTTGCGCGGATCTCGAACGCTGCGCCGAGCATCGTATCAAGGCCCTTGCCTGTCTTGGCGGAGACTGCAAACAAAGGCAGCCCGCGCACCTGCGCCAGACCATCATCAAGTGCCGCGCGCACGCCGTTGAACAGCGCAGAGGCGTCTTCGGCAATGTCCCATTTGTTGATCGCGATCATCAGCGCGCGACCTTCTTCCAGCACCATGCTCGCGATCTTCAAGTCCTGATGCTCCAGCCCTTGGGTCGCGTCGAGCAGCAGGATCACCACTTCAGCAAAGTCGACCGCGCGGCGCGCATCAGCAACGGAGAGCTTTTCCAGCTTTTCTACGACATTGCGTTTCTTGCGCATGCCTGCGGTGTCGATCAGACGGATCTCGCGGGTTTCACCGGACTTGGGGTCTTCCCATTTCCAGTCGATCGCAATGGAATCGCGTGTGATCCCGGCCTCAGGCCCCGTCAGCAAGCGGTCTTCACCCAGCAGTCGGTTGATCAGCGTAGACTTACCCGCATTGGGTCGCCCAACGATAGCGAGTTTTAGCGGACCGAGCGGTGCCTCTTCGTCCTCGCTGGCCGCGAATTCCGCCGCCGCTTCGGCCGCTTCGGACTTGGCGCCAATGATGGGCCAGAGCGCCTGAAACAGATCCGCGACGCCTTCGCCATGTTCAGCCGACAGCGGCACAGGGTCTCCGAGGCCAAGTGAGTAGGCCTCCAGCACGCCGCTTTCGCCAGCCGCGCCTTCCGCTTTGTTCGCTACGAGGACAATCGGTACGTCGTGCTCGCGCAAGTACCGCGCGATCTCATTGTCGAGCGGGGTCAGGCCTGCGCGCGCATCGATGACAAACAAAGCAGCGTCCGCGCCTTCAAGGCTGGCTTCAGTTTGTTTTCGCATTCGGCCCGGCAGAGTGAGCTCGTCTTCGTCTTCCCAACCGGCGGTATCAACAATGGTGAACTGCATTCCCGCAAGCTCTGCATCGCCCATCCTGCGGTCACGGGTCACGCCCGGCTGGTCATCGACCAGCGCGAGCTTCTTGCCGACAAGCCGGTTGAACAGCGTCGACTTGCCCACATTGGGGCGACCGATGATGATGACCTGCGGTTTCATGTCTGTCTGCAAGTGGCGTTTAACCTGCCACTTGGCAAGCTAACCGCGCTCTTAACCCTTCTTGGCGACCGGAGGGTTTTCGCCCAAATCTTCGTACCAGGCTTCGACAGGACCATTCAGTTTGATCGTCAGCGGATTGCCTTTGCGATCAACTGTCTTGCCCGCCTGGACGCGCACCCAGCCTTCGGACACGCAATATTCCTCGATATCGGTGCGCACCCGATCCTTGAACTTGATCCCGACGCCGCGCTGCAATTTCTCCGCATCGAAATGCGGGCTGCGCGGATTGACGCTCAGGTGATCGGGCGGGGTGTCTTGTACGGTTTCTTCGGTCATGGGACGCGCCATTAGTCGCGATAGACACGCGAAACAAGCGGCTTGCGCTTGCCCTTTTCCTCTCACCCCATTAGAGGCGCACAGCAACGCGCGCGGGGGCCCAAGGGTTTCCCGCGCGGCTTCGTTCAGGATGCGGGCGTGGCGGAATTGGTAGACGCGCTGGTTTTAGGTACCAGTATCGCAAGATGTGGGGGTTCGAGTCCCTTCGCCCGCACCACCTCCGCTAGCCCATGTCCGGACTCGCAAAATACTGAGAAGGCTTAAGTTTTTTCCATGAAGATCACAGAAAAGACCAATGAAGGTCTCAAGCGCGCCTATGAACTGACCATCACTGCAAAAGAGATTGCAGACAAGGTCGAAGCGGAGATCAAGAAGGTTGCGCCGCAAGTGCGCATGCCGGGTTTCCGTCCGGGCAAGGTGCCTGCGAATCTCGTCAAGAAAATGCACGGCGAGCAGATTCACGGGCAAGTGATCAATGATACGCTGCGCGATTCGGTCGATCAGCTGATGAAAGACAAAGAGCTGCGTCCTGCCATGCAGCCGAAGATCGACCTCGCTGAGGGCTATGAAGAAGGCAAGGACGCAAACCTCACGGTCGAGCTGGAAGTGCTCCCTGAAGTGGAAGCGCCTTCGACGGACGGTCTGAAGCTTGAAAAGCTCGTCGTTCCTGTGAAGGACGATCAGGTTGACGAAGCGCTGAAGGACCTTGCTGGCAACAACAAGTCTTACAAGGATGCGGCCAAGACTAAGAAAGCGGCGGACGGCGATCAGCTGATCATCGATTTTGTCGGCAGTGTTGATGGTGTCGAGTTCGAAGGCGGCAAGGCGGAAGACGCGGCGCTGGTCATTGGTTCAGGCCAGTTCATCCCTGGCTTTGAAGAGCAGCTCGTCGGCGCGAAGACTGGTGATGAGAAGACCATCACTGTGACCTTCCCCGAAGATTATCCGGCTGAGAACCTCAAGGGCAAGGAAGCTCAGTTCGCGATCACTGTGAAGCAGGTGAAGGTCGAGACGGAAACCAAGGTCGATGAAGAGTTCGCGACCTCTTTGGGCCTCGACAGCCTCGACAAGCTGAAAGAGCTTCTGAAAGGCCAGCTCGAGCAGCAGACAGCGGGTCTCACGCGCACGCAGATGAAGCGTCAGCTGCTTGATACCCTTGCGGCCGGTCACGATTTCGAAGTGCCGAGCAAGATGGTCGATGCAGAATTCGAACAAATCTGGGCTCAGTTGCAGCAGGAAGCGGCTCGTGAAGACGATCCGGAAGCAGCGCAGAAGGAAATCGAAGCCGAGAAGGACGATTACCGCGACATCGCTGAGCGTCGCGTGCGTTTGGGCCTGCTGCTGTCAGAAATCGGTCAGGCGAACGGTGTTGAAGTGACTGCGCAGGAAATGCAGATGCTGATCCAGCAGGCGGCACAACAGTACCGTCCGGAAGATCGTCAGCGCTTCATGGAATATGTTCAGCAAGAGCCGATGGCAGCTGCTCAGCTGCGCGCGCCGCTTTACGAAGACAAGGTCGTCGACTTCCTGTTCGACAAAGCCGAAGTTACCGAGCGCGAAGTGACGCAGGAAGAGCTGGAAGCAGCCATCGAAGCAGACGAAAGCGCTGAAGCGAGCAAGGCCAAGAAGGCTCCCGCGAAGAAGAAAGCGCCTGCGAAGAAAGCTGCAGCTAAGAAGCCAGCGGCCAAGAAAGCGCCGGCGAAAAAGGCGGACGACAAGCCAGCAGCGAAGAAGGCCCCTGCAAAGAAAGCTCCGGCCAAGAAAGCCGCTGAGAAAAAGCCAGCCGCTAAGAAGCCGGCAGCCAAGAAGGCTCCGGCAAAGAAGCCAGCGGCTAAGAAATAATCAGATTGGACCCGCGCTGAATTATTCAGCCGGTTCCCAGGGTTTGAAAGAAGGCGTGGGCAGCTTGGCTGTCCGCGCCTTTTCATATGCCGCGCCCGCTTTCAGCACTTCGTGATCGTGCCAGCGGCCCGAGAAGATACTGAGCCCTACAGGCAGGCCTTCAACTGCGCCCATTGGCACAGTGATATGCGGATAGCCCGCGATCGCTGGCAGTGATCCTGCGCCGATCCCGCCGCTGAAATTGTCGCCATTGACAAGGTCCGTGGCCCATGCGGGGCCCATGGTAGGCGCGATGAGGAAGGTCACGTCATATTCGTTGCGCAAGCGGTCAATCCCGTCCTGTTGCGTTGCTTTCAAATTCATTTCTAGCGCTTCAAGGTACGCAGCTTCGTCCGTTGTCTCTAGCGCTTGCTCGAACAGGCTCTGATCGAACCAGCGCATCTCTACGTCCGCATTGGCTTTGTTGAATGCGACCAAATCCGCCAGCGTTTCCGGCATGTCCTCGCCGGGAAGCGTGCTGAGATAAGCGTTCATATCGCGCTGAAGCTCGAACATGAGGACGGTCAGACCGCGGCCCCAGAAACCATCGGGCCAATCATATTCGATCTCGACCAGCTCTGCGCCAGCCGCTTCCAGATCCGCGCGCGCCTGATTGAACAAAGCAGTCACGCCGTCATGCGATCCAACCTGATTGACCATCACACCGATGCGCACACCTTCGAGCGAGTAGTCAGCCAGTCCGGCAGTAAAATCGCCGGTGTTGATGTCGGCTTCTTTGGTCGCGGGATCAGCGGGATCGGTTCCAGCGATGGCGTTCAATAGCAGGGCCGCGTCATAAACCGTCCGCGTCATCGGCCCTGCAGTGTCCTGTGTCGCGCTGATCGGGACCACATGCGTGCGGCTGACTAGGCCAACGGTCGGCTTGAAGCCAACCAGCCCGTTGACGCTTGCAGGGCACGTGATCGAGCCATTGGTCTCCGTGCCAACCGCTGCCCATGCAAAGCCCGCTGCAATCGCCGCTCCGCTTCCCGAGGATGATCCGCAGGCATTGCGGTCGGTCGCGAATGGATTGCGCGTTAGTCCGCCAATCGCACTCCATCCGCTGGTGGAATTGTTGCTGCGGATATTGGCCCATTCGGACAGATTGGTCTTGCCCAAGATCACGCCGCCATTCTTGCGGATGCCGGTAATCAGCGGCGCATCGCGTTCTGTTGCGTTGTCTTTAAGCGCCAGCGAGCCTGCTGTGGTCGGCCATTCGCGCGTCTCGATATTGTCCTTGATCAGTACTGTCCGACCGGCAAGCAGACTGCTTTGCTGAGCCTCCGCCCGCGCTGCTGCATCGCTCGCATGCACTATGACCGCGCTGATCTCAGGGCCTTGGTCATCCAGCGCTTCGATGCGGTCGATATAGGTTTGTGCCTGGCTCGCGGCATCAGTTTCGGACCGTGCTTGAGCTTGAACTGCGAGGAGAGAGAGCGCCGTTGCGGCGAGGAGAGCTTTTTTCATGGATTGCATCCTGCCACGCTCAATCCGCGATGCAAGACAAGTCCTTGCCTTAGGGCTCAGAAATTCCCGCTAATGCTGAAATTAAGTCCAAGCCCGACAGGCTGGCGGCGCTCTTCGACAAACGCGATCACGCCGTTAGCGCGATTGCCGTTGAACACTGTGCGATTGAGTGTCCGGTCCGCACCGGCAATGTTGAACAGTGAGCCTCGCACAGTCAGGCCAAGCACGTCCTTGTTCTCGACAAACACGCTAGCGAAGACCGGTCCGCTGAACTCGCGCCCGACTTCATCGACCCGGAAATAGCGGCCGCGCGGATCACGATCCCAGATGGCGCCCCAGGCCCAATCCGACTGCGGAATGTCATGGCGAAATTCCACGCGAATGGCGCTCGGCCTATCAGAGCTAAGGGGGCGTCGCGCGCCGTCCACAGGATCGGTAAGCCGTGTCCTGCGCCATGTTCCATCAAAGTCGAGCCGCGCGCCATTCCAGCCGATTTGCGCAAGTTCGATTGTCGCATTCAGTGATGCGCCGCGCACTCTCGCGCCGTCAATATTCCCGCGCGCTGCGCTTCCGTCAGGCAAAGGCACGATATCGATGAAATCGCTGATGCGGTATTCGAACAGAGTAGCTGTCGCATTGCCCCACGCGCCCAGTGAGCGCGCGATCTCCAGCTCTGCATCCCAGCTTTGTTGCGGCACAAGCAAGGCATTTGCCGCAGTTTGCTGGTCGTCAGCGATGGAGACATCTGCGAGGAAATCACTGAATTCCAGCTGTCCAACGCGGCGGCTCAGCTCGAAGGAAAAATCCCAGGCGTGGCTTGGCTTCCATGCCAGCAGCAGACTGCCCTTGGGCCGCTTGAATGATCGGCTTTGTCCGCCTTCAGCGCGGTCGGTGATGGTCGAGAATTCCGCGCCGCCAGTGAATTGGAAGGAAATCCTCTCAGTGATCGCTCCACCTGCCGACAGCGCGAAATCATAACGTTCTTCGCGCACGCTCCCGGTAGAGCCTGGCAAGGGCGCGGCTACGAATTCGCCGTCGGCATCCAATTGCTCGAACGAACTTTCACGTTCCAGCCGGTTGAACGCAGCTTCGCCAGAAGCCTGCCAGTCGAGCGACAGCATCGGCCAGGAATATTCCGCACGCGCAATGCGCTCGCCCTCTTCGGTGAGGCTTGCAAAACGCCGCCCTTGCGGTGCGCTTCCATCTTCGAAAGTGAGCCTTGCCTGCTCGGTTGCATCGCGCTGATCAAAAGACTCCAGCGCGATGAGCTTGAGTTGACCGGGACCAAAAGGAAATCCCAGATCACCTGCAATTTCATAGCCGTAATTGTCTGAATCAAAACGCCTTCGCTGGGCTTGATCCACCGCCATGACGAGATCGCGTGTGTCATCCTCACGGCTTTTGCTGAAGCGCTTGAAGTAAGACAGGTTTACATTGGCTACGACGCTTGGAGCGGGCTCAATCCGAAAGTCGGCAGTGAGTGTCGGACGATCAGAAAAGAAACGGAACAGCGTCTCGCGCCGCTCGATCAGTACGCCGTCGGCATCGCTGATCAGTGTTGGACCGAGCCCTCCGAACCGAGTGGCGTCATTCTCAAGCGCGATTGTGAAATCGACAATGCCCGAGGAGCCGGTGACGGATATGCTTCCACCATAAAGGTTGTTCAAATTGGTGAGGAAGCGGTGCTGAGGGTTCCATTCAAACTGGCCGGAAAGCCCACCTGTCTGAGCAAGTAAAACGTTTGCGACCTGACCGCTGAGCCCTGGCAAGTCGAGCGAAGCGCCATCGACAATGTCGATTCGTAAAACATTATCGGCTGGAATTCGGCTTAGCTGATCGCGCACACTGGTTGATTTGCTGGTGATCCGCGCGCCATCGATGAGAACGTTTGCGGAAGCCTGCCCGAAACCGCGCTGCGAATCTCCGCCGCCGCCATTCTCCAATTCAAAGCCGGGGACCTGGTCAAGCATGTCCAGTGCTGTGCGCGGCGCGAAGCGGGCGAAGTAGTCCGCATCAAAGCTCTCACGCGCTGTTGAAGTGTCTCCAGCACTCGCCATGAGCGGTTCGGCCAGATAGCCGTCCGCTTCCCGCGCATAGGCTGGGGTAGTCAAGGTTACTACCCAGCAGGTCAGAGCGGACATTGCCATGAGCACGTGATAGTAGCGCGAAGATTGGGGGCTGTCAGGGAGAGGAGCCATGGCGCAAGCCCCGTTGCACAGTTTGCCGGAGCTTAACAGTGTAATTGCAACGTTATCAGAGGCGTATTCGTCAAACAGCACTCTGTGCCCTACGAGTGTAAGCCCTTGCCGCAGTTGAATACTATCTGTCCCTTGGCCGCGTGGTTTCTGCGTAGTTAGCGGCTCATAACTCATCATCCATGAGTGGCTAATGCGTAATGCTTAACTTGCACAAAGCATGGGACCCCAGTGGCACAATCTCACGAGAAATCTCAACAGGATACTCCTGGCTCGGGGTCTAACCGGAGCTTTTTTCTAAGGCTATCGAACTGGCTTTGGTCTGGTACAATCACGCAACAAATGGGACGCGTGTTTGGCGGATTTGCCATCGGTTTCCTTATTCTAGCTGCGGCCGGAATCTCTGGAACTGTGCGAGTCGATCACAAGGTTTCCGCCTTCGCAGTGCTTTCAGAAGTTTACATTGCGACGTCTGATATCAGTGTCAGTCTCGCAGACGCAGAACGTGCGATTACAGACGATCCACCAGCAGCGATAGCTGGCCTCGAAGAGGTAGATCTACGGATTGAGAGGCTGGTCGAATTCACTGGCCTCTATAACGACATCGAGCTCGCACCACTATCGCAGGCAACCGCGCGGCTTGCTGGGTTCAAGACCCGCGCTCTAGACGCGAAAGAACAATTGCAGCAGTCGGCCTCCAATAGCATCAGTCAGGATCGCGTTCGTGCTGAATTGCAAGCCCTCTCGAGCGACACGCAAGCGTTGCGTGATCAAACCTTGGAAGGTCTCTATGATCTTTCAAGTGACGGGATTTCCGAAGTCCAGCGCTTGATCGGGATACTCTCGATCATGGGTTTTGTCGCAATTATCCTTGTCGTTTTTGGAAAGCGAGCGATCACGCGTCGTATTGCAATTCCTATTGAACGGATCAGCAGTGCGAGTGAAAGCATAGCAGCGGGCGAGACAGATGTCGTGCTGCCATACAAGTCGCGCGAAGACGAGATTGGCATTCTTGCAAACGCACTTGCGGTCCTGCGCGATGTTCAGTTCAAGGCGGTTGCCAGCGCAGAAAGAGAGCTTGAGCAGGAAAAGACCATCGTTTTGGAACGAGAGCAGCAACGCGAGCAACAAACCCGGTTGATGCATGAACTGGCTGAAAAGTTTGAAGCGACCATTGGCGATGTTGCCAAGGAAATCGGGTATGCATCTGCGGCGTTGAACGATGCCGCCGGCAACCTTTCTTCCAATGTCGAGCGCTCGTCCGGTCAGGTGGATGCGGCGAGCAAGAACCTGTCGGATGCCACTCATGGCATGACCAATGCCGCTGCCGCTACGGACGAGTTTGCACTCTCCATTGCCGAAGTCAGTTCGCAGGCCGCCACTAGTTCGCAGCGTGCGCGAAAAGCCGCAGATGCGGCATCAAGCGCCGATCAGACTATTGGTGCGTTAACCGATTCCGCTGATCAGATCAGTCAGATCGTGGAGGTTATTGCCACGATTGCACAACGCACCAATTTGCTTGCATTGAATGCGTCAATTGAAGCAGCGCGCAGTGCGGAATCCGGGCGGGGATTTGCAGTCGTAGCCAACGAAGTGAAAGAGCTCGCCGCGCAAACGCACCGCGAAACGTCCCGTGTGGAGGCACTCATTAATACCATGCAGAACGCGACCGGGCAGAGTGCTTCTGCGCTTTCGACGATCGCAATGGAAGTAATTGAGCTCGAATCCGCTGCAGGCGCTATTGCCAGCGCTGTCGACCAGCAGGCCTATGCTGGACAGGATCTGGCACGGGCGATTGAACGCGCGGCTCAGAACACGCGCCAAGTCAATCAGAGCTTCAGCGATTTGAGCGCTTTGACATCCTCTACCAATGCAACCGCGGC
Source organism: Altererythrobacter lutimaris (assembly GCF_013371495.1). Taxonomy (GTDB): domain Bacteria; phylum Pseudomonadota; class Alphaproteobacteria; order Sphingomonadales; family Sphingomonadaceae; genus Erythrobacter; species Erythrobacter lutimaris_A. The sequence goes on along the minus strand of NZ_JABWTA010000001.1, from coordinate 1,624,231 downwards.
ACAATTGAGGGACAGCTCGGACAAGCTCAACCAGCAGTCGATCAGGCTACGTGATCATGTTTCCGAATTTCTGCGCCAAGTTCGCGCTGCTTAGCAACTCGCAGCAGCCTTCGTCCTAAGCGAATTGTGCATGTGAAGGTTAATCCTCTTGAACATCGCGGCCTGCATCGCGACATAGTGGATCAATATTTCAGACAAGGACAAACTCGCATGATCGATGTGCTCGGCAATTCCGGCGATACCTATGGCTCTCAGGGCCAGTTCACTCGCGATCCAGTCACAGGCGCACTTGTGCCGATGGTGGTTGAACAGACCAGCCGGGGCGAGCGCAGCTTTGACATCTTCTCGCGGCTTTTGCGTGAGCGGATCGTGTTTGTAACCGGTCAGGTCGAAGACGGCATGGCGTCGCTGATCGTTGCGCAATTGCTATTCCTTGAAAGCGAGAACCCATCGAAGCCGATTTCGATGTATATCAATTCGCCCGGCGGCGTGGTGACAGCCGGCATGGCGATCCACGACACGATGCAATACATCAAACCACGTGTGTCGACGGTTTGCATCGGTCAGGCATGTTCCATGGGTTCGTTCCTGATGGCTGCAGGCGAGCCGGGCATGCGTATTGCGTTGCCGCAGGCGCGGATCATGGTGCACCAGCCATCGGGCGGCGCGCGCGGCATGGCATCGGATATAGAGATCCAGGCACGCGAAATTCTTCGCCTGAAAGAAACGATGCATGAGCTCTACTCAAAATACACCGGCAAGAAAGTCGACGAGATCAAGGAAGCGATGGATCGCGATACTTGGCTTTCGGCAGATGAGGCCAAGGAATTCGGTCTGGTGGATAAGGTGTTCGAAACCCGTCCGGAAAACGAGGAAGGCGATGACGAGAAGGGCTCAGGCGGCGCACCTGAGTAACCTGAGCGTTTTCGGATCCTCAGTTTCGCGCTCGCAGAGCGGTAACTTTGCGTTCAAAATCGATCCTTTACGAGACACAGACCTCCGTTTTCCGCCATTCTGCTGGTACTTTACCTTGAGGTAAGGCAGAAAACGGGTGTCTATATATTGATTCATAACCTCGCCCGTTTAAGTTGGGCGAATCCCCAAGGGTATTGTCCCCTGGGCCGGGAAGCAGAGATTTATGACCGAACTGAGCGGATCGGATAGCAAGAGCACTCTTTACTGCAGCTTCTGCGGGAAGTCGCAGCATGAAGTGCGCAAGCTGATTGCAGGGCCAACCGTCTTCATCTGTGATGAATGCGTTGAGCTGTGCAATGACATCATCCGGGAAGAAGCGAAGGCTGGCATCGGCGGGCGCAAAGAAGGCGAAGTGCCGACGCCGATGGAAATCTTCACGACGCTCAATGACTATGTGATTGGTCAGGATCGCGCCAAGCGTGTTCTCTCCGTCGCAGTGCACAATCATTACAAGCGTTTGAAGCATTCGGCGAAGGGCAATGATGTTGAGCTTGCCAAGTCCAACATCCTGCTGGTGGGCCCGACGGGCTCGGGCAAGACGCTGCTTGCACAAACGCTCGCGCGCACATTCGACGTGCCGTTCACTATGGCCGATGCGACCACGCTGACTGAGGCTGGCTATGTGGGTGAGGACGTTGAAAACATCATCCTCAAGCTGCTGCAGTCATCAGACTACAACGTCGAGAAAGCCCAGCATGGCATCGTCTACATTGACGAGATCGACAAGATCACACGCAAGGCGGAGAATCCCTCGATCACGCGTGACGTGTCGGGTGAGGGCGTCCAGCAGGCACTGCTCAAACTGATGGAAGGCACCACGGCCAGCGTTCCGCCGCAAGGCGGTCGCAAGCATCCGCAGCAAGAATTCCTGCAAGTCGACACGACGAACATCCTGTTCATCTGTGGCGGTGCGTTCGCGGGCCTCGACAAGATTATCGCTGACCGCTTGCAGAAGCGCTCAATCGGCTTCGGTGCGCATGTCGCTGACCCGGACAAGCGCCGTATTGGCGAACTTCTTGAAAAGAGCGAGCCGGAAGATCTGCTGAAATTCGGCCTGATCCCTGAATTTGTCGGCCGTCTGCCAGTCATCGCGACGCTGCATGACTTGGATGTCGATGCGCTTGTAACGATCCTGCAAGAGCCAAAGAATGCGCTCGTCAAACAGTATCGTAAGCTGTTCGAGCTGGAAGAAGTGGAACTGACCTTTACCGACGATGCGCTCAAGGAGATCGCGGAGCGCGCGATCAAGCGCAAGACCGGCGCGCGCGGACTTCGTTCAATCGTCGAAGGCATCTTGCTCGACACGATGTTCGATCTGCCCGACATGGACGATGTGTCGGAGATTGTCGTCGATGGTGATGTGGTGGAAGGTCGTAAGGACCCGATCCGCGTTGTCTCCAACGATGACGGCAAGGCCAAGAAAGACGAAGCGGCTTAAGCCGAACTTTCTCCCTGTTTCGAAGAAATTGAACGGCCTTTTGCCGCGCCAATCATTCTGTCCCAAGTGTCTCTCACACAGCAAAGACCCCGCTCAGCTGGAGGGTGAAGCTAAGCGGGGTCAGTTGTGTCGCGGCTCGTGCACCAGTCTTGCAACAAGCCGCGCGGGGGAATTCGTGCCTTAGCCTGGCAGGAACACGCCGTCAGTCACGTGGATTACGCCGTTCGAGACGTTGACGTCGGCTTGCGTCACAGCGGTTGAACCGCCAGCCGCATCGGTGATCACGATGGTGTCGCCGGAAAGACGTGCGGTCAGCTTTTCGCCAGCGATCGTCGTGATGGTGGCTTCGCCGCCATGCTTGTTGATGAGATTAACGAGGTCGCTGCTCGATACGTTGCCAGCCACTGCGTGGTATGTGAGGATAGTTGTCAGCGTACCTTTGTTCTCTGGCTTGACCAGCGTCTCGACCGTACCTGCAGGCAGCTTTGCGAATGCGGTGTCGGTCGGAGCAAAGACTGTGAACGGGCCGGGGCTTGAGAGGGTGTCGGCAAGACCCGCAGCGGTTACAGCTGCAACCAGAGTGTTGTGAACGCCCGTGCTTTGCGCTGCCGTCACGATGTTCGGTGCGCTCGCTTCTGCTGACTTGTGATCATGCGCAATAACCGGGGCGCCAGCGGTCGCGGCGAGAGTGCCCATGGCTGCAACAGCAGCAAGAGCGGCGGCTTTGAAAGTCTTTGAATTCGTCATCGTATACTCCTTCTTAGGAGCAAGCCCCGTCCTGCTTGCGGAAGGAGTTACGATGCGATGGCGGCAATGGATGCAGCCAAGATGCGCTATTTTATGAAATGCGCGTCAATTCGCCGCTTGCGACTACCGGACCGGCGTCCACGCCTTCCGGCTTTCCGCCGAGCGGCTCGCGAGTGAGCAGCAATTGCGCGCCGTCTGCCATCATCGGGCTATAATCAGCCGGAACGCTGTGCGCGCGCACTTCGCCCGGCGTGACAACACCCAGCGATTCCACCCCGCCATCGGGCTTGACCAGCCACAGCTCGTGATCGTGCACGCCATCATGGGTAAGGCCCACTGCTGCAACCAGCAGATCGCGCTTCTCCGGCAGATATGTAAGGTCCAGGCTCAGCGGTGTGCCTTCGATCGGCACATTGGCAAACAAGGGCGCTTCAGCGAGCTGCACAGGTGGCGCATCCGGTGATGGGGCTTGACCCTGCGGCAGCGCGAGGAAAGCGAGCGCTACCGCCGCAGCAGCAGCAGAAAAGCCTGTCGCCCATTTCCAGCGGGTCAGCCGAGTTTCCAGCTCAATGACTTCCGCTGAACCGCCCGACGCCTTCTTTGCATCGAGCGCAGCCTCGATCTGGCCCCACAGCGCCGGCGAAGGCTCTGCGCTTGCGATATCGTCCAGCATAGGCGCGAGTTGCTCTTCCCAATGCGCAATACGCGCGGCAAGCTCAGGCTCGCGCGCGACCCGGCCCTTGGCCATCAGCAACTCTTCGCCTTCAAGCAAGCCGAGCGCAAATTCTGCCGCCAGCAGATCATCGCCGGTCAGTTCGGGAAGCATATCGTCGCTCATGCGGGCGCCTCCAGACATGTTTTTAGGCGCGCCATGCCGCGCCGGATCCAGCTTTTCATTGTGCCAAGCGGTACGCTGGAGCGGTCGGCAAGTTCGGCATAGGTGAAGCCGTCAAAAAAGGCTGCACGGATGTTCTCGCGTTGATTGTCGCTCAATGTTTCCAGGCATGTATGGACGCGTGCCGCGCGCTCTGCATCGATCAGCAATTCGTCTGCGAGCGGAGCGTCATCACTGATCTCGAAAGCTTCGTCCTCGGCGACCGCGCCGCCGCGCACCTTGCCTACGCGCAGCCGGTCAATCGCGCGATTGCGCGCAAACGTCGCCAGCCAGCTTATCGGGCTTGCCCGGCTGGGATCGTAGCGGTCAGCGCGCTGCCACAAATTGATGTAGACGTCTTGCAAGGCGTCCTCGGCTTCCTTTCTGTCGCCTAAGATACGCAAGCAGATTCCGAAAAGTTTCACCCGCGTCGCGACATAGATTTCCTCTAACGCGGCGCGGTCGCCATCGGCCAGCCGGATCATGGCGGCTTTCAATGCTTCGCGTGCCGGGTTGGAGGAATCAGCCATCAGCAACCCGCTTCGCATGCATCGCGCTGCATTTCCACCTGGAAAGTGGTGTGCCGGATACCGAAAGCCTCTGAAAGTTCATCGGAAAGTTGTTTCAAAGCCTCGTCGCCGGGATGGCCTGCGGGCATCACCAGATGCGCTGTGAGCGCGGTTTCCGTGGTCGACATCGGCCAGATATGCAGATCATGTACAGCTGCGACGCCCGGACACTTGGCCAGGTGCTCAGCCACGGCTGCTTCATCGATATGATCTGGTACGCCGAGCAATCCCATACGTAGAGAATCGCGCGCAAGGCCCCAGGTTCCCCAAGTGATAACGGCGAGGATCATCAGGCTGGCGAGCGGATCAATCCAGGCCTGGCTTGTGTAGAGGATCGCAATGCCTGCGATCACCACGCCGAGGCTGACGAGCGCGTCTGCTGCCATATGCAGGAACGCCCCTCTGATATTGAGGTCATTGTGCCGCCCGTGCATGAACAGCATGGCTGTGCCTGCATTGATGACAATGCCGATGCTCGCAACCACGATCATGGTCATGCCTTGCGGCTCAACCGGATCGAACATGCGGTGCACGGTCTCGAACGCAATCGCACCGATCGCAACGGCAAGCAGCATCGCATTGGCGAGGGCTGCAAGGATGGTCGAGCTCTTGAAACCGTAAGTGTAGCGCGCGCTGGCGGGCTTCTTGGCCGCAACGCTTGCGCCCCAAGCGAGCAGTAGAGCGAGCACATCGGACAGATTGTGGCCTGCGTCCGCGACCAGCGCCATGGAGCCGGACAGAAAGCCGTAAGTGGCTTCGATCACAACAAATGCGGAATTGAGTATGATCGCGATTATGAACGCGGGGCCAAAGTCCTTGGGAGCATGTGAATGGTCATGCCCATGCCCATGCGAGTGCCCGTGATTATGGCTGTGCCCGTGTGAGTGCCCCGATCTCATTGGAATCATTCATAGACGCAAGCATCAAGCCCGTCACGTGCGACGACACTTATCCGGCGCTCGATTGTCCGCCCGTGGCCTGCAAGCCAGCCGGAAGGGTTCTTCACTTCGCGTTTCTTGGGCAAGGGCAGGGCGGCGGCCATGCGCGCCGCTTCTGCTGAGGAAAGGCGCGCGGCTGAGTGTCCGAAGTAACGCTGCGCTCCGGCTTCTGCGCCATATGTCGCAATGCCTGTCTCCGCGACGTTCAGATAGACTTCCATGATCCGCCGCTTGCCCCAGATTTTCTCGATCAGGAACGCGTAATAGGCCTCCAGCCCTTTGCGGAAATATCCGCCGCCTTGCCACAGAAAGACGTTTTTGGCGGTCTGCTGAGTAATGGTGGAGCCGCCGCGCAAGCGCTTGCCTTGAGCATTATTCGCGACCGCCTTCGCGATGGCTTCTGCATCAAAGCCGTTATGCGAACAGAACTTGGAGTCCTCGGCTGCAATCACCGCGCGCGCCATATCGCGGTCGATGTTGGAAAGCGGCTCCCAATCCTTGGTGAGGCCATGCTCGTAGATTTCGCCGTCGAGCACCATGGTCGCGGTGATGGGTACCGGAACCCATTTGAAGAGCAGAACGAGGAACAAGCTGATCGCAACGAACAGCAGGATGGCTTTGGCGGTCCAGCGAAAGAGCGTGCGGATCATGTTTTGCCTGTAGGATGGTGACGCCGTGTCAGCGAGCAGAAAGCCTACCCGAGGTCGGAAACTTGGAGCATCATGCGGGTATAAAGTGCCCGCGCGCATGTGTTGAGGCCAAATCGCACTGCGATGGCAGCGGGTAGGATATGGCTCAAATAGAGCTTGGCCAGTCTTTGTGGATCGGAACGAAGCTTGTTGGCGATGTTTGGGGCTCGGCTGTAATATTCAGAGACTTGTTCTGAGCCACCGGGCTGTTTGAGCAGCCAACCATCTCGGAAGTTTCGCAATTGCTCCAGCTCCCAGCAGTCGTCGGGAAGCCCCAGCATCTCGACGGCAGCGGTGGTGAGGAAGCAGCCCGTGGGCGGAGGTGCAAGGGTTGCATCACATTGCGCTTGATCACGCTTGCGACGCAAGGCAACCATCTGTGCTTCGCCGACGCTACGAATTTGCAAGAAGCTTGCAGCACGGAAATGATACCGCTCATCCCAAGGCCCTTCGGGATCCGATCCTTTATACCATATCTCGACTGAAATCGCGTTGACGAGATAATCGTTCGGCTTCAGAATCAGGAAGCTCGGCGGTGACATCGGAGAAAGCGTTATGGAGCGGAGCGGAGAATGCGTGCGTCCACCGCTCGTCCATCGCATCTTGCCGCCAAGCAATGGGCTTCCGGCAGTTCTGTCAGAATGGTGTAGCCACATACGCGGGGCATCGCGGTTGAAGCCCTGAAACTCCAGAGCAACATAGGTCGACGCGCCTTTCGTACCTTCGGCGCGGTCCGGCAAGAGGATTGCTGTCATGCTCTCGCCAGCTGGAGAGATGCTGCCGGTAAGTTCGGGGACTTTGGCACTGACCTCAACAGAGAAGTTACAGCCAGCTGCTTGCCCGCCACTCTGCGCTAGCGCGCTTGGACCTGCGAAGCCCGTCACGAGCAATCCGGCCAACAAACGCCTGCGTGTGTTTGAGAATGCTCGTGCCATGCTAGGCCTCCTAACTGTTACGCTCTGAGGCCAAGCCTAACGTGAGGAGTGAACCGTTGGAAGCCCGTACTGTGCAAGGTGAAGGCTCAGAGCACCGACACAGTGAAAAAGGCCGGGCGTCTCCACCCGGCCTTCAGTTATCTGATCGCGCGGCCTTTACGCGGCGCCAGGCAACAGCCTCTCACCGGCAATGCGCTGCATCGCCTTCTGGAGCTTCTCAAACGCGCGCACTTCGATCTGGCGGATACGCTCGCGTGACACATCGTAGACCTGTGACAGCTCTTCAAGCGTCTGCGGCTTTTCCGTCAGACGGCGCTCGGTCAGAATGTGCTTCTCGCGGTCATTCAGACTTTCCATCGCTTCCTGAAGCATTTCATGGCGCACTTCAGCCTCTTCCGCATCAGCCACCGTTTCGTCCTGCAGAGGACGATCATCGGTCAGCCAGTCCTGCCATTCGCCAGAACCGTCTTCGCCATTGCGCATCGGCACGTTCAGCGAGCCATCACCGCCCATCATCATCCGGCGGTTCATGTTGACGACTTCCTGCTCGGGAACGCCAAGTTCCGTCGCGATCTTCGTCACATCTTCCGGCGAGAGGTCGGTGTCTTCGTAGGCCTCAAGCTGCTTCTTCATTCGGCGAAGGTTGAAGAACAGCTTCTTTTGAGCCGCGGTCGTACCCATTTTCACGAGTGACCAGCTGCGTAGGATAAATTCCTGCATCGAAGCCTTGATCCACCACATCGCGTAAGTCGCGAGGCGGAAGCCGCGATCGGGCTCAAACTTCTTCACGCCCTGCATCAGGCCCACGTTGCCTTCGGAAATGAGGTCGGAAACAGGCAGACCATAGCCGCGATAGCCCATGGCGATTTTCGCCACCAAGCGCAGGTGGCTGGTCACCAGCTGCGTCGCCGCTTCGGGGTCTTCATGTTCCTGATAGCGCTTCGCGAGCATGTATTCCTGCTCAGCCGTCAGCACCGGATACTTCTTGATCTCAGCCAAATAGCGGTTGAGGCTCTGCTCTCCGCCAAGGGCCGGGACTGTCAAACTCTTGCTTTTACTCACTTATCCCTAACCTTTCTTGCGTCGACCTTCAGTAATGGACCCCTGATGGGCATCCGTTGGTTGAGGCCACAAAGTTACATATAAACAGAAACTGCTGAATGTGCAGTGACTTTCATCGATTAAAACGCATGGTTTCGTCGATCAGTTCCCGCATATCCGCCGGTAATTCGGACGAAAATTCCACATATTCATGCGTGATCGGGTGCTCGAAACCCAGAATCGCCGCATGAAGCGCTTGCCGTGAGAAGTTCTTTTCCTTCAACAGTTTGCGTAAGGGCGCAGGGGTGCTGCCATAAAGCGGATCTCCTAATAGCGCGTGACCGATGGACGCGCAGTGAACACGGACCTGATGCGTGCGTCCGGTTTCCAATCGACATTCGATCAAAGCGCAGTTTTCCAGGCGTTCTACGGTCTTGTAATGGGTAACGGCATGCTTGCCACGCGAGGAATTCTTGTCGAGCACCGCCATTTTCTTTCGGTTCCTGTCTGAGCGTCCGATCCGCGTCGCAATGGTGCCTTCCGGCGGTGTAGGAAAGCCCCCGCACAGAGCAAGATAGCGACGGTTAATCGAGTGATCCTTGAATTGCTTGGCGAGACCTTCATGCGCGGCATCGCTTTTCGCGACCACCAATAGACCAGAAGTGTCCTTGTCGATCCGGTGGACAATGCCGGGCCGTGCGACCCCGCCGATCCCGGAAAGCTGACCCTTGCAGTGGTGGAGCAATGCGTTGACAAGCGTCCCGTCGGGATTGCCAGCCGCTGGGTGCACGACGAGGCCCGCCGGCTTGTCGATGACAATCAGATGCTCGTCTTCGTATGCGACATTGAGCGGGATGTCCTGCGGCTGGGCTTCGGCTTCGACAGCGGGCGGGATGGTGATGGCAAAAGTCGCGCCGCCCGCAGGCTTTGCCTTGGTGCTGGTTTCAACCACGCCATCGACCTTCACATGGCCTTCCGCGATCAGCGCTTGAATGCGCGCTCGCGAAAGTTCGGTTGCTTCGGCAAGCGCTTTGTCCAAACGCTCTGCGCCCGCAAGAATGCCGGTGATCGTCTGTGGCTGGCCGTTCTCCATCGCATCCAGATGACTTGCAAATGAGACGACGGCAAGCCTGCAATCACTTGCATCACGAGGCACGAAGCCGAACAATCGCGAGAATATGGAGAATGATGAACGCCGGAACGAGGAACGTCGGGAAGAGACCATAGGGAAGGATACCCATGGCATGGGTGCTGATGTGTCCGGTCAAGTGCAGGGGCAGACCGTCTCTCGCAAACAGTCCGATGGACACAACGAGAATGAAGTCGCTCATTCCGGCGATGACGACACCCCACGCCGCTTGCCTCCAACCAGACAGCTTGAGCGCAACAGTGATCGCAGCGGCAGGAGCCATAAGCCCGACCACAATATCACCGACACCTGCCGGCCAAGCGAAGACAGCAGGCAAATCATTCGTAGACCAAGCGAACAAGAATGCCGCGCCGACGATGCGCCATGATTGTAAAGCGGTGAGCTCAGCAAGATTCAACTTCATGACCTTGGCTTTGAAGGTAGGCGAAAGGGCCAGTGCGAGCAGGACCAGAAGTGGAGGGCCGCTTGCAGCAAAGATGAGAGGGGCGGGAAAACCGCCCGGTGGCGTGTCAAAAACTCCGAGGTGTCCAAAGTATGCTATCACAACCAGCCAAATAAGAAGTGCAATTCCCGCACTTGGAGAGCGCGAAAGGTAGAGTGGTGGTGAGGGGGCCTGAGTATGTTTTGCGGAAAGGTGGGAAGGAGAGGCGGAGGGCATTGTCATCAATATGATCCTTAAGTGTATATACACGCAATTAAGTGCGAAAAGTGGAGGGTATGAGTTGGGTCAGCAGGTCATGAGTTAAGCGAATACTCGCAGTCGATTGAGCAGTTGAATGGCATCGTCGCTGCCGATCGCCGCGATTAATCTTGATTGTGCTTTGGCCCAAAGCGGCTGCGCTTGTTCAAGGCGGTTTTGACCCTGCCGGGTAAGAGTGATCCTGCGCTCTCGACGGTCTTCGCCGAGCTCTCGCAAAACCAATCCATCCTTCTCAAGGACCCGCAAATTTCGGGTCATGGCAGTACGTTCGAGGCCAAGAAGATCAGCGAGCTCAGATACGATCATGCCACCTGTCCTTTGCAGCGCCACAAGGGTGGTGAATTGACCTGTGTTCAGGCCGCTCGGTTCCAGTGCAGCGTCATATTGACGAGTGACATGCCTGGCTGCACGCCGAAAATTTGCGCAAACACAATTGAGCGGGTCATCGAGCATCAACATACTATAAGTGTATATACACGTATAGCGTAAGTCAAGTACTGGAAAGGCCGGGATGCGCTGCTAAGGTGAGGTTGTGATGATCGCCCTAGCTAAAGTGACGCTTGATAAGATGCTCGCCGAAGCGCGCGCGGCGCACCCGCGAGAGTGCTGTGGCATATTGCTGGGTGAGGGCAATCGCATCGACCAAGCGACACCTGCCAAGAACGTCCATCCTACCCCTCAATCCCATTTCGAGATTGATCCTCAAGTGTTGATCGACGCCCACCGTGCGGCGCGTGAAGGCGGGCCGCAAGTCGCCGGCTATTACCATTCGCATACTGTAGGAGAGCCCGAGCCGTCGCAGACCGATGCCGCCATGGCGTCAGGCGACGGGCGGATTTGGGCGATCATGGCAGGCGACACAGTGCGCTTCTGGCAGGATCAGGCGGACGGATTCCGTGAGGTTTCCTACGCAGTGGCGGACTGAGTAATAGCGAGCTATGCCAGTCACTTATCCTCCGATTTGCCCGCTCAAACATGTCAATGGTGGGCAGGGTAAGAAATTTGTTCTAGGACTGTGTAACATGTGTATCCAACATGGGTCGGGATCAGCGCTTTCATGACGACAAAATCGCAAATCGAACTCGCCAGCCTGCTCTGCTCGCGGCTCTGCCACGACTTGCTGTCACCAGTGGGCGCGCTTTCGAACGGGCTGGAATTGCTCGCAGATGAGACCGATCCGGCGATGCGTGATCGGTGCGTGGAGCTGCTTGAGCAAAGCGCGAAGACAAGCGCGGACAAACTCAAATTCTTCCGTTTGGCATTCGGGGCCGCTGGCGGCTTTGGTGAAGCGGTCCCTGTCGAAGAAGCGCAAGTGGTGATCGAAGCGCTTGCAAGCGATGGCAAGCCGATTGATCTCAAATGGGCGATCGAAGGCTCCAGTCTGCCTAAGCCTGCGGTCAAGGTCATGCTGAACCTGGCGCATATCGCGCTCGATGCGCTGATCCGCGGCGGGCGGCTCGATATCGGTGCAGAGATGCGCGACAGCAAAGTAGAAATCGTCGTAAGGGCAAGCGGTGACCGGATCGCGTTTGACGAAACAATCGGCAAAGCCTTGCAAGGCGAACTAGCGGCGGGCGAGCTCTCTTCGCGAACGGCCGCTGCGCATATGATTGCGCTTGTGGCAGAGGATGCTGGCGGGGGGCTCCAGTACAAAGCGGACGAAGGCACGCTGGTGCTTGGTGCAGTCTTGCCGCAGCCTGCAGGAATGATCGGCTAAGCGGCATGGATGAGCTGGTCCATGAAGAGCGGCTCTCGCCCAATTTCAACGATCGCTCGCTGCCGATCAACATGGTGGTCATCCACTATACAGAGATGAAACCGGTCGAGACCGCGCTGGAGCGGTTGTGCGATCCGGAGGCGGGTGTCTCTGCGCATTATCTGATTACCGAGGAAGGCAAGGTCATCCGGCTGGTGCCAGAGGAAAAGCGCGCCTGGCATGCCGGTGCGTCCTATTGGCGCGGGCATAAGGATGTGAACTCCGCAAGTATCGGCATCGAGCTTGATCACCCCGGGCACGAGCTTGGCTATCGCGAGTTTTCCGACGCGCAATTCGAAGCGCTCGTTCCGCTCGTCGCGCGGATTGTGAAGGAATATGACATTCCTCGTGCTAATGTGGTCGGGCATTCTGATGTTGCGCCAGCCCGTAAGATTGATCCCGGCGAGCTGTTCCCATGGGATCGACTGGCGGAATACGGACTCTGTCTCGCAAAGCCGGACAAGCTCGACCTCGGCGATCCGTTCGACAATGATGGTGCTTTCTATCTCGCGCTTGAGCGGTTTGGTTATGATATCACCGACGGTCACAAAGCGGTCGAAGCTTTCCAGCGGCGCTGGCGGCCTGAACTGATTGACGGGATCATCGATCAGCATGTCGGAGCGATCCTGTTTCAATTGCTCTTGGATCGCGACCGCGGAATCGCTAGATGAGCCATGCCAGGGGGCCGGGCAGCCGCGTCAGAAATCAATTTCTGCCGAGGAAAGTCCGGGCTCCACGACATAAGGGTGGCGGGTAACGCCCGCCCGGCGAGTGTGGCTTTCGGGCCTCGCGAAGCCGAGGGAAAGTGCCACAGAGAGTATACCGCCGATGGCCCCTAAAGGGCACAGGCAAGGGTGAAAGGGTGCGGCAAGAGCGCACCGGGGTTCTGGCAACAGCGCCCGCATGGCAAACCCCACTCGGAGCAAGGCCAAATAGGGGTCTCGTGCCCGTGCAAACGGGTAGTGGCATGTCGCCGCGAGAGATCCGGGTTGGCTGCTTGAGCGCGTGCAGCAATGCACCGCCTAGACGAATGGCTGCCTCTATGGGGCTGGTCCGGCAACGGAAACCGCTCACAGGACAGAACCCGGCTTACAGGCCCCCTGGTATTCTCGCTTAATGGATCACTCGCTCGGTGCAGGACTCGCATCGATGAACGCATTGCGATGCACTGGCCATTTGTTGCGCGAACGGGCAAGTAATGCATCAGTCATAAGGGAGACTGCCAATGCACAAGCGTATGCTTGCCGCCGCTTTACTCACGTCGAGCATCCTCGCCACCCCCGCAATCGCGCAATCGGAAGAAACCAAGCTCCTGCGCGATCCGGCATTGTCCGACAATGCAATGGCATTCGTTTATGCGGGCGATCTCTGGCTGGCGAACCCGGATGGCAGCAACCCCCGGCGCTTGACTTCACATCCCGGTGACGAGCGTGACCCGATCTTCTCACCTGATGGCAACAGGATTGCCTTCACTGCTGACTATGACGGGAATGACGATGTTTTCGTGATCGATGTGCGTGGCGGGCAGCCGCAGCGTCTGACCTGGCATCCGGGCAATGACACGGCAGTTGACTGGGCGCCGGGCGGCAATGCTGTCGCCATGGTTTCTGCGCGCGAAGTGCGGGCCGGTCGTTCCGGTCAGCTGTTTCACGTGGCGCTTGATGGCGGGCTGCCGACTAAAGTGTCTGAAGCAGTGGTTTCTGGCGGTTCTTATGACGAGAGCGGGCGCATCTTCACCAACGTTCCTTGGCGCTCTGGTAACGCGAATCTTACCGGCGGTGTGAATGGCTGGCGCGGCTATAGCGGTGGTCTTGCGCCATCGCTTCAGCTGATCGACTTTGAAGGCGATACGGTCACCACGATACCCGGCGATCGCACGACCGAGTTTGATCCGGAGTGGATGGGCGGAAAGCTCTACTTTCTGTCCGATCGCTGGAACACGCGCGCCAACATCTTCAGCTATGATCCGACGAGCGGCGAAGTCGCGCAACTCACGCAATCAAGCGATTGGGACATTCGCGCAATGTCCGCCAAGAACGGGCGTATCGTTTATGAAGCGGGTGGCGTGTTTCACGCCTATGACGTTGCCAGCAGCACTACGACACGTTTGCCAATCACACTGAATGCTGACCTTCCTGCACGCCAGCCCGGCTGGAAAAATGTCAGCGAGCAGATGACGTCGGCCGAGCTGTCGCCCTCAGGCAAGCGTGTAGCGGTGACCGCGCGCGGTGAAGTCTTCACTGTGCCTACGGACAAAGGCGCAACCCGCAATATCTCGCAGAGCGCGGCAGTGCGCGAATATGGCGCAATCTGGTCTGAAGACGGCAAGCAGCTCGCTTACATTACCGATGACGGCACCCGCCAGGTGTTGCGGATCGAAGACCAGAGCGGGATCAAGCCAGTGCGCGCCATCGCGCTTGGCAGCGATTTCTATTCGCTGATCGGCTGGGGGAATGATGGCAAGCATATCGTCTATGCCAGCAACACAGTGAAGCTGATGGGCATGGACGTTGCGACAGGTGCGACATGGCAGATCGCCACCAGTCCGCGTCGAAATGATGACTTCGATGCGAGCATGTCACCTAAGGGACCCTGGATCGCTTACACCACGCGCGGCGCAAATGTGAATGCACAGCTGCAGCTCTACAATCTCGACACGCGTCGCAGCTATGGCGTGACCGAAGGGATGGCGGATGTGAGTTCGCCCGTCTTTTCGAAGGATGGCAAACTGCTGTTCTTTGCGGCCTCCACCAACGCAGGCTCGGTCTATGGCGGTCTCGACATGACGACCCAGGACCGCCCCTATCGCGCTGGTCTCTATGCGGTTGTGCTTGAAGCTGATGGCGAAAGCCCGCTCGCTCCCATCCTCGCGAATGAAGAGGGTGAGGACAAAGGCGACGAAGAAAAGGACGAGAAGGACGGTGAAGACAAGGCGAGCGGCGTAAAAGTTGCCCCCGCCAATCTGATCCGGCGGACAATCTCTCTGCCCGTGCCTGAAGCGGCCTATACCAGCCTCGCGACAGCCAAGGACGGTTCGCTGTTTTATGTCTCGCTTGAGCAAGCGGGCGTCGCAACAGGCCCAGGCAGTGGTCAGGAAAACGCACAGCTGATGCGCTTCGATTTTGAAGAGCGCGAAGCGAGCCAGGTGGGTAAGGGCTTTACCGCCGTCTCAACCAATGCTGGCGGCGACAAGCTGCTGCTGTTGAAGAGCAACAACACGCTGATGACGGCTGACGCTGGCGAAAAGCTTGAGCCCAAGCCGCTTGGCATGGGCGGTGTGCGCATGCTTGTTGATCCGCTAGCTGAGTGGAAGCAGATCTTCGGCGATGTCTGGCGGATGGAGAAGGCTTACTTCTATGACCCCAACATGCACGGTCTCGATTGGGAAGCCGTGCGCGCCAAGTTCGAACCGTTCCTGCCGCATCTTGGACGGCGTGAAGATTTGAACGAGTTGCTTGTCGAAATGGCAGGCGAAATGGGCGTGGGTCACAACTATATTGGCGGCGGCGATGTCTATGACAATTCGTCAGCGTCACCGGGATTGCTCGGCGCTGACTTGGCGATTGAGAATGGCCGCTATCGGATCAAGCGGATTTATACGGGCGAGCAATGGAACCCGTTCCTTGCAGCGCCGCTTTCTGCTCCCGGCGTCGACGTGAAGGAAGGCGATTATATCATCGCCATCAACGGCCAGCCACTGACGGCGAGCGACAATATCTACGCTGCGCTATCTGGCTCGGCTGGCTCGCAAATCGCGCTGACAGTCGCAAGCACGCCAACCGGCGCGCGCCGCACTTCGACAGTCGAGCCAGTGGGCAACGAACGCGAGCTGCGTTTGTGGTCCTGGATCGAAGACAATCGCAAGCGGGTGGACCAAGCGACGGGCGGACGGGTCGCCTATGTCTACATGCCGAACACAGCGGATGCAGGATATACGCTGTTCAATCGCATGTATTTTGCGCAGACAGACAAGGATGCTCTGATCCTCGATGAGCGCTCCAATGGCGGAGGACAAGCTGCCAACTACATCATCGATATATTGAGCCGCCAATGGCTCGCGGGTTGGAAAGACCGCGAAGGCAGGATGGCATGGTCGACACCGGGCGGTGCGATCTACGGCCCGAAGGTGATGCTGATCGACCAGGATGCCGGTTCTGGCGGTGACTGGATGCCCTATGCTTTCCGCGAAAGCGGGCTCGGCACGCTGATCGGGACGCGAACCTGGGGCGGGCTGATCGGCATTAGCGCCAATCCGGGCCTGATGGACGGCGGGTTCCTCGCCGTGCCGTTCTTCCGCTTCTATGATACGGATGGTCGCTACACGATCGAGAATGAAGGTGTTGCGCCGGACATTCGCGTCGAGCTTGATCCGATAGCTTTGGATCGGGGGCAGGACACTCAGCTGGAAACAGCGATTGCGAGCGTTCTGCAGCAGCTCGAAAACTATGAAAGCCCGGTCAAACCAGCACCGCCTTATCCAACGGAGATCGGCCAGTAGACTTCAGGCCGTCGGCGCCATTTCAGGCGTTGCAACCGACGGGTAAAGTTCATCAAGCGGGCGGCTTCGGCCGTCCGCACAGACAAGCCGGACATGATAACGCTTGAGCTGGCGCGGATTATCAACCCCGCAACTATGCGCGATAATGCCGACTTCCTTGCGCATGTCCTTGACGAAGTTGGCGACGCGCACCGCCTTGTCCCTCGGGTCGAGCCCTTTCTGCAGCCGTGGATCATGTGTGGTGATGCCGGTAGGACAAGTGTTTTTGTTGCAGCGCATCGCTTGAATGCAGCCGAGCGCAAACATGAAGCCGCGCGCGGAATTGATGAAGTCCGCCCCGGCACAGATCGCCCAGGCGACTTCACCGGGCGTCACAAGCTTGCCCGATGCAATGATGCGGATGCGGTCTTTAAGGCCATGCTTGTCGCGCAGATCGACCAGCATCGGCAGGGCTTCGCGTAGTGTCAGGCCGACATTGTCGATCAACGGCATGGGCGCAGCACCCGTGCCACCATCGCCGCCATCGACAGTGATGAAGTCAGGTGCGCTTTCCGGTCCTCGGTTGTTGATCGCAGCAAACAGCTCGTCGAGCCACCCATAGGCACCGATAACCGATTTGAAGCCGACGGGCTTGCCGGTAACTTCACGGATATGCGCGACCATATCGAGCAGGTCGTCAATGCTGTTGATGTCGGGATGGCGGTTGGGCGAGATCGAGGCCTGATGGGGTTCAATCCCGCGGATCTCGGCGATTTCCTCGTTCACTTTTTCAGCAGGCAAGATACCGCCTTTGCCGGGCTTTGCGCCTTGCGAAAGCTTGAGCTCGAACATGCGTACCTGCTCGTGCGCAGCGACCTCGCGCAGCTTGTCATCGGACAGACTGCCTGCCTTGTCGCGCACGCCGTATTTCGCTGTGCCAATCTGGAAGATGACATCGCAGCCGCCTTCCAGATGCATGGGGCTCAGCCCACCTTCGCCGGTGTTGAGCCAGCATCCCGCTTTTGCCGCGCCATGGGACAGAGCGCGGATCGCAGGCTTGGACAGCGAGCCATAGCTCATCGCGGAGATGTTGAAGATGGAAGGCGCGTGGAAAGGCTCCCGCGCATGATGCCCTATGGTCAAGGGCAGGGCAGCCGCCGCTTCATCGTCCAGAGTCGGCCACGGGCAATTGACGAAAATTGGCGTGCCGACCGGGTCAAGATTGCGGGTCGAGCCAAACGCAACAGTGTTCGACTGGCCTTTGGACGCGCGATAGACCCAGTCCCTTTGCGCTCTGTTGAACGGCATCTCCTCGCGATCCATGGCGAAGAAATACTGGCGGAAGAACTCGCCCAGCTCTGTGAAGAGATATCGCAGCCGCCCGATTACCGGATAATTGCGTCGCACTGCATCCTGCGTCTGCGTGCGGTCGATAATGAAGAGGATTACAAGCCCTGCAGCGATGATGCCGATGACGAGCACGAATAGCCGCGACAGCCAGTCCACCAGTTCAAACATCATGCGTGTCTCCCATCCGCTTAGTGAGGCATTCGCGCTCGCTTACGGACAGGTTACACAAACTCGCTCGCGAAAAGCGAGCTTTAAACCGGGTTTGAGGTTCTAGAGTCGGTTAGCCGCGGCCGACACTGGAGTAGTCGAAGCCTTTGCCGCGCACATCGTCCGGCTGGTAGATATTGCGCAGGTCAACCAGAGTAGGCGACTTCGCCAGGTCCATTACGCGGCCAAGGTCGAGCGCACGGAACGCATCCCATTCCGTGACGATAGCCACTGCATCGGCATCGGCAATTGCTTCATAGGGATCAGCACACATCGTGACTTCAGGCATAAGCGGCTTGGCAATCTCCATGCCTTCCGGGTCATAGGCGGCGATTTCGACGCCTGCATCAGCGAGCGTTTGCGCAATGGCGATCGCAGGCGAATCGCGCATGTCATCTGTGTTCGGTTTGAAAGTAAGCCCAAGCAGCGCGACCTTCTTGCCGCGCGCTTTGTCAGCACCGCCGATCGCATCCAGAACTTTGCGACCCATCGCGCGCTTGCGACTGTCATTCACCTTTACGACGGCTTCGACGATGCGCACCGGGCTGTCATAATCTTCAGCGGTCTTGAGCAGAGCGAGCGTGTCTTTCGGGAAGCACGAGCCGCCATAGCCTGGTCCCGCATGAAGGAACTTTTTGCCGATACGGTTGTCCATGCCGATGCCGCGCGCAACATCCTGCACGTTCGCGCCGACCTTCTCGCAAAGATCTGCCATTTCATTGATGAAAGTGATCTTCGTCGCGAGGAACGCATTGGCTGCGTATTTGATCAGCTCGCTGGAACGGCGATTGACGAACAGGATCGGCGACTCATTCAGGAACAGCGGGCGATAGACCTCGCTCATAACGTCGCGACCGAATTCATTTTCTGCACCGATGACGATGCGGTCAGGTCGCTTAAAATCGCCAATTGCTGCGCCTTCGCGGAGGAATTCAGGATTAGAGACGACGGTGACGTTGAGTCCGCGTTCTTTGACCGCTGCGCTGTCCATCAGGACGCGCTCGACTTCATCGCCTGTGCCGACAGGTACAGTGGATTTGGTGACGACCACCGCATCGTTTTGCAAGCTTTCGCCGACTTCGCGTGCGACGGCATAGACGAAGGAGAGGTCAGCATGGCCATCGCCGCGCCGCGACGGTGTACCGACCGCAATAAAGATGGCTTGCGCACCTTCGATCCCGCTCGCGAGATCCGTTTTGAAGGACAGACGGCCTGCCTTCACATTTGTCTCTACCAAAGCGTCGAGGCCCGGCTCGTAGATCGGCATGATGCCATCATCCAGACGCGCGATCTTGCTTTCGTCTTTATCGATGCAAACAACATCGTGACCGAAGTCTGCGAAACAAGCGCCAGACACCAGACCAACATAGCCCGATCCGACCATTGCGATTTTCATTCGTCGTATTCCCTGTTCTCTGTGCGCACCGCGCCATCTTCCTCAATCGCTTGGATCAGACGTCGCGAATCCGCTTCAAGCACCAGCGCTGTGAGCACGCCTGTGCGGAAAGCGCCTGTGTCGATGCCTATTCGATTGCCGCAGTCAACCACTTCGTTGAATATTGTATGACCATGGATCACAACTTTCGGTAAAGGCCCCCTGTGACTGAGGAATTTTTCCCTGATCCATAGCAAGTCGGTGCGTTGCTGTTGATTGAAAGGCAAATCGGGATCAACGCCCGCATGAACGAATGCGTAGTCGCCTGCGATGATCATCTCTTCGAAGCTTGCAATGAAATCCCGATCGGCTTGTGGGACGAGCAGTGGTAACGCGGCAAAATGCTCATCAAGTGTCATTTCGCTGAACTGCTCCGGGCTGAGACCATAGCTCAAGACCGTCTCTCGTCCGCCGTGCTTCAAGAACTGGTGCAGGACATCAATCTCGTCAAACGAACGGAGGAACATCTCTTCGTGATTGCCGACTAGAATGCGAACCTTGCGCGTTTGAGTCCATTCTCGCGCCCTTTGGACCACGGCCGCGCTGTCCGGGCCGCGATCAACCAGATCGCCTAGCAGGATGATGTGCGTATCTGCCGGATCGCTCGCGTTGTCATCGGCTTCGATCTCTCCGATAAGCGCTGCAAACAGATCCATCCGGCCGTGAATGTCGCCAATAACGTAATAGCGCGTGCCCGCTGGAACGCGCGGCAACCGGCGAGGCGCAGTTTCTCGGCCCAGCAAATCGTTGAACAACTTCGAGATCATAGCGGAATTCACTTAGCTGTCTTGCTCTATGCCAGCAGCTGGATCGCGGCAAGCGTATCGGTTTTCACGCTGAGGTAGGCACTGATGCCTAAATCCCACACCGATATTAGTTTTCTCCGCGCATACGAAATACTCTTGTGCGCTGCAGCGAAGTCCTGCACGTTTATTGCGCATTTGGTTGAGACCGTTCGATAGAAAACAAACGGCCGCCAGATACGCAGGTGGGACGAAGCAACAATAGACAACACAAGGAAGTTGTAATGCTCACGTCCATCCGCGGCCTTACCGCCGCAACCTTCGCGGGCGCTTTTGCCCTCTCCACTCCCGCCCTCGCCAGTGAAGCTGAAGCTGATGCAGCTGGCAGCGATGTTACGACCGTTCTCAGCGGTGAAGTCACGCAAGCTGACTTTGATCGCGCTATGGCTGAAGTCGATGAAGACAAGGTCAGCTACCAGGATGGTGGCAGCGGCTTTGAATTCTCAGGCAACGTAGCGCTGGTCTCAGAGTATCGTTTCCGCGGCGTAGACCTTTCAGGCGGCGATATCGCTGTTCAAGGCGGCGTCGATCTTGCGCACAGCTCTGGCTTCTATCTTGGCACCTGGGGCTCTTCGCTCGACGAAGACACAGTCGGTTACGGTCATACCGAGCTCGACGTATATGGCGGGTTCGGCGGAGATCTCGCTGAAGGCGTCAGCTTTGATATCGGCGTAATCGCCTATCTTTACCCGAATGCCGGTCCAGGCGACTTCGACTACATCGAATTCTATGGCTCGCTCGGTTTCAATCTTGGCCCAGCTGAAGCAACCGTAGGTATTGCTTACGCGCCGGATCAGGATTCACTCGGCAGCACGGACAACCTCTATCTGTACACCGATCTGGGTATCGGAATTCCGAACACGCCGCTCACACTGACAGGCCATCTGGGCTACACTGACGGTTTTCTCACCTTCACTGACAACAGCAAGGCGTTTGACTGGTCAATCGGTGTAGAAGCCGCTGTAGCCGGTCCGGTTAGCGTAGGCGTCGCCTATGTCGGTGCAGAAGGCGACTTCCTGCCAGGCGACTACAACTTTACCGATGACGCAATTGTGCTGACGCTCAGCGCCAGCATCTAAACTGTCGCATACACTGCGCGAGCAAGCGCAGGAGGAACGAGGCGCGGGACCACTGGTCTCGCGCCTTTTTCGTTTTGGATAACGAAGCGAGTGGCTACCGATGGCAGTTGACTCTCATCAATCCAAAGCAAAGTGGACTGTTGTAACGACGCGGACCTTCTTGAACGGCGTGTCGCTCACACCCCATCCGCTGCTTTCGCCATCGCGCGCATTGATCGAGAAATAGCCCTGCGTCGCGTTACGGATCGCGCCAACGCCTGCCCCGGAGTCTTGCGCGAACTTCTCTGCTGCGGCGCGAGCATCACGAGTAGCTTCAGCCACCATCTCAGGCTTGATCGCGTTGAGGCCTGTGAAAGTGTAGGCCATGCCGGAACCTTCTTCGAGCAGAACACCACGTTCGACCAAATCGAATTGCTGGGCCACCGCGCGCTGGGCAAGGGGGATATCCGAAGTTCTAAGAGCCAATCTCTGGCGCACAGTGTATCGCAAGATGCCGTTACGGTCGGTGTGACTGGACACGTTTGCGCCTGTTGGCTGGAGAGCTTCGGCCGGAAATCCGAGTTCAGTGAAGAAGCCCTCGATCGCCTGGGTGTCGCGACGAACCTTGGCTTGCGCCTCTGCAAGGCTGCTGGAGGAAGCACCGTACGCGATTGTCCAAGTTGCGAGATCTGCTGTGACATCGCGTTCAGCCAGCCCGCGCACGGTAACTGAACGCTCGGCTTCTTTTGCGCGGAGCAGGCCGTCGCCAAGCAAGTAGCCTCCCATGACAATGCCAATGGAAAGGATCGCTGCGGTGCCTAACCAACGCACATTTTCCGAAGTGGCTCGGCTGTTCTCACTGGTCGCGGGTTGGTTCATCGCAAGTGCCTCCCTATATGCTCATGAGAACGGATTGCCCTCACACAACATACGGTGAGTTGTGCATGGGTATCGATGAACTGTTTTTGAATGGAGTGGTTATCCCATGGTCAAATATCTGCATTCGATGGTCCGCGTCAGCGATCCGGACGCCACAGTCGAATTCCTGAAACTGATTGGTCTTGAGGAAACGCGCCGCTTTGAAGTGGAGGCTGGACGTTTCACTCTGATCTTCATGGCAGCTCCGGGGCAGAAGGATGTAGCGGAAGTAGAGCTCACCTATAACTGGCCGCCAGAAGATGGCAGCGCGCCGGAGGAATATGACGGCGGGCGCAATTTCGGGCATTTGGCGTATCGCGTCGAGAACATCTACGAGACATGCCAACGCATCATGGATGCTGGCCACACGATCCACCGTCCGCCGCGGGACGGCCATATGGCTTTTGTAAAGACCCCCGACGGCATTTCGATCGAGCTCTTGCAGGAAGGCACTCTTGAGCCGCAGGAACCATGGGCGAGCATGGAAAACACAGGAAGCTGGTAGTTCCCGAACAACCCGCTCCGGTCTGAAGCAAGAAGGGCTGCGCTCCACACTGCGAGGGCAGCCCTTTCTTTATGGGGCCCCAAGTGTCGCTCAGGTGTTCGCCGCTTGCTTGCCTTGGTCGTCGCAATCTTCAGCCGGATGCTCGGTTGACAAGCGCAGCACGATGTAGCCCAGTACAGCTGAAATGGCAGAGCCTGTGAGGATACCGATCTTCGCTTCGTCGATCAGGAACTGGTTTCCTTCAAAGGCGAGCAGTCCGATGAACAAGCTCATAGTGAAGCCGATACCACACAGGATGGAGATGCCCCATACCTCGAGCCAACTTGCCTTGTCGGGGCGCGGTGCGAAGCCGACTTTTTCCGAGACCCAGATAATGCTGAAAATACCGAGCTGCTTGCCGATCACAAGGCCTGCTGCAATGGCGACAGGTAGAGGGTCGAGCAGGTTGGAGAGGCTCATGCCCGCAAGCGAAACGCCCGCATTGGCAAAGCCAAAGACAGGGACAACGAGATAGGCACTCCAAGGCGCAAGTCCGTGTTCCAGCCGCTCCAGCATGGAGTTGCCGTCCTTGCGATGCATCGGGATGGTGAGTGCCGCAACAACGCCTGCGATCGTTGCGTGGACCCCTGTGTTGAGGACGCAAAACCACAAGATCAGAGCTAGCAGGATGTACGGCGTAAAGCTGCTCACTTTCATGCGGTTGAGCAGCACCATCAGCGCGAACACGATGATCGAGGCAAACAGCCAAGGCATGTAGATCTTGGCGGTATAGAAAAAGGCTATGACAAGTACCGCACCGATGTCATCCACGATGGCCACCGTCAGCAGGAACAAGCGGAGCGATGCAGGTACGCGATTTCCGAGCAGGCCCAGCACACCCATGGCAAAGGCGATGTCCGTTGCAGCAGGGATCGCCCAGCCGCGCGAATACTCACCGCCGCCGGACACAGCCATGAAGACGATGGCAGGTGCGATCATGCCAGCAGCGGCTGCCACCATTGGGAGTCGGCGCGCCTTGGGATCGGACAACTGGCCTGCGACCAGCTCGCGTTTCACTTCCAGTCCGACGACAAAGAAGAAGATCGCCATCAGGCCATCGTTCACGATGTAGTGGATCGAGCTGAGCTTGGGATGCGGGTACCAGCCGAACTTCCCATTGATCAGCTCATTATATTCCGTAGCGAGCGAAGAATTCGCTGCAAGCATAGCTGCCGCCGCTACGAGGATCAGCAGGATACCCGCTGATGCGTCCCCCACAAAGAGGGCACGAACAGGGGCAAAGACCCGGCGCAGCGGCGTTGCGTTGTCAACCATGCGGCCCTTTTCAACAAAGTTTAATCCGTTGCAAGGCTCAATTCCGTGATACGCACCTCCCTCGGGCAATATGGGGGGCACAGGGTCGTGACTCTGGCTGGTTGGGAATGGTGGCAATGGTTTGCTGTGCTTCAGCACGAACTGCTGCTCTTTGCTGGAATATTCTTTCTAGTAGGTGCGCTTGACGACCTTGCTGTCGACGCTGTCTACTTCTGGCAGCGTCTGACCGGGCGCGCGCAGACAGCACGCGTGGATGGCGAGATGCTCGCCGATGAAGAGCTGTCGGGACCCGCTGCGATCTTCATTCCGGCCTGGCGTGAAGATTCTGTAATCGGTGGCACGATCAGTCACGCTCTCAATGTCTGGCGCCAGAAAAACATCACTTTGTATGTTGGCTGTTACCCCAATGACCCGGCTACGATGGCTGCAGTCATGAATGTTGCGTCCGGTGATGCGCGATTGCGGCTGGTCATCCATGACCGCAACGGACCGACTACCAAAGCCGATTGCCTGAATCGATTGTATAGAGCGCTGGAAGCCGATGAGCGCCGTGCAGGTAAGCGAGCGCGCATGGTTCTGTTTCACGATGCCGAAGATCTGGTCGATCCTGCGGGTCTTGCGCTGCTTGACCGAGCGATCCGGTCAGCAGACTTTGCGCAACTGCCTGTATTGCCGATGCCGCGTGCCGACAGCCGGTGGATCGGTAGCCATTATTGCGAGGAGTTTGCGGAAGCCCACGCGAAAGCGATGGTCGTGCGCAGCGAGCTTGGCGCAGCTTTACCGGCGGCTGGTGTCGGCTGTGCAGTATCTCGCCTGGCATTGCTGAATCTTGCCGACAGCAGAGGCGGCGTACCGTTCGCGGCAGATTCGCTGACAGAGGATTACGAGCTCGGCATTGCTGTTGCAGCGCAGGGCGGAAAAAGCACTTTCGTCCGCGCGCGCGCCGAAGACGGTAGCTTGATTGCGACCCGCTCATATTTCCCCGGACGGCTCGATCATGTTGTCCGCCAGAAGACACGCTGGATACACGGGATCGCGCTTCAGGGCTGGGATCGGCTGGGCTGGAGCCGCAGTCCGCTGGAATTCTGGATGCGGATGCGCGATCGGCGTGGGCCGCTGACAGCTTTGGTCCTGCTGGTCGGCTATGCGTTGTTGGCACTGGCGACGCTTGGTTGGGGCGCGAGTACGCTGGGCCTGATGCCAGCGATGCAGTTGACGCCATTGCTGGAAATTCTCCTGCTCATCAATTTCGGTTTCTTTGCTTGGCGCACCGCGTTGCGCTTCGCATTCACAACGCGCGAATATGGCGAGATCGAAGGCTTGCGCGCGGTTCTGCGCATCCCGGTTGCGAACATCATTGCGATCATGGCCGGGCGCAGAGCAGTTATGGCCTATCTCGGTACTCTGGCGGGTAGCCGGATCGAATGGGACAAGACCGATCACGCAGCGCAGCCCAACATGGCGTTGACACGGCGGTTGATGGGTAAGCACCCGCGCGGACCCCACGCAGAAGCTGAGTATCCCGCATGAGCGCGAGGATCGCTCACTCGCGCGGACGTCCGATTGCCATGCTTGCAGTTGTCGGACTTGGATGGATCACCATGCGTGCCTTTACTTGGGAAGCGCCGTTTCCAGCGCAGCTCCAAAACTTTTCAGCAGAGCTGCCGCAACTGGCAGCAGCTGACTTAACCGATCCTATTGTAGGGCCGAGCCGCGACATCCTCAGTGACGCTCTGGACGCGATAGACTCGCTTGATGCGTTCTCTGCTCCGCAAACGGAGGTGAAGCCGGGCTATGTCGTGCGCGTTCCGCTGAAACTGGAGCGCGAAACCGCACGCTTGCCAAAATTCACAGCAACAACGGGCAGCAGCGGCAGCCATCAGATGCTCTGGCTTGCGGCGATGTCGCAATTGCCGGTGCCAGCTGATCTCGATCAGCAAGTCGTAAACGGAATCGGCCCGAACGCGCCGCAGCCAATGCCGAACCCGTCCGATAGTCCGGGCAAACAAAGACGTTGGTCCGTTGACGCGTGGGTGTTGTGGCGCCAAGGGTCCGGCATCGCGCAAGGGAGGCGACCTAGCTATGGCGCGAGTCAGGCAGGCGCGGTCCTAAACTACCGGCTGAAGCCCTCCAGCAGCCATGACCCCCGGGTTTTTGTCCGCGGCTACCGTGCGCTGATCGACAATCCCGAGACAGAGGTATCGCTCGGTCTCTCTGCAAGGCCGCTCGGCGATATCCCTGTGCGAGTGCATACTGAAGTTCGGGCAACCGAGCGCTTTGATGAGACAGAGATCAGGCCATCAGCCTTCGTCACGACGGAGCTGCCGCCCCAACAATTGCCATTCGGCGCTGAGGCGGAATTCTACGGACAGGCTGGCTATGTCGGTGGTGATTTCCCAACCCACTTTGCTGATGGGCAAGTGCATGTGATGCGCGAAGTGCATGACTTTGACTTGGCTAAAGTGAGCGTGGGCGCTGCGGCATGGGGCGGGACACAGAAAGGCGCTTCGCGGGTTGATGTCGGCCCGAGCGTGCGGGTTGATCTCAATATCGGTCCAGTGCCAGCGCGCGTCTCGCTCGATTACCGCGAGCAAGTGGCTGGCGATGCGGAGCCGGGCTCGGGTTTGGCTTTAACGGTTGCAACGCACTTCTAAGTCACATTCACTCAGCTTTTTCGAGTGATAGACGCGCTCTGTCTTTAAACCGCACGGCTGCTGGAGTAGGCGTAGCGGATGGAAGACCTGCTGCCAGTCTATCTGCCGATTGCCAATCTGTCTGTGAACGGATTGCTGATCGTTGCGCTTGGCTTCCTGACTGGCATTTTATCCGGCCTTTTTGGTGTCGGCGGAGGGTTCCTGACAACGCCATTGCTAATCTTTTACGGCATCCCGCCAACGGTGGCTGCAGCATCAGCTGCAACGCAGGTGACGGGGGCGAGCGTCTCAGGCGTTCTTGCTCATTCGCGGCGCGGCGGCGTCGATTATCGCATGGGCGGCGTTATGGTTGGAGGCGGGATTATCGGCGCTATGATTGGCGCTTTGCTGTTTCGGTTCTTTCAGGCGATCGGCCAGATCGATGTCGTAATCAACATTCTTTATGTGATCATGTTGGGCGCAATCGGCATACTAATGCTGCGCGAGGCGCTCGACGCCTTGCTGCCAGGCCGAAAGGAAGCGCAGGCGATCCCGCGGCGTCGTCACCATCCGCTGGTTGCGGCTCTGCCGATGCGTTGGCGCTTTTACAGTTCTGGCCTCTATGTGTCGCCGCTTGCGCCGCTCATCTTGGGCGTAATCGTCGGCGTCTTGACCATGCTGATGGGTGTCGGCGGTGGATTCATCCTTGTGCCTGCGATGCTCTACATCTTGGGCATGAGCGGCAATGTCGTCGTAGGGACATCATTGTTCCAGATTCTGTTTGTGACCATGGGCACGACGATGATGCACGCGATCACAACCAAAGCCGTTGATATCGTACTCGCTGGATTGTTGCTGCTCGGCTCCGTCATGGGAGCGCAATTCGGTACGCAGATCGCGTTGAAAGCGCGTCCGGAAATCCTGCGCTTGGTGCTTGCATCCATCGTTCTCATTATCGCGTTTGTCATGCTTTACCGTCTTGGCATCCAGCCAGATGAGATCTTCACGGTATCGCCGCTGTGAGGTGGCTGTTCCTCTTAATCGCAGCGGTGATGTTGTCCGGCCAGCGCGACGCGATCCTAGTGCCGGAAGTGTCACAGAATGAAGTGCAAGTGCGTCAGGGCTTTACCGGCACAGAGTTGCTTTTGTTTGGCGCAATTCTCGATCCGGCCGGGCGCAGAGCAGGCGCAGAATACGACATCGTAGTCGTACTGAAGGGGCCGGCGGAACCGATCCGCTTGCGCGAAAAAGAGCGCTTTGCTGGTATCTGGGTTAATGCGGAAAGCTCTGACTTCCGTTCTGCTCCGTCTTTCTTTGCTGTCGCAGCTTCGCGGCCAGTGTCAGAAATTGTCGATGATCGCACAGCGGCAATCTACGAGCTGGGGACTGACTTTATCCAGCTAAGCCCTTCAGGCCAGATCGACCCGGAAAAGCAGCGGCGTTTTGCCGCTGGCCTTGTCGAGCAACGCGAGCGGCAAGGGCTCTACAAGCAGGATATGGCGGGCGTCGCGATCAAAGAGCAGGTCCTCTATCAGGCTCGGATCGATTTGCCGTCCAACGTGACGACAGGGATGTATACCGCGGAAACCTTTGCGATTACCGATGGCCGCGTGATCGCGTCTGCGGTTGCGGAAGTCGAAGTGCGCAAAGTTGGGTTTGAGCGCTTTATTGAAGTGTTTTCGCAGACTTACGCCCTTATTTACGGACTTGTGGCGGTGATCTTGTCGGTTGGAATGGGTTGGATCGCTGGTCGCTTGTTCGCCATGATCTGATAATGCTTCGTGAAAGTGGTCATCAAACAGCGTTGACGCGATTTTAACTCACTTCGGTCTAAGCCCCACGCACACGAAAACCAATTCAAGGTTTGGGGCAAAATGACCGATATGGGTAATCAGGATCAATCTCATTTCCAGCCTGAAGGCGGAGCTGCACCTGCGCAGGCACCGCAGGATGCCGCGCAGGCCGGCAATCCGGCTCCCGAGGCGCCTCAACCGGCACCAGCTGGCGAGGAAGGCCCGGTCGATAATGCGCGTATGCCTATTGGGGTCGTACTTGAGATCGCGGGCTCCGGTTCGCAGATCGCCCTTGATCTGCAACGCCTCAATGAGTGCATGGATGACGATGATCCGTCGGTTGAACTCGCCGGTCAGGTCGGTAGTCAGGTTAAGATTCGCGTGGGCGACAGCTGGCTGCTCGCCAGTGTTCGCAACCAGCGCAAGGACCGCCGTGCGAATGGTGGTATCCTCGCAAATATCGACTTCCTTGGCGAAGGCGTTGAAGAGAAACTCACAGGACGTCTCCGCGGTTTCCGTCGCGGTGTGACACGCTATCCGGTGCCGGGTGCGATGATCTATCCCGCCACCACGGAGGATTTGAAGCAGGTCTACGCAAGCGATGGCCGTGCCAATGTCGAAATCGGCACTGTTTTTCCAACTAAGGATATCCGCGCTGGTCTCTACATCGATGCGATGCTGGGCAAACACTTCGCGCTGCTCGGATCGACCGGTACCGGTAAATCGACCAGCGCCGCACTGATCCTCCACCGGATTTGTCAGGCCGCGCCCAAAGGTCACATCGTCATGGTCGACCCGCACGGGGAATACTCCGCTGCGTTCCGCCAGACCGGCATGATCTTGGACGTCTCGAACCTGCAAATGCCGTATTGGCTCATGAACTTCGAAGAGCACTGCGAAGTGCTGCTCACTAGCGACGGCAACGAGCGTCAGGTCGACGCTGACATTCTCGCGAAGTGTCTTCTGCATGCGCGCAGCAAGAACCGTCTGGCTGAAAGCATGGGCAAGATCACTGTCGATTCGCCTATCCCGTACCTGCTGTCCGATCTCTCGAACAAGATCCAGGACGAGATGGGCAAGCTCGACAAAGCGACTTCTTCTGCGCCTTACATGCGGATCAAGAACAAGCTCGACGAGCTTAAGGCTGACCCGCGCTATCAGTTCATGTTCTCCGGCATGCTGGTCGGCGACACCATGGTCGACTTCATCTCGAAGGTCTTCCGTATGCCAAGCGATGGCAAGCCGATCTCCATCATCGACGTGTCGGGCGTTCCATCGGACGTGACTTCGACTGTGGTCGCCGTGCTGAGCCGCCTGGTGTTCGACTTTGCCATTTGGGGCCGCGATGACCGCACCCGTCCGGTGCTGCTGGTCTGCGAAGAGGCTCACCGTTACGTGCCCAACGAGAAGAACGCTGACGGCTCGTCTGTTGGCCGCATTCTCAGCCGGATCGCGAAGGAAGGTCGTAAATACGGCATCTCGCTCGGCCTAATTACGCAGCGTCCGTCCGACTTGGCGGAAGGCGTGCTGTCGCAGTGCGGTACCATCCTTTCCATGCGTTTGAACAACGATCGCGACCAAGCCTTCGTCCGGGCCGCAATGCCCGAAGGTGCGCGCGGCTTCCTCGACTCCATTCCCGCACTGCGTAACCGCGAGGTTATCATCTGCGGCGAGGGTGTCGCCATTCCGATCCGTGTTGCTTTCGACAATCTTGAAGAAAGCAAGCGTCCGGCTTCGGAAGACCCGAGCTTTGTCGAGCTGTGGGCCGAAGGCGGCGGCGAGGAAGAAGTGGTCGAACGCGTCGTCCGCCGCTGGCGGAGTCAAGGTTAGCCTCAAGCGCCGGCGTTCGCATCCGCTCACTTGGCTATCCTCGCTTCCGTGCAGGCAAGCTGCCCTCGCTGCGGGCGGGCGGTCGCCCTTTGGGCTGCTGCGCAGCCAGAATTTCCTCCTTTCGTCATTCCCGCGAAAGCGGGAACCCAGCCAATACCGACAAGCTAGGTTCCTCTGCTATCCCCATACAGGTGGATATGCAGCCGGTCGCTCATGCGGAAACCGTGCTTGAGGCAAAGCTCGCTCAGCCATTGTGCGCGCGAACCTATGGTCTCGCTGTCGGTGCCTTCCGGCATTAGGAAGACGTGTCCCCGCTTGAATCGATAGCGGCGTTGTAGTTCGAGAACTTCGTCCACGTCTGACGGCTCGGCGATCACAAATTTGAAATAGGCGCGCGGGTCGGCTGCATAGAAGTCCAGCCGCTCCGGGATCAGCGCGAGTTCCGCCTCATTGCCAGAATGCGAAAGCTTGGGGCTGACATTGTACTGATCGACGCGGATATCGACATGCGATGGCGCCTTGGTCGTGCCATTGGTCTCGATCTCGATTTCCACGTCGGGAATCTGCGGCAGCAGATCGGCCAAAGCGCCGCCTTGGAGCAGTGGCTCGCCGCCCGTGATGACCAAGCGTCTTTGACCCAGTGCCAGAATGCGTTCGGCCGTTTCTTCAGGCGAAAGCTTCACCTGATTGGCTTTGCGGTCGAAGGTCTCGTCATCGCGATGCGGACGATTGTCGCCTTCAAAGCGCCACGTGTAAGCCGTGTCGCACCATGTACAGGCAAGATTGCAGCGCGAGAGGCGCATGAACGCGACGGGCGTACCCATACTCGGCCCTTCGCCTTGCAAAGACGCGAAAATCTCCGGTCCGCCGCTGTCATCGGTTGCCAGTACGAGAGTCATATTATTTCCAACGAAGTTGACAAAGTTGACACCCTGTCACCCGGCAATTTTGTGCGTAACCACTGGAAAAACATGCGGAAACAGGCCTTCCAACAAAGTTGACACCTTTCCAAGAAAAACAGAAGGGAAACGCAACAATCATTCCTACGTCATGCCACCATTTGGCCGTGTAGGAAACTACCCCAGCCGCTCTAGTGCTGCTTGCAAACGCTCTGCCTCCGCCGAATGATGCGCGAAGTCCGCCTTGGCTTTCTCCACCGCCTCCGGCTTGGCGCGCTCGACAAAGTTTGCGTTGGAGAGCCGCCCCTCAAGGCTTTTCGCTTCCTTCTGTGAGGCAGCCAGCGCCTTTTCCAGACGCGCTTTCTCCGCGTTGATGTCGATAATGCCTTCGAGCGGGATGATAAACACATCCTCGCCAGCAGTGATCTGCATAGCGGGTCCGGAAGGGGCCTCGCTGATGGTTACAGGCGTCAGACGCGCGAGCCGCTCGACTGCCGCACTTGACCGTTCGATCGTGCTGGTCGCGAGATCGGAAGCCTTAGGCAGAAAGGCAGCAAGCTTCGCGCCCGGCGAAATGCCCAGCTCGTTCTTGGCTGAGCGGACATTGCTCGTCAGTTCGATCACCCAGTCGATGGCGTCTGTCGCAGGCTTGCTCACATTGGCACGCGGGTTGGGCCATTTCGCAAGGATCAAATCGTACTTGCGAGTTCCCAATGCATGCCAAAGCTCTTCCGTGATGAAGGGCATGAACGGGTGGAGCATGACAAGGATCTGGTCGAGCGCCCATCCAGCGACCGCGCGGGTTTCTGCCGCAGCTGTTTCGCTTGCGCCCTCGGCAAATACCGGCTTGATCAGCTCCAGATACCAGTCGCAGAACCGCGACCATGTGAACTGGTAGATCGTGTTGGCCGCAGCATCGAAGCGCAGCTCAGCCATCGCCTTGTCAAGCTCTTCGAGCGTTTGCTGGACTTCGCCGATGATCCATTGGTTCGCAGCAAGCTTGGCTTCGGGTGCGGCGAGCGTGGAAGACGCACCGATGCCGTTGGATTGGCAGAAACGCGTGGCATTCCAGAGCTTTGTTGCAAAGTTGCGATAGCCCTCGACCCGCTTCTCATCCATCTTGATGTCGCGGCCCTGGCTTTCCATCGCCGCCATGAAGAAGCGCAGCGCGTCCGCGCCATATTGGTCGATCAGGCCGAGCGGATCGACCACATTGCCTTTCGACTTGGACATTTTTGCGCCATCTGCGGCGCGCACCAGTCCGTGTAGATAGAGCCGTGGCCATGGGGCCTGACCCGTGTTGTAATAGCCCGCCATCATCATCCGTGCATCCCAGAAGAACAGGATGTCGAAGCCGGAAATCAGCAGGTCATTGGGGTAGTGTTTCTCATACAGCGCTGCATTGTCTTCAGGCCAGCCCAGGGTGGCGAACGGCCACAAGGCTGACGAGAACCAAGTGTCGAGGACGTCTTCGTCCCGCTTCAAGGCAACACCGTCGCCAGCCTGCGCCTGCGCGTCTTCCTCAGTTTCAGCAACATAGACATTGCCGTCGGCATCATACCAAGCAGGTATCCGATGCCCCCACCACAGCTGGCGCGAGACGCACCATGGCTGAATGTTCTCCATCCAGTTGAAGAAGGTCTTCTCCCAGCTCTTGGGGACGATCTCGATCTCGCCCGATTTGACCGCTTCAATCGGCTTCTTGGATAGCTCGCCTGCGTTGACGTACCACTGGTCCATCAGCATCGGTTCGATCACCACGCCGCCACGGTCGCCAAAAGGCTGCGTGATGAACTTGTCCTCGACCATGATCATCAGGCCTTCGGCATCGATATCCGCGACTACTTTCTTGCGCGCTTCGTACCGGTCAAGCCCGCGATATTCGTCCGGTACGAGGTTTAGCGCGTCGATCTCCTCCGCGTCAGCCTCTGCACCGCGTGCGATTTCCATCGCGCGCTTCGCCACCTCTGCATAAGGCGCGCCGTCCCTGCGCATGGCGGCGGCTTCATCCATCAGGCGGTACATCGGAATGCCATTGCGCTGCGCAACGCCAAAGTCATTCTCGTCATGCGCGCCGGTTATCTTCACCGCGCCCGAGCCGAAATCGGGATCGGGATATTCATCGGTGATGATAGGGATCAGGCGGCGATGCTCCTTGGGGCCGACCGGGATCTCGCACAGCTTGCCGACGATAGGGGCATAGCGCGCGTCATCCGGATGCACCGCAACCGCGCCGTCGCCGAGCATTGTTTCAGGCCGAGTGGTGGCGATCGAGATGTAGTCGCGCTCTTCTTCAAGCGTGACATTGCCATCAACATCGCGCTCGACATAGGTATAGGTCTCCCCGCCTGCGAGGGGGTATTTGAAGTGCCACATGTGGCCGTTCACATCGCGGCTCTCGACTTCCAGATCGGAGATCGCGGTTTTCAGCTTCGGGTCCCAGTTTACCAGCCGCTTGTCGCGGTAGAGCAGGCCGTCATTATAAAGATCGACGAAGACCTTGAGCACAGCCTTGGTGAAGTGCTCGTCCATGGTGAACTGCTCGCGTGACCAGTCCATCGAGCAGCCCAGCCGCCGCAATTGCGTGGTGATGGTTCCGCCGCTTTCGGCCTTCCATTCCCACACCTTGTCGACGAATTCCTCGCGACTGTAATTGGTGCGCTTATCCTGGCGCAGCTCCATCTGGCGCTCGACCACCATTTGCGTCGCGATCCCGGCGTGGTCAGTGCCCACGACCCACAGCGCGTCCTTGCCGCGCAGCCGCTCGTAACGGATCACGATATCCTGCAGCGTGTTGTCGAGCGCATGCCCGATGTGCAGCGAGCCCGTGACGTTAGGCGGCGGGTTCACAATGGTAAACGGCTCTGCGTCAGGGCGCGAAGGGCGAAATGCGCCGCTCTCTTCCCAATGGGCATACCAGCGCTTCTCGATGCTCGCCGGATCAAACGTTGTGTCGAGTTCTTGTGTCATGTCGCGCATGCCTTTGCCAGCGCGTGCGTCATGGTGCAACGCCGCATTCTTGCTCCGCTACTAACAATCCAGCCTTGTGACGCGGCGGTTTTGTCCGCATAGCAAGTGCTTATGGATGGCGGGGCGCAATATTCGATTGAAGCCGATGCGCAGGGCGGAGACCGGCTGGTGCTGTCCGGGCCTTATCTAGTCTCGTGCATTGGTGCGATTGACGAGGAATTGCGCGCACTTAGCGGACCGTTTGCAAGCATAGACCTCAGCCAGGTTTCCGAAATCGATACCGTCGGTGCATGGGTCGCTTCCACGCTCGCGCAGAGGCATGAGGCCCCGCTCACCGGAGCGTCCGAACGCGCAGCGCGGCTTGTCGGGGCTCTTGAAGGTCTCAGCCATCAGGAAGATTTTGAAGGCGAGGAATTGCCGAGCTGGGAGCGGCTGAGCGAACAGACTGGGCGGAAGGTCTTCGAAGTGCGCAGCGGCATTATCGGCGTTATCAACTTCCTCGGCGCGATCCTTGTCGGGTGCTGGAACGTTTTGCTGAACCCCGGTCGTTTTCGCGGACTGGCTTTCGTGCGGCAAATGGAGCTGGTGGGCGTTTCGGCTCTACCGATCATCGGTTTGATGAGCTTCCTCATCGGGATCGTGATCGCGCAGCAAGGCGCAGTGCAGCTCCAGCAATTCGGCGCTGAGGCGCTGACAATCAACCTCGTCGGGCGCATTACTCTGCGCGAGCTGGGCGTTCTGATGACTGCGATCATGGTGGCGGGTAGGTCCGGTTCTGCCTTTGCCGCGCAAATCGGCACGATGAAGCTCACCGAGGAAGTCGATGCCATGCGCACTATCGGTATCTCGCCGATTGAAGCTCTGGTGATCCCACGCATTCTCGCCGCGGTCGTCATGATGCCGCTCTTGGGCTTCTATTCTGCGGTTGTTGCCATAATCGGCGGGGCTGTGGTCGGCGACCTGTTGCTGGGGATCCCGTTCTGGACATTCCTACTGCGGATCAATGATGTTGTGCCAACTTATGACTTATGGGTGGGCCTCATCAAGGCGCCGGTTTTCGGCCTGATCGTCGCGCTTGCAGGCTGCTATCACGGGATGCAAGTGCGCGGGAATTCAGAGCAAGTGGGACTGCGAACAACGTTGGCGGTGGTCTCCGCTATCTTCGCAGTTATCGTGCTCGATGCGTTTTTCGCTGTGTTTTTCACAGAGATCGGGTGGGGCTGATGGCAAAGAACGGCATTCATGCTCCCGGCGAATTTGAGCGTTTTCGCGGCGAGTACCCGGTTGAGGTCAGCGGCCTTGTCAATCGGTTCGGTACGCAGACCGTGCATGAAGATCTCGATCTGAAAGTCCGGCGTGGTGAGATTCTCGGCGTGGTTGGCGGATCAGGCAGTGGCAAATCAGTGCTGATGCGCTCGATTATCGGTCTACAGATCCCGAATGCCGGTGATGTTCAGGTTTTCGGTCGCTCAATAACGCGAGCAGACCCTGATGAAGAAATCGGGGTGCGCTCACGCTGGGGTGTGCTGTTCCAGGGCGGCGCGCTGTTCTCGACGCTGACTGTGGGCGAAAATGTCGAAGTCCCGATCAAGCAGTTTTATCCAGATATTGAAGCCGATTTGCGGAAGGAGATCGCGCGCTACAAGGTGCGGTTGTCAGGACTGCCCGACGAAGCAGTCGACAAATATCCGTCGCAACTCTCTGGGGGCATGAAGAAACGTGCAGGCCTCGCCCGCGCTCTGGCGCTCGATCCAGAGCTGTTGTTTCTTGACGAACCCACTGCTGGGCTTGACCCGATCGGTGCTGCTGCTTTTGACCAGCAGACTAAGGAATTGAAGGCCACGCTCGGATTGACGGTGTTCCTCATCACGCATGACTTGGACACCTTGCATGAGATTTGCGACCGCGTGGCTGTGATCGCTGACAAGAGGGTGATTGCTGTCGATACAGTCGCGAACCTCATGCAGCTCGACCATCCATGGGTGCAGGAATACTTCAATGGACCGCGTGGACGTGCGGCGCTTGCGACACAGGCAAGAGGGTAAACGCGCGATGACAACAAGCCAGCCTATCAAAGAATTGGACAAGCGCGCGGCGTGCGGGGATAAGAGCTAAGCCATGGAAACACGCGCAAACTTTGTCTGGGTGGGGGCAGTCACGCTTGCTCTGCTGGCTATTCTGGCAGCGGCTATCGTGTGGATTGCGCGGCTGGGGCAAGGCGCGCAAAGTGAATATGATATCCTTTTCAATCAATCGGTTGAAGGGCTGGCGAATGGCAGTCAGGTGAGCTTTTCGGGCGTGCCCGTGGGCCAAGTTTCGCAAATCAAGCTCTGGCCGCAGGACCCTGAGTTTGTGCGTGTGCGGATCACCGTTGACGATGAAGTACCGATCCTTGTCGGGACGACTGCGACAGTCCAGGCGAGCTTCACCGGCGTTTCTACCATCCTTCTCGATGGCGCAGTAAAAGACGCGCCGCCGATTTCCTGTGAGACAACCGCCTGTCCTGACGGCGTGCCTGTCATTCCGCCTAAGCCCGGCGGCTTTGGCGAGATCCTCGCCAACGCGCCGCTGTTGCTGGAGCGTCTCGCGACGCTGACCGAGCGACTGACGCAAGTGCTTGATGAAGACAATCAGGAAAACATCGCCGGCATTCTTGAGAACACCAACCGCTTGTCGAAGAGCCTTGCAGATTCTGGCCCGCAAATTGAAGGCACGCTTGCTGAACTTGAAACCACTTTACGCGAAGCGGGCGAAGCGCTCGACGCGTTCGAGCAAGTCACGCGCTCGACCGATAAGCTGCTGGTCCAGGAAGGCGCAGCTTTGACGCAGGAGCTCCGTGCGACGCTTAAGTCAGCCAATGCCGCTGCAATTTCGCTGTCTGAAACACTGGAAGATACGAGGCCTGCAGCGCGGCAATTGTCACAGAGCACTTTGCCCGCAGCAGATGCGACATTGCGCGACCTTCGTGCGACCAGCAAAGCGCTGCGCAACATAACCGAGAAGATTGAAAATCAGGGGGCGGGGGCGCTGATCGGTGGTCAGACGCTGCCGGATTATGAACCATGAGTAAGCCGATGAGATATTCGTGGCGCCTTGCGACGCTTGCACCGTTCATTGCTCTCGCGGGATGCGTAAGCCTTGGCGGGGCAGAGCCTCCAGATAGTCTCCTGACACTGACGTCAGAGGCACGCGCGGCGGCTGGTGACGCTTACAGCGGAACGCGTGCTGAGACGTTAGCTGTGCATGTGCCTGAAACGACTGCAGCGATCGATGTTCTGCGAATTCCTGTGCAAGTCGATGATGCAACTATCGCTTATGTGACCGACGCGGTGTGGGTGGAGAAGCCTGCGCGCTTGTTCCGCCGCGTCGTTGCAGAAACAATCCGCGTGGAAACAGGCCAGCTCGTGATTGACGGTGATGATCCGAGCCTTTTTGCAGACAGCCATCTGCGCGGCACACTGCGCGAATTTGGCTATGATGCGCGCAGCGCGTCCGTGATCGTGCGCTTTGATGCGATCCGAACCGGTGATGACGGCATGGTCGAAACACGTCGGTTTGAGGCGATGGAGCAGGGCATAAGCGCTAACGCCATTCCGATCGGATCAGCGCTCAATCGCGCGAGCAATGACGTCGCTCGGCAAATCGCCGCTTGGCTCAAAGCACCAGCGGAAGATGCGGAAAGCTAGAGGACTAGACTTTTTCCGGCTCTAGCAATTTCAGCCAGTCAGCAGCGCCCAGGAAGGCGATGCGCCTTTCAGCACGCCGCTCCTCTGCTTGAGCATCGCGGCCCCAAAGCTCGGCTTGCCATTCTTCTTCAAGGCTGGCTGCGCGCCAGAGCATTTCCGGATCTGATTCGGGCTGGCTGATTTCCAATGCAACGATCAACGAAGCCGCGAGCGAGGCGAGCAATTCCAATCCGGCAAGAGGGAAGGGATCGCGCATTTCAAGCTTTGCGCGGAGTTTGGCGAGCGTGTCCTGCGGCTGTTCGCGGTGCACAATGCCGGACACGCGCACAAGCTTCAGACCCTCGCGCGCTTCAAAATTCTCAAGGATCGGCTCCCATTCATCGAGCTGCCGCTGAAACAAAGCGTCTTCCGGATCGGCCCGATAACAAAGCGTATCGGTTTCAACATAGCCGAGCAGCTTGGTGATGACCTCATCCGGCTTGGCAGCAACATGCTCGATCGCATAGTCGGCTGTATCTCGGAGACGAAAACGCTTCACATCAATGTCTTCGCCTTGCTCGTCCCATTCGCGCGCCAAAGCTTCTGCGAGCGGCTTTGTCGGAACGATCTGAGCTTTGCCGCCGACTGTCTTCAGCCCACGATCATCCAGCATGACTTGCCAGCCGCCATTGACCTCGGAGACGGACACCTGCTCGTAAAAGCGCTTCATTGGTCGTTGCTCCGCCAACCTTGCGCAAAGTGTCTCGGGAGGAAAAAGAAGATCAGGAAGCCTGCAATCGCAAGGACGTAAGCAAACACCGGAGGCAGAGGCAGCAAGCGCTCTTGTGTGGCTATCCCTGCGCAGATCGTAATGATTCCCAGGATGCGGATGCCATTGAGAAACATATAGCGCTTGAAAGCGAGGTTCTCGTCCGCGTCATCTTTTTGAGGCGCATCGCTCACAACAGGCGCTCCAGATGCGCAGCGTCTTCCGCGACTGCTACGGCGCCGCAACTCAGCAGCTCTTCAGATGTGTGATAGCCCCAGGATACGCCGAGCGCGCGAACCTGCGCATTGACGGCCATGTCGATGTCGAAGGTCGTGTCACCAATCATTACGGTGTTGTTCGCTTGCGCACCGGCATCGGTGAGGCATTGCTCGATCATGGAGGGGTGGGGCTTGGAAGGGTGGCGGTCTGCGGTCTGAAGCGACACAAACAGTTCGGTAAGGCCGTGCATCTCCAAACAGCCTTTAAGGCCGCGATCGGACTTGCCCGTAGCAACCGCCAAATGCCAGCCATCGCTGTGCATACGGCGCAGCAAAGCCTCGATCCCGTCGAACAGTGGCTCGTGAAGCTGACCCGACTGGCGCGTGTTGAAGAAGCTGTCTTTATAGGCTTGCGCCGCGAGAGCGCGCTGTTCTTCGCTTGCTTCAGGAGCAAGCAAGCGGATCGCTTGCGGCAAGCTCAGGCCGACGATGCGGCGAATGTCATGGCGGTCCGGCACAGGAAGCTCAGCAGCGGCAAATCCCGCTTCCATCGCTTCACACACGGCCGCTTGGCCATCGACCAGCGTTCCATCGCAATCAAAGATAGCGAGGCGACCTGTCATCAGCGCCGCCCATCCTTTTTAGGAGCGGTCTTGCGTGCGGGCCTGCCGCCGGATTTCTTGCCGAGCTTTCCTTGAGCGGCGGGTCCGCGCGAACGCCGCTCGCCTTTGCGCGACTTGCGATACTGTTTGGCGTGCTGGCGTGCGGCCTGCTTCTTCTCCGCGGGCGTGCGCTCGGGCGGATCGAAGTTCAGTGGTTTCGCTGTGCTGAGGCTCAAATCGAAGCCCAGATGCTCCATGCTGCCTGCGAAGTGCTCGGGAAGCTCAGCGGTCACGTCAATCTTGCCGCCGCCGTCTGATTTCGGCGCGTCAATCCGAAGCCGGCGTGCATGCAGATGCATCTTGCGACTGACAGAGCCGGTCAGAAACGCATCCTTGCCGCCATATTTGCCGTCGCCCACGATCGGATGACCAATCGCGGCAAGATGCACGCGCAGCTGGTGCGTGCGGCCGGTGAGAGGCTCGAGCTCGACCCACGCCGCTTTGTGACCGGCCTTGTCGACGACACGGTACTTTGTTTTCGCAAGCGCACCGTTCTCTTCATCGACATGCATTTTCTCGCCACCGGAACCCGGTTGCTTGGCGAGCGGCGCGTCGATGGTGCCTTCCAGCACCGCCGGCACGCCGACCACCAGCGCCCAATAGACCTTGCGCGCGCTGCGGCCCGAGAAACGCTTGGAGAAATGCGCCGCGCTGCCGGGTGTCTTGGCCACCAGCAACACGCCGGAAGTGTCTTTGTCGAGCCGATGCACGAGGCGAGGGCGAGGATCATCTTCGTCATCGACAAACGCATCAAGCAGCCCGTCAACATGGCGCGTGGTTTTGCTGCCGCCTTGGGTCGCAAGGCCCGGCGGCTTGTTGAAGATGATGGCTGACGGCGTTTCCTTGATCACCATCGCATGCGCTTCAGCGATCTCGTCCGCTGTGAGTTCGCGGCGCGGCTTGGGCTTCCGGCCGCCGGGAGTCTCACCGCCTGGCGGCACTCGCAGAACCTGGCCTGTCTCAAGCCGGTCATCGGGCTTGGCTCGCTTACCATCGACCCGGACCTGGCCAGTGCGCGCCCATTTCGAGACCATGCCGAAGCCGATCTGCGGCAGATGCCGTTTGAACCAGCGGTCCAGGCGGATCCCGTCATCATCTTCGCCGACAGTAAACTGGCGGACTTCAGTGCTTGCACCCGTCTTGCTCATTGGAACAGTCTCATAAAGGTCACGCCGAACATCAGCGCGCTTAGCGCAAGGCAGACGGACAAAATCAAATAGAGAGCTGCGAACAGATATTGCCCGCGCTCGATCATTACGATCATTTCAAGGCTGAAGGCCGAGAAAGTGGTGAAACCACCCAGCAAACCCGTCGCCAGCAGCAAGCGTAATTGGTCGGTCGAACTCGGATCGCTCCCGCCTTTCATCGCCAGCCAGCCCCACAACAGACCCATCAGCAGGCTGCCGAGCGCATTGACGGCTAGGGTCGCCCACGGAAACAGGCTCATTGCAGGCGCGCCGAGCCATCCGGTCATCGCACGTCCCATCTGGTAGCGCAGGACAGCGCCAACCGCGCCGCCAATGGCAACGTGCAGGCTTGCAGCAAGAGGTGAGAGCGTCGACATGCTTGACGCCTCTTAACCGCCCATAGCGCCCATGCCTAGCGCTGTTCCGCCTGCGCCGAGCGACTTTTAAGCCAGCTCAGCCCTTGCAAATCCAACACATTTTGGTAATAGCCGCGCATGTTCGAGCCGACCGCTTGCGGATTCGGCCACTTTTTCGTTGATTTTCAGGTGGTGACCCCCGCCATTCTCGCGGGCAATCGCCATTCGTTTTGAGGTGTTGGAATTTATGCAAATCATCGTTCGCGATAACAATGTCGAGCAGGCCCTGCGCGCGCTCAAGAAAAAGCTGCAGCGTGAAGGTGTCTATCGCGAGATGAAGCTGCGTCGTCACTATGAAAAGCCAAGCGAGAAGCGCGCCCGTGAAAAGGCTGCTGCTGTTCGCCGTGCACGCAAACTTGAGCGTAAGCGCATGGAGCGTGACGGCATCAAGTAACTATGCCGTGTTTGAGCAGTATTACTGCTTGAACGCACACTCGCGATAAGCCATCAGGGCGCGGTTCGATTCCGCGCCCTTTTGTGTTTCAAATCGCATTTGAGCGCGCCACAATTTCTACGCCACTATTTCTACCTGCAGGAAACCGCATTCATGGCCGAAGTCACCCGCGTACCGCTTCAACCGATTGCCAAAGGCTCGCTGACCAAGCTGTGGCTTGGCGTGATCATCGCCATACTGATTGGCGCAGGCATGGCCTGGGCAGCTGCACCCAAGGGCTTCAGCGTTGACACGATCATCGCCGGCGAGGGCGCCAAGCCTCAGATCGGCGAAGTGGCTTTCGTGAAATATACGGGCCGCTTCGCAGCAACCGGCGAGCAGTTTGACAGTTCTGCGGATTTCAACTGGCCGGTTCCAGGCATCATGCCCGACGGCGCGCCATTTCCGGTAGAGGAAGGCGCGACGGTCGAAGGCTTCTTCAAAGCCCTGCAGCAAATGGAAGTCGGTGGAAAGTACGAAGTCTATATTCCGGCAGAAATGGGATATGGCGATGAGGACCGTCTTGATCCGCAAACCGGCGAAGTGCGTATCCCTGCGGGCAGCGATCTCATCTTCGAGATGGAGCTCGTTGATTCCATCTCAGAAGAGGAAGCCCAACGCCGCTTCAATCTGCTCCAGCAAGCGATGCAGGCGGGGCCTCCTGACGCTGCGCTGCCAACTGCACCTCCAGCAGAATAACAGGAACCAGAACCATGTCGGTAGACAAGGAAACCGTCGCCAAGATCGCGTCGCTCGCCCGGATCAAGATGACCGATGAAGAGCTGGAGCGCATGGCGCCTGAGCTGAACGGCATCCTGAACTGGGTCGAGCAGCTGGGCGAAGTCGACACATCGGACATCGAGCCGATGACAGCGGTCATTCCCAATGCGCTGCGTCTGCGCGCGGATGAAGTGAATGCCGATCCAAAGACAGGCGGTGATCGCCGCGATGATATTCTCGCTAATGCCCCTGCGGCTGAGCATGGCTTTTTTGGCGTGCCTAAGGTGATTGAATAAGATGACTGAATTCACTTCCCTCGGCGTGAAAGACATCCGCGACGGAGTCGCCAGCGGCGATTTTACCGCGCGCGAAGTGGCGGAAGCCTTCAATGTGGCTGTTGCTGAAGCGGCTGCGCTCAACGCTTTTATCGTGACAACGCCAGATCATGCTTTAGCGGCGGCTGACAAAGTCGATGCGGACCGTGCGGCGGGCAAGGACTTGGGTAAGATGGCCGGCGTTCCGATCGGCATGAAAGACTTGTTTGCAACGCATGGCGTGCAGACCACCGCAGCGAGCCACATCCTCGAAGGCTTCAAGCCGCAATACGAAAGCACGGTCAGCCAGAACCTGTGGGATGCAGGCGCAGGCATGCTCGGCAAGCTCAACCTTGACCAGTTCGCGATGGGTAGCTCGAACGAGACGAGCTATTTTGGCAATGTAAACTCGCCGTGGAAGAAGGCGGGCAGCAATGCCGCGATGTCTCCCGGCGGTTCCTCGGGTGGTTCGTCTTCTGCTGTGGCAGCCCGGATCGCACCGGCAGCGACCGGGACAGACACTGGCGGCTCGATCCGTCAGCCTGCTGCGTTTACCGGCATTTGCGGGATCAAGCCGACTTATGGCCGCTGCTCGCGCTGGGGCGTGGTGGCGTTTGCAAGCTCACTCGATCAGGCAGGCCCAATGGCGCGCTCGGTCGAAGATTGCGCGATCATGCTGGAGGCGATGGCGGGTTTCGATCCAAAAGATGCAACCTCGCTGCAAATGGACGTGCCGAACTGGGAAGCGGGGCTATCCGCAAACCTCAAAGGCAAGAAAGTCGGCATTCCACGCGAATACCGCATGGACGGCACAGACGAGGCGATCCTCAAGTCCTGGGAGCAAGGCAAGGAATGGCTGCGCGATGCGGGGGCCGAGATCGTCGACATAAGCCTGCCGCATACGAAGTATGCGCTTCCCGCATATTACATCAT
The DNA here is from genome assembly GCF_013371495.1 of Altererythrobacter lutimaris. GTDB lineage: Bacteria > Pseudomonadota > Alphaproteobacteria > Sphingomonadales > Sphingomonadaceae > Erythrobacter > Erythrobacter lutimaris_A. Next base: position 1,580,910 of record NZ_JABWTA010000001.1, on the reverse strand, counting down.
TGCACCTGCCGAAGCGTCTTCGAACTTGGCGCGCTATGATGGGGTGCGTTACGGTTTGCGCGATCTGCCGGAAGGGGCAGGCCTGCAGGACATGTATGCCGCGACCCGCGAGGAGGGCTTTGGCGATGAAGTCAAACGCCGCATCCTGATCGGGACCTACGTGCTGAGCGCGGGCTTTTACGATGCCTATTACAATCAGGCGCAGCGCGTACGCGCTTTGGTGGCGCGCGATTTCGAGCAGGCTTGGGCGGAGTGCGATGTGATCCTCGCGCCGACCACGCCGACGCCTAGCTTCCCGCTGGGATCGCTCAATGAAGATCCGCTGACGATGTATCTCAATGACGTGTTCGCTGTACCCGCTTCTCTCGCTGGCCTGCCTGCGATGAGCGTGCCTGCGACACTCACGGAGGATGGTCTTCCGCTCGGCCTGCAACTGGTGGGCAAACCGTTTGACGAGCAGGGCGTGCTTAATGCAGGTCTTGCGATCCAGCAGCGTTCTGGCTTCGAAGCAGCGCCGGAGAAGTGGTGGTGAGCAATGACACCGCGTTGACGATTGCCGGGATCGGCATAGCGCTCGCGGTGCCAGCGACTTTCATGTTCGCGAACTATATCCGCAAGAATGTGGACTATGGCGAAGCGCAGTTTCGTACCAAGCCCGAAGACAGCGACGATCAGGACGAAGCCTAGCTCCGCTTCATCCGGGCTGACAGCCAACGCCTGACGGGCTCGTCAAACAGCTTGGCTGCAATCACGCTCAGCAGCACAGTCGCGCCGCAATAGATCGCCAAGTCCCGCGCGAGATTGTCGCCGAAGAACTCACCCGTGGTGGCGATCATGATCGCGCCTGCAAGCATCAGCACAGGCAATTGCAGGACATAGACCGGATAAGAAATCCACCCGAGCCAATCGGAAATCTTCGCTTCGACGGGACCAGCTTTCGCCGATGCGCCCAGCCAAATGGCGAGCGGGAAGATGAATGCGGCGCTGATCAGTGCAGGCCACGGCCCCCAGCTCACTGGCACGGCCAGCGCGCTGACCAGCAGCACGACCGGGATCCAGCTCGGCAGTTTAGGCGCGACCGCGATGCTTCGCATCCGCACCAGCGCGACGCCGAGGAAGAAAGCGAAGCCGCAGCGCAGCCCTCCCATCGCAAACGTGCTCCATGTCGCGCCGGAATCAAGCGTGCCATTGCCAATCGCAAATACTGCCATGGCAATGAAGCAGCCGCCAACTATCGCTGCAATCATCTTCGGCGTAAGACGCAATATGATGAGCGCGTAGAGGCCATTCACTGCAAGCTCCCAAAACAGCGACCAGGCCGGGAAGTTGAACGGGAATGCTTGCGTTACGATGGTTTCATGCACAAGCCCCGGCGGGGGTGCGGGCAGGAAAAACAGGTTGAAAAACGCTGCAAGCGCGAACTCGCTTTGGCTCATGACTGCAGGCGGATGGGTGCCCACTGCGCCAAGGCACGCCAGCAAGGCCAGTGCCAGCCCGAGAAAATAGAGCGGATACATCCGCGTCAGACGGCGCGTCATGAAATTGCCTGCGCTCATATTGCCGAGGAGCCTTGGCTCATAGGTTGCGGCCAGCACATAGCCTGACAGCAGGAAAAACAGATCAACCGCGAGGAAACTGCTCGGCAGGATCGGCACTTGATGGCCCGGCCAGGGATAGTGGCGCAGCATCACCGCAATCGCAGCAATTCCGCGCAATAGGTCGAGCGTGACCAGCCGCTGTCCTGCACGAATGGCAGGCGGCGTGACGGGCTGAGCGGTCGCCTTGTCGTATTGCTCCGGCAGCAGGATCGGCTTGTAAGCGGTCATCGCCGATGGCCATAGCCCGCGCATAGTTACCAGCGCGTTCACAATTGGCGCCGAATTCGAGGCATTTTCCAGCAATTTTGCGCGATTATCGGCCTTTTCACACAGGCGCGATGCGCTTATTGCACGGCTCATGAGCACTTACAGAATTCAAGGCGCCACCGGCGAATGGGAAGTTGTGATCAGGATTGCTCGAAGGTGAGACGCACAATAGGCCGTTCGTTGTCTGCGATGGCGACAATAAAGGAATCATATGTTGGCTTCGGATTGATTATTGCGCTTTCCGGTTGCGTTTCTGGTCCGTTTCCCGACTCTGCGCCAATGCAAGCAACATTTAGCAAAGTGAGCGACCAGTCTCCTAGGGAAGTGGCTGAGTGCATTGCATCTTCGTTGGGCGAGAATGCTAAACTGGGATTTCTGGACGATGCCTACTTGATCAGTGTGCCAAGGGGGATCGGGGTCCTACGGTTTCGTGTCGTCGAACGCATCGACGCTGTGGGATCGGTGGTTGAATACGATAGCGAGCTTGGACGAGGCGCTGAGCTTGATTTGGTCAATACATGTGTGTGAGTGAGTTGTGAGTACATATCGAATTCAAGGCGCCACCGGCGAATGGGAAGTTGTGATCGGGCTGGAAGTCCATGCCCAGGTTACCTCCAATGCGAAGCTGTTTTCCGGCGCTTCGACCGAGTTCGGCGCTGAGCCCAATTGCAATGTCTCTCTGGTGGACGCCGCGATGCCGGGCATGCTGCCTGTGCCGAACCGCGAATGCATCCGCCAGGCCGTGCGCACCGGCATGGCAATCAACGCTCAGATCAACGCGTGGAGCCGGTTCGACCGCAAGAATTACTTCTATGCCGATCTGCCGCAGGGTTATCAGATCAGCCAGCTCTATCACCCGCTTGTGGGCGAGGGACAGCTGACTATCGAAGCAGACGAAAAGGCAGGCATCCCTGAAGACAAGGTCATCGGGATCGAGCGCATCCATGTCGAGCAGGACGCGGGCAAGCTGATGCACGATCAGCACCCGACTATGTCCTATGTCGATCTCAATCGCTGCGGCGTTGCGCTGATGGAAATCGTCAGCCGGCCGGATATGACGTCTCCGGCTGAAGCGGGCGCTTACGTGCGCAAGCTGCGCACGATCCTGCGTTATGTGGGCAGCTGCGATGGCAATATGGAAGAAGGTTCGATGCGCGCCGACGTGAACGTCAGCGTGCGCCGTCCAGGTGAAGAGCTGGGCACACGCACAGAGACGAAGAACGTCAACTCCGTGCGCTTTGTCATGCAGACGATCGAGCATGAAGCGAACCGTCAGGTCGACTTGATCGAAAGCGGCGGGAAAGTGGTCCAGGAAACGCGCCTGTTCGATCCGACAACCGGCACAACGCGCAGCATGCGGTCCAAGGAAGACGCGCATGACTATCGCTACTTCCCTGATCCTGATTTGCTGCCACTGGAATTGGATGACAGCTTCCTTGACGAGTGCCGCGCCTCTCTGCCCGAACTGCCCGATGCCAAGCGCGCGCGCTATTCAGGCGAACTGGGGCTGAGCGAATACAACGCGCGCGAGCTCACCGCTGAAGTCGAGACATTCGCGCGCTTTGAAACTTTGCTGGCAGAAACTGCCAAAGCCTTGGGCAAGCCTGAATCCAAAGTCGCAACGCAGGTTGCAAACTGGTCTTTGTCCGTGGCGCCCGGCGTTATCAACTCGGTCGGAGATGAGGCTAAGCTGGAACATGCCACGGCTGCGCGTCAGGCAAGCATCCTCAAGATGCAGGATGCGGGCGAGATCAGTGGCGGGCAGGCGAAGGAAATCTTCGAAATCGTGCTCAAGACCGGACGCGAGCCGGACGAGATTGCGGACGCTGAAGGTCTTAAACAGGTGTCCGACACCGGCGCAATTGAAGCCGCGATTGACCAGATCATCGCGAACAACGCGGAAAAGGTCGAGGAATATCGCGGCGGCAAGGACAAGCTGTTCGGCTTCTTTGTCGGACAGACGATGAAAGCGATGCAAGGCAAGGCGAACCCGCAGGTCGTGAACCAGATCCTGAAGGACAAGCTGGGGTAGAAGCCGCTTTAGCCATGTCCGCAATCGACCCAATTACGGACGTTGATCGGAACCGGATATAATCGGTCTGAGAGGTTGTAGATGATGTCAGCCAGTCCCATCTAAGAGTCAGCTACCAGTCGCGATCGACGGCCTTTGACTTCAGAGATACCAGAAGTCCCTCCATCAGTTCCGCCTATTAGTTGCAGCCGAGCCGATTTTGGCGCGCTGCACACGAATGAAAGCATCCATATGCTCATAAAACAACGTTTCGCTGTATTTGCAGTGGCGCTCATTTATACCGGCATGACACTCGGTGTCCTTGCCGGCTTCATGTAATGACTATAATTGCAGCGGTTGTAATTGGCCTCGGCAACACTTATATATAGATCAGCTACCAGTCGCAATCGACGGTCACCGCTTCCAAACTCGGAAGCCCTTTCCTTCAGTTCCGCCTCTTAGTCGCAGCCGGGTCAATTCTGGCGCGCTGCACACTCGTTTGAAGGAATGACACATGTCACATTTTGGCAAAATCAAGAGCTACGACAGCAGCAGCGGCACCGGTGCAATCACCCCTGAAAAGGGCGGTGACGCACTTCGGTTCAAGAAGGCCGACTTACAGCAGGAAGGCCAAACACCCAAGGTCGATCAGCGTTTCAGCTACGAAACCAGCGAAGTCGACGGCGGCAAGAAGCATGCCGTGAACCTGCAGCACCAGCAGGGCGGCGGTCAGAACCAGAAGGAGCAGGCCAGCAAACAGCAGGGCTGAATCCGAACAGCAGGACCGGGGGGCTCAACACCCCCGGCTCAGGCTCCAATCCCTCTCACAAGGATTCCTCGCCATGCCTATGAACCAGTTTCTCTTCGACCATCAGCTTGCGGCCATGAAGGTCGACCGGTCGGGTTCGGCGGAAGAGCGCAAGGAGATTTCCGAGTTGATAGGAACGCGTGCGAAGCAGCTCGCCGATTGGCGAAAGGCGAACGGATTATCCAATCAGGGCTGGCCTCGTGACGAACGTGTGCCCGCCAACAAGGGCGAATGACATGAGCATCCCCTCAAATGCTGTATCTCCCAATCAAGCTGGGACCGGGGAATGGGAGAATGAAGGCGGTTCCTTGAAGCCGCATCCACCGACCCCGCTACCTGACGGGATCATCGCAGTAACGTCGGCTCACTATCGCGTCGGGCCATATTCATATTCCAAGCTTGACGATGCCTTTGCGGAGCATCGCCGCCAATCACGCAGGCTCAGCGGATTTGCTCAACCACATCGGCGGAACTTCTAGACTGTTCTCTTCAACCAACAAAAGAATGCAGGCCGCATCTGCAACAATGCGACCCGAGAGATTGAGGGGCGATATGTCCTTTTGTCTCCGACTTCAGCCCCCGCCGCTCGTCGGTGGGGGCTTTTTTCCATGCGAACACAAGGAACTGCGATGAATCGAGAATCTAAATTTGTACTGCTTCACCGAACCGATGGCTCGGGGGTGGCTTGCCGAATTGCGCAAGTGCTGTTTGTCGGTAAGGGCGAAAGGGGCGCGATCCTCAATTTCTCCGGGGGTGCACAAGTCAATGTCCATGAGGACTTCGATGAAGTGATGGCCCTTCTAGATGGCACGGCATAGCCACATAAGAACGTCCGCTCTCCACCCCAAATTCTGAAATCAGCAACCAGTACAAAAAAGCCGCCGGGATCGCTCCCGACGGCCCTTTGCGTGTTCAAAAAGATGCGGCTTAAGCGCGCGTGCCCGAGAGTGGCATCGCGCCGAATGCGCCTGCGTTAACATTGCCGGTCAAGCTGTCGCCATCGACAACCGCTTCGCAGTCGAGCGTCATCGGCATTGGAACGGTCATGTTCATTTTCCAGGTCAGCGTGTTGCCGTCGACCTTGCCGTCTTCAACATCCATGCTGCCCATACCGCCAGCCATGTTGCCCGAGAAAGTGCCATCACCATTATCCTCGACGGTGAAAGTACCGCTCTGATCGCCCATCGGGCTCTTGACGGTGGTGTTGTAAGTTCCAGCAACAGACATTGAAATCTCCTCTAAAGTAAAGCGCGCCGCCGTTGAGCGCCACGTTCCAGCATTCTGTTTACATAGCTGTCAGTTAGACTCAACCACATATCGCCGCTTTGCCGCCGCGAGCGCATCTTCGCGCCAGAAATTCACCGGCTTGAGCTTGTGATCTATGAACAATTGCATCTGATCGGTGTAATGCGGGCTTTCAGGTCGCGTGGTTGCAGCGCCAAAAGGCTGGATTGATCGCGAGAACACACGCTCACCAGTCTTCCATTCAACCCACTGGATGAAGCTGTCGCCATGGACCAGGCTCAAGCGGCCGTCATCATCCACCCGCCAGGTGGTGGACGCGCGCAGCGTGTCGGAGCCGCCATCCAGAGGTAGGTCGACATCGCCTTGGCGTAGCCGCAACAGTTCCGACATTGGCGGATCAAGGCGGCCGAAATGCTCCAACAGGTGAGATGAGGCATCTTTGAGCGCCTCTTCTACATCGGGCAGATCCTTGTTCTGATACTCGGCAGACATGAAATCGCGGATCATCAGCAAGGCGATCGCATCGGCAGCGCCCTTGTTATCGGCTGTGAAGTCCCAGCTGAGCATCAGGTCGCGCGCTTCGGCGAGGTCCGCATCGTCCCCAGGATCAAGTCCTTCGACCGCGTCCCACAGGTCCGCCACATAGCCCGCTCGCTCGTAAGCCGTGTCATACTTTATACGCTCTAGGTTCGCGCGGTCGAGCAGGTTTGCTTCAGACAGAAGCTTGTAGGCACGGCGCGATCGGTTGGTCTGCTTGAGCTCCACGCCGAGGACAGGCGAGAAATCTGTCGGATCCAAGTCGCTGCCTTCGCCGGCTGCCGTAAAAGGCTCGTTATTGGCATTATAGAGCCAGCCCGAGGCAGGATTGATGAGCTTGGGAATCTCTGCATATTCGACCGCGCCTTCCCAGATCAGATCGCTGCGATCGCCTGGCAATATGCCACGCCAGTTGATCCGCTCGCCGTCAACCTCGGAAAGACGATCCGGGATCGCGGCGTTGTAGACATAAGCGATATTGCCCGCTTCATCGGCGTAGATGAAGTTGGTCGACGGGATCGCCATGCGCGCGATCTGCGCCTGCCATTCCTCAATCGTCGTCGCTTTGTTCAAGCGGTAATAGGCGTCGAGCTGTTCGATCTGATCCATACCGCCGTAACGGAAAGCAAAGACGCCCTTGTCGTTCTTGATGACCGGGCCGTGCGCGCTGCGATAGACCGTGCGGCGGATCGGAAGGACAACGGGGCCAATTTTCACAGGCAGCGTGACGGTTCTCGCCTCAAGATCGCGCCATTGGCCGTCGAGCTGATAGCGCTCGCCGCTTTGGTCCATCACCAGTTCGTAGACATCGACCATGTCAGGCCGATTGACGGTATTGGTCCAGCCCAGATGTCGGTTATGACCGAGAAAAGGGTAAGGCGAGCCGGGAAAGTTTGCGCCAGCAAAGTGCCAGCCTTCCTCGCTTTCGACGACCATTTCATACCATGCGACACCGCCCCGCAGCGGCTGGTGCGAGTTCGAGATGAGCGTGGTCGGGCCCCCAGCCTTTTCAGGCGAAACCGCAAAAGCATTCGAGCCTGAGAGCGCGCCCATTTCCCCCCAAGGCAAGGGATGCGCGCGGGCTTGCGAGGGCTCTCCGTCAAAGTCCGGCCCGATAATATCGCCATTGGCATCGCGCGGGAAACCGGGAATGTCAGGACCAAATTCGCGCCTCAACGGCTCGCCTTCAGCGAGCGGTTGGATGACATTGTTGAGACCGAAGAAGAAAGGCTGACGCAGGGCAAATCCGGCAGCGACATCTTCGCCGTTTACCGGGAAGAGGTTCGCAAGCTTAATCTCGTCAGGGTGCTTTTCCGCATAATGGTTGAGGCCGCTTGCATAAGCGTTGAACAGCGCTTGTGTTTCTGCGGGCAGATTAGGAAATTCTCGCTCTGCCGTGCCGCGTGCATCGAGCAAATGGTATACATAGTCGATGGCCGCGCCTTCCCGACCAGCGATGGCGCCATAGCGTCCGCGCGCCATCGCGATCACATCCTGCAATGTGAAGAAATCATCCTCCGCATGCGCAACGGCAACGCCGAACGCGACATCGACATCGCGCTTGCCGTAGATATGCGGCACGCCGAAATCGTCGCGGATGATCTCTGCGCTGTAGCTGTCCTTGGGCGGCGCTTTACCTTCATCGGCGAAGAACGGCTCCCACGTCGCCAGCGCCGCAAATGCGATCAAGCCAATCGCTACCAATCCGAACGCAGCGCGCACAAGCCATTTGCGGAACATCCTCACCCCTTTGTCGATTTTATTTGGCAGGACATTGCTTTTCGTATGGGCGCGGGTCAACACCGCGCAGCAATTGATTTCGCAATTGAAAGGGACCCCCAGTGATTTCCAACCGGCTTTCCAAACTCGCTCTTCCACTCACAGCTGTAGCCTTCGCCTTGAGTGCTGCGCCAGTAGCGGCGCAGCAGGTCCTCGGCTCTGGCGTTGTCCCCGCGACGGTCCAGAACAGTGAGGAGCGTCCGGTCAGCTTCGCACAGATCGCACCTGAGGATGCGGCTCTCGTGGTGATCATGAATGGGACGGACGTGCCGTCAGGGATAGCTTTTCCCGACACAACCGCCGCCTGGATCGAAGCCGAGGAATTTGAAGGCAAGGACGGCCAGACGCTTGATATTCCGACAGCGCCGGGTGCTGCGAAGATCACGCTGATGGGTGTCGCTCCCGATGAAGGCGAGAGCATCGACTGGCGCGAAGTGGGCGGCAATCTTGTCCAGAAGCTGAAGTCAGTGAAAGCGCCGATTGCGATTGCTGGCGTGAACGATGCGGCGGCGATGGCTGATATCGGTTTTGGCGCGACGCTCGGCCAGTATCGCTTTGACCGTTATGACAGCGACCGCAAAGCGCCGCCTGCTGATGCCATTACTGTCGTCGGTTCTGAGGCAAGCGCCGCTCAAGCGCTCTTTGCGGGCCGTCATGCGCATTTGGCCGAGGGCGTGCGGATGGCGCGCGATCTTGTTAGCGAGCCTGCCAATGTGATCTATCCGGAAAGCTTTGTTGCGCGCGTTCGCGAAGCACTGCGCGGTGTCGACAATGTCACAATCGAAGTGCTTGAGCCTGAAGACATGCGGCGCCTCAATATGGGCGCGATTGTCGGTGTGGGCCAAGGCAGCCCGCGTGAAAGCCGCATGATGGTGATGACTTACAAAGGCGCTGGCGGCCCGCCTCTCGCACTGATGGGCAAAGGCATCACATTCGATACAGGCGGCATTTCCATCAAACCGAACAGCGGCATGTGGGAAATGAAAGGCGATATGTCCGGCGCGGCTGCGGTCAGCGGCGCGATCCTGAGCTTGGCCAAGTCCAAAGCGCCTGTGCATGTAGTCGCGGTCGCGGCGCTCGCAGAGAATATGCCTAGCGCCAATGCGCAGCGTCCGGGCGATATTGTGCGGACTTATTCTGGCAAGACTATCGAAATCCTCTCGACCGATGCGGAGGGCCGCTTGGTGCTTTCCGACGCGATTGAATACACGGTCGATCGCAAGGATCCTTATGCGGTGATTAATATCGCGACGCTAACCGGCGGCGCGGTCCGTGCGCTGGGTGAGGAATATGCGGCTGTCTTCGCCCGCGAAGATGAGTATGCCGACGCAGCGCTTGCAGCAGCTGAGCGGACCACTGAAGGGCTGTGGCGCTTGCCGCTCCACCCTGCCTATCGCAAAGCGGTGCGCACGTCCGAGATTGCCGACGTCCGCAATAGCGGCATCAGCCCGAGCGCGAGCTCCGGTGCGCACTTCATCGAGTTCTTCGTGCCGGAAGACATGCCGTGGATCCATATCGACATGGCGCCGACCGACCGCAGCTCCAAGGATCGTCCGCTTGTGCCCAAGGGTTCGCGCGGGTTTGGCGTCATGCTGCTCGATGACCTGGCGCGCAATTGGCGTCCGCAATAAGGCGCGGTTCGCCAGAAAGAGGCTGATTATTCTGTGGGGAGGGGGCTTGCGCCTTCTCCCGCAGGACCTACCTATGTGACTAACACACCTCGGAATTTTGGCCGAGGGGTTGTGTTGCGGATATGCAACACTATCTGAAGTGAGAAATCACATGAAGGATCAGTCATGAACCTGGAAAAATTCACTGACCGCGCCAAGGGCTTCCTGCAAAGCGCGCAGACTGTTGCGATCCGGATGGAGCACCAGCGGATCACGCCTGTGCATCTGTTAAAGGCCTTGCTTGAAGACAAGGAAGGTATGGCGGCAGGACTGATCCAACGTGCGGGCGGCAATGCAGCGCTTGCAGTGGATGCGATCGATCGCGAACTCGACAAGATCCCTTCCGTCTCCGGCGGCGGTGCCCAAGCGACACCGGGCCTCGACAATGATGCCGTGCGCGTTCTCGACCAGGCAGAGCAGATCGCAGAGAAATCGGGCGACAGCTTCGTCACGGTTGAACGTTTGTTGGTTGCATTGGCGGTGTCCAAGACGAAGGCCGGCGAAGCGTTGACTTCAGCCAATGTCGATGCGGTGGCGCTGGAGCGCGCGATCACGGAACTGCGCGGTGGTCGCAAAGCCGATTCCGCGAGCGCAGAGGATGCGTATGATGCGATGGAAAAGTATGCCCGCGACCTCACGCAAGCAGCCCGCGAAGGTAAGCTTGATCCGGTTATCGGGCGCGATGAAGAGATCCGCCGCACGGTTCAGATCCTTGCTCGCCGTACCAAGAACAATCCCGCACTGATCGGCGAACCGGGAACCGGTAAGACCGCGATTGCGGAAGGCCTCGCGCTGCGCATCGCAAATGGCGATGTGCCGGATAGCCTCAAGGGGCGCACGCTTATGTCGCTCGATATGGGCGCGCTGATTGCGGGCGCGAAATATCGCGGCGAATTTGAAGAGCGTTTGAAGTCTGTGCTCGACGAAGTGAAAGGCGCAGACGGCCAGATCATTCTGTTCATTGACGAGATGCACACGCTGATCGGGGCAGGGGCCTCGGAAGGCTCGATGGATGCGTCCAACCTGTTGAAGCCCGCTTTGTCGCGTGGCGAGCTGCATTGCATTGGCGCAACCACGCTCGATGAATACCAGAAATATGTCGAGAAGGACCCGGCACTGCAACGGCGTTTCCAGCCGGTCTACATCGAAGAGCCGAGCGTCGAAGACACGATCTCGATCCTGCGCGGCCTTAAAGAGAAGTACGAGCTGCACCACGGCGTCCGCATTACGGACAGCGCGCTGGTCGCATCTGCGCAGCTTTCCAATCGCTACATCCAGAACCGCTTCCTGCCGGACAAGGCCATCGACCTGATGGACGAGGCGGCTTCGCGTATCCGCATGGAAGTGGAGTCCAAGCCGGAAGAGATTGAATCGCTGGATCGCCGGATCATTCAACTGAAGATCGAAGAAAGCGCACTTGCGAAGGAGGACGATCAGGCCTCGCAAGACCGCTTGACGGCGTTGCGCGAAGAGCTTGCCAATCTTGAGCAGGAAAGCGCTGAACTGACGACGCGCTGGCAGAACGAGCGCGACAAGATCAACGCTGAAGCAAAGATCAAGGAAGAGCTTGATGCAGCCCGGCTGGAGCTTGAGCAAGCGCAGCGCGAAGGCGATTTGGCGAAGGCGGGCGAGCTTTCTTACGGCAAGATTCCCGAGCTTGAGAAGAAGCTCGACGAGGCTGAAGACCAAACCGAAAACGCGTTGTTGCGCGAAGAAGTGACGGAAGAGGACATCGCTTCTGTCGTCGCCCGTTGGACCGGAATCCCGATGGAACGGATGATGGAAGGCGAACGCGAGAAGCTCCTCCAGATGGAAGAGATCATTGGTAAGCGTGTCATCGGTCAGGCGAAAGCGGTTGAAAGTGTTTCAAAGGCTGTGCGTCGTGCGCGCGCTGGCCTTCAGGACCCGAACCGTCCGCTTGGATCGTTCCTATTCCTCGGCCCGACCGGCGTCGGCAAGACCGAGCTTACCAAAGCGCTCGCGGGCTTCCTGTTCGACGACGATCAGGCGCTCGTGCGCATCGATATGAGCGAATTCATGGAGAAGCATGCGGTTGCGCGGCTGATCGGCGCGCCTCCCGGGTATGTCGGCTATGATGAGGGCGGCGTGCTAACCGAGGCTGTGCGGCGCAGGCCCTATCAGGTCGTCCTGTTCGATGAAGTCGAGAAAGCGCATGCGGACGTGTTCAACGTGCTGCTGCAAGTGCTCGATGATGGCCGCCTCACTGATGGGCAAGGCCGCGTCGTGGACTTTTCCAACACGCTTATCATCCTCACGTCCAACTTGGGCTCGCAGTTCCTTTCGAACCTGCCTGATGACGGCAAGGTCGCGGATGTCGAGAACGATGTGATGGACGTCGTGCGCGGACATTTTCGGCCAGAATTCCTCAATCGGCTAGACGAGATCATCCTGTTCCACCGCTTGAGCATGGAGCACATGGCGCCGATCGTGGAGATCCAGGTGAACCGCGTCCAGAAGCTCTTGAAGGATCGCAAGATCACGCTCGATCTGACGGAAGCGGCGCTTCGCTGGCTTGGCCGGGTCGGCTATGATCCGGTCTATGGTGCGCGGCCTCTGAAACGCGCGGTGCAGCGCTATTTGCAGGACCCGCTCGCTGAAATGCTCCTCGAAGGCAAAATCCCTGATGGCACCACAGTCAGCATCGATGAAGGCGATGGCGAGCTTAATATGACTGTCGTTTAATTACGCGCGCTCGCTTCCGTGGTCGGGATTCCCGTAGTCAGCGCTGTAAGCTAATCGGTCTTATTGACATAAGTGTAAGTCTAGATGTCGTTTTGTGAAATTTTTGGTCAATATTGGCCCTCTTGGGCGAAGAAAATGTCGTCAAATAAGGGCATGTGGGAATCCCGCCACAGTGGTTGCAAAAGCGGTGGATCGACCTTTGACAAGCGTTAATCTCTCCTTCACACCCTGACCCATCTAGAGGGCCCAGATTCTCTTCATTATCAGATTATAAGCAATGGCTGCGGGGGCAGGCATTTGATCCGGTATTTTGAAGAACTTCATATTCTGGTCTCGGGTTGGGTACTGGAGTAATCATGAAAAAGTTTCACACGAATACCGTGAAGGGCCTTGCCTTTTCCGCATCTGCAATTGCGCTGGTAATGGGCGCGCCGGCCTTGGCTCAGGACGCTGAAGAGCCAGCTGAAGAAGTTGTCGAGGAAGAGGAAGAAGAGCAGGTCGATATTACGACCGGCGGTGCAGTCGAAGAAGAATTCCAAGGTGGCATCACTGTTACGGGTTCGCGTATCGTTCGCGACACTTATTCGAGCATTTCGCCCCTTCAGGTTATCACGACAGAACAATCCCGTGATGTTGGCCTGTTCGATCCGGTGCAAATCCTGCAGCGCGACGAGTCCGCTGCGGGTCAGCAGATTGACGCGACATTCCAGGGCTTCGTCCTCGACAACGGTCCGGGCTCAGCCACACTGAACCTTCGCGGCCTTGGTGCAGACCGTACGCTTCTGCTGGTCAATGGCCGCCGTCTCGCACCTGCCGGTGTGGAAGGCGCTCCGGTCAACCCGTCGATCAACTTGCTTCCTGCATCATTGATCGACCGCTTTGACCTGCTGCTCGATGGTGCATCATCAATCTATGGTTCGGACGCTGTTGCCGGTGTCGGTAACATCATCCTGCGTAAGGACTTCGATGGTCTCGAGCTATTTGCTCGCGGTGAGATCAACCCGCAGGGCGCAGGTGAAGACTTCACGATCAGCGGCGCATACGGCATTAACCTGGACCGCGGCTTTGTCGGTCTTGGTGTCGAATACGACTATCGTGACACAATTCGTTTCCGCGACCGTGACTTTTTCCAGGGCTGTAACGAGCATCTGGAAGTTGACGAGAACGGCAACATTTTCACTATTGACGAGCGCACGCGCGCTTTGGTCGAGCGTGACAGCTTTGGTGGTCCATTCGGTCAGATCACGACCAGTGCGAACAGCTCTTGTAAGATTGAGTCGGTGACCGGTCGGTTTGTTCCGAACAACACTTTCCTGAACTCGGTCTTTTTCCAGCGCGGTGACACCTTCGACAACCTGCAGTTCTTCGGACTTCCTGGCTTTGCGACCCGCGAAAACGCGTTCCTCGATCCGTTGGATTTCAACTTTGACGGCATCCGTGACGTTGATGACCAAGACTATAACGGCAGCAACGCTGATCTGAGCCGTGTTTTCCTGAGCCAGCAGAAGTTGTTCAACGCAATGGCTTACGGTGAGTATACGCTCCCTGGCGCTGCTAACCTTACGCCGTATTTTGAAGCGAATTACAGCCGGGCGCGTATTCGGTCGGACAATGCGTTCCAATCGTTCCTTTTCCCGGATGTTCCGGCGGAAAACCAGTTCAACCCGTGTAACATTGATGCGGGCGGGGCTGACTGTCGCGCTATCGATAACGCATTGTTTGCTCCATTCTCTGGCGGCGTTCCGATTTGGGGTCCGGGCGGCTTCTTCCCGGGCGAACCTACTGGCGTAAACGTTTCGGTCTTCCCGATCATCTCTGTTGAAGGCGACCGCAACAATGTGGACGTGACGCAAGAGCAGTATCGTGGTGTTCTCGGCATCAAGGGTGACCTTCCGTTCATTGGCTCAAGCTGGAAGTTCGATGCGTCATTCGTTTACTCACGCTCTGAAGGCGCTTCTGTTCGTCGCGGTGTCCGCGAAGACCGTCTGGCTTTCGCTCTGGGTATCGACCCGACCATCGACTTCAACGGCGACGGCATCATCGATAATACCGGAGACGGAATTGCTGATGACTACAGCGATCTGAACCAGTTCGGCGTTTTCTATGGCGACCCGGGCATTACGCCTTGCGATGCAAGCGCGCTTGCGAACCCGACTGCTGCTGCTGATGGGCTCATCGAAGGCTGTGTGCCGGTTAACCTGTTTGCGCCTTCGCTGCTGGCTACGCCAATCGGCGACTTCGCGACGCAGGCTGAGCGTGATTACCTCTTCGGCGAACGGTCATTCGATACCGTTTACGAGCAGAAGATTCTTTCCGCTTTCGTCACAGGTAACCTGTTCGAATTGCAAGGTGGCCCGGTAGGTGCCGTTGTCGGTGCGGAATACCGCAAGGACTCGATTGATTCCGACCCGAACCAGGTGGCGTCAAACGGCTTGTTCTTCGCATTCAGCCAGGACCTTGGCGCGGTGGGTGACAAGTACATCGTCGAAGGCTTCGGCGAGCTCGATCTTCCGCTGATGGCGGGCAAGAAGATGGTTGAAGAGCTGACCGTCAACTTGTCTGGTCGTGTTACGAAGGAAGAGTTCTATGGAACGAACTTCACATACTCGATCAAAGGTGGCTGGCGTCCGGTGGCTCCGCTGCTGTTCAAGTTCAGCTACGGCACCTCATTCCGTGCGCCGAACCTGCGCGAGAACTTCTTGCAGGCTCAACAGGGCTTCCTGACGCTGTTCGATCCATGCGCGGTTCCAAACGAAGCGTTTGAACTCGGTGTGGGCTACGTTGCGGCTAACGAAACCCGCCCTGACGAAGTGCTTCAAAACTGTGAGCGTGAGGGACGTGACCCAACTCAGGTTGGTCTGGCGCCGAACACGCAGCCGGTTCAGAACACCAGTGTTCGCGCGATCTCTGGCGGTACATTCGACATTGATCCGGAAACGTCTCGTTCCATCACCGCTGGGTTTGCTTTCGAAGAGGTGATCGGTGACGGCTTTGATGTGAACATCGGTCTCAATTACTACGACATTAAAGTGAAGGACTCGATCATTGAGCCGGCTGAGCAGTTCGTGATCAATGACTGCTTCTTGCGTACTGATGGCACGCGTAGCCCGTTCTGCGATCGTTTGACTTATGACCCACTAAACGGCGTCGTAAACTCATTCGACCGTGGTCTGATCGACACGTTGAGCAGCGAGTTCCTGAACTTTGACCTGCAGAATGTTCGCGGCATGGACATCAATGCGAGCTTCGGCAAGGAATGGCCGGTCTTCGGCAAGTTTGTAGACTTTGGTCTCGATATCCGTGCGAACCGCCTGCTTGAGCGCAGCACGACCTTCATCAATGACAATGGCGATATCGCCTTTGACGACGATGTGGGTGAGCTGGGCCTTCCAAAGTGGAGTGGCCGCGCAATCTTCACAGCTGACGTCGACAACCTGCGTTTGACCTATCAGCTGCGCTACACTGGCAAATTCGTCCAGGACATCGATAACATCGATGCTTTTGCTGACGTGTTCCAGAACGGCCCGGACGGTATCCCTGTCGCACCTAATGGTGACTTGGAGCCGAACCGCTTCAGTAACACTTGTTTGGGCGCCGGTGATGTTGGTGTTGAGGGTGACGGTGTATTCTGCCGCAACGTTGGCTTTGGTGATGATCAGTTCCTGCACACTGTGTCGCTGCGTTACCGCAAGGATAACTTCACCATCATCGCTGGTATCGACAACATCTTCGACACCGCACCGCCGCAGATCGACAGCGCTGAAGGTCCTGCGATCGCAAATACGGCAATCGGTGCAGGCTACGATTATGATGGCCGCGAATTCTTCGCGAGTATCCAGTACAACTTCTGATCCCGTTCATATTTGATGGGATATGCAAAAAGGCGGCTCCAAACACTTGTTTTGGGGTCGCCTTTTTGATTTACTAACGTTCGTTTTCACCCTCGGAATGAGTCGCATATGAATTCTTTGAAAGCTCCACTTATCGCCGCAATGGTCGGCGTATCTGCTCTTGGCCTGACTATGGCTCCAGCTTCGCCGGCAGGCGCACAGCAAGCTGCTGAGCCTATTCCCGTCGATGTTTGGTCTCTGCGCAGTGTCGTCAACGCTGTGCAGGTGTCCCCTGACGGCAAGCACGTCCTCGTCCACAAGCTTGAAAGCAAAGAGGGCGAGTATCTGATGGAGATCTACTCTACAGATGACATGACAAAGCCGCTGCGCCGCTTGAATGCGGATCCGATGGAGATCATCCAGGCTCGTTGGGTGAGCGATAACTACATCTTTGGCACTGCATGGGATGTTGTGCGCAAGCGTGTCACGCGCCCTGAAGAAGATATCCGCAGCTACAAGGCGTTTGCTTACAGCCTCGAATCCAACAAATTCGCCGAACTGCCTGGTAATTTTGGCCTCGTAAACACATTACCAAATGAGCCGGACACGATCCTGATCGGTTCTGGCAATGCGATCCCGGATCCCACTGGTGTCGATCCGTTCGCGGCTTTCCGTCCGCGCGCTTATTACCGTTTCAATCTTGAGCGCGGCTCGCGACAGCTCGTGATCAAAGGTAACGAGAAGCACCCGACGATTCAGTTTGATAATGATGGAAATCCACGCATTTCCACGCGCATCAATCCGACTTCGAATGTCCTCGAAGTGTATCACCGTATGCCAGGTGAAAGCTCATGGGGTGATCCGATCCCTGCGCTGGCGATGGACTTCGATGATCAGGCCAATCTTTATCGGGTGTTGAGCGGCATTCACGGCGTTCAAGGCTTCAGTGAAGACAACCCGGCGATGGGCTACGTCATAGAAAACCGCAATGGCGAAGACAAAGCAGCGCTGTGGGAGTTCAATTTCGAGACCAGTGAATGGGGCGAGAAGATCGTTCAGGCCGAAGAAGGCGACATCATGGGCATCATTACCCATACCGTCCCAGGCAATGAAAAGCTGGTCGGCGCGATGTATCCGGGCGCACGCTATGAGGTGGCATGGCTCGACGAAGAGCATGCCGCGCTTCATGCAGCGTTCCTCCAGCAGATTCCCTACGCACACCAGGTGTCGATTACGAGCAGGTCGCGTGACGGGAATACGATGATCGTACGCAATGTCGGTCCGCGTGATCCAGGGTCATTCTGGCTAGTGAAGGATGGCCGCATGGCAAAGCTCGGCAGCCGTAATCCTCTGCTCAACCCAGAGCAGCTGCCTGATGTCGAGTACATTCGCTACACGGCTCGTGATGGCCTCGAGATTCCTGCTTATATCGTGAAACCAAAGGGCGAAGGCCCATTCCCGCTGGTTGTTCAGCATAATGGCGGCCCTCATGTGAACAACGTGGTGCTGTTTGACGACTGGAGCATGATGCTTGCCAATGCCGGTTACATGGTTCTGCGTCCGCAGAACCGTATTTCGACCGGTTGGGGTCAGAAGCACTTCGATGCCGGTTATGGTGAGCACGGGCTCGCTATGCAGGACGACAAGGATGATGGTGTGAAGTACCTCATCGATCAGGGCCTCGTCGATCCGGATCGCGTTGCCTTCTTCGGCTGGTCCTATGGTGGCTATGCTGCACTCGTAGCGGCAGCACGCGAGGATAATCTGTATCAGTGCACCATTGCAGGTGCGGCTGTGGCAGACGCGGAAAAGCAGTATAAGGGCCGTCGCGATCCCAATGCGCCAAAGGCTCTGGACGAATGGTCTCAGCGTCGCGGCATGATCGGTATCAACCCGATCAATGAAGTCGACAAGGTGAACATCCCTGTATTGATGATCCACCCTGACGATGACCGCCGCGTGATGTATTATCACTATGAGGACTACAAGAAGGCGTTTGAGAAGGCTGGGAAAGAAGGCCAGTTCGTGACCATCGAAGGCGCGGACCACTTCTCCAACACCCACATGTTCACCCACAAACAGCAAGTGAACACCAAGATCCTCGACTATCTGAAGAACGATTGCGGGCCAGGCGGCCTCTAATCTGACCTCAGCTCGAGTCGGATAAGGGAAGGGCCTGGTCGAAAGACCGGGCCTTTTCTTTGTCTGGCATCAGGAGAGAGGTGGCAGGCATGCGGCGTCGCACAATTTCACACACAGAGACTATCGTCGGCTCCATAGTGCTTGCGCGATAGACGTTGCAATCAAGCCATCGATCAAGCGCTGAGGAGTCTGGCTGTGGTAGCTGACGGATGAGACAAGCCCGTTGGGGCAGATCGAAAGGCGGTAGTCGCGCGAGAAGCAGTCTATGTGCCAGCGCTTGTGTGCAGAGCTTTGCGTCACATCGCGCTACGAATAAATGCGCTGCAAGCCGACTTCATCCGGCAGGGCACTCGGTGTCGCTTGGGCTTGCGGCCTGTCGTGCAAACATGTGGGAGGGCATGGCTTTCATCGGTTACACCCGGACGGGAAGGGGTCGGCGCATCCGAAGTAGCGGCCAGCTCCCATTTGGCTCTTTGAGTGTATCTGTTCGCGGCACAAAAAAAGGGGCGGTCCGAAGACCGCCCCTCTCTTTTCTCAATACTGGCTACAAATCAGAGCTTGAAGCGAGTGTTGAAGAAGAACGTACGACCAACGAAGTCGTAGCCGCTCGAGCTCAGCGCGTTCTGACGCTGTGGCACGATTGAACGGTCAACGATCGGTGGTTCGTTGTCCCACAGGTTACGAACACCGAGCGAGAACTCGACACGGTCGTCGTAAGTGTAAGCTACCGACAAGCTCTGGTAGATTTCAGAACCGATGTTCTGACCAAAGTTCGTCGAAGTTGCACGCGTACCTGTGACCGGATCGATCACGAAGAACGGGTTGGTGTTCAGCGGCAGTTCGTTCTCGAAATCCTGGCTGCCGATGTAACGGACTTGCGTCAGGATCTGGAAGTCACCGAAGCCGAGACCTGCGGTCATCTGACCCTTCCATTTCGGGAAGGAGAACGGAAGACCAGCAGCGTCGATACCGAAGGTACCTTCGAGCTCATCGATCGGATCGTCATCAAACACCTGCGTTTCACGCTCAAGGAGATACGAAGCTGCTACGTTGATGAAGAAGTCCGCATCTGGACCACCGAACAGTTCTTCAAGGTTCGCACTGAAGCGAGTGTTGAAGTCGATGCCCTTTGCAGAGTCCTGACCAATGTTCACGAAGCCAGCTGTAACATTCTGGATCAAACGTGTTGGCTCGGAGGCCGTCGCGTCACGTGTGATGAAGTCACAGAACGGGCTTGTCAGACCAGGGAAATCCAAGTCTGAGAAGCAACGATTGATGATCGTTTCTGCACCCAGGTTACGCACTGAGTTCTCGATGCTGATGTCATAATAGCTGACAGCAAACTCGATATCGAATGCGCTGCTGATCGGAGGTGCAACCGAGAGGGTTGCGGTCCAAGACGTAGATGTCTCAGGCTCGAGATCAGCATTACCGCCGGTTGACGTCGGGATCGTGGTGATACCCGCAGTACCCAGCAGAGTTGTGTCTGGCTGGCCATCAAGACCAAGGAAGCCAGGATCACCTGCTGCAACACCGTTCACGTCCAGTTCGTCGGTGAACACAACGCCCGAAGCGATACAGTTGTTGATCGTGTTGATCGTGCTTGGATCCGAGAAGTCTGTGGTGGTCGCGAAGTTGGCGTTGATGCACGGATCGAGTCCGCCACCGATACCACCGCCCTGCGATGCCAGGAACTGCTCACGCAGGTTCGGAGCACGATAGGACGTACCGTAAGAACCTGAGATCTGCACCCAGTCAACCGGACGCCACAGACCACGAATACGGTAGGTTTCTTCACCACCGAAGTTCGACTCGTCCGTGTAACGAACAGCACCATCGATCTGGAGCGTTTCGAAGAACGGCTTGTCGAGAAGCAGCGGGATCTGGATTTCCGCATACACTTCGTCGAGGTTACGGCTACCGCGTGTCTCACCTTCAGCAACAGGGTTTTCGGAAGCGTTACTGCCGTCCACACCAAGGAAGCTGTTCTGTGAGTCGATTTCATCGTCACGGTGTTCATAACCAAGAGCGATCTTGACTTCGCCACCCGTTGGGATGTCGAAAAGGCCGCCGCTTACGAATGCCGAGTAGATGGTCTGCTCGATAACCGTGCGGTTTGTACGGTTACCCAGGAGGTAATCGCGCTGCGCCTGGTTTTCGAATTCACCTTCACCGGTCGGGCCGCCAACATAGAACGAGTCAGCGAACCAGTTGATCAGCGGACATTCGGTCAGCGAGAAGAAGCCGCCTTCACCGATACGGTCGATCGGGCCACAGCCAACTTCGCCATTGGTGTCAACATAGACACCCTGCGTAGCAGCGATGAGACGCTCTTCGTTAAGAACCAGCTGCGAAACGAAGCCGGTACCCTTGTCGTATGACCAGTTCACGTCGAAGTTCCAGCCACGATCTTCGAAGAAGTCGCCTGGAATGTCGCCGCGAACACCACCAACGAAGCGGATCTGTTGCACATTGACGTCGAATTCCTGCGGAATGTCGTCAAGCGTGATGATCGGTGCAACGTTGAAGTCGAACGGATTCAGCGGGTTGTCGACGAGGTTGCCTGTGAAGGTACCTGTGTCGGCATCCAGTTCCTGAACCAGTGCAGGGATGTCCGGGAAGATCTGCTCGTTAACCGAACGGATGAACTGCTCACGCTCGAAGTAGTAGCCTTCGAAGTAAGCCTGAATGTTCGCTTCCGGAATGAGGTCATACGAACCAAGCGTTACGAAAGAGAAACGCTTCAGAGGCTGAACCAGGTCAGCTTCGTTGTTGTCATCGGAGTCCGTGTAGAACGGGAACCAGATGAAGTTCGTACCGTCGCCGAAGTCACGAGCGTTTGCTGGCAGTGCCGGCAGGTTGTTGAAGCTCGAGAAGTTCGGAACGCCCGTGTCGCTCAGACCCGGGGTGTAGAAGAAGAAGATATCTCCACCCGGGGTGTTTGCGCCGAGGTCCAGCAGCGAGTTGTCAAAGTTACCGTCGATGAAGATCTCGTAGATCGTGCCATCTTCGCCGATTTCGATCGAACGCGCACCACCTGCGGTGAAGTCACGCTGGCCGATACGAATACGGTCACGGTTGTAGAATTCTACACCCGCCATCAGCCGAGCGCGATCAGTGGCAACGCCGAAGGTTGCACCGAAAGTTTCGATGCTGCCGCCGCCGTTTTCAGGACGCTGGATACCACCGGAAAGCTCGATGCCTTCGTAGTCGTCCTTGAGAACAACGTTGACCACACCGGAAACAGCGTCAGCACCGTAAATGGCTGATGCACCTTCCGTGATCACGTCGATACGCTCGATCAGACCCAGCGGAAGCAGGCTGATGTCAGGCTGCGAAGGAGCACCACGTGCACCTGCAGAACCCAGACGACGACCGTTGACCATGATGAGGGTACGCTCAACACCAAGACCACGAAGGTCGATGTTTGACGAACCGGTACCACCCGTTGGCGGTGCTTCGGTTGCGTTTGAGTTACCCGAGCTGGTGTTCAGCGTCGCGTCGATCTGCGCACCGTTTACAACTGGAGCCTGCTGAAGCAGTTCAGTTGCAGAGCTGACCCCGACCTTGATCGCTTGTTCAGCGTCCAGGATCTGAATCGGTGATGGGCTGTTGAACGTATCCTGACGGATACGCGAGCCGGTGACCACGATCGAAGTGTCCGTGTCACCGGTCGACGAAGCGATGGAAACATCTTCCTCGTCTTCGGCTTGATCAGCCCCCGCATCCTGAGCGAAAGCGGGCATTGCAATGCACGCTGCACTCACGAATAGCGACGACTTTATCATTTTCGTCTTTAAACGCATGTATTTGGCTCCAGTCCTGTCCAAAAGACATTATTTTGAGAGTTTAGGAAACGACCCCCAAACTGCGGCGTGCTTCGCCCGAGACCGGTTCAAATTCAATGAAAATGCCCTGAATTCCCCTACAATCTCTGCCGTTGTGGCTATGTTGCAACACGCCTGTCACACTTGAATTACAAGCTGGAATCGAGTGACTTGCACCTGTGCTTGAAAAGGCGCTAGGTCCGGTGTCGAGCGCGGCACTGCGCGAATTGAACTACCATCGGGATCACTATCGTTATGACACTGATTGAATCGCTTGCAATTCTTGCCCTTATGCAGAGCGGGAGCGCTGTAGATGACATGAAAGAGGCCGACGTCGTCAGCGACGTCAAGCAGTGTCAGTCAATCAGTGATCCGATGGAGCGCCTCGCGTGTTTTGATCGCGCGACGAAGGTCCTCGAAGAAGCGACTGAAAGCCGCGAAGTTATCGTCATCGAGAAAAAAGAGATCGAAGAGACAAAGCGTCGTCGTTTTGGCCTTTCGCTGCCTGATCTGGGCATTTTTGGCGGAGATGACGATGATACGAATGTCGTCAAGGAAGTGACCACTACGGTCAGCAAAGCCAAGGAGTTCGGCTACAAGCAGTGGCAGCTGGAACTCGCGGACGGGACGGTCTGGCACACGACTGAACCTGAAAACCGTTTGCGTCCTCGCTCAGGCGATAGCGTCCTTATCAAGCGCGCTGCACTGGGTAGCTTCCTTGCGTCGATCGATGATGATCCCTTCGTCCGGATCAAGCGCGTAAAGTAATCTGAGGGGCAGGCGAGACCGTCTCATTCCTAGGCGGCACACCGCACAATCCCAGTTGACGCAAACGTAAACCACTCCTACTCCGGTGGCGAATTGCAACCGAGGAGAGTTTGCCCCCATGACTACTGCCTATATCGTTGACGCCGTCCGCACTGCAGGCGGACGCAGGGGAGGGCGGCTCGCTGGTGTTCACCCCGTCGATCTGCTCGCAAAATCGCTTGATGCGGTGGTGGAGCGCAGCGGCATTGATCCTGCGGCAATCGACGATGTTGTGACAGGTTGTGTCACGCAGGCGGGCGAGCAGGCTATGCAGGTAGGCCGCATGGGCGTGCTTGCTTCCAAGCTTCTGCCGCAATCAACGCCTGCCGTTTCGATTGACCGCCAGTGCGGTTCTTCGCAGCAAGCCATTCAGTTCGCAGCACAAGCCGTGATGAGCGGCACGCAAGATGCTGTCATCGCGAGCGGCGTTGAAAGCATGAGCCGCGTGCCGATGGGCTCGAATGCGACCTTCCACATGAAGGAGGGTCTAGGACACTACATGTCGCCCGACATCCAGGCGAAATATCCCGGCGTTCAGTTCAGCCAGTTCATGGGCGCAGAGATGCTCGTGAAGAAGCACGGCTTTTCGAAAGACGAGCTCGACCAGTTCGCGCTCTCCAGCCATGAGAAAGCGATCGCAGCGACTCAATCTGGCGCATTTGAAAGCGAGATTGTGCCGGTTGCTGTCGAAACGCCCGAAGGCGAAGACATGCACACCGTCGACGAAGGCATTCGCTTCGACGCGACGCTCGAAGGGATTGCTGGCGTCAAACTGATCAATCCCGAAGGTGCGCTGACAGCGGCGTCGGCGAGCCAGATTTGCGACGGCTCCTCAGCTGTGCTGGTGGTGAATGAGGAGACGCTGAAGCGCCACAATCTGACGCCCAAGGCACGCATCCATAATCTGACGGTCACCGCTGGCGATCCCGTGATCATGCTGGAAGAGCCGCTCTTCGCGACTGACCGCGCACTGAAGCGTGCTGGCATGAAGATCGACGACATCGATCTGTTCGAAGTGAATGAAGCGTTCGCATCCGTGCCGCTCGCCTGGCTTAAGCATACTGGTGCGGATCCCGAACGGCTGAACGTTCATGGCGGCGCGATTGCGCTCGGCCATCCTTTGGGCGCATCGGGTACGAAATTGATGGCAACGCTGGTTCATGCGTTGCACACTCACGGCAAGAAATACGGGCTTCAAACGATGTGTGAAGGCGGCGGCGTTGCCAACGTCACCATTATCGAGGCTGTTTAAGCGACTCAATTCTGAGAGGACATTTGAAATGGAAGTAAGTGCAAATACCCCTGCAGTTGTTACTGGCGGCGCATCGGGTCTCGGTGAAGCAACAGCGCGTGCGCTCGCAGCGAAGGGCGCAAAGGTCGCGATCTTCGATATGAATGAAGAAAAGGGCGAAGCGGTTGCAGCCGACATTGGCGGCGTGTTCTGCAAGGTCAACGTGACGAGCGATGAAGACGTTGATGCAGGCTTTGCGAAGGCCCGTGAAGCGCACGGACAAGAGCGCATCCTCGTTAATTGCGCAGGCATCGGCAATGCGATCAAGACCGCCAGCCGTGACAAACAGACCGGCGAAATCAAGCACTTCCCGATTTCAGCTTTCGACTTCGTGATCCAGGTGAACCTGATCGGCACGTTCCGCTGCATCGCCAAGTCAGCAGCAGGCATGATGAGCCTTGATCCGCTGACCGACGAAGGCGATCGCGGCGCAATTGTGAACACCGCTTCGGTTGCGGCTGAAGATGGCCAAATGGGCCAGGCGGCATACTCTGCCTCCAAGGGCGGCGTTGTCGGCATGACCCTGCCCATCGCGCGCGATCTGATGCGCGAGGGCATCCGCGTAAACACGATCCTGCCGGGCATCTTCAACACGCCGCTGATGAATGCAGCGCCGCCGCAGGTGAAGGAAGCGCTTGCAGCGAGCGTTCCGTTCCCCAAGCGTCTCGGCTATCCGGAAGAGTATGCGAACCTTGCAATGTGCATGATCGAAACCGGCTACTTCAACGGTGAAGACGTGCGGCTTGACGGTGCGATCCGAATGGCTCCGCGTTAAGCAACGCGTTTACCTCAGATGTTTAAGTCGCCGTCCGTGCTTTACTGCGCGGGCGGCGATTTGCTTTTAAGGTTCGTTGCTAAGGTGTGGAACTGGGGAGGAAAGCGGATATTGCCCCAACTTGACTTGCTCGCGCCTGCGCCCGACGTTTGCTTGAGCCGTAATGCGGAAGAAGCACGTGGGAAATATGATTAGAATCCGGAAAGTCGTGACAAAAGTAGCGGCTATAGTGGGGTTTATGGCTGCGCCTTTATCGGAGGCGACAGCAGCTACGAAGGATGATGAAGCCATTATTGCGGCGACTGGCACGATCGTGGACGCCTATCACGAGCTCGGCTGGTTCGAAGGGACGGTCGTGGTGGCCAAGGCAGGACAGCCAATCTATCGGACTGCGGTCGGGCTGGCCGACCGGGAAACCGCCTCTCCCAACACGCTTGCCACCAAGTATAACCTTGGTTCGATCATGAAGAACTACACGGCTGTGCTCGTCCTCCAGCAGGCCGAGCGCGGGGTGATCGGACTCGATGACAACCTCGATAGCTTCGACCTGGGATTTCCGTCCGAGACGGCACGTAAGATCACGGTGCGCCACCTGCTCAACCATCGCTCGGGGCTCTCGAACACTTTCCCATCCGCATACCGTGAGGACCCGCTGGTCTTCCGGACGATCGACGACAAGCTCGCACTCCTCATCGACGCGCCGCTCATGTTTGAGCCCGGGGCGGAACGCCGCTACTCCAATTACGGGTATATCGTTCTCGGCGCGATCTTGGAGAAGGCCACGGGAAGACCGTTCGCCGATCTTCTGCAAGAGAACATCTTCGACCGCCTAGGGGTGGAAAACTCGATCTATCCGTATCGTGAGGACGCGGTTGACCAGTCGCTTCGTTACTCGTTCAACTATGACGGGGAGAAGCTGTTCGTGGGCGTGACGGAACATCACAGTCCGGATGGCGGGATCGAAGCGACAGCCACGGATGTCCTGACTTTCTATCGCGCACTTTTCTACGGGGACGAACTGCTCTCGTCCCAAAGCTCTACCCTTCGCGAATATTTTCCGGTCGACGGCGAAAAGTGGGTGGCATTTGGTGGCGGAGCCGGGGTCAGCACCGCCGTGGAGCTTGACCTTGAGAACGATTACCAGATCGTTGTCCTGTCGAACACGGACGGCCTCGTTGCCGAGGAAATATCAGGCAGGATCTATTCCTATATCCAAAGCGGGAGCTATGGCCCGATCATGCTGCCTCCGGTCGTTTTCACCTGGAACGAATATAGTGATCTTGGCGCCGAGGATTTCGCGTCCGAGTTCCCGGCGCGATACGAGGCTGCCGACTATAGCCAGTTCATCGGACGCCCGCTGAATGATCTTGGTATGTCCTTGGTGAGCGACGCTAAGTGGGATGACGCTTTCAATATCTTCGGGACGCTTCGCGAGTTGTTTCCGAATGCTCCCCAGGTGCATGACAGTCTCGCCTTCGCCCATTATCGAGCAGGTGACATCGAAAAAGCCCGCGAGACATTCGCGACGGCGCTCGAGCTCCAGCCTGGATTTGCGAGCGATTATTCATCGGACAATTACGGCCATAGCATTCAATAGCCAGTATCGTCCGCGATCGCGTCGATAGCCGACACCCTCCCGCTTTCCTACCTCGCCTTGACAGCGCTACCCAACCGCGCATGAAACCAACCGCGATCCTTTCATTTTCCCCTGCAATTTGCAGGCGTTTGCGCCCGGGCATTTTATTGTCCCTAGGACTGTGTAACATGCGTATCCAACATATACGCAAGGCACTGAAAACAAACGGAGAGGGTCTTTGACCAACTATACCCAAATTCTCGTCGAAAAGGCAGACGGGATCGCCACCATCACGCTCAATCGTCCGGAGAAGATGAACGCCTACACGCGGCACATGCAGGGCGAGATTTGCGATGCGATGGATGACATCGATGCCGATGACAGCGTGCGCGCGGTGATCTTCACAGGTGCAGGTGATCGCGCCTTCTGCGCTGGCGCAGACCTGACGCCGGAAGGCGGAGGCCATGTCTTCTCCGACCCGACCGAAGTCGAGGACTTGTCCGATCCGACGGTTCGCGATGGCGGCGGCAAGCTGACCTTGCGACTGTTCCAGTCGAGCAAGCCTTTGATCTCCGCCTGCAACGGTGTCGCGGTTGGCGTCGGCGCGACGATGCAGCTTGCGATGGACATCAGGCTCGCGAGCGAGAATGCGCGCTATGGCTTCGTGTTCGCGCGGCGCGGGATCGTGCCGGAAGCCGCCTCGAGCTGGTTCCTGCCCAAGATCGTCGGGATCAGTCAGGCCTTGGAATGGTGCTATTCCGGCCGTGTCTTCGATGCCGAGGAAGCGAAAGCCGGCGGGCTGGTGCGCTCGATCCACCCTCAGGCTGAGCTAATGGACGCAGCGCTTGGGCTAGCGCGAGAGATTGCGGACAACACCTCTGCCGTTTCGGTTGCGATGACGCGCGCGATGATGTGGCGCCTGTCCAATACCGAACATCCGATGATGGCGCACCGGGTTGACAGTAAAGCGATTTACAAGCTCTCGCGCGGCAAGGATGCGAAGGAAGGTATTGCGAGCTTCCTCGAAAAGCGCGAGCCAGCCTATCCGGGCAAAGTGAGCGAGGATATGCCCGACTTCTACCCTTGGTGGGAAGAGCCGGAATATCGCTGACTAGCAGGGTTACGATGCGGGCTTGAGGCCAAGGCGCTTGCCAAGGCACATGGTTACGTGTGAAACGAGTTCGCAATGAGCGATCCGAACACCAGCCAGAGCCAGCTCGCAGATTTTCTGCCGTACCAGCTTTCGATCACGTCGAACGCTGTCAGCAGCGTCATCGCTTCACGTTATCGCGCGCGGTTTGGCCTGAAAGTGCCGGAATGGCGCGTGATGGCGGTGCTGGGCGATTCAGGCGCGGCGACGCAGCGGCATCTGACGGAAGCAACGCTGATGGACAAAGTCGCGGTCAATCGCGCGTGCAAAGTGCTGGAAGAGCGCGGACTGATCGCGCGTCAGCCCAATATGCGCGACGGACGCTCGCACCTGCTCGATCTGACCGGAGAGGGCAGGGCGGTGCATGCCGAAGTCATGCCGCTCGCTCGCGAGAGCGAAAGCGAGATCTTTGCAAGTCTTGACGAGGCTCAGCAGGAACAGCTGCGCGCCTTGCTGGAACAGGTTTTTCAGCACGCAAAAAGCATCCGGCCCGCCTCCTCGTAAAGAGGAAGCGAGCCGGCTTTTGCTTTCCTACTTCTCAGCAGGGCAGCTAGCGCTGTCTTACCGTCCCGGAGGACCGTCGCCAGCGAAAGCGTCTGCGATCGAACAGGCCGCCGGGCCAAGGATCACAATGAACAGCACCGGCAAGATGAACATGATCAGCGGAACCGTCATGATCGCAGGCAGACGTGCTGCCTTCTCTTCTGCGCGCATCATACGTTCGTTACGGAATTCAGCCGACAGAACGCGTAAGGCGCTTGCGAGCGGCGTACCGTAGCGTTCGGTCTGGACCATAGTGGTCACAACGCCGCGAACTGCTTCCAGGTCAACGCGATAGGCAAGGTTGTCGAAGGCCTGCTTACGTTCGTTGAGGAAGGACAGCTCAATCGCGGTGAGAGCAAACTCGTCGCCCAGTTCCGGATAAGCGCGGCCCAGTTCCTTAGCGACGCGGTTGAATGCAGCGTCAATCGTAAGACCGGCTTCCGCACAGATGACCAGCAGGTCGAGCGCGTCAGGCAGACCCTTGCGGATCTCGTTAGTACGCTTGGACGCTTTGTTCTGCAGGAAGATTTCAGGGCCTTTATAGCCGAAATAGAGCAGTGCACCCATCGCGCCGACGCGCTTCATACCGCCCCAATCGGGGAAGTAATCGATAATGTAGATGACGGTCACGCCAATCACACCGAGCACGATCGGCATGATCATGCGCGCAAGGATCACGATCGGTGCGAGATCCTTGTTACGGATACCGGCATAAGCAAGCTTCTGCTGGATGTCCTTGATCTGGCTGTCCTGCAGCACTTTCATGCTGCCGAGCGTGTCTTTCACCTTGTCCGCAGTCTCGTTCTTGCGGACGAGGCTTGTGCGTTTCTTGGCGCTCTGCGTGATGATGCCAGCTTTGAGCTCTTCGCGGCGGTCGTTCAGCGATTTGACGCGCTTCGCCATCGGGTCCTTGATCGTGACCGCGTTATAGATCGCGAAAAGGACAGCCATCGCTGCGATCCCTGCAAGGATCGAACCGACGAGGATGACGTCAAAGCCGAGGAGCGTTGGTCCGGGCGGGTTCATATCTGTTCTCTCTTTCCCTCGCTCAGATCTCGAAGTTGACCATCTTGGCCATGATAAAGCCGCCGATTGCCATCCAGACCATTCCACCAAGCCCCGCCACAATCAGGCGGTCATCGGTGAAGAAGCCGTTGAGATATTTGGGGTTTACCCACCACACCATGATGAACACGACGAAGGGCAATGAACCAACAATGTAAGCCGATGCTTTTGATTCAGAGCTCATCGCCTTGATCTTCAGCTTCATCTGCGCGCGCTTGCGCAGCACGTCGGCAAGGTTCGACAGAGTTTCTGCCAGGTTACCACCGGTCTCGCGCTGAATGGCGAGCGTGATACAGAAGAAGTTGAATTCTGGAATGCCCAGGCGGTCAGCCGTTTCCTGAAGGGAGTCCTCCATAGTGCGGCCGATCTTGATGCGCTCGACCACGCCTTTGAATTCCTCGCCAACCGGACCAGGCACTTCTTGTGCCACCACAGCGAGCGTTTCCGTCACAGGCAGACCGGAGCGCAGACCGCGCACCAGAAGCTCGATCCCGTCAGGGAATTTGGTGTTGAACTCGTTGGTACGCTTCTTGATGAAGTAGCCCACAACCAAGTGCGGGAAGCCCGCGCCAACAACAGCGCCAACGCCTAGCGAAAGGAGCAGAGCGCCGCTGCGCAGATAAACGACCACTGCGACTGCAAGAGCCAGGCCCAGCGACGCATAGAAATACTGCTGTAGCGTCCAGCCCTTGCCGGTACGATCCAGGCGCATTTCCAACGCTTCTACACGCGAGCCAGAGCCTGCGACTTTGTGCGTCTTTGGCTTACGAGCTGCGATGGCTTTCTTGAGCTGCGACTCAACCTTGGTGTCTGTGCTTTCGGAGTGGCGATAGCGCACAGCTTGCAGTCGGCGCTGGCTTGCTTTTGCAGATGAGCCTGCAAATGCCACCATGTAGCCGCCAACAAGCACCGCCATTACGATGCCGACTATCAGCACGAGCTGGAGCGTAGTCATGCGCGTGTCCCGCCTTTCCTAATTCTTCTTCGCCTGTGGTGCGAGCGGCCACGGTCAGACCGCAATCCGCTCGCGACCAAAGGTGTTATTCGACAACTTCGCCAGCAGGCTCAGACTTGTCTTTCTTCGCCAGCAGCGACTTGAGATCGAACCCGCCAAGCAGCGATTTCTTCTCTTCGCTGAGCGAAGCCAGATCGTCTTCGCTCGCACCCAAGATGCGTTCCGCGATCTGCTTGACGA
Organism: Altererythrobacter lutimaris; assembly: GCF_013371495.1. Lineage (GTDB taxonomy): Bacteria > Pseudomonadota > Alphaproteobacteria > Sphingomonadales > Sphingomonadaceae > Erythrobacter > Erythrobacter lutimaris_A. The sequence continues at coordinate 1,550,091 of NZ_JABWTA010000001.1, read as the reverse complement.
CTGCCGTTGCTTTGCTCGAACGGTTCGCTTCCACGAAAACCTGACCCAGTTTGGCTGCGTTGGCAGCGGCCTTGGCGTCATAGGGAATCGAGAAGTCGATCTTGCGTTCGATCGAAGCTTCGAAGTCAGCCTTGCTGATTTCTGCCACACCGGACTGAACCTTGTTGGCGATGATCATCGGATGCGCATGCGCAGCGTTGGTCTTCAGCCAGCTGAGGATACGGATGGTGTCGCGAGCGGAAGCCAGCGTCATTTCCGTGGTCAGCAGGACCAGGTTCACATCGGCCAGAACATGCGGGAAGTTGATCAGCATGTTACGCGGCAGATCGACCAGCGTCATTTCGAAAGCCTGACGGAATTCTTCCTCTAGCTGAACGAAAGCAGCGCCATCGGTCATCAGCGGCTGGTTGATCGGTGCTTCCGCCGACAGGATCGACAGATTGTCATTGGCACGGATCATGGCGCGTTCGATAAACAGACCGTCGATGCGGCTCGGGTTATCGATAGCGTCAGTCAGACCGCGGCCCGGCTCAAGGTCAAGCGCGAGAGCGCCAGTGCCGAAATGCACGTCGAGATCGAGCAACGCCGTTGGCAGCTGGTGCGTGTCGCTGAAGAGCCATGCAAGCGAAGTCGTCAGCATAGAAGCGCCAACGCCGCCACGTGTACCGACAACTGCGGTTGAAATGTGACGCTTGACCGCTTCACCGTCTGCTGTCTTCGGAGCAGAGAATGCAGCCTGTGCCTGGTTCAGAGCATCGCGAACCTGACCAGCTGAAAGTGGTTTCAGCAGGTAGTCGTGAATGCCGCTCGCAAGCAAGTCGCGATACAGACGCACGTCGTTCACCTGACCGATTGCAATCACAACCGTGCCGGGCTCACACACTTCTGCCAGTGCATTGATGTCATTGAGCGGATCGCCGCTTTCAGACAAGTCAACCAGCAGAATGTTAGGGCTTGCGCTGACAGAGAGCGACTGGATCGCATTGCGAAGGCCACCCTTGTTGCACTTCTCAGGCTGCCAGCCGAGCTCGATCACTACGGGACGCAGCACGTCGAGCGCATTGTCGTCGCAAATGTAAGCCGCAAAAGCGTCGCGATTGCCAGGCATGCCGGATTTCCATGGAGCGTTCATGACTTATTCTCCTCCTTGACCGCCGGTTACGTCACCACCGTTGCCGGATGGTGCGCGCTCGCGGAAGCTGTCGATCGCTTTGGTTGAGCTCATGATTACAGTTTCGCCAGTGCCCTTCTGACCTTCGATCAGGTCTTCTGGGTTAGCGACCATCGCAGCCATGTTGCTGTTGATGGCGCAGCCGTAACCAGGATGCGTTGCGTTGGTGTAGTTCATATCAGACTGAGCTGACCAATCGGGGCAACCAGGCACCGATGCTGTCGAACGGGTCAGTACCACGCGGACATTACCAGGCTGCATTGCGCCTGCCGTAACAGGTGCTGTATCCGATATGAGGATGCCATAGCGTCCTGCGATATCGCTCACAGCGTCACGGGTTGCCTGGCTCGCCATCGGATCATCGATGGAGACACGGTCACCGTAGCTGAGGTCCATGGCTTCAAACCAACCGTTCAAGCGCTGCTGTTCGGAAACAGTCAGTCCGTCACGGTTTGCAGACAGATCCAGTGTGTAGCTGGTGCGTTCAACCACCGGCTGCTTCGTGGAATACAGGCTCTTATTGGTCGGCATGCCGCCGCAAGCACTCAGTGCGAGACCGAGCGAGACAGCGATGGCGCCGGCCAGTTTGCGATTATTTGCAATAGGCATTGTTCTCACCTTCCTCGACTTAGAGACTAAAACCAGGAGCCGCGCCTTCTGCACGACGGTCCTTTTTGCGCGACTTTTTCTTCGCCTGACGCGGGTCATTGTTCTGGCCCGGGACGATTGCCGCTGGATCGATGCTGCCGATCGTTGGATCAGGCGCATCCTTGTCGACCGCTTCAGGGCTCGGACGTTCCTGTCCGGAAACACCGTCATTCTCACGGAAACCAAGGAATTGCTGCGCTTCATCCGCGGCGTTAAAGCCATCTGTCGGAAGCTTGATGTCGCGGGCGTTCACCGGCTCAACCAGATATGGTGTCACAACGATCACCAGCTCGGTTTCACCTCTACGGAAAGAACGCGAACGGAACAGGTTGCCGAGGATCGGCACATCGCCAAGACCAGGAGCCTTATCGATGCTGTTTTGAGCATTGTTGCTCATCAGGCCTGCGATCATGAAGCTCTGGCCTGAACCCAGCTCGACAGTCGTTTCCGCGCGGCGGATCGTCAGCGACGGGATCTGGAAGCCGTTGATCACGACAGCGCCCTGCGTTGAAAGCTCTGACACTTCCGGACGAACGCGGATCGAGATCCGGCCGTTCGACAGAACTGTCGGAGTATAACTGAGGCTAACGCCGAAGTTACGATATTCGATCGCGGTTGTGCCCAGACCTTGAGAGATCGGGATCGGGAATTCACCGCCAGCAAGGAAGTCAGCAGTCTCACCTGACAGTGCGGTCAGGTTTGGTGCGGAAAGCGTAGTGACGAGGCCAAGACGCTCGGACAGGTCAAAGGCTGCGCCAACATCGAGGCCGAACAGACGTCCAGCAGCCTGGACGGCAGTCTGTGCAGGGCTCGACGTAAAGTCGTAGGTCGTGCCACCGGTTACAAACTCGCCAGTTGACGGATCAAACGGCAGCGAGATCGAGCCAGCCGGCAGGCCGAACTGTGCAGACGCGTCAAGGATCGGAAGGCCAGCTGTACCGGCACCGCCAATGACAGGGCCGTTACCGCGCTGAACGCCGAACAGGAAACCGCCAGAGCTGTCACGCGTCGAGAGGTTCGAGCCGATCTCGCGAACGAGCGTGCGGCTGACTTCTGCGAAACGCACCTGCAGGTTGACCTGCAGCGGCGTTGCCATCTTCAAGCGGCTAATGACGTTGGTATCTTGGCCAAGGAAAGCCGATACCAGGCGCTCTGCTTCAGCGGCATCTTCAGGTGCTGCAACAGTGCCTGTCAGAAGAACAGTGTTAGAGCCCATAGTGGACACGGCAACCTGTGCTTCCGGCATAGCGAGTGCGAGCATCTGATCGACGCTGTCGATATTGTTGCCTACGCGGATGTTGGCAGACCAGATCACATCGCCGCGTGCGTTGCTGGCATAGATAGTGGTCTGACCACCAGCCTTGCCGAACACATAAAGCTGACGCTGTGATTTGACTTGCACATCGGCAACTGCATCGTTTGCGATAAAGACGTCTGCCATCGACCCCGGCACAGTGACGAGCTCGCCACGACCGATTGAGATAACAATGTCTTGTGCTGGCGCACTGACCGACTGCGCGTTGGCAATCGTTGTCGGTGCCATTGCAAGCGGCGCGGTTGCGATGCTTGCAAGCAGCAATTTGGCTGTCAGGCGGCGTTTCATCATATTGCCCCTTTTGAAAGTCCCTTGAACCTTGGTCTGTTTCAACATGTCGGCCCCCATCAACGGATCACGGTTGCGCCAGCCACAGGCACAGTGCGTGCTCCGCGGCTCATGGCATTGGCTTGAGTGCCAGTGAGGTTGCCGACTGCATTCTTCACAGGCACGGCAGTGGTGTTGTTACCGCGAGAGACGCGAACCTGAGGACCGGCATTGTACATGCCAGCTGCCGCAGGTGCGCCTGGCGCACCACCTGCCGGAGCACCACGTGCTGGCGGCATAGAGCTGCGTTGGAAGCGCGATACGTCGCCACCGGTTGAGAAGGTCGCACCTTTGTCGATCGGCTGGTTCATCGCAGTGCGGATCAGCGTTTCCTCTTCTTCAGGCGTCGCGTCCTCAGGGATTACAACGTCACCAGAAGCGATAGCGCGTTCGAGTTCTGCTTCATTGTCAGCGATCGAGCGCAGGACCAGGCTGAGCGTGCCGATGGTCTGAGCAACAGCGATCTTCTCAGCGATCTTTGGCGTCACTTCGAGAGTAACTGTCTTGAAGGCGCGAACAACGGTCTTGCCTTCGACAGTCTGCTGTTCCGTCATCTGGTCGGTTGCGAGGACGCGAAGATTGCGAAGAACTGTTTCAGTTGCTTTCAACGCTTGGCCGTCAGCACCTTGAACCGTTTGCGTCAGCATCATGTCCACGCGGTCACCCGGGAAGACAAAGCCTGCAACGCCGGTCATGGCTGAAACTGGAACAGTGATCGCACGCATGCCTGGAGTCAGAGCTGCTGCGAGAAAGCCGCGGTCACCTGGGCTAACAAGTGAACCTTGAGTAACAGGTTCACCGGCTGTGACAGGGTGACGAACCACTGTACCAAGTAGCTGGTTCACATCCGCTTCGCCATCAAGGAAGTATGCATCCTGCATCAACTCTTCCGGCCACTGCTGGAAACCCAGCGCGTCAGCGGTGATGATTGTACCTGTAGGCAATGCACGCTGTGCAATCAGCACCTTAGGTCCCGTCGGGACAGCTTGCTGTGCCTCTGCTTCAGGTGCTGCTGCACCTGCAAACATGCTCCGAGCTGCGAGCGCAGTGCCGATCGCGACGACCAGCGCACCAAGCAGCAGTACCAGCTTCTTCTTATCCATGGCTTTGTAGCCCCCTTGCTCAGCCCAATTCAGTTGTTACGGGCGGGTATGGTTGAAGTGCCTAATCCCATACTGGTTAAAATCAGGTTCACTGCAGCCCAGATGCTTGTGCGGCACCGGGCAGATAGTGAGTGGCGAGTACCCACAGGCCGCCGGTCGAGATGGCGACACCATAGGGAATGGCGATTCGGTCGCGCTGGCGACGCAGGACGTGCCAGGCTCCCATGACGATGGTCAGCACGCCGCCCGCAAGCGCCATGATGACCAGCAGTTGAAGGAATGGGACCGGCGCGATCCACAGTGCGAGCGCGGTCAGGAGTTTGACGTCGCCGCCGCCCATCATGCGCAATGCGAACAGGCCTGCGAAAACCCCAAAGGCGCCAAGCGCTATCGCCAACTGCAATGCAACGTCAGGCCAGAGCGCATAGCCGCTCGCCCACCAATGCAGCGGCGCGCCTGCTGCAATAGTAAGGTTAAGCCAATTGGCGATGCGACGGTGACGAAGATCGGTAAACGCAGCGACCAGCAGGGCAATTGCCAAGCCTACAAGCAGTCCGTAGTGGATGTATTCGGTTAGCATTATTGCCCCCAGGGTCCCCTTGAGGAGCGTTGCTACAGAACATGGCTTACCAAATAGTAACCAAGCGAGGAGCGTTACGATTAGCGACGAGTTGCAAGCAGGATTGCCGCAATTGCCAGACATCGATCGGCGCTCGATCCCACCGCATGCGGTTGAGAGCACCTGGTCGGCTGAGGACGGTCATGAGCTGCGCCGGATTGACTGGCCCGGTGCCGAGATTGACGGCGCTCCTGCGGGCAGCCGCGGCTCGATACTCTTCTTTCCGGGGCGCGGAGATCACTACGAGAAATATCTCGAAACTCTGGAACAATGGCACCGTGCCGGATGGCGTGTGACGGCCGCTGATTGGCGCGGGCAGGCTGGGTCAGGCCGTTTGGGCAACGACCCGGTTACCGGCCATATCGATGACTTTAGCGTCTGGGTCGATGATCTAGAGGCGTTCTGGGCTGACTGGAAATCGGAGACGTGCGGCCCGCATGTACTTGCTGGACATTCCATGGGCGGACATCTGTCGCTGCGGGGCGTAGTCGACGGCGCGGTCGATCCTGACGCGCTTGTGCTCGTTGCACCAATGCTCGGATTTGTCGGAAGGATACCTGCGGCAATCGGGCATGGCGCCGCCCGACTCATGAACAGTCTGGGGGATTCGGCGAGGCCTGCTTGGAAGTGGAGCGAAAAGCCGGGCGAAGTCCCTGCCAGCCGCCAGAAGCTGCTGACGCATGATGATGCGCGTTATGCCGACGAGCTTTGGTGGCGCGAGCAGAGACCTGAGCTTGTCATGGGGCCAGGCAGTTGGGGCTGGGTCGAACGCGCTTATGCTTCGATGCGAGGGTTGTTCGAAATCGATCGGCTGGAGAAAGTCGAAACACCGGTCTTGTTGCTTGGAACGAGTGCGGATCTGCTCGTTGGGATACATGCCATCGAAGAAGCGGCGAGGCGCTTGCCCAATGCGCAACTGACTCGTTTCGGCGAAGAGGCTGCCCATGAGATCCTGCGCGAAGTTGATCCGGTGCGGGATCGGGCGATGTCCAGTATCGCTGCATTTCTCGATCGAGTGGCACCGCCTCAATAAGCAAAACCATGCCAAACAAATTTGATATTGCGATTATTGGCGCAGGCATGGCTGGTGCAAGTCTGGCGGCAGAACTGGCGGAGCATGGTGCGCGCAATATCGTTTTGCTCGAAGCGGAAAGCCATCCGGGTTTCCATTCAACCGGACGTTCCGCTGCATTCTGGGAGGAGTGCTATGGCGGTCCGGAGATTGTCCCGCTCACTTTGGCCTCAGGATCCTATTTGCGCGATGGCGGATTCTTGACCCCACGCGGTGCGCTCTATCTGGCACGCGAGGAAGATGAGCCGAAGATCGCGGCGCATTTTGAGCGGTTCGGCAATAGCGGTGCACAGTTTGAGCGCATTGATCGGACGCAACTCGTGGAGAAATTGCATGGCCTGAGATCGCATTGGGATCGCGCGATCTGGCAGTCGCGCTGTGCGGACATCGATGTGGCTGGCCTTCACCAGCACTATCTCGGTATCGCCAAGCGGCAAGGCGTCACCTTGCAGTGCCATGCTCGCGTCGCCCATCTGAATAAGACCGATGCATGGCAGATTGGCCTGGCGAATGGCGAGACTCTCACAGCTGACCGGATCGTCAATGCGGCAGGGGCTTGGGCTGATCAGATTGCGCAATTGGCGGGTGCTCAGCCGCTCGGAATTCAACCTCTGCGGCGCACCGTCGTACAACTGCGCATAGATCCGGCTCCGCGCGCTGACATGCCGCTGTGCTTGGACATCTCGGGGGACTTTTACTTCAAGCCGGAGAACGGCAGGCTATGGCTGAGCCCGCATGACGAAACACCAAGCGATGCACTCGATGCAGCGCCCGAAGAAATCGATGTGGCCATCGCGATCGACCGCTTGGAGAGTGTGGCATACTGGAACGTCGAAGCCGTCGAACGAAAATGGGCTGGGCTGCGCAGCTTCGCTCCTGATCGTAAACCGGTCTATGGCTACGACCCAAAGCTTTCTGAATTCTTCTGGTTTGCAGGCCAAGGCGGGTACGGCATTCAAACAGCGCCAGCTGCTGCAAGGCTTGGAGCACAACTCTTCCTTCAGCGTCCGGCTGACGCAATGACAGCGGCAATCGAGCCAGCGAACTATGCTGCAGCACGATTTCTCTAGTTTTTCGTACGCTTGCTCTAGATTATTCTCAAAATCGCCTTAGGGTGCGTCCGGAGTTTCAAAACCAATTGGAGGACTGCCATGGCTCACCGCTTCGAAATCCGGAAGAACAAGAAAGGCGAATTCGTCTCTTACTTCATCTACAATTCTGAAACGATCTTCTGGACTGAAGGCTATAAGAGCAAAGCCAGCGCAAAGAATGCGATCGAGTCGATTCTGAAGAACGGTCCGAAAGCAGAGGTCGTCGACAACTACTAAGCTTGTCCGATCCGAGATTGAGCGAGCGGCTCGCAAGGCTTAGAGGCTTTGCGGGCCGTTTGTGTTTTCGGCTCAAATTTCTTCTGTGTCATCCGGTTCGCGGGCAATGGCTTCAGCCGCATCGCTCGCGAGCTTGTCCACGCGCTCATTCTCTTCATGGCCGTTATGGCCTTTGACCCAATGCCAGTTTATTTCATGGCGGGCGGAAACTTCGATCAGGTCATGCCAGAGATCGGCATTGCGTACCGGTTTCTTGCTGGCATTTTTCCAGCCACGTCTTTGCCAACCTTCGACCCATTTGGTGATGCCGTCGATGACGTACTTGCTGTCGGAGTACAGTTCGACCTGACAAGGCTCGATCAATGCACCAAGCCCGCGGATTACGGCTGTCATTTCCATGCGGTTATTGGTTGTATCGCGCTCGCCGCCCGAGAGCTCTTTTTCGTGGGGGCCAAGCCTTAGCAAAGCGCCCCAGCCACCCGGGCCAGGATTGCCTTTGCAAGCGCCATCGGTGAACAATTCAACGCGTTTCATTCGCTCGGCTCTGCCAGCTCAAGGCTCGCGTGCAAAGACCCTAGTTCCCGCTTCAACGTAGAAGTCCAAGCGGTTGACGAAATCCATAGGGTCTTTTCGCGCGACGAGCGCATCATCAGGCGCGTTGAGCCAGTCTTCGGCGCGGCTTGCGATGAACCGCATGCAAGCTCCGCGCGCGAGTATGGGCAAGGCTTTTCGCTCTTTTTCGCTCAAACCGCGGACGGACTGGTATCCCGCTAAAAGGCTCTCGCTGATATCAGGCCGAAACATCTGCCCTTCGCGCTCAAAGCACCAAGCTGCATGAGTGACGGCGAGATCGTAAGCGAAAAAATCGCTCGCTGCGAAATAGAAGTCGATGAGGCCGGAGACCTCGTCGCCTAGCATGAGCACATTGTCGGGAAAGAGGTCGCAATGGACCACTCCATTTGGAAGTCCGATCGGCCAATTGCCGACGAAAGATTGCATCTGCGTCTGGATCAGCTCCGGTAATCGAGGGTCGATGCTCGCAAGGCCGTCCATTCCGCACTTGTCGAAAGTTTCTCCCCAGCCGACCAGGCCGAGGTCGTTCCACCGCGTTTCCGGGAAATCGGCGACGGCGAGGTGGTTTTTGGCCAAGGCTGCTCCCACTGAACGCGCTTGAGCGGGTGTTGGATGGTCCACGGAAACACCAGGCAGATATTCGATCAGCGCAACTGCTTTCCCATCAATCAGCCGGGATGCTGCGCTATTATTGTCATGAATTGTTCGCGGAACCGGACAGCCTTTGTCAGCGAGGTGATCGAGCAAAGACAAGAAGAAGGGCAGGTCCCGCAATTCAATGCGGCGCTCATACATGGTCAGGATAAAGCGCGTACCGGGTTCATTGCCGCCTGTCGTCTCGATCAGCCAGTTAGAATTGGAGACGCCTTCAGCGATCCCCTTGGCAGAAACCAGTTCGCCGACATCATAATGCGCAATCAGCTTTGCCAGCTCTTCAGCGCCAAGATGTGTGTAGACCGCCACGCCGTGATACTCTGCGCGTGCTTACTCGACCAATTGCCGAGGCAGCTTGAAGACCATCTTTTCTTCCGCAGCCATGATGGTCTTTTCCTCCACGCTGCGCCACTCCGACAGCTTGCGGACGACCTCTCGCACAAGCAGCTCAGGTGCTGATGCGCCTGCCGTGAGGCCGACCGTCTCTACGTCTGCAAGCCATGCAGGATCTATCTCGCTCGCGCGCTGAATCAGCTTGGCGGGGGTTCCGCAGCGCTCAGAAACCTCAACAAGCCGCAGTGAATTGGAGGAATTTGGCGCGCCGATGACGAGCACCAGATCTGCATCCGGAGCGATTTGCTTCACAGCTGCCTGCCGGTTCGAAGTCGCATAACAGATGTCTTCGGCCTTTGGCCCGACGATCTGCGGGAAGCGTTCTTCCAGCGCGGCAATGATTTCAGCCGTATCGTCAACAGACAGCGTTGTTTGCGTAAGATAGGAAAGGTCATCCTCGGTCGAGAAATGGAGCTTGGCCACGTCCTCAACAGTTTCCACCAGAGTCATCTGGCCATCATCAACCTGGCCCATTGTTCCGATCACTTCCGGGTGACCTTCATGACCAACGAAGATGATGTGTTGCCCTTTTTCGATCTGACGTTCCGCCTGGCGATGGACTTTGCTCACCAGCGGACAGGTTGCATCGACATAAAGCAGCTTGCGCCGCTCTGCCTCTGCAGGCACTGATTTAGGAACGCCATGAGCGCTGAAAACGACAGGCGCATCGTCAGGCACTTCGTCCAGCTCTTCGACGAACACGGCACCCTGCGCCTTGAGCGATTCGACCACGTATTTGTTGTGCACGATCTCATGGCGAACATAGACCGGAGCGCCGTATCGCTCGATTGCTCGTTCCACGATCTCGATGGCACGGTCGACACCGGCACAAAAGCCGCGGGGAGCCGCGATTAGGAGCTTGAGTTCAGGGCGATCTTGCTCGGTGGCAGAGATGTCCCCCGATTTGGAGGTGTGCAATGGGGCGTTCATGCGACTGCCTCTAGCGCTTTGTGGAGCGCGCCGCTAGGGCGGTTGAACGCTTTGAATTTGACCTTACGCTGCACGGCGTATGGTTTTCGCTGCAAGGAATGCTGTTTCATGATGCCTCGAACTCGCCTGTTTTCTGTCATTGCTCTGGCTGCAGCGCTCGCTGGTTGCGGGCGCGAAGGGGAATTGGTCGTCAATCAGGGTGTCGGGATCACAGCGGTCCTCGATTCGTGCCCGTCGGTTGGTATTCCTGATTACACAGGCGATGTGACATTGTTCCGACAAGCCGGTGATGTTTCCGCAGCGAATCTGGACATGGTCGCTTCGATCACGAACCTGCGCCATGCTTGCAATGAACAGGGCGAGCGGATTTACAGCAGCGCGAGCTTTGATGTGCTGGCGCGCCGGCTTGATACGCGCGGTGCACGCACGGTCACGCTGCCTTACTATGCGACCGTGATGCGTGGCGGTACGGCAGTGGTTTCCAAGCGCCTGGGCAGCGTAACGCTCAATTTCGCGGACGGACAAGAGCGCGCTCAGACAAGCGCTCAAGCTGGCGCATTTGTGAACCGTGCAGAGGCCTCGCTTCCGGCCGATATTCGCGAGAAGATTACACGACGACGACGGGCTGGTGATCCAGACGCCGCACTCGATCCGCTGGCTGATCCGGAAGTTCGGGCAGCCATTCAGCGGACGAGCTTTGAGCTGCTTGTCGGCTTCCAGCTGACGCAAGAGCAGCTCGCTTATAACGCGACGCGCTAAAGCAGCAGTGGGCACCCGGCCTTGCGCTTTTTGGCAAGTCGGCTAACCGCCGTCTCGCGTTCAATTTACAGGTATTCATGATGGAAACCGTCTATGCCGCTTATGCGGCCAAGATCGATGCCGTTCTCGCTGCGCTTGAGATGGAAGGCACGCTGCCGGCCGATACGTCTCGCGCCAATGTAACGGTCGAACCGCCGCGCGATGCTTCCCATGGCGATCTCGCGACCAATGCCGCGATGGTTCTGGCTAAACCCGCCAAGACCAATCCGCGCGCGCTCGCCGAAGCGATGGTCGAGAAGTTGAAAACCGATCCTTCGATAACTTCAGCCGAGATCGCAGGCCCCGGCTTCATTAATTTGCGGCTCGATGGTCAGGTCTGGCTTGACGAGCTTGCCGCGATAGATGCGCTCGGTGACGCTTATGGCAAGTCCGCAACGGGCGCGGACAAACGCATCAATGTCGAATATGTCTCCGCCAATCCGACTGGCCCCATGCATATGGGCCATTGCCGCGGCGCTGTGGTTGGCGACGCGCTTGCGAGCCTGCTGGAATTTGCCGGGCACGACGTCACTCGCGAATACTATATCAATGATGCGGGCGGGCAGGTCGATGTCTTGGCGCGGTCTGCTCACTTGCGCTATCTGGAAGCGCTTGACGAAGACATCGGTGAAATTCCCGAAGGGCTCTATCCCGGCGATTATCTGAAGCCGATCGGCGAATATCTCGCGAGCGAGCTTGGCGACAAATATAAGGGCCAGCCAGAAGACGAATGGCTCGCGATATTCCGCGCCGAAACGGTTGAGCAGATGATGAATCTCATCAAATCGGACCTGGCTTTGCTGGGTATCGAACATGATGTTTTCGCGTCTGAAGCCGCGCTCCACGCGGCCGGAAAGCCTGACGAAGCGGAAAAATGGCTCCGCGCGCATGACCTCGTCTATGATGGCGTGCTCGAAGCGCCTAAGGGCAAGGCGCCGCCAGAGGATTGGGAACCGGTTGAGCTCCCGCTGTTCCGCTCGACCAAATATGGCGATGATCAGGATCGTCCGATCAAGAAATCCGATGGCAGCTGGACCTATTTCGGCGCTGACCTCGCCTATCACATGCAAAAGGCCGCAGACGCTGACGCGCTGATCGATATCTGGGGCGCGGACCACGCAGGCACCGTGAAACGGATTAAAGCCGCCGTTGCGGCCCTCTCCGAAGGACAGGGCAAACCCATCCCGTTTGACGTCAAGCTGGTCCAGATGGTTCAGCTGATGCGGGCTGGTGAGCCGGTCAAGATGTCCAAACGCTCAGGCAATTTCGTCACTATCGCGGATATGGTCGAAGAGGTCGGTAAGGATGTTGTGCGTTTCACGATGCTCACGCGCAAGCCTGAAGCGCAGATGGATTTCGACTTTGCGAAGGTCATCGAAGCGTCAAAAGACAATCCGGTGTTCTATGTGCAGTACGCACATGCCCGGATCCACTCCACTTTGCGGAAAGGTGCGGCTGAAGGCTTTGCACCATCAGGCGATAACCTCGGCCTTCTTGGCGAGGAAGAGCGTGCCTTGGTGCAGCTCGCCGCCCAATTCCCGCGCGAAGTCGAGGCGGCGGCGAAGGCGCGCGAGCCCCATCGAATCGCTTTCTATCTCTACGAATTGGCGGGGGCGTTCCATGCCTATTGGAACCTCGGGAATGACAATCCCGAGAAACGCTTCATTGTGGCACAGGATAAGGCATTGACCGGAGCAAGACTTTTCCTTGCAGAGCGGTTAGGGCAGGTTATTCGCAACGGCTTACGCATTCTCGGCGTTGAGGCCGTAGAGGAGATGTGACCGCGCCAGACAATGGCTGGGCATGGGCAGTGACGTTATGACAAGTGACAACACCGGTTTTGACGGCGAACTCGCGCTGGAAGATGACAGCCTGCCATGGCTTGAGTCGGACGAATATGACGAGGCTTCTGGCGAGCTTGATACAGCGCGCATCATCGGTCTTGTCGTGGTCATGCTGGCACTGGTCGCTGTAGGTGTCGGCGGCGCTTGGTGGTTCACCAATCGTGACGCTGCGACAGAGCATGTCGCCGATGGCAGCACTGTCGAAGCTCCTCCCGGACCTTACAAAGAGCGCCCGGAAGATCCCGGAGGCAAGGAATTTGCCGGGACTGGCAGTGTCGCATCTGCCGTCGGTGAAGGCCAGACACGCGAAGGCGTATTGCGCGATGATCCGCCAGTCGAGGCCGCTGGGCCCTCCATTGCAACCTTGCCGGTTGGCGAAACGCCGGTGCCAACTCGTCCAAGCCCGACGCCCTCTGGAGTAGAAGCTCCCGCAGACACTGGCGGTATCTCCGTACAGGTTGGTGCGTACCGTAGCCGCGAGCGCGCAGTTATTGGCTGGCAAACACTGCAAGGCCAGACAACCGCGCTGAATGGTGTGAAGCGCCGTATCGTAAAAGGTGAAGCTGACATCGGTACGGTTTACCGATTGCAAGCCCTTCCGGGCGATTTGGCAGCGGCGCGCGCGCTTTGTGATGCGCTGAAAGCCGACGGGGTCGCCTGCCAGGTCAAGCGCTGAGGCTAACGGATTAGTGCGGAAGGGGTTGGCCCGAGCGCTTTTCCCCTGTGCTCTCATCCGTAAAACTTGCCGCAAGCCTGCTTTCCTGCGAATTTCAAAACCATGATTCCCGCCATATTCGGAATTGCCGGAACACAGCTTGCCGCAGACGAGCGCGCCTTCTTCAAGGATGCGGATCCCGCTGGCTACATTCTGTTTGCGCGCAATTGCGATAATCCTGATCAGCTGCGCGCACTGACTGATGATCTGCGCAGCATTCATGGGCGTGAGAAGACGTTCATCTCGATCGATCAGGAAGGCGGACGGGTTCAGCGAATGAAACCGCCGCATTGGGCAAGCTATCCGGCGGGCGAAGCGTTTGACAGGCTCTACGCATTGGCCCCGGCTAGCGCGATTGAAGCGGCGCGTGTCAATGCGCACGCCATGGCGCTTGAACTAGCCAGCATGGGGATCACCGTCGATTTTCACGCGCCGTTTGACGTGCGTCGGCCTGAGACAGACCAGGCGATCGGCGACCGATCACTTGGAAGCGATCCAATGCAAGTCGCAGCGCTTGGCCGCGCTGTGCTTGACGGCATGACGTCAGGCGGTGTCGCGGGCTGCCTGAAGCACATGCCGGGGCACGGCCGCGCGACGGCGGACAGTCACAAGGAACTGCCGGTTGTCTGCGCGAGTGCTGAAGAGCTCGAAGTCGATATCGCACCCTTCCGCGCTCTCGCTGAGAAAGCGCATATCGGCATGAGCGCCCATATCGTGTTTGAGGCATGGGATACTGATCGACCGGCTACGCTTTCACCAACTGTGATCGAGAATGTTATCCGTAAAGACATTGGCTTTGAAGGCCTGCTGTTGACCGATGATATCGATATGCAAGCACTCGACGGGACGATCCCCGAGCGAGCAGAAGCTGCTCTTGCGGCCGGTTGCGACATTGTCCTCAATTGCTGGGCGAAGATGGACGATCAGATCGGCATTGCGGACCGCGTCAGCTCGATGTCCGACACTCTGCGCGAGAAGCTTGATCGCGCGCTGGAAGGCACAGGGCCTGGCAACGATGCCGCCGAGCAAGCTGAACTGCTGGCGAAACGCGACGCGCTGCTCGCCTTAGAGGGACAGGCCGCATGAGCGATCAGTTAGACGCGAGCATGGAAGAGGCCGTCGCCGAAGAGGAGTGGATTGGTCCCGGTGGTGCGACATCAGGTGACGATGCAGCGCTCTACCTGGAGCTCGATGGCTGGGAAGGTCCGCTGGATTTGCTGCTCGACCTTGCACGGCGGCAGAAAGTTGATTTGCGGGAAATCTCTATTCTCGCGCTCGTCGAACAATACCTGACCTATATCGAGCGCGCTGAATCGCTCCGTTTGGAGCTTGCGGCTGATTATCTCGTGATGGCAGCATGGCTCGCTTACCTGAAATCTGCGCTGCTTCTGCCGAGTGATGAGCAAGAGGATCCGAGCCCTGAAGAGCTCGCTCTGCGCTTGCAATTGCGCTTGCAGAGACTGGGAGCAATGCGTGAGGCTGCAGCGCGATTGATGGGCCGCGACCGGATCGGCCGCGATGTGTTTGTGCGCGGTTCGCCGGAGGGTTTGCGGATCGACCGCAAGACGCAATGGACGTGCGACAGCTACGCGCTGATCCAGGCTTACGGTCAGGTTAAAGCGCGCACGGCGCCTCGCATCTATCACGTCTCTGATCGTCCGGTGATGACGCTCGACAGCGCAATTGAGCGGGTTTCAGCGATGCTTGGCGTAACGCTCGACTGGATGGATTTGCGCGATTTTCTCCCGCCAAAGGCTGAGCCGCGTTTGCGCAAGTCGGCCTTGGCGTCCAGCTTTGTCGCCGCGCTTGAGCTTGCGCGTCTTGGGCAGGCGGAGATCGCTCAGGACGAAGTTTTCGGCGCCATGCGCATTCGCAGGATCGTACAATGAGCGAGCAAATGACTGATATCGAACGCGCATTGGAAGCGACTTTGTTCGCCTCCGAAGAGCCCCTGACAGTCGATGTGCTTGCGCGTCATCTGGGCGATGCTGAGCAATCCGAGGTCCGCGAAGGGTTGCGCCGTTTGGCAGAGCACTATGCGGAACGCGGCGTGCATCTGGTCGAGCGCGGCAAGCGCTGGCATTTTGAGACTGCACCGGATCTGGCGCACCTCTTGAGGCGCGAGCGCGAACAGGTCCGCCGCTTGAGCCGCGCAGCAACCGAGGTACTCGCAATTATCGCCTATCACGAGCCTGTCAGCCGCGCAGAGATCGAATCCATTCGTGGCGTTCAGACGGCGAAAGGCACTTTAGACGTGCTGATGGAGGCGGGTTGGATCCGCATGGCCGGGAGGCGTGAAGTGCCGGGGCTTCCAGTGATTTACGCTACAACCCCTGAATTCCTTGAACATTTCGGGCTTGAAAGTCGCAAGGACTTGCCCGGGATGGACGAGCTTCGCGCTGCAGGTCTGCTCGATCCGGTCGATGATGCGTTGGAAGAAGCGATGCGGCCCGATGATACACCTGGCGAGGAAGAGGCTGCGCCGGATGACGGTGCTGAGCCGGAACTCGAAAGCTCTTCTGAAGAAGCGGCGCTTATCCAGCAGACAGATTGATACGCGCTACGACTGGCGCAAGCGCGTCACAATCCCTATATTGCAGAGGTAAATCACTTAGGAAGGCATCCCAATGGGTCTTAGTGTCTGGCAACTTGCGATCATCGCTGTGGTTATCCTCGTCCTGTTCGGGCGTGGCCGCATTTCAGAGATGATGGGCGATTTCGGCAAGGGAATCAGTAGCTTCAAGAAAGGCATGAACGAAGACGAGGCCAAGGATGGCAAGCCTTCAGCGCAGATCGAAGCCACTGCGAAGGACCCGTCGTCCGACGCGCAGAAGTCTGAGTCTGGCGACAAGGCCAGCTAAGCCTATTCGCTAACCCCACTCACGCCGGAAGACATCGATGTTTGATATCGGCGCAGCTGAATTACTGGTCCTTGTGATAGTGGCGGTGATTGTCATCGGCCCGAAGGACATGCCGCTTGCGCTGCGCACGGTGGGCCGTTGGGTCGGTAAAATTCGCCGTGTTTCCAGCCACTTCCGCACAGGGCTCGACGCTATGGTGCGCGAGGCCGAGCTCGAAGACATGGAGAAAAAGTGGAAAGCGCAGAACGAAGCCATCATGGCGAAGACCAGCGCTGATACGCCTGCCGATCCCAAGTTCAGCGAGGCTCCCGCCCGCCCTGAAACCGCGCCTGAGATGACCGGGCCTCCGGTGCAGACGGCTGAAGATAGAGCCGAGATGACGCGAGATAACCCTGAGATAAAGGGCGTTTCAGCCGAGCCGGAATTGCCATTGAGCGAGACACCAGCAAGTCCGAAAGGCGCGCCAAAACCCAAACCCAAAACCAGCTCTGAGAAGAAGGGGTAGCGGGCCGTGGCTTTCAACATTCGCGACATAGACGAAACGCAAGCCCCACTGCTCGATCACCTGGTCGAGCTGCGCAGCCGCTTGATGCGCAGTATCTTCGCGCTGATCATCGGTTTTGGTGTATGCTTTTATTTCGCGGACCCGATCCTCGGCATTCTGGTCCAGCCGCTGAAAGACGCGTTTCCGGAAGGGGAAGGGCAGCTCATTTTCACCAAGCTATACGAAGTGTTCTTCGTCGAGCTTAAAGTCGCACTCTTCGCAGGGTTCTTTGTGAGCTTTCCAATCATCGCCAACCAGCTGTGGGCGTTTGTCGCGCCGGGCCTCTATGCGAAAGAGAAGAAGGCTTTCCTGCCCTTCCTGATCGCGACGCCTATTCTGTTCACAGCAGGCGCTTCGCTGGCCTATTTCGTCGTCATGCCAGTGGCGTTCGAATGGTTCCTCGGGTTCGAAGGCGATGCCGGCGGGCTTGAAGTCAATGCGCTGCCCTCCGCAGGCGAGTATCTCAGCCTGGTCATGCAGTTCATTCTCGCTTTCGGGATGAGTTTCCTGCTGCCAGTCCTGCTGCTGCTGCTCAACCGCGCCGGTATCGTCCAGCGCGAACAGCTGGTCGCAGCGCGGCGCTATGTGATCGTTGGCATTGTAGCGCTTGCCGCGATTGTCACGCCGCCTGATCCGGGCTCGCAGCTGATCCTAGCCGTCCCGCTGCTGTTGCTGTTTGAAGGCTCGCTGCTGCTGATGCGCTGGCAAGAGCGCGGCAGGAAACCAGACGAGGAAGAAACATCCGAAGACGCACCTGAAACAGCGTCCAGCAAGAGCGAGAGCAGCGCTTAGGTCTTACTCGGCGCGCTTATAGACGCGCTCGCCCCCGATCCATGTCTCCAACACTGTCATGTTACGGATTTCTGCAGGCGAAGACAGCATCGGATCGCGATCCACCAGCACAAAGTCCGCGCGTTCACCCGGCACCAGCCGGCCGAACCGCCCTTCGGCAAATCCTGCAAAAGCGGCATCGCTCGAAAATCCTGCAATGGCCTGCGCTCGCGAGACGGTTTCCTGTGGCAGCCAGCCTCCAAACGGCTCGCCATTGGCATCGGTGCGGCTGATTGCAACGGCAATCCCCGCTGGCGTATCCGCCGGTTCCACCGGAGCATCGGAACCGAAGGTAATCCGGCCGCCTGCATTGAGGACGCTGCGCCATGCATAGGCTCCGCCAAGCCTGCCGAGCCCCATCCGCGCTTCCGCCATCACCCGGTCGGACGTCTGATGGAGCGGCTGATAGCTTGCAATAATGCCATGCTCAGCGAGCTTTGGAATGTCGGCGGGATCGACAATCTGCGCATGCTCAATCCGCCAGCGCCTGTCGCCTTCGTAAGTCTCGCTGAGCTCTTCAATCGCTGCAAGCACTTCCGCATTGGCCGCATCGCCAATCGCATGGACCGCAGTCTGGAAACCATCCATGGCCGCACGGCTCATCGTGTTGCGCAGCTGAGCGGGCGTCAGGATGGGAATGCCGCGATTGCCCGGCTCATCGGCATAGTCTTCCTTGAGCCAGGCACCGCGTGATCCCAGCGCGCCGTCGAGATAAATCTTGATCCCGCCCATCCGAAGGCGGTCCTCATAGAGCCATGGCGTCGGGCCGGGGCCTGCAATCAGCTGCATGGTCTCCAAAGAGCTGGCATAGGACATGATGCGCAGCTTGAGCGCGCCTCTGTCACCAGCGCGGCGGAAGGTCTGCCAGTCCTCAATCGAGGTGCCCATATCAGCGGCCGCTGTGACGCCTTGCGCAAACAGAACTTCCTGCGCTTTGGACAGCGCTAGATCGCGTTCAACTGCGCGCGGAGCGGGAATTGCTCGTGTGACTAAACTCTCTGCTGCATCGACAAAGATTCCGCTTGGCGTCTCGCTTCCAGCCAGCCGCTCGATCCGGCCGCCTGCTGGCGAGACTGCGCTCGCATCGACACCTGCGGCTTGCATGGCGAGCGAGTTGGCCCAGCCCGCGTGGCCATCAACTCGCGTGAGGTAAACCGGGCGATCAGGGACGATTGCATCCAACTCTGCGGCAGTGGGGAAACGGCCAAGGCCCCATTTCTCCTGGTTCCAGCCGCCTCCCAATATCCACGGGCGACCCGGATTGGCTTCTGCAAACTCGGCAATGGCTGCTAGCGCTTCTTCCAAGCTCTCGGTTTGCGACAGGTCCAGCGTGAGTGCTGCAAAGCCGATCCCCATGACATGCAGATGCGCATCGATGAAGCCGGGCATCATGACCCGGCCTTCGCCATCGACGGAAAAGTCTATATCGGTTGGACGTTTCTCGCCGCGCAGCAGGATGTCGCGCACCGTGCCATCATCGTCGATCACCAGCGAGGCAAAGCGCTCGACATTGCCTTTCTCGTCAATCGTCAGGCCATCGACATTGTAAATGAGCGTATCCGCCAGAGCAGGCGCGGGGAGTAAAGCGGCAGCCGCTCCCGCGAGCAGACCGGTCTTTAGGGCCGAAGATACCCGTTCCATTACAGTCATTTTTCCCCTCCCTTGGGCAAACGCGAAATCAGTGCGCTTGTATCCCTGCGCCCGCCGCCAGCGGCTTGAACATCGGCATAGAATTGATCGACCAATGCGCTAATTGGTGATGACAGCCCAAGCCGTTGGGCTTCCGCCAAGGCATAGCCCAGATCCTTGCGCATCCAGTCGATTGCAAAGCCGAAATCGAACTCGTCTTCGACCATAGTGGCCCAGCGATTGTCCATCTGCCAGCTTTGCGCAGCGCCGCCTGAAATCGCCTGGTATGTCTTGTCGAGATCGAGGCCGGAGGCCTGCGCAAGCCGGATGCCTTCCGACAATCCGCCCAGAACGCCGGCAATGCACATCTGGTTGACCATCTTTGCGGTCTGGCCTGCACCTGGGCCGCCGACGTGGACGATCGCTTTGGCATAGCAATCCATGACTGGCGCCGCGCGCGCCATTGCTTCTGCGCTCCCGCCGCACATGATCGCAAGCTGTCCGTTTTCTGCGCCAGCTTGCCCGCCGGAGACAGGTGCATCGATGGCGAGCACGCCGCACTCGCTTGCTGCTGCTTCGATCCTGCGTGCCATGTTGGCAGAGACGGTTGTGTGATCGACCAGCAGAGCGCCTCCGCGCATGGCGGCGAGTGCACCGTCTTCATTTAGGAGGACCGCTGCGACATCCTCGTCATTGCCGAGGCATGCGAAGACAATCTCCGCCTCGCGCGCGGCTTCTGCTGCGGTCGGACAAGCCTCAACGTTAGAACCTTTGGCAGAATGTTCTTCAGCCCACGCATTCGCTTTCGAGCCGGTGCGGTTGTAAGCGCGAACTGTGTGTCCGGCAGCGGCGAGATGGCCTGCCATCGGTCCGCCCATCACTCCAAGGCCGAGAAAGGCGACGGTCTTCGGCTCGCTATGCGTTGTCGTCATAGGCCTTCGGTTACCGACAAAAGCGGGCCATGCAAACATATTCACGATTGCACCTGATGCATCCACGCCGTAGCACCGCACACACTATGACTGCGAACCCGGCTTTGAAGGCTTTCGAGAATGCGCGTGATGCGCTGACGCTGGACCACATCCGCGAAGCGGCTGCGCGCATTGAAGGCGCAGTGGTCAAAACGCCGATGATGCATTCAAAGACGCTGTCATCGATTACCGGCGCGCAAATCTGGCTGAAGTTCGAGAATTTGCAGTTTACCGCTGCCTATAAGGAACGCGGCGCATTGAATGCCTTGCTCCAGCTGACCGAGGAACAGCAGAAGCGCGGCGTGATTGCGGCCTCTGCTGGTAATCACAGTCAGGGCCTCAGCTATCACGGGACGCGTCTGGGCGTGCCTGTCACTATCGTGATGCCGCGCACAACGCCGACAGTGAAAGTCATGCAGACCGAGCAGGTCGGCGGCAATGTCGTGCTCGAAGGCGAGACCTATGACGATGCTTATGCTCATGCGCGCAAGCTGGAGCAGGAACGCAATCTCACTTTCGTGCACCCGTTTGATGATCCGCATGTGGCCGCCGGACAAGGCACAGTCGGGCTCGAAATGCTGGAGGCGGTGCCAGACCTGGATTGCTTGGTCGTGCCGATTGGCGGCGGCGGGCTCATCTCCGGCATGGCGACTGTCGCGAAGACCTTGCGGCCTGAAACTGAAGTGATCGGGGTGCAAGCAGCGCTCTTCCCGTCAATGTATGCCAAGGTCAAAGGCCTCGACATGGATTGCGGCGGCGACACGCTGGCGGAAGGCATTGCAGTGAAGGCTCCCGGCGAATTCACTTCTCAGATCATCGCGGATCTGGTCGATGATATCGAGCTGGTTGAAGAACGCTCGCTTGAGAAAGCGGTCTCGCTGCTGCTTCAGATCGAGAAGACTGTGGTCGAAGGGGCGGGCGCGGCTGGCCTCGCAGCGGTTCTGCAGAACCCGGAGCGCTTCAAAGGCAAGACAATCGGTCTGGTGCTGTGCGGCGGCAATATCGACACACGGCTGCTCGCGAATGTGCTGTTGCGCGATCTGGCAAGGCAAGGCCGCTTGGCGAGGCTTCGCATCACTCTGCAAGACCGTCCCGGCGCTTTGTTCAAAGTGATGCGCGAGTTTGATGCGCACAATGTGAACATCATCGAGATCTATCACCAGCGCATCTTCACAACTTTGCCAGCCAAAGGCCTCATCACAGACATCGAATGTGAAGCCCGCGACCGCGAACAATTGGAAGCGCTGGTTAATGCGCTGAAGGCGAAAGGCTACAAGGTCGAGCTCGCTGAACTCAACTAATACGCAAAATCCCGCAATTCATCGCTGACAGCCGCTCAGGCTGGCGTTTGAATGTGCAAAATAACCAATTGGTTACCATGTTTCATGGTTAATAGTCTTTTACCGCGCGGGGCAAATAGGCATAAGATCGGGTTAACGCGCCCTCATGGCGATTCACGAACTCCGATTTAACGGCCTGAAAGGACCCTGGCAAAACTGTGACGGCTCCGATCCGCTTTCCTCGCTTTTTCGTGACAAGCCCTGCACCGTGCCCCTATCTGCCTGGTCGTAGCGAGCGTAAGGTCTTCACCGAATTGAAGGGTCCGCATGCGGATCAGCTCAACGAAGCATTGGGCCGGATAGGTTTCCGCCGCAGTCAGACTGTCGCCTATCGTCCGAGCTGCCTCGATTGTCAGGCATGCGTTTCTGTCAGAGTGGTCGCTGAAGAGTTTCAACCTTCCAATACGCAGCGTCGTCTCCTCAAGCGGAACGGCGATTTGATCGCGACGGAATGCCGCCCTTGGGCAACTGACGAACAGTTCGCCTTGCTGCAGAAGTATCTCGCCGCACGTCACCCTGACGGAGGGATGGCCGCGATGGACGAGATGGACTACGCCGACATGGTGGAACACACCCCGGTATCCAGCTGTTTGGTTGAGTATCGGGAACCAACGGCGAGTGGAGAACCGGGTCAGCTTGTCGGTGCATGTCTGACAGACCGTCAAGGCGACGGCATGTCGATGATTTACAGTTTTTACGACCCTGAACACGAGCAACGGGCCGGTCTTGGCAATTACATCATCCTTGACCACATTCGCAGAGCGGCAGCTGAAGGGCTGCCATATGTGTATCTCGGCTATTGGGTCGAGGGCTCTGCACGCATGCAATACAAGGTTCGCTTCCGCCCGCTTGAAAAGCTTACCCGTGATGGTTGGGCGCGCTTTGGCGAAGTCGAGCAGCGCGAGCTTATCGCAAACGCGACCAAGCCCGGGCAAAGGCTCGAAATCGGCAGCGGGAAAGACGGCCAGCCTGCACGGATCGATCCCAGCTGATCGGCGTACAGCGCTGCGAAAGCATTCGAGCGCCACTGCGCTCTTCACCATGAGAATATTGCTACCCGTTCTGGCTATTGTGCTGGCTGCTGCGCCTGAGGCTGGGCGAGCACAGGTCGTGCCAGAGCGGCTGGACGATCTGATCCCTGAGGAAGCGGTTGAGAACCCGGAAGACTGGGCGGGCGATCAGACACAGACGGAAAGCGCGCCTCCTGCTCAGGTCGACCTCCCTCCGATCGATCAGATTGAGCTCGACACGCCGAGCGAAGAACAGTTGCAAGAGGTAATTGCGCTGCCCGATAGTGTCGTGCCTACCGAAACGGTTGACGCCGAGCCTTTTGCAGACCTTGAAGGTCTTGAGCTGCCACCACGTGTCGCAATCGACGATGTAATCGAAGTCGACGAGCGTTTGCTGCTCGGTTTTCCTCAGGACAATGACGCTTTCCCGGAAAAGACAGGCTTTGTCGCGCGGTTCAAGGCGCTCTCGACGATCGAAGCGCTCGGGTCTGGTGATGAGAACATCGCGCAACTTGCTGCTCGCGCCCGCGCCGATCAGGACCTGCTCGATCAGCTGCTTCGCGCCTATGGCTATTATGATGCGCGTGTGATCCGCTCGATCGGCGGGGTTCAGCCGGGTGACGAAACTGCAGATACAGAGCCACGGGCGCGCTTCGATATACTGCCTGGCACGCGCTACCGCTTCGGCGCAATCGACTTGGGCGCTCTCGATCAAGCACCTGATGCGAGGCTGCTGCGGACCAGTTTCGGCATCAAGTCCGGCGACCCGCTCAACAGCGACCGCATTCTGGAACGCAAGCAAGCGCTCGATTTCCTGTTGGGCGAAACCGGATATCCTTTTGCTACCATCGCAAGCCCCGAACTCCTGATTGATCATGAGCGCGATGAAGGCGACCTCAACATGCCGGTTGATCCGGGTGGGAAGTACGCTTTCGCAGGCGTTCAAAGCGACAAGCCTGAATTTCTCTCCAGCCGTCATCTCCAACGCATTGCTCGGTTTGATCCCGGTGAGACCTATCAGCGTAGTTTGGAGCAGGATTTGCGCCGGGCGGTTTTGGCAACCGGCCTGGTCTCAACGCTCACCATTACGCCGCGCGTTATTGAAGAACCCGTCGGTAACGAGCCAGGCGAAATGATGCTTGATGTCGGGCTCGAGCCTGCACGTTTGCGAACCATTGCTGGCGCGGTCGGTTATGGCACCGAAGACGGTTTCAAAGTACAAGCGAGCTGGGAGCACCGCAATCTCTTTCCGCCCGAAGGCGCGCTGAAGGTTCGCGGTATTTTGGGCACGCGCGAACAGCTTGCCGGTGTTGGCTTTACGCGTAGTAATTGGCGTCGTCGCGATCAGGTTCTGGCGCTCGACGCCTACGCGAGCGACATCACCACTGAAGCGGTGGATGCGCGCACAATTGCCGTGCGCGGTTCTGTCGAGCGGCTCTCGAACCTGTTGTTCCAGAAACCCTTGGGTTGGGCGGTTGGCGCGGAAGTTCTTCTCACAGACGAGCGCAATCGTGTCACCAATGGTATCGAGCGGCCGCGTCGGACCTTCCGCATCGCCTCGTTGTTCGGGCGTGTGACGCTTGACGGCAGCGACTCGCTGCTTGATCCGACGCAGGGTTATCGCGTGACCTTGTTTGCCGCGCCTGAGGCATCACGCAGCTCTGGCGAGACCAGCTTCTATGTTCGCGCGCGAGGCGACGCGAGCTATTACCAGCCGGTCAGCGAAGGCGTTGTCCTGGCTGGTCGGGCGAGCTTTGCGACGATCCAGGGTGCGGAGACTTTCCAGATAGCCCCATCCCGCAGGCTCTATGCAGGCGGTGGTGGCTCTGTACGTGGCTATGGCTTTCAGGCGATTGGCCCGCGTAATGATTTTGGCGAAGCAACGGGTGGACGATCGCTTGTCGAAGGCTCGTTTGAAGCGCGTATCGACACCGGATTGTTCGACGGCGCGGTGCAAGTGGTGCCATTCTTTGATCTGGGCACTGTTTCGACTGATTCTACTCCGGATTTCCGCACGATCAAATACGGCGCGGGCTTGGGCATTCGCTACAAGACCGGTTTCGGCCCGATCCGCGTGGATGTGGGCGTGCCGCTCAATCCTGAACCACAGGATAGCCCGGTCGCGGTCTATGTCAGCCTTGGACAGGCCTTCTGATGCCCTACGATGATCCACGGCATGAGGAAGAACCGGACACACCGGTTCGAAAGCGCAAGCGACGCTGGTTGAAGCGGCTCGGCTGGGCGCTTGCTGCTGTCGTAGCGGTCATGCTCGCTGGCGCGCTTTTCCTAGGCTCGCCCATCGGCAAACGCTTTGTGGCGAACCAGATAGCCGAGGTCTCGCCGGCTTCGGGCCTGCGTTTCTCCGTCGGGCGGATCGAAGGCGATATTTATGCGCAGGCGACGTTGCATGACGTCGTGCTGTCTGATCCCAAGGGTGTTTTTCTGCGCATTCCCGAGGTGGTCCTCGACTGGAACCCGCTGGCTTGGCTGACGAGCGGGCTCGATGTTCGTGAATTGACCGCGAAGCGCGGAACGCTTGAGCGCTTGCCGGAGCTGCTTCCCGGTGATCCTGATGCACCGGTTTTGCCGGACTTTGATATTCGGATTGACCGGTTTGCGGTCGAAGGTTTGACGCTTGCTCCCGGTGTGCTCAGCGATGAGGCTGAGCGGGTCGATCTGAGCGCTGAAGTCGATATTCGTTCCGGCCGTGTCTTTGCCAATGCGAAGGGGCAGTTGGGTCGACAAGACAGCCTGGCGCTGCTGATCGAAGCGGAACCGGATGGCGATGTGTTTGACCTTTCGCTCGCTTACGATGCGCCTCGGGATGGCGTCCTTGCACGGCTCACTGGAGCTGAACAAGGTTACACTGCCAGGCTAGAAGGCGATGGCACGTGGAGCGAATGGGTCGGGCATTTGCTGGTCAAGCAGGACGATGCGCGCGTTGCAGGCTTTCGGGTAACCAACAGAAGTGGCCAATACGGTGTGATCGGGCGCGTTACGCCGGCTCAGCAGATCGACGGCTTGGTGGGGCGTGCGATCGGTTCGGGTCTGTCCCTCAAGGCGGACGGCACGCTGGAAGAAAGCACATTTGATGGATCGCTCCGCATCGTCAGCACCGCGCTGAGCGCGAGCGGCGAAGGCGCGGTCGATCTGGCTGGCAATGCGTTTGATGATTTCGATCTGACGGCGCGTCTGCGCGATCCTGCGTTGTTTGGCGAAAGCCTTGTCCTCAACAACACACGTCTGACAGCTGAACTCAACGGGGCGTTCCGCGATCTCGAAGTCCCGCATGAGCTGCGTGTCGGCGAGCTGGTTTCAGGCGAGACAGTGCTGGCAACTCTAGCGCAAGATGGTACCGCGCGATTTGACGGCAGCGATTGGCGGATTCCGCTCAATGTGACTTTGCAAGCAATTGAGACAGGCAACGCCACGCTGGATGATTTGCTCAAACAAGGCGCTTTGACAGGTGATCTGACTTATTCTCAAGCTGGCCTGCTCATTTCGGACAATCTGAGCGCCCGTTTCCCGCAGCTGCGCGCGACGAGCACGCTCCGGGGTGATCCAGCCGCTGGCACTTACGCTCTAGCAGGCGAAGCGCGGGGGAATGGTCTTGCGCTCGACGGCTTCGGGCAAGCCGATGCCAATGCGAAGTTCCGCTTTAATCTTGGCTCGGATTGGAAGCTGGCGGCGAACTTTGCGGGCCGCATGACGCAGGTCTCGAACAACACTGTTCAGACGCTTGCAGGCGACCCCGTTGCCTTTCGCGGCGGGGTGACGCTAGGGAGCGGGCAGCCCATCCTGCTGCGCGATCTCAATCTTACTTCCGACCAGCTCCAGCTGGCATTGAGCGGAAGCGTTGAAGGTGATCGAACCGTGTTTAGCGGCTCGGGTGCGCAAGCGAACTATGGCGCTTTCACTGTGGACGGCGCGATTACTGGCGCAGGTCCGGAAGCGCGGCTTGTGCTGGCGGAGCCATTTCCGGCGGCGGGTATTCGCGACGTGACACTTGCGCTTGCGCCAAGCGAGCAAGGCTTTGCAATCGACGCTGAAGGACAGTCGCTGCTCGGCACGTTCGATGGCGTTTTCGATCTTGTGACACCAGCCGAAGCTCCGGCGCGATTGGCGGTCGAAAGCTTGCGGGTGAGCGACACGCAAGTGGCTGGCGCGCTTGATTTGCTCGATGGCGGCGCTCGCGGCAATCTAAGACTTTCAGGCGGCGGGCTTGACGGCACTATCGGACTTGCGCCGCAGCCGAGCGGTCAGGCCTTCACGCTCAATCTGCAGGCTAAAGACGCGCGTTTCAGCGGCGCGACACCGATCCGTATCGGCTCGGCCGTTATCGACGCGCAAGGCAGCTTTGGCGAACAAGGTGCCGTCGTCACCGGGGATTTAACCGGGCGCGGCATCAGCTATGGCACGTTGCAAGTCGGGCGCGTTGCCGCAAAAGCTGACTGGAATGGCGAGCGTGGAAGCGTGACAGGCTCCGTCACTGGTCGGCGTGGGAGCCGGTTTGCGCTTGACGTCAACAGCACATTCTCTGCTGAACGGATCGCTGCGATTGCGCGGGGTGAGCTCGCCGGGCGCACGATCGCAATGCCGCGCGCAGCGGTACTCACCGCGCAAGAGGCCGGCGGTTGGCGGCTCGCTCCCTCCCGGCTTGATATTGGGCAGGGCCGCATGCTGGCGGAAGGCGTGATGGGCGGCCCGCGAACGAGCCTCTCCCTTAAGCTGTCTGACATGCCGCTTTCGCTGGCAGACCTTGCAGTGGACGATCTGGGTTTCGGCGGGACAGTCTCCGGCATCGTCGAATTTGAAGACCGTCCTGACCGCCTCGCGACGGGCAATGCGCGGCTGCGTTTCAATGATTTGACGCGCTCCGGCCTAGTGCTGTCTTCCCCACCGCTTGATGTCGCAGTGGTGAGTGATTTGCAGCCTGGCGAGCTTACACTGCAAGGCCTGATAAGCGATGATAGCAAGCGCCTTGGCCAGATCCGGGCGAGAGTTTCCGATCTCAATGCGCGCGGCTCCTTGTGGCAGCGGCTGCAGGCAGGGCGCTTGAATGGCGCCCTGCGCTACGATGGCAGCGCCGCGGAGTTGTGGCGTCTTGCCGCCATTGACGCATTCGATCTCACCGGGCCGGTTGAAGTCACTGCAAGCGCGACCGGAACGCTTGCCGATCCGCAAGTGCGCGGGAATCTGAGCAGTGACAGCCTGCGCGTTCGCAGCGGCTTGTCAGGCACCGATGTGCGGGATGCCAGCGTACGCGGCAGCTTTGCGGGCTCGACCTTGCGCCTCACGCGATTCGCCGGCGAAGCGAGCAATGGCGGCAAAGTGAGCGGAAGCGGCACGGTTGACCTTGCCAATCTCAGCGCATCGCGCGGGCCGGGGCTCGACATCAAGATTGCAGCCGACAATGCTAACCTCCTCGATGCTGCCGGCCTCTCCGCAACCATCACCGGTCCCTTGCGGATCGTTTCCGATGGCCGCGGGGGAACAATCGCAGGCCGTGTCCGCATCAATCGCGCAAGCTGGAAGCTTGGTACCGCCGCGGAAGATGTGCGCGTCCCCTCGATTAACACGCGCGAGATCAACCGCGACGACAGCGAAACGCAGACCACTCGTGTGGCTTCGCCTTGGCGCTATCTCATCGATGCCTCGACCCGCAGCCGGATCGATGTCGATGGCATGGGCCTCGACAGTGAGTGGGGCGCGGATATTGTCCTGCGCGGCACGACGGATGATCCCCGCATTGGCGGCGAAGCGCGTATCGTGCGCGGTTTCTACAGTTTTGCCGGAACGCGCTTTGAAATCACACGCGGGCGCATCGAATTTGATGAAAACCAACCAATCGATCCGCGCCTGGATATTTTGGCGGAGACCGATCAGAACGGCCTGGATGTAAGTGTCAGCGTTCAGGGCAATGCGCTTGAGCCGCGGATCGCTTTCAATTCCAACCCGGCTATGCCGGAAGAAGAGATTCTTTCCCGCCTGCTGTTTGGCGATTCCATAACCTCGCTTTCTGCAACTGACGCTTTGCAATTGGGCACCGCGCTCGCGAGCCTCAGAGGTGGTTCAGGACTTGATCCGATCAATCAGTTGAGGAGCGCGATTGGTCTCGACCGGTTGCGCATTGTCAGCGCGGACCCGGCGCTCGACCGTGGGACCGGCGTCGCGCTCGGCAAGAACCTTGGCAAGCGGTTCTATATCGAACTGGTGACAGATGGACGTGCCTATAGCGCCACCTCCGTCGAGTTTCGCGTGACCAGCTGGCTTTCGCTGCTTGGCAGCGTCTCGACAATTGGGCGCGACAGCGTGGTGGCAGAGGTTAGCCGGGATTATTAGCCATTCGTTTGCTGTGCCATCCCACTCCCCCTCCCGACCACCCATGGGATAATCCTGACTGGGTGGTCGGGAGGGGGAGTGGGCCGGTGCCGCAAGGGTTCGATGGATGTCGAAACCGTACCCAACGAATAATCGTGGGTGGCTCGGACACTCAGATAAAACTTCCCCGATACAACTTCGCTTCTGCGCCGCGCCGCCGGACAAGCCCTTTCAGGATACGTCCGCCTGCGCGGTTCCACCGCTGAAACTCATCCGCCGCGCCCGCAAAGTCCAGTGCCTTGTGTTTCTCCGTCAGCGTCGCCCGGCCAATCGCGCCGGTATTGTAGTGAAAGCTGACCAGGGCATCGAATTGCGCTTGCGTCGTCGGCGTATCGCCAATCGCTTGGCGTACATCGCGCGCGTGGCGAGCAATGTCCTGTTCGAGCCGCGTATTGCATTGCTCTTGTGACCACACTGTATGCGCATCGATATCGGGTCCTGTCGCCCCCCACCCGATGGTGTAGGGCGCACCGCCTGTGCCAGGGTCGGGATAGGCTTCAACAAGGCCGTCGGTGCGCAGCCGCGCGCATCCTTCGAAGCGTTTGATAAGAGCGATACCCGCTTCGCTGACCTGTCGCGGGCATGAGTTTGGTAACAGGGCATCAAGTGCCCCGTCGATCATTCGGACTTCGCTTTGCTTGAAACTGCGACCGATGAATTCGCGGACCTTGTCGAAGATCGGCTTGCGGGCGGAAGAATCGGGGGTAGGGCAGGGTGCGTTCATGGTGGGCCTCTCGAACGGAAAATTTAGAGGCCGAGGGATTAGGCACGTTTGCCGCGAGTAGGAAAACACTTTCCTTCAAACAGCCGGGGAGCGCGGTGCGATCAAGAGGTTTTTGGCCTCATGCGCGCCTTTCCAACAAAGTTGACAAAGTTGACACCTGTCAACTTCGCAAAATGGGCCGCAACACCGTAGAACTCTGCTGTATTTGGCGTTTCCAACAAAGTTGACACTTTTCCTATTTTTCCAAAACTGATGGGGGGGGTTTCATAGTCCGCGAAGGATGGATGCAAAGTTTCAAAGTGCGTCCGATTCTGTAGCTCGCAGGCCGGATGTAGGAAATGGGACGGTCGCGGCGAGACTAGTTGACGAGCGACGAGAAAAAGGCCGCCCGGTTTCCCGAGCGGCCTTGTCTTTTGCGATTTGCTTCTCGCGACCGATCCCATGGCGAGACCGTTCACAAGGTCATCCGCTTACCAGTTGATGCTCGCTTCGATGCCCCAGATGCGAGGCTCATTGACCATTGCAGTCAGGTTGTTGAAGTCGATGCCGCTGACAGCCGATGTGTCATTAGTGATGTTGCGCACGAAGCCCGCAATCTCGTAGCCATCGGTCTTGTAGCCAACGCGCACACCGCCTTCGAGCAGCCTGCGATCCTGGAATTCAACCGACTCATAGAGGAAGAAGTTGATCTTCGAACGGTAGGCCCAGTCGGTGAAGATGTAGACTTCACCGTCGCCGACCGGCTGGCCATAGCGTGCGGTCCAGTTCGCAATCCACTTCGGAGCTTGCGGCAGGCTGTTGCCGTCAATGTTGACAATGGCGGCTGAGAATGGAGCGGCAGCCACTTCGATCGGATCGAGGATCGTGCACAGCGACACGTCCGGGAATGTGTCGACCCGCACACCGCCGCATGCAGCCGTGGTCAGATCGTCGTCCTGGATCTCTGTGTCATTGTAGCTGAGGCTTGCAGTCAGCAGCAGATTGTCTGTCGCTGCCAGCTCTGCATCCATCTCGAACCCGTAGCCGCGTACATTGTCTGCATTGATCACGCGGTTCGCGTTGACATCGCCGCCCACAGCCGTGAGCTGCGCATCGTTGAGATTGTAGAGGAAGCCTGAGAGGTTGAAGCGGGCACGGCCGCCTAACAAGGTAGATTTGAGACCTGCTTCCCACGATGTGATTGTTTCCGAATCCGCAACAGAAACGCCGTCTTCAAGCGGCGTGGCGGTTGCTGGCGGGAACAGGATCCGGCCCTGAATGCTCGGCGCGCGATAGCCACGAGCAACGCGAGCATAGAGATTGACATCATCGCTCGCTTCGTAGGTTACGCTACCGTCCCATGTGACGGTCTCGTCGCTAACCTGCCGGGTAACAGTGCCAAGCGGGTTCTGCAGGAAGTCAGGGAATTGCGTATCCTGGCTACGAACCACGACAAAATCGCGGCTGTCGTCATTATAGCGGATGCCGCCGGTAACGCTGAGCTGCTCGGTGATGTCATAGGTGACAGAGCCGAACAGGCCGAATGCGTCGCTGTTCTGTTCTTGCGTGACGAAAATGTTCACGCCGCCAGGCGCGTTCAGCGGATCACCCAGCGTTGAGTAGTTCTCCGAGACGATTTCAAGGTTCTCGTCGAAATAGAACAGGCCAGCCTGGAAGTTGAATGGTCCATCCGTGTCGCTTGCGATGCGAAGCTCTTGCGTGAACTGTTTAAGGTTCGGCACGCTGTCACGCGTTTCCGCAGTGAACGGAATAAAGCCGGGGCCGGTCAGTTCAGGCGGCAGGAATTCTGCACCGAAGCCGCCATCGACGTCACCGACTGAAGTGGAATCCGCATTCCACCAGCTCGTAACAGAGATCAGCGAGAGTGCGCCGAAATCGTATGTGATGCGTGCTGACAAGTTCTGTGCGCTAAGTTCCTGCTCGTTCTGGCCGTCAATCGAGACGCTGTCGCGTTCGAAATTGGCATTGAGGCCGCGCTCGCCGCGCGTGAAATTGTTCGCGCGGAACAGGCGGGCTGTCCCGTCCAGCTCGCGCAGCTGGCCGGTAAGCAGGATGTCCAAGTCATCGGTGGGCTGGAGGAGAGCCTGTACGCGGAATGCGAAGTCTTCATATCCGCCAAGTGCGTCGTCCTCTTCGCCCGACGGAAGGACGTTGTCGACCCAGTCGGACTGGCGCTGGTACAAGCCGGATACGCGCAGTGCGAAGGTGTCGTTACCAGCGAGGTTGACTGCCGCTTCCGCGTTCACATTGTTGAAGCGGCCGTAGGATATGCGCGCATATCCTTCATCATAATCGCGCGGTTTGACCGAATCGAATTTGACGATGCCAGCCGGTGTATTGCGGCCAAACAGAGTGCCTTGCGGGCCGCGCAGCACTTCGACCTGTTGCATGTCGAATACCGGGAAGCCTTTGAGGATCGGGTTCTCGAGGACTTGATCATCATAGATGAGGCTCACTGGCTGCGAGGCGTTGTAGTCGAAATCGGTGTTGCCAAGCCCGCGGATATAGAAGCGCGGGAAGACACGACCGAAGGAGGATTCGACGACGAGGCTGGGAACGCGGCCTGACAGCGCGCGAATGTCCTGCCCGCCGCTGTTGACCGCTTGCAGCGCTTCATTGTTGATGGCGGTGACGGAAATCGGAACATCCTGAATGTTCTCTTCGCGGCGTTGAGCTGTAACGATGATCGAAGGCAAAGCGCCATCATCGGTCTCAGCCTCGGCAGCGGTTTCGTCTTGAGCGGCGGCTGGTGCGACCATGCCGAGCGACATGGTGATCGCGACAGCGGCAGCGCTTGTGCGGAAATGCGTTGGGAGTTTCATGCCGGTTCCTTGAGTTCAATCGACTATGAGTAGGTTGGCCCGCCAACGTGGGGTCAGCTGGGCGAAGTGGTTTTGAACGCCACGCTCCTTGCTGATGGCAATTGCAGCGTCAATCGCGTGTTGAGGCAAGTCATGCCGATTTTGCCCGTTCGTTGCGCGAGAGCCACGCCTCAGAAACGAGGTAAATCAACGAAAGCTCCTACCAAAAAAGGGGCCCGACCAGACGGTCGAGCCCCTTTGTGTTCGCTTTAAGCTCTACCGGTCTCAAGTAGCGAAGCGGTAGGCCAACAAATTACGCGCTGTAATACATGTCATATTCGACCGGGCATGGCGTCGTTTCCATGCGCGAGACCTGCTCCCACAGCAGCTCTGCGTAAGCATCGATCTGGTCCTTCGAGAACACATCGCCCTTCAGCAGGAACTCGTAGTCTTCTTCCAGTGCTTCCAGCGCTTCACGCAAGCTACCGCACACAGTCGGAACTTCTGCGAGCTCTGCAGGCGGGAGGTCGTAGAGGTTCTTGTCCATGGCTTCGCCCGGGTGGATCTTGTTCTGGATACCGTCGAGGCCAGCCATCAGCAGCGCTGAGAATGACAGGTACGGGTTCGCCAGAGCATCCGGGAAGCGGAACTCGACGCGCTTGGCCTTGTCGCCTGCACCGTATGGAATACGACACGAAGCAGAGCGGTTGCGCGCTGAGTAAGCCAGCAGCACAGGCGCTTCAAAGCCCGGCACCAGACGCTTGTAGCTGTTGGTGGTCGGGTTGGTGAAGGCGTTCAGCGCTTTCGCGTGCTTGATGACACCGCCGATATAGTGAAGGCAGGTTTCCGACAGACCTGCATACTCATTGCCAGCGAAAGTCGGCTTGCCGTCCTTCCAGATCGACATATGCGTGTGCATGCCTGAACCGTTATCTTCCTTGATCGGCTTCGGCATGAAGGTCGCGGTTTTGCCATAGGCATGGGCGACTTGCTGCACGACGTACTTGTAAACCTGCACGCGGTCAGCGGTCGTGACGAGGTCACCGAATGTGATGCCAAGCTCGTGCTGAGCGGCAGCAACTTCGTGGTGATGCTTGTCCATCGGCAAGCCGATTTCCTTCATCGTTGCGACCATTTCGCCGCGAATGTCCATCGCGCTGTCGACAGGCGCGACTGGGAAGTATCCGCCGGTTGCGCGCGGGCGGTGGCCCATGTTGCCCGCTTCATATTCCTTGCCGGTGTTGGTTGGCAGCTCGATGTCGTCGATCGCAAAGCCTGATCCGGCATAGCCGTCTTCGAAGCGCACATCGTCGAACATGAAAAACTCAGGTTCCGGGCCGACATAGACCGTGTCACCAATGCCGGTGGATTTGAGATAGGCTTCTGCGCGCTTGGCTGTCGAGCGCGGGTCACGGCCATACAGTTCGCCGGTTGAAGGCTCCACGATATCGCAGAACAGCACCAGCATCGGCGTGGCGCTAAACGGATCGATGTAGGAATTGCTGAGATCCGGCTTCAGGATCATGTCAGATTCGTTGATGACCTTCCAGCCGGAGATGGACGAGCCGTCAAACATCAGGCCGTCTTCGAGCGCGTCTTCGTCCATGACATCGGCGCACATGGAAAGGTGCTGCCACTTGCCCTTGGGGTCCGTGAAGCGCAGGTCGACCCATTCGATTTCTTCATCCTTCATGGTTTTCAGGATGTCTTTTGCACTTGCCATGATTGTGTCAGCCTCCAGCTAGTTTTGAATGCGCCCCCTGTTTTTGGGGCAGGTTCATGGTTGGTTGAAAATTGTACTTAGGTAATCAGATCGCCGCGTCGTCGCGCTCCCCGGTTCGTATCCGCAGCGCGGTCTCGATTGGCGAGACGAAGATCTTGCCATCACCGATCCGGCCCGTTTGAGCAGCGTTGGCGATGGCTTCCACAGTGCGCTCGACCAGATCGTCGCTGACGACCACTTCGAGCTTCACCTTGGGTAGAAAGTCGACGACATATTCAGCGCCGCGATAGAGTTCGGTGTGACCCTTCTGGCGGCCAAAGCCCTTGGCTTCAGTGACAGTGATACCGGATACGCCGATCTCATGCAGCGCTTCCTTCACTTCGTCGAGCTTGAACGGCTTGATGATCGATTCGACCTTCTTCACGCGGGGGTTGTCCTCTTCCAATATTCGCCATTCTTCTCGAGGAAATCCAAGAGCGATGGCTTCATGATTTGTTAACGGGCGAATTCAAGATTCGTGCCAATGCGTGAAGAGAATTCCCGCAAGCAAAGGGATGCTGCGATTCCAGCACTTTGGACATGATGGTTGAGCGCACGGTCTGCTCCGGATCGGAGCGTGTGCCCAAGAGTCGAACGGAGGCTGCCTAAAATTTAGGCAGTACTACAGAGCAAGACCCGTTTCCTCAGGAAATCCACACATGATGTTGAGGCTCTGGATCGCGGCGCCGGACGCGCCTTTGCCAAGGTTGTCCAGCTTCGCAATGAGGCGGGCTTGCAAGCCATCCGCATTGACAAATGCGCAAATATGCATCCCGTCCCAAGGCTGAGCATTGCGGCTGAGCAAAATCTCGCCGCTCTCCGGCGCGTCTGCGATCATGACAATCGCGCTGTCCTGATAGGTCTCGTACCAGCAGCTTTGGATCGCTGTCGCAGCGTCGCGGCTCTGCAGCGCGTTCATCGCTGAAAGCGGCAGGGGCACGTCGACCACCATGCCGCGATGCGTCGGGACCACGCTGGGCGAGAATACCGGCGCATGAGCCAAGCCCGCGTATTTCTGCATTTCCGCTAGATGCTTGTGGTCGAGCGAAAGGCCATAGGCGCGAAAGCCTATCGTTAGATCGCTCTCGAACCGCTCGATCAGAGCCTTGCCGCCGCCCGAATATCCGCTCACGGCATTGATCGTGTATGGCCAATCGGCCGGAAGCAATCCTGCGCGAACGAGTGGTGCTACAAGCGCTAGAAAACCCGTCGGGTAGCAGCCGGGATTGCTCACGAATTGAGCGCCCGCGATTTTGTCGCGCCCGACCAGTTCAGGGAAGCCATAGGTCCAGCCATCGGCCACGCGGTGCGCGGTTGAGGCATCGATAAAGCGTGTGTCAGAGCCTTCGGCCAGCCTCACTGCTTCGCGTGCTGCATCATCGGGCAGACAAAGGATCGCGACATCGGCAGCGTGCAGGGCATCGCGGCGTGCGGCCTCGCTCTTGCGCTGCGCATCATCTAGTACAATCAGCTCGAACTCGCTGCGGCCGGTCAGCCGCTCGCGAATCTCAAGGCCGGTGGTTCCAGCCGCTCCATCGATGAAAATGCGCGTTGCCATAATGCGCGCGTCATAGCGCGATCAGGCAGCGAGGCAATCCGCTTTGACGTATCCCGCCGGACCTCTGGGACCAAGGCAGCACCACACCCAGTCGCCTGCCATGTCGAGGATTTCTACCTTTGTGCCGGAGCTGAGCGTTTGCATAATGTCGCTGTCATCGCGTTGAGCGAGATACATCGGAGCGCCAGCCAAACCGATCTCAGCCACTATGGGGACGACGTAATGCGCCGCCAGATGCGTGCCAGCGAGAGCGATATGCGCTAAGTCCCCGCGCAGCGGCAACGCGCCGGGTTCCGGACGCGGCAAAGGGCCGCTGAGGCACAGCGGGCCATCAGGAACTGTATAATCGGCAGCGCCAGTCATGGCTTGTCGTCATATCCCGTTGCTCACGGCCCGGCGATGTCCGGACCTTTGAGCGCCTATACACGCCAGTCCTTTCCGGCAAGTTAGCTTGGCGTGGTTACCCGCGACAAATGTTACGCGCCGTAGCGGCTTTGCAACATATGCCAGCTTGCGCGCAGGCCGTAGGCCGCGCCACCTTTCGCGCGTCCGGGCTTTGCAGAGGGGCGCCAAGCGAATGTGTCGAAATGCGCCCAGTCGATATCGTCACCGACGAATTTGTCGAGGAACAGGCCTGCGACGCTCGCGCCGGCAAAGGGATTGCCAGATATGTTGTTCATGTCGGCAATGTCGGATTTAAGCCATTCGCGGTAGGCCTCAGGCAAGGGCAGACGCCATACCTCGTCATCGCATTCATGGCCTGCGGCGATCAGCGCATTAGCGGTTTCATCGCGGCGCGTCATAAGCGCTGGCAGGTCCGGCCCGAGTGCTATACGCGCAGCTCCGGTCAGCGTTGCAAAATCGATGATCAAGTCAGGCTCTTCTTCGCTTGCACGGGTTAGCGCATCGCCAAGGATCAAGCGGCCTTCCGCATCCGTATTGCCGATTTCAACAGTCAATCCCTTGCGGCTGGACAGCACGTCGCCCGGGCGGAAGGCATTGCCTGCGATTGCGTTCTCGACTGCCGGAACCAGCAAATGCAAGCGCACAGGGAGCTCTGCGTTCATCACGAGCCCTGCAAGCGCGATCGCGTGAGCCGCACCGCCCATATCTTTCTTCATCAGCTTCATGCCGGCAGCGGGCTTGATATCGAGCCCGCCGGAATCGAAGCATACGCCTTTGCCGACAATCGCGAGAACCGGGTCGCTGTCTTTGCCCCCTGAACGAGACCAAGTCAGGTGGAGCAGGCGGGGCGCATGATGGCGCGCTGCTGCGCGGCCCACGCCGTGCACCATGGGATAGCCGGTTTCCAGAGCATCGCCTTTGACAACCTTGAGCTTGGCCGAATGCGCTTTTGCGAGCTTTTCGATCTCGGCTTCAAGCGCGGCAGGTCCCATGTCTTCCGCGGGCGTGTTGACGAGATCGCGCACGAGTAGCTCAGCCGCCGCTTCGGCTTGGGCCGAGGCAATGTGCTTCACTTGCTTGGAAAGCAGGACGCGCGGTTCTTCGGGCTTTTCCTCGGTGTAGCGGGTAAAGCGGTATTGCGCTGTCATCCAGCCGAGCATGGCGTCGCCCGGATCCCCCTCGGCAAGGCGATAGGTGTCTTCCGGCAGCACTTCAGCAAGCTTGGCCAGGCAATAGCTCGACAGGTCTTCCAGATCGGCAACGCCGCCTGCAGCGAACCAAGCGTCGCCATCCGGCACAATGGCTGTCTGTCCGGGTGCGCCTTCAAACTTTTGCGCTTTCACAGCGGCGCGTTGACCAGCGGAAAGGGACTTCAGCCAGTCTTCGAAACCGTCTTTGGTGACGAGGCGGATAGTGATCGCGTCTTGCCCGCGATCAGGCTGGATGAGATTGGATACATCGGTCATGACCGGGTGTTTAGCCACCCTATCGCGCTTGTCACTCGCATTTTCACTTGTGAAGCGCTACATAGCGCGGATGCATCAATATCAACTCGTAGAAGGCGACCAGACGGTCTATCGCGACGGCACTATCAAGCTCCACACTGAGGAGGGGTTTGAAGGCATGCGCAAGGCTGGGCGTTTGGCGGCGAATATCCTCGATGAAGTCGCTGATCTGGTGAAGCCGGGTGTGACAACCGAGAGCGTCGATACAGCGATCCGTGAAATGATGCTGGATGGCGGAGCCGTGCCGGCAACCCTTGGCTATCGCGGCTATACGCATAGCTGCTGTATTTCGATCAACCATGTGATTTGTCATGGCATTCCAAGCGAGAAGGTCTTCAAGGAAGGCGATATCGTCAATGTCGATGTCACGCCCTTGCTCGACGGCTGGCATGGCGACACAAGCCGCATGTTCTATGCGGGCGAACCGCCTTTGAAAGCGAAGCGTTTGGTCGATGTGACCTATGAGTGCTTGATGCTGGGCATTGAAGCCGCGTCAAAGCCGGGCGCGCGGCTCGGCGATATTGGCCATGCGATTGAAACGCATGCCAAGCAGTTCCGCTATGGTGTTGTGCGCGAATTTTGCGGGCATGGGCTTGGCCGCCTGTTCCACGATGCGCCTGAAGTGGTGCATGCAGGCAAGCTCGGCACCGGGCCTGAGCTCAAGCCGGGAATGTTCTTCACCATCGAACCGATGATCAATCTCGGAAAGCCATGGGCCAAGGTGCTCAGTGATGGCTGGACAGCGGTGACGCGCGACAAGTCGCTCTCAGCGCAATTCGAGCATTCGATTGCGATCACAGATGACGGCGTTGAAATCTTCACAGAAAGCGCAAAAGGCCGCCACCAACCGCCTTACGCGTAAGCGTTGGAGCAAGCTTACTCTGTTGTTGCCGGCGGATTGGCTGTGAAGTCCACGCTGCAAGCGTAGAACATCGGGTGCGACAGGCGGAACCGCGAGTCCCTGTAGAGGTAGGCGCGGCTGCGATCAGGCGCTGCGCGGCCGTTACCATCAAGCGTCGCCATTGTCAGACCATTGCGGCCCAGCTCCTCGCCCGTCAGTGACAGGTCAAGATAGGTGACGCGGTCATTTCCATCCACGGTTACTTCGCCTTCCATCACCGCATTGCGCCTTTGCCCGCGATACTGGAACGTGGCGGAACCGTTGATGTCATAGGTATTGCCGACGCGCGGCTTGGACAGCAACCCGCGGATCGCCACCCGCTCAACTGGGCCCTGGACGCGGCCCATGAACACAGGGCCTTGGCCATTTACGCCTTTGAAAGCGCACCAGATATCAGGTTCGGGTTCGTCTTCAGTGAAGAAAGCAACCACCCAGATGGCGAGCGCAATGGCGGTGACAGCGCCAATCAGCATTTGGACGTAACGGTTCGCAAGTAAGTCCATTTATCCCTCCCGAGCGGCCCTGATAGCAGCGCCAGCAGCAAACGGTGCGAGCGCTATAAGGCCTAAACTTAACGCTCCGGTTAACCCGATAGTAGCTATGTCATTCCTTGCGAGAGCGCCTGCGCCGAATATCAGGATCGGCAAGGCAAGCGGTATCAGCAATAGCCCTGAAAGCGCTGCGCCTGCACGCAGACTTGCGGTCACGCTCGCGATGATAAGGCCAATGGCGGCCAAGCCTGGCGTTCCCGCCAGCAATCCAAGCAGCAAAAGATGCAGCGTTTCGTCCTCCAGCTTGAGCAAGGCTGCTGCAGGGAACGTCGCTAAGATCAAAGGCGGACCAAAGCTCAGCCAATGCGCCAGCAAGCGGACGGCCATGGCGCTCTCTTCCGCGATGCCGCGCAACCGCAGCTGGTCAAACACGCCCAGTTCAATGTCGCGCGCAACCAAGCGGTCGAGCGGAAGGATGGCGGCGAGCAAGGCCGCGATCCACACAATTCCGCCACCGGTTCGC
The DNA here is from genome assembly GCF_013371495.1 of Altererythrobacter lutimaris. Lineage (GTDB taxonomy): Bacteria > Pseudomonadota > Alphaproteobacteria > Sphingomonadales > Sphingomonadaceae > Erythrobacter > Erythrobacter lutimaris_A. Next base: position 1,510,364 of record NZ_JABWTA010000001.1, on the reverse strand, counting down.
GAAAGCAGATTGGCGTCTGGACCCACAGCGAAGGGATAGAGCATGGCGACGGCAAGGAAGAACAGCAGCGGCAAGGCCGCTCCGCTTCCTGTGAAGGGGAAGAATTGTGCGAGATCGCGGCGAAGCAGCGTACCTATCATTCGCTCGCCTCATAGTCCGAAAGTAATGGGACGAAATCCGCAATCTCAAGCACGCGCAGATCGGGAATGGCGAGCGGCTGGTGCGATGCGATGATGGCGATCCCCCCACCGGAAACATGCAATGAGATGAGCGCCGTCACTTGCTCGATAGCGGCGGCATCCAGACCGGAAAGCGGCTCGTCCAGCAGCCAGATAGGCACACCGCGATTGAGCAAAGCGGCGAGCGCCGCCCGTTTGCGCTGTCCGGTCGAAAGATAGCGGACAGGCACGTCGAGCAGTGGCTCCAACCCCATCGCAGCAAGAGCTCCGGAAGGGTCCGAACATCCGTCCACGCGCTCCCAGAAGTTCAGCGCTTTTCGCAATGGAAGATCGGGATCCAAGCCGGGACGCTCATCGAGGAGCCCGATAGCGCCTTCGCTGGCCACTTGTCCCGCGAAGGGTCGCAGAAGACCCGCCAGAATGCGCAACAGGCTTGTCTTGCCGATTCCGTTTGCGCCAGCAGTGTGCAGCGCTTGGCCGCTCTCAACCTGCAGTCCTAGACCGCGAAACAGCACACGCTCGCCTCGGCGGCAGGCCAGATCAGTGGCAGAAAGGCGGGAAACTTGCATCGCGCGATGGGTTAAGCAAAAGCGAGGCAGCTAACAAGGAGTAGGCCATGTCAGTCCCCCAACTTACTGACGCAGAACGCGACGCGCTTCTCAGCGAGCATAGTGATTGGTCGCTGGCGCGCGAGGGCAGGGCAGTCGAGCGGACGTTCACATTCGCTGATTTCAGCGAGGCATGGGGCTTCATGAGCCGCGTTGCGCTCATCGCGGACAGCCATGACCATCACCCAGAATGGTTCAACGTCTATAACCGGGTCGAAATCACGCTGACCACGCATGATGCTGACCCCGATAATGGCGGTGCTTTGTCACAGCGCGATGTCAAGATGATCGCCGCAATCGACGGCCTGATTTAAACTTCAGCGCCAATCCCGCGGCTGCGCATTTCTTTGCGCACGCGGCCCGGCAGCCAGCGTGAGAGCTTGAGTAAACGCCCAGCGGTTTTGCCGACGGTGTAGTCAAGTTTGTCACCATGGACCGCGTTCCACACTACGGGGGGAACCTCGCTAACATGACCGACTTCCACACCCGCTTCGATCAGCGTTTCCTTGACGGTCTGATTGGAGTCTACGGCGACCTGCTCGATAATCGGCGTGTCGATAAAGCCCGGGCACAGCGATGTGACCTTGATCCCGTCATCGGCCCATTCCGCGTCCAGACTGTGTGTGAGACCGCGCACTGCCCATTTGGCAGCGCAATAAACCGACAAGTTCGGCGCGCCGATAATACCGGCTAGGCTGGCTGTGTTGACGAGGACTGAGCCCGGCGCAGTTTTCTTCAAATGCGGATAGGATGCCTGTGCGCCAAAGATCACGCCCTTGAGATCAACGTCGAGCACAGCTTCGATCTCGTTTTCCGGCTGCTCCGCCAAAGGGCCGCCATGCGCGATTCCCGCATTGTTGAACACCACATCGATCCGGCCACCCGCAGCGGTGGAGAAGGCCGCAAGCGCTTCGTCCCACGCCTTGCGATCGCGCACATCAAGCTTGTGCGAATAGGTGAACCCGCCATCAATTAGGCCGAGCGTATCCTGCATGCCTTGCTCGTTGATATCGGCAATGCCGACAAACCAGCCGCGCTCAGCAAAAAAAATGGCAACGGCCCGACCAAGTCCGGAACCGCCGCCTGTGATGAAAATAGACCTGCGTTCGCTCATGGCGATACCCCTCTCCCTGGATTGTGTCCGCAAGATTGCAATTTGCAACTTGCTTAGAGAGGTTGCGCGAGCTTGTCAGCCTTTTGTGAGCTCTCGCCGTTGGCAAGAGCTCACTTGGGGCCGTTTATTCGTCGCCTAATGCGTCCTGAAGGCCGCGCGCATGCTCAACCCCCTCAAGGATTTGCGCGGTGCTCGACGCTACAGTGTCACCAATTGGTTCGCTCCGACCGCCAAGGCATGTGCCAAGGAAGTTCTCGGAAACGGCCGTGAACGCGATGTTGTTGTTGGGCTTGGCAAAACCGTGCCCTTCATCGGGATAAAGGACATAGGTCACCGGAATGCCCGCTTCCTTCATCGCGCTTACGATCTGATCGCTTTCCGCTTGCTTGACGCGCGGATCATTGGCGCCTTGCAGGATAAGCAGCGGCTTTGTGATCTCGTCCGCTTTGTAGAGCGGGCTGGCTGCCTTCAACAGCTCCAGACCTTCTTCCGTATTCGGATCACCCATCCGTTCGTGGAACATTTTCACGATCGGAGCCCAGTAAGGCGGAATTGTCTCAAGCAGTGTTTCGAGGTTAGACGGGCCGACAATGTCGACGCCGCAAGCAAACTTCTCAGGCGTAAACGCGAGGCCGGCAAGCGTTGCGTAGCCACCATAGGACCCGCCCATGATCGCAACCTGGTCAGCGCTGGTGATGCCTTCTGCGATCGCCCAATCGGTCGCATCGATCAGATCATCATGCATTTTCAGGCCCCATTGCTTGTTGCCTGCATTGATGAAGTCCTTGCCGAAGCCAGTCGAGCCGCGGAAGTTTGTCTGCAGCACCGCATAGCCGCGGTTCGCAAGCCACTGGACCATGCTGGAAAAGCCATAGCTATCGCGTGCCCAAGGTCCGCCATGCACGAGCAGAACCATGGGAACCGCGCTTTCCGGACGACCATCGCCATCAGCGTCGCTTCCCGGTGGGAGCGTGAGATAGGACGGCAGCGTCAGACCATCGCGGCTGGTAATCTCAACCGGATACATTGGCTGAAGCGGTGCACCTTCCAGCTCCGGCCGGGTGGTGTAGAACGGCGTAAGAGTGCCTGCCGTACGATCATAGATGTAGGTCGATGAAGGCGAAGTCATCGGATCGTTCCAGACGATCCATGTCATGTCATCATCGGTACGGCTGGAAATGCCGAATTCCCCTTCAAGCTGGCCGTCGAGGAAATCGAGCGATGCCTTGATCTCAGGATCTGTCGCAGTCCATTCAGTCTTAAGGTAGTTTACTGAGTACGCTTCCACGACGCCCGTTTTCGGATCGCGGATCGTGCCACCAATATCGGCCTTGTCATTCTCTGCGATCAGCGTGCGTTCACCGGTTGTAACGTCTTCGGCATACAGCGCGGCTGTGTTGCGACCGCGACTGTCGAGCCAATAAAGCGTGCTTCCATCAGTGGTGTAGCCCGCCGGATTGGTGGTCAGCGAATCTTCCATTCCGGTTGCTGAGAATGGTTCTGCTTCAACTTCGCCATCGACAACACGGAAATAGTCCGTGCCGCCAGTGGCGTTCTGTCGCATCGCCATACGCAGCGTCAGCGTGTCATCCGCCATGAAACCAGCATAGCTGTTGTTCTCGTAAACCAGCTCAAGCTCGCCGGTGTTGAGATCGAGCATGTGCACATCATGGAATGTCGCGTTGCGGTTGTTGAGACCGACAAGGATCTTGTCGCGAATGCTCTCAGATCCGCCGATAATTGTTACACGCGTATTCTCGAACGGTGTGAGCGTGGTCTCTTCTCCGGTCGCGATATCGATACCGTAAAGCAGGAAGTTCTCATCGCCGCCTTTGTCCTGAACATAAAGCAGGCTCTTGCTGTCCGGCGACCAGAAATACTGCCGGATCGGGCGGTCGGTCGCCGTCGTCATGACCTTGGCAGCGTCCGGATTGTCGGCAGGCGCCATCCAGACATTGAGCACGTCATTGCTTGGCGCGAGCCAGCTTAGGTATTTGCCATCTGGGCTGATCCGACCTGCCGCTTTGGTTGGGTTGCCGAACAGATGGTCGCGCGGGATCAGCGCGAAATCTTCGATTGGCTTTGCTGTTGCGGCGAGTTCGGTTGCGGTCATTCGGGGCTCTTCAGTCGTGGCGGTTGTACATGCGGCGAGCAGGCCAGCGGTCAGGGCGCTTGCCATAAGACGGGTCGTGAGTTTGTGTGCGGACATGGTGGTGTCAGTCTCCCAATTCATCGCTGTGTTAACCAGCTAAGACGCGCAGGCGCGTTGCGCAAGGGAAACCGGAGCGCCCGTCGAGTGCCTTGAGGCATTGATAGAATTGACCGCTTAAAGCGCCGGGTTAGCATAATAATGCCAGGTAAAGATCGCCATGGCGCCGCGATGGGGGCTCCACGGCTCACCAAGAGCGCGGGTTTCCTTCTCTGCCGGACGTTCTTTCAGCTCAAGCAAGCGCTTCACGCCTTCCTGAACCGCAAGGTCGCCAGCCGGCCAGATGTCCGGCCGACCTTCGGCAAACAGCAGATAGATCTCCGCTGACCAGCGCCCGATCCCTTTGATCTGCGTGAGTTCAACAATTGCTTCCTCATCGTGATCTGGCAGCTTGTCGATATCCAGCGCGCCACTGGAAACGAGCTCGCACAAGGACCGCGCATAGCCTTGCTTCTGGCGCGAAAGCCCGCAAGCGCGCAGCGTATCGAAATCGCGCGCAAGCAATTCGTCAGGGCGCAAATCCTCGCCAATTTCTGCGACAAGTTTGTTCCACACGCTGGATGCAGCTGCGACAGAGACCTGTTGACCTACTATCGTGCGCAGCAATGTCTGATAACCGCGATCGCGGATGCGTGCTTCAGGATAGCCAACCCGTTTCAACGCGCCTGCAACACGCTTGTCTGCACTCGCCAAGTAATCGAGCGATTGTTCCAATTGCTTTTGTGACAGTCCCAATCGCCATTCCTCTTGCTTGCATTTGCGCGCGCCAATGCGTAGCAGCCCCGCCACAGACGGGATAGTGCGCGAATAAGCGCAACGCTTAGAAGTAAGGATTACGCTGAATGCCCAAGCTGACTGTAGTGACCCGCGAAGGTGAAGAATCGACCATCGATGTTGATGATGGCCTGACGGTTATGGAAGCCATTCGCGACAATGGCTTTGACGAGCTGCTCGCTTTGTGTGGCGGCTGCTGCTCCTGCGCGACCTGTCATATCCTTGTCGATCCGGCGATGGCGGACAAGCTTCCAGCGATGAGCGAAGACGAAGACGATTTGCTGGAAAGCTCTGACCATCGCGGCGAAACTTCGCGTCTGTCTTGCCAGATCCCGTTCACGGCTGATCTGGACGGCTTGAAAGTCACAATCGCTCCTGAAGACTGAGGCGCGACAAGCGCGGAAGGTTTGCTACCTGCTGTAAAAGCGCGAATGGATTGCGCTGAGGCAGGGCTGCGCCTAACTCCCAAGCTATGAATGCAACGAATACTCGTCAGAATACGCTCGAGCTGATCGGGAACACACCGCTTGTCTTGCTTGAAAGTGCGAGCGAAGCGGCTGGCTGTGAAATCTGGGGCAAATGCGAATTTGCCAATCCCGGCTCCTCGGTGAAGGATCGGGCGGCGCTTTACATCATCCGCGATGCTGAAGCGCAGGGCTTGCTGAAGCCTGGCGGCACGGTCGTCGAAGGAACCGCTGGTAATACCGGTATCGGTATCGCGCTTGTCGCGAATGCGCTCGGCTACAAGACAGTGATCGTCATGCCGGACAACCAGTCCAAGGAAAAGATGGATACGATCCGTGCGCTTGGTGCGGAACTCGTCACTGTTCCGCCTACGAAGTACGCGGATTGCAACCATTTCCAGCATGTATCTCGCCGGATGGCCGAAGAAACCGAAGGTGCGATCTGGGCTGGCCAGTTTGACAATGTTGCAAACCGCCGTGCGCATATCGAGACCACTGCGCCGGAGCTATGGGAGCAATTGGAAGGCCGGATCGATGGTTTCACCTGTGCTGCTGGTACAGGCGGTACCATCGCTGGTGTTGGCATGGGATTGAAAGAGCGGGACGAGAATGTCCGCATTGCGCTGACGGACCCGCACGGCGCTGCGCTCTATAACTATTTCGCGAATGGCGAACTGAAGGCCGAAGGTTCCTCGGTTGCAGAGGGGATCGGGCAAGGCCGGATTACAGCCAACCTCGAAGGCGCACCGATCGACACGCAATTCCGCATTTCTGATGAAGAAGGCTTGGAATGGGTGGCCAAGCTGCTCCGCGAGGAAGGCCTCTGTTTGGGACTTTCGTCCGGCATCAATGTCGCAGGCGCGATTGCGCTCGGCAAGCAGCTGGTCGCGGAAGGCCGCGAAAACCCGCGGGTTGCGACGATCCTGTGCGACACCGGCTTCCGCTATCTATCAACCCTCTATAATTCCGAGTGGCTCAAGGCTAAGAACCTTCCAGTGTTCGACTGGCTCGGAGAGGGATAGTGGCAGCTGAGGAGGGTTTGCAGCCTGACGATGACGCGATTGCGGCACCGTTAGGCGGTACTCGCGCAGAAGCGGTCCAGCGCCTGCAAATTGGCTTGTCCGGCATTGCGGCGATGATCCTGCTGGTGGGTCTCGCCAATGTCATTCAGAACCGCGCGCGAGAGACAGAACAGCTCGCTGTTCCGGAGGCCGCGCCCACCACAGAGCCTACCGCCGCACCCCAGCAACGCGATCCTTTGGCGGACGCCGGCGTTGTCCCGGATTTGCCGGTTGATGATGCGAGCCCTGTCCCGCAAGCGACAGCGATTGTGCCGGAACAAGGTACGAATAACACAGGGGCGGGCGATGCGGATCAAGCGCCCTAAGCTTGCGATTTTTCTCTTGGTCGTGGCCGTGCTCGGCGGTCTTGTGCTCGCAGTCCTTGGTGTGCGCGGTGTAAAAAACTCGTTGCCGCCCGGACCCGGCGAACCAATCGGTCTAGTCACCAGCTTGCCGATTTATTGGCCTGACGGCGCTGACTTGACCGATCTGACGCAAGGCGAGCTCGCGTCGCCATGGACAAGGCAAGCGCTCGAGCTGGACTACGCTTTGCGCCCGATGGATACGCTTTCGCCGGTCGCAGAGGCCGGCGATCCTCTTCCCGGTTTGGAAATGCCGGAAGACATGGTCAGCGATATCAGCGAGCTTGATCGGCTCGCGATTATCCAGCCGCGCGGGATCAGCGCTGAAGATAATGTCGTTCTCGATGAATGGGTCAAAGCTGGTGGGCGGTTGCTGCTGGTGCTCGATCCCATGCTGACCGGCCATTACGAGACTCCTGTTTTCGATCCGCGTCATCCGGTCGGCTCGGCGCTTATCCCGCCGGTCGTCGCCCGTTGGGGTCTTGAGGTTCAATTCGATGAAATGCAGTCCCTGGATGTCCGCATACTGGAAGCGCGCTACGGTTTGCTGCCAGCGATTATGGCTGGCGAGCTTAAGCTGCTCGAAGATGGGGCGGGGCAGTGCGAACTCGACGCAGAAGGCGTCATTGCGCATTGTGTGATTGGCAAAGGCAGAGTGACGCTGGTTGCTGATGCAGCTTTGTTTGAAGCGGAAGATCCGGGCGAAGAGGGCGCGTTTGTCCTGCGTTCGCTCTTCCGCGAAGCGTTTGAGTGACCCGCGGGTACTCCTTGTCCTTGCGAATGCGGGAAAACGCGGGGCAGGCCTCGGGAGTTGCGACTCGAACAGCGTCAAAACCGGCAGTTTCTCATGATTTTCGGCCGCTTGCGGGCTTCTACGTAGGAACTCTGCAACGATGGGGGCACATTTGGTTAATAAGAAAGTTACTATAAATCAGAAGTTTGCAGGTTTATCCCGCATTTCCCCGTAAAAACCCCTTTCATCCCGCATTTTCACGCGATATGACCGTCCTCCATCGGACATAGTGTTTCGTGCTGCGCTCGTTTGACTGACGGGCGAGCTGTTTGCGTTTGCGCGCGGGCGGCTGCGGGAAAGTTGTGTCTGGTGTGGGGACGGGCTCACAAAAGTGAGCGTGAATTGCGGCGAATTTCCGGGGTGGAGAGCCAAGCGTGGATTTCGGAGGATACAGTGGACAGGCTTTTTCGCTTCTCGGCGATAAAGACCGCTTTGTCCTGCCTCCAGCGTTCCGCAAGGCAGTCAAAGAGTCTTCCGGCAGCCGCATTCTCTGCCTTACCAAGCATGATCGCTGGAATTGCCTGACAGGCTTCGGCCTGTCGCGCCGCGCCGACTTTGAAAAGCAGCTCGATCGCGAAGAAGAGATGGCTTACAAGTTCGGCCGCGAATTCGACCGCGAAACGCGTTCCTCCCAGCTCAATGGTTTCCGTGAAGTCGGCTTTGACGAGTCCGGCCGCTTCAACATGCCTGATTACCTGCGCGAAATCGCCAACCTTGACGACGGGCTCTATTTCCACGGCGGCGGGTCATTTTTCACGATCTGGAACCCTGCCGAGCTTGACTGCATGGGCGATGACTGGGCGGCGGCGAAAGCTGCCTGCCATGCGCTTGTCGCTGAAGCGAAGGCGAAGAAGAAATGAGCCGCGCTCTCACTCCTCAAGCGCCCGCCAGTGATGCGCCGCATGTCCCTGTATTGCTCGACGAAGTCATCGCCGCGCTCGATCCTCAGCCGGGCGATGTCATTGTCGACGCGACTTTCGGCGCCGGTGGCTACACCCGCGCATTGCTGAGCAAAGGCGCAACAGTTCACGCTTTCGATCGCGACCCAAGCGCGATCGCTGAAGGCCGCGGATGGGAAGAAGCGGGTACTACCCCTCCTCGCCTCATTCTCCATCCGCGGCGCTTTTCGGAAATGGTAGCAGCGCTAGCCGAAGCCGGGGTTAGCGAGGTTGACGGGATCGCGATGGATATCGGTGTTTCCTCGATGCAGCTCGATCAGGCTGAGCGGGGCTTTGCCTTCTCAACCGACGGCCCGCTTGATATGCGGATGAGCGGCGAAGGCGAGAGCGCGGCGGACTTTCTCAATTCGGCTGCGGAAAGCGCCATCGCCGACGTTCTTTATGAATACGGCGAAGAGCGCCAGTCGCGCCGCGTCGCACGGGCGATTGTTGCCGCGCGCCCGCTTGAAACGACCGGTGATTTAGCGCGCGTCGTACGCAAGGCGCTCGGCCACAAGCCATCAGACAAGAAAGACCCTGCGACACGCAGTTTTCAGGCGATCCGCATCCATGTGAATGCAGAGCTCGACGAGCTGCGCGAAGGCCTCAATGCCGCGGAGCAATTGCTCCGCGCGGGCGGCAAGCTTGCCGTGGTCAGCTTTCACAGCCTGGAAGACCGGATCGTCAAACGCTTCTTCCGCGAAGCAGAGGCGCGCCAGACCGGCTCGCGCCATATGCCGCAAGTCGAAACGACGCCTGCAGTCTTCGAACAAGTCTCCAAGGCCATCCGGCCCTCCTCAGAAGAGATCGCACGTAACCCCCGCGCGCGGTCTTCTGTCCTGCGCCACGCTGTGCGCACATCCACCCCTGCAAGAAAGGAAGCGGCATGATCACCCCCGGCTCACGTCTTCGTCAAATTGGCTGGGCAGTCGTGCTGGCGGCGTGCATCGGGCTGTTTCTTGCGCTGAGCTTCCGTGTCCATGCTGTGCGCAGCGAGGTGCTGCTCGCTGAACGTCAGATCATCGCGCTTGAGCGTGAGACGCTGATGCTGGAAACCGAGTTCCAGACCCGCGCGAGCCAGCGCCAACTTGCTGAATGGAATACGGTTGAATTCGGCTATCAAGCGCCGCGTCCTGACCAATATCTGATGAGCGAGCGACAGCTCGCGAGCCTGTCTGTACCGCTCGGTCCGAGCGCGCCTGCGCCGGTTCGCTTTGCGCAAGCAGACAGCGGAGCGGACGAAAACGGCGCAAGCGCGACGCGTCTCGCTTTGGTTGATGCGCCGATGGTCTCGCCTGTTTCAGGTCGTACGATCGAGCGTGTGACAGCGCAAACGTCTGAAGATTCGTCTTTCGCGGAAGCCTTTGGCGAAATTCTCACAGAGGCCGCTATCGCAGGCGCAGAGCAGGCACGGAATTTGGACGCGAGCGCGCTCAATACAAGCGCAGGCGATGGTCGCAACTATCTGTCATCCGAGGCTGCTGAATGAATGCGCTTTCTGCTAGCGCTGCCATCTCCAGCGGCAGGGTCCAGCTTGTCACATTTCGCCGCCAGTCGCTGACCACAGCGCGCTGGCGCGTGCTTTGGATCGCGCTGGTCTTTGCCGTTGTGACGCTGGCCGCGATGCTGCGGATTTCCTATCTCGGGCTTGCTGATCACGCGACTACGCGGACGAGCTTGCAGGACGCGCTTCTGCCGCCGCGGGGTGAAATCACAGACCGCAATGGTGTGCCTCTAGCACGCGCCTTTCCCGCCTATGCCCTCTGGTATAACCCCAAGGCGATGGGCGAAGATGGTTCGCCGCTTGTGCGTTCACCCGAGGCGGTGGCGGCAGAATTGGCTGCAATCTTCCCGACCATTGACGAAGCCGAAATTGCCGAGCGTCTGGCTTCTGGTCGAGCAGGTTACTTGCGCCGCCGCGTACTGCCGGAAGAGGCCAACCGCGTTCAAGCAATTGGCGAGCTCGCGCTGGAAATGCCGCGCGAGACGGACCGCCACTATCCGCAAGGCTCGATGGGCGCGCATATCCTTGGCTATATGGGCGCAGACGGGAATGGGCGGGTCGGTATGGAGCAAGTACTCAATGCCCGGCTTAAGGACCCTGAGCTGCGCGGCACGCCAGCCGCTCTCTCCATCGATATGCGAGTGCAAGGCGCGCTCGAAGACGAGCTGCGTTCAGGCATGCTTGCGGTTGATGCTCTGGGTGCGGCGGGCATCGTGCTGGACGTTGACACAGGCGAAGTCGTCGCGCTCGCTTCGCTGCCTGAATTCGATCCTAACCGGATCGATGAAGCGGGTGAAGCCAACATGTTCAACCGCGTCACCAATCAGGTCTACGAGCTTGGCTCTACCTTCAAGCCCCTTTCCATCGCAGCAGCGATCGATGCAGGCGTCGTGCGCGACATGGGCCGCGAATGGAATGCAAAGCCGGTTGAGATTGGACGTCGCTCGATCAAGGACCTCAAGCCTAAGGGCGAAACGCTCAACGTTCCGCAATCGCTGATCTATTCGTCCAACACTGTGACGGCACGCGTGGCTGACGAGCTAGGCGCTGAGCGCTTGCGCAAGACCATGATCGACCTCGGCATGAGCGAGCGGCCATACATTGAACTGCCTGCGCGCGGCCACCCGATCTGGCCGGGCGACGACTGGCCGCGTGTGCGCAATATGACTGTGAGTTACGGCCACGGTATCGCGGTGACCCCGCTTCACCTTGCGAGCGCTTATGCCGCGATGGTGAACGGCGGGATCTGGCGCCCGGCGACCTTGCACAAGCTCGATGCTGCCGATGTGCCGCTCGGGCGGCGGGTTTTCAAAGCCTCAACTTCTGCCCGAATGCGCCAGCTGCTGCGCATGATCACGCTCTATGGCACAGGCCGCAATGCGGACGCGCCCGGCTTTCGCGTGGGCGGCAAGACGGGTTCTGCTGAAAAACCAGGCAATGGCGGTTATCGCCGCTCTGCGCTCATTTCGACCTTTGCTGCGGCATTTCCGATGGACAATCCGCGCTATGTTGTGATCGCCATGCTGGATGAGCCGCGTGGAACTGTCGCGAGCTCCTACCAACGCACCGCTGCATGGAATGCCGCGCCTATCGTTGCGAAGCTCGTCCCCCGGATCGGCCCCTTGCTCGGCATTCAGCCCGATGCCACGCGCGAAGTCGACATTTCTGATCTTCGCCCTCTGGTTGAGAAGGGCAAGAGCTGATGAAGCTGGGGGCACTGGCACAAGCGGCAGGGATCGAGCTGAGCGGCGACGGTGACGTCGCCGTGACCGGTTTTGCGATCGACAACCGCAAAGTGGCTCCGGGAACAGTGTTCGGTGCTTTCAAAGGCGCGCGCTTCAATGGTGAGGACTTCATCGCCCAGGCTGTCGATGCAGGTGCTGTGGCAGTGGTGGCGCGGCAAGAAGCGAAAGTCGAAGGTGCGATCCATATCGCTGATGACGAGCCGCGCCAGGCTTTTGCGCAATTGGCGGCAAAGTTCTTTACGCCCGTCCCAGAGATCATCGTTGCTGTCACAGGTACGAACGGCAAAACGTCATGTGTCGAGATGACACGGCAGATCTGGCGTATGTGCGGAGAGCGCGCAGCGAGCATCGGGACGTTAGGCGTTACCACTCCGGATGAAAGTGTGTCTACCGGGCTAACCACGCCCGATATCGTGACATTCCTTAGCAATATGAGTGGCTTGGCGCGCGAAGGTGTGACCCGTGTTGCTTATGAGGCCTCCAGCCACGGCCTTTCGCAATTCCGCAATGAAGGGCTGCGTGTCCGCGCCGGAGCATTCACCAATTTCAGCCGCGATCACTTGGATTATCACGGCAGCATGGAAAACTATTTCCAAGCCAAGATGCGCCTTTTCGACGATGTTGTCGAGGATGGCGGCTCGGCTGTCATTGTAGCGGGCTCGTCTGATAGCGAGTGGACGAGCCGCGCTGTCGAGCACGCGCAAAAACGGCAGCTGCGCGTGCTCACGGTGGGCGAGCGGGGCGAATTTCTTCGTCTCGCCGCCCGTACCCCGACGCAATTGGGCCAGACGCTCGAGATCGAGCATGATGGCGAGACAAAAACGGTCAAGTTACCTTTGATCGGAGCCTATCAGGCAGAAAATGCGCTGACCGCGGCTGGTCTCGCGCTGGCAACTGGCGCAGACAAAAGTGCAGTCTTCGATGCGCTCGGGCGCTTGCAGCCGGTGCGTGGGCGTCTGGAGCGTGCAGCGATTTCAGCGAGCGGCGCGCCAGTCTATGTCGATTACGCGCATACGCCGGACGCGTTGGAAGCAGCCATTGCTGCGCTTCGTCCACATGTCGATGAGACAAGAGGCGGCCGCTTGATCGCGGTCTTCGGCGCAGGCGGTGATCGCGACCAGGGCAAGCGCGCTCAGATGGGGCAGGTTGCTTCGGCTGCAGCAGACCTCGTGATTGTCACAGACGACAATCCGCGCGGCGAAGACCCTGCGGTTATTCGCGGGGCCGTGCTGGAAGGCGCAAACGACAATGCGCGCGAAGTCGGAGACCGGCGCGAAGCCATCTCAGCAGGGATCGCGGAAGCGAAGGCAGCAGATGTCGTGCTCATTGCAGGAAAAGGCCACGAACAAGGCCAGATCATCGGGTCAGGAGAGGATATGAAGGTTTTGCCGTTCGACGATGTCGAAGTGGCGCGCGAATGCGCAAGCCAGATCGGAGCTGCTTCATGAGCGCACACGCACTGTTGCGGCAATGGCCGGCTAGTCCGCGTGATACTCTGCCGCACGCCTTGTGGGATGCAGCCAGCATTGCAGCAGCGACTGGCGGGACTGCGAGCCACGCGTTTCAGGCTTCGGGCGTTGAGATGGACAGCCGTGATGTGCGTCCCGGCGATGTCTTCGTTGCGCTTAAAGGCGAAGCGATGGACGGCCATCGCTTCATCGCGAAGGCGTTCGAGAACGGCGCGGTGGCTGCCATTGTCGACCGGCCTGTCGACTACCCTCATGTGCTGGTCGAGGACACGACGCAAGCCCTGCATGATCTCGCCCATGCCGCGCGCGATCGCAGCGACGCTGTGCGGATCGGAATTACCGGCTCAGTCGGCAAAACGGGTGTCAAAGAAGCAATCTTCGTGAGCTTGGACCGGGCCAGCAGAGGCGCGGCGCATCGCTCTATTCGCAGCTACAACAATCATGTCGGTGTGCCGCTTTCGCTTGCCCGGATGCCCGCGCGCAGCCGCTTTGGCGTGTTCGAGATGGGCATGAACCACGCAGGCGAGATCGCGCCTCTGGCTGAGCATGTCCGCCCGCATGTCGCGCTCATCACAACGATTGCGCCTGCGCATATCGAGAATCTCGGCAGCATGGAAGCGATCGCGGATGAGAAAGCCTCGATCTTTGACGGGCTTGCTGATGGCGGCACTGCGATCATCCCGGCGGATAGCGAGTACGCGCCCCGGATGAAGGCCTATGCCGAAAAGCTGGGGGTCAAGGTTGTGACGTTCGGCAAGGCTGCCGATGCCGATGTCCGCCTGCTCGACGCGATCCCGTCTGCCAATGGCGGCTCGCTCGTGACAGCCGATCTGGGCGATACGCGGCTATGCTATTCAGTTGCAGAGCCGGGCGAGCATTGGATCGCCAATTCGCTTGGTGTCATGGCGGCAGTCCGCGCTGCGGGCGGAGATTTGGCAGCAGCAGGCTTGGCGCTCGCTGAAATGGGCGGGCTCAAAGGGCGCGGCGCACGTCACCGGGTACCTGCCGCAGGCGGTCATGCGCTCCTTATCGATGAGAGCTACAACGCCAACCCTGCCAGCATGCGCGCCACCATGCGCCAACTGGGCCAAACGCCTGCTAGCCGGCGGGTCGCAGTGCTTGGCAGCATGAAAGAGCTGGGCGATTTTGCCGACAAGTTCCATGCGCAGCTTGCCGAGCCGATCCATGATGCGAAAATCGATCACGTGATCCTGGTGGGCGATGAAATGCGCGCTTTGATGAGCGAACTGGGGAAAGCCTCTGCCAGTGGGATTCACAAGGGACTCTCATACGCGCATTGCATGAATCCAGCCGAGGCGATTGCGCTGCTGGAAGAGTATGGATTGGCACAGGGCGATGCGGTGCTGGTCAAAGGTTCCAACTCAGTCGGGCTTGGCACTGTGGTGTCACACTTTGCAGGCCTCGGCGGATAGAGGCGGGACAGGCTCATGCTTTACCTTCTTGCGGAATATCTGGGCTTTGACGGCATTTGGAATCTGGTGCGTTACCAGACCTTCCGCTTTGGCGCGGCGCTGATCACCGCGCTGTTCATCGGCCTGCTGATTGGTCCCAAGTTCATCAACCTTCTGCGCGTACGGCAAGGCAAGGGTCAACCGATCCGTGAGGACGGTCCGCAAAGCCACCAGGCGAAGGTGGGCACGCCTACGATGGGGGGGCTAATGATCCTGATCGCGCTGACGCTCTCGCTGCTGCTCTGGATGGACCTGCGAAATCCATTTGTATGGGCCTGCCTGGCGGTCACGGCAGGCTTCGGCTTGATCGGTTTCCTCGACGATTATGACAAGGTTACCAAGAACAGCCATCGCGGCGTCTCCGGCAAAGTGCGCTTATTGTTCGAATTCATTGTCGCAGGCATCGCGAGCTACATTATTGTCGGCCAGATCAGCACGGATCTCTACGTCCCGTTTTTCTCGGACGTGAGCATTCCTTTGGGGCCGTTCTATTACGTCTTTGCCGCAACTCTGATTGTCGGGTTCGGCAATGCGGTGAACCTGACCGATGGGCTGGACGGCCTCGCGATCATGCCAGTTATTATCGCGGCGGGCACATTCGCGTTGATTGCCTACCTTGTGGGCCGCGTGGACTATTCAGAATATCTCGGCATCCCGCATGTACCGGGAGCAGGCGAGCTTGCGATCTTTTGCGCGGCCATTGTCGGGGGAGGGCTGGCCTTCCTGTGGTTCAATGCTCCGCCCGCAGCGGTGTTTATGGGCGACACGGGTTCGCTGGCGTTAGGTGGCGCGCTTGGCGCAGTCGCTGTCGCTGCGCATCACGAGATCGTATTGCTCATCGTCGGCGGCTTGTTCGTAGTCGAGACCGCCAGCGTCATCATTCAGGTTTTCTGGTTCAAGCGGACGGGTAAGCGCATTTTCCGCATGGCGCCGATCCACCACCATTTCGAACAGCTCGGTTGGAGTGAGAGCAAGGTCGTGATCCGTTTCTGGATCATTGCGATTGTGCTCGCGATGGCGGGCCTTTCAACCTTGAAGCTGAGGTGAGAACGAAGTCGTGATCACCTCCACCGCCTTTGCCGGGAAGAAATACGCGGTCCTCGGGCTCGCGCGTTCCGGCGCGGCGGCGGCAGAGAGCCTGCTGGCGAGCGGTGCGGAGGTTCTCGCATGGGACCGGCAAGATAATGCGCGCGAAGCTTTAGAGGGTCGCTGCGAACTGGCGGATCCATTGGAGCGCGATCTTACCCGGTTTGCGGGCGTTGTCGTTTCACCCGGCGTGCCGCTCAACACGCATCCGATCAAGCCGCATGCCGAGAAATATGGCGTGCCCGTGATTGGCGATATCGAGCTTTTTGCGCAGGCGCGCGCAGAGCTGCCGCTGCACAAGGTCGTCGGCATTACCGGCACCAACGGGAAATCGACCACGACCGCGTTGGTGCATCATATCCTTAGAACTGCAGGCATACCGACCGTGATGGGTGGCAATATCGGCATTCCGATCATGGAGCAGGATCCTTTGCCCGAAGGCGGGGTCTATGTGCTGGAGCTGTCGAGCTATCAGATCGATCTGACGCAGTCGCTCGATTGCGATGTAGCGGTGCTACTCAACATCACGCCTGACCATTTAGATCGGTATGATGGTAGCTTTGAAAAGTATAAGGCATCGAAGCTTAGCCTATTCCAAATGCAGTCATCGGAGAATGTCCGATTGGATCTGATCGATCAGAGTCAAGCGCATGATCTGAGCGAGCGTCAGTCAGGTTGGCCAGCGCTTCAGGGACCGCACAACGCGCAGAATGCGATCGCTGCGATCAAGACTTGCCAGGCATTATGTGTCTCGGAAGGCGCAATTGATGCCGGGTTGAGTTCATTTGCTGGCCTCCCGCATCGCATGGAGCTTGTTGCAGAGCACGAAGGCGTGCTCTTCATTAATGACAGCAAGGCGACCAATCCGGACAGCGCGGCTCCGGCGCTTGCGGCCTACCCGCCAGCAGAAGGCGGACGCCCGCGTATTCACTGGATCGTCGGCGGATTGCCCAAGGAAGATGGGATAGGCCCATGTGAAGACCATCTCAGCAACGTCGCCGCTGCTTACACCATTGGCGAGGCTGGTCCGCGCTTTGCCGAACTGCTTGAGGGCAAAGTCCCGGCTGTCCACCGCTCCGAATTGCTTTGCGAAGCAGTACGAACCGCCGCCGAAAATGCGCAATTCGGGGACGTCGTTCTCCTTTCACCGGCCTGCGCGAGCTTCGACCAATTCCGTGACTTCGAAAAGCGCGGCGAACACTTCCGCCAGGTCGTCAGCGTTGTCGTCGGCGATGAGAGCATTGCGACCACACCGCATCCAGAAGAGCATCTCGCATGAATATGCCGCGTCCTTATATCCCGCATGCACCGGGCGCACGGATCGACACCTCGGCCTTCAAGGGCCATTGGCGTGACGAGTTGCGCATATGGTGGCGCGAGATCGACAAGGTCTTGCTCGGCCTCGTGCTGCTGCTGATGGGCATTGGCGCGGTGGCGGTTGCCGCTGCCTCACCAGCGAGCGCGAACCGGCTTTCAACGTCAGCTGTGACGCTCGATGATCTCTATTTCTTCAAGCAGCACATTGTTTGGCAGATGATGGGGCTGGTGGCGCTGTTTGGCACATCCTTGCTCAGCCGCGATAATGCGAGGCGGCTGGGGATCGTGCTGGCCGCAGCCATGCTGGTCATGCTGTGCCTCGTCCTGTTCATCGGGTTCGAGCGCAACGGCGCAACGCGCTGGATCAATCTCGGCTTCTCGTTCCAGCCATCGGAGTTTCTGAAACCCGCCTTCGCGATCGCACTGGCGTGGATCCTTTCATGGCGATTGCGCGATCCCGGTCTGCCAGTGCTTGCAGCTGTCACAGGGCTCATGGTGATCGTAGCGTTTCTCCTGATGCTGCAGCCGAACCTCGGCGCCACATTGCTGTTCAGCGGAGTATGGTTTGTGCTGGTGCTGCTCTCAGGCGTTTCCGTTCAGCGGTTGAGCTTGCTGGTCGGCGGCGGTGTCGCGCTGCTGACTTTCGCCTATTTCTTCTATGACAATGCGCGCTATCGCATCGACAGTTTCTTCGGTGGCGGCACCGCGTTTGACCAGGTGGACCTGGCGCAGCGCACACTGCTGGCAGGCGGTTGGACGGGCAGCGGCTTGTGGCTCGGCACGCGCAAGATGAGCCTGCCGGAAGCGCATACAGACTACATCTTCAGCGTGATCGGCGAAGAGTTCGGCCTGATCATCTGCGCGCTGATCGTGCTGCTCTATCTCGCCATCCTGCTGCGCGTATTGATCCGCATGGTCGATGAAGAGAACCTGTTCGTGCTGCTCGCAAGTGCAGGGCTTGTCACACAGGTCGGCGGGCAGGCTTTCATCAACATCCTCGTCAATCTGCAGCTCTTTCCGTCCAAGGGCATGACGCTGCCGCTCATCAGTTATGGCGGTTCATCCACCATTGCAGTTTGCCTCACTATAGGTCTGCTGCTCGCGATCACCCGGCGCAATCCGTATTTGAAACGGGAAACGCCGGGGCTTCGCACATTATTTGGGTCGAAAACAGAAATGCGTGGGGAGAAAACGGCATGACGGCACCGGCACCGACCGGCGCGAGCCGACATTATGTTCTGGCAGCAGGCGGCACGGGCGGGCACATGATCCCGGCCTTTGCTCTTGCTGCAGAGCTCACCCAGCGCGGGCATCACATTGCGCTGATCACTGATCAGCGCGGCGCGCAGCTTCCGGGCAAGCCGGAATTCCTGCCTGCGCATGTCCTGCCAGCAGGCCGTTTCGGCAAGAACCCGCTGCGCTGGATTGGCGGTATACGCTCTGTGCTCGAAGGGCGGCGCATGGCGCTGCGTCTGTTCGATGCGTTCGAGCCGAGCGCTGTTATCGGTTTCGGCGGATATCCCGCTTTGCCTGCGATGCTTGCGTCAACTTCGGCTGGCATTCCGACTATCGTGCACGAGCAGAATGCTGTGCTTGGCCGTGTGAACCGCCTGATGGCCGGGCGAGTGGATGCCATCGCGACGAGCTATCCCGATGTTGAGCGGTTCAAGGACAAACATCTGGTGAAGTCGCATTTGGTCGGCAACCCCGTGCGCGAAGAAGTGCTCGCGCTGCGCAAGGAAGAATTCCCCGCCTTTACTGAAGACGGCATTCTGCGCGTTCTTGTGACCGGCGGGAGCCAGGGCGCAAGTATTCTCTCGCAAGTGGTGCCGGACGGGCTCGCTATGCTGCAGCCCGCTCTGCGCCAGCGCCTGCAAGTCACGCAGCAATGCCGCCCTGAAGACTTGGATGCTGTGCGCGAACGCTATCGTAATCACGATATTCCGGCCGAACTCGGCACATATTTCGAAGACATGGAAGCTCGACTTGCCGACTGTCACCTGTTCATTGGCCGCGCAGGCGCATCAACTATTGCTGAACTGACGGCGGTTGGACGTCCCGCGATCCTCATCCCGCTGCCCATTGCAACCGATGACCATCAGGCCGCGAATACACGTGAAATGGTAAAGGCAGGCGGCGCGCGGATGATCCGGCAGGAGCGCTTCACGCCCAAAGAGCTCGCCAAGCAAATCCAGGCCATGGCGCAAAACCCCAGCAGCCTCGGCAATGCAGCCCATGCTGCGTGGAACTGCGGGCGGCCCGATGCAGCAAAGGATCTCGCTGATCTGGTCGAAAGCTTTGGTGGGGTCGACATGATGGATGTGATCAAGGTTGGCGGCAAAGAACCGGCACGGGCAAGCGGGAAGACTCAGACCAGCCACGGCAAGACAATGCTGCGCGAAGTGAAAGAGCGCATCGCTGAGGAGTATGCCGGGTGAGAGGCGTTCCTACTGACATCGGTACGGTCCATTTCGTCGGCATTGGCGGGATCGGCATGTCAGGCATTGCAGAAGTGATGCACAATCTCGGCTACACCGTGCAGGGCAGCGATCTTGCGGAAGGTCCTAGTGTTGAGCGGCTGCGCAAGCGCGGGATCACAGTGCATATCGGGCATGAACGCGAGAATGTAGACGGCGTGGCGGTTGTCGTTACCTCCACAGCCGTCAAACGTACCAATCCTGAAGTTGCTTTCGCGCTTGAAAACCGCATCCCGGTCGTGCGCCGCGCAGAAATGCTCGCAGAACTCATGCGCTTAAAGTCCACCGTCGCGGTGGCAGGCACGCATGGCAAGACGACCACCACCAGCATGATCGCGGCCTTGCTTGATCGCGGAGAGATTGATCCGACTGTCATCAATGGCGGGATTATCGAGCAATATGGCTCCAACGCGCGTCTAGGCGATAGTGACTGGATGGTGGTGGAAGCCGATGAAAGCGATGGCAGCTTCCTGCGGCTTGACGGGACGATTGCGGTCGTCACCAATATCGATCCGGAGCATCTGGATCACTATGGCGACTTCGAAGGCGTTAAGAAGGCCTTCGTCGAGTTCATTCACAATGTGCCGTTTTATGGTGCAGCTGTGCTGTGCATTGACCACCCGGAAGTTCAGGCGGTTATCGGGCAAGTGCGCGACCGCAAGGTCGTGACTTACGGCTTTTCGCTGCAGGCTGACATTTGCGGCGTGAACATTTGTCCCACCGCAGGCGGCAATACATTCGATGTAATCGTGCGCCAACGCGGGGAAGAGGACCGCCGGATCGAAGGCGTGAAGCTGCCCATGCCGGGCCGTCACAACGTCCAGAATGCTCTTGCGGCGATTGCCGTGGCGATCGAGATGGGCTGCCCTGACGAGGTTATCCGAGAAGGTTTCGGACAATTTACCGGAGTGCGCCGCCGCTTTACCAAAATGGGCGAAGCTCTTGGTGCAACCATCATCGATGACTATGCGCACCATCCGGTGGAGATTCAGGCAGTGCTTGGCGCAGCGCGCGAAGCAGCGGAGGCAAGCGGTGAAGGGCGCGTCATCGCCATTGCGCAGCCACATCGCTACACACGCCTGCGCGATCTGATGGACGAGTTCCAGTCCTGCTTTAATGAAGCCGATCAGGTTTACATCACGCCAGTATACCCCGCAGGCGAAGACCCGATTGAAGGCATTGATGCCGATGCTCTGGTAACAGGTCTCAAGTCTCGCGGACACCGCCAGGCAGCAACTACTGCAGACATCGAAGCCCTTGCCGCAGCTCTGCGCGAGGACTTGCAGGCTGGCGACGTCGTCGTTTGTCTCGGCGCGGGGGATATCACCAAGTGGGCGGCTGGCCTCGCTGGCAAAATCGCTCAACAAGGCGGTGCATGACAGTGAACCAGCCTGAAAGCCTTTGGATGACGGATAGCGGCAGCGCGCCGGACTGCTCGGTCGAAGGTGCTGTCGAAGCGCCTGTTCCGATTGACGGGCTGCGCGGCAAGCTGACGCATGATGCGCCGCTGGCCAAGCTCGTCTGGTTCAAGACCGGCGGCCATGCGGACTGGCTGTTCGAACCGGCTGATCTGGATGATTTGCGCAACTTCCTTGAACGGCTCGCTGAAGGCACTCCGGTCATGGCGCTGGGACTCGGCTCCAACATGATCATCCGCGATGGCGGAGTGCCGGGTGTTGTTGTGCGGCTCGGCAAGGCATTTGCTCAAGTGAAGGACCTTGGCGATTTCCGCCTGCAATGCGGCGGCGGGGCGAGCGGTATTCTCGTCTCCTCCACCGCGCGCGATGCAGGGATTGCAGGGCTGGAATTTCTGCGCGGTATTCCCGGCACTGTCGGCGGTTTCGTTCGGATGAATGGCGGCGCTTACGGGCGCGAAGTCGCAGACGTGCTGATCGACTGCGATGTCGTGATGCCTGATGGCGTGCTTGTCACACTGCCCGCTGCTGATCTCCAATACACCTACCGCCACTCAGCTCTGCCTGATGGCGCGGTCGTCGTGTCCGCGCGTTTTAAGGGCACCGCCGGCGATCCTGCGGAAATCGGCGCGGAAATGGACCGTATTGCCGATGCGCGCGAGCAATCTCAGCCCTTGCGCACTAAAACAGGCGGCTCGACCTTCAAGAACCCTGAAGGACACAAGGCCTGGCAGTTGGTGGATGCCGCCGGGTGCCGCGGGCTGAGAATGGGCGGCGCGCAAGTGAGCGAGAAGCACACCAATTTCCTTATCAATACCGGCGACGCCACCAGCGCCGATATCGAAGCGCTCGGCGAAGAAGTGCGTCGCCGTGTCTATGAGAATTGTGGCATTGAGCTGGAATGGGAAATCCAGCGGGTCGGGCGGCCATGACCACTCTCCCCAATCTCCATATTGCAGTCCTCATGGGTGGCTGGGCGAATGAACGTGAAGTCTCGCTGATGAGCGGGAAGGGCGTTGCCGATGCGCTTGGAAGCAAGGGCCACCGCGTTACCCGGATCGATATGGATCGCGATGTTGCCGCGCGGATCAAGGAAACCGCGCCTGATGTCGTGTTCAACGCGCTACACGGTGTGCCGGGCGAAGATGGCAGCGTGCAGGGCATGCTCGATTTGATGGGTGTGCCTTACACACACTCAGGCCTTGCGACGTCAGTGGTTGCGATTGACAAGCAGCTCACCAAACAAGCGCTTATTCCCCATGGCATTCCGTTTCCCGGCGGCCGTATTGTCACCCGCGCAGAGATTTTCGAGCGCGATCCACTGCCTCGTCCCTATGTGTTGAAGCCCGTCAATGAAGGCTCATCCGTCGGGGTGGCGATCGTCACAGATGCTAGCAATTACGGCAATCCGATTTCGCCTGATGCAGCCGGGCCTTGGCAAGATTTTGCTGAACTGCTCGCCGAACCGTTCATCAAGGGTCGCGAGCTTACAACCGCTGTGATCGATAGTGCTGACGGCCCTCGCGCGTTGGGCGTAACAGAGCTGATTATCGAAAGCGGTTTCTACGATTTCGAACATAAATACACGGACGGCAAGACAGTGCACGTTTGCCCGGCTGATATTCCAGTCGACATTGCCGTGCTTTGCGAAGAATATGCTTTGAAAGCCCACAAGGTGCTGGGCTGCAAGGGCACGAGTCGTACGGATTTCCGCTGGGATGACGAGCAGGGCGAAGACGGCCTGTTTGTCCTCGAAACCAACACGCAGCCAGGTATGACGCCGCTTAGCCTGGTGCCGGAACAGGCCAAGCATGCAGGCATGGAATATGCTGATCTGGTCGAAGCGATCGTCGCCGAGGCGCTTCGGGTCCACAAGAAAAAGGGAGGCGAAAATGGCGACGATTAAGCGCGGATCGAAAGGTGTACGCCGAGCCGCGCAAGCCAACAGCCGCGCGACCAAAGCGCGCAAGGCGAGAGCCAAGACCAGCGGCTTTCTCGACAGCACGATAGCGCTTCTGCCGTTTACCGAGGAACAGCTGCATCGCTTCTTTCTCGCTGTCATTCTGGGCGGCGCTGTCGCGCTTGCCTGGTTTGTTGCGACGCTCGTCGGGGTGCCTGCAATGGCGCAAGCCCAAATTGCGCATCTGGCGTCGGACGCGGGGTTTGAAGTACGCCATGTGCGGGTTTCCGGCACGGAGCGGATCAATGAAGGCAAGGTCTATGAACGCGTGCTGGCACAGCGTGACCGGCCAATGCCATCGGTCGATGTCGAGGCTCTGCGCGATGATCTCTTGCAATTGCCATGGGTCAAGGATGCGCGCGTTTCCAAACAGCTTCCGGCAACTCTCAAGGTTGATATTGTCGAGCGCGAGCCGCATGCAGTCTTACAGAAAGCCGATCATCTTGTTTTGATCGATGAAAGCGGTGTCGAACTGGAGCCGATCGCAGCCAGCAAGGCTGAGGAGATGCTACAGCTGTCTGGCGCAGGCGTGGAACGCCAGGTGCCTGATCTGGAGCACCTGCTGGAAGCGGCGCCTGCCATCCGTCCGCAAGTCTCGTCAGCTGAATGGATTGGCAATCGGCGCTGGAACCTCACATTCAAAACGGGACAGATGCTCGCGCTGCCGCAAGGCGATGATCAGGCGGCTGCGGCATTGATCGATTTTGCGCGGCTCGATGGCCAGAACCGTTTGCTTGGCGGCAAAGTCGCGACGTTCGATATGCGTGCGCCGCCGCGTCTCTATATGCGCGTTCCGGGACGCGCGGATGAAGTGCTGTCTGCTCAGGAGGGTAATCCCTGATGGCGAAGAGTTCTGCTGCGCGGGTCAATGGTCAGGCGCGGCTCAAGAAAGTGTTTGGCGCTGTCAATCCGGGCTCGTTCCGGGTCTCGGCGATGATCCTAGGCCTCACAGAGGATGATGAGCTACAAGTTTTGGGCAGTGGTCACCGTGCCAGTCAGGGGATCAAGCGCGGCTATGTGACTGACATGAAAGCGGCGACTTACGTCATCCGCGATGCCGTTGAGCGGGCAGAGAAAAATGCCGGGCACTCGATCGAATCCGTATGGGTTGGATGTGCAGGCGCAGGACTTTCAAGCGAAGTCACCCGCGTCGAGATCGAAGTCGGCGGTCGCCGGATCGAAGAAGAAGATATCGAGCATTTGCTGATCGAAGCGCGCGATGCGATCCGTCCGGATGGCCGCATGGTGCTGCACGCGCAGCCAGCGCATTATATGCTCGACGGTGCCCATGGTGTTGCAAACCCCAAAGGGCTCCACGCGGACCGCCTGGGCGTGGAAATCCACGTCATGTTCGCTGACGGCGCGCCGGTACGGAATCTCACTGAAGCAGTGCAAAACGCGCATCTGGATGTAGAAGCAGTCGTCGCAGCGCCGCTTGCCTCGGGATATGCTTGCCTGACCCCAGAAGAGCGGGAACTTGGCGTAGCGCTCGTCGAAATTGGAAGCCATGTAACCAATGTCTCTGTTTATGCAGGCGGGATGTTGCTCGGACTGAAATCGCTTCCAGGCGGTTCTGCGGACATTACTGACGCGATCGCGTCCTCCTTCGGGATTAAGCGTTCCGAGGCTGAGCGGCTGAAATGCGTCGCGGGTTCCGCGCTCGCAAGTCCCTCAGACCACCGCGAAATGATCGCAATCGCGTCGCCTGATGATGAGGGCGAGAGCACGATCGCGCGCGGTGCGGATGATAACAATCGCATTCCGCGTGCAGCGCTGGTTTCCATAGTGACGCAAAACCTCTCGCAGCTGACCACGCAAGTGCGCAGGGCCTTGAAAGAAATGGGCTTTACTGCAGGCAATGGCGGGCAAGTGGTGTTCGCTGGCGGTGGTGCCGAGCTTGCAGGTCTTGCTGAATTTGCGCAAAGTGCGCTCGCCATGCCGGTGCGGATTGGCCGACCGCCGCATTTAACGGGTCTGCCGGAAGCGCATTCGACGCCGGGTTTTGCTGCGCTTGCAGGCCTGTGTCTTTATGCAGCCGATGATCCGATTGATATTCGATCAATCGGTCCACGCTATCAGCAATCTGCACGCTATTCTGGGGGCGATGTTGTCGTTAGAATGCTGCGAGCGGTTCGCGAGTATTTTTAAAGGGATGCGGAGACATCCAAGGGTCGGCTTTAACCACTGTGGATAAGGGCTTTTGCGCTATCAACGCTGGTTACGGTTTGTGCAAAAATTAAGCTACGCGCGTATTGCGGGTACCCGCCCGAGAGGAATTTGAGAAATGAGCATCAATATCGGACCAGCATCGAGCGAAGAGCTACGGCCCCGCATCACTGTAATCGGCATTGGCGGTGCTGGCGGCAACGCTGTTGCGAACATGATCGACGCCGAGATTGAAGGGGTCGATTTCATCGTCGCGAACACTGACGGACAAGCGCTCACTTCTTCAGCAGCAGATCGCCGGATCCAGCTCGGACCAGACATCACTGGCGGTCTTGGTGCCGGTGCGCGTCCGGAAGTGGGCCGTGCTGCGGCTGAAGAAACGGTTAAGGAAGTCGAAGAGGCGCTGGAAGGCGTCAACATGGTCTTTATCGCAGCCGGCATGGGCGGGGGCACCGGAACCGGTGCAGCACCTGTTATCGCAGAGGCTGCGCGGCGCATGGGCGTACTCACGGTGGGCGTTGTGACGAAGCCCTTCCTGTTCGAAGGTACGCGGCGTATGCGCGCGGCTGAAGCGGGCATTGAAGAACTGCAGAAGCACGTTGATACGCTTATCGTCATTCCGAACCAGAACCTATTCTTGATCGCGAAAGCCGAAACGACCTTCAAAGAAGCATTCCAGCTTGCCGACGAAGTCTTGCAACAGGGCGTCCGCTCGATCACGGACTTGATGGTCATGCCTGGTCTCATCAATCTGGACTTTGCCGACGTGCGCTCTGTGATGAGCGAGATGGGCAAAGCGATGATGGGCACAGGCGAAGGTGAAGGTGAAAGCCGTGCGCTGGCTGCTGCCGAGCAGGCTATTGCCAATCCGCTGCTAGACGGTGTCAGCATGCAAGGCGCGAAGGGCGTCATCATTTCGATCATCGGCGGCGAAGACATGAAGCTGCTCGAAGTCGATGAAGCAGCAAACCACATCCGTGAACTTGTGGATGAAGACGCGAACATTATCTGGGGCTCGGCCTTTAATCCGGACCTTGAAGGCAAGATCCGCGTCTCTGTCGTGGCGACGGGTATTGAGCAAGGCGCGATGCCTCAGCGGTCTGAGCCGACGCCAACGGCAGTCACTTCGCTTGCGGGCGCACGTCCGCCAAAAAAGCCCGCTATCGCTCTGCCGATTGAAGACGAAGCCCTTGAAGAAGCGGATTCGCCGGTCGATGATGAACCATTGGAATTGATGACCGATGGCGTCTCTGCCGACGGCACTGGAGCAGATGCCGTTGAAGAGGAGGGTGGTGCCGAGCCATTCGATCTCACCGGTATGCAAGCCGGCATGGATGACGAAGACGAAGGCGAAGATGATGACGTGGACGACATCGTCGATCCACTTGCTGGTATGCGCAATGAGGAGAATGATCCTTATGCAGAACCGTCAGGTGGTCTGGCAGAACCTGCCGATGATTCGAGCTTCCACGCGGCTGATGGTGGCGCGAGTGATGACGTAGAGGAAGCACCGCTCGACTTGACGGCTGAAACGGAAGCGAGTGGCGATGATCTGCTTGCGGAGGCGGACCGTTTGGCTGGAGAAGATCAGCCTGCCGAAAGTGGACGCCGTCGCGGTCTACTCAGCGGGATTGGCATGAAAGATAGCGATTCTGGCGATGCAGCTGGCGGCGCTGGAGAGCAAGAAACGGGCAGCCAGTCCGGGTCCGCCGGAGGCGGAGGTGGTTCTGGCGGCGGTTCGGGTGGAGCCGCTGGAGCGGGTGCTGCAGCTGGAGGCAGTACACTTTTCGAGCGTATGGCCAATCTCTCACGTGGCGCAGATACAGGCTCTGACGACGACGAGGACGAGGATGAAGACGAAGACGGCGGAAGCGGTCCTTCGATCAGCATTCCGCGCTTTCTGGGACGCCAGAACAACCAATAATGCAGTTCTCGCCCGTTGCGTGGCTGTAACGAGACAGCGCTAAACCTTCGGTAGCGGTTCATCTCTATCCAGCTATAGAGCACCCATGGTCATGGGGCGATTCTCTTTGCTCGTATTCGCGTGCGGCCTGGCTCTTGCTGGCGCGCCTGCGCTCGCCTTGCAAGATGGATCGGTTTCCCGCGAGGTCGTGCAGGCTGTCCCATCAGCTCAAGTGCAAGCACTAAACATTGCGTTGCGCAGGCTGGCGGTAAACGGCCGTAATATTGACGCGCTCAACGATGCCGGCAATGCAGCGCTTGCCTTGGGCGACACGGAAGCGGCGCTCGGCTTCTTTCGCCGCGCGATCAACGTGTCTGCATCCGATGTCGAAGCCAATCTCGGCATGGCGAGCGTCTATATGCGGTCGCAGCGGCCGGTCGAAGCCCTGCAGTATTTCGCGGCGGCTGAGCGGGCTGGAGCCGATATGGCTTTAATCGCGTCTGATCGCGGGCTCGCATATGATCTGCTTGGAGAGAATACGCTGGCTCAGGAAAGCTACCGCTCCGCATTGAACAAGGGTGCAGATCCGGAGATAACCCGAAGGCTAGCGATCAGCTATGCGATTTCCGGTGATCGAGGCTCGTTCAATGACGTACTCCGGCCGCTTGTTCTGGAAAGAGACGTAGCGGCCTACCGTGCGCGTGCCTTTGGCCTCGCCATTCTCGGCGAAATGAATGAGGCGAAAGGCCTCGTGAAAACCGTTATCCCTCGCGATCTGTCCGCCCGCATCATTCCCTATCTGGAATTCATGCCGCGCTTGACGAAAGCGCAGCAGGCAGCGGCGGCCAATCTCGGTATCTTCCCAAAGGCTGCTGAGATCGGGCGCGAAGATTCTGCAATCATTGCCTATCGGTCGCAGCTGCAGGGACAGCCTGCGGCAAATCAGGCGGCGCGTGAGTCTGTTGAGCGTTCAGGCGCTTTGTCGGACCCGAATACCGAGCGGCACTGGGTGCAGCTCGCGGCTGGACGCGATCGCAAAGCGTTGCTGCGCGATTGGGACCGCTTGCAACGTAGCGCTTCTGCTGAACTCGCCGCGTACCGACCGCATGTGATTACTGCCAATCGGATGAGCCGTTTGCTCGCCGGACCATTCCCCGATCAGCGCAGTGCCCAGGATATGGTGGGCAGGCTCTCCAACAAGCGCGTTGACGGCTTTACGATCAAGACGTCTCCAGGTGCTAAAGTCGAGCAAATTCAGTAAATTAACAGTTTTCACCCGCTTTCTGTGCACAGGCTTTGAACAAGTGGTTGGGGTTCTCCCCAGCCGCCCTCTAGGTCGCCATTGCCAAGAAGGGGCTGCAAGTTGCAACACACGCTCGATGCAAAGCAGCGGAACCCTTCGATGAATCTGCGCGAACAGCAATATGCTGCCGAGGATGATGCAGCACCGGTAGAAATGCTGGCGGCTTTGTTCGAAGCGCGCGGATGGCCGTGCGAGATTTCGACCGATGACGAGGTTTCCGGCGAAGTGCAGGGAAGCTGGGCGAAGTATCAGCTGCGCGGGATTTGGCGCGGTGAAGACAATGTCCTGCAGCTGCTTTGCCTGCCTGACATCCGCGTGTCTGAAGAGAAGCGCAGTGCAGCGTTTGAGCTGCTGTCGCTCATCAATGAGCAAACCTGGCTCGGTCATTTTGATATCTGGTCGAATGGTAATGTCCTGCTCTATCGTCACGGCGCCCTGCTGAGCGATGACGGCCTACTTTCGCTGAGGCAGGCTCAGGCTCTGGTCGAAACAGCGATCGATGAATGCGACCGCTTTTATCCCGCGTTCCAGTTTGTGCTGTGGGGAGACAAGGCACCACGCGACGCGCTTGATGCAGCGCTTGTCGATGCTGCCGGAGAAGCTTAACTCTGCAAGCGTTTGAACGGAGCGTATTGCATGGCAAACCTCGAAAAACTTCTGATCATCGGCTGCGGCAATATGGGCGGCGCGATGTTGGCTGGCTGGCTGGCGGCGGGACATGATCCTGCCCGCTTTGCAGTGCTCGATCCGGCGATGGAAACCGCGCCTGACGGCGTGGCGCTGTATCGCAGGCCTGATGAGGCGTATGGGCACGACGCGGTATTGCTGGGATTCAAGCCGCAGCAATTGAGCGATCTTGCGCCGGGTCTGAGAACGGTGATCGACGGTCGAACGGTTTACTCGCTTCTCGCAGGCGTTGAACTTGCGAGCCTCGCTACGGCGTTTCCATCGGCAACAGCGCATGTCCGCGTCATGCCGAACCTCGCAGCGCGGCTGAACAAGTCGCCTGTGATCCTCGCCGAGCGGGGCCTCTCTGAGCAATCACGTAGCGCAGCGCAAACCATGTTTGGCGCGCTTGGCACGGCTGTTTGGCTGGAGAATGAAGAACAGTTCAACCTCGTGACAGCTTTGGCTGGCTCAGGCCCAGGCTTTGTCTATCGGTTCATCCAAGCGCTGTCAGAAGCGGCTATCGAGCTGGGATTGTCGGCAGAAATGGCGGAATCGCTGGCTCTGGCAACGGTCGAAGGCGCGAGCGCGCTGGCTGCGTCTTCCGAGCATTCGCCGGGCGAACTCGCCGACCGGGTCGCAAGTCCTGGCGGGATGACGCGCGAAGGCCTGAATGTGCTCGATGACAACAAGGCTCTGATTTTCCTACTTAAAGCAACGCTCAAGGCGACTGCTGACAGAGGCGATGCACTTGCCAATGCGGCCAAAGATCAAAGTTAACCAGTTGCACCGATTGCAATCCGGTTTTGCTTGAAAACCACTCGCAAAAACACGATATTGTGCTCCAACGGCGCTATTTCGCGCTCTTTAATCGGAGTATTTATTCTCATGGCTGATTGGAACGATACACAGCGTTCGCAGCAGCAGGGCTTTGGCCAGGACTTTACCGGCGCATCGGTTCCGCGCACCGGCGAAGTGTTCGATGCTGGTCTGCGCAAGCACATGCTTTCGATCTACAATTACATGGCATCAGGCGTATTGCTGACCGGCATCGTCGCGCTGATGAGCTACACCAGCGGACTTGCTGAGACGATCTTCTTCGGCGGTTTGCTGCGCTGGATCGTAGCGCTTTCGCCGCTCGCGATCGTATTCGCGATGAGCTTTGGCGCGAACCGCTTCAGCAAAGGCACGCTGCAGATCATGTTCTGGGCGTTTGCGACGCTGATGGGTCTGTCGCTGTCATCGGTCTTCCTGATCTACACAGGCGGATCGATTGCCACGACCTTCATGGCGACGTCTGCCGCTTTCGCGGGTCTCAGCCTTTGGGGTTACACGACGAAGAAAGATATCTCCGGCTGGGGCAGCTTCCTGATCATCGGTGTGATCGGCCTGCTGATCGCGATGATCGCGAATTACTTCCTTCAGTCGCCCGCGCTGCATTATGCAGTGAGTGCGATTGGTGTGCTGATCTTCGCAGGTCTGACTGCCTATGACACGCAGCGTCTCAAGAACGAGTATGCGTATCTGCGCGGTACGGAATTCGCAGGAAAGGCCGTAATTCTTGGCGCGCTGAGCCTCTATCTGGACTTCATCAACATGTTCCAGTTCCTGCTCCAGTTCATGGGCAGCCGCGAGTGATCGCTTAGAACGAACCATATTCGATCAGATGTGCGAACCGTCGCACGCCTGACTCGGTTTATCGATGCCCGGAGTCCCACGCGGTCTCCGGGCATTTTCTTTGTCCGATAAAGGGCTTAGGCCATCTTCAGGGAAGGGTAAGACTTGTTGAGGCAAATCTAAGTCACTTGCAGTCTTGTCTTCGGGTTGAGGGAAAAGAAAGGACCACATGATGGTCGAAAAAACGGTGTCGCCTGTTCGCATTACTCTGGTTGCTGCTGCAACCGCAACGCTGGCCGCATGCGCTACGCCAGCACCGCCTCCGCCACCGCCACCACCCCCTCCGCCACAAGCGAGCATCCCCTATCGGCCATTGCCGCCATATGGCGCATCCTATGTCATGGAGATTCCGCGAAAAGGACCCGATGGCGTTCGCCAGACCGTCAATACTGGTATCAGTGACGACGAGATCGTATGGCATTTCCGCAGCGGCTGGAACGTCGCGGCGCTCAATTGCTCGCGGGCCACGTATCAACCTGTGGTCGATGCCTATTCCGCTTACATTACTGACCATGGACGTGCCTTGCGGAGCGTGAATTCGCGCATTGACGAGACCTATCGCAAGGACGCCAGTTCGCGGCGTGAAGCGATCAAAACCCGCGAACAGCGGATGACAATGGTCTATAATTTCTTCGCACTGCCGCCCGCCCGAGGCGAATTCTGCCGGGCGGCGCTCGATATCTCAAATCGCGCGCAGTTGGCTCCGATCGCGGACCCGATAGCGTTTGCAAAAGACAATTTTCCTCTGCTCACCGCACCGTTTGAAGACTTCTATTCGCGGTATGAGGAATATGAGCGGGCTTCTGCTGACTGGGATGCAAGATGGGGCACTCAATACGGCTCCACACAGCCAGGCTGGGTAGCGACGCAAGCGCACTACAATCGCGACGGCAGCCCTTCTTCAGGCGGGACACCATAACGGCTTTGCTTGCGCATTGATGCGCGCGCCACTAACGAACAATCAGCGCTGGTAACGGGAACGGGGTGTAATGCCCCGGCTGTCCCTGCAACTGTAAGCGGCGAGCATCTGCTACGCGCGTTTCCATCGGAAACGCAGCCACTGAGGGCAACCTTGGGAAGGTGAAGCAGATGCCCTGACCCGCGAGCCAGGAGACCGACCGTGCGCCCAGTCGTTCTTGCCCGGCTCAGGGATTGGCCAGGCGCGGATATGTTCTCATGAGAGAACCCTTCGTTCGAGCGACAAACGAACCCGCCTTGTGGAGCGATCCGCAGGGCTTTGTTGCTTTATGGGCGGAGGGAAAACCCCATGGATAGGATGGTTTTGAGATGTGGTGCGGCGGTTGTCGCATTGAGTACAGGTTCTGTGGCTTTGGCGCAGGAGCGCGAACAGGGTGTTTGCTACATAGTCGGAGCTGAACCTGATGAGGAACAGCTCCTATGCTATCCGGGCGACGTATTGCTGGTCAAAGGGAGCCGGTCGGGCGATGTAGCACTCGAAGACTTTACCGGCTCTGCAACAATTCTCACTGCCGATGATCTGAAGGATCGCCAAACGCGCAATATCGAAGACGTACTACGCGATGTGCCAGGCGTTTCGGTCTCATCAGTTCCGGGCCAGACACAATTGCGTTTACGCGGCTCGGAAGCGAACCACGTGCTTGTCTTGGTCGACGGGATCGAGGTTTCCGATCCCTTCGGCGGCGAGTTCGATGTGGGCACACTGCAAGCCGAGATTGGCAGCCGGGTCGAAGTCCTGCGCGGGCCGCAATCGGCGTTGTATGGCTCGGATGCGATTGGCGGTGTCGTGGCTTATGAAAGCGGATCGCTTGACGGGTTTGCGGCACGATTGGAAGGCGGCACGCAGGGCACAATCAACGGTGCAGCCCAAGTCGGGTTTAATGGACAAATTGCTGAGGCTACGATGTCCGCGACCGTTGTCAGCACCAATGGCGAACCCAATGCGCGGGGCGGCGTCCGCGATATCGGCCGCGACAACTACACGCTGTCAGGCAGAGGCGAAGTCCGGCTAAGCGACGCGGTCAGTCTACGCGGCACAGCGCGCTATGTCCTTACAGAAGGCCGCTTCAACGATCAGGATTTCAATAGCTTTCCCGAGGCTGGCCCGACTTTCGGTATCGTTATTGACAGCCCGGATACGCGTTTCGAGAATGAAGCGATCTATGCGCTGGCTGGCATAAATGTCTCGACGCTGGATGGTGCGTGGACTCACGATCTTTCCGCTCAGATTGCAGACATCACACGCGACAGCTTTGGCCCCTTCGGACGGACGTTCGGCAGCAAAGGCGAGCGTCTGAAGGCCTCCTATGTCAGTGCATTTTCGCAAGATGCGCACAGTCTAACATTCGCAGCTGATTGGGAGCGCGAGCGCTTCCAGAACACCGATCCTTTCGGCACGGCCTTTACAGGCAAGCGCCAGATCGAGAATGTCGGACTGTCAGGCGAGTATCGCTATTCCGATGAGGAGATCGATATCTCGGCAGCTGTGCGGCACGACTTCAACGACCGCTTTGTCGATGAGACGACATTCCGCCTCGGCGTTGCCTTTGCGATAACGGAAGGTACGCGCATTCACTCTTCCTACGGTACTGGCATCAAAAATCCCGGCTTTTATGAGCTTTTCGGCTTCGTCGACGGACGCTTTATCGGCAATGCAGATTTGACGCCGGAGAAGTCCGAAAGCTGGGAAGTCGGCATCACGCAAAGCGTGGCCGATGACCGGCTAGCGGTTTCTGCGACATGGTTCGATGCGAACCTTGAAGACGAGATCTTTACGAGCTTTCCCGCACCGGATTTCATTGCGACGCCTGCCAACAGCGCTACCACATCCAAGCGCGAAGGGTTGGAAGTGAGCGCGCGCATGCAATTGGGCCCTCAAGTGACGTTCGATGCGGCTTACACCTGGCTTAATGCTGAGGAACTGGGTGTCGAGGAAGTCCGGCGGCCGTCGAATATTGCGTCTGCTGTGCTTTCATGGAGTGCGCCTGATGACAAAGCCTCCGCGACGCTCATTGTGCGGCATAATGGCGGGACAACGGATGTGGCTTTCCTCGATCCGAGCTTTGTTCCCACCACTGTTCAGCTCGATGACTTTACGCTCGTCAATCTCAATGCGCGCTATGCCTTGAGCGAGCGGATTGAAGTGTTCGGTCGGGTCGAAAACCTGTTTGATACCAGCTACGAGCAGGTCTTCAGCTTTGTCAGCCCGGGCCGCAGCGCAATTGTGGGCGTAAGTGTCTCGCTCTGACAAGTAAAATGGCTTAAGGGGCGTGCCATGCATTTCCTCGATCAAGCCAAGATATTCCTCAAGTCGGGAGCCGGCGGCCCTGGAGCGGTCAGCTTCCGGCGTGAGAAATACGTCGAATATGGCGGTCCCGATGGCGGCAATGGCGGCCGTGGCGGGGACATCATCTTTGAGGCCGTGCAAGGTCTCAACACGCTGATCGACTTCCGCTACGCGCAGCATTTCAAGGCCAAGCGCGGCAATCACGGGCAGGGCAAGGACCGCACGGGTGCGGCTGCGCCGGACATGGTCATCAAAGTACCAGTTGGCACCCAAGTCCTGTCCGAAGACAAGGAAGTGGTGCTCGCGGACTTTACCGACGTCGGACAGCGACTTGTCATGCTCGAAGGAGGGCAGGGCGGTCGCGGCAATGCGAGCTACAAAAGCGCGACCAACCGCGCGCCGCGCCAGCATCAGCCGGGCGAGCCTGGCGAAGAAATGTGGGTCTGGCTGCGGCTCAAGCTGCTTGCCGATGTGGGCTTGCTGGGCTTACCCAATGCCGGCAAATCGACCTTTATCAACGCTGTTTCAAATGCGCGCGCCAAGGTCGGGCATTATGCCTTCACAACGCTTGTGCCCAAGCTTGGCGTTGTGCGGCACAAGGGCCGCGAGTTCGTGCTAGCGGACATTCCCGGCCTGATCGAAGGCGCAGCAGACGGGGCGGGAATTGGCGACCGCTTCCTCGGCCATATCGAGCGCTGCCGTGTGCTCATCCATCTGATTGATATCGCAGGCGAAGACCCGGCCGAGGCGATGCGCGTCGTTGAAGAAGAGCTCTCTGCTTACGGCGCAGGGCTTGATGACAAGCCGCGCCTCGTTGCGCTCAACAAACTTGATTTGGCGGATGCGGAGCTGGTCGCAGGCTTTGCCGAAGAGCTGATGGAAGCGGGCGCGGAGGAAGTTTTCGCTGTGTCCGGCGCAACAGGTGAAGGCATCGAGCAATTGCTTGATGCGGTGCTCCAATATTTGCCTGACCGGACATCGACAGAAACCAAAGGTGTGGAAGTCGACGACGTTGAAGAGGATGGCGGCGACTGGTCGCCGATCTGACGCTATGACGATCACATCGCTCACTGAAATTACGCGGGCCAAACGCATTGTGGTCAAAGTCGGTTCGGCTTTGCTCGTGGAAAATGGCGCGCTTCGTGAGCATTGGCTGCACATGCTCGCGCAAGACATTTTCGGCCTGCGCGAAGAAGGCCCGCAGATCATTGTAGTGAGCTCAGGCGCGATTGCGCTAGGCGCAGCGAAGCTTGGTCTGCCGTATGGTGGGCGCGCGAGCCTCGCCGATGCTCAGGCTGCAGCGGCAGTCGGTCAGATCGAGCTTGGGCGGCATTGGTCGCAAGCCCTTGGTCAGTTCGACTTAACTGCAGCGCAACTCCTGGTATCTCTGGGTGATCTCGAGGATCGCCGGCGGTATCTCAATGCATCTGCAACGCTGGAGCGCTTGCTGGAGACGGGCGCGGTTCCCGTCGTCAATGAGAATGACAGCGTAGCTACGGAAGAGATCCGCTTTGGCGATAATGACCGTCTCGCAGCGCGTGTTGCGCAAGCAGCAGAAGCTGACGCAATTCTCCTATTGTCGGACGTCGACGGCCTTTATGATCGCGATCCAAACGAACCGGGCGCTCAACTGATCGATCGTGTGGAGGGCATCACGCCGGACGTTTTGGCTATGGCAAGCGCTGCATCATCTTCTGGCATAGGCTCAGGCGGCATGACGTCGAAGCTTCAGGCCGCACAGATTGCCGAGCGCGGCGGTATCATGCTCGCGATCATCAACGGAACGCATACCTCGCCAATCGCCAATGCAGTCGACGCCAACCTTGGGACGGTGTTCGTCCCGCAAGGTAGCGAAGGAGCGCGCAAGGCATGGCTCAGCGGCAGACTTGCACCCTCCGGCACTTTGCGCGTCGATGGCGGATGCGCAGATGCGCTCAAGGGCGGGGCAAGCTTGCTTGCGGCTGGAATTGCGGGCGTTTCCGGCGACTTTCGCCGCGGCGATCTTGTCAAGATTGTGACGATCAAAGGCGAGGCAATCGCTCAGGGTCTGGCTGAGTATGACGTCGCTGAAGTGCAGGCCATTGCGGGCAAGCGCGCCGAAGATCAGGCGGAGCATTTGGGCTATTCGCCACGCGCCGCTGTTGTCCATCGCGATCACATGGTCTTGCTGTGAGCGCTAATTCGTGAGCGGTGAGAAGCCTCTTGCAGTAACCGGTGGGACAGGCTTTGTCGGTCAGGCATTGCTCGATTTGACCGATGAGCGTTGCTTGCCGGTACAGGCTCTGACCCGCAAACCCCGCGCTGACGAGCATGTGCGAACGCAATGGATCACAGGTGATCTCGATGATGTGCCTGCGCTTTACCGGCTCATGGCTGGCTCCAGAGCCGTCATACATATTGCCGGGCTAACCAACACACCCGATCCGTCCGAATTCCACCACGCCAATGTGACCGGTACTGAGAATGTCATCGCCGCGATGAAGCATCAGGGTCTTAAACGGTTGGTGTTTGTCTCATCGCTCTCCGCACGCGAGCCTGAGCTGTCGCAATACGGCGCATCGAAAGCGGACGCAGAGGAGCTCGTCCGAGCAAGCGGGCTGGACTGGACAATCGTCCGCCCACCTGCGGTCTACGGCCCGCGCGATGTCGACATGTTCGAGCTGTTCCGCGCAGCGAAGCTCGGCATCATGCCGCTTCCACCCAGTGGTGCGACCTCGATCATCTACGTGCGCGATCTGGCGCGCATATTGCTTGATCTTGTCGATGCGCAGCCAGCGTTGGTGCGCAAAAAGCAATTCGAAGTCGACGATGGCCGCGAAGGCGGCTGGAGCCACAAGGAACTCGCGAAAGCCATTGGCGCAGCCATGGGCAACACGGTTTTCTCCGTTCATTTGCCGGAAGCTGCATTGAAAGCGGGCGCGACGCTTGATCGTCTCTTCCGCGGGAAGAAGGCCAAGCTCACAGCGGACAGGGTCGGCTACATGACGCACCCCAACTGGGTGAGCTCTTCCGCGCTGCGCGTCCCTGAAGCAGTCTGGCAGCCGGAGATTTCCGGAGAAGCGGGACTCAAGCAAACAGCGGAATGGTACCGCAAGGAAGGGTGGCTCTAAGCCTGCCGCTTAGAGGAATGGCTCGTAACCCGGCGGCAATTCGCCATCATCAGTGAGCGGCGTGTGGATGCCGCATTCGGTCTTGTCCCAGCCTTTCCAGCGTCCAGAGCGCGGGTCTTCGCCCGGTGCGACCTTGTGAGTGCATGGAGAGCAGCCAATTGAAGGAAAGCCCTCCGCGACGAGCGGATGGCGCGGCAGGTCGTGCTCGGCGAAATAGGCGTCGATATCTTCTGCTGACCAGTCGATCAGCGGGTTGATCTTCAGGCGGCCCTGCGCATCGGAAGTATCCGTTTCGAAACGCGGCAAGTTCGCGCGCGTCGCACTTTGGAAAGACTTGCGACCCGTAAAGCTCGCATCATAATCAGCGAGCGCTTTCGCCAGCGGCTTGACCTTGCGGATCTCGCAGCAACCATCGGGATCATAGTTCCACCGAAGTCCGCTTTCATCCTTGGCCTTGAGTTCGTCCAGATCGGGATAGAGATTGATGAGGTTGGTCAGGCCAAGGCGGCTAACCAGATCATCGCGGTAGGCCAGCGTCTCTGTGAAATGCTTGCCGGTCTCCAGAAACAGGACCGGCACATTTGGATCGACTTGGGCAATTAAGTGAAGCAGAACAGCGCTTTCCGCGCCAAAGCTGGATACCACTGCAAGATCGCCGGCAAGGTTGTCCTTGATGACGCTTTCCAGCATTTCCTGCGTGGACGAGCCACGGAACATGCGGTTGAGGCGCACAGCATCGTGCTCGACAAAGCGAGGCGCTGTGTCCAGGCGGTCGATGCGGCGCACTTCATTCATCAAGCAGCTCCATGCCGGATTGCCGGAATTGGTGTCGCTCGATCGGCGGCGTATTGGTAATCATGCGGCCAGCGCGCAAAGGCAGCTTCCGCGTCCTTTTCGTCGAGCTTTTTATCCGGTGCGAAAGCATCAAAACCGCAGCGGCGCATGAAGAGGAGCTGGTCGATCAGCACTTCGCCAACCGCGCGCAATTCGCCTGTGTAACCCGCTTCGCGTAGGAGGCGGGCTGAGGAATAGCCGCGTCCGTCGCCGAAGACAGGGAAGTTCACTTCTACAAGGCGTAAGCGTTCCAGATGGGGGAGTAGCTCGCGCGCATCGTCGCCCGGTTCAATGCGAACAGCAGCGGCGTTGGACTGCTCAAGGAAAGCGTCGACTGTGACTTGAGCGTGGTCGGCCACTTCGTCATCGCGAAAGCGGAACTGGACATCATCCGGGCTCGTGCCAAGATCCTTGGTGTCATTCGCCATAAAGCGCCTCCTTGAAGGGATCCATGCCGATCCGGCGGTAGGTATCGAGGAAGCGTTCGCCATCCTCGCGTTTGTCGAGATAGAGGTCGGTGACGGTCTCGACCGCCTTGACGATGCCTTCCTCGTCAAATCCGCGCCCGGTGATCTTGGCGAGCGCTGTGTCTTGTGCTTCGCTTCCGCCGAGCAGCAGCTGGTAATTCTCGACGCCTTTCTTATCGACTCCGAGGATGCCGATATGCCCTGCATGGTGATGCCCGCAGGCATTGATGCAGCCCGAAATCTTGAGCTTGAGTTCGCCCAGAGCGCCTGTCTTGCCAGTCTCGGCAAAGCGCGTCGAAATCTTCTGCGCCAGCGGGATTGAGCGCGCATTCGCCAGACTGCAATAATCCAGTCCGGGGCAAGCGATGATGTCCTCGATCGTATCGAGATTGGGCGAGCCAAGGCCTGCCTCATCAAGCTTGGTCCACAGCGCATGGAGATCCGCGACCTTCACATGCGGTAAAACAATGTTCTGCGTATGCGTGACACGACTTTCATCGAAGCTGTATCGTTTCGATAGCTCCGCCATCAAATGCATCTGTTCGACCGAAGCATCACCGGGGATGCCGCCCGCAGGCTTAAGGCTTATCACTGTGCTGACATAGCCGGGCGCCTTGTGCGGATGCGTGTTGCGATCGACCCACAGCGCAAAGTCAGGGTCGGAACGATCAATCTCTGTCGGAAGTCCCATTTCGAAAGCAGGGTCTTCAAAGAAGGTCTTCAAACGCTCGATTTCAGCCAATGGCGGCTCAACGCCAACCTCCAGCATATGCGCGAATTCTTCTTCGACTTGGCGAGTGTATTCATCCTTGCCGAGCTCATGGACGAGGATCTTGATGCGCGCCTTGTACTTGTTGTCGCGGCGGCCATGGCGGTTATAAACGCGCAGGCAGGCCTCGGCATAGGTCACGAGCTGATCGAGCGGGACAAACTCGCGGATGCAGGGCGCGATCATGGGGGTACGGCCCATGCCGCCGCCGACATAGAATGCCGCGCCGATTTCGCCTGCCTCATTCTTGACGATCTGGATGCCGATATCATGGAGCTTCATCGCAGCCCGGTCGGTCTCGCTCGCGATGACAGCAATCTTGAATTTGCGCGGCAGGAAACTGAATTCCGGGTGGAAGCTAGACCATTGACGCAGCAATTCCGCGTAGGGGCGCGGATCGACCAGCTCGTCTGCCGCAGCGCCTGCAAAATGGTCAGAGCTGATATTGCGGATGCAATTGCCGCTCGTCTGGATCGCGTGCATCTCGACCTTGGCGAGATCGGCGAGCAGGTCCGGTGCTTCTTCGAGCTTGATCCAGTTGTACTGAATATTCTGGCGTGTGGTGAAATGGCCGTATCCGCGGTCATACTTTTCCGCGATGTCAGCTAGTGCATGCATTTGCGCGGAATTGAGCGTGCCATAGGGGATTGCAACGCGCAGCATGTAAGCGTGAAGCTGGAGATAAAGCCCGTTCATCAGCCGCAGCGGACGGAACTCGGATTCGCTCAGGCTACCATCGAGCCTGCGACGGGTCTGGTCGCGGAATTCAGCGACGCGGGCATCGACCATGGCTTGGTCATATTGGTCATACTTATACATCAGATCACCCAATCCAGAGCTTCTGGGTCTTTCGGTTTCAATGTGAGGTCAGGCCGCACGGTCGGACCAAGCGCACGGACGCGGTCCTTGATGTGAGCGGGCCGCACGCCGTCTGCGGTCTGCTCGGCATCGATCGCGTAAGGGACATTGACTCGGCGCGCGGATTCTTCGCGAGCGATGATCTCTTCGGCCTGATCACCAACATCAACCGCTTCGTTGACATGGATCGACCAGCTCTCTCCGGTCCACCACACAACGGCTCCTGACTTGAGATCATTTCCAGTTAGAATCTTCATTGCGCGGCCTCCACTGCCAGCTGGCCGAGTGACACGTCATCGCGCGCAGTCACATCGCCGATAATGATAAGAGCAGGGCTCTTCACTTTCTGAGCTGTTACAAGGTCTGGCAGCCCTGCAAGCAAACCTCGCAACACGCGCATGCTGGGCCTCGCAGCGTTCTCT
Organism: Altererythrobacter lutimaris; assembly: GCF_013371495.1. GTDB lineage: Bacteria > Pseudomonadota > Alphaproteobacteria > Sphingomonadales > Sphingomonadaceae > Erythrobacter > Erythrobacter lutimaris_A. The sequence goes on along the minus strand of NZ_JABWTA010000001.1, from coordinate 1,469,977 downwards.
ATCACCGCCACTGGCACGTCAGGGGCTAGCCCGTCTGCCATCAGCTTTTCAGCGATCTGCGGCGCGGTCTTCACGCCCATATAGATCACCAGCGTGCGTCCCTTGCCCGCTAGCCCTGACCAATTCTGATCGGACAATCCTTTGCATTGACCTGCAACAAAGCTGACGATGCTGGACGCATCGCGATGCGTCAGCGCGATCTGGGCCGCTGCCGCCGCGCCATTGGCAGCAGAGACGCCAGGCACGAATTCAACGGAAATACCTGCTGCGCGTGCATCCTCTGCCTCTTCACCGCCGCGCCCGAAGATCAGCGGGTCGCCGCCTTTTAGCCTCACGACATCGCGACCTTTTAGAGCTTCGCGGATCAGCAATTGATTTATCTGGTCTTGCGGGAGCGTGTGCCGGTCTCGCTTTTTCGCGACTGAAATCAGCTCGGCGTCGGGCCGCGCCAATGCAAGGATGGACGCATCGACCAGACCGTCATGAACGATGATTTCTGCGCTCTCGATCAGGCGAGCTGCGCGCAGCGTGAGCAGGTCCGCTTCGCCGGGACCGGAGCCAACTAGGTATATGGTGCCGGGTGTTGTCATGCGAGGCAGATGCGCCTGCCCCGACAAAACCTAAAGGCAGAATGCTTTTGCGGGCGCGTAGGAAAGCTTTTGCGCTTTTCTGTAACCGCTTTAGCTGTTTGATTTGCCGCTGTTCTCTGGTGAGCCGGACAGCGCTTCGATCAGCCGGTCAATCTGAGGATTTCCGCGTAAATTGAGATCGCGCTGCGGGAACGGGATCTCGATGTCGTTCTGCTGAAACAGCTCCCAGATACGCATATAAACGTCCGAGCGGATGTTCGCGAGGCCTTCTTCAGGGTCGTCAATCCAGAAGCGCAGGTCGAAATCGACCGAGCTGTCGCCAAAGCCCATCAAATTGACGCGCGGGGGAGGGGTTTTGAGCACACGCGGACACTCACCCGCCGCTTCATAGAGCAGCTTCTCGACCAGCTTCAGATCGCTGCCATAGGAGACGCCGACCGGTGCTTTGACGCGCACATCTCGCGAGGAATAGGACCAATTGACCACTTGATTGATCATCAGGTTTTCGTTTGGGATCAAGTGCTCGGTGCGGTCGCGTGTGATGACGGAAATCGCGCGGATACCGATTTTGCGGATCTGACCGACGCTTTCATTGCCGGCCTGGTCTGTCACCGAGATGACGTCGCCCGGCTTGATCGACTTGTCGAGCAGCAAAAGGATGCCCGAGATCAAGTTGCCGAAGGTCTTTTGGAGGCCAAAACCGATGGCAAGGCCGAAAGCGCCGGAGAATACTGCAAGGGCGGTCAAGTCAATGCCGAGAATGTCGATCCCTATAAGGAAAGCGATCGCCCAGACGATGATTGTCGAAATCTTCGAGACCAACAATTGCTGCGTACCGTCGAGTTTCGTCGCACGTTTGATTCCTGCGCCGATAACCTTGGTGATGAGCCATGCGCCGACGATAACGAGGAGCAAGACGCTGATTGCGACCAAGCCATCCCACACGGAAATGCGGCTCCCACCGATGACGATTGCCCAGCTGTCTAGCGTCTCGATGAGGCTTCCGGCAGTTTCGCTTTTGGATGCAACAGCCTCCTTCAGACCTTCCGCAGCTTGAACAGCTTCTGTTGGAGTGGGCTCGGGCGTTGGCTCTGGAACGGGCGCGGTTTCCGTCTCTGCTGGCGCTTGCGGTTCAGCATCGAGCGCAGTTTCGCTCTCAGCTGGGCTGGCTTCAGGGGTGACAGGCGTTGTCATACTCTTATGGGTTTCTCATTGCTGCAAAGCCGCGGTCGAGATCGGCGATCAGGTCCGCAGGGTCTTCAAGACCGATTGATAAACGAACGCCCAGGCGGTCCTCGCTGTTCCAGCCCGGTTTGGGCCAAGCCATTGCGTCGCGGATGCGAGACACGTCAAACGGCAGCGCTAAGCTTTCGAAGCCTCCCCAGCTATAACCAATCCCGAACAATTCGAGATTGTCGACGAGCCGCGCTCTTGCCGCTTCATCCTGAGCCTTGAGGACGAAGCTGAAGAGGCCGCAGCCGCCGGAGAAATCGCGTTGCCAAAGCTCGTATCCAGCGTCGCCATCGCGCATTGGGCAGAGCACATGCGCAACGTCCTCGCGGGTGGCGAGCCAGTCGGCGATTTGCAAGGCGCTCTGCATCGTGCGCTCCAGCCGCAAAGGCATTGTCCTCAGGCCGCGCAAGGCCAAAGCACAATCATCGGGCGAGACGACCTGGCCCAATTGCTGGCTGGTAATCCGCAGCTTGCGGTAGAGTTTCTCGCCTGCGCTCGCAGCGCCCATCATTAGGTCCGAGTGCCCGCTGATATGCTTGGTAAGGCTTGTAACGGAGATATCGCAGCCGTGCTGAAGCGCCGGAAAGCCGAGCGAGGTTGCCCAAGTATTGTCGATCAGGCAGATCGCACCCTTTTCGCGGGCGATGCGGGCGAGCTCCGGCACATCGCACATTTCCATGGTGAGACTGCCGGGCACTTCGAGCCAGACGCATTTGGTCCGCTCGCAGAATAGGTTCCGGTAGGCATCCAGATCGAGCGGGTCGAAGAAGCGGGTTTCCACGCCCATCCGCTTCAACAAGCCCATGCCCATGCTGCGCGAAGGCTCGTAGGAATTGTCGCTCAGCAGCAGAACATCGCCCGGTGAAAGCACTGCGAGCAATGCGCCGGCAATCGCAGCAACGCCGCTAGGGTAGAGCACTGTGCCTGCTGCGCCTGGCTCAAGTTCCGTCAAAGCCTGTGCGAGCGCCCACTGGGTCGGCGCGCCGCGCCTCCCGTAATAGAATTGCCCATCTTTGTTGTTCGAAAGGGCAGCTTTCCGGTCCGCTTCGCTTTCGTAAATATGTGTGCTGGCGCGCCAGATCGGCGGATTGACCACCGGACCTGTCCATTCCTTGCTCCGCCCGGCTGCCACCGCGCGCGTGCTATCGCCATGCTGGTCCTTGCGGCCTGCCATGTCAGTGTGCGCCGTCCTGTGCTTTGGGAGTGTCGGGATCACTCGCCCAGTCGAGCCAGCTGCCATCATAGAGCGCGACATCGCCGTGGCCGACTTGCTCCAGCGCGAGCAGCAATATGCACGCAGTGACGCCGCTCCCGCAGCTGGTGATGACGGGCTGATTGAGGTCGAGCCCAGTCGCTTCGATTACCCGCCGTAGTTTGTCCGGCTGCTTGAGCGTGCCATCGTCAGCATAGAGCATCGGGAAAGGCAGATTGCACGAACCGGGAATATGCCCCGACGGCAGATTATGGACGGTGTCCTCGATCGCTCCGGAAAAGCGCCCTACGTCACGCGCGTCCAAGACTTGCGCAGCACCGCTATCGATGTTCGCCAGCATGTCGGCCTTCAAGCGAATGCGCGCAGGGGAAGGCAGCTCGAACGTTTCGATCGGCGCGATCTCCAGCTCGCCACTTTCCAACGCGCGGTCTTCTGCCTTCCATTTGGCAAGCCCGCCATCGAGCACGGCTACGTTCTCCAAGCCATGCGCACGACAAAGATACCAAGCGCGCGCGGCGGTCTTCACATCGCTGTCATCGTAGAAGACAATGCGATGGTCTGGCGAGACACCCAGGCTAGCGAGCCGCTCAGCCAATTGGTCCGGGCGCGGCAAGGCAGAGGGCACGTCCGAAGTCTCATCCTTCAAACTCGCCAGCTCAAAAAATCGCGCACCGGGAATGTGCCCGTCGAGAAACTCTGCGCGTGCATCACGCCCCGCGGCAGGCAAATGCATGCTCGCATCAAGTACGACGAGATCACTCTCGCTCAAGGCCTCCGCCAGCCATTCGGTCGTTACAAGACTATCCATGGCATGTTGGACTAGCCCGCTCATGCCAATCCGTCGAGGGGCTGCTTTTCGCGCGGCGGTTCAAGTGGTCAGCGGATGACCGCGCAGATTGTCATAGGCCCCGGGAGGGCCATCAAGCCGGAGCGGCTGAAGCTTCTGCCCGGTCTCCGCTGTCAGATTGCCGAGCACGAAATCGAGCCGCTTGGGCTCAGTGCCATCAATTGCGGATCTCACTCGCAGCAACGGCACGAAAACGGGCACGCCGGCGCGGTTCAGCGCGGAGATCTGATCAATTGGCAAGCGGAGATTGACACGTTCGCGATGGGTCTGGTGCGGCCCGACGCGGGGAACCGTCGCCACTTCTGCAAGGTTGCCCTCAGTCTTCGCGCTGGGATGGTGAGCGCTCGTAAACTCTGCGAACAGTTGAACATCGCGGATCGCACGTTCGCCGCGATTTTTGACGACAATGCGGCCTGAGACCATCACTGCCATGACGCTGCGATTAAGCCCTTCGACTTCAAATCCGATCTCGTAGCGGGGCGGAACAGCGGACATGCCGACTTGATCGAGCGCTGCATCGACGACGGGGCGCTTGATGACGGGGGGAGGGGCGTTTTCGCGGCGACGCTTCCAGAAGAGAAACCCTCCAGCAAGTGCAAGCAAGCCGATCAAGCCGCCGAAAATGTAAAGCCACGGCATATCACTCGCCGTTGCTTCGCTCGATGCGGTCGGCGCAGAAGTGACGCTGTCATCCTGCGTTGGAAGCGCTGGCAAACCAGCCGGACTTCCGGTCGAATCTCCTCCCACGACCCCATCCGTCGGCGGCGCGGCGGGGAGAGGCGCTGGCACAGTCTCGACCGGCGAAGGTTGCGGCCTTGTGGTGGTCGGAGTCGCAGCCGGCGAGGGGACAGGTGAGGCCGGGAGAACAACAGGCCGCGCAGGCGGTGTGTTGACAGGAGCGGGCGTCGTCTCGGTGCCGGGCGCGCTAGCAGGCGTCTCAGACGGTTGCGGCGTCGGACGGTCAGTGGGAATGACGCGCGGACCGACCGGCACTACGCCTGTGTCATCCACCGGACCTTGGGGGCGCGGCGTGCTTGTCGGCGTCGGTTCAGGCAGAGTGAAATCCTGTGGGCTCTGCTGCGCAGACGCGCTTGCGCAGAACACTGCCAAGATAGACAAGGGCAAAAGACGGGCGATGATACGCATGGTTCGTTCGAGCGACACTATAGCTTTGATTTCTGAACAAGCGCAGGACGAAGCGCAGCGCTAGAGTCAGCGCGTTGAATAGGGGTTTGCGCGCGCCAGTCTACCATGCACTTGCATTGCGCTGCGCTTCGCGGCAACAGCGCGGCATGAGCGACACACTTGAAACACAACAATTAGGCAAGATGAGCGCCCTTCCAGCTTCCCCCGAAGAAGCGCAGCTCGATTACGTGCCCAATCCGCGGCTCGATACGACCTATCTGGTGCGGTTTGTCTCGCCGGAATTTACTTCGCTTTGCCCGGTGACAGGCCAGCCTGATTTCGCGCATATCGTGATCGATTATGCTCCGGGAAAAACCATCGTGGAATCAAAGAGTTTGAAGCTCTTTCTGGGAAGCTTTCGTAACCATAGCGGGTTTCATGAGGATGTGACGGTGGGTATTGGTCAGCGGCTCAATGCCGAGATGAAGCCCGATTGGCTGCGAATTGGCGGATATTGGTATCCGCGCGGCGGCATTCCGATTGATGTATTCTGGCAAAGCGGTCCTGCGCCCGAGGGGTTGTGGGTGCCTGATCAAGGCGTTGCAGGATATCGCGGACGGGGCTGAGCCGCCGCATCTCATCGCGATTGAGGCCAAAACTGAAATATAATGGTGCCGGCTGCAGGAGTCGAACCCGCGGCCTGATGATTACAAATCAACTGCTCTACCAACTGAGCTAAGCCGGCACACCATGTTTGCGAGCGGCCCTTTCTCTCAAACTGCGCCAAATGTCCAGCCCTCAGTTCGTGCAATTTGATCCGAAAGGCCTTCTGGCTCCCAATATGTGGGCTCATGTCCGATCTTGCGCAGCCATGCAGCGGTGACCAGCGCATCGGAAGAATGGTCATCAATCGGGCCTTCGCCTTCAACTGGCGCTGAACCCAATTGGGCAAGCGCAGCGTTCAATTCCTCATAGCTTCTAAGCTTGGTTTTTGTCCCGGCAACGCCGCCTCCACGCGCAGCGATGCTGGTATACATTTCGACGACGACCGGGCCTTTCTCGGGCAAGGGATCAATCGGCCAGACGCTGACGTGATCGCGCAGGCGATGGAGCATGCGCATGCCTGTGAGGCTGGACTTGCCGACTTGCGCGGCCCCAACAAGATTGAAGTTGCTGACGGGCCGGACACCTTGCGCGCGTTGAGCTGCCTCTGCCACGCGAAAACGTCCTTCGCGTGTTTGTGCATCAGGCAAATGGAAACGGTCACCCACATGCTCTTTGGAATGCCGGAAGTAGCGCGAGGCTTCTGCGTGAGAGACGAAGCTGCCGCATTCCAGATGAGGGTCGTCGGCGCAAATCCGGTCGATCAGAGACCAGAGCGCCTTCGCATCCGGCGGGCTCTGTTCCCAGCCGTGGAAGAACGCGCCGCAATCTGCAAAGGGGAGCGATATGCCAAGGTCCATGCCGACTAATGTGTCGCGAGGGATATCGTCGCGCAGTATCGTGAGCACTTCCTCGCGCGCCCAGCCGCCTTTGGGAGGGGCCACGAGAACCGGCGGTCCGCCGGTCGCTTCTGCTAGCGAAAGCGCGATACCCTTCTGCCGCGCGCCTTTTGCGCCCGACCAGTCAATCGCGAGGAAATGCGTGAAGCGTTGGGGGTTCACCCGCGTTCTCTGCGAAGCTTGTTCCAGTATTCGATCCGCTCTTTGACCTTGCGTTCAAAGCCGCGTTCGACAGGCGTGTAGAGCTCGATCGGCTCCATTTCTTCCGGCCAGTAATTCGCGCCAGAAAAGCCCTCTTCCGCGTCGTGGTCATAGGCATAGCCCTTGCCGTATCCCACGTCCTTCATCAGCTGGGTTGGCGCATTGAGGATGTTTTGCGGCGGCATCAGGCTGCCGGTTTCCTTGGCGGCACGAAAGGCGGCTTTCTGTGCGGCATAGGCAGCGTTCGATTTGGGCGCAGTGGCGCAATAAAGACAGGCTTGGACTATGGCGAGCTCGCCTTCAGGCGAACCGAGGAATTCAAACGCGTCCTTTGCCGCGAGACATTGCGTGAGCGCTTGCGGATCGGCGAGGCCTATGTCCTCGCTCGCAAAGCGGACCAGGCGGCGCAGCACGTAAAGCGGCTCTTCGCCAGCGACCAGCATGCGCGCGAGATAGTAGAGCGAGGCCTGCGGGTCGCTGCCGCGCAAGCTCTTATGCAGCGCGCTGATGAGATTATAATGCCCGTCGCGATCCTTGTCATAGACAGCGACGCGCCGCTGGAGAAAGGCGCCGAGCCCGGCTGGATCAAGCGGTTCCGTGATCTGTGCGTTGTAAAGCGTTTCAGCCTGATTGAGCAGGAAGCGTCCATCTCCATCGGCGCTTGCGATTAGTGCGTCGCGCGCATCAGCAGTGACGGGGAGCGGGCCTTCCAGTTCCTCCGCACGGGCGAGCAGTCTTTCCAAGGCCTTGCTGTCGAGCCGGTTGAGGATCAACACCTGGCTGCGGCTCAAAAGAGCGGCGTTGAGCTCGAAACTGGGGTTTTCGGTCGTCGCGCCGACCAACGTGACGGTGCCGCGCTCGACGAACGGTAAGAATCCATCCTGCTGCGCGCGGTTGAACCGGTGAATTTCGTCTACGAACAGGAGCGTGCGCTGGCCGGCTTCGGCGGCCCGGTCGGCTTCTGCAAATGCTTTCTTCAGGTCGGCAACGCCTGAGAATACGGCGCTGACGGCGACAAACCGCATGCCTACCGCGTCGGCCAGCAACCGCGCGGTCGAAGTCTTGCCGGTCCCAGGCGGTCCCCACAGGATGATGCTGGAGAGCCTGCCCGCAGCAACCATGCGGCCGATTGGGCCTTCTGGTCCTGTCAAATGCTCCTGTCCGATGACTTCATCGAGGTCTCGCGGTCGTAAGCGGTCCGCAAGCGGTGCATCCTCGCGGGTCTCATCACGCGATGATTGCGGTGGGTCTTCAGGAAACAGGTCTGCCATTGATGGAGCGCTGTAAGGCGTTCGTCGGATAATGCCAATTTAAGTGTATTAGGGGCTTGAAACACTCATCTTAAGATATATCTTAGACCTATCAAAGATATTCAGGAGTACACACATGACGTGGCAAAGAAATGGCAGAGGCGGTTGGAACAATCTGGGTCCAATGATCGCCATGATGGCTGCATCTGCGGCGAGCGATTGGGACAGCGGCGAGTATCGCGGACGCAAGCGCAGTCGCAAGCGTCGCGGCCGCATGTTTGGCCAGGGCGAGCTGCGCTTGGCTTTGCTGGCGCTGATCAATGAAGAACCGCGCCATGGTTATGAACTGATCCGCGCGATCGAAGACATGACTGGTGGCGGCTATGCGCCAAGCCCGGGCGCGGTCTACCCGACGCTGCAAATGCTCGAAGAAGAAGGGCTGATCAAGCTCGCGAAAGCCAAAGGCAAGGACGCCAAGGCAAGCGAGGAAGGCGGCAAGAAACCGTTCAAGGCGACCAAGGCTGGCAAGGCTGAACTTGATGAGCGCGCTGACGAAGTCGAGGAGCTGATGGGACGTCTCAACGAGCATGGCGACCGTGCCGAGCGCGTCCAGCAGAAATCTCCGGACTTGTTCCGCGCAATGGGTAATCTCGCGACTGTGCTGAAGATCCGCGCGAAGGCGGGCAAACTCGACCAGAAGACCATCGATGAAATTGTCGACATTATCGACGAGGTTGCGAAGCGCATCGAACGGCTTTGATTTCAGCCGAGAGGTTCCCGGCCTGCGAGTGATCCATTTGCGGGCTACGTAAAATTGCGATAATTCCCCACTCGGGACGAGCCGGCGCAAAGACCGGGCAAACGAGTGGGGAAACGCAATGAAGCTGACACCGAAGACACCGTGGCATCTGTGGGTCGTAGGCGGGCTTAGCCTGCTGTGGAATTTTGGCGGTGTGGTGAGCTACACCACGACCAAGATGCAGGCATTGGGCGGGGCGAATATGCCTGCTGCCCAGCTGGATTATTATTACAGTTTTCCCGCATGGGCGACGGTGTTTTGGGCGCTTGGCGTGTGGGGCTGCTTCTTCGGTTCGCTGGCATTGCTATTGAAGCGAAAATTCGCGGTTTGGCTATTCGCAGTTTCCATCGTCGGCTTGATTGGAACCAGCATCTATCAATGGGGTGTGTCGGACATGCCGGATACCTTGAAGACGACAGGACACATCGTCTTCGCGCTAGCGATCTGGGCTATCACGATCGGACTGTTCTTCTACGCCCGCGCAATGGCGGCAAAGAACGTCCTCAAATAATCCTCAGGCTTTGGCTGCTTCTTCCGCAAGGCGATCTGCTTCGCGCATGGCTTCGCGTGTTTCGAGCAGCCGGACATAGGCGTCTGCGACAACCTTGTTGATCGCATCCCAGCTATACGCGCGGCTTTTCACTTCGCCCGCGGCGCCATGCCGCGCGCGCAAATCATGGTTGGTGCAATAGGGACCGATAGCTTCAGCAAAGTCCTTCGCGTTGCCCGGCGGTACAAGCCGTCCGGTTTCCCAATCGTCGACGAGGCTGGAAGCGCCGGTCGCGCCTGCCGCAACCACAGGTAGTCCGCTCGCCATGGCTTCGAGCGTAACGTTGCCAAAGGTTTCCGTGATTGAAGGATTGAAAAACACGTCTCCACTTGCAAGCGCACGGCCCAAATCTGCGCCGGTCTGGAAACCGACAAAGACACCACCGGGCAGCGCTTGTTCGAACCATTTGCGCGCTGGTCCGTCGCCGATCACCATCACGCGATGCGGGACTTGCTCGCGCCGCAACTGGACAATGGTCTCTGCAAAAATGTCGAGGCCTTTCTCCATGACGAGGCGTCCCAAGAAGACAATTGCGATTTCTTTGTCTTCAATCCCATGACTCCGTCGCCATTCGAGATCACGCTTGGAAGGATCGAACACAGTACGGTCGACCCCGCGTGACCAGATCGCGATATCCTCATGCATCTTCTGCTCAAGCAGCGTGTCGACCATGCTTTGCGAAGGAGCGACAAGCGCGTCGCAGCGATGATAGAACCTGCGCAGGATCGCTTCGACCATCGGTTCAGTAAAGCCCAAGCCGTAATAACGCGGATAGGTCTCAAACCGTGTATGGACCGACGCTAGCACGGGTATGTCGTGATCGGTCGCCCAGCGGACCGCGGAATGCCCCGTCGGATCAGGTGAAGACACGTGGATCATGTTCGGTGCGAACTTCGCGAGGTCTTTCTTGTTCGCGCGCGAAAGCCCCATAGGCACTTGATATTCGGAGCGGGTCGGGATCGGCATACTCGGTACACTCACCAAGTCGCCGGTTGGTTCGAAAGCGGGCGTATTTGTCGTAGGCGAGTAAACGCGCAGGGCTGCACCGTGCCGCATCAGATATTCCGCCAAGCGGTTCAGAGCCTGGTTCGCGCCGTCTCGGACGTAATTGTAGTTTCCGCTGAACATAGCGATCCGCAGGCGCGACAAATCAGGCGCAGTGCATTCAGACGCGGAAAGATCAGACGTGACGACCATTATGTGTCCGCCCTTAAACGGGTGAAGAGCGAATGGCTACACAAACGGCTTAACCTTCCCATTGCTCACGAGCGTCCGCCTGTCGACGAAACTCAGTTTCGCATTGACTTGTTGGCGCGCATCTTTAGTGCGGCGCGCGGGCCACGCGGTCCCAACGCCGCGCGTGCTCTCTGTAAGGAGAGTCTTAAATGACTGAACATCAAGTACCGGCGCGCAAGCCTGCGCGTCCGCATTTCTCATCCGGTCCCTGCGCAAAGCCGCCGGGCTGGTCCCCTGACAAACTGAAAACCGATTCGCTTGGGCGCTCGCATCGCTCGAAGCTCGGCAAGGCGCGCCTTCAATTGTGCATCGATCTCATGCGTGAAGTGCTGCAAGTGCCGGATACGCATCGCATTGGTATTGTGCCTGCCTCCGATACAGGCGCAGTCGAAATGGCGATGTGGTCGCTGCTGGGCGCACGGCCGGTTACGACGCTCGCTTGGGAGAGCTTCGGCGCAGGCTGGGTGACAGATGCCGTCAAACAATTGAAAATCGACCCGACGGTCATGGAAGCGCCTTACGGCGAGCTGCCGGACCTTGGTGCGGTCGACTGGTCGAACGATGTCGTGTTCACCTGGAACGGAACTACGTCAGGCGTGCGCGTACCCAATGCAGACTGGATTGCGGCGGATCGCGACGGCCTTGCGATTGCAGACGCGACCAGCGCGGTGTTCGCGCAGGATATCGACTGGAACAAGGTCGATGTGCTGACTTTCAGCTGGCAGAAAGTGCTCGGCGGAGAAGGCGCGCATGGCGTTCTGATCCTCGGCCCGCGCGCAGTCGAGCGGCTGGAAAGCTACACCCCTGAATGGCCGCTGCCGAAGGTGTTTCGCCTGACGAAGGCTGGTAAGCTGATCGAAGGCGTGTTCACCGGTGCGACTATCAATACGCCGTCCATGCTTGCGGTAGAAGACGCGATCTTCGCGCTCGAATGGGCGAAGTCTGTTGGCGGCCTTGAGGGCATGAAAGCGCGCGCCAACGCGAATGCCGCGGCGCTCGGCAAAATCGTCGAAGAGCGCGCATGGCTCGGCCATCTTTGCGCTGATCCGGCAACCCGCTCTAACACCAGCGTGTGCCTGACGGTTGAAGGCGCGGACACGGACTTCATCAAGAAGTTTGCTGGCCTGCTCGAAGCTGAAAATGCCGCTTACGACATCGCGGGATATCGCGATGCACCCGCAGGGCTTCGTATCTGGTGCGGCGCGACTGTCGATACTGCTGATATCGAAGCGCTTGGCCCTTGGCTCGATTGGGCCTGGGCTGCACTCAACTCCTAAGCGTCATCCCAGCGAAAGCTGGGATCGCCCGTAGTCCAATTCCCCCATTTTCCGAGAAAGATCCCGGATCAAGTCCGGGAAGACGAGAGACCAAATGACCAAACCCAAAGCGCTTATTTCCGACAAGATGGACCCCAATGCAGCGCGTATTTTCGAAGAGCGCGGCTGCGATGTGGATGTCATCACCGGCGAAACTCCTGAGGAACTGAAAGCGCGCATTGGCGAGTATCACGGCCTCGCGATCCGTTCTTCAACCAAAGTGACGCCGGAAATCCTCGATGCGGCGACCAATCTCAAGGTGATTGGCCGGGCCGGCATTGGTGTCGACAATGTCGATATCCCCTATGCGAGCGGCAAGGGCGTGGTCGTGATGAACACGCCCTTCGGCAACTCGATCACCACTGCCGAGCATGCGATTGCGATGATCATGGCGCTCGCTCGCCAGATCCCCGATGCCAACGTGCGCACGAAGGCAGGCGAATGGCCGAAGAAGGACTTCATGGGCGTTGAAGTCACTGGCAAGACGCTTGGCCTGATCGGCGCTGGCAATATCGGTTCGATCGTTGCGAGCCGCGCGCTTGGCCTCAAGATGAAAGTCATCGCCTACGATCCATTCCTGACGGAAGACCGTGCGGTCGAACTGGGGATCGAGAAAGTTGATCTGGATGCAGTTCTCAGCCGCGCGGACTTCGTGACGCTGCACACGCCCTTGACTGACCAGACACGCAACATCCTGAGCCGTGAGCGGCTTGAAAACGCCAAGCCCGGTATCCGTATCGTCAACTGTGCACGCGGCGGCTTGATCGATGAAGCAGCGCTCGCAGACCTGCTCACCAGCGGTCATGTTGCAGGCGCGGCGCTTGACGTGTTCCAGACGGAGCCTGCCAAGGAAAGCCCGCTGTTTGACGCGCCGAACTTCATCTGCACGCCGCACCTGGGCGCATCGACAACGGAAGCGCAGGTCAATGTCGCGCTGCAAGTAGCTGAGCAGATGGCGGATTACCTGGTCAATGGCGGCGTCACCAACGCGCTTAACATGCCGTCGCTCTCGGCTGAGGAAGCGCCAAAGCTCAAGCCTTACATGGCGCTCGCTGAGAAGCTGGGCTCGCTCGTCGGCCAGCTGGCGCATGGCAACCTAACCAAAATCAGTATTGAGCGCGAAGGGGCTGCATCCGAACTCAATGGCAAACCCATCACAGGCGCAGTGCTGGCGGGCTTTATGCGCCGCTATTCCGACACAGTGAACATGGTCAACGCGCCATATCTCGCGAAAGAGCGCGGGCTGGACGTCAGCGAAGTGCGGCACGATCGCGATGGCGCTTATAACACGCTGATCCGTGTAACGGTTGAAACCTCAGCTGGTCCGCGTTCAGTTGCGGGTACTCTGTTCGGGAGCGGTGCGCCGCGTCTGGTCGAAATCTTTGGCATTGGCATTGAAGCGGAGCTGGATGGGCACATGCTCTATGTCGTGAATGACGACAAGCCGGGTTTCATTGGCCGCATCGGAACGCTGATGGGCGAAAACGGCATCAATATCGGCACGTTCAATCTGGGTCGGCGCGATGCAGGCGGCGAAGCTGTGCTCTTGCTGAGCTTGGATGAGAAGGCCTCCGATGATGTGATTGCTCAGGCAGAGAAAGTCGAAGGCGTGAAAATGGTCACTGCGCTGGAATTCTGAGAAATGCCCTATTCGTCATCCCGGCTTTCGCTGGGATGACGAATTGGTTAGGGGTCTTTCGCAATGACCAAACCTGACGACCTTTTGCCTGAAGGCCTTGAAGACCGCTTGCCCGCTCAAGCGGAACGCATCACGCGTGCTATGCGCGCGAGCCTCGATGTGCTTTCGCGTCATGGTTATGCGCGCGTGCGCCCGCCACTGGTCGAGTTCGAGCGCTCGCTTGCAGGCCGTATGGACGGTGTGCAGCCACGCCGCATGTTCCGCTTCGTCGATCCGGTTTCGCTTCGTACGCTTGCCTTGCGTAGCGACATCACCCCGCAAGTTGGCCGCATTTCCGCGACCAGTATGGCAGATAGCCCGCGCCCTTTGCGGCTTGCTTACTGTGGCGAGACGGCAATCATCCGAGCGGACCAGCTCGATCCGGCGCGAGAACGTTTGCAGCTGGGCGCAGAGCTTATCGGAGCTGACACGGTCGCTGCCGCATGCGAAATCGTGGAGGTTGCCGTCGAAGCGCTGAAGGCCGCCGGTCTCAAAGGTATTTCCGTCGATTTCACTCTGCCTGATCTGGTCGATACATTGGCCGAGAAGGCGATGCCTTTGTCCGAAGACGCGCGCGATGCTGTTCGCCGCGAGCTCGATACCAAGGATGCGGGCGGGCTGAAAGATGCAGGCGGTGAAGCCTATCTGCCGCTGCTTTACGCAACGGGCCCGTTTGCGGACGCGCTTGAGAAGCTGCGCGCGATTGATGCAGGCGGCGCGCTCGCAAGCCGGATCGCGGGGCTCGAGGAAATTGCTGCGCGGATTGGCGACGGTGCGCGCATCACGCTCGACCCGACTGAACGTCATGGTTTCGAATATCAAAGCTGGTTCGGCTTTACTCTTTACGCAGAAGGCGTGCGCGGCGCAGTCGGGCGCGGCGGAACTTATGTGATCAAAGGCAGCGAAGAGCCTGCCACTGGCTTTACACTTTATGTCGATCAGCTGGCCCTCGGCGGTGCGGAGGCTGAGCAAACCGACACGCTGTACTTGCCCATCGGGCATGACCGCGAGGCCGCCGCAAGGCTGCGCGCGATTGGCTGGCGCACAGTGGCGCAGCTTGCGACAGGCGAAGATGCGAGCGCGCTTGGCTGTACGCACCGGTTGGACGGCAAGGAACCCGTCAAACTTTGAGAATAGGGACATAAGGGCATGAGCGAAGCACCAACACCGATCACTATCGATCCTGATCCGCTTGCCCCCTATGCAATCTGTCCGGGGTGGAAAGCGGGCGGGCTGATCTTCCTGTCAGGCCAGGCCGCGATTGCCGAAGACGGCTCTATCGTTGGCGAGGGTGATTTCGACCTGCAGTTGGGCCAGACCATGGCGAATATCGAGCGCGTGCTGGAAGCGGCAGGCAGCGATATGTCCAGAATTGTCAAGGTGACGATCTATCTGAAAGATATGGCCAATTTCCCGAAGATCGTAGAGGCGCGCAAAGAGCATTTCACGCCGCCATATCCGGCCGACACGATTGTGGAGGTGTCTTCGCTCGCCTTGCCGGAATTGCTGGTCGAAATCGACGTAATCGCGGCGGGTTAGCCGCTCAGACTTTCCAAAAAAGCATCCACCAGCGCCGTTGCCGGATCGCCGGGCTTGCCAAGCTCGACATTCAACTTCCGGTGATCGCTGTCCGCAATCGGAACCGCTTCAGCTTCCGCACCGGCTTCGCGCAGAGCGAGCGCCAGCGCTTCTGACTGCGCTCGCGACTCAGCACGGTTTCCAACAAACAGGATTTGCCATGCGGGTGCGTTGGGCGCGTCCGTATGCGTGATGGGTGAGAGCGCCGCTTGTCTTGCGGGATCATCGCCGAATGCATTGCTGTACAACAGTGCTGACCTGTCCGCTGCATCTTCCATCCGGTTCACCACATCATAGCCCGCGCCATCGAGCAGCACCACGCCTTTGACCGCTGCCATATCCGCGCCAGCATATTGCGGGTCCGTGGCGACAAGCGCTGCCAGATGCGCGCCTGCGCTATGCCCCATGAGGATGACGCGATCAGGATCAATCCCCAGCGTCTCGGCCTGACCGCGCAATGCGGCGAGCGCTGACGCGATGTCAGCGGCCTGCTCTTCAACTGTCACTTCCGGCACGAGCCGATAGCCGGTCGAAGCAAAGGCGATCCCGTTTGTCGTGAAATGCGCTGGCTTTGCATGAACAGCCTGCGCGCGGTCGCCCACCGCCCAGCCGCCACCATGGACGAACAGGATAACGGGCGCTTCGCCATTGTCTGCCGCTTCGCCATTGGCTGAATAGAAATCGATCTGCTGGCGTGAATGCGCGCCGAACATGATCGCTGTGTCAGGCGCAATGGCAGAGGATTGTGCAGGCGCACGCCGGTCTCCGCGCCGTGATCCCATGCGCTCGCGCAGCTCGGATCGGCATGTTTCGCTGAGTTCGCTTGCCTTTTCGCGCAGGCATTCGCGTATTTGCGAGCGGTCTGATCCGCACAGCTGCCTGATTTCCTGCCGGCATTCGCGTGGAAGGCGCTGTTGGGCGCTCGCCACAGCAGAGAGACCAAGCGCGGCTGTTGCAGCAAGTAGGATAGTGGCGGTGATCCGCATATGCGAGTGCTCCTAAAACTTAAGCGCCGAGCTAAGCAAAGCGAGCTGAACGCCGCCAGTCTCACTGTGTCGCGAATTGTCGCAAGACTTTCCTACCGGTGGAGCTCGCTCCTAAACAGCGCACATGCAAAACGCCTCTTCCGTACTGAAATCACTCGCGAAATCGGGCGCTGAATGGCTGCGGAGTTTTCTTTCCCAGGACTGTGTAACATGCGTATCCAACATCCTTGTTCGCCTACCGTTTCGCTATGTCAGGCGTGTTGTCCCGCCTACCGCTTCGCTATGTGAGGCGGGGCTGGGGAATAGGCTCTTGCGCGGCCCATACGCAGCGCCTACGCCCTCGCCGTTTGTGCGCTCGTGCACACGGTACAGAATGAAAGATCTGCAATGGCCAATGTGACTGTAATCGGCGCTCAATGGGGCGATGAAGGCAAAGGCAAGATCGTCGACTGGTTGGCAAGCCGCGCCGATGCGGTTGTGCGTTTTCAGGGCGGGCACAATGCGGGCCATACGCTGGTCGTCGATGGCACGACCTACAAGCTTTCGCTGCTCCCCTCGGGTATCGTCTCCGGTACGCTTTCCATGATCGGCAATGGTGTGGTGCTCGACCCTTGGGCGCTGAAGTCCGAGGTTGAGAAGCTCGAAGGGCAGGGCGTTGCGATCAATGATGACAATTTCGCGATCGCGGACAATTGCCCGCTGATCCTGCCGATCCACCGCGATCTGGATGGTTTGCGCGAAGTCGCGGCGGGCAAAGGCAAGATCGGCACGACGGGCCGCGGGATTGGTCCGGCCTATGAAGACAAGGTCGGGCGGCGTGCTATTCGTGTGTGCGATCTCGCGCATCTCGATGATCTGGAGCCGCAGCTCGACCGCCTGTGTGCGCACCACGATGCTTTGCGTGCGGGCTTTGATCAACCGCCGATTGACCGCGCGGCATTGCTCGCTGAATTGCGGGAGATTGCACCGTTCGTGCTGCGGTTTGCGCAGCCGGTTTGGAAACGGCTCAAGAAGGTCCGCAAGGCAGGCGCGAAGATCCTGTTCGAAGGCGCGCAAGGCGTGCTGCTCGATGTCGATCACGGGACTTATCCCTTTGTGACTAGCTCTAACACGGTGAGCGGCACTGCGGCGTCGGGTTCCGGTCTTGGACCGGGCAGCGCAGGTTTCGTGCTTGGGATCGTGAAGGCCTACACGACGCGGGTCGGTTCAGGACCTTTCCCGACAGAGCTTGATGACGAGGTGGGCCAGCTGCTCGGCGAGCGCGGTCATGAATTCGGTACGGTCACCGGGCGACAGCGCCGCGTGGGCTGGTTCGATGCGGTAATTGTGCGCCAAAGTTGCGCGATCAGCGGCGTGACGGGTATCGCGCTCACCAAGATCGACGTGCTCGACGGGTTGGAGACAGTGAAGATCTGCACGGGCTATCGCTTGCACAACAATGTGATGGATTATCTGCCTAGCCATGCGGGCGAGCAGGCGAGCGTCGAACCGATCTATGAGGAGCTCGAAGGCTGGAGCGAATCGACCGCAGGAGCGCGGAGCTGGGCGGATCTTCCGGCCAATGCGATCAAGTATATCCAGCGCATACAGGAGCTGATCGAGACCCCGGTTGCTCTGGTTTCGACAAGTCCGGAACGCGATGATACGATCCTCGTACGCGATCCGTTTATCGACTGATTTTGCTCGGCTTCTCGGGATTTCGGCCTGCGGTGATTACAGTCTCGTAATCGCGTTTACCGCGCGTTATTCTTGACTTGATCCATTTTTGTTCTACTTTCGTTTCACTTCTTTGAGAGGGAGTGATTCGATGCCCGCTACCGCTGCCGAGAACGATTTTTCCTATGATGCGCCTGCTGATGGAGCAGGGCTTCCAGCGCGTATTTCGGTGTTCGCCGATGCAGGATCCAAACGTGATGAATTGCGAGGAGAGCTCTCGCTGGCCGGTTTCAGGCCGGGATTGAGCGAGCCTGTTTCAGCGCTGCTCGAGGGGCAGACGCTTGCACTTGGTGATGCTGTGGTGCTCGCTTGCCCGCAAGTTGATGCGGCGATGATGGCTGCGCTTTCGCGGCTCGATATGCGAATTGCGCGCAGCGGGACGCCGCTGATCGTGCTGACCAGCATGGGCGCTCTGAATGACGTATTTGCATGCTTTGAGCAAAGCGCGCCGCAGATCCTGGTCGAGAGCGGGCATGCAGAGTTGACGCTCGCGCTTGGCCGTATCCTCAGCGTCGTTTCCGGACGGCGCGTGCGCGAACTGACGGAAACCGAGCAGATGACTTTGCTGCGTCTGACTGAACAGGTCGAAGCGATTGCGCGCAAGATTGATGGTTTTGCGGAAAGTGGTCCTGGAACAGAACCAGAAACGACCCTCGCCAATCTGTCAAAGCCAAGGTTTGAAGTGGTGGATAACGATGCGGCCAGCACGGCTGCGCTGAAACTTCCCGATGCAGCAGTCGTTCGCAAGATCATTCAGCACCGCCAGGCGCGCGCGCGGTTCTTCGATAGCGAGCTCTTTGCCGATCCGGCCTGGGATATGCTGCTTGATCTGACAGCAGCGCATAGCGAAGGGCAGCAGGTCTGCGTCAGCTCGCTTTGCATTGCCGCTGGCGTTCCCGCGACGACGGCGCTGCGCTGGATCAGGCAGATGGTCGACCAAGGGATCTTTACGCGCGTGGAAGACGAGAATGACAAGCGCCGCGCATTCATCGCGTTGAGTGAGAATTCGCGTCAAGGCATGGCACGGTATTTTGCTGCGATTGAAGAGCCGCTTGCGCTGGCGGCATGAGGTGACGGCTTACGAAACGGAATAATCGAATGTGATGACTTAAGCAGCCCTGCGCGCCACCCTCTCGGACAGGTAGGACCTCTAACCGTCCGATGCGTGCAGGATGACTGTGAGGCCCTGAAGAGCCAGAGGATGTATGTCCCCAACTTGCTCCTCCTGGCGATTCAGGGCCATCTTGTCGTAGTCTTCGCCTGAGATGCGCACAGCATCAGCGCGCGCTCTGATCAGGATGGTCTCGGGTACAGCACCGCAAAGTACGACTGTGTCTGCTTCACCCAGCCAGCGCGCCTGCCGTAGTGTAAGATCATCGGGATCATTGCTGATCAGAACGATTTCTTCAGTCTGAGCCGGTTTCTCAAGCGCGCCATTCAGCCAGTCCTGCGCCCGCTCTGCGGAGCCATCCGCAAACGGATCGAGCGCGCCGCCTTCGCGCAATGCCTCATCAAGCGCCCGCCTGCGGTCCAACCCTTCAGGAAACTTTGCGCGCAATGCATCGCGCATGTTGAACAGTGTCTCCGCCAGCTTGCCCAACGGCTGCGGCAGCAGTTTTTCAAGCCGCAGCCTCAGATGCTTGGCGAGACCCGCCGAAGCACCGCCAGTCCCAACCGCGATAATCACCGGGTCACGGTCAAGCAGGCTCGGCGTTGTGAAATCGCACAGGTCGGGCCGATCGACGACATTCACAATCATCCCGGCACAACGCAGATTTATTGCCGCGACCTCGCAAGCCCCGTCATCTTCGTAGGCCACAAACGCAATCCGCACACCCTCATCGATTGCGCGTTGTTGATCATCGACCGGCAGTCCACCAGCGCGCTCGATTAATTGGCGTTTGGCTTTTGCCGCTTCCCCATCGCCGAGCAGCAGCACTGGCTGGCCTTTGATACGGTGGAAGAGCGGAAGACTATGCATCAGCGCCGCACTTTAGTCTGCGAGGAAATCCGGAACGCGCTCTGCGTCCATGATCGCGGCGGCTGCAATGCGGTCCGCCACAATCGCATATTCATCGCCGCTGACCATGACTTCTGCAACAAACCCGCGCGAATTGTAGCTTGAAGCCATGGTTGCACCATACGCGCCTGCGGTCCGGAAGACAGCCAGATCGCCCGCTTGCAAAGCATCGCATTCACGGTCGCGGGCAAAGGTGTCTCCTGTCTCGCAAATCGGGCCGACGATGTTCGCGGTCATCCGCTCGCCGGTGGGCTTGACCGCGTCAAAGTCATGCCACGCACCGTAAAGTGCAGGCCGCGCGAGATCGTTCATCGCTGCATCGACAATTACGAAAGGCGGGCCATTTCCGCCTCGCTTCACGCGCACAACGCGTGTGAGCAGGACGCCCGCATTGCCTGCAATGACCCTGCCGGGTTCAAAGGTAAGATGCACGTCCCAGTCAGCAGTCACGCGGGCAACCATTGCGCCATATTCTGCCGGGGCAGGAGGGTTCTCGCCAGCCTTGTAAGGCACGCCTAGACCGCCGCCCAAGTCCACATGAGTGATGGTATGACCGGCATCGCGCAGATCGCTTAACAGTGCGCCAACTTTGGCAAACGCGGTTTCGAGCGGCTCAAGATCGAGTAGCTGGCTGCCAATATGCACCGCAACACCGCGCAGGTTCAGGTCTTCCAGCGAAGCAAGCTCTGCAAACACTTCGCGGGCATGGACCAAAGGAATGCCGAATTTGTTTTCCGCCTTGCCGGTGGAGATTTTCTCATGCGTTTTCGCATCCACATCCGGATTGATCCGCAGGCAAGCAGACGCTTCGCGGCCCATGGCGGCCGCAAGCTCAGCCAGCTCCCGGCCCTCTTCGCGCGATTCGATGTTGAACTGTCCGATCTGCTTATCGAGGCCGAGCTGCAGCTCAGCGCGTGTCTTGCCGACGCCAGAGAACACGATCTTTTCAGGCGGGACGCCCGCCGCAAGCGCGCGTATCAATTCGCCGCCTGAGACAACATCCGCGCCGCAGCCTTCGCGGCTAAGGACGCGCAGCACTGCAAGGTTTGGATTGGCTTTGACCGCAAAGGCCACCAGCGGCTCGCGCCCGCTAGCCTCAGCAACAGGTTTCAGTGCTTCGCGGAACACGCGCGCGTGGCGCTCAAACGTTGCGCGCGAGTAAATGTAGACCGGCGTACCCGCTTCTTCGGCAATCTGCCGCATGGGCACATCCTCGGCGTAGAGTTCGCCGTCCCTGAGCTCAAAATGGTCCAATTGGCTGGTCCTGTCGCTTATTCCGGAGGCAGATCGAAGGGGTCATCTTCGCGCTCTTCAGAGCGACGCCTCAACTCCACACTACGCTCAGGCCGAGCGAGGGTTTCCGGTTCAAGCAATTCCTGCGCTTCCGGCGTTGCTTCCGCGCCATAGGCCTTGGGCGGCAAGGCGCTGCCCTCGACAGGCTCAAGCCCTTCGCGCTGACCGCAAGCGGCAAGCGTGAGCGCAGACATCGCCAAGAACGCCAATCCGGAGTGTTTCATCATTAATCTAGCTTTCTTCACTGAGGAGCGCTCTTGCCGCTTGCACTTGCAGGCGTACCTGATCGGGCGCGGTCCCGCCATAGGAGCTGCGCGAGGCCACCGATGCTTCAACGGACAAGGCTTTGAATACGCGCTCGTCAATCCGCGGGTCGATTTCCTGCAGGACCTCGAGTGACAATTGGTCGAGCGCCACGCCATCATTCTCAGCGCGTTTCACGACGGCACCTGTGATGTGGTGCGCATCGCGGAAGGGTATGTCAGCTTTGCGCACGAGCCAATCCGCAAGATCCGTTGCTGTCGCAAAGCCGAGCTCTGCCGCCTGACGCATGCGCGCTGTGTTGAACGTGCTGTCAGTGACCATGCCTGTCATCGCGGCAACCGAGAGGGCCATAAGGCTCGCCGCTTCGAAGACCGGCGGTTTGTCGTCCTGCATGTCTTTCGAATAGGCGAGGGGAAGCCCCTTCATCGTGACCATAAGGGCCGTGGTGCACCCAATCACGCGCCCCGCATGGCCACGCACAAGCTCGGCCGCATCAGGGTTCTTTTTCTGCGGCATGATCGAGCTGCCGGTAGACAGCGTGTCAGGCAGGCGCACGAAGCCGAAGGGCTGGCTCGCCCAGATGATGAATTCCTCGGCAAGGCGTGACAGATGCAGCGCGCACTGGCTTGCCGCCATCAGATAATCGAGCGCGAAATCGCGGTCGGAAACGGCATCGAGACTGTTGCGGGTTGGGCGGTCAAAGCCTAGCTCCTTTGCGGTGGCATCGCGATCAATCGGGAACCCTGTTCCGGCCAGCGCGGCGCTGCCAAGCGGACATTCGTTCATGCGCGCACGCGCATCCGCAAAGCGCGAGCGATCGCGGGCGATCATCTCGTAATAGGCCATCAGATGGTGGCCGAGTGTCACTGGCTGCGCGGTTTGCAAATGCGTGAAGCCGGGCAGGATGCTGTCCGCATGCGCTTCTGCTTGCGTTATGAGCGCGAGCTGAAGCTGCCTCAAGGCGCCATCCATCTGATCAAGCGCGTCGCGCACCCACAGCCGGAAATCTGTCGCGACCTGATCATTGCGGCTGCGCGCGGTGTGCAAGCGGCCAGCCGCCGGACCAATCAGTTCAGCAAGTCGGCTTTCGGTCGTCATGTGGATGTCTTCAAGGTCCCAATCCTCTGGAACCCCGTCGCGCGCATATTCCTCTGCGATTTGATCCAGGCCGCGCCTGATCGCCTCAGCATCCTCAGTGCTGACAATCTCTTGCGCGCCGAGCATGGCGACATGCGCTTTCGACGCAGCTATGTCCTGACGCCAGAGCGCTTTGTCGAAGGGAATCGAAGCATTGATTTCGCGCATGATCGCGCTAGGTCCTTCAGCGAACCTGCCGCCCCACATGGCGTTGGAACCCCTCACGTTGGAGCCGTCAATGTCTTTGCGCGTGTCGCTCACTGTTCTTGCCTCGGCAATGCTGCTTGCAGGATGCGATAGTGAGCCTGAAGGTGCAGTGCAACAACAGGACGAATTGTCCGCGCCAAAGCCCCCCTTGATCGGCGAGATAGACTACGGCCGTGCTGGCACTAAAATGCCTGCCTCAGTATTCGCTGACCCAGACGGGGCGGAGCTTAAAACCGAGCAATTGCTTGGCCGTCCAGTGCTGCTCAATCTTTGGGCGACATGGTGCGTGCCTTGCATTGTCGAAATGCCCGCGCTGGACACGCTCGCCGATGTCATGGGTGATGATGTGAAAGTACTCACGATAAGCCAGGATTTGACGGGCGCTAAAGCGGTCGAGCCGTTCTTTGAAGAGCGGGGCTTTCGCAATCTTGAGCCATGGCTTGATCCGCGCAACAGCTTGAGCCGAGAACTGGGCGGAGAGATCCTCCCGGTAACAATCCTGTTCGATGGCAATGGCGAGGAAGTGTTTCGCGTAACCGGCGGTTATCATTGGGACTCAGAAGACGCGATTGCAGCCGTGCGCGAAGCGATTGCAGGTTCTGAATGAGGTCATGGAATGGTGGGCGATGACAGGCTCGAACTGCCGACCCTCTCGGTGTAAACGAGATGCTCTACCAACTGAGCTAATCGCCCATTCCGATAACGGAAGACGCGCTATCTAGCGTCTGTTTTGACAAAATCAAATGCTATCTGGCCTGAATCTCACACGTCCTCTATCGCAAGTGCCATGAGCAGCGCGGCCAACATCCTGATTCTCGCGACCGGAGGCACGATCGCGGGGACGGCTGGTTCTGCGCTCAAACGCGATTATCGCCCCGGGCAGATCGGTATTTCCACCTTTATCGAACAAGCTGAATCGCTGGGCCTCGATGCGAATCTGACCGGGCAAGAGATCGCCGCGATAGGTTCGGAGGACATCACCCCGGAAATCTGGCGGTCACTCTATCGGGCGTGTTCCAATGCGATGGTGAACGAAGGCATAGACGGTATCATCATCACGCATGGTACGGATACAGCGGAGGAAACCGCACTGCTGCTTGACCTGACATTGCCAACCACCAAGCCAGTTGTGCTGGTTGGCGCGATGCGGCCAGCGGACGCAGTCGGCACTGATGGAATCCGCAATTTTCTCAATGCGGTGCGCGTGGCAAGCGACCCCGACGCTGCGGGGCGCGGTGTGCTGTTAGTGATGAGTGACCGGATTATCTCGGCCCGCGATGCGCGCAAAGCGAAAACGAGCGGCGTGGATGCCTTCAAAGGCTTCCCGCGCGATGCGGTCGGGACTGTGACGCCAAGCTCGCTCGACTGGTTTGGTGAGCCATGGGCGAAGGGAAGAGCAGCGCGTTACGCGATGCCGACGGATTTCCCCCATGTGCCTATCCTCTACGCTCACGCAGCGATGGATCGCAGCGCAGTGGATTGCCTGCTGACGGATCAGACACGCGGTCTGGTGCTTGCGGGTTTTGGCGATGGGAACGCGCCTGAAGCCATCTTTGATCGACTTGCTGAGCTAGCCGAAGCGGGAATCTCGATTGTCCGCGCGAGCCGTGTGGACGAAGGGCTGGTCGATCGGATACCGCTGGACTCACAGCACGGCTTTGTCGCCGCGCGCGGGCTTGGCCCCGCTAAGGCGCGGATATTGCTGCAGGTGCTGCTTGCAAACGGGATCAGCGCGCCCGAGGAAATCCAAGCGGCTTTTGATAAAAGGTGAATTGTCTCTTGCGTGCGTGAAGCGCATCCGCGCTTCCCTTGACTGTGCCATCCTACTCCACCTCCAGACCACCCATGGGATTATCCTGTTTGGGTGGTCGGGAGAGGGAGTGGGCCGGTGCCGCAAGGTCAGGACGGATGTCCTGACCGCACCAATCAGGCGTTTGGCGTCACCAGATACTTCTCGCCAGTTTTCATCTGGCGATAGTCGAGGATCGCGTCCTTGGTCAGCATCTCTTCCAGATTGACCTTCGCTTTGTAACTGCTGGCAAATGTGGTTGTCAGGTTCTCAAGCACACGAGTGCGCATCCGCACCACAGTTTCCATTCCTGCATTGGCAAGGAATGGTGTCAGCAGCCATCCGGATAGCGTCCAGCCAAAGCCGTAGCTTGGCGTCAAGATGGTCGGCCCCATATCGAGCCGGCCATAGATGAACATGCGCTTCTGCTGGTTCGAGCCATAGCGCGAATACTCAGTCATCTTCTTGACTGCGACTTGCTCCATCGCCTTGAAGACATTGTCCGTGGCTTGGCCGCCACCAATCGGGTCAAAGCCGTAGAACGCGTCGGTCGCATCAATCGCTTCGCGCAGCTGCTTCATGAAATCATCGTCGGATGAGTTCACTACATATTTGGCGCCGAGACCCTTCAAAAGCTCCACATGTTCTGCCTTGCGCACGATATTGACGAGTTCGATCCCGTCTTCCGCGCAGATCTTAATCAGCATCTGGCCCAGGTTGGATGCCGCTGCAGTGTGCACCATGGCCTTGACGCCATCCATCTTGGCGTTCTCCGCAAAACCGAGCGCAGTCATTGGATTGACGAAGCTCGATGCGCCCGCTTCGGAGGAGTGATCTCCCAAAGGAAGACACATCATCGCATCGGCAATCGCATATTGGCTGAAAGCATTGCCGGGAACGCATGCAACGCGCTGACCCATAAGCGCTTTTGCCATGTCGCCATCGCCGGTTGCGATGACTGTCCCTGCGCCTTCATTGCCTGCGGGTAGACGCTGGCCATGCCGTGCTTTCTGACCTGACAGGAACGGCTCCGGCATTTGCGCAACCACCTTGCCCGGGGAATACTCCGCATTCTCGAAATCCGCTGCGCTGGTCAGGATCGCCAAGTCCGACGGGTTGATCGGCGCGGCTTCCATCTGGACCAGCACCTCATTGCCGGTTGGTTGAGGGAATTCGACTTCCGCAAGTTCAAGCGTCAGCGCGCCGTCTGCATCAAGCGTGGTGAAAAGCTGAGTGACGGTGGTCATGTGTTATTCTCCTCAGGATAAAAAGCTTGCACGAAGTAGAGGCCATGGGGCGGTGCGTTCAAGCCTAAAGCTTGCCGGTCGCGCGCTTCGAGCGCTTCGCGGACACGTTCTTCCGGCCAGGTTCCCATGCCAACGAGCGCTAGACAGCCGACCATTGAGCGTACTTGATGGTGCAGGAAACTGCGCGCGGCGACGTCGATGAATATCTCATCGTCCATCCGTTCAACGGTGAGCGTTTCGAGCGTTTTGACCGGATCCTTCGCCTGGCAATGCGCACTTCTGAAAGTGGTGAAGTCGTGACGGCCGACGAGTGCTTGTGCTGCGCGGTGCATCGCCTCTGCATCCAGCTCTTGCGGAACTTGCCAGGCTCGGTTCTTGTCGAGCGTCAGCGGCGCGCGGCGATTGGCGATGCGGTAGAGGTAGCTGCGCCCGATGCAGGAAAAGCGCGCGTGCCAATCATCATCGACGACCTCGCAATCGGTCACAGCAATGGGGTTAGGCCGCAGATGCGCGTTTAGCGCCTCCATCAAGCGAAACGGCGCGATGTCTTTTTCGATATCGAAGTGACTTCGCATGGCAAGCGCGTGGACGCCGGTGTCTGTGCGGCCCGCACTATAGAGCGTCACGTCCTCGCCGGTTATCGCATGTGCGGCGTCTTCGACCGCTTGCTGCACGCTCGGCCCATGCGGCTGGCGCTGCAGCCCCATGAACGGCGTGCCGTCAAATTCGAGAGTGAGCGCAAAGCGGGTCAAGCGAGCTTTGTCCCTACCGCAATCGGATTGCCGCGAAGGAAGTCATCGCGGTCCATCGCGGGCTTGCCTGCACGTTGCAGGCGGAGCGGCCGGAGCGCGCCTTCTCCGCATGCTATGGTGAGATCATAATCCAGCACTTTGCCCGGCTCATCTGAGCCTTTGACGGCCTCAGCTCGCAAGATCTTCACCCGGTATCCATCGATCTCGCACCATGCGCCAGGGAAAGGCGCGAGCCCCTGCACGTGCCGCACCAGCTCCTCGGCGGGGCGCGACCAGTCGATCCGCGCTTCGGCCTTGTCGATCTTGGGCGCGTATGTGGCCGCATCATCATCCTGCGCAATCGGGGCAATATTCGCCAGGTCCGCCAACACTTCGACCATCAGCTGCGCGCCCAATTCTGCCAGTTCTTCGGTCAATTCGCCGGTGGTCTTGTCCTCGATTGGCGTATGCACTTTTGCGAGCATCGGCCCTGTATCCAGCCCCGCTTCCATCTGCATGATCGTTACGCCCGTCGCTTCGTCACCAGCCATGATTGCGCGGTGGATCGGCGCTGCCCCGCGCCAGCGCGGCAGGATCGAGGCGTGGATGTTGAGGCAACCATAGTTTGGCGCATCAAGCACTGCTTGCGGCAGGATCAGGCCGTAGGCTGCAACCACCGCCACGTCCGCATTCAGCGCGGCAAACGCGGCTTGCGCTTCCTCACCCTTCAGGGATTTCGGTGAGCGGACCTCGATGCCAAGCTCTTCCGCGCGCCTTTGTACGGGCGAGGGCTGCAGCTTCTTGCCGCGGCCCGCCGGGCGCGGCGGCTGGGTGTAGACGCACACAATCTCATGCGCGGCATCATGCAGCGCTTGCAGCGCAGGCACGGCAAATTCCGGCGTTCCCATGAAGATTATGCGCATGACGTGACAGCGGACCTTTCTTGGATTGCTCCAAGCCCCTATCTCTCCCCCCATGGCATCGCAAGAGATCGAAGCATTGGCGAGCGCATTGTCGCGCCTTCCCGGTCTGGGCCCTCGGTCGGCCCGGCGTGCGGTGCTATGGCTGGTCAAGAACCGCGAGCGGGCCTTGCCGACGTTGCTCGATGCTTTGAATGCGGTGCAGGAGAAGCTGGTCGAATGCGAGACCTGCGGCAATGTCGATACGAAAAACCCTTGCGGCATCTGCGCCGATCCACGCCGCGACCAGAAGTCGCTTTGCGTGGTCGAGGATGTGTCAGACCTGTGGGCGCTTGACCGCTCGCGGCTGTTTCCGGGCAAGTATCACGTGCTCGGTGGTAAGCTCTCCGCGCTTGACGGGGTTGGGCCAGAGGATCTCTCGATTGCGGAATTGCTTGCACGCGTCGAGCAGGGCGGGGTGGACGAAGTCGTGCTTGCGATGAACGCGACGCTGGAGGGGCAGACGACCGCGCATTACATTGCGGAGCGGCTGGAGGCGTTTCCGGTTCGCATCACCCAGCTGGCCCACGGCCTGCCGGTCGGCGGCGAGCTCGATTATCTCGACGAAGGCACGCTTGCACAGGCACTAAGGGCGAGAAGGCCGGTTGATTAGGTTGAAGGCAGCATTCTGGCGCTTCGCTCACAAGCGCTATCACCAGCGACAGCCTATCGGTCTGTTAGAAGGTATGTTCTTTCTTTGGGCAGCATTCTGGGGATTGACTTATCTCGGCGCACTTTATGCGGACTTCTGGGCGACCTTACCAATTCTCCCAGGCGCAGTTTTCTGGGTTGGCGTTCCTTTAGCTATTGGATTGGCCAGGCGTAGAATCAGGCTCGAGCGCGCCAAGGGTCCAGATGCACTTTATCGAAAACGGGTCGAAGCGGAGCGCAATCAATCACTCTGATCGAGCTGTTCCGCTTGCGAACCCGCATTACGCGCCTTAAATCCCCCTCATGGCTATTCGTGAAATCCTGGAAGTGCCGGACCCCCGGCTCAAGGTCGTGTCTGAACCCGTTGCTGCGGACGAGTTCAATGACGAGCTCAAAACCCTCGTCGAGGACATGTTCGAAACGATGTATGATGCGCCCGGCATTGGCCTCGCCGCCATTCAGGTGGGCGTGCCCAAGCGCGTGCTGGTGATCGACTTGCAGCCGGAAGACCCGGATGCAGAGCCGGTTGAGTGCGATCACGATCATGGGCATGACGGGCACAAGCACACGCACCAGCCGACGAAGAAAGAGCCGCGGACTTTTATCAATCCTGTGATTGTTGATCCGGCGGAAGAGCTTTCGACCTATCAGGAAGGCTGCCTGTCCGTGCCTGAGATTTACGCCGATGTGGACCGGCCGGCGACGTGCACGGTCCGGTATCAGGATCTCGACGGCAACCATCACGAAGAACAAATGGAAGGCTTGGTTGCGACCTGCATCCAGCACGAGATGGATCACTTGGAAGGCATTCTCTTCATCGACCACCTGTCGCGCCTGAAGCGGCAAATGGCGCTGAAAAAGCTGAAGAAAATCAGGCAAGCGGCGTAGTCAAGACCGCCTATTCCGCCAGAATATCGTCCACATCGACCAGTTCCACGGTCTCGAACAGGACGAGTATCTGGTCGAGATAGGCTTTGTGCGACGCGCCTGTGATCACCAGCACATTCGAACCGGGCTTGTTACCGAACGCTTCGACAATGTTGGCCGCCATCTTCAGATTGCGCGCATGCCACCATGCGACATAGGTCCGCGCGGCATTGTCGGCCTCGCTTGACCTTGCAGCCGCGCCAAAATCCACGCTCTTTGTCATCGCCTGATAAGGCTCGGAATTGATCAGCCGGTAATAGGCGAGGATCTGGCCTTCTTCCGTCAGCAAAGCGTCCGATTGCGACTTGAAAGCCAAAGCCTCTTCGCTCGCACGGCCCCAAATTCCTTGTAGCACACTGCCGATCTCCGGATCGCCGAAGATCATTATCGCATCTGCGCTGTGATCATCCATCAGATAGAGCCGTGAATGACCCAGCCGGTTCCCCAGGGCTCCTGCGATGCTTAAATTTTCGTTTTTCGAAGTCAGGCGTGTATCAAGCTGCGCCTTCATTTCAGCCGAGATGTCCTCGCCTTCGCCGCGATTGTCGGGTGCCAATTGACCCCAATGCATAGCGGCTGACCATGGGTCGCCGGTTGCTAGGAACAGCCCAGCCAGCTTGCGCCGCGTCGCGGTGTCCGGAGACTCATTTGCTGGAAGCTCCATCAATGTTCCAACCAGGCTAACTTCTGCGCTGCCAGCATCAAAGCCAAGAAATTCGCGCGCCGCCGCGGGGTCCGGGCAATAGCGGTCTGCAACACCCGGATAGATGGGGGCATGGACGCGGATCAGTTCGCAAGTTTGCCCCGGTACCGCTTCAATGGCGATCGTCTCGGGCGCAAAATTCTCAAGTCTGTCGAGCAGCGGGGCAAGGTCATCCGTGCCAATCTCGTCATTGCCGGCAAGATGAGGAGTGCCCAGCACAAGAACGCGGGTCTTTCCGCCAGCGATTTCAGACGCATCATCAGATGATTGCGCGTGAAGTGGAGTGGTGATCGCTGAAAGGATCAGGGCACCGAATGATGCCAGTGAGGCAAAGTTTTTGCTGAATGTCATGGTGGAGGCGTAACATGGTGCGGCTCGCTTCGCCAAGGTGGTAACGCTTCGGTCCTCTGATAGTGTGCATCTTCCGTGGATATCCTGCAAATCGCTGGAGTTCATGATTTGTTCCGTGCTATAAGAACGTATGGATTCGACGATTCTTGCAATTCTCGTTCTCATTTTAGGTCTCGCGATTGGTGCGGGGGCAGGGTGGTATTTCGGCTCGCGTCCGGCGGCCGATTTGAAGACGCGGCTTTCGGAGCGGGAAGCTGAAGCGAAGGAGCTCGATGCGAAGTATTTGAGAGTTTTTGCTGACCTGGAGGCTGCACGCGAGAAAGCGGGCCGTGTGGATAGTCTTGAAGAAGCACTAGAGCGCGTTCGCGATGAGAATTCGGCATTTAAGGCCGAGCGAGCAGCATTTGATGAAAAAACGAGAATACTGGAGGAGAGCCGCGATAAACTCCTCAAGGAATTCGAGAACACAGGTGCCTCCGTGCTTAACAAGGCGCAAGAAGCCTTTCTGAAACGAGCGGATGAACGCTTCAAGCAATCGGAGGAATCAGGTCAAGCCAAGATTAAATCACTGCTCGCACCGGTGGCGGATTCTCTCAATCGGTATGAAAAGTCCGTCAAAGAAATGGAGTCAGATCGAAAGAAGGAATACGGCAATATCTCAAGCTTGATCGACCAAGTACGGTTAGGACAAGAGGCTGTGAAGCTTGAGGCATCTAACATCGTCAATTCCCTCAGAGCTGCACCCAAGACGAGTGGTCGATGGGGTGAACAACAATTCGAGAACTTGCTCGACATGGCAGGACTCTCAAAATTCACCGATTATCGAGCGGAGGTATCGGTACAATCAGACGATGGATTGCTTCGTCCTGACTACATCATCAACCTGCCGGGGGGGCGGCAGCTTATCGTAGATATAAAGTGTCCATTGGATGCTTACCTGTCAGCGACTGATGTTCTCGATCCGTCAGAAAAGAAGAAGGCGTTTGAAAGCTTCTCAGATACCGTCAAGGGACACGCAAATGCGCTGTCGAAAAAATCTTACTGGTCGCAATTCGAGAACGCGCCAGACTTCGTAATACTCTATATTCCGGGAGATAATTTTCACTCAGCTGCGCTCGAGCATCGACCGACGATGTGGGAGGACGCGGCAAGGAACAGAGTAATCATATCCGGCCCCGCAACGTTCTTACCCTTAGCTCGGACGATTGCATCGATGTGGGACCAGGAAAAGCTTACAGATAAGGCGCAGGAAATCATCGATCTAGGTCGTGAATTACATCACAATTTATCACTGATGACCGAACGCATCCGTAAGCTAGGCAGTAGCATCGATGGTACCGCGAAAGCATACAATGAATTCATCAAGAGTGCTGACGGTAAAGTCATTCTAGGTGCTCGAAAGCTTGAAGAGCTGAATCTCACCAAGAGTGACAAGCGACTTGGATCGTTTGATCCGGTGGATACAGAGACTAGGGCGCTTACTCGGATATCACCTCCTGAACAATCAGGAGAAGACTGATGGAAATCGGCAAACGCGAGATCGAAGATGTCCCACTGGTCGAAGCCGCGCCGCGCTACACTACTGACGATTTGCTGAGTAATGGAAGCAAGGAAGCAGCGGAGTAGCGCCGCAGCTCAGGCCGCCACAAATTCTTCCGGATTGGCTCGAACATAGCTGGAGCGGAACTTTTCCAGATCAGTCGCTGCCATATCCAGCAGGTCCAGAAAACTGTCCGAGAGTACTTCCAGCCTGCTTAGCGCCGCCTCCCCTTGTTCCGCCAGAGCGCGCTTGCGTGCTGCGGCCGAGGGCGGATAGCCGTCACCAAGCAGGCTCATCGCAGCGCTCAGGTTCGCAACGTAGGCTTCAGCATCAATCATCTGAAATCCATCGAGTGCGGCTGGCACCAAATTGCCAGACGCATTGAAGAATAGATCCCGATAGCCGGCATTGCGAATATCTTTCTGAACGCAATCGACGGCATAGAGCGCAGCTTGGCCTTGAGTAAGCTCTGCGAGGAATGCGGGGAGTTCCCGGGAAGTGTAAGGCGCGGCGTCCCACACGTGCTCGATTGCCTTCCAAGCCAATTCCGCATCGTCATCCAATTTGAGGATATCGGGTGCAGCGAAATAGGGCATGGCCTAACCTTCCAAGCTCGCTAGCACTTCATAGGCCAGCACTGCGCCCGCCATCGCCGCATTGAGGCTGTCCGCTCGGCCTTTCATCGGCATCGTTACATGCAGATCACAAGCGGCTTCGTATTCTTCGGGGAGTCCCTGTGATTCGTTGCCGACAAGAATGAAGCACGGAGCCCGGTAAGGCGCGCCGCGATATGGAACCGCGTCTCTCAACGAGGCCGCGACCAATTGCCCGCTGCCGCCTCTCAGCCATTCGTGAAATTCGCTCCATGGCGCTCGCGCAACCTTCTGCGTGAACACCGCGCCCATGCTCGCGCGTACGGCTTCCACGGAAAAAGGATCAGCGCAGTCATCGATCAGGATAAGTCCGCCAGCGCCCACAGCATCGCCCGTGCGCAGCATCGTGCCAAGATTGCCCGGATCTCGCAGCGCCTGAGCGACAAGCCAGATGTTGGCGCTCTCCCTGTTCAAGCTTGCGAGTGACGTATCGAATTCCGCAAACACCCCCGCAACTGCCTGCGGGTTCGACTTACCTGTGATTTTCGCAAGGATATCTGGCGAAGTCTCTATGACATCTCCGCCCGTCTGCATGACATCTCGCTCCAGCTCTTCAAGCAGGGGATGCGGATCGCGCGCAGATGAAAGCACAAGCATTTCAGGCACATGCCCGCATTCGCGCGCATCGGTAAGCAGCCGCAGCCCTTCCGCGAGGAATTTGCCTGCCGCCTTGCGATGCTTCTTCTCCCGCAACCCTCGCAGGAACTTGACCGTCGGATTTGAGAAGCCTGTAATTTCGCGGCGCATGTTCTGACCGGGCGCGGTCATTGGTTCATTCCTCGCCAAAACCGTCTTCGACCATCGCTGCGAGCTCTGCCAGCACATTGGAAGCATTCTCGCCTTCGACGATCAACTCTACATCATCGCCTTTTGCCGCGCCCAGCATCATCAAGCCGAGGATTGATCCCCCGGCGGCGTGATTGCTGTCCTTAGCCACTTTGACGGAGACGCCTTCCGGTAGTGCGCTCACTGCGCCCACAAACTTCGCGCTGGCTCTTGCATGAAGCCCGCGTTTGTTGACGATAGTGCAGGTTTTGCGCTCGACGCTCACGCCTTGGCCTTGCTTTTGGCAGCGCTATCCTCCGCTCCGAGGAACTCGCTCGCAACCGTGATGTAATTTCGTCCGGCGGTCTGCGCGGCTTCAACCGCATCGAGTACACTCATCGATCCGCGCGCTCCCGCAAGCCGAATGAGCATGGGAAGGTTGATCCCCGCAATGACTTCGACCTTGCCCCGGTCGAGCAAAGAAATCGCAAGATTGGAGGGAGTGCCTCCGAATAGGTCGGTGAGAATGATGACGCCAGCGCCTCCATCCACCGTCGTGATGGCCTTGGCGATCTCCGCGCGACGTTTTTCCATGTCGTCATTCGGGCCGATGCAGACAGTCGCGACCGCTTTCTGCTTGCCAACGACGTGCTCCATCGCATCGACAAAATGCTTGGCCAGATCGCCATGCGTTACGAGGATCAAGCCAATCATGTGAGGAGTTTCAACCCGTTATTCTGAGGCCAAAGAACGGCATTGGCCGCACTCGCCTTTCGTGATTGTCTGCGGACCCTCACTGAGCCTCACCTTCGATGGCATTGGCTGCGCGTGATCCAAGATTGCGGTGGCGGACAGTGGGCGAAAATCCTGCACCGCGCAAGCCTTCAGCCAAGTGCTCGGCGCAGAACACGGAGCGGTGTCTCCCGCCGGTACAACCGAAGGCGACATGGACGTAGCCTTTGCCCTGCGCCTGATAGAGCGGAAGTAGCTTTGCGACCAGGGCTTCGATATCGCCGAACGCTGCCCTAAACGCAGGATCAGACCGGATGTGGTCCTGGACCTGCTGGTCGAGCCCGGTCTGCTCTTTGAGTTCAGGCACCCAATGCGGGTTGTCGAGAAACCGCATGTCGAAAACCAGATCTGCTAGCGGTGCCATGCCTCGCGCAAATCCGAAGCTGGAGACGGTAAGCGTCAATTCCGCTGATCCTGCGCCGCTAAACATCTTGCGAATATGCGCCTGCAGGTCGTTACTGTTGAGGGTGGTCGTTTCGATCAAAATATCAGCTGCCTGACGCAGCGGATCGAGCAATTCGCGCTCCGCTCTGATACCGTCTTTGACCGGGCGATCCTGCGCCATGGGATGACGGCGGCGCGTCTCATTATAGCGGCGCTCCAGCTCTTCTGTGCCGCAGTCGATGAACAAGGTTGCAACTTCCAGATCATCGCGCTCGGAAAAGCGTTCTGTAAGAGCAAGTATTTCAGCAGGGACGAGACCTCTTGTTCGCGAATCGAAGCCTATTGCGAGCATTCCCGGTTGCGTGTCTGAGCCTGAGACGAGGCCCTCAAGCAAGCGGGTCGGGAAGTTATCGATGACTTCCCATCCCAAATCTTCAAGTAC
This sequence comes from Altererythrobacter lutimaris, assembly GCF_013371495.1. Taxonomy (GTDB): domain Bacteria; phylum Pseudomonadota; class Alphaproteobacteria; order Sphingomonadales; family Sphingomonadaceae; genus Erythrobacter; species Erythrobacter lutimaris_A. The sequence goes on along the minus strand of NZ_JABWTA010000001.1, from coordinate 1,435,302 downwards.
ATCAAGCGCGGTGGATTTGCCTGCGCCTGACAGCCCCGTCAGCAGCAATAGGCGTTGCTTTTGTGACTTATCCTGCAGAAAGCTTTCGCTGTCTTGTTGACTGTTTCCGGTCATACGCTGTCCTTTGGCAGACCGTGCAAGCGTAAGCCCCATTCGACGCGCAAAGGCAAGGAGCTGGGATCGGACTTTCCCAGTGCGAGACAGGGAATGGCGCAACCGAGTAGGTCTTTTGTTTCCGTGGCTTTAGGCAAGCGTTCGCTCTCTCGATCCAAGTCAATCAGCAAGGATACGGGCGCGCTTACGCTAACAAACTCCGCAATCCCAACGCCGCGAATCTCTAGCAATCCTGCGATATTGGGCGGCGGCGAAGCGACTACACGATTGCCGGTCCATTCCAACGATACGCCATCATCTCCGATCAGTTCTGCGCCGCGATCAATCAGCGCTAAGGCCAAGCTTGATTTGCCTGAGCCTGGCGCGCCTCTGATCAATACGGCGCGACCGCCAATCGAGACGGCACTCGCTTGCATGGTCTGGTGAGTTTCAGTCATCAGAGCGCGCGGGGGAGAGTGAGCTTCATGCACGCCCCACGCGCGCCATCCGCTCGAGCCTCTGCAATTAGAGAGCCATAATGCGCTTCAGCAATCGCCCGGGCGATCGCAAGGCCGAGACCTGAGTGATTGCCAAAGTCTTCCTCCGATGGCCGCACCGAGTGAAAGCGAAGAAACACCTTTTCTCGCGCACCCTCAGGGATACCCGGCCCATTGTCGCAAACTGTCAATTGTACGTCGTTCGCGGTCGTCGAGATTGAGACCTCAATCGGCTTGGATGGCGGATTGAATGATACTGCATTGTCGAGGAGGTTCTCGATCACCCGCTCGATCCGCACCGGCACTCCACTGATAATGGGAGCCGGACCACTAATGCTCAAAGCGACACGGTTATCCTGATTTTCCGCTCGCGCTTCGCGGCTGCCGATGATTGCTTCAACCAGTTTTTCAAGATCGAAGTTCTCCATCGTGGCGCGGGATATTTCAGCGTCAATCCGGCTCGCTTCGGAGATTTCTGTGACCAAGCGATCGATCCGGCGCACATCGTGCGTCGCAATTCCCGTAAGCTGGTCGCGAAGCTGGGCGTCGTCGACACGCGGCAAGGACTCAATCGCGCTCCGCAAGCTTGCAAGCGGGTTTTTGATCTCGTGAGCCACGTCGGCCGCAAAATGATCCACTGCGTCAATCCTGTGACGCAATGCCCCGGTCATGTCGGACACCGAGCGGGCAAGGACTCCAATCTCATCATCGCGTTCTGGCAGGCGAGGAACCTCGACATCGCGATCCCGGCCTTGTCGCACGCGGGCAGCCGCGCCGGAGAGTTGTTTCAAAGGAGTCACGATTGTTCGTGCGAGGAACAGCGACAAGAGAATGGAGCCTAACAGTACGAACAGGACAGCCACCACGAGGCTCGACCGTGCAGCGCGAACCGCCTCTGTAATGTCGACTGCATTTCGTGTGGTCAGCAGCGTTGCGCCATTCAATCCCACTGGTGCAGCCGCGGTGATCACGGGCGTTCCATCCACCCAATCGTAAAGCGTCACTTGCGTCACGCCTTCTTCGCGTGCGCGTACGACCTCGTCCCATGCCTCAGCGGTTTGAGCTTCATGCTCGACATAATCAGTGACAGCTTCAGCGCTGACAATTGTGTCAATCGTACGGTCGAGCCAACGTGCGAAGCGTTGGTCCCACGTATCGTCGCTAATATCCTCGAATGTGAAACCAGGTTCATCAAGCGCGAAACTGTCCGCCCAAAGCAAGCCCTCAGCATCGAACATACGCAGCCGCATGCGCTGCTCGCGCCCGATTTGAACCAGCAAGGCCTCCTGACGGGCGCGGGTCGCACCGGCAAGCGCTTCCGCTGTGATCTGCGCTTCGATACGCGCCAGTTTGAAGCGTTCGTTTATCAGCTGCGTGCGGTAGGTATCGAGATAAAACAACCCGCCGCCGAGCAAGACAAGCGGAAGCAGGTTCACCATTAGAATTCGCGATGTCAGCGAGAAACGGCCTGCCCAAGTCGGGCGCTCGTTTCTCGAGGGCGCGAGACTTGAACCAGATGGATCAACCATCGGTGTAGCTGTAACCCGCACCGTAGAGAGTCTCGATTGCCTGGAACTCTCTGTCCACTTGTCGGAACTTGCGCCGCATCCGTTTTATGTGGCTGTCCACCGTCCTGTCATCGACGAAGATATCATCGGGATAAGCGGCATCCATCAGCTGGTTGCGGCTCTTGATGACACCGGGCCTTGCAGCAAGCGCTTCGAGTATCAGGAACTCCGTGACGGTCAGTGAAACCGGTTGACCGTCCCAAGTGACGTGGTGGCGTGCCGGGTCCATGAAAAGGCGTCCCCTGGTCAGGCTTGGGCCAACCGCTTCACTTTCGGTGGCATCGGCTGAGCCACGCTCTGGCGTTGCCCGGCGCAGAATTGCGCGAATGCGCGCGAGCAGAAGGCGCAAGCTGAAAGGCTTCGCAATATAGTCGTCCGCGCCCAGCTCGAGCCCGCGTTCCTCATCGCTTTCATCATCTTTGCTGGTGAGAAAGATTACCGGCATCGCAGACTCAGCGCGAACTCGGGCAAGCAATTCAAGGCCGTCCATCTTCGGCATCTTGATGTCGAACACAGCCAAGTCAGGGGGATTGTCGAGCAAGGCCTTAAGCGCGGTTTCTCCATCAGAGTAAATCCGCGTTACAAAGCCTTCAGCCTGCAGCGCGATAGAGACCGTTGTGAGGATGTTGCGATCATCATCGACAAGCGCGATTACATAATCACTATCCGATTTGGAGGGCCGTTCTGGCGCCGCATCGGAGCTGCTCGGCTCATTCAGATTGGAAGCACTTGTCATGTCTGGAATTGATCTAGCCGTTCGCGGGCTTTGAGACAATTGTAACTCGTGTCTCAAAAAGGAGCTGATCGGCGCAAATATCCCCATCGGCGTTTGACGCAAGAGTGGCCGCAAACTATGCACTTGTGAAACCGTGCATTCGTATGCAGGCGCTGGTCGCAAGAGAGAAAATAACGCCGCATCGCATCGCATTTACCCTTGTGACCCAATCCTTATGGAGAGTTGCGTGACCACTTCGCTTGCCCATTCGCTGACAGAGCAGGGCTTTGAAACCAAAGCAGAAATTTTTCCAAACCTCGGCTCGGCAGAGCTGGTGGAGCAGTCCATTGCTCGCGGAGAAGGGAAGCTTTCAAAGTATGGCTCGCTTGTGGTCGAAACCGGCAAGCACACCGGTCGCAGTGCCAATGACAAGTTTATTGTCAAAGATGCCGAAACAGCCGATTCGGTATGGTGGGGCAAAACCAATGTGGCGATGGATCCTGCGCATTTTGCTGCGCTGAAAGAGGATTTCCTCGCAGCTCTGGCCGAGAAAGACACACTGTTCGTCGCTGATCTGTTTGGTGGTTCGCAGCCAGCACACCGCGTCAATGTGCGCGTCATCAATGAATTCGCATGGCATAACCTGTTCATTCGTACGATGCTGGTGCGTCCTGAACTGACCGAACTTGCAGACTTCGCGCCGGAATACACCATCATCGATCTGCCGAGCTTCAAGGCCGATCCGGAACGTCACGGCACGCGCAGCGAGACTGTGATCGCAGTGAACCTGTCCGAGAAACTGGTACTGATCGGCGGAACCCGGTACGCAGGTGAGATGAAGAAGAGTGTCTTTGGCATTCTCAATTATCTGCTGCCGACCAAAGGCGTAATGCCGATGCACTGCTCGGCCAATATCGGCCCCGACGGCAAAACCGCTGTGTTCTTCGGTCTTTCCGGCACCGGCAAGACAACGCTCAGCGCAGATGCGAGCCGTACCCTGATTGGCGATGACGAGCATGGCTGGTCGGACGATGCAGTCTTCAATTTCGAAGGTGGCTGCTATGCGAAGATGATCCGCTTGTCAGAAGAAGCGGAGCCTGAGATTTACGCGACGACGCGGCGCTTTGGCACTGTGCTGGAAAATGTCGTGATGGATCCAGTGACCCGCGATCTCGACTTTGACGACAATTCGCTCGCTGAGAATACTCGCGGTGCTTACCCGCTCGATTTCATCCCGAACACTTCGGAAAAGAACCTTGGCCCTGCGCCCAGCAATGTCATCATGCTCACAGCTGATGCCTTTGGCGTGCTTCCTCCGATTGCGCGCCTGACGCCAGAGCAGGCAATGTATCACTTCCTGTCGGGCTACACCGCCAAGGTGGCGGGCACTGAGATCGGCGTGACTGAGCCGGAAGCAACATTCAGCACGTGCTTCGGCGCGCCGTTCATGCCGCGCCATCCGAGTGTCTATGGCAACCTCCTGAAGAAGCGCATTGCAGAAGGCGGCGTGCAGTGCTGGCTCGTCAATACCGGCTGGACCGGAGGCAAGTATGGCGTGGGCAACCGTATGCCGATCAAAGCTACTCGTGCGCTTCTCAATGCAGCGCTCGATGGCAGCTTGAACGATGTCGAGTTCCGCAAGGATCCGAATTTCGGGTTCGAAGTGCCGATCGCTGTGCCTGGCGTCGATGATGCGATCCTTGATCCGCGTTCCACCTGGGCGGACAAGGACGAGTACGACCGCACAGCTGAAAAGCTGGTGCGTCTGTTCGTCGACAATTTTGCCGACTTTGAAGCGCATGTGGATGAAGGCGTCCGCCAAGCTGCACCGAACACACCAGTGGCCGCTTAAGCGCAAAACCAATTTCCGAGTTGGAGAGGAGAGTCCCGCCCGGCCACAAGGCTGGAGCGGGGCTTTTTCGTTCCGAGTGTAACTCCATCGCGATGAATGGCGCGATTCCTCCTTTTCATTGTGACGGCATACGCTTAGCCTCACCGCTTCATTCACAGTGGAGAGACAGACAATGAGCATGCTCGATGGAATTCTAAAGAACATTGGCGGAGCGCCAGATGATGTGGCCAATCTCGCGGCAAAGGTCGGGATTGATCCAGCCATGGCGGAAAAGGCGATCGCGACACTGGGCCAGACTCACCAGATGCAAGGCGACACAGTGGAACTGGCGTCCGCGAAGACAGGCCTTGATTCCGGCGTCCTCAATCAGATCGTTGAACAAATCGGCGGTGAAGGATCGCTGATGCAGTTCGCCAGCGCGATCAAGGACGATCCTTCCTCTTTCATGGATTTGCTTGATCGGGATGGCGATGGAAACGCGCTCGACGATATAGCCGGTATGGCAAAAGGGTTGTTCGGCAAGAACTGAAACTGACAGAAAGAGGGGCGAATCATGAGCCTGGCACAGATGCTCCAGCAAACCGGAGCTATCGACAGCATTGCGCGCGAGTTGAATATCGATCCGGGTATGGCTCGGACCGGTGCCGGCGCATTGCTTCCGGCGATTGTCGCTGGAATGGGGCGTAGTACGACTGGCGGAACGACAACACCTGATCCCATGGGCGGGTTGGGTAGCCTGGCAGGTGCAATCCTCGGCGGAGGCGGTGCTAGCCAGTCTAGCGGTCTGGGAGGCGCGCTCGGTGGCGCATTGGGAGGCGGTCTGCTCGATGCCGTGCTTGGCCAGAGTCCGACGCCTGTCCAGCAAGGCAATGACATCCTTGGCAACATCTTTGGCAGCAAGGATGTCAGCCGCTCAGTTGCAGGCGAAGTATCATCCATCACAGGTATCGATGAAGGCATTTTGAAGAAGATGCTTCCGATCCTCACCATGGCGGTCGCCGGCTATATGGCCAAGCAAGCCATGGGCGGCGGCGATGCACCGGCATCCGGCGGCGTTGGAAACGGCAGCCCGATGGGGGGTATTCTCGGATCGATCATCGGCGGGCTGGCCAGCCGTTAGGCTCTTTGATGCGCATGGAGCGATACGCTCAGCGCGTTTTTCGAAACACGGTTTTACCTCGGTGAGAGCGGGGGAAAGTGTGACTTTCCGGGAGCGGGGTATCACAGGCGCTTTTGCCCGCACCTCTTCACGCTGTTCAGCAGGGGGTGAGAGCTTGGCTGTGGTAATCGGGGACAGTGCAGCGGTCATCGCTGCCAGGCTATCGCGCACAGCGAAAGTAGGAAATTTCTGTAGACGGGAAGCCCGGAAAGCTTTCTTCGGTCAGAAGTGCATCGGCTTCCGGTCCGAAATTGGATCAGCGCTCAGCTGTCATTGTCCTGATCGCTGTCAGCATCTGGCTCGCTTTCCTCGGTCACGATCGAGGAGAAGCTCACTGGGCGGCCTTCAGGCACATTAGCAAGCGCGTCATCGAACGCCGTCGCCTGACCTGCGAGACGTCCGCCATGGGGATTGGCGGCGACCGGTCCCAGCACATAGCGCGCAAGGTCGATCTTGCCTTCCGAAGCCAGCGACACCGCTGTCTGCATGGCGAGCCCGTGGTCGAAGGGGGCAAGTTGCAAGGCACGTTCAAGAGCATGCCGAGCAGGTTCAGGTGGTTTCACACCTCGCACAGTATACGCTCTATAATAGTGAATGAGCGGTTGCGTGTGATCGGCCTCCAGCTTGTTCAAGCGTTGAAACGGCTTCATCGCGGCTTGCACTGCAGCGGTTACGTTCTCCGCATCCTCGGCTGCACGAAACTGCGCCTTGCCCTTTTGGACAAGCGCGCTCTTGTGATCAGGATCGATAGCCAGGGCCCTGTCTGCAGCCGCGATAGCTTCGGCATCATTGCCGGCATCATATTCTGCTTCCGCAAGCGCCGATAGGGCCCAGGGATCGCCAGGATGCTCCGCTACGATCGCGCGCGCTTCAGCCACAACATCCGGCGCATCGTCGGAACTTACTCCGCGCTTGGCCTTCAGGATGACCGGCATCGCTGCGGCATGGCCTTCGGATATTTCGCGCAGGCTTACTGGTCCGATGCTAATCTGATCGGCTGTGAAGCGGATCGCCTTCATATTGCGTTGGCGTCCGTAACGGGAAAGCTCGTTTTCCAGTTGATCGAGATCGCCGAAGACCTGCTCAGCAGCTTCAGTCGACTCAAGTCCCGATGACACCGCCTGCCAGTAAGCCTCGAGCTGTCCTGAGCGCTCACGGTTCATGCCGAGATAGTGGAATAACAACCAGCTACGCCCGTAAAACGCATCGTAACGGCGGCTGCCTTTGCGGTTCTCGCGATACAATTCATAGTCCAGCAGCTCAGCCAGACTGACCTCGGCCGCCTGACTGATCTCATAGGCGCGATCGTTGTTGGGCCAACCGAGATAAACCGATCCATCGGGATTGAAGCGGGACGAAGCAAAGTATTCAGCTGCCCCTTCGCTAAACCAGCGCGGCATGGCATTGCGCGAGGCACTGATCAGGAAGTGATGCGCATATTCGTGTAGAAGAACGGTCTGAGCAAAATCAGTGCCCTCATTCGAAATCCGGATGTTCGGAACGAAGGCGACAGAGCCTTCTGCGCGCGGAATGTAGAAGCCACCCACTCGCGAGTTTCGCGAGCCGGAATGCAGCATGCGCAGGTCATCGTAGCTGCCGACCATGTACACGGTGAGGCGGTTTGAAGGGCTGGGGGTGGGTAGCTTCCATCCGGTTTCCAGCTCCATCGCGGCATGGAAGCGTTCGAGCATCTCGCCAAATTCGCGCAGATCCTCTCCGCGTGTGTCGGCATAAAGTACGAAATGCTCACTAGGGGCTTCATACCACCGGGCATGCAATGGCGATGCGCTTAAAACGAGCGCAAGCGCCCCCACAAATACCGTGAAAATGCGACCCAGCATTGGAAACCCCCGTTTGCCCCTTCGCAGGCCTGAACACCTGCATTCCTTTAGGAGAATACGGTTGTAGCGGGCGATGACTAGTAAATTCTCGTCATCTCAGCAGCTTGGTACCGATATGGAGCAATCAGGCTTGCGCCCCCGCGATGTATCGATCGACATTCTTGGCGAGCACATCGAGCGGGACATTGCCGCCGAGGATAACCGCGTCGTTGAATGCCTTGAAGTCGTAAGCTTCGGCCAGTTCGGTCTCGGCTCGGCCACGTTGCCGCACGATTTCGCTATGCCCGATCTTGTAGCTGCAAGCTTGTCCGACCCAGCTGCAATAGCGGTCCACTTCACCGCGTACATCCTCGATATTGGAGCCGTTGCGCTCGACAAAGAACTGGCGCGCTTGCTCGCGGCTCCAGCGTTTGTGGTGGAGGCCGGTGTCGACCACCAGGCGGCACGCACGGAAGGCGAGGCTCTGCAGATAGCCGAGACGGCCAACCTTGAAGTCGTCATATGCGCCAAGCTCGTCTGCCAATTGCTGCGCATAGAGAGCCCAGCCTTCGCTGAACGAGCCAAAGCCGAGCAGCGTGCGGATCAGCGGCAAACGGTTGGAGTATTCGCCTTCCCACACATGGCCGGGAATGGCTTCGTGGAAGGTGAGGTCGGGAATGTCATAGCGCCGGTGCAGGTCGGTCGTGCGCAGATTGATCCAGAAGCGACCGGGGATGGAGCCGTCCTTGCTAGGCGCTCCGCCATAGGCACCTGGTGCGCCCGGTTCCTCAGCTGGCGGGATACGGCGCACTTCGAGCGGCGGGTCGACCAGCGTGTTGAATGCGCGCGGCATCTCGCCTTTGACCCAGTTGATCTGCTCCCAGATGAAATCCATAATCTCTTCGCGGCCCGGATCGCCTTCCGCAAACTGATAGCGCGGGTCTTTGCCTAAGGCTTGCATGCGCTCGCCGACCGACCCTTGCGTATAGCCGATCTCTTGCAGAATCGGGTCCATCTGCGCGTGCAGCTCGTCAAGTTCAGTAAGGCCGATCTCGTGGATTTCATCGGGCGAGAGGCTGGTGGTGGTGGTTGCTTTCAGCACCCAATTGTACCACTCCTCGCCTTGCGGTTGCGCCCAGATGCCGGGATCGGATTTCGCATCAGCGCGCTGGCTTTTCAGCTCTTCAAGCTGGCGGGCAAGGGCAGGGGCGATGCTGTCCTGCGAGATCCTGGCAGCCTCGTCCGCGCGTTCATCCAACGCTTCTTCGCCGAGATTTTCGACAATACCGCGGGCAAGCGGAGCGGAATAGGTGTCGCTTTCAAGCGCATTCGTGAGCGCGCTTTCCATTTGCGCGATGGTGGCGTCGAGGAGAAAGTCCGGCAGGACCAAGCCTTTTGCGCGTGCTTCCTTCATTCGCTCCAGCTCGCCATCGAGCACGGTCTCGACCTGGCCGAGACGCGACAGATAGGCCTCCACATCTTCCTCGGTCTTCACCGGCTGTGTCGCATCAAAGAAGCGCGGGAAGTCGATATAAGCGCCGACATTTTGTGCAACGACATAGGGTGTGTTGCGCCATCCGCCGACAGCGACGTCGCCATAGGGAAGAGCCAAGCCTTCCAGTGCAGTGGTGTATGCGCTGTCTACTACCTCAAGGCTGGTGATCTGGTCAGCGCTCAGCCCGTCATGGGAGAGACTTCGCGCAGCGTCGCGATCTTCACGCAGCGTTGCAGTGAGGGTCGCGATTGCCTCTGGCGACGAACCACCAAGTTCGCCGCGCAGATAGGCCTTGTCGCCAGTATCAACGCCGGTGCTCGTTGCGCTCGCCGGATTGAGTTCAAGCAGATTCCACGCGATGCGGCCGAGCAGCTCATCTGCGCCTGCGGAGCCAGCACTGTTGCCAAGCAGATCCGAACATCCCGGCAGGAGAGCGAACATGGAAACGCCGCCAACCCCTGCGCCGATGGCTTTAAGGGATTGGCGGCGTGTGATTGATTTGTATAAATCCGACATTTCTGTGCGTCTAATCCGCAGCCCCACTGTGTCAACAGGCCGCAGACCGATCAGCGATCAGTTGTCCTCAGTCCATGAACTGGTCAGGCACTTTCCCGCCATTCAGCGCCAGATGCTGCATGGTCACTTTGTGGAGCCAGATATTGTCTTCGGCTGAACCGGAATAGTCTGTCCGGCCAAGCTCCTGCGCAAGCTCCTTGCGATTGCCATAGCTGGAATCGACGCCGATCAATTTCATCAGATCGACAATCGACGTGCGCCAATTGAGCTTGTCTGCGCCGTCCATCGCGTCGAGCCGGTCTTCTACATTGACAACGGTTGTAGGCGGCGGGCTAGCGGGCGCTGCTGCGGGCTTGTCAGCTGGAGCGATGACCGTTTCTTCCGTGTCGTCATCACCAAAGATAGCGTTCTTGATTGAACTGAAAATTCCCATTGTATGTCCCTCTCTTGCGATTGATCGGGCCACAGTCTTACAGGATTCTAGAACAATGCAAGCGGAAGGAGATCAATGGCGTCACGCTCTTGCCTACGCGGGACGTCAATGAGATAGGGCAGCACCATGAATGTGGTTCTCTCCATAGTGATGCTGGCAGCTGGCGCGCTGATCGCCGGTGCGTTTGTCTATTGGCGCCGCACCGGCCAAATGAAGCAACCTCTGCTGATGGTGCTGCTAGCAGTAATTGCGATTGGCAATGTTGCCATCTGGACCGTGCCGACGAGCGATGGGGAAGCGCCCGTCGACAAGATCGCAGAAGACTAGGGCAGGGGGTAAGCAGCCCTAGTCAGGAATTCGCCAGCGGATCGAGCTGGAATAAACGCCGCTTGTAGGTGAGCCGTCGCTGGCCTTGGCGGGATTGAACCGTGCGCGCCGTTCTATCAGCGAACAAGTTGCCTGGTCCAGCGCTGCATGCCCGCTGGATCGCGTGATGGAACAATTCTCGACCGTTCCGCTCGCGCTTATGTCGAGCTTGAAGGTCGCGCTTCCGGTCATGCCTTCACGGATCCAGCGGCTCTTATAGTCGCTGTCGGTAATCCAACGCCCTGGATCATTGCGCGGGACCGCGGCGACGGGCTGGATTGCGCCGAGACCGGGAGTGGGGTCGGGGGTCGGCCGCGGGATAACGAATTCAATTGGCCGCGGTGGCGGAAGATCAGGAATAGTCAGCTCAAATGGTTTGTTGTTGCTGATCGGGATGATCGGGTCCGGCACGAAGGGATCATTCTGTACCGGCGGCGTATCCGGCTTCGGCTCAGGCGGCGTGTCAGGTGGCACAGGCGGGATTGGGTCCTTCACGTCAAACACATCGATGGGGCCATCATCGATGATGTCAGGCATGGTTCCGGTGACTGTCAGGCCGACCACAATCAGTCCGCCAATCGCGACATGCGCAATTGCTGCGCCTGCAATGCCTGCTGACTTCTGCTGCACGGTCTGTGCGTCTGCGTAAGCCATATGATTACTCCTTAAGGCAACTCTCCAATAGGTTTTAAGGAGCCACCAAATTATTGCTTTTTACTGCGACTCCATATTTGCAATGTTACAACATCACTGGGCGATTGTAAAATTACGACATTTTCCGCAGGCGCAATTGCACCGCGAAACGCGCTGTTTTCAAAGGCCTGCGATGGACAAAAAGTGAGCCGCTGAAGGCTAACTTTCAGCGCGAATGCCTCACTTGATCGGGCAATCCGGATCCAGACGGAAATTGAGATAATTGTCGACTGAACCCATCAGATCTTCGATTTCATTTTCGAAGAAATGGTTGGCGCGAGGTATCTCTTCGTGGTGGATCGTGATGTGCTTTTGCGTGCGAAGCTTGTCGACCAGCTTCTGCACAGCGCTCGGCTGGACCACAGTGTCATTCGCACCCTGGATGAAGATGCCACTGGCAGGGCAAGGCGCAAGGAAGCTGAAGTCGTACATGTTGGCGGGCGGCGCGACAGAGATAAAGCCGCGCACTTCCGGACGCCGCATCAGCAATTGCATACCGATGAGCGCGCCAAAGCTGTAGCCAGCGACCCAGGTCGTTTGCGCCTCAGGGTGGATCGACTGGACCCAGTCTAGCGCCGACGCTGCATCCGACAACTCGCCAATGCCATTGTCAAAGCTGCCCTGGCTGCGGCCCACACCGCGAAAGTTGAAGCGCAGCGTCGCAAAGCCGCGATCCGCAAACGTCTTGTACATGCGCTGCACAATCCGGTCATTCATCGTGCCGCCGCCTTCAGGGTGCGGATGCAGGATCATCGCGACAGGCGCGCGCGGGCGCGGCGGCGGAGAGAAACGACCTTCAAGACGGCCTTCTGGGCCGGGAAAGATGACGGATGGCATCGCTGGAACCTTGTGAAATGAGTTAAGCTAAGTACCGGCTGGTACGAGCTATCGAGTGCTCTATAGAGTGGCTAGTAACATTCTGCAATTTTTTAAGAATCATTCGCAATAAGGCTGCTTTGACAGAACGGATTTACCTCGATCATGCCGCAACATCGCCGCTGCGTCCGGAAGCGCGCGCCGCGATGGAAGAGGGCTTTCGCATCTGGGCGAACCCTTCGAGCCCGCATGCCGAAGGTCGCAAGGCCAAGGCAGCGCTGGAGGATGGGCGCGAGCGGATCAAACGTGCGCTCGGGCTGGGCCAAAAAGATAAGAACTACGAAGTTATCTTTACGAGCGGTGCGAGTGAGGCACTGTGGATCGCGCTTAATCGGGCGAAGGTGGATCGCCGGATTGTCAGCGCGGTGGAGCATGATGCCGTGTTCAGGGCTGCACCTGATGCGGAGGTGCTTTCCGTAAACGAGTTTGGTGGCTTTGAAGAGGACAAATTGGTCAAGTTGCTTGAGCAACCTGGCCGAGTGATTGCGGCACTCCAATCGGTCAATTCTGAGACCGGGAAAACGATCATGAATATGCCTGACCGCGATAATCCAATTGGCGAGGCATTCGGCGAGACTCAAAGCCTTTGGCTTTCGGACTGCTCACAATCTGCGGGAAAGCTCGCTCTTCCTGATGCAGATATGATCGTGATTTCGGCGCATAAGTTTGGCGGTCCAATCGGAATCGGCGCTCTGCTCGTGCGTGACTATGCAATGCTGGAGCCTATGGGCGGGCATGAGCGCGGATATCGTCATGGGACTGAAAACCTGCCCGGCGCATTGGGTATGGCAGCGGCCCTCGAGGCTGGTGGGCTAGAGACATGGAATACTAGCGAGCAGGATAGAGAGAATTTCTACCTTGGCATAGCGGAGTCCGGCTTCAATAGATTTAGCGGAAGCTACAACCCTTACATCGTCGCGCTCACCCATCCCACTATGTCAGCTCAGGCTTTATTGATTCGGCTTGACGCCATGGGTTTTGCGGTGTCGGCGGGCAGTGCGTGCTCATCCGGCACGCTCAAGAAGAGCCGAGTGCTTGATGCGTTTGGCGTGTCGGATGAGGTCGCGGCGCGAACAATCCGCGTCAGTATCGGCTGGAGCACAACGCCCGACGAGTTGGAACAATTCGCCACCGCATGGGCTTCCCTTTCATGATCTACCTCGATTACCAGGCTACAACCCCGCTCGCTCCTGAAGCGCGCGATGCGATGCTGCGCTGGCTCGACGGACCCGATGGCAAGGGCTTTGGCAACCCGCACAGCTCGCACCGGATGGGGCGGATGGCAGCCGCCGCGATCGAGGCCGCTCGAGACAAGGTCGCGGCACTATTCCCTCCGGGCGGGAAGGTGATCTTTACAGGCGGCGCGACTGAAGCGCTGAACCTCGCCATCCGCGGCTCTGGCAGTGACGGCACAGTATCCTATTCCGCAATCGAGCACTCTGCCGTGGGCGACACTGCGCAAGCCGCGGGCAAGGCGCATGTGCTTAACGTTTCCAAAGAAGGGCAGTGCACCACGAAGCAGGATGTGCCCGCTGACGTGCGCCTCATCGCGGTGATGCAGGTCAACAACGAGATCGGGGCCATCCAGCCGACCATCGACTGGCACCGCAAAGCAAAAGAAAACAATGCTTTGTTCCTCGTCGATGCGGTGCAGGCCTATGGCAAGATGGAAGTCACTTCGGCAGACATGATCGCGGTCAGCGCACACAAGTTTCACGGGCCCAAGGGCGTGGGTGCCTTGTGGGTACGCGACGGCGTCGAACTTACCGAGCAGCAGACCGGCGGATCGCAAGAGGGCTTGCGGTCTGGCACGCTTTCGCCCGCGCTTATCGCAGGGTTTGGCGCCGCTGCTGAACTCGCCAAGGAGCGCATGGCTGAGGACGCGGAGCATGTGGAAGCGCTGTGGCATCGTGCGCGCAATATGTTCGACGACTGGGAATTGAATGGCAGCGCGGATGCGCGCTATCGCGGCAATCTCAACCTGCGCAAAGATGGCATCGACGTCGCGCGGCTCATGTCGGACGTGCGCGACGTGATGTTCAGCGCTGGCTCCGCCTGCGCGTCAGGCTCGGGCCGCCCAAGCCATGTGCTGAAAGCGATCGGCCTCAGCGATGCACAGGCGAAAAGCTCGATCCGTTTGGGCTTCGGGCGCTACACTACGCTGGAGGATCTGGAACTCGCGGCGCGCAAGCTCATTGCTGCTGCAAAGGAGCAAGGCATTTGAGCATTACGGTCCATTTCACTGACCCTCAGGGCAATGCAGTCAGCGCGGAGGCCGAGCCTGGCGACAACCTCCTGCGCGTGGGGCAGGCGGCAGGCTTACCTCTGGAGGGGACGTGCGAAGGCCAGATGGCGTGTTCGACCTGCCATGTCGTTGTCGACGCGGAATGGTTCGACAAGCTGGCTGAGGCGAGCGAGGAAGAAGAAGACATGCTCGACTTTGCTGCCGACGTGCGCCGCACCAGCCGCCTTTCCTGTCAGATCGAGCTCAGCGTGGAGCTTGACGGGCTAGCCGTCACGGTTCCGGCGGACGCGCACGACGCCCGCCGGATGTGAGGTAGGTCAAGCCTCGCTGGAAGGCTTGGCCTGAGACTCTTTGCGAACACGCTTCCACAGCTTGAACGCCAGCCACGCAATCAGGCCTAGTGGCAGTATCACGGTGGTCGCGATCATGAGGAATGCGATCATCGAGCCGAGAATGCCGCCTAGCGATCCCCAGGCATTGCGGATCGGGTCGCTAAAGCCGCCAGGCACTCGAGCGCCCGATTCGTAGCTGATCGACATCTGGCTAAATGCAACGCGGCCGCGCATTTCGTTGAGCCAGCTGCGCGCCTGGTCGATCTCCTGATTGACCTGAGCGACGCCGCGCTCCGCTTCGACCAGTTCCGCGACAGTGCCCTTCCGGGTGCGTAGGACTTCCATCAGCCGGTCGCGCAGCAGAGTGCGCGCACGAAGCCGCGCTTCCGTATCAACGATCTGTTTCGACAGGTCCTCGCCCTGGATCGATGACGATATCAGCGTCGCATCAGCCCCGTCAGAGCTTGTTTCCAGCTCCTTGCTGAAAGCGCGTGCGGACTTTGCCGCGACTGCGATCTGCAAGCTGCCATAGGCATATTCGCCGTCCTGATCGGCTTGCTGCATAGAGATGATCCGGCACACGCTCGGCCCGCGCGCTTCGCACATGTCGGCGTGCTTTGTCTGCAGCGGCTTGATTGCTGCGGCAGGCAGCCGGAAGCCAAGTGCATAGCGGTAAGCGATCTGAGGAGCGGCGGTGGCAGAGCTCGGCTCGATCTGTTCGCCAGAAGCCGCATCTGCACCAGAGCGCCCAGCAGTTTCAGCAGTTGCGAGTGCAGCTTCCGCCTCCGGCTCCGCCATATCGACAGCTACATTCTCGTACACTGCCTCATTGTTGCCTTCGCTGCAGGCGGCCAGCGCAAGGGCAGTGCTGCTCAGTAAAATCAGAGGCTTACGCATCTCCATCTCCTCTTTCGTGAGACGCGCACAGGGGACAAAGGGGCGTACGCGCCTTTATTCTGCCCTGATTGTGCCACATTTTCGCCACAATGCAAGTCGCGCTGGGTTTGAGGAAGCGAAGGCTGCTGTCACATCGCCGAGTCTGTCGATCGAAATCAGACCTTCAACGTCCCTCTGTTTTCCTCGCAGCAAATCTCTATATGCCCGCTGCAATGACTGAGACTGCATTCCCCTCAAGCCTGCGCGAGCGCGTGCGCGATTTCGTTGAAGCCAAGCGTTTCGAGCATGCGATCACTGCTGTGATCGTGATCAATGCGATCGGGCTGGGGTTAGAGACCTCGCCAGCGATCATGGCGCGCTGGGGCGGCATCATCACGTCGCTTGATCGCCTTGCGATTGCGATCTTCGTGGTCGAGTTGACCCTGAAGCTGTTCGCTTATCGCCTCAACTTCTTCCGGAATGGCTGGAATGTCTTCGATCTGGTGATCGTCACCGCGGCACTGGTTCCGGCGAGCCAGCAATTCTCTGTCCTGCGCGCCTTGCGTATCCTGCGCGCGCTCCGGTTGATTTCCGTCGTCCCGAGCATGCGCAAGGTCATAGTCGGCCTGTTCAGCGCCATTCCCAGCATCGGGACCGTCATCGTGATGCTGGTGCTGCTGTTCTACATCAGCGCGGTCATGGCAACGAAGCTGTTCGGCGGCGCGTTTCCGGACTGGTTCGGCAGCCTTGGCGCCTCGCTCTATTCGCTGTTCCAGATCATGACGCTGGAAAGCTGGTCGATGGGCATCGTGCGGCCCGTCATGGAGGTCTACCCCTATGCCTGGGCGTTCTTCGTGCCGTTCATCTTGCTCACCAGCTTTATCGTCTTGAACCTGTTCATCGGTGTGATCGTTAATGCGATGTCTGAAGCGACCGATGAAGAAGCGCATGACGAGCGCGAGGAAATCCTTCACGAGTTGCGCGGATTGCGCGCCGAAGTGAGCGCGCTTCGCAAGGCTGCGGAAAAAGCGGACTAAGGCACGCTTTTCTTGCGCGCAGCACTCCCTAAGGCGGTGCGCCCTTGCTAAGCGAAATGAATGTCAGAAGTAACCGATTTGCCTGCTGAAGATCCTTTCGACCAGATCGTCGATGCACCGTTCGATTCCGCGCTGGAAGAACGCTATCTGGTCTATGCGCTCTCGACCATCACCGCGCGTTCGCTGCCCGATCTGCGCGATGGCTTGAAGCCGGTCCACCGCCGCTTGCTGTGGACCATGCGGCAGCTAAAGCTGGCGCCTGACAGCACTTTCAAGAAGAGCGCGCGCGTCGTCGGCGAAGTGATCGGTAAATACCACCCGCATGGCGATACCGCCGCTTATGATGCGATGGTGCGGCTCGCGCAGGATTTCTCGCTGCGGTACCCGCTGGTCGAGGGCCAAGGCAATTTCGGCAATATCGACGGCGATAACGCCGCCGCCTATCGCTACACAGAGGCGCGCCTGACCAAGACTGCAATGCAGCTGATGGAAGGGCTGGATGCTGGCACGGTCGACTTCATTCCGACCTATAATGGCGAGGAACATGAGCCGGAGCTGATGCCGGGCCTGTTTCCGAACCTGCTGGCGAATGGGGCAAGCGGGATTGCGGTTGGCATGGCGACCAATATCCCCTCGCACAATGTTGCTGAAGTGATCGATGCGACGCTCGAGCTGATCGACAATCCGCATGTCGAGCATGAGCGGCTGATGGAGCTGTTCCAAGGGCCGGACTTCGCGACCGGCGGTCATGTAGTCGACAGCAAGGAAAGCATCGCTGAAGCCTATGCAACCGGGCGCGGAAGTTTCCGTGTGCGCGGTGTTTTTCATGCACCCGAAGCGGACAAGAAGGACGATCAGGAAGCCGGAATAGAGCGGCTGGGCGGCGGGCAGTGGCAGCTCGTTATCTCAGAGATTCCCTATCAGGTTCAGAAGGGCAAGCTCATCGAGCAAATCGCGCAGGCGATTGCGGACAAAAAACTGCCGATCCTGGACGATGTCCGCGATGAAAGTGACGAGCAGATCCGCATTGTGCTTGTTCCGCGCAGCCGCAATGTCGATCCGGAGCTCTTGAAGGAATCGATCTTCAAGCTGACGGACATGGAAACGCGCTTCGGCTTGAACCTCAACGTGCTCGATGCCTCGCGCACACCGATGGTGATGGGGCTGAAAGAGCTGCTCCAAAACTGGGTCGCAAGCCAGATCGAGATCCTGCAGCGGCGCACACAGTACCGGCTCGATCAGATCGCCAAGCGGCTGGAGCTGGTCGAAGGCTACATCATCGCCTTCCTCAATCTCGACCGGGTGATCGAGATCATCCGTACCGAGGACGAGCCCAAGCCAGTGATGATGAAGGAATTCAATCTCACTGACCGGCAGACCGAGGCAATCCTCAACATGCGGCTGCGGTCCCTGCGCAAGCTTGAAGAAATGCAGCTGCGCGACGAGAAGACCGCGCTGCTCGAAGAACAGGACGAGCTGCAGAAACTGCTCGACAGTCCTGCGCGCCAGCGCACGCGATTGAAGCGCGACTTGAAGGCGCTGCGCAAGGATTATGCCGAGGACACCGATCTCGGCGCGCGTCGTACGCGGATCGAGGAAGCCGCCCCTGCGGTCGAGTTCTCCATGGATGCGATGATCGAGAAAGAGCCGGTCACTGTCGTTCTCTCCAAGAAAGGTTGGATCCGCGCAGCGAAAGGCCATGTCGACTTGGGCGAAGATGGCTGCGGTGATTTCAAATATAAGGAAGGCGACGGCGCTGCCTTTGCAAGTCATTGCCAGACCACCGACAAGATTTTGATCGCGGCCGAGAATGGTCGTTTCTACACGCTCGGCTGTGACAAATTGCCGGGTGCGCGCGGCTTTGGTGAGCCCATCCAGTCGATGATCGATCTGGAGGCGGAAACGCGCATCGCAGGCATGATCGTGCATCAGGATGGCGGGCGGCTTTTGCTGGCTTCAACCATCGGAAAGGGCTTTGTCGCGGAGACGAAAGAGCTGCTCGCGGAAACAAAGAAAGGCAAGCAAGTCGTAAATCTGAAGAATGACGCGAAGCTGCAAGTGATGCGCGAGATTGCGGCTGAACACGATCACGTTGCCTGCGTCGGTGACAATCGCAAGCTTGTCGTCTTCAATCTGGAAGAGGTGCCTGTACTCGGGCGCGGACAAGGTGTGACCTTGCAGCGCTACCGCGATGGCGGGCTCAGCGATGCGAAGACTTTCACTTTGGAGGAAGGCCTTAGCTGGCAGATGGGTGGCAAGGGCGACCGCACACGGACGGAGAATGAAATCTGGCAGTGGAAGGTCGCGCGCGGCGGGGCAGGGCGGTTACCGCCACAGGGCTTCCCCAAGGATAATACTTTTTAGCTTTTCGCTCCCACATCCGTGGGAGCGTCCTCACTAGACGTGCTGCCAAAGCAGCACCCGTTGCGGGCGGACGGTCGTCCTCTGGGTCGCTATCGCGACCGTCTTTCAGATACAAAAAGGGCCGCGAAGCGTGATGCTTGGCGGCCCTCTTCAATCGTTCAAGATCCACGATCAAGAAGCGGTGTCTGCTTCCATTTCGGCCCGCTTAGCTTCAGCTTGAGCTGGCGTCAGGATTTCAGCGCCTTCCGGCACTTCCACCATGTTTGCGGCGATCTGCTCGGCAGAATAGAGCGCCATCAGATTGCCGTTCGCATCGAGCGCAAAAGCATCGCGTGGCAGAGTGATGATGCCCGCATCGCTCTGGACGATCGCTGTGTCAGCGTCATCGACGGTGTAGACCGTGCCGGCTGGCATGCCGTCAGCACTCATCACAGTTGCACCTTCAACCAGAGCTGCATCGCGGCGGGCATTGGCTGCAGCGATTTGCTCGTCCATCATCGTGTTGAGCTGTGTTTTTGTCACAGTGATCGTCAGGCCGGTTTCATTCTGACCGAATGACTCTACGCCCAGTGGAACCTGGTGCTTGCCGGTGTCCAGCACAGCCTGTCCGTCAGCAACACTTGCAATCGTGCCCACTTCATTGCCTTCAGGTCCGTAAACGGTCGCACCGGCGTTGACCTCTGCGGCATTTGCAGCGATCGGCGTGGCAGCAAGGGCGGTTGCAAACAAAGCGGCTTTCGCGAATTTCATTTATGTCTCTCCAGTCATATGCGTGAGGCTACGGCACCCGGAACGGAGGGGTCAGGCGCACAGGAAGGCCTCGGAAATGTTGCGGGCGAACAATCAGAGTTCGCATCCATGACGCGCCAAGTACAGCGCGGGCGCGTGCATAAAAACTCGAACGAGCTAACGCAAGCGAGGTTCCGGATAGGTGTCCCAGCCTGAAGCTAGGCTGAAGGATCCGGTTTCAGATTTGCCAGCTCTGAGCTTAGCAGTTCTTCGATACGGGCTTTATTGGGGAAGCCCTCTTCTGCCCATTTGCGTTCAATCGTCTGCATGATCTGAGCGACCTGCGGACCCGCTTTGACGCCGCGCGCGACGATCTGACCACCGCGCAGCGGGAATTGGGGCGGGGTCCAGTTGGCAAGCGGAGCAAGGTCGGCGCCCGCAAGCAACAAGCGATCTTCAGCACTTTGCATGCCTTCGCTGTAGGCAAGCAATCTGGGGTTTCGCGCATCTTCAGCTACGCGCGATGCGGCGCTACTGAGCTGTCCGCGTTGCGCCCGAGACAAACGTAGCCGCGCTGCAACGCCGACAGCGACCTCAGGCGAGGGCGGCAGCAATGCCGCAAGTCTGCGGATCGAGGATGGTTCGACATTGTTACGCTGCTCGGCTTCGATCAGGCTCTCCAGCGCGCGAATATGACACGCCTGCGCTTCCGGCAGAATGACGGGGAGGACACCGCGTTCGCGCATGCGGGCGATGGTCGCAGTGGGATCAGGAAGCCCGAGCAGATTGAGCAGTTCCATTGCGATACGTTCTCGGCTGAGGCCTTTGAGTGTGCCAGCAAGCTCCGTGCAGGCCTCTTCTGCTTCTTCGTCGAGCTCCGCGCCAAAACGCGCTTGAAAACGATAATAGCGCAGGATCCGCAAATGGTCTTCGCGAATACGTTCGCGCGCATCTCCAATAAAGCGCACTGTGCGGGCTTCAAGGTCCTCCAGCCCACCGAAATAGTCAGACACTTCAAGTGTTTCCGGATGCGTATAGAGAGCGTTGATCGTGAAGTCGCGGCGGCTGGCGTCCTCCTGCCACTCTGTCGCGAATGTGACCGTCGCGCGGCGGCCATCAGTGGAAACATCGCGCCGCAAGGTCGTGATCTCGACGGGGCCTTCTGACAGCACGGCAGTGAGCGTGCCGTGTTCCAAACCGGTCGGGACGATACGGATGCCCGCTTCTTTACAGCGCGTCATGACCTCGTCAGGAAGCAGAGGCGTTGCGCCGTCGATATCCTTGACAGGTACGCCCAGCAGAGTGTCGCGAACCGCGCCGCCAACCCAGCGCAGATTGTCTGGCCCAAGCGCAGCGGTGAGCTGTTTCAGCCCTTCGCGCTTCGTCCAGTCTGCTTGCGGTAACTGCCCCATGCGGCCTCTCATCGCTTTGTCCAGCGCCTTGGTCAATCGCGCGCGAATAACTCGTTTGCATCAATGCGCCGGGAAAGATTGGCGATGATAGCGGCGGTTACGCCCCAGATGCGATATCCCTCATAGTCCATTTCGAGGTAATGGCGCATCGCGCCGCGCCAGAAGACCTCATGCTCTTCGAAGTTTCCGCGGTTAAGCAGCATATCGAGCGGCGCTTCGAACCATGCTTCGACCTCGCTCGGACTTGGGATCAGGGTTTCAGTCACTTCAGGCGCAACCACAGCGATCACCGGGGTCACATCAAACCCTGTGCCGGTCTGATAGCGGTCCGTTGTTCCGATCACCTCGACCTGTGCAGGATCGAGCGCGATTTCTTCATGCGCCTCACGCAGCGCGGCCGCGATGGCATCTTCGCCCGGATCGATCTTGCCACCGGGAAAGGCAACCTGGCCGGGATGGTCGCGCATGTTGTTGGGGCGTTGCGTCAGGAGAACACCGGGCTGTTCGCGATCAGTAATCGCAATGAGGACAGCGGCTTCAGCGGTACGACTTGAGTCGGCAAAGCGCGCATCGCTCATCAGATCGGCCACTTCGCGCTGATGCCCTTGCTTCAGCAGCGCGGTCAGGCGCTCAACGAGAGCGGAGGCTGTCACGCGGCTTCGGGGATCAGGCTGAAAGTCTTGCCTGCGCTTTCGACCGACATGTCCTCGCTCTCTTCAAGTGCAATGTCGGCAAGCTGCTGCCACGTCGAGCGGTTCAACCGCGCTTCGCAGCCGCGCCGGACATACAAATAGATGGCGGGCGTTTCCGGATCGCCAGCAGCGCGCAAAGCGTGGTCCGGACCAGCGATGATAAATTCGTCCGTATTAAGCCTGAAGGCCAAGCCTCCTTCGCGCCGGACAACATCGGTGGCGACAAAGGCCGCATCTTCGACCTCGATGCTGAGCTTTTCGAATGGACTGATGAGGAAATGCTGCCCATCGCCATCGCGGATCAGCAATCCCGAGAAGGCGCGCATCATGGCATCGCGCGTGATCGGCGAGCCATCGTGATACCATTGCCCGTCGGCTGCAATCCGCATGCGGCTGTCACCAAGTTTCTGCGGCGCCCAGCCTTCAACCGGTGGGAGTTTGCGTTGCGCAACCTGCTCAGCGATTTGCGAGAGGGTCAATTCAGCGAGATGGGGAGGGGGTTCGTACGGCATTGGTTCGATTGAAATGGCAGAAGACGGGATTGGCCTCAACCCATGCCTTCCCACGGCCCCAGCATGCCATCGGCGGGCAAAACGGCGGGGTTGTCACAACGCACCAGCAAGCGCGCGGGATCATTGGGGCCGGGACAATGCCAGCCTGCGGTATGCTTAGCCGTGAAGCCCCACATGCCGTAATATTCAACATCGCCGATCAGGACTTGCGGTAAGGCCAGCGCGCCGCCGGACGTATCAGTGATGGCCTGCAAGCTCGCGAGCATCAGGGCTTTGCCATAACCTTCGCTTTGATGCTCGGGCAGGACTGCGACCGGTCCAACCATAAGCAAGGGATGCGCGCGTCCGTCGGTATCGGTGAGAGCAACCGGCCATATTTGGATAGTGCCCACCAGCATGTCGTCATCGTCAAGAGCAGCAAAGCTGAGTGCAGGCAGCCAATCCATACCTGTACGGATGCGATAGGCGGTGCGCGCATGCCGATCCGGCCCGAAAGCGCGGTCAAGCACTTGCTCGATCAGGTCGGGTTCCACCTGCGCAAGAGGGATTAGCGTCGCCATAGCGCCGCGCGCTTAGTGTGCGCATTCGCTGATGTCGATACTCAAACTCGCTGTGAGCGCGAGTTACTCACTCAGCGGTCAGCTTGATGAGCTTGCCTTCTTCACCATCGGTGAGAACCCACACAGCGCCGTCAGGTCCAATATCAATCGCGCGGGCACGTTCATCGAGATCGATCCGTTCTGCTTCGCTTGCCGTTTCGCCATCGATTGCTACCCGGACCACACCAAGTGATTGCAGTCCTGCGATCAGCGCCTGACCCTTCCACTCGGTAAACATGTCGCCATCGTAGAACACCATGTCGCCCGGCGCGATAACAGGGGTCCAGGTGATGGCAGGCTTGGTAAAGCCATCGTCCTCGCTGTGATCCGGAATGGGCTTGCCGCTGTAGTGATTGCCGTAGGAACGTGTCGGCCAACCATAATTGGCGCCTTCCGCCACAAGGTTAAGCTCGTCACCGCCCGCCGGGCCATGTTCGACGTCCCAGAGACGTCCGTCCGCATCCCAGTCCATGCCGAGGATGTTGCGGTGGCCGTAGGACCAGATCTCAGATGTCACGCCGCCATCAGCAGCAAACGGATTTCCTTCGGCGGTTGACCCATCAAGGTTCAAGCGAACGACTGTGCCGAGATTGTTGGAATTGTCTTGTGCAGGCTCCAGTTCCTGCCGGTCGCCGCTCGCAAGGAACAGATAGCTCTCGTCAGGCGCAATCGCGATGCGGTGCGAGTAGTGACCACGTCGCGAGGTCTTGGGCGTCTGCCGCCAGACGACTTCGAGTTCGCTGATCGCGCACGCCTCCGCACTGCACAGGAATTGGCCTTTGCCCATCACTGCACCGCGCGTATTGCCATCGCCTGCCTCTGCCCAAGTCAGGTAGATCGTACGCGGAGCATCCAGCGTCAGCGCCGCTTCGCTTTCGAGAAACGCGATATCGCCGAGGCCGCCTTGGCCGCCATAATCCACTTCCGGCGCGCCTGAGACCGGCATGATCGTGCCGGCACCTGTATCGATCACTTTGATCGTGCCGGCTTTCTCTGTGACAGCGAGCATGCGCGTGGCAGGAATAAAGGCCGCCGCCCATGGCTCGTTGAACTCCGCGAACTCTTCGATCGCAACGGAATGACCGGAAGAGGCGGTTTGCGTTTCCCCATTTGATTGCGCACTGCAGCTTGCAGCCACCAGTGCAGCGGGGAATAGGATGGCGGTTCGATTGAATGGAATGGTCATGGTTCTCGAAACTCCTCTGAACGGCTTTAGTGCCCATTCCGGTCTCGCTCAGCCGCTGATTGCAGGCATCGACGAGGCGGGACGTGGCCCCTTGGCTGGACCGGTTGTGGCAGCCGCAGTGATTCTGGGAAGCTCATACCCGCAAGGATTGGACGATTCCAAGAAACTCTCTGCCAAACGGCGCGCGGCGCTCGACGAAGAGGTGCGAGCAAGCTGCGCTTGGGGCGTGGGCGTGGTTGAAGCAGGCGAGATTGATACGCTCAACATTCTTGTCGCGACCATGACCGCGATGACCCGTGCGATGGAGCAATTGCTCTCTGTGATTGACGGATCGCCACAAGAGATCCTGATTGACGGAAATATGACACCACACGGCCGTGCGAAGGGTTGGCAATGGCCAGCGCGCGCTATTGTAGGAGGTGATGGAAAAGAGCCAGCGATCTCAGCAGCTTCCATCATAGCTAAGGAATGGCGCGACCGCATGATGCTTGAAGCGGCGAGCGAACATCCCCATTACGGGTGGGAAAGAAACAAGGGTTATGGAACGGCAGAGCATATGGAAGCGTTGCGCATCCATGGACCGTGTTCGTACCACCGCCAGAGCTTTGCCCCGGTTGCGCAGGCTAGCCTGCTCTAAGCCGCTTTAGGAACTGTCACAAATAATGATCGAAGCCATCATCCTGAGCGTCCTTGGCCTTGTTGGCCTTGCGGTGGGCGGCGAGTTTCTCGTGCGCGGCTCGGTCGCGATTGCGCATCGCTTGGGCATTTCCAATCTCGTCACGGGTCTCGTCATCGTCGGCTTTGCGACCAGCATGCCGGAAATGGTCGCGAGTGTTCAGGCAGCGCTTGCCGGTTCGCCGGAGCTGGCCTGGGGCAATATTGTCGGTTCGAACCTGGCGAACACGCTGCTGATCCTCGGTGTGACGGCGCTGGTCACACCGATTGCATTGAAAGGAACGGGTAAGAGGGATGCCGTGGTCGCCCTTGGCGTGACTTTGCTGCTTTGGGCAATCACCTATGCGCAGACCGGCTCGATCTGGATCGGCGTTGCGCTTTTGGCGGGTCTCGCGGCCTATATCTATTGGCGCTACAATCACCCTCGGCCGGATGATGAAGATGATCACGAAGAAGAGGCGGACCTTAAGCCGTATTTGGCAGTCATAGCCTTCCTTGGCGGCCTTGGCTTGCTGGTGGCTGGCGGTACGGCATTAGTGAGCGGCGCGATCGATCTTGCGCGCATTTTCGGCGTGAGCGAGACAGTGATCGGGCTCACCATCGTGGCAATCGGAACATCCTTGCCAGAGCTGGCAGCATCCATCGCGGCCGCCTTGCGCGGCAAAGCTGGCCTGGCGCTCGGCAATGTGCTCGGCTCCAACATCTACAACATCCTGCTGATTGGCGGCGTCACCATGGTGGTTGCACCTGTTGCCGTTCCAGCGGATCTACTCGGTTTCGAGTTCGCACTGCTTGCCTTGTCCGCACTGGTATTGCTGCTCGTACTTGCAACCGCGAAATATATCGGCCGGTTTGCAGGTTTCCTGCTGGCCGGCGTATTCGCGGCGAACACCGCTTTCGTGTTTGTCAGCTAAGGCGCGTCTACAAATCATCGACATTGCGAGCAGGTGAGTCCTCGAGGTCACACCCCATCATCTCGAGTCTGCGAAACACACGCAGACTCAATATCTTGTGCGGGACTCCTTTTGTTCCGTCATAACTAACGCCGCATTAACCATAATCGCCGATAATTCTGTTCTTGACGCGGGACTCCATAGGACTCACCCTGTGGATAACTCTGCCAAAGGAATGTGGATATGGGCGTCCTTGAGACCACCAAAACGCGCGCCAAGCGTCTTGAAACAGCCGTGGAGCTGCCGATCGGGCGGATCCTTGATGGCGACTGTGTGGAAGCCATGCGCAAGCTGCCCGACGCGAGCGTGGACCTGGTATTCGCGGACCCTCCTTACAATCTCCAGCTTGGCGGTGACTTGAATCGTCCCGACGGCAGCGCTGTCGATGCTGTTACAGATCACTGGGACCAGTTCGACAGCTTCCGTGTTTATGATGAGTTCACACGTGACTGGCTGACCGAGGCCAAACGCGTCCTGAAGCCCGATGGCGCGCTTTGGGTCATTGGAAGCTATCATAATATCTACCGCGTTGGCGCGATCCTGCAGGATTTGGGCTTCTGGATCTTGAACGATATCGTCTGGCGCAAGTCGAACCCGATGCCGAATTTCAAAGGCACGCGCTTCACCAATGCGCATGAGACTTTGCTGTGGTGCAGTCAGGGCGAGAAAGCGAAGTATCACTTCAACTATCGCGCGATGAAGACTTTGAATGACGAGTTGCAAATGCGCAGCGACTGGGTG
Source organism: Altererythrobacter lutimaris (assembly GCF_013371495.1). Lineage (GTDB taxonomy): Bacteria > Pseudomonadota > Alphaproteobacteria > Sphingomonadales > Sphingomonadaceae > Erythrobacter > Erythrobacter lutimaris_A. The sequence continues at coordinate 1,408,866 of NZ_JABWTA010000001.1, read as the reverse complement.
CTGCCAATCTGTGCGGGCGCCGAGCGGCTGAAAGAGGGCGGCACAAAGGTGCACCCGACGCAGAAGCCGGAAAGCCTGCTTTACCGCGTGCTGCTTGCAACGACGGAGAAGGGCGACGTGATTCTCGACCCATTCTTCGGCACCGGCACAACCGGCGCGGTGGCTAAGCGCCTGGGCCGTGAATGGATCGGATGCGAGCGCGAGAACGTCTATCGCGATGCGGCTTACAAGCGGATCGAGAAAGAGCTGCCGCTTGATGAAAGCGCGCTTGAAACGATGCAGAGCAAGAAGTCTGCGCCTCGTGTCGCTTTCGGAGCATTGGTCGAGAACGGTTACCTCAAACCCGGCACAGAAGTGTTCGACAAGAAGCGCCGTTGGGTTGCGACAGTGCGCGCTGATGGTTCTCTGGCAATCGGTAATCAGACCGGCTCAATCCACGGACTCGGCAAGGAGCTGCAAGGCGCGCCGAGCTGCAATGGCTGGACCTTCTGGCACTACGAAGTCGATGGACCAAACGGCAAAGACGTGAAGCCGATCGACGCTGCCCGGCAGACTTATTTGCTCGCCACCGAGGATTAAACACGGCTCGCCGCGAGAGCTGCGATGTTCAGGAAAACAACAGCTTTCAAAGCCTTTCAGTTGTCACGTCGGCACATTCCCCCAGCCGACGATGACAATAGGAAAGACAATGAAAAAGCTATTGATTTCAGGAAGTATTATTGCTCTCGCTCTGCCTGTCGCAGCTCATGCACAGGACAAGGAAAGCGGACCCTATATCGGGGTCAGCGGCGGATTGGTTCTTCCCGGCGAATCCGACAATTCCGGCGAATTCGACACGACTGTTCCGGCCACCGATGACTGGCCCGAGATCCCTGCGGGCACTGAGCTCGGCTGGGAAACCGAGTTCGATGACGGTTACTCGATCTCTGGCCAGATCGGCTACGCATTCGAGAACGGCCTTCGCACCGAACTCGAAGGTTCCTTCACGAAATACGATGTCGACAGCCATAGCGAACTGACCGTTGGCGGAACCGATATTGACGCGCTTGATGTCGCGGTTCTGACCCGCGCGGCGCCGGATGCAGCCAATCCGACGGTTGGTGCAGTGATTGCCGATGGGCAGGGCTCAGTGAAGAATTTCGGACTGTTTGGTAACGTGTTCTACGACATCCAGACCGGCAGTGCGTTCAAGCCCTATGTCGGGGCAGGCGTTGGCTATCAATGGGTCGATGCTGAGTTCGCGCCATCGGGCGTTGATGTGGCGGACGATGATGACGGCGCATTCTCCTATCAATTGATGGCAGGTGCGGGCTTTGCCGTGACCGAAAGCGTCGATCTGTTCGCGCAATACACTTATCGTGACACGTTCGAGGACGCCGAGGTGCCATTGAACTTGCTGCCAGCGACCCTGGGCGTTGAATCGCAGCAATCCATTCTTTCAGCAGGAATACGCTTTCGCTTCGGCGGTTAATCAGCACTCCTCTTGAGAAGACACAAGAAGAGGGGCTGTGCCGCTGGTGCAGCCCCTTTTTGTGGCCTGTCCTACAGCGCGCAGGCTGACTAAACTCGGGGAATGTTGCGCCTTTTGCCCTTCCAATCCATCCGCCAATCGCCGAACGCATACCCCGTGAAGTTTTCTTTCTCAGGACTGTGTAACATGCGTATCCAACATGCCTTTGGTGAAAGCGCCTTGCGATGAGCGAGAGCGTCTACATCCGCCCTCTGACGACCGTGCCCGGACCGCAATCCGCCGATGGTGACGCACTGCGGCTAGCCGGCGGAATGGTCTATGCGCGTGAATTTGCGGTGATCGTCCGCAAAGGTGGCGAGACTGTCTCACGAACGCTGGCGACCTCGGGCACCATTGACGGCGTGATTGCTAGTCTGCCTGACACGGTTCGCGAGGAAGCGCAGGACCAGTGGACCAATCTCGGCCTGGTTCACCCACCCATGCAGTTGGGGGAGCGTACTGTCCGGCTCGATCAGCCGCAGATCGTGGGTATCCTCAATGTGACGCCTGACAGCTTCTCGGACGGCGGGCAGTTCCTCGATGATGTTGAAGCGGGGCGCGAGCATGCTTCCGCGATGATCGAATCAGGTGCCGCCCTGATCGACATTGGCGGCGAAAGCACGCGGCCGGGCGCTGCGGCAACCTGGGAAGGCGATGAGAAGGAGCGGGTCCTGCCTGCGGTTGAATATTGCTCTGCCATGGGCGCAGCGATCAGCATCGACAGCCGGCGTGCTGGCGTTCTCGAGGCGGCGCTGGACGCAGGCGCGCATGCGATCAACGATGTCTCTGCCATGCGGCACGATCCGCGAACGGCCGAGCTTGCAGCGCGAGCAGGCTGTCCTGTGATCCTTATGCATGCACCCGGCGACGGCGATGATCTCCATGCTGACGGCAATTACACCAGCGTCGTGTTCGACGTGTTCGATGGGCTCAAGGAACGGCGCGATGCGGCCGTGTCTTCCGGCATTTCCCGGTCAAAGATCGTGCTTGATCCCGGCATCGGCTTTGGCAAATCGTTGGCGGACAATCTCGCGCTCATCAATGCGCTGCCGCTGTTCCACGCGCTCGGGCAGCCAATCCTGCTTGGCGCGAGCCGCAAGCGGATGATTGGTGCATTGTCGAATGAGGCCCCGGTTGAGCAGCGATTAGGCGGTTCGCTCGCTTTGGCGGTCGCGGGGATGAATGCAGGCGTACAGATGCTGCGCGTGCATGACGTGGCGCAGACCGTTCAAGCGCGCAATGTATGGCGAGGATTACGCGACGCAGCGCTTACGGACTTTGCGGAATTGCCTCCGGTTTGAAACTGGCTTGCGGGATTGGCACGCTGCTAGAGCGTGAACCCACCATCGCTTACCAGCACGTGGCCGGTGATGTTGGAAGCGGCATCGGACAGCAGATAGAGGATCGTGTCGGCCATCTCTGCCGAGCTCGCAAAGCGGCCATTAGGCGTCGTGCTCGCGAGCTTCTTGATCGCTGCCTCGCGCCCTTCTGCAGCGACCAGCGCTTTGAAGTCCTCCGAGCTTTCCCAGATCGCAGTGTCGACGCCGCCCGGCGCAATGGCGTTCACTCGAATACCGTTCGCGACCCCGTCAAGCGCGGCAATCCGCGCCATATGCGCCACCGCGGCTTTGGAAACGCCATAAGGTCCGATGCCTCCAATCGCTTTCACGCCGGTGGTGGAAGAGACGACAACTGCGCTGCCGCCATTGCTCCCCATCGCGCGCATGGCGGTGCCGAGCGTCAGGAAGGCGCCATCGAGATTGACGTCCATGACGCGGCGCCACTCGGCAAAGTCGAGGTCCGGGATCGCTCCGCCGGAGCCAATGCCCGCATTGACGACAGCATGATCGAGCTTGCCAAGCTGCGGCTCCAGCTCTTGCCAAAGCGCGGGATCGCCCACGCTTCCAACGACGCGGTTCACCTCGCAAGGCAAATCCAGCGCTTCAAGGCCAGCTTCGTCCACATCGATCAAGGTAAGCGTGGCCGCGCCGCGCGCAGCGAGCGCTTCTGCGCACGCTTTACCGATACCGGAAGCCGCGCCGGTGACCAGCGCGCTTCGACCTTTAAAGTCTTGAGATCCCGTCATGCGCCTGCGCTAGGCGGACGGGCTGCGTCAATCAAGCAGCGTTGTCGATGCCCAGGTCAGCAAGCTTGCGGTAAAGCGTCGAGCGACCAATGCCGAGACGGCGCGCGACTTCGGTCATCCGGCCGCGATAATGGCCTATCGCCAGGCGGATCACATCGGCTTCGATCTCTTCCAGTGGGCGCAAATTGCCGTCATCGGTGTAGAGCATCACACCGACGCCTTCCTGATGCGGAGAAGATGCGCGTGCACGCGGCTCGCCGAGCAGCTCCGACAATTGCGGGAAGCTCGCAGACGTCAGCGATTCATCATCGCAGAACACAGCAGCGCGGAACAGTACCGCTTGCAGCTGGCGTACGTTGCCCGGCCAATCATAGGCTTGCAGCAGCGTCAGCGCGCTGTCGGCAATCGACATGTGACGCAGGCCTGGCTGCTCACCGATCCGGCCAAGGAAATGGCGGGTGAGGGCAGGAATATCGCCGGCCCGCTCGCGCAAAGGCGGCAGAGTGATGAGTGTTGGTGCCAGCAGCTCGAACAGCCTCTCGCGGAATTGGCCCGCTTTGACGAGCTCGCGCAGCGGGAAGTTGCTGGCAGAGAAGATCCGGATATCGACGCGGAAGCCGTGCGTTGCGCCAAGCGGGCGTACGATGCCTTCAGAAAGGACCTCTTCCAGCTTTTCCTGCAAGCTGTCGTCCAGACGGTCGATTTCATCGAGCATCAGCGTCCCACCATCGGCCTGCTGCAACGCGCCGATCTGGCGGTCGAACGCGCCCGGGAAAGCGTTTGGCTCGTGGCCGAACAGGACAGAGGGCAGATTGCTCGCTGGAATCCCGCCGATATTGATCGTGCGTAGCGCAAGCTTCGTGCGAGGACTTGCGCCATGCATGGCGCGCATCAGCATTTCCTTGCCGGTCCCGCCTTCGCCTTCGATGACGACATTGGCATGGCCACGCGCAGCCTTTGCTGCTTGTGCAAGCGCTGTGCGGAAAGTCGGTGCAGTGCCGATCATTGCATCGAAGTCGAGCGCTGCGCCCATCTTCTCGCTTAGCGGCATCAGCTCGTCCTGCGGGCTGGCGGCTTCGGTTGCGGCCCGCAGAGCTTCGAGTAAGCGATCAGGCGCGATCGGCTTGATGAGATAGTCGGTTGCCCCTGCACGCATCGCTTCAACAGCAAGAGCGGGGGATGCGGACGTGGTGAGCATGAGGATGGGCAGGGCAGGGCGGCGCGATTTGAGCTCTGCAATCAGATCGCAGGCATCATCGCCGGGCACCCACTGGTCAAGGATGATCGCTTCCAGCTCCATCCCGTCCTGTGTGCCCAGCATTGCGATTGCGCTGTCCGGATCAGCCGCGGTTACAGTGCGCCAACCCTCACGCGCGACAAGCGCAGAGATTAACCGGCACTGCGCCGGCTCATCATCAATCAACAGAATCAAGCGCTGGTCGCTCTCTGACATGCTCTAACCGTCCCAATGCGATACGAGCGGTCAAATTAGTGAGAAGGAGTAAAGACCCGATTAAGGCTGTTGGCATGTCGCACTCATTTCGTCGCATTTTGTTGAGGACTTGGCAGCGGCAATCAGGAACGATAGAGCGCAGCCGAACATTACCGTTAACACGAGACAATACGGGGATAGGCTCAGATGGCTTCGCATGACATGAAATCGGCAAACAAGACCTATGGCGGCTTCATCAGCCTGCTGAAGTGGAGCGTGCCGATCATTGCGATCGTTACGCTATTCGTGCTCACGCTGATTGCCGAATAAGGCGCGCCGGGTTTTGCGGATCGCGGTCCTTAAGGAGCACGCCTCAGGAGAGACGCGGGTCGCCGCGACGCCTGAAACTGTCAAGAAATTCATTGGCCTGGGCGCTGAAGTTGCCGTTGAGTCTGAAGCTGGGGCAACCGCTTCGATCAGCGAATCGGCTTACACAGAGGCAGGCGCAGCTGTCGCTGCTCGCGATGCCGTGCTGAAAGGCGCTGACATCGTTTTGGGTGTTCAAGCGCCGGATGCGGGAAGCCTTGCAGGCGCAAACAGCGGTGCTTGGGTTGCGGCACTGTTCGATCCGTTCTGTAATCGCGAGCTCATTGAATCTTACGCAAAAGCCGGTCTCGAAGCGCTTTCCATGGAATTCATGCCGCGCATCACACGCGCGCAATCCATGGACGTGCTCTCAAGCCAGTCGAACCTCGCTGGGTACAAAGCGGTGATTTCCGCAGCTGACGAGTATGGCCGCGCATTCCCGATGATGATGACCGCAGCAGGCACAGTTCAAGCCGCGCGGGTCTTTGTGATGGGCGTAGGAGTTGCAGGACTTCAAGCGATTGCAACCGCGAAACGTCTGGGCGCTCAGGTCTCAGCCACGGACGTTCGTTCTGCCACCAAGGAACAGATTGCTTCGCTTGGTGCCAAGCCGATTTTTGTCGAAAGCGTCGAAGGCATCGAAGGCGAAGGTTCAGGCGGCTACGCGACTGAGATGAGCGAGGAATACCAGAAGGCTCAAGCTGAGCTGGTTTCCGAACATATCGCCAAGCAGGATATCGTCATCACTACCGCGCTGATCCCGGGGCGCGCGGCACCGCGGCTTATCTCTGACGCTCAGATCGCGACGATGAAGCCTGGCAGTGTGATATTTGACTTGGCAGTTGCACAAGGCGGCAATGTCGAAGGCTCCAAGCCTGACGAGACCGCAGTCAGCCATGGCGTCAAGATCATCGGCTTTTCAAACACCGCAAGCCATCTGGCTGCAGATGCTTCAGCGCTGTTCTCTCGCAACCTGTTCAATTTCCTCAGTGCCTTTTGGGACAAGGAAGCAGGCAAACCTGTGCTCGACGAAGAAATCGGAGACGCGGTGCGGCTGACGCAGGGCGGCAAGGTCGTGAATGAACGCCTGACGGGAGCGAACTGATGGACTTTATTTCAATCCTCTCGATCTTCGTGCTGGCGTGCTTCGTAGGCTACTACGTGGTGTGGTCGGTGACGCCCGCACTGCACACACCGTTGATGGCGGTAACGAACGCGATTTCCTCCGTGATTATCGTCGGCGCTTTGATTGCGTCGGCTGAGGCGGGGAGTGTGGTGGCCAAGTGGCTTGGCCTGATTGGCGTTGTCTTGGCTAGCGTGAACATATTTGGCGGCTTTGCCGTCACAGAGCGCATGCTCGCGATGTACAAGAAGAAGGAGAAGAAGTGATGAGCTTCGATCTCCTGGCAGCTGGCGCGGATGCCAGCGGTACACCTGCATGGGTAGCGCTTGCGTATCTCGTCTCAGGCGTCTTTTTCATCCTCGCGCTGCGGGGCTTGTCTAGTCCTGCCACATCGCGCGCGGGCAATCGCAATGGCATGATCGGTATGCTGATTGCGGTCGTAACGACGCTGGTAACACATGACATAGCAAACATCGTCGAGATTGGTTTGGCGATGTTTGTAGGCGGGGTCATCGGGCTCACAATCGCACGCCGCATTGCGATGACACAAATGCCGGAGCTTGTCGCCGGCTTTCACTCGCTGGTTGGCATGGCAGCAGTTCTGGTGGGCTGGGCAGCCTATCTGAACCCTGGTGCGTTCGGGCTGCTTGTGGGTGAAGGCACCATTTCGGCAGTCAGCAAGATCGAGATGGGTCTCGGCATCGCCATTGGTGCGATCACCTTCTCAGGCTCTGTCATCGCGTTCCTTAAACTGTCGGGCAAGATGAGTGGCTCGCCAATTCTGCTACCGCTGCGCCACGTTATCAACCTCGGCACGCTCGTGGCGATTATTGTCCTTACAGGCATGTTTGCCATCGCAAGCGGTCCGGCAGAAACCATGCCGCTGATCATCGCAGTGACGGTGCTCGCGTTCATTATTGGCTTCCTGCTCATCATTCCTATCGGCGGCGCAGATATGCCGGTCGTCGTTTCGATGTTGAACAGCTATTCCGGCTGGGCCGCCGCAGCGATGGGTTTCACTCTCGGAAACACGGCGATGATCATCACCGGCGCACTGGTCGGCTCGTCAGGCGCAATCCTCAGCTACATCATGTGCCGCGCGATGAACCGCAGCTTCATTTCCGTCATTGCGGGCGGCTTCGGCGCGGACGATAGCGCAGGCGGCGGCGAAGCGCGCGAGGCTCGCCCCTACAAGCAAGGTAGCGCAGATGATGCGGCCTTTATGCTCGAGCAGGCCGAGAAGGTCATTATCATCCCGGGTTACGGTATGGCGGTGGCGCAGGCTCAGCACGTGCTGCGCGAGATGGCAGACTTGCTCAAAGAGAAAGGCGTGGACGTTAAATATGCGATCCACCCGGTAGCGGGGCGTATGCCTGGCCACATGAATGTGCTGCTCGCTGAAGCCAACGTGCCATATGACGAAGTGTTTGAACTTGAGGACATAAACTCCGAGTTCGCACAGGCCGATGTTGCGTTCATCATCGGTGCGAATGACGTCGTGAACCCGGCGGCGAAAACCGACAAATCTTCGCCGATTTTCGGCATGCCCGTGTTCGATGTCGACAAGGCCAAGCAGGTGTTCTTCATCAAGCGCTCGATGGGCGGCGTTGGTTATGCCGGGGTCGATAACGACGTCTTCTACATGGACCAGACGATGATGCTCTTGTCGGATGCGAAGAAAATGGTCGAGGAAATCAACAAAGCTCTTGATTAGGGCGCTCGACTAGAACCTGAGGTCAATACCTTGAAAAAGCTTGTCATTCTTCTGCTGGTCGTAGCGTTGGGGGTTGGCGCGTGGATCTGGTTTGGCGGGCTGGAGGATGTGACGGAAGAGAGGGTCAAAACGGTCCTGATGGACAATGGCCTGTCTGAAAACATGGCTGATTGCATGGCGCCGCGCATGGTAGAGCGCTTGTCAATCAATCAGTTACGCAAGCTTGAGCGCGCTGCACCGCAGGACGGGGAGTCCTCGATCCCGCTTTCAACGCAAGAGGCTCTGGACCGCATTCGGCGTGTCGATGACCGCGAAGCCATTGAAGTTACAGTGGGAACTGCCGGAATCTGCGTGATAGAGACTGCATTAGATAGACGGTAGATACACGCTAGATGGACGGTAGATGATGCGCAGATTACTCAAGATCACTGGCGTGATCGCAGGGATACTCGCGATATGCTTCGTGATCTTCCGGACACCCGACACAGATCCTGCTGAAATGCGCGCCAAATATGCCAGTGAGCCTTCGCAATTCGTCACCCTGCCTGATGGGACTGAAGTCCATTACCGCGACGAGGGGCCGCGCGATGCGCTTCCTATTCTGCTTCTTCACGGCTCCAACGCAGACCTTTCCACTTGGCAGCCCTGGGCAGAGGCCTTGCGCGATGATTACCGCGTCATCCGGTTTGACCAGGCCGGACATGGCCTGACAGGTAAAGCGGGCGACTCAGACTATACTCGCGATGGCTTCATCGCAGACATTCTTGCTTTTGCTGATACTCTAAAGTTGGAGCGCTTTGTCATTGGCGGCAATTCCATGGGCGGCTCGCATTCGGTCGGCTTTGCGATCGCGCATCCTGAGCGTCTCGCGGGCATGATTCTCGTCGACGCAGGCGGCGCGCCCGTGCGGCGAGAAGAAAGCAGCGGCAATACCGGCTTTTCCATCGCCGCGATGCCGGGCGTGCGCCAGATCGCGAAGCAAATCACACCGCGCAGTCTGATCGAACGTTCGCTGAGGCAGTCCGTCAGCAATCAGAACATCGTGACCGAGGCCATGATCGACCGCTATTGGGAGATGCTGCGCTACCCCGGAAATCGCGCGGCTACGATCGAGCGTTTCTCTATTGGCTGGAGCAGTTTTGATGAAAGCGACGTCGGACAGATTACCGCCCCCACGCTGATCCTCTGGGGCGAGGAAGATACGCTCATCCCGCTGTCGGCTGGCGAGTGGTATGCGGATACACTGCCCAATGCGCAGCTCATCTCTTACCCCGGCATCGGCCATCTGCCGCAGGAAGAGGCAGCGGACCAAACAGTCGGAGATGTGCAAGAATGGCTGGTAAGCGCGCCATTAAGTATCGAAGGCAGCGAAACCTCTTCACTTTGAGCGCGCTATAGACGCATGGCTGTGCATCCGGCTAAACGGAGCGCAAAGTAAAATCACAAACTGGATTCTTATTTGCGCAAACTCGGCCTGATTGGCGGAATGAGCTGGGTCTCAACCGGCATGTATTACGACCGGATCAACCGGACCGTGCAAAAACGCGCGTCTAAAGACATGGCCAGCGCGCCGATGCTGATTGAAAGCCTGGACTTCAGCCAGCTTTACGGTCTGCGTCAGGAAGGCGACTGGAAACACGCGGAAGAAGTCCTGTCGGACAGCGCTAAGCGGCTCGAGGATGCCGGCGCTGAAGGCCTCGTCATCTGCGCGAACTCCATGCACAAGGTTTACGACCACGTCGCCGGCCAGATCACCATTCCCGTCCTTCATATTGCAGAGCATGTCGGGCAAGCGATGAAAACGGCCAACTGCAAGAGCGCGGCGCTCATCGGTACGCGCAACGTGATGACAGAGAGCTTCTATCGCAAGCATCTGGTCGCATGCGGTGTGGATTTGCTGCCCCCTGACATGGCTAATGTCGAAATCCTCGACAAGATTATATATGAAGAGCTGATGGTCGGTAAAGTGTCCCGCGACGCGGAGCGCGAATTGAAGACAATTATCACGAAGAAAGCACAGGAAGGCGCAGGCGCTATTGTGCTTGCATCGACAGAGCTGGAGTTGATCGTCGATGTCGACGCCAATGTGCTGCCCGTATTCGATTCCACTCGTATTCACTGCCAGGCTGCAGCGGAGTGGATTCTCGGCTAAGTTATTGTACAAAAACATGTTTTGTGCATCTTGCGCAAAGACCTGCGGAATAAATGTCGCTTTTCTACAATTAGGTAGTTTCAACAGTCAGAAACTTTGATATAAGGCGGGTTAAGCGTGAGAACGTTGCTTCGGCAAACCTGTTCTCCCGCTGCACCGAGCCTTCGGGTTGCCAATCGATGGCCTGTGCAGGCCGCCTGAATCGAACACGATCGGGCGGCCGTTCCTTATCTGGCTTCCAAAAATTTCGCTTGCGAATCCCATGTTCGGCCATTGTTCCCGTTGGCAAGCAGGCATAGCTCTCGTAATCGCTCCCGCGTGATGAGCTCTGCGCCTTTTGCTGCCGATCCTGAAGCAACACGTGGCCGCGAGTTTGCGAGCGGTTCTGGGCCTGCGCGCGGGCCCCGTAGCGAGTTTCAGCGTGACCGTGACCGCATCATCCATTCAATGAGTTTTCGCAGGCTGCGCTCCAAGACGCAGGTATTCATCGCGCCGGAAGGCGATCATTATCGCACGCGCATGACGCATAGCCTTGAAGTGGCTCAAATCGGTCGGGTGATTGCGCGCGCGCTGGGTCTAAACGAGGATCTGACAGAAGCGCTGTGCCTAGCGCATGATCTGGGTCATCCGCCGTTCGGCCATGCAGGCGAAGACGCGCTTACCGAAGCGATGGAGCCCTTTGGCGGATTTTGCCACAATGCGCATGCTCTGCGGACGGTCATGCGGCTGGAAAGCCCGTACCCGGAGCATGACGGGCTAAACCTCACTTGGGACCTGCTGGAAGGACTTGCAAAGCATAACGGCCCGGTTTCGTCGCCCAATTGGGCTTTGGCAGAGCTTGATGCCGACTTCCCGCTTGAGCTTGCGCATTGGCCGTCGCTTGAAGCGCAAGTCGCAGCTGTTGCCGATGACATTGCATACGACAATCATGATATTGATGACGGCCTTCGCGCAGGATTTCTCGACCTTGATGACCTGCTTTCGCTGGAATTCCTCGCAGATCAGTGGCGGGCGGTCGAAAAACGCTTTCCACATGCCCCACGCGACCGACAATTGCGCGAGCTTGTGCGTGAACAGATCGGCCTGATGGTCAATGATGTCATCACGCACACGCGCGAACAGGTTGCTGGTTTGGAAAGCGTTGAAGACGTAAGGCAGGCTGAGCGGCAATTGGCGGGGTTCTCTCCTGCCTTTGCAGAGGAGGAACGCGGGTTGAAAGCCTTCATGTACGAACGGCTCTATTACCACAAGGATCAGGTTTCAGCTGCGACAAATGCGCGCGAAGTGGTGGCGCGCCTGTTTGAGGCTTACTCGCAGGATGCAGGACTTATGCCGCTGGATTGGCAGGCTCAATTGCCTGCGGAGCAACCCCAGCGTGCCCGCACCATCGCGGATTTCATCGCCGGGATGAGCGACCGGTTCGCGACAGAAGCCTATACGTCGATTGAAGGCAAAGCGCCGCAGGGATTGACTAATGTCTGATCCCATTCGCATCGCTGTGCTGGGCTCAACCGGGCTGATCGGGACGCGCATTCTGGAAGAAGTGCGGTATCGCCCCGATGTGCGCGTCATTGCGATTGCGCGGCGCGAATTCGAGCTGCCGCAAGATGCGCGGATGGAATGCTTTATCGCTGATCCTGAAAGCTGGGGCGAAGTTCTGGCCCAGCTGCAGCCTGACTGCTTGATCAACGCGCTCGGCACGACGTGGAAGCGTGCGGGGCGCGATGAGGAGGCGTTCCGTGCAGTCGATCAGCACCTGGTTGTGAACACAGCCAAAGCTGCTCGCGAAGCCGGAATTGAACGCATGGTCTCGATCAGCTCTGTCGGCGCCACAGTAGGGACAAAGAATTTCTACCTGCGCGTCAAAGGCGAGGTCGAGCGCGATCTGACGCAGCTGAAATTCAAGCGGCTCGATATTTTGCGGCCTGGACTGCTTAAGGGTAGGCGGGTTGATGATCTGCGGTTCGGTGAAGGTCTCGCCAAGATTGCGAGCCCTTTGATCGATCCATTTATGAGCGGGGGCTTACGCAAATACCGCTCCATTCCGGCAAAGACTGTCGCGCATGCGGCGCTCGGTCTTGCGACCCGCAAAGCCGCCGGTCGCTTCACGCATGATCACGATGCGATCCAGCGCGCGGCGCGCGACTGGATGAAGCGGGCTGAGACGGTTTAGAGCCGCGTCTCTGGCGCATGGCGGAACCACGCGCTATCGCATGGTCTGAAAACACGGAATAAGGGGCCTCGCATGAGCTGGGACACAGTCTTTTCCATCGCCAATATATACGCGCTCATTTGCTGGGTGGCGCTCGCATTCCTGCCGCGCTGGCCTGCGCTGCTCGCCGCGATACTCTATGCAGGCGTGGGCTTGCTGTGCCTTACCTATGCCGTGGGCCTGATCGGCTTGATGAGCGGGACGCTGGACCCGGGTGGCGGCGTGTCCGGGGGCGATTTCAGTTCTATCGAAGGCGTGCGCACGCTTTTCTCTAGTGACGCTGGCATCACGATCGGCTGGGTGCATTATCTCGCATTCGACCTGTTTGTTGGTATCTGGATTGCGCGCGATGCCGATGCGAAAGGTTTTGGCCGGATCATCCAGGTGCCGGTGCTGCTGGCGACGCTGATGGCAGGACCGCTCGGGCTGTTGATCTGGCTGCTGGTGCGCGAGAAACGCGCTCGCGAACAAGGGCGCTTTACCTAAGCGCGAAAAGACTCGCCTTCGCGGCCAAAATTGGCAAACTGGTTGCAAATCAAAACATGACCAGTGGAGAGGCCATGACCGCGCATCACAGTTTCGAGACCTTCGATGATATCCTCAACCTTTGGGCGAAGGAGCGACCCGATCAGGCTGCGCTGGAGCATGAAGGGCGTGTAACGACCTTTGGCGAGCTGGACGCGATGACGCGCAAGACCATCGCGTTGTTCCAGTCTAAAGGCATCGGGAAGGGCGACCGCGTTGCCTGGCTCGGCAAGAATTCAGACCTGTTCTTCGTCATGCTGATGGCGGCGGCGCGTTCCGGTGCGGTGGCTGCGCCAGTCGGATGGCGGCTTGCTCCGCCAGAGATTGCATACATCTTGGGCGATACCGAAGCGAAGCTGGTGATTGCAGGCGAAGGTTTTGCCGATGCCGCGAAAGCGATCGTGGCTGACATGGGCAATGGCGCGGTAGTGCTCGACGAACATGAAGCGCGCGCGATGATCGCTCAGATGGATGAAGCTGAGTACGAGCCTGCGGACAAACATACGCCGGCGCTTCAGCTTTATACCTCAGGCACGACCGGCAATCCCAAAGGCGCGGTGCTCACTAATGGCAATCTGCTAGGCCTGCGCCGTCCGGGCATTGCCGCAAAGCAGCCATGGTACAATTACGAGGCTGACGACTGCATTCTCGCTTGCATGCCATGCGCGCATATTGGCGGCACGGGTCTCGTAGTGATCTCAGTCTCTTCCGGCATTCGCGCTCTGATCCTAAGCGAGTTCATCCCTGATCAGGTCATTGACGGGATCGAGAACGGGGTGACGCATATGTTCATCGTGCCAGCAGCGGTGCAGATGGTGGTGCAGCATCCGCGCGCTGCAACGACGGATTTCTCGAATTTGCGGTATCTGCTCTACGGCGCAGCGCCGATGCCGCTCGAGCTCTTGAAAGAGGCGGTCCGCACCATGCCGGGTACAGGCTTCCTGCAGGTTTACGGCATGACCGAGACAGCCGGCACTGTGACCATGCTGCCGCCGGAAGACCACGACCTTGAAGGCAATCAGCGTATGCGGTCTTGCGGCAAGGCCTGCCCCGGGGTCGAAATCCAGATCGTCGATCCGGACGGCAATGAAGTGCCACGCGGTACAATCGGCGAAATTGCCATCAAGTCGCCGTCCAACATGGCGGGTTATTGGAAGCTTCCCGAAGCGACCGCGAGCACGCTGGACGAGGATGGCTGGGTCCATACCGGCGATGCGGCTTACATGGATGAAGACGGCTACATCTACATTCAGGACCGCATCAAGGACATGATCATCTCTGGCGGGGAGAACGTCTATCCGGCAGAGGTCGAAAGCGCGATCTACGGTCATCCGGCCATCGCGGAAGTCGCTGTGATTGGTATCCCGAGCGAGAAGTGGGGCGAGGAAGTGAAAGCTTGTGTCGTCTTGAAGCCCGATTGCGAATGCGCTGAGCAGGATGTGATCGATTATGCGCGTGAGCGTGTTGCCGCTTTCAAGGCCCCAAAAAGCATTGATTTCATTCCTGAAATGCCGCGCAATCCCTCTGGCAAGATCCTGCGCCGGACTCTGCGCGAGCCCTATTGGGCGGGGCAGGAGCGACAAGTCAGCTAGAGCCTGGCAGCGGAACCGATGAACGACGCGAAACGCCACGCGCCCGCGACCTTGCGCAATCGCGAGGTAATCGCGGATGTTCTTGCGAAGGAATTGCCGTCAACAGGGACAGTGCTCGAAGTCGCGAGCGGGTCAGGTGAGCATGCGGTCTATTTCGCAGAGCGCTTGCCGCACCTGATCTGGCAGCCCAGCGATTTTCAGGAAGAAGCGCTCGCCTCGATCATCGCTTGGCAAAGCGAGCAGGGCGGGGCCAATCTCAAATGGCCCACTGTGATCGACGCGGCGAAACCGGAGAACTGGGAAGTCCGCTCAGCCGATGCAATATTCTGTGCGAACATGGTCCACATCGCGCCTTGGTCAGTGACCGAGGGCCTGTTTCAAGGCGCGGGAAGACTGCTTGCGACCGGCGCGCCGCTTATCCTCTATGGCCCTTATTACGAAGACGGAGTCGAGCCAGCGCCATCCAATCTCGCTTTTGATGAGAGCTTGAAGGCGCGCGATCCGGAGTGGGGCATCAGGCAGATCAATGCGGTGGACGCGCTCGCAGCTCAGCACGACTTTAAGCGAACCGCGCGGCACGAAATGCCGGCCAACAATCTCACGCTGGTTTATCGCAAGAACTAGAGAGCAGAATCACAAACGCCCGCCAATTGCTTGGCGAGCGTCTGATAATTCTCGAAACAGCGAGGGGAGAAAACCCCGTCAGCTCATGTTTCGTCGTCAACCGCGTCTGCAGCGGACTTGAGATCGTCGCCCACACCGCGAACAGTGTTGCAGGCGGCTGTCGTGAGTGTCATCGCTGCGAGCGCAGCAACAATCATAGTCTTGCGAAGCATTGTTTTCTCCTTGTTTGAGCGCGAGAATACACCAAGCTGGTGCCTCTTGTCACGCAGGCAATGAACCTAGGCTTGCGCCGCGGATCGCCGTTTATCGCGTGCCAGCAACGCTTCGCGCCGCGCGATGAGAAGACCTGCTCCGAGGATCAGCGGTGCCCCAAGCCAAAGGCCGCTCGTTGGCGCCTTGTCGAAAACACCCCAGCCATATCCGACCGCCCATAGGAGTGAAGTATAGTCGATGATGATGATCGTTGCAGCAGAACCAAATCGCAGGCTTGCCGTCAGCAGCAATTGCGCAATTCCGCCTGACACGGCCATCGCGATGATGATCATCCACGTCGTGGGATCATGGTGTGATGCAAAGAATGGCAAGGCGAACGCCGCCATCGGCGCGGACAAAACACCGAACCAGAACACGATGCTCCACGGGCTTTCCGTCTTGTTCAGGTCCTGCACTTGATAGGAAATCAGCGCGACGAAGAATGCGCCGATCAACCCTGTTGCAACGCCCATGGGATTGATCGCATTGCCACCGGGCTGCGTGATCACAAGCACACCCATAAAGCCGAAGAAAACTGCACCCCAACGATATTTGCCGACCTGCTCTTTGAACAGGATAACGGACAGCATCACAGCAAAAAACGGTGCGGTAAAGTTTATCGCTGTCGCTTCTGCCAATGGCAGGATGAGGACTGTGCCGTAGAGAAAGCACATGCTGACAAGGCCTACAAAAGCCCGGCGAAAATGGGCGCTAAAGCGTTTGGTTTTGACAGTTGCGATGCGGCCAGCAGCGATAAGGAAGCCAGCGACCAGCACGCTCGCGATGGCCTGACGCCAGAATAGGAGCTCAGCCAAATGCACACCGCGCTCGCCGGCGACTTTGATCAGCATGGCCATCGTCGATATCGCAAATGCCGCCGCTATCCGGATAGCAATTGCCTTGAAAGGCTGAGGGTTGGCGACAGAACCGTCCATAGCTGCCGCGTGTAGGCGCATGGGGACTTTGCGCAAGCTTCAACAGCGCCCATATGCCGCGTGATGGATAGTGTGCTTCAACATTTGCGCTTTGCGAGCGATGCCGAGCTTATGGCGCTTGTCGGCTGCGCATTCGTGCTTGTCGGCGCGATTGCCGGGACAATGGAGCGTCGCCGCTTAAAGCGCGAGGATATTAAGCGCGTGGGCTGGGTCCCGTGGCTCGGCATCTTTGTCGGCGCGATGATTATCGGTGGCGGATTGTTGGTGATGAGCCTGCCGAAGGTCTTGGTGAGTTGATGAGAAATCGTGGAGCACGGTCCGCGCTCAGCGAACCGCAAGGCCGACCGGCCGCCTGCAGCGGGTGCAGCCTGCTGCGCATCTAGCGAGGACGCTCCGACGGGTGTCGGAGCGAAAAGCAAACTACAGACACGCTTCCAGATACGCCTGGTCGAAGCCGAACTGGCGGGCTTTCTCCAGTGTGTAAGGGCGCAGGCCCTGACTGCGAAATTCGCCGAGGATCTTGCCGTCTTCGCTTTCGTCCAGATACTCGAACTTGAACAGCTCCTGCGTCACGATCACATCGCCTTCCATCCCGATCACTTCAGTGATGTTGGTGGTGCGACGCGAACCATCGCGCAAACGCTTAACCTGAACGATCAGGTCAACTGACTCTGCGATCTGGCGTGAAATGGCTTCCTTAGGGATCTTGATGTCACCCATCAGGATCATGTTTTCCATACGGCCGAGACACTCACGCGGTGAGTTGGCGTGAAGCGTACACATGGAGCCATCATGGCCCGTGTTCATAGCGGCGAGAAGGTCAAAACATTCCGCGCCACGAATCTCACCCAGGATGATCCGGTCAGGACGCATACGCAGAGCGTTCTTGACCAAGTCGCCGATGGTAATCGCGCCTTGGCCTTCAAGGTTTGGCGGACGCGTTTCAAGCGGCAGCCAGTGCGGCTGTTGCAAGCGAAGTTCCGCGGCGTCCTCGATGGTTAGCACGCGCTCGCCCGGGTCGATCATTTTCGACAGAGCGTTGAGCATGGTGGTTTTACCTGAACCCGTACCGCCTGAGATAACGATGTTCATCCGGCATGCGCCCGCGATCTTCAATGCGGTACACATTTTCTCGCTCATCGAGCCGAATTCCTTGAGCATGTCCAAGGTGATCGGTTTCTCGGAGAACTTACGAATGGAAATCGCAGTGCCTTTTAGCGAGAGCGGCGGTACGATCACGTTCACACGTGAGCCGTCTTTCAAGCGGGCGTCGGCAAGCGGTGTGGTCTGGTCGACGCGGCGGCCGACCTGGTTCACGATGCGCTGCGCGATCTGGAAAAGGTGTTGTTCATCGCGGAACTGGATCGGCGCGATAACAAGACGGCCCTTTTTCTCGATGTAGGTCTGCTGCGGACCGTTGACCATGATATCGGAGATATCCGGGTCATTGAGGAGCTCTTCCAAGGGGCCGAAGCCCAGCAGCTCGTCGATCAGGACTTTTTCAAGTGCAAACTGCTCGCGGCGGTTCAGTGTGACCTTCAGCTCGGCCAGCACTTCCATGATGATCGGGCGGAATTCTTCGGACAGTTCTTCTTTGGTGAGCGTCGCTGCCGCCTCTGGGTCGACGCGCTCGAGCAGACGCGGAAGAACCTGTTCCTTGATCTTGTGAACGCTGGCTTCAAAGCCGCCAACTTCGGATTCGCCGCTGTCGACCGAGTTCATACGCTCGGCCAGACGGCTCATCGCGTCATCGGTGGCGTTTCCGCGACCTTGTGATGCGCTTTTTGCCGGTGCTTCCGCAGCACCATCAGGCAGTGGCGGAAACTGCTCTCCGCCTTCTTCATCTTCACCATTGGGAGAACCGCGATCTCCGCCCTTCATGGGCTTTGCCACACCGAAAGACGGACGCGCTCCGGGCTTGAAGCCAGAAGGTCCAGTCTTTTTGCCGAATGCGCTCATTGATCGCCCCCAGAATTCTTTCACTACGATTGCATGGCTCGCTCCGCAGTACGCGAAGATCGCCTCTCGAATTGTGGTGAATAAATCGGAAAGTTTATTTTTTTCCTAAGGTCCGGGCAGTTTCGTGCATTCGCGTTAAGCTTCGTAGCAGAAAGGCAAATCAACAGCTTTCTCAGGTGCTTGTGGTCCGATCACGTAGAGGTGGAACGTGATACCATCATAACCAGCAGGTATGGTTTCCAGCTTCTCAACCAAACCGGCATCGAAACCAAGCAGATTGATATCGCTGGCAAGATAGCTGCGGCCGTGCTCGTCCACTGTTTGCCGGAGCATGGCTGTGAATTCGTCCTGGCCTTGCAAGGCGTTACTTTTGTGATCCCAACGGACAAAGCGGAAACGACAATTTGCTTCCGGACGCGTGAAGACAATGTCTGACCGGCCAGAGATCGCGGGCACGCGCCATTCGGGCAAAGCGATCCAGTGCTTGCCTGCAAGCCCCCGTTCTTCAATCGCTGCTAACACCTCTTCGCCATTGCTGAAACCGCGTTCCGTACTGATTAGCGAGCTCGCGAAGCCGCATATTGCTGCGACCGCGATCCATACGCGGAAAGCAGCGCTTGGCGGGTCGCTCTCGCGCCGCGCTAGCCACACAAGGGCAATCAGCAATAGAGCAGCCAGCAACATGTGCCGCAGCCCGATCGAATAGACTGCGAGATTGAAGAGCAGCGTAAACCCGAGGAAGCCGAACATCATCAGCGCGTGCCACGGACGGCCTTTCGTGGCATACCAACACAAAGCAAGGAACAAGATCCAGGCATATCCCGCGATAGGAACGACAGGCGCTTTCCATTCGGGGAACATACCGCCGGGGAAGGGCAGCGGGATGCTGCCGACTTTGAGGAACCAGCCGCGCGCATTGTGCAGCAACAAGTCTATACCGTGCAGACGCTGCATCGCATCGATAGCATTGACCATGTCAGCCGGCGGCAGGACCGTCCAAGCGGCGACAGCCGATCCTGCGAGCCATAGGCCAACGCCGGGCCACCACAGGTCTTTCTCTCGCCATTTAAGCACAAGGAACACGCCGGAGATCACTCCGAACAGGAAGTCGACCAGCGGCAGCAGCGCGAGCAGCAGCCAGAACCATTTGCTGCGCCAGCCGAGCAGGACCAGCGTTACAAGCGCCACGCCGAGCGAAGTGCCACGCGAGATCGTCAGGAATTCAAACAGCACATACTGGCTGGAGGCGATCAGCAGCCGCTCAATCCGCGAAAATGGCGAGCCGAACAGTATTGCCCCTTGCGCGATCCCCGCACACAAAGTTGCGGCCAACGGCAGGATAAGATGCGGTTCGCATACTGCGCCAAGCGCACTCAGCAGCCAGTACCACAGCGGCGGATGGCCTTCATATCGCAGCCAAGCGAGCAGTGTCGCCTGGTCAGATGCCTCGAGCGCGATCATGAGCGCCTGGAGCTCGTCTGCCCAAGGCTTGTGGCTCCAGATGAGAAACGCTTGAAATGCCAGCAATGCGCCAGCCAGCATGAACCACAAGGCGCGGTTTGCCAGCGCGCGTTCACTCGCGGCAAATCTGTCATTGATCTGTTGGCTTAGCGTGCTCATCGCCGATATCCTCTAGCCCAGCAGAGGTCGAAGAAGCGTTACCATGCCAGCTTGCTGCGCCCTTTTTTGCACATCTTTACGCCGCTCCCGTGCCAGCGCTGTGGAAAGCGGTTAGCCAAAGTAAGCAAGTTTTGACGGGTTCGCTCTATTGGAACCCAACACAATGCGGGCGAAGCGCCCATGATATGAGGGGCCGGTTTCACTGATGGGTTCGATTTCCAAATCCGTGATTCCCAAATCGGTTATGCAAAAGCCTGCGATCTATCTGATGATCGCGCTCGTTTTCTTGGCCTTACAGCCGCACGCGACGCTCTCGCGCTATTACTTTGTTACGCATGACGCGTATGTGGTGCTGCTGTGTGTTGTGGCCTGGGTTGCGAGTACACGGTGGACGCCGCAGATCGCACTTCCAGAGTCCATTCCAGGTGCAAAATTCGTGGTTCCGGTTGCGATTGCACTATGTCTTGCGCTCTGGGCGGGCACGCATTGGTGGATGTTTGACTATCCGTTGACGCGTGACGAGCACATGGCGGTGTTCGACGCGGCAATATATGCGGACGGCAAGGTGGCCGAGCGTCTTCCCGAAGAGTGGACAGGGTTTGCAAGAGCGCTCGTCCCTGCCTTCCTGCAAGACACGCCCGGCAATGTACTGTTGGTGTCTGGCTATTTGCCGGTCAATTCTGCCATGCGCGGGTTCTTTGGCAAGATTGCTGACCCGGCTCTGATGAACCCACTATTGGCTGCAATTGGCTTTGTCAGCCTCTGGTGGATTGCAAGACGGGTCTTCGCAGACAATGCCTCTGCTCAATGGCTGGTGCTGCTGGGCTATCTCTTGTCCGCGCAAATCCTCGCGAACGGCATGACGACCTATGCGATGACAGGCCATCTCGCCTTAAATCTGCTGTGGCTCGCGCTCTTTCTGAAAGATCGCTGGTGGAGCCACGCTCTGGCAATGCTGGTCGGTGTTCTCGCCATGGGTCTGCATCAGTTTGTGTTTCATCCGCTGTTTGCCGGTCCCTTTGTGCTGTGGCTGCTCATGCAGAAGAAGTGGCTGCATGTCGGGGCCTATGGATTGGTCTACCTTGCTGGCGTCGCGCTCTGGATGAGCTGGCCCGGAATTGTGATGGATTGGGCTGGCGTCGTTCCTGAGCCAGGCAAAGAGGGTGGTATTTCAACTTTCCTGACTGAACGCATCCTGCCGCTGATCACGCAATTCGATCCCCTTACGATCCAGTACATGACGTTTAATCTGGTCAGAGGCATCGGCTGGAATGCGTTGTTCATTCTGCCGTTTGTGATAGCGGCGGGCCCCGCGATCAAGCGCCGCGATCCAATTGCTCTGGCGCTGCTTGGCGGGATTGTTCTGACGTTAGTCGCCATGACCATCCTGCTGCCTTATCAGGGCCACGGCTGGGGCTATCGCTATGTGCATGGTCTGCTGGGGAGCTTTTGTCTGCTTGCTGCATTCGGCTATCGCGAGCTTGTGAATGCGGACAAGAAATGGGCCGATGGTGCGGCGGTCTTGCTTATTGCAACGACTGCGCTGATTGCGTTGCCTGCCAATCTGTGGTCCGCTCGCAGCTTCACTGAGCCTTATGTCAAGCTGACGCAGATCGTCGAGGCGCGCGATACCGATTACGTCATGATCGACGATTTGCGGCATAGCAGCGTGGTGGATCAGGTGCGCAATCATGCTGACCTTACGAACCAGCCGATAGTCATTTCGCGGCGTTTCCTCACGCGGGAAAAGTTTATGGAAATTTGCGCGAACGGAACGGTTTCGCTGATCGACTCAACGGAAATTGCGCTGGCAGGGTTGCACGATGTGCCACGTGAAGAGGCTGATGCCATGCCTGACCCGCCGTGCTCCATATTTGAGACTGGAAGCGATGACGGGTTGGAGACCTCGATTACCCAGTAGTTTTATGAATTTGTTTACCATGCCGCCGCTACACCCGAGCTGCTCATTTCGGAGCGAATTACGGGGAGTTTGCGGCAATGGCCGAGGGGACATCTTCAGGCATCGCGCTTGAAAGCCAGAAACAGCTGTTTGAGGCCATCCACGAAAAGTATGCCGAAGCAACCACGGACGAATTCGCGGAAGGGTACAAGGAAGAGTTCATTTACCGCCCCATCCTGGAAATGCTGGGCGATGCCAAGAGCCTGATGGAGCTCGCCAGCGGGATCGGCAGCGCGGCTGGATGGATGCGCGATCACAAGCCCGGTCTTGAGATTTCAGGCTGCGATATTTCGCAATCTGCGGCTGACGATTTCACAAAGCTTCACAATCGTCCGTGCTATGTCTGGGACCTGACGGTGCCTCTCGAAGTCGAGCAGAGCTATGACGCGTTGCTGGTTATGGGCGGTATTCATCATTTGGTCGCTGATTTGGACGTTGCGTTCGAGAACATCGCCAAGCTGCTGAACCCGGGGGGGCGCCTGATCATGGCTGAGCCCAATGCCGACTTCATGCTCGAGCCGCTTCGCAAACTCTGGTATAGGCTCGACACCAGCCATTTCGATGCGGATAATGAACACGCGCTGTCGCACCAGAAGCTGGTGAATGACCACGCGCACGGGCTGAAACCCGTTGATTTGCGCTATATCGGCGGTCCAGCCTACTTCCTGCTTCTGCAAAATTGGGTGCTGCGTATGTCAGGCGGTGCGAAGAAATGGATCGCAGGCCCGGCGCTTGGACTTGAGCGCCTATATCATCGTCTTCCAGGCAGACTGCCATTTGCGACCTTCATCGCGACTTGGGAAAAGCCAGCAGCGTAAGGCCTTTCGCTTCAGCGCTTGGTGAGGATTGCCCACCGTGCTGAAATGAAGTTGTACGCGAACAGCAATACGGTGGCGACGGGTGTTGCGACGATGACTGGCCATTGCAGGCCGTCAATCATGGCTGCCAGGATTATCACTGACAGAAAGAAACCCGCGATCTGAGCAGAGACAAACCGCATATAGGCTGTCAAGCTCAGCGGCTGAGAGAAAGTCACAGTCGCATGAGCGAGATAGGCTCCGGTAATCACGACCGCGGTCGCCACGACCACTCCAATCAGATAACTGATCCCGGCATAGTCGAGCGCTATGATGATCGCGTTGTAGCTGATCGCTGACAGCGCTGCGATCGCGAGATAGCGAAGTGATTGGCGGTTTGCGATGGCTTTCATCGCAGGTCAGGCCCGCGTCGCAATCAGCGAATAGTTGGTTCGCCACGGTTTCACATGCATCCCGCGATTCACCTGACCTTTTCCGAAGATCTCTGAAAGCTGCTCTTTCGCTTCGTCAGGCGTTTTGTAGCGAATGCGGTCGCCAGTAAGGAACCGGTCCGCAAAATAGCAAAACCAATAGATCGGCGTGTAATTGCGCTCCCAATCCTTCATCGCGAAAACACCGCCCGGCGCGAGGAGTTCGCGGATTGAAGCAAGGAGTGAGCCTTGCGCGTTCTCTGGCACATGGTGAAGCACATCTACGAGAAGGATCAAATCATACGGCTCGGGGTTTTTCGCCAAGCGATCTTCGACATATTCCTCGTGGAAATTGACGCGAGCGCCATCGCCGTTGAACAGCCGTCCAAGACGCGGTGTGATGTCAATTGCGTCGATCTGAGCATTCGGGAAAGCAGCAGCGAGACGCTCTGTCATTGCGCCTTCGCCGCATCCGACCTCGAGGATCCGGCGCGGGGAAGGGCATAGCGTCTGGACCTGTGCCGTCCAGTCATCGAGATTGACGAACATGGATCGCCAAGCTTCGGAAATCTGCGGCTCATAGGGCCCAAAACACTTTCGGACGAACGCACCCACTGCCATCGTCACAGTCCTCCTGCAAAGCGCAAACGCAGCCGCGGCCACAGTCGCTCGACCAGCCGCGAATATTTGAGATATCGCACTGCATCCACGGGGCCGAGCTTGGCGAAATTGCCAAGCGCGCGCCACTTGGCCTTACTGTCGCCGGCTGCTGCTTCTGCGAGCGCTGTGTTGATAGCAACCGAGGCCCGGCTGATACGAGCGGTTGGGCCGTCTTCTACCAGATGTCGGTCCAGCACTATGCCGAGCTGTTCGGCAAATTCGCTACGGCTGCGGGTCATGGTCTGCGCGCCGCCATGGATACGAAAGGCGCTGGTTGGGCGTGGATCGAACACCACCGGGCCTTGATCGCCGAGTTTCAGCCACAATTCCCAATCGGGCGTGTACCAAAGGCTCTCATCAAGGCCGCCTGCCGCAAGATATGCATCGCGCTTGAACACAGGCGCGGGCATGGCAATCGAGTTTTGCACCAGCAGCATATCGCGGAACGCAGCCTGCGGAACTTGTCCTTGCTTGAAGGGTGGACGCCATCCGCCCAGATCACGCGACGCATTGTCGATCAGCCGCGCAGGCGTGAGATAGAGCGCTGCGTCCTGCGCGCTTGCAATCATATCACGGGTGGTCGCAACCCGCTCCGGAAGCCAAAGATCATCCTGGTGCAGCGTGCAGACATGGTGACCGCGCGATTCCTCGACACCCATATTCGTCTTACGTGTCCAGCTAGCGATATGCGGCATATGCGCATAGTCAATGTTCAAGCGGTCGCGGTGCTGGCGAACGAACACGGCGCCTGCCGGAAACTCTGGCGTTGAATCGCGGATTATGACTTCGATCCCGCCATCGCGGCCATCGTCTTCTATACTCGCAAGCGCATCATCCAGCCATTGATTGGGCTGGTGCACGGGCATCACGATGGACAGCCATGGGCGAGATGTTTTCGTGTTCAACGGGTCTTCTCTTCACCGCGCGGGGTCAAACGGTTGTCATTGCCGCCAATGATGGCGAGAAGAAAGCCGCCGAGGATCGTTTGCAAGCCGATTGCACCGATTGTTGCAGAAAGGATGAGTGGAAGCGGATTATCAAGCGCGATAAAGCCTGCCTGGCCCCAGCTGTAAGCAACCGCAGCCATGCCAACCGCGCCAACAGCACACAGACCGAGGCCGGTTAGCAGAGCAAACTCGAGCGTCATCAGCTTCTCGTTTCGTTTGAAGACTGGCCGCATCAGTCGATAGCCGCTGCGCACTCCGTGGAAGTGTGTTGCCACAGCCATGATCAAGCCCAGATGGCCGCAAGTCGCAAGGAAACCTGCAACGATGCTCCAGCTCGTGCCGAAGAAGCTTGGTCCTGGCAGGATGCCAAGCGCATGCATCAGACCGATAGCGAAGATGACCGTCGCCGCTGCCAGCGCCATCGTAGCAGGCACACCAAACACCCAGGTCGGGCTCAGCATGAAGAGATAACGCAAGTGCCGCCAGCCATCACGCAAGGGGCGCAGATGCGGCGGGCGGTCCCGCAGGTCGGGGCTGAGCGTTGCCGGCACTTCAGCCATGCGCTGCTTGGTGAGTGCGGCCTTGATGACCATCTCGCTCGCGAATTCCATACCGGAGCCGCTGAGGTTCAATTCGGTGAACGCTTCCTTGCGGATCGCGCGCAGACCGCAATGCGCATCGCCAATGCCGCTGCGGAAGAAGAGGTTCAAAACGCCGGTCAGGCCCGGATTGCCGATATGCTTGTTTTTCCAAGGCATAGCGCCCGGAGCAATGCCGCCTTTGAAGCGGTTGCCCATACACACGTCATAGCCTTCTTCCAGCTTTGCGACCATCGCAACGCCTTCAGTGAAATTGTAGCTGCCATCGCAGTCGCCCATCACGATGTAGCGTCCGAAAGCCGCTTCGCAGCCGCCGATCAATGCCGCGCCGTATCCGCGACGCTCAACCGGAACCACGCGTGCGCCGAGCTCTGTTGCCAATGCCTGACTGCCGTCAGTTGAACCGTTGTCGGCGATCACGATCTCGCCAGACAAGTCGAGTTCTGAACGCATACGTGCCAGCGCTTCCAGCGCGTTGCCGATGCAATGCGGAAGACTGTCGACTTCATTGAGCACAGGCATGACAATCGTCACATCGGGGCGCTCGCCATCCGATCCGACAAAGGCAGAAAAGTCGCGTTGTTGAAGATCCATTTAGGCCCCCGAGTGATCTTGCGAATACCCATGGCCAAAGTTGGTTAACGAACAGTCAATTCTCTCTGGTTTTACGGAGAAAAGATCGGCGCTTTCCAAAGTGTGCGAACTGCCCTAGCGCGGCTGCGACGGCCTATTCGCTTGAGGACACTAACCAACATGCAAGATACGGAACGCAGTGGATTGCTGCTGGCGCTGGCCGGCTTTGCGCTGCTTTCAGTGGGCGATGGTGTGATCAAAAGCATGGCAGGAGTATGGCCTGCTTTGCCCGTTGCGGCTTTGCGTTTCGTCATTGGGGCGATCGGATTGGCGATATTCCTTTCGCAGACTGAAGGAATCGCTGCGCTGAAACCTGCACAGCCATGGCTGCAAATTGGCAGAGGCGTATGCGTCTCAGTTGCTTCGGTATGCTTCTTTTCAGCGGTTTACATCATGCCTTTGGCTGAAACGATGGCCATCGCTTTCCTTGCCCCTGTCTTCACGGCCTTGCTCAGCGGACCGATCCTGGGCGAGAGGGTTCGCGCGCCAGTGTGGATTGCTTCCGGCATGGCGATGATCGGCGTTGTGGTCATTCTGCGCCCGAATTTGCTGGAGCTGGGTCTGCCGGCAATGTTTCCATTGGTTTCTGCATTCTTCTTCGGTCTCATGATCGTGCTCAACCGAAAAGCGGCAGGGCGGGGTAGCCCGCTCGCCATGCAGTTCTACATGGCGGGCGTCGCGGCAACCGTACTGACTGCGCTTGCAGTGATGGCCAAATTCTCGGGTGTTGAAATGCTCGATTTCGGGCCGCCGAGCTGGGATGTGGTTTTGCGCTGCGCGATTGTCGCATGCACTGCAACGGGCGCGCATTGGATGGTCTATCTCGGCACAACGCGCGCCGGCGCATCACAAGTTGCGCCTTGCACCTATATCCAGATGCTGGTTGCAACGCTTATCGGCTGGCTATGGTTCGGTGATGTGCCCGACGCGCTGACGCTGCTGGGTGCGGCCATCATCATAGGCGCGGGGCTTTATTTGTGGGGCGCGTCAAAAGACAGAGGCAGCATGACAAAGGACGTTTCACAGGACCGCTGAAACCGCTAGAGGCTCGTAGATGAGGTAGGGGTCAATCGCGGGTTCAGCGAAGCTGCGTCATTGGCCTTTCTTGAATAGTGTTGGGGGACCAGACCATGTGCGGCATTATCGGCATTGTGAGCGGCGAGCCTGTTGCAGACCGCTTGGTCGAAGGCCTCAAGCGCATGGAATATCGCGGCTATGACAGTGCGGGCGTCTGCACACTGCATAATGGCGAGATGATCCGGCGCCGAGCGCCCGGCAAGCTCAGCCATCTGGTGGAAACGCTGGCGAGCGAGCCCGTGCCTGGCACTGTCGGCATCGCGCACACACGCTGGGCCACGCACGGCGCGCCTACGGCTGAGAATGCGCATCCCCATGCGACCGATCAGGTGGCAGTCGTCCACAATGGGATCGTCGAAAACTTCAAGGAGTTGCGCGAAGAGCTGCGGAGCGAAGGCCGCACATTTGCCAGCGAAACCGATAGCGAAGTCATCGTACATCTGATCTCGCGAGAGGTTGAAAACGGCGCAAGCCCGCAAGATGCAGTCAAGACTGTGCTACCTCGTCTGCGCGGAGCTTTCGCTGTTGCGATCACTTTCCGCAATCATCCCGAGCTGCTGATTGGCGCAAGGCAAGGCTCACCATTGGTCGTTGGCTATGGCGAGGGCGAGATGTTCCTCGGCTCAGACGCACTCGCACTTGCGCCGCTGACGCAGCAGATCGCATATCTCGAAGAAGGCGATTGGGTCGCCATCACACGCGACAGCGCTGAGATCTTCGATGTCGAGAACAATCCCGCTGTTCGAGAAGTCAGGGCCTCGGGTGCGTCCGCCGCTGCAATGGAGAAAGGCAATTATCGCCACTTCATGCAGAAAGAGATCTTCGAGCAACCGACGGTCGTCGCGCAGACGCTAGGCTCTTACTTGCGGCAGTCCGACAACTCGGTGGCCTTGCCGCAGTTCGACTTCGATATCTCCAGTGTGAAGCGTGTGACCATCGTCGCTTGCGGTACGTCTTACTACGCCGGAATGGTGGCGAAATACTGGTTCGAGCAATTCGCGCGCGTGCCCGTCGACATCGATGTGGCTTCCGAGTTTCGCTATCGTGAACCAGTGCTCGAAGAAGGCGGACTGGCGCTGTTCATCAGTCAGAGCGGCGAGACCGCCGATACACTCGCCGCGCTGCGCCATTGCAAGGAAAACGGGCAGACGATCGGTGTGATCGTCAATGTGCCGACGAGCACCATGGCACGCGAAGCGGACTTGCTTTTGCCCACCCATGCCGGGCCGGAGATCGGCGTTGCCTCAACAAAGGCTTTCACTTGCCAGCTGGCAGTGCTGGCGGCTCTCGCTGCTCATATGGCAGTCAAGAAAGGCCTGATGGATCGTGCGGCCGAGCAGGAAGTGGTCGAGCACTTGCTGGAAGCGCCTGCGGCATTGAACCGAGCACTCGACCACGACGATGACATTGCGAGCATGGCGCATCTGATCTCGCCTGCGCGCGATGTGCTTTATCTCGGGCGCGGGCAGGATTATCCGCTCGCCCTGGAAGGGGCGCTGAAGCTCAAGGAAATCAGCTACATCCATGCCGAAGGCTATGCGGCGGGCGAGATGAAGCATGGCCCCATCGCGTTGATCGATGACGATGTACCTGTCGTTGTGATCGCGCCTTCCGGCCCTTTGTTTGAGAAGACAGTGTCCAATATGGAAGAGGTCCGCGCGCGCGGCGGCAAGATCGTCCTGATTTCTGATGCGGCGGGCCTCGCTGAAGCGGGCGAAGACTGCATGGCGACTATCGAGATGCCCGAGGTTCATCCGCTGATCGCACCACTGGTCTATGCGGTGCCGGTACAATTGCTGGCCTATCACGTGGCAGTTGTGAAGGGCACAGACGTCGATCAGCCGCGCAATCTGGCAAAGTCGGTCACAGTCGAATGAGCGACGCAGCGACACTGAAGGTCACTGGAGGATGTCACTGCGGAGCGGTCCGGTTCGAAGCTGACGTGCCGCAATCGGTTGAGATGCTCGACTGCAATTGCTCGATCTGCAGCGCATCGGGCTATTTGCATCTATTCGTCCCGCATGGCGACTTCACCTTGCTCGCTGGCGAAGATGCTCTCACAAACTATCGCTTCGGCAGCAAGGAAGCCCAGCATCTGTTCTGCAAGCATTGCGGCGTGAAGAGCTTCTATCAGCCCCGCTCTCATCCGGATTGCTGGAGCGTGCATTTCCGTTGCCTTGATGATGGCCCGAAGCCTGACGCGACGGTCACACAATTCGATGGCCGCAACTGGGAAAAGTCAGCCAGCAAGACTGGCTTTAAATCAGCGCTTTAACTCGGATTTAACCCTCGTTGAATCGCGTGCGATAACCTTTCGTGCTTACTCGAGATTGAGTGAGCGAACACGACTCTTCTGAGCTTCAGCCCGTTACTAGGCTTACCTTCGCCGATGTCCTTGGTCTGGACCGTCGCGACGAAGTGCATTGGGCGCGCCTGCGCGGCTTGCAATATTCAGCCCTACCGCAAATCTCGCGCTACCGAATGGTGGCGCATCTTCTGTTCGCCATCATTGTCCTGCAAACCTATTATGGCGATGTGTGGATCGGGTGGCTCGGCGTTTGGTACGCTGCGCTTGCGATGGTCCATGTTCGCGGGGTCCAGTTCGAAGAGACACTGATCGATGTGGATCGGCGCGGGGTTACCCAACGTGAGTTCAACCGGCAGACGCTGACAGGGGTTTTGTCCGGATTACTCTGGGCCGTGCCGCTCGTCATGTTTGCTCCCTATGGCAGCTTCGTCGACCTGCTTGTGAGCTGGTCGGTGATTGCCGTCATCATGCTGGGCTCTGCCACGTTCAATGCAGCGGCTCCGCTTGCGACCGCATCGTTCACGCTGATTGCCGGGTTTGGCGGTGTCATCAGTCTCGTGCGGGACGGCCAGCAGGAACTGGCCGCCGTTGCAACGACTTTTGTCGCCTTTGCCTTGCTAGGCGCGATTGAAGTGGCTTCAAACTATCTCAAAGGCCGGCTTGCGGAAGCAGGCGTTGCAGAGAAGAGCGAAGTCGTCTCTTTGCTGCTGCGCGAATTTGAAGAGAACGAAGCGGACTGGCTGTGGGAGGTGGACCCTGTGCGTCGTCTGCGCGCGGTCAGCCCGCGCTTTGCTTTCGCGCTCGCGCATAAGCAGGAGGAAGTCGAGGGCCGCCCGCTGCTTGAGCTGATTGCAGGCAAAGGCTGGAAGAGCGGAAACTTCCCGCCAAGCTTGCATGAGCTCGCTGAGCGGCTGAAGAACAAGGAGCACTTCTCCAACCTCTTCGTGCATGTCACCATCCGCGGGGAAGAGCGCTGGTGGGAGCTTTCGGGCACACCGATCCTCGATGAAGACGGCAAGTTCAACGGGTTTCGCGGGGTCGGCTCCGATGTGACAGAGCAGCGCAAGAGCTCTGAAAAGATCGCTTACCTTGCGCGCTATGACACGCTCACCAGCCTGCCCAACCGGATGCAGCTCACCGAAGCATTGGGCGAAGCGCTGCATTATGCCGAACATTGGCGCGGACGCTGCGCGTTCATGATGGTCGATCTGGACCGCTTCAAATCCGTGAACGATTCTCTAGGCCATCAGGTGGGTGACAAGCTGCTTGCGCAGGTTTCAAACCGCTTGCAGTCTCTCATGACCGACAACCATCTTTGCGGACGTCTGGGCGGTGACGAATTCGCGATCGTCATGCGTGAAGTGAGCGATCAGCAATTGGTCGCCAAACTCGCTAATCGCGTGATTGAGCGGCTGTCCGAACCATACGTGGTCGATAATCACACGCTCTATGTGGGCGCTAGCGTCGGCTCTGCTGTGGGGCCTCGCGATGGATGCACAGTCGAAGAACTGATGCGCAACGCCGATTTGGCCTTGTACCGCGCGAAGGATCAAGGCGGAGGCGAGCATTTCGCATTTGAGCCCGTCCTGCACGCCTACGCAGAAGAACGCCGCCGTTTGGAGCTGTCCTTGCGCAGCGCGCTCAGCAAAGAAGAGTTGCTGCTTCACTATCAGCCTGTGGTTGACGCTCAGGATGAGAGCATTGTTAGCTTCGAAGCGCTTGTGCGCTGGAACAGCTCGGACCATGGCTTTGTGAGCCCCGGCAAGTTTATCCCATTGGCAGAAGACACAAGGCTGATCGTGCCTATTGGTCGGTGGGTCCTGCGCGAAGCTTGCAAGCAAGCGCGCGAATGGCCTGAGCACATCAAGGTCAATGTCAACGTTTCGCCAGAACAGCTGCTTGAGCCCGATTTTGCCGACGAAGTCGTGGAAGTGCTGGCAAGTACAGGCCTTCGCCCTGAACGGCTGGAAATCGAAGTGACGGAAAGCATCTTCTTGCGCGATGCCACGGTCGCTCGCAGCGCGCTCGAGCAAGTCATGGCATTGGGCTGTAGCGTAGCACTCGATGACTTCGGGACAGGCTATTCCTCGCTAGGCTATCTGCGCAAACTGCGGTTCTCGACGATCAAGGTTGATCGGCTGTTCGTGCAAGGTGCGGCCCAAGATGCAGCAGAAAGCCTCGCAATTGTGCGCGCAGTGGTCGCGATGGCGCAGAGCCTCGACATGACGACGACAGCAGAAGGCGTTGAGAATGCCCAAGAAGCCAAGATTATACGCGATCTGGGCTGTGACAAGATCCAGGGCTTCCACTTCGGGCGTCCCATGCCCGGCGAAGAGACCTTGAAGATATTCCAAGAAATGCGGCGCAAGCGCGCCTGAAACGTGTCAGCTCGTCGGCTTAAGCGGAAACCAGCGCGTTGATGGCACCCTCGAACAGGCGTCTGCCATCGGCGGTCCCATGCTCTGGCTCAATCGCGCGTTCCGGGTGCGGCATCATGCCCAGAACATTGCCTTCTGCATTGAGGATACCCGCGATATCGCGGCGCGAGCCATTCACTTTTTCGGCATAGCGAAACGCGACACGTCCATCGCCTTCGATGCGGTCAAGCGTTTCTCCATCAGCGAAATAATTGCCGTCATGGTGCGCGACCGGGATATGGATGGTTTCGCCTGCGTCATATCCGCCCGTAAAGAGCGACTGGTTGTTTTCAACCGTAAGAGCGACGGTCCGGCAGATGAATGTCTGGCCCGCGTTGCGCATCAAAGCGCCGGGCAAAAGTCCGCTCTCCGTCAGCACCTGAAAGCCGTTGCAGACGCCGAGGACCGGCACTCCGCGCTTCGCCGCTGCAACAACGGAACGCATGATCGGACTGTTCGCTGCCATCGCGCCGGAACGCAGATAATCGCCATAGGAAAAGCCGCCAGGCAGCGCGATGAAGTCGAGCCGGTCCGGCAAGTCTGCATCGCCATGCCAGATACGCAGCGGCGCAGTGCCGGAGATCTGTTCCAGAGCCACCGCCATGTCGCGGTCGCAATTGGATCCGGGGAACGTGATAACGGCGCAGGTGAAAGCCATTACGCGTTCTCCAGCTTCTCGATCGTGTAGTCTTCGATCACCATATTCGCGAGGAGCTTTTGACACATCGTATCGAGCGCTTCGTCGCTGGTGCCATCAGCCACATCAAGCTCGATCATCCGTCCGATTCGGACGTCCTCGACACTGTCAAATCCGAGCCCTTCCAGCGAGTGGTGAACCGCGCGTCCTTGCGGATCGAGCACTCCGGGTTTCAAGCGGACAAGGATGCGAACTTTCATGGGCCGGGCTTTCCTGTTGAGGCGTCTGCGCCGCGATCAGCGCTTAACTGGCGTGCCTATAGCGAGAGTGCCGCGTCGCGCAATGCGTGTGCTTGGCTTGCCCACTACCAAGCGCAAGTGCGTTATTTGTTTACCGCTGCTTCCGCCTTGGCTTTCGGTACAATCAACACCTCGACCGCGTCTTCCGGCTGGAGATAGGTTTGCGTGGTCGCAAACAGCTCCTCCGGTGTCATTGCCTTGAGGATGTCCGGTGCTTGATTGAACCGGTCCAGCCGGTCGGCCTCGCTTTGCGCGCGATCGGCCAGAGACATCCATCCGCCGAGTGACTTCAGCGCGTTGTCATACTGCTCGAGCAGCGGTTGGCGCGCACGATCAAGGAGATCGGCATCGATCGGTTTAGCGAGTAGGTCCTTCAGCATCGCGTCAATGGCGCCGCGGGTTTCCTCGACATCGTCGAGGTCAACTGAGGCTGCCAAGGCAAAAGTGCCGTAATCGCGATATGTGCGCGATGTAGAGCTACCTGCACTTGGCGAATAGCTTTTGCCTAAATCTTCGCGCAGCTGCTCTTGCAAGGCGATCCGCACAACGCGGGCCAGGACAGCCAGACGCATCGCTTCTGTAAGATCGCTGTCATCTCGCGTCGGCCAGGTCATCCGGACAAGCGCCTGATTGTCTTCGCCTGTATGCGTCAAAGTGCGCAAGGAGCGATCCTGCGTGAAGCTGCGTATTCGCGCCTCATCGCGCGGCAGGAAGTCGGCTTCGCGCGGCTCCAGCGCGCCAAGCGTCGATGCTACAGCAGCGATCGCGGCGTCTTCGTCAAAATCGCCGACGAGTGCGACTTCAATCGCGCCATTGGCGAAACGGTCGGACACATCGTCGCGCAGCCTTGCGAAAGTCAGCGCGCGGTAATCCTCTTCATCCTGCAGAGAAAAGCGCGGGTCATTGTCTGACAGGATCTCGCCCAGAGCGTTGCCCAGCGCACTACCGGGCGTCGCATCAAGGCGCGCGAAGAAATCAGCGATCGAACGGCGGAACCGCTCTTCGCCTTCCTCTCTGTAGCCGGGATCGGTAATCGCTGCAGCGAGCAGCTGCATTTGCAGCTCGAGATCGCGTGGGGTCGTGCCGCCAGCCAGAGTGAAAGCATCCGCGCCACTCCTGAGGTTCAACTCTACAGAGCGACCGGCAAGCACGGTTGCGAGTTCGTCTTGAGAATGCTGACCCAATCCGCCTGCCGGAAGCGTAGCGATCAAGGCCGTCGTAAGCGGGGCTTCGCGCGTGTTCAGCAAGTTGCCGCCGTCAAGCGCGAGATTGTATCGAATACGGTCTTTGCGAATATCGGTCTGCTTGAGGTTCAAGCGCACACCATTGGCGAAGCGGATGAGCCGGAAGCCGAAGCGCTCGTCAATTGTGTCCGAAACTACGACGCCGGGTTTGCCGAAATCGGTGTAAGCAAAGGCCTTCTCATCGCCGAAATCAGGCTGCGCGATGGGCGCGCTCGCTGCTGCGCTCCACGCAGCGCGCAAAGCTTCTTCGCCGCCTACGGGTGCTTCGCGACCACGCAAACGGATCAGCGGATTGTCGAGCGGTATCGCATCAGACTTTACTGCATCCCAGGCGGATTGGGCTGTGATCTGATCGGCAAAGGCTTCAAACCGTGCGAGGCTGCTTTCCGGCGTCGAGGGGATGCGCTCGCGTTGGATCAGATTGATGGCCGCGTTGACCAAAGCGGCGTTGCTCCGCGTGGCAGCTCCGCTGACGCCATTTTCAAGTGAGGTTCGGATGTTCGCGACTTGCTCGGCGACTTCCGCATCGCTGAAGCCGTATTCGAGCGCTTGGCGGACGGTTTGTGCCGCTGCTGCAAGCCCTTTCTCCCACTCGCCGTTTTCAGAATTGATAGTGAGCCCCGTCATGCGTGCGTCTTCGAAAACGTTAGAGGTTGAAAAACCTGCGCTGAGGAACGGTGCATCACCGCCACGCGCCAAAGCCGCCAAGCGCCGGTTTATGATGCCGTATCCGACTTGTCTCAGGAGCGCTTGCTGGCGGTTCGCGATCGTATCGGGTCGATCCTGCCAGCTGCCCAGTGCGGCAATGCTGAGCTGCTCTGACAAAGCCGGATCAATGTTGATATCGGTCTCGCCACGGCGCGAGATGTCCACCGGCCCGGTTTCCGGTTCGACTGGGTCAGGGCCTGCTTGCCAGTCCGCAAACCAGTGCCGCACCCGCGCTTCGAGCAGCTCGATCGGATAGTCTCCTACAATGATGAGCGTCGTGTTTTCAGGCACATAGGTTCGCTCGTAGAAGCCGCGCAGATCATCAGCTGTCGCTGTTTTGAGGATTTCTGTCTTTCCAATTGGCAGCCGCTCAGCAAAGCGTGCGTCCGGCCCGATAAAGCGGAAGCTGTCGACGGTCTCTTTGTACGAGAAGTTGAAGCGGTCCCGCTGCTCAGCCAAGATCACGCCGCGCTCGCGTTCAACCGCGTCAGGTGCGATGGTGAGCTCGCTTGCGGTCTCGCGCATCAGCATGAGAGCGGTTTCCAGCAAGTCCTCTTCCGCTTTCGGCAGATCGAGCTTGTAAGTCGTCGCTTCAAAACCCGTCGATGCGTTTGTGTCGGCCCCAAAAGCGAGGCCCTTGCGTTCGAGCAGGCGGATCATTTCGCCTTCAGGGACATTAGTCGACCCATTAAAAGCCATATGCTCCAAGTAGTGCGCGAGGCCTTGCTCGCTATCGGTTTCATCGAGCGAGCCTGAGTCGATATGCAGCCGCACGAGCGCAGTGCCTTCAGGCGTTCCGTTGGAGCGCAAGGCATAGCGCATGCCATTGTCCAGCACGCCAAAGCGGAAGGCAGGATCGACCGGGACGTCGCTCGCTTCGAAAGCCCAGACCGGTTCGTCAGATAGCGCTTCAGCCGGAGCCGCAGCTACTTCAGGCGCAGGCGCTGCAGCGGTTTCAATTGTAGTACAAGCGGGAAGGGTGATGAATGCCGCACTCGCGGCCAAAAATGTGAGCAAACGCATAAGTGCTTGCTGGCCTAAATTTGCTTTGATGACAAGGCGATGAACGCGGCTTTTCAGGTCGCGCCGCGCCTTATTTCTTCGGCGTGGGCGATCCGCGCAAACGGCTGCGATGGCTCGACATGTCGAACACTTCGCCAGGTCCTGTGTCCTCGTTGAGCAGACCCAAGCGACGTGCGACTTCGCGATAGGCTTCTTCTTCGCCGCCCATGTCGCGGCGGAAGCGATCCTTGTCGAGTTTCTCGCCTGAAGTCATGTCCCACAAACGGCAGCCATCAGGGCTGATCTCGTCGGCCAGAATGACGCGGCTGAAATCGCCGTCGAAAATACGGCCAAATTCCAGTTTGAAGTCGACCAGGCGGATGTTCGCGCCTGCGAACATACCGCACATGAAGTCGTTGATGCGGATCGCCATACTGGCGATGTCCTGCATCTCGTCAGGGCTTGCCCAATTGAACGCCGCGATATGCTCTTCCGCGATTAGCGGATCGCCCAACGCATCATCCTTGTAGTAATACTCGATCAGCGTGTGCGGCAGCGGATCTCCTTCTGTCAGGCCCAAACGCTTGCAGATCGAGCCTGCCGCGACATTGCGCACAACCACTTCGATCGGAATGATTTCGCACTGGCGGACCAGCTGCTCGCGCATATTCAAGCGGCGGAGGAAGTGCGTCGGAATGCCGATATGCGCCAGACGGGTGAACACCGCTTCGGAGATCCGGTTATTGATCACGCCCTTGCCGTTGATTGTGCCCTTTTTCTCCGCGTTGAAAGCAGTCGCGTCATCCTTGAAATACTGGATGATAGTTCCGGGCTCAGGACCTTCATAAAGGATCTTGGCCTTGCCTTCGTAAATCTGGCGACGACGGGACATGTGCAATGGCTTTCCGAGTGATAGAAACACGCCGCCCCGGCGAGGCGATGCAGGTCTGCGTCGCTGCTACCGGGGCGAGGCATTCTCCATAGGCGCAATGCGCTCGTCTTGCAATCGCTGCACGGCCTGAGACCAATGGGGCAGCAAAGTGTTGGGTGTTAGAGTTTGGAGCGGATTTATCTCTGCGTTTCGTTTGTATAGCTTAGTGAATGTCCCCAAATGCCTACTGACAAATGCCTACTGATAAGTCTGATCCAAGGTGCGAAAAATTCCTCTTGCCTTCGCTAGACGCAGGCTTCGGATTACCATTTCTTGAGGTTATGGCCTTCGCATTATGGCTGTGCAAATGTAGCGATGTGCAAGCCCTTAGCGTTTGTCCGCAAAGGACTGGCTCGGACGCGAAAATGATCGAGAGCTTCAAACCTTATGTTCAAAAAGAAAACACAGTCCGCAGAGTCGGCCGAACGGATCACAGAGACTCCTCTCCAGGTTTCTATTCGAATGGGAGATTCAGCACGCGATGCCGGGGATTGGAAGGGTGCGGCGGTACATTACACTGAAGCGGTGAAGCAAGATGCAAGCCTCGCCCACATTTGGGTGCAGCTTGGCCATGCATTGAAAGAGCAGGATGATTTGTCCTTTGCATTGCGGGCATATCAGGAAGCAATTGCGTTAGATCCGGAAGATACTGAGACACTGGTTCACGCAGCACATGCGGCTAAGAATCTTGGAAAATTCGAAATAGCAATCGAACACTTCTTGGCGGCTTGCCACGTTGGACTGGATGCCCCGCGCGAAGAGGAGGAGTTGCTCGACTTGCTGTCACGGCAAGCTCGTCATGGAGGCAGCTCAGCTCTGAGTGAGCTGATCCATCAGTTTCCGGAACGTGAATTAGAAGCCCCCCTTTTAAGCCGTTTGCGAGAGATCAGTCGTAGGCAGCTGTCGCTTCAGCGGCAC
Source organism: Altererythrobacter lutimaris (assembly GCF_013371495.1). GTDB lineage: Bacteria > Pseudomonadota > Alphaproteobacteria > Sphingomonadales > Sphingomonadaceae > Erythrobacter > Erythrobacter lutimaris_A. The sequence goes on along the minus strand of NZ_JABWTA010000001.1, from coordinate 1,371,196 downwards.
GACCTGGACGCTGACCAAGCTCGCTATGACACAGTAGTCTTCGATATATCCGATCTCGTATCCTACTGGCGTAACGCCAGGTTACCTACAGGCATTCAGCGAGTTCAGATCGAAACAATCATAGCTGCCTTAGATACTGGAAATAGTGAAGCTGTAATGCTGTGCTGTTTTACGCAAGGTCGCGATGAATGGCTGAGTGTTCCAACATCTATGTTCACTCAGTTGTGTGAACTTGCCGTGGCAGGTGGGGAAGAGGACGAAGTGAAATGGGAAGCTCTCCTGTCTGACCTGCAATTGGGATTAACACTGAGCCCTCCGTTTACATTTCCGCGCGGTGCGACACTTGTAAATCTGGGAACGAGTTGGTGGTTGCAAAACTACTTCCTTTACGTGCGCCATGCCAAGGCCACGCGAGGCATTAAATACATCCCATTTGTTCATGACATGATCCCAATAATGGCATCGGAGCATTGTACACGTGAACTGACACAAGACTTTATCAGCTGGGCTTTAGGTGTATTCGATCACGCTGACTATTTTTTAGTCAATTCTGAGTACACGGCAAAAGATCTTAGAGGGGTCGCTTCATTGCTCGGTCATGAAGTTAAGGATGAAAGCATCGCCGTCATTCCATTGGATAGCGACTTTAGAAAAGATGCAAGCACGCTGGCGCAGCTCAACAGGCTGGAAGATTGGCAACTCGAACCTGGCAAGTTTGTCCTTTTCGTGTCCACGATCGAGTCTAGAAAAGGTCATCTCTTTGCGTTTGAAGCTTGGTCCAAACTGATCGACAAGCTCGGTGTTTCCAATGTGCCCAAGCTCGTGTGTGTCGGAAATCGCGGATGGCTGAACGACGAGATTTATGACCAGCTCGATTCGGATATGGCGCTCAAGGATAATGTTCTTATGCTTTCTGGATTGTCAGATGCAGAGCTGGGCCTTCTTTATAAGAATTGCCGCTTCACACTTTATCCAAGCGTCTATGAAGGATGGGGTCTGCCTGTAACAGAGTCGCTTTGTTACGGCAGGGTACCCCTAGCGTCGGATGCAGCCTCACTTCCTGAAGCCGGCGGTGAGTTCGCAGTCTATGCAGAATCTGGCAATGCTGAAGATCTTTTTGCGAAAGCCGAGCGACTAGTCACTGACGATGAATACCTTACTCAGCTTGAGGAGCGTATCGCTGACGAATATTCCCCTAGGACATGGTCTGAATTAGCGAACCAGATTGTTTCTCAATTGAGTTCTTTTCAAGCGCAGCAGGACAGAACCGCTCATAAGTCGGAGGATGAGCTAAGCGCCCCGGAAGCGTACATAGGGCACTGGCATTCTCTGACCCGAAATACGTCAAGGCACGTTTGGACGGGCATGCGTTCTGCCGAGACATATCGATCCGGTCTTGGGTGGTATTGGCCAGAGGAGAGGGGTTGCCGGGTTAAGGATGCACAGGGTCAGCTAAGCTTTCGCCTGAATGAGCCTCACGAGGGCTTGAGTCTGATGATCAAGCTGCGTGGCGATGAGAATGCACTTTGTCACTATTCCATTGTGGTTGATGACCGTGTGATCGATGGGGAACTACCTAGCGGTAAGGAGAAATGGGTTCAGCTGGAAATTTCACCTTCGGAGGCTGGTTCAAGCTACGTAGTAGAATTCAATGCGCATAGAAACCGTAATGGGACCAGACCCACCTATTTTGTCGAGGGCTTCTTGCTCTATTTCCCGGCGGACCCAGTAATGCGCCTCGATTTCATTGAGGCGGTGACGATTGGAAATCTCGACAGGATAGGGGCCTTTCGTGAAGGAGGAAGGAAATAGAGTCTGAATCGACTTCCAATATGTCGGCGTCCTCTGCAGTGTTTCAATATCAGAGAATCAACCATGCTAATCGATATCAAGCGAAAGATCATATTTGTTGCTGGGTTGAAAACCGGTTCGACGAGCGTCGAGAACATGTTTCAGCATATGGCAGACATCAGGATCGTTCGATCCGAATGGGGGAAGCACGACGCTGTTCACCAGATTAAGCAAAAGTTCGCCTGGCTATTTGAGAAAATACCTTTCGATGAGTTCTTTGTTTGGGGCGTTATCCGTGAACCGCGCGATTGGCTGTGGAGTTTGTATAAGTCCCATAGGCATGAGAATTTTGCCGCTGATCCGAGGTTGTATACAGGCAATATGAACTTTGAAGAATTCTTGGATGACTGGTGTGCGCGTAACTTTTCTCAAGTAATTCCGCAGCATCTCAAATTTGAAGATGAGAATGATAATCTTGTCTGTGATGCACTCATTCCATTCGAGCGTCTAGAAGAAGGGCTCAAGCACATGGCAGTCCGCTATGATGCCGGCGGGGTTGTCCCAAAGAAACTAAATGCAAGTCCGGTTATCGAAACAGACGAAAGTTTCCTTGCCGCAAGGGATCAGATCGCGGAAAGATATGCTCGTGACTACGAAATCCATCAATGGGCCGGGGATCAATTCGAAGCCGGCGTTTTTGGATCGTCGGCTGACTTCCAAGCCTAAGTCTCCAGGGCGAGCATAAGCACGCAGGCCTGACGAAGTTGGAGCCGAAAACCAGCAAGGTTTAGCAGAGACCTGCCCATTCGCCGGGTCTAACTCTCAGCACCGTTAGAAAAAGGTGGTGCCTCGGGGCGGGATCGAACCACCGACACTACGATTTTCAGTCGTATGCTCTACCAACTGAGCTACCGAGGCATCCATGCGAGCGCGGTATCAGATATGGCCGCGCGCGGTTGGAGCGCCGCCCTATGGCGTGGCAGACGCGCTTTGGCAAGTGCCAATTGGCGGGAATCTCAGTCGTGCTCTTCGCGTACGATTTCGCCAGCGATCTCTTCCGGACTTGCCGGTCTTCCGGGCACTGCATAGCCATCGCCAAACCACCGCGCGAGATCGCGGTCCTTGCAGCGGCTGGAGCAGAATGGAGCGAACGGATTCTCTTTTGCGCTACCGCTTCGCTGCTTGAGCGCGTGGTCGCGAGGTTTCTTGCAGATGGGGCAAAGTTTGCGTGAGGTCATTGGTCGATAATCTGGGCTTGAGGTGTTTCGAGCGCAAGGCCCGGATCTGTCTCAATCTCTACTTTTCGACCGCTGCGCCGGACAAGTTCGTCAATCCAATCCGGTTTGAGCTTGGCCTTAAGGGCAGGGTGCACTCTCAGAAGCAGAGTATTCCCGTTTCCTGAGGCACGCTCAGCCTGACGGAGTGCCATCCTTGCGCACATCCCCGTGCGAGAAGTCGCGAAACGATGCAGCAATGAGGGCCCCTCGAGTCGGGCGACGAGTTGAACAAAGCCAAAGCCATTCATTGCCGTGCGTTCATGCGGCCAGTGATCAAGCGCGTCAGCCAGCGCGCTGTCCACGGCTTTCCGGTCCGTTTTCGCTTCGATGGTCGGAAAATCGATCCCGATATTGCCGCCGAGGTCAAATAGCGAAAGCCAGCGAGCGATGGCCGGCACTGCGGCCAGAGCCACGTCACGCGGACTTCCTTCTCCATCGACATCGATCAATGTCATCGCAGGGGTCACGCTGAACAACAGCGAGCCGCCGTCGAAGGCCACTTCGCCTGATGATGCCGTATGCCAGATCTCGTCCCAATGATCCGGCGAGAATGCGCGAACCGTAGTCGCCTGTTCCAGCCATAGCGGAGACTCTTGAACTGCCTCTCTAACGACCCGCCCTTGTGCATGCTTGAAGCGGCCACGCTCTGCAATGGGTGCGCGGGTGACGGTAAGCTTGATTGTCTCGCCTTCCGTGACATCAGCTGGCAGATGATCGACGAGCAGTTCCTGCCCCTTGCCTGTTACAGCAAGCCCGCGGCGCGCACCGGATGTTTTGGAAGTGAGGCGCGCATCGACCAGCTCGCCTGCAGCCAATTCGCCCGGCCAAATGAGCTTCGCTGCCAGAACGTCTTCGCCATCGACCAGAAGCGCACGGCGTTCGCCAATGCCGTCTTCGATCAGCCACTCAGCCAATTTTGAACCCTGCCGCTTTTAAAAGCGCTCGCGTTTCATAGAGCGGTAGGCCAACCACGCCGGAATGGCTCCCATCGATACGCTGGATCAGCCCCTCCGCTGCGCCCTGAATGGCATAGCCGCCTGCTTTGCCTTCCCATTCGCCGCTTGCGAGGTATGACGCGATTTCTTCAGTCGAGAGCCGTTTGAAGCGCACGATTGTATCGGAAAGGCGCTCTCGCACGGTTCCATCGGGCGCTTTCAATGCAATCGCAGACAACACGCGATGGCGGCGACCTGAAAGTATATCCAAGCACTGGCGTGCGGTCGCTTCGTCCTCGGCTTTGGGCAGAATACGTCGTCCCGCGGCAACAACCGTGTCGCCTGCTAGCACATGGCCTTCCGCATTCACTGCGAGCGCTTTCTCGCGTGCCATGCGCTGTGCATAATCGCGCGGAAGTTCGCCCTTTTGCGGCGTTTCGTCAATGTCAGCAGGCGCAATCCCAGAAGGCTCGAGCCCGAGACGCGCTATCAGTTCTCGCCGACGCGGCGAAGCAGATGCGAGGATAAGTTGCATGGGGTCAGCAGCGCCCACTCAGCGCCACCGATTATTGTGGGCCAGGGCCCTGAGAGGCATTTTGCCCAGGGCCGCCACGGCCCGGCATAAAGCGATAGGTGATCCGCGCTTTGGTCAAATCATAAGGCGTGAGTTCGCACAGCACTTCATCGCCCACCAGTACACGGATGCGGTTCTTGCGCATCTTGCCGGCGGTGTGCCCGAGGACCTCATGGCCGTTTTCGAGCTCGACCCGGAACATCGCGTTAGGCAGCAGTTCGACCACCTTGCCGCGCATTTCGAGGAGTTCTTCTTTGGCCATGTAATTCCTTATCTACGTATTCAACCGAGTTAGTGGCGCGCCCAATAGCCGCGTGAGGGAAAAAAGGGAAGCCTCATGCGTTTGGGGAGCTAATTCTGTGTGCTTGCGTTGTAATGTGGTGTTCAAGCGCGGTGATGCAAGATGTTACAATTCAGCAGCTTGCCACCAAGCGTCCTCTACTGGAAAGCCGATCCCCATGAAGTCCCCCACTTCCTTTTTGGCTGGCACGTGCCTGCTGTGCCTGATCGCGGCGCCAATCCAGGCGCAAACCGCTGATAAGCCTGCAACAGCTGCAGACGAGCCGCCGCCGGCTATCGAGGCCCCTGACGAAGGGGCGATCATCGTGCGCGGCGAGCGGTTGCGAGGGCAATTGCAGGTGGAGCAAGCACCGGTGCTGGAGCTGGATGAAGCCGATATTGAAGGCATCGGGGCGAACTCGATCACAGAACTGCTGGCTGTTATCGCGCCGCAAACCGGATCGTCGCGCGGGCGGGGCGGCGGCGGACCGCCTGCTATCCTGGTCAATGGTTTGCGGATTTCTAGTTTCCGCGAATTGCGCTCTTATCCGCCTGAAGCCATCGCCAAAGTCGAAGTGATGCCCGAGGAAGTCGCGCAGCGCTTTGGCTTTCCGCCTGATCGGCGCGTCGTGAACATCATTCTCAAAGAGAATTACAACAGTCGCGAAGTTGAGCTGGAGTGGGAAGGGCCCTCGGATGGCGGTTATGCCGCGCGCGAAGTCGAGTTCACCTATCTCAAGTTTGATCAAGGCAACCGGCTGAATTTCAACGCTGAAATCAATGATCGCACATTGTTGACCGAGGCTGAGCGCGATGTCGACCAGACCGACGGTTCTGAAAGCACAGTCGTCGGCGACCCTGATCCGGCGCGCTTTCGCAGTCTTGTGGGGGATCAGACGCAAGCGGAAGCAACGCTAAACTGGACGACATCCGATCCCGACAACGGCAGTCTGCTTACGCTTAACGGGACTTATGAGCGGTCAGAGAGCCGCAGCCTTTCCGGCTTGAACTCGGTTTTGCTGACCGACGGTATTGGGAACACACAGTTTCGCACATTCGGCGCTGACACACCGCTCGAACGGCGCACCGATAGCGACAATTTCTCTGTCGGCCTTACCCATTCACGCCGCTTGGGCGGTTGGCAGATGACAGCGACGTCCAATGGCACTGCGACTGACACGACCACGCTGATCGATCAGCCATTCGACACTCAAACGCTTGAAGATGCAGCGCTGCTCGGCACGCTTGCGCTCGACGGCGTGCTACCTGAAAGTCTCGAACTGGATGTAGAGCGAGCGACCAATCGCACGCTGCGTTCTGACAATCAGATCACATTGAATGGCAATCCGATTTTGCTGCCTGCGGGCGAGGTCTCCGTCACATTGGATGCGGGGTTCGACTGGCTGCAGATCAAGAGCTCGGACACGCGAACCCTGCAGGAAACCAAACTCGATCGCTCGCGCTTTGAAGCGGGCGCCAATGTCGCGATCCCCATTGCTGACCGAGGCGGTGCTTGGGGCGCGATTGGCGGACTTACGCTGAACTTCAGCGGCGGGATCGAAGAGCTCTCCGATTTCGGCACGCTGACCGACGCAAGCGCAGGGTTTACATGGGTTCCGGCGAGCGGATTAACGCTGACCGGCACCTATATCCTCACGCAAGTCGCACCCAGCCTGACGCAACTTGGCAGCCCCGTTATCGAGACGTTGAACGTTCCGGTGTTTGATCTGATCAATGGCGAGACGGTGCTTGTGACGCTTACGTCCGGCGGGAATGCCAATCTGCGTGATGAGCAGCAGCGCGACTGGAAATTCGGGGCAAACTGGGAATTGCCTTTCTGGGATAACACCCGCCTTAACGTCGAATATGTCCGCAACACCTCTGAGGATGTGACCAGCGGTTTCCCAGCGCTTACGCAAGCGATTGAAGATGCTTTTCCCGACCGCGTCACGCGCGATGGCAATGGCCAGCTGGTTGCGCTCGACCAACGATTTGTAACTTATGAGGAAACGCGGTCCGAGCGACTGGTCTTCGGTCTCACCACGCGGGGCAGCTTTGGCGCAGCGGCTCCTCGCGGTGGTCCGCCCCCAGGCGCAGGCGGCCCTCCCGGTCGTCCAACTGGAGCAGGTGGTCCTCCTCCCGGTGCTAGCGGACAAGGCCCATCAGCCGAGCAGCGCGAGCGGTTCATGGCCATGCGCGCGCGTATCTGTGCCGACGATGGCTTGGAAGTGCTTACCCGGTTTGCTGAGGCTGTTGCGCGCGGCGAAGACCTGTCTGCTGAATTCCCGGACTTCGATGCGGAGCGCGCGAGCCAAATGGTCGAGCGTTTCCTGCGCGAAGATGACACTGTCGATACCGAGCGCCTTGGCCAGTTTCGCGAACGGATTTGCAGCATGGACCCGTCGATGATGGGTGGCGGCAGACCCGGTGCAGGCCAAGGTGGTCCGCCGACAGGCGCCCGCCCGGGTGGCGGCGGCAGACCTCCTGGCATTGTTTCGCGCGGGTTCGGCCGCGATGGGCGAGGGCGCTATTTCCTCAATCTGACGCATACGATCGAGCTGGAAAACACCATCCTTATCGCAGAAGGCGTGCCGCTGCTCGACCAGCTGGACGGCAATGCGACCGGCACGTTCGGTCTGGCACGCCATTCAAGCCGTCTGGAAGGCGGTATCTTCCGTCAGGGGAAGGGCATGCGGTTGTCAGGCCGCTACACCGGCAAAGCGCGATTGAATGGCAGCGATCCCACCGGGGCGTCCGATCTGTTCTTCGACGACTTGCTGACTTTTGACGCGCGGATTTTCCTCAATCTTGGCGAAGTGTTTGATGCGAAGGACACTTTTGCCAACAATCTGCGATTGAGCTTCATCGCGAACAACATCTTCAATGCGCGCCGCGATGTGCGCGATGGCAATGGCGATGTACCAGTCGCGTTCCAGCCGGATCTGATCGATCCAACCGGACGCTATCTCGGAATAGACTTGCGCAAGATGTTCTGACTGTCTCCAGCGAGGCTAAGCGGCTTTACTCGCTATAGCCCGTGGTGGGATACATCCATTGCTGTGCAAGCGAAGGCTCGAACGGCATCCATTCGCCTTCTTCCTGCGCGAGCCGGTCCGCGATGGCGATCATGACAGAGGGGTTCACGCCAAGGCCCAGATGGCTGGCATAAACTTCGATGTTTTCAGTCGGTGTCTTGCTCGGCTTTTGCACAGAGCCGCGCCAATGCACAACGCCATCAGTTTTTGTCAGGATCGAAGTCGTAGGCACGGGTGGGGCAACGTCCAACCCTTCAAACCGGCCGCCTTTCATCACTTCAGGCTCTTTGCCGTTGAAGAACTCGAACAGGCGCGCCGCATTGGTGTGGCTACGATCGTCCGAAATCGGGCTGCCGAGCGAAATCACCAGCCGCACACGGTCCGGGTGGAGTTTTGCGAGCTCGCGCGCAAGCACTCCGCCGAGGCTCCAGCCAATCAGCGAGACCTTGCGACCGGTATCATCATTCAGCCGTTCGAGCTGTGCAATCAACCGGCCAAGCAGGGCATCATCGACACGCACATTGCGTCCGCTGTCCCAGCCATGCGCGTCATAGCCCAGATCATTGAGCAGACGGCGCATCGGGGACGTCGAATTGTTAGTCGCCATGAAGCCGGGAAGAACCTTGACCGCATGGCCATCGCCCTTGGGCAGTTGCGAAAGGAACGGGCGCATCATGTAGAACGCGCCTAGCTCGAAGAAAGCGCGACCTTCCGCAAGCGCCCAGAACCGGCTTGGTGGCCGCGGGATAAAGTCCTGTTCAAGGTCGAAATCGCTCTTCGGCATAGTAATGGCAGTCAAAAGTGCTCCCCTCCTGGAATAGTGTTTTATTTAGCGGGCTTGTTCCCCGTCTTTTTGGCAAATTCTGCGGACTTGGCGGCTGGTTTGCGCCGCGCTGGTTTTTTCGATGCGGACTTGCGAGTGGCTCCTGTCTTTGCAGGTGCAGCTCGCTTCGCTTTGGCCGCGGGCTTTTTCGCCGCAGGCGTGCTCGCGCTCTTCGCTGTCGCACCGGTCTTGGCGGGAGCTGATCGCTTTGGCTTAGCAGAAGTCGTTTTTGCTACCGGAGCATGCGCCGCCTTAGAGGTCGCGCCGGCTTTCGCTGGTGCAGAGCGTAAGGCTCTTACGGCGGGCTTCTTGGCCGCAGGCTTTTTCGCAGCAGGCTTGCTCGCGCTTTTCGCTGTCGCGCCGGTTTTGGCAGGTGCTGCTTTCTTTGCAGCAGGTTTGTTTGCAGCGCCCTTTGCTGCCGCCAGCATCTCGTCAAAGCTTTCCTGCAGACACTCGGAGTAAAACTCCGGATCCGGCATGATGTCACGACATGCGGTGAAGCTGATATAGGCCTCGTCGCGATAGCTCTGCACGACATGGGCAAGGCCCAAACCGTCAGTGAGACAGATCAGCGAAAGCGCCATGCTCTCCATCCGCGCGCCGGCGGTATAAATCGAGATAGGCGGCCCCGGTACATTGGTGACCACGGTATTGAACGGCATGGCCAGACGGTGCGCTATGCTGACGCGGCTGAACAATTGCGAACCCAGAGCCATGTAAAGCAAGGGGTTCACCTTGCTCACTTCGGTCATCCGGCGCGCACCCAGCGCGTTGGTCATCGCCTTGGAATTGCTGGTCTGCTTGTAGACATATTCCAGCCGTTCTGCCGGATCGGGCAGATGTGTGCCCAATGGTGCAATCATGGCTGCAACCTGATTGCCCATATCGCTTTTCTCTTCTTCAGAGCGAACCGAAATGGGCGCCATCGCGGTCATGGTTGTCTTGGGCAGATCATCCTTGGCAGTAAGGTATTTGTGCAAAGCCCCGCCAATGATGGAAATCGCCACGTCATTCACCTTGGCCTCTGGCAGCAAGGCGCGAATGGTTTTGATGTCTTTCAGCGGGAAGGTGCGTCCTTCGACGACGCGATGCGCGGAAATCGAGCGGTTGAAACGTGTGCGCGGGGGGATCAGATCCGTGCTGAGCTTGAAGTCGCGGGTGATCAACCCTTTGATCGCGCTTGCGACGCCCGGCAGCGTCTGCGCTGCGACCTGAACTTGCTTCAATGGATTGAGCAGCGCGTTGACATAGGACTTGCCGAGCAGCTCGGCAGGACCAGGAATCTTCTCCGGCTCCCATTCGTCCGGCACATTGGGCGGCGCAGTTGATGGCGTCATCGTATGGATGGCTTCCATCAGATCGATCCCGCTCATCCCGTCAATCGCGGAATGATGGACCTTTGTGACGAATGCGAAGCAGCCCGGCGGGTAATCGCGAACGTTTTCAAGACCTTCGATGACGGTGAATTCCCATGGCGGACGGGTCAGGTCCATGGGGCGAGCATGGATGCGCGCGGTCTGGATGCATAGCTGCCGCCAGTCACCCGGTTTCGGCAGGGCGATGTGGCGGACATGGTATTCCAGATCGAAATTCGGATCCTCGACCCAATAGGGGTAATCCAGATCGAGCGGCACGCGCACCAAGCGCTGGCGCATGGTTTTGGACAGGCGCAGCCGGCTTTCGAAGAAATTGAGAATGTCCTTGAAGCGGACAAATCCGTCAGGCGCGGTTTCAGGATTATAAATCAGGAGATTGCCGATGTGCATCGGCGAGTTCGGTGACTCCATCGCTACAAACGATGAATCCATTCCTTGCAATTGCTGCAACTTGCCCTCCTGCTCCGGATGCCAGCTTTTTACCGGTCAAGTGTTAATCACTAGCAGAGATGCGCTGCAATGCACAACTTCACGCAAGCGGTAGGGGCTGACGCTACGGATTGAGGGAGATTCGGCGGATTGCCGGACGATGTCGGCGCGATTCTTTTACGCAATCCGCTAGATTGCGTCGCCAGCCGCGACTCCGCTCGCCCAGGCCCATTGGAAGTTATAACCGCCGAGCCAGCCGGTCACATCGACGGCTTCGCCAATCGCGTAGAGGCCGGGGATGTTCTTTGCTTCCATCGTCTTGGAGGACAGTTCCGAAGTTGAAATGCCGCCGACCGTCACTTCGGCCTTGGCGAAGCCTTCCGTGCCATTGGGCATGAAAGTCCAGCGCGCGAGCCGTTCTTCCGCCGCGCGCAGGGCCTTGTCGCTTGCATTGTTGAGCTCGCTGGAAATGCCGAGCTTATCAGCAAGGATATCGGCCAACCGGTCCGACAGGAATTCGCGCAGGATCTGGCGCAGGCTTGCTTGCGGTGTTTCGCGCTTTCGCTCGAGCAGCCAATCGCGGGGGAAGTCAGGCGTGAAGTTGATGAGGATCGGCTCACCCGGCTTCCAGTAGGAAGAGGCTTGCAAGATCGCGGGGCCGGAAAGCCCTTTATGCGTGAACAGGGCGGCTTCGAGAAAGCTCTTCTTGCCGACGGTCGCGACCACTGGTGCGCTGACGCCCGAAATCTCGCGGAACAACACTTCCTCGCCGCCCAGTGTGAGCGGAACAAGGGCAGGGCGCGGCTCGACCACTTGCAAGCCAAACTGGCGCGCCAGGTCATAGGCAAAGCCCGTTGCGCCCATTTTGGGAATGGAAGGTCCTCCGCTGGCGATCACGAATGCGAGCGAGCGATAGGTCTGGTCCGTTGTCGAAACGGTGAAAACCTCGTTCTCCAGGCTCACCGACTCCACGTCTGCATCGCATTGCACGATGACTTCGCCGCCAGCGGCTTTTGCCTTGTCGCATTCCGCCAGCAGCATTGCGACGATCTGCTTGGCCGAGCCATCGCAGAATAACTGCCCCAGCGTCTTCTCATGCCATGCGATGTCATAATTCTCGACCAGATCGAGGAAATCGCGCGCCGTGTATCGGGCGAGCGCCGACTTGGCGAAATGCGGGTTGGCGGAGAGGTAATTCGCAGGGCCCGCACCTATATTGGTGAAATTGCAGCGCCCGCCGCCGGAGATCAGGATCTTCTTGCCGGGTTTCTCCGCTTTTTCGAGCACCAGCACGCGCTTGCCGCGCTGTCCCGCACGCGCGGCGCACATCAGGCCGGCGGCCCCTGCGCCCAAGACAATGGCATCAAAGCTGTTGCTCATGTCTCGTCAGGAGTCTTCTGGTTCTCGTCGTGCGACAAAATAGAGGACCGTCCCGACAACGACGAAGCCCAGGAACGTGATCCACGATTGCTGGCTCGCATGGGTTGAGACCCATAGCGATGAGATCAGCGCGAGGGTCGCGACAATTAGATGCAACGGATTGATCCCGCCTTCGCGCTTTTCCAGCACGGGGAGAGAGCATGCGGTAATGACATAGGTTAGCAATCGGGTAAGCGTGCTCGCCGCCGCAAGCGCCGCAAAGCCGCCTGTCAAACTGAACAGCGCAGCGGCGATGCCGTAAAAGAGGATTGCATTTGACGGTGTGAGAAAGCGCGGGCTGACTTTCGCAAACCAGCGCGGCAGCATCCCTTGCTCTGCCATCCCAAAAGACATGCGCGGCACGATGATCAGGCTGCCGAAATTGTTGGCCATGATGGAAAAGCCTGCGGCAAGCACGATCATCACCGTACCCGCCTGACCTAGAGCGATACCCGCTGCGCCAGCGAGCGCATTCTCATTTCCCGTCGGCTCGGTCGCGATGGCCATATAGGCCCAGATGATAAGCACATAGACCAGCGTCACCCCAGCCAAGACCGAGATGATGACACGTGGCAATTGACGCTTGGGATCCTTCATTTCGCCGGCAGGAACAGTCACGCCTTCAAAGCCGATAAAAGCATAGAATGTCAGCAAGATAACCGTCTCTGCCTGGCTGAATTCAGGCAATACGATGTCGGGCGACGTGTAGCCGCCGTAAACCGCTGCGAGCACCAGAATACCAAGAGGGGCAAGCTTGAGCACTGTAAGTGCGCCAAGCGCGTTCACGGAGCTGCGCATGCCGACAAGATTGATGATGGTCATCACGATGATGGTTGCAACCACGGCGCTCGATCCGAAGACCGGCTCTTCAAGCACAGGAAACAGCGCTGCGAAGTAGCTCACCATAACGTGAGTGTTTGCGGCAAGCGCGATCAAGCCCGATCCATATCGGCCCCAGCCAGCCTGGAAGCCGACAAAATTACCGAAGGCCGCTTGTCCGTAAAGCACCGGGCCGCCGGTTCCGTCAAAGCGCGTGGCAAGCCATGCAAATACAAAGCCGAGCGGCAGGATGAGGACGAACCCCATGACGATCATCATCGGCGCAAAGCTGCCGACCGCTGCGACAAGGACCGCTGGGAGGGCAAAGATTCCCGAGCCAATCATCCCATTGAGCTGAAGCAGCGAGCTTCCCCAAAAGCCCACAGTGCGCGGCGGTGCAGCCTGTTGTGTCATGCAATGTCCCTGAATGCCCGCTCGCTGTCTGCACGGATTATCGCGCTTGAGCAAGCGGGCTACGGGGGCATTGTGAGCAAGCCGATCCTATGGCTGGGCGACAGTCACCAGCTTGCCCAGCGTGTTCCACTCCGCGCGCGGGGTCCAGTTGCGGTTGGCGCCAAGATAGGAGTGCTCGTCCAGCTCAAGCAATCCGATTATGGTCTCTGCAACAATGGTCGCGCCAACCGGACCGAGAGCCTCGCCTTCCTTGGTGCTGCCGTCTGGCTCCGCCCTGCCGATCACTTCCGCTTCGGCCAGTAAGTAAAGCCACAACGGAATCCCGTGTTCAGGCAGCGGCGGTTCCAGATCCTTCGTCAGCTTGGCAATCCGCTTGAGGACCTTCTCGATCTGCTTCGGTTCACAGCCGATTGCTTCAGCGACTTTCTCACCGCCGGGCAGTAAGAAGGTGTTACCGCGCAGCAGGTTCCGGGTCGCCAGAGAAGCTTCGCCGCTGGTGATGAAAGGAAGCTGCAAGAGGTCACCTGCCAGCTTGAGGTCGAGCTTCTGCGCGCGCTCGACCTGTCGGTTCTCGGGCGTGAACAGCAATTCGTGCCAATCGACCACGCCTTTTGGATCTGTCAGTGCATCGAAACCATTACCCAGGATCGCGCCAAACAGTTCAAGTGCGGCTTTGCCTTTCTGCACTTGCACTTTCATCGGGATCATCGAGTGACCGAAACGATAGGCAGCAACAGAAAACTCGACCGGGATGAAGGGCACGTTTGAGCAATAGACCTGCCGTCCGCAGCCGAGAATCTGTTCGACCACGGGTTGTCCGCACATATCCGTCAGGAAGTCGTTCACGACTGCCCACTGGTAGTGCCATGTCGTTTGGCGGCGGGCCTCCTCGTAAAGGCCATGCCCTTCCAGTCCGTCCTCTGCGTGAAGCGTATCGCACACATGGTTGTGGAAGCGGATGATCGCGAGCTGGATCTGGCTGATAACGCGATTCTCGTCATTGCGCGGGTCGCCGATGATCGCGCGATCGTTCGGGGCGCGCAAAAGGTCATGCTCGCGAAGGCCGTTCTGCCCGGGATTGTCTGCTCCGGTCAGCAGCTTCGCGCCAGCAAAAGCGCCGTCCTGACTGAACAAGTATGGCTGGGCCTCCGGACCAAGCCCATAGATGCAGTCCAAATCCAGCGTGGGGGTACGCACATTCGCGATCTCGCCGGGATTGTCGACTACGCTGTCAAAGGTAGTGGAGGCGTCCAGCGTGATGTCGTGATCTACAAATTGGCCGAAGAACACCATGCCGACCGGGACAGTGTCTGTACGGTCATTCTTTGATTTGCCATCCATCGGACCGTTCTTGGCACCGATAGCTTCAAGGATGTGGCTCTGTGTGTAGGCCGGTGGAAGATGATTGAATAATCGACCGAAGCGATCATCCCGTTGTTTTGTCTCATAGTGTCCGCGTACACAATACGCTGACATACCCTCTAATGGCTTCATCCCATGATGTTCTGTTGTCATTATTCATTCCTTATTGTTGAGGTTGAATACATGACCCGATTCTTATCGATCAGAATTCTTTGTAATAAAATCGCTATTTCATTGCTGAAATGCGACATTAGTCCGTTAGTTTACTTGATCTTGTCTTACAGGAAGAACGCTTCACGGGATTCTTTGCGTCGCGCAGAAAGACTTCCTATCTCTTGCCGCGATGTCCGGGACTAAAGCAGGATCGCCGCACGACCCGAGGGGTAAGGAGCGCTTCAATGAAGAGCGCGCCGCCTATACGGTTGCGAGCGCTCAGCCTGACCTGGAAACGGGAGTGAAGGCGATCCGCGAGACAGTCGCGACGCTGAAGCCTGTGCCGGGCGTGTATCGCATGCTCGATGCGCGCGGCGATGTGCTTTATGTCGGTAAAGCGCGCAGTCTGAAGGCGCGGGTGCCCAATTACACGCAGATCAAGCAGCTCTCCAATCGCCTCACGCGGATGGTCAGCCAGACCCGCGCCATGGAGATCGTCACAACCAATAGCGAAGCGGAAGCGCTGCTGCTCGAAGCGCAGCTGATCAAGCGTTATCGTCCGCCGTTCAATGTGTTGCTGCGCGATGACAAGAGCTTTCCCTTTATCCTCTTACGCTCCGAACACGACTTTCCGCGCATCATGAAACATCGCGGAGCGCGGCGTGCGAAAGGCAATTATTACGGGCCGTTTGCAAGTGCAGGCAGCGTCAACACGACAATCAACGCGCTGCAAAAGCTGTTTCTGCTGCGGAGTTGCACCGACAGCTTTTTCGCCAATCGCGACCGGCCATGCCTGCTCTACCAAATCAAGCGCTGCTCCGCGCCGTGCGTCGGGCGGATCGATCAAGCGGGCTACAAAGAGCTGGTCGATCAGGCGAAGGATTTCCTCGCGGGCAAGAGCTCCGCTGTGCAGGCGGACCTTGAGAAGCAGATGGCGAAAGCCGCCGAAGAATTGGATTTCGAGACGGCCGCGATCCTGCGCGATCGGCTCCGCGCAGCGACCTTCATCCAGGGCTCGCAAGGTATCAATGCCAGCGGGGTAGGGGACGCGGATGTCTTCGCGCTCGCGAGCAAAGGCGGGCAGATGGGCGTGCAGGCCTTCTTCATTCGCGGCGGGCAGAATTGGGGACACCGCGCGTTCTTCCCGACGCACACGAAGGAAGTCGAAGAAGCGCAGGTTCTCTCCAACGTTCTGCTGCAATTTTACGAGGAAGTCCCGCCGCCGCCCACGGTCTTGGTTGACCGGGACTTGCCGGAAAGCGAGCTGATGGAAGCGGCTCTGTCCGAGCTTGCAGGCAAAAAAGTCAGCATTTCCGTGCCTCAACGTGGCGACCGCCGCCGTTTAATGGAGCAAGCCAGCCGCAATGCTGTCGAGGCGCTGGAACGCCGCATGGCGGAAAGCGGCACGAAAGCGAAGATCAATCGCGAACTCGCGGAATTCCTCGAGCTGGAAGGTCCGCCGCAGAGGATCGAGATCTACGACAACTCGCATATCCAGGGCGCCAAGGCCGTTGGCGCGATGGTGGTCGCGGGCCCAGAAGGCTTCATCAAGAACCAGTATCGCAAATTCAATATCAAGTCCGCGCAGACCAATGACGATTTTGGCATGATGCGCGAAGTCATGCATCGCCGTTTCAGCCGGGCGATGAAGGAAGACCCTGACCGCGAAAGTTCGGGCGATAACGCCGTGTGGCCTGATCTCGTCTTGATCGACGGCGGCAAGGGACAAATGTCCTCGGTTCGCGAAACGCTGGAAGAGCTTGGTATAGAAGACGTACCGCTGATCGCGATTGCCAAGGGGCCGCATCATGGGCGCGAAGGGCGCGAAGTGTTCCACTTTCCCGATGGGCGCGAGAAGACACTGCCGACCAATTCGCCGCTGCTGTTCCACTTGCAGAACCTGCGCGATGAGGTGCACCGCTATGTCATCGGCGCGCACCGAGCGAAGCGCAGCAAGGCGATCGGTGCTTCACCGCTTGACGAAATTCCCGGCATTGGCCCTGCGAGGAAGCGCGCACTGCTTTTGCATTTCGGGACAGCGAGCAAAGTCCGTGCAGCGGCGCTTGAAGACTTGCAACGTGCGCCCGGCGTGAGCGATGCAGTCGCGCGCAAGGTTTACGATTTCTACCATGCGAGCGGGTAGTATGCGCATATGACCGGCTTTCAATTCGCCATGCTAGCCTGGTTCGGAGTGCCGATTGCGATAGTCGGCATGCTCGTGCTGGCGTACCGCCTGATGCCTGAGAAGGCTTGGAAGTCATGGCCATTGCAGACGGTCGCGACGCTCGGTTTCCTTAGTGCAATCGGAGTGCCGGTCGCGATTACGTGGATCGACGCGCAAGGCGACTATTTCGATGATCGCAATCATCTGGTTCGCGGGGGCCTGAGCACGCCGCCTGAAGCAGAAGTCGCGCATAAACGCTTCAACAAGCTCGGCAATTGCTGGTCCAATGCAGTGAACTGGTCCGTCGAAGCCAGGTTTAGCTCGCAGGAAAAACTGAACAGCTGGTTCGAGCAGGAGCCATGGAAAGATTCGCTGGTCGATCAAATGTCCGGCTATTTCGATTTGCCGCGCGATCAGATTACCGTGGAAGAGGGCGCTCTATCCCCTGCCATGCGCGATGCAAAGTGGGTGTGGGACGAGCAAGGCCGTATCCCGGACTGGATTTCGCGGACTTACCGCTACATCACGCCTTTTGTGTGTACGGCGATTGATGGCGAGACGGGGCCACAAGGTTCGCTCAATTTGCGCCGCTGCGATCCGATTGCTTTGCCGAAGGATACTGGCAATCTGGGGCGGGTAACGATCATGAACCAGGGCCAGAATGGAATCCTGGAAGGTCATATCCATTATCTTAGCGGGCCATCCTATTGCACCAATCCGCTGCGTCGCGGCTTGAACGGCATGCTCGGCCTGCCGCATCCAGAGGGTGAAGTGGACTCCAACATCGGCGGCGCCATTCCGTCCTGAGATCAGCCTTTGCGCACTTTCAACAGGATTTTCTTGCCGATCTGCGCGCGTTCAGCTTTCCCTTTGTATGAGAGGGACTTCCCAGCAGACCGGAGCCATTCATGAGCGAACTTCCCGCGACGACTGAAGAGTATAACGAAGGCAAGCGCAACGCTTTCACACGCTTCCTTGATGGGGTGGAATGGCTCGGGAATCTGCTGCCGCATCCGGTCACTTTGTTTGCGATTCTTGCCTTTGGCATAGTGCTCTTGTCAGGCCTGCTCGGCTGGATGGGTGTCGCGGTGGTCGATCCTAGACCAGCGGGCGCGCCCGGCGTGGCTGAGGACGGAATGATCCGCGCGGTGAGCTTGATGGATGGCGACGGGATCCGCCGCATCTTCACCAATCTGGTCGACAATTTTACAGGCTTTGCGCCTTTGGGCGTCGTGCTGGTCGCGATGCTCGGTGTAGGCGTAG
The DNA here is from genome assembly GCF_013371495.1 of Altererythrobacter lutimaris. GTDB lineage: Bacteria > Pseudomonadota > Alphaproteobacteria > Sphingomonadales > Sphingomonadaceae > Erythrobacter > Erythrobacter lutimaris_A. The sequence goes on along the minus strand of NZ_JABWTA010000001.1, from coordinate 1,353,083 downwards.
CGGAGAAGTCGGGCCTGCTCTCGGCTGCTGTTCGCAGCATGGTGCTATCCGCGCCGCCAAAGCTGGTGACAGTCGCGATTGTCTTTGCCGGGATCGTTTCGAACACCGCATCGGAAGTTGGTTATGTCGTTCTGATCCCGCTCGCAGGTGCGATATTCTACGCGTTGGGGCGGCATCCGCTGGCTGGCATGGCAGCAGCTTTTGCGGGCGTTTCGGGCGGCTATAGCGCGAACCTTTTGATCGGCACGATTGACCCGCTGCTCGCGGGGATTACGCAGGAAGCCGCAAGGCTGATCGCGCCTGAATACACCGTAGTCGCGACGGCAAACTGGTATTTCATGGTTGCGTCGACTTTCCTCATCACCATCATCGGCTCGCTGGTTTCGATCTATATCGTTGAGCCGAAACTCGGGAAATATGACCCCTCAGGCGCAGACCCGACGATCCTTGACGACAAGATGATGGAGCAAGTGACCGCAGACGAGCGCAAAGGGCTGCGCTGGGCCGGCTATGCGCTGCTTGGCGTGCTCGCGCTGATGGCGCTGACGCTGGTTCCGGAGTGGGGTGTGTTTCGCAATCCGGAAACAGGCGACCGGATCGACAGCCCGTTCTTCGACGGATTTGTGGTGTGGATTCTGATCTTCTTCGTTGCATTGGGCTATGCCTATGGCCGTGCGGTGGGGACGATGAAGACCGACCGCGACATCATTGATGCGATGGCGGCGGCGCTCTCATCGCTTGGCCTCTATATCGTGCTGGTGTTTTTCGCTGCGCAGTTCGTCGCGTTCTTCGGCTGGACTAATCTCGGCGCGATCACAGCGGTGACCGGCGCGAATTTCCTTGTGGAGACGGGCATGACCGGTCCGGTGATCTTCTTCGCTTTCATTCTGATCTGCGCGGTTATCAACCTGTCGCTCGGTTCAGCAAGCGCGCAATGGGCCGTCACGGCTCCGATCTTCGTGCCAATGCTGATGCTGATCGGTTACTCGCCAGAAGCCATCCAGGCGGCTTACCGGATCGGCGACAGCACGACGAATATCATCACGCCGATGATGAGCTATTTCGGGCTGATCCTTGCTTGGGCAACGCGCTACGACAAGAATTTGGGCGTTGGCACCCTGATCGCGATGATGCTGCCTTATTCGATGTTCTTCATCGCGTTCTGGTCGGTGTTTTTCTACCTCTGGACCTTCGTGCTGGGGATACCAGTGGGGCCGGGCTCACCGACTTACTACACGCCTTAAAAGGGTCAGTCAGAGCTGCGCGCGTTCGACCCAGGTCGAATGCACACCGCTCGAGATCTTGTGCGGCAGGCGAGCGCGGCAAATCGGGCCTTTGGTGACATCGCTCGCATCGAGGATAGCCAGCTCGGACGAGCCGGTGTTTTCGTCGATGAGGAAGGTGACCAAATACGCATCAGCTTCTGAGGTTCCGCCTTGCCTTGGAACAATCGGACTCTCGCTAGCATAGACCCCTTCCGGCAGTTCGTAGACGTGCTCTTCGCCGGTCTCCGTGTCCTGCCGGATATAGCCGTTGAACAGGAACCAGCCCGGCTTGGTCGTAGTGGACCAGACATAGCGGCTGGGCTTCATCAGATATTCCGGATTTATCATCCCGAATTCGACAATGCTGTCGGATAGGCGCTCCTCGCGGGTCTCGCCCGTCGCCAGATTGAACCGCCAACGATGCAGGCGCGGCTGGAAGCTGTGCTCGTCCACATAAGCCATCATGTGTGCGTAACGGCCGAATTCCTCGAGCGGCTCGGGCATCGGTCTGTCCTGGAAATAGCCTTCCAGGACAACCTCGTCCTCGCCCTTTCCATTCCTGGTTTCCCACGCATTGGTCCAATGCAGGACGTAAGTCGGTGCGGCCTCGAACCAGCGGATGTCCTCTGGCTGACCGTGCCGAGGGATGAGGGCAAAGCGGGTCGGCTCGCCTTCGTGAAGCCGCGCAGCATGAATATCGCGCTCGAGCAGCTCGGCATCCCAGTAAAGTGGCATGTCGTTGAGGATCGACCAGTTCTTGGTGATTGCCATGTCATGCGGCAGGCGCGGACCGGACAGCGGGATGGGCACATAATGGACGAGCTTGCCAGCGCGGTCGACCACGCCGTAATGCATATAAGGCGCGTGGACGCCGTAATTGAAGAACATCAGCTCGCCGGTCTCTTCATCGACCTTCGGGTGCGCTGAGACGCCATCCAGCGGCCCCCATGGCGCTTTGCCCAGGTTTTCCAACGTGACCGGATCAAGCATCCAGGCTTCGCCGCATTGGTAGAAGGTCGCATAGGCGACGCCCGCATGCACGATGATGTCCGTGCTGCCTGTGTCTTTCAGCCCGCCATGTGCGCCAAAACCGGGGCGCTTCGAGGTACCCGGCGGGTCCATCAAGCCGCCCCACAGCGATCCGCCCGCGATCTGCTCAGCCTCAAAGCAATGCGTGCGCACAAAGCGGTTGCGATAACTTGCCTTGCCGCCGCGAATATCGACCTGATGAATCATTGCATCGCCGTCAAACGGGTGGTGCCGGCCAAGCGGCTGATGCACCGGATTTTCCGTATTGCGAAGATAAATCCCGTCAATGTCAGCCGGGATTTCACCTTCGATCACTTCCAGTTCGTCAACCGTCACTTCCTCGTGAACCGGCGTCCATGCTCCGGATAAATACGGATGGTTCGACGGCTCGAGTGAGTATTTGATTGGTGGCTCTTTGGTGATGGGCATCGGCGTTCCTCTCAGAGATCAAGATTAGCGCAGCATTTGCCAAGCGCAAGTTGATCGAGATCAAGGAATAGGCGCGCGAAGTCTGCTCTTTTTGAATTACGGGAAGGAAATCAATATGAAGTCGATATTGCTGCATGTGAACGACACGGAGGGCTGTGAAGGCCGTCTGCAGGCCAGTTTTGATTTGGCGCGCGCCTTCGATGCGCATGTGACCTGCCTTCAGGCGGTCAGCTATGAGATTTTTGCGCCAGGGGACATTTACGGTGCGACGATGGCAGTGGCTCTGCCGCAAATCCGAGAGAATGCGGAGGCCTTCCGCTCGAAGATGGAAGCAGACCTCGCCAATGAAGATGTCGCATGGGAATGGGTGCTGCGTCACGGCCTGCCTGAACATGCGCTGCTCGATTATTCACCTTTGAGCGATCTGCTGGTCGTCGGCCCACGTGATGGCGGCGAATCCGAGACACGCGCCTCCACCATGCTTGGTGAGTTGCTGGTCAAGGCGCGCTCGCCAGTTCTGGTTGTGCCGGACGGGCAGACCGCGATTGATGTCGAAGCGCCTGTGATGGTTGCATGGAATGGCTCAAGCGAAGCCGCCTTGGCATTGCGCGCCGCAGTCCCGCTGCTGGCGAAAGCAAAGTCGGTTTATCTCGTCAGCATCTCCGAAGAGAAAGACCGCGAACGCTTTGACCTGCCGCCTGTGCGCGGTGCCGAATATCTCAGTCGTCATGGGATTGATTGCGAGCTCGTCGAGATACCAAAAGCGGATGGCAGTATCGCGGACACGCTGTTTGCAGCCGCCAAAGCGCGTCATTGCGGAATGATGGTGATGGGGGCTTTTGGCCATTCACGGCTTGCAGAGATGCTGCTGGGCGGCGTTACCCGCCGCGCGATTACCGATCCAGCAATACCGATCCTGCTTGCTCACTAGCCGGGCTGGAGTGTCTCGCTGCGATTTCCTACAAAGTGTGGAGCCGCTATCGCTGATGGCGGCTCTTTCGCATTGTTGACCGCTGTTTCGTCCATTGCGGAGTTTGTCTTTTGTAGGACAAGTGTCAACTTTGTTGGAATGGCCATAAACGGCAGAATTCTGCGGGTTTGAAGTGTCTTTAGTGAAGTTGACAGGTGTCAACTTTGTCAATTTTGTTGGAAGGCGATTTTCAGCTCTTCGATTTGCGCCTGCGGATCATGCCTTCCTGCGCGACGCTGGCGACCAGCTCGCCTTCGCGGTTGAAGATGCGGCCCCGGTTAAAGCCTCTGCCATTGCCGCTCCATGGGCTGTCGGTTGCATAGAGTAGCCATTCGTCCGCGCGGGCTGGGCGGTGGAACCAGATCGCATGGTCCAGGCTCGCGCCGACAAGCTCTCCGCGCATCCAGCTTAGGCCATGCGGCAGGGCGGAGGTGCCGAGCAGAGTGAAGTCGCTCGCATAGGCGATCACTGCACGGTGCAGGGCCGGGTCATCGGGCAGAGCGCTTGCTGCCTTGAACCAGCTATGCGCCTTGGGCGGCTTGGGCTCTGAATTCATCCAGTGCAATTTGTCACTGGTGCGCATCTCGATCGCGCGTGGCCGCAGCATGATTTCGCGTGTGGTGCCGTTAATGCCAGCCTGATCGACATATTCGCGGCGGACTTCCATGTCGCTGCGAAGCTCTTCGGGAGGTGTCACTTGCGGCATCACAGTGTCTTCGTGGCTCATCCCTTCTTCAGGGCGCTGGAAGCTTGCGGTCAAGTTGAGGATGGGGCGGGTCTGGCCATCTTTGCCGGTCTGGCTTGCGACGACCCGGCGGTTGGCAAAGCTGCGCCCGTCAAAGTCCGCTTCTACTGCCAGGTCGGTGACCGGGCCTTCTTCGCCACCACGCAAGAAATAGGCATGGAGCGAATGAGCCTGCTTGCCGTCTGTGACGGTCGCTTGCGCTGCCTGCAAAGCTTGCGCGATGACTTGTCCGCCAAACATGCGACCGACGCCGCCGTCCTTGGCCTTGCCCTTGAACGCGTGATCGTCTGCTTGGTCGACAGTCAGGAGCTCAATCAGCTCAGCGACGAGTTGCTCGGAAGTGGGTGTTGGGTTCGTCATTGCAACCGGCTTTGCGGATGGCGCGGCTCAGGGTCAAGAACCCAAATGAAAACCCCGCCAGACTTGCGTCTGACGGGGTCTCCAGTCCCCATGGGGGAACTCGTTGTTTAGTGAGCACCAGCCAGAGCCGCGAGCAGAAGCAGCGCGACAATGTTGGTGATCTTGATCATCGGGTTCACAGCCGGACCTGCGGTATCCTTGTAAGGATCGCCGACAGTATCACCGGTCACCGCAGCCTTGTGAGCTTCAGAGCCCTTGCCGCCGTGATTGCCGTCTTCGATGTACTTCTTCGCATTGTCCCATGCGCCGCCGCCGGCGGTCATGGAGAGCGCGACGAACAGGCCGCCGACAATCACGCCGAGGAGCAAAGCGCCCACGGCTGCGAAGGCCTCGTTCTGACCAGCGAGGAGATAGATCACGTAGTACGTCGCGATCGGTGCGAGCACCGGAAGCAGGCTAGGCACGATCATTTCCTTGATCGCGGCCTTGGTCACGAGGTCAACCGTGCGAGCATAGTTCGGACGGCTGGTGCCGGCCATGATGCCCGGATCTTTCGCAAACTGGTCACGCACGTCGACGACGACGTCACCGGCCGCGCGGCCGACTGCGGTCATGCCCATCGCACCGAATAGGTACGGCAGCAATGCACCGAGCAGCAACCCGACGATTACATACGGGTTCTCGAGGCTGAAATTGACTTCAGCATTCGGGAAATACTCGCGCAGGTCAGCGGTGTAAGCTGCGAACAGCACCAGTGCTGCCAGACCGGCTGAACCGATGGCATAGCCCTTGGTCACAGCCTTGGTCGTGTTGCCCACTGCGTCAAGCAGGTCGGTCTTTTCTCGAACGCTTTCATCCAGACCTGCCATCTCGGCGATGCCGCCTGCGTTGTCGGTCACCGGGCCATAAGCGTCGAGCGCGACAACCATGCCGGCCAGTGCCAGCATAGCGGTTGCACCGAAAGCGAGGCCGAGCAGTCCAGCAAGCTGGTACGCACCGATGATCGCCGCGATTATGACGATGGTTGGCAGAGCGGTCGATTCGAGGCTGATAGCCAGACCCTGGATCACGTTGGTGCCATGGCCCGTTTCCGAAGCCTTGGCGATCGAGCGGACCGGACGGAAGTTCGTACCGGTGTAGTACTCTGTGATCCAGATGATGACTCCGGTCAGAACGAGGCCGATCAGCGAGCAATAGAACAGGTCACGGCCAGTAAACTCGACCATGCCGAGACCTGGATTGAGCACAGTGTTCATGTCCACGCCAACGGTACCCAGAGCATGAGCTGTGGCAAACCAGATCAGCGGGATTGCCAGCACGGCAGTCACGATGAAGCCCTTGTACATCGCGCCCATGACATTGGTGCCATTGCCGAGACGGACGAAGTAAGTACCGATGATCGAGGTCACGATACACGCACCGCCAATCAGCAGCGGAAGCGCCATCAGCGGCAGCAGCAGATCGCCAATGCCGGTCAGCAGCAGCGCCATGAGAACCATGGTTGCGCCAACGGTGACGACATAGGTCTCGAAAAGGTCAGCGGCCATGCCGGCGCAGTCGCCGACATTATCGCCGACATTATCAGCGATCGTCGCCGGGTTGCGCGGATCGTCTTCCGGAATACCTGCTTCGACTTTGCCGACGAGGTCAGCACCTACGTCTGCAGCCTTGGTGAAGATACCGCCGCCCAGACGTGCGAAGATCGAGATCAGCGATGCACCGAAGGCAAGGCCAACCAGGCCATCGATAACCGCACGGCTGTTTTCTTCGAGAGCCATCGGTCCGATCAGCACATAGAAGAACACTGCGATTGCCAGTAGCGCGAGACCAGCCACCAACATACCGGTAATGGCACCAGCGCGGAATGCGATGGTAAGGCCCTGCTGCAAGCCTGTGCTTGCTGCCTGCGCGGTACGCACGTTTGAACGCACCGAGATATTCATCCCGATATAGCCCGCAACGCCTGAAAGCACCGCGCCAATGACAAAACCGACTGCCGGTATCAGGCCGAGAAACAACCCGACAAGGATCGCAACAACCACACCGACGATGCCGATGGTGGTGTATTGACGGTTGAGATAGGCCTGCGCGCCTTCCTGGATCGCGCCTGCAATTTCCTGCATCTTTTCATTCCCGGCGTCTGCGCCAAGAACCTGGCGGCTGGTGAAGATGCCGTACACAATGGCAAGCAGGCCCAGCCCGATTGAAATAAGGATAAGGTCCACGAAAATTCCCCTCTCATGGCGTGGAAGTATGCCCGCTCGAACTCCCCTCGAGCGGCATGTGGGCGTGGCTATAAGGGTTGGCGCGCAGGAGACAAGGGGAGAATCGCTCTGCCGGGCGCTCTCTCACCAGCAATTCGGTGGTCTCAGTGCTGGTAGCCGAGCCCTTCGCCATTCACGATTGCCTCGCCGTCGAGGACAAGCGAGCCAAAACCCTGCGGCTCGATCGTTCCGATGCGAGTGCAATCGACTGGCGAATCCACACTATCTGGCAGCGTGAAAAGCAGCTCGTAATCGTCACCCCATCGCAGGCAGTCCTCTCGGCGATTGTGATCGGCTATCGGCACCGCCATGCTGTCGATCGCGAAGGTTGCTTGGCTTGCTTGCGCCATGCGGAAGGCATCCAGCAGAAGACCGTCGGATACGTCCATCATGGCGGTGACCTTTCCCGCGAGCGCTTTGCCTTCGGCCAGCAGTGGGCAAGGGCGGTTGAACGCCTCCAAGTGCTGCAGATCACCTTCAAAGCCGAGCATGGCGCGGCCCAGCTTGCCTGTCACATAGACAGCATCCCCTATCTGCGCGCCGGATCTGGAGGGTACAGGAGTATGCGTCGCGCGGCCGATTGCAGTGAGGCCGAAGCTCCGCGAGCCTTCCGCGTTGACTGTATCGCCGCCGAGTAGCGGTACTGCGAAGGTTTCAAGAGCTTCCCTCAGCCCCACCAGGAACCGCTCATCGCCAACGCTAAGGCTGTGCCCCAACAGCACACCGATCGGCTCCGATCCCTTTGCGGCCAAGTCCGACAGATTCACCGCGACCAGCTTCCAAGCGACATCCGCCATGTCCGCATCTTCGCGGAAATGCGTGCCTTCGGCCATCACATCATGGGTCAGGACGAGTGTTTCACTTCCCAGTTCAAGCACCGCGCAGTCATCTTCGAGGTTCCGCGCTCCGGGATGCAGCGGCAATCTGCGTAAGGCAGCGATGAATTCGGCTTCGTTCATAGCTACCTAGTAACCGTTCGTCCTGAGCTTGTCGAAGGACGTGACACGATTGAAAACACATGCTTCGACAGGCTCAGCATGAACGGAATTCTTTAGCTTCGAACCTCTTTGCCGATAGCATCGAGAATGCCGTTTACGAACTTCGCTTCGCGGTCATCAAAGAAGGCTTTGGCGACATCAACATATTCTGAAATCGCAGAAGCAGTGGGTACGTCAGCGCGGGCGATCAGCTCGTACGCTCCGCAGCGCAGGACCTGCAGCATAGTCTTGTCGAGCCGTGCAAGGGTCCAGCCATCCGCGAGCTTTTCTAAGAGCTTGCCGTCGATCTCGTCAGCGCGCGCAGTCACGCCTGTGACGATATCATCGAAAAAATCGACTTCAGCTTCAGCGTAATGCTCGTCCATCTCGTCGATTTCGCGGCCCAAGCGATGCTGGTGAAACTCATCGAGCAGCTTCGTCAGCGCAGTGCCTTCCATTTGCCACTGATAGAGCGCTTGAACAGCAGCAAGGCGCGCCGCTGAACGGGCTTGAGAGCGGGGTGCGGTCATTTCAAGCGTACCTCAACGGACTTGGCGTGCGCAGGCAGGCCTTCAGCATGAGCAAGCCGTGCTGCAGCAGGACCGATAGCGGCCATGCCTTGCTCGCCGAGCTCGATAAAGCTTGTACGCTTCATGAAGTCGAGCACGGACAGCCCGCTGGCAAAGCGTGCGCGGCGACCAGTCGGAAGGACATGATTAGGCCCTGCGACATAGTCGCCAATCGCTTCAGGCGTCATTCGGCCCAGGAAAATACTGCCCGCATGGCGGATGTCTGCCATCAGCGCTTCAGGATCAGCAACTGCCAGTTCGACATGCTCGCTTGCGAGCTTGTTCGCGAGTGCAGGCGCTTCGCTAAGGCTGCCAACGACGATGATCGCACCATGCTCTTTCCAGCTCGCCTTGGCAGTCTTCTGAGTGTCCAGCGTTGCCAATTGCAATTCAATTGCGTCGCTTACCAGGGCGGCAAAGGGCGCATCATCGGTTATGAGGATCGACTGCGAGGTTGGATCATGCTCCGCCTGGCTTAACAAGTCTGCCGCGATCCACTCAGGCTCATTGTCCTTGTCCGCAATGACGAGGATCTCGCTCGGCCCTGCCACCATATCGATCCCGACAACGCCGTAAAGCTGGCGCTTGGCCTCCGCGACATAAGCATTGCCGGGGCCGGTGATGACATCGACCGGCTTGATCCGGTCTGTGCCATAGGCGAGCGCGGCCACGGCTTGAGCGCCGCCCACTCGCCATATCTCGTCAACACCTGCGATATGGGCTGCTGCGAGCACGATGGGGTTAGACTGCCCTTTCGGTGTGGGCGTGACCACGACAAGCCGTTCGACCCCGGCTACACGCGCCGGGATCGCATTCATCAGCAGCGAAGAGGGATAGGCCGCGCGGCCGCCGGGCACATAAAGGCCGGCTGCATCCACCGCCCGCCAGGTCGCGCCTTGACGCACGCCTGCATCGTCAGTGTAGTCACGGTTCTCCGGCAATTGTGCTGCATGATAAGCGCGAATGCGGCTCGCCGCGAGCTCCAACGCTTCGCGCAAATCAGGCTCAAGCGCGTCATAGGCTTCGCGGCAGCGCTCGGCGGTGATGACCCAGTCGCTATCTTCGCTAAGCGCATGCCCGTCAAAGCGCTGCGAATATTCAATGATCGCTTCGTCACCGCGCGCTTTCACTTCGCGCAAGATATCGCGGACCTGGATTGCGACGTCGCTCTCGCTTTCGCGCCGCGCATTGACCAGCCTGCGAAAATCGCGTTCGAAATTCGCGTCAGAGCTGTTGAGTTGATGCGTCACGCCGCGGCTCGCTCTTCAGCAATCGCCCGGAATGCATCGACCAGTTCCGCGACGCGGCTATCGGTCTTGAGCGCCGCACGGTTCACGATCAGGCGCGCGGAGATATCGAGAATGCGCTCGCTCTCTTCCAAGCCGTTTTCCTTGAGGGTCCGCCCCGTTGAGACCAAGTCTACAATCTGGCGAGACAGACCCAGAGACGGCGCAAGCTCCATCGCGCCATTGAGCTTAACGCACTCAGCCTGAATGCCCTGCCGCTCAAAGTGACGACGCGTGAGGTTTGGATATTTCGTCGCAATCCGCAAATGGCTGGCCTGCTTGGAAGGCGCGGCATCGCCTTTCACCGTCGCAACGGACAGACGGCAATGGCCGATGTCGAGATCAACCGGGGCATAAAGATCAGGATAATCAAATTCTTCGATCACATCGGAGCCGACGATGCCCACTTGCGCTGCGCCATGTGCGACGAAAGTCGCGACATCGAAAGCGCGCACGCGGATGAGCCGCATGTCGCCGCGTGTCGTGGCAAAACTCAGCGCACGATTGCTTTTGTCGTGAAACGCTTCTTCAGGAACGACACCAGCATGCGCCATCACCGGCAGCGCTTCGTCGAGAATGCGGCCTTTGGGAATCGCGAAAGTCAGCAAATTGGCGTCAGTCTGTGTCATTGCGCGTGCGACTTAGGGATTGGACAGACAAAGGGCAATCATTAAGGCAGGCTCAGCGTATCGAGATCGGGGGGAGCGATGAGCAATGACGGAGTGATGTTCACTAGAGAGCTGGCCGAAGCGATCAACTGGCAGGCTCAGCACGCGGAAGAAAACGGAGCGCCGTGCACAGCGCGCCTGATCCGGGCGATCCCGAAAGTTGCTCAAAGCGAAACTGCGAACGGTCGCCGCATCGCCAATTGGGAAGGCATCACTTTGAAAGATGCCATGCCGCTGCGATTTACTGGCGGACTGCATCACCTTGTGCTGACAGGAGAGGACACAAGACTGGAGCGGGTCTATTCCGGGCAAATCACCGATCAGGACACTATCACCCGCATGGTGTGCGAACTGGTCGAAACTTTTGATACGCAATTGCTGCCGTGGCTCGACGGTCCGCCGCAAACCAATGAAGCCGGGCGATCTGCCAGCATAATGGCAGGGCTGTTGTGGTTGTCCGGCAGGGTGGGGTCGAAGTTCGAGCTGAACGAGCTCGGCGCAAGCGCGGGCGTCAATACGATGATGGAGCGCTATCATTATGATCTGGGCGGGACGCGGGTGGGGTCTAAGACTTCACCCATGCAGATCGCACCGGAATGGCGCGGGGATGCGCCGCCAGCCAATCCAGTCGAGATCGTTTCGATCAAAGGCTGTGATCAAGCGACTATCGACCTGTCAGATCCCGCAGCGGCGCTTAAGCTGAAAGCCTATGTCTGGCCTGACGCGACGGTGCGTATGTCGCGGATTGATGCGGCGATTGCGCTTGCGAACGAGCAGCCGCCCAAGCTTGTGCAGCAAGATGCAAGCGACTTTGTCGAGAGCTTTCTCGCGCTTGACCATCTGCAAGGCGTCACCCGTACGATGTTCCATTCAATCATGTGGCAATATATGCCTGCAGAAACGCAGGATGCGATCTCGCGTGTATTCGAGGAGGCAGCCGCGAACGCGTCGCCTGAGCGTCCTTTTGCCTGGATCGCGCTTGAGACTGATCCCGCGACTTTCCGGCATGAGCTGAAAGTACGCTACTGGAACGGCTCCTCGCAGGATGGCGAAACCCATTTGCTCAGCCATGCCCATCCGCACGGCGCCTGGGTCGAGTGGATTGGCGCCGACTAAGCGGTTCGTGCGAGAAAGCGCTCCATCGCAACGATAACCGCATCGGGTCTTTGCCACTGCACAAAGTGGCCGCATTCAGGCACAGTCACTATCGACAAGTCGCTGACGAGGTCTTCCATGCCTTCGAGGTTTTCCGCCGGAAGGGCGGTGTCGTCCTCGCCCCAAATCACCAGCGTAGGAATCTCAAGCTTAGGTAGCGGCGGCACGGAGAAATCTGCGGGAAGCTCAAATGGGGCGTCCATCGGCGGCACAAATGTAGGCGTCGCGCGGTAGTAATTCAGCATCGCTAAAGCGGCGTCGCGGTTCTGCCAGTCTTCCAGCAATATCGCGCGCTCTTCCGGCTCCATCTCGTAATGCGCGTCCCAATTGATTTCCTGCTCGAGGAGGCCAAGCAGGCCTTTTTCTCGCACCAGCACATCATTCGCGGTGTCCTTGAAGCCGCGCATATACTGGCTCGCTTCGCGCTGGATACGGTTGGTGTAGAGCAGCTTCTGAAAAGTCGCGGGATGCGGGCCGTTGGCGACAATCGCACGGGTGACCGGGCCAGTCTGCCCGCCAAGTGCGACACCCCAGCTGATTGCGCCGCCCCAATCGTGACCGACGATGGTGAAGTTCTCGATCTCAAGCGCTGACGCGAGCGCGAAAACATCGCCGATCAGCTTGTCGGGTGAGTAATTCTCCACGCCTTCCGGCTTGGACGATCCGCGATAGCCGCGCATGTCCGGCGCGATGCAGCGATAGCGATCCGAGAAATGCGCGATCTGATGACGCCAGCTGCGATGGTTCTCCGGAAAGCCATGGAGAAAGATGAGGGCAGGCGCATCGCGCGGGCCGATATCGACCACGTCGAGCTCGATCCCATAGCTGAGTTTAACGCGTTTCATTTCCATGCGTTGCTTGTGCATTGTTTCTCTTGGCTTCGCCAGCCTCAGACGAAGCTTGTATCAGAACGAACGTTCTGATACGCTCCGAAATATGGCAAGGCCGCGCATCAATTCACCCGATCACGTGCTCGAAAAGGGGATGAGGCTATTCTGGAAGAGCGGCTACGAGGCCACATCGATGTCGCAACTTGTCGAGGCCACTGGATCAACGCGGCAAACAATCTATCGCGATTTTGAAAGCAAGCACAGGTTCTATGCTCGTTGTTTCGGCCTGTATCACGATCGTGTTGTCGCGCCGGCGCTTAAGCCATTCGGCGCCACAGAGCAGGGCTTGAATGCGATTGCGGAATATTTCGAGCTCCAGATCGTGCTTGCGGAGAGAATGGGGCTGCCGGGCCCTGGGTGCCTTGTCGGAAATGCAATGACTGAGATCGCACCGAATGATCCGGAAATTGCGGCCTTGGTGAAGGACCACAACCACCGGCTCGAGCTTGCTTTTGCCAGTGCTCTTCCGTCTTCGATGACAGAGGAGCGAAGGCAGCAATTGTCAGAATTCCTTGTTCTTTCAGCGCAAGGTCTCTGGGCGATGTCGCGGATTACATCTTCAGCGGACGAACTTCGCAAGCGGGCAGCGACCATTATGTCTCTGATCAGCAAGGAAACCGAAGATGCCTGAGAATGCCAAACCGCTGCCGTCAAAGGCGCTTGCTACAGCGTTTTGGCTTAATTTCATCTGGATCAATGTATCAGAGGTGGCACGATACTTTCTTGTGGTGCGACCGCTTCTACGATCACATTTCCCAGATCAACCGCAGATCGGTGCGATGAATCACCAGATCTTCGCGATCTGGGGTGTCTGGGACCTCGTTCTCATTTTGGCGGCGATTGGCTTTTATTGGCTATGGTTGGAGCGATTTGGCCAGAGCTTGAGACAGCTGATCGCTGCATCTCTTGCCTTTACGCTCACCGTATTCGGGCTGCTTTGGATAGGAGTGGCGAACATGGGTCTGGCACCTTTTTCGATGGTGCTGGCGGCGTTGCCGCTGGCCTGGGTGGAGCAATTGATCGCCTGCTGGATCGTTGCGTGGTCAATCAGGCGCTATCATCCGTCCGCTTCCATCCGCTCCATGTAGCCGCTCGCGACCATGGCCGCGACCTGATCGAATAGCGCATCAGGCGTGCGGCGCATTTCGCCCATGCCCTCTTCCATGCCTTCAGCGACGATGATTTCGCGCGTCCCTGCTGCGATAGCGTCAACCATGGTCTTGGCAGCCTTGTCGGGCTTGATGCCTTCATCGATGACTTTGTCGCTGCGCCCGCGTTTCTCGCCAGAGCCAGTGAGAGCGTTGCGGCTGACATCGGTTGCGATGGAGCCGGGATAGATCACATGGACGCCAACGCCATTCTGGCTGAGCTCGCCGCGTAGGGCATCGGCGTAACCTGCGAGGCCGAATTTCGCCGCGCAATAGGCCGTGCGCATCGGAACGCCGACTTTGCCCGCAATAGAGGATATGAAAGCAAGGCCACCGCTTCCTCGCTCGGCCATATGACCGATCAGGCTCTGCGAAAATGCGATCTGTGCGGTCAGGTCGATATCGATTATGTCGCGATACACTTGCATCTCAGTCTTGAGCGCCCGGCTGCGTTGCGAAACGCCCGCATTGGCCACCGCGAAGTCAACGCCTTCTTTCCAGCCAATCGCCTTGGCAGTCGCATCGGCAAGAGCCGCATCATCGCGCACGTCAAAAGGCAGTATCAGTGTCTCGCCGCAGCCAGCTGCAACCTCTCCAAGCCGCGCTTCGTCGCGCCCGGAAAGCACTAAATGCGCGCCGCGACCCGCCCATTCGCGAGCCAAAGCTGCGCCGATGCCGGAGGACGCCCCGGTGATCCAGATTACCTTGTCTTTGAAATCCATGACTTTCCTATCCCCTTGAGCCCGCTCTAATCAGTGACAGTTTTCGGTCTGCCTTCAGGCAACGGTATGAACTCTTCTTCGTCACCCGGTACCTTGGGAAAACGGCCAGCTTTCCAGTCTTCGCTCGCTTGCCGGATGCGGTCCTTGTTACTGCTGACAAAGTTCCACCAGGCATGGCGTTTGGTCGCAAAAGCTTCACCGCCGAGCAGCATGATGCGCCCGCCGCGCTCGCTCGTGAGCGTCATCGCGTGGCCCGGCGCGAGCACGGTGAGTTCGTAAAGGCCGAGCGGCTTGCCATCCAGGCTCGCTTCACCGCCAACCAGCATGACTGCGCGTTCGTCTGCTTCGGCTTCGATGGGCATCGAACCTGTCGGCGCGAGAAGTATCTCAGCATAAATCGTATCGGCATAGGTCGTTGTCGCGGCGCGCTTCCCCCACAGCTCGCCCATGATGACAATGGCCTTCGCGCAGCTGTCTTCGATGACCGGCAAGTCGCTCACCGCTTCGAAAGCTGGGTCGATCTCTTCGCGGCCATCGGGCAGCGCAAGCCAGGTCTGCATCCCGTACATGCGTGGTCCGGTGGCGCGTTCTTCGTCGGGCGAGCGTTCGGAATGTACGATGCCGCGCCCGGCTGTCATCAGGTTCACTTGGCCCGGACGGATCGTCGAGAACGTGCCCAGACTGTCGCGATGATCAATCGCGCCTTCAAATAGCCAAGTAACTGTTGCCAGGTTGATATGCGGGTGAGGGCGCACATCCATCGCGGCGCCAATATCGAGCTGTGCAGGGCCGAACTGATCGACGAAGATGAACGGCCCGACCATGGTGCGCTCTTTCTTGGGCAGAGCGCGCCGAACCTCGAACTGGCCGAGATCATGTGTCGTTGGAGTGATGGTCTGAAGGATCATGTTACTCCCCCGGCGCTTTCGCTTTGATCGCCACCGCATGGACCCGTTCGCCGACGATATCGCCGAGCGCTTCGATCACCGCGCGCTGCCGGCCGAGCCGGTTCATGGCTGCAAACGCCTCCGCTTCAATCACAATTGTAAAGTGCGATTCTCCGCTGCCGTCATCGCCTGAATGGCCACGATGTTTCGCGCTGTCATTGATGATGTCGAGCTGGGTCGGCGTAAAGGCCTCGCGCAGCCGGGATTCGATTTCCTGTGCCATGGGTCCGGTCATGCGAAGTGCCTAGGGGGTTTTCTTATGGCTTGTCCATGCCCATCCTTACAGAGTGAGACAGACGCGATTCCATGGACGTTTTGAAGACAGCGAACGGCTTTGCGAGCATCCCGCTTGCGAAGAACCTGGCGAGTTCCGTGCGCCAGGCTATCGTCCCAATGGGTTTGACGGGCCAGGTGAGTGGCGCTGGTTCTGCCTCGAACATGTGCGTGAGTTCAACGCAGGCTATGATTGGTTTGAAGGGATGAGCGCAGAGGAGATCCTTTCCGCGCAATCGCCAGCATCAGGCTGGCAAACGGAAAGTCCCTCATTCCGGCCGACTGCCGGAGTGGACGGCATGCCGCGTTGGGCCGATTTTGCCGATCCGCTGGATGCGATTGGCGCTCGGGTGAACGGGATCAAGTCCCGCGCCGAGCGCGAGGCGAAGATGGCAATGGACGGGCGGTTTAGTCCCGACGAGGCTCGCGCGCTCGACACGATGGGACTGGGTCTTGAGACGGACCGCAGGCGCTTGCGACGGCGCTATTCAGAGCTGGTCCGAAGGTATCATCCCGATCGCAATGGCGGGGACCGGCGGCATGAGAAGCGGCTGAACCAAGTGGTTGAAGCCTATCAGCTTTTGCGCAAAAGCGCGGCTATCGCTTAGCTGTCTTCGGCTGCCTCCGCGATAATCTTTGCGTCGATGGCTTTGGCTTCTGAATATTTGGGTCGAGCGCGAATACGCTCCGCGTAAGCCTCAAAAGAAGGCCGGGTCGGGATCGAGCCGAACATCAGACCCCAGTCGATCTGGCTGCCAAAGTAAACATCGGCCATCGTGAAGCGGTTGCCAGCTGCATAGTCGTTCGCGGAAAGCCAGCTATCGACTGCATCAAGTGTACGTTCCATCGATCCGAAGCCTGCGGTTGCCTCCCTTTCCTGTGGCACGTCCCAACCCATTGCCCTCGACAAGACCGCTTGTTCCAACGGCCCTGCCGCGAAGAACAGCCAGCGGAAATAGGCAGCACGCTCATGTGCATCAGGCAGCAAACCCGCATCCGGGTTGGTCTCAGCGAGATAGTGGCAAATCGCCGCGGTTTCCGTCACGACATGGTCATGATCGCTGTGATGATGGACCAGGCACGGGACCTTGTTCATCGGATTGAGACCCTTGAAGCTTTCAGGCCTTGTCGCCCACTCCATCATAACGTGTTCGTAATCCGCGCCCGCCTCGTGCAGCGCCCAGCGCGCAATCTGTCCACGGCTCATCGCGACAGTGTAGAATGTAAATTCTGCCATCAATCAGCTCTTTAGTCGCGGCCTTGAACCAATAGCGGTGAAAACCCGCCCCAGATCATGCGCATACCGTCAAACGGCATTTCACCCATTTCTGTGGTCCAGAAGTCGTCATTCTCCATTTTCGCATGAGCAGCTTCGCACGTTTCTTTGTCCGGCCAGATCATCCACGAGAAAACAATCTTTTCGCCCGGCTCGGCTTTAACGGCCATGCGGAAGTCGGTGACCTTTCCATCCGTCACATTGTCTTCCCATGCTTCAACGATTTCCGAGACGCCATATTCCGCAAATTTTCCGGCGGATTTTTCCGCCAGCTCGCGATACGCTTCCTTCTTGCCTTCGGGCACTGCGATGACAAAACCTTGAATGTACATAAGCCCTCTCCTTCTGCGGCGCTTATATCACGAAGCGCGCTTCCAACGTATAAATTCTGCTCGATCAGTTCTGTTTGAACGCCCAGCGCAGCGTCTTGCCCATGCCCCATGTGGCCGCGCGTGCAGGGATGGTCGCAAGCCCGGGGCGCGTCAGACCGAGCATGGAGCGCGCAAAGCTTGGCAGCATCGCAACCGCCTCGGCGCCGAGCATCGCTTGCAGGCCGGGCGGCGTTCCCGGCGGTTTCTGGTTCAGCACCAGTTGAGCGACTTCGCGTGCTTCCGCTGATGTGCGCAGATCAACACGGAGTTCGCGGAACAACGCCTCGGCTTCACTGCGTGTTTCAGGGACTGGATCGGCCCCGAGTGCTCGCGCGATAATGGCGAACTGGCGAAAATACTCGTCCTGCTCGTGGTTGGGCATGTCCGGACGGACATGGCGTTTATATCCGGCAAGGAAGCTCGTCGCTTCGGTCACATGAACCCAGGCGAGCGTGCGCGGATTGGTCGCTTCGTAGGTATTCCCGTCCGGTAACGTGCCTGTGACCTTCGCATGGATGCGATTAACGCGCTCGATCGCGGCTCTAGCATCGTCACGGTGACCGAATGTCGTTACAGCAATAAAGCGCGCGGTACGTCTGAGTCGCCCATGCATATCCTCGCGAAAGTTGGAATGGTCGAGCACGCCTTGCAGCGCGTGCGGGTGAAGCATTTGCAGCAGAAGTCCGCGAATGCCGCCGACCATCATGCCGACGAGATCTGCATGGACCATGCGGATGGGCGTGTCCTTCTCGAACAGCGCGTCGTCGGATGGCGGAACCGGCTCTTGGCCTGAAGCGGTGTCGTTGAAAACGCCGCGCACTTGCTCGACGAGCTTTAAGCGCAGAGATTCAACGGGATCAGCCATTAAGGTAATCTAAGCGAGGGCGGGACGGGTTTCCAGTCCACACGCGTTATGGGCCGCTCTCAATATCGATTGATCCGCGTCATCAGTGTGACAAGCGCCTTATCGAATTGCTCAACTTCTCCTGCCGCACGAGCGAGCAACTGCGCCCCTTGCAAATGGGCGAGGATCGCCCACGCTTCTTCAGCGGGGTCTCCGCCGACCGAAATCGAACGGTCCTTGCGCCCAGTCAGTAGCACGCTTTCGATCCAGCTGGCGGTCGCCGCATTGGTCTGCGCGAGGACGGCGTGCATGCGCTCGCTCAAAATTGTGCGGTCGCCTGCCAAAGCGACGCACAGGCACAGATGCTCGCTGTCGCTCAGCATTTCGCGATAGAGGTTGATCAGCTTGTATAGCGCTTGGCCGCCAGAGCGGCTGTTCGCGAACATCTCAAGAAGTGCGCGCATTCGCTCAGCATAGCGGATCAGGACAGCGATGCCGAAATCGGCTTTGGTCGCAAAATGGTGGTGGACACTGGCCTTTCTGATGCCGGTTTCGCGCGCAAGGTCCGCAAAGCTGAAGCCGCCATAGCCTCGCTCGCGCATCAGCGTTTCGCCGATATCAACAAGCTGCTCCTGCGTGCTCAAAGCGAGGATTCTCCACTGGAAATTGCGCCTGCCTACTAGTAGGTTGACTGTTTCAAGGCAAGTGAAAACTCTGCCTACTACTAGGTAGGCTGGCATGTGGATAAGTGGAAAATGCTATGAAAATCAATGCGGAGTTCAGTGAGGCAGTCGGCGTCCACTCAAGCCTGCTAGCGTGGACTCCATCGCCCATAGCGGGGGTCGAACGCCCCATGCTCGACCGCATTGGTGGGGAGGTCGCGCGCGCAACGAGCATCGTGCGTTATGCGCCGGGTAGCCATTTTTCCGCCCACACGCATTCAGGCGGCGAGGAATTCATCGTGCTCGAAGGCACCTTTCAGGATGAGCACGGCGACTATCCCGCAGGCACATATGTCCGCAATCCGATCGGCACGCGTCACATTCCGCGCGCAGATGACGGTTGCACGATCTTTGTAAAGCTCTGGCAATTCGCGCATGATGACGATGCGCAGGTCGCGATTGACCTCAACGATGTCGAGCTGGCCGCACTTGAAGGGCAGCCTGGCATCAACCAGGCCACAATCCATCAAGTACCAGGCGAAACCGTGATGATCGAGCATTGGGAACCAGGGGCGTCCAAAATTCTCGATGCGGGCGCAGGTGCAGAATTGTTGGTCCTTGAAGGCGCGATCGAATGGAACGCCGACAGCTTCGCAAAGCACGACTGGATCAGATTGCCGCCGGGTGCGTCAGAAACATTCAGAGCCGAAACGGGCGGCGCACGAGTCTGGATCAAGACCGGCCACCTGGCTGAAATTGCGCAGCATGGCTGGCAATCTCCACATGTGGATTGACGCAGCACGGCACAATCGCGGCCTCATCGCTTGCAGCCTTGCAAAGACGCGGCTAACCGTTTTCGCGAAATGAATAGCGTATTTGAAACTGGAATCGACGGAGCGGACAAAACGCTCTTTCCTGCACCCGACACAGACATCGACGTGCGCGACACGTTCGGAATCGATGTCGACTGGCAAGTGCCTGCCTTCAGCCTGAAGGACGACCGCGTGCCGGATCTGGACGAGAACTATGTGTTCGATCCAGATACGACGCTCGCGATCCTTGCGGGTTTTGCGCACAACCGCCGCGTGATGGTCCAGGGCTATCACGGTACCGGTAAGTCGACGCATATCGAACAAGTCGCCGCGCGGCTTAAATGGCCGTCGGTGCGCGTGAACCTCGATGCGCATATCAGCCGTATCGACCTGGTTGGCCGAGACGCTATCGTGTTGAAAGACGGGCTTCAGGTCACGGAGTTCAAGGAAGGCATCCTGCCTTGGGCGCTGCAACACCCCGTTGCGCTGACCTTCGACGAATATGATGCCGGCCGTCCGGACGTCATGTTCGTGATCCAGCGCGTTCTCGAAGCGCAAGGCGCGCTGACGTTGCTCGACCAGAACAAGGTTATCGTCCCGGATCCGCACTTCCGCCTGTTCGCGACGACCAACACGGTCGGCCTCGGCGATACCAGCGGGCTCTATCACGGCACGCAAGCGATCAACCAGGCACAGATGGACCGTTGGAACATCGTCGTTGCGCTCAACTATCTCGAAGCTGAGGTCGAGCAGAAGATCGTTAAATCGAAGAGCCCTGAGACCGATGACAAGGTCATCGCGGATATGATCAAGGTCGCAGACCTCACCCGCCAGGGCTTCATGAATGGCGATATCTCGACTGTGATGAGCCCGCGTACCGTTATGACCTGGGCGCAGAACGCTGAAATCTTCAACTCGGTCGGGTTTGCTTTCCGCCTCAGCTTCCTCAACAAATGCGATGAGGCAGAACGCATGCTCGTGAGCGAATATTACCAGCGTGTCTTTGGCGAAGACTTGCCAAGCGGCGCTGCGAAAACAGCCTGATTGCCTTTGCTGTATTGTTAGGATAATACAGTCAGCATGTTCGCATGGCTGAGAAAATCGCGCGGGGTAAATCGAGTGCGTCTGTCCGCAACCGGCGGCGCTGCGCCTGGCTATTATGCGACGCAAGACCCCTGGGGCAGCCAGCTCGATCAGTTCGACCGCGACTTTGATCTCGATTATGATGATGCGAGCGATGGCGGTTTCGATGCGCCGCCATCCAAGCCCAAAGGGCGTAAGCGCCGCTGGTTTGTGCGGATTGTCGCGGCATTATTGTTCCTCTTCATTATCGCGGTTGGGTGGCTCGCTTTCACAGCGCCTTTGTCCAAATCGCTTGAGCCGATTGCGCCGCCGCAAATCACTTTGCTGGCAAGCGATGGCACACCGATTGCGCGCAGCGGTGCAAATGTCGAAGCGCCGGTGGAAGTCGAAGACCTGCCCGAACATGTCGTCGGCGCGTTTCTTTCGATTGAAGACCGCCGGTTTTATTCGCATTGGGGCGTTGATCCGCGTGGCCTTGCGCGCGCAGCGATCTCGAACGCTACAGGCGGGCCGACCCAAGGCGGCAGCACCATCACACAGCAGCTTGCGAAGTTCACTTTCCTCACGCCCGAGCGAAGCCTGACCCGCAAAGCGCGAGAGATGCTGATCGCGTTCTGGTTAGAGGGGTGGCTGACCAAGGATGAGATCCTCGAACGCTATCTCTCCAACGCCTATTTTGGCGATAACCAGTACGGTCTGCGCGCAGCCAGCCTGCATTACTTCTATCGTCAGCCTGAAAACTTGAAGCCAGAACAAGCCGCGATGCTCGCCGGCTTGTTGAAAGCGCCTTCACGTCTCGCGCCTAATCGCAATTATGAAGGGGCTGAAGCGCGCATGCGGCTCGTCATCAATGCGATGGCGGAAGAAGGGTATCTCACGCCAGAGCGGGCAGTCGCGCTGCCATCGCCCGAGCTCGACATCCGCACTCGCAACACGCTGCCGACCGGTACATATTTTGCGGACTGGGTTCTGCCGAGTGTGCGTAAAACGGCAGAGCGCAGCTATGCCAAGCAGACGCTGACGACGACGCTAGATGCAGGCTTGCAAAGGCTCGCATCGCAAGTTGTGTCCAAAGCCGCTCTCGGTAATGCGCAAGTCGCGCTTGTGGCCATGCGTCCCAACGGTGAAGTCGTCGCGATGATTGGCGGTAAGGATTATGCGACATCTCCGTTCAATCGCGCGACGCAAGCGAAACGTCAGCCCGGTTCGACCTTCAAGCTATTCACGTATCTTGCCGCTATCGAAGCGGGCATGGATCCTGGCGACAGGATCGAAAATACACCCATTGAAACAGGTAGTTACCGGCCGAAAAATGCTGGCGACAAATACTCGGACACAATCTCGCTGGAAGAAGCGTTCGCGCAATCGAGCAATGTTGCGACGGTTCGGCTGTTCAATCAGATTGGCAGCGAGCGTGTGATCGATACAGCTCGCGAGCTCGGCGTAACTGCTGACATGCCGGTGGGTGATCCCAGCCTTGCGCTCGGCACAACCAGCATGAGCTTGCTGGAGCTGACTTCCGCCTATGCGGGGATTGCCGCAAACCGTTTCCCCATCGCGCCTGTTGCTTTCACGCCGGAGGAGAAAGGTTGGACAGAATGGTTCTTCAGCGATGAAGATAGCCTTTCGGGCAATGAGCATGACGCGATCGAGCGCTTGCTGCGCGCTTCCGTCAACAAAGGCACAGGCCGTGCGGCAGCTCTGACGATTCCGAATTATGGCAAGACCGGCACGACGCAGAATTATCGCGACGCTTTGTTCGTTGGGTATGCGGGCGGTCTGGTGGTTGGCGTGTGGGTCGGGAATGATGACAACTCGCCGCTCGAGCGTGTGACAGGCGGAGGCCTGCCTGCGCGGATCTGGCGCGACTTCATGACCGGCGCGATCTCAGCCGAAGCTGCACCTGCGGTTGATGCTCCGGACCCTTCAGGACCTATCCAACCACTCGATGTGCCAGACAATGTCACGATCCCGATCGATGGCAGCGATCTGGAAGTAAACTTGCGCGAAGGCGCGGTTGTGATCTCCGGCGAAGCGGAAGGCATTCCGCTTGAAATCATCCTTAGCGAAGACGGGATCAGCCTTGATGAAAGACGCTTGGAAGAAGCGCTTGAAAGGCTTGGAGCCGAAGTCGAACGGCGAGAGCGCCAGCCAGATCGATAATCAGTCCGGATCAACCATAAGGATGTTCATAACCGCGCTTGCGATGGGGCGAGAGCGGTCGTCCTGCCACGCTTCCACAGTGAGATTGGCGTTGCGCCGACCCAGCCGCGTGATCCGTCCCAGCGCATAGGTCCGCTTGGGCTTGCCAGCGCTTAGGAACTGCACAGTGATGTTGATCGGTTTGAGGCGCGGATAGCGATCGTCCTCATTTAAGCGCGCGCCGAGCGCTGCATAGCCCGCTGTCTCCAGCAAGCCGCTGGTCGCGCCGCCGTGCAAATGGCCAGGACGGCCTTCCACTAGCCGCTCGAAATCCATCGCGAGCAGCGGCGCTCCATCGAGCTCGCCTTCGACTTCAATGCCCATGGACCGTGCGTAAGGCGTGATCGGGTCAGAAAATGGCTTGGGCTCAGGCACGGCGCGGATCCCTTGCGATGGTCATGAAAACGCCTGCGACATGCGCGACGGGGTCAGCATCATCGCCGTCATGCGCGATCCCGCGCACAAAGGCGGCAGAGCGCGTCATCTTGTAGCATTCGACGCGCCCGATGACGGAGCTGCGCGGCTTGGCAGGGCGCTGATAATCGACCCTCAGGTCAAGTGTCGCGATGGGTTTGAAGGATTTTGCAGCGGTCCAGATGCTCATTCCGCTGGTCATATCCATCAGGCTGATGATCGGGCCGGAAGCGAGCACTTCGCGCTGCTCGTCTGCGAGCAAATCGTCGCGCCAGGGAAGCTCCAGCTCAACCCAGTTTTCGCCATGCGCGCGGTATTGCAGGCCCAACCAGCCGGAATGGCCAGCTTGGGAAAAAAGCTTGGATGCTTCGCCCGGATCAAAAACTGGAGGAGTTTCAGTCATTAAGTGCGCTTATTACAAAAGTTATTTGTTTTCAATATTTTAATTTCTTAACACGGTGAGTTTTCCGCAGATTTCGGCTCACCACATGAGCGAGCAATGGGTTCGCGCAGTGGCAAAGGAGCAGATGATGAAAACACCCAAAATTGCGCTTGAAAGCCTTCCCGGTCTGGACACAGCAACCGGCCTTTTCGGCAGCGCTGCCAAAGCCACGACGAGCTATTCCGATGCGATCATTGCGATCATGGTGTTCGTCTATGACGAGCAGGTCCCAGCGGCTGCGACTTGATCCACGCCGGAAGGACTAACTGATTCATGCGGATAGACCCTGAGATTGCAGCACTGCGGGCTGACCCGGCGGCGCAGCGCCGTGCTCAGAACGCCATGGATCATACTGTGCAGGATTGGAAAAGCTTGCCCGAGCTTACGCCAATCCTGCAACAGTTCGCGCGTTATGCCGCAGGTGATGCGCTGGAGGCCTTGAGCGATCTCAGGGCTTTGGTCAGCAGCGCAGGTGCAGCGCGCAGCTTCATCGACACTTGGTCGTGCAGGCATGTGGCGGGTTTGCGCGACGAGCCGCTTGCGCAGATCCCGTACCGCTATTCCTACAGCGCAGGCTATGGGTCTATGCAATTGCTGGCAGAGCATGGCGCGACGCTGTCGATTGCGATGTATGAGCAATTGGCAGAGCCGGCCGAGCCGACCAGCGCGATCTTCAGCGACCGCGAACAGCATGAGATTGTTGTCGCGGGGCAAGGCGAGGGGCTGTTCAGCCGGTTAGATCCCGCCACTGGTGCGCTTAGAAGTGATCGCAGCACAGTCAGCGAAGGCGCGAGCTTCCATTTCGATTGCAACCGTGAAATGCGGCAATGGATCAGCGTGGAAGGCAGGCTCGTCCTGCTCCAGCTGAGCCGTACGCCTGAACAAGCAAATCCGACGCGCGAGCTCCGCCTGAGCGATGGCGCGCTGCTCATGCAATCGGACGGTGACAAGCGTGTGAGCCAGTCGAGCATGGCGCTCGCCGTGCTCGGCGCGTTGGGCCGCAGCGATGCTGTTCCTGCGATGCAGCGGCTTGCAGCCTCAGGTCCTGCCCATCTGCGTTGGGAAGCGGTGCGCCAGATGATCGCGCTCGACGCCTTTAGCGGGATAGCGGCGCTGGACCGCATTGCGGCTGATGAAAGCGATGAACTGGCGGCGCCGGCAGCCCAACTGGCTCAGCAATTGCGCGCGCAATATCCGACCCTCAGAAAAGGAGAGGCGGCGTAATGCCTCAGGTCCTCGAAATCAAAGACAGCGCCAGCTGCGCGCTCGGCGATTGCGTGGAAGGCATTGCGGCCTCCGGCTTTGATCCCGGCGATGCTTCAAGCACGCAAGAAGCCGCGCATTGGCTCCGCAAGCTTGGCAACAATCGGGAATTTCTCAGCGATCTGTTGCTCCGCCAGCTCGAAAGCCAATATCGCGAAGATGTGATCGAAAGCGGCTATGGCCCGCAAGCGATCCTCTTGAGCCCGCTCAACAATGGCACCTTCCTGCGCGCCAATATCTGGCCGAGCGCGACAGACCATTGCTATCAGGCAAGCGGCGCGAAGACCTTTGTCTATGGCGTGCCGCACGATCACAATTTCTCATTTCTGACAGTGGGTTATCTTGGGCCCGGCTATCAAAGCGACTATTTCGAATATGCCTATGAGGATGTCGCAGGATATGCAGGCGAGCAATGCGAGCTGACCTTCATCGAACGCAGCGCGCTTAATGAAGGCAAGCTTATGCTGTACCGCGCGCATAAGGATATTCATTCGCAGATCCCGCCTGAAAGCCTGTCGGTTTCCATCAACGTGATGAAAGTCGACACCGCGCAAAGCTGGTATGACCAATATGGCTTTGATCTCGATAGCGGGCGGGTGGAAAAAGTGCTCAGCCCGAATGCGACCGAAGTGTTCCTTCGTGTGGCGGTTGCCACCGGGCATGAGGACGCGCTCGACCTCGCTGAACAATTCGGTCGCCACCACCCCAGCGACCGGCTGAAACTGGCGAGTTTCGAAGCGCGTTCTCTGCTGTCTCAGGATGATGCGGCGCGCGATGGCTTGTGGCGCGAGGCGGAGCTGTCAGGAAGCCGTATGCTGGAAGCTATCGCGAAGACGCGCCGCGCTGAACTTGAACAGGCCTAGAAAGCTGACCCCGCCAAAGCGTCAATCGCGCCTTGCAGAATCACTGCGGAGGCATGGCTGTCGATGACTTCGGCGCGCTTGCGGCGGCTGGTGTCCTGCCCGATCAGGTCGCGCTCCGCGCTTTGCGTGGACCAGCGCTCGTCCCATAGCAGCACCGGCAAAGCGAAGGCTTCCGAGCAATTACGGGCATAGGCGCGGGCAGATTGCGCGCGCGGACCTTCGCTGCCATCCATATTGCGCGGCAAGCCGATCACGACGCCTTTGATCGAGCGGTCCGCGATTTGCTTGGCCAGTTCATCACGGTCGCGGCCCCATTTGCCGCGCGCCAGCGTCTTGCCCGGAGTGGCAAATCGCCAGCCCGCATCACAAGTCGCAATGCCAATTGTTTTCGTGCCGAGATCAAGCGCGATCAGCGCGCCGCCATCCGGCAGAGCCTCGCCAAACGCAGCCGCGCTGTCCGTGATCAGCGGCTTTGCAACCATGCGTCCACTCGCATTGCCACGTCCTGCTTGGTGTTCGCCCAGAACAGCGGAATATCGTAAACGTGGTAATTGTTGCCCGGCAGGACGAAGCTGCCCATTTGGGGCGGATCGCCAATCAGAAGCAGTCCGCGCTCGTCGCATCGTGCAGGAACGGCGCGCGCAACCAGCTCGCCATTGTCGAGGCTGTCTTCCGGGACAAGAGTGCCGAGGTTGAGCGAAGCGTCCGCCTCACCGCCTGCGCGGCCAGTGAGCGGGTTGGTGCAAAGGATGGTACTGTCTCCGCGAGGCTGGCCATCAAGGCCGATTGACGCGGAATAAGTCTCCATCACGTCAGACGGATCAGCAGGTTCAGCATAGCTTGACCAGCTCAAGATGCAGCCGGTGGAATCGGGCTCTGTGCACACAGGAAAACCAAGCAGCGGCAGATCACGGGTAAGCGAGATCGGCCAGCCAATCGCATATGCGGCAACCAGCCGCTCTTCTGCTGGGGAACCAGCGACCTTCTCTTGAAGCAGCCGCTTCAGATGCAACGCGCCCTGGCTATGACCTGCCAGCACAATCGGCGTGTCCGGCGAGACTTGGGCGATGAACTGATCGTAGGCGAGCGCGACATCGGCATAGGCCGCATCGATCGCTTGTTGGCCTTCAGGCTTGTCGGTCAGGAACGCACCGAGAGTTGCCTGGCGGTAACGCGGCGCCCAGATGGCGCTCGCTTGATTGAACGGGCTCGCCATGCCGCGCAGGTAAGTCCGCGCGACATCTTCTGCCTGTTTGTCACCAAGCGGCGCGTTCCAGTTCGATTTGTCGAGATAGCTGGTCGGGTGCACGAAGAAGACTGCGAAATCACCCGGCGCCGGATCAGCAGGGGAGGGCAGTGTGCGCCCTTCGTCTGCGGCAGGCGGCTGATAGCGCGCAGGATCCTCGCCCGTCTTGTCAGGGTGCGAATACCAAAGGTCCAGATCGGCATAGGCGCTGGTCTCAAGCGCGGCTTGTTCTTCAAACTCTGCGCTTGGCACGAAGACGAACTCAGTGGCTTCGCGAGAGAAAGCGGTCAGCAAGATCGCGCCGCCAATGAACAGGACGATCAGGATCGCGACGCAGCCAAGAAATTTCTTTGCCATGGCTTAGTCTGCTTCGCTTTCGCCTTGAGGAATGATGGTCGGACGAAGGCTCGTCCATGCGCGCTCGGGGCGCAGGCTGGAAAACCATGTGGCGGGGTTCCAGCCGGTCGAGCCATCGAGCGAGAATGTGATGAATTCCGCGCGGCCGCCAATATTCTCCAGCGGAACAGCGCCATCAAGCCCTTGGCGTTCAAGCGTTGCGCGGCTGTCAGCGGAATGATCGCGATTATCGCCCATCACGAAGACATGGCCTTCAGGCACAGTGATTTCGGCAAAATTGTCGAGATCCTGTTCGTAATAATCGATGATCAGATAGCTCGCGCCATTGGGCAGCGTCTCGCGATAGGCCGGGATCTCGAAATACTCCTTGCCGTCCGCTTCGCGCTGGAGGAAGCGCTGGAAATCATCCAGGCATTGGCCGCCGTCCAGGCACGTGAGCTCTGGTTCAAAAGGTATCCGCAGGTCAGCAACCTGTTCGCGCGGAACCATCTGTCCGTTGAGGATAATCCGGCCGTTCTCGACGGCTATTGTATCACCCGGACGCGCGACCACGCGCTTGATGTAATCCTCGTCGCGCTCGGGATGCACGGGGATCACGACATCGCCATATTCAGGTGTATCCGCCCAGACGCGCCAGTCGGATCGCGGCATCACATGGAAGCTCACCGAAGCCCAGCTCCAGCCATAGGGGTACTTGCTGACGATCAGCCGGTCGCCCACGAACAGGCTCGGCATCATGGATGTTGACGGGATGTAGAACGGTTTTGCCACAAGCGAGTGGAACGCGAGCACGGCGAGCAGCATCAGGCCAAGGCCGCGCAGCTCCGCGAACCAGTCAACCTTTTCAGAAGCTTTGGATTTGTCTTTGGACACAGCGAGGATTTCGTTTTTCGGTGAGGGGGGATGAACTAAAGCGGACGCGCCTCGATAATCACATAGGCCTGCGCCCATGGATGATCATCGGTGAGAGTGAGATGAATGAGCGCCTCATGGCCGTCCGGCGTCAATTCTGCAAGCCGGATTGCAGCACCACCGGCCAAAGCGAGCGTTGGCGCACCAGAAGGCGCGTTTATCACGCCGATATCTCGCATAAACACCCCGCGGCGAAAACCCGTGCCCACGGCTTTGCTGAAGGCCTCTTTGGCAGCGAAGCGCTTCGCATAGGTTCCGGCGATGGTGTAGGGACGCCGCCGCGCCTTGGCACGCTCGATCTCTGTGAAGACGCGGTTTTCAAACCGCTCGCCGAAACGATCGATCGAGTTTTGGATGCGCTCGATATTGCACAGGTCCGAACCAAGCCCGATGATCATTTCTTCGCCTTCCGTCTTGCTCGTTCCACCAGCTCGGGGATCCCTTCACCGCGCTGTTCTTCAAGCAACTCGTCTCTAAGATTTTGGAGGATTTCGCCAAGCAAATTCTGGCCCAACCATTTGGAGCGATCCGAAGCGTCCTTGGCATCTGCCGCTAAGCCAATCCCCCAGATGGTGTCGACAGGACTGGCTTCAGCGAGCGATGTTCCTTCCGTGTCGAGCAGCATTTGTAACAAGTCCCTGTGTGTGGTGAACTTGGCTCGGCTTCCGCGATAAACGATCTCCGAGCGCGCTTTCTCCCACTTTTCCTGATCAAAGCCTTTGACTTTCCGACCCCATGCTTTCTGCACGGCAGGGTCTGTTGCTTCGAGAATTTTGCCCAAAGCTTCATCGTCACCGAATAGCCGAGCCTTCTCCGCCATCATGTATTGCTCAGCTGTGTTGTAATACTGCCCATCGATCGTGAAGGGTGACTTGTACCACTGTGAGAACGGACCATTCCAAAAAAACGTGAACTTTTCCGAAGTCATGGTCTTGTCTCTGACGCGCTTAAGATCAGCTTCAAGACGCCCTCGCCAAAACCGCCACCAACAAACCCAGCGCCATCACGTGCAGCATGACCTGACCTTTGACCAGGACATGACTGAAGTCACCCTTCGCGATTCGCAACGTCATCGCGTAGCCGAACACTTGTAGGATCGGCCAGCCAATCGCAAAGGCGAGCAGCGTCTGTTTCGCAATAGCATATCCCAGCAGCGCGAGGCTCAGCAAAAACGGTATTGCCGCAGCTAAGGCCCATCTGCGCTGTTGCGGGGTGAGTTGCGGGTGATCTGTCACGGTCTCGGGGTTATCTCGATCTATCTAGGGGGTGTCTCTGATGGCCGTTTTCAGCGCGCTTCATCCATCAAATCGCGCATCCGGCGAACCGCGTTCTCCAGCCCTACAAACACTGCTTCACCAACGAGATAGTGCCCGATATTGAGTTCAGCCAGCTGCGGGATCGCGGCAATCGGCTGGACGTTTTCGTAGGTCAGGCCGTGGCCGGCATGCGGCTCGATCCCGTTTTTGACTGCGAGCGCAGCCATGTCGGAAATGCGCTTCAATTCGCTCGCGACTTTCTCGCTGTCACCGTCGAGAAAAGCGTGCGCGTATTCTCCGGTATGAAATTCAACCACTTGCGCGCCCAAACGCAGCGCTGCGTCGAGCTGACGTTCGTTCGCTTCGATGAAAAGCGAGACGCGAATGCCAACATCGGCAAGCTGGGTTACGATCGGTGCGAGCTGGTTATGCAATCCGGCCGCATCAAGTCCGCCTTCCGTGGTGCGCTCCTCGCGTTTTTCCGGGACTATGCAGGCGGCATGCGGCCTGTGCCGCAAGGCGATTTCCAGCATCTCCTCTGTTGCTGCCATCTCGAGATTGAGCGGCAAGTCAGTTGCTTCCTGAATGCGCTTCAAATCATCGTCGCGAATGTGCCTGCGGTCTTCGCGAAGGTGCGCAGTAATGCCGTCGCCCCCGACGCTAGCGACGATTTCAGCCGCGCGCACAGGGTCGGGGTGATCGCCGCCGCGCGCATTGCGGATGGTCGCAACGTGATCGATGTTGACCCCGAGACGAAGCTTGTGCGTGCTCATGCGGCGCGGCTTCCCGGCTTGGTCACGGGGATTGCTGCAAGCTCTGGCGGAAGCTCGTCTTCCGCGTAGCTTGGCACGCTTAGAGCCATGAGCGGGAAGAACGGCACGCCCAGGTCCACTTCGCCTGCGGAGCGATCCACCAATGCGCATTCTGCGATGACTTCACCGCCTTCGCGCGCAACAGCTTCGATGGCTTCGCGGCTGGAAAGGCCTGTGGTTACAACGTCTTCAACCATCAGCACCTTTGCCCCCGGCTTAAGCGCGAATCCGCGTCGCAAGTGGAACACACCGTCAGGTCGCTCGAGGAAGATCGCGTCCTTGCCCAGCGCGCGGCCCATTTCATGGCCGATGATAAGCCCGCCCATTGCTGGGGAAACAACCACATCCACTTCGGAGCGAATCTCGCGCGGGATCTTCTGCGCGATCGCCCGGGCTAGATTGCCTGCCCGCTCGCCATTCATCAGCACCCGTGCGCATTGCAGATATTGCGCGCTGTGCCGCCCTGATGAGAGCTTGAAATGCCCTTCGAGCAAGGCTCCACAGCTGCGGAACTCGGACAGCACTTCTTCTTCAGTCATTCGTGAACTCTCTTTCAATTGCGCCGGATTGCATTGCTCTCACCGAACGGTGCATAATTTTCTCCCTAGAAGCGCTTGAGGCATGCGGCAAGCGGGCCTATAGGGGCGTGCAATTCTTGGCAGAGATGCCAAGTGAATGGTCGTGGTCGGGTTTTCAAGCGTTGAACGATGTCTCGCGGCTTGTTGAGAAAGACAGTGGTTTCGGCCACGCAAGCGGAAAGCGTTTATTCGATGGTATTGGGTCACACCCTTAATCGCGCATATTTCCTCATCGCAGGATTGGTAATGGCTGCTGTGCTGGCGTTGACGCCGCAAATGGCATTGGCTCAGGACGCAGCAGAGGAAGTTGCTGTCGAAGCTGAGCCGACCGCTGGCTACGTGCCGATGGAGCCAGAGGCAGGTAAAGGCATGCCAACGGCATACGAAACCGATCCGTGGAAGAGCCTGACCTTCCAGGATCAGTATACAGCTGACGGTGAATACGCCCTGTGGATGCATGACGCGGTATTGCTTCCGATCATCACTGTGATCAGCCTTTTCGTCCTTGGTCTGCTGCTTTGGGTGGTTGTTCGCTATCGCCGCGCAGCCAACCCTACGCCTTCGAAGACGACCCACAACACGCTCGTCGAAGTTGTATGGACGGTAATTCCAGCCCTGATCCTTGTGGTTATCGCTGTTCCGTCAATCACGCTGCTGCGTAGCCAGTATGAGACGCCGCCAGCCGAAGCGATTACCGTCAAAGCGACCGGTTATCAGTGGTACTGGGGCTATTCATATCCCGACAATGGCGATTTCGAGATCATCTCGAACATGCTGACGCCGGAAGAGGCGCTTGCAAACGGTGAGCCAAATCAGCTCGCTGTCGACAACCGCATGGTTGTACCGGCAAACACGCCAATCCGTCTTCAGACAACTGCGGCGGATGTGATCCACTCATTCGGTGTGGCATCGCTGTGGTTCAAGATGGACGCAGTGCCGGGTCGCTTGAACGAGCGTATGCTGACGATCGAAGAGCCGGGCGTATATTATGGCCAGTGCTACGAGCTTTGCGGCGCGCGTCACGGCTTTATGCCGGTCGTCGTAGAAGCGCTTCCTCGCGATGAATGGGAAGCGTGGGTGCTTGAGCAGGGCGGCACCGTTGGAAGTGAAACGGTGGCAGAAGCTGCTCCTGCTGAAGAAGCGAGCGCTGACGGCGAAGCCGAAGCTGCTCCGGCTGCGTAACTGATAAAGAATTAGACCAGAGAGAACGATACGATGGCAACCACCGCAGAAGGCTTTGACGCTCACCACGAGAGCCATGACACGCATGCGGACCACAAGCCGGGCTTCTTCGCCCGCTGGTTCATGTCAACCAACCACAAGGATATCGGTACGCTGTATCTGATCTTCGCGATCTGTGCGGGGATCATCGGCGGTGCGATTTCCGGCATCATGCGTCTGGAGCTGGCTGAGCCTGGCATTCAGTATCTTCAGTTCTGGGTCGATCTGATGGGCGGTGACAGCACGTCGATGGATCAGAACTACCACATGTGGAATGTGTTTATCACAGCGCACGGTCTGATCATGGTCTTCTTCATGGTCATGCCTGCGATGATCGGCGGTTTTGGTAACTGGTTTGTCCCGCTGATGATTGGCGCGCCGGACATGGCGTTCCCGCGGATGAACAACATCTCGTTCTGGCTGACCGTTGCTGGCTTCCTGAGCCTGCTGTTCTCTATGTTTGTGCCGGGTGGCACAGGCCTCGGGGCGGGTGTTGGTTGGACGGTGTACGCACCGCTTTCGACGACCGGCTCGCAAGGTCCAGCGGTCGACTTCGCGATCTTCTCGCTCCACTTGGCGGGCGCAGGCTCGATCCTTGGTGCGACCAACTTCATCACGACCATCTTCAACATGCGTGCGCCGGGCATGACCCTCCATAAAATGCCGCTGTTCGTATGGTCAGTGCTTGTAACAGCCTTCCTGCTGCTGCTCGCTCTGCCTGTTCTGGCAGCTGCGATCACGATGCTGCTGACAGATCGTAACTTCGGGACAACCTTCTTCGATCCAGCAGGCGGCGGGGACCCTGTCCTCTACCAGCACCTGTTCTGGTTCTTTGGTCACCCGGAAGTCTACATCATGATTCTGCCGGGCTTCGGCATGATCTCTCAGATCGTTGCAACCTTCAGCCGTAAGCCGGTGTTCGGCTATCTCGGCATGGCTTACGCAATGGTCGCAATCGGCGTTGTCGGCTTCATCGTGTGGGCGCACCACATGTATACGGTCGGCCTCGACGTTAACACGAAAATGTATTTCACCGCTGCGACCATGGTCATCGCGGTTCCAACCGGCGTGAAGATCTTCAGCTGGATCGCCACGATGTGGGGCGGCAGCCTTGAATTCAAGTCACCGATGGTTTGGGCGATGGGCTTCATCTTCCTGTTCACCGTTGGCGGTGTAACCGGCGTGGTCCTCGCGAATGGCGGTATCGATGATAACCTCCACGACACATACTATGTGGTAGCACACTTCCACTACGTGCTGTCGATGGGCGCTGTGTTCTCGCTGTTTGCCGGCTTCTATTACTGGTTCCCGAAGATGAGCGGCCGGATGCACTCCGAGCTTCTCTCGCACCTGCACTTCTGGGGCTTCTTCATCGGCGTGAACGTGATCTTCTTCCCGCAGCACTTCCTGGGCATGCAGGGTATGGCGCGTCGCTATCCAGACTTCACAGAAGCCTATAGCTTCTGGAACGAAGTCAGCTCTTTCGGCTACTACATCATGGCCTTGTCGATGCTGCTTTTCTTCGCAAACCTTGTCTACGCGTTCACCGCTGGCAAGAAAGCAGCCGGCAACTATTGGGGTGAAGGTGCGACGACGCTGGAATGGACATTGTCCAGCCCGCCGCCATTCCACCAGTTCGAAACGCTGCCCGTGATCGAGGATCATCACGATTATCACGATCATACGCCTGCCAAGGCCTGATCAGCAGCTCATTTGCTGAATGTGTGCGGCCGGTCCCTTCAGAGGATCGGCCGTTCGCATAAGAGAGATAGACCAACCGATCATGCCTACTATGCGCCAAGTTGATTGCGGGGAAGTGACCCTTCGCTGCGCAATGGAAGGTGCAGAGGCAGGCACCGCGCCGCTTGCGATCATGGTGCACGGCTTTCCGGAGAGTTGGTATAGCTGGCGCAATCAGCTGGGGCCAATGGCAGAGGCCGGCTACACGGCCTGCGCGATCGATGTGCGCGGCTATGGCGGCTCCGACAAGCCGGAGCCAATCGAAGCCTACGCCATGGAGCGACTGGTTGGCGACCTTGTCGGGCTGCGCCAAGCACTTGCACCGGATCAACCGGCTGTGCTGATCGGGCATGACTGGGGTGCGCCAATCGTCTGGAATTCGGCGCTCACCAATCCAGAGCATTTCAGCGCGGTCGCGGCGATGTCTGTGCCCTTTGCGGGCGTTCCTGCGCGGCCCTTCACCGAGGTCTATGAAGAAGTCTTTACCTCGCAAGGGCGCTATTTCTACCAGCACTATTTTCAGGAGCCGGGCGTCGCGGAAGCAGAAGCCGAGGCCGATCCCCGTAACTGGGTCGCGCGAATGATGTATTCGATCAGCGGCGATGTCCCGCCCGGTGACTATTGGGAAAAGCCTTTGGGCGCGACTTTCCTCGAAGGATTGCCCGAGCCGGTCGAAACGCCTTGGTTGACGTCTGAAGACCTCGACTTTTACGAGGCTGAGTTCAAGCAGTCGGGCTTTCGCGGTCCGCTCAATCGCTATCGCAATCATGTGCGCGATTTCGAATGGCTGCAGCAGTTCAAGAACCGCCAAATCGAGCAACCTGCGCTGTTTATCGGCGGAATGCGCGATCCGGCGACCTTCCTTTTCGGTGCGACCACTGACCCTGTCGGCCTCACCAAAGCGTTCGCGCCGAAGGTTGAAGGTCACATCCTCGATGGTTGCGGCCATTGGACGCAGCAAGAAAAGCCGGAACAGGTGAATGCCATACTGATTGACTGGCTAAAGCGCCTTTAGAGAACTATGCTATGACCAACCCCATGACTCAGCCTGCAACCATAGCCATGCCCGCCGATTGGCGCGATTTCTTCGCGCTGACGAAGCCGCGCGTGATGACGCTGGTGATCTTCACCGGCATTTGCGGGCTGCTGGCTGCGCCTGGCACGATTCACCCCGTGATCGGCTTTACCGCGATCCTTTGTATTGCGCTTGGTGCAGGTGGCTCGGCGGCTCTCAACCAGTGGTGGGAAGCAGATATTGATGCCGGGATGAAGCGCACGTCCAAACGTCCGCTTCCTTCGCAGCGTATGCAAAAGACTGACGCGCGCGACTTTGGCATCCTGCTGAGCGCCGCTTCCGTCGTCGTCATGGGCGTTGCAGTGGGCTGGCTGGCCGCTGCAATCCTTGCCGTGGCGATCGTCTATTACGCTGTGATCTACACGATCTGGCTCAAGCCGCGCACGCCGCAAAACATCGTGATCGGCGGCGGGGCAGGGGCCTTCCCGCCTATGATTGGCTGGATTGCCGTTACGGGCGAAGTTACCGCGATGCCGGTGCTGCTGTTCGCAATCATCTTCATGTGGACGCCGCCGCATTTCTGGGCGCTCGCTCTGTTCGTGAAGACTGACTATGCGAAGGTCGGTATTCCGATGCTGCCCGTTGTCGCAGGCGAGCGAGCGACTCGCCGCCAGATCCTGGCCTACACGATCCTTCTAATCCCGGTCGCGGTTGCGCCGTGGCTAATCGGCGGGACGGGCGCGATTTACGGTGTTGCAAGCCTTGCGCTGTCCTTTGCTTTCCTTGCGCTTTCGTTTCCTGTCGCCTTCCGGCAATCAGTAGCGCAAGATACAATGAAGCCGGAAAAGCGCTTGTTCGGTTTCTCGATTCTCTACCTGTTCGCGCTGTTTGCAGCCTTGGTCGTGGATCGCTACGCCGCCAGTTACGGCTTGATTTGATCGATTGAAGTTTGACGTCATGACGCCTGAAGAAGAAAACGAAATCCGTCGCCGCCAGAAGAGCCGAAATCTTGTGCTCGGCGGCGTGCTGCTGTTCTTTGTCGTATTGTTTTATATGATCACCATCGTGCGGATGGGGGAGTAGGCAATGGCAACTGCAACTCCGCAGCTGGAAAACCAGAACAAGAAAGTCGGCTTGATCGCTTTTGCGGGCGCGCTCGCGATGCTGGGCATGGGTTATGCCGCTGTGCCGCTTTACGATCTGTTCTGCCGCGTGACAGGTTTTGGCGGGACGACGCAGCAGGCAACCGAAGCAGAGGCAAACGCCGCTGAACAGCTCGCAAGCGCGAGTGCTGCAGGCCGGACAATGTCGATCCGCTTCGATGCCTCGCTAGCGCGCGGTGTGCCGTGGGAATTTCGCCCGTCGCAGCCGACCGATACAATCCAGATTGGCGTGCGCGACATGACGACCTATGTTGCGAAGAACAATTCGTCCGTGCCGATTACAGGCACTGCGACATTCAATGTCGAGCCTGAGCAGGCTGGCATTCATTTCAACAAGATCCAGTGCTTTTGCTTCACGCAGCAAACGCTGCAGCCGGGCGAGGAAGTGCACATGCCGGTGCTCTACTTCATCGACCCGGCAGCGCTTGAAGATGAAGCGATGGATGGCGTTGAACAGATCACACTTAGTTATACTTTCCACCGCGCACGCGATGTCGAGACAGAGGCTGGCTCGTAAACGCGGGGGATTACTCTCTGGACCGAGGCGGCGTGGGACATTAAAGGCTGCCTGAAGACTTGAACGGGAAAAACCGATGGCTGGTACAAAGAACCACGATTATCACATTCTAGAGCCCGATATCTGGCCGCTGATTGGCTCGCTGTCGGCACTGACTTTCACCACCGGCATGGTTTTCTACATGCACGAAATGAGCGGGTGGGCGGTTGTTCTGGGTCTCGGCATTGCTGGCCTGATCGCGACTTTCTTCAGCTGGTTTGCGAATATCGTTCGCGAAGCGGAAGGCGGCGATCACACGCCGGTTGTGCAGCTGCACATGCGCTATGGGATGATCCTGTTCATTGCTTCTGAAGTGATGTTCTTTGTCGGCTGGTTCTGGGCGTTTTTCGACTTCGCCTTGTTCCCTGAACCGCTCGTGGTTGCCGCCGCGGGCACGGCGGAGCAAGCAACGACAAACCTGTTCATCTCTGAGGGCGTTACAGAAGGCGGAACCTTGGTTCCAGAAGGCATGGAAGTGCTCGATGCGTTTTCGCTGCCGCTACTTAACACACTTATCCTGCTTTGCTCCGGCACGACTGTTACATGGGCGCACCACGCGCTGATCCATGGTGACCGCGAAGGTCTGAAGCAGGGGCTGTGGGCGACGATTGCTCTTGGCGCGCTGTTCACAGCGATCCAGGCTTACGAGTACTC
Source organism: Altererythrobacter lutimaris (assembly GCF_013371495.1). GTDB lineage: Bacteria > Pseudomonadota > Alphaproteobacteria > Sphingomonadales > Sphingomonadaceae > Erythrobacter > Erythrobacter lutimaris_A. Next base: position 1,315,644 of record NZ_JABWTA010000001.1, on the reverse strand, counting down.
CATCGCGCCGTTCGTGTTCGGTCAGAACACCTACAGCTCCGCATTCTATATGGCGACCGGCTTCCACGGCTTCCACGTTCTGGTCGGCACGATATTCCTGATCGTTTGCCTGTTCCGCGCTTACAAGGGCCACTTCACACCGCGCCAGCACTTCGGTTTCGAAGCGGCTGCATGGTACTGGCACTTCGTTGACGTAGTGTGGTTGTTCCTATTTATCGCCGTCTACATCTGGGGCGGCTGGGGCGCACCGGTACATTAATGGCTGAGGGCGCAAGCTCTGAGACAAAGAAGGGGCTGCCGGGGGTAACTCAGGCAGCCCTTTTCGGTATGTGCCCGCGCTGCGGCGTGCGCACTGTTTTCGATGCACCCGCGCAGGTCGCTGACAAGTGCACAAGCTGCGGGCTCGATTTCAGCGAGCTTGAAGGGGGCGGGCGCTTTGTCGGCCTGCTCACAATGATCATCGCGCTGGGATTGATCGGCATCGCATGGTGGATCGACAGTGCGTTTCGACCGTCTCTGGTTCTGCAGATGATCGTGTGGCTGCCGGTGACGGTGGCGGTAGTGATCGGCAGCTTGCGGCTGTTCAAAATCGTATTTCTCTACGCGTGCTATGAGCGGCGCAATGGTGCTTCTGAGGACTTCGCCTCAAATAGCGAAGCGATAGACGACAAAGAATCATGAACCTGCGCCAGCTTCCCGTCATCCCGACAATTGTTGTTGTGGCCGCCGCCGCGATCATGGTCGCACTAGGCGTATGGCAATTGGGCCGTGCTGATGAGAAAGCAGCGCTGATTGCGGAATATTCCGCGATTGATGCGGAGCAGCCGGCTACCCGCATTTCCGCAAGCAGCACTTCGACGTGGCAGATTGATCTGCGCTTTCAGCAGGTGTCGCTTGATTGCAGCCGCATTGACGGCATCCGCAGCGCTGCTGGGACGAGCGACCGCGGCGCAAAGGGTTGGGCGATTATCGCTAAATGCACACTTAGCAATCTCGATCCCGTCGAAGTTAAGCTAGGCTGGGCGCGAGACCCTAATCCGCCTGAATGGATTGGCGGCGAGATCACCGGCGTGGTCGATCAGAATGGCCGGATCGTCGCCGATCCGTCGCTCGCCGGCCTCCAGCCCCTAGCGAAGCCAGATCCCGGTGATCTTCCCAACAACCACTTGGCCTATGCAGGGCAGTGGTTCTTCTTCGCGCTGACGGCGCTGGTCATCTACTGGTTCGCGATTCAGAGCCGTTTGAAGGCACGCCAGGAAGAAGAAGGTTGATGCGGCAGTAGCGCTCCTTTCTTGCCCTGATCCTCTCACCCCGCTAACCGCCAGCCACGATGGAATATATCTCGACCCGAGGCAGCGCTCCGACGCTCGACTTTGAAGGCGTGACGCTCGCAGGACTTGCCCGCGATGGCGGGCTCTATGTGCCGAGCGAATGGCCCCAGTTTACAGCGGACGATATCGCAGCGATGGTCGGCCTTCCTTATGCCGAGCTTGCCACCCGGGTCATGTCGCCATTTGTGGCGGGTAGTCTTACCGAGGCCGAACTGCATGATCTGTGCGAAAAAGCCTATGCGAGTTTCGCGCATCAGGCCGTGACACCGCTCGTCCAGCTCGATGAGCGTCAGTGGCTGCTAGAGCTGTTCCACGGGCCGACGCTGGCGTTCAAGGATGTCGCGCTGCAATTGCTCGGACTGCTTTTCGAGACTTTCCTGGCTCGGCGCGGCAGCAACCTCACCATTGTCGGCGCGACGAGTGGTGACACAGGCAGCGCGGCGATCAATGCCGTTGCGGGGCGCGAAGGCGTGAACATCTTCATGCTTCACCCGGAGGGCCGGGTCAGCGACGTTCAACGCCGCCAGATGACGACGGTGCGCGCGCCCAATGTCTTCAACATCGCGATTGATGGCAGTTTCGACGATGCGCAGGCGATGGTGAAGCGCATGTTCAACGATCCGTACATGAATTCGCGTTACAATATCGGTGCGGTGAACTCGATCAACTGGGCGCGGTTGATGGCGCAGGTGGTCTATTACTTTGCCGCCGGACTTCAGCTCGGCGCGCCGCATCGTGCCGCCGCTTACAGTGTACCCACCGGCAATTTTGGTGACGTGTTTGCAGGCCATGTGGCCGCGCGTATGGGCCTGCCGATAGAGCAGCTGATCGTTGCGACCAACGTCAACGACATCCTCCACCGCGCTCTCACGAGTGGCGATTACTCGACAGGAACTGTAACGCCGACCGTCACGCCGAGCATGGATATTCAGGTCAGCTCCAATTTCGAGCGGCTGTTGTTCGATGTCGGCGGGCGCGATGGCGGGGCCATGGCAAAGCAAATGGCCGACTTTGAGAAGAACCGCGCGATGCAGCTGACGAATGCGCAGCGCGAAGGCGCAGCGGCCAAGTTCACCAGCGGACGTGCTGATCAGGACGACACCGCCCGAGCCCTGCGTTGGGCCTATGAGATGTGCGGCGAGCTCCTTGACCCGCATACAGCCGTGGGTCTCCACGCAGCGCGCGAAAGCGCGCTGGATACGTCTGTGCCAATCGTCACGCTGGCGACGGCCCATCCGGGCAAGTTTCGCGATGCGGTGGAGCGTGCAACAGGCTCGCGGCCAGGCTTGCCGCAGCGTGTCGGTGATCTGTTTTCGCGGGAAGAGGCCTTTACCAGCCTGCCGGGTGAATATGACGCGGTTCGCAGTTTTGTGGCGGAGCACGCCGCCCCTGCTGCCTGATGGCTGATCTACAAGCTCAATCTGTGCTCATGGCGGGCGAGGGCTGGGAAGACTACCACCTGCTTGATAGCGGCCATGGCCGAAAGCTGGAGTGCTTCGGCGGCTTTCGCTTCATCAGGCCTGAACCTCAGGCGATGTGGAGCCCTCGGCTCGCGGAATGGCAAGCGGATGGCGAGTTTATTCCCGGCTCCGACGAAGATGGTGGCGGTCGCTGGCAGCTTACGCCGGAAGTTCCTGAAAGCGGGTGGCAGGCGATGTGGCATGATGTGCGGTTTGCCGTGCAGCCCACGCCTTTCCGGCATCTGCAGTTCTTTCCGGATATGGCGCCGGTATGGGACTGGATGGGAGAAAGGTTGGAAGGTCGTGAGGACGCGGAAACGCTCAACCTGTTCGGTTACACCGGGGTGGGTTCGCTTGCGCTGAGCCAATATGGCCGCGTTACGCATGTCGATGCGTCAAAGAAGTCTGTTGCGCAGGCGCGCGAAAACGCAGCGCTTTCCGAGATGGAGGACCGGCCCATACGCTGGCTCGTCGATGACGCTGCGAAGTTCACGGCACGCGAAGTGCGACGCGGAAACCGCTATGCCGGAATCATCCTTGACCCACCTAAATTTGGACGGGGACCCAAGAACGAGACATGGCGACTGGAAGAGGGGCTTCCCAGCCTCATCGCGGACTGCCGCAAGCTGCTCGATGCGGAGAGCCGTTTCCTGTTCCTTACGGTGTATGCAGTCCGCATGAGCAGCCTGTCGCTAGGCGGCTTGCTGGCGGAGCATTTCGCTGATCTTCCCGGTACAATCGAGCATGGCGACTTGGCGGTTCAGGAAGCTGGGGAAGGCGCGCGAGCGCTTCCTACAGCCATCTTCGCGCGTTGGTCGAATAACAGTTAAGGGTCCCGCATGAGTGATTCGCTAATTCTTGAAGTCGCAGACTTCGAACATGATGTCCTGACCGGGATCTATTCCGAAGAGACCGGTAAGCCACAGCCGCTGCGCATTACCATTCAGGTCAAGCTGAAGGTCGAGGACCGGTACGAGCCAGACACTCCGCTTGAAGCGAGCAAGAACTATATGGATTTGAAATTCGCAGCGTCTGACGCGCTGCCTGAAGGCGTGCATTTCAAGCTGATCGAAGCGGTCGCGGACCACATTTGCGAAACGCTGTTCGTGCAGGACAGTCGGATTGAAGCGATCACTGTGAAGATCGTGAAGCTCGCGATTGCCGAAGCGGGCGAAAAGATCGGGATCACGCTTCACCGGGAGCGCAAATGAGCGCTGCGCCGCCCGAGCACGGCTCAGCGGTGCTGGAAGTCGCTGAACTGCCGATAACACCGCTGGATGCATCGCGCGCATTCTATGCGGACCATATGGCCGATGCCTGCAAGATCCTGGAAGACGGGAAGACGCAGGTTCTCACGGTGCATTTGCCACCTGCTGGCAAGGACCATGATGACTGGCGGCGGACGCTCGCCCGTGATCTCGCGCGTCAATACGCGCCGCTTCGCGTCAATGTGATCGGCGCAAGCGAAGAGAGCGGAGCAGAATTGCTCGATTATCTGTTGCGCGCCCCGGGTGTCACAGGGCAGTATTGCCCCTTCAATGACTGAGATTTCCACCCGCAAACCTGATATGCTGCTGGCTGAAGCGCCAGTGCGTCCGTTAGTGGACGGGTTCCAGCGGCGAATCTCATACCTGCGGCTTTCTGTGACCGACCGATGCGATCTACGCTGCACCTATTGCATGCCCGAGGCGATGACCTTCTTGCCGCGCAAAGATGTGCTGAGCCTGGAAGAGCTCTATCAACTCTCGCTTGGCTTCATCGCGCGCGGTGTGGACAAGATACGCATTACGGGCGGTGAGCCCTTGGTGCGGCGCGATATCGGCGATCTGTTTCCGGCTCTGGGTCGGCATTTGGGAGCTGGCCTGAATGAGCTCACGCTGACGACCAATGGAACCCAGCTCGCCCAGCATGCGGACGCATTGGCGAAGGCCGGCGTGCGCCGGGTGAATATCTCGCTCGACACAATGGACCGAGCGCGCTTTGCAGAGCTGACGCGTCGCGACCGTTTGCCGCAAGTGCTGGAAGGGATTTCTGCTGCAAAGGATGCGGGGCTCAAGGTCAAGCTCAACACTGTCGCACTGAAAGGCATCAATGAAGACGAAATCGCGGACCTGATCGCGTGGGCGCATGGGCAAGGCCATGATGTGACGCTGATCGAAGTCATGCCTTTGGGTGAGGTCGATGGCGACAGGATCGATCATTATCTTCCGCTCACTTCTGTGCGTGCACGCCTGGAAGAACGCTGGGACCTCAAGGATATCGATCACTCAACGGGCGGGCCTGCGCGCTATGTCGATATCGACGAAACTGGCGGGAGGCTCGGCTTTATCACGCCGCTCACAGGCAATTTCTGCGCGAGCTGCAACCGCTTGCGGGTGACCGCGACCGGGCAACTCTACCCGTGCCTTGGTGGCGGAGAGCGAGTTGATCTGCGCGCGGCTTTGCGGTCCGAGGATCCGGCGCGCGAGCTTGAATTAGCGCTCAATGAAGCGATGCGTATCAAGCCGGAACGGCACTTCTTTGAGATTTCCGAGCGCGGGCAGGAACCGCACTTGCCGCGCCATATGTCGATGACGGGCGGCTGAGTGATGGCAGTGACGATCGTCTTTCTTGGCCCCTTGCGCGATCTTGCGGGCGAAGAAAGCCGCGAAGTTGCAGCGCCGCTTGATTGGCAAGGACTGCTCGCAGCCGTCGGTCCGCAAGTCGCCGGGCAATTACAGGAAGAGCGTGTCAATGTGGCTTGCGCTGGGCGCGTGCTGGCGGACAAGACCGCGCTGGCGGCGCAGGATGGTGATGAAGTCGCGCTGCTCCCGCCTGTATCCGGAGGCTGAGCCATGCGCGACATACGCCTGCTGACTGAACCATTCAATCCCGGAACCCTGATTGGGCCGTTCACCAATGCCAATCCGGGGCTGGGTGGCGTTTGCACTTTCGTAGGTGAAGTACGCGGCGAAGTGGGCATTGAAGCGCTTGAGCTATCGCATTACGAACCGCTCACGCTGCCCAGCATGGAGGAACTGGCGGACAAGGCTTTCGCCCGTTTTGACCTGATGGGTCTGCTCATGGTCCATCGCATTGGCGTGATGCATCCGGGCGAGCCAATCGTCTGTGTTTCAGCGGCCGCGAAGCACCGGCGCGATGCCATCAACGCCGTCGATTTCTGCATGGATCATCTGAAGAGTGCCGCGTGGTTCTGGAAGCGCGAGAAAAAAGACGGGCACTGGCGGTGGATCGAGCCCCGGTCTGAGGACTATGCGGACCTCGAGCGCTGGAAATGAGATGAATTCCTGCCGCGTTTGATTGAGATCAAAGCGCGCGAATCGCAGTTCGGACACAAAGGCTCCAACGAAGGAGCAATCATCATGTCCAGACTCATTTCTACCGAGCTTATTGATCAAAAGGCCCGCATCGTTGAAGCGCCGGTCAAGCAGGTCGTGGTCGATCGCACATTCGAGCTGCCGCGCGGTCTCTACATCGCGACAGTCGCTTGCTATATCGGTTTCCTTGGCATCATGGCCGCGGCATTCTCGACGCCGGGCCTCATCATCCCGATGGCGATTTTCGCCTTCTTCATCGTGGCTGGGTTCGCCATCCCGACGATCTGGACCCGTTTGAAGCCGGACCACAAAAGCGCTGCGAAAAGCGCATCCCGCTTCGCCAGCGAAGGCATCATGACCAACACCGGTCGCCTCGCTCCCCGCGATGCTGCCATCCAAGTTCTAATCTTGCCAGTCCTGATCGTGCTTTGGGGGCTTGCGGTGGTGATGATAGCCGCAACCGTTTAGGCCGATCCGCCTAACCCAATTCCTTCCCGGAGAGGGACTGCAGGAGCGCGGGGTCGACCAGTTCGATCCCGCGCTTTCCATTGCGCAATATCGCGCCCATGTCTTCCAGCTCACCCAGCTTGCGGCTGACAGTCTCGATAGTCAGACCGAGCATATTGGCCATTTCGCCGCGCGTCAGCGGTAGATCAAACTTGGCGGCAAGGTGGCATGGCGAATCGCTTGCCGCTTGAGCGAAGTCATGAATCAGGGCGGCCAGCCTTGCCTCCGCGCTAGCGCGCGCGGTCAATTCAAGCATGCTGCGCGCCGAATGCAGATCTTCCTGGCTCCGCCGGAATAGTGCCACCGCGAGGGCAGGGTGGTCGAGCACAGCGCGCTCCATATCGACCTTGGCAAAGGTGCAAAGCTGGCTTTCCGTCAGTGCAACCACGTCATGCTGTGCAAAGGGCGTGAACATCTCGCCAATAAAGCCTGATGGATGCACCAAAGCGAGGATCTGCTCGTTACCATCGACGTCGTATGCAACGACCTTCAGCGCTCCTGTGACGAGAGTGGCACAGGCCGTGTCTTCATCGCCTGCTGCAAACAGCAGTTCGCCGCGCTTCAACACGCGTGTGCGCCCTGCTGCTGCCAAGGCAGCACGCTCTTCAGCTGTCAGGACCGCGCATGCAGCGCTTTCGCGGACCGGGCATTCAGCACAAGCTAGGTTCATCGGTCGGCGAGCCCTCTCAACTCTATAAGAATTGCGTCTTCCTGATGAACGGACGCAAGTACATTTGCGCGCGCTTCGGCGATCGCTTCGCGCTCAACGAAATCCACGCTCGCATTGGCATAGAGCAGATCAAGGTCGCCTAAAGCGATAGCCGCGCGGCTTCGCTGCGAATCGAGCTCGGCCAGCGCGATCTGGGCATCGGTCCAGCTCTTGTCGCCAGGCTCTTTTGCACCGATCCGGGCAATTGCAGCGCGTGTTCCGGGAACAGCCGTCATGAAAGCCGCATGGGCGGTTGCCGCCTGTGCGACGAGGCTCTGGAGCTGCTCCGCCTGATTGGCGGGGGCTAGGGCGGGGGTTAGCTGCGCATCACTCGCTGCAACGGGCTCAAATGTGCCTGAAACCCGCTCGATATCGCGCGTGGCAAGCGAGGGGTAACGATCGCTCGCGCCAGCGCAGCCGGTAAGCAGAAGCGCAAGAGCTGCACTCGCCATCAGGTGTCGAGAAACATTTACGACCATGGTGTCGCGATGATAGCAGAGTAAAGCTTCAAGGCTAGAGCTTCGCGTTGCCTGTTTCCAAAGGATTGCGACTATCTTGCGCGAGGAGGCAAAAACAGGCGATCTGGCGTTGACTTGGAGCCGCTCTTCCCTTAACGGCACGCTTCTTTCCGGCGGCCCGCATTGTGCGGGGCGTCGGGCGCGCCTTTTCCACGGGTGAGAAGGCACAGCACAAGATTGAAAGTGATACGACCATGTTCGCAGTAGTGCGCACAGGCGGCAAGCAATACCGGGTTGCCGCCGGAGACAAGATTGCAGTCGAGAAACTCGCTGGTGAAGCGGGCGATACCGTGACGCTGGGCGACGTTTTGCTCGCTGGCGAAGGCGACAAGATTGCTGACGCTTCAAAGGTAACGGTTTCTGCTGAAATCATCGCTCAGGCAAAGAGCGAAAAGGTTGTGGTCTTCAAGAAACGCCGCCGCCACAATTATCGTCGCAAAGCCGGTCACCGCCAGCAGATGACGCTGCTGCGCATCACCGATGTAGGCGAAGGCGCTAAGAAGGCTGCACCGAAGAAGGCAGCTGCGCCTAAGAAGGCAGACGCTGAAGCAAAACCAGCAGCGGCCAAGAAGCCTGCTGCGAAGAAGGCTCCGGCTAAGAAGGCAGCGCCTAAGGCAGCAGCCGAGAAGAAGCCGGCGGCGAAGAAAGCTCCAGCCAAGAAGGCTCCTGCCAAGAAGGCAGCGCCTAAGGCCGACAAGAAGTAAGAGGTTAAGAGACCATGGCACATAAAAAAGCAGGTGGCTCATCACGCAACGGTCGCGACTCAGCCGGTCGTCGCCTCGGTGTGAAAAAGTTCGGCAGCGAAGGTGTAATCGCTGGCAACATTATCGTGCGTCAGCGCGGCACGAAGTTCTACCCGGGCTCGAATGTGGGCATGGGCAAGGACCACACGCTGTTCGCGCTGCAAGACGGCGTGGTGCGATTCCACAAAGGCAAACTCGGCCGCAAATATGTCTCAGTGGACATGCTTGCCGAGGCAGCTGAATAACCGGACGGTTCAATAACAGGATCGTCCAAGCGGGACGGTCCTAGTCGGAATTTCCACCGACACACCAAGAGGGAGATGGGGCCAACCCGTCTCCCTCTTGTCGTTTCTCCCTCTGAAAACTCAGCTCGGCGGAAATTCCCTTCGCCATCACGCAATTGTCACGCGGCTGGATTAGGACCCCAGCGCGTCGACCCTTTGGGAGAAGTTCGATGTTTCACGTTACACAGCGGTTGTTGTTGCGGCCCGCATGGCCAGAAGATGCAGAAGCGATTTTCGCCGGTATTGGCGAGCGCGAAGTGGTCTGCAATCTCGCCCGTGCGCCATGGCCCTATACGCTGAAAGACGCGCGCGAATTTCTCTCTCGACCCGCGCCCGATGCTTTGCCCCGCTTCGTTATCACGATGCCGGGTGACGATGGATCGCAGCTGGTCGGGATGGTCGGCCTCAATTGCCATGATGACGGCGAGGAGAACGGCGTCGAGCTCGGCTACTGGATCGCCCGGAGTCATTGGGGGCAGGGCATTGCAACCGAAGCGGTTCGCGGTATCCTCGAAGTGGCACGTACGCTTGGGATCAAGCGTATTGAGGCAGGTCACTTTACGGATAACCCTGCATCGGGCCGCGTGTTGCGCAAGGTTGGCCTCCGCCCCACTGGCGAGCGGCGCGCGCAATTTTCGCTCGCGCGCGGAGGTGAAGTCTCCTCGCTGCGCTATGTTATCGATTTGGCTGGACATGATGAGAGCGGTGATAGCGCTACGGTTGCGCGAGCTGCCTGAGGGCTAAGTCACCAGGTTTCCCTGTGTCGCCAAACCCTCCCCCCGAACCAAGGCGGCACAAAGAGAAGCCCCGGTTCCTGCGCGGAGCCGGGGCTTTTTGATTATCAGTCTTGTGTGCTTGGCTATTCAGCAGGCTGCATCAGCGCGTCTTCGAAATCACCTTCGTAAAGTTGGATCAGTTCGCGATCATCTTCATTCCAGGGGTGGAAACCGGGCATGAAGTAAGCAAGCCAGCCGGGGATGATGCGGCTGAGGAAGCCTGGACTGACAAGCAGATATTTTGCGAGCGCCATGCGCCATTTCCAGCCTGTCAAACCGTCTTGGCGAAGCAGATCCATCGTGTCTTCGCTTCGGTGCTTGATGAAGCGCACCGTGACGAGCAGCATCATCAGGCTCTTCACTTTCCAGCGTTTGTAGCGGCTCCAGCCGCGGGTCGCGTGCAGCCAGGTGTCGTAGGCAACGCCTTTGTGCTCGATTTCCTCAGCGGAATGCCAGCGCCAAAGGTCGCCCAGATCGCCATCAGCGCCTTCGAGATATTTGGGTTTCTTGAGCAGCTCATGCCCGAGCATGGCGGTGAAATGCTCAAGCGCCATGGTTGCGGCGAGGTTCAGGATTTGCGGGCGATCCTTGAGTTCAGCCAGCATCTCTTCGACGCGCTTGTCGATTGCGGCAATGTCATAGCCCGCGTCAGAAGCCATGCGGTTGAAGGCGACATGTTCGCGCGTGTGGTTGATTTCCTGCTTCACGAACGCGCGGATCTCTGCGGTGAGCTTGGGATCGGCACCATCGCGGAAGGCCTTGACCGATTCGATGAAAAAAGCCTCACCGCGCGGGAATGTCGCGGACAATGCATTCATCCATGCCGTCGCAACCGGATCGCCATTGAGCCACCAGCGGCGCGCCTTGATGCCGCGGGCAAAGCGTTCGTCGCGAACAGTGATCTCAAGATCATCAGGCGTGGGGCCTTTTCTCTGTGCTTCAAGATCGAAAGAAGTGGGGGCATTCATGGTATAGTGGCTCCAGCGGGAATAACTTACATCAATGTCAGTAACGCTTACTAACACTCCTGTCAATAGTGTGTTGAGCCGCTGGTTGACTTGTCCTGCTCCTGCATGCCCTTTATCAACTAACCGGCGAGATAGGCTCTCGCGGACCGGGAGTGGAAAAGAACAGACATGGCGAGTCGCAAACGACTATCTCCTGAAGAATCGCGCCAGACCGCTTTGGAAGCGGCGCGCGCCCTGCTGATCGAAGCGGGGCCCCAAGCGGTCACATTGAAAGCTGTGTCAGCGCGTGTCGGCCGTACGCATGCCAACCTGCTCCACCACTTTGGCTCTGCTGCTGGCCTCCAGAAAGAGCTCGCGCGACATCTGTGCGAAACCGTGTGCGAGACGATCAAGCAAGCGGTGGAAGCGAGCAGGGCAGGGCTGGGAAACCCTCGCGAAGTCGTGGACCTCGCCTTCGATGCATTCGACAAGGAAGGCGCAGGGGCGCTTGCGAGCTGGATGATCCTCACCGGCAATGAAGATGCGCTGAGCCCAATTGTGGAGACAATCCATCAGCTTGTGGACGAGATCGCCCCTGATGAGGCCGCTGCACACGGTACTGTCACGCATGTCCATGAAGTCACGCTTGCGCTGGTCCTTATGGCGATGGGCGATGCATTGATCGGGTCCGCGCTCGCACGTTCGCTTGGATTGCCTGAAACCGCGGCGCGAGACCGGGCTGAGCTTATGCTCGAAGGATCGCTTGCGGCTTTCAATCAGGCGTAGCGAGCGCGTGCTTCTGCCAATCGGGTAGGGCCTCGCGATCAATGTCGTCTACCCGCAAGTGATCGACTGCCAACCCTAAGTCATCATAGGCAACTTTGCGGCGCTTATCTTGGGAGGCGGAAAGTGGGACGACGACCAGCCGGCGATTGACCTTTTGTCGCCAATTCATGCGCGCTGTGTTTTCCTGACCGACATAGCAGCCCTTGTCGAAGCTCACGCCGTTCAGCTCGATCGCGTTGGTCTCAAGCCAGAGAATCTCGCCAAGCTCGGCCTGACCTTCCGGAACACCAAGCGAGAGGCGGTGTGCGAGCCACGCCTCATTGGCAGCTTCGTTATCATCCTTTGGCGCAATCCAGCGATAGCCCAGCTCTGCTAGGCGCGGATCAGGAGAAGCGCCGGGGTGCTCTTCAAGCGACCAATGCATGGAAAGGGACTCATCAATGGCGATGTCGATTGCGCGGCGCAGGCGATAGAGTGACAGGCGCTTAGCTAAGTCTGCCGCGACACCCGCTTCGCAATCGAGGAGCAGATCACCCGCTCGTCCTGAGCCTGTCGAAGGATCGGACCAGACCAGAAAGTCAAACATGGCTTTGCCCTGCGCGCTCAATAGCGCAGCGTAGACGGGCAGATCGCCGGTCACATCATTGGTGACTAGCCCTTGCAGAAATGAAGCAATGTCTTCGCTCGACTCGCGAGCTGAAAGCCGGATCACAGAGCGGTTGGAAAGGTGCGTCGCGGTCATTGTTCTTAAGTAGTGGCGGGCTGACGCGCTTCAAGGCGCTTAACAATGCCATGGGCAAGGCGAGGCCCCAGCTCCGGACCTTGCTCTGGATACAGATACGGTTCGATCAGCTCGGCTTCCATCAGCAGCAATTTCCCATCTTCTCCGCGTACCATGTCGATACGGGCATAAAGCGGCGCGTCAAACGGTATCCTGTCAAAGGCATGCTGTGCTGAGGCGAAATCTTTCGCAGCTGGCGAGGCGGCGATCTCGGTACCTCCATAGAGTGACTGGATTCGGTACTCTCCAGAAGCCGCGCGTTTGTTGAGGACATGGCTCGGCTCGCCATCGATGAAGATGAAGGAATACTCGCCTTCACTCTGGATCGATGGAAGAAAGGGTTGGAGCATCATTGGACGTTCGGCTTTCCAACCTTCCGGTATTGGATTGTCGCCGCCGAACAGGAATTGGCCTTCAGCGCCCGCACCGATCTGGCGTTTTGCGACAATCCGATCACTGCTGAAATGGCGTTGTGCCTGGCGGATATCGTCAGCCTTCGCATTGTCGACCCAGTGCGTGGGGACCGTCGGTACGCCTCGATCTGCCATTTCGGCTAGATAGCGTTTGTCGATATTCCATCGCACAACCTCTGGCGGATTGCAGATGATCACGCCTTGAGTGTCGAGCTCGTCAAGCCGCCCGAGGAACGCGGTTTCCTTGTCCTGGTAATTCCAGACAGTGCCCAGCAGGACCAAGTCGAGTCCGGAAAATGCCTCCAACGGTGCTTCCCAATCTATCACGCAAAACTCGTGCCCAGCGCTCAAAACTGCCGGCTCTATCGCTGCGACAGACAGATCATGTTCGTATGCGTCAGCGCGGCGTCGCTCTGAACCTGCGAGCGTTCCATTGCATGCGAGAAATCCGATTCGTGCCATGAAAGATGCGCCTAATGCCCAATCGTAGGACTGGAAAGTCTTCGCGCACGCGACTATCGCGCAAGCTATGGCAGACACTCTGACAATTCGCCGCCCGGACGACTGGCACCTGCATTTCCGCGACGGAGATATGATGCGTGATGTTGTGCCTTACACGGCGCGTCAGTTCGCGCGCGCGATTGTCATGCCAAACCTCACGCCGCCGGTGACTGACACAGCGTGTGCTGCAGCCTATCAGGAGCGGATCATGGCGGCTGTACCGGACGGCGTAGATTTCACGCCGCTCATGACGTGCTACCTGACTGACGACACAGATCCCGAAGATCTGGCGCGCGGAGCTGCTGAAGGCGTGTTTACCGCGGCCAAGCTTTACCCCGCTAATGCGACCACGAATTCAGCACATGGAGTGTCGGACATTGCCAAGCTCGCCCCGGTGTTCGCCCGCATGGAAGCCGAGGACATTGTCCTTTGCATCCATGGTGAAGTGACCGAGGGCGAGATCGACATTTTCGACCGAGAATCGGAATTTATCGAACGGCACCTGCGCGAGATTGTCCGCGACTTCCCTAGGTTGCGCGTTGTGTTCGAGCACATCACCACAAGCGATGCGGTCGACTTTGTTCTCGAATGCGGGTCGAATGTCGCCGCGACGATTACGCCGCAACATCTCCACATCAACCGCAATGCGATGCTTGTGGGCGGGATCAGACCGCACGCCTATTGCCTCCCTGTCGCCAAGCGCGAGCGACACCGGCTGGCTCTGCGTAAAGCGGCGACCTCGGGCAATCCGAAGTTTTTCCTTGGAACCGACAGCGCACCTCATGCGCGACATGCGAAGGAAAGTGCTTGCGGCTGCGCAGGCATTTTCAACGCGCCGTTCGCGCTCGAGAGCTATCTTGCGGTGTTCGAGGAGGAAGGCGCGCTGGAGCATTTTGAAGGCTTTGCTTCGCTCCATGGCCCCGCTTTCTACAAGCTGCCTGTGAATGACACATTCATCACTCTCAAGCGTGCGCCGCATCAGGTGCCGGATATGCTGACGGCCGCAGGTGAAGAGATGGTCCCATTCCATTCAGGCGAGACTTTGAATTGGCGAATGGTCGACTAGGCACCCGCCTTTGCAGGCCGCTTTGCAAACAGGTCGCTCACAAAGATCGCAATCGCGATCCAGATCAAGATGAAAGCGCCGAGCTCTGCTTTGTCCAGCTTCTCGTCGAATATGGTCAGGCCGAGAATGAACACGATGGTCGGGGCCAGGAACTGGATGAAGCCCAGCGTCGAATAAGGCAGCTTGCGCGCAGCAATGGCGAACAGCAAAAGCGGCGTTGCAGTGACGACACCGCCCAGAACAATCAGCAGGCTCAGCTCGAGCTCCTGACCGAATGACGGCCCCGCCGGAGTCTGCGCATACCACCAGACGATCGCAAAGGACGGGACTAACAACAGGATCGATTCAATGGCAAGACCTGGCACAGCGCCAACCGGTGTCTGCTTGCGAACCAGACCGTAGAACCCGAAAGTGCCGGCCAGAGACAAAGTGATCCAGAGCGTCGATAGAGCGCCGAATAGAAGCGATCCAATGGAAGCGGTTGCGATGGCGACAGCGATCCACTGTCTGCGCGAAAGCTTTTCAGCAAGGAATACAGTACCGAGCAGAACGTTGAGCATCGGGTTCAGATAGTAACCCATGCTGGCAGCGTAGACATAGTTGGACTGGATAGCCCAGATGTAGATGAGCCAGTTCGCTCCAATCAGAGCAGCACTCACAAACAGCCAGCCAAGCGTGCGACGATCTGCAATGGCTGCTCTCACTTGCGCCCATTGATTGCGCACCAGGATCAGCAAAAGGCAGACCGGAATTGTCCAGATGATGCGCCAGCCGACAAACTCAAATGGCGGAACTTCGCGCACGAGAATCAGGTAGAGTGGCAGGAACCCCCACAAGAGATAGGCGCCGAATGCAGCCACGAGTCCGCTTGAGTTGAGGCCTGCATTGTCCATCTCGTCCATCGCAAGCGCGCTAGGGCGCGGAGCATTTGCGGTCAATCACTCAATTCGTCAGCTATTCATGCACAACTGGCCGAACCTGAACAAATCTGTACGCACCGTTGCATATTGTTCAGATTGTGGACCTTATAACTGAACGAACTGATGAAGCGGAGGTATTCCCCGATCCGCTGATTGAGTGAAGAAGGACCAAGATCATGCCTTTCAGCAAAGCAAAATCGATCGCTCTTGCCTTTGGAGCAACCGCGACACTTTCATTCACTGCGCCAGCAGCCGCAGCAGAATTCGAAACTCCGCAAACCGCTACGAGCGCTGTCACTATGCTTGGTGACATGACCTATGAGCATAAGCGCAAGAAGTGGAAGCATCGCCATTACGATGACGATTATTACTATGATCGTCGGGGGCGTTATGACGGCGAACGCGTGTATCGCGACACACGCGTTTGGCGCGGGCGCGACGGCCGGTACTATTGCCGCAAGGAAAACGGCACGACCGGCCTCTTGATTGGAGCAGGTGTTGGCGCTCTTGCCGGGAATGAATTGGCGGGTCGTGGAGACCGCACGTTAGGTGCAATCCTGGGCGCAGCCGGCGGTGCAATCCTCGGCCGAGCCATTGATCGCAGCAACTCGCGCTGCCGCTAAGCGCGACGGACGGAGGCGTAGTTCAGCGAGCGCGCCTCCTCACCAAACACACAAGCTTGAGCCATCCCACCAATGGCTCAGGGCACAGGTCTCACTTGTGGGGGCTGTGGAGGCGCTCCTTGACCGCAAGGCAAGGGGCGCCTTTTGCATTGCGGACTACACTGTCTCGGCGAGGCCGATGCCCAATGTTGCCTTAGGTTCTTCCATCTCAGTGCTAGCGACTGGATAGGCACAGTAATCCGCCGCATAGAATGCTGCAGGCCGGTGATTGCCCGACAGCCCGACACCGCCAAATGGAGCAGCAGAAGACGCACCGTTTGTCGGGCGGTTCCAGTTGATAATGCCAGCTCGTGTGTTTGCCCAGAACCGGTTGTAATCCTGCGCGTCTCCTCCGATCAGCGAGGCCGATAGACCAAAGCGCGTGTTGTTTGCTTCTTTGATTGCTTCGTCGAAATCCGGAACACGAATGACTTGAAGCAAAGGACCGAACAATTCGACATCCGGACGGTTCTTCATGTCCGTGACGTCAATCAATCCCGGTGTCAGAAATGGCTTTGTGTCATCAGGGCGGCGCAGGTGTTCGAGGGGCTTGCCACCTTCCGTCATAAGGAAAAGGAAACTCTCGGCCAGTTTTTGAGCGGTCTGGTTATCGATCACTGGCCCCATGAAGGGCGCAGGGTCAGCAAATGGCTGATCGACGATGATGCGACGCACCGTTGGCAAAAGCACTTCCATCAGCGGCTCGAATACGCTTTCCAGAACAATCAGTCGCCGCGCAGCCGTACAGCGCTGACCCGCGGTTGTGAAAGCTGACTGCACGATCAATGCCGCTGCATCTTCAAGCCGCGGTGTATCGAGCACGACAAGCGGATTGTTGCCGCCCATTTCAAGCGCGACGAGTTTGCCCGGGTTTTTGGCCAGCGCTCGGTTTATCGCGATGCCTGCCTGCACAGATCCGGTGAAGAGAACGCCATCAACTTCGCGATGCGCAACGAGGGCTTTGCCTTCTTCAACTTCGCCCAAAGCGAGTTGGACTACATCCTCGGGAATTCCGGCTTTGTGATAGCAGGCGACAAGAAACTCGCCGACCGCCGGGGTCTTCTCGCTCGGCTTGAAGATGATCGTATTGCCTGCAATGAGCGCAGGGATAATGTGACCGTTCGCCAGATGAGCGGGGAAGTTATAGGGGCCGAGGACTGCCATAACCCCATGCGGCTTGTGCCGCACTGCAGCCGTACCTTGTGCGGCGCTATCAAGCTTCTTCTTGCCGGTGCGTTCGGCATAAGCGGTGATCGAGATTTCGACCTTGCCAATAACTGCGTCGACTTCTGTACGCGATTCCCACAAGGGCTTGCCCGTTTCGCGCGAAATCAGCTTTGCAAATTCGTCAGCGCAATCACGAACTTCATTGGCAAACCGGCGGACAGCTTCAATGCGATCTGTAAGAGATTTCGCAGCCCATTTGGGCCAGGCACGTCGAGCGCGCTTGGCACAAGCGTCGATATCGCTGACGCTGCCTTCCCACATCTGTTTGCCCGTCGCGGGTTCGTGCGAAACAAGCTTTGTGATCGTCAATCCCCCGCTGTTCTTGATTTCACCTCGGCCACCTCTCGTTCAAGCCGCGATGGTCACGCTTTTCTCTGTAAGCTGCGTTAGGGCGCAAAGGTCAAAAAGAAAAGATGTTTACGGAACTTACGTAGATGACTGAACAGGCCTCAACCGCAGGTGCCGTGGCCGGCTGGCGCAGGTTGAGTGCCATGCGCCTGGCCCATTCTGCGGATCGCTGCAATCTTGTCCTCAAGCAGCGACCAATCATCGTTTTGTGCAATCGCGTCCCAGATGGTTTCAACTTCGTCGATCAGCATCGATTGCACGTCCGTTTCTGACCAATAGTGGTGATCGGAAGCCTTAGGCACGAAGCCGGCAAATGCTTCCGCCAATTCACCCGACGCATTCCGACCACCTCGGTGCTGGTGGAAGAACCCGTCAGGCTGCCAGCCGTCTTCGCGCAATGCCTTCTCGCAAGCTGCAACAAGCGTCGCGTTACTTGCTTCGTCGCGCGATTCAATGCCCAAACGCCAACACCACCGCCGCCCGACAGCTGCCATGTAAAGCGGACCGAACCGGTTCATCGCATTCAGCAGCGGCTCGCTATCCGCCAGCATGCGCAAGGCGACAGCAAGCTGGCCGCAATTCCAATGTAGCGCTTCAGGTTGGCGACCAAAAGCATAGAGCCCGCCTTGATCAAAATAGGCAGCTGTAAAGCCCGGGTCCCAAGTCGGCAGAAAGCGCCACGGACCGTAATCAAAGCTTTCGCCCGTTATGTTCATATTGTCTGTGTTTAGCACGCCATGGACAAACCCCGCGACCATATAGCTTGCCGCGAGATCGGCCAGTCGTTCTACCACCTGATGGAGAAGTATGACCGCTGGATTCTCGCGATCAGGCGCGTCCTCTGGCGGAATCGGACCGGGGAAATGCGTGAGGCAATAGGAAACCAGCTGCTCCATCTCGTCCTGCTGTTCCATCGCGAGCAAGCGCTGGAAGGTGCCGATGCGAATATGCGAATGGCTAAGCCTGACCATAACGGAAGAACGCGCAGGTGAGGGCTCGTCATTGCGATAGAGCTTCTCACCGGTCTCGATGATGGAGAAGGTCTTGGAAGTGTTGACGCCAAGCGCCTCGAGCATTTCCGTTGCGAGGATTTCGCGAACACCGCCTTTGAGCGTCAGACGTCCGTCGGCGGTGCGGCTATAGGGCGTTGTGCCAGACCCTTTGGTACCAAGGTCCAGCAAACGACCATCATCTGATCCGCCTTCGCGCACCTGCGCGAACAGGAAACCGCGCCCGTCTCCGATCTCCGGATTGTAAACGCGAAACTGATGCCCGTGATACTTGAGCGCCAAGGGCTGGGGGATATTCTCGGGCAGTGGCTCAAACCGCGCGAAATGGCGAATCCACTCCTCATCGCTGAGCTTATCCAGGCCAACACTTGACGCTGCCAGATCGTTGCGAAAGCGAACAGTCGCTGCCGGGAAGTCTGCAGGTTTTGCCGGATCGCCAAGCCATTCTGCCAGCGAGAGCAAAGCGGGATCGGCGCGATAATGTGGATTTGGCGCAATCGCGCTTGTGGCAGGTTGCGGTTCACCGTTCATCTGGCAATAGTGGGACTTCACAAGGGCGGGCGCAAGCTGCGCGAGCCGATCTGGACACGAAAGCGCTTTTGAATTGACCGACTTGCCGTATCGCGACCGGAGCTGGACCAGCTCCGATGGTTTGAACCTGCATTTCCGTGATTATGCTGGGCCTGAAGATACGTTGCCGGTGCTCTGCTTGCATGGCCTAACCCGCAACTCGCGCGATTTCGCGCCATTGGCAGAACACATATGTGAACGGCATCGCGTGCTCGTGCCGGAGATGCGCGGGCGAGGGCTTAGCGATTATGCCAAGGACAGCGCGACCTATACCCCGCCGGTCTATGTCGCAGATGTAGAAGCTTTGCTGGAACAGGAAGGGATCGAACGGTTTGTCGCTATCGGAACTTCGATGGGCGGCATCATGACCATGTTGATGGCAGTAAAAGATGCGAGCCGGATTGCCGCGGCGGCAATCAACGATATCGGGCCTGTCGTTGATCCCGCAGGAATTGATCGCATCGCTGGATATGTGGGACAAGGCCGCAGTTTCCCGACCTGGATGCATGCAGCGCGCGCTCTCAAGGACGAGCATGGCGACAGCTTTCCCGAATATGACATTGAGACCTGGCTGGAGATGGCCAAGCGCACGATGATTGTCGGCCCAAATGGCCGGATCGCGCTCGATTATGACATGGCGATTGCAGAACCATTCAAGGAACCCGGCAACGCCGCACCACCGGATATGTGGCCTGCTTTTGAAGCGCTTGGTAACACGCCCTTGCTGGTCTTGCGCGGCGAATTGAGCGACCTGTTAACGCGTGAGACGCTGGCAGAGATGCAGCGGCGCATTCCATCCATGAAACAGGTCACAGTGCCTCGCATCGGTCATGCGCCCATTCTGAGCGAACCAGAGTCGCTCGTGGCTATTGATGCTCTTCTCGCTGAAGCCAAATGAGCAAGAAAGTCCTTCGTATCCTGCATTGCTTGGGCGGACGAGAAGCCCTTGCAGCGGAGCTCTTGCCAGATCGCTTGGCGCGGTTGGGCCGGAACCTCTATCATGAATTTGTGGGTGTTTCGGACGAAGATTGGCATTCGGTTTCTGTTATGACCAACAAGCTCAAACTGCTGTTTCCGCAGGAATTCCCGTCGCTGGAAGGAAAACCAACTCCCGGGCGGCTCTTGCGGCTCGCCAATGCAATCAAACCCTATGACCTGGTTCTGACTTACGGCTGGGGGGCGATTGATGTCGCGATGGCGCACACATTGTTCAGCGATGCGCTGGGATTGCCGCCTTTGATCCATCACGAAACTGCGCTCGCGGGCGAAGAAAAGCGATTGAGCAGAAAACGCAGCTGGTATCGCCGCGTCGCGCTCGGCAAGGCGGCAGGGCTTGTCGTCCCTTCCGAACGTTTGGAGGAAGCGGCCTTGGTCGACTGGCAACAGCCTATCGGCCGAGTGAAGCATTTCGCGCCCGGCGTCGAAATTCCGGCGAAGCCAAAGCGGCCGAAGGCTGACGCGCTGCGCGGCATCATCAAGCGCGAAGGCGAGCTTTGGATCGGATGTGAGCTCGCAACTCCAGCTGACGTCGCTGCTCGCGCTGGACTGATCGCGTCACTGGCACAACTGCCAGACAGTTGGCATCTGGTGGTTCTGACAAATGGACTAGAGGCTGACGGGATCACCGATGCAGCGGCCCAAGCGGATGTGTCTCACCGGGTTCATGCCGTTGATAGCAAGCAGACATCCGCTGAGGTCATGGGGCTTTTCGATATCTGGATTGCTCTTACTGACGGATCCGATGAGGTTCGCAATGCACTGATAGCCATGGCATTGGAGAAGCCCGTCCTGGCAAGCCAAAACAGTGGCATAGCGGCGCTTCTTCCCGAGGAGTTTAGCCGCGAAGTGGCTACCGGCATGACTGAGAAGTCAATCACCCAAGCGCTAAGCGCGGTGACGAAGGATGATTTGTTAAGGGTTCGCTTGGGGGCTGCAAATCGCGAACAGGCAAAAAAACATTACAACGCGGAGCAAGCGCTCGACCGGTATCGGCGCCTTTATGCGAGCGCCATGAAAGCGGAAATCACAGCCTGAATAGCTCGGCCGTGCTGAATAATGGCTTCATTGGCGGTTCAAGTGTCGGTGGACAGGGTCAACGCGCCATTGCGGAGCGGCCTTAGCCTCACTAAAGCCGCCTGACACGAATTTGAGATTGCAAGGGAAGCGCCCGAAAGTGGCTCTCACACCATCGAAGACCGGCGGCAAAGCCGACGACAAACAGAATAAGATCGCAGCAGAGGACGAAGTTCTTCTGCGCGAAATCGACGATGCCGTCCGGCAAGACGATTATGCGGATTTCGCCAAGCGTTTTGGCGTGCCGATTGTCGGCGCTGTTGTGCTGGGACTCGCAGGTTTCGGCGGATATCTCTTCTGGCAGGGACAACAGGAAGCCGCGATGGAAGCGGAATCAGAGCAATTGATTGCTGTCCTCGACCAATATGAGGCCGGTAATCTGTCAGAGGCTGACGCAGCCGCATCGACGCTGGAAGAAAGCAGCGAAGGCGGCGCAGCCGTGCTGGCTCAGATGACGAAGGCCGCGATTGCCGTCGAGCAAGGGCGAGGTGCGGAAGCTGCGGCCATTTACGGAACAATCGCAGCGAATGGCGATGCGCCTGAGGCATTTCGCAATCTCGCGCTGGTCCGGCAGGTCGCGTTGACTTTCGACGAGCGTGAGCCGTCCGATGTAATCGCAAAGCTTGGTCCGCTCGCTGTCCCAGGCAATGCGTGGTTCGGCAGCGCTGGCGAGCTTGTCGCGCTCGCTCACCTGGAGAATGGCGATCAAGCGCAGGCCGGCACCTTGCTAAGTGAAATTTCGAAGTCCGAAGACGTGCCAGAAAGTTTGCGGGCACGAGCGCGCCAGCTGGCGGGACTGTTGGGTGTCGATGCGATTGAAGATGTAGATGAATTGCTGGAGGAGCAAGGTATCACGCGCTCTGGCGAGAGGGATGCAGGAGCCGGTCTCGAATAGCGTCAATGGCGCTTTAATGACCGCAAGCATGCAATAACGGGATTATGAAAACAGTGATGAATACGCGCAAATTTGTAGCTCACGCAGCGCTCCTTGCAATGGCGAGCGCAACGCTTGGCAGCTGTGGCGGCGGTCTGTTTGGTGGCGGCGACAAGAAGACGACCCCGACCATTGGGGAACGTATGCCGATCCTCTCGCGGATCGAAACAGGTGCGAAAGTATCGCCTGACCTTGCCAACGTCACAGTCGTCTTGCCGCCAGCGCAAACCAATGCGGAATGGGCGCAAGCGGGCGGAAATGCAGGCAAGTCATACGGTCACCTGGCTTTGGCTGATAATCCGTCGCAGGTGTGGAGCGCGCAAATTGCCGGTTCGAGCGAGCGTCGCAGGCTCGCTGCGTCTCCTGTGATAGGCGGCGGATTGCTGGTTGCCGTGGATACGAATGGCGTGGTTCATGCGCTCGATGCCCAAAACGGTACGCGACGCTGGACCTATCGGATGCAGCTTGAAGGCAAGCTTGAGAACTCGGCATTCGGCGGTGGTGCCAGTATTGCCAATGGCCGCGTCTACGCGACGAACGGCGTGGGCGAAGTTATTGCTCTCAATGCTGAGACCGGCGCGGAAGAATGGAAAGTCCAACCCGCTGGGCCGCTACGCGGATCGCCCACGATTGCGTTCGGTCAAATCTTTGTGATGACGCAGGACAACCAGATCTTTGCGCTTGATGCTAACACCGGCGCGCAGATCTGGCAGGAATCGGGTTCAGCAACGCAGGCCGGTGTGTTCGGCGTTGCAGCCCCAGCAGCGGGGCAGGGCACGGTCCTTGCGGGCTACTCCTCTGGCGAGCTTTCGGCCTATCGTTATGAGAACGGCCGTATCCTTTGGGCTGATGCCTTGGCACGCACCTCGATTTCGACCGAAGTTGGCTCGCTGACGGACATTGATGCAGACCCAATCATCGATTCCGGTCGTGTCTACGCTCTGGGGCAGGGCGGGCGTATGGCAGCGTACGAGCTCGTCACAGGTCAGCGCATCTGGGAGCTTAACCTCGCCGGTATCTCGACACCTGCAATCGCAGGCGAGTGGATTTTCACGCTGACTGACGATGCGCGCCTGCTCGCAATTGCGCGTTCGAGTGGCAAGGTACGGTGGATTGCACAGCTCCAGCGTTACAAGGACGAAAAAGATCGCCAGGGTCCGATTTTCTGGACCGGTCCGGTGCTCGCAGGTGGAAATCTCTGGGTCGCAAGCTCGCGCGGCGCGCTTTACAAGATCAGCACAGGCGAAGGTTCTGCCACGCTCTACCGCGATCTTGACGAGAGCGTCAGCCTGCCTCCTGTCGTCGCAAACGACACGCTTTATATCCTGGATGACAACGGCAGGATCCGCGCTTTCCGTTAGAAGTCACGATGGTTGGTCAGCGCAATGGCTGACCGCCATCCGTCTGATATTTTGCGAGTTCAGTGATCGTGACGTCGAGCTGGCCTAGTGCTTCTTGAAATTCGGCCATGTGCGGAGTTGCGAAATGTGTCGCGAGCGCTTCCTCGTCCTGCCATTTCTCAGTGATGTGAAGGACTGAAGGATCGAGCACGTCCTGTGCATAGGCGTAGGATATGCAGCCATCTTCGGCTCTAGATGCGGTGATCATTGGTTCGAATGCTGCGCGTGCAGTTTCGAGTGTTCCTTCGCCGAGCTTTGCTTCTGCAAGCACTAAAAGCATTTCAAACCTCCGAACTCAGAAACTGTACTTGTAGACCCTGCTGACATCTCCATCCCATTCGCCGTGATAGCGGTCTAGCAAACGCTGGGCTGGAACTTTCCCGCTTTCGACAATCTCGTCCAGCGTTTCGAGGAAACCCGTTTCATTGTCACCGGCCTCGTTCAGGCGCGCGCGCGATGTGAGGCCGCTGCGGGCAATATCGAGCACTTCTTTCGCAAGATCCCGCAAGCGGCCGCCGCCCGGGATGGACGCGTCGAGCGCTTGAGCAGGCACGGCATTGCGCAAGGCTTCGCGCTCTTCCATCGACCAGCTCTTGACGAGGTCCCAAGCTGCATCCAGCGCGCTCTGATCGTACAGCAGACCGACCCAGAAGGCGGGCAACGCACAAATCCGGCTCCACGGACCGCCATCCGCACCGCGCATTTCAAGGAAGCTCTTGAGGCGTACTTCCGGGAAAGCTGTAGAGAGATGGTCCCACCAATCGGCGGCAGATGGCTTTTCTCCCGGGAGCACTTCCAGTTTGCCTTCGAGGAAATCGCGGAAACTCAAGCCGGCTGCGTTGATGTATGTGCCGTCGCGATAGACAAAGTACATGGGCACATCGAGCATGTACTCCGCCCAACGCTCATAACCGAACCCGTCTTCGAAGACGAAGGGCAGCATCCCGGTGCGATGCGGATCGGTGTCTGACCATATATGACTGCGATAGGAAAGAAATCCGTTTGGCTTGCCTTCAGTGAACGGCGAATTCGCAAACAGAGCGGTCGCGAGCGGTTGCAGAGCAAGACTCGTGCGGAATTTCTGCACCATGTCCGCTTCTGAAGAATAGTCCAGATTGACCTGGATCGTGCAGGTCCGCAGCATCATATCGAGGCCCAGATCGCCGACCTTGGGCATGTGATCCATCATGATCGCATAGCGACCCTTGGGCATGACAGGCAGCTCTTCGCGGATCTTGTCCGGCCACATGCCGAGTCCGATAAAGCTCACACCAAGCTTGTCGCCGATTTGTTTGACCTGTTTCAGATGGCGTCCGGTTTCAGCGCATGTCTGGTGCAGGTTTTCAAGCGGCGCGCCGGACAATTCGAGCTGCCCCGCCGGCTCAAGGCTGACCGTGCCATCATCGCCTTTCATGGCGATAACCTTGCCGTTCTCTTCGATCGGCTCCCACCCAAATTCCCGCAAACTCAGGAGGATATCGCGGATACCTCCTGCTTCGTCGTAGGAAGGCGCGTGGAAATCGTCCCGCTTGTAGACGAGCTTCTCGTGCTCGGTCCCGATGCGCCATTGCTCGATAGGCTTTTCGCCTGCAGCCATGGGCGCAACAAGCTGCGCGAAGTTCTGAATGATGGGATCTTCGGCCCCGGATGCTTCGCGCGTGCTCATGTCAGTTGCCTTAGGCAACCCAAATGCGACTTGCCAGTAATTTTATCGCGAGGACCTATTGTCATCTGACCAGTCTCCTTGAGTCCCCATCCAAAGCGCTGTGGCCGCAATGGCAGCGGTTTCGCCTCTCAGTATTCGCGGACCTAGGCTGATTGGAGACACCTTCGGATGAGCGCACAGCATCTCCCGCTCGGTGTCATCGAAACCGCCTTCAGGTCCAATCAGCAAAGCGGCAGGGCCATCATGCGCGGCGAAGGCGCCAGCAGCAGGGGCACCGCCATCTTCGTCAGCAAAGTACAGCACGCGATCTTCGGGCCAGTGACGCAATAGGGCGTCCAGCTTTTGCGGCTCGCTGAGAAAGGGCAGTGCGGTTCGCGCGCATTGCTCCGCTGCTTCTGTCATGATGGTGCGCGCCCGTTCGGCATTGAGTTTATCTGCAACGCACCGACGGGTAATGACAGGCTTGAACGCCGCGGCACCAAGCTCAGTCGCTTTCTCGAGCACCAGATCGAAGCGATCCTTCTTGAGCAAAGCAGGGCAAAGCCAGAAGTCGGGCACATCTTCGCGGGTACGTAGTAGTTCTGTGACAGCCACAGATACGCTGCGTTTAGCGACCTCGTGAACCTCTGATGCCCACTCGCCTGTCTGGTTGTCGCACAGAATTACAGTGTCGCCTGCACCAACGCGCATGACACGGCTGAGATAATGCGCTTGACTGCCCCCAAGCATTATTTCGGCGCCCTCAGACAGCGTCTCTGGGACGAACAGTCGCGGTGCGCTTTTGGGCGGCCAGGCGGGAGTGGCAGGCATGGGTTCCCACTAAGCGCGGCTAACGCTAGTGAGCAAGCATGAACGAACAAATCGTGCCAGATACCGAACATCGCGGCATCGTCGCGCGCTTGCCGCAGCTGCCGCGCGATTTGGCTCAGCTTGGGCGATTTGACCGTCCGATAGGCTGGTGGCTGCTGTTCTGGCCGTGTGTTTGGGGCGTGTGGCTGTCCGGCAGCGGCTCGCAATTCGCGCTGCTCGGCTTGTTTTTGCTGGGCAGCATTGCGATGCGCGGCGCCGGCTGCGTCTACAATGACATTGTTGATGCAAAGCTTGACGCGAAAGTGGCGCGAACAGCGGTGCGGCCCGTTGCAAGCGGGCGGGTCAGCAAGAAACTCGCTTGGTGCTGGCTCATTGCGCTTAGCCTTATTGGCCTCATTGTCTTGCTCCAGTTGCGCATTGAAGCGCAGGTGGTAGCGCTCGCTAGTCTGGCTCTCGTCGCCGCGTACCCTTTTATGAAACGGATAACCTGGTGGCCGCAAGCCTGGCTCGGCATGGTGTTCAGTTGGGGGCTGCCGGTTGGATGGTTCGCGATGCGCAGCGATAATCTCGATGTGCTTGCCGCCGTCTATGCCGGCACAGTGCTCTGGATCATCGGTTACGACACGATTTACGCTTTGCAGGACCGTGAGGATGATGCGTTGGTCGGCATTCGATCCAGCGCGCTGCGGATGGGCAGCCATGTGCAAGGCGGCGTGGGGTTGTTCTATCTGGGAGCGGTCGGGCTGTGGGGGCTCGGTGTCTGGTTTTATCGCCCGGACTGGATCGCTCTACTCGCGCTCGTCCCTGTCGCGCTGCATCTGTTCTGGCAAGTCGCGACACTTGATCCGGATGACGCGGACAATCCGCTAGCGAGGTTTCGCTCAAACCGCTGGGCAGGCGCTCTGATGGCAGCGGCATGCTTTGTCGTTGGAAACGCTTGAGGGGTAGAGCCCATGTGCAATCTATATCGCATGACCAAAGGCAAGGACGAAGTCGCGGCCTGGTTTGAAGCGATCGAGGCAGTAGGCGGCGCGAATTTCGGCGAGGAAGTCTATCCCGGTTTTCCCGGCGCAGTGGTTGCGGAAGGAAGTCTGCGCCAGATGACGTGGGGCTTCCCGCTGGTTTTGAAAGGCAAGCAGGGCCAGCCATTAAAGCCCAAGCCAGTCAATAATGCGCGCACGGATAAGCTCGACAGCTTCTTCTGGAAGCATAGCTTTGCAGAGCGGCGCTGCCTGATTCCGGTCACCGCATGGGCGGAAGCCGAAGGGGCAAAAGGCAGCAAGACGCGCAGCTGGATGAGCCTGCCCGACAGCGAGTTGTTTGCCTGTGCAGGCGTGTGGCGAGAGAGTGACGAGTGGGGCGCGTGTTATTCGATGGTGATGACTGATGCTGCGGGTGTGGCGGCAGAGGTTCACACCCGCATGCCTGTCATTCTGGCGCCGGAGCATTACGCTCTTTGGACCACGGGAACACCGCAAGAAACGCGCGAGCTATGCCAGCCATGGCAGGGCCCAATCGCGATTGATCGGACCGATCAGCCCTGGACGAAAGGGGCTGCGCACCAGCAGTCTCTTCTCTAGACTCAAACATCGGCTCTTTCAGGATAGGTTCGTTCATGACGCATCGCCTGCATAGGATGCGACTTCGAACTCGATCCCGTCCCAGTCGAAGAAATAGAACCGCTTGCCCGGATCGTAGTCGTCGTGGCCGAAGGGTTTGAGTCCGTGCGCTTCAACCACGCGCTCTGCCCCTGAAAGGTCATCGACCACCATGCCAACATGGTTGAGCGGTTGCCCTTTGGAATAGTCGCCTGTGACCGCATTACTCGTGTAGAGAGCCATATAGGTCGTCTCGTCACCGACATGAATGGTGCGGCCATTGTTCATGCTCTCGCCCTCCCAGCGAATGTGCCAGCCGAGCAAATGCTCGAACAGCTTGGCGCTGCGGGCAGGATTAGTAACAGAGATATTGGCGTGTTCGATGGTGCCTTTGGGCATGTTTGCACTCCACTTTAGTTGATGAAACGCAGCCGGCACGAGGGCGGGATGCGAATCACAAAATTGCGTGTACAAGCCTTCTGCAACCTCAAGCTTACTTGAGGTCAAGGAATAAGTTCGATACTCTGTTTTCATGAAAGCGAGTGATCTTCTGTCCATCGGAGAGCTGGCGCGGCGCACCGGCCTATCCGTCTCTGCGATCCGGTTCTACGAGGAGAAGGGGCTTGTGGAGGCGTGGCGCAGCGCGGGCAATCAACGGCGCTTTCTGCGCAGCGATATCAGGCGGTTGAGCTTTATTCTCATCGCGCAGCGCCTCGGCCTAGCGCTTGCGGATATAGAGGAAGAGCTCAAAAAGCTCCCGCAAGGCCGCACCCCCAATGCGCGCGATTGGCAAAAGATCAGTCGCTCGATCCGCTCCCTGCTTGATGCGAAGATCGCAGAACTGTCCCGCGTTCGCGAGACGCTCGATGGATGCATCGGGTGCGGCTGCCTGAGCCTCAAGAAATGCCAACTCTACAACAAGGAAGACCATTTGGCCGAGCAAGGTTCGGGGCCGAGGCAGGTGCTGGGTTGAATTCGATTAACGGCCTGATTCGCAATACAAAGCAAGTCGAGCCGCTATTTTCGCGTCCGCTCTAACAGGTCCACGAGTTCTTCAAATTTCTCGCGCTGCTCTGTTTCGTCGCCGCTTGCGATGGCTTCTGCCACGCAACAGGCCGCATGATCTTTCAGCACTTGGCTTTCGACTTTGACGAGTGCTGACTTGATCGCGGCGAGCTGGTTCAAAATTTCGATGCAATAGCGATCGTCCTCGACCATCTGAGCAACGCCGCGCACTTGGCCAGCTATACGATTGAGCCGGTTGATCTTGGCGGCTGACTGTTCCGACATCGCAATCTCACTCGGTTGAAATACCCTGCGGGGGTATATATACTCTCAGCTCCGCTGAGCCAAGAGATATCACGACAATGCCATTAATTTCCCGCCGCAATCTTATCACCAGTACTGCTGGACTGGCCGCTGCAGTTTCTTGGCCCATGCCCGCATGGGCCAAGGGAACCTCCCTTCCGCACGCGAAGAACGGATTTGGCGAGCTGTCGGGCGAAGACATCAATCTGACGATTGCCGACCATCACTTCATGTCCGGTGGTCGGGCGGGTCATGCTTTCGCGGTCAACGGAACCGTGCCCGGACCGCTTCTCCGCCTCCGCGAGGGACAGAATGTCCGCCTGCACGTCACCAATAAGCTGCGCGAGGACAGCTCGATCCATTGGCACGGCATGTTGCTTCCATTTCAGTTTGACGGCGTACCGGGCGTCAGCTTCCCCGGCATCAAACCAGGTGAAACCTTCACTTATGATTTCCCGGTCCGACAGAACGGGACCTATTGGTGGCACTCGCATTCGGGCTTGCAGGAACAGGCGGGGCACTACGGCCCGATCATCATCGAGAGCGCCGAGCCGGAGCCGCGCTATGACCGCGACTATGTCGTGCTACTCAGCGAGTTCACGCCGATCCATCCCCATGAAATCATGCGCAAGCTGAAAGTTGGCGAGCACCATTTCAATCGCAGCATGCAGACTGCAAGCGATGGAGCTATGTCCGGCGCTGATCGTCGCATGTGGGGTCAGATGCGGATGAACCCGCGCGATATCTCTGATGTGACGGGCTCGACCTACACTTACCTTATCAATGGCCACGGTCCCGCCGATGACTTGCAATTGGCCTTCCGTCCAGGCGAACGCGTGCGCCTGCGGGTCATTAACGGATCGGCCATGACCTTCTTCAATGTCCGCATTCCGGGCGTGCCGATGACTGTGATCCAGGCTGACGGGCAATATGTGGACGAGGTCGAGGTCGATGAATTCCAGATCGGGGTGGCGGAAACCTATGACGTGATCGTCGCGCCGCCAGATGGCAGTCATGCGATCGTCGCGGAAGCAATGGATCGGAGCGGTATGGGAGTTGCGAGCTTGACCAGCCGCAAGGGTCATATTGCGACACAGCCGCCGCTGCGTGAAACGCCCACACTAACCATGACCGATATGGGCATGATGGACCATTCAGCACATGCCGCGATGGGCCATGACATGGGCGACATGGATCACAGCATGCGCGACACCTCGAAACTGCCTGACGATGTGAATGTCGGCCCCGGTCTCGACATGGTTGCGCCGAGCCCAATGGATCGGATGAGCTTCCCGGGTCTTGGCCTCGATAACGTGCCGCATCGCGTGCTGCGCTACACCGATCTCAAGGCCAAGCATATGAATCCACATCGCGAAGTCGAGCGCGAGATGGAGATCCATCTTACCGGCAATATGGAACGCTACATGTGGAGCTTCGATGGCAAGAAGTTCACCGCTGTGACCGATGATCCGATCCGCTTTGGCTATGACGAGCGGGTGCGGGTCAAGCTCGTCAACCAGACGATGATGGCGCACCCGATCCACTTGCACGGCCATTTCTTCGAGATGGTCAACGGGGTGGACCATATGCACCAACCCTTGAAGCACACAATGGTGGTGCAGCCGGGCGGCACTGCGACGTTTGACCTAACCGCGAATGAGCCGGGGGACTGGGCATTCCACTGCCATCTGCTCTACCACATGCACGCTGGTATGATGCAGGTCGTGACCGTGCGTCCAGTCCCGGAAGACGCCGCGTGATCCGCGCGGTTCTCTTGGCATGCATGGTTTTCCTAGCGGCTCCTGCCGCTGCGCAGGAGATGGATCACTGCGCGATGGGGCATCTGCCGCCGGAGCAATGTCCGCCCAAAGACAGCGCGGCTGAGCACGACCACTCGAAGATGGCGCACTCACAGAAGGATCATTCCCAGCATCAAGCGCCGGATGCGGATGAAGCTGCTCCGGTCGATCATTCCCAAATGAACCACTCGCAGCATCAACAGACGGATCAATCAGCTCATGCGATGCCAATGGACAAGTCCGCTCCAGGTGCCGCACCGGAGGACGCCGTGCCGGCTCGAGCCTTCGAAGGTCCGCGTCATGCGGCCGACGCGATCTGGGGCGAACAGGCCATGGCGCCTTCGCGCGCACAGCTCGCCCGTGAAAACGGTGCGATGAAGACCGGCAAGGTCATGATCGAGCGGCTGGAAGCGCGCATTCCTATCGATGGCGGCGAAACAGGTTATGTCTGGGACGCGCAAGCTTGGTATGGCGGTGACATCAATCGGATCGTCTTCAAGACCGAGGGCGAAGGCGAATTCTCCGGCTCGCTCGAGAACGCTGAGGTGCAGGCGCTCTACAGCCGCGCGATCGGTCCGTTCTTCGATCTTCAAGCAGGGGTTCGTTTTGATCCTGAGCCTGACACGCGCACCCATGCTGTACTCGGAGTGCAAGGCCTTGCGCCCTATATGTTTCATGTCGATGGCGCTCTTTTCCTTTCCGACCGAGGCGATCTAACCGCACGGATCGAGGCCGAGTACGACCAGAAACTGACGCAGCAATTGATCCTGCAACCGCGCATCGAAGTGGAGATCAGCGTGCAGGACATACCCGAACGCGAAATCGGAGCGGGCATCACAAAGGTCGAGCCCGGCTTTCGACTTCGTTATGAATTTGTGCCGGAGTTCGCGCCCTATGTCGGCATCGAATATGAAGCGAAGCTGGGCGAGACGGCCGACATCGCGCGCGCCGTTGGCGAAGACCCCGACGGCTTCAGATTCATTTTAGGTCTGAGAGCCTGGTTCTAACCTCAGCCGATCAGTACTCAGGCCCTAGTTCCGGATCCAGATCGCGCGGGCGGGCGAAGTGAACAATCTTCGCGCAGCCTTCTTTCAGTTCGTCCCAGCTGTCGATGTCGCATTCCAGCACTGCAAAGGCAGCGGTTGGAAACTTGCGGGAGGCTTCGTCGAACAATTCGTTCTCGTCGCTTGGTGCGACAAGCTCGAAAAGTACTTCCTGAAGGCCAGGGTTATGGCCGACAACCAGCACTCGCTCTGCATCATCGGCTTGCGTTGCGACGGTCTCGAAAATCGTCTCCGCGCTTGCGAGATAGAGCCGCGCATCGAAAGTGACTTCGGCTTCGGGCAGAGCTGAGTCGATCGTGCGCTTCACCCGCTCGGCAGGGCTGGCCAGAACCGCGTCCCAATGGATCCCGTGATCGCGGATATGCTCACCAATCAGACCCGCACCTTTGCGTCCGCGATCGTTCAAGCCGCGATCGAAATCGCGCTTGGCCATATCGTCCCAGTCGGACTTGGCATGCCGCAAGAGGGCAAGAATTTTCACGGGCTTCTGTCTCACTGCTCGACTGAACCTCCACCAACAGGTTCGCCGGCAGGAGTAGCAGAGTTACTCGCGCCCGCAACTCCCTGTTCGACCCGTTTCAGTGCTTCATCGAGGGTGAGCCGCGTAACCGGCGTTCCCGGCGGGAAAGCGGACAGCAACCGGCTGGGGAAGGCGGAGGAAAGCACAACGAAATGCCCCGCATCGTCTTTGCTGCGGATGAGCCGTCCGAAGGCTTGCGCAAGGCGCGCGCGAATTATGCGATCATCATGTGCGGAGCCGCCATTCGCTGCGCGGCGCGCCTTGTGCAAGATGTCAGGCCGGGGCCATGGCACTTGCTCCATGACAACACAGCGCAGGCTTTCGCCCGGAACATCGACTCCGTCGCGCAAGGCGTCAGTGCCGAGCAGCGAAGCGCGCGGATCATCGCGGAAGATGTCCACTAGCGTTCCGGTGTCGATCGGATCGACGTGCTGCGCGTAGAGCGGTAATCCGGCACGAGCGAGCCGGTCGGCAATGCGTCCATGCACTGCGCGCATCCGGCGGATCGCTGTGAACAGGCCAAGCACGCCACCTTCTGCCGCTTCGATCAGCCGGGCATAGGCGCCCGCAAGTGCGGGCAGATCGCCTTTCTTGATGTCGGTGACGATCAGCACTTCAGCGCGGCTCGCATAGTCGAACGGGCTGTCTGCCGCTGACAGCAGCGGTTGAGTGTCCAAATATTGCGCACCGGAATGCGCCACTGCCGCTTCCCACGGATCGCTATCCGGCGCACGATCAGTCAACGTTGCACTGGTCAGCATCACGCCATGGGCAGGCTCAAGAACAACCTTGGCGAATGGCTTCATCGGGTCGAGCCAGCGCCTGTGAATACCGACATCGAACTCGCGCGCATCATTGCGCTCGACACTGAGCCAGTCGACGAACTCAGGGTCAAGCGGGCCACCAAGCCTTTCGAGCAGCGATTCCCACGCATTAAGCAGATCGATCCGCCAGCTAAGCGAGTGCCTTGCGCCTTCGATGCGCGCTCGGCCTTGTCCGTCGAGCCAGTCGGGCGCGTCGACCAGCACCGCCTCCAGCCGCATACCAAGCTTGATCAGCGGTGCCCGGATCGCGCCAAGCGCGGCCTGCGCATTGCCTGCTGCCTCGATCAATTCGCCGGGAAGACCGGACGCTTCGGTCTCAATGCCATAGCCCGCTTCCTGACCGCCACTTTCATCGCGGGCGTAGGTGGTGCTGCGCACTTGCGAGAGCAATGCTTCGACAGGCCCCGATGGTTCGTTTTCGTTGAGGCGTTGAAGCCAGCCATCGGAAGGCAGGGCATGCGCAGCTTCCACAGCGGCTTCGACCGCTTCGCCTGCCTCGTCATAGCTCGACACGTCAGCAAGCCGCGCCAGCAGTCCGCGTCTTCGCCCGCGATTGCCGCGTTCTGGCCCGATGATCCAGCGGCGCAGTTCGATGGCTTCTTGTCCGGAAAGAACGGCGGCGAAGGTCGAGTCCGCTGCCTCGAAAACGTGGTGGCCTTCGTCGAAGATGACGCGCGTCGGGCGCTGCGCATGGTCGCGCCCGCGCGCCGCGTTGACCATGACAAGCGCGTGATTGGCGATCACGAGATCAGCCTGCGAAGAGGCTCTGGAAGCGCGCTCGATGAAGCATTTGCGGTAATGCGGACAGCCTGCGTAGACGCATTCGCCACGCTGATCGGTAAGCGCTGTGATGCCGCGCTTTCTGAACAGCGTGCCGAGCCAGCCGGGCAAATCTCCGCCGATCATGTCGCCATCCTGGCTGTAGGCGGCCCAGCGCGCGACCAATTGCGCAAGAATGGCGGGGCGTCCAGCAAACCCACCTTGCAGTGCATCCTCCAGATTGAGCAAGCAAAGATAATTCTCCCGCCCCTTGCGCACGACCACGGGGCGTGATCCATCTGCGCGGTTCTCAGGCCAAGCGCGGCGGCTTTCCTGACGTAATTGGCGCTGCAAGTTCTTCGTGAAGGTCGAGACCCACACGGTGCCTTGCGAAGCCTCAGACCAGAGTGAGGCAGGCGCAAGATAGCCCAGCGTCTTGCCAATCCCTGTACCTGCTTGTGCCAGCAACACATGCGGCTGATCGCGCTTGTCCCGCGGTGCAAACATGCGCGCAGCATCTTTTGCATAGGCGCGCTGCCCGTCGCGCTTCTCCGCGCCAGCGCCGGTAAGGTCATCGAGCTGCATCTCGACGGCCTCTGGTGGCAATTCGACCTGTCGAGGCGCTGCACGTTCGGGCGTTTCCTCCCATTCGGGTAGTTTGGAGAACAGCCATTTCTCGGCCTTTTCGGGCTTGGCGACATGGGGCGTTATGACATTCGCCCATGGCCAACGCATCCGCACCAGCGATTGCAAGGCGGACCACGCACCTTCACGTTCGCGCCATGTGTCGCTTTCGCATGTGGCAATCAGCGAGCCTGCCGCAGCCTGAAGGAATTCAGGCACAGATTTGTCGCTCTCAGGCTCATCAAGCTCGAGTGCCTCTGCCAAGCCGCGCGGCGTCGGCACACAAAAGCGGGCCGGATGGATGAATGCGAACAGCTCAAGCAGATCGAGCCCGGAAAGATCAGGATATCCCAGCCGCGAAGCCACCAGCGGCGCGTTCAGAAGCAGCACGGGCGTATCCGCCGCTGCCATGATCGCATCGCCTTTGGAAACAGCTCCCGTGTTGCCATTAGGTGGCCTCAGCCAAGTACCGGAATGGCTGGCGTGAAGCGCGGGGAGTGGGAGCGGTGCAGGCACCGGCATTTGATGTGCGAGGCGGAACTTAATGTAAACATCCCGCCTCGCAATCTTCCTCAGAACTCAGGTTCTAAAGGCTCTTTTGCAATCCGATCGTAAACGTCCAATCGGTCGGCATCTGAGGTCCGTTAAGGTCCTGCACTACTGGTACGCCCAGTTCCACACCGAGACGCCATGTCGCCAGCGGTCCATGGGCCGCAACAAAGTTGAGGCCAGCAAATGCCGTCAAGCTTTCTCCGCCATGGAATTCTGGATTTGCGGTCTGTACAGGGCCGATGATCTGCGGATCTATGCCGTCAATGGAACCCTTGGTTTCCGCCTGTAGCCGGCCGGAGAAGGCAACGCCTTGTGTAATCGAGTGTGCCAACCAAGCTGTCGCCATAGCCTTGTCGCCATGGGCGTAACCTGCATCATTATCGCCTAACCGGATCACGCCCTTGATCTGTGCCCCCCAGCCCCAATCCTTGGTCTGGCGGCGATAGGTTAAACCTGGTTCCAAGTCCCAAGTGCCCGATCCCAATTGCATGGGGTAAGGCAAACGAACGGTTGGCGTGCCGCCCATTGGCGTCAGGATATCGTCTGTTTTGCTGATCGATCCTGTCGGACTCGAGATACCAGCATTGAAATGTACGTCATCGCTTAACCCAATCAACGCGCTGAACTTGGTGTCGCCAAACCCTGCGGGCGAAGTCTGGAAATTGCCGAGCAGCGTCGTGCCCATTCCGCCTTGATAGGTGATGTGATCCATCTCTTTGGTCACATAATTCGCCATGACCATGAGGGTAACGCTATCGGATAACCCATACATCACTCCAGCCATATGCATGTCCATGCGCATCTCGGTTGGAACAATCCGCAAGGTCGGCGGCTGCATAGGCATTCCGGCAAAGCGATTGGGGATCGTAGTTGCCACAGTGTCTGGATCGACGTCATCGTTTCCAATCTGCACGCCGCCCATATCCATGTGCATCAGGCGATAGCTGATCATCCACTCGCCTTCTCCATGACGATGATCGCCCATCACACCGATAGGTGCATGGTCCAGCGCATCAACTTCGTGTGCATTGGCTGGCGCGCTGATTGCAGCGCAGCCAAGCGCGAAGGCAGCCGAACCGGCCGCCCAGTTAACGGTTTTCATGATAATTTCCCTTTCGAATCTGTTGTGAGCTCAAGAGGCTTCAGATCCTGAAGGGTGGTCCAGTGGCTTCGTAAGCTGGATAGGGGGATCGTGTCGCAAGTGTGCGAATTGCTTCCGGAGCTGGCTCACCGGGAGAGAGCGCAGCCATGCTCAACGGACTGATTGCTGGTGGTAGGGTCGGTCCGCAGGCGGAACAACATGGGTTTGCGTGATTGTCTTCCCCGTGAGCGTCATGCGTCCCATTTGAGGCGTTCTGCATCATCGCATGACTAGAATGGTTGGCATGCTCTGCATGGTGTTCATGCGAAACCGTCGCTTGTCGGTGCGCGCCTTCACTCCAGCAGCAGGGCGCCCCCATAGTGACCCGCAGCAACAAGGCTGCGAGCAAAGCGACCAACAAAACTGGGTTGTTCCACGATGTCATCGAGAATTCCCTGACAGCCCGTACGCGCGCTCTCAAGTGCGTTTCTGTCGAACGCTTTTGCAGAATTTGCGAACAACATCTTGCTTGCCTTGCTCGGCTGCTTGCGCAAGAGGCTTCCCCCATGAGCATGAACGAACTGATGGACGCTGCACGGGTGAACAAGGCTTGGCCTTTTCAAGAGGCTCAGCGCTTGCTCAAGCGCTATCCGGACGGGGCGAAACCGGACGGCTCGCCGATTCTGTTCGAGACCGGCTATGGCCCCTCAGGCCTGCCACATATCGGTACGTTCCAGGAAGTGCTGCGCACGACGCTTGTCCGCCGCGCATTCGAAGCGGTCATCGGAGCCAAGCCCGAGGATGGAAAGACGCGACTGGTTGCGTTTTCAGACGATATGGACGGCCTGCGCAAGGTGCCGGACAATGTTCCCAATCAGGATATGCTCACGACTCATCTGCACAAGGCGCTTTCGCGTATTCCCGATCCGTTCGATGCGGGGCATGAGAGCTTTGCTGCGCACAACAATGCCAAACTGCGCGAATTCCTCGACCGTTTCGGCTTCGATTACGAGTTCATCGCGGCCAACGATATGTACAATTCGGGCCGGTTCGATGATGCGCTGAAGCAAGTGCTGCGCAAGAACCAGGACATACTCGACATCATGCTGCCGACCCTGCGCGAAGAGCGGCGGCAGACCTATTCACCAGTATTGCCAATCTCGCCAGTGAGCGGTCATGTGCTGCAAGTGCCGGTCGAAGTTGTCGATGCCGAAGCAGGAATCGTGCGGTTTACTGACGAAGACGGCTCCACAGTCGAGCAATCCGCGCTGGGCGGGATGTCCAAGCTGCAATGGAAAGTCGATTGGGCGATGCGCTGGTATGCGCTCGGCGTCGATTATGAGATGTATGGCAAGGATCTCACCGATAGCGGGGTGCAGTCCGGTCGCATCGTGAAGGCACTAGGTGGTCGCAAGCCGGAAGGCCTCATCTACGAAATGTTCCTCGACGAGAATGGCGAGAAGATATCCAAGTCGAAGGGCAACGGCCTCTCGATCGAAGAGTGGCTGACCTATGGCAGCGAAGAGAGCCTGGGCTTCTACATCTTCCCAAATCCCAAGAGCGCCAAACAACTGCATGTCGGCGTAATCCCGCGCGCGGTCGACGACTATTGGCAGTTCCGAGAACGCATTGCGGAACAGCCGCTCGACAAGCAATTAGGCAATCCGGTTTGGCACTTGCTGCGCGCCAATGGCGGGTTTGATGCGACAGAAGCACCGGGTGCGGGTGAAAGCTTGCCCGTGACTTACGGCCTGCTCTTGAACCTGGTTGGTGTGTTAGGAGCAGAGGCTGACCGCGAAGCTGTCTGGTCCTACCTCGCCAATTACGTCGAGGATGCAGACCCGGCCAAGCATCCGGAGCTCGATGTGCTGGTTGGTACAGCGCTCGCGTATAACCGCGATTTTGTGGCGCCGACGCTCAAGAAGCGAGCCCCGGCAGCGAATGAAGCAGCGGCATTACGTGCGCTTGATGCAGTGCTGGCGGACATTGATCCGGCGATCTCGGCGGAAGATATCCAGACTGAAGTCTACGAGATCGGCAAGCGCGAAGAATTCGGATTCGCCTCCCTTCGCGATTGGTTCCGCGCGCTCTACGAAACGCTGCTCGGCTCTGAACAAGGGCCCCGCATGGGTAGCTTCATTGCACTCTACGGCATCGAGAACAGCCGCAAGCTGATCGCAGAGGCGCTCGCCAAATCCTGAATATGGGCCGTCGCTTAGCGGTGTTTCCTCGTGCGGTACCACTTGGTGATGATGTACTTGGTGCCTTTCGCTACAGGTGTGCCTGCATGAATAGTGTCGGGGTTGGGCGTGCCATCGGGCAGGGCATTATTCCAAACGAGCAAAACGCCGGGCTTGGGTTCGATCTTGAT
Organism: Altererythrobacter lutimaris; assembly: GCF_013371495.1. Classification (GTDB taxonomy): domain Bacteria; phylum Pseudomonadota; class Alphaproteobacteria; order Sphingomonadales; family Sphingomonadaceae; genus Erythrobacter; species Erythrobacter lutimaris_A. The sequence continues at coordinate 1,277,385 of NZ_JABWTA010000001.1, read as the reverse complement.
GCCTATTTCTGTGAAATGCGTTTCACCGCCTTCTTCGACATCATTCAGGAACACCATTGCCGTCCAGCAGCGTTGCCCGCCGCGTTTTTGCTCCAGCTTCCAATAGTCCTGGCTCGTGTAAAACCAGTCATTATGCGGCTTGAACTCCTGCCCCGGCAGATAGCGCTGGCCTTGCACCGCTTCACCGTTCTCACTCGGCAACCCGAGCACGTCATCAATCCGCCGCGAGATCCCCATGACAAAACTGTCCCACGGATCGAGATCGCCGGAATAGGAAGTTCGAAAGCCGCTCGCATAGCTCTCTTCATGAAGTGTGCTGGGCTTGGCGATTGCGTCAATCATCTCACATAGCCGCTCGCATTCGCTGGCACTCAGGAAGTCGCCAATCGCAAACAGATCAGCTTTGTCCGTCGGCACTTTGTAAGCCCGCTCATCAGCCTCCAGCCGCTCGCGCACCGCTTTGCCGACGCGGGCAAGAGCGTCCTTGTCAGGGATGATGTCAGTCTTCGCCATATTTGCCTATATGGGCTAGCAATTGCGCAGTGCCGCCTCAAGCAAAAGCCCCCGCCCGGTTAGACCGAGCAGGGGCTGGTAGGAAAGTCTGGTAATCGGGCCTTTCGGCTGCTAGCTTACCAGAAGAAGTCGTAGATCACATCGCGGACTTCACCAGTGTAAATGTTCACCAGCAGCACATCGTCATAGTAGCGCACCCAGCGATAGGGGCCGTAGACGTCGGGCAAGCGATAGTGCCACGGATCGTTGATCCAGTACCGGCTGCCGAAGAACAGATGGTCGAGATAGAACCCGATCCGGATCCGGCTGTAATTGTGATAGCGATAGGGCGAGTAATACCGGCCCGGGCGGAACACATTCCGATGCGCGCGGCGATGGCCGTACCAGTTATACCGGCTGTGACTGCGCCAACGGCGGTGATCCCAGCGACGGTAATCGCGGCGATAGTCACCCCGGCCCCAATAGCGGCGGTCACGGTGCACATGACGCCTGCCATCACGGTAACCACTGCGGCGACCGTCGCGGTATCCATCACGCCGACCATCACGATAGGCCGAGCGGCGCTCGTAGCGGTCACTGCGGCGATCCGCGCGGCGACCGTCACGATATCCGTCACGATAGGTCCGGTCGCGATAAGTGCCATTGCGGCGGCCATCACGGTAAGTCCGGTCGGCCCGGCGTTCGCCACGACGTTCCGTCCGGCGGTCATCGCGGCGTTCTACGCGACGTTCCGTGCGCCGATCGAAGCGGCGATCATCGCGGCGTTCTACCCGACGCTCGGTCCGGCGATCTTCACGGCGTTCCGTGCGCCGATCGAAACGGCGATCATCGCGGCGTTCGACCCGACGCTCACCACGCCGATCCGTTCTGCGTTCAACTGGCTGCGTTACTTCCCGACGACGCTCAACCCGGCGCTCCGTGCGACGGTCGTCTCTGCGTTCTGTCCGACGTTCAGTGCGTCGATCGCCGCGGCGTTCTGAGCGTCGATCACCGCGGCGCTCAATGCGGCGATCAATGTTGCGGCGGTCCTGTCTCGCTTCACGAATACGCTGGCCGCGATTGTTAGGGCGCTCGCTCCGTTCCGGGCGTTCAGCCCCACGGTTCTGCGCTTCAGCAGGGGCCGGGGCTGCGGTAAAGGCTAGGGCTGCCGCAATCGCAGCAAACGCGCTTCCTTTCAAAAACTGGCTGGTCAACATGCCTTGGTTCCTCTGATTGCCGCCCCACCACCTGCGGTCATGTTTGATGAATCGGGTTTTAGGGACGACGGGCTGAGTCCTAGCTGAACCGTGTAGTTAGCCTCCCGTTCATATTTATGGGATGTTTTCTGAATCACCGATCCGGATTGACACAGAGGCCCATGAGAGGGATGGCGGCGCCCATGTTTGACACTCTCGATGATGTCCGCGCTGACATTGCCCGCCGACTGACCCGCGCGGCAAAAGACCGCAAAAACCCGATGCACACGCCTGTGATTGCGACCGCTGATGCCGATGCGCGGGTGATGGTCCTGCGCGACTTTGATAGCGATACGTGGAGCCTGCGGTTCCACACGGATAGCCGCGCGCCCAAGTGCAAGGCGATTGGCGAGAGCGGCTCGCCCATTGCAGTCCTCGGCTATGACAAGCCGCAAAAAGTCCAGCTGCGACTTCGCGGGGAAGGGCGGATCGTGCGCGAGGGCGAGGAAGTGGATACGGCCTGGGCTGCAAGCACCAATTTCGCGCGGCGTTGCTATTTGGGCGAGGGACCGGGCAGCGCTTCTGACGCGCCGACTTCCGGCCTGCCTGGCGAGTATGAAGGGGTGGAGCCTTCGGACGAGGTTTTGACACCAGCGCGCGAGAACTTCGCGATATTGAAGATCGAACTGCGCGAGCTCGACTGGTTCTATCTGGCGCATACCGGCCATGTTCGCGCACAGTTTTCGCGCGCCGGGAAAGGCGAAGAATGGCAGGGACGCTGGGTTTCGCCTTGATTGCGCGGGCTTGAGCGGGCTTTTGCGCGAATCCAACAAACTTGACAGTGTCACCTACAAAAAGCGCGCTTTTTGAGCTGTTCTTGTGTGATTACAGGTATTTGCCAACTCCAACAAAGTTGACACCTTTCCTATTTTAGGAAAACTCGCGGCGAGCGGTGGGATCGACAGTAAGAAAGAACCGCTGGCGAGGGTAACGGCGGATGCCCGTGTAGGAAACGGCTCGCGGCGCTATGCCTGATCCGGCTTGTCGCGCCAGTGAGCGAAGGCGCGGCGCTGCTCCTTGCGGATCAGCTTTGCGGCCTCCGCACCTGTCCAGTCGCCATTGTGTTTGAGCCTCTCGGCATTGCCGACCCACCAGCCTTGACCGGGCAAGCGGTCGCTTTCGCGTACAACCAGCACCGCAAGGCCGGGTTCGCCATTGGCGCGGCCGCTCTCGTCGATGGCGTCGAGTGTCTTGCACAGCGCGCGCATCTTGGGCCGCGTGAAGCGGTGACCTAACATTCCGAGTATCTCGGAATAGCTTAACGCGCGCGCCTCCCTGGCTGCAGCGATCAGCAATTCGCGAACGCAGGTTGTATCCGCAATGTCGCCGGGCGATGACGGCTCGACGATCCCTTCGGCCTCAAGCCATTCGGATATGGTGCGGTCAAATTTGGAGGAGGTGGGCATATGCCCTCTCTACACCGTTCGTGCCGAGCTTGTCGAAGCACGGCAACTCGCTATCAGCTTAAGTTTGGCCGAGATGTCATCTCAGGCTTGATTTCCCCCTCCCGATGGATTCCCTGCCAAGGCGTCTAATCTGGAGGTAAGACTGTCAGAATGGAATTTCAGTTGAAGATATTCCCGCCTCGTAAAGGTTTCGGAGAGCTTAGGCTTGCGCCCTTTGAAAAAGAGCGTGTCTCGCGAATAAGCTTGGGTAGTCTGATTAATACGGTCGATCACCCAATTGGGCGCACTAAGCGATGCAAAGTTCGGCTGAGGTCGTCCACGGTTTGCGGTCGAGAAGTAGATGCATAGGTTCGGGGTCAAAGGAACATACGCTCGACCGGTGATACTACCTGATAGAAGTCCTGGAATTACCGAGTCCAGAAACCCATCTCCAAAGATGAAGTTTTTCGTTTTGGCGTGCAGAGCGACGAAATACTGCAATGACAACAAGCCATTGTTACAAAGTGCCTTCGCCTGCAAAAACCTATGGTACATGTTGAGCTTTCCGATGTCTTCGTTGGCGGGCAAACCGTAGGATTTCGGAATGTTTTCTAGCCTCCAGCGGCAAGCGGGGCTGCGCGTGAGAAGAGAGATCATCAGTAAGAGCAAATCACGATGAGATGTTTCGTCGAGCGTGTAGTAATTGCACGCTGCCTCGCTCATCATCTCGCCATTAAAGACTGATCGAATTGTCCGCGGCCAATCCGATATGTGGTTGCCTGGCGCTGGTAGGTCAAAGGCTTTCTTCACGATTGAATGGACTTTGCCGTCAATTTCAAATTCTGGCTCGAAGTTCATTTCCCACACGCCCTGCTTCAGGCGCATTGTGTGACCATGTCTTTTCTTAGCAATTTGACGGTTGTGGAATTTCTTACATCCAACAATCCCATCCGGATCGATTGATTTTACGACACCTTTGTGGTCGGCCCAGTATGATTGGAGACCGACTGGCCACCAATGATGCTTTTTTGAACTTGCCACCTATCGGACCATAGTCACACAAGTTGACCGTTTAGAGCCTCACCGCGTCAGCTTTTTATACGCCAGTCTCGTCGGCCGATCAGCTGCATCGCCCAGACGCCGCCGCTTGTCTTCCTCGTAAGCCTCGAAGTTGCCTTCGAACCATTCGACGTGTGAGTTCCCTTCAAACGCCAGGATATGCGTCGCCAGACGGTCCAGGAAGAAGCGGTCGTGCGAGATCACCACAGCGCAGCCGGCGAAATTCTCGATCGCATCTTCCAGCGCGCCCAGCGTTTCCACGTCGAGGTCGTTGGTCGGCTCGTCCAGCAGCAACACATTGCCGCCTTGCTTGAGCATCTTCGCCATGTGCACGCGGTTGCGCTCCCCGCCCGAAAGCTTTCCGACATTCTTCTGCTGGTCCGCGCCTTTGAAGTTGAACGCACCCACATAAGCGCGGGTCGAGGTGTCGTGGCCGTTGACCTGCATGTAATCGAGCCCGTCGGAGATTTCCTCCCAGACATTGTTCTTCGGATTGAGGTCGTCGCGCGACTGATCGACATAGCCCAGATGCACCGTGTCGCCGATTTCGATTGAGCCGGTATCAGGTGTTTCCTGCCCTGTGATCATGCGGAACAGCGTGGATTTACCCGCGCCGTTCGGACCGATCACGCCGACAATACCGCCGGGGGGCAGCATGAAAGAGAGGTTTTCGAAGAGCAGCTTGTCGCCATAGGCCTTCGAGATGTTTTTCGCCTCGATGACCTTGCCGCCAAGGCGTTCCGGCACCTGAATGACGATCTGCGCCTTGCCGGGCGCGCGTCCGGCCTGAGCTTCCTGCAGCTCCTCGAACTTGCGGATACGCGCTTTTGACTTGGTCTGGCGTGCGGCAGGGGTCTGGCGGATCCATTCCAGTTCGCGGCTGAGCGCTTTCTGCTTGCCCGATTCCTCGCGGCTTTCCTGCTCCAGACGCTTGGCTTTCTTCTCGAGATAGGTCGAGTAATTGCCTTCATACGGGTAGTATGTGCCGCGATCGAGTTCGAGGATCCACTCCACCACATTGTCGAGGAAGTAGCGGTCGTGGGTGATCATCAGCACGGCGCCAGCATATTCCTTGAGGTGGTTCTCAAGCCATTCGACGGATTCGGCATCCAGGTGGTTGGTCGGCTCGTCCAGCAGCAGGATTGACGGCTTCTGGATCAGCAGACGGGTGAGCGCGACGCGGCGCTTCTCACCGCCGGAAAGGTTATCGACCGGCATGTCCGAAGGCGGGCAGCGCAGCGCCTCCATCGCAATCTCGAGCTGGTTGTCGAGCGTCCAGCCGTCCACTGCATCGATCTCTTCTTGAAGCGTGCCCATTTCCATCATCAGATCGTCGAAATCGTCGCGATCCGGATCGCCCATTAGCCCCGTGATTTCGTTGAAACGGTCAACCTTGTCCGCAATCTCGCGCGCGCCGTCTTTCACGTTTTCCAGCACGTTTTTCGACGTATCGAGCTCAGGCTCCTGTGGGAGATAGCCCACGGTGATGTTCTCACCCGGCCATGCTTCGCCCGAAAAATCGGTGTCGATGCCCGCCATGATCTTCATCAGGGTCGATTTGCCGGCCCCGTTGGGACCAACGATACCAATCTTAGCGCCTTGATAAAATTGAAGATTAATGTTCGAAAGCACAGGCTTTTGAGCTCCGGGGAAGCTCTTCGTCATGCCTTTCATCACATAGGCGTATTGCGCGGCCATGGGGCGGGTCCTTCAAGTCTGAATCTGTTTGAGAATTACAGGGGCCAGATAGGGTGTGAGAGCGGCAAGGGCAAGCAACCTCTCGTCGAGGATTAAAAGCCCGAAATTCGCAGCACTTTTCAGGCCCCTTATCAGCCTGTTAACTACGCGCAGGCTATGCCGTTTCTTGGATCGAAACGGGGAACACGGTGTCTAGCCAGATTCTGGGGCTTTTTGTCCCATCCATCACGCTTATTCTCGCAGGAGCGTTCGCAGCGCTCTGGCTGCGCATGCGTGATGCACGGCACGTCCTAGCCTTTTCTGGCACATACATGCTGGTCGGCTTGGGTTTCCTGCTGTTCCACTATGCCGCCGCGCCCACCAATATCCCGGCGATGATTGCAGTTCACACACTGTATTCGGTCGCAGGCATTATGATGTTCTGGGGGCTCTATCACCGCGTCGGCCTGTATGCTCCGATCCGACTGTTTGCTGTTATCCAGGCGATCACAGCGGTGTTAATGTCAGTCTCGATTGTTGGCGATGACATGCGCCCATGGCTCTATTCTGCCAATGTCGGCCATGGACTGATATTTGCACTTGCCGCGCGTGACCTCATGCAGCTTGGGATCCGCACGAGCATCGACAAGGTTATCGTTTGGGTTGTCGGGATTTGCTCGGCAATGTTTTTCGCGCGACCGGTCCTCTCCATCATTGTGACGCAGCGCATGACAGTCGAAGTCTACAAGTCCTCAGACTATTATGCATTGCTTATGGTGGCGGTAGGTGTGCTCACGCTGGCGCTTGCCATGTCTATTGTCGCAGCGGTGCTTCAGGACCAGATGAGCATGGTTCGCGAGGATTCAGAAAACGACCACCTGACCGGCCTCAAGATGCGCCGTGCATTTGAACAATCTGCAATGGACATGATTGATCGCGGCACGCGCAAGAATGTGCCTGTCAGCATGATCGTGGCAGATATAGATCACTTCAAGCAAGTGAACGACATTTGGGGTCACCAGTCGGGTGACCGCGCGATTGTCGCTTTTGGCAAGCTGATCCAGCGCATGGTGCGCGCAGACGACGTTTGCGGCCGCATCGGCGGCGAAGAATTCTGTATCATGATCTGGAATTGCGAGCTTGATCCGGCGGAGCGTCTGGCCGAGCGGGTCCGCGAAGCCTTTGCTGCGATGCCCCATGACGGGATCAACAGTGATGTGCGGCTGACAGCTAGCTTTGGTGTCGCAACATGCCGTCCACAGGAAGGCTTTGGCAAGCTGTTCGCGCGCGCAGATGCAGCGCTTTATCGGGCGAAGGAGGCCGGGCGGAACCAGGTGCTGGCTGATCGGCGAGAGGAAAAGCGTGAACCGATGGCAGAGAATGCGGCTGCTGCTCTCGCTACTGACGAAGCGGCTTAATCCGCGAAACTTGCTCGCATGCGCGCGGGGATTATCGCTGCTTGCAGGATTGCGCGCACGGCGAGGAATAGCACGAAGCTTCCCCACAACCCTGCGTTACCAAGCGGCCAGCTGAGCCATAACGATAGCGCGAAGACGATTGCTGCACCGATCATCGAAGCGAGCATCGCGCGGGTCCAGCTTGCCCCCACAAAAACACCATCGAAGACAAAGCTCGCGACCCCGGCAAACGGGATGATGACCAGCCAGATTGCTTGCGCTTGCGCTTCGCGCGCGACTTCAGGGGTCGCTGCAAAGCTTGCAAGGATCGGGTCAGCAAGCAAAGCGAAGCCAAGCGCGACGACGCCGGCCACGGCAAGGCCGCGCCACAGGATCGCGCGGATATAGGCTGCAAAGCCTTGCCTATCCTTTGCGCCCAGCCGCTCACCATTGAGGACTTGTGCTGCGTTCTCGAACCCGTCGAGCAGCAAGGCGGTCAGCACGAACATCTGGTAGAGAATGCCATTGGCGGCGAGCACATCGGGACCGCGCTCGGCGGACAGGCGCGTAAGGGCAGCTAGCGCCAGCATCAGCACGACCGTGCGCAAGAACAGGTCGCGATTGGTGCTGAGGAACGGCTTGATCGCTTGCCATTTAAGGATGGCACTATTGGTCAGCGATGCCCAGATGTCGCGCGCAGCGGAACCTCGCATGACGAGGGTAAGCAGTACGACGAGCTTCGCATATTCCGCGATGAAGCTCGACCAGCCAATGCCTGCAATTCCCCAGTCGAGGATCAGCGTAAGCCAGTAGCCAAGGCTGACATTGAGCACGTTGTAAGCGACTTCGATCCAGAGCACGGCGACCATCTGCCGCCGCCCGATAAGAAAGCCCATCAGAGCAAGGTTGAGCATGACGCCCGGCGCACTCCAATACCGGATCACAGCATATGTACGGGCAGCCTCGAGAACCTTGCCTTCCGCACCGAGCGCGCTCAGCAGGGCAGGGAGAAGCACAGGCTTTGCCAGCATCAGGCCAAGCGCAATCGCAAGGCCGATCGCCAGTCCGCGCGCGAGGAGCTCGGCCTGCGCTTTCTCACCCTCACGTGTGCCTGCCTGTGCGACCAGTCCGGTTGTGCCTGTCTTCAAGAAGTTCATGACGACAAACAGCATGGCGAACAGCCGCGCGCCGATATCGACAGCGCCTTGCGTTGGCGCGTCGTTCAATTGTCCAACGATCCACATATCGCCAAGCCCGATCAGTGCGGTGGCGACATTGGTGAGCATGGCGGGCAGAGCAATCGCCCAGATCGCGCGTGTGTCGAGCGCCGCACCGGGCGGTTGGCTCGCCGTTTGGCTCAAGCGGAAATGGCCTGCTTGGACGCGCGCTCTGCGGCACCCATTCCTGCGAGCCTGCCAAGCGTCACAGCCGTGCAGAGGCCCATGGCGGGCATGTAACCCCAATGGCTTGGGCCGGAGACTGCGCGCGCGCTACCGCCGCCGGCGAAGAGGCCGGGGATCACGCTGCCATCTTCGCGCAGGACTCGCGCATGCCCGTCAATCTGCAAGCCCCCTTGGGTGTGATAAAGCGCGCCGGTCACCTTGAGTGCTCTTAGGCCCTTTTCCGGCACGTGGCATTCACTCCAGTCGCGGCCCATTGCGTCGCGATTGCCAGTCTCTTTTGCCCGGTCGATTATCTGGAACTCTCGGTCCAAGGCCTTGTGCGGCACGCCTATCGCTTTAGCGAGCGCCTTAACGCTGTTCGCTGTCCGCGGCGCATTGAGGCGGATAAGTTCGGCCATCTCGGTTGTGTAGAGGCAGGTCGCTTCGATCGTTTCATCATAGACCACCCAGACATATCCGCGGGGCTGTGCGAGCACTTCCAGCATCATGCCAGCAATATCGAGACTCTCGTCAACGAACCGCTCGCCATTTGTGTTGATGAGCACGCCGCCTTCAATGAGAGGCAGGGGCGGGACGGTAATGCCTTGCGGATCGGTTAGCATCGCATAGCCTTGATATGACCCCATATCGCCGACCGCTGCGCCAAGCTTTTGCCCTAAGACAATCGCATCGCCGTGGCTGCCTTCGTGGCCGTTATAGCGCGCATTGGCGAGCTCAGGCATGTGCTTTACGACAAGCTCTGCGTTTGCGGCGAAGCCTCCGCAGGCGAGCACCAGCGCTTCACAGCCAAATTCTTCGCGGCTCCCATCTGGCTGCGTTATAGCAATGCCACTGACCGCGCCGCGCTCGTCTGTAAAGATATTGCTCAGCCTGCAGCCCAGCATCACGTCGACACCATGATCGTCGAGCCGTCTGTGCATCAGCCCGAGCAGATCTTCGCCGCCATGCCCGGGCCAGCCATGCACGCGGTATCGCGAATTGCCGTAAGAAGGCTTGAAGCCGAGGTCGAGCGCGAACGGAATATCGCAATGCTCGGTTAGCCAGTCGATCGTCGGGCCGGAATTGTCAGCTAGCGCGCGTGCAATTACCGGATCAGTTTCGCCCTTGGTCTTTGTCATGATGTCATCAAAGAGCACGTCGGGACTGTCTTCGATATCAGCAGCAGCCTGAGCTTTCGTGCCAGCCGCCGCGATCAGGCCTTGCGACATGGACGTCGTGCCATAAGGGTGCGGGTCCTGCTCGATCAGCAGAACTTCAGCACCGCCTGCCTTTGCCGCCAATGCGGCCGTTGCTCCACACGCGCCTCCACCCACGACAACCACTGGAATGCAATAGTCGAACGATGAAAGTTGTCTGGACATTTTCTGCCCTTGCCAGAATGCGCGGCTACGCACCATCCCCAAGATAGCAGCAAGGTCGACAGACAAGAGAAAGTTAGAAATCTGGTCGGGGAGACTGGATTCGAAGTTTCATTGCCGCATCGGCAGCCGCGGCGATGCCCTTACGCGCCTTGCTGTCTTCGCGGGCGTTCTCAGCGATGGCTTGAAGCCACTGCGGGCGCCACAAATAGGTACGCCGCCCGTCAAAGCTCTCCGCATAGCCTTGCGCACCTTTACAAACGGGCTGAGCCGCGACCGGCGCAGCAGGGTTCTCCTCCTCCTGAGCGATAGCGGCGGATGCTGGAATGACTGCACCCGCCAAGAGCACCGCAAACAATCTGCTAGCGTTGAACATCGCTTTGCCCTCCCAAGGCCAGTTCGACATCTGACTGAGTTGCGAGCGAGAAGTCGCCCCATGTTGCATGCTTCAACGCGGTCATAGCCATACTGAAATCGACCGCTGCATGAAGATCGTGAGACGCGCGAAGCCAGCCGTGTAAGACGCCTGCTGCAAAGGCATCGCCGGTGCCGACCCGGTCAACAATATCGTTCATCACCCATTCCGCACTCTCAGCATGATTATCAGGCGTATCGATGCGTCCGGTGATTCGATGCGCATTGCCATCATGGATATGGCGCGCGGTGGATGCGACGGCCTTGATAGTGGGAAAAGCGTCGATGAGCGCGAGCGAGGCTTCGCGGCGCCTCTCTGGCCCATCACCATCGAACGCGCGGTCAAGCACGAGCGCTGCATCCTTATGATTGCCGAAGACAATGTCTGCCAGCCCGAGAGCACGCGCGATCCATTCGCGCGGTTCATGGCGTGCCTCAGCCCAGAGCGCAGCGCGATAATTGCCATCGAAAGAGACCGATGCGCCCGCAGTCTTTGCGGCCTTAGCGAAGTCGATTGCGGCTTGTGCCAAGGCCTCGCTCAGCGCCAGCGTGATACCCGAGATATGCAAGTGAGACGCCCCGCTCAGCGCAGCTTCAAAATCGAACTGGTCAGCTGTGGCGGCTGCGAAAGCGCTATGCGCGCGGTCGTAGATCACTTCACCGCTGCGATGCCCGGAAGGCGGAGTGAAATGATAGAGACCCATCCGCCCGGGCGCGCTTGTGATGGTGCTCACATCAACGCCATGCGCAGCGATGGATTTGAGTGCGCGATCCCCCATCCGGTTGTCCGGCAGGACAGAAACCATGCGCGCTGAGCGCCCGAGATTGGCAAGCGCAACCGCGACATTCGCTTCAGCGCCTCCGGTGCAGATTTCCAGCGTGTTCGCTTGTTCCAACAGCAGCGGTACAGGCGGGCTCAGCCGGTTGAGGATCTCTCCGAAGCAGACGACAGTCCCCTGCACTAGCGCGCCAACCATCCTCCATCGACAGCCAGAATATGCCCTTGGACATAACGCGCTGCATCAGAAGCAAGGAAGACCGCCGCGCCGCCAAGGTCCGATGGCTCGCCCCAGCGGCCGGCCGGAATGCGTTCAAGGATTTGCCGGTTGCGTGTCTCATCAGCTTGCAAGGCCGCGGTGTTATTCGTCGCGATATATCCCGGCGCGATCGCGTTCACTGTGATGTTCTTCGCTGCCCATTCATTTGCGAGCAACTTCGTCAGGCCGCCCACTCCACTTTTCGAGGCGGTGTAGCTCGCAACACGAATACCGCCCTGGAAAGTCAGCATGGACGCGATATTGATAACAGAGCCGCCACCATGTTCTACCATGTGCCGTCCGGCCGCTTGCGTGAGGAAGAAAAGCACTTTGAGATTGGTGTTCATCACCGCATCCCAATCATCCTCCGTGAAATTCAGTGCGTCATTGCGGCGGATGATGCCGGCATTGTTGACAAGGATGTCGAGCCCGCCAAGCCCAGAGACAGTCTCGCTGACAATGCGCTCGCATGGTTCAGTCGAAGAGAGGTCCGCCTTCACCACCAAAGCGCGGCGTCCCGCCTGTTCGATAAGCCCGGCGGTCTCTGACGGATCGCTACGTGCGACCAGCGCGATGTCCGCGCCAGCTTTCGCAAGCGCCACTGCGATACCTTGACCGATACCGGTGTTCGCGCCGGTGACGATGGCGACCTTGCCGCTCAGATCAAACGGATGTTCGCTCATGCTTTCCCCCTCCTTTTGCGGGCCTCAAAGACTGCGCAAGTAGGCGCTGATTTCTGCATCCTTTGAGTTCGGATAGAAGTACTCGGCAAAACGCTCACCGGAGATAGCGGTCTTGAGCAAGTCCTGATCGGCATTCTTGAGGATCGTCAGCATGTCGTTGCAGCTGACTCTCTTGAGGTCCGCAAGGATCCCGCGGTTCTTCGCCATGACTTCGGCCCGTTCCTTGGGATAGCCTAGACCCGGCTCGTTTTCGAACAGCTTGCGATAGCAGTCCTGCAAATTGAGCTCTGCCGCCCAGCCGAAACCCTTGGCATAGGGCATCGCGATAGCGTTACCGGCGTTGATCTGGCTGAACAGGAAAGCATCGGTTGGATCGATGATAAGACCGCAGAAGATGCCTGGCATCGCGTTCAGTGCAAGCATGGATCCCATGCCCGTACCGCAACCTGTGACAACGAAATCCGCTGCACCGGAATTGATCAACGCGCCCGACAACAGGCCATTCATCGGATAGGTCAGATGCGCTTTGTCTTCCGGCGTGTACATTCCGTAATGGAAGACTTCGTGCCCCAAAGGCTCTGCCACTGACGTCAACGCGTCATGGATCATGTCACTCTTGGCAGACTGGCTGTTCTCGACGATCAGTGCAACTTTCATAATTCTCGCTTCTCTTCTGGGACTGCATTCTGCGCCTGTGTACGCTGCAAATCCAACCTCAATTGTCTGTTTAGGTAACCGGTGTCATTACTGGATGCAAGCGCCTTCTGAAAGGGCGTGGCGGGAAACTTAGGTCTGTTTAGGGGGGACAACCGAAGCGCGCTCAACCAACTCCGATTTCAGCAGCCAGCGCTCTGCCAATGCCTTGTCTTCGGGTGCGATCAGTTTGCGCGCAGCGGTGCTTGCCATTGCGACAATCGGCCAATGCACAGTGGTCAGTGTTGGCCAGACATGGCTGGAAAGCGGCGTATCATCAAAACCGATGATCGAAACGTCTTCCGGGATCAGCATGCCGCTTCGTCGCGCTGCAATCATTGCACCAATCGCCATCTCGTCATTTGATGCGAAAATGGCTGTCGGTGGCTGTTCCAGCTCGATCAGGGACTGTCCGGCTTCGACTCCGGATTCAAATGTATACTGACCGGGACGCACTAATTCAGGGTCCAGCGCAAGGCCTGCAGCCTGCATCGCTTCTTCAAAGCCCGCACGCCTCTCGCGCGGCGAAGTAAAGCCAACCGGGCCTTCGATCAGCGCGATCCGGCGATGCCCCTTCTCGATTAGATAGGTGACTGCCTGCCGCACCGCTTCACGGTCATTCGAGCTCACCGTATGGACCTCTTCGTCCAGCTTTACTGAGCCCATCCGGACATAACCGCAGCCAAAATCCGCGCACGCCTTCGCGATGGCATCGTCTTCCGAGATGGGCGGCAACAGTACGACGCCATAGGGTTTGTGGCGTTCGAGAAAGGCGCGGATATCGGAGACGATGGTTGCCGAATTGCGATCCACCGGCTGGACCATCAATCCGAATTCGCTTCCCGCGATCCCTTCAAGGATGCCTTTCTGGACATTGACCAGAAACTGCGCGTTGGGATTGTCGTGGATCGCAGCGATGATGAAATTGCGGCTGAGCGCGAGAGCGCGCGCCTGAAGGTTGGGAACAAAGCCGATGTCCGCAATCACCTTCTCGACATGTTCGCGCGTCTTTTCGCTCAGCAGAGGCGACTTGTTGATGACGCGGCTGACCGTCTTTTTCGAGACATTGGCAAGGCGCGCGACGTCATTGATCGTCGGTTTGCCACTCTTCGCCATTGTCATCCCCTTGCTCGACTAATTCCCCTTAGGCCGATTTGGCGTGCAATTTGAAGTCAGAATGCGTTTGGCAGCATCAGTGACAATGCCGGAACGAAGGTGATCAGCACCAGTGCCGCAATAAGCGTGAGGTAAAACGGCCAGATCGTCCGCACCATCTGCGCAAGCGGAATATTGCCAACCGCAGAGCCAACGAACAGCACTGAGCCGACAGGCGGCGTCACTAGCCCGATGCCCAGATTGATCATCAGAATGACGCCGAAATGCACAGGGTCGATACCTGTAGCCATCGCGACCGGCAGGAAGATCGGCGTCGTGATGACGATCAGCGGTGCCATGTCCATGAATGTACCAAGCAGCAACAGCATCACGTTGATGATGACGAGGGTCAGGATCGGATTGTCTGTCATCAGCGCGATCAGCTGAGCAAGCGCGGCAGGGACTTCAAGCAGCGCAAGCGCGAAGCCAAAGGCTGTGGCCGACGCGATAATGAACAAGACCATCGACGCTGTGCGGACAGACTTTTGAGCCGCTTCCACAAAACCTTTCCAGCCAAGGCTGCGATAGACGAAGCTCCCGATCAGCGCTGTATAGATAACTGCAATGGCAGAGCTTTCCGTCGGCGTGAAAATGCCGCTCAGGATGCCGCCCATAATGATGATCCCAGTCATCAAGCCGGGAATGGCGTAGACCGCGGCTCGTACGAAAGCCCGCCAACCAGGGAATTGCCCTTTGGGAAGTCCGCGCCGCTTGGCAATGAGCCAGGCGGTCAGCATCAGCATGGTGCCTGTAAGAATGCCCGGAATAATCCCGGCGAGGAATAAATCGCCGATGCTCACGCCGATGCCGGAAGCAGCAGAGTAGATAATCATGTTGTGCGATGGCGGGATCAGCAGGCCGACAATGGCTGCCGTCACAGTGACATTGACCGAATAGTCCTTGTCGTACTGCTTCTCTTCCATCAGCGGCACCATGGTGGACCCGATGGCCGAGGCGCTTGCAATGGCCGAGCCGGACACCGCACCAAACATCATCGATGCGCCGACATTGACTACGCCAAGACCGCCCGTCACGCGCCCGAAGGCTGCATCAGCCACGCGCACAAGCCGCTCGGCAATGCCGGAGCGGTACATCAGGTCTCCGGCAAAGATGAAGAACGGGATCGCCATCAGTGTGAACACGCTAATCCCTGCGGCCATTCGCTGGATCGCGACAATCAACGGAATGTCGATCACAGCAAAAGTCGCGAGCGCTGCGCCCAGCAATGCAAAGGCCACCGGCACACCGAGAGCCAGAAGTGCGAAAAGGACAAGGAAAAGGACGAGGATCTCCATCAGTCTTCCCCTGCCAAGCGGCGCTTGATGCGGCCTATCGAGAAAATGGTCATGAGCGCGCCTGCGATCGGTATCGGCGCATAGGCGAGTGCCCGGCTCACTCCGAGTGAAGGGATGACATGGTCTTTCACGAGCCATGCAAGCTGCGCGCCGAGCACAGCAATCACCAGGCCGAAGAGCGCCACGACAATGTGAATGCCGATCCGCAGCAACCGGACTTTCTCAGGTGCAAGGCTATGCTCAAGCAACTCGATACGGATATGGAAGCGCTCCCACACGCCTGCCGCCGCGGCGAAGAAGACATACCAGATCATCAGAACAAGCGCGGTCTGCTCTGACCAGGACGGGCTTGCATTGAGGACAAACCGGCCGAAAACCTGCCAGCCGATCACGCCTGTCATGAGGATCAGGCCGGCCGCGCCAAGACGGATAAGGATGTTTGATATCCGGTCCATCAGCGTGCCCCGCTCTTCAACGCGAGAATGCGCTCGACCAGATCGCGCTGGCGTGATGTCTCGAGGAATTCTTCCCACATGCCTGTCATCGCATCGGCAAATGGCGCAGTATCAACTTCATTCACAGCAACGCCGGCGGAGGTGACGATCGCTTTGCTTTTTTCCACTTGCGCATCCCACAGCTCGCGCATGTAAGGCACGGATTGGCGGGCGGCATCGCGCACAAGCGCTTGATCGTCCTTGCTAAGACCTTCCCAGGTGATCTTCGACATGACCAGCACTTCAGGCGCGAGCAAATGGCCGGTAAGGCTGTAATAGCGGGCAACCTCGAAATGCTTGCCGCTTTCAAAGGACGGCCAATTGTTCTCTGCTCCGTCAATCACACCTTGCGCGAGCGACTGATACACTTCGTCAAGCGGCATAGGCACCGCGTCCGCGCCGAGCGACTGGACCATGGCGATGTACAAGTCAGAACCGGGAACCCGCAGCTTCAATCCGCGCATGTCCTCAGGCTTCGTGATGGGCCCGCGTGTGTTGTAAAAGCTGCGCGAGCCGGAATCGTAGAAGCACAAGCCGATCAGCCCATGCGGCTCAAGCGAAGCAAGGATTTCGTTACCGATCTCGCCATCAAGCGAGCGCCGCATGTGCTCGGTGGATTCGAACAGGAAAGGCAGCGCTGCAACGCGAGTGAGCGGCTCAATCGAATTGAGCGGCGCGAGGTTGACGCGGTTGAGATCAAGCCCGCCAAAAGTCGTGATCTCCAGCGTATCGCGCTCATTGCCGAGCTGACCGCCGGGATAGACCTTAACGCCCAGCCTGCCATTGGTCCGCTCAGACAGGATGGCGCCCAAGCGCTCCACAGCCCGCACAGTCGGGTACGTGCCGACATGTGTGTCAGCGGATGTAAAGACACTGCCGAGCCGGGTTCCGCACGCCGCGGTCATCGCCAAGGCTCCGCCCAGGACTGCACGGCGACTGAAACTGAGCGATGGCAGAGGCGCAGAGCTTTCAGATGTCATCGCTTACTTCGCTTCAGCTTTGCCTGGCAGGCACAAGCTCAAGGTCGAGCGCGCCAAGCGATCCGAAAGTGATATGCGCGCTCGCGCCTATGCTGGCTTCATGCACGCCTGTGATAGCGCCGCAGGATACAAGCGTTCCCACAGGCAGCTCAATCGATCGCTCAGCGCAAAGCGCGAGCAGGAACTCCCGCGCAGCCATCACATCAATCGTGATGTCGTCCAGTTCGCGGCTGCCGATAAGCTCGTCATTGATCATGATGCCGACCGGTACCGGATCAGCAGGTTTGCGCCAATCAGTGACTTCCGGGCCAACCAGCAATCCGTGATTGTTGCCGAAGTCAGAGATGACTGCCGCTGGGCCATAGCCGTTAATGTCCGGCACGGGACTGCTCGCAATCTCGCAACCGATGAACAAGCGGTCCGTCTCGCGGGTGTCACCCAAGCACAAAACAAACTCAGGCTCGATGGCAGCAAAACCGCCTTCAAAAGCCGGCATTCGAGTGCGCTCGCCAGCTTTGGCGTTCTGCAACGTGCGGGAGAATATTGGCCCAGCCAAACGGCTGGTTCCAAAGCGCTCTGCCGCTCCAGCTGACATCCCACCGACCTTCCATCCGATCAGCGTGTCAGGCCATGCCTGCCGCGATGCATCCTGAATGGCGTAAGCCTCTTCTAGCGTGTCGGGCACATCTCCCGGAAAACCCGGCAAAGCGCGCGCCTTTTTGCGCGCTTCACGCAGGATTTCCGAGATTGCGCGACCCGATGCGCTCAAGGAAGGCAAGTCGATGGGTGTGCTGTCAGTCACTGTCGTTCTCTTTAGAACCAGCGCGCTTCTTAGAACCGGCCCCTCAAGCCTACAAAGAACCGCCTTCCGGAGAAGTCTGCTTGTGCAAAGCTGTCGCCGGTCGGACGATAGAAGATGTTCGGCTCGTCCAGAATGTTCAGCACCTGGAAACGGACCTGTACACCGTCGACAACTTCATAGCTGGTTGAGAAATCAAGGAAACCTTGATCCTTGGTGAAGCGGTTCTGACCGCTGCGGAACGGTTTGAAATATTCCGAACGCCAGCGATAAGCGAGCCGCGCATTGAACGGGCCGGTTTCATAGAACACTGTCGCGTTCATCGAATGCTTGGAATAGCCCGGGATGTTCGCTGGTTCAGTGAAATCCGCAATAGCATTGCCAGAGACAACGACAGGATCGGGAAACTCAAAGTTCGAGTCCGCAAAGTTGTAGCTCGCCTGGAAGCCAAGTCCCATATCGAACTTGTGCTGAGCGGAGATCTCAAAGCCCAGCAGATGGCTTTTGTCATCCGAGTTCACCGTCCGGCCAATGATCACATCGGTCGGCGTACCATCGACCTGGATAGTCAGCGGCGTCACATCGGTGCGGAAGCCCGTTTGCAACTGCTTGGCATAGAGCGCAACGGACAATGAACTTGTCTTTGACGCATACCATTCAAAGGAGACATCCGCATTCCATGATTTCAGCGGCTCAAGGAACGGATTACCGCTCGCACTAACGATGGAACCCAGATCTCCGAGATCTGCTTCGTCATCGAATGAGAGCGCAGCAGACATCGCTTCGGGATCAGGCCTTGCAATCGCCCGATAGGCAGCGAGGCGCAGCAGTTTGTCCGGCGCAAGCTCGAGTATGAGGTTCGCGCTTGGCAGGATGTTCGTGAAGCTGTTGGTCTCCAAGTTCACGATCGGATCGCCAACTTCAGTAATGATGAGCGTGTCAGGATCAGCGCCTGGGCTCGTTTCAAGCGCAGAGCTAACGCCAACCGACGAAATCTCGGTACGAATGACTCGCACGCCGAAATTACCACGCGCCGGAGTTTCACCGAACATCGTGTCGAAATTGCCCTGCAGATATCCTGCATAGGTTTTTTCAGTGACCTCTGCGTCCTGAGTGGAACGTGTGGATTCACCCGGAGCTGGCAAGCCTGCATCGATGTCGCCGGTCAATGCCGCAAACAGCGCGCGCGGGTCCCAGGTTGCCCAGGACAGTCCCACCATATCGGTATCCGCCCCTTCGAACAGATCCTCCACGATGAACGTATCAAGACGCGCCGCAATCGCTGCGTCATTGAAGTAATTTCCATCCACCAGAGAAAGCGTGGTATCGATACCGTCATCGCGCTTACGGAAGCGATCGCCATAACGCAGGCCGAACTCGACGCTGCTCAGGAAGTTGCCGTTGAGTTCATATTCGCCATCGAACCGCAGCGCCAGGATTTCATCATCGATGTTCTCGAGACGGCGACGCGCGCGGGCTCCATTGTCATAAAGATCGTGATTGCTGAGATCGAAGACGAGGCCCGTGTCATCTTCAACGTCACTCACATCTGTGAGGATCAAGTTGGGAATCTCGACCCCGCGCGTATCCAGTTCGAACAATACGCGGTCGCCTGTGCGGATACGCATATCCATCTCGTCCTGACGACGCTGCGTTTGTGAATAACTCGCATCGACAGAGAGAGTGAGCGGGCCAGAATTCCATGCGATGTTACCGCCAAGGCCGACATATTCCTCAGTGCGTTGACGCCACACGGACTGGTTCTCAAGCCGGGTCTCACCCGTCCAGTTCAACAGCGCGCCGGTTGGAGAAATTTCCAGCGGCACAATATCACGGCGACCATCGGCCACGACAAGGTTCGCGCGCTCTTCAACGTCATCGCGATAAGAGTACTGCGCATCAATATTAATATCGAGCGAGGGGCTCGGTTGCCATTGGATGGCACCCATCACCGCATCGCGATCCGCATCGGTTGCCATTGCGCGGTAGATGTACTGGTTCGATACGAAATAGAACTGATCCGACGCGCCATTGGGCATACCCTGATCGTCCGTATCGAAAGCACAGTTATTGCTTTGATCGATACCTTCGATCGTGTTGCAAGGACGGAAAGTTGAGCTGGTAGTGAAGATGTCTTCGGGAGCTGTGTCGCGGCGGATCTGAGCGCCGATCGCAATGCCCAGCTCACCATCGCCAGCCTGGAACTGATCGACATAGGATGCCGTCAGACGCAGGTTCAACGGCTCGCCATCGCGCACCCGGTCCTCATACCCACTGTAACCGGCCAAGGCCTGTACCTGCAGGCGTTGCTTGCCATAGTCGAGCGGGCGCAGGGTCTGCAGCTCGATGAGACCAGAGACACCACCTTCGATGAAGCTCGCTTGCTGCGATTTGTAGACAATCGCGCCATTGATCAGCTCTGAAGGAAACTGGCCGAAGTTTACATCGCGGCCGTCACTGCCTGACGAGATTTCGCGGCCGTTGAGGTAGCTCGCACCCAGGAATGCGCCGAGCCCGCGAATGGATAGTTCTGATGCACCGCCTTTAAAGCGGTCGGACGTAACGCCGACAATTCTCTCGAGCGTTTCAGCAACTGACAAATCCGGAAGATCGCCAATGTCCTCGCCCACAATCGCATCGCCGATAACATCAAGCTGACGCTTTGTTTCCAGCGAGTTCTCAATCGTACGAGCGATTTCGCCAGTAACAATAATTTCGTCCTGGACTTCCTCTTCCTGAGCAGCTTCGTCTTGCGCGAATGCAGCGCTCGGCACAGCGAGTGTTACGACAGATGCGAGCAGAGCTGCGCGCAAATGAGAACGCGAGACAGTCGCCCGCGGCGTGGCCAATTTGATCATAGTTCTCCTCCCAATAGCCTTGACGGCTTCGGTTCACCTGTTTGTGACACCGGTTACCTAAATATTTGACACCGGTATCATTGCGCGTCAATACCCGAATTGAAAAAGCTGCTAAGATCGCTTTGGGAGAGGCAGAAGGTGTCAAAAATTCATCGTAATATTAGATATTTGCTGGCGTTTGCCTTTGCGGCAGCGAGTGTGCAAACCCCGCTTCAGGCAAGTGAATTGCCGGATATTCTCGGCAATCCTGCAACAGCGGCTGACCATCCGCTGCCGGACTTCTCCTATGCAGGCTACGAGTTTGGCAATGCTCCGCTCCCGCAAATCGAGAACGTGATCGACGTCGCCGATTTTGGCGCGGTCCCGGACGATGGAAAAGACGATAGCGCAGCGCTGATCGCCGCGCTCAAAGCCGCGCATTACGCTGATGGACCTGTACGCGTTCAACTTGGTTCAGGCCGCTACATTCTCACAGAGATCCTGTGGATCGAGAAAAGCGGGATCGTACTCGCTGGCGTGGGTATGGGCGACAAAGGCACTGAGCTGTTCATGCCGCGCCCGCTCGATCAGATCGACGATGGCGGCGCGCTTAAGGAAATACGCGAGTACCTGATCGAAAATGACAAGTATGAGCGCCAGCCCGATGCCAATCTCGAAGTACTGTTCTCTGAATATAGCTGGAGCGCAGGCTTCATCTGGACGCGCTTTCCCGGCAGGCGTCATGCGACCTATCTTGAACGCTACGACCGCGAACCTGTGGTCATCACACCAATCACAGCTGGAGAAGAATTCACGCGCCAGCTGACTGTGGCTGACCCAGGCACCCTCAAGGTCGGCGATGTCCTGCAGATCCATTGGCACAATCGCGACGGGCCGGACGGTGCGCTGATCACGTCAATGTATGGCGAGACAGACTTGAAGATCGGTAGCCGCCATTGGGAGAAGCCTGATCGGCCGCTAGTGCGTCAGGCCACGAGAATTGAAGCGATCAATGGCAACACAGTCACGATCGCTGACCCCCTGCTACATTCGATCAATGGTGACTTGCCAGCCTATTTCGCGAAATGGGACCACCTGTCCGAGGTGGGCATTCAGGACCTTGCTCTCACGTTTCCGGAGAACCCCTATTTCGGTCACCACAATGAAAGCGGCTTTAACGGCATCTATTTCACCGGCGTGCATAATGGCTGGATCAGCAATGTGCGCATTGCAGACAGCGACAGTGGCATTTTGACAGATGATCTTGCGAATGTGACGATCCGCAATGTTGTAACTGAGGGCGACCACACCGCGCATTACAGTGTCCATATCGGCAATGTGCACAATGTGCTGGTCGAGGACCTGACAGTCTACAATCCGACCGTCCATGCGCTGTCATTCAACACGCAATCGACCAAGTCGGTTTACAAGAACGCGACTGTGTGGACCACGCCCACGCTCGACCAGCATGCAGGCGCGAACCACCAGAACCTCTATGATAATGTGACGGTGTATGTAACGCCCGATCGGACCGCTCCTGACGGCACGCCGATGTATGACCTCTACAAGGCTGGGGGCGCGGGGTACTGGCAGCCGGGGCATGGTCGCTACAACACGACCTGGAACCTCAACATCCAGGTGACGGGCGGGGTCGCGCCAGACGCACCCATCATGATCCTTGCAGGCTCGGAGGGACCAGACGCACGTGTTGTCGGCATGCACGGCAACCGCGATATCCGTTTGACGCATGTGCCTGAGCCCTATGTCGAAGGCCACAATGCGCCAGTCACCCTGGTGCCTTCGCTTTACGACTATCAGCTGCAGCGAAGGAACCGATAGCGCTATTCTTCCTCGCTGAGGCATCAAGGCGCCATTTGCTGAGCGAGGCGCAATTTTGTCTCAACATAGAGCAGACGGACCGCTAAAGAGGTGGAAAGCTTACAAACCGACATTCTGCTCCCGGCCTAAATCCTGACAAAGCCAGCTACGAGACACTAAGTGGAGGATCCTCTGGATACATGGCGGATACACAGGTCGATCACGGCCTGCGATCATGTATCCATCGATCGTGTGAAAAGCGGTGTTTCCCCGCGGTGAAATCTGGTCGGGGAGACTGGATTCGAACCAGCGACCCCCTGTACCCAAAACAGGTGCGCTACCAGGCTGCGCCACTCCCCGACAGATTTCAGTGCACTGCGCTGCGCGTGGTTGGTGGGCCCGGCAGGACTCGAACCCGCGACCTAGCCGTTATGAGCGGCCAGCTCTAACCAACTGAGCTACAGGCCCGCCCACTGCCTCATGCGATGCAATGCGGAAGCGGCCCCTACAATGGGCGCGCCAAGTATACAAGCGTTCAAACAGCCAAAATTAGCAAAAAAGTGCAATTGCGAGGTCTAGGCCTTATGCCGGGCGCTAACGCCCGTTTGCAGCTTCGCGGACAGGCTCGCTTTCCTCGCTTTCATCGGACCCGGTGCCGCGCATGGCTGCCGGTTGATCACCGCCGCCGCCTTCGCGAGCAGCCAGAGGCAGGACAAGTTTCAATTGAGCGTCTTCGCGGCGCAATTCTCCGCGCGCTGCAACAGCTTCTGCCGAAGCCAAACGCAGGCTGAAGCCCGCGCCAAACAAACCGGCACGCGGCCCCTTCGCGCCGGGATTGATCTGCGAAGCGAGCAAATCTTCTTCTCGTTTCAAGCGATCAGGCAAGTCGCAAGTAAAGACCGCTTGGCCTGCGGCATAGTTCAAGCGCAGCTTCAGTGTTTCGCCTGCACCTGCAATGCCGGACAATGTCGCGAGGATACGCCAGACCAGCGCTTCGGCTTCGTCCTTGTGCACAGCAACATCGAGACTGGCAGGAAAATCAGGCGCAGTTTCGATCCCCGCCATGCGTGGAGCAAGCACTGGCTGTAGCTGGGTCGTCATGCGCGCGATGAGCGAGGCGAGATCGCAAGTTCCGCTGAGTATGTCCTGTGCGCCACTTTCCAGCCGTGCGAGGCGTTCCAGCTCGTCAAAGCCGGACAGAATGCGTGCCGCATCACCGGCAATGTTTGCTGCGAGTGCGCGATACTCATGCGGGGCGGGGCCGAACAATTGCTGCTGGATGACCTCGGCAAAACCCTGAAGCGCGTTCACTGGCGTGCGCAGCTCATGCAGCAATTGCCGCACGCGCTCCCCTTCGCGGACGGCCGGATTGGTAGCACTGTCATCGGCTGGCCTGCGGAAGCGTCCCACATAGCCTTCGAAACGTCCGCCTACGCGGGAGAAGCGCGGCTCTGCATCGACTATCCAGTCGCCGGTGATCGCGGGCGCACCTTCCAGCGAAGTTGCAACAGTTTCAATCGGCTGGCGGGCAGAGAACGCACGCGATAGCGGATCGGTCGCAAGCGGCGCGCCAAGCTGGCGTTGGCGGATCAGACGTTTGCCGATCACCATGGGCGCAGCGATAGCTTCCGCCCATTCGATCCGTCCCACTGCATCAGTCGCAAAGCCGAAGCCTGCGATCAGCGCGTCATCCGGCTCGGCCAGATCATCGAGCGGCAAGCGCGGTGACAAATCAGGATCTTCAAATTCGCCGCTGCGCTCGCGCTGGAAGCGGTTGATGCGATCAACAAGCGCGGCGATTTCGCTTGGCTGTTTGTCCTGTTTCGGTTGGAGTTCCTTTACCGGTTCAGTGGCTTCTGTGGTCGGAAGCTGCCCGGACCCTTCGTCTTCAGTGATCGCCTGATCTTCGCGCAGGATCAGGTAGTCATCGAGATTGATGACGCGCGAAGGCTCTTCATGCTCCTCAGCGACGGGATCGATAGTCTCCGCAGGCTCCGCCTCATCAGGCTCATCTTCAGGCGAGTTTGCGTCCGCCATTTCGGCAGGCAAAGGCAAGCCGCGATCTGACACGCCCAGCGCATCGAGAATGGCCTCAGCGCGCTCAGGCAAGTCCTTGCGCAGCCGCAGGAAACCGCGGGCGCGGATCGGCAAGCGTGGGATCAGGTCTTCCCAATCATTCTCTTCCAGGTCAGCCCTTGCGAGCGCCGCTGCAGCGACTTCCGGTTCGTCCTCAGCCAGATGCGCGGCAAGCTCAGGCGAACGGAACCGCCAACCCGGCTCGCTGATGATCCGCACTCGCTCTGCCGGTTTGATCTGCTCTGCAAGTGCCGCCAGCCGCAACCATGCGGCAGCAATCAGCGCTTCGTCGCGGCCATATTTGCGATTGCCCAGCAAATCGAGCAATTGCCGGAACTGCGTGCGCGCCGCATTCTCGCCCGCAGCGCGGTGGCGCAGCACAGTGGCAAGGCGGTCATCGAAAAACATCGCATCTCCGGCACATGGCGCGATACGCAGCACCATGTCGTATGCGCGCGCGTTCGCCAAGGCGTGGGCTTACCAGTTTCTACCGTTGTGCTCAGCTTGCGTTCCCAGCGCGTTGCAAAGCGGGACAATTGCTGGCAGAAACAATAAAATTATCCTCAAGGGTAGGATAGTAAGAGGAAAGTTTCGCGGTCTTGCAGCTTCACTGCAGCGCGTTGAATGGGACAGGATCATGGCCAACCTGGATGAGATTGACCGGAAATTGCTCGCCGAACTGCAAGAGGAAGGCCGAGTGACCAATGTGGAGCTTGCGCAGCGGGTCGGTCTCACAGCGCCGCCATGCCTGCGCCGTGTGCGCAGTCTGGAAGATGACGGCGTGATCCGTGGCTACCATGCTGATCTCGACGCCTCCAAGCTTGGCTTTGCGATCACGGTATTCGCAATGGTGAGCTTGAAGAGCCAGGCAGAAGGGGCATTGCGCGAGTTTGAAGAAGCCATGCGCGAGCTTGCGGAAGTGCGTGAAGTGCACATGCTCAATGGCGAGATCGACTTCATCCTGAAGATCGTAAGCCGCGACTTGCAGAGCTTCCAGGAGTTCCTGACCAGCAAACTTACGCCAGCACCCAATGTGGCGAGCGTTAAGACTTCGCTTACAATCCGCACCGCCAAGCACGAGCCGGGTGTGCCGCTAGAGTAGGACCCGGTCAAGTCAGAGGGTGAACCGAATCAGATTTGAAACTTGGTCGGGTGTGGCCAAATTTCCTGTTCTGGTCGATTGAACTGAAGAAATTCGATCAATGCGCCTCCGTCCATGATGAATGCAACGACCACGTCTTCGACCAGGCTGGTAGGCCCGAAGACGATTTCCTTGTCTTCGACAGCCGCTTCAATATCATCCACTTCAAACGCGACATGCGGCATGGACTTGATGACATCAGGCAGTTCGTTGTCAGGATCGAAATTGTGCCATTCCACGCCGTAAGGCGTGTCGAAGTATCCGCTTCCGTGAATCTCTAGTGTGGGACTGTAGTCTTCGTCGGGGAGTTTTCGGTCTGTCGGAATTCCGACATGGTGAAATTTAAGAGTTTGCATAGCGAGCTCATCTTGGCGGCAGGTGGTTGCTTCGTCCAGCCCGGTCCAAATACGAGTTCCACCCGAAACGAAAAGGGCGGACCCGAAGGCCCGCCCTTTCATTTTTCAAGTCTGAATTGCCTTATTCAGCCAATCAGAAGCTCTGACGCACGGTCAGGCCGTAAGTGCGCGGCTGGTTCACCCGGTAACCCAGGCGAGCACGGCCACCACGCTCACGGTCGAAGCTCAGCAATGCGTTCTCGTCGAACACGTTGTTCGCATAGAGCACGAAGCTCAGCCCGCTGTCGAAGTCGATCCCTGCGCTGATGTTCACAAGGTCATAGGACGGCAGAAGCAGGTCCACCGTTGTTTCCTCGCTGCCGTCCATGCCGTTGAATGGCAGGCCGTGCGCGAAGGTACGCGGGTTGTCTTCCTGGTCAGCCGGCTGTGTGAAGCGGTTGCCGACATGCGAGTAGCTTGCCGAGATGTACGCGTCAGCCGTGTCAGACACGGGCCACTCATAGCTGCCAGATGCCGAGAACTGGAGCTGCGGTACGGACGGAAGGCGGTTGCCTTCGCGGATACCTGTCGCACCAGCCAGCGGATCTGGCAGGGTTGTGTCGAACTCGGCTTCAATCGCACTGCCGGAGAAGACGAGGTCCAGTCCGTCCAGCGGTGAGAAGCCAAATTCCGCTTCGACACCGATGGTGTGCGCTTCTTCAACGTTAAACACGATACGCGAAGAGCAGCTGCCTGCGTCCAGCGTAACCTGCAAATTGTTGATGTCGTTGTAGAAACCAGCGACGTTGGCATAGAAACCGTTGCCGGTCGCCTTTGCGCCGATCTCGTAGTTCCATAGCGTTTCATCATTATAGGACTGGAAGCCGCCGAACAGCGCTTCGTCTTCTGCAGAGCAGAGCGGGACGTTCAGCGGATCGTTCACGCCGCCCAGACGGAAGCCTTTGGAGACCTGCGCATTGACAGTGATGTTGTCCGACGCGTCATAGCTTACGAGAACGCGCGGGCTGAAGCCGTCAGAGCTAGTCTCGTCGACCTGACCGGTGTCACCGTTGGCGAACAGGCCGCCCGTGGTGATGGTGCGCGTTTCGTCAAAGTCGTAATAACGCGCGCCGACAGTGACATCCAGACGATCATTGAACGCATAGGTCGCTTCACCGAATACCGCGATCTGCTCGATATTATAGGGCAGGTCGGAGTTGAACGGAGAATCTGCCGGGAAGCCGTTGGCAATGTCTGCCGCAGTGACCGGTGTCAGCGTTGCAGGGTCTGCGCAGCCATCCGTTTCATTCTCAGGCGTGCCAGGATCGTCCGCTGCACATTGTGCCGCGAAGAAATCGTTCACGAACGCATCGTAGCCCGGAGTGGGCAAGCGCTGGCGATAAAAGCGATCGGTGTCGGAATAGAAACCGCCGATAACCCATTGCAGTGGTCCATCATCGTTCGACGACAGACGCAATTCCTGAGTCCAGGATTCAAGATCAGTCGTGTCGCGCAGGTTCGATGGTAGGTTCACACCGGCATCAGGGAAGCCGAGGTCAACCGACACAGAACCGGACAGCGCGCTGGCATCGCGGCTCACGAGGATGTCGCGATTGGTGTAAGACGTGACAGATGTCAGCGTCACACCGCCGAACTCGACCTCTGCGACTAGATCAGCGATCAGCGTTTCATCTTCGAAAGCTTCGCGCAGCAGCAGATACTGCTCGCGCTCGTCGAAAGTGAACGCTGGATCTGTGAACTCGTTCGAATAGAGGTTGAAGAATTCCTGACGATTGAAGCCGTCGGCCTTGATCTTCTGATAGATGATACGCGGGGTAAGGCTAAAGCCGTTGCCGGCATCAAACTTGACCGCCAAACGGCCGCCATAACGTTCGCCGCCATTTACGTCATCGCCGCCGGCAGGGCCCACAGCGTCGATAAACCCGCCATATTCGGTGTAGTAGCCAACTGCGCGAACTGCGACAGTGTCACCCACTGGAATGTTCACTGCGCCTTTCAGGTGATAGCCAAGGTCGTCGCCATCAACCAGATTGAGGTTGCCTTCAACCTGGCCTTCATAAACGCCCATAACCGGCTGGTTGGTGATGTAGCGGATCGTACCGCCAACAGAACCGGAGCCAAACAGCGTACCTTGCGGGCCGCGCAGGGTTTCCACGCGATTGAGGTCAAACAGGTCGAGATCTGGTGTGAACAGCGAAAGCGAAATCACGGATTCGTCGAGATAGACGCCGACCTGCTCTTTCACACCCGGTTGGTCGCGCACGACCTGGCCAGCTGAAACGCCGCGGACAGAGACCTGGCTCTGGCCAGGACCGAGGTTCTGGATCGAAAGACCCGCGACGTTACGCGAGAGGTCCTCGAGGCTCGTTGCGCCTGAGCGCTGAATGTCTTCAGCGGTCTGTGCGTTGATGGAGAACGGCACGTCCTGAATAGTGGAGTCGCGCTTTGTCGCGGTCACCACGATGACGTTGCCGGAAGCTGTGTCTTCTTCAGCTTCAGCGTCCTGCGCGAAGGCAGGTGTTGCGAGAAGCATGGGCGCGCAAGTGCTCAGCAAAGCGAGGCGCGTGCGCGAATTCTTCGAGATTTTCCCGTTTTTCATTATCAGTCTCCCTGCGAAAGGATTGGGGGAGCAATGTGTTGCGCATTTTTTGGTAAACGAGGAGTAAATCGTGCCTCCCCCGCAACAATCGAGGAATAGGTGTGTTGTCTATGCAACACTGACGGTGCACTTATAAAACAGTGGGTTAGGCAGTTTTGTTGCGCTAACCCTCGTCTGAGTGGGGCGTATTTAAATCATTGCGTCGCAGCTGATGGCCTTGATCGGCAAGGCAAGACAGTCAGGAATACGGCTCAGTCGCGCGCCGCGAGCCATTCTTCCAGCCATTTGATTGAATAGTCGCCGGACAGGATATCACCCTGCCGCAGCAATTCCTGATGCAGAGGAATGTTGGTCTTCACGCCTTCGACGACCATCTCTTCTAGGGCACGGCGCAGCCGCATGATGCAGCCTTCGCGGTTGCGGCCATAGACGATCAGCTTTGCAATCATGCTGTCGTAGTAAGGCGGGATCGAATACCCTGCGTAAAGCCCGCTATCGACGCGCACATGCATTCCGCCAGCCGGGTGGTAATAGCTCACTTTGCCAGGGGACGGCGCAAAGGTGAACGGGTCTTCGGCATTGATCCGGCACTCGATCGCATGGCCGGTAAATTCCAGGTCTTCCTGCGCAACCGAGAGCGGCTTGCCATCAGCAACACGGATCTGCTCGCGCACCAGGTCAACGCCGGTGATCGCTTCTGTGACAGGATGCTCGACCTGCAGGCGGGTGTTCATCTCAATGAAGTAGAACTCGCCATCTTCCCACAGGAACTCGATAGTGCCTGCGCCGCGATAGCCCATGTCGCGCATCGCCTTGGAGCAAACCTCGCCCATGCGCATGCGCTCGTCATCGCTAATGACGGGCGAGGGCGCTTCTTCGAGCACCTTCTGGTGGCGGCGCTGAAGCGAGCAATCGCGCTCGCCAAGATGTATCGCATTACCTTTGCCGTCGCCAAACACCTGAAACTCGATGTGGCGCGGATTGCCGAGATATTTCTCGATATAGACCGTGTCGTCGCCGAAAGCGGCCTTCGCTTCGCTGCCCGCCTGTTTCATCAGGCTTTCGAGCTTGTCTTCGCTTTCGCAGACTTTCATCCCGCGACCGCCGCCGCCGCTGGCAGCCTTGATGATCACCGGATAGCCGATTTCCGCGGCGATCTTTTTCGCTTCCTCAGGATCGGAAACTGCGCCGTCCGAACCAGGCACGAGCGGCAAGCCCAGCTCGCCGGCAGTTTGCTTGGCCGCGACTTTGTCGCCCATCGTGCGGATATGCTCGGGCTTCGGCCCTATCCAGGCAATGTCATGCGCTTCGACGATTTCAGCAAACTTCGCGTTCTCCGAAAGGAAGCCATATCCGGGATGGATCGCATCGCAATGCGCGACTTCGGCCGCTGAGATAATGTTCGCGACATTGAGATAGCTATCGGTAGCAGGTGGCGGACCAATGCAGACCGCGTGGTCCGCCAGCCGCACATGCATTGCGTCAGAGTCAGCGGTCGAGTGAACCGCGACGGTCTCAATGCCCATTTCATGCGCTGCACGATGGATGCGCAAAGCGATCTCGCCGCGATTGGCAATCAGGATACGGGTAATCGGCATGTGCTCGCTCGCCCTTAGCCGATGGCGACGAGCGGCTGGTCGAACTCAACCGGCTGCGCGTTCTCGACCAGGATCGCAGTGACCTTGCCGGATTTATCGGCGGTGATCGGGTTCATGACCTTCATCGCTTCCACGATCAGCAGCGTGTCGCCTTCTTTCACGCTGTCGCCGATCTGCACGAAATTGTCAGCGCCTGGCTCCGGTGCGAGATAGACAGTGCCGACCATGGGCGAGAGGATCGCTCCCGCTGGCGCTTCTGCCGATCCTGTATCCTCGGCTGCCGGGGCAGGAGCGGGTGTTGGCGCTGCGGCTGGTGCAGCAGGCGCGGCCGCTACAGGCGCAGGCGCTGCAACAGCGACACCGCCACCACGCGAGACTTTGATCTTGCGATCGCCGTCTTCGACTTCGATTTCTGTGAGGCCCGTTTCACCGAGCAGTTCTGCGAGCTCGCGGACGAGCTTTGTGTCAACATTCATACCGGTTTTGCGACCAGCGGAAGATTTTCGTTCGGCCATGTATGCCCCTCAAACCTGTCATTGCGGCGCTGACTATTCGCGCGAATTGTGGCTGGCAAGGGGCAAGGGCGATAAAATGTGAGTTTTAGACTTCGCCCGCCGCTACGGCATCCAATGCAATGAGATAGCTTTTCGCGCCGTGTCCTTCGACGGTCTTGGCCGCGGCCATGCCAACATAGGAGCGATGACGAAAGTCTTCTCGCGATTTTGGATCAGACAAGTGCACTTCGATAACCGGAATGGTTATCGCGCGAATGGCATCAAGCAGAGCGATTGATGTATGCGTGTACGCACCCGCATTGAGCAGAACCGCACGAGCCTTGTTTGCCATCGCCTCGTGCAGCCAGTCGACCAGCATGCCTTCATGATTGGTCTGGCGCATGTCGATCTCGAGATCGTGATCGCGGGCACGGTCCTCCAGCATGCCTGCAATGCTGTCGAGCGTGTCGGAGCCATAGATCTCCGGCTCGCGAAGCCCGAGCAAATTGAGGTTGGGGCCGTTGAGGACGTAAACAGTGTTTGTGGTCTCATCCATGCGGGGTGGGTAGCGCCAAGTCTGCGCGAAGAGAAGTCCAAAGCAATGCGCTCGCGCAATAATGGTTACTTACGACTTCCCGAAGTGTCTGGGGCCAAACCTAGCTCGCAATTGAGCTGATAGCATGAGCAGCTCGGTAGGTCTGCGAGTTCAAACTTGTCAGTCTTTCGCCACCGGATGCCGCATGAAAAAGCTAGAAATCAAATCTCACAATCCGTTGTCCAAAAAGTCAGCTGAGATCCTCGCGGCAATGGCGCTTGCCGCCGCGCTCGCTTCTACCACAATACCCGGCGTCGCACGTGCAGGCGAATGTGTGCTTGAGGATGAAGCGGCAAGCCGTTCGACCGCCGGCGCTACCACCTCTGGCACAGACACTCTCGCCTGCGGAGAGGGAGCAATCGCGACGGGCGACTGGGCTCAGGCAGTTGGCAACAATTCAGAAGCAAGCGGCGTCGACAGTTTGGCGGTTGGCAACAGCGCCCTTGCGACTGACAGATGGGCGCTTGCAATCGGAAACTTGTCTGCCGCTCTCGCAGAGAGAAGCACTGCCATCGGAACGGGTGCAGACGCTGAAGGCACCGATTCCATGGCTGTTGGCTGGAATGCCTTTGCAAGCGCGCCCGCAGCCATCGCCATGGGTTCTGCCGCTGAAGCGACGGGGGAAGGGGCGATAGCCATCGGCACTGGCAGCTTTGCTTCAGGTCAGAATTCGATCGCGATCGGTAATGGCGCTACCGCGACTGCTGCGGGTCAAGTTGTTGTCGCGAGCCTCGATTCAAGCACGCTTGCGCAATCGGGCCCGATTCAGGTTGTGACGGCTGATGCCCAAGGAACATTGGGCCTCATGCCGGTGGCAAGCTCTGCGCAAATGAGCTCGGCGCAAAGCTCGATCAAATCGCTGCAATTCATGAGCGCATCGCACACGGCGCAAATCGACGAGCTTTTCAGCGAGACTGCGGAGAACCGCTCGGCCATTCGGCGCGCGAATGAAGGTGTAGCGCTAGCGCTTTCGATGGAATCGCCTGCGCTTCCGTCTGGGACAAGTTTCGCACTATCCGGCGGGATCGGCTATTTCGACAATGCTGCTGCGGGATCGATGGCAATGACTGCGCGCGTAAGCGACCGCGCTGCTATTTCTGCTGGAGTAGGCGTCGGCTTTGATAGCGGAGAAGTGGGCGCGCGAGGAGGATTTCAGGTTGCATGGTAGGCCTACTTGAAGGTGGCGAAAGACTCCGCTTCGCAAAGGCAACCAATCAACATCATTGGCATTGATTCAGATCGCGAAAGCCGGCGGGCGTCCAATATTGTTCCGGCTCCAAAGCGGTGTACAATCATGCTGTGGAAGAGAGGAATTCATGAAGCGCAGATTGGCTCTATTGGTTCTTGCTGTTTTGGCAGCGCTTGCAGCCTATATTGGCTACGCCTTCCATGGGATCGCCAAGCCCTATGCGCTGGACTCTGCCAAGCAGGAATTCTCCCTGCTTAGTTGGAGCGACTATCGCGAGCGAGCCAGCGAATTTGCATTGCCGATCATTATTCAAACTGAGGCTGATCGAGGCGCTTTGCTCTTCTTCGGGGCCGAGCATTCCAATGATCCCTCGCACCCCCAATTTGCGGAGCTGGAAGAGGCATTTGCGCGGTTTGATCCGACTGTCGTTGTGGTGGAGGGACGTCCCGGCCCGCTTCTTGTACCGTTTATGGACCCAATCGAGACATATGGAGAGTCAGGAGCGTTGGTACAGTTGGCACGTCAATCGGGCAGTACGACCTATATCTGGGAGCTTGAGCGCGATGATGAAGTAGCGTTGCTGCTGGACAGGTTCAGCGAAGAGCAGGTCGCTATCTATCTGTTGATGCGTCCATTTCCAGGCGGAAACTCCGCAGCTGAAGCGGAGGCAACGCTGTCTGCCATTATCGAAGATCGCAAGGGAAGGTCCGGCATTCAGGGCGTAATTGGAAGTCTCGAGCAGTTCGACGCGGCTTGGGATCGAAACCTTGCATCAGGCGAGGATTGGCGCGCCTTAAACGGCGTCTATGGCGCGCCCGGATTTCTCGGCGAGATGTTCGAATACGGGAATGATATTCGTGATCAGCATATGCTCAACATAGTCCGTGAACTCATGGAGCAAGATGAGCGAGTGATGGTTACGATGGGCTGGTCGCACGCGGTTCGAGTAGAACCGGCGCTCACACAATTGTCGCGGTAAAGCGCGTTACTTCTCTACGCCTTTGACTTTGCCCCATTGCCGCGCGGCGGTGTAGCCGAGATAGCCTGTGCCAAACAGCGCGTAGAGCGGTTCCGGCAGGCCATTGAGATAGGCGTTCATTCCGTTTGCGATGTCCTTTGCTGCGGACGGATTGAACGCCGCGAGAATGCCCATCGGCAATGCCCACAGGATCATGACATACATGACATAGAGGAAGCTGGGGCGGGCACGACTAGTCCAGGGGTCAGTCGATTGCGCTTCAGCAACAATGGCTTTCAAGCGCGCTTCGATCAGTTCCATTTCCTGAGTGCCTTCGAGCCGCATGAGCTCAAGCTTGGCCTTGGCGCGGGCTTCCTTATCGGGGATCAGCTTGTCCAAAAGGTCCGCGATCGGTCCGATAAGTGTCTCGAGAATAGCCATAGATGCGCTCCATCATTGCCTAGATGGGCGTGAGATGACCCCTAGACGTGTTGAGATAGGCGCGAGTTATCCAAATAGGATAGTGTAGGAAAGCATTTGAACCATATTCAGTGTGAGGCGCGTATATTGCCGCCGCTACTCGGCGGCTTCCGCAAGCAAACGCTCCGCCAGTTTTAAATGCGGCAAATCATACATCTGTCCATTAATCGCTATCGTGCCTTTGCCCGGATTGTCCGCGAAGGCCTGGACCACAGCACGTGCCGCTGCGACTTCCTCCGAACTCGGCGTGAAAGCCGCGTTGATTACATCGATCTGCGCGGGGTGGATGGCGAGCATGCCGGTAAAGCCCTGACCGCGCACCATCTCCGCACGGTCTTTCAACGCATCGAGATCGCGAAATTCCGGCATCACTGTTTCAATCGGAGCGGCACCTGCCGCGACCGCGCCCAGCAAGCAGAAGCTGCGCGCCAACTCATAGGTCGGCATATAGCTGCCGTCTGAGCGATGCTGGACTCGCGCGCCGAGAGCAGACGACAAGTCTTCCGCCCCCCAGCTCATCGCCACGAGCCTTTCCGAGCCAGGATACTCGCCTGCATAGTCGCCGCAGCGGAACATCGCGAGCGGTGTCTCTGTGACCAGTGCGGCGATCTTGGTCAATCCGACCTCGATATCATTTGCGATCTCGCATTCTGTCAGCATGGCATCGAGCGCGACCACATCCTCGCGCCCTTCGGCCTTAGGCAGGAACACGCCGCCGGGGCGGGCAGGCATGATCGCGTCCAAGTCTGCTGCTGTCTCGCCAGAGCTAAGCGGGTTTATCCGTACCCAAAGCCGCTGCCCGCCGCGACGACCGCCAAGAAATGCCGCAACCGCTTCGCGCGCGGCGGGCTTCGCTTCAGGCATAACGGAATCTTCCAGGTCGAGCAGCGCGATGTCCGCTGCGCTTTCAGCCGCCTTGGTCATCTTCTTCTCGCTGTCGCCCGGCGCAAACAGCCAGCTGCGCATCCGCAAGCGGTCGATCGAAGGAAGGTCAGTATGGGGCAGGGGGCCGCTATCGCTCATGCAGAATCCTCTCTTGGCTGAGCGGAGTAAGCCTGCGCGCCAGCCTGGGCAAGATGAGCGATGAGGGAAGTCCACTGGTCGGGACGACTGGATTCGAACCAGCGACCCCTACACCCCCAGTATAGTGCGCTACCAGACTGCGCCACGTCCCGACGAGTGGAGCGCGGGCCTATACGGCGGGGCTGGCGGCCTTGCAAGCGTGCAAAAATGACGCACTGTCAGCGCGGTCTCAATTGCGGACGTCTTGCAATGCTGCTAACCGCGCCCACTTACGGAAAAAGGGGAAGGAGCCGGGGCGGTAATAGCCGCAATGGGGACGACCTTTTCTCAAGTGTTATTCTGATAGACGATAGGTCGAAAACCAATGCTCGAACTTCTCGCCGCTGCAGGCTCTGCTGAAGCGCCTCCTGCCTGGATTAGCTGGCTGCCGATCATCGGCATGATCCTGATTTTCTGGTTCCTCATCATCCGCCCGCAAATGAAGCGGCAGAAGGAACATCAGGCGAAAGTCGCAGGCCTCAAGAAAGGAGACAAGGTCGTGACCGCTGGTGGGCTCGTCGGCAAAGTGACCAAGGTTGATGATGACTATGCCGAGCTTGAACTTGCGCAAGGTGTCCGCGTCAAAGCGGTTAAAGCAACCATCGGCGATATCATTCCGCCGGGCGGCAGCGCGGCAAACGACTGATCCGGCTTCGGACAGAGTAAAGAACCGGACTAGGCGGACGCACGGACATGCTCGACTTTCCCACTTGGAAAAAGATTTGGCTGTGGGGCCTGACGCTGCTGGCATGTGCAGCGGCGATGCCTTCGCTATTTAGTGCAGCCAATGTCAGCTGGCCTGACGCACTGCCGGAGCCGACTGTAAATCTCGGTCTGGATTTGGCTGGCGGATCGCACATCCTGCTTGAAGCTGATCCGGCCCAGGTCGCTGAGCAGCGGCTGGAGAATATGGAAGAGTCCGTGCGCACGACTATGCGCAATGCGACTGACCGCATTCGTATCGGCGATATCTCGACAGCCGGTGGCCAGCTCTCTTTCATGCTTGATGATGTTGCGGATTTGGACCGGGCGCGTGAGCTTCTGCTGCCGCAAATCAACGGCGATGGCCTGACGCGTCAGTGGGACCTCAATGTCGAAGACGGGCAGCGTATGGTGCTTAAACCGACCGAGGATGGCATTGAGCAAGCGGTCACGGATGCGATGGACAGCGCGACCGAAGTGGTTCGTCGCCGTATCGATGCGTTGGGAACCCGCGAGCCGACGATTATCCGTCAGGGCGACACGCGTATCGTGGTGCAAGTGCCTGGCCTTCAGGATCCGGACCAGCTCAAGGACTTGCTCGGCCAGACCGCGAAGCTCGAGTTCAAGCTCGTCTGCCGCAATGCTTTGCCGACGCAAGTCCAGGCCGGAATTGCACCGGTTGGTTGCGAGATTTTCCCATATTCTGAAACGTCGGACTTTCCCGGTACATTCGAAGCGGTCCAGCGATTGGGCGGCATTCGCGGCGACAGCCTGACCAACGCGCAGGCAGGGATCAGTCAGGACACCAATGAAGACGTGGTCAACATCCAATTCGACCCGCAAGGCGGCGCACGTTTTGCGCTGCTGAGCACGGAGAATGTCGGGCAACGCTTTGCGATCATTCTGGATGGCGAAGTCATTTCCTCGCCATTCTTCCGCGAACCGATCCTTGGGGGCAGCGCACAAATCAGCGGCGGCTTTACCGCTGACACGGCGAACCAGCTGGCGATCTCGTTGAACTCGGGTGCGCTGCCGGTTGACCTCACGGTTATCGAAGAGCGCACAGTCGGTCCGGACTTGGGCGCTGACTCGATCCGCAAAGGTATGCTGGCGCTGCTTATTGGCGCGGTTGCTGTTATCGCATTGATGGTGGCGACGTATGGCCGTTTCGGCGTCTATGCGACCTTCGCATTGTTCTTTAACGTATTGATCATTCTTGGCTTAATGGCGGGCCTCAACACCACGCTGACCTTGCCGGGCATCGCGGGCTTCGTGCTGACTATCGGTGCGGCGGTCGATGCCAACGTGCTCATCAATGAACGCATCCGCGAAGAGCGGAAACGCGGGCGGCGCGTGATTGCCGCAGTCGAGAACGGCTATAAAGAAGCGAGCCGCGCAATCTACGATGCGAACATCACCAACTTCATCGCCGGCGTCTTGCTGTTCCTGTTCGGCTCCGGCCCGGTTCGCGGATTTGCCGTCGTGCTGGTCGTCGGCCTTTTCACCAGCGTCTTTACCGCCGTCGTCCTGACCCGCATGTGGGTTGCCGGATGGCTGCGCAAAACGCGTCCAAGCGATTTGAATATCTAAGGGAGGAATTGGACATGAAACTGCTCAAACTCGTCCCGGACGATACAAATATCAAATTCCTGAAATTCCGCTGGCCGTTCTTTATTGTCAGCCTGGTGCTGATGATTGCCAGCTGGGCGATGGTCTATACGCAAGGGCTCAATTATGGGGTCGACTTTGCCGGCGGTCAGGAAGTGACCGCAACATTCACGCAAAGCGAGGAAGCGCCCATTCCCGCGCTGCGCGAGCTCGTTAGCGGCCTGGGCTATGGCACACCTGTAGTGCAGGAATTTGGCGCGCCAAACCAGGTTTCGATCCGGGTCCGGTTGCCTGAAGGTGTCGAAGATCAACCTGGCGCTGCCTCTGCGATTGGCGACGAAGTCATCGCAACCATTGTCGCTGAATATCCTGACGTACGACGTGACAGCAACAACACCGTGTCTGGCAAGGTTGCGGGCGAATTCCGCCAGGATGCTGTGTTCGCATTGCTCGCCGCGATGGTGGCGGTTGCGATCTATATCTGGATACGGTTCGAATGGCAGTTCGGGGCTGGGGCGCTGTTCGCGCTGTTCCACGACGTGTCGCTTACACTAGGGCTGTTCTCGCTATTCCAATGGGAGTTTAGCCTGCAGATTATCGCCGCGATCCTTGCGATTATCGGTTACTCCTTGAACGATACGATCGTGGTCTATGACCGGATACGCGAGAACCTGAAGAAGTATCGCAAGATGCATCTGCCGGACTTGCTGGACCTCTCTGTCAACGAAACACTGGCGCGTACGGTGATGACTTCGCTGACGCTGCTGGTCGCGCTGTTGCCACTGCTGTTTATTGGCCCGGAAAGCCTGTTCGGTCTGGTGATCGCGATCACTATCGGCTTGTTCGTGGGTACGTATAGCTCGGTCTATACGGCTGCGCCTATCCTCGTCTGGCTGGGCGTGACCTCGGACAGTTTCGTCCCGCAGGAGAGCGTGGCGGACAAGCAGGAGCGCATCGCGCGCGGCGAAGCGGGCTAGTCCATCCAAGCGGTCCTAGCGGGCTGCTAAAGGCTGCGTACCAGCATCTCTGCAACGCCAATCCATGGCGGCGAGTCCACGACTTGCTGCTTCTGCCCGCTTCCGGGTGGAAGGACGCCGACGAGTGTCCCTTGTCGGTCAATCAAGCGGCCGAATGCAAATCGTCCTCCGGGACGTGGCACCAGCACGTCGCGATTGATCGCAAGCCCTGCATCCTCAGGCGCAATCTGTCTCAGCCATAGCTGATCGCCGGGGCGAAATTCGCCGACGCTTTCCGTAACGCTCAGGACCATGCGCTCGCCTTCGCCCGCGATGTCGCCCGGCGCAATCGCTTCGCGCTGTGTGCCAAGCGCTTCAGGCCCTGCAGCCGCGAGTTCTGCGACGATCATCACAGGCTCGTTATCGTCTGACCGGACTAGCTCTTCCGGGTCTATTCCGAGCGCTACGCCGATCCGGTCCATCCATTTAAGCGACAGATTGCGCGTTCCTGTTTCGAGGCGGCCAATGGTTTGCGCGGTTGTCGGCGGAGAGCATGCCGCTGCGAGATCAGCCAAGGTCAGGCCTCTGGCCTTGCGAATGGCTCTGATGCGATTGATCATGCGCGTCTCCTCTTCCCCGAATAGCTTATAACCGGAATGGTTATTTATCTTTCCTACAAGAACCGAATAAATGCAAGCGCTCCTGAGGATTTCATGCACAGGCCTAAAGGACAGGAGAGCATCATGCAGCGCAAGCTGGTCGAACGCGAATTGACGAATGAAGGCCCGATCCGGGGCAGCGGGGCGAAAGGCAAACGGCGCACCGTGACCGTCAATCTCGCGGAGTCTCCCCTTAGCTGGCTCCATGCGCGCGGCCACATAGATGATCGGCTGTTCGATGCAGGGGAGCGCTTGCGCAGGGATTTTGAACGCGCGCAGCTTGGCCCGAATGTGACGATGCGGTGGGATCTGGTGCGTGTGAAAACCACCGGAGAGCAGGATCTGACTGCGAGCGAGCGCGCGATGGTCGCGAAAGACCGCTTCGATGGCGCGCTTCAGGAGGCGGGTAAGGGGCTTGCAGATGTGTTGTGGCGCGTCGTGTGCGGCCATGAAGCGCTGCCCGAGGCAGAAAAGGCGCTCGGCTGGCCCGCGCGTTCAGGCAAGCTGGTGCTGAAACTTGCGCTCGACCGCGTGGCTGATTTTTATCGGATTGCGTGAAGGTACAGTTTTTGTCTCAGGACTGTGTAACATGCGTATCCAACATGCGAGGTTACGCTGCTCTCTGGACCCGGGCGAAACCTTCTGGCAATCCTCTTGGCATGTGGCGGGGGATTGTACGATACGGGCTGATCTATGGCGGCGCGCTGGCCGTTATCGCCGGGCTGCTCCAATGGGCGCAGTACCGCCATCTGTTCATGCGCATGCCGAGCGAAGTCTATATCGCGATAGTCGCGTTGATCTTTGTACTGGTCGGGATCTGGGTGGGCATGCAATTGACCCCGAAGCGCGGCGGTGCAGGCTTCGAGCGCAATGACAAGGCGATTGCCGCGCTTGGGCTAACTCGGCGCGAATGCGAAATTCTCGAACATCTGGCATCGGGAGCCAGCAATAAAGAAATCGCGCGATCCTTGGGTGTCTCGCCCAATACGATCAAGACACATATCGCCAATCTTTACATGAAGTTAGAGGTTGGCGGGCGGGGCAAAGCAGTGGAGGCCGCGCGTTCTCTGGCCTTGATCCCGTGAGGCTCGTTAGAGCGGGTGAATTGAGCGAATTCACCCATCTGGGTGATAGATTTTGAGCGAAAAATGAGGGACGGCATGCTCTTCCAAACGCAAAGGAGATGTGCGATGCTTCGTTATTCCCTCATTTACGGTTCCATCATCGGCGTGGTCGTGATTGCTTTCATGCTGGCAATGATGATGTCAGGCCCTGACAATCTGAACACATCCGAAGCAGCCGGTTATGCGGTTATGCTCGCGGTTCTTTCTCTGGTGTTTATTGGCATCAAGCGCTTCCGCGATATCGAGCATGGCGGAGTGATCACATTCAATCAGGCCGCAGGGGTCGGAGCGGGCATCGCAGTTGTTGCTGCGGTGTTCTACGTTATCACCTGGGAAGCGTACCTCCTAACAACAGACTACGCCTTTATCGAGACCTATTCAGCGAGTCTTCGCGCTGATATCGAGGCGCAAAACCTGGCGGAAGCTGCGCGAGCGGCCCAAATTGCCGAGCTGGAAGAGGGAATGGAGATGTATCGCAATCCTGTGTTCCGCTTACCGATCACCTTCATCGAAATCTTCCCGGTGGGACTGGTCGTAGCGCTGATTTCAGCGCTGATCCTCAAGAACCCGAAGGTCCTGCCAGCCAAGGCTGTCGCTTAAGCAAGCTTCGCGACTATGCGTCACGCGGCTGTCCGGACTCCGGGGTCAGGTCAGCCGTTGGGCGCCTTAGCCTTCAACTCTTTCCGCCAATTCCAGCCAGCGCTCCTCTGCGACATCCTTTTCTGCGCGGGCATTCTCGATACCTTGTGTAATCGTCGCGAATTTCTGCGGATCGGAAACATAGAGATCAGGATCAGCAAGGATTGCTTCGCCCTTGGTGATGGCAGCTTCCAGTTCTTCGATGCGCGCAGGCAGCAGCTCGAAATCGCGCTGATCCTTGTAAGAGAGCTTGTCCGATTTGGGGGCCGGCGGAGGGGGCGGCGGCGCAGCTTGCTCGCTGGGCTTTGATGCTTTGGATTTTCCAACCACATGCTTGCGGCGCTTGGCTTCCCAGTCCTCGTATCCACCAGCGACAATGTCGACTTTGCCCGATCCGTCGAGGCCAAGCGTGATGGTAACCGTGCGATCCAGGAAGTCGCGATCGTGGCTTACAATCAGGACCGTGCCGTCAAAATCTGCGATCACTTCCTGCAGAAGATCGAGCGTTTCCAAGTCTAGATCGTTGGTCGGTTCATCAAGGACAAGCAGATTGGCGGTGCGCGCGAACTCACGCGCCAGCAACAGGCGGGAGCGTTCACCGCCCGACAGAGCATCGACCGGGCTGTCTACGATCTTCGGGTCGAACAGGAATTCTTTGAGGTAACCTTGGACATGCTTTCGAGCGCCGCGCACATCGATCCAGTCGCCGCCTTCAGCCAGAACTTCGCGTACGGTCTTGCCGCGCCCGAGCAGGCTGCGTTGCTGGTCGATCATCACGCCCGTGAGCTTGTTCGAAATCGTGACAGTGCCTTTGTCCGGCGCCAGCTCTCCGGTGAGCATCTTGAGCAGCGTCGTTTTGCCAGCGCCGTTCGCGCCGACAATCCCGATCCGGTCGCCGCGTTGCACCCGCAGAGAGAAATCCTTGATCACCGCGCGATCATCGAAGCTTTTCGTCACGCCTTCCGCGACAATCACCGACTTCGACTTGAACGCATCGTCATTCGCGAGCTTCAATTTGGCAGCGCCACTGTCGGAGATCATGGCCGCACGTGCCGCGCGCATCTCCCACAGCTTCTCCAGCCGCCCCTGATTGCGCTTACGACGCGCAGTCACACCGCGCTCAAGCCAATGCGCTTCGATCTTCAGCTTCGCATCGAGTTTTTCAGCAGCGCGCGCTTCTTCAGCGTAGACCTGTTCTTCCCACGCTTCGTAGCCGCCGAAACCGACTTCCTTGCGGCGAACGATGCCGCGGTCG
This sequence comes from Altererythrobacter lutimaris, assembly GCF_013371495.1. GTDB lineage: Bacteria > Pseudomonadota > Alphaproteobacteria > Sphingomonadales > Sphingomonadaceae > Erythrobacter > Erythrobacter lutimaris_A. The sequence goes on along the minus strand of NZ_JABWTA010000001.1, from coordinate 1,235,662 downwards.
AGCCAAAGCGTTGCGCGGGTCAAACGCTTGAGGAATGTCCGGTCGTGGCTGATAGTCACGAACGCGCCTTTGTAACGGGTCAGCCAATCTTCCAGCCAGTCGATCGCGCTGAGGTCCAGATGGTTTGTCGGTTCATCCAGCATCAAGAGATCGGGGTCTTGCGCCAGCGCGCGGGCGATTGCCGCGCGGCGTCTCTCGCCCCCGCTTGCGGTCGCAGCCGAGCGGTCCATCGCGATGCCCAACTGTCCTGCAATCGCTTCGACTTCATGCGCGGCTGGCGCATCATCGCCCGCCAGCGCGAAGTCCATCAGCGTTTCAAAGCCTTTGAAATCAGGCTCCTGCTCCAGAAACACGATCCTGGTGCCGGGTTTCACTTTGCGGATTCCGCGATCCGCTTCAATCCGGTCATCGATCAGCTTCAAGAGCGTCGTCTTGCCTGCCCCATTGCGGCCAATCAGCGCGAGCCTGTCACGCGGCCCGATATGCAGGTCCAGATCCTCGCGATCCGGTCCGCCCAGCAGCCAGCGTCCGCCTTGCTGCAGGCCGAGACCTTCCCAGGAAAGAATTGGTGGTTGCGCCATGACGCCCGCGCGTTAGGAGGTTGCGAGAACAGCCACAAGTCTCTGAATGGAGCTCAACGAAGCTGAACGGGGAAATCGCAGTGTATTCAGACCTTGTTCAATGGTTCGGGTTTAGGCACACACACATCATGAAACGCGCACTCTCTCTTTTTGCAGCGGCGGCGGTCGCACTTTCCGGGCTGGCAAGCGTGCCAGCGCAGGCGCAGTCGCGTTCCGATCAAGGCGAAGCGCGAAAGGAAATGCGTGCTGGCAACGTACTTTCTCTAAGAGAGATCGAAGCACGGGTGTTGCCGCAAATGCGCGGGGCCGAGTATCTTGGACCGGCCTATGACAGCACAGCACGCGCCTATCGGCTGAAATTCATCAAGAATGGCCGCGTCACATTTATCGATGTCGATGCGCGCACTGGCCGCATCATCAATCGCTCTCGTTAAGCTGCAGGCAAGCACAAGCTGCACACAGCCAAGTAGGCCGCTCGCTTGACCCTCATGCTGCATTGGCGCAAACCCATATCAACACTACAATCGAGCCTGAATAAAGGTGGAAATTCATGCGTATCCTGATTGTCGAAGACGAGCCCACGCTGGGGCAACAGCTCAAATCGACGCTTGAGCAAAACGGTTATGCGGTCGATCTGTCGACCGATGGTGAAGACGGACATTTCCTCGGCAGTACAGAGGATTATGACGCAGTCATTCTCGATCTAGGCTTGCCTGAGATTGACGGTCTTTCCGTGCTTGGCATGTGGCGCAAGGAAGGCAGGGACTTCCCAGTGCTCGTCCTGACAGCGCGCGACAGCTGGTCAGACAAGGTCGCAGGCCTTGATGCCGGCGCTGATGATTATCTTGCAAAGCCATTCCAAACCGAAGAGCTGATCGCACGTCTTCGCGCGCTTATTCGTCGTGCGTCAGGCAACAGCTCGTCTGAACTGACAGCGGGCGATGTCCGGCTGGATACACGGTCTGGCCGGGTCACGCTGAAAGGCGAGCCTGTCAAGCTGACGGCACAGGAATACAAGCTGCTGAGCTACCTGATGCACCACAAAGGTAAGGTGGTCAGTCGCACAGAACTGATCGAGCATATTTACGATCAGGATTTCGACCGCGACTCGAACACGATTGAAGTGTTCGTCACGCGCATTCGCAAGAAACTCGGCGCAGAAGTGATTACGACAATCCGTGGACTCGGTTACAGCCTCGACGACCCCGCAGACGCACCTAGAGCCTGAGTCCGCTGAGGATCCAGGTTCTAAGCCACAGCGTGATGGTCAAGCTGATGCGGCTGATAAAGCCGCAACGGATGGTAGTGACTTTCTGAACGAACCGGACTCCACCGTAGAAGCGGTAAAAGAAGTCGCAAGCCAGGGCAGTCTTGCGCGGCGCATGGCGCTGATCGCGGCTGGCTGGATCATGGTGCTGCTGCTCGGTGGCGGCTTTGCGCTGGAGCGCACGCTGGTCAATCTGGTGGAACGCAATTTCGACGACCAGCTCGCTTATATGCTGACAGCGATGATCGCGTCGTCGGAGATTGGGCCGGATGGCGAGATATTCTTCTATCGACGACTGGGTGATCAGCGTTTCCTTGAGCCCAATAGCGGCCTTTACTGGCAGATCAGCGCGGAAGGGAAAGAGGACTTCTCTTCCTATTCTCTGGTAGCCGATGCCTCGCAAAGCCTGTGGGACGATACGCTCCAGCTGGAGGGGCCGGGCAAAGACGGGCACTTCGACGCGGAGCCGCATTTCTACAATTCCGACCAGTTCGAGAATGAGCCGCTGCGCATCGTCGAGCGCACCGTGATCCTGCCAGGCAGCGAGACGCGCTGGACCTTTGCTGTCGCGTCAGCAACCGAAGAGCTCGACTTCCAGATCAATCGCATCCGTTCGATCCTTATTTGGAGCTTTGTCGTCCTGGGCCTTGGACTGTTTTTCATGACGCTGCTGCAGATCCGCTATGGCCTTTCGCCCTTGCGCCGCGTGCGGATGGCAATCCAACGGCTGCGTACGACGGGCTCGAACCGCATCACTGACCCTTTGCCGACGGAAGTCGAGCCGCTGGTGGATGAGCTCAATGCATTGCTCGAACACTCAGAGAAACAGGCCGAAGAAGCGCGGACCCATGCGGGCAATCTCGCTCACGCCTTGAAGACACCGCTGACCGTGCTGACGAACGCAGCGACAGCGCGCGCGCCTGATTTGGGTGACTCTGTGATCCGTGAGACACGGACTATGCAGCGCCATGTCGATCACCATCTCGCGCGGGCAAGGGCAGTTGGGCGCCGCGCTGTGGGCCATGCGCGCACTCCAATCGGCGAAAGCGCTCGAGCCGTGCAACGCGCGGTTGAGCGCCTCTATAAACATGTCCGCTTCGACATTGACGGCAAGGGCGATACGCTGGTCACCATGGAGCGCCAGGACCTTGACGAAATTCTCGGTAATCTCATCGAGAACGCAGCCAAATATGGCGGTGGAAGTGTGTTTGTGACGCTCGATGCGGAACCGGGCTCAGAGCTTTGCGTGACATGGGTCGAGGACGACGGTGCAGGTATTCCCGTCGCCGAGCGCGAACGCATCTTCGACCGCGGCGCGCGGCTCGATACAGGCAAACCAGGTACCGGACTGGGCCTAGCGATTGTGCGCGATGTCGCTGAAATTTACGGCGGCTCAGTCGAGCTCGATGAAAGCGAAGACTTGGGCGGATTGCTCGTCAGGCTCAGCCTGCCGCGCGCCGGATAGTCGCACTATTTTTGCCGCGCTTGCTCGTGGTGGCGGATCACTTCGTCGATAATGAAGCGCAGAAATTTCTCGCTGAACTCCGGGTCGAGATCAGCTTCCTCTGATAAACGACGCAGCCGCTCGATCTGGCGTTTTTCACGGTCCGGATCGGCTGGTGGGAGCGTGACCTTGGCTTTGTATTCGCCCACCGCCTGAGTAATACGAAAGCGCTCAGCCAACATGTGAATGATCGCCGCATCGATATTGTCGATGCTCTTGCGAAAGCCGGTGAGAACCGGATCATCGCCAGCGGTAGAGTGCGTTTCATCGGACATGGCTTGCATAGCTAGCACCAAATCCACGCTTGCCAAGCTGCGATGCGAACGCCATGTGATCTGCGATGTCCGCTGAAGTCGTTCCTCTACCGCGCAAACGTCCCTCGCTTGAGCCTATGCTTTCGCTCACTGCTAGCGGCATGAACAGCGTCAATCAGGTCATTCTCGACCGGATGCAGAGCGAAATTCCGCTCATCCCGCGATTGGCTGGACACTTGATTTCGGGCGGTGGCAAACGGCTGCGTCCAATGCTCACGCTGGCTGGCGCCGAGCTCGTCGGATATAACGGCACGCGGCATCACAAGCTCGCTGCAGCGGTAGAGTTCATTCACACCGCCACTTTGCTGCACGATGATGTCGTCGATGGCAGCGAGCTAAGGCGCGGCAAGGCCGCTGCCAATATCATATTTGGCAATCCGGCGACGGTATTGGTTGGCGACTTCCTGTTCAGTCGCGCGTTTGAGTTGATGACCGAGGACGGCAGCCTCAAGGTTCTCAAGATCCTCAGCAGCGCAAGCGCGGTGATCGCGGAAGGCGAAGTCTCCCAGCTCACCGCCCAGCGTCAGATCGAGACCAGCGAAGAGCGCTACCTGCACATTATCGGTGCGAAGACAGCTGCTTTGTTTGCTGCTGCAAGCCGGATTAGCGCAGTAGTAGCGGAGTGTTCGGAGGAACAAGAGCAGGCGCTGGATGATTTCGGACGTAATCTGGGCGTAGCATTTCAGCTCGTCGATGATGCGATCGACTACGATTCCGAAGCGGCTGAGATGGGCAAGGATCAAGGCGACGACTTCCGCGAGGGCAAGATGACTTTGCCGGTCATCCTGGCACATGCGCGCGGCGATGAAGAAGAGCGCAAGTTCTGGAAGGCTGCGATCGCTGGCCATCGTACTTCGGATGACGATCTCGCCCACGCGATTGAGCTCATCAACAAGCATAATGCGGTTGAGGATACGCGTGAGCGGGCGCGGCATTTTGCGCAGCGCGCGATCGATGCAATCTCGATCTTCCCTGACAGCAAAGCACGCGCTGCCATGGCGGAAGCCGCGCATTTCGCTGTCGCGCGCGGCTACTAATCCGCCGGGGTTTTGAGCACCGCACTTCCCATCCATGATGTCATAGAGGGCCTGCAAAGCGCTCTTGCAGAGCGCGGTGCAGCAGTCCTCGTCGCGCCTCCTGGTGCAGGCAAAACCACAGCAGTCGCGCGCGCTTTACTGGAGGCCGAGTGGTGCACCGGTCAGATCATATTGACGTCACCGCGCCGCGTCGCCGCTCGAGCAGCAGCGGAGCGCATGGCGGAAATGCTGGGTGAAAAGCCGGGCGAGACGGTAGGCTATCTCACGCGGCTGGACAGCAAAACCTCTGCGAAGACGCGCATTCTCGTCGTAACAGAAGCGATCTTCGTCAATCGTATCGTTGAAGATCCGGAATTGACGGGTGTTTCAGCCGTTTTGTTTGACGAAGCGCATGAGCGGCATCTCGACAGCGATCTGGGTTTGGCCCTCGCATTGGAAAGCCGCACCGTGCTGCGCGACGAGTTGCGGGTGCTGGTGATGAGCGCGACGATTGATGGCGCTCGTTTCGCGAACTTGCTGGGCGAGGGTGCGCCTGTGATCGAAAGCAAAGGCCGCGCCTTTCCGCTTGAAATCAAGTGGCTTGGCTCATCGCCTGATGCGCGGCTCGAAGACGCGATGGCAAGCGCGGTGATGCAGGCGTGGCGCGAGGAAGAAGGCGACATCCTCGCCTTTCTGCCTGGCGTTGGCGAGATCGAGCGAACGCGCGAACGCCTGGAAGCGCGTTTGCCGGATACGCCTGTCCTCCCGCTTCACGGACAGGTCCAGCCCGCGCAGCAGCGCGCCGCGATTAAGCGCGATCCGGAAGGGCGTCGACGCATCGTTCTGGCCAGCGCAATCGCTGAGACGTCACTGACGCTGGATGGTGTGCGAGTGGTGGTCGATAGCGGCCTCGCCCGCATGGCGGAATATGACAAACAGGCCGGGTCAACGCGCCTCGTCACCCACCGCGCGAGCCAGGCGGCGTCTGCACAAAGGGCAGGGCGCGCAGCGCGGCAAGGGCCGGGTGTGGCTTATCGCCTGTGGGAAGAGCATGGGCATGCGGGCAGGCCTGAGTTCGCGCCGCCAGAGATAGAAACGGCTGACCTTGCGCCTCTGGTTCTGACCTTGGCCAAATGGGGCACGGCTGATCCGATGAGCTTGCCTTGGCTTGATCTACCGCCTGTCGGCTCCATTGCGGCAGCGCGCGCTCAGCTTGAAAGACTTGGCGCGCTGGGCGGCGATGCGCGGATCACAAAGCGAGGCGAATCAATCGCTTCGCTCCCGCTTGATCCCGGTTCGGCAGCGGCAGTTCTAGCAGGCGCTGAAGCGGGTCAGGCTGAGGATGCGGCCAAGCTGGTCCTCCTGGTGCAGGAACGCGGGCTGGGTGGGCGCGGCGAGGATTTACACCAGAGGTTTTCGCGCTGGAATAACGAGCGCGGCGGGCGAGCGGAAGCGTCCAGAAAGCTCGCTCAACGCTGGGCGAGAGCGGCTGAGAACCTGGTCGAAGGTTCGCGAAATGATGCGGTCAATCCGGCCCTTTTTCTGGCGCAGGCAAGACCCGACTTCATTGCAAAAAAGCGTGATAAATCAGGCGAAAACTGGCTGTCGGCTGGTGGCAGTGGGTTCCGGCTGGATCCCGCATCGCCGCTTTCAGGGGCTGAGTGGATTATCATCGGAGATGCGACCGGTTCCGCGAAGGGCGCGCGGATCACAGCGGCGGCGGAACTGAGCTTGGTAGAGATCGAAGCGCACTGTTCGCATCTGATCGAGAAAACGTCTGTAATTCACTGGAATAGCGAGGCAAATCGGGCAGAGGCAAGGCTCGTCAGGCGGCTCGGTGCAATCACTTTGGCGAGCGGTCCTGACTCTGATCCGGACCCGCAGGCGCTTGTGGATATCTTAGTGGAAAACGCGTTGGAACAGCTGGAAAACCTTGTTCCGAGCGAGCTCCTGGCACGCGGGAGATATGCCGAGATAAACGCGCTAAACCCTGAGATACTGCGAGATCGTGCGGAAATGTGGCTCGTACCTCTGTTGACGGGGCGCAGAGATATGGAGATCGCTAAAGGCAAAATCATCGATGCGATCCTGAACATGCTCAGCTGGGAGGATCGGCAGCGGCTCGACGAGCAAGCGCCGCGTGAGTTCACCTCGCCTGCCGGGACACGCCACAACATTGACTACTCAGGCGATGATGCCCCGTCAGTGGAGGTTCGCGTCCAGGCGCTCTTTGGACTCGACAGGCATCCGATGATTGGCAATACGCCGCTGCTTTTGAAGCTCACCAGCCCGGCTGGCCGCCCGATCCAGTCAACCCGCGATCTGCCTGGATTCTGGCGCGGTAGCTGGGCCGACGTGAAGAAGGATATGAAAGGCCGCTATCCCAAACATCGCTGGCCTGATGAGCCTTGGACAGAAAAACCGAGCCTCAAAACGAAGAACGCGTTTAATCGTTGAGCCTCAAGCGCCACCCGCTTTCGCGAGTGCAGGCTCACTCACATCCGTTCGCTTGGCTATCCTCGCTTTCGGGCAGGCAAGCTGCCCACGCTGCGGGCGGGCAGTCGCCCTTGCGGCCGAATTGGACTTGATTTCTTCGGTATGTTGAAGAAAGGGGAATTCATGGCGGCGAGAATATACCAGAGACCGAAATCAGCGATGCAGTCCGGCAAGGCGCGGACCGATGACTGGGTGCTCGAATTCGAGCAATCCGAAGCGCGCAAGGCTGATCCGCTGATGGGCTGGACCGGCAGCGGAGATACGCAGGCGCAGGTTTCGCTGTCTTTTCCGACCAAAGAGGCCGCGAAAGCCTATACGGAGAAATACGGGATCACCGCGCGGGTCCATGCAACACCGCCAAAGTCACTTAAGCTGCAGGCTTACGCCGATAATTTTAGGTAAGAAAGCGCGCCCACCCCGCTGCGACTAGCCTCACCTGCCAGTTCGGCAAGTCTCGCTCCCCTCCCGCAGGCGGGAGGGGTCGGGGTGGGTAAATACACTTGAAGAATCGCATTTTGCTCGCCATATGGCGCTCCGGGAGTCGGGTGGACGTTTGCGTTCGCTCACCGGGTCAGGTCCGGAAGGAAGCAGCCCAGGTGGATTGCGGCGGGTCGCTCGGCTCCTTTTTCATGAGGCTCTCTGAATTGGCCTAGCCACCCGCACCCTCTGCCCTTCCACCCGGATGGTATCCCCGTAGGCTCCGGGTGGAAGGGCAGAGGGTGCGGGTGGCACCGGAAATCTCCCACACACACCATGACAAAAGCGCCGCTAGCGCGTAGCTAGTGAGCATGGGTGATTCACCAGAAAACACGGATTCGCCGCCTTGGGCTGAAGGGCCTGAAGAAGGGCACGAAGCGGAAGCGCAAGAGCAGCAGCCGAGTGCGGCTGACCTCGAGGCTGCCGGGCAGTCGGCGATGTTTGGCGATCCTGCGCCTGAAGCCACACCCGAACCAACAGCAGAACCTCAAGCTGAACCCATTGCGGACCCAGCACCGAGCGCGCCGCCAAACGCCGCTCCTGCGAAGGACGAAGCGAGCCAACCCTACCGCGTGCTTGCGCGCAAATACCGCCCGCAGACATTCCGCGAGCTCGTTGGCCAGGATGCGATGGTCACAACGCTCGCCAATGCGATCAAGCGCGACAGGCTGGCGCACGCTTTCCTGATGACCGGCGTTCGCGGGGTCGGCAAGACGTCGACCGCGCGGCTGATCGCCAAGGCTTTGAACTGTGTCGGGCCGGACGGGCAGGGCGGGCCGACGATTGATCCTTGCGGCCAGTGCGAGCCTTGCACCGCAATTGCGGAAGGCCGCCATATCGATGTGATCGAAATGGACGCGGCTTCCAACACCGGTGTCGACGATGTGCGCGAAATCATCGAAGCGGTGCGCTATGCTGCGGTGAGCGCGCGCTACAAGATCTACATCATTGACGAAGTCCACATGCTCAGCCGCAACGCGTTCAACGCGCTGCTGAAGACACTGGAAGAACCGCCTCCGCATGTGAAATTCCTGTTCGCGACCACGGAAGTCGAGAAGCTTCCTGTGACTGTGCTCAGCCGCACGCAGCGTTTCGATTTGCGGCGCATCCCGGCTGAATTGCTGGAGAAGCACTTCGCATGGGTGTGCGAGCAGGAAGGCGTTGCAGCCGAGGAAGAAGCAATCCGCATGATCGCTGCCGCGGCAGAAGGCTCCGCGCGCGATGGTTTGTCGATCCTTGATCAGGCGATTGCGCATGCGGACCTGGACACGGACGGCAAGGTCACCGCTGTTCGCCTGCGCGACATGCTCGGCCTTGCGGACAAGAGCGCGCAGCGCAAACTGCTTGAACAACTTCTTGCAGGCGATGCCAAAGCCATGCTCGCCGGCGTAGCAGACCAGTATGCGCTGGGCGTGGAGCCGCTTGCCTTGATGCGCGGGCAGCTTGACCTCATTCACCGCATTACGGTCGCGAAAGTCACGGGGGCGGAACCGGACGCGCCAAGCAGCGAAGAACGCGCGGCACTTGGCGAACTGGCGGCGAGGCTGAGTGCGGGCCAGTTGCACCGCTTGTGGCAATTGCTCCTGAAGGGCCACGAGGAAGTGCGCGGCGCGCCCGACCCGCTTGTGTCCACGCAAATGGCATTGCTGCGCGCGCTGCATGCCAATGAATTGCCTGATCCGGGCAAGCTTGCGGACAGACTGGAAGAGCTGGCCAAGCGCGGCCCTGCGCCGGGCGGGGAGACGAGCGCAGCGCCGTCAGCCGCACCCGTTGCAAGCGCAGGCGCACCAGATTGGGAACAGCTTGTGCAGCAAGTCGACGATAGCGGGCAATTGCGCGTCGCCCAGCTGATGCGCGACTGGATCCGCGTCGTCGAGATTGGGCCTGACAGGCTCGTTTACTCGCTCGTGCCGGGCATCAGCGATGATCCTGCGCCTGAAATCCGCGAGGCCTTGCTCAAGGTCACCGGCCAGCGCTGGCAGCTTGAGCAAAGCGATAGCGATGGCGTGCCGAGCCTGCGCGAACAGGCCGAAGCGAAGGCCAAAGCCGATGAAGAGCGTCGCCGCAACCACCCGCTGGTCAAAGCGGTGCTGGAAGGCTTTCCCGACGCAGAAATTCTCAACGAGACCGACAATGTCACGCGCGCCGGCGGCGATCGCTGGAACCGCTGATATGTCTTTGCAATAACGGACCCCCAACAAAGGACCCGACCCATGAAATCGATGGAAGAAATGATCCAGGCAGCTCAAAAAGCAGCTGAGACGATCCAGACGCAGATGAATGACATGCAGGCCAAGCTCGACGCGATTGAAGTCGAAGGGCAGGCAGGCGGCGGACTCGTCAAGGTTCGCGCGAGTGCGAAGGGGCGCATTCTTGCTGTCACCATTGATGAGAGCCTGATGAAGCCGGAAGAGAAGCAAATGGTCGAAGACCTTGTGACGGCGGCTTTCAACGATGCGCGCGACAAGGCGGATCGCGTGTCCGAAGAGGAAATGAAGAAAGTGCAGGGTGGGATGGGATTGCCGCCTGGCTTCAATCTGCCGGGCATGGGCTGATTCCGCCTGAAGGCTGCCAATTGCAATTCAGAGTCCCGTTTCGGCGTGAGGCGTGTTAGTAGCCACTTGAAACTGAACGTAGAGAGGGATGCATCATGGCAACCGTAATGAATGATAATGGCAGCGGATCGGATGCAGATATCCGTGGTCAGGTGAGCGATGAGGAATGGGCGGTTCGGGTCGATCTCGCTGCGGCCTATCGTCTGGTTGCTCTCTACGGTTGGGATGATCTGATCTTCACTCATTTGTCCGCGCGTGTGCCGGGGCCGGAGCATCACTTCCTCATCAATCCCTATGACATGATGTTTGAAGAGATTACCGCATCGTCGCTGGTCAAGATCGACGTTGATGGACAGCCTGTCATTCCAACGCCGCATCCGGTCAATCCGGCTGGCTTCACGATCCACTCCGCGCTGCACATGAATTGCGAAGACGCGCATTCGGTCATGCACTTGCATACACCGGCAGGCCAAGCGGTCAGTGCGATGAAGGATGGTCTGCTAGAGCATACGCAAACAGGCATGATCGCGCGCGCTGACATTGCCTATCACGAGTATGAAGGTATCGCGACGGATCTTGAAGAGAGAGAGCGGCTGGTTGAGGACATGGGTGACAAGCACGCCATGATCCTGCGCAATCACGGCACGCTGACCATCGGCAAGAGTGTCGGCGAATGCTTCCTGCGCCTCTATTTCATCGAGCGCGCTTGCGATGCGCAGGTGAAGATGCTCGCTGCGGGCCGCGACTATCTCTACAATCCGCCGCAAGGCACGCCGGAGAAGGTCAAAGAGCAGACACCACCTGCCGGTATCGGCATGGTCGCCAATGCGCTCGCTTGGCCGGCATTGTTGCGTAAGCTTGACCGGATTGATCCCAGCTTCCGCGACTAAGCTTATCCGGAAGGGGGCCTGCGATAAGCTGATCTTCACCAATTTACACTCGGGCGGGGGCTTGTCCGTGATTGAGACAACCATGTTTGTGGCAATAGACTACAGACAGATTTCCTCTTTTTAACCAGTCGGATGAGTGAAAAACCGAGTTCAACGATCCAATATGTGATCAAGGCCGAAGAGCTGCGCGCGATCAATTACCTCGCGCCAGATCATCCGCGCCCGCGCTCGGTGGAATGGATCAATCGCGGAACGGACCAGACTATGCGTCCGACAACGACTGCGATGCTGCTGCGCACGCTTTACAAGCCGGAGCGCAGCCCGAGCGTCCAGAAGCTGCATGACAGCGCCGGTTTGCGGGTTGTCTTTCGCAGCGAGAAAGACCGCGAGGCCTTCGCCAAAGCATTTCGCAAGGCCTGCCAGCAAGAACAGGTCCTCAAGGACGATGTGATTTCTGCGATGTTCGATGATCGCGAAGCGGCTGAGAAAGCGATCAGCGCGCTGCGCACTGAAGGCATTCCGACGCGCGCTATCTCGCTTTTGTTCCGCGCGAGCCAGTTCATGGACACGCAAGCAGAGTGGCCGGAAGGTCATTCCACATTCAGCGTTGCCGGCGCCATTGCGAGCGGTGGTGTTGCAGGCGCTTTGGTGGGCATGGGCGTGCTGCTTGTGCCTGGTGTTGGTCCGGTGGCCGCGGGCGGCGCGATTGCTGCATCGGCCTTGTCCTCTATGGCTTCGGTCAGCGGCGTTATCGGTGCAACCGGTGGCGCGCTTGCCAAGATGCTCACCGACCACGATGTCGATGGCGTCACCGCCCAGCAGTATGATGACGAGATCCGTCGCGGTAAGGTCTTCCTTTCGGTCGACACTCGCATTGCGGGCGGCATGGGTGATACGGCGGCGACTATCATGGAAGAACATGGCGGTCGCACGGGACGCCATCCGGACGAGCGCGAGCAGCGCCGCGCCATCGCTTCCTGATCGCCGCGTGAGCGCGTCAAAAGCGCTCGCCTGATGACCAATCCACAGTTTGCCGTCAACGCGCCATTGCGAGTGCGCGACCGGCTACCCATATCCTTCGAGAAGTGAGGAGCGCTCTGCTCCCGAAAAAGTATATGGGCGGCGCAGGCCGCTGACTGGATTTATGATGACAAACTCTCTGCCTCTCCTGCCTTTGCGCGATATTGTTGTTTTCCCCGGCATGGTCGTCCCGCTTTTCGTCGGGCGCGATAAATCCGTGGCGGCGCTGGAAGCGGCAATGGAAGCGGAAAAGGACATCTTCCTTGTCGCTCAGCTCGATCCGGGATGCGATGATCCGGGTCGCGACGAGATTTTCGATGTCGGCGTTGTCGCCAAGGTCCTGCAGCTGTTGAAGCTGCCCGATGGCACCGTCCGCGTGCTTGTCGAAGGCAAATCGCGCGCTGCGCTGACTGAGCTCCGCCCTGAAGGCGGGTACGTCTTGGCAGATATCGAAATTCGCGAAGAGCAGACTGTTGCTGGCAGCGAAGTTACCGCTTTGATGCGGCAGGTTGTCGAGCAGTTTGGCGAGTATGCCAAGCTTAACAAGAAGCTCGGCGAAGATGCGAGCGCGGACCTGGGCGAAGTCGATGATGCAGGCGAGCTGGCGGACGGGATCGCTGCAGCAATCAGCGCGAAGGTATCAGACAAGCAAGCGCTGCTGACTGAAGAAAGCCCGTTAAAGCGGCTCGAAATGGTCATGTCCTTCATGGAAGGCGAGCTCTCCGTCCTGCAGGTTGAGCGCAAGATCCGTGGCCGTGTAAAGCGCCAGATGGAGAAGACGCAGCGCGAATATTATCTCAACGAACAATTGAAGGCGATTCAAAGCGAGCTCGGCGGCGGGGATGGCGAAGACGGCGACGAGATGGCTGAGCTGACGGAGAAGGTTGAAAAGACCAAGCTCTCCAAGGAAGCGAAAACCAAAGCGAAGGCTGAGCTCAAGAAGCTGCGCGCAATGCAACCGATGAGCGCGGAAGCGACTGTCATTCGCAATTATCTCGATGTGCTGCTGGGCCTGCCATGGGGCAAGAAATCGCGTCTGCAGAAAGATATCTCCAAAGCGCAGGAAGTGCTTGATGCAGATCACTATGGCCTTGAAAAGGTCAAGGACCGCATCATCGAATATCTTGCGGTGCAAGCGCGTACTAACAAGCTTAAAGGTCCGATCCTGTGCCTCGTTGGTCCCCCTGGCGTTGGTAAGACCTCGCTGGGTAAGTCCATTGCCAAAGCGACTGGCCGTAAGTTCGTGCGTCAGTCCCTCGGCGGCGTACGCGACGAAGCGGAAATCCGCGGTCACCGCCGGACTTATATCGGCTCGCTTCCAGGCAAGATCGTCACGAACCTGAAGAAAGCAGAAAGCAGCAACCCTCTCTTCCTGCTCGACGAAATCGACAAGCTTGGTCAGGATTTCCGCGGTGATCCGGCGTCAGCGCTGCTCGAAGTGCTGGACCCGGAACAGAACAGCAAGTTCCAGGATCATTATCTGGAGCTTGATATCGACCTCAGCGATGTGATGTTTGTCACCACGGCGAACTCGCTCAATCTTCCGCAGCCGCTGCTCGACCGGATGGAGATCATCCGCTTGGAAGGCTACACGGAAGACGAGAAGGTCGAGATTGCGACGCGTCACCTGATCCCGAAGCAGATCGAAGCGCATGGGCTGAAAGATGGCGAGTTCACGCTGACCGAAGATGGCCTACGCGCTTTGATCCGCCACTACACGCGCGAAGCCGGCGTGCGGACGCTCGAGCGTGAGATTGCACGGCTGGCGCGCAAGAGCTTGCGCAAGATCCTCGAAAAAGAAGCCAAGTCGATCACTATCACGCCTGACAATATCGGCGACTTTGCAGGCGTGCAGAAGTTCAAGCATGGCATGTCTGAAGACGAAGCGCAGATTGGCGCTGTCACTGGCCTTGCTTGGACGGAAGTGGGCGGTGAGCTGCTGACTATTGAAAGCGTTACGACACCGGGCAAGGGCGAGATCAAATCGACCGGTAAGCTCGGCGACGTGATGAGCGAGAGTATCGCGGCGGCCTTCAGCTTTGTGAAGGCAAGAGCGCCTGCCTATGGCATCAAGCCGTCGATCTTCCAGCGCAAGAACATCCACATTCACTTGCCGGAAGGCGCTGTGCCGAAAGACGGACCGAGTGCTGGTATCGGCATGGTCACATCGATCGTCTCGACCCTGTCGGGCGTTGCTGTGCGTCCGGACGTCGCGATGACGGGTGAGGTGACTTTGCGCGGACGTGTGCTCCCGATTGGCGGCCTTAAAGAGAAACTGCTCGCGGCGCTTCGCGGCGGCATCAAGACGGTCCTGATCCCGGAAGAGAATGTGAAGGACCTCGCCGAGATCCCTGCGAACGTGAAGGAAGGGCTTGAAATCATTCCTGTGGCGCATGTCGATGCTGTGCTGGAACACGCGCTCACATCCATGCCTGAACCCATCGAATGGACAGAGAAAGATGATCTGGCGAGCCAGCCGCATGGTGCGGCTGATGCATCACCGGGCACGCCGACTGCGCACTGAACTTTAGGGTCATGCTGCGCTGCAGCGACTCCACTGGGTTTTTGAACGCGACGGGGCCGCGTGCGCGTTACATTTGCGCGTAGTAGGTGCCGAATGTCGTCAATTCGTCGCAATTGGCCTCGAAATGGCTCGATTCTGCGCTTTTTCGCGTGATTTGCCTTTGACTCATCACCCTCAAGCTCTCAGTTTGCGCAACTTCGCATCTAAGCGATTCTCAGTTTGTAGATTTATGTACGCATAATGAGGGGGTTCTCATAAAATGAACAAAAATGATCTGATCGGCGCGGTCGCAGAAGCCAGCGGTCTGTCAAAGAGCGATGCATCGAGCGCAGTGGAGGGCGTGTTCGATTCCATCACCAAGGCATTGTCTGGCGGCGATGAAGTTCGCTTGGTCGGCTTTGGCACATTTTCAGTAGCCAAGCGCAAGGCATCCACTGGTCGCAACCCCCGGACCGGTGAGCCAATGACGATCAAGGCATCGAACCAGCCGAAGTTCAAGGCCGGCAAAGGCCTCAAAGACGCAGTCAACTAAGCAGGTTGACTGCGCTGCGCCGGGCTGAGCTCGAGCGTATGAAAAAGACCCCGTAAGCACGACGCTTGCGGGGTCTTTTCATTGCAGCATCAGCTGCGCTGCGAAGCGGCGGATCGCTTAGTCGAAACGCACCAGTGCCGTCGGCGCGCTTGGCGTGGCGGCATCCACATCCCAGCTCAGGACGCGCGCATTGCCATCGCGGCTCGCGCCTTCATCGGTGTTGTTCGCAAGGATTTCGCCTGTGGTGCGGATCGTGAAGGTCCCTTCCAAAGACGGGATCTCTCCCATTTCCTTCGCCGCATCCTCATCACCTAGAGCCGCCAGGCCAGCGAGACCAGTCATACCGCCCATCATGGCGCCCATCGGGTTTGAGCCGTCTTCTGCAGCGAAGCCGGGCGCGTTGACGCGGACAGTGTTTTCATCGCGCAGCACAATCTGCACGAACGGATTGGTAGGCGGAAAGCCTTCAATCGTTGGGAACATGAAATCATGGCCAAGCTGGCCAGTGACGGAATAGCTTACGTCGTAAACGCCGTTGCCTTTGCTCTCGACGCGGTTCCATCCGCGATGACGCAGCAGCAATTGGCGCAGCTCTTCGGCCGCTTCCGGATCGCTCGGATCGATACCGCCCATCATCGCGGCCATGTCTTCGGCTTCTTTCTTGGCTTCCGCCGCGCGCTGTTCCGCCCCCGAATCCCACTCGGCGCGTTGCTGAGCGAGCTCTTCTTCAGTGCATTCGCGATCCTCGAACGTTTCCTCGTTGTAGCATTCTTCCGCTTCGAATTCCTCGGCGGCATTGCCCATCTGCGCCAGCTGGCTGAGGCCCATGAAGAAAATCTCGCCTTCGTACGTGAATGCAAAGGTGCCGTCGTCATTGAGATCGAGCGTCGATGCGAACTTGCCCGGTGAAATCAGACAACCGGTCAACAGCAGCGGCGCTGCAAGGACAAACAGGAAGCGTGCAAGCATGGTATTCTACCCCTCTGAAACGCGTGTCGCACAAGCATAGAGCGCGATTGCTGCTGCATTACTAACGTTTAGACTTTCAATGTCGCGTGTGATCGGAAGCTTGGCCAGTGCGTCGCAATGCTGCTCGATATTATGGCGCATGCCTTCGCCTTCCGCGCCGAGAACCAGCGCGACAGGGCCGCTGGGCAGAGCGCTTGCGAGTGTCTCTTCTGCGTGACCTGTGAGACCAATGCGCCAATATCCCGCATCCGCCATTTCATCGAGCGCGCGTGCCAGGTTCACGACCCGCACCCAGGGAACGACTTCCAGAGCGCCGGAAGCAGATTTCGCGATGACGCCTGATTCCGGTGGTGCATGTCGGTCTTGCGTAACAATCGCAGCGGCTCCGAAAGCGGCCGCAGAGCGCAGGATCGCACCGACATTATGCGGATCGGTGACTTGATCGAGTACGACTATCGAGCGGGCTGGATCGGCTGGCGTAAACTCATCGAGGAAACGGTTTTCAAGCGGCAGGCATTCGAGCACTAGCCCCTGGTGCGGGGCATCTTTGGCGACGAGCCGCGCCAGGTCCGTTACATCGGCATATTCGATCGGAAAATCAGGCGGCAGCTCGCCATCGAGCGAATCGATCCCGTCGCGGGTTGCCCACAGCTTGCGGTGCTCGCGCGCGGGGTTCTTTAGCGCAGCTTCGACTGCGTGGCGGCCCCATAGCCGGACATTACCGGCGGTCGCCCGGCCAGACCCACGTCCGCCTTTCATCCGGCCAGCCCGGCCGCGCAGCGCTTTCTTCTTGTTCTTCGACATAGTGACAGGCGCCATGCCAGCGCGCGCGGCCAAGGGGAAGGGGGCAGTGCGAGAAGAGGAGTTCGGTATGGTGGACAGGGCTGGATTCGAACCAGCGTACGCTTGCGCGGGCAGATTTACAGTCTGCTGCCTTTAACCACTCGGCCACCTGTCCACTTACCGGATCGATGCCGCGGCAAAACCGCGGCTCAATATGCGATGTTCAAAGACATCGCATTGCCGAGACGCGCCCCTTTGGCGAAGCGTGCCCATGCTGTCAACAAGCCATCTCCAATGCTTGCCCGAAAGCGCGGCAGAGACTACCGCGAATGCCATGTCAGACAGCACACATCCTGTTATCAGTTCTACCGGCCTGTTCACGCCGGAAGAGAGCATTACGAACGAAGAGCTGGTCGCGAGCTTCAATGCATTCGTCGACAAGCATAACGCTGCCAATGCAGACGCCATTGCCGCCGGCGAGATGGACCCACTCCATCACAGCTCAGTCGAGTTCATCGAGAAAGCGAGCGGTATCAAGGCACGCCATGTGATGGCAAAGCAGCCAGTGCTTGATCCCGATATCATGGCGCCGCGCTGGGAAGAGCGCGGCAATGACGAGCTTTCCATGATGGCAGAGATCGGCGTGAAGGCGTGCAATCAGGCGCTTGAGCGGGCCGGGCGCGATCCGAAGGACGTGGATGCGGTCCTGTGCGCTGCTTCAAATATGGAGCGGCCCTATCCCGCAATGGCAGTCGAGATCCAGAACGCGCTCGGCATTGATGGCTTCGGCTTCGATATGAACGTCGCATGCTCGTCGGCGACTTTCGGTATCCAGACGGCCGCCGACTATATCCGTGCGGGCAATGCGACGAGTGTGCTGGTGGTCAGCCCTGAGATTACAAGCGGCCATCTCAATTGGCGCGACCGCGACAGCCACTTCATCTTTGGTGATGTAGCCACCGCTGTGCTGGTCGAATCGCGCGACAATGCTCCGGCACAGCATTGGGACATTCTCGGCACGAAGCTGAAGACAGTCTTCTCCAACAACATCCGCAACAATTTCGGTTTCTTGAACCGCGCTGCGCCGGAAAACGCAGGCGGCGCGGACAAGCTCTTCGTCCAGGAAGGGCGCAAGGTCTTCAAGGAAGTCGTGCCGATGGTCGCGCAGATGATCATCGACGAGGCTGACCGGCTCAAGATTGATCCGCAAAGCTTGCGGCGGCTATGGCTGCATCAAGCCAATGCAGGCATGAACCGTCTCATTGCGCAGCGCGTGCTGGGCCATGAAGCGAATGAGGATGAAAGCCCGACCGTGCTCGACACGTATGGCAACACCTCAAGCGCAGGCTCGATTATCGCGTTTCACAAGCATAGCGAAGACCTCGCCAGAGGCGATACCGGTCTGATCTGCAGTTTTGGTGCGGGTTACTCGGCCGGAACAGTGTTCGTACGCAAAGTTGCCTGATCGCGGCCGGCTATAAAAGCATCCCATGCGGCCACGATTGCGATGGACAGCTTCCAGACGAATGCGGTTGCGATGATCGAGACAAGGCCATCGACCGCATAGTGATAGGCCAGATGCACTGAGCCAATCCAGATGATGATCAGGAAAGCGAAGAAGAAGTGTCCGGCGAAGCGCGAGACGCGGCGGATCGCGAGCCAGAACAGCATAGCCATCGACACATGCATGCTTGGCATTGCAGTGATGCCGCTTCCAAGCCCACGCTCACCGGCATTGTACCAGCCCAGCAGAATTTCCTGCACGTGGAGCGTCAGGATAGGCACTTGCTCGTTAGCCTCGTTCAAATAGGCCATCTGCGCATCGAAAGTCGGATCGCCAAGGATCGGCCCGACAAAGCATGGTCCGACTGACGCGAGCATGGTTGCCATCGCGCCACCAATAATCGTCCAGATCAGGAAGAAGCCGACTAGGTATTCGCGGCGAATTGACTGACCGGCGCTGTAGAACAGGAAGAACAGCGTGCCTGCGTAAATCAGCAGCGTCCAAGCATGGTAGAGCACCGCCATGCCGGCGGTGA
This sequence comes from Altererythrobacter lutimaris, assembly GCF_013371495.1. Taxonomy (GTDB): domain Bacteria; phylum Pseudomonadota; class Alphaproteobacteria; order Sphingomonadales; family Sphingomonadaceae; genus Erythrobacter; species Erythrobacter lutimaris_A. The sequence goes on along the minus strand of NZ_JABWTA010000001.1, from coordinate 1,216,695 downwards.
TGAGTGGATAGCCGAAGATCGGCTGCAACAGCTCCCACGCGTCATAACCGAAGAAGATCGCGCGATCCCAAGCGACAAACGCCGGGTCCCAAGTGAAATCGTTGAAAAGCGGGATCATCGATTTCAGTTTCGAGAAAAACGGCATGAAGATGATCACAATCGCGAATGCGGGAACGCTGATCAGAAAGCGCAGATTGCTAAGGCGCTGACGGTAAGTCTCAACCAGGAACTTGGTCGGGCCATCCGGACGATTGCGGAACAGCAAGAGAGCAGCATCGATAACCAGCAAAGCAAAAGCCGACAGCATATAGAGACGGCTATTGGCGATGATCAGATCAGGGCCGATCCCGATGCCATAGCTTGCGAACAGGCCAAGACAGAACACAAACAGCGCAATCGAGACAGCATATACGGGCGCATCGCGCAGCAGCATGCCCGGCATGCGCTGTGCGTTCGCTTCCGCAGTCAAAACCGATGTTTGAGTCGAATTCCCCATTGGCATCGCGGATAAACAAGTTTGATTAATGAAAACCTACCGTGCGACTTGCCTGATCATGGAAACAAGCACTTAGGACGCGACGGCTTGTTACTCACATGCAAAGACACTAGTTGGCACTCATGGCAGGTGAAATACTCGATAATCAGGGGCGCGGTGAAGTCGGCTGGAGCTGGCCGCCCATCCACCCTGAAGGGCGCAAGTTTGGCGTGATCGCGATTGCGATCAGCTTGGTATTCCTTTTGCTGCTGGACTGGGAGATTGTCGGCTGGCCGCTTCTCGCACTGTCCGGCGGTGTGTTCGCTTTTTTCCGCGATCCAGAGCGTGTAGTCCCGCAGGACGAGAACGCCATAGTCACACCTGCGGATGGGCTCATCTCGCTGATTGCGCAGGTCGAGCCACCTGACGAGCTTAAGATTGACGATGGATCAGGCACGAAAGGTTTGCCGTCCGGGCCAGTGACCCGAGTCTCGATTTTCATGAGCGTGTTCGATGTGCACATCAATCGCGCGCCGATCAGCGGCACAGTGCGCCGCGTAGTCTACATACCCGGCAAGTTCATGAATGCGGATGTGGACAAAGCGTCCGAAGAGAACGAGCGGCAGCATATCCTTATCGAGCGCGGCGATGGTCTGGCGATTGGCTTTACGCAAATTGCAGGCCTTGTCGCGCGGCGGATCATTCCATTTGTGAAGCCGGGCGACTTGATGGCTGTCGGCCAGCGGGTTGGCCTGATCCGTTTCGGTAGCCGGGTTGATGTCTATCTGCCTGCTGGAACGCAGCCGCGCGTCCTGCTGGGTCAGAAGGTTGTCGCAGGAGAAACGATCCTTGCAGAGCTCGGCGAGACCAAGCTGCTGGAAGGCAAGGCTCAGTGAGGTCGCACTTGTGACTTCAACCGGCGGGCCTGACGATCAGCCTCGGCTCGGGCCTAAGGCTGCGGAAGATGATCTGACCGGCAAGGGGCCGCGCAGGCGAGGGCTCTCGCTGCGGGTGATGCTCCCTAATATCGTGACGGCCGCAGCTCTGTGTTCCGGGCTTACAGGCATTCGTTTTGCGATTGCCGGCGAGTGGAACTTCGCGATCATGGCAGTGATCCTGGCGGGTATCCTCGATGGAGTGGATGGCCGGATCGCGCGGCTCTTGAATGCGCAATCGCGCTTTGGTGCTGAGATGGACAGTCTCGCTGATTCCCTGAGTTTCGGTATGGCGCCTGCGCTCATCCTTTATATGTGGAGCTTGCAGGACTTGCCGCGCATTGGCTGGTTTGCATCGCTTGCCTTTGCGATTTGCTGCGCTTTGCGCCTCGCGCGCTTCAATGCTCAGATCGACACGGATGAGCAACCGCACAAGTCTGCCGGATTTTTGACCGGCGTTCCCGCACCTGTTGGGGCAGGGCTGGCATTCCTGCCGTTCTATCTCTGGAAGACCACTGATCTCGAGGTCTTCCGAGAGCCGATCTACGTGGCGATCTGGCTTACTGTGATCGCTTTTCTGATGATTTCCAACATGGCGACGCTGAGTTGGGGCTCGATCCGTCCTCGCCGTTCTGTGCGCTTAGAGCTGATCGCGTTTGGCGGGCTGATGTTTGCAGCGCTTTTGCTGGAGCCCTGGTGGACGCTGGTCGGAATTTGCGTCGTCTACCTGGCGCTCATGCCCTATGCGCTTGCGCGCTATGGCAAGGTCAAGCGGCAGCGGCGAGAGGACGCAGCGCGCGGATAGCATCCGCAGGCTTGCGTGAAGGCAGCTTCACAACGTTCGTGGCAGCTTCAGTACCAGGTCGCACGACAGTCACGACGACATCTGATGCAAACGCATCCATATTGCGGCGCTCTAAGGCCAGACGACGAAACGCACGGCGTGCACGCATCGCACTGTCGGTCAGCGACAGTGCGACCAGCAGGGCGGTAAGAGCGAACAGTGCGGCCACAGCATATGCGAACATCGTCTAATCCTTACGTCTCTTGGGTTCGATACCTTTCGCTTGACAGCGAGAGGAGAACATAGTGAAAACACTTACACAGTGATTTTGATCCCTGCCTGAGTCGTATGTTCCCTATTTGTTCTCACCTGTCAAGCGGGAATCGCGATGAGTGGAATCGTCCGTGCGACTAATCCTTCGCGAAGTAGGACCCTGAGAGGCGCGATTTTAACGGATTAGGGCTGGATTTATCCTCAAACACAAGCTAGTGGCGCGCTCATTGAACCTATAAAGGCGGCTCACCCGAGCCACCTGGGCTCAGTAAATCCACATGGAGAGCACACATACCGGTGCCTGACGCGGGAGCTCCGCATCACAGGTTCCAGCTCTTCAGAGGCATAACCGGAAAGGAATTTTGTTATGGCGGCTCCTACCGTCACGATGCAGCAATTGATTGAGGCCGGCGCACATTTCGGCCACCAGACCCACCGCTGGAACCCGCGAATGAAGCCGTACATCTTCGGCGCTCGCAACGGTGTTCATATCATCGATCTTTCGCAGACCGTTCCGCTTTTCGCGCGTGCGCTTGACTTCGTTGAGTCCACAACCCGCGCAGGCGGCAAGGTTCTGTTCGTTGGTACGAAGCGTCAGGCGCAAGAGCCGATCGCAGAAGCAGCTCGTTCAAGCGGTCAGCACTTCGTCAACCACCGCTGGCTCGGCGGCATGCTCACCAACTGGAAGACGATCTCGCAGTCGATCAAGCTTCTCAAGACTTTGGAAGAGCAGCTTTCTGGCGACACGAGCGGCTTCACTAAGAAAGAGGTCCTGCAGCTCACTCGTAAGCGTGAGAAGCTGGAACTTTCGCTCGGCGGTATCCGCGACATGGGCGGCATTCCGGACGTGATGTTCGTGATCGATGCCAACAAGGAAGACCTCGCCATCAAGGAAGCGGCTGTTCTCGGCATTCCTGTGATCGCGGTTCTCGACACCAATGTTGATCCAACGGGCATCGCTTTCCCTGTTCCAGGCAATGACGATGCGAGCCGCGCGGTTCGCATGTACTGCGAAGCCGTAGCTGGCGCAGCGATCGCCGGTCGTGGCGGTGCTGTTGCAGACAGCGGCGCAGACGTTGGTGCGATGGACACTCCTCCTGCTGAAGCGGAAGCAACCGCTTAAGTCACCCCGTGTTGATGCGGCTGTCTTAGCCGCGTCACATACTCAGACAATGCTGCAAGCAGGCCCCTTTTACGGGCTTGCTGCAGCACAGATGATTTCAAGAAGGAATTTCTCATGGCCGATTTCTCAGTCGCCGATGTGAAGGCTCTGCGCGAAAAAACTGGCGCAGGCATGATGGATGCAAAGAAAGCGCTGACCGAAGCCGGTGGCGACATCGAAGCTGCTGTTGACGCACTGCGCGCAAAGGGTCTCGCGACCGCTCAGAAGAAGTCCAGCCGTACCGCTGCGGAAGGTCTCGTCGGCGTTGCTGTCGAAGGCACAAAGGGCGTTGCTGTTGAAGTAAACTCCGAAACAGACTTCGTTGCGAAAAACGACCAGTTCCAGGATTTCGTGCGCAAGACGACACAAGTCGCTCTCGGCGTAGACGGCGACGATGTCGAAGCGCTCAAGGCTGCTGGCTATCCAGACGGCGGCACTGTCGCTGACAAGCTGACTGACAACATCGCGACCATCGGCGAGAACCAGCAGGTTCGCCGCATCAAGAGCGTTGCAGTTTCGCAAGGTTCTGTCGTTTCTTACGTTCACAACGCAGCGGCTGAAGGTCTCGGCAAGATCGGCGTTCTGGTTGCTTTGGAAAGCGACCTTGGTGCTGACGTGCTTGAACCGTTCGGCAAGCAGCTTGCGATGCACATCGCTTCGATGTTCCCGCAGGCATTGAACGCGGAAGGCCTCGACCCTGAAGTGATCGAGCGTGAGCGCGCGATTGCTGCTGAAAAGGCGGCTGAAAGCGGCAAGCCTGAGAACGTGCAGGAAAAGATGGTCGAAGGCGCGATCAAGAAGTTCGCGAAAGAGAACGCACTTCTCAGCCAGATGTTCGTCATGGACAACAAGTCTTCGGTTGAAGACGTGGTTGCCAAGACCGGCAAGGACAATGGCGGCTCAATCAAGCTCGTCGACTATGTCCGCTTCCAGCTCGGTGAAGGCATCGAGAAGGAAGAAAGCGACTTTGCAGCAGAGGTCGCAGCAGCCGTCGCTGGCTAAAACTTACTAAGCTCAACAGCTTACAAAAGCGCCCCGATCCGTCAGGATTGGGGCGTTTTTTGTTCCCGGAATCAGCGAAAAAAATTTCGGGAACTGAGTGCGAATTATCGTCGTTTTGGTGCTGAACAGTGCGCGACTCTCGCGTCTCTTGAGCCGCTTTCGCTTTATGCGAGGTCCATGGTCGATCCGGGTCGTAGCTGGGGTTGTACTAAGGGCGCTGCCTTAACCGGCAGGAGCGGCACCGGGAGTTCGTTCTTACATTCATCACGAGAATATTTGCTGTTGGCGATAAGCCTTCCTTTCCCTTTGCGCGCAGGGGGAAGGGCGGCTAAGGCTTCCCGCGAAGTAACGCTCAATAGACGGAAAATCCTGCTTTATGCCAATGCCTGAGATCAAGCGTGTTTTGCTCAAACTGTCAGGCGAAGTCCTTATGGGGGAGCAGGAATACGGGATTGATCCTGCTTATGTTGCCCGGCTGGCCGAAGAAGTGAAGGCGGCAAAGGACACTGGCCTTGAGATTTGTCTGGTGATTGGCGGCGGCAATATTTTCCGCGGTGTTGCGGGAGCCGCCAAGGGGCTCGACCGCACGACAGGCGACTATATGGGCATGCTCGCAACCGTGATGAACGCACTTGCGATGCAAAACGCGCTCGAACAGCTCGGTGTCCAGACCCGCGTGCAGTCTGCTATTCCGATGTCCTCCGTGTGCGAGCCTTACATTCGCAGGCGTGCAGAGCGGCACTTGCAAAAGGGCCGGATCGTGATTTTTGCAGCGGGCACCGGCAATCCGTTCTTTACGACCGACACTGGCGCTGCGTTGCGCGCAGCGGAAATGAGCTGCGACGCATTGCTCAAAGGCACAAGCGTCGACGGGGTCTACAATGCCGATCCCAAGACCAATCCCGATGCAACGCGTTTCGATACAATCAGTTATGACCGCGTCTTGTCAGACAATCTCAAAGTAATGGATGCAGCAGCAGTCGCCCTTTGCCGCGAGAATGACATTCCGATAGTGGTCTTCTCCATTCGTGAAAAAGGCAATGTCGCCCGCGTCCTTAGCGGCGAGGGTGTACAAACAATCGTACAAGAGGAAGCTTGAGCCATGCCGCAATATGACAAGGCTGATATCGAGCGCCGGATGGGCGGCGCGGTGGAATCATTGAAAGGCGATCTGGGGGGCTTGCGCACAGGCCGTGCCAACACCAGTCTGCTCGATCCGGTTGTATGCGAGGTCTACGGCGCGATGATGCCGCTAAGCCAGGTGGCGACTGTCTCTGCACCGGAGCCGCGCATGCTGAGCGTGCAGGTGTGGGACAAGGCCAACGTTGCAGCTGTTGAGAAAGGCATCACCAAGGCCAATCTCGGCCTCAATCCGATGACCGATGGCCAGACCGTGCGTCTGCCCATGCCGGACCTCAACGAGGAACGCCGCAAGGAGCTCGCCAAGCTCGCTGGCGAATATGGCGAGAAGGCAAAGATCGCGATCCGTAATGTCCGCCGCGATGCGAACGAGTCATTGAAGGCTGACGAGAAAGCCAAGGACATTTCCGAGGACGAACGCAAGCGGCTGGAAGATGAAGTCCAGAAGCTTACCGACAGCCATGTCGCTGACACCGATGCGGCCGTAGAAAAGAAGATTCAGGAAATCCTGACGCAGTAAGCGTTTGCGGTTTCGGGGGATTGCTGGAGGGGTCTGATGGGCGACACGCCCAAACACGCACGGCATGTAGCCATCATCATGGATGGCAATGGGCGTTGGGCCAAGCGCCGCGCTCTGCCGCGCGCGGTCGGCCATCAGCGCGGTGTGGAGGCCGTGCGCAACCTCGTACGCGGGCTGGGCGATACGCAGATCGAGTGCCTGACGCTTTACGCTTTTTCTTCGGAAAACTGGAAGCGTGACGAGGAAGAGGTCGATGACCTCATGAATCTGATGCGCAAGTTCATCAAATCGGACTTGCCGGAATTTGTCGCGAATGATGTGCGGCTGAAGATTATCGGCGACTGGCAGTCGCTCGCGCCTGATATCGTTGCGATGCTGGAAGATGCGCTGGAGCAGACCAGCAAGGGCTCGCGTATTCTGGCGGTCGCGCTTAATTACGGCTCGCAGCAAGAGATTGCGCGCGCCGCTGCCAAGGCCGCAGCGATTGGCGAAGTGACGGAAAAGACCATTGCCGCGCATCTCGACACCAATGATTTGCCGCCGCTCGATCTGCTGATCCGCACCAGCGGCGAAGTGCGGCTGTCGAACTTCCTGCTGTGGCAGAGCGCCTATGCGGAAATGCTGTTTGTCGACACGCTCTGGCCGGACTTTACGCCGGAGATGCTGAAACAGGCTCTGGCGAATTTCGATGGACGGGAGCGCCGTTTTGGCGGACGCTGAGGCTCCTAAGAAGAAGAAATCCGACCTGCCGGTGCGGTTTGCTTCGGCGGTGGTGATGCTTGTCGTTGCCGGTGGTGCTTTCTGGTTGGGTGGCGCTGCGTTCGACCTGTTTATCATGATCGTGGCCGTGCTGTGCTTGCTGGAGTTCGCAAGGCTGGTAACGGCGATCACTCCGACCGGAATGGCGCGCGTTGCTGCTCTTCTTGCCGCTGGCGCTTATGTTGCGACGGCGGCCTATTCCCTTGTGAGCTTGCCCGAAGCGGTTGTTGTTGGCGTGCTCGGTGTCGTGATTGCCACCGATGTAGGGGCGTATTTCAGCGGGCGTACTATTGGCGGGCCGAAGATTGCTCCTTCGATCAGTCCTTCGAAAACCTGGGCGGGGCTAATCGGGGGAATGATCGCCGCCGGGCTCGTCTCGGGCGGGCTGTTTGCCTGGAACACCGGGGAGATCACTTTGCGACCAATGCTCTTCATCGCATTCGGGATTGGCGCAATGCTTGCGGTTCTTGCGCAAATGGGTGATTTCTTTGAGAGTTGGCTCAAACGAAAGGCAGGCGTGAAGGACTCATCCAATCTCATTCCGGGCCATGGCGGCGTGTTTGATCGCGTCGATGGACTGCTGCCTGTCGCGATCGCCAGCGGTTTCTTGTGGGCGCTGCATCCGGCATGACCCGCTCGATCTCAATCCTTGGCGCAACGGGATCCGTAGGCGAACAAACGCTCGACCTGATCAATCGCGAGCCGGACAAATGGCAGGTCGAAGTTCTCTCCGCCAATTGCTCTGCAGAAAAGCTCGCCGAAATGGCGCGGCAATGCGGCGCAAAGCTTGCGGTCGTGGGCGATGAAAGCTGCCTTGGCGATTTGCGCACCGCACTCGCGGGTACCGATATCGAAGCCGCCGGAGGCAGGGCAGCGCTTTGCGAAGCAGCGGCGCGCCCGGTTGACGTGACCGTCGCAGCGATTGTTGGTTGCGCAGGGCTCGGCCCGGTCATGGCGGCCATCGAGCGCGGCGGCACGATTGCGCTTGCGAACAAGGAAGCGCTGGTCTCCGCCGGTGAAGTGATGACCGCCGCGATCAAGCAGCATGGCGCGACGCTGCTCCCCGTCGATAGCGAGCATAATGCGATCTTCCAGTGTCTTGCGGGCGGGAAGATGGAGGATGTCTCCAAGATTACTCTGACCGCGAGCGGCGGGCCCTTGCGGACATGGTCTCAGGCACAATTGGACGCAGCGACGCCTGCCGAGGCTATCGCGCATCCCAATTGGGAAATGGGCGCGAAGATCAGCGTCGACAGCGCGACCATGTTCAACAAGGGGCTGGAACTGATCGAGGCATTTCACTTGTTTCCGGTTGGCCTCGACAAGATCGGGATCGTGGTGCACCCGCAAAGCGTGATCCACTCGATGGTCGAGTTCCGCGACCGGTCAACGCTCGCCCAGCTCGGGCCGTCGGATATGCGCGTGCCGATTGCGAGCTGCCTCGCATGGCCAGACCGCATGGATACGCCGCTCGAGCCGCTCGATCTGGCGAAGATTGGCGAGCTGACATTCCTTGAACCGGACGAAGTGCGTTTTCCCTCGACCCGGCTGGCGCGGCAAGCCTGTGAAGCGGGCGGCATGACGCCTGCGGTGCTCAATGCAGCCAATGAAGTGGCGGTAGCCGCATTTCTCGACGGTCAGATCAGGTTCACAACCATTGCGGCAATGGTGGAAGACACACTTTCCCACTATACGCCTGACGCAGCGAACGGTCTGGACGATGTCCTGGCAGTGGATGCGGAAGCGCGCAGGGTCGCACAAAGCCTGATGGAAGACGCATAAAAGAACATGTTTGAATCGCCGCCTGTATGGATGTGGATCATTGGATTCCTGGCTGTGCTGGGACCTTTGGTCACGCTGCACGAGCTTGGTCACTATCTTGTCGGGCGCTGGTTTGGCGTAGGCGCTGATGCTTTCTCCATCGGTTTCGGCAAGGAAATCGCAGGCTGGACCGACAAGCGCGGGACACGCTGGAAGCTCTCGGCCATTCCGCTGGGCGGTTATGTCCAGTTCCGCGGTGATATGAATGCGGCGAGCATGCCTGACGCAGAGAAAGCCGCTGAACCGGGCACTTTTCAGGCCGCGGCTTTGTGGAAACGCGCTTTGATCGTTTTCGCAGGTCCAGCGATGAACATCCTGATTACGCTCGTGATTTTCGCAACCTTCAATCTCACGTACGGCAAAGTCGAAGCGGACAATTCGATCGCGCGTTTTTCCGAAGATTCGCCTGCTCAGATGGCAGGCCTTGAAGTCGGCGACGAGATCATCGCGATCGACGGCGAAGCGGTTGAGAATTTTCAGGACATTGGCAGCCGCGTCCTTATGTTTCCGGGCGAGCAGATCAGTGTGACGATCGAGCGTGACGGTAACACCGAGGTCATTCCGCTGACGATTGGCGAAGTGGTCGAGACAGATCAGTTCGGCAATGAATCTCGCATCGGGCGGATCGGAATCTACTCTGGCGAACCAAAGGTCACACCAGTCGGCCCAGTCGAAGCGGTCACGCTAGCGGGCGCGCAAAGCTGGGGGCTTGTCGAGATGATGGTCACCGGAATCAAGCAAATCGTCCTAGGCGATCGCTCGATCAAGGAGTTGGGCGGGCCGATCAAGATCGCGAAGTATTCTGGCGAGCAACTCAGCTTGGGGCTGCTTTCCTTCGTGAGCTTCGCGGCGCTGATCTCGCTTAATTTGGCATTCATTAACCTGCTGCCAATCCCCGCGCTCGACGGTGGTCACCTGGCATTTTACGCGGCGGAAGCAGTTCGCCGGAAGCCGGTTGGGCCGCGCGGCCAGGAATGGGCGTACCGGGTCGGCATCAGCATGGTGCTGGTGTTGATGGTCGTTGTGACGGTGAATGACCTCGTCTCGCTGCCGATATTCGGGAGTTAGCGGGGGAAAGGACCCGGTCATGCGGTGATTGGCGGCTCACCCCGCTTGATTGCGCACGGCGCTTGGGGCAGAGGCGGCGTAGATATATGCGCTGCGTTAACGGGGTTCGATGCTCGCACAGTGCAGCGCGAGTGAGTTAAGAGTTGTGACGGGAAATAGAGTGTCCATGAACACAGGATCGAAGGCGGGCTTCGTGCCCAATCAGCCCGCCGGCAAGCTTGCCATTGCGTTGCTATGTGGAACCATGCTTGCAGGTGTTCCGACAGCCGCGTTCGCGCAGCAGGCATCCGAAGAGGAACGGGCGGCAGCGCCTGAGCCAGCGCCGCAGCCACAAACGAACATCATTCGTACGATTTCGGTTGCAGGCGCTGAACGTTTGGAAGCGCAAACGATCCTCAGCTACATCAAGCTGCGTCCCGGCCAGGAATATACATCGGTTGCAGCTGACGAGGCACTCAAGGATCTGGGTGCGACTGAGCTGTTCTCGAACTTCTCGATCCGCAATGATGGCGGCAATGTTGTCATCACTGTTCAGGAAAACCCGGTAATCAACCGGATCGTCCTGGAAGGAAACAGCCGGATCAAGAACGACAAGATCCTGCCGGAAATCAAACTGTCGCCGCGCCAGATCTTCACTCGCTCGAAGGTCCGCGCAGACGTTGCACGCATTATCGAGCTGTACAAGCGGCAGGGCCGCTTTGCCGCGACTGTCGAGCCGAAAATGGTCGAGCTCGCGCAGAACCGCGTCGATATCGTGTTCGAGATAACGGAAGGGCCCAAGTCCAAGGTTCGTCAGATCAACATCATCGGTAACGAGAAATTCTCCGATGGTGATCTGCGTAGCGAGATGGTAACGAAGCAAGCACGCTTCACGCGCTTCTTCAGCTCCAACACCAGCTATGACCCTGACCGGCTTGCATTCGACCAGCAAAAGCTGCGTCTGTTCTACCTTTCTGAAGGCTATGCCGATTTCCGCGTGGTCTCTGCCGTTGCCGAGCTGACCCCTGACAAGCGTGATTTCATCATCACTTACGTGGTGGAGGAAGGGGAGCGCTACAAATTCGGCGACGTTGAAGTTGAAAGCCAGATCCGCGATTTTGACAGCGACCGGATGAGTGCCAACCTGCCGATGAAAACTGGCGACTGGTACAATGCGAAAGCGGTTGAAGACACAGTCGAGCAGCTTACCGAGCTTGCCGGGACGTTTGGCTATGCGTTCGCGAATGTTGACCCACAGTTTGACCGCAACAAAGACGATCTGACGATGAATGTCACATACGTGCTGCGTCAGGCCCCACGTGTGTACGTCGAGCGCGTCGATGTGAACGGCAATACGCTGACGCAGGACAAGGTCATTCGCCGCGAATTCCGTATCGGTGAAGGCGATGCGTTTAACTCGCTGCAGGTTCAGCGCTCAACCGCGCGTATTAACTCGCTTGGCTATTTCCAGGAAAACTTCGAAGTTAATCAGGTCGAAGGCACGCAGCAGGACCGGATTATTCTCGAAGCGAACGTGGAAGAGCGTCCGACTGGCGAATTGCAGCTTTCAGCAGGTTTCAGCTCGATTGAAAGCTTCATTCTTGCCGCGTCCATTCGTCAGCGCAATTTCCGCGGCCGCGGTCAGACAATTGGAGCGAGCGTCAACTACTCGCGCTTCTCTCGTTCTGCGCAGATAAGCTTTACCGAACCCTATGTGTTCGATCGCAATATCTCGCTCGGTGCAGATATCTATCGCCGCGATTTCAACAACTTCAACCGTTTCACGCAGGACCGCTCCGGTTCATTCGAGCAGGCTACAACCGGCTTCTCAGTACGTGCCGGTGTGCCGCTGACCGAGTATCTTTCAGGCATCGTAAGCTACACGCTTAATGTCGACGATGTTTCGCTGGGTAGTCGCTTCTTCCAGGACATCGATTTCGATGGTGAGCTGGACTGTGCTGCTGGCCGCTTCTTGTGCGATGCTGTGGGCACACGGACGAGCTCGATCCTTGGCCTTAGCCTTGCTTACAACACCCTCAATAGTCGCCTGCGTCCAACACGCGGCCGCAATGTCACCGTGGGAGTGGAATTTGCAGGTCTTGGTGGCTCCGTGCGCTACGCCCGTCTGCGCGGCAGAGGCGCTCAGTTCTGGCAGGTGCTGCCAGGCTGGATCTTCTCGCTTTCGGCTGAAGGTGGGATCATTGAATCGTTCGAGAATCGCGATGAGCCAGGGCGTGACAATGTTCGCCTGACGGACCGCTTCTTCCTGGGTGAACCGCAGTTCCGCGGGTTTGACATTCGCGGGGTTGGTCCGCGGGTGGTTCGCCTTAACTATCTACAGAACCCGGATGATCCGGACGGTCCGCCAATTCTTGAAACTCTTGAGGATTTCCGAGCAAGTCGCAGCAATGGTTTTGCTGGCGACGCGTTGGGTGGCCGCTATTACTATTTGGGCCGCGCAGAGCTTGAGATCCCGCTGGGTACCGGCGCGCGTGAGCTCGGTATTCGCCCCTCTATCTTTGCGGATATCGGTGCGCTCTGGGGCGTGACCACGCCTATTCTCGAAGACAATCCGAACGGTATCCAGACCCGCAACGCAGATGGCCTGCTTGAATTCATCGAGCTCGTCCCTGATCCAACGCCGGACAATCCGGATACCATGGACGAGCTCATTATCACCACCAATCCGATCGCAGCTGACGGTACAACGGAAAACACGCCGCGTATCGTGCCAAACAGCTTCTTCCGCGACGTCTTCCTTGGCGATACGATCTCCCCGCGTATTTCGGTCGGCATCGGCGTCAACTGGAACTCACCCTTTGGTCCGTTCAGGATCGATTTCGCCCGCGTCCTCAAAAGCGCAGAAGGCGACGACACCAAAACATTTACATTCAACGTAGGAACGCAATTCTAATGAAACTTGTAACGAAAACTCTCGCAGCCGTGAGCCTCGCAGCAATGGCTGTGACAGCAGCGCCGGCAGCCGCTCAGGTCGAGGGGCGCATGGCGACCGTCAATGCCCCGCTCGCAGTGATCAACACGGAAGCGCTGAAGAACGCTTACGAGCAGATCAACACGACATACAAAGCGCAGATCGACCAGATGCAGGCGCTCAATACGGAGAGCCAGACGCTGCTGCGCCAGCTTGACACCAATGGCGATGGCCAGCTCGACGAAGCTGAGCAGAATGCTGCGCAAAACTCATCCCAAGCAACCCGTTTGCAAGCGATTGACCAGCAAATGGCTCCGCTAAACAATCAGGTCGAAGCGGCTCGCGTTTATGCGGTCGAGCAGATCATGGCGCAGTATGGCGCTTCGCTCGAGCAGGTTGTTACGCAGCAGAACATCAAGATGATCCTGTCGCCAGAGGCTGTGATTTATGCGCCGCCGGAAGCCAACATCACCGCACAAGTGACCACTGCGCTGAACAGCAAAGTGAGCAATGTGGGCATCGTGCCGCCGCAGGGCTGGCAGCCACGCCGCAACTCGCTCGCGATGTATCAGCAGATCACGCAAGCGATTAACGCAATCGCCGCGATCCAGGCACAGCAGCAGGCCGCTCAGCAGCAGCAAGGCAATACAGCTGCTCCATCTGGCCGCTAAGCCAAGCCAAACGAAGCAATAGGGGGGGAGCGATGAGCGAGACAGGCTTTGACGTCACTCAGGTGTTGGAGCGCTTGCCCCATCGCTACCCTTTCTTGCTGGTTGACCGGGTCAAAAGCCTGACGATCGATGAGCGCATTCATGCGGTCAAAGCGGTCAGCATGAACGAGCAGTTCTTCCAAGGTCATTTCCCCGGTAGGCCGATCATGCCGGGCGTGCTTCAGATTGAAGCCTTGGCGCAAGCCGCTGGCGTTCTCGCGGTCGAATCGCTCGGCCTCGCTGGTTCTGGCAAGCTCGTTTATTTCATGGCGATCGAGAATGCGAAGTTCCGAGCACCAGTTGAGCCGGGCTGTCTGCTCGATCTGCATGCTGAATTTGTCCAGAAACGCGCGCGTGTCTGCAAGTTTGCAGGCAAGGCGAGTATCGAAGGGACAGTCACTTGCGAAGTGGCGTTCACAGCCATGATCGCCGACGCACCCGAATAAGGTTGCAATTTGTGCGCGTAGGCTCTAACCGCGCGCCTTTCCAAACAACAGCTGGACCGGTCGGAACCGTTCCGAAGCTATGAAGGATATTTGAGATGAAAGCCGAAGGGCACCCAGAGTATCACATGATCACGGTCAAGATGACCGATGGTACCGAGTTTCAGACGCGCTCCACCTGGGGCAGCGAAGGCGAGACGCTTGCGCTCGATATCGACCCGACCAGCCACCCAGCTTGGACCGGCGGTAAGCAGCAGCTTCAGGAAGGTGGCCGTGTAGCTGCGTTCAACAAGCGCTTTGGTGGTCTTTCGCTTAAGAAGTAAGCGCGTTTTATAAGCTAAGCGGCAGCAATGCTGCGAAGGGAAGGGCGGTCCGACGGGGCCGCCTTTTTCTTATCCGGGCAGATCTCAAGCGCAATCGATACAGCGTGTCGCGATGGGCCGAGCTTCCAAACGTTCTGGGCGGATTTCATTGCCGCAAACCGCGCAGGTACCGTAGGTGCCATTGCCAATCCGCAGCAGAGCCAAGCGGATCTGCTGGATTTCCGCCCTCAGCACTTCGTCAACACCTTCAAGCGCTTCATCGTCCGACAGATCGACCGCTTGTTCGCTCCAGTCTGCATCGAGTGGACTCCGCAGATCGTCTTCAATTACCTCTGCTCGCTCAAGCAAATCCTCGAGGCGTGTGCGTAGCTTGGTTTCCATCGAACTGAATGCACTCATTACTTTCTCCAATCAGGCTAGAAGTTTATTCCTCCAGACTACATGCCGATGACGGCTATTCCTTGACGTAGATCAAAATTCCGCATCTCGCCTGCAATTATTCAGTAAAGCCATGAGAGGGATTCGCTGGTCTGCGATTGAGCTGCACCAAGCCGGTGCCTTCAAGCGGCCGCGAAATAAAATTACAATGTGCAGCATCAAGCGCAGTTTTCGCTTCCCAAAGCCATGTGTTTATGCAACAGGCTCGCCCCCGCTGAAGGCAGTCTTGACCGGCTCGCCAAGGCGCGTAATGGCCCCGTCTGCGCGGCATGGAAATGCAGTGTGCCTCAAGGGCTTGTGGCGATCGTAGCTCAGTTGGTTAGAGCGCCGGTTTGTGGTACCGGAGGTCGGGGGTTCGAGACCCCTCGATCGCCCCATTTCTCCCCTTAAGTGGTCACTGCCCGCCCGCGCTTTGATATGCGAAGGGTGTGCGATGAGCGCTGTTTGGACTTTAGCCGATTTTGACGACCATGAGGTGGTGCACTGCGTGCGCGACCATGCCAGCGGTCTAACGGCGATTATTGCGATCCATTCGACGCATTTGGGGCCGGCAGCGGGCGGCACGCGCTTTTGGCACTATGCCGATGGCGAAGCAGCGGTCCGCGATGCGCTGCGCCTCAGCCGCGGCATGAGCTACAAGAACGCAATGGCTGATCTGCCGGCAGGCGGCGGCAAGGCTGTTATCGTAGCTGATGAAGCGCGCACCAAGACGCCCGAAATGCTCACCGCTTTTGCCAAGGCCGTCGAAGCACTCGCTGGCAAATATATCACCGCGCAGGACGTGGGCATGAGCGAAGCGGACATGGTCGCGCTCTCGCAGCATACATCTCACGTGGCAGGTCTTCCGGGGCAGGGCGGCGATCCCGGACCATACACGGCACGAGGCGTGTTCCTTGGCATTGAAGCGGCGGCCAAGCGCGCGCTCGGCGCAGACAGTCTGAAAGACGTGCGCATCGCCATTCAAGGTGTCGGCAGCGTCGGGGGCGGCGCAGCTCGGTATTGCGCTGAAGCAGGTGCGAAGCTTGTGCTGGCTGACATCGATGACGCGCGCGCGAAAGCGTTGGCAGAGGAGCTTGGCGGAGAAGCCGTTTTAACCGATCACGTGCTGAGTGCTGATGTTGATATCGTCAGCCCCAATGCGCTCGGCGCAATCCTGACCGAGCAATCCATCGACACCATCACAGCGAAAGCCATTGCAGGCGGCGCGAACAACCAGCTCGCAACGGGTAGCGAAGGCAAGCTGCTTCAGGACCGCGGCATTCTCTATGCGCCCGACTATGTCATCAATGCGGGCGGTATCATCAATGTGCTGCGCCATATCGACGGTGCGGATGATGATGCGATCAACGCAAGGATCGACAAGATCCCGGCACGGCTCGAATCCATCTGGGAAGAGTCGCAGGCGAGTGGCCAAGCCGCCAATGAAGTGGCTGATCGGATGGCCAAATCACTCATCGGGCGGTGAGCCCCGCGCCAAATGCACAGCAAACGCGTGTTTTCCATCCGAAAAAGGGTGTAATCACTGTTTCAGGCGGTTAAGGTCGCCCGCAATGCATGGTTTTGCCAATCCCAAACGATTTCTTGCGCTTGCTAGCTGGTTGACACCGCTGCTCCTTGTGAGCGGTTTGGTCCTGACCGCAGTCGCACTTGTGTGGGGTCTCACCAGCGTTCCACCGGACCGGTTGATGGGTGAGACAGTTCGCATCCTGTTTATCCATGTGCCGGCAGCATGGCTAGGCATGGGCGGCTGGAGCGCCATTGCGATCTCCAGCCTTGTCTTCCTCGTCTGGCGGCATCCGCTTGCAGCGATCGGTGCGCGGGCTGCAGCCGTGCCCGGCATGGTCTTTACTGCGATTTGCCTGGCGACAGGTTCGATCTGGGGGCGCCCGACTTGGGGCACCTGGTGGGAGTGGGATGGACGGCTCACCAGCATGCTTGTGCTGCTGTTCCTTTATGCAGGCTATATTGCTTTGTCGCAGGCCGTAGCGCGAGAAGGCACCTCCAGCCGTATCCCTGCCATTTTCGGCCTGGTCGGCGCGATCAATATCCCGATCATCAACCGCTCGGTCGTATGGTGGAATTCGCTCCACCAGCCACCCAGCATCACCGTCGGGAAAAGCGCGATTGATCCGGCATTCCTTGTTCCGTTGCTGATCGCCGTTCTCGGCTTTTCGCTCATATTTGGCGCGGTGGTCCTCGCCCGGATGCGCGCGCTTATCGCAGAGGTCCAAGTCGAAGCGCGTTTGCGGAGACAGGCGTTAGCTGCATGATGGAGCCTGATCCCAATCTCGTGCGCGAAGCGCTCAATCAATGGAACTTCGTCATTGCGTCCTACGTTGTGGGTGTAGGCGGTACGCTTGCCATGATCGCATGGAGCTGGTTCGACATGAAACGGGCCGAAACCAAGCGAGAAGCGGTCAAGCAGCGCGGTAAAGACAAAGGATCACCCTCGTGAAAGCGAAACATCAACGGCTGACGCTGGTTGTGCTGGCGCTGGTAGCGCTGATTGGCGCCGGATTGCTCGCCGCATGGTCGCTTCGCAGTCAGGCGAACTTCTTTTATTTGCCCGATCAGATGGTCGAAGCACCACCGGAAGTCGGACAGGCTGTGCGGCTCGGCGGCATGGTGGCTGAAGGTTCAATCGAAACGCTTGCAGACGGCATCACAGTCGCTTTTGTTGTTACCGATCAGGAAGAGGCGCGGGTGCCTGTGCGTTACGCCGGTATCGTGCCTGACCTTTTCGTCGAAGGTTCGGGCGTAGTGGCAGAAGGCAGCCTTGATGCTGAAGGCACATTCATCGCAACCAATCTGCTCGCGAAGCATGACGAGAATTACGTGCCGAAGGAACTTCAGGAAATGAGCCAGCATCAGGCCGCACAGGCTTATGCTGAGACGACGGAAGGCAGTTACTAGAGTTAGTATGAAGGGCCGCGACCAAATGACCGGACGCAACGGATGATTGCGGAGCTTGGCCTTGTGGCCCTGTGGCTGTCGGCTGCGCTTGCCGTGCTGCAGCTGCTTGGCGGCGCACTGGCACAGCGCGACCCTGACAGTGGGATAGCTGCACTGGTCCGTCCGGCTGCTGTGCTGCAAGGTTTTCTCGCCGCGTTTGCCTTTGTGATGCTGCTGTGGCTGTTTGCTATCTCGGACCTCTCAGTAAAGCTGGTCGCGACCAATTCGCACTCGATGAAGCCGATGATCTTCAAGCTGTCGGGCGCGTGGGGCAACCATGAAGGCTCCATGCTGCTGTGGGTCACAGTGATGGCAATTGCTGGCGCGATGATCGCAGGGCTTGAGAAGCGTTTGCCAGAAAAGACCATGCAGGCAACACTTGCTAGCCAGGGCTTCGTGGCGCTGGGTTTCTATGCATTCCTGCTGTTGAGCTCCAACCCTTTCGAGCGCTTGCCGCAGCCTGTTCCGGAAGGCATGGGGCTGAACCCGCTGCTGCAGGACATCGGCTTGGCCTTCCATCCGCCGACGCTCTACATGGGCTATGTCGGTCTTTCGGTTGCGTTCTCTTTCGCGGTCGGCGCCTTGTTGACGCGGCAAGTCACCCCGGAGTTCGCGAAGGTCATGCGGCCCTGGGTTCTGGGTGCATGGGTCTTCCTCACTATCGGGATCACGGCTGGTTCTTACTGGGCTTATTACGAGCTCGGCTGGGGCGGCTGGTGGTTCTGGGACCCTGTGGAGAACGCTTCGCTGATGCCATGGCTTGCGGCGACCGCTCTGCTGCATTCGGCCAGCGTGCTCGCGGCACGTGATGCCTTGCGTGCCTGGACAATCATGCTCGGCGTCGTCGCCTTTTCCATGAGTATGGTGGGAACATTCCTCGTGCGCTCCGGCATCCTCACAAGCGTGCACGCTTTTGCTGTGGATCCAGAACGCGGCAGCTTCATCCTGTTCCTGCTGACGCTTTATATTGGCGGCGCTTTGCTGGTCTTCGCTTTGCGCGCAGGCAGTGTGGCGGAAGGCAAGCGCTTCTCCGCATTCAGCCGCGAAGGCGCGCTGGTGTTCAACAATGTGATGCTGACCGCGATCCTGGGCGTGGTCCTGCTGGGCACGCTTTATCCGCTGCTGACGGAAGCCTTCGATGTGCGCGTGTCGGTCGGCCCGCCTTACTTCAATCCGGTGAGCGCGGTCTTCGCGATCCCGATGATGCTGGTGATGATGGTCGGGCCTCTGCTGCGCTGGCGCGGCGATAGCTGGGAGCGGCTGAAAGCGCCGGTCATTATGCTTGCCTTGCTCACAGTCGGCGTAACCGTTTTGATCCTGCTGTTTGACGATGTCGCGATCCTGCCTTTGCTGGGGCTTGGCGTTGCGGCTGGTCTTGCTGTGGCAAGTTTCCTCCCGTTGAGAGGTCGCAATTTGCTGCGTGTGCCGACAGCGACGTGGGGCATGGTCATTGCGCATTTCGGTCTGGCAGTTGCACTGTTCGGCATGGCGAGCGAAAGCGCTTTCACTAAAGAGCGTTTGGTGGCCGTCACGCCGGGCGAAGTGACGCAGGTTGGCGACTGGAATGTGACGCTGGAAACCGTCGATCCGGTGGCTGGGCCAAACTGGACAGCGATCGAAGCGCGGCTCGCCGTGCAACGCGGCGATGGCCGCATCCACATCATGAACCCGCAGGAGCGCCACTTCTGGGCACCTGCTCAGGAAACGACCGAGAGCGCACTGCTGACCCGCTGGGACGGCCAATTCTACGCCGTGCTAGGCAATCCGACGCCGGATGGCCGCTGGCAGCTCAATCTGTGGTGGAAGCCATTCGTGACTTTCATCTGGTATGGCGGACTGCTGATCTCGCTGGGCGGGATGCTTTCGATCATCGGACGGCTCAGAAGTGATTTGCGCCGCCGGTCAGCGACACGGAAAGGGAAAGCGCGCCGCGCGGATGTCGCCGCGTCCAAACGTCCGCCTGCGGCCGAGCCTGCCGGAGCTACGGCATGAATTGGAAGCTCTGGATCCCGCTCGGCATCTTTGCCTTCTTCCTCGGGCTGTTTGGTTATCAGCTGACGCAGCCCAAGGACGAATTCATTCCATCGACCATGATCGGCAAACCGCTGCCCGAATTTGACTTGCCGCCTGCAATGGACGGGGTGGAAGGCGCAGGCTTTGCGGACTTTGCAGATGGAAAGCCGAAGCTGCTCAATATCTGGGCGAGCTGGTGTCTGCCATGCATCGCCGAGGCGCCGCATCTTGAGAGCTTAAAGGAACAGGGCGCCGAGATTATCGGTGTTGCGATCCGCGACAAACCTGAGGATGTGGCCGAGTTCTTAAGCAATCACGGCAATCCTTACACGCGGATTGGTTCGGATGAATTGTCCGCGATCCAGATCGAAATCGGTTCGTCCGGCGTGCCGGAAACATTCGTGATCGATGGGGACGGCGTTATCCGCTACCAGCATATCGGCGACGTTCGCGAAAGCGATGTGCCCAAGTTGCTAGCCCAGCTTGAGGAGGCGGGCCGATGAGAGCGCTACTTCTCGCGGCCCTTGCCCTCATCGCAGCGCCTGTCGCCGCGCAAGATTCGCTGCCGCCTGCGCCCTATGCGTACACGCAGCTTGAAGACCCTGCGAAAGAAGCCGCGGCGGTTGCGCTGATGGAGACGATCCGCTGCCTCAAATGCCAGAGCCAGTCGATAGCCGACAGCGATGTGCCTATGGCGGGCGACATGCGCCATCAGGTCCGGGTGAAGATCGAGCAAGGCGAAGACCCGGAAGCGGTCCGCGCATGGCTGATGGAACGCTATGGCGATTATGTGAGCTACAAGCCTGCGGTCAGCTCCACGACATGGCCGCTCTTTGCCATTCCTGCATTCCTTGTCCTGCTCGCGCTGGTCGTGCTGGGGCGGCGGCTTGCACGCAGAGGTGACGATCTGGATGATGCACCAACGCAAGGTGATGCGACATGAGCTGGCTGCCCATCCTCGCCGTTGCGATTGTCGCTTTCCTGCTCGCGGCGTTTGTATTGCGCATCCCGAAGCCCGGCTGGGCGCTGATGGCGTCTGCCTTGATGCTGGGCCTTGCGGGCTACGCTTTCCAAGGCAATCCCGGTTATGCGGGCGCACCCAAAGCAGCGCAAGAACAGGTTCAGGAAGTCTCCGGCGAAGCGCTCGTGGCCGCGCGGCGCGGACTTTTCTCGCCCACTGATGTAGTGCCAGACTATCTGACAGTGTCGGACGGTTTTGCGAGGCGCGGACGCTATAAGGATGCAGCGGACGTGTTGAAAAGTAGCCTGCGCGAAAATCCGACTCATGGGGAAGGGTGGCTCGCCTTGGCGCTCGCTTTGACGGAGCACACAGGCGGACAAGTGACCCCTCCCGCAGTACAGGCCTTCGGCCGGGCAGAAGCCAATCTACCGGGTCATCCTGCTCCCGGATACTTCCTGGGGACCGCATTTCTACGCTCCGGAAGGCCCAATGAAGCGCGCCAGGTGTGGGTCGATCTCCTTGAAAAGACACCGGAAGATGCGCCCTGGCATGGCGATCTCACTTTCCGTATCGCGCAGGTTGACCAGATGATCGAGATGATGCGCCAGATGCAGGAACAGCACAACGAAGGCGGCTAGTGCCGGGACGCCCCATGGGGCGGTGTTGCGGGGGCTAAGACAGAGTGCTAAGCGCCGCCGCCTTGCGCGCAACCCCGTGAAAAGGGAACGCGCGTGTAAAGGGATCAAGCCTCATTGTCCGAGGCGCGGGTAGGGAAATCCTTGTCGGCTATGAGCGCAGATACCACGCCTCCAACGCCAAACCTTGAGGATGGCAAGTCCGGCCAAAGCCACGGGCAGGGTGCGTCCAAGGCCGCGCTTGCCGTCGGCGCGATCGGGATCGTGTTCGGCGATATCGGGACAAGCCCGCTCTATGCTTTCCGTGAGACATTTGCGGGTGCAGCCAACATCGCGATTGACCGCATGCATGTGCTGGGCGTTGTCAGCCTGATCTTCTGGTCAATGCTGCTCGTCGTGGCGATCCAATATGTCACCATCCTCATGCGCGCAGACAATAAGGGGCAGGGCGGTAGCTTGGCTCTCGTCGCTTTGCTTTCGCGCCATATGGGCAAGTCCGCCTATGGCTGGCTGATCGTGCTCTTGGGCGTGTTTGCGACGAGCCTGTTTTACGGCGACAGCATGATTACGCCCGCAATTTCGGTTCTGTCCGCGGTTGAAGGCCTCACTGTCGTCAATCCGGGTTTCGAGCGTTACGTTATTCCCGTTGCACTCGGCCTGCTTGTGTTCCTGTTCCTGCTCCAAAGGCGCGGAACAGCGAAGGTCGGCGCGTTATTCGCTCCGGTGATGATCGTATGGTTCACTGTGCTTGCGGGCATGGGCGGATGGCAGATCATCCAGAACCCCGACATCTTGTGGGCGCTCAACCCCTATTACGCCGTCATGTTCTTTGTCACGGACGGCTTTGTTGCCTTCCTTGCACTGGGCGCTGTGGTGCTCGCTGTGACAGGTTCAGAGGCGCTTTATTCGGACATGGGGCATTTCGGACGCGGACCCATGCGCCTCTCCTGGTTCGGCTTCGTCATGCCGTGCCTTCTGCTCAATTACTTTGGACAAGGCGCGATGATCGCAGGCCTCCCACCGGAAGAAGCCGCAGTCGTCGTCCAGAACCCCTTCTTCTTGCTCGCAAGCGAGGAATGGCGCTTGCCGCTGGTGATCCTCGCCACGGTTGCGACTTTCATCGCAAGCCAGGCGGTGATCTCCGGCGCGTTCTCGATCACGCATCAGGCGATCCAGATGGGCTTCATGCCGCGCCTTTCCATCCTGCACACGAGCGAGACCGAAGAAGGCCAGATCTACATCCCCTTCATCAACTGGTCGCTGATGATCGCGGTGATCCTGCTGGTGCTGACGTTCCAGAGCTCGTCTGCCTTGGCGAGTGCTTACGGGATCGCGGTTACCGGCGCGGTCACGATCGACACTCTGCTGATGGCCGTATTGTTCGTCGGCGTGTGGAAATGGAAGTGGTGGTACGCCGCGCCCGTAGTCCTCGTCTTCCTGATCGTCGACGGAGCATATTTCGCAGCGAACCTCACCAAGGTGCCGGATGGCGGCTGGTTCCCGCTCATGGTCGGATTCATCGCCTTCACTCTGCTCACGACCTGGGCGCGCGGCCGAAAGCTGATGCGCGAGCGGATGAGCGAAGTGGCGCTGCCGATGGAAATCTTCGCGAAATCAGCCAAGAACTCCGCCATTCGCGTGCCCGGCACAGCGATCTTCATGGCGTCCGCGACGGCGGGTGTTCCGGCGGCGCTGTTGCACAATATCAAGCACAACAAGGTGCTGCATGAACGCGTCGTGATCCTGACGGTGCAGATCGAGGAAGTGCCCTATGTCGATCCGTCTGAGCGATGCGAATATCACGACCTTGGCGACGGGTTCTATCGCGCGGTGCTGCATTACGGCTTCATGGAAAAGACCAATGTGCCTGAAGGGCTCAAACAGCTGAAGCAATGCGGCGGCGAGTTTGACATGATGCAGACAAGCTTCTTCTTGAGCCGTCAGACGCTGCTGCCGTCCGACAAGCCCGGCATGCCGATCTGGCGCGAGAAGATCTTCGCTTGGATGCTGCGAAACTCAGCGACCGCGATGGAGTTCTTCCGTCTGCCGACAAACCGAGTTGTGGAGCTGGGCAGTCAGGTTGAGATTTAAGGGGGGGCACGGAACGTCTGCTACCGCCCCAGTTGCAGACACTGTGAGACTTGCTAATTCGAGCGAATGAGGCTTCCCAAGATCCGCAACGTGATGGGATGTTTAGGCGTCCTGGTCATGTTTATTTTTTTTGCTGCAGTCTGGGCGTCGTTCGAGGCTGGTTACCTCCCTACACGATCTTTCGACTCCGCCGAGTGGCAGGGCGAGCGGCCAACTGACCAATATCCAAGACTAGAAATGGTGGATGACCTGATCGACAGTGATCGACTTGATCGAATGACGCGCGATCAGGTTTACGCAATCCTCGGAACACCTCCTGAAACGTCATATTTTTCTGATTGGGATGCTGTGTATTGGCTTGGCCCGGAGAGAAACTACATCCTTCGCCTCGACTCGGAGTGGCTAGTCATTAGATTTGATGACGACGATGTCGTCTCTGAATACCGACTTGTTAGGGATTAGCCAGCGTCCGCTTTCCACTCCAAAATCCGTCATCCCAGCGAAAGCTGGGATCTAGAGCCAACCAGAACAGCACTTGCGGCTTGAGATCCCAGCTTTCGCTGGGATGACGTGAATAAGCGTCAACGATTAGCCGACATTTCCTACCTGCGCCGCTCGCGATACTTGAAGCGCGTTCTTTGACCTCGTCGATCCCCGTTCCAGCTCAGCTGCAAATACGAGCATCTCGCGCGCTTTCGTCTTCACACGCCGAAGCGATAAATCTCCGTCACACCCCAGAAATTGCTCACCGCATGGATAAGTATCAGTGGAAGCAGCTTCCGGTCGAAAGCAAGGTAAAGACACCCCATCATGAGTGAGAATATCCCTGTGGAGATTCCTCCCGCCATGCCCTGATAAAAGTGACCTATCGCGAAGGCTAAGGAACTGACGATCACCAACGGGATCGCAGCATGCTTCCCGAACAAAGTCATGCCCCATCCGATAAAGAAGCCGCGAAAAGTCACTTCCTCGATTACACCGCCGAACAGCAGCGCAACGATCAAGAGCTCCATGTAGGCGCCCGCATCGCCTTGAACGTCAGCAAATTGCGACAGATCGATTGCGGTGCCTGTCACTTGCTCTGCGAAGCTGTCCATCAAGGGGTTAAGCAGCAATCCGACTACGCTGCCGAGCACAAGGCCTAAGGCCAGCGTCACCGGCCAGCTCTTGTAGATCATCTGGAATACGGCCGCGCGGGCCGATGCGCTGGTCATCAGGATCAGCGCTGTCGACCCGAGCCACAACAAGGCAGTCAAATCCGTTTCAAAGATCAGAGGTAGCAGCGGGGCCAGCCAAAGCAGCCTGAGAAACCAAAGAGGTTTGCCAGCCAACGGATCGAAGAGCAGTTTCATTTCCGCGCGCTATCAATCGGGCTCTGCGACTGCAAGCAGGGACCCGGGAGCGAGGGGCGATGCTCGATGACTGACGCTCTGACGAGGTTGATCGACTTGCACCGCTGAACATTTCCTACATCCGCCGCTGGCGGTACTCGAACCGTGCTCTTTGACCTCGTCGATCCCCGTGCCAGCTTAGCCTCCAATACGAGCATCTCGCGCTGCGCAAGTGTTGGAAATTATCTTGCGTGTTACGCCTTGAGGTTTCTTCTCCAGGACTGTGTAACATGCGTATCCAACATGGCCTGCCATGCGCGGCAACAGCATAGCAAAAGGGCGCCACCATGGCTGGCAGCGCCCTTTCAGACTTTCGCGAAATGCTGCGTTCAATCAGCCCAGATTGGCAGAAACCATCGTCCACATCATCGGGATCGACAGCAGCGTGTTCAAGCGGCTTGCGATCAGCGCGCGCGGTGCCGCAGCGGCTTTCTCTTCTGCGCTTGCTTCAACAATGCCGAGCACCTTCTTCTGCGCAGGCCAGATGATGAACCATACGTTGAATGCCATCACCAGCGCCATCCACATGCCCGCACCGATCAGGTTCACATTGCCAGCACCGCGGAATGTCAGCGCATCGACCATGTAACCGTTGATCATCGCGATCCACAGGCCAGTGACCACTGTAAGCAGCGCAGCCCAGCGGAAGAAGAACAGCGCGCTCGGCGCGATTGTGCCGGTGACCGCAGGCTTATGCTCGTCTGCAATCTTGGGCATGCTCGGCACTTGCACGAAGTTGAAGTAGTACAAGAGGCCGATCCACAGCACGCCGAAGAACAGGTGCAGCCAGCGCCCGATGGAATTGCCGTCGATCATCGCGGTGTCCGCGAAGCCGAACATTGTCGCCACGGCTGCGAGCAGCCCGACGAGCATCACAAGATGTAGATTTCCGAAAAACTTGGCCATGGATGTTCTCCCCCTTTGATGACCTTCCCATTGCCTCCAGCCGCGACCCAGACCGGAATGGCTTGGACCCTAAGCTTGGATTTTCACGCTTGGCAAGCGGTGAGCGATCAGGACTGGGGAGGGGGAGGCGGTGCCTGCTCTTCGGGTTCGTCCTCGTCCTCGCCACCATCGAGCGAGAAGCCATGCTTCAACAGCATCGGTATCTGGCTGAAAGTGAAGAGGAAAGTCAGCGGCAGGATGACCCAGAAATCGGCCCAGAGATAGGTCTCGAACTTGCCGTTTTCGAAATTGTAGAGGTAGCGCAGGACTTCGTTCACGCCTGCAAGGAAGAAGAAGAACAGCCCCCAATTGCGCGAAAGCTTGAGCCAGCCTTGCTCGTCCACCCCTTCAAAGGCTTGCTGGAGCAGTATCTGCAAGAAGGATTTGCCGCGCCAGACGCCGATCAGCAGCGCCGCGCCGAGGATCGAGTAGATGATCGTCGGCTTGACCTGAATGAACAGCGGATCGCCGAAGAAAATGGTCAATGCGCCAAATCCTACGATCAGCACCGTTGAGAAGATCAGCATGGGTGAGACCGAGCCGAATTTCCATTTGCTCACCAGCAAGGCGATAACCGCAGCGACCATGAAAGCGAGGGTCCCGTTGATGACCGCAGCAATTTCGCCCGCGGGATCGCTCTCAGCGGGCGCGGACCACTTGTAAACCCCGATAAAGATCACAAGCGGGCCGTAATCAACCAGCAGGTTTTGCCAGCTGGATTTTGGCTTGGCGGCAGGGGTTTCGACGTCGCTCATCACGCAACCCCTGCAATGACCCGCGCGACCAGGTCCGGGTCGAACGGGCGCAAATCGTCAATCTTCTCGCCCACACCGATGGCATGAATCGGCAGGCCATATTGCTCTGCAGCTGCGACAAGCACGCCGCCGCGCGCAGTTCCGTCGAGCTTGGTCATTATGAGGCCGGTGACGCCTGCAACTTCCTTGAACACGTCAATCTGCGAAAGCGCGTTCTGGCCATTGGTAGCATCGAGCACCAAAACCACGTCATGCGGCGCCTCTTCGTTCAAGCGCCCGAGCACGCGACGAATTTTTGCAAGCTCGTCCATCAGCTCACGCTTGTTTTGCAAGCGGCCAGCCGTGTCGACAATCAACGCGTCAATGCCTTGATCGGTAGCGGCTTTGACCCCGTCGAAGACAATGCTGGCCGGGTCACCGCCTTCAGGTCCCCGGATGAGCGGTGCGCCGATGCGGTCTGCCCAGGTCTGGAGCTGGCCGATAGCCGCGGCGCGAAAGGTGTCGCCTGCCGCAAGCATTACGCCATAATCATCTTCCTTAAAGAGATGCGCGAGCTTGGCGATGGTGGTGGTCTTGCCGGAGCCATTGACCCCGATCACAAGGATGACTTGCGGGCGCGGGAAGGCCGTGATCTCAAGCGGCTTTGCCACAGGGCGCAGGATTTCTGCGATCTCTTCTGCAACCGCTTCCTTGAGCTCCTGCTCCGTCATCTCAAGGCCAAAGCGTTTGTCCGACAGGCGTTGGCGAATGCGCGCCGCAGCTGCTGGTCCGAGGTCTGACACGATCAGTGCGTCTTCAACATCGTCCAGCGTCGCATCGTCAAGCTTTGCCGTGCTGACAACGCTCGTGAGGTTCTCGCTCAGCCGTTCTGATGTCTTGCGAAAGCCGCCAAACAGGCGGTCTTTCCAGCTTGTACCGCTCATTCAAGCAGTCCTTCCTGCGATCGGGTGGGCGTGATGCGGACGATCTGTCCGGCTGTCGTGCCTTGCGGCAGTCTCACGCGGGCGAAGTTCGGTGCATAGCCGGTTCCATCCTTCTCCGCGAGCACTTCTAACGGCTTTCCTACGAGAGACTGAAGCCATTTTTGTCGGACTTGACTGACTGCTTCGCGCAGTTCTGCTGCGCGCTGTTTGATGAGAGACTTGTCATGTTGGGGCATGCGTGCGGCCGGTGTTCCTTCGCGCGGAGAGAACGGGAAGATATGGCCATGCACGATATCGAGCTCGCGAATAATCGAGAGGTTTTCAGCCTGGTGGGATTCTGTTTCAGTCGGAAAGCCCGCAATCAGATCAGCGCCAACGGCGAGGTCTTGACGCCTTGCCTTAAGGCTCGAAACCAGGTCGACTGCGTCGTACCGCAAATGCCGCCGCTTCATGCGTTTCAGGATCAGATCTGCACCGTGTTGAAGCGACAAGTGCAAATGCGGCATCAGGCGTTCTTCGATAGCGAACAGATCGAACAATTGCTCATCAATTTCAATACCATCGAGTGAAGACATGCGAAGGCGCTTCACCTCGGGAAAGGTGTCCAGCACGCGGCCGACAAGTGCGCCGAGAGACGGTCGAGACGCGAGATCATGTCCCCAACTGGTCACGTCTACACCAGTTAGCACGACCTCTTTCGCGCCAAGCTCCAAGTGCGTTTCGACTTCGCGTAGAACCTCGTCGATGCTGAGCGAGCGGCTTTGCCCTCGGCCTTGCGGAATGATGCAGAACGTGCAGGCGTGGTCGCACCCATTCTGGACAGCGATGAAAGCACGGGTCCGGGTCGGGATGCGATGTTCCCCTTGTGCAGGCACATTCCATGCGCGCGCATCAAGCTTGGCTGCGTTGGCGATCAAGCCGTCGACTTCAGGCATTGAAGCGATCTGTTCTCGCTCAATATCGGCAGCGCAGCCTGTCACCAAAAGTCTGGCATCCGGACGAGCGCGCCGCGCTTTGCGGATAGCTTGCCGGGTCTGGCGGACAGCCTCGTTCGTCACAGCGCAGCTGTTGATGACAACGAGATTGTCCTCGCCTTTGAGCATTGCACGCATCCGCTCGCTCTCGGAGATGTTCAAGCGGCACCCCA
The DNA here is from genome assembly GCF_013371495.1 of Altererythrobacter lutimaris. Lineage (GTDB taxonomy): Bacteria > Pseudomonadota > Alphaproteobacteria > Sphingomonadales > Sphingomonadaceae > Erythrobacter > Erythrobacter lutimaris_A. The sequence goes on along the minus strand of NZ_JABWTA010000001.1, from coordinate 1,188,118 downwards.
GCGAAATGACTTCAGCAGAGCCGGTCATGCAAAATCGTCCCACTCGAATTCACCGCGGAAGCTTTCGACAGCAGGCCCGCTCATGAAGACGGGGCCTTGCCCGTCCCATTCGATCTGGAGGCTGCCCCCTGGCAAGTGCACCGCCACCGGAGACTTCACGTAGTTGCGCCGGATTGCTGCAACGGCCGTAGCGCATGCGCCGGTGCCGCAAGCGCGAGTGAGGCCCACACCGCGTTCCCAGACGCGCAGGTTGATCTCGCCCAACTGAATGTCGGCTACATTCACGTTCACGCGCTCAGGAAAAAGCGGGTCGACTTCGATCTCCGGACCAAGGCGGTCGAGCTGCACCTCTTCGGCATTCTCGACAAACACAATCACATGCGGATTGCCGACATTTACGGCACTCGGGTTCTCAAGCTCCTCCCAACTGACCGGCATGAACTGAGTATCCATCGCATAAGCGATCGGGATCTGATCCCATTCGAAACGCGGCACGCCCATGTCGACGCGCGCGCCGCCGTCGGAAGGCTCCAGCGCAATCAGTCCCCCGTCGGTTTCAACCTTCGCAGGCTCGCCAGTGAGCACGGCTACCGCGCGAGCCGCATTACCGCACGCTTCCACTTCGCCGCCGTCTGAGTTGAAGATGCGCATGCGAAAGTCAGACATTTTGCTTGGCTCAAGCACGATCAGCTGGTCGCAACCAATGCCGGTCCGGCGATTAGCAATCGCAGCGGCGAACGAACTGGAGATTTCGGGCAGAATCTGCTCGCGCGCATCCAGCACGACAAAGTCGTTTCCCAGACCGTGCATCTTGATGAAGCGAACACGCATAGCGGGCAGCGCTGTATTCGCGCCTAGCCTCTGCGTAAAGGTTAGAAGCTGCCTGGCGCTCAGGCTTTCGCGACTTTGGGTGCGGGCGCTTCCAGCGATTGATCTGTATCGCTGCCAGAAATGCGGCCCGATGATAGGGCAGGGCGTTCCTTGGCGAGCTTGCCGGCTTCCTGCAGACGGCGACGCACCGTATTGGCATCTTCCGGCTTGCCGTATAGATAGCCTTGGCCCTTCAGATGACCCATTGTCTTGAGTGCATCGAGGATTTGCTGGTCTTCGATACCTTCCACAGTGATCGGCATGTCCAATCCGTTGCCAAGCGAGACAATGGCATCGATGATCTTGGAGTTGGCATCAGTCTTTCGGAGCTCCGTCACGAAACTGCGGTCAATCTTCAAGCGATCAAACGGGAGGCTGCGCAGCTGTTCAAGCGAAGAGTAGCCTGTGCCGAAATCGTCCAGGCTCACTCGCACACCTTGGTTGCGCAGGCTGGAGAGCATCGAACGGACCATGCCAACATTTTCATGCAAGCAGCTCTCCGTGATTTCGATCTCAAGCCGATGATTAGGGAAATTGTGCTTCACCAGCATTTTCAGCAATCGCTGGGGGAACCAAGGGTCGCGCATTTGTACTGGCGAGATATTGACGGAAAGGCTCAGATCATCAGCCCACTCCTTGGCATCATTGAGCGCTTGCTCGATCAACTGCTCGGAGAGATCGGAGATCAATCCAATATCTTCGGCGATCGGGATAAAGACTTCGGGGCTGACAAGGCCAAGCTCAGGCGAATGCCAGCGCGCGAGCATCTCAAACCCGGTGAGCTCGCCAGTCGAGAGATCAACTTGCTGCTCATAGTACGGGACAAACTCGCCTGCCAGCACACCGCGTTTGATGCCCACTTCGAGTTCATTGCGGAAACGCAGCTCGTTTTCCATGTTCGGCTCGAACCAGTAGAAACGGTTCTTGCCGCGTTTCTTGGCATGATACATTGCAATGTCTGCGCGGTGCATGAGAGCCGTGGCATCAGCCGGCTTTGATCCGGCCTGTGAAGAATCTCTGTCTGTGGCCACCCCGATCGACATAGTCGCTTCGATCTTCATGTTGTCGATCATGATGCCTTTGCCAAGGCTCTCGAACAATTGCATCACAAGGTCATCAATGCGCTTCATGTTCATGTTTTCAAACGGCATGACGAAAGCAAACTCATCTCCGCCGAGGCGCGCGAGCAGCGCGTCATTCGGGAGTTTTTCGCGCAGTCGATCTGCAAGCGTGGTCAGCACTGTGTCGCCAGCAGTGTGGCCATTCATGTCATTGATCTGTTTGAAATTGTCGATGTCGACCATGACAAAGGCGATGGATTTTCCATGGGCATTGCTGCGGGCTCGCAGGTCTTCAGTCGCTTGAGCCATAGCGCGCCGGTTGAGGCAACCTGTCAACGGATCGGTTTCAGCTAGGCGCCGCGCGGTCTCTTCCGCTTTGCGGCGTTCTGACACTTCGTCCATCAATTCGCGATATCGGCGCCATCCAAAAATTATCAGCGCGATGTTAAGCAGCATTGCTGTCACCAGCAGATTGTCAGGGCTTGAGCCATTGCCCAACAATGACCGCATGACGCTCGGCATGACTTTGCTGCCGGTTGCAACGAACAGCAGAATAGCCGCAACAGCTATGCCAAGCGCGATCAAATCTTGCTCAGCCTTGCGAATCTTCGGCATCATCATTGTCGCGCTACCCTTGTCCCCATGCAGCTCGAGATCTGGTTTGATCGGCTTCGCCCCCCCCGGGGCGCTCGATAGGGTGATATGCGATATGCTCTTAAAGATACGGTTAATCCCAGATTTTTGAGCGGCTTGGGGTGGTTCAAGGCAAAGCGGCGCGGTAGGAGCGAGAGTATCTGGGCCGGACTTCAAGATCGCAGGAGAGCAGAACGTGGCGCGCTATTGGCTGATGAAATCAGAGCCATTCAAATATAGCTGGGACGACCTGGTTGCTGAAAAGGAAGGTGTTTGGGACGGAGTGCGCAATCATCGCGCCAAGAACAATCTTGCTGCAATGAAGGTTGGCGAAGAGGCGTTCTTCTACCATTCGCGCGAGGGGCTGGAGATAGTCGGTATTTGCGAGATCAGCGTCGACGGCATCATGGACCCGACCGATCCTGAAGGGAAATGGGCAGCGGTCAAAGTGAAACCGAAGACCAAGCTTCCGCAGCCGGTTACGCTCAAACAAATCAAAGCCGAACCCAAGCTCGCCGATTGCGAGCTGGTGCGCTTGTCGCGGCTTTCCGTCGCTGAGATCACGCCGGCGGAATGGAAGATCATCTGCAAGATGGGCGGTCTCTGAGTCCTATTAAGTGTGCCGTGTCAGTCAGACATCTAAGCTCTGCCAAATGACGAAATTTCCACAGGAATTGGCTCGCTGCGTGGTTAATGTCCCGCGCTGTGACAGCTCCGATATTGCCCCTATATTTTGGTTAGGAATTCGTTAACACTCTGCCCCATGCGGAGAACACTGGTCCTTACCGACGAACAATCGCGTCACCCCTTTCGGTCGACGCTACCAGCCCATGTCCGGTCTGATGAGTACGCCAATCCGGCGGAAAGCCTGTGGCGGCTGACGCAGCAGGATGTGCGGGGCTTTGCCAGCACTTACCTTGCGGTATTCGCAGCGGTTCTAGTTTTTATCGCCTGAGTAAGCCACTCGGCTCTCAAGGCACGCCTGCATTCCCAACCGGGTGAGGATGCTCAATCTCCGCCCGATGAAGGCGTTTGCCGAGCCAGGCTGAGATAAGGCACATGGCAGCGCTCAAGAGCAATTGCTCGACCACTGGAACTCCGACCGCGCTCAGCGCTAGTGCGATAAGTGAACCCACCACCATTGCGCCTGAATTGACGATGTTGTTCGCAGCGATTGTGCGTGCAGCCTGATCGGCGGCGCTTCGTGTGGTGAGGAAAGCATAAAGCGGAACCACAAACATGCCGCCGGCAATCGCGATGCCCAGCAGCGTAAGCATGATCAGACTTGCGAGCGGCCAGGCAAGAAATTCCGTCACACCCATCATCTCAGTTAGCTCGTAAGACTGCCAGTATCGGCACACGACGTAGAACGCGACGACAAACAGACCCATAATGATGACGCAAATCGGTGAGTAGCGCGCTGAAACAGCACCCTTGAGCATTGCATTGATAGAAACCGAGCCAATTGCGATCCCAACAGAGAATACGACCAGGAAAAGGCTCGCGACCTCTTTCGAGGCCATCAGTGTATTTTTGGCAAGCGGCGGAAACTGGATGAACAGCACTGCCCCGATCGTCCAGAAGAAGCTGATCGCGATAATCGCATAGAAAATCTGGCGATCCTCCATGGTTCGGCGGATCAGGTCGATCGAAGCTCGGAGGATGTGCCAATCGAGTTTCTCTACGGTCCCTTGCGGCGGTGCATCGGGGACATGGCGGCTTGTGAGATAGCCAATGATCGAGGTCACGATGATCCCCGCTGCTGCCCATTCGACCGGGATCCATCCGGCCAGAATGGTCCCGGCAAGGATCGCCACATAGGTTCCGGCCTCAACCAGGCCAGTGCCCGCTAACACTTCATCCTTCTTGAGGTGCTGCGGCAGGATCGCGTATTTGATCGGGCCGAGAAAAGTCGATTGCACGCCAGTTAGGGTAAGCGCGAGCAACATGATCACAATCGGCCAGGACGTTTCTATGCTCGTGAAGCCGAGCGGGATACTCACCGGCAGCTCATAGCCGCGCCAGGCAAGATAGAGCCCGGTCGCACCAATCAGCATCAGCCCGATTTCACACATTTTGACTTTGCGAATGATGGCTGCCTTGTCGCGCATATCCGCAAGTTGTCCGGCGAGCGCAGACAGAATGAAGAATGGCAAGATAAACAAAGCTGAAGCCACCGCGCTAAAGGTCGCTTCAGTGCTTTCATCATTGTAGATGCTGTAAACAACGAACAGCACCATCGCTGTCTTGTAGAGATTGTCGTTGAACGCGTTCAGTAACTGCGTGCAAAACAATGGCAGGAAGCGGCGCTGCTTCAGCAGGTGCGTCGTAGTCGTCATGAACACCCTCGCAGGTGGTTCGCTTTCGGCACCTCGTCCATCCCTCACGCATATAGCAAACACACAGGGGGACAACCCACTGCGGGAATCGTGCGTGATCTTTTACCCCGCGCGCTTACGCGCTAGAAGGGCGGAACGATGCTCACTTTGCCGAACATCTTGACGTTGTCGCGAATTCTGGCCGTGCCGCTTCTGGCCTTCTTCCTGTGGTGGCCGGATTGGAAGCTCGGATATCTTATCGGATTCGCTCTTTACTGCCTGATCGGTATTACGGACTACTTCGATGGATATTTGGCCCGCTCGCAAGGGACGGTTTCCAAACTCGGCATGTTCCTTGACCCGATTGCTGACAAGATCATGGTTGCCGCTGTAATCCTTGTTCTTACGGCGCAAGGATATCTGCGTGGCCCCATTGTGGGCGATTTCCACGTCTTTGCAGGACTGATCATCCTGGTGCGCGAGATCGCCGTATCCGGCTTGCGCGAATTCCTTGGCGGGCTGCAAGTCTCCATGCCTGTGTCGAAGCTGGCAAAATGGAAGACCACTTTTCAGCTTGTTTCTCTCGGTGCCATTATCGGGGGAGGGGGCCTGTTTGGCCCGCCATGCACCGCCGCTTTTGTTGAGTGCAAACCGATGAGCGATCAGATTGTTCACTTGATCGGTCTTGGTAGTCTGTGGGCAGCCGCGATCCTCACGCTTGTGACCGGCTGGGACTATTTGCGGGTTGGTCTCAAGCATATGGAGTGAGGACCAAGGTCGGCCACCCAACACTCATCGCACGGCACGTGCAGCTTGTCGAAATGGCTCCAATTCAGAGCGAGTTGCCGGAAACCCATTCAACTCCTCGTGCGTAATTTCATCATAACGCAGTAACGAACCCAAAGGGTCGCACGATGGAGACACCTCGCCGCGTGCGGGGTGTCTCCTCGCACCTATCAACCACTTTTCAACCTCTTGCGGTTAGCTAAACCCGCATGAGTGCAACATTGACCTCTTTCCTGGGCGTTTTCATGAAGGTCGGCTTCGTAGCTTTGATCTTCAATGAAGTGCGCGGCGTTATCCTGGCGGTGCCAGTGCTGTATGCGATGTATCAATCCGGCGGTACAGCGATGGCAATCTGGCTTGGTTTCTGTTCGCTTGCCGGCATCGCGCTGTCTGTGATTGTCCCGCTTTTCGCTGCCAAGAAGGTCAAGAACTACGTGGAAAAGAAACAGGTAGAGACTGACCCAGCTGCTGCTTGAGTTCCAGAATGCGCTAACCTGCGCGTAACTCCTCTGCCAAAAGCTTGAAATCTTCCGCACGCGGGCTGTTTTTCCGCCAGATCAAGGCGATATCGCGGCTGGCACTTTTTGACTTGAGCGGCCGCGCGACCACATCTGTTCCGTCGAGGATTCCGGCTTCGAGAGCCATTTGAGGTAACATGGTCAGCCCTAAATCATTGTCGACCATCTGCACCAGTGTGTGAAGACTGGTACCGATCATGCTGGCCGACGCGCGCAGTTCAGGTCGATTGCATGCTGCAAGGGCATGATCGCGCAGGCAATGACCATCTTCCAGCAGCAACAACCTACCTTCATCGATCATTGTTGGTGGTATCTCTGCAGGCGGGTCTCGCGGATCATCCTTGGGAAACGCGACGAAGATCTCGTCGTCCAGGATATGCTCGGAATCGACTTCACCGGTGTCAAATGGAAGTGCAAGCAACACGCAATCCACGCGGCCATGCTGAAGCGATTCGACGGCATCCGCGCTGGTTTCCTCGCGCAGGAGCAGCTTCAAATCCGGCCGTTCCTGCTTCAACCGAGGAAGTATTCGCGGGAGCATGAAAGGTGCGATTGTCGGGATCACGCTCATGCGAAGCTCACCCGATAGCGGCTTGCCTGCAGCTTGCACGAGGTCAGAAAGCTCCTCCGCTTCGCGAAGCAGTTTGTGAGCCTTGGCAACGACTTGATCGCCCAATGCTGTAAAGCGCACAACGCGGCGGCTGCGCTCCACAAGCGTGACACCGAGCAAAGATTCAAGCTCACGAATGCCTGCCGATAGTGTCGACTGCGACACAAAGCTTGCATCAGCCGCACGTCCAAAATGCCCGTGCTCGTGCAGCGAGACGAGATATTGCAGCTGCTTGATGGTGGGGAGGTAAGTGGACACTAGCAGGTCATTCCGCTGCCAAAGCTTCTTCCATGCTCGCTTGCATGTCATCAACATGCGTCATAACGAGCTTTCCCTTTTTGACTGCGAAAGCGAGTTTGCCTTCGACCAGCTCCAGCGCATCCTTGCCGAAGACATCATAGCGCCAGCCCTGCAGAACCGGCAGATCGCGAACCCCTGCCGCAAGCGCTTCCATCTCGTCTGCTCGGGTCAATAGGCGCGCGGCTACATCGATCTCACGCGCCCGGATTTTGAGCAGAAGTTTGAGCAAATCAGCAACCAATGCGCCTTCCTTGCCGAGCGGAGCACCGCGCTTCATCTTCTCCGGCATCTCGCTTTTGTCGAGCGGTTCGGCATGAGCGATGATCTTCATCAACCGCTTGCCGATCTCATTGTCGCGCCACGCGCCGGAGAGGCCGCGTACTTTCGCAAGGTCCTTCTGCTGTTTCGGCGGATGGCTCGCGATGTCTGCAAGTGTTTCATCGCGCATGATACGACCACGCGGGATATTCTTGTGCTGCGCTTCGCCCTCTCGCCAAGCGGCAAGAGCTTTCAGCCTGCCAAGCACCTGCGGATTGCGGCCCGGCTGGCGGATACGGCGCCATGCCTGTTCCGGGTCCGTAACGTAGTTTGAAGTGTCTGCCAGCTTGTCCATTTCTGCATTGAGCCACGAGCCGCGATCAGTCTTGATCAGCTTTTCCAGCATCCTCGGGAATATTTTGGCCAAGTGTGTCACATCGCCAATGGCGTATTCAATCTGTCGGTCGGTCAAAGGGCGACGGCTCCAGTCAGTAAAGCGCGCGCCTTTGTCGACAGTAATACCAAGCCATGTCTCGACCAGATTGGCATAACCAATCTGCTCTGACTGGCTGATCGCCATCATCGCGATTTGCGTGTCGAAGATTGGGTGCGGGGTCTTTTCCGTCATGTTGACGATAATCTCGACGTCCTGGCCGCCTGCATGGAAGATTTTGAGGACATCTTCGTTTTCTGTCAGCAGGTCGAGGAGCGGGGTCAGGTCAATACCGTCAGCCAAGGGATCAATCGCGGCTGCCTCGTTCTCATCCGCGATCTGGACCAGGCAAAGCTCTGGCCAGTATGTGTTCTCGCGCATGAATTCAGTGTCAACCGCAACAAATTCGGACTTGGCGAGCCTTTCGCACAATTCAGCGAGCTTGTCGGATGTTGTAATCAGATCGTGTATTTTCATTCGTCTTTTCTTCATCGATGAGCGGAGTACCGCTCTCGGGCCGACGCCCATAAAGTGAGGTGAACCTTGACAAAGGCACCCTCTTGCCCTGTTAGCGCGCGCTTGAAACCGCTAGGGGTAATCCCGCGCCTTTTCTTGCGCGCGCCCTTAGCGCCATACACCCGAACAGGACAAGATTTTAGATGCACGCCTATCGTACCCACAACTGCGCACAGCTCTCGGCGGCAAATGTCGGCGAGAGTGTCCGACTTTCCGGTTGGATCCACCGTATTCGCGACCATGGCGGCGTGCTGTTTGTCGATTTGCGCGACCATTATGGCATGACGCAAATCGTAGCCGATGAAGATTCGCCCGCTCTCGCAGTTCTTGAGAAGCTCCGAGCGGAAAGCGTCGTCACAATCGATGGCGATGTAAAAGCTCGCACGCCAGAGACGGTCAACAGCGATCTTCCGACAGGTGAGATTGAAGTGTTTGCGCGCGCGATCACAGTGCAGAGCTCAGCAGAAGAGCTGCCGATGCCGGTTGCTGGCGAGCAGGAATATCCTGAAGATATCCGCTTGAAGTACCGCTTCCTGGATCTGCGCCGTGAGACGCTTCACAACAATATCATGAAGCGCACGCAAATCGTCGCTGACATCCGCCAACGTATGAATGCGATCGGCTTCAACGAGTTTTCGACGCCGATCCTGACTGCATCCTCCCCAGAGGGCGCGCGCGACTTCCTCGTGCCGAGCCGAATTCACGCGGGCAAGTTCTATGCGCTTCCGCAAGCACCGCAGATTTACAAGCAGCTGCTGATGGTTTCCGGCTTCGACCGCTATTTCCAGATCGCACCTTGTTTCCGCGACGAAGACCCGCGCGCTGACCGCCTTCCGGGCGAATTTTACCAGCTCGACTTGGAGATGAGTTTCGTCACGCAGGAAGAGGTCTGGGAGACGATGGAACCCGTCATCGCTGGTACGTTCGAGAAATTTACAGACGGCAAGCAAGTAACGCCTGCCGGAGAATTTCCGCGAATTCCCTATGCGGACGCGATGCTCAAATATGGTTCGGATAAGCCCGACCTGCGCAATCCGCTGATCATTAGTGATGTGACCTCCCACTTTGAGAAGTCCGGATTTGGTCTGTTTGAAAAGATCGTTGGCGGGGGAGGACGCGTTCGCGTGATACCAGCCCCGAATACACATGAGAAAAGCCGCAAGTTCTTCGATGAGATGAACGACTGGGCGCGCAAGGAAGGATTTGCAGGCCTAGGCTATGTCACGCGCAAGGGTGGCGAATTTGGCGGCCCGATTGCGAAGAACCATGGTCCTGAGCGGATGGCCGAACTCTATGCAGAGCTTGGCCTTGGCGAGAATGACGGCCTGTTTTTCGCTGCCGGAAAAGAAGCTGACGCAGCGAAACTGGCAGGCGCAGCGCGCACCCGAGTCGGCGAAATCCTTGAGCTGATCGACACGGATCGCTTCGAATTTGCATGGATTATCGACTTCCCGTTCTACGAATATGACGAGGACGAGAAAAAGGTCGATTTCTCGCACAACCCGTTCTCCATGCCGCAAGGCGAGCTGGAGGCGCTTGAGAACCAGGATCCGCTCACGATCAAAGCGTATCAGTACGATCTGGTCTGCAACGGGTTCGAGCTCGCTTCCGGCTCAATTCGTAACCACAAGCCGGAGACTATGGTCAAAGCCTTTGAAGTTGTTGGGCTTTCTCAGGAAGATGTGGAACGCGATTTCGGCGGTATGTACCGTGCGTTCCAGTACGGCGCGCCTCCCCATGGCGGCATGGCAGCGGGTGTGGACCGGATCGTAATGCTGCTCTGCGGCGCGCAAAACTTGCGTGAAATTACGCTCTTCCCGATGAATCAGAAAGCGGAAGATCTATTGATGGGAGCGCCGAGCCTGCCAGAGCCAAAACAGCTTAGGGAATTGCATTTGCGAATTGTGGAACCACCTAAGAAAGAAGGCTCTGCCTAATATCCACTTGTCAGGGGTATTCACAAACCCTTGCGCTTAACCTCGCCCTTGATTAGGGCGAATGTCGAAATTCAAAATCCAGTCAATAAAGGGTTTGTTATGAGCGATACTGCCGACCGCGTGCAGAAAATTGTTGTCGAGCATCTCGGCGTCGAAGGTGACAAGGTCACTCAAGAAGCGAGCTTCATCGACGATTTGGGTGCTGACAGTCTCGACATCGTCGAGCTTGTTATGGCGTTCGAAGAAGAATTCGGTGTCGAAATCCCCGACGATGCGGCTGAAAAGATCAGCACCGTTGGTGACGCGACAAAGTTCATCGAAGAGCACAAGGGCTAAGCCCGATTGGCTCGCTCCCGCACTGGCGTGAGCAATTGGGGCTAACTCGTCCCATTGGCTTTACAGCGCAGTTGCAAATTGGGAGCTTAGGCAGGCTCAGCCCACCCGGGTTGGGCCTGCTTTGTTTTTGCAGCTTGCATACCGGAGAGAATGAATGCGCCGAGTGGTCGTAACCGGACTGGGCCTTGTCACGCCATTGGGCGGAGATGTCGAAACTTCGTGGAAGAATCTGATCGCGGGCGAAAGCGGCGCGGGACCGATTTCGCGCTTCGATCCCGAAGATCAGAAGTGCAAAATTGCATGCGAAGTAAAGCCTGCCGATCATCCCTGGGGCTTTGATCCGGACAAGCGGACCGACAACAAGCTGCGCCGTCAGGTCGATCCGTTTATTGTCTATGGGATTGATGCGGCTGGGCAGGCGCTGGAGGATGCCGGGCTCACAGAGATGTCTGATGAGCTCAAATTGCGAACCGGCTGCTCAATCGGTGCCGGCATTGGCGGGCTTCCCGGTATCGAACATGAAGCGGTCAATCTGAAAGAGCGTGGCCCTAGCCGTGTCTCACCGCACTTTGTGCATGGGCGCCTCATCAATCTCATAAGCGGCCAGGTCTCGATCAAATACGGGCTTATGGGCCCGAACCACGCAGTCGTCACAGCCTGCTCAACCGGCGCGCATTCGATTGGCGATGCTGCTCGCATGATCAAGGATGACGATGCGGACATCATGCTGGCAGGCGGTGCAGAAAGCACTATCAACCCGCTCGGCGTGGCTGGCTTTGCGCAGGCACGCGCGCTCAACATGAGCATGAATGATCGCCCCACAGAAGCAAGCCGTCCCTATGACAAGGACCGTGACGGCTTTGTGATGGGCGAGGGCGCAGGCGTTGTAGTCCTCGAAGAGTACGAGCATGCGAAAGCGAGAGGCGCTACGATCTACGCTGAAGTTGTAGGCTACGGCCTGTCAGGCGATGCCTATCACGTGACGGCTCCACACCCGGAAGGGAAGGGCGCGGAAAACGCGATGAACATGGCGCTGAAGAAAGCGGGCATGGGACCCGGTGACATCGATTACGTCAATGCCCACGGCACAAGCACTATGGCGGACACCATCGAGCTGGCCGCGGTTAAACGCGTCTTGGGCGATGATCTGTCCGGCGCGTCGATGAGTTCTACCAAGTCCGCGATCGGTCACCTTCTGGGCGGTGCGGGCGCGGTTGAAGCGATTTTTTGCATTTTGGCGATGCGCGACAGTGTCGTTCCACCGACACTGAACCTCCATACGCCTGATGAAGGCACTGAAGGCGTTGACCTGGTGCCATTGAAGGCGAAACAACGCGAAGTGCGCGCGGTACTCAACAACAGCTTCGGCTTTGGCGGTACCAATGCCTCGCTCATCATGAAGAAAGTGGACTAAGCGGCTTATGAAGAAAATCGGCTGTATCCTCGCGGCCGTTTTGTTCGCCCTCGTGGCCGCTGGCGCACTGCTTGCGACCACGATGTTTGGCGCAGCGTCCGTGCAAGAAGAAACCGCTTTCATTATTTCGCCAGGCTCGTCGCTGACCAGCGTCGCGCGCGAATTGGAAGAAGAGGGTCTGATCACTTCTGCTGACGGCTTTTTGATGCATGCGCGCGTTTTCGGAAGCGGCGATCCTATTCAGGCCGGCGAGTTTCAATTGACGCCGGGCATGGATCAGTCTGCAATCCTGCGTGCCTTTCAGACTGGGCAGGTCATCCGCAGGTTTGTGACTATCCCTGAGGGCATGCCGTCTATCATGGTCTTCGAGCGCCTGATGGCGGAAGACTTGCTGACGGGCGAGATCGACGTTCCGCCAGAGGGCTCAGTCTTGCCCGAGACTTACGATTTTGAGCGCGGAGAGGCACGTGCTGCGGTCCTTGCTCGTATGAAGCGCGCGATGGGATCGTATTTAGACGAGGCTTGGGAGCAACGCAGCGCTGATGCTGCGGTCAAATCAAAGAAAGAAGCGGTGATCCTTGCGTCGATCATCGAGAAAGAGACGCAGGACAAGCAAGAACTAGCAAAGGTTTCGGGTGTCCTATCCAACCGCATCCGGATCGGAATGATGTTGGGCGCGGATGCAACCACGATTTATCCTATTACGAAGGGCAAACCCCTTGGCCGCATGATCCGTGTGTCGGAACTGCGCGACCCCAACCCGTACAACACACGTGCTATTTCAGGGCTGCCAATTGGCCCGATCACCAATCCAAGCCGGGCTGCGATCAAGGCTGCGCTCGATCCGGACGAGACCACCGCGCTTTACTACGTCGCAGACGGCAGCGGCGGGCATGTGTTTGCCGATACGCTGGAGGAGCATAACCGCAATGTCGCCGAATGGCGCCGCTTCCGCGCAGAGAACGGTATCTGAGCTCAGAAAAGCTCATGGCTAATCCGTTTATTGTCACTGCGAAGCTCCCACCGGACATTCAGGGCTGGGCAGAGGGATTGCGCCGGACTCACTATCCACCCGAGCGCAATCATCTCCATGCACATGTCACGATGTTCCATTCGTTTGCGCCGTCCTTGCTCGAGGAGGTGAAGGACTATTTGCCTCGAATTGCTGGTGAATTCGCTGCACCAGCTGCAGAGATCAAGGGTGTGATGGATCTCGGTAAAGGCACTGCCATTGCGCTTGAGGCCCCACAATTGCTCACATTGCGCGACATGATTGCAGACCATTTCCACGGTAGCCTGACAGCGCAGGACCTCTACGAACCGCGCCCGCACATCACCATCCAGAACAAGGTAACCAAGGAAAAGGCGCGCGCACTTCAGGCGCAATTGGTATCTGAATTGGAACCACGCTCATTCACATTCCCTGCGCTTGAATTGCATCTCTATCAGGGAGGTCCGTGGGATTTGGTCAAGGCCTCCTCGTTCCGCGGCAACGAGGCGTTGTAGCGTCCATGCAAACGGGTGTTGACCATGGGCGCAAGCGGCCCTAAACGCGCCGCCTGTCATGCAGGGCTTTCCCTCACTGACATGCCTTTCGGGGCGGAGTAGCTCAGGTGGTTAGAGCAGTGGAATCATAATCCATGTGTCGGGGGTTCGAGTCCCTCCTCCGCTACCAGGCATGCTGTATTGCTACAGTGATGCACTGTCGTTCGCGTGGCCCCTTAACCTCTCCGTATTCCGCTCATTCCCGGTCTGTGAACGCGGTACTCCGTGCCTTACATGGGTCGTGCAAATTGGATTGTTCCTTTGGTTATGGAGGTACTCCGTATCGAACAATGGCAGCGATGCGTTCGCTGTATGTTCTTTCCTCGATTGAAAGGCTGGGTGTAGGAAAACGCAAAGCGGAGCGGGCTGGCAATCGACCTAGCAAAAAGCGACATTTTGCTGCCAATCACCGCAAGTTGCGCAACCGGACTGCTGTCTCGCGCTTCGCTGACCGCGATCCGCGCGAGAGTGGACGGGAATCGCGCGCCCAAGACCGGATTCTGCGCGAATCACGCCCCCGCTGTGAATCTTTACTTCCTATATGTTCCTTCTATGTTCTTTCCTCTTTTCTACAGTCTTCCTCCTCGGCTAGCGCGAGTCTTTGTTGAGTAACCCTTAGGAAAGTCCATTGGTCAGTCCCGACAAATCCGAAGGCGAAGAGTCGCACGAAGGCCTTTCCAGCTTGCTGGCGGCCAATGTCTCGAATAGCGGCAAGACTCGCATCGAGATTTCTCGGCAAACATCGATCCACAAGGATACATTGCGCCGAATCCTGACCGGCGAACGGGCTGCGACACTTGCCGAAGCATCATGCATTTTGAGTGCTTGCGGAGTTGATCCAAAGTTCGCTCTGGTCTTTTTCATTCTCACCGATGCAGACTAGGCGTTGCACTGGACCGATACCGAGATCGGCGACTTCCTCGGGAAGTTCCTAGCTGCGCTACCTGTTGCGATGACCTGTGAGCTCGGGTCCCGGCTGCAAGAAGTTCGTCCGGGCTGGGCAACTGGAACGGCGAGACGGCTCGCACGACTGCTGTCCTATCATATTGGCGATCTAGAACGACGGGACGCGCTCTACATCTAGAACGCATGCGGGATCGCTGATGGTTGAGCAGCATGGCCCGATAAGCGATCTGCAGGAGAGCCAATCGGGAGGCATCTCCGAGCCTCCCGAGCGATTGCTACGGCTGCCTGAGGTCATGGAACGCGTCGGCTTAAAGCGGACCGCCATCTTTCAGAGAATGAAAGAAGGGCGTTTCCCGGCATCTCGCTCATTAGGTCCACGTTGTACGGTTTGGGTCGAATCAGAAGTCCAGAGTTGGGTTCAAACGGTCGCCAACTCCAGACCCGAGACCCGATAAGAGACCGATCGACGTAATCGCATGGCATCACGAGTTAGCGCAATTCGGCGCACTGTATTGGTTGGCTGACTGAAGCGCTTCTACAACGCCACAATCTCAGTTTGCAGATCGTTTCTTACCGACCGTTCATCGCCAGCCACGCGAGGGCACAATGCTTCGCTTTATCTCTATCGTTATGGCTGAAACGAAACTGAAACATTATTTCATTGACAAAACGCAGAGATCGACAGACAAGGCTCACAATGGAAAAATCCTAGGTTTGTTGAGGGAAGTGATATGGCGCATGCAGCGAGAATGGCGGCTCTAACAGGTGTATCGGGGGCGGCTCTTGCGTTTGCCAGCCCCTCAATTGCGCAAGATCTGGATGGCGCCGACGAAGCTGCGCCACCGAGCGGAAATACCATCGTCGTTACGGCTCAGCGGCGCGAGCAGAGCCTGCAAGATGTGCCGATATCTATTGCGGCTGTGACAGGCGAGCAATTGGCCAACACCCAGACAACAGGGTTTGAAGACCTTGAGCGGCTCGTTCCTTCGTTGCAATTTCAGACCGGAGCAAGTGATCGCGATGGTACAGTCGCGATCCGTGGTTTCGGTACATCCGGGCGCAACAACGAGCTTGATCCCTCGGTCGGTATTTTCGTCGATGGCGTGTTCATGGACAGGACCGGGAATGGTGTCGGTGATTTCGTAGACATTGAGCGGGTCGAAGTGTTGCGCGGGCCACAGGGCACTCTGTTCGGCAAAAACTCACCTGCGGGCATCGTGCATTTCATTACGAAGAACCCGAGCTTTGATTGGGAGGGCGATTTCCGCGCCTCTTATGGTAATTTCGACGAGCTGCAGGTCGGAGGAACCATTAGTGGGCCTTTGATCGGCGACACGGTGGCCGTCCGCGTAAGCGGATTTCGAAATGAGCGTGACGGGTTCTACACGAACACGTTGACCGGCTCAGAACTGCGTAATCGAGACCGTTGGGGCGTACGCGGCAAAATCTTGTTCGAGCCTTCCGACGAGTTCTCTCTTGTCCTCTCCGGGGACTACGGCAAAGACGATGAGTTAGGTCCTGGTGGCGATCGTTTGGACAGCCCGTTTGATTTCGAAGTTGCTCAAAACACCGATGGTGTGGTGCAAGCAGAGCGCTGGGGGTTGTCCGGTGAAGCCAACATTCAGCTGGGCGATCATACGCTTACCTGGATCGCTGCGTACCGCAACTTCGAAAACTTTCGGAACCAGGATGGCGATTTTAGTGCCGTGGACTTCCTTCCCGTGCTCGAATCAAACCCGGTGAGTGAGCACTGGACTCAGGAAATCCGGATTGCGTCGCCTGATGATCAGCCCTTCAACTACGTTGCCGGCTTCTTCTATTTCAACAAGCAACTCGACAACAACCTGCGCACGCAGGTTGGGTCGGCGCTTGCTGGGGGCGCTCTCAATGGTCAGGGGGAGGTGAGGACTTCGAGTTTCTTCAACGAGTCCTATTCGTTCTTTGCGCATGGCAATTACCGGTTCGCCGATGATCGCTTCAACATTTTTGCAGGATTGCGTTACACGGACGAATTCAAGCGGCAGACAGATGTTACGCAGAACACGCCTCTGGCTTTTCTGATTGGGTTCCAGGAATTCGATGAGAGCGAGACGTTTGAAGATCAGGTCGTGACTTGGACTGCCGGCCTGCAGTTCTTTCCGAACCCCGACCTGATGGCTTACGCGACGGTCGCGACCGGATACAAATCGGGTGGCACCAATGCTCCAAACGCACGGTTCGACCCACCGCGGCCGACGCAATTCGCGCCCGAGACCTCGACAAACTACGAAGTTGGCTTGAAGAGCACGCTATTCGACGGCTTGGCGACTATGAACATTGCTGTCTTTCTGACGGAGTTCGAGGATTTTCAGGCATCGCAGTTCGACGCCACAACAGATGCGCAAATTCTAACCAATGTGGGCGCCCTAGAATCCTACGGTGTTGAGTTCGACGCCCAAATAAACCCAGCTGACGGTCTTACGTTCAACATAGCGGCGGCATACACCGAAGCGACCTATGCGGATTTTGTGGGCGCTGTTGCCAATGCTTTTCAGCAGAACCTCAACGCGACGGATCCGACTGCTCCAAACCCGGGATTCGACCCCGTAACTGGGACACAGGATCTGTCCGGTCGGCCCCTTCCAAACACGCCCGAGTGGAACATCTCTGCTTCAGCGCGATATGATCGTCCCGTTAGCGACACAGTCGATGTCTTTGGTCAAGCAGAGCTCCTTTATCGCTCAAGCGTGTTCCTCAACACAGATCTAGATCCCAACTTGACTCAAGGTCCACTGACCTTGGTCAATCTGCGTGCCGGTTTTCGGGTGGGTGGTTTCGGGTTCAATCTATACGCGGAAAACCTGTTTGAGGAGCGATACCTGATTTCAGGAGGTGACATTCCTAACTTTGGCGGAGGTGGGTACTTCGTCTATGCTGGCGACCCGCGCACGTATGGAGCGCAGGTTACCTTCAGTTTTTGAAGATCAGCTTGGCAATCCAAAGCCCTTCATTGCTTCGGGCCAGCCGATGTATCCCGTTGTATGCTCCGCAATTACCTGTCCTGATCGACCTTGCCGCGAGATCGGTTCTGCGTTTGTGGGGACATGGACTTCAACATTTCACCCCGGCTCGACGGTGTCGCGCAAGACAGATCTGTCGAAGGGTCATCCGAAGTCTTACTGAAAGGCCCATGGCGCGCGCGAGTTTCAAATCAGAAGCTCTGGCAATGGGTAACCTTGCGTTCGTACCCTGGCAAATGGAGCCTCCGCATTACCGAATTGCTTAGCAAACGGTTTTGCGTGAAGGCCGGTGTTGATCGGTGAGAAGGGCAAAGCATATGGTATTCCCAACCAAAAGACACGCTGCCGCGTTATCCCTTCTGGCCACACTCCCTTTGAATGCATGCACGGGAAACCAAGCATCCGGGGACGCTCAATGGCGGTCTTTGTTTAATGGGAACGACCTATCGGGATGGACCCGGACGGGTGGCCACCATAACATCCGCGTCGAAAATGGGATCATCATTGGGACGGCGGTGCCTAAGCAGGACAGCGAGTTTCTCTTATCCGAGCAGAGATTTGGAGACTTCATTCTAGAGGCCGAGTTCAGAATTGATGGTGTGCTCAATTCCGGAATTATCTTCCGCTCGGAGGAAGACACTCCAGGCTCCGACTCCGGTGTCAAAGGCTACCAGATGGAGATCGACCCAGGCGCGCGTGGCTGGTCCGGTGGGCTTTATGCTGAAGGTTTGCCTTGGGGGTGGCTCTATCCGCCGAACATCAATCGTGCTTGCATCGGTCAGTATCGGAAAAATGATTGGAACCATTACCGGATCGAAGCAATCGGATCAGAGATTTCAACGTTTGTGAACGGCGTGCCATGCGCGCGGATTACCGACGATCGAATTGTCGACGGACACATTGCCCTCCAAGTGCATGGTGTCGAAGCAAGTGGAGCTCGTGGCTTCCCCGGAGACAGCGTCTCGTGGCGTTCGCTCAGGGTGCTCACCGACAACCTCGCAAAAAGTCGAACACCGGCGATTTATTCGACGCCGCATATCACTTACCGTCCCAATCATTTAACCGAGTGGGAGCGTTCACAAGGTTGGCGAATGATTGAAGCAGTGCGAACCGGAAGCTTGGGAGATTTCGCTACTGCAGATCGGACCGGTGGCGAGGAAAAACATTACACTAAACTGCATGCTGGCGACCTATGGTCTCTATCTCTCACCGACCAGAAGCAGAACTTCTCCGTCAAGTGGGTATTTCGTGTCGCCGAAGGAACCGAGGCTTCGATAGCGTACCTCACCAACTCCTGCGAGCTAGCACGAGGAGAAAAAGTCATCGCTCCCCGGTACCGCATCACAGGTCGCAGCGACGACCTTGATTCTTTTTTTTACACCGATGGCGGACGCGAGGTCGGTTCCCTGCGGGGCGCCATCCTGGCCACGAACCTCTCCGAGCCTTATCCGATCATGCGGATCAATCCAGTCGGTGAATGGAACACGGCTGAGATCAGGGTGGAGGATAAAGTCGCCCAGCATTGGCTCAACAACATTAAGGTTGTCGAGTACAAGCTGATTGACCGGCCGGAATTGCTCAGTCCTGCCTTGAATGGCCAAATCGGCGAGGCCTCTTCAGGATCATCAATGATTTGCTTGCGAGTTGATACGGGCAGCCTTGACCTGCACAGCATAAAGGTACGGTCTCACTGACCTCGTGATGCCAAGCGCATTACATTCCCTAGGTCAGGCTTGAGACAGGAAGCTGTTTCTCTCACTTGTACTCTTCATGACTCGCACCCTTCTGGAGGATCGCATTCGCCGCGCCATGCAAACGCGAACCCCGTGATTGTTTTGTCCGAAGACCCGCATGAGGTGGAACATAAGACGCCACGCGGGGGAAGGAGAGACGTTCGGAAAGATATGAAACAGAATTTCATTGACAAAACAGCATGGCCATCAGACTGTTGGTGGAGGGAAAATCCCGGATGAGCTGAGGGGAGTGATATGGCGCATGCGGCGAGACTTGCAGCACTAACAGGCGTATCGGGGGCTGCTCTTGCTTTTGCCAACCCGGCAATTGCGCAAGAAGTTCAAACCGAGGACGCGGCTTCTGGACCAGAAGGCAATGTGATCATCGTCACCGCACAGAAGCGTGAAGAGCGGTTGCAGGATGTGCCGCTGACTGTCTCGGTGGTGTCTTCAGAAGACCTCGAAGCTCGCTCGATCGTGAACGCGACGCAGCTCCAAAATGCCTCGCCCGAACTCAACTATGCTGACCAACCGTCCGCGGGATACTCTATTCGCGGTAGCGGAACGCAGACTTTCACCAGATCCGCCGAGAACAATGTACTGCTCGTGGTCGATGGCATCGTTCAAGGCCAGCTTACCCCTCCTACTAACAGCCTCTTCGATGTTGAACAGATCGAAATCCTTAGCGGCCCACAGGGGATGCTGTTCGGCAAGAACGCATCAGCGGGCGTCGTCAATATCGTCACACGCAGGCCGGAACTCGGCGAGTTCTCGGCACGAGGACGCGCTTCGGTCGGAGAGGATGGTTTCCTTGTCCTGGATGGTACCCTCAATGTTGCGGTTGGTGATACCGCCGCATTGCGCGTCACCGGCTTTCTCGACGAAATCGGCAACCGCTTCACCAACGCATTGACCGGTGAAGGTGTGGGGGAACGCCAGACGTACGGCGCGCGCGGGCGTTTTCTCCTCGAGGCTAATGAGGATCTCGAGTTTCTGATCAATGCCGATTACGAGAAGGTGAAGGGTGGGAACCGTGCTTGGCAAGCCCGCAGCCTCAATCCGAACGGCGCGCTTAACGCACTTCTGACCAACTGCGGGGTTGTAGCATCACCTGAAAATACCGATGTCTGTCTGGATGGCCCGCTCAACTTCGCTAGCGAAAGCTATGGTGCATCGCTCGAGGTGAACTACGATCTTGGCGGTGCCGTGATCACCGCCATCGGCGGTTATCGCTACTTTGAGCGCAACAGCGATACTGACTCCGATGCAACTCCCATCAACATCCTCAACAACAACTCTGTTGACGAGGACGTCGAGCAATGGAGTGCGGAGGTTCGTATAGCTTCAACCGGCCGGAGTCAGTTGGAATACGTCGCCGGGCTCTTCTTCTACGACTACAGATATAATCCGATTATTGCGCAAAGCGGTACTCTGGGTTTCCTGCCGGTTACCGCAACCCGATCATTCGATACTCAAGTCGACCAACGCAGCTATGCTGTTTTTGGACAGCTAGGGTACTCGTTGACCGACGAGCTCAAGCTGATCGCCGGGGGTCGTTACACCCGCGATGAGCTTGATGTTGAGCGCATCAATTTTGTCGATCCGGATCGCGGGGTTCGCATACCGGGTTTCACCAATCCGGATGGGGTTTTCCAACGGTCGATTGACACCAACAATTTTTCTTGGCGTCTGGGAGTGCAGTATTTGCCCTCACCTGATGTAACCTTCTTTGCGACAGTGTCACGAGGCTATAAAGGACCGGCAATCAACCCGATCGAGCCGAGCAGCCTGGCGCCTGACATCGTCAACGAGGAAATCCCGACAAACTATGAGATAGGGGTCAAAGGGCAGACGGCCGATGGAACGCTTCGCGGAGACCTGACCTTCTTCGTCACTGATGTCGAGGATTTCCAGGCTCAGACAGTTGCCGATGTTAATGGGCTAACCCAGTTTGTTTTCACAAATGCTGACTCAATCAGGTTCAAAGGTTTCCAAGCCAGCGCGGGGATATTCCCGACCGATGGGCTCTCCTTCAGCTTTGGCCTGCTTTACAACGAGGCTACCTATGGTGACCTTGTAGTCCAATGCAATGCCCCATTCCTTGATGGCTGCGAGGCGGGGCCAGGGGGACAAGTAATCAACGTCAACGGCCGCCAGCTCGCGGGTGCGCCGAAAATCAAGTTTACCGCTTCTACCCGCTACGAGCGCGATTTAACTCCAGGCGTCGCCGCCTTCATCGATCTGGCCTCGGTTACGCGGGGCGACGTGAACTCCTCACCTGCACCTGATCCAAATGTCGAGATCGACGGGGACACCCTTGTCGATGGCCGTATCGGCATCAAGGACCCCGATGGTCAATGGGAGGTTTCGGTTTTTACCCGCAACCTCTTTGACGTGCGGGCTCCTTCCTTGATTTTTCGCGACCCCATACAGCCGACGCTCAATTACCACCAGGCGCTTGGTGAGAGTGCCTTTCGCACAATTGGAGCGACTGTTGAATTCAATTTTTGAAGGGCGTCCGAGCTTATCTCTGCTCTGAGCGAAGGCATTTCTCTCCCCTTCGTTTCTCTAGAGCCCGGGGCAATGAGTTGCACCGGGCTCACTTTTTTTGGCAGGATTCATGCAAACTGAAATCATGAACGCCTAGCGCATTCAGCATTCCGAGACCTTCGACAGGACGTGCCATCGTGCGCGCAAGCGCCAACGCCAAAACATCGACCATTCAACCCTCACGAACCTTTTCGCAGAGCGGATAAGGCAATCATTGCATGGCTTGGCGCATCGATCATGAGCGCCGCGAACATCCCATTGCGAACAGCGCCACTACAATGAAGCTAATTACCGCCGGTGCGGCCATAAGCTGGATATTGCCGGTGGCGTCGGCGATGTAGCCGGCCGCCGGCGGAAAGAGCGCACCACCAATGATTGCCATAATCAGGTAGGATGAGCCGATCTTGGTGTGTTCGCCTAAACCTTCTAAACCCAATGCGAAGATCGTCGGGAACATGATCGACATGAAGAAGCTTGTCGCTCCAAGCGCCGCCAGCGCTATCTCACCGTCGAGCGCAACGGCGCAAACACTCAAGATGGACGCCATGACCGCGAACAGCGCCAGTAGCTTGGCAGGAGCAATCCAACTCATGAGCCACGTACCTATAAAGCGTCCTGCCATGAAGCTGGCGATGCTGAGTGACAGCAAAAAGGCTGCGGTCTTTTCTGAGATGTCCACGCCGACATCGATGGCGAAATCGACGAAGTAGCTCCATATGACCACTTGCGCGCCGACGTAGAAGAATTGCGCGACGATTGCTCGCCGCAAATGGGTTACCTTCAATGGCGCGGTGAGACTAACCTTTGAGCTTTGAAGTGTTTCCTCATTCTCTGTCCCATGATCGATTATGGGTAATCTGACATACGCGAGTATTGCTGCGACAAGTCCAATTGCTGCCGCCAGCGCCAGATAGGGCGCTTGAACCATTCTTGCTTCGGAAGCACGATAATCGTCGAGCTCAGCGGCCGACATCGCCTCTATCTGCGACGTCTCCAATTCGATGCCCGAGAAAATGAACAAACCGCCAATCACCGGCGCGACAAATGCCCCGAGACCATTGAGTGACTGTGCAAGATTAAGTCTTTGGGCAGATTTGTCGGACGGGCCAAACCTGGCGATCATTGGGTTTGCCGCTGTCTCAAGTATCGCAAGACCAGAAGCTATCACGAAGAGCGCGGCCAGAAACGCCCAGAATTCGCGTATCTCCGCTGCCGGGTAAAACGCCAAGGCGCCGATCGCGTAAAGGCCGAGGCCAATTAGGATACCTGCGCGATAACCCAGCCTCTCGATCAGGAAGCCTGCCGGAAGCGCGAAGAAAAAGTAACCGAGATAGAAAACGAATTGGAGGAAGCCCGACTCCCCCCTGCTCAGGTCGAGAGCCTTCTGAAACTGCCTGATCAGGATGTCGTTGAGGCTGTTTGCTAGAGCCCAAAGCAGAAAAAGGCTTGCCACAGCGAAGAAGCCGACCGTGAAGCCCTTGTAGATCCAACGCTGCATCCGCACCCCGTTTTATATATAGAAGGATGTTTCGCATTAGTCGAGACGGTGTAGAAGTCCAGCTTGTCACGACTTGACGTCGATACCCAATGCAGCGCAAGTGGATGATGATGAAAGAAAAGCAGTATAGCGCGCCGGCATTGGAAAAAGGCATTTCGATTGTCGAAAGGCTTGCTGTTGCTGATCGACCGTTGACGATGAACGAGATCGCCGACCAACTAGAACGCTCGAAGCATCAAATCTATCGAATGCTCGTGTCACTAGAGACGCTTGGCTGGCTTGCTCGCACGTCAGATGAAAAGTTCTTTCTGACGAACCGGCTGTTTGATCTCGCTATGCGCGTTCCGCCCCGCCGGAATCTTCATGAGGCTGCATTACCCCTGATGCGCGAGCTAAGCGAGAGACTCAACCAATCCTGTCATCTGGCTGTCGTCAGCGGGTCAGATATTGTTGTTGTGGCCAGGATGGAGAGCCCCGGACTTTTGGGTTTTGCAGTCCGGGTAGGGCACAGGATGCCAATCGTAGAGTCGGCGTCAGGGCCAGTTATTCTCGCCAACGTTTCAAACAGTGTGCAGAAGTCAATCCGCTCAATGATCTCAGGCTCTGATAATTCAAAAGCAGTTTCGGAGCGCTTCGAGACCTTCGTGAAACAAGTGGTCGATGCGGGCATCCTGGTCCGCGAGTCTCCATTGATCCCCGGTGTCACTGACATCTCCGCCCCTGTTTTTGAGAATAGCTCGGAGCAAGGTGTCGCCGCTTTGACCATTCCCTTCTTGAAAGGGGGGGCAGCTGCGACCTCCATAGAAGAGGCGGTTGACGCGCTGAAGCTCACTGCGAGCGGCATCTCGGAGAAACTAAGACTTGGCTAGCTGACTTTTATGTGAAATGGTGTTCCGCATATGAAATGACGGGACGACTATGCCGATCAGCAACTTCACAACCCACGACGTGCGTTTCCCGACGTCGGCTCACGGCCACGGTTCGGATGCACGGAATGGTGACCCTGACTATTCCTGTGCCTACTTGAAGCTTTACGATGGCGCCGAGTTGCTCGGCCAAGGTCTGACTTTCACGATCGGTCGCGGGAATGAACTGTGCGTCGCAGCGGTTCAGACTTTGGCTGAGAAGGTGATCGGATATTCGCTGGATGACTTCGAGGCAGACTTCGGCCTCGCAAGTCGTTTGGTGCTTGGCGACAGTCAACTGCGATGGTTGGGACCAGAAAAGGGCGTTGTCCATCTTGCTGCGGCCGCGGTCGTGAATGCAGTTTGGGACGCTTTGGCCAAGCGCGCTGGTTTGCCACTCTGGCGGTATGTATGCTCAATCGATCCAGACAGGCTGCTTGACGCAGTGGATTTTACGCACATTTCGGATTTTCTAGCCCCAGAAGAGGCGCTTGAGTGGTTGGAAGAACTCAGACCGACAAGAAGCCTACGCATCAAGCATCTGGAAGAAGCAGGCTACCCGGCCTACACGACCTCGGTGGGATGGATTGGGTACGACGATCATCAACTCATTCAACGGCTGTTAGCTGCGCGCGAAGAAGGTTGGACTCATTTCAAGCTCAAAGTTGGCAGGGACCTGGAAGAGGACCGCAGGCGCTGTCGATTGTTTCGCGATACTCTTGGATCAGAAGTGAAGCTCTCGCTTGATGCAAACCAGGTTTGGGGGCGTGACGAAGCAATTCATTGGGTCGGCGCGTTGGCGGAGTTTGATATCCATTGGATCGAAGAGCCAGTGCATCCCGATGACATCTTGGCTCACAGGGAAGTTGCCAAAGCCATTTCTCCGATTGGGGTGGCCTCTGGGGAACATGCGCACAACCAAGTCATGTTCAAACAGTTCTTGCAGGCACGCGCGATAGCGTTCTGTCAGATCGATGCCTGCAGACTTGCGGGCGTGAATGAGAATCTTGCAGTGATGCTTATGGCGAGAAAAGCGGGAATTCCTGTTTGTCCTCACGCAGGCGGAGTCGGTTTGTGTGAGTATGTGCAGCATCTCTCGATGATCGATTATGTCTGCCTTTCTGGGTCGATGGACGGACGCGTGATTGAACATGCAGGCGACCTTCACGACCACTTCGAAGAACCGATCGATGTTCGGGGTGGCAGATACTTCCCACCAAAGAGAGCCGGCTATTCCGTTGACCTTCGCGAGGAAAGCCTGGGCGCGTTCTCGTTCCCCGATGGCTCATTTTGGCTCCAGAAAAGGGATTGAGACCTATGCGATTTCAAACACTTCTGATGGTCTTGGTCGTGACTGTGCTCCCTCTTGCGGCCTGCAGTCACCTACAGAACGGAAGCGACGAAGAAGCAGTTGCAACGCTTGAGCAGCCCAACATTGTTCTAATCTACATGGATGACTTGGGCTATGGTGACCTCGCTTTATACAATGCAGCGGCGAAGATCGAAACTCCTGTCATTAGTGAACTTGCCGAGCAAGGTGTCGTGTTTACAGATGCGCACTCGCCATCGTCAGTGTGCACACCTTCGCGCTATGGCCTGTTGACGGGCCGATACGCTTGGAGAACTTGGCTAAAAGTTGGCGTGTTGGGAGGATATTCACCACCTCTGATTCGGCAAGACGAGCTGACCTTAATGCAGTGGCTGAAGCGGCGCGGTTATTCGACATCAATGGTTGGCAAATGGCATCTAGGATTCGGCGATGCAGAGCCCGACATGTCCAAATTTCTCACGGGCTTCACTGACGAGCCAGTGGAATTCACAACCGACCCCGGTGGCGGTCCAAACGCTGTCGGATTCGATTATTTCTTCGGACTTTCAGCCTCCCTCGATTTTCCGCCATACGCTTTTCTTGAAAACGGGGCATATGTGGATCCACCGGATCGCGATATTCCCGAGCGTCGGGAAGGAGAATATCTCGACGGGCTCTTTTACTGGAGGGCCGGTGAGATTGCCCCTGGTTTCGACTTTGAACAGGTAGAGCCAATCCTTGTCCGAAAGGCCGTGCAACAGATTGAGGAGCTGTCCAATGGGGGACAGCCATTCTTCCTCTACTATGCATCCCCCGCACCGCACACTCCGGTTTTGCCCACCGCAGACTTTCACGGAGCATCTCAAGCAGGTGAGTATGGCGATTTCGTTGCTCAAACCGATCATTCGGTTGGATTGATAGTGGACGCGCTCAAGCGAACGGGAGAATGGAAGAACACTATTCTGATCTTCACCAGCGATAATGGCGCTGTGCACTTTTCAAACCTTGAAGAATTTGGCCACGTTCCCAACGCGCCTTTCTCGGGTCAAAAGTCCGAACTCACCGAGGGTGGCCATCGCGTTCCCTTCATCGTGACCTGGCCTGACAAGGTGAGGCCACGCGTCTCCGACGACCTGGTGATCCAGACGGATCTCTTTGCGACGATAGCGGAGTTGCTTGGCGGTTCCTTAGCCGCGAAAGACGCAGCGGACAGTTTTAGTTTTGCGCGTGCACTCGGGCTTGGAGCGACATCTGGCGAGGCGCGATCGAGTGGCGTCCACCATTCATTGTTCGGAACCTTTGCATACAGGAAAGGCAACTGGAAGCTTGTCTTGGACGGTCAGTCCGGGGGTTACGGATCTCGCTATCCCGAACTCCTGGAAGGCAAACTGCCGAACCCTCCAAGGAGCACATACCGATTGTATGACCTTTCGGCAGATCCGACTGAGCAAACTGATCTGGCCGCCGAGCACCCGGACTTAGTCGACGCTCTTGCCGGTGAGCTCGAGGCGGTTCGCGATGCTGGCTATTCGCGTCCCGGGGCCGAGCCGCTGTGACTGCCGAAAACGGGGAAGCATTCTCGGGACTGGGGCTCGGCGCTGCGGCGATTGGCAACCTCTATCGCTCGATCAGCGATGAGGAGGCCGAACAAACGCTTTCTGCAGCTTGGGACGCCGGAGTTCGCTATGTAGATACTGCGCCTCATTATGGGGCAGGTCTGAGCGAAGCGCGTATTGGTAAGTTCCTCGCGTCGCGGCAAGTTGATCTCTCGATCTCTACCAAGGTTGGACGGGTCCTCGTGCAGGATAAAGGGGGCAAATTTGATCAGGGTTTTGCTGACACTCCGCCTTTCCGTTCTCGCTTCGACTACTCGGCTGAGGGAATCGAAGAGGCATTCCAAGGTAGCTGCGAACGACTTGGTGTGGATGTGGTCGAAGCGCTGTTTCTGCACGATATTGGCAAGCTCGTTCACGGAGACAAAAGCCAAGCTGTTCTTGAGATCGCAATTTCGGAATCTCTTCCAGCGATGGCTGATCTGAAAAAGGCAGACAAAACCCGAAGAATTGGCATAGGCGTCAACGAAATCGAAGCCTGTCGAGAGGTCCTCGTCCATGCCGATCTGGACCTCGTGTTGCTGGCGGGGCGCTACACCCTGTTTGAGCATCAAGCTTCGATGGCGTTCATGAATGAGATGGAGCGAAACGGGGTCGGGGTCATCGTTGGCGGGCCATTCAATTCTGGGCTGCTCGTGGCACGCGATCAGGAACTTTTGCGCTACAACTACCAGCCCGCTCCGGCATGGGCTGTTGAGAAGGTGACTGCCCAGCAAGCGGTCTGCGAAGACTTCGGCGTTTCTCTGCCTGCTGCCGCGTTGGCATTTGTCCAAGCGCACCCGGCTGTCCATGCTGTTGTCCCCGGAGCACAAACCGCCAAGCAGTTGCGCGAAATTGTCAGCTGGAATGACGAAAGTATCCCTTCCGAGCTCTGGTCCGCTCTGAAAGAGCGCGGTCTGATCGAGAAGGACGCGCTTGTACCATGAAGGGCTGGCTGGATGCCCATATGCATATCTGGCAGCTTAAGCGTGGCGACTATGATTGGCTGACACCAGACCTTGCGCCGATCTATCAGGATTTTGCGATTAAAGACGTCTGGCCCGAGGCGAAAGAGGCGAGCGTGGAATCAGTCATTCTGGTGCAAGCCGCTCCTTCGGTCGAAGAGAGTTTGTTTCTTCTCGATGTCGCCGCTGACGATGCCCGCGTAGTCGGAGTTGTTGGCTGGATCGACTTTGAGTCTGTTCACTGGAAAAGCAAGTTAGACTTGCTTTTGTCGCGGGAGCATCTTGTCGGCATCCGCCCCATGATTGGTGATCTGGATGATCCCGCATGGATCCTGGATGATCGCTTTGTCGGTGTAATTGACGCATTGAGTGAGCATTCACTCGTGCTCGATCTTCACGCCAAACCAGAACATATCGAGCCGTGCTCGATCGTAGCCGAGCGAAACTTGGGCTTGCGTATGGTCCTCGATCATTGCGGCAAACCACCATTGGCTTCCGGCGAAATTCGCGCCTGGCGTGATGCACTCGAGAAGCTCGCATCCCATACCAATGTGTCGTGCAAGATCAGCGGCCTTTTGACCGAGTGCGGGCCCGATCCTGATCTCGCGCTCCTGCGTGACACGATTGCCTATGTATTAGACTGTTTTGGTCCGGAACGCGTCATTTGGGGCAGCGATTGGCCGGTACTAGCGATGTCTGGAACGTATCGGAGATGGGCGAGCCTTTCACGCGAGATTATATCGGAGTTGGCGCCAGCAAACGGAGCGGCGATTTTTCGCGACAATGCGAGGAGAATGTATGGCGTGTGATACAGGCCAGAGCGGTCGGCTTGCGGGCAAGACAGCTTTTGTTACTGCAGCTGGTGCCGGGATCGGCAAAGCGATCAGCGAGTTGTTTGCCGCTCAGGGCGCTAAGGTCATTGCGACAGATGTATCGCCCGACGCGCTTGGCAGCTTGACCCTTGGTGATGCAGGCGAAACCCATGTTCTTGATGTGACTGACAGCGAAGCTATCAGGAGCCTCTCCTTGAGCAGCGATCATGTTTCCGTGTTGGTGAATGTAGCTGGCTGGGTTCCAAATGGAACCGTGCTGGATTGTTCTCGCGACGAGTGGGATCGCGCGGTCGAAATCAATCTCACTTCAGTATATGAGATGTGCCGTGCGTTCCTGCCAGAAATGATGGCCCGCGGCGGAGGTTCGATCGTAAACATCAGCTCGGTCGCTTCGTCGGTTATCGCAGCGCCCAATAGGTTTGCTTATGGTGCAACCAAAGCCGCGATCATCGGCCTGACAAAATCGATTGCAGCCGATTTCGTCACGAAACAGATTCGGTGCAATGCGATCTGTCCTGGGACAATCGAGACGCCTTCATTGCAGCAGCGCATGGGCGCTGGAGAGTCGGCATTTGAAGCGAACCGTGCTGCCTTCTTGGCACGTCAACCTGGAGGACGGTTTGGCAAGCCGGAGGAGGTCGCTCAACTGGCTCTGCACCTCGCATCGGACGAGGCAAGTTTTACGACCGGCGCGGTCCACGTGATCGACGGCGGCTGGTCCAATATGTGAGGTTAAGATGAGACTATTGAGAGTAGGGCCGCGCGGGCAGGAATGGCCTGCCATTGAAGCCAAGGATGGGACCTGGCGAGATGTTTCCGGGCTGATCGATGATTGGTCTGGCACTGCGCTGGGCGATGAGCGGCTGAAAGAGATCGCCAAGGAAGACTTAGGTTCACTTCCAGAATTAGACAGATCGCTTCGAGTTGGTCCTTGCGTGGGAGGCGTAGGCAAATTCATATGCATCGGACTCAACTATTCCGATCATGCGGCCGAAACCGGGGTCGAACCGCCCTTGGAACCTGTGATCTTTTCAAAGGCGACGAGTGCTATCAGCGGACCCAACGACCCGATTGAAATTCCGCGCGGCTCAACGAAAACGGACTGGGAGGTTGAACTTGGGGTCGTGATCGGGAAGCAAGGCAAATACATCGACCAAGCCAATGCAATGGAACATGCCGCAGGTTACTGCGTGATCAATGACCTATCTGAGCGTGCCTTCCAGCTCGAAGGAACAGGCCAATGGGTAAAGGGCAAGAGTGCCGACAGCTTTGGCCCGATCGGGCCGTATCTGGTGACACGAGATGAAGTGCCTGATCCCCAAGACTTAAGCCTCTGGCTCGATGTGAATGGTCATCGCATGCAATCTGGGCATACCGGAACCATGATTTTCTCGGTCAAATACATTGTCAGCTTCGTTTCGCAGTTCATGTCACTTCATCCGGGCGATGTGATCTCGACTGGAACTCCGCCTGGTGTTGGGTTGGGTATGAAGCCGGAACAGTATCTGTCCACGGGTGATCGCGTGACCCTAGGCATAGCGGGCCTGGGCGAGCAGACGCAGGTTTGCATCGAAGCCTCAAACTAAATGAAACAGCATTTCATTGACAAAACAACTGGCATCAGCAAGGGTTCGAACTGATAGAAATGCTTTGGTGAGAGAGTTAGAGATGTTGAGAGCCGTCTATGTGCTGGCGCTGATAGCGTTTTGTGTGGTCGCGCCCCCCACGGCTTCGGCACAAAGCGCCATTCAAAACCCGTCGGATAGAGCCTCTCTGTCATTGAACGGGGAATGGCAGGCCATCATCGACCCCTACTCAACAGGAGACACCACAATTCTTGGAACCCCCAAGGATGACGGCTACTTTCTCGATCTGAAGCCCGACGGCGAGGCAGACCTACTCGAGTACGACTTCGACCGCGCACAGACGCTGACCGTGCCAGGTGATTGGCGGGGGCAGGCTCGTGAGCTTGCAAATTACGAGGGGATTGTCTGGTATCGGAAGAAATTCGATGCTTCACCGAAGGCTGACCGAAGATATTTCATACAGTTCGAAGCAGCCAATTACTCGTCGGTCGTTTACTTAAATGGACAGCTTATTGGGTCTCACGAAGGTGGCTTCACGCCTTTCTCATTCGAAGTGACTGACAAGCTTGTTGCGGGAGAGAACAGTCTCGTCGTGAAAATTGATGGTGAGCGGAGATCCGATCGCGTCCCGGGCATTCGCATGGATTGGACCAACTACACAGGGGTCACTCGCGATGTCAGGCTGATTGAAACTCCCGTGAGTTTCGCTCGAAATTACCAATTGTCACTCGCCGACAGCGAAGGGAAGCGCATCAGCGCGTCTGTCAAAGTCGATGGAAAACCTGTCCCGGTGCGCATAACTATCCCGGCTCTCGGGATCGATTGGACCGGTGTGCCCGGCGCTGATGGTTTGGCAACTACCGAGTTGATGGTCGACTGCCTCGATCTCTGGCGCCCCGATTCCCCGACACTTTATGACGTGAGCGTCACTGTCGGTGATGAAGTTGTCACCGATCAGATTGGTTTCCGACACATTGCGGCTGTTGGAGACCGGTTGATGTTGAATGGCCTTCCGATCTTCCTTCGGGGCATAAGCATTCATGACGAGGTAATCGGCGTGGATGGTGGGCGCATTACCACCGCAGCAGAGGCCGCCGCGCTCATCGATCAGGCTGTTGAACTGGGCGCAAACTTTATTCGCCTTGCTCACTATCCGCACAACGAGCTTATTTTGCGCGAAGCCGATCGTCGCGGTTTGATCGTTTGGTCGGAGCTCCCTGTGTATTGGGGCATCGACTGGAGTAACCCAGCAACGCTGGCATCGGCGAAGCAACAATACGCTGAAATGATTGATCGCGACTTTAATCGCGCATCGATCCTGTTCTGGTCTGTCGCAAACGAGACGGTGAATTCTTCTGAACGGCTCGACTTTCTTTCTCAGCTGGCAGCGGACGTTCGGCAACGAGGGGGAAACCGGTTGATAGCCGCCGCACTGCTTCCGGATTACAGCGACGAAGCAGTCGCCAAACTCGTCGAGCGGGTGACAGGGGTTGTGCAGGGCGGGGTGCCAGAACCCTATGCGGTAGAAATCGACGATCCGCTAGGTGAATACATCGATGTTGTCTCTATAAATCAATATTATGGATGGTATTATTCCCGGCCGATTGCCCAAGCAACGGGCCTTCCGGTTGCCGACGTAAGAGAGGCTGTCTTCAAGCTCATTCCCAATCTGCGTTTCAGTAACGCGTTTGGAAAGCCGATGATTATCTCCGAGCTTGGTGCAGGTGCGTTACAAGGGCGCCGAGGAGAGCCGGATGAGATATGGACCGAGGATTTCCAGGCTCGCTTCTATCGTGCGCAGGTCGGAATGATGCTCGGCAATCCAGGGCTTTCCGGCGTCAGCCCGTGGGTACTCAAGGACTTCCGCTCCCCCATGCGCCCGCTTGGAGGTGTGCAGGACGGGTGGAACAGGAAAGGCCTGATCTCCGAAACTGGCGAGCGCAAACTGGCATTTGATGTGCTCAAATTCTTCTACCGCGCTTACGGCACT
The DNA here is from genome assembly GCF_013371495.1 of Altererythrobacter lutimaris. Lineage (GTDB taxonomy): Bacteria > Pseudomonadota > Alphaproteobacteria > Sphingomonadales > Sphingomonadaceae > Erythrobacter > Erythrobacter lutimaris_A. The sequence continues at coordinate 1,155,717 of NZ_JABWTA010000001.1, read as the reverse complement.
GCAACGCGTTCAGCGCTCCCTCCTATCCCGCAATGCACAGCATCTAAGTGAAGAGGGAGCGACCAACATGCGCATGATCTGTTCATTGGCTGCGATGCTCGCGGCTCTTTTTTCCGCATTTGGGGCGGTGTCAGCCGAAGAGGCGTCACCTCAGGACGAGGGCATACAGACATCAGGGGCGAGCACAGATGACGCCATAGTTTTAACCAGCCCCGCTTGGGAGTGGGAACACGCTTATCCAGTCGGCAATGGCCGCCTTGCAGCAATGGTCTTTGGGCGGCCCGGAGATGAGATAATCCAGGTCAACGAAGAGACTGTCTGGGAAGGCGGCACGGATCGCAACGAAGTGCGCGAGGGGGCAGCCGCCGCTCAAGAAACAATCGTCGATCTCATTTTCGATGGCAAGGCACGAGAGGCCGAGCAGCTCTCGCTGAACACACAGCCCGGAGCAGCACCTGACGTCTTGTCTTACCAGACCCTCGGCGATCTGAGCCTCTCGAGTTCGCTCTCGGGCGAAGTGCGGGACTATCGGCGCTATCTCGACCTGGAGCGCGCTGCGGCTGTTTCGCAGTTTAGCTATTCCGATGGTGTTTCGGTCAGTCAGACTGTCTTTGCGAGTGCAGCGGATCAAGTCATCGTCGTACACGTCGCTTTCGACTCACCGGATGGTCGTTTGATCGACTACGATGTTTCGTTCGCGCGTCCTGATGGCCCTGTTGCGCAAGCGGTCGATGGTCATCTGCACATGTCCTTTCGACTGCGCTCGAACGGTGGGAGCGACACTTATGGCAATTCCGTTTCCGCCCGGATTGCCGCCGTCGTTCCCTCAGGTTCCGTCGCAGTTGAAGGCGACGCGCTGCGTGTCAGCACCAGTAAAGAATTTTGGTTGCTGCTTGCGGCTGATACCGAGTTCCGCGGCGCTCGCCCGGAAGACCGCACGCTAGAACATATCACAAAGGCAAGCGGAAAGGACTTTGCAAACCTTTTTGCCGATCACGTCTCAGCCTATTCACCGCTCTACGACAGTTTTGATCTCGAACTTGGCCCTCGCAGCGATGCGAGTGATACCGCTGCGCGGATTGCCAACGTTAGGGCCGGTGGAAATGATCCCGATCTCTATCGGTTGTTCACGCAGTTTGGTCGATACCTCCTTATCTCCAGCAGTCGGCCAGGCAGCCTTCCAGCAAATCTCCAAGGCAAATGGAACGACTACATAGCTGCGCCGTGGAACAGTGATTACCACATGAACATCAACCTGCAGATGAACTACTGGGGTGCAGAAGCTCTGGGGTTGACTTCCAGCAGTGAAGCTTTGGTCGATTGGGTTGAGGCACTGGCACGCAACGGCTCGGACACGGCAAAGATCCAGTACGGAGCGCGTGGCTGGGTTGCGCATCATACCAGTGATGCTTACGCTCGGAGCGTGCCCGACCGAGCAATTTGGGGGCACTGGCCGCTCGGCGGCGCTTGGACATCACTCGCGCTCGCGGAGAGATACCGCTTCACTCAGAATGACGAAGATGCAGAGCGTGGCTATGCTGTTCTCAAGGGAAGCGCTGAATTCATTCTGGATATCCTGCAGCCTATCCCGGAGGGACTTCCATATGCAGGACGCTTGGCCGTCGTCCCCTCCCAGTCGCCCGAAAACCGCTATCTCGATGCGGCAGGGCAGCCTGCTGTCCTAACTTTCTCATCGACCGGTGACACCCAAATCGTCAATGAAGTGTTCGATGCCACGCTTGAACTCATGCAAGCGGTTCGCACTGATCGAGCAGATGCCGACCTCGACAAAGCCTTGGAAGAGGAAATCCTGGTTGCCAAAGCAAGATTGGTGCCGATGCAAATCAGCCAGCGCGATGGAAGGCTGATGGAATGGATCGAAGACTATGACGAAGCCGATCCTGGTCATCGTCATATTTCCCACGCATTTGCTTTGCATCCCGCAAACGACATTTCTCCTGAGAGAACTCCGGAGCTTACGGCTGCGTTGAGGAAGACTATTGAGGCGCGGCTGCAGAACGGAGGAGGGGGGACTGGCTGGAGCAGAGCCTGGCTCGCCAATATGTTTGCACGCCTTCACGAGGGAGATCGCGCTTTAGAACAGCTCTCCGTGCTGGTCGGGAGAGCCAGCCAGCCAAACTTGCTGACCACCCATCCTCCTTTCCAGATCGATGGCAATTTCGGGGGAATGGCTGCGGTTTCTGAGATGCTGATGCAAAGCCATCTTGACGAAGTCCATCTCTTGCCAGCTCTTCCCACGGCATGGTCTGAGGGAAGGGTCAGAGGTCTCAAAGCGCGCGGCGGCTACACCTTAGACTTCTCCTGGTCGCAAGGCAGGCTGGAACGTGGTGAGATTGTTGCAATGCGCGATAGCATCGTAAGGTTGCGCAGCGCCGATCCGCTTCTCGTCCGATCGCAAGACGGTGCATTGAAGGAGACAGACAGACAGCGGATAGGCCCAGACTGGGTTACATCATTCTCAGGAGTTTCGGGGTCGGCATACAGTTTCGAGCCAAACGTGGGTGCGACAAATGAATGAGGCGGCGCGGACAACTGATCGTTTGTCGGAGTTGCTCGCCGAGCTTACGCGTGAGGAGAAGATCAGCCTGCTTTCAGGGCAGGACTTCTGGACACTGCCAGCAATCGAGCGCCTGGGTATAGCCAGTCTTCGAATGTCCGATGGTCCGACCGGGCTACGGTCTGTCAACTCCGAGCCTGCTGTGGTCTTCCCGGTCGGCAGCGCCTTGGCAGCCACCTGGAACACTGAACTGGTGCACGAAGTGGGGGCGGCCATCGGTCGTGAGGCGCTTGCTCATGACGTTGATGTGCTCCTCGCTCCTGGGGTAAATATCCAGAGAACGCCTTTGGGCGGCAGGAATTTCGAGTACTTTTCAGAAGATCCGTTTCTCACCGGCGTGACAGGCTGCGCCTTTGTGAAAGGCGTGCAATCCGTCGGTGTCGGCACGTCGGTGAAGCACTTTGCTGCCAACAATCAGGAACACAATCGCATGTCCTCGTCTTCGGATGTTGACGAGCGCACCCTGCGAGAAGTCTATCTTGCTGCGTTTGAACTGATTGTGCGCGAGGCCAAGCCATGGACGGTAATGGCGTCCTACAATCGCGTGAACGGGGTCTTCGCCTGCGAGAACCATTGGCTCCTTAACGAGGTCCTCAAAGGTGAGTGGGGTTTTGATGGGGTCGTCGTTTCCGATTGGATGGGGGCGAAGGAGACAGTTGCTTCGGCGCAAGGAGGCCTGGATCTGGAAATGCCTGGTCCGCCGAGGATCTATGGCCAAAACCTTGGCAAGGCGCTGGATAATGGGCAAATCGATGAGCCAACGCTCGACGATCATGTCCTTCGGGTGCTGCGTCTGATTGAGCGCTGTGGCGGATTGGAACCCACAAAGAACAAATTGCAGGGCGAAACATGCACTGCGATGCATCGTGATCTCGCAAGGTCCGCGGCAGCGGAGAGCCTGGTTTTACTCAAAAATGAGCGGCGCTTGCTTCCGATCGAGTCCGCGGCCTCCATTGCAGTCATCGGTGGTCTTGCAGACCGACCTGCTATTCAAGGCGGGGGAAGCTCGCAGGTCACCCCGGATCGCCTCGTCTCACCTCTTGAAGCGCTGAGGGAAGAGTTTTCGTCAGACGTGGCGATCAGTTATGAAAGAGGCGTCGACCACGATGAAAAGCCGCCAATCATTGATGGGCGCCTGCTCAAGCCAAGTCTCGATAGCGATGAGGCTGGACTAGCGTTTCGATACTTCGACAATGCTGACTTCTCGGGCGATGCCGTTGACGAGGGCGTCGATTGGCGATTTGCAAAGCTCGGCTTCGGAGCCAAGGCACAACTTCATGACCCATCCTTCAGCGTGGAATGGTCCGGCGTCATAATCCCACGCTACAGCGGCGAGCATGAGATCACGCTGACCCATTCCAATCCCGACGTCGAACTTGTCATCGATAGCAAGACGCTTGTCGCCGATGAAAGCCCGCGCGAGACCGAATTGCTGTTCATGATCCTCGCGTTGAACAAACGATCCGCCTCGATCACGCTCGAGAAGGGTAGAGCGTATCCCATCACTCTCAGATACAGACAGCCTGCCGAGGGCGCTCTGGCGGGTTTCAACATTTTCAATTTCGCTCTGCGCGAACCTGAGCCGGATCGTGGGCGTGCACTAGATATTGCATCTGACGCCGATGTGGTTCTCTTCTTCATGGGTGCGGGTGCACAAAGCGAAACCGAGGGTGAAGATCGTTCTTCTATGCGACTTCCCAAGTCGCAGGAGGACCTTCTGGACGACGTACTTTCCCGAAACCCGAATACGGTCGTGATTCTGAATTCTGGCGGCCCCGTAGAGATGCCTTGGGCGGACCGTGTAGCGACGATTGCGCAAGCTTGGCTTCCCGGTCAGGAAGGGGGAGGGGCCATCGCCAAGATGATCGCCGGAGAGGTCAATCCCTCGGGCAAATTGCCGATGACGTACCCGAAGAAGTACAATGATAATCCGTCCTTCCTGCACTACCCGGGGGGAAGTAGGGTGCGATACGGCGAAGGTCTCTTTGTCGGATATCGGCACTACGATGCCCTGGAACTCGAGCCGCTCTTTCCCTTCGGCCACGGCCTCAGCTACACCGAATTTGCGATCGAGCGTGCGACCGGCGAACCTGTCCTTGAGCCTGATCACGTAACGCTGAGGGTAGCGGTCACAAACCGCGGCAAGCGGACAGGGCAACACGTAGTGCAGGCCTATGTTGAGGATCTGGCCACAGCCGAAACGAAGCCAGCGCGACAACTCAAAGCGTTCACCAAAGTCGTCCTACAGCCTGACGAAACGAAAGAAATCGAGTTAACGCTGAATGCGCGCGCATTTTCCCATTGGGACGTTGATAATGCAGCCTGGAGAACTGCGTCAGGCATCTACCGCATCCACGTCGGATCGAGCTCTCGCGATCTTCCGGTAGTTTTCGAGATAGAGCGGCCAGAGGGATGACCGAAACGTCTGGGGCATCGGTTAGCGACAAGGTATCTATGTCGTCCCGGCTCGCGTTCGGAGTGGGTGATTTCGGCTTCGTTATGGTTTGGCAGGGGACGACCCTGTTCCTGATGTATTTCTACACCGATGTAGCGGGTATATCACCATTTGTCGCAGGATCGATCTATCTTGCCGCAATGGTCTGGGATGCGGTTACAGACCCCATGTTCGCAACGCTCGCTGAACGTACACGCACGAGATGGGGTAGATATCGACCCTGGATCGTATGTGGTGCGATACCCTTTGGTGTGGCTTATCCGCTCGCATTCTCGACAACGCCAACCTCTGCGATTGCCCCGTGGGTGTGGGCGCTTGCGACCCATATTTTCCTACGAACAATGTACACGGTAGTTTCTATGCCGTTCAACTCGATGCAGGCAAGGCTGACCCACGACGCTGATGAACGGACTGTACTTGCAGGCTTTCGCATGGTTGGAGCAGCCAGTGGCGGGATGGCGATTGCCTTTGTTACCCCTTTTGTCGTGGGGATCTATGCAGCGTCGAATGAAGCCACAGGATATCTGGTCGCTGCTGCGATCAGCGGATCAATGGCTGCCTTGGGTTTGATTTACTGCGGTACGGCTATGCGAGAACCGGAACGAGATGATGTCGCTGCTAGCAAAACCGGCTTCTTTGAAGACCTTGCAAAGATGTTCAGACTGTTTGTCGTCAATCCTCCGCTCATACGAGTTTTTGGTATCATTGTGGTCGGCTCGATTTGTCTCGGCATGTTTGGCAAGAACGTCCTGTATTACTTCAAATACGACATCGAACAGCCTGAGCTTGCCTTGCCCGCGCTACTCCTGCCGGCCGCATTGCTCATTGTGGTCACACCATTTTGGGTTTGGCTCTCCAAGCGCACATCTAAACGTGTCGCTCTGGAGCGCGGCCTCTGGATTGCGATCCTTGGCTATTTGCTCTTCTTCCTCAATTTCGAAGGCAACATAATGATCGCCTTTCTTGCGATTGGATTGATCGGCATTGGCGGGGGAGCCGTGCCGGTGATGTTCTGGGCGATGTTGCCTGACACGATTGAGTTCGGGGAAGCGGCCACCGGTGTTCGTGCCGAGGCTCGCACTTTCGGTTTTGCAACCTTCGCGCAAAAAGCCGCTGTCGGAATTAACGCCTTGCTCTTGGGGGGACTGCTTGGCTGGATCGGTTTTGAGGCCAACACCGTTCAATCCGATCAGACGCTGACAGCCTTGCGGGGTGTCATGGCGCTGGTTCCGGCAGCTGGTGCAATTGCGATGCTCGCGATACTTCGTGGTTACAAGCTCGATCAGCAAATGCACCGCAATTTGCGGCTCAGTGCGTAAACCCTAACAGGATGTGGCGCCGCCTATTGCAGCTAAGACGAGTGCCTCAAAGAACGGCTCCCATTTGCCATGGGACGAATTCAAGATCGCCCAGCCCCAGCGCTTCTGATTTGGATTTCTCGCCCGACGCGACCCGCAGGATCAATTCAAATATCTCTTCACCCTGCAGGTCGAGCTCGACACCGTCGAGCGCGGGCGAACAGTCGAAGTCCATGTCCTCGCTCATCCGCTGCGCCATCGCGCGGTTCGACGCAAGTTTGATGCAGGGTGCGGGCTTTGATCCGTAAACCGAACCGCGACCGGTAGTGAAGGCGAGGATGTTGGCCCCGGACGCCATCTGCCCCGTAGCAGAACACGGATCGTATCCGGGGCTGTCCATGAAGACGAAGCCGCGCTGATCAATCGGCTCGCCATATCGGTAGACCGCCCTGAGAGGGCTTGTCCCGGACTTTGCGACTGCGCCGAGCGACTTTTCGAGAATAGTGGTGATACCGCCTGCGATATTGCCTGGGGAGGGGTTGTTGTTTAGTTCAGCGCCGTTGCGCGCCACATAATCCAGCCACCAATCAAGCCTTTCCTGCAAGGCAACGCGCACATCGTCGCTGGCTGCGCGAGCGAACAGCAATTGCTCGGCACCGTAAATCTCCGGTGTCTCTGACAGGATGGCCGTTCCGCCAGAAGCGACCAACAGATCCGCCGCGCGGCCAAGCGCCGGATTGGCAGTGACGCCCGACCAGCCATCGGACCCGCCGCATTGCAGGCCGAGAACGAGATATTCGGCGGACACTTCTTCACGCTTCTGATCTGACATCTCGGCGATCATCTCGCGGACAATGGCGCGACCCTGCTCGATTGACTTGAGGGTTCCGCCCTCATCCTGAATGCTCAGCGTGCGCAGAAGCCCGGCCCGCCGCTCGACTTCGGCATCGTCGATGAACGAGCGAAGCTGCATCATCTCGCAGCCCAGCCCGACCACTAGAACGGCGCCGAAATTGGGATGCGCAGTGTAACCTGTCAGCGTGCGCCGGAGGTTGTCGGTTCCTTCGCTCGACGGGGTCATGCCGCAACCCGTCGTATGGGTCAGAGCGACGATACCATCGATCGCGGGATTGTCCGAAAACATGGCCGACGGAAAGCTGTCAGCGATGGCGCGCGCGACCGTCGCCGAGCAGTTCACGCTGGTCAGGATGCCGATATAGTTCCGCGTACCAACCTTGCCCGAAGTCCGCCGATATCCGAGAAAAGTAGCCGTTCGAGGTAGAACGGGTTCGCCGACAGGTTTGGCTCCAGCGTCACGCGAGATACCTGCCGTGGCCGCGCTCACATTGTGCACATGGACATGCTCGCCTGCGGAAATAGTCGTGGTCGCCGTCCCAATGATCTGCCCGTACTTGACCACTGGTGCGCCCGGGGCAATCGGCGATGTCGCGATCTTGTGCCCCGCCGGTATCGTGTCTGTGGCCACCAATGCTTCGGCAATCGTCTGCCCCGCGGCCACCTCGCCTAGGCAAAGCGCGACGTTGTCGCCGGAATTGAGCCTAAGAATGCGCGGCGATCCCATCGCTCAGGCCTCGACCAGGCCGTGCTGGCCAAATTGAGAGACAGCGTGCGCGGCCCCGCTCGCTTCAATGAGCAAGTAGTTTTCTGTGACCTGAGCTACCAGCTGTTCATCTCGCGACAGGTCGGAGCCGAAAATCTCCGAAAGCGCAAAAAGGTTGGCAACTGCCTGGCGGCTATTGCCGGCTGCATTCGCGATTGCTTCGGCAGTTTTGCGAGCGAGGGGATCGTCAACCTGGTGCCTTTCGCCAGCGTCGTTCTTTCCACCTTGCCAGTGCATCCAGCCAGCGAGAGCAAGGCAGAGCGCCTTTGGCACTTCACCACTCTTCGCGCGGTATGCCCTTATCGTGTTTAGCCAACGCTGTGGCAGTTTCTGGCTGCCATCCATCGCAATCTGGTGCGTGCGATGCTGAAGCGCCGAATTGCCGAACCGTTTGGCAAGCTCAGCGCGGTAGACCTCTGGATCGAACTCGTCGATCGGCTCCAGCGTGGCTTCGGCCTCGTCCCAGAGCACATCGATCAGATGCGCAAAGCCCGGTGCCGCCATCGCCTGATCGACAAAGGTGTGGCCCGCCATACCGCCGAGATAGGCGAGTGCCGAATGCGCTCCGTTGAGCAGGCGCAGCTTGGCCATTTCCCACGCGGCAACGTCATCGGTCATTTGCACGCCCAATTCCTCAAGCGGTGGTCGGCGATTGCAAAACCAGTCTTCGACGACCCACTGCGTAAAGGGCTCTGTCTTCACCAGCGCCTCATCCCGAAGACGCGTCGCGGTTTCGAAACGGTCGAGGTCGTCGGGCACGGTCGCGGGGACAATCCGGTCTACCATCGAGCTCGGGAACGCGACTTCGCGCTCGATCCAGTCGGCGAGGTCCTGATCCACCGCTTTTGCAAGCTCGATCACTGCGGCCCGCGTGCGTTTGCCGTTATCGGGCAGGTTGTCGCACGAAAGAACGGTGAACGGTGCAACACCGCTTGCGCGCCTCGCAGCAAGGCCGGCGACCAGAAAACCCGGTGCGGTCGACGGGCGCGATAGGTCCGTTATGTCCGCAGCGACCGACGGATCGTCCCTCCTCAGGTCACCGGACGCAGGGTCGATGCAATATCCTTTCTCCGTTACCGTCAGCGTGACAAGCGCGACTGCGGGATCGGCCAAAGCATCTACCAGCGCCGCAGGGACATGAGGCGCGACGAGGACACCCTTCAAAGAACCAATAACGCGCAGCTTCTCTTCCTCGCCATCACGGACCACCGTCGCGAAAAGCCCGTCCTGAGGGTTCAACTGCTCGGCCACGGTTGCAGAACGCAGGCTCGATCCCTGGATCATCCAGCCTTCATGCCCGGCATTGAGCAGCGCATCGAAATAGACCGCCTGATGCGCGCGGTGAAATGCGCCGGTCCCGAGATGGACGATGCCGCACGGGCCTGTACGGTCATAGCCCGGTAAATCAACACTTGCGGGTAGCCCGTGGAGGGTCGTCGAAGAAAGGCGGGTCACTTGAATTGCTCCGGAAGCCAAAGGGAGAGAGAAGGCACGAAAGCGACCAGCAGCATCACCGCGATAAGCGCCCCGTAGAATGGCCAGATCGTACGGATTACCGCCTCGGGCTTCGCTCCGCCGACGGCGCAGCCGACGAAGAGAACCGATCCGACCGGCGGCGTGACCAGGCCGATGCCGAGATTGATCAGCATGATGATACCGAAGTGGACCGGGTCGATCCCCACATCCATCGCCACTGGCAAGAAGATCGGTGTGGTGATGATGATAAGAGGAGCCATGTCCATGAAAGCGCCGAGGATCAGCAGGATCGCGAGGATCATGAGCAGAATAATGACCGGATTGCTGGAAATGGTCGTAAGCGTATTCGCCAGAAGTTCAGGACCATGGAGGAACGCGAACAGCCATCCGAACATCCCCGCAGTCCCGATGATAAGCATGACCATGGCAGTAGTTCGCACGGCCCCGCTGGCCGCTTCAACGAACTTGCCTAACCCTAGAGTGCGATAGACAAGCACGCCCACGAGGATGGTGTAAATGACGGCAACGGCCGAACTCTCGGTAGGCGTAAAGACCCCGAGTAGGATGCCGAACACGATGATCAGTGCGGTCATGAGGCCCGGAAAAGCTCCGACGAAAGCGCGCGCAAATTGTACCCAGCCCGGGAATTCGCCCCCAGGATAGCCGCGGTTGATTGCCACCCGCCAGGCGACAAACATCAATGCAGCACCGGCGAGAAGACCGGGTATCACTCCCGCTAGGAAAAGGTCGCCAACGCTTACGCTCACTGGGGAGGCGGCAGCATAGATGATCATGTTGTGCGAGGGCGGGATGAGAATGCCGAGGATCGCGGCGGTGATGGTCACATTGACCGCATAATCAGTGTCGTAGCCTTTCTCCTTCATCATCGGCATCAGGGTGGAGCCCATGGCGGAAACGCTTGCCACAGCCGATCCCGACACCGCGCCAAACATCATGCTGGCCCCAACGTCGACCTGCCCGAGACCGCCCCGCGCGCGTCCGACAGCGCCCTCGGCGACCCGCACCATACGCTCGGCAATCCCGGTTCGCGCCATCAGGTCACCGGCAAACACGAAGAATGGGATCGCCATCAGCGTGAACACATTCATGCTCCCTGCCATCCGCTGGAAAGCGACGAGCATAGGAATATCGAGCAGCATAAAGGTCACAAGCGAGGCAGCGCCCAGCGAAAACGCCACTGGCACTCCAATTGCCAGGAAAACCGCCAGAAGGAGAAGAAGAACGGTCAGCTCCATAGTGGCTCGACCTTCGATCCGGAGCGTTCTGCAAGAATATGCTCGACCGAGAAAAACATGATCAGCACACCTGCCGCGGGAAGCGGCGCGTAGGCCAGGCCCCGCGGCAAGCCGAGTGTCGGAATGTCATGCTGCCAGGTCGCAAGCGCGAGCTCGGCTCCGCCCCATGCCATCCCCGCTCCGAATAACAGGACAACAAGGTGACAAATCATGGCAGCGGTCTTGCGACTCGCCTCGCCAATGCTGTCCTGCAAGAGCGACAAACGGATATGAAAGCCCTCGCGCACGCCCGCAGCCGCAGCGAAAAGAATGAACCACAGCATCAGGAAAAGCGCCGCCTGTTCCGCCCACGCAGGTGCATCGCCGAGCAGATAGCGGCCGAACACTTGCCAGCCGATGATTGCGGTCATCGCCACCAAACCGATGGCAGAAAACCAGAGCGCAAGCTGGCTCAGGAATCGAGACAACGCGCTCATGCTGCGGGGTCCATCGCTGCAATTTCGGCTACGATATTGCGCATCGAAGCAGTCGTGAGGAACCGTTCCCATACTGGTTTGACGAGCTCCTGAAACGGCCTTGGGTCAGGTTCGTTATGGATCACTCCACCAGCCAGAACTGCAGCACGTGATTGCTCGACACGTGCGTCCCACAAACGCCGCATATGCGGCACACTTTCCTCGGCACAGCTTCTGATCAGATACTGATCCTCAGGCGAAAGCTTGTTCCAGCTGCGCAGCGACATAGTCAGCACTTCGGGTGAGAGAACGTGGCGTGTCTCGCTGTAATACTTTGCAGCCTCGAAATGGCGGGTGCTTTCGTATGAGGGCCAGTTGTTCTCTGCCCCGTCGACCGTGCCTTGCAGCAGGCCCTGATATACTTCGCCGAAATCCATTGGCGTCGGGCTGCCGCCGAGCGCGCGCACCATCTCAACGAATAGGTCAGAAGTCTGCACCCTGATCTTGAGCCCGCGCAAGTCTTCGGGCCGTTCAATAGCGCGTTTGGTGGTGTAGAAACTGCGCCCGCCGCTGTCGTAGTAGCAGAGCCCAATCAGCCCATGCGGCTTTAGCGCATCGAGGATCCTGCGTCCCGGCGCGCCGTCCATGGCGTTGCGCATGTGCTCGGTCGAACTGAAAAGGAAGGGGAGCGCCGGCACCACGGTTTCGGGAACAATCGAATTGAGCGGGGCAAGGTTCACACGGTTGAGATCGATCCCGCCAAAGATGGTGATCTCAAGCGAGTCTTTCTCCTGTCCCAACACACCGCCGGGATAATGCTCAATCGCTAGCCGCCCGCCCGATCGTTCGGCCAGCAATCGCCCCATGAACCTGACCGCCTCGACCGTCGGATAACCTTCGGGATGGGTGTCGACCGCGGTTAGCAGACTATCGCCTCGCTGCGCGCATGCAGATCCGAGACCAGCGCCCGCGACAAGAGCTGCGCCTCCGATCCCCTGCAAGACAACCCGGCGAGCAAGCATGGTCACAGACGGTAAGCCGCCTTCGCCAGATTGTAGGCGAGGTCTTGCGCGACCTGCGCGGCATCCTCCTCCAGCATGCGGTGCTCCGCCACAAGCCGTGCAAGGAAGCCGCAGTCCATTCGCCTTGCAACATCATGCCGGGCCGGGATGGAGAGAAACGCGCGCGTGTCGTCGTTGAAACCGACCGTGTTGTAAAACCCGGCAGTTTCGGTCGTCTGCTCACGGAAACGCCGCATGCCCTCGGGGCTGTCATGGAACCACCACGCGGGGCCGAGCTTGAGCACCGGATAGTGGCCGGCGAGCGGCGCGAGCTCGCGCGAATAAACGGACTCATCCAGAGTGAAGAGGATCACCGAGAGGTTCGGCTCGTTGCCGTAACGGCTTAGCAGAGGTTGCAATGCGGCGACATAATCAGTGCGTGTCGGAATATCGGCCCCTTTGTCACGGCCAAACCGTTCGAACACACCTTGGTTATGGTTGCGGAAGCTGCCCGGATGGATCTGCATGACGAGCCCATCCTCAAGGCTCATTCTGGCCATTTCGACCAGCATGTGCCCGCGGAATATCTCCGCTTCGTCAGTGCTGAAATCACCGGCAGTGACCTTCGCAAACAAGGTCTCGGCTTCGAAGCGGGCAAGGTCGGCAGTGGTTGCGGTCGGGTGTCCGTGATCGCTCGAGGTCGCGCCGTGCTGCTTGAAGTAGGCGCGCCGGTCCATCAGTGCGTCGAGATAGCCCTGATAGGTCGTAGTATCGCATCCGGTGATCTCACCGAGACGCGCGATGTTGTCGGCAAAGCCTTCGTATTCAGGGTCGAGCACATTGTCCGGACGGAAGGCTGTGATAACCTTCTTCCCCCAGCCATCGTCTTTAAGCTTACTATGGTGGACGAGCGGATCGAGAGGATCCTCAGTGGTCGCGATAATCTCGATATTGTATCGGTCGAACAGCGCGCGCGGCCTGAAATCGTCCTGCTTCAGCTTGGCATCGATCGTGTCGAAATAGAGGTCAGCAGTGTCTGCGCTCAAGGTTTCGGTTAAGCCGAAAACCTCCGAATAGACCCAGTCATGCCACATGCGCGACGGCGTTCCGTGGAACAGATGGTAGTTCTCGGCAAACAGCCGCCAGACCTTGCGCGGGTTTCTCTCGATTTCCGGTCCACCAGCACGCGGCTGCTTCGGTACCCCCAGCGCCTCAAGCGGGATGCCCTGGCTGTAGAGCATCCGGAAAACGTAGTGATCGGGCGTAATGAGTAGTGCCGCCGGGTTGGGGAACGGCTCGTTTTCGGCAAACCACGAGGGATCCGTGTGGCCATGGGGGCTGATGATCGGAAGGTCGCGCACCGTGTCGTACAGGTGTCTCGCAAGTGAGCGAACGCGCGAATCCGAAGGAAAGAGCCGATCTTCATGTAAGTCTATCAGTGACAAATGGGAGCTCCTAAGTTCTCGCTTGATGGTTGCGGATAGGCTCGGTTGCGGTCGGACGGTTAGTGGCAGGCACGCCCCTTTTTTGGCATTCTACTTGGCATTGGTTTGTTTTGTATATAAAACCTTGTTTCGTGACAAGGCGGAGGCGCTTGCTTCAGATCGGTGACCGGATTTCGCCTCGTCCTCCTCGCCTGACAGACAAGGAACAAATGTGAAGATCACTAGCGCAAGGGTAATTGTCACTTCCCCGGGCCGTAACTTTGTCACTCTCAAGATCGAAACCGATCAAGGAATCTCCGGAATCGGAGATGCGACCTTGAACGGGCGCGAAATGGCAGTCGTATCCTATCTTGAAGATCATCTCGTACCGCTGCTTTTAGGTCGAGATCCCCACCGCATCGAAGATATCTGGCAGCTGCTATACAGAGGCGCTTACTGGCGCCGCGGACCTGTCACTATGTCGGCTATCAGTGCTGTCGACATGGCTTTGTGGGACATCAAGGGTAAGGTAGCCGGATTGCCTGTTTATCAGCTGCTGGGTGGCGCATCTCGCGATGGCGTATTGGTCTATGGTCACGCCAATGGGCCAGATATCGACGAAACTATTGATGAAGTTGGTCGCTACATTGAGCTCGGATATCGAGCAATCAGAGTACAGTCGGGTATCCCCGGTGTGAAAGGCGCATATGGTGTCGGTCGTGGCCAGATGTATTACGAGCCTGCTGATAGCGCCTTACCGACCGAGACGCGTTGGGACACAGCGGCCTATCTGAACTTTGCGCCGAAGCTCTTCGAAAAGGTACGAGAAACCCACGGGTTCGACATTGAGCTACTACACGACGTTCACCACCGTTTGACGCCGATCGAAGCGGCGAAGCTCGGCAAATCCTTGGAGCAATTCCGTCTTTTCTGGATGGAAGATTGCACTCCAGTTGAAAACCCTCAAGCTTTTCGGCTGGTGCGAAAACACACGGTCACGCCACTGGCTGTTGGTGAAATCTTCAATTCGGTGCACGATTGCCGCGAGCTGATTGAGAACCAATTGATAGATTACATTAGGGCAACTGTAGTTCATGCCGGAGGCATCACTGGCTTAAAGCAAATCTCTTCGCTTGCTGCGTTGTATCAGGTTCGCACAGGCTGTCATGGAGCGACCGATCTATCGCCTGTTTGCATGGCCGCTGCCCTCAATTTCGATCTTTGGGTGCCGAACTTTGGTATCCAGGAATACATGCGACACACTGAGGAGACCAATGAGGTTTTTCCGCATTCGTACAGCTTCGCCGATGGTTATCTCCATCCGGGGGACAGTCCCGGACTTGGTGTTGAAATCGACGAAGACCTTGCGGCCAAATACCCATACGAGCCACGTCAATTGCCGGTAGCACGTCTGGCAGATGGCACGATGTGGAATTGGTGAGACTTGGCCCAATGAACAAAGTCTATGTCATGGGCGAGGCGCTAATCGAACTCGCTTCGATAGGAGACAACACGATAAGGCTCGGCCACGGTGGAGACACACTCAATACCGCCGTCTACTTGGCGCGCCTCGGTGTCGTTCCATTCTTCGTCTCTGCTTTAGGTGCGGATTCGTATTCGGCCGGTTTACGCGCCAAGCTGCAGGCAGAGAACGTTGCCGTCGACCATGTTCTGACTAATCGCGACAAGCTTCCCGGTCTTTATGCCATAGATCTCGATGAAAAAGGAGAAAGAACATTTCGCTATTGGCGCGGCGATAGCGCAGCTCGAACCTTCTTTAGCTTACCAGGTAGCGCTGCGGCAATTGAAGCCATGTGCGATGCAGATTGGTTGGTCATCTCCGGCATAAGTTTGGCAGTTTTCAACCAAGAAGAGCGCGATTTCATACTTGACGCCGCAAGCAAGGTGCGAGCGCGCGGAGGCGAAGTAGTGTTCGACCCCAATTATCGCCCACAGTTGTGGGCTAATCCTGAACAAGCTATTTCGGTTAACAAGGATGTAGCGCCAATCTCTTCCATCGTTTTGGTGACACAAGCAGATGAGTGCGATCTGCATGGCAACCGAACACTTCAGGAAACGGGGGAGTGGTGGCACAGTGCCGGAGCGAACCTGATTGTCATGAAGAGAGGAATTGAGGGCGCTGCTTTTTGGGAACGGGGGAAAGAACTCATCGCGATCCCAAGCCAACCCGATAATTGCCCAGTTGATACAACTGGAGCAGGAGACAGTTTCAACGCCGCATTTTTAGCCGCCCTTATCGGCGGTGCGTCACTCTCCGAGTCAGCGAGAAATGGAAACAATTTGGCGCGGCAAGTAATTCGCCACCAAGGAGCTTTGTGCCCGCAAGATGCAATGCCATCGAGCTGTACTTCGAATGCTGAGGCCAAAAATCTTGCAGAACGATGGAGCTCAACGCCATGACTGAGCGCCAAAATGTTGAGGCTTTTTCATTCGGCGAGATTGCTTCAATATTTGGAATGGTCAGCGCGGGTGTAAGACCAGCAGACCTGCAGACCAACATTTACAAGGCCAGGTTCCGTGAAACTGTCTGATTGCATCAGTATTGCCGATCTTCGCCAGCTTGCTAGGCGCCGCGCGCACCGCATGGTTTTCGACTACATTGATGGGGGTGCTGAAGACGAAGTAACAATGTCCGGCAACGTAGACGCATTTGTCAAACATCGTTTTGTGCATCGTGTTTTGCGAGACGTGTCCGCTCTAGATCCATCGATCGAGATCTTTGGCCAACGCCGCCCGCTTCCCTTTTTTCTTTCTCCGACAGCGGGTAACCGTTTGTTCCATACCGACGGGGAGGTCGCCGTCGCTCATGCGGCTGGCGAGGCTGGCATCGTATCGGGACTATCGACACTGGGCTCGACCAGCATCGAAGACTTTTGTGCTGCCGGAACTGGTCCCAAGTGGTTTCAAACCTATGTCTGGAAGGATCGCGAGCTTACCCGTGAAATGCTGTTGCGCGCAAAAGCAGCAGGGTTTGAGACACTGGTGGTCACTGTTGACATGCCTGTGCATGGCAGTCGGGAAAGGGACCATCGCAACGGCTTTGCTATTCCTCCCAAGATTGGTTTGAAACAAACCATACAGGCGCTCAGGGCACCGCGGTGGACCTTAGACTACCTAGCCAGCTCACCCATCAGATATGCAAATCTGTCACAGAATACTTCTGCTATTAGTCTTGCAGATTTTGTGAATGATCAGTTGGACCCAGCGTTTTGCTGGGACGATGCAGCCGAACTCATCTCGCATTGGTCGGGGTCGACTGTTCTCAAAGGTGTCGTTCACCCTGACGATGCGAAGCGCGCAGTAGAGATCGGCTTTGATGCCATCCAAGTGAGCAACCATGGGGGAAGGCAACTGGATCGGGATGTCGCTCCCCTCGATGCCTTGCCCGCAATCAGAAAGGCGGTCGGCGAACAGGTTCCTCTCATTCTCGATAGCGGCGTAAGGCGTGGGTCAGACATCCTTACGGCACTAATCTGTGGGGCAGATGCTGTAAGCTGTGGACGAGCCTACCTTTATGGGTTGGCCGCTGGAGGTGAAGCTGGCGTAGCAAGATCAATCGAAATACTCAAAGATGAGTTGCTTCGTTCAATGGCGCTGTTGGGTGTCGCTTCAATTCGCGAACTATTGCTCGAAAGAGGACGTTGGAACATCTCAACGACTGAAAATCTTGCGGTCCATGCAGCGATGTCCGGTCCGCAGTTCCGTTGAGACACGGTCCAACAATCGGTCCGAATTGCGTGGAAAATCTCGTAAATGTCCGTTACCTCATAGATCGGCGGCCATTTGTCGATGGTAGTGCAGGGATCAGATATGCCGGACTCAGCAGGCCGCCGAGCTCGAAATCCAGTCCTTGGTCACTATGAAGAAAAACATGCCGATCATTGAGCGCTTCAACGTGGCACGGGTTCTCCGGGAGCTTGATCAAAGCGCCCCCCGGCATTCGATAGTACTCTTTGGGTACTGGCAGGCACATCTCGTGCGAAGGCTCGCGTCTTCCCCCGCTCAGGATCGTAAGACCCGGTCCAACTCCCATTTTGCCGTACGACAATCGCAAAAATGAGCCGCTTTTCCCGCGATCAATCCGCTTGCCGCACGGGCTAAACAACTTGGCGCAAAGGGCAGCACTTGGGGGTATCGCTGGGGGTGCTCGCGAGCTGTAAATCAAAAATACTAATTGAGATCATATAGTTATCTCCTCGTTGTTTGTCCCTCCTCCGCTACCAGGAAATAGCGTCCGCATGGGTTCGCTTGTGTTCGCATGGGTCCGGATTTTCGATCCAAATCACTGATTTCCAAAACGAGTGTGCTACCACGCCAATCCGCTTGGAGCGGTATGCGTCCGCATGTGTTCGCCTGAGGCCGAGGCCATTTGGGGGTAGCGGTGGGGGTATTTTCGGTATCTTTGAAATCTGGCGATACCCCCAGCTGCGGACTCGGCCCAGATCGCAAATGTTCTCGCAAGTGCAACGGCTTATCGAAGCCATAAAAAAACAGATTCTCCGATAGGTCCCGATCTAGGGCCGGAGTTCGAGTCCCTCCGACAGTTCAAAACTCGAACGCGGAGTACAAAGATCAACAATTTTTGAGTTCGCGGAATAATCTCACCCCGCGTCCGTAGTCGCCCAAGACAATTGGTCAAAAGGGGTGACACAGATGACGCAAACGATCGAGATTGGAAGTCCTCCAAAGAGCGATGCGAAAAGGATCAGCATCCGGCTCGGCCTGATGAGCGCGGTTGCGTTGGTCGTATTCACGTCCTCAGCAATTGCCCTTGCGCAAGAGCCGGAAGCCGAGCAGGCTATGGCGGATGGGCAATCGGAGCCGGCGATCGCCGCCTGGGGTAATGTGCTAGCCCGTGATCCGGACAACTTGAACGCGCTTGTTGGACGCGCGACCGCATATGGCTGGCAAAAAGATTGGTCTCGTGCAGAAGCAGACGTCAACAGGGCGTTGGGCCTTGCACCCAATGATCTTTCCGTTCTCAACGCCGCGGGATACATCGCCGCCTGGTCCGGCAAGCACGGTTTGGCCGAGCAATACTTTGAGCGGATGCTCGCTGTTGCCCCGGACAGCGAGGGTGCGAAGAAGGGTCTGGCCTACAATGCCTATTGGGCGGGCGAGAATGAAAGTGCGGCCAGCGCTTTTCAGCAGATCGCTTATGAGTTTCCAGATGACGCAGAGCCATGGGTCGGTGTCGGTAACGCTCGCATCGCCGAGGGGCAGGCGCGCAGATCAGCCGAAGCATTCCGGCAGGCGAAGGCGATAGATCCGGGCAATGCCGAAGCGCGGAGCGGATTGCGCCGAGCCTATGACTATCCAGCGATGGCCGAGCTTTCGGTATGGGTTGGTGACACGTCTGGTGGCGGCGATGCTGGCCTCAGGATGGTGGAGGCAGCGAGTTGGGTCACACCCCAAACCCGCATCTGGGCGCGCTATGACGATGGCCTTTCGCTCGACAACCCTGTGCTCGCACGCACCGGGCAGAACGCCACCACCTATTTCGTCGGCGGGCTTCACCAGTTTGGTGAAAGCTTCATCGGTTCGGCGGAATTCGGGTATCGCGATTTGCCGCTTGGTGAGGATCAGCAAGTCTACAAGCTCGAAGGGGTCTATCTGTCCGATCTCGGAGCGACGAAGCTCGGCGGCCAGATCAGCCCGCACAGCGAGGGCTTCACCGACCGTCTGATCTACGCCGGTCACAATTTCCGCGTGAGCGATCGCTTCTCGTTCGAGCCGAGCGTTTACCTCGCGCGGACCGGCGCAGCCCGTGACGATGAATGGCGCGTTGTCGGGTACGGTGAATACAACACCGGCGATTTCGCGCTCGGTATCGGTGTTGGCGGCGGCGATGTTTCAAGCATCAATCCTGTTGCCGATGGCGGTGTCTTCACAATTTACGGCAACGCATCAGCCCGCATCGGTGGCTGGCACCGCGTGCACCTAAATGTCGCGCGTGAGGAAACTCCACTGGTCGATTTCACTCGTGTTCTGGTTGGCGTGACCCTGCGCCTGCCTCGCAACTAGGGGAGGCCCAGATGTTTCTCAGCCGCATTCAAGAATCCATGCAAAACGATGATACCGACGTCATCGTAGCCGGTTCGGCCGAGCAATCCACTTCGGGAAAAGTATGGTCTGCGCCTGAGCGCAAACCGTGGCTGTTCCTGTTTATCTTTGGCGCGTGGACAGCCAGCCTGATCTGGTTTGGGCCGCGTCTCATCGATCTCGTGCTTTCCGCCGAGACTTGGACGGCCCGGTTCATCCTTGGGTACTTCGCGTTCTTTACGCCGGTTGCGTGGCTCTACGGCCTCTACAATGTTGGCGTTGTGCTGTTCGCGTCAATCTATCGCAATTTCGTGACGAAGCCTGATCCGATCTTTGCGACCACCCAGCCGCCGGTCGCGATGCTTTACACAACCTGCAACGATTTCGTGCGGGCCAGCGCGCAGAGTTGTCTTGAAGTCGATTACCCGAACTTCACGCTCTACCTGCTCGATGATTCCAGCGATCCCGAATATCAGGCCATCGTCGATGCCTTTGCTGCGGAGAACCCGGAAAACGTGAAGGTCATTAGGCGCGAGCATCGCACCGGTTTCAAGGCGGGCAATCTCAACCATGCGCTGACCAAACATGTTCGCGAACCCTATTTCGCGGTGGTCGATGCGGACGAAATTCTGCCAGTTGGCTTCCTGCGGCAGCTTGTGCCCTATCTCCAGAACGATCCCGAATGCGGCTTCGTGCAGGCCAATCACCGCTGCGAGGAAGAAACCAGCACGCAGCTTCAGGAAGACATGCGCATTGGCATTGATGTGCACTGGAAGTGGTATCAACCGCTGCGCAACAAGTTCGGCTTCGTGATGTTCCTCGGACATGGCGCGCTGCTGCGGCGCGGTTGCTGGGAAGAGGTTGGCGGATTCGATGAAATCGTCAGCGAAGATCTGGCCTATGCCATCTCGATCCGCGAGCGCGGTTATTACGGAGTCTTTGCCGAAGATGTCGTTTGCACCGAGGCGTTTCCCGAGACTGTTCGCGCTTTCCGGGTGCGCCACGTCAAATGGACGCGCGGCACGTGCGAATTTCTGCACAAATGGACCATGCCGCTGATCCGTTCGCGCAAGATCCCGCTGATCGAGAAGCTGGATATCCTGTTCCCGACAGCCAATCTGCCGCTGACCTTCTTCTTTTTCATCTTCATGCTGATTGCAGGGCTGGGCATGCCCTTTATCCTTGGCCAACAGCAAGAGCTCACATGGGTGATCGCGGGGCAAGAAATCGCAGTTCCGGTCCGGCTCTTGCCGTCCGAACTCACCAGCATTTTCACACCGGACTTCTTCGCGATCACAGTGCTCACATTGTTTGCACCGATCCTCTGCTTCATTCTTGAACATTGGAAGCAGCCGCTTCGCTTGTGGAGGTTCCTGTCACGCAGCACGGCGCTGTACGCTGCGCTTAGCCCGCTATCGGCTGTCTGTGTGGCTGGCTATGGCCTGACCGGCAAGGCGCGGTTCCTGGTTACAGGCGACGTTAAAGGGCATGCGAACACAGCAAGCAAGGAAGGCTCAGCGATCAATCGCTACCTGTCCGAAACTCACCCGGACTCGATGGCGACATGGAGCTTTGAGATTATCGCGGGCGCGCTGTTTCTCGCGGCAGCCTTTGTCAGCTTCCAGCCTGCTTTTGCAGGACTTGCACTGGCGTTCCTCATGCAGCCTTATCTGCACGGGCTGGGCTGGAACCAGAAGGTGCTGCGCTTTGGGACAATGATCCCGTTCGCGCTGATCGTGGGAAGCGTGATGTTGGGAAGCGCGAGCCTGTTCGGGCTTCAGCCGGTGCTGTTCGGCTTCGGTTTCCACTTCTGATCGAGTGGCGAACAAAGGGAAGGGGCGCTGAGCAAAATGCTCCGCGCCCTTTTCTTATTGAATCAGGCCATGACCATAAACGGTGTCATACCCTTTCGCGCCGAGATCCTTGGCTGATCGCGTCAGGCGACTGGCACAAGATTTTGCAGAGCGGCGGCTTTTGCACCGCGCTACCCATGCCGCCACGTGGGGAGTGGCAAAACTGGTTCCTGAAAACCGGGTGATACCGCCACGTGCGCTGGCTGCCGGTTCATCAACACCGCGAGCAGACACGGTGATGTAGTTGCCCTGATTGGCGTAGCGATACACCCGATTGCGTCGGTCAACCGCCGTTACAGCGATGACCGGGGGAAGCGCCGCCGGATAGGCTGGCGGTGCTGACGGACCACCATTGCCCGCTGCAGCTACAATCAGGGTTCCCCTGCCGACAGCCTGCTCAATCAGTCTGTCCAGAATTGCATTTCGCGGTCCCGCCAGGCTCATATTCACCACTGGAACGTTCTGCGAGACCATCCAGTTAAGCGCCGCCACGATATTATCCGCCGAGGTGTAAGGCTTCGTGCCGCGCCCTCTGAAGATATTGGCAACGTAGAGCTTGCGGGTCCCCTCGCTCGCAAGGATTGATGCCACAGCAGTGCCATGAGCTTTCGGAACCCCGCTAGCGTCGGCGAAATCGCGCGAGGTAATCGACACACCAGATAGGGCAGAATGGCTCACGATCGCCGTGTCGATCATTCCGATCGTGAGCCGCCCCTCTTTTCGCGGAAGTGCCGCACTTGTTCCAGCGGACTGATTGCCCGAAGTCACATATTGCAGCCCGTAATAATGGGTGTAGTCAAACACAGCATCCGGCTCTGCTCGCTGGGCAGCCCGCAGCGCAGTTGGTGCATCCAAACCTTCGGGGGTCTTTAGGCGGTGAATCCAGCTTCCCAGAGCTGTCAATTCCTGCCTTGCCAAGACTGTAAATCCGGATTGTTGAAGTCTTCCAATTTCCGCATCGCTCAAGCTGAGGCCCACAATCTCGCCGCGCCTTACGGGGAAACCTCGCTCGTCATATTCAGGTGTTTCATCAGCTGCCAAGCCGCGGAGTTCGGTGCTGCTGCCATATTCTGCGGCGTCTTCGGCGCGATCAGCTGCGTCCTCGGCGGCGTCCTCTTGTGCCTTTGCAAGCTCTTCAGCGAGATCTTCGGCATCCTTGATCGCTTCTTCCTGAGCTTTGGCGAGCGTTTCTATGCGATCCTCTTCGAGCCGAGCAAGATCGCGCTGCTGACGTTCGGAATCGTCTGCTCCGCGCTCAAGGATTTCGGCACGATCTTCGAGATAGCGGACTTCGTCGCGTGCCGCGCGCTCGGCGGCTCTTGTGGCGTCTCTCTCGGCGCGTTCAAGAGCACGCGTCGCGCGATCGGCATCGTGACGTTCGCGATCCTGATTGCTGCCGGGCTCTGCGAGAAGCACGCCCGCGCTGCCAACGGCTAGGGCCGCAGCGCATATCCCTCCCAGCAGACGCTTCACAAGATGACTGTTTTCAGACATTTTTCTTCCGGTGTTGGCCTATCTTATCCAAAAACAACGCACAATCCTCGGCACTATTCCCTGAATAACGCATGATCGCGGAAATTTGTATTGTGCGCGCGGCTGGGGAATAAATGCCTTGCGATTGCGTAGTCGGGAGAGAAAATGACAGGGGACGGCACAACCGGACACGGCGATTTGCGCCAGCAGATCATTCATGTCCTGCCGCGTCTGCGACGGTTCTGTCTTGCGCTTACCCGCAAACAGGAACTCGCGGACGATCTTTGCCAGTCGACTGTCGAAAGAGCCTTGAGCCGCGCAGACCAGTTTCTGCCCGGGTCGAAACTGGATAGCTGGATGTACAAGATCGCACAGAACATCTGGATCGATGAAGGACGCAAGGTCCAGACACGCGGTGTCCATGTCGAAATGGATGAAGCTTTCGGTATGGTCGGCGCTGACGGTGTTCAGGTCCTGGAGGGCCGATCCGATTTGGCCCTTGCCCGCAGCGCACTGGCCGCTTTGCCGGAGGATCAGCGGGTTCTCATCACACTCGTTGTGCTGGACGGAATGAGCTATAAGGACGCTGCCGAAACGCTGGAAATCCCCATCGGGACTGTGATGAGCAGAATAGCCCGTGCGAGGCGGTCCATCGACCAGCAGGTCAATGGGGAGATGGCGCAATGAGCGATCAGAACGAACGCGATCTCAGGATCACGGCCTATCTTGATGGTGCGATGAGCGAGGAGGAAGCGCTTCGGTTCGAACGCGAGCTAGAGGCCGATCCTGAACTCGCCGATGAGGTTGCGCGGCTTGCGTCCAACGATGACATTTTGCGGCAAGCGATGGCGATTAATGAAGAGGTCGGGGTCGACGACGCGTTCCTCGCCCGATTGGGATTGACGGAAGCCCCAGCCGCCCCACCGGCAGACCCCAGCCAACGCGCATCGCCAGAGCCGGCCAATGACAACCCGCCGTTTTGGCGGCGGTGGCAAGTCGGAGCGGGGGCGGCGATAGCTGCCTGCCTCGCCTTGGTCCTGACATTCGCACTGCCCAGTGCCGGGTCGCCCGAATTTGGGGACGCGCTTGAGACTACGCCATCTGGGCAACTCGCTTCCCTTGGCGATGGCGCAACGCTCACCCCGATTTTGACGTTCGAAGCGGGCGATGGACGTTTCTGTCGTGAATTCACTTTTGCGGCTGCGCAGTCTGAGTCCTCGGGCATCGCCTGTCGCTCCTCGACTGGCTGGACAATCGAAGCATGGAGCGATGATGCTGTCGACATGCCTGACAGCAGCGAAATCGCGCTGGCAGGCAGCGATGGCCCGTCAAGCTTGGACGAAGCCTATGCCCGACTTGAGGCAGGCGACCCCTTGGCGATGGACAGGGAAGGCCAAATGATCCGCGATGGTTGGGCGTCGCAATAAATCTCTCATCGCGTGGAATAAGCGCTGAGATGCTCCGTTGTTATGCAGTTCTAGAAACGAACTCGCAAGCAACGGAGAAGAAAATGCAAAAACACAGGAGCTTGAAGCTGGCAGCCTGCGCCGCAATTGGCGTTGCCATGCTCGCCGGAGGCCCGGCTGTAGCCAAGCCGGACCGTGATCGTGAGATACGCGAGTGCCGTGGATGTGAAGATCGGGCTGATGACCGGGGTCGCGGTCGTGACCGCGACCGGCATGAAGACCGGGACTACGAAGATCGCGGTGTTCGCGATCGCGGTGATGGACGCGGGTATGACGACCGTGGGCGCGGGCGCGGGGCAGATGATGAACCCGGACACATGCGCCGTGGCCGTGGCGCTGATGACGGGCCGGGGGAAATGCGCCGTGGTCGGGGAGCGGATGACGGCCCTGATCACATCCGTCGCGGGCGCGGACGCGATGATGCACCGGGCGATGATCGCGGTGGTCGCAGCCGGGAGCGTGATGAGAAGCGTTATGACGATCGGCGCGGTGATGACCGTTCGGATGGCGGTCGCAGACGAGGAGGCAATTCAGACGATCTGGCGGATCGCGTCGATGACAGCGATTCAGCTGCCGACACCCCTGGCGAGGGTCGCGGGCGTGGGCGCGGTCGAGGCCGTGGTCGCGGAGGAGACAGCAGTCCCTCAGGCGATTGAGCCCGCCGGGTCGCGGGCCGCTCCGGTTTGGCGCAGCCGGACCGGAGCGGTCTTGTCGCACATGAAATAAGCATGCAGAAGTTCAAAAAAAATGGAATGTGAGGGGTGTCACAAATGAAAATTTCAGTGAAAACAGCAATATGCGTTGCTTCGGCAGGAGTGTTCTTGTTTGCATCGCCGGTCAGCGCACAGGATGAAGCTCAGGCAGACCAAGAGAAAAAGTCCAGCAGTGCAGGGAGCTTTCGCCTGAATACTGGTATCAGCTACTCCAATGGTGACTATGGGGAGCTTGAAGACACCGAAGTCATCGCTGTGCCTATCAGCCTGACTTACAAGAAAGATGGTTTGAGGGTCCGTGTTTCGGTACCCTGGGTGACCATCGACGGCCCGGGCTCGCTGCTCGCAACGCCCGAGGGCCGAGACGCCTTTTTTGGTGACAGCGGATCAGGCCAGGGTCGCGGACGAGGTCGTGGACGCGGTGGTGACAGCGACAATTCCGGGTCAGGCTCTAGCAGTAGCGGCTCCGGTTCTGGCGGCAATGATATCGAAGTTGAAGACGATCTTGATGACGACGTGATCGACGATGATGATGTTGTCGATGAAGATGGCTTTGCCGGTCCCGACCAGCGCCGCAGTGGTATTGGAGATGTCAACGTTTCGGCGTTGTATTCCTTCAAGCTTGCATCGGGCACCTATTTTGAACCGCAAGTGAGGGTCAAGCTTCCAACTGCGTCTCGCGCTGATCGACTTGGTACAGGTGAGGTCGATGTAACTTTGAGCGCGGATCTTGTGCAGGTTGTCGGCCCGATGACCTTCTACGTACATGGCCGTCGCAAGTTCGCTGGCAAACCGGAAGGTTCGACCATTCGGTCGACATGGGGAGCAGGCGGCGGTGCGAGTGTGCGCGCCGGAGATGGCGTCAGCGTGGGCGCAGACTATTTCTGGCAGCAATCAGCTTTCGCAGGCCGGCAGGCATCCAGCGAGGTATCGGGTTGGGCCAGTATGAGGGTAAGCCGGGACATCAGTCTCACCGTGTATGGCGGGACGGGCCTGAACGATAATAGCGCCGACCTCTTTGGCGGTGCGAGCGTGGGCTTCCGGTTCTAGTTCGAAATCGTTGCCGAATTCGATCCGACCCTGCTCACTGGATTGGGCAGGGTCGTTTCGTTGAGAGGCCGAGAGTAGAGAAGAGCTTTTATCAATTGGCTTCGGGGTTTGACTTCGTCCTTCGAAATATGCGCCATCAATATCCATTTGGCGCAATGGCAAAACGCCTAAGCGCAAAATCCAGATGCTGGGGGTATCGATGGGGGTATTTTCAGTCTTGCGCGGTGACTTACCGAGGAAAATCAACCCGATATGTGTTCACTATATACTCCTCCTCCGCTACCAACCTTCCTTATCAAAATCTCTTGTGATTGTCGGCGCCGCGCTAGTGACGCGCGCGTGATTGTTCGTCATGGTCCTGAATTTCGACCCAAATCACTGATTTCAATGCCAGACGTGCTACCATGCCAGTCTGCTAAAGGCCGTATGCGTCCGCATGTGTCCGTCTGAAGCCGAGGCATTATTGGGGGGTATCGATGGGGGTATTTTCGGCTGCTTTGGAGTCGGGTGATACCCCCCAACTATGGACGTCGAACGAAAAGCACAGTTTCTCCCATGTCGAAGCGAATTCGAAGAAGAATCATTCGGACGGTACCAAGTTCGAGGCTGTGTTCGAATCCCTGTGCGAGATCCGAACACTAGTAAGCATGCGGGAGCAGTGAAGGGGAGGGCGTCACTTTCTCATTCGGAAAGACAGCTTTGCGCCTCAGTTCCAGACATTGAAATTCAGGATCTTAGTTCCTGAAAGCAGACATTCTCCAAGGCCATTCCGGCTAAGGAGAAAAACAATGACCTACTCATAATTCGATCCCTTTGCTTAGAACAGGGTGTCATGGAGCTTTGGAGCGAAGATTGGCCCCAAGCGCCCGTTTGACCAGAAACAGATTTGGGCGATCCGATTCTTCCTTGATCGCGAAGCACGTGTAAGAAACCAGGCGCTGTTCGACTTGGCGATCGACAGCAAACTCAGAGGTTGTGATCTTGTTGAGTTGAAGGTCGGTGATTTGGTCAGTGGCCCCGAGATCAGAACGCACGCGACAATCACCCAGCGTAAGACAGGAAGACCAGTTCAATTCGAGATCGCAAAAGATGCGAGAGATATCTTGTTTGCATGGCTTGAGCTCAGATGTGGCTCAGTGGACGACCTTGTGTTTCAAAGCCGCGCTGATCCTGCCAGACACCTGAGCACGCGCTAGTATGCGAGGCTAGTTGATGAATCGGTGGAGGAAATAGGCCTGCGGCCAGAGGTGTGTGGAACTCATTCGCTTCGTCGAACCAAACTTCAATCATCTACGAAGCTACCGGCAACATCAGGGTAATCCAGATCTTGCCGGGAAATTCCAAGATTGAGAGCACGGTGCGATACCTAGGCGTTGACATCAAAGATGCTCTCACACTCGCCGAGAAGACTGAAATCTGACTGGAAGTGGGCGCTTTGGCCTTATCCGTGCCGGCGTCCGCTTATGGGGTGAGGGCGGACATTCAAGGCCTGACCAATTACGGTGATTTGACTTTCGAAAGATGTAACCAGCCGAACTGAGGGCATGCGATAACGCGGGATTGATTGGCGCAAGAAAGATGGCCACTATATGGATGCTCGAATTCTGATCGCAATTATTTGGACAGCCAACACTATCGAAAAGCCAGTAGCAGTCGCTCGCCGATTTGGCCGTGAGAAACGGATGTCGATGATCCTCGACAGCGCCGCCTCTCTGATCGTCGAGCAAGGAACGGCCGATCTGTCACTAGAATCCATTGGTGAACATGCCGGTGTTAGCAAGACGCTGATGTATCGCTACTTTGGTACTCTTGTGTCGTTGCTCAAAGCTCTGCTGAATCGAGAATATCGCCACTTGCGTGCACAACAACTCGAGGCTGCGGAAAGCGCGGACACCTATGAGGATCTGGTCCGCAAGGTAACCCGAGAGTATCTGCTCTACATTGAGGAACGCGGACTGATCATCGATCGGCTTCAGGCGTATCCCAATATCGCTCGCGCACAGGACCCCACGCACTACAATCGCGAACCGTCAGTCGAATACTTCGCGGAAATAACTGCTGAGCTGTTTGGATTTCAAAGTGACGTGGCGATTGCCGCGACTGAGATATCTTTTGGGATACCGGCGGCGGCTGGCGAATTCCTGGTGCGTAGCGGGATGGATCGACAGCTTATCGAAGATATCACCGTCTCCATGATCCTCGGTAGCGTCAGCGGCTTGCGCACCGATATGCTTGGGCGGCAGCTCAAAGTGAAACCGCCGTCTGACGTACTCGACCTGCCAAGCCCTAGTAAGGCCGCAGAGTGAGCAACACGCTACTCTGCGGCGTGGTGGAAAGACCTTAGAACCTGTATCTGACGAGCCCTCCATAGGTTCGCGGCTGATTGCGAAAACCGACGAGAGAGCCAGGCTGGCCGACTGCGGGTGAGACTGCGTTAAGATATGCAGCGTCGGTCAGGTTTCTTCCCCAGAGCGACACTTCGAGACCATTTGAAAGACCAAGAGTGATCGAAGCATTCAGGTTTTCGACGGCACGTTTGAAGGTCGACAGCCCGTTTACCAGCTCCACATTACTCTCGAGCTGATAGTCCGTGTGGAACCGCAACGATGCATCATCGCTCAGATCCAGCGTGTAGGTGCCGCCAACGATCACCGACCATTCCGGGACGCCGGCGGGACGCTGTCCGCTCAGATCGGCGGGAACGACGGTGAAGTTCGGCGAGAGCGCGTTTCCATCGGGAAAGCTGTCGAACAGTGAATCCAGATAGGTCACACCGGCCGTGAATGTCAGCTCGGGTATTGGCGAGATTTGAGTGTCCAGCTCGAACCCTCGCACCGATTGCTCATCCGCGTTGCCCAAGATGAACCCGACGCCGGTGAAGACATTGGCTTGGAACCCATTGAGCGTTTGGTCGAACACTGCGAGGTTGAAGGAAAAGCCGTCCCAGCGGCCCTTGATACCAATCTCATAGACTTCGGATTCTTCCGGTCCTGCGAACCGCGATCCAGTTGCCAAGTTGGGAACCGCCAATCCGGCATCGCGAATTGGTGATGCCGCGGGCGGAGGTGATTGGAAGGGAGAGCCGGGCACGAAATCCGATGCGAACGGAAGACTGTTGGCCGACAAGTTGAAGGACGACGCTTTGAAACCGGTTGCATAAGTCGCATACAGGCTCAGATTGTCAGTCGCGTCGTACGAGAGACGCAGGGTGTACGACAGATCCTTGTCATCCGTGCGCCCGTCCTCCACCGCGTTGGGAAAGTTGAGATACGGCGGGTTGAACTGCAGTCCGCGGAGCGCGAGAAACGGATTCGTCGTCGGATCGGAAGCGAGTACGCTTGCCACAGCCGCAGGCGCACCTTGCACCAGAGCTGCATTGAACCCGGCTTGGACCAGATCGATCCCCGAAAACACATCGGTGCTGATGTTGTTGGAGACCACCTGCTTTTCGTCTTCGGTGTAGTTCGCACCGACCGTAAGGGTCAGGCGGTCCGTGACCTCAAAATCCACCTGGCCGAAGATCGAAAAAGACGTGTTCTCGTAGTCGTAATCCAGCGTACGTCCCTGACCGACTCCGCCAAAACTGCCTGCCGGAATACCAGGAACGAGTGCTCGGAGCGTTGGCTCAAGCGCGCTGTAAGCCCCGCCGGTGACAGCGTTGGCAAACAACAGAAAACCCTCGCCGTTTCCAAATTCGGCGCCTTGATCGATCTTTTCGTGAAACAGGAATCCACCCACGAGGAAGTCGATCGGACCATCAAAGTCCGAGGCTGCGCGCAGTTCGCCCGTATATGTCTGAACATCGACGGTGTTGATGTTCGTACCGATGGAATTGAGGCTGGTGAAGTCGCTGTCCTGATTAACGAAGGTATCGGAACGGCGGTACGAGCCGATGCCCGTCACATCGATTGCCCCTGTCGACCAGTCGGTTTGCAGCGAAACGCCGTAGTTCTCTATTTCGTTCGTCGGAGCAAAGTTGACCGTGCTTTGGAGAGATAGGCCATCATTCGGAATGAACTGACCGCCAACTGCGCGCACCACTGCGCCGGTCGGGCCATCGACGACGTTTGTGGCGCCGCAGCACACTTCGTCAATCTTGTCATAGTCCGCGATCAGGCGAAGCTTGAAGTCGGCGCTGGGTTTGAAGAGCAGCTGGCCGCGCAGCCCAAACCGGTCGCGGTTGTTGATGTCCTGATCGATGATTATGTCTTCGATATAGCCATCACGGCGGTTGTAGTTGCCGCCAAGGCTGAAGGCGACAGTGTCACTGATCGGACCTGTCACACTTGCCTTCGCAACAACCGCGTCGAAGTTTCCGTAGGAAAGCTCGGCTACGCCGCCATACTCAAACTGCGGCTCGCGCGTGACGATGCTGATAATACCCGCGGAGGCGTTCTTGCCGAACAGCGTGGATTGCGGTCCGTTGAGAACTTCGACCCGCTGAAGATCGGGTAGGTCTGAGATCTGCGACGCGGCGCGCGAGCGGTATACGCCGTCCACAAACACACCGACGGAAGGCTCGATTCCGGGATTCGCCCCGCCATTGCCGAAACCGCGGATCGAGAATACCGTGACGGATGATAGACTGGTCTGATTCACCCGAAGCGACGGGGTGAGTGTTTGCAGATCTAGCAAATCGCGCACCTGCGCATCTTCGATCCGTTCCGCTGTCGTCACCGATACGGCGATCGGGGTTTCCTGCAATGTTGCCTGACGCTTTGCAGCTGTCACGATGATGACGTTGTCGTCTGCAGCTTTGTCGCTATCGGTGTCCTTCGCGAAGGCAATTGAAGGTGTGGCCCAAATGGCCAAGCCGCTGATCCCTGTCAACAGCGTGCGGTCGATGTTTCTCATGGGGGTCCTCCCTTTAAGTGACAAGTTTGTCTACTTTAGAGCATAGAATGACGCCATATTGAGCGGATTACAAGAGAAATAGCGCATTATGTTGACTTCAAGTAAATTAAACTCATACTGCGTCATGAAAGCCGCAATGGCGGAGTCTTGGCCGGCACGGACAAAAGGCTCACTTGGGAGAGTTCGATGAGAATGTGGAAATGGCCCTTATTTATGGCGGGCGTTTTAAGCCTAAGCGCTTGCGGCCCGCAAACCTCCGAACTGCCTGAGGATTCCGTGATCAAAGGTGTGGGCTGGGTTGGCGCGGTAGTCAGTGATCTTGACCAGACAACCAAGCTTTATGAAGACGCGATCGACCTCAAACAGGCCGACGACGGAGCGATCACGCAGAGCAGCGCTTTCGATCAGCTTGCGGGTCGCGATGGTGTTGAGGTTCAGACCCGCATGATGCGAAGCGCAAACATGCAAATCCGCTTCATGTCTTTCGCCAACCCGTCCAGCGCTGCGCAGGCAACGCCCCAGATGGAGGTCGTGGGACCAGGCATTATGCACGTCTGTTATCAGGTCGATCAAGAGACCCAGACCTATCAGAAATTCCTGGCTGGCGGTGCGACCTTCATGGGCAAGAAGGAAATGCAGCAGCTCACAACGCGCAACCCGGTTTACTATTCGTATTCGCGCGACTTCGACGGGCTGATTGCCGAGATAGAGCACGTCGATGTCGCGGCGTTGGACTTACCTTCTCCGCCTAAGAATGACCGTCGCATCCGGCACGTCGCGCTCGCGACTCCGGATGTAGATCGGCTTGCGGAATTCTACGCCGTTCTTCTCGGCCAACCCGAATTTCGTCGGCTCGGAAACTGGCCCTTCATGCGGATGGAAGGTGAGAAGTTCGATGCAGTTGCCGGACTGGAGGGCGGCGTGGGCGAAAGTGCTTGGTTCCAAATCCGCAACTTGGAACTGGAGATCTTCCAATTCCACAGCCATCCGACTCAGGTTCCAGAGAAGCCGCGTCCGCTGGATGCACTTGGCTACAACATGATCGTACTGGACGTATCCGACTTGGATGCCGCTCGGGCGCTGTTTGAAGAAGCTGGCGGCACGATCGTGGTTGAGCGCGCACCACTGGACGGTGGTGAGATCATATTCGGACGCGACCCCGATGGAAACCTGATTGGGCTACAAGCTGCACCAACGGATTCATTCGTCTCGTCGCGCAACTTCAAGAACAACGGTATAGAATAAGGGACTTTAAGCATGTTCGATCTTACGGGTCACGTTTCCATCGTTACCGGCGGAAACGGCGGGTTGGGTTTGGCGTATTGCCGCGGACTGGTGAAAGCTGGCGCGAAAATCGCAATTTGGGGCCGCAACGAGCAGAAAAACACGGCAGCGGTCGAAGAACTACGCGGGATGGGCGGCGAAGTGGAAGCGTTTGTTTGCGACGTCACTGAGGAAGCCGCAGTCGCCGATGCCTTCGCCAAGACAATCGAGCGGTTCGGGCGGGTGGACAGCTGCTTTGCCAATGCTGGTGGAGGCGGATTTCGCGGATTGTCCAGTCAGGTCGGACGCCAAGCATGGCTCGATACAATTGACCTCAACCTCATGAGTGTTGTCCAAACCTGGGCACCCGTCAGTGACTACATGATGGCCAACAAAATTCCCGGTCGATTGATTGTTACATCATCAGTTGCGGCAAATGTCGGAACCGGTGGTAGTGCAGGCTATTCAACCACGAAGGCGGCGGTGAATGGTTTAACACAAGCCTTGGCTATGGAGCTTGGTCATGCCGGTATCCGTGTAAACTCGATCTTGCCCGGTTTCATTGAGACGGAGATGTCGCTGAGTGCGAGCCAGAAGTTCCAAGACGCGGCCAGGCGTCGCACAGCGATTGGCCGGATTGGGGAACTGGAAGACATGGAAGGGATCGCAGTCTTCCTTGCATCGCGTGAGAGCGATTTCATGACAGGCCAAACCGTTATCCTTGATGGGGGCTTCTCAGTCTTCCCACTTTGAGCGACAATCAGGCCCCAGATGTGATTAAAGGGATCAGAAGATGAAAGTGGCGAGCGTTCTGCGTTGGGTTTTCATCACTTTGCTGTCGCTCGTCGGGTTGTTGCTGATGCTAGGCGGCGGCTTCCTGATCTACCTTGGAGGCAGTCCCTATTATCTCCTTGTAGGTCTTGCGACGATCGCAGTGGTTGTCCTGGTGTTCCGCCGGAGCCAGAACGCCTCCAAACTCTTTGCGGTGATCCTTGGTGTCACATTGATTTGGGCGCTTTTCGAGGCAGAGTTGGATTTCCTCGCTCTTTTACCAAGGCTGGCAATGTGGTTGGGGCTAGGCATCTGGTTCCTGACGCCGTGGTATCGCCAGACGTTACAAATACCCGGCGGTGACAATGCGCACGACGGCGCGATCCCGACAATCAATAGATGGTGGGTCGGTAGCTCCTCGCTTGCTTCAATCGCAGTGCTGCTTGTCGCCAGCGTACAGGGGTATGTCCAGAATGGGGAAGGCAGTGTCCGCTCCGGCGATGCGGTGGCATCTAGCGACGATTGGCGGCACTATGGCAACACCGAGGGCGGAACACGCTTCGCCACTGTGGAGGATATCAATGTCGATACCGTCCGCGGGCTAAAGGAAGTCTGGCGCTATCGCACGGGAGTCGAAGAAGACTTCAAGGCGACCCCGCTCAACATCGACGGCAAATTATATCTATGCACCGCGCGCAATGTGATGATTGCCATCGACGATGCCACCGGTGAGGAAATCTGGCGCTACGATCACGGCATCAAGCCGCCGCTCGAAAACCAGTACGCCCGCACCTGCCGGGGCGTTGGCTATCACGAGGCACCGGAAGACTACACCGGCCAATGCGCCAAGCGGGTGGTGACCTCGACAGTCGATGCCACCATTGTCGCTGTCGATGCTGGCACAGGTGAGCTGTGCACCGATTTTGGCGAGAATGGTGAAGTCGATCTGTGGGAAGGCATGGGCGATAACCACGAACGGTTCGAATACTGGGTAACCTCGTCACCGCTGGTGGCAGGCGACAATTTGGTGGTTGGCGGTCAGGTCGCCGACACTCAGGATCTCGGCCATCCTTCGGGCGTGGTTCGCGCCTTTAACGCGATGACCGGCGAACTGAGCTGGGCCTGGGATCTCGGCAACCCTGACAATAATGGCTTCCCCGCCGAAGGTGAGACGTACACGCCGGGCACGCCCAACGTCTGGTCGATCATGAGCTACGATGCCGAACTGGGCCTGATCTATGCGCCGACCGGCAACCCTTCGCCCGACTACTTCGGCGGTATTCGCAGAGAGTTCGAGAAAGAGTATTCTTCCGCCGTGGTCGCCATTGACGCAGCCACTGGGAAGGAGCGCTGGAAATACCAGACGGTCCACAACGATGTGTGGGACTACGATGTCCCGGCGCAGCCAGTCCTGGTCGACGTGCGCCACGATGGCGAATTGGTCCCTTCTGTCGCGGTGCCAACCAAAATGGGCGATATCTTCCTGCTCGATCGGCGCGATGGAACACCTGTCTATCCGATCCCGGAAAAACCGGCTCCGCAAATCGGCGCTGTTGAAGGAGAGAAGCTCTCTCCGACCCAACCGGACTCACCGTTGCCCGACTTCCACCCCTACCGGTATGAAAAGGATATGTGGGGCCTGACCCCGATCGATCAGATGGTCTGCCGGATCGAGTACCGCACCATGAACTACGAAGGCATGTATACGCCGCCTTCGATGGCGACCGGCATCACGCAGACGGGGACAATGCTGTATCCTGGCAATTTCGGCGGGTTCAACTGGGGTAGTGTTTCCGTCGATGCAGATAACGGTCTCCTCGTCGCTGCCCCGATGATGCTCGCCCACCGGCTCATTATGGTGAGCAAACAGCAGGTTGCCGAGGCTGGGCCGATTGCACAACTGGTGCTTGGCCCTAACCACCCCAATGTCCGCTACGAAAAAGACGCGCCGATGCCCGATCTGGGCGAGCCAGATCCCGACGACCCTTACGACTTCCGCCGCATCGAGGCTTATGGCTATCCGCAGCCGTTTATGTCGCGACTAGGCACGCATGTGCCGTGCTTCGAGCCGCCATGGTCTCAGATCGCGGTGATCGATCTTAACACGAAGGAATTGCTGTGGAGCCGCCCGGCAGGTGATATGAGCCAGTCCGGCCCGTTCAACATCCGCTCTGGCATACCCTATGAAGTGGGCACAGCAGTTCGCGCTGGCACGCTGACCACCCGTGGTGGCCTGACATTCCTGAGCTCGACAATGGACGAGAAGGTTCGCGCCTATGACCTTCGCACAGGTGAGATAAAATGGGAGTCGAAACTGCCGGGCAATGGCTTGGCGACGCCGATGACCTATCGCTCGCAGCAGAACGGGAAGCAGTACCTGATCGTAACCGTCCCCAATCCCACTTGGCGTTACCCGCGCGATCCAGAGACGAACCAGTATATCGACTCGCAAGCTGAGATCGACGGCAAGGGCGGATATGTTATCGCTTACGCGCTGGAGGACTAGTCATTGCCGGTCGGTGACGCCGCTGCGATATGCGCAGTGATCGCGGCGTTCACTTCTTCCGCTTTGCGAACGTGCGGCCAGTGACCCACGCCGGGGAAGGTAATCGTGCGCGACTGGTCTGACAGAGCGACAAGCCTGTCCATCGCTGCCGGGTTGTAGATCGGATCATCCTCCCCCCAAATATAAAGCGCTGGCATCGACACCTGCGCAGCGCGTGAAGGCCAGAAATCGCTGTCACTCAGATCGTCGGGATGCGGAATGTTGGCGCGATACCAGTTGATATGCGCGTTGGTGCGCTTGGGATCGCTGGTCGCCTTCCGGAAAAGCTCCCCCTCTTCAGGCGAGAGCTTGCCGTCCTCCACCAGAGGTCGATAGGCACCATCGTAAATCGCATCGGCGGTTCCCAGCAGCACCAGCAGCGGCGGATTGGCTTGCTTGAACCGTTCGACATAGGCAGCACTTTCGCGGGCCTTGGCATCGGATTCCAGTGCATGAAGGCTCGCATTGAGCGCCGGGGCGCTGATACCGGTGACGGACAGCACACGGTCGGGATAACGTTGAGCCAAGCCGGTCGCGAAGGCCGACCCCCAGTCATGCCCAACAAGGTGGACGCGCTCTTCGCCCAGATGGTCGAGCAGAGCCGCAACATGTGCGCCCATCGCTTCCAACCGGTAAGGCTCGTCATTCGACGGAGCGTCCGATTTGCCTGCGCCCAGACCATCGATAGCTATGACGCGATAATCACCGCCAAAATGTTCGATCTGGCGGACGAATGAAAACCAATAGGACGGGAAGCCGTGCAGGAAAACGATGGGCTCGCCTTCGCCCGCTTCGACATAGTGAAGCGTGTTGCCTGCATGCTCGAAGTACCCTTCCTTGTATCCAACGTCGGCGTTGGCCCGATCGGCGAGGACAGTGACAGCTGCATCCGCGTTTTCGCGGTCCACCACGACAGGCAGTGTCGCCCAGATAAATGCGGTCAGACCGACAACAAAGATCACCGACAGCAATCCGAGAGCGGTCCGCTTTATCCAAATCATGCTGACTTCCTCCGGCGTTTTCTCGCAAAGAAGTGACGCAAGTTCCCCCGGAGTCAACTTAATTCGTTGCCTTCCAGGGTGGATTGCGCCTGTTCAGCCAGCTATCCACCCGAGCTGCGGACATTTGACGGAGTGACCGCTAGTCAAACGTGAAATCCGAGAGCAGTCGTTCCTCCTATGCTTCCAACCTCCGTTATCAACATCTCTTGTGATTGTGGTCGCTGCGCTAGTGACGCGCGCGTGATTGTTCGTCATGGTCAGCGACGAGGCGAGATAGTGACGGGAGCGATAGTCAGCGATGGCCGATACAGCTGATCAAGCAAACAAAGCGGCTGGCGAAGCGCACCAGGAACGCGCCTGGCAGATGCCGGACACGTTCATTATCCTGTTCGTCTTGGCACTGGTCGCTTGGGCAGCGACCTTTGTCTTTACCCCTGGTCAGTTCTCGCTCGCAGGCGATCCTTCGCGTATTGTTCCCGGTAGCTACGAAGCGGCGGCCAGCACCATGCCAGCGCCAATCCTGGGCGATGCGGAGCGGACGGGCTTCCTCGATTTCCTTTTCGCAGGCCTTGTTACAGGTGATCGCTATTCACCGACCGTTGGCTTGATGGCTTTCATCATCGTGCTGGGCGGAGTGTTCGGCATGGTCATGCGCACCAAAGCGATCGATGCAGCCTTGGAAGCATCGCTTCCGGGCGGGAAGGCACAAAGCGAGTGGCTGATCATGGGACTTTTCTGGAGCTTCTCGCTGGCCGGTGCGATCTTCGGACTGGCAGAGGAATCCATAGCGCTCACGCTAGTTTTGGCGCCCGCTCTCACACGGGCGGGCTATGACGGCATGACAGCATTACTGGTCTGCTTCGGAGCAAGCCAACTGGGTTTTGCAACGAGCTGGATGAACCCGTTCAGTGTCATCATCGCGCAGACGATTGCGGGCCTTGCGCCTATGTCGGGGCTTGAGCTGCGGCTCGGCAATTGGCTGCTCTTTACCGGGGTGGGCGCGATATTCCTCTGGCGATATGCCCGCGGCGTGCGCTTGGGAACACGCGAAGGGATCGGCAAAGCGCTGTTCGATGCGTCCGGTCCTGCGACTGCCGGTTTTTCGATGGCGCATCTGCTGGTTCTTTTGTCGCTGATCGCCGGGATCGCATGGGTTGCCTGGGGCGTAACGATGTATGGATATTACTTGCCAGAAATCGCCGCGCAATTCTTTGCGATGGGTCTTGCTGTAGCTCTGATCGCTCGGTTTGGCGGCATTGAAGGCGGCGAGTTCGGACAGATGATGGAGGCGTTTCGCGATGGCGCCGCGCAATTGCTTCCCGCCGCGATCATTGTGGGGGCCGCAAAAGGCATTATGCTGATCCTTGGCGGCGATGATCCGGCTAGCCCGTCACTGCTCAACAGTCTGCTCAACTCGCTCGCCGGTTTTGCGGGAAGCGTGCCTGACTGGATGACAGCTTGGGCCATGTATCTGGTGCAAAGCGGGTTCAACTTCTTCGTGACGTCCGGATCTGGCCAAGCAAGCATAACCATGCCGATCATGGCGCCGCTTGCAGACTTGACGGGTGTGACGCGGCAGACTGCTGTTCTCGCGTTCCAATTGGGAGATGGCCTCACCAATCTGATCGTCCCGACCTCTGCAGTGTTGATGGCATGCCTCGCTGCAGCGAAGGTCTCCTACGGACAGTGGCTTGCTTTCATGTGGAAGCCCATGCTGGCACTCATGGGATTAGCGAGCGTGATCGTGCTTGCAGCTCACGCGATCGGGTACTGAGCGCTTGCTAACTTCGCTCCGCGACCAGGCGTTGCAGCTTGGGGCGATGGCGCAGGAAGAACACGTAGAGCTTTTCGAGAATACTCAGAATGAGGTGATTGCGAGCCAGAAGCCCTAAGGGACGCAGTATTGGAATAGCGCGCCACATGGCGGCAAAAGCGGCCGCGCCTGAAAGGACCACGCCATCCTCTTTCGCGTGAAAGCGAGCGAGCAGATCGGCCTGATCAATCGGGCAATCGGCCGGAGCATCTTCGGCGATGTCGACGAAAGCGATCCGTTTGCGCTTGTCGAGACGCCGCATCAGCGCAATCTCGCGCAGGCATAGAGGGCATGCTCCGTCATACCAGATGGTGACTTCGGACGCTTCTTGGTTTGTTAGAGTGTGAGAGTAATCGGACACGGAGGTCAAACTCCCGAGTGGCTTAGGGTGTTCCCCGGTGAAGGATATCTGACTGTGCATACGAAATTTACGTGCGAACTCGAGAGAACCGCTGTTTGACGCGCTGCAGCAATTGGCTATGCGAGTGAATATGTCGCGCGCTCTCCCGCTCGGATCCCCGCCGCCATTGAGCGAGCTTTGTGCTGCCGAGCCTGTTGCCCTGTTCCTCGACTTTGACGGGACGCTGGTTGAGATAGCCTCGTCGCCGGATGCGATTAGTGTTCCAACGAGCTTGCCCGGAGCGTTGAGGCAGCTTTCACAGCAGCTTGAAGGTCGTTTGGCCGTCGTTAGCGGCCGCTCGCTGGAGGATCTTTCGAAACACCTGGGTGAGGATTTGCAGGTGGCGCAAGCAGGCTCGCATGGGGCCGCTCGGAGGTTCGCAGATGGATCGCCGCTGGGCGCTGAGCCTGATGGCTTGCCCGATGAAGTAGTCACTGCGCTTGAAGACTTCGCTGCTAGCAAGAACCTCCGCTACGAGGCCAAGACGCATGGCGGCGCGCTCCATTATCGTGAGAATCCGGAGGCAGGGGATGCTGCGCATGAATTCGCTGAGCATATCGCGGCGGCAAACACTCTCGCCATCAAGACGGGCAAATGCGTGGTCGAACTCGTCCATAAAGGCGCTGACAAGGCTTCAGCTGTCCGCGCATTCATGGAGCAATCGCCCTTCGCTGGCGCAACGCCTGTCTTCCTGGGGGACGATGTTACCGATGAAGACGGATTTGCAGCTTGTGAGGCGCTGGGTGGCTGCGGAATTCTTGTGGGCGATCCGCGCGATACCAATGCGCGCTATGGCCTTGCGTCCGTTTCTCAAACCCATCAATGGTTAGATCTGTGAGCGAAACCAACAACATGACCGCGGGGCAGCAGCCCAATCTTGAGCTTTGGCCGATTGGCAATTGCCAGGTCAGCGGCCTGATCGACCGAACCGGAGCGCTGGCTTGGGGCTGCGTCCCGCGCGTCGATGGCGATCCTGTGTTCTGCTCGCTGCTCAATGGCGACAATCAGGACGCTGGTGTTTGGCGGTTCGAGCTGGAGGGGCAGGTCTTCGCCAGCCAGGAATATATCCGCAACACACCAATCCTTGTGACGCGCCTCGAAGCGGAAGATGGCAGTGTTGTCGAAGTCCTCGACTTCGCACCGCGTTTTGAAGGCAAAGGCCGCATGTACCGCCCGGTTGCATTTGGTCGGGTCGTGCGACCGATCGCGGGCAATCCGCGGATCAAGGTCGTTCTGCGCCCGATGAAGAATTACGGGGCGGGACTGGCTGAAACGACCAATGGCACCAATCACGTGCGTTATCTGGTTGGGCCACAGGCTTTGCGCCTCTCTACCGATGCGCCGGTTGGCTATATTCTGGAGCAGCGCACCTTCCGGATTGAGTACGACACCCATTTCTTCCTCGGTCCGGACGAGCCATTCGTCGGCAACTTGCGCGAGGAAATCCGCCGGATGGAGCAATCCACGCGGAAATACTGGCAGCAATGGGTGCGCAGTTTGGCGACGCCTTTTGAGTGGCAGGAAGAAGTCATCCGTTGCGCCATCACGCTCAAGCTTTGCCAGCATGAGGAGACGGGCGCGATTGTTGCGGCGCTGACAACCTCGA
Source organism: Altererythrobacter lutimaris (assembly GCF_013371495.1). GTDB lineage: Bacteria > Pseudomonadota > Alphaproteobacteria > Sphingomonadales > Sphingomonadaceae > Erythrobacter > Erythrobacter lutimaris_A. Next base: position 1,115,282 of record NZ_JABWTA010000001.1, on the reverse strand, counting down.
TACCAGAAGCCGCGCATTCGGAGCGAAATTGGGACTATCGCTACTGCTGGATCCGCGATTCCTATTACACAGTGCAGGCGCTGAACCGCTTGGGCGCGCTTGATGTTCTGGAGAAGTATCTCGCCTATCTGCGCAATATCGTCGACGCGGCTAAAGGCGGACAGATACAGCCGCTCTACTCCGTCATGGGCGAGAGCGAGCTCGACGAGACGACTGCAGCCTATCTCGCGGGTTATCGCGGCATGGGACCAGTGCGGCGAGGCAATGCCGCATACAAACAAATCCAGCATGACTGCTATGGCCAGATCGTGCTCCCGACAGTCCAGGGCTTCATCGATCAACGCTTGCTCCGAATTGCGGACGACCGCGATTTCGAAAGCCTCGAAGAAGTCGGCGAGATGGCGTGGCGGATGCATGATCAGCCTGACGCTGGCTTGTGGGAATTCCGCACTCGGCAAGAAGTGCACACTTACTCGGCTGTAATGAGCTGGGCTGCCTGTGATCGTCTCGCCAATACCGCTGGGTTTCTTGGCAAGGAAGATCGCGCGAAAGTCTGGCGTGAACGTGCCGATACGATCCGCGCCAAGATCGAAGCGGAAGCGTGGAAGGAAAACGGAGAAGGCGGGCATTACGGCGCGAGTTTTGAAAGCGACTATCTGGATGCGAGCTTGCTTCAAATGGTTGAGCTGCGCTTCCTCGCGCCTGACAATGAACGCTTCCAACAGACATTCGCAGCAGTTGAAAAGCACTTGCGGCGCGGCGATCACATGCTGCGTTATGCCGCAGAAGATGACTTCGGCGCGCCTGAAACCGCGTTCAATGTCTGCACATTCTGGCTCATCGAAGCATTGCACCTGGCCGGTCGCGATGAAGAGGCGCGCGTGCTCTTCCAGACTATGCTAAGCCATACCACGCAATCAGGACTGCTTAGCGAAGACCTCGATTACGAAACCGGGGAGCTTTGGGGGAACTTCCCGCAGACATACTCGCTGGTAGGGGTAATCAACTGTGCCGGACTGCTCTCCAAGCCGTGGAGCGAAGTGCGGTAGCCAAGGCGCAGGGGAAGGGGACCACAATCGGACGCTTGGTCGTCATTTCAAACAGAGTGGCCGTGCCGAAGGCGCGCGGCGTTGCCGGTGCGCAAGGCGGGCTAGCAGGCGCGCTCAATTCTGCGCTTAAGGATTATGGCGGCATCTGGTTTGGCTGGTCCGGGCAGGAAAGCGATGATCGGACCGGCAACATCAATATGCAGCGCCATGACGGAGTGACGACTGCGACGATTGACCTTTCAACCCGCGACATCGATGAATATTACAACGGTTATGCCAACTCGACCCTTTGGCCACTGTTCCACTATCGGCTGGATCTGACCGAGTATGAGCGCGAAACCGGCAAAGGCTATGAGCGCGTCAATGAGCGGTTCGCGGAGAGCGTCACTCCGCTGATCGAGCAAGACGATCTGGTCTGGGTCCATGACTATCATCTGATCCCGCTGGGTGCGCGATTGCGCGAGCGCGGGCTCAAAAACCGCATTGGCTTCTTCCTGCATATTCCATGGCCGCCAACCCGGCTGTTCGTTTCGCTCCCGTTTCATGAGCGGCTAGTGCGAACGATGTTGGAATACGACCTGATCGGTTTCCAGTCCGACGAGTGGCTGGAGAGTTTCTTGCATTATTGTCGCAAGGAGCTTGGCGCGGAAGTCGACGATGCGACTGGCGTCATCAGTTTCGAAGGCCGAACCGTTGAAGCCCGCGCTTATCCCATCGGGATCGACTGGGAGCACTTCCAGAAGCAAGGCGAAAGTGAAGACGCGAAAGGAGCCGAGCAACGCCTGGTTTCGTCCACACGCAATCGCTGTGCCATGATCGGGGTTGACCGGCTCGATTATTCCAAAGGGCTGCCGGAACGGATCGACGGGATTGGTCGCTTCTTCGATCAATATCCAGACCGTGTGCGCGATCTGGTCTACATTCAAGTCGCTCCGCCAAGCCGTGAAGATGTTGAAAGCTATCAGCAAATTCGCGCTCTCCTTGAGCAGAAAACAGGTCAGATCAACGGGGCGAGAAGCGAAGTTGACCTTGTGCCTATTCGCTACGTCAACCGCGGCTATAGCCATGCGGAGCTCTATGGCTTCTTCCGCGCGTCGAAGATTGGCCTTGTGACACCGCTTCGTGACGGGATGAATTTAGTTGCGAAGGAGTATCTCGCGGCTCAGGATCCCAAGGACCCGGGCGTCTTGATCCTCTCGCGCTTTGCAGGGGCCGCACAGCAAATGAGCGAAGCAGTCCTCGTCAATCCGCACAGTCCGGATGATCTCAGTCACGCAATCAAGACTGCGCTCGACATGCCATTGGAAGATCGCAAGCATCGTTATGAAGCGATGGTCGCGACAATCCGCGATGATAATGTGCAGGCTTGGACAAAGCAGTTTTGCGATGATTTGCGCGGTTCAGGGGACTGAGGCGAAGCCGAAGCTTGCTCTAGTCTCTTCGTGCTGTCACGGACTGAACCCATGACCGACAGCACTCCTCTAGCACCATTTCTTGCCACAGATGCCATCCACAATTTCCGCGATTATGGCGGCTATGCCGCAAGCGGAGGAAGGCGCGTGCGGACTGGCCTCCTATTCCGTTCAGGTCATCACGCTGAAGCCAGCGATGGCGACCTTGCGATGGTTTCAGACCTTTCGCTTGCACATGTGATTGACCTTCGCGGTGACAATGAGCGCGCGCGTCACACTTGCAAGCGGCCCGATGGCTTTGGCGCGCAGGTGCATTTCTTCGAAGGCGAAACAGCGGGACTAGCACCGCATCTAGAGGCCGCTGAAGAGAGTATAGATGCCCAGGGCGCGCACGAGGCCATGACTGCGCTTTATGCGGCGCTGCCGGATCGCGCCGGCCTTAATTGGATCCTGAAGCGCTACTTTGAAGCGCTCGCGGCGGGCGAGGGCGCGAGTTTGGTCCATTGTGCAGCTGGCAAGGACCGCACGGGCATAGCGGTCGACTTGTTGCATCATGTGCTGGGCGTGCATCCTGATGACGCGATGGAAGACTATTTGCTTACGAACCACTCGCCCCGTAACGAAGAACGCATCGCACATGGCATGGCGCTGATGGGCGGCAAGTATGGTGCGAAGGACGAAGCGACCATGCGGGTGCTTATGGGGGTTGATGCGGCCTATCTCGAAGCGGCGCGCGCGTCCGTCAAAGAACGGTTTGGATCAACCGATGCCTATCTTGAGCAATTGCTTGGCGTGGATGCGGTGAAGCGGGATGCGTTGAAAGCTCAGCTTGTGGATGCGTAACCCATTCCAGTCCTCCGCGAATTGAAGCACGTAGGCGGAGAGCCTACATCATAGGCAACACACGAAACAGGATTCGATCATGGCGACACATCGCACCAAGATGCTCATCATTGGCTCTGGCCCGGCAGGCTATTCCGCAGCCATTTATGGCGCGCGCGCCATGCTGGAGCCCATCGTTGTGCAAGGTCTTCAGCCCGGCGGTCAGCTGACCATTACGACCGATGTCGAGAACTATCCCGGCTATGAAAATGTGATCCAGGGCCCTTGGCTGATGGAGCAGATGCAGAAGCAGGCCGAGCATGTCGGCACGCGGATGATGTGGGATACAATCGTCGAGGTTGATCTGGAAAACGGCCCTCCGTACCGCGCGGTTGGTGACAGTGGCGATGAATATATCGGCGACACGGTCATCATTTGCACCGGCGCACAGGCCAAGTGGCTCGGCGTTCCCGGCGAACAAGAGCTTGGGGGTAAAGGCGTGTCTGCTTGTGCAACCTGTGACGGGTTCTTCTTCCGCGGCAAGAAAGTCGCGGTTATCGGTGGCGGCAACACTGCGGTTGAAGAAGCGCTCTACCTTACCAATCATTCGGACGATGTGACCTTGATCCACCGCCGCGATGAGCTGCGGGCTGAGAAGATCCTGCAGGAACGCTTGTTCAAATCCGACAACATATCAACGCTCTGGAACAAGACCGTAACGCGCTTCGTCGCTGGTGATGATGGAGCACTGAACCATTTGGTGTTGAGCGACACAGTAACGGGCGAGGAGTCCACACTCGAAGTCGATGGCGCATTTGTTGCCATCGGTCATGCGCCTGCGACAGAGCTTTTCAAAGGCAAGCTCGCAATGGACGAGAGCGGCTATCTCGACGTCGAGCCGGGCACTCCCAAGACGGCAATCCCGGGCGTATTTGCGGCGGGCGATGTGACTGACCATGTCTATCGTCAGGCTGTCACCGCTGCGGGTATGGGCTGCATGGCCGCACTCGATGCAGAGAAGTTTCTCGCCACGCTGGAATTCGAGGCTGAACCGGCGACTGAAGCCGCTGAGTGAGGGGAGGGGCTGCGAAAGCGCCCTCCCGCTCAAAACCTACATGTGAATGTCGAAAGTGAAGATCGTCGCGTGGAAGATCAGCGCGATCAGCACAACGCTGGATAGTGCGAACAGAACGAAACGCACCATGACCTTGTTTGCTGTGACTTGCACAAGGCTGTGCGCGACACGAAGTCCGACATAGATCCACGCCAGAAGCGCATTCATGCCGTCGCCTTGGCCGACTACAGCTAGCACGATCGCAATCGCGTAGAATACGGTCGGTTGCTCGTGCAAGTGATTGTAATTGTCGGCTTTCCAATTGACACGATCAGGTAGTTGCTTGCGAAGTTGAGCGCCAGTTGTCCCGACCAGTTTGGACGGTTCGGGAATGTCTTGCGCCTTGCTCATTGCAGGGATGCGGGTCGCATACATCCATGCCCACATAATCATGGTCCAGATAGCAAGTGCGACAACGGGTTGAAGGATTTGCATTCCGCTCATGGGGCGACTCCCGGATCAAAGAATAGTGTGGCCATCACCGCACGCACAGCGAGTGCCGCCAGGGCAAGGCTCGACAAGGTGAACAGGCCAATCCGGACCGGAATGGTGTTTACCAGCGACTGCCAAAGTGAATGGATGATGCGTAGCGCGACATAGACCCATGCGAGGAGCACATCCACCGCGGCCGGTCCCATGATCGCGAGGATGATCACAGCCGGATAGAAGATCGTCGGCTGCTCCATAAGATGAGTGTAATTGTGCGACTTCCAGTTGACCTTGTCTGGAAGTGCCGGCTCGAGGTCCTGACCCCGAATTCCTGGCTTCGGTGTGATCGAGCCTTTCTCGGCTTTGGAAATCGCCGGAAATCGCGTGGCTGCCATCCAGAAAACCATCAAGACAGACCACAGGACCAGCACTGCGGACGGCGCGAGCATTTGTGCTTGCATTACTTCCCTCCCATTTCGGCTCGGACCCTGCGAAAGCGGGATAGGATTGTCAATTGCAACCTATTGGCCTTCCGCGATTGTCGCAGCGAAAGCGGTAGGGTCCGTATTCCCGCCAGTCAGCATGATCACAGTGTCAGCATCGAGCGGGACTTTACCCGCGAGCGCAGCGGCAAGGGCTGCAGCACCGCCCGGCTCGAGTACCAGATGAAGCTTGGCAAAGGCAAAGCGTTGCGCTGTGCGGACTTCGTCGTCGGTGACCGTCACTCCGGGCTCTGCTCTTTCAGAGAGGACGGAGAGGTTGAGGGCTTTCGTCGCTGTTGGCTGAAGCGCATCGCAAATCGTCTTTGGTGCATCAGCTGCGGAATGGATCAGTTCGCCTGCCGCAAGCGACCGCCCGACCATATCCCAGCCAACCGGCTCGACGACATGAATCGCGGCTTTCGGACAAGCAAGTGACAGCCCTGCTGCAAGTCCTCCTCCGCCACAGCAAGCGATGATGCGGCTTGGCTCGCGGCCCAACTGAGCCGAAATCTCCATACCCGCGCTGCCTTGTCCTTCAATCACCCATGGGTCGCCAAACGCATGGACTAGCACGCCGCCTTGCTCCGCGATCACTTGCGCGGCGACTGCATCGCGATCCTCGGTATCACGATCGTAGGTCACAATTTTCGCGCCCAGTTCGCGCGTCGCATCCAGCTTCACGCGCGGCGCATCCGCCGGCATGACGATAGTTGCGACAATGCCTAGCCTTCTTGCCGCCCATGCCACACCTTGCGCATGGTTGCCGCTCGAAACGGCGACAACGGCCTCTGCGCGCTCCTCCTCGGTCAAATTGGAGAGCCGCCACCATGCACCGCGGATCTTGAACGCGCCGATAGGTTGCAGGCTCTCCGCCTTTACCCAGAAATGCATATCGCCAATCTCCACAGGCAAAAGCGGAGTGGAAGGCAGAATCGCGGCGACGCTCTCCGCTGCGGCTATCACGCCTTGTTGTGTTGGGATTCGTTCAGTCATGGTCGCGCTTTCCTGAATAGACGCCCATGTTGGATACGCATGTTACACAGTCCTGGGAATGAAAATTCCGCCGCTTCCACAGCTGTGTGTCGGATCGTGGGGAAGGGCGCTTCGCATAGGTCATTCCCCCACGCTGCGCGTTCCTTTGCCATTAGGAAACACCGGATCGATTTACGCGGGATGCGCGTTGCCCTAATGCGCGCAAGAATCGTTTCCAGGGAAACCCATTTATGTCGACAGTCCTCGTTATCGGAGCCGGCGGTGTCAGCTCTGTCTGCGTCCACAAAATGGCCATGAACAATGGCATTTTCAGCGATATCCATCTCGCCAGTCGTACCAAGCGCAAGTGTGACGCGATTGCTGAAAGCGTGAAGAGCCGCACGGGCGTCGACATTCACACTTACGAAATCGATGCAGAAGAAGTCCCTGCCGTCGTACAGCTCATTAAGAAGGTTCAGCCTTCGCTGCTGGTGAACCTGGCGCTGCCTTATCAGGACTTGCCGCTGATGGATGCTTGTCTGGAGGCAGGTGTCGATTACCTCGATACCGCCAATTACGAGCCCAAGGATGAAGCGAAGTTCGAATATAAGTGGCAGTGGGCCTATCAGGACCGGTTCAAGGATGCAGGCCTGATGGCGCTGCTCGGTTCAGGGTTCGATCCGGGCGTGACCAGCGTGTTCACCATGTGGCTGAAGAAGCACAAGCTGAAGACCATTCGCCAGCTCGACATTCTCGACTGCAATGGCGGCGATCATGGTCAGGCGTTCGCGACCAATTTCAACCCGGAAATCAACATTCGTGAAGTGACGGCGCCTGCACGCCATTGGGAGAATGGTGAGTGGGTGGAAACGCCTGCGATGAGCGTCATGACGCCATTCGATTTCGAAGAGGTCGGCACGCGCAACGCTTATCTCATGTATCACGAAGAGCTGGAGAGCCTTGCGAAATTCAATCCCGAGATCGAGCGTGCGCGTTTCTGGATGACCTTTGGCGATGAGTACATCAAGCACCTTACCGTCCTGCAGAATGTCGGCATGACCTCGATCGAGCCGGTGAAGTATCAAGGCAGGGAAATCATCCCGCTGCAGTTCCTCGCCGCTGTCCTACCCAAGCCGGAAACGCTGGGCGAAACTACGAAGGGCAAGACCAATATCGGCGTGATTGCAACCGGCGAAGCGCTGGATGGATCAGGCGAAAAGACCTTTCACATCAACAATATCTGCGACCATGAGGAAGCGTTTGAGGAAACCGGCAATCAGGCGGTTTCCTATACCACCGGCGTGCCTGCGATGATCGGCTCGGCAATGATGGTGCAGGGCACGTGGGACAAGGACGGTGTCGTCAACATGGAAGAGATGGACCCCGATCCGTTCATGGACATGCTCAATGCGCATGGTCTTCCGTGGCAAGTCAAGGAGCTGGACGGACCGGTCGGGTTTTGATGGGCTTAAAGATTGGCTCTACAACAATCGAAACCGTCCAAGGAAACATCGTGACGATGGAGTTTGACGCCATCGTCAATGCAGCGAATTCATCTTTGCTCGGAGGTGGCGGTGTGGACGGAGCGATACATCGTGCTGCGGGGAAGGAGCTCGTGCACGAGTGTCGCTTGCTTGGCGGGTGTAAGACCGGGCAAGCGAAAACCACCAAAGGTTACGACCTTCCAGCCGCTCACATTATTCACACTGTCGGCCCGGTTTGGCGTGGCGGCGGCAATGGTGAGCCTGAGCAGCTGGCAAGCTGTTATAGGGAATCTCTTCAACGCGCGGTGGAAATTGGTGCCAAGAGTATTGGGTTTCCAGCCATTTCGACGGGCATCTTCAAGTACCCGCTAAATAAGGCAGCAGTGACTGCCGTTGAGACGATAACAGGTTTTGTCGTACATCATGCAGGAGCTCTTGAGCTAATTTCGCTGGTGTGTTTTGATGAAACGGCCCTTGCTGAGTTCACTGACGCTTTGGGGAAAAGCTGATGCAAACCAAAGCCGGTGATCCGGGCGCGTTCGCCCATTTTGATCTCTCGCGTGTCGAGAGCCCTGCATTCGTCGTCGATGCCGCGAAGTTGCGCGCCAATTGTCAGGTGCTGGCTGAGATCCGCGATGCAGCCGACATCAAGATGTTTGCAGCGCTTAAGGCGTTCTCCATGTGGTCGACCGCGCATGTCATTGGCGAATATCTCGACGGGGTGTGCACCAGCGGGCTTTGGGAAGCGCGGCTTGCATCCGAGTTCTACGATGGCGAGATTGCGACCTATTGCGCCGCCTACAAACCTGACGAACTGGAAGAGGTGTTGCGGCTTTCGGACCATGTGATCTTCAACTCGCCCGGCCAGATCGAGCGCGCTGCGCTGATCCTCGACCATGCCCGGACCACGGGTCAGGACTTTGATGTCGGGCTGCGTATCAATCCCATGGTGCCGACAGGCGAGGAAGCGAAATACGATCCCTCATCGCCCGGATCGCGATTGGGCTTTCCGATCGACCAGATTACCGACGAAGTGATGGAAGGCGTCACCGGCATCCACTTCCACAATCTGTGTGAGCAGGATCTGGAACCGCTGAAGCGGACCTGGGATGCGGTGTTCGATGCAATCGAGCCCTATTTCGGTCAGCTTGAGTGGATCAATATGGGCGGTGGTCACCACATCACGCGGGCCGACTATCAGCGCGAGGAGTTGGTCGAGTTCCTGCGTGACGCGAAAGAAGACACAGCCGCTGAAATCTATCTCGAGCCTGGTGAAGCGGTCGCATTGGATGCGGGTATTCTCGTCGGCACGCTGCTTGATACCGGCTTTAATGGCGTTCCATTCGGCATTACCGATGTGTCGGCGACTTGTCATATGCCCGATGTGATTGAAGCGCCGTATCGCCCCGCCATGCTCGGCGAGTTGACCGACGAGGACCAGATCCCGATCCGGCTGGGTGGTCCGTCATGTCTGGCAGGCGATGTAATTGGCGATTATCGCTTGCCTGTGCCAGCGCAGCCCGGCGCGCGCTTCGCCCTCTTGGATCAGGCGCATTATTCGATGGTAAAGACGACGACCTTTAATGGGGTGGCTTTGCCGTCAATCTATCTGTGGGACAGCGATACCGATCACTTGGATCTGGTCCGTGCATTCACTTACGAGGATTTCAGGAACCGTTTGAGTTGATTGGGGCGCGCAGCGGATCGCTCAAACGATCACCTCGGACATTCTGATTGATTCTGACCGCCAGCCCAGCCAGCATCGCGAACTGGTCCTGTGTCGCAGCAGCCTTGCGTGCATCGTCATGCGGCTCGATAGATCCGCTTTCGAACATATCGTCGCTTTCCACAGCGAGGATGATCTCGCCATTGAGGAACAGCGCTCGGATTTCCTCTCCAGAGAAAGCGCGTTCGATCTCCAACAATTGCTCGATATAGCTAGGGTGGATCAGAGTGCGCGCTTCGACCTGATCGTCAGACCAGACTTCGAAAGTGTCTTCGAAATCAGGATGCACCTGATCGACATAATGCAGCTCGCGCCCGTTAAAACTCACACTGTCCTTACGTCCGCCAAGCCCGAGCCATTTCTTGTGCTTGCCAGCGCGCTGCAGGAGCGTGATCGAGTGAAATGGCTGGCCGAAATCCATCGCGATGATCGCACCGCGAAACACCGTAACGTAGCGGGTATTCTTGCCTGAACTGCGGCGCTCGCGCAGATGCGCTTCGTAAAGCTGAAAAGCATGTCCCTTCAGCTCGCCTGACCATTGGTCCTCAAACGCAGACTTGTGGAAATGAGGGAGCAATCCGAATGTCTTGGCAGCCTCAAATTCGCCGCCCGGTTCCACATCATGCTCGTATTGAAGCCCAAGCGAGCGAGCGATTGCGGAGTTGATCCCGACTTTGATTTCCTTTTTCGCCGCTTTGATTGGCGCATAGCCCCACGCCCATCCGCCACCGACTATGAAGGCGCTGATGATGAACTTCCAGTCGAGCGCCCAAGGCGGACCAAACCACATGAATGCCAGGGCCGGGAGGCCGAGAAATGCGGCCTTTGTCCAGCGGCCAGATGCCTTGGCTTTGGCGTCCGCTCGCATCTGCGCGCGCTCGTCCAGCCAAGTGCCGAGCCCGTCATTCATCAGAGTGGAGACGCTGGTGGTGTTTACCATATTCTTTCGTGCTTATTTCTTGCTGTTATGGCATAGTAACACAGCTGACGGAAAGAGGGAGTAAACGAGACGATGGGGTTCTTTATTGTCATAGGTTTGATTGTGCTGGTCGGCATTCTTGCGATTGGCATTTACAACCGGCTGGTTGGTTTGCGACAGAACGTAAATCAGGGCGTTGCTGATATCGATGCTCAACTGCGCCAGCGGCATGATCTGGTCCCCAATCTGGTTGAAACCGTGAAAGGCTATGCCAGCCATGAAAGCGAGACGCTCGAAGCTGTCATCGCCGCTCGCTCAAAGGCTGCTGAAGGCCCGATCCAGTCTACTGATGAGAAGCAATTCAAGATCGCGCTCGATCGCTTGCTTGCACTGGGTGAGGCCTATCCGGACTTGAAGGCTTCTGCCAATTTTCAGGAATTGCAGCGCGAGCTTTCCATGGTGGAAGACAAGCTGGCGGCCGCACGCCGCGCACTGAACGCAGCTGTGTCGCGCTACAACACCGCGCGGGAAAGCTTTCCTGCCGTGCTGTTCGCAAGCGGGCTGGGTTTCAGGGACGCCGACTTTCACCGCTTGGATGACAGCGAGTTGGGCGTGGTCGATCAGGTACCGGAAGTCAGCTTCCAGTCCTGATATCCGTGCCTAGCGTGGGAAAATTTCTTGCGCGTCGGGAACTGCATTTTTTGATTTGCGTTTTCCTCCCGAGCGCTTATACGCGCGCCACTTCTGCCCCAAGGGACATCCGCAAGGCAGGCTCGTAACCGTTTGGTTGAACACTGAACCTTTAGGGGGTCCCTTGAGTTGCACATCTATCCCAACGCCAAGGCTGTAGTCCGCGACGTCGCGCCGGACGAACCTGTCATCCTCAATCGTCCGCACGCCGCCATGCGCGCTGCTCGCTTCTTCGTTGAGAAGTTTCCGGGCAAAGTGCTTTATGCGGTGAAGGCCAACCCATCGCCTGAACTGATCACTGTGCTTTGGGAAGCAGGCGTTACGCATTACGATGTCGCGTCGATCGCGGAAGTGCGGCTGGTGCGCGCGGCTCTGCCCGATGCGACCTTGTGCTTCATGCATCCGATCAAGACGCGCAAGGCGATTGCCGAGGCCTATCACAAGCACGGCTGCAAGACCTTCAGTCTCGACACGCAGGAAGAGTTGGAGAAGATTGTCGAGGCTTGCCGCGACCCGGAAACAGGCGAAGCTGCGACCGATTTGCGGCTCGCTGTACGCCTGCGTGTCTCATCCGAATTTTCCGAGCTCTCGCTGGCCGCAAAGTTCGGCTGCGACCTGTTGGAAGCGCCTGCGCTGCTTCAGAACGCGCGCCAGCATTGTGACTGGCTCGGTGTGTGCTTCCACGTGGGCAGCCAAGCGATGAGCCCGTTTGCATTTGTGCAGGCGCTCGACCGTACGCGTGCGGCGATTGCAGAGGCGTCAGTCGTAATCGACATGGTGGATGTCGGCGGCGGTTTCCCGAGCATCTATCCGGGCATGGAGCCGCCTCCGCTCGAGGATTACTTCCAGATCATCCACCAGCATTATTACGCGCTGCCGATTGCATACAACGCTGAACTATGGTGCGAGCCGGGCAGGGCGCTGTCCGCGGAATATTCCTCACTGATCGTCCAAGTTGAGAAGCGCCGCGGCGATGAGCTCTATATCAATGATGGCGCATATGGTGCGCTCTATGATGCAGCGCATGTCGGCTGGAAATTCCCGGTTCGCGCACTCGAAGATGAGTTGCGCGATCCAGAGATGGATTTCGCCTTCTATGGCCCGACCTGCGATGATGCGGACTATATGGCCGGGCCATTCCCATTACCCAGCGACATTCAGGCAGGCGACTATATCGAGGTCGGCATGATCGGCGCTTATGGCGCAGCGATGAAGACGGGCTTTAATGGCTTCGGCAATGCCGAGCAGTACATAGTCGCGGACGAGCCGATGGCGAGCCTCTATGATGGCAGCCGCCAGCGTCCGGAAGCCGATAATGTAGTGAGCTTGCGCTGATCCGAGGGTTACCCCCTTTTGAGAATCGTTTGCAGTAAGTTTTGATATCCTGTATCATTCTCCCAGTGAGGAGAAATCTGGTGTTGAACACAAAAATCCTGGTTGCGACGGATTTCAGTTCGCGTGCGGATCGGGCGATTGACCGTGCTTTGGCGCTGTGTGCGCGAACCGGAAAGGCACTTCGCCTCGTTCATGCGCTCGATTTCATGGACGCCGAAAATGCCGATTGGGCATCGCTCGACAAGCGCATGCGCGAATGTGTTGGCGATACCGAGTGCGATGTTGAGTTTGCTTATCCGGAAGGCTCGCCGCCGCATGCGATTGCTTCGGCTAGTAAAGCCGATGATGTAGAGCTGCTGGTCGTTGGGCCTGCGCGTTACAACTCCCTTGGCGATTTCTTTCTTGGCACGGCCGTCGACTATGTGTTGCGCAACACGAAGAAGCCGGTTCTTGTGGTCAAGCAACGCCCGCGTTCGTCCTATCGACACATCATCGCCGGGACTGATTTTTCAGCCGACTCCAAATATGCGATCATCACTGCTGCGAGGATGTTTCCCGATGCACAGGTCCATGTGGTGCACGCCTGGCATGTGCCGTTCGAAGGGTTCCAACGCGACAGCTACGTTGCTGAGGAAGTCGAGGCGCATGAGCAGAAGGCTATGGAGACATTCATGACTGCGCTTGCAGAGGCAGAACCTTCGCTCAGCAATGCCACCTCCGCGCTCGGGCGTGGCGGAACGCACAAGACCATCACCCGCGAATTCGAGAAGCGCTGTGACTTGGCGAGCGAGGGGTTAGTGGTGTTGGGAAGTCACGGCCAAAGCGGGTTCCGACAGGCCACGCTGGGTAGTGTCACCAGTGATTTGCTGCGGTCACTAAAGCCAGACATTCTTGTTATTAACACGGATAATGCGACATCGTAGCGCAAAAGCGAGCCGCCATGACTACTCAGAGGCGGAGAACCTCTTAGGTCTGCGCTGGAGGGTCCCTAACGGAGCTTAGTCAAACCCCACGAACCGTGCTGCTTCACTGACTTTGCGGCGTGTGATCTTGACCGGATTCGCCGGGAAATCCGGGTCAGGCCAGCCCATTGCGACTGCTTTCATGATCACTTGATCGTCCGAAATACTCGCGTGTTCGCGGACAACTGGGCTCTGCATGATGCCCTGGCTGTTGATTACACAGCCCAGGCCGCGGCTCCACGCCGCGTTGACGAGCGCAGTGGTGACTGCGCCGCAATCAAACGCGGTGTCATCGCTGTCCGACAATTCCTTGTCGTAAGTGACGATCACACAAACCGGCGCGTCGAACTGGCGGAAACCGCGCAGCACCCAGTCTTGCCGTTTTTCCTTGTCGTCACGCTCAATCCCCATCGCTTCGAACAGCTGGATCGCACAGCCAACCTGCCGCTCGCGGTGAACCCCTTCAAAGGCATGCCCACGGCGAAACTCACGGCTATCGGGAACACCGGCGAGGATGTTTTCCGTATTGCCCTTGCGGATACGGTCGAGCGGCTCTCCGGTGATCACATGGAAGTGATAGGGCTGCGTATTCATGGAGGATGGCGAGCGCATCGCCATGCCGAGAATCTCTTCGATCAGCTCCTGCGGGACAGGTTTGTCGAGATAGCCTCGGATCGAGCGGCGACCGAGCACCACTTCTTCATAGGTCTGGTCCGACGAACCGGGCGTAAAACCTTGCGTCATTGCAGTGAAATTCCTCAGTGAATGCGGATCAGCGCGCTTCGTTGCTTACGACTACACCTTCGATGACAACGCCTGTCACGAAGTTCGTCGTTTCGAACGGATCGCCGTTGAACATCGCAACATCGCCATGCTTGCCGACTTCGAGCGAGCCGACTTTCTCGGACACTCCAATCAGCGCTGCGGCATCGATAGTGATCGCTTTCAGCGCGTCTTCCATGCCGAGGCCATTGGCAGCGCCGACAGCGGCTTCCCATAGGACTACGCGGGTCTTGGGCACATAAGCCTCAAAGCCGGACTGATAGGCGAACGGGATGCCAGCGTCGCGCAGTTTGGCGCCAGTATCGAAGCTTGCATTCTCAAGATCGCCGAACTGGCGCGCGCGGGGAGGGTGCAGAATGACTGACACGCCCGCTTCACGAAGCTCGTCGATCACCAGATAGGCGTCGGCTGCTCCATCGATCACGAGCTCGATCCCGAACTCTTCCTTGAGGCGCAGCGCGCTCAGGATGTCCTGCGCTCTCCATGCTGTGACCATCAGCGGCACTTTGCCGTCGAGCACGTCGCGCATGGCTTCGACCATCAGGTCGCGCTTGGCAGGAGCGTCTTTCTTCGCAGGAGCGTTTGCTGCGTTCTGCGCCTTCACCAAGGCGCCGCGAAGCAGCGCAATCTGTTTAGAGCGAGTGCCCGGTGCCTTGCCGCTGTTATCTAGCGCCCAGGAGCCAAGATTGGCCGCAACCATAGCGCGCGGCACGACTACGGCGTCATCCACGGTCTCACCTGTTGTTTTCACGATCATGGTTTGACCTGAAATCAGCGCGCCGGGGCCATGCCCTGTGTGGAGCGTCGTGACGCCGAGTTCGCGGACCCACTGCACCAGACGTTCCTTCGGATTGTAAGCATCAATCGCGCGCAACTCAGGCTGGATCGGCGATGATTTCTCGAGCTGATCCTGATCGTGCGGCTGGTTGAGATAGCCGGAAAGACCAACAGTGCTGTGCGCGTCGACCAGACCGGGTGTGACTACCTTTGCTGTCATCACCTGCATGCCGGATGGCATAGGCGTGCTCGATGCAGGGCCAACCGCGCTGATCATGCCATCCTCGATCACCACTATGCCATCGGCGATCGGCTCGCCCGCCATGGTGTAAAGCGTCTCGCCGCGAACAGCGATATCTTGCGCCCATGCCGGCATTGCGAAAGTAAGTGCGGCTCCAAATGCCACAGCAGCGCGCGAGAGATTTGTCCGAATGCTCATTGGTCATTCTCCATCGCATGCGCTTCTAGGTCGAGGTGGTGCATCGAGCGGCCATTGCTGGCCGTGCCTTCACCGCCGGTTGCGAATGCCGCTTGTTCCGGATTGCTGCGGTCCCAGACAAGATCGCCTTCGACCCATGTCTCAAGCAGCTTGGTGTAGATCGACAGCGGATCGCCATCCATCACCAGCAAGTCTGCATCCTTGCCGACTTCGAGCGAGCCGATGCGATCATCGAGCCCCACCTGTTTCGCCGGGTTGATTGTTAACGCGCGCAAGGCGCCTTCGCGGGTCATCCCGCCGCGCACAGCCAGCGCTGCCTGACGGAACATCATCCGGCTATCAACAATGGGGTCGTCCGAATGAAGCGAAACAAGCACGCCTGCTTTTTCCAGATCGCCAGCGGACGTAATCCGCGAATTCATCGCTTCCAATTTGCCACCCGGCGCGTCAACCAGAATGTGCGAGACGGGAATACCTGCTGCCGCAATGCGGTCAGCAATATCGCCGCTTTCCATGCCGTGCTGGATGAGCACTTTGAAACCGAACTCGTCTCGCAGGCGAAGCACCGTCATAATATCGTCCGCGCGGTGCGTGTGGAAGTGCACAAGCCGCTCGCCTGCCATGATTTCGCACAGAGCGTCCTTGGCAAGATCGCGTTTTTCTTTTTTGCCGTCGCAATAGGGCTTTGCATCGATGAACTTGGCGCGGACCAATGCGGCTGACTTTGCGCGTGTACCCGGCCAACCTGCATTGTCGCGGATTGAGTTCGTCCCGTTGGCCATTTTCATGCCGCCGAGCATCTTGCCATCGTCATCGCGCACTGCGACGTCTTCAATGAAATCGCCGCGCCGCAGCTTCATGTAGAAAGTCTGGCCGCTCATCAAATGGCCGGAGCCAGGCATTACGTTCGCGAAAGTTACGCCGCCTGCGCGCGCTTTTTCGAGGCTTTTGTCCTTGGGATTGATCGCATCCATCGCGCGCACGTCCGGCTGGATCGGTGCGCTCCGGTCAGCGCCCTGGACCTGGCCGATATGCGAGTGCGTATCGACAATGCCGGGCAAAATGACTTTGCCGGTGGCATCGCGCACTTCCGTGCCTTCTGACAGAGCTACAGTCGCGCCGATCGCCGTGATCTTGCCTTCATGGACAACGATCGTGCCGTTCTCGATCGTCTCGCCGGTCATGGGCATGATCGTCGCGCCGGTAAAGGCAATCGGCCGTTCCTGAGCGAGAAGCGGCGTAGCGCTTGCCAGAACGGTAGCACAGGCGAGGGCACTCAAACCCAAGCGGTGCTTAATCGTGTGCGTGTTCAAATCGTGCTCTCCCAAGCAATGAATCGCTAGTGGGAGCACCTAGGCGTGTTTTGGCACGTAGGGCAAGCGGCCTATGCCGCTTTCTTGAATTCCAGCTCCAACCGGTCCCAGATTTCGACGAGCGCTTCAGTGAGCTCGTCCATCATCTCAGGCGTGTGGTTCGGCCCTGGCGTAAAGCGCAAGCGCTCGGTTCCGCGTGGGACAGTCGGGAAATTGATCGGCTGCACATAGACGCCATATTCCGCGAGCAGGATATCGCTGATCTTCTTCGCGCGGACGGGATCGCCGACCATCAGCGGGACGATATGCGTGACGCTGTCCATGACCGGCAGGCCCGCATCACGGAATTTGTCCTTGAGCATCGCAGCGGCGGCTTGCTGGCCGTCGCGCTCTTCGCTTGAAGCTTTGAGGTGCTTAACCGCGGCAAGCACGCCCGCAACCAGAACCGGCGAAAGTGACGTCGTGAAGATGAATCCCGGTGAGTAAGAGCGGATGCAATCGATCACGCGCTTGTCCGCAGCGATGTAGCCGCCCATCACACCGAATGCCTTGCCGAGCGTGCCTTCGATAATGTCGATGCGGTCCGCCGCTTCATCGCGCTCGGAGATACCCCCACCATGCTCGCCATACATGCCAACCGCATGGACCTCGTCGATATAGGTCAGCGCATTGTATTTCTCAGCCAAATCGCAGATCGCATGGATCGGTGCGACATCGCCATCCATCGAATAAACGCTTTCGAAGGCGATCAGCTTGGGCGTGTCGATGTCTTCCGCGGCGAGGAGTTCCTCGAGATGCTCGACATCGTTGTGACGGAACACGCGCTTCTCGCAGCTCGAATTGCGGATGCCCGCAATCATGCTCGCGTGGTTCAGCTCGTCCGAGAAAATGACGCAGCCGGGCAGCAGTTTTGCAATCGTTGAGAGCGTCGCGTCGTTGGAGACATAGCCGCTGGTGAACAGCAGCGCGCCTTCCTTACCGTGGAGCTCAGCCAGCTCCTGCTCAAGCTCGACATGAAGATGCGTGTTGCCGCCGATATTGCGCGTGCCGCCAGAACCTGCGCCCACATCATGCAGCGCGTTTTCCATCGCTTCGATTACCTTGGGGTGCTGACCCATCGCAAGGTAATCGTTCGAACACCAAACCGTGATCGGCTTTGGGCCATTATGCCCGGCAAAGCAGCGCGCATTCGGGAACGCGCCTTTATTGCGCATGATATCGATGAAGACGCGGTAACGCCCTTCCTCGTGCAGGCGGTCAATCGCCTTGTCGAAGATCATATCGTAATTCACGCGTCTCAGTTCCGCTTCATGGCCGAGTCCTTTTGTCTGGACTCATCGGTAAATCGGTAGCGCGATGTAAGGCGAAAAGTTCCGAAATTCTAGCGCGATCTTTGCGAGCGATTCGCAGGTCAGAATGGCTCTACCGTCTGAAATCCGTGCGTTTTCAGCATAGGCAACAGCTCTTGCGCAGTTTGCATGTCGCCCGTTGCCACGAACCGGCTTGACGGATCGACGGGAAAGGGCTGGCCTTTTGTCAAGTGAGCGATCCGTCGCGCAATACCTTCAGCGCCGTGGACAAACCGCGTACCAGGCGCGAAGTGTCGCGCCAGCTCGTCCTCGAGCAATGGGAAGTGAGTACAGGCGAGAACGACTGTGTCGATGGTCTCGCTGCCTGCCATGGCTTTGAGGCCGTCGGCAGCGGCCTGGATCGCTTCTGGAGAAGGCGTTTTGCCGCGCAACTTAGCCTCGGCAGCTTCGACCAGCTCAGGCGCGGCGAACCGCAACATGCGTTTGCCGTTCGCAAATTCCGCTTCGAGATTATCGACATAGGCTTGCCGGATCGTGGCTTGCGTACCAAGCAGGCCGATTACCCCAGTTTGCGTCATTGCCGCGGCTGGTTTGATCGCTGGGACTGTCCCGACAATCGGCACTTCGAGGACTTCGCGCACCATGCCGAGCGCAATGGTGCTGGCAGTGTTGCAAGCGATGCAGATAAGCCTTGGTGTGTAGCGTTCGCTCATCCTGCCGAGCAGACCGGCGACCCTTGCAGCGATCTGCGCTTCGGATTTCTCGCCATAAGGCAAGCCCGCAAGATCGGCAGCGTAGATGACCGGCGCTTGGGGCAAGGCCTTGCGCAGTTCGGCAAGCACGCTCAATCCGCCGATACCGGAATCAAACAGTAGGATCGGGGATTGGGCTTCCAAGTTGGCAAAACTCCGCTCACCCTGAGCTTGTCGAAGGGTGGAATTTCCGTATGAGTGACGGTCGCTATAAGATGTGCGGGGCTTCGACAAGTCAGGCCGAACGGAGTATCAAATTTGGAACCGCTTTACGCTGCATTGCTGGGTTACGCGCTTGGCTCGATTCCCTTCGGCCTGCTGCTGACAAAAGCGGCTGGCATGGGCGATGTGCGTAGCATCGGCAGCGGCAATATCGGCGCGACCAATGTCCTGCGCACCGGCAACAAAGGCTTGGCGGCAGGAACGCTCTTGCTCGATTTGCTTAAAGGCTTTGCGCCGGTGTTTATCGCGGGCGAGCTATGGGGCGAAGTGGCGATGGCCTTCGCGGCAGGCGCAGCAGTCATCGGACATTGCTTCCCGGTCTGGCTCGGTTTCAAGGGCGGCAAGGGCGTTGCGACCAATGCTGGCGTGGCATTCGGTCTCGCTTGGCCGATAGGCGCAGCCTATGCGCTCATCTGGCTAAGCATCCTTGCGATCTTCCGCATCTCCAGCCTTGCAGGGATGAGCGCGGTTATTGCAGCAGCCGCCGCTGCGCCGCTGTTTGGCTATCCGCAATTCTTCCCTGTGCTGGCTGCGATTGCCGGCCTCATCATCTACTTGCACCGCGAAAATATCGCGCGGTTGATGAAAGGCGAGGAGCCCAGAATTGGCGGAGCCAAGAAGGACTAGGCCACTGCCTTGCTAACAATCCTGTAATTTGACCCGAGGCCTGCTCTCGCGATGGGTGAGCGCGATGGGCGCAACTCTCTCTCAGGCCGAAGCATTCGCCCGCATTCGTTTGCTGCGATCCCCGCATATTGGCCCTGTCAGCTACCGCCAATTGCTCGCAAGGTTTGGCGATGCGGCAAGCGCTTTGGAAGCCTTGCCGGAGCTTGGTAGCCGCGGAAAGCGCGCTTACTCCGCAGCACCTGTGGGCCGCATCGAGAGCGAGATCGACGCGGTGAAAGCTGCCGGCGCGCGCTACCTGTTCCACGATCAGCCGGACTATCCCGCGCTTCTGGCCGAGCTCGACAGCGCGCCGCCGATCATCACCATGCGCGGGCGGCTGGAGCTGGCGAACCGGCCTTGCGTTGCGATGGTGGGCGCGAGAAATGCGTCGGCTGCTGCGATCAAGCTGGCACGCGAATTTGCCCGCGATCTGGCGGGCGAGGGCTACACCGTCGTCTCTGGCCTTGCTCGCGGGATTGACGGGGCAGCGCATGAAGGCGCTTTCTCGCACACCATCGGCGTGATCGCGAGCGGGATCGAGATTGCATACCCGCCGCAGCACGCGGAATTGCAGGAGCGGATCGCGAGCGAAGGCTTGCTGATCGCGGAACAGCCGCCCGGCACTGAACCGCGCGGCAGCCATTTTCCTAGCCGCAACCGGATCATCGCAGGGCTTGCGGCAGGCACGCTTGTGGTGGAGGCCGCGCCCAAGTCCGGCTCGCTCATCACCGCGCGGTTGGCGGGCGAAGCAGGCCGAGAGGTCATGGCGATCCCCGGCAGCCCGCTCGATGCGCGATCCTCGGGCTGCAACCAACTTATCCGCGAAGGCGCTGTGCTGGTGCAATCGCCTGAAGATGTGGTCGAGCTGCTCTCCGGCTTTGACGGCAAGGCTCGTTCGCGCGTCGCAGAGGCCGCGCCCGGTTTCGACTGGTCGGAGGAAGATCTGGCCGAGGCGGAGCCAGCCGATATCTCAGAGCTGCTTTCAATCGCGCCCGTTGCCGTGGACGAACTCATCCGCCAATCGGGTGAAACAGCCGCGTCAGTGCAATTGGCGCTGCTGGAGCTTGAAATTGCCGGCGAACTCGTCAGACATGCGGGGGGAAGGGTTAGCCTCTCTGGCTAGCAGCGCATTGAGGGGCATGATGGAAAGAGAAAAGAACTTCGGCGGCTTTTTCGGCTCGGTTTTTGACGTTGTCGGACGGAACATCACCGCCATCGCGATCTACACGCTGGTGGTCGGCGGGATTAATGGAATGGGCATGGCGCTCGGCCTAATCGAAGTGAACGATAATATCGGCGGCTTTAACATCGGGGCAACGATCGAGCAGGGACAGAGCTTTGCTTCAGTGCTGTTTACGCTTCTCGGCGTGGTCGTCGCAGTCGTAGGAGCGTACTTTTTGCTCGCGCAATTTCTTCGCACGGACGGGCGACTCGGCACCAGCGACACTAGAATCTGGGCCTATATCGGCATGACCTTGCTGTCGGGTATCGGCTTCATTTTCGGTTTTCTACTTCTCGTCATACCCGGGATCATCCTTCTCGTTCGCTGGTCAGCAAGTTCAGGCTATCTGATTGGAAAAGGCGAAGGTGTGGTCGATTCGTTGAGATCCAGTTGGGACGCCACGCGAGGATATAGCTGGCCCATCTTTTTCGCCGGACTGGTGCTCGGTCTGCTGGTTAGCATCGTTGTCGGGATTTTCGTCGCTGCCGCAGCCTATGCTGGCGGCACGATCGTTCTCGGGTTTATTGCCTCGCTCACCGATGCGGCAAGCAATGCAGTTTATTACGCCTTTGGTATTGGTGTTTATAGCGTGCTCAACGATATTTCGGAAGAAACCGCCGAAGTATTTTCTTGAGCAAGCGGCGTGCACAATCCCACTTGACGAACCCGCTGACCCGCACAAACTCGCGCGTACGTACACGTATACGCGTAAGGGAACGATAAAACCTCCATGCAACTGGTCATTGTTGAGTCGCCGGCCAAGGCGAAAACTATCGAGAAATATCTGGGCGGGGACTTCAAGGTCCTCGCATCCTACGGCCACGTCCGCGATCTGCCGCCCAAGGATGGCAGCGTGCGCCCGGACGAGGATTTCGAAATGGACTGGGAAGTCTATGCCGACAAGCGCAACCGCGATCAGGTGAAAGCGATTGCGGACGCGGCAAAGAAGTCCAGCCGCCTGGTCCTCGCAACCGACCCTGACCGCGAAGGTGAAGCGATCAGCTGGCACGTTCAGGAACTGCTGAAGAAGCGCAAAGCGTTGCCCGCCAAGGTCGACCGCGTGACATTCAACGCGATCACCAAGAAAGCGGTGACGGAAGCGATGAAGTCGCCGCGCGAGCTCGATACCGATCTGATCGATGCGTATCTGGCGCGGCGCGCGCTCGACTATCTCTACGGGTTTACGCTCTCGCCGGTCCTGTGGCGGCGGCTGCCCGGTGCGAAGAGTGCGGGGCGGGTGCAGTCCGTCGCTCTGCGCCTCATTTGCGAGCGCGAGCACGAGATCGAAATTTTCAAGCCGGACGAATACTGGTCCGTCATTGCCAAGCTGCAGCACGACGGGACGAATTTCGATGCGCGGCTGACGCGCTTCAATGGCGAGAAGCTCGACAAGCTGACGCTCGGCAATGAAGGCTCGGCCATGGCGGCAAAGGAAGTGGTCGAAAAAGGTCGCTTCACTGTCGAGGATATCGAAACAAAGCCATTGAAGCGCAATCCAGCGCCTCCGTTCACGACCTCGACCTTGCAGCAGGAAGCCGCGCGCAAATTGGGCTTTTCTGCGAGCCACACGATGCGGTGCGCGCAATCGCTCTATGAAGCGGGTGCAATCACTTACATGCGGACCGATGGCGTGCAGATGGATGGCAGCGCGATTGCTGCTGTGCGCGACCAGATCGGCGAGAAATACGACGCGGCCTACTTGCCTGAAAAGCCGCGTTTCTACGCGACCAAGGCAAAGAACGCGCAGGAAGCGCATGAAGCGATCCGTCCAACTGATTTTCGTAAAGAGCGTGCGGGCTCAGGCGATGAAGCCAAGCTTTATGACCTCATTTACAAGCGTGCGGTCGCAAGCCAGATGGCGAGCGCTCGGCTGGAACGCACCACCGTCAATATGCGCGATGCAACCGGGCAGCACGAGCTGCGCGCAACTGGCCAGGTGGTGAAGTTCCCTGGCTTCTTCGCAGTCTATCAGGAAGGGTTCGACGACAAATCCTCCGACGATGATGAAGACGGCCTGCTGCCGGTCATCCGCAAAGGTGATGTGCCCGCAAAGCAAGGCGTTGAAGCGAACCAGCACTTCACGCAGCCGCCGCCGCGTTTCTCTGAAGCGAGCCTTGTGAAGCGGCTCGAAGAGCTCGGTATTGGTCGCCCTTCGACTTATGCCTCGACCATTCAGACATTGCGTGACCGCGCTTATGTGCGGATGGAGAAAAACCGTTTCTTTGCAGAGGAATCAGGACGTTTGCTCACAGCATTTCTTGAGCGGTTCTTCCCCAATTACGTAGCCTATGAGTTCACCGCCGGCATGGAGGACGAGCTCGATACGGTTTCCGATGGCCGTGAGAATTGGAAGGCGCTGCTCGAAGCATTCTGGAAGGACTTTAAACCCAAAACCGAAGAGGTGATGGAGAAGAAGCCGTCCGAAGTCACTGAAGTGCTCGACGAGTATTTGTCCGACTTCCTTTTTCCTGAGCGTGAAGACGGCAAGGACCCGCGTTTCTGCCCGTTGTGTGATCAGGAAGGGCGTCCGAATGGCCGCTTGAACCTGCGTGGTGGCCGCTATGGCGCCTTTGTCGCCTGTGCGAACTATCCCGAATGCAAGTTCACTCGCCGCTTTGCTCAGCCGGGCGCTGACGGCAATGATGCGGCTGAAGATGGCTTGATGGGCGAGCATCCGGAGACTGGCGCGGAAATCCATCGCAAATCAGGCCGGTTTGGGCCTTATGTCGAGATGGTGGCTGAGGATGAGAAGAAAGTCCGCGCTTCGATCCCTAAGGACCTCGATGATTTCGATCTCGAGTGGGCGGTGAAGCTGCTGGGCTTGCCTCGGATTGTCGGCGAGCATCCGGAGACGGGCAAGGAAATCGAAGCGGCAATCGGTCGCTATGGCCCTTACCTGCGACACGACGGCAAATATGCCAAGCTTCCATCGACCCGCGATGTGTTCGAAACGGGCATGAATGCAGCGGTCGCAGCGCTTGCCGAAGCAGCCAATCGCAAAGGCGGCGGGCGCACCAAAGCTGAGCCGATCAAGACTTTCGGCGAACATCCTGACAGCGGCGGCGAGATGAAAGTCATGCCCGGGCGCTATGGTCCCTATGTCACGGATGGTTCGACCAATGCGACGATCCCCAAGGACATGAAGCCTGAGGACGTAACCGAGGAACAGGCGATCGAGCTGATCAAGGCGCGCGCTGCCAAGGGCCCTGCGAAGAAGAAGCGCAGGAAAGCGCCTGCGAAAAAGAAGGCTGCCGCCAAGAAGTAATGGCAAACGGCGCGGTAACCCTGGTTTGAGGGGAACTCGTTCACCTTGTCACGTTGGTAAATCGTCAAGACTTCCTCCGTAGCTTTCCGGATCAGACACCGGAAGGCACGTCAGCGTGATCGAAATCGAAGTCCAGAATGAAACCCATCAAACGCAAGAGCGCGTGCGCTTTGCGGCGGTCCCGCGGATTGGCGAGGGCCTGCGCTTGCGTGAGCCGGATGGCATGTGGGCGAGCTATGATGTGCTCGATGTATGGTATCAGAAAGCCGAGTTTGGCGATGTCTGGATTCCGTTTCTCCATGTCAAAATGACACCCGGTGAAGGCGTTGACGACACGCGCGAGACCGTCGGGGAAATGATGCCGCAAGGCTTCGATTTTGGCGGCGACTTCAGCACCGGACTTGGCGGGGAGATCGAACCATTCAAAATCTGATCAAACGTCGCACGCCTAACCGCCACGCTATACCGGTTGAATCTGATCAGCCAGTCGATAGCGACCTGCTGGCTCCGGAAATTGACGAAGAAGACATTTCGGCAGAGGACGCGCCTGATACGGACGCAATCGTGCGGGCAGCCAAAGCCATGCGCGATGTCAACGAGACCCGTCAGGCTCGCAAGAAGCGTTGCCTCGTGGTCGATGACAGCCGCGTGATCCGCAAGGTCTCGGCAAAGATCGCGCGTAGCCTCGGCTATGACGTGACAGAAGCACAGGATGGCGAAGAAGCGCTTGCTCGCTGCAAGCAGCAAATGCCTGAGCTTGTGCTGACGGATTGGAACATGCCGGAAGTGGACGGGATCGCCTTTGTGACTGCATTGCGCGCCATTCCGACACCGCGGGCGCCTACAGTGGTCTTCTGCACGTCAAACGGGCAGGCTCAGGACATTCACGAAGGGATCGCGGCAGGCGCTGATGATTACGTAGTCAAACCGTTCGACGAAGTGGCCTTGCGCGCAAAGCTGGAGAAGCTTGGGGTTGGGTAGGGATCACTTCACCCAGTCCAGCCCGATTTCTTCGAACAATTCCTTGTCTTCTGCCCAGTTCTCGCTGACCTTAACATGCAGGAACAGGTGGACCTCAACGCCGAGCAACTCGGATAGCTCCGCGCGGGCTGCTTCGCCGATCATCTTGATCCGGCTGCCGCCTTTGCCGAGCACAATCGGGCGCTGGGTTTCGCGGCCCACGACGATCTGCTGGTGAATTTCCAGACTGCCATCGGGCCGGTGCTTGTAAAGCTCGGGCCGCACGGCTGAATCGTAAGGCAGTTCTTCATGCAGTTGCTTGTAGAGCTGTTCGCGCGTGATCTCGGCTGCAAGCAAGCGCTCCGAAGCATCCGACACCTGATCTTCCGGGTAATGCCACACGCCTTCTGGCATCATGGCTGCGAGCGCTGCTTTCATCTCAGGCACACCGTCTCCGGTAAGCGCAGATACAAAGAAGATCTGCTCAAAATCGGCTTTGGCAGAGAGGTCCTGAGCAAGCGCTAGTAGCGGTTCTTTCTTGGCTCTGTCGACTTTGTTCAGCACCAGGATCTTGCGTTCCGGTCGTCCCGCAAGGCTTCCCAGCAACGGCTCAAGTTCATGGCGGCGTTGCTTGATCGGATCGACAAGCAGAAGCACTGCGTCAGCCGCCTCTGCGCCTTCCCAAGCAGCGCTCACCATCGCGCGGTCGAGCCTGCGGCGCGGCGCGAAAATGCCCGGCGTATCGACGAGGATCATCTGTGTTTGTTCGTGCAAGGCGATGCCGAGCATCTTGGCCCGCGTCGTCTGCGCTTTCGCAGAGGTTATGGCGACTTTCTGTCCGACAAGCTGGTTGACCAGCGTCGATTTGCCGGCATTAGGCGCGCCGAGGACAGCTACAACTCCGCAGCGTGTACTTGCGCTTTCAGAGCTCATCCGAATTTCTCCATAAACACTTTGGCAGCCTGTTTTTCCGCTTCCTGTTTGCTGGAAGCCGTCGCTTCGACAGAGCCAACCTTATACACTTCGACTTTGACGGTGAACTGCGCGGCGTGATCGGGGCCGGAGCGGTCGACCAGTGAGTATTCCGGCGGGCGCCGCTGATTGCCAGCGGCCCATTCCTGCAGCGCGCTTTTTGGGTGCTTGGACTGTCCAGCATTGCCTTCGAGCGCGCTTTGCCAAAGCTTTAGAATAACGTCGCGAGCCGCATCGAACCCATTGTCGAGGAATTGCGCGCCAAGCAGCGCTTCGATCACATCGCCGAGGATATTGTCGCTGTCGCGTCCGCCATCTTCATGTGCTTGCTTGGAAATACGGATATGCGGTGGCAGGCCGATTTGCCGCGCGACATTGGCGCACATTTCGCGGCTGACAAGCGCGTTGAGGCGCTGCGACAAGCGTCCTTCGGGCGCATCGCTGCGAGCATAAAGCGAGTCTGCAATGACAAGGCCGAGCACGCGGTCGCCTAGGAATTCCAGCCGCTGGTAATCACGTTTTTCGCCAGTGCTGCCATGTGTGAATGCGGCGAGCCAAAGCGCTTCCTCGCGGATGGCAAAGCCGTTTACCTCAAGCCATTCGCGCGTTTCCTGTGTCAGTCCGGTCATAGTACAGTTCCGATCCGGCCCCAGCGCGCGGCGGTAAACCAGGTCCATGGCTTGACCCATTCCGCGCTGCCATCGGTGGACCACATCATGATGGTGGCGCGCCCGACGAGATTCTCCTGCGGGACGAGACCGACCCCTTGGCCAGCCGCTGCGGGAAAGCGGCTGTCTTGCGAATTGTCGCGATTGTCACCCATCACGAACACCCGATCCTCAGGCACGATGCGCGGACCATAATTGTCATTCGGCCTAAAGCCGAAATCGAGGACATTATAACTCGTGCCATTTGGCAGTGTTTCCCGAAACTGCGTGTAGCGACAAACTACGTTTCCATCGCCGTTCGTTTCCTCAACTGCGGCTAGCGCACAATCCGTGTTGGGTGAGCGCGGGATCACAAAATCCTCAACGCGCACCTTGGGGACAGCTTCGCCATTGAGGATGACCTGGCCCGCACGCATTTCTATCGTGTCACCCGGCAGACCGATGACGCGTTTGACATAGTCAACGCCATCGATCGGGTGCTTGAAGATCACGACATCGCCGCGTTCTGGTTCGCCTGCGAAAATGCGCCCCGGGATCACTGGCAGATTGAACGGCATCGAGTATTTGGAGAAGCCGTAAGGCCATTTTGCCGCGAGCAGATAGTCGCCATTGTAGAGGCGCGGCAGCATGCTTTCGGACGGGATAGAGAAAGGCGAGAAAATGAAACTGCGGAAAATGAGCACTACCAATGCAAGCTTCAAAACGAACAGGCCGAAACTGCCCCAGCTCTCTTGTTCTTCGTCCTCATCATTGCGCGGCTCTTCGACGGTGGCGGACGCACTTCCGCCTGCCGCGGCCTGCACGCCAGATGCAAGCATACGCGTGCCTTCTGCATCGGGGTCGGGCGCAGCGCTATCGTCTTGCGAACCCAGATCGACCGGCTTCTTGTTCGGGTTTTTCTCCGACCGCGTATCGAGCTCTGGAATATTTTGTTTCTTTTCATCCATCGCTGAGACCCCTACTCGCCAGTGCACAAGCATGAAAAGGATTTTTGCATGAGTTCCCCCGTTTCCGCCGCATGGGAGGCGCTGCGCGCTGCGCCGCAGCACACGCTTGCCGAATTGTTCGAGGATGAGGGACGGGTGGATGCCTTGTCTGCCCGGATCGAGTGGGAAGCAGAAGGCGGCTCAGCAGGCGTGCTGTTCGACTGGTCGAAGACGCATTTGTCTGAAGACTTGTTATCCGGCTTTGAAGCATTGGCTGAAGCGTGCGATTTCGCTGGTAAACGCGAGGCGCTGCTGTCCGGCGCGAAGATCAATGTCACGGAAGGCCGCGCGGCTGAACACACCGCACAGCGCGGTGTCGGGGCTGAGCCTTCCGTGGAAGAAGCGCTGGCGCTCCATGCCAGGATCAAGATGCTGGTCGAAGCGATCCATGAAGGCGCGCTTGGCGAAGTCAAACACCTCATTCATATCGGTATTGGCGGGTCGGCCTTGGGGCCTGCGCTTGCGGTGGATGCATTGGCGCGCGATCTGGCACTGGTCGATGTGCATGTCGTTTCCAACATTGATGGCGTCGCGCTGGAGCAAGCGTTTGAAGCATGCGACCCGGCAACGACGATCATTGCGGTCGCATCCAAGACCTTCACGACAATCGAGACGATGACCAATGCGACAAGCGCGCTCAATTGGCTGCGCGACAACGGCGTGTCCGATCCGACGGGCCGCGTCGTCGCGCTCACTGCGAGCCCTGACAAGGCCGTCGAGTGGGGTGTGGACGAAACGCGCATCCTGCCCTTCAGCGAAAGCGTCGGCGGACGCTACTCGATATGGTCGAGCATCGGTTTTCCAGTGGCTCTAGCGGTCGGCTGGGAAGAGTTTGAGGCGATGCTGGCAGGCGCTCAAGCGATCGATTTGCATTTCCGCGACAAGAATGGCCGCGACAATCTGCCATTGCGGGCTGCTTTTGCAGACCAGTATTACGCGCAAATTCGCGGCTGCCAGACGCGTGCTGTGTTTGCTTATGATGAGCGGCTCGGCCTGTTTCCGGACTATCTCCAACAGCTTGAGATGGAATCGAATGGCAAGCGCGTGACTTCTGAGGGCGAGCCGGTTTCTGGCCCAACCGCCGCGATCACTTGGGGCGGGGTTGGGACGGACGCGCAGCACGCGGTGTTCCAGCTGCTCCATCAAGGCACGCATCTTGTGCCGGTCGATTTCATCGCGAGCATTGCTCCGGGCGATGCGCTTGATCCGGCTCACCATGCGATCCTTTTGACCAATTGCTTCGCCCAAGGCGCAGCATTGATGGCAGGCGGCAATATGGCGAGCGACGGCAAAGATCCGGCAAGGGCCTTCCCCGGAGACAGGCCATCGGCGACGATACTTTGCGATGATCTCGATAGCGCGACGCTTGGCGCATTGATCGCGTTTCACGAGCACCGCACTTTTGCCAATGCGGTGCTGCTCGGGATTAATCCGTTTGATCAGTTCGGTGTCGAGCTGGGCAAGAAGATGGCCAAGGATATCGAGGCAGGCGGCGGCGATTTCGATGCGAGCACAAAGGCGCTGCTTGAGAAAGCGGGATTGAGTTAGCGGCCGCGCCCTTCGCCAACTTGATCTCGATCAATGATGTGGAGTTCCTGGCGGACTAGATCACACTGGCATTGATGCGTTTTCACGGGGGAGGGCGATCATGGCAGGACAGACTGTCATTGCGAATGCCGCTGTAGCAAATGACCTCAGTTTGGCCGACTTGCGGGCTGCGCTTGCGGCGGGCTGGGCCGATTTCCGCGCGGAGCCGATCTACGGCATATTCTTCGCCGCGATCTACGTCGCGGGCGGTTTCCTCATGTACTTCGCGCTCATGCGGATGAGCAGCGCGGCATGGCTTATCCCGGCAGCCGCAGGTTTTCCGCTGCTTGCACCTTTCACAGCAGTCGGGCTTTACGAGGTCAGCCGGCGCCGCGAGTCCGGTGAGCCGATCAGTTGGAAGCCGGTACTGGGAGCTTTGCGAGGGCATGGCGATGAGCAGATCATCTCTATGGGCGTGATCGTGTTCGTTGCCTTCGCATTCTGGCTAATCGTCGCGCATAGTGTTTTCGCCGTGTTCGCCGCAGAATTCGGTGCAGGTGCGGAATCCCTTGCATTCCTGATGACCCAAACCGGCCTCATCATGCTGGCAGTCGGCAGCGTCATCGGCGCTATCATGGCCCTCGTATTTTATGCATTTACGGTCATCAGTCTGCCCATGCTGGTCGATCGTGAAGTGGACTTTCTCACTGCGATTATCGCGAGTTTGGCTACGATCCGCTCTAATACCCGTCTCATGCTGATTTGGGCCTGTCTGATAGCGATCTTGCTTGGTCTGGCGCTTTTGCCACTGTTTCTCGGTCTGTTTCTCGCACTTCCGGTTCTGGGCCATGCTACTTGGCATCTATATCGCCGTGCGGTTGTTTCGAACGGAGAAGCAGCCTAAGTCCACCAAATGGATTTTCCGCTTATCTTCGCAATCAGCTGGGCTGTGATACTGGGCCTCGGCGGCGGGCTGCTGACGAAGATCGGCAGATGGTATTACGATCTCAAGAAGCCGGAATGGCAACCTCCTGACTGGTTATTCGGCCCCGCATGGACGTTGATCCTTGGCCTTGCGGCTTGGGCTTTCGTCATAAGTTGGGGCAACACGGCGAGCGATGCAGAGCGGACCTTCCTGATCGTGCTCTACCTGATGAACGGCGTGTGCCATTTTCTATGGTCACCGCTGTTCTTCACTCTGAAACGACCGGATTGGGCCCTCGTTGAAGTGCCTTTCCTTTGGGTGAGCGTCTTCGCGCTGACTGTCTTCCTCCGGCAATGGTCGGAGCTCGCAAGCTGGCTGATCGTTCCCTACCTTGCATGGGTCAGTTTTGCCGCGGTCCTTAATTGGAAGATTTGGCAGCTCAACCGTCCGTTCGGACGGTAGATCAGCGAATTTCTTTGACTTTTTGCACTGCAGCATCCACATGGGTGTCAACGAAGCGCGCTAGCCAGCGTGAAGCGGCGAAACACATAGTAAAGTTTCAGCCCCGGCCGCGCATCGGTTTTTTCCTATGACTTCCCTTTTCACGCGGGTCGTTTTGACACCCGCGCCGCACGATGAGTCCGTCCGGATTCCATCTGTGCGCCGCATATATTGCGAGATTATTAGACAAATGACTCTTACGTTTGACCAGTTGGGGCTTTCCCAACCTGTTCTTCAGGCCCTCGACATGAAGGGCTACAACACTCCAACTCCCATTCAGGAACAGGCGATTCCGCCTGTGCTGGAAGGGCGAGATCTGTTGGGTATCGCGCAGACCGGTACTGGCAAAACCGCAGCTTTCATGCTGCCATCTATTGATCGGTTGCGCGAGAGCGATAACCGCATTCCATTCAAGTCCTGCCGCATGCTGGTGCTTGCACCAACGCGTGAGCTGGCGGCTCAGATTGCAGCATCGGCCAAGGATTACGGAGCCCTCGCCGGGCTCAAAGTGCAGTCCATCGTTGGAGGCACCTCGGTCAATAAGGACCGTAACAAACTGCATCGCGGCACTGATATCTTGGTCGCAACGCCAGGCCGTTTGCTCGACCTTGTCGATCAGAAGGCATTCAACCTCTCAGGCGTAGAAGTGCTGGTGCTCGATGAAGCTGACCAGATGCTTGATCTTGGCTTCATTCATGCGCTGCGCCGCATCCACCAGCTTGCACCTGAAACCCGCCAGACCTTGTTCTTTAGCGCAACGATGCCGAAGCAGATCAAGGAATTGGTGGGCAGCTATTGCAAGAATCCCGTGCAAGTCTCTGTGACGCCTGCGGCCACAACTGCGGAGCGGATCGACCAGTATTTGTTCATGGTGCAGCAGGACGAGAAGCAATCACTCCTCGAACTGATCCTGTCCGGTCGCCACACTGTGCCTGGCAAGTTCGAACGTGTCCTCATTTTTACGCGCACAAAACACGGTGCAGATCGCGTAGTGAAGAAGCTTCGCCAATGCGGGATCGAATCAAACGCTATCCATGGCAACAAATCGCAGCCACAGCGTCAGCGCGCGCTCGACGAGTTCAAGCGCGCCAAAACGCCTGTCTTGATTGCCACTGACGTTGCAGCACGCGGAATCGATATTCCCGGGGTAAGCCATGTCATCAATTACGAGCTACCCAACGTGCCTGAGCAATATGTGCACCGGATCGGCCGGACCGCGCGTGCGGGCAAGGACGGCATTGCAATCGCGTTCTGTGCCGAGGACGAGCGCGCCTATCTCAAGGACATTCGCAAGCACACCGATGCCGAGTTTGAGCGTCTCGATTTGCCTGAGAATTTCCGCGCGGTAGTCGAAGGTGTGGGGCCGACCAAGCGTGAGCCCCCCAGACAACGTCAGCGTGTGAACCCGCGACCAGCTGGCGGTCCGCGTCCGCAAGGTGATGGTGAGCAGCGTAAAGGACCTCCCAAGCGCAAGCATCCAGCGCGCAAAGGCAAGCCTTCAGGCAGGCCGCAAGGCGCAGGGCCAAGGTCCGGAAAAGGCCGTCCAGACGGTGGCAATCGCCGCCGCCGTGCAGGGCGGTAACCGCACAGCGCATTAATGCGAATAGCTCTGAAACGACGCGAGCGGTTGCTCTTATGGCAACCGCTCGCCATATCGCGCGTCGCAACAGGAGCTGACATTCATGGCCGACTACGACTTCGACCTTTTCACGATTGGTGCAGGATCCGGCGGCGTTCGCGCGAGCCGGATAGCTGCAGGGCATGGCGCGAAAGTCGCTGTCGCTGAAGAATATCGCGTGGGCGGCACTTGCGTCATTCGCGGCTGCGTGCCGAAAAAGATGCTCGTTTACGGCGCGCATTTTGCGGAGGACTTGGAGGACGCCACGCGTTTTGGCTGGACCGTTGAAGGCAAGAGCTTCGATTGGGTGAAGCTGCGCGATGTCGTTCAAGGCGATGTCGACCGATTGGAAGGCCTCTATGGCGAAACGCTGTCCAACCATGATGTAACAGTGTTCAACGAACGCGCTGAGATTACCGGCGATCACGAAATCACGCTTGCGAGCGGAAAGGTCGTCACCGCAAAGTATATTCTCGTGGCAACCGGCGCGCGACCGCATCGCTTGGATTTTCCCGGCGCAGAGCACGCGATCACGTCCAATGAAGCATTCCATTTGGATGAAGTACCGAAGAAGATTGTCATTGCTGGCGGCGGCTACATCGCGAACGAGTTCGCAGGCATTTTCAATGAGTTTGGTAGCAAGGTTTGCTTGGTCAATCGCGGCGATCAATTGTTGCGCGGCTATGACGAGGCTCTGCGCGATCGTTTGCTGCAGATCAGCCTGATGAAAGGCATTGAATTCAAGTTCAACACGACCTTTGAAAGCATTGAAAAGCAGGATGATGGAAAGCTGCTGGTCAAGTTGACCGGCGAAGATCCCCAGCTCGTCGATCAGGTGATGTTTGCAACCGGTCGCGTGCCCAACATTGATGGCCTAGGGCTTGAGACTGTCGGCGTTGAAACCGGCGAAAACGGAGCCATCCAGGTCGACGCGTACTCGAAGACCAATGTCGATTATATCTATGCCGTGGGCGATGTGACTGACCGCGTGCAGCTGACCCCTGTTGCGATCCGTGAAGGTCATGCTTTTGCGGACACTGTGTTCGGCGACAATCCGCGCACGGTAGATCATTCCTGCATCCCGAGCGCCGTCTTCAGTCATCCGCCGATTGCCGCCGTCGGCATGACGGAAGGCGAAGCGCGCAACAAGCTTGGCAATATCAAGGTCTATCAATCGGACTTCCGGCCGATGAAGAACGTGCTTGCAGGCCGTAATGAGCGCAGCCTGTTCAAGATGATCTGCGATGCTGCGACAGATCGGATTGTCGGCATCCACATGATCGCGCCGGAAGCCGCAGAGATGATGCAAGCAGCAGCAATCGCAGTGAAAGCCGGGCTTACCAAGGCGGATTTTGACGCGACCACCGCTATCCACCCGACGATGGCGGAAGAACTCGTCCTGATGAAGTAAAGTTGCCATGTGCAACCGACCGGCCTAGCCTCCTTTTCAAAAGGAGAGAGGGCATGGCAGCGACAGTGCTTGTCACGGGTGGCACAGGCTACATCGCAGGCGAATTGATCCGGCAATTGCTGGCGCGCGGCTGGAATGTACGTGCGACCGTGCGCAACAAGGCGAAAGGCGAAGCCATGCTGCGCGAGCGTCTTGGCAATCCCGATACTGAACGCTTCAAGGTATTTGAAGCCGAGCTCATGGATGATGCGGGCTGGGCAGAGGCCATGGCTGGCTGCACGCACTGTGCCCATGTCGCATCGCCGATCGCGGCATCGACACCCAAGGACGAGAACGAGATGATCGTACCCGCCCGCGAAGGGACCTTGCGCGCGCTTCGTTTTGCAAAGGCCGCTGGCGTTCAGCGTTTTGTCCAGACAAGCTCGATGGCGGCGGTCGCTTACGGGCGAAACGAGAAGATCTACACAGTCGATGAAAGTGACTGGACGGACATTACGCATCCGGACGTTTATCCTTACGTGAAATCCAAGACCATCGCGGAACGCGCAGCCCGCGACTGGATGGATTCAGAAGGCGGCGATATGGAATTTGTTTCCGTCAATCCGTCCATGGTGCTCGGCCCGGTCGATGATCCCGATTTCAGTCCTTCAGTTGAAGCGGTCAAGCAATTGCTCGATGGCTCGGTCCCAATGGCTCCTGACTTGGGCTTTGCAATAGTCGACACGCGCGATTGTGCGGAATTGCACGTTAAATGTCTGGAAGAGCCCGGACTTGCTGGCGAGCGTTTCCTTGCCGCGGGCAAGTTCTACAACATGCTCGAAATCGCTGAGATCTTGAAGGCACGTTTGCCTGCCGAACACACCAGGAAAGTGCCGACCAAGCGGATGCCAAACTGGATGGTAGGCATACTCAGTATCTTCAATTCCGGCGTCCGCTCGATCAAAAGCGAGCTTGGCAAACGCCGCAATGTCGATGCGAGCCATGCGGAAAAGCGGCTCGGCTGGAAAACTCGCGATGAGGCGGAATCCATCGTCGACTGCGCCAAAAGCCTGATTGAAGTCGGCGCGGTCAAGCTCTGACCGGTCTTCGAATAATCGCAGGTTTCGCCTCGTCAGAGCGGATTGTGACATTGACGCTACGGCCTAACGCTGGCTAGGCGCTTATGCGCATACGTTGTCACAGAATTAGGGGCCTCAATGTCCGCAAATATCGCTGAAATGGAACACCGCCGCGAAGCTGCTAAGATGGGTGGCGGACAAACGCGGATCGACGCGCAGCACGCCAAGGGCAAGCTGACCGCGCGCGAACGGCTGGACGTGCTGCTCGACGAAGGCAGCTTCGAAGAGCTTGATGCCTATGTCGAGCATGACTGCGTCGATTTCGGCATGCAGGACCAGAAGATTCCAGGCGATGGCGTAGTCACTGGCTCCGGCACGATCAATGGCCGATTGGTCTATGTTTTCAGCCAGGATTTCACCGTGTTTGGTGGTTCGCTCTCGAAACGCCATGCGGAGAAAATCTGCAAGGTGATGGAAACCGCGATGAAGGTCGGCGCTCCGGTGATCGGTCTCAACGACAGCGGCGGCGCGCGTATTCAGGAAGGCGTCGCATCGCTGGGCGGATATGCCGAGGTGTTCCAGCAGAACGTGCTCGCATCGGGTGTCGTCCCGCAGATCAGCGTGATCATGGGGCCATGCGCGGGCGGGGCGGTGTACTCCCCAGCCATGACCGACTTCATCTTCATGGTGAAGGACAGCTCCTACATGTTCGTAACGGGCCCTGACGTGGTGAAGACTGTCACCAACGAAACCGTGACGCAGGAAGAGCTGGGCGGGGCGGTCACGCACACGACTAAGACCAGCGTTGCGGATATCGCTTTCGAGAACGACATCGAAGCGCTGATGGCGACGCGCGCTTTCTTCGACTTCCTGCCGCTCTCCAATCGCGAGCCTGTGCCGGAGCGTCCGACCAGCGACCCGTGGGACCGCATGGAAGAGAGCCTGGACACGCTCATACCCGACAATGCGAACCAGCCCTACGACATGCACGAAGTCATTCGTAAGACATTGGACGAAGGCGATTTCTTCGAAGTCCAGCCAGCGCATGCAGGGAATATAATCTGCGGTTTCGGGCGGATCGAGGGGCGCACGGTTGGCGTGGTCGCGAACCAGCCAATGGTGCTTGCCGGTGTGCTCGACATCAACTCCTCGAAGAAAGCCGCGCGCTTCGTGCGTTTCTGCGATGCGTTCGAGATTCCGATCTTGACCTTCGTCGATGTGCCCGGCTTCCTGCCCGGCACCGATCAGGAGCATAACGGCATCATCAAGCACGGCGCAAAGCTGCTGTTTGCCTATGCCGAAGCGACTGTGCCCAAGATCACTGTCATTACCCGCAAGGCCTATGGCGGCGCGTATGACGTGATGGCGTCAAAGCACCTTCGCGGGGACCTCAACTACGCCTGGCCGACGGCTGAGATCGCGGTGATGGGGGCGAAGGGCGCGGTGGAGATCATCTTCCGGCAGGATCGCGACGATCCGGACAAGATCGCGGAGAAAACCAAGGAATATGAGGACCGCTTTGCGAACCCGTTTGTGGCAGCGCAGCGCGGCTATATCGACGAGGTGATCTACCCGCACTCGACCCGCAAACGGATTGCCTTGGGGCTTCGCAAGCTGCGCACCAAGCAGCTCGAGAACCCGTGGAAGAAGCATGACAACATTCCGCTGTGAGCGAAGAAACCGACAACCGAGGTGAGAAAGGCCTCCTGTGGGCAATCAGTCTGTACATTGCGGTGGAATTTGCGTTCCGACTCTGGAAGGTCCGCGCGGAAAGCGAGATATTCGAGTTCTTTTTCATTCCCATGCCAACATGGGCCTTGGGCGTTCAAGGGGCTGTTTGCATATTAGTCGCCGGTAAGGGTCTCCTTGCAGTGCGAAAACTGCCTGACTCGTATCAGCCTTGGGAGAAGGTTTTGTATTTCCTGGTGGGAGTTGCTTTCGCGGTTGTTGGTGTGCTGTCGCTGATTCTGATGCCTGATCAAACTCAATTGCTCGCGGAGGGCAAGAAATGAAACTCGGTAGACTCAATCACATCGGCGTTGTCGTGCCGGACATGGACGAAGCGGTCGCGTTCTGGCGCGATGTCATGGGCGCGACGAGCTTCCACACTGCGGATGTGCCGCAAGACGGGCTCAACATCATCTTCGTCGATACGCCGACCCACTCGGGCATGGACGGGACTCAGATGGAGCTGATCCAGCCGCTGAATGACGAGACCGCTGTCAGTGCATTCCTTGCCAAGAACCCGTCCGGCGGGCAGCATCACGTTTGCTTTGAAGTGTCGGATATCGAAGCCGCGCGTGCGGAATTCGAATCGCAAGGCAAGCGCGTGCTCGGCCCGACCCGCATCGGCGCGCATGGCACCCCCATTTTCTTCGTCCATCCCAAGGATATGGGCGGTATACTGACTGAGATATTGGAAACGCCCAAGGAAGGGCATTGATTGCTTGTTTGTCATTCCCGCGAAGGCGGGAACCCAGAATGCTGCCGAGGTGGCTCCGCGCTGGGTCCCCGCCTTCGCGGGGATGACGAATTGAGGTAGAATAGAATTATGACCGACACACCAACCCCCGAAGATTGGAAAGCGCTGGCGGACAAGGAGTCCAAGGGCCGCGACCTCACCTGGAACACGCCAGAGGGTTTCGCGATCAAGCCGCTCTATACCGCAGAGGATCATGCGGATTTCGATCCGGGTCTCCCCGGTTTTGCGCCGTTCACCCGCGGGGTGAAGGCGAGCATGTATGCGGGTCGCCCGTGGACGATCCGCCAATATGCGGGCTTCTCCACCGCGGAGGAATCGAACGCTTTCTATCGCCGGAATCTCGCGGCGGGCCAGAAGGGTCTGTCGGTCGCTTTCGATCTCGCCACGCACCGTGGTTACGATTCCGATCACCCGCGCGTGGTCGGCGATGTCGGCAAGGCAGGCGTTGCCATCGACACGGTCAAGGACATGGAGATCCTGTTCGACCAGATACCGCTCGACCAGATGAGCGTCTCTATGACCATGAACGGGGCAGTGATCCCGGTGATGGCGTTCTTCATCGTCGCAGGCGAGCGGCAGGGCGTGCCGGTCGAGAAGCTTTCCGGGACCATTCAGAACGACATTCTCAAAGAATTCATGGTCCGCAACACGTACATCTATCCGCCTGAGCCGAGCATGCGGATCATTTCGGACATTATCGCATATACCAGCGCCAACATGCCGAAATTCAACAGCATTTCGATTTCGGGCTATCACATGCACGAGGCGGGCGCGACAGCGGTACAGGAGCTTGCCTTCACCATTGCGGACGGCAAGGAATACGCAAAGCGCGCGATGGCGACGGGTCTCGATATCGATGCCTTTGCGGGGCGCCTGTCCTTCTTCTTCGGCATCGGCATGAACTTCTTCATGGAGATCGCCAAGCTGCGCGCCGCGCGCACGCTGTGGTACCGCGTGATGGACGATCTCGGCGCGAAGTCAGAGCGTTCAAAGATGCTGCGCACGCACTGCCAGACGAGCGGCGTGAGCTTGCAGGAGCAGGACCCCTATAACAACGTCATCCGAACGACGGTGGAAGCCATGGCCGCGACATTGGGCGGGACGCAGTCGCTCCACACCAATGCGCTCGATGAAGCGATTGCTTTGCCGACCGATTTTTCCGCCCGCATTGCGCGCAACACGCAATTGGTCCTTCAGGAAGAGAGCGGCATCTGCAACGTGGTCGATCCGCTGGGCGGATCGCATTACATTGAGGCTTTGACAGCGACTTTGGTCGAAGAAGCGGAGAAACTGATCGCCGAAGTCGATGAAGCCGGCGGCATGACCGCCTATGTCGATACCGGCGCGCCCAAGGCGGCAATCGAGCGCGCGGCGGCAGAAAAGCAGACTGCGGTGGACAAAGGCGAGACAGTGATCGTCGGGGTCAATAAGTACCGCAAGGACAAGGAAGACCCGATCGAGACGCTCGACATTGACAACCACAAGGTGCGCGAAGGGCAGATCGCGCGCATTGCAGAGGTCAAGGTCGGGCGCGACGAGGAAGCCTGTCAGTCAGCGCTTGCGGCTCTGCGCGAAGCGGCAGCCGCTGATGGCAGCGCGGTCAATGAAGCGCTTGCAACGGGCCGCGATGAAAACGGCATTCCGCTCCCGCCGTCAAAGTTGGAAGAGCTGCGCAAGGCTGGCGAGACGAACCTGCTCGCCCGCGCGGTCGAGGCCGCGCGCCATGATGCAACACTGGGCGAAATCTCTTCCGCCATGGAGGAAGTCTTCGGCCGTCATGACGCCACGCCCAAGCCGGTGAGCGGGGTCTACAAGACCGCTTACGAGTTTGACCGGCGCTGGAAGCAAGTGACCGATGGCGTCGAAGCCGTCGCACGGCGGCTGGAGCGCAAGCCGCGTATCCTTGTCGCCAAGATGGGGCAGGATGGGCATGATCGCGGCGCAAATGTGATCGCGAGTGCTTTCTCTGACATGGGCTTTGAAGTGATCTCAGGACCGCTGTTCCAGACGCCGAAGGAAGCGGCTGCGCTTGCCTTGCAGAAACAGGTCGATGTTGTCGGCGCAAGCTCGCTCGCCGCTGGCCACAAGACACTGATCCCGGAGCTGATCTCGATCCTCCGCGACGCAGGTCGGCCAGATATCAAGGTGACCGCAGGCGGGGTGATCCCGGCAACGGATTATGACTTCCTGCGCGAGGCAGGGGTGCAGGGCATCTATGGTCCCGGCTCCAACGTGGTCGAATGCGCAGCAGACATCTTGACGCTGCTAGGTCATAACATGCCGCCAGCTGACGAGGATATGGAGACCATGAGCGCGTGAAAAAAATCGTCAATCCAGAAGAGAGCGCTCCGCAGCAAAGCGAAGCCGAGACAATCTTCAGACAGTCATCCGATGACAACACCTATGATTTATTCAAGCACATGACCACTTTGACACTGGTCAGTCTGGGCGGGATCATGACGATCGTGTCTGAAGATATTGTCAGTATGAAACCTTTGGCGCTGGCAGTAATTGTGGGACTGCTAGCATTGGGAGGTATCGGGGCCTTCTCCGGAATGGTCGAGCTTGCGGAAGAGAGGGCCTCGGGAGAAAAGCGGGCAAGAAAAATAACGATCTACCGAAAGCTGGCATCAACTGGCTTCGGCATGGGCATCGGCGCCTTCCTCTCGGTATTTCTTCTCGAGACACTTCTTTGACCCGAACCCGCACCGACTGGAGCCGCGAGGCAGCGCAGTGACCTATTCCGAACGGAAGCCCAGAAGGCTGGGCTGTTTCGTCCTTGGAGCTATCCTGACATTCGTGAATTTGGTGGCCATTTGGATGAACGCCACTGACCATTGCCATCTTCCAGAATACCAGTGCGGTGATCGCTCATGGATACAGGAGAACCTGTTCCCTACCGTCCCAATTGTATCGCTGGTGGTTGCGATTGCTGCCGCTTGGCTAGTCAGTCGCGATTGACTGCGTAAAAATGACCTTCGGATTCTCCGTTGATGCATTGCTGCCCAAAGCTCGGGGCGGTGGGCAATTGCGGATGGGGCTTACCAAGCTTTCAGAAGACGAGTGGTTGCAGCCCGAGCCTGATCTGGCCGCGCGCGAAGCAGGCTTTGCGGATTATCCTGAAGGCGTTCAGCTTACTCCGGAAGGCGAAGTGCCCGGTGCGGAACTCGCGAGCATGCTGGGTATCGAGGGCGGTCTCATGGAAGCCGCGAAAGCCCATCACGAAGACATGTGCTTGCTCACACAGACGCCCGGTGATGACCAATACCGCTTGGTCGGTGCCGCGGTGGCCTGGCCGACTGACTGGCATCCCAAGGACAAGATCGGGCTGCCCTTGCGCGCGCTCCATGCGCCTATCGCCGGCTATGAAGAGCAGCTTGCAACCGGCGTCGATCGGTTCATGGCAACGCTGAAAGCAGGCGCGATCTATGGCCGCTGCAACTGGTTCATCGCGCCGACCGGAGAGCGAAAGTGGATCGCTGACAAGCCGCCCGAACAGGCCTTTGCCCACGTTACCTCAGACAATGCTGGCGAATCCCTGTTCGTGCGATCTGAACGCCAGACCTTGCGACGCTTGCCTGAAGCGGGCGCAATCCTGTTCGGCATCGGCGTTTACGTCACGCCCTATGGCGAGCTGTCGCAGGCGAACCAAGCCATGCTTGCCAGCGCAATCGAAAATCTCCTCGCTGGGGAGGGTGACCGCCGCGGCGCGCCGCACTATGCTGTCGCCTTGCTACGCTATCACGAGAGGACCGCCAGATGACTGACCTTCGCCCCGAAACTCTCACCGTCCATGCTGGCTGCGAGCCTGATCCTGCGACCAATGCGCGGATCACCCCGATTTATCAGACCGCGAGTTACGTGTTCAACGATGCGGAGCACGCGGCGAACCTGTTCTCGCTGAAGGAATTCGGGAACATCTACACCCGCATCATGAACCCCACCAACGATGCGCTGGAGAAGAAGATCGCCGCGCTCGAAGGGGGCGTCGGGGCGCTGGGTGTGGCGTCCGGTCACGCCGCGCAGCTGATCGCGTTCCACACGCTAATGGAGCCCGGCTGCAACATCGTGGCGGCGAAGAAGCTCTATGGCGGATCGCTCAACCAGATGGGCGAGGCATTCAAGAAATTTGGATGGGAAACCCGCTTTGTCGATGCGGATGACCCGGCGAATGTCGCTGCTGCCATGGATGACAAGACGCGCGTCGTATTTATCGAAAGCCTTGCGAACCCCGGCGGTGTGGTCAGCGATATCCAGGCGATTGCCGAAGCAGCGCATGCGGGCGGCGTTCCGCTGATCGTCGACAACACCATGGCAACGCCAGCGCTGTGCCGTCCGTTCGAACATGGTGCAGATATCGTGGTGCATTCGACCACCAAATTCCTCAACGGCCATGGCAATGCAATTGGCGGTATGATCGTCGATAGCGGCAATTTCGACTGGAAAGCGCAAGGCGACAAATACCCTTCCCTGACGCAGCCCAATGGTTCCTATCATGGTGCAGTGCTGGCCGATGCGCTGGAGCCAATCGGCCCGATAGCGTTCATCATCGGGTGCCGGGTCCTTGGCCTGCGCGACCTTGGCCCAGCCATGGCGCCGATGAATGCTTTCCTTGCGCTCACTGGTATGGAAACGCTGCATCTGCGGATGGAAAAGCATTGCGCCAATGCAATGGTGCTGGCCGAATGGCTTAAGGAGCAACCGCAAGTCGCGTGGGTAAGCTATGCTGGCCTGAGCGATGATCCCTACAACGCGCTCGCGCAGAAATATCTCGGCGGGCATGGCGGCGCAGTGTTCACTTTTGGCCTCAAGGATGGATATGATGCGGGTGTGAAGCTTGTATCAAAAGTCAACCTGTTCAGCCACTTGGCGAATATTGGTGATACGCGTTCGCTGATCATCCATCCGGCATCGACGACGCATAGCCAGCTGTCAGAAGAGGAGCTCGCATCCGCTGGCGCTGGCCTGGATGTGGTGCGCGTTTCTGTCG
Source organism: Altererythrobacter lutimaris (assembly GCF_013371495.1). GTDB lineage: Bacteria > Pseudomonadota > Alphaproteobacteria > Sphingomonadales > Sphingomonadaceae > Erythrobacter > Erythrobacter lutimaris_A. Next base: position 1,073,039 of record NZ_JABWTA010000001.1, on the reverse strand, counting down.
GGATCGAGCATATTGACGACATCAAGGCTGATCTGGCTCAGGCGCTTGCTGCTTTGGCTTGATGGCGCGTTTCTACAAGGTGTCGCGAACTTACAATGCATTAGCCGCCAAGCAGGTCTAGCCTTCGATTTGTTACGCAAGGGGTCGCACCGGGTCGCGAGTGAACACTCAAGACAGGGGGACTAACACTATGCGTAAATTTCTGCTGGCAACGGCCGCTTTCGGCCTGACCTTGACTGCTGCTCCAGCGATCGCGGACGATCACGAGAAGGCCGAGCGAAAGCTGGCGGAGGTTACTTGGTATCGCATCAGCATGATCAAGTGGAAGCACGGCAAAGGCGATCGCGCGCACGAGATCATCGACATGTATGAGAAAGTCGATGCGGCGCTGGGCAGCGATGACGTGATCGATCTCCACATGAACACCGGCGAATGGAATTCAATCGTCGCTTTCAAGATGAAAGACGGCATTCAGAGCATGGCTTATCAGCCGACTGGCGAACCTGATCCGTGGGATGTGGAGTTTGCCAAGCAAGTTGGCGGCGAGGAAAAGGCCAAGGAAATCCATGCCGAGTTCCAGTCGCTGATTGCAGTCGAGGAACGTCACATCGGACATATCGACCATCCACCAAAGGCTGAATGACGCAAAGGAAAGCAACTTGTCCGGCTGTCGAACAGGGATAGCTGTATGGTCACTTGATCGGGGCCTCCGAGAGCGGCATAGGCAATAGCGCTTTAGCCACTTTCGGAGGCCCGATTTGTTTTCCAAGATCCTGATCGCCAATCGCGGTGAAATCGCTTGCCGTGTGATCAAGACCGCCCGCCGTATGGGTATCGCGACGGTTGCGGTCTACTCCGATGCTGATGCACGCGCGCCGTTTGTGAAGATGGCGGATGAAGCGGTGCATATTGGTCCGGCGCCTGCAGCGGAAAGCTATCTGATCGCGGACAAGATTATCGAAGCCTGCAAACAGACCGGGGCGGAGGCTGTGCATCCCGGTTATGGCTTTCTGTCAGAGCGTGCGAGCTTTGTCGAAGCGCTTGAAAAAGAGAATATCGCATTCATCGGCCCGCCTGCTGGCGCGATTGCCGCGATGGGCGACAAGATCGAGTCCAAGAAGCTCGCGAAGAAAGCAGGCGTGAATGTCGTCCCCGGCTTTGTTGGCGAGATCAAGGACACCGACCACGCGGTCGAAATCAGCAATGACATCGGCTATCCGGTGATGATGAAAGCCAGCGCCGGTGGCGGGGGCAAAGGCATGCGGCTCGCTTATTCCGAAACCGACGTTCGCGAGGGGTTTGAAGCCACCAAGCGCGAGGGGCTCAACTCCTTCGGCGATGACCGCGTCTTCATCGAGAAATTCATTGAAGACCCGCGCCATATCGAGATCCAGATCCTCGGCGATAAGCACGGCAATGTGCTCTATCTGAACGAGCGCGAATGCTCGATCCAGCGTCGCCATCAGAAAGTTGTCGAGGAAGCGCCTTCGCCATTCGTAACACCAAAGATGCGCAAGGCTATGGGCGAACAATGCGTCGCGCTGTCACAAGCGGTTGACTATCACTCGGCTGGCACTGTGGAGCTGATCGTGTCGGGCGCCGACAAGACCGGAGAATCCTTCTACTTCCTTGAAATGAACACGCGACTGCAGGTCGAACATCCGGTGACAGAAGCCATCACCGGCGTTGATCTGGTCGAGCAGATGATCCGCGTTGCAGCGGGTGAGAAGCTTGAACTGACACAGGACGATATCGGGATCGATGGCTGGTCGATCGAAAACCGCGTCTATGCAGAGGACCCCTATCGCGGTTTCCTGCCATCAACCGGGCGCCTGGTTGAATACCAGCCGACAATCGAGGGCTGGACCGATGATGGAGCGGCCAATGGCCGCCGCGGCGTAGACGGCGTTCGCGTCGACGATGGTGTTTACGAAGGTGGCGAGGTCTCGATCTATTACGATCCGATGATCGCAAAGTTGATCACGTGGGGCAAAACACGCGATGAGGCAGCAGATCTTCAAGTGAAAGCGCTCGATGCATTCCGCATCAGGGGATTGGGCCACAATGTCGATTTCCTCAGCGCTATCATGCAGCATCCGCGCTTTCGCTCAGGCGAACTGACGACAGGCTTTATCGCGGAGGAATATCCCGAAGGGTTTGATGGCGCGGCAGCCTCCGCTGAACTCAGACGCGGGCTTGCCGCGATTGGCGGAGTGATCGCCACTGCAGATGCCGACCGTGCGCGCCGCGTTGATCAACAGCTAGCAGGCGAGATGTACGCGCCAGGCGATTGGGCGGTGCGGCTCGGGGCGACCGAGGAAACCGCGAAGCATTACGAAGTGCAGATTGTTGAAGAGGCCATTCTGGTTGACGGTCAAGCAGTGGACGTCAGCTTCGATTACACCCCCGGCGATGTGATGGTGGACGTCGAGCTCGAAGGCGAAGCGATGACGATCCAGCTTGCGCCTACCCGCACCGGCTATGTCATCACCACGCGAGGGGCCAGCCATGAGCTGCGAATCCTGCCTCGGCGCATTGCACATCTCGCCGGACACATGATCGAGAAAGAGCCGCCGGACCTTTCCAAGATGCTCATTTGTCCGATGCCGGGCTTGCTCGTGAAGCTGCATGTCGGCGAAGGCGATGAAGTCCAGCCCGGACAACCGCTCGCAACGGTTGAAGCAATGAAGATGGAAAACATCCTGCGCGCTGAAAAGCAGACGGTTGTGACCAAGGTCAATGCGGCCGAAGGCGATAGCCTTGCTGTCGATGCGGTGATCCTGGAGCTCGAATAGCTCCAGGACCATTACAATATCGCTCAGGCGCCATCGCCCCACATCAGCCAGACGAAGGACATTGGCTCTTCATCGCTAGCATTCCAAAATGTGACAGGGATGTTGGGTGGTGAGAACAGCATTTGTCCTGCCTTGGCAGTGAAGGGATTGCCGTTCATCTCGCCTTCGGCAGCGCCTTTGATGAGGATGATCATGCGCGGGAAGGGCACTTGCATGGTGGGTGCTTGCTCGCGGCCCAGGCCTGCCGGAATTTCATAGACGGCGCTGCGGAAGTCCTTGTCATAGTAGAGTGCGGTGGCCGGCGCACCGTGGACAACCCGCGCATGCGCGATGCCGAAATTGGTCACTTCGGGAAGCCCGCGCGACCAGAAATGGCCTATCAGCCTGCGGGTGATTTCAGTGTAGTCGACCGGTTCTTCGAAACCTTCGGTATGCAAGACATCGAGCGGTGTAATATCCGCGGACGTTGCCGCTGCCATAGCCGTAAGGCCATTCCACACGCCTTGATCGAGCAGGTTGAGCGTTTCGCGGCTCATAGTGAAATAGAATAGCTCATGCCCGCCAAAGCCATTGCGCAGTTCAAAGCCATCTTCGACCGGCTCAACATGGAAGCGGTGTCCTTCGACCTCGAGACCAAACCGCACAGGTTCCGCCATGGGGTCCTTGGAATAGTCCGCTACAAATCGCTCCAGCGTAGCGCGATGCGTCACGGCCGCTTCGGGTTCGATATTCTGCCATTTCTGTGCGAGAGCTGGGGTTGATACTGTCAACGTTGCAGCCTGTGCGAGCGCGAGTAAGGCGAGGGAATTTGCCATCAAGTCAGTCCTTTCTTAGGGGTGTGATGGTCAAATTGCTCCGCCAGATAAGGATGCCTAGCGATTATGAATGAAACGGCTGAAGCGATGCATGAAATGCGCGGTTCGACCGTTCACGAAGCGCGAAATGCATGGGTTGTGGCGCGTCCTTGGCTCGCTTGGCCGATAGCAACGGCGCTGCTTTGCTTGCTGCTGGCCTTTTTGGGCGCAGTGAACAGCTATCAATTGGATTTGACGACGCGGCTGATCTTCTGGGGTAGTCTGTTTGCGGTCGCAGTCCTGCTTGCGATCGGGATTGAAGCAGTTTTGCTGAGAGCGCGGTTTTCGCTTTCGCCGGTGTGGCGCTGGCTCGCAATATTCTCGGTGTCCTTGGCGGCAGCGATGACGCCGGTGGCTTATATCGCAAACTCGCTCGGCGGGTGGGCGCCGCTATCAATGATCCCCATCCATTTCGCTAATTCGCTGATCATCAGTCTTGCCTTCGTGGGTTTACGAATAGGGCTTGGCCGCATGCTCGCAGAATCAGGCGAGACGAGTTCCCGATTGCCTCAAACCAGCTCGCTGATGGAACGCTTGCCGCCAGCTCTACGAAGCGCGAAGTTGCAGGCCATCGAAGCCGAAGGGCATTATATTCGCGTGCACACCGATCTCGGCTCGGAGATGGTTTTGATGCGGCTCGGCGATGCGATTGCGGAGACAGGCACGGTTCAAGGTGCGCAAGTGCATCGCAGCTGGTGGGTGGCGCGTGATGCAGTCGCACGAGATACGCGGAAAGACGGCAAGGTCGTCCTGGAGCTAGCTGGCGGACAGGAGGTTCCAGTCAGCCGCACCCGCGCAAAAGAACTGCGTGAAGCAGGCTGGCTTTAGTCCTCGACCATCGCGACCGCGCGGATCCATCCCGCACTGGCGCGTTCAATCTTTATCGGGAAGCAGCTGAGCATAAAGCCGTGATCCGGAAGCGCGGCCAGATTTGTGAGCTTCTCTATCTGGTAATAAGGCCTAATGCGGCCTGCCTTGTGGCCTTCCCAGATGATCGATGGATCGCGCGTCTCCGCCCAGCGTTTGGCGGTGTGGCTGAAGGGTGCATCCCAGCTCCACGCGTCGGTACCGACCACTTCGACGCCGCGCTCGGTTAGCCAGAGCGTTGCCTCTGCGCCGAGCCCTACGCCTTGGTCAGTGAAGTTTTCTGTGCCGTAGACCGCTCCTGACTGGATCAGCACAATGTCGAGCGGCTGTAGTTCATAGTCGATCTTCGCGAACGCATCTTCGAGCTCTGCTGCAGTGACTACGTGGCCATGCGGCAAGTGTGAAAAATCGAGTTTCACGCCCGGACGATAGAACCTGTCGAGCGGCGCTTCATCAATGCTGGGCGCAGGGCTGGCGCCTTCATTCGTCGTCGAATGGTAATGCCACGGCGCATCCATATGCGTGCCGTTATGCGTGGACAGTTCCAGCATCTCGACCGCCCAGCCTTCGCCGTCCGGCAGGTCATCTTTCTCGAGCCCCGGGAAGAACATCGCGATCTGCTCCCACGTGCTTTCATGAGTCATGTAAGTGACTTTGGGCCGCATCACTTCCGGGTCAGAGACCACGTCATTGGTGATCGGGATGGACAGATCGATAAAGCGGGTCATACCAACTGCTCATCGAGGAAAGCGGCTATGTCCGCCAATTCAACATCCTTGGCCAGATAGGCCTCGCCAATGCTGCGCAGGAGAATGAAAGGCAGCGTGCCAACATCCATTTTCTTGTCGTGCAGCATATGGTCCGCAAGCGTATGACCACCGCAATTCAATCCCAATTCGGAAACTTCAGATGGCAGCTGCGCTCCTGCCACCGCACGAGCAACCCGCTCAGCGTCCTCGCTGGAAATCTCTCCGCGCCGCGCCGAATAGCGTGCTGCGAGCACCATGCCGAGCGCGACAGCTTCTCCGTGAAGGAGCCGATCAGAAAAACCTGTCTGTGCCTCCAGCGAATGACCGAATGTGTGTCCAAGATTGAGCAGAGCGCGAACGCCAGTCGTCTCGCGCTCGTCTTCGGCCACGATCCTTGCTTTGGCAGCAACACTGCTGGCTACCGCCATTTCCAGCGCTTCCGGATCGCGTCCAAGTACGCGCGGCCCCATGCTTTCCAGCCAAGCGAAGAAATCTGCATCACCAAGCACACCATATTTGAGCACTTCGGCATAGCCTGCTCGCATTTCGCGTGCCGGGAGGGTCTCCAATAGCGACAGATCGGCGAGCACCAGTGAAGGCTGATGAAACGCGCCGATCAGATTCTTGCCTGCGCCGGTATTGATCGCTGTCTTCCCGCCAACACTGGAATCGACCTGTGCGAGCAGAGTTGTAGGGATTTGGACAAAGCCGCAGCCGCGCTTGAGGATCGCGCAAGCAAACCCGGTCAAATCACCGACGACGCCGCCACCGAGAGCAATCACATGGTCGCCGCGCTCGATTCCTTCTGCGAGCATCCAGTCGGTGAGCGCCTCCAATCCTTGCCAGCTCTTAGCGCCTTCACCGGGGTCTACGACATGCCAGCTGGCGATGTGACCTGCGTCCTCCAGAGCGTCTTCCACGGCGCGTCGCCAGAATGCCGCGACATTGGAGTCAGTGACAATCGGGACAGTCTTCTTGCGCAGGAAACTGCCTGCTTCTTTGCCAAGCTGTTCGATCAGCCCGCGCGCGATCCGCACCTCATATTCGCGGCCTGCCAAGGCCACAGGGATCACAGCCATGTGTCGAGTTCCTCCAGAATTGCATCGACAGTGCGCATATGCGGGCCGTCACAACTGACTACCCGAACCTGCGCTTGCGAATAATGCGGGCGCCGCTCTGTCAGCAGACGTCCCAATATCTCAGCCGGATCGCCATTCCGCAAAAGCGGGCGTGTGTTCCTTCGGCCGGTGCGCTCAACAAGTGTTTCCAGTTCAGCATCGATCCAGACCGCAATGGCGCTATCGAGGATAAGCGCGCGGGTCTCTGCATCGACGAATGCTCCGCCACCAGTCGCGATCACCCCGGTCCCCTCCTCAACTAGCCGTGCGATGACACGGCGCTCTCCGTCGCGGAAATAGGCTTCGCCAAATTCTTCGAATATCTCGCTGACGGAGCGCTGAGCGGCCTCTTCAATCGCTTCATCCGCGTCCACAAAGTCGCGTGACACGGCGTTTGCGAGCCGCCGTCCGACCGTCGATTTCCCGACCCCCATGAGCCCGACCAGCACAACTGGCCGGTCCAGCCGTTTCGCAATGTCGGCAATCCGTGCAGGATCGAGAGAACTCGCTTCATCACTCATTGCCGTTCTGCCTAGAGATGGGGTAGGGCGGGCGCAATATGGCGCGTAAGCAAAACCGCATTCTGCCAATGGAAGGCACGCCTCCTAGTGGGCGATTGCGCACTCGAATTGTCGTTTGGCTGCTTGTCCTCTTGAGCATCCTCGTTGTGGTCGCCTATATCGATGGCGGTGAGGAACCGCTGCGCCCGATTAGCGAGCCAGTGGAATTGCCGGAGGGCACACAATGAGCCGAATGTCGGCGAAATATTTGGGTTTGACTGCCGCAGCAACGCTTGCTCTGGGTGCTGGCATTGCGCTCGCGCAGGACGCACCGGAATCGCTTTTGCCTCCTGGCTTTGATGACCCGGCACCGACGCCCACGCCTACTGCGCAACCAACCCAAGCTCCGGCTACAACCGATCCTGCGGCTCCGACGGTTTCCGGACCCGTTGTGCAGCCAATCCCGAGCGCGCCTGCTATCCCGAGCTTGGGCGATATCGACATGTCCAGCATTCCCAGCATTGAAGAGCTGGAAGCAATGTCGAGCGATGAGCTGGACCAGCTGCTCGGGCTGACGCCAAGCTATGACATTCCGCCAGCAGCGCGGCGGGGTATGGGGCAGGTCGGTGTCATTGACGCGAGCGAAGGCGGCTTGCCGACTGCCGGACTTGCGAGGCAACCCGCTTCATTGGTCCGCGCTATCCTCAAAGGTGCCGATGGACCGCTGGTTTCGCGTTGGGGGCACATCCTTATGCGCCGCGCTTTGGCGAGCAGGCTGGCAGCACCCGACGGTATGAACCCGGTCGAGTTTGCCGCGTTAAGAGCGAGCAGTCTTAATGCGATGGGCGAATATGCTGCCGCCCGCGCGCTGGTGCAGGATGTCGATACCGGAAATTGGGATGAAGCGCTGACCGATGCGGCATTGGAAGCCTATGTCGCCACGGCCGATATTGTGGGCGCTTGCCCGGCGGTGCGCTTGCAGGGATCGCGCGAAGGTGATGCGCGCTGGTCAATGCTTCAGGCGATCTGCAATGCCTATGCGGGCGAAGGCACGCGGGCGAGTTCTCAGCTCGATCGCGCGCTTCGTTCTGAAGATAACGAGCGGATCGATGTGCTTCTCGCACAGCGCTATGCGGGCGCGGCGGGTAATGGTCGGCGTGCGGTGGACATCGAATGGGAAGAGGTTTCCGAGCTCAATCCATGGCGGTTCGCGCTTGCCAATGCAGTTGGAGAGCCTTTGCCAGACGCGCTGCTCGAAAGTGCAGGGCCATACTATCAGCGGCTTTGGGCAACGGGGGCGATGCTGCCGCTTGATCTGCGGGCCGAAGGGGCGGACAGAGCGGCGCGTGACGGAATTATCTCGTCCACTGCGATGGTCGATCTTTACAGCCAGATTTATGCTGACGACCGGAGCGAAGGTGAAGCTGCAGAGCGCGCAGTGACCCTGCGAAACGCCTATGTCGCGGCTTCTGCTGCCGAGCGTCTTGCTGCGATGCAAAAAGTCTGGGGCGGAGACGCGGCCAACGACTACGGTCGTTATGTCCTGACCGCCTTTGCAGCGGCGCGGTTTGCACCATCAGAGGCGTATGCGGATGCAGCCGATGCGCTGGTCGCCTCCATGCTTACGGCGGGCCTCGATCGAGATGCAATGACGTGGGCGAGTGTGGTTCCTGCTGAAAGTGCTGCAGGCGCAATGCTGGCGCTAGCGAGGCCGGGCACGGTTGTCATGCAGCGCGAAGCAGTTGACGGGTTTATCGACGATGACGGTAGCGAAGACTACCGGCGGTCCGCGTTTTTGCTGGCTTCGCTGTCAGCGCTTGGCCGGATCGATCAAGAAGACTTGGCTGACTTTACAGACCGCATCGAACTTGATCTTGGCCGGCAGAATGCCTGGACACTGATGATCACGAAGGCAGCAGCTGTCGACAACCCGACGCTTGTCGCGATGCTGGCGGGCCTCGGTATGCAAGGCGAGGGCTGGGACAAGATGACGCCGCTGCACCTCTACCATATCGTATCAGCGCTGAACCGGGTTGGCCTTTCGGCAGAAGCGCGGATGATTGCCGCTGAATCGATCGCACGCGGTTAAGGCGAAAGGCGGGCAGATATGTCTGTCGCAACCGATGCTTTTCTGGACATGCTGGCAGCGGAGCGTGGTGCTTCGGCCAACACGCTCGCAGCCTATCGCCGTGATCTCGATGGCGCTGAAGAAGCCATCGGCGATTTGGACACGGTATCTCGCGATAAAGTCGCTCGTCTCTCGTCTATCTGGTCCGGTCTCGCCCCATCTACAGTTCAGCGCAAGTCGAGCGCTCTGCGCCAATTCTTCGGTTTTGCGATGGAAGAGAACTGGCGCAAGGACGATCCGTCCGGCGCCTTGCCAAAGCCTGTCGCGCGCCGTCCCCTGCCAAAGATCCTCAGCCATGAGGAAATCGAGCGGCTGTTCGAGCGTGCAGAGGATGAAGCAGCGAGCGAGCGTTCGGCGCCAGTGCGCATGCTCGCATTGCTGGAATTGCTCTACGGCTCAGGATTGCGCGCTACCGAGTTGGTTTCATTGCCACTTTCCGCTGTACCGCGTGACGCCCCCTTTCTCACCGTGACAGGCAAGGGCGGGCAGGCACGCATGGTCCCGGTGAGTGAGCGGGCGCGCGATGCGCTTTCGCGATGGCTGGCGGTACGCGATCAGCCGGATTCGCCGTTTCTGTTTCCGTCGCGCGCGAAACATCTCAGCCGGGTGCGCCTTTTCCAGATGTTGAAAGAGCTTGCCGCACGGGCTGATATCGCGCCTGAACGCATCAGTCCGCATGTGCTGCGCCACGCCTTCGCAACGCATTTGCTCGAAGGCGGAGCAGACCTGCGTGTGCTGCAGACGTTGCTTGGTCATGCGGATATCGCGACCACTCAGATCTATACGCATGTGGATGCCGCGCGACTTGTTGCACTGGTGAATGCACGGCATCCTCTTGCCCAGACGCGCACATCCGACTAGCGCAACTTGCATGATTTCCTATCTCGAATTCGAGAAACCGGTCGCGCAGCTTGAAGAGCGGATTGCAGAACTGCGTTCTGCTGCAGAAGGCGACGAGGTCGACATCACTAAAGAGCTGAAACGGCTTGAGAAAAAGAGCGCTGACTTGCTCTCAAGCACCTACGCTTCTCTCACGCCTTGGCAGAAGACTCAGGTCGCGCGTCATCCACAGCGCCCGCATTTTCGCGATTTCGTCGAGCATGCGTTCGAGGATTTCGTCCCGCTGGGCGGCGATCGCTACTATGGCGACGACGACGCTATCCTTGGTGGTTTTGCGCGCCTGAATGGCCGCAAGGTCGTCTTGATCGGTCATGAAAAAGGCCATGACACCGAGTCCCGGCTGAAGCACAATTTCGGGATGGGTAAGCCGGAAGGTTATCGCAAAGCGATCCGTCTGATGGACCTGGCTGGGCGCTTTGCACTGCCGGTGGTGACCTTGGTCGACACCTCTGGCGCATTCCCGGGCGTAGAAGCCGAAGAGCGCGGCCAGGCAGAAGCTATTGCTCGCTCAACCGAAGCCTGTCTCGCGCTGCCAGTGCCTATGGTCGCAACGATTGTAGGCGAGGGCGGATCAGGTGGAGCAGTCGCGCTCGCCAGTGCAGAACGCGTGCTTATGTTGGAACACGCCGTTTACTCGGTTATTTCGCCTGAAGGCTGTGCTTCGATTCTCTGGCGTACAGCAGAAAAAGCGCCGGACGCAGCCGAAGCAATGCGCGTTACAGCTAAGCAGCTCAAGCGTTTGGGAGTGATCGACCGCATTGTCGCGGAGCCGGTCGGCGGTGCCCATCGCGATCATGAGAAAGCGGCCAAATCGCTCGCTGCGGCCATCCATGAAGAATTGAGCAAGCTCGATGGCCTTTCCATCGACAAACTGCGTCGTCAACGCGAGGAGCGGTTCCTTCAGATTGGCGCTTCTTAGCCCTTGATATTGCAGGAATGGTGTTTGCATGGCTACACTGCGCTTTGATCACAGAGCGCAGCGTGGGTGGACGCTGCCAAATCAGGCAGGAGAGGCCTCAATGAAGCAACGCCAAAAGCCGCTTTCGAAGAAATCACTCACATTGGCTGCGGTTGCGCCAATCGCTCTCGCTTTGACGGGCTGTATGGGTGGTGAGGTGCCCAGCACGTCGACACCCATTACCGAAAGCGAGGCTGCTCAAGGCGCGGAGTACCATCCGCAGCTTTTGGCGGAATTCGGTGGTGCGATGTCCGGTCCTCAAGCGGCCTATGTTGAGAGCGTCGGCAAGAATATTGCTGTACGGTCAGGGCTGGGCAACGCGCAGGAAAGTTTCACAGTCTCCTTGCTCAACAGTTCAGTGAACAACGCTTTCGCTATCCCCGGCGGCTATATCTACACGACCAGGCAGCTGGTCGGTCTTATGAATAATGAGGCAGAACTTGCCGGCGTCCTGGGGCACGAGGTTGCTCATGTCGCTGCGCGTCACTCGCAACGCCGTCAGCAAGCGGCGCAGCGCAATTCGATCCTGGGCGCTGCGGGAGCCATCCTGTCTGGCGTTCTGCTAGGGAACAGCGGTCTTGGCGATACTCTGACGCGGGGATTTCTGCAGGGCTCGCAATTGCTGACTTTGCGCTTTTCGCGCTCGCAAGAACTACAGGCAGATGATCTTGGTATCCAATATCTCGATTCGGCTGGCTACGATCCACGGGCAATGGGCACGGTATTGTCGAGTCTTGCTGCACAAAACAGCCTCGATGCGCAATTGATGGGACGCGGAAACGCGACCGTACCGGAGTGGGCTTCGACTCACCCTGATCCGGCGAGCCGCGTGCAGACCGCTTTGCAGAAAGCTCAGCCGCTTGGCACGGGTGTGACCAATCGTGACACTTTCCTCACGCGGATCGATGGCCTTCTCTATGGCGATGATCCCGAGCAAGGTGTGATTGAAGGCAACACCTTCATTCATCCTGAATTGCGTTTCGCTTTTAGCGCCCCGCAAGGGTTCTACATGGTCAATGGGACGCGTGCCGTCTCAATTCAGGGGCAAGCGGGACGCGCACAACTCACGCTCGCTCCTTACAGCGGTGATCTGTCACGCTATGTGCGTGAACAATTCACCGCACTCGGTGGTCAAGAAAGGCAGTTGGCGCCGAGCGATTTGCAGCGCACAACCGTCAATGGGCTACCCGCGGCTTACGGTACGGCGCGGGTAAACAATGGCAACAGCCAGGTTGATGTGGTTGTGTTTGCTTATGAATTTGCACCTGACCGTGCCTATCACTTTATGACGATCACACCTGCAGGTCGTTCTGGGACGTTTTCTTCGATGTTTAATTCGATGCGCCGGGTCAGTTCCAGCGAAGCGGCTGCAGTTATTCCGCGCGCGATTGATGTTGTGACTGTCAGAAGCGGCGACACTGTATCGGGTCTAGCGCGGCGAATGGCATATGACGATGCGCAGGAAGCGCGCTTCCGGGTGCTCAATGGATTGAGCTCTTCCGATCAGTTGCGCGCCGGACAGAAAGTGAAGCTGGTCGTTCGCGCACGCTGAGGCGCGTATGGGTATATCAAGCGCTCACTATCTCAAGCGCACAAATAAAAACGGCGAGGTCCCGTGGGACCCCGCCGTCTTTTAAGCGTGACGTTAAGCCGAAAATTACGGCGTAACAGTGTTCGCGTCACCCATTTCCGTAGCAACGGTCGAGAAGGTGGTGCTCAGCTCGTCACCGAGGCTGCCCATTGCAGTGATCGCAGCAACAGCGATCAGAGCAGCGATAAGGCCGTATTCGATTGCAGTTGCACCCTGCTCGTCAGCGTAAAGCTTCTTGATGAAAGTCATTATAAGTCTCCAAGTTCAGTCTTCGGTACCCGTGTCCATTCCAAATATTCCGGAACAGACATTTGCGGTCTAACCCGCAGCAATTGAGAAATTCCTAAATCGGACCCTTTCTAATTGCTTAATCGCCCATGTTCTCTGTGACTTCACGTTCAACCACGGCCCAAAGACCGTTGTTCTCGTTGGCCACAGCATCGAACGCTCCAATAGAAGCGATCACAACAAGGCTGGCTATCAGGCCATATTCAATCGCAGTTCCGCCACGTTCATCGCGGACAAACTGTTTCAGGGTCTTGCTCAGTTTCATGGAATCACCTGTTGATACGTTCCTGATGAAACTGCTTTTCGGCTGAGCGCGTTAAGAAAGTGTTGAGAGGAGCCACAAAGTTGGAAAAAATCCCGACAGAGATGCTTGTGGTTGCGGGCGCGTTACGGGCGGAATCGGGGCTTTGGCTGATGCATCGAAGACCTTCTGGAAAGCATCATGGCGGGCTGTGGGAGTTTCCTGGAGGCAAAGTCGAATCGGACGAAACCCCTGAAATTGCACTGATTCGTGAGTTGAATGAGGAGCTGGCGATTGTGATCCAGCCAGCGGATCTCGCGCTTGCGGGCAAGGCTGAGGCGCCATCTGATGGCGCGCAGCCCGCAATTGTCATTCAGCTTTACACTTGCATGCGCTGGACCGGTACGCCCGATCCGCAAGAAGGCGGATCCATTGATTGGTTCAGCTTAAACCAGATGCGAGACTTGCCCAAGCCGCCGCTTGATGGGGTCTTGCTGGAAAGCCTTGCGCAAAAACACAGCGGTTAGGTGTTGCCAAGTTTGTCGGCTGCTTCTAATAGCGCCGCTCTACGCGCGCCAGTAGCTCAGCTGGATAGAGTACCTGACTACGAATCAGGCGGCCGGAGGTTCGAATCCTTCCTGGCGCGCCATAAAAAGGGATCGGCCTTCGGGTCGGTCCCTTTTTTGCTTGGGTCATCGGCCTGTCGGATAAGCCCTGTGAGGGTGGATGCCGACAAAGATATATTGGCAAATGCACTCTTCGTCTCCGCGTATCGCTCTACTCGAATACCAGTTGTCAGCAGGTTTTTCGGAACCGAATTCATGTTGAGTCATTGAATTTATGTAAGAAAAATCAAGGAGACACCATGACCGCTCAAGCAGAGCAGACGACACCAAAGATTTTTGACCGACTGAAAGAAGACCATGACCAGCATCGCGACTTGCTGGACAGGATCGCTGAAACGACCGGCGAAAGCGAAAAGCGCAAGACGCTTTTCACCCAGCTCACCAAGGAGCTAAAGGGTCACGCCGCTGCAGAAGAGCAGGCCGTGTATTCCACAATGATGCGCAAGCCGCCAACGACGGATGAGACGCGCCACTCAGTGGCCGAGCACCAGGAATTGGACGAAATGCTCAATGATCTCGCCGCGACGGACATGTCCTCAAGCGCATGGCTGCAGAAGTTCAAGGAATTCGCGCACCGCTATCGTCACCACATCGAGGAAGAGGAAGAGGATCACTTCCCCGATTTCGCCGAACATATGACCGACGAAGACACGCGGCACATGACCAAAGTATTCGAGAAGCGGAAGGCGAAGGAAAAGGCTGAGGCGGAAGTCACGCCAGAAGCGGCAGACGATGCCAAGGAATAAGGCGAGAGATCTGAGCTCTGAAGCTCACTAGTTAAGAGGCCCGGTGCACCACAAGACATGGTGGTCCGGGCTTTTTTCGTGATTGTGCAGTGACTTGTTGGAACGCATTCACCCTTGGGCGGTTCTTAACGCGGGATTCACGAAAAAGCGTGGGCTCAACTCTGCCCCGCAAAGTCTAAAATGCGCTCCCGAACCACAGTAGTGATTTACGCGGTGCGCAGGCAGCAGGAAAGCGATAGCCATGAACTACATGAACGTGCATGATCATAATGAGTTTGATCCGGAGAATCCCTTGAACAAACCTGACGTGCCCGAAGATGTACAAGAAGCTATCCGCACCTTGATCCGGTGGGCCGGCGATGATCCGACCCGTGAAGGTTTGCTCGACACTCCGAAGCGCGTTGGTCGCGCCTGGCTTGAGTATTGCTCAGGCAATCAGGAAGATCCGTCGATCCACCTCAGTCGGATTTTTGAGGAAGTCGGCGGCTATGACGAGATCGTACTGCTGAAAGACATTCCTTTCCAGTCACATTGCGAGCACCACATGGCGCCGATCACTGGCAAGGCGCATATCGCCTATCTGCCGGACAAAAAGATCGTCGGCATTTCCAAGCTCGCACGCGTGCTCCACGGCTTTGCCAACCGGCTTCAGGTGCAAGAGCGCCTGACCGCTGAGGTTGCCGAGTGTATTTGGGACCATCTCGAACCGCGTGGTGTTGCCGTCGTGATCTCAGCCGAGCACGGCTGCATGACTGGCCGCGGTGTGAAAGTTCACGAAGTGGAGATGCTCACCAGCCGCATGATGGGCTGCTTCCTCGAAGATCATCGCAGCCGCAAGGAAGTGATGAGCTTGATGGGCTTCGGCTGAGCAAGAATCTATCCACATAGCCGTCTTGTGGCGCCACGATCCTATGATAGGACGCGGTGATGGATGGGGCATCACAAAACAAACCGCTCTGGCGTGCTATTTGGGACTTTCCGCTGATCGCGCTGATTGTCGCCACTCTGATCATGGGTGGCGTACTGTTCGCGACCGGGTACGGGTTACAAGCATTGCTCGATGGAATGGAACCGCTTCACGCGCGAGCTATCGGCGCTGTCGTTATAACGGTCCTCTCAATCCTGCTCTGCAAGTATGTGATCACGCATTTGGGTGAGCTCGGACGGGACGATCTGGTTTGGGGAGAGGCTCCGAAAGATCTGGCGCTTGGGACGCTTGGCGCTGCCGGCTTGATGAGCTTGATCTTTGCGATCGTTTACGTGCTGGGCGGCTACGAAGTTTTGGGCTGGGGAGGGATGACCTCATGGATATCCCTGCTTTTCCTCGCTGGATTACAGGCCGGATTTGTCGAAGAAGTCATCTTTCGAGGGATATTCTTCCGTTACCTTGAAGAGTTCGGCGGCAGCTGGTTTGCGCTTGTCCTGACGTCGGCCTTTTTCGGTTTTGGTCATGCAGCGAATGACAATGCGACGCTTTTGAGTTCGCTGTCGATTGCAGCTGGTGCCGGAATACTGTTGGGCGGCGCATACATGCTCACACGCTCGCTCTGGCTCCCGATAGGAATTCATTTCGGCTGGAACGTCACTCAGGGCTTCGTGTGGGATGTGCCTGTGTCAGGCAACGATGTTGACGGCATTCTGGATACCCAGCCGACCGGGGCAGAACTGATTTCTGGCGGTGCGTTCGGATTAGAAGCGTCACTGGTGGGACTGTTCATGACCGTGTTCGTTGGCGTCGTGATCCTCGTCGCGGCTATCCGCAAAGGCGAGCTGATGCGGCCCTGGTGGGTTAGGCGCAGGCTCGCTCGCGAAGCTGCACTCGCGGACGCCAACTGAAATCAATCGAGCTTAGGCGGAAATCCCGGTTCTGCTTTGGCCATAGCGCGCTGGTAAGCGTCGCGCGCACCGATCCGTTTGAGCCAGGCCTTGAGATTGGGCATGTGATCGACGCTCATATCGTTGAAGGCGCGCGCAGTGGTTAGCGAGAACCCAAGCATGATGTCCGCCGTCGTAAAGCTCGCTCCACCAAAATAGTTTGCTTCGCCAAGCGCTGTCTCAATATGTGACCACGCGTTCGTCACGCGCTTCATGAGGGGCGGCGGCATTTCGGCCTCGACCGCGTTCACCGCGATCATCATCATGCCATTGGTCATGAGCGTCGCATTGGCAAAGTGATACCAATACAAATGCCGCGCAAAGTCGGGACTGTTAGGACCAGGGACCAGCTCTGTGTCCGGCGCATATTTGCCGACGATGTAATCCATGATCGCGCCGCTCTCGCCGAGAACCAGATCGCCGTCCTGAATGACCGGAGCGATTTCCATCGGGTGGATGGCTTTCAACTCTGGTGGAGCGAGGCGCGATTCTGGATCCCGATTATAGAGCTTCAATTCGTACTCAAGGCCCAGTTCCTCGCACAGCCAGACAATGCGTTCCGATTGGGAAATGCGAAGGTGATGGACAGTCAGCATGATCGAAGGCTCCCAGATTGTAGCTCGGTTTAGCCATTGCGGGCGGCAGGCGGCTTGTCGAGCGAATTGTTGCGCCGTAGGATCGCGGCATGACAGCCATTGATCTTGCCGAGAAATTCTTCGCCGCTGTGGCGCAGGGTGATGTTGAGGGCGCAAAGGCTTGTTGCGCGGACAGCTTCCGCGGCTCGCAAAACGGTGGTCCAGCCATGGATCGCGATAGTCTGTTGCAATTCTCAGCGGCCGTAAAAGCGCTCGTGCCTGATTTTCGCTATGAAGAAACAGTGCGAACAGCGACGGACACCGGCTTTGTCGAAGAGCACCGGGTGCGCGGCACCTTGCCCGATGGCAGCGAGCTTGACTTGATGGTCTGCGTTGTCGGGGAGGTCAAAGATGACCGGATCACGGTCTTGCGCGAATATGTCGATACAGCTGGCGCAGCAGGTCTGCTGAAAGCTCTTGGCGCGCGCTAATCACGGGCCCAACCGCTTGCCGCAGGGGTGAGAGAGTCGAGGAATTCCTCCGCACTTGTCAGATAATCCTGCTTCTTTTCATCGCCCATCCGGTCCCAGGTGGCATAGATTCGCCCGATCCTGTGATTGCTTTCCAGCCGGTCGCGATGACGATCCATGAAGTGCCAGTAGAGCGGGTTGAAGGGGCAGGCACCGTCGCCGGTTTTCTTGCTGACAGAGTAGCTGCATTCCTTGCAGTAATCGCTCATCTTGTTGATGTAATTGCCCGATGCCGCATAGGGCTTTGTCGCAAGCTTGCCGCCCTCGGCATAGAGGATCATGCCGACTACATTGGGCATCTCGACCCAGTCATAGGCATCGGCATAGACAGCAAGATACCAGTCCTGCACTTCGCGCGGATTGATTCCGGCCAGTAGCGCGAAATTGCCGAGCACCATCAAGCGCTGGATATGGTGTGCGTGCGCGTTCTCATGGGTTGAGCGAATGCAGTCCGCCATGCAGCGCATGTCGGTCTCACCGGTCCAGTAGAATTCAGGCAAGCCGCGCTGCGCATTGAGTGCGTTGCGGCTTTCAAGATCTGGCATGAAATACCAATAGAAGCCGCGAATATACTCGCGCCAGCCAATGATCTGGCGGATGAAGCCTTCGACGGAGTTGAGCGGCGCCTTGTCGTCTTCGTAGGCTTGCTGCGCTCGCTGGCACAGTTCAAGCGGGTCGAGCAGGCCGCAATTGATGCTGGTTGAAAGCATGGAGTGGTAAAGGTCGTCAGACCCGTGAACCATTGCATCCTGATAGGGACCGAACTTTTCGATCCGCTCGGCGAAGAAGGCGTCTGCGGCTTCCTCGGCCTCCTCGCGGGTGACCGGCCATTCGAAGCGCTCGAGCGATCCAAAGTGATCGCCAAACTGGCTTTCGACGAGTTCGATCACTTCACGCGTGATCTGATCTGGTTCGAACTTAGCGCGTTCCGGCGCATCCATTTCACCCTTCGGCGGCTCGCGGTTTTCCTTGTCGAGGTTCCATTCGCCGCCAACGGGCTTGCCATCACCGCGCATCAGCAGACCGGTCTTCTTGCGCATCTCCCGATAGAAATGCTCCATCGTCAGATGCTTGCGGCCATCGGCCCATTCGTTGAACTCGGCGTGGCTGCATAAGAAACGGTCATCTGGCAGGATTTCGACTTCGCATGCGAACTTGTCCGGCCATTCCTCGATTGACTGCTGAACGCGCCATTCGCTCGCTTCGACCACATGGATTGCACGGGGATCATGTCTTTCGACAGCGCGCGCAACTTCGCCGGTGAAACTGCCCGCATTGTCCTCGTCAGTCAGCTTGACATAGTCCACCTGCCAGCCAGCCTCTTCCAGCTCGGCTGCAAAGTGGCGCATCGCAGAGAAAATCAGCGTGATCTTTTGCTTATGATGTTTGACGTAGGTCGCTTCGTCCCAGACTTCCATCATCAGAATGACCGTGTCGTCCTTGGTCCGCCCACGCAGGCTGGCAAGGTTGCGGGTCAGCTGATCGCCGAGAATGGGGACAAGGATGGGATTGCTTTTGGCCATGCCCGATCAATGAGCGAGCCAGTGATTAGTGCCTCAAACGAAACTGTACGGATCGATATCTACGCCCACCCGCACGCCGGGTGGGAAATTCTGGCCCGCGAGCCAGTCGGCAAGGATCTTTTGTAATTCGACGCTCCGCCGAGCATTAGCAAGAAAGCGATAGCGATAGCGGCCGCGCAGCAGCGCTAGCGGGGCAGGGGCCGGGCCGAGTATCATCAGGTCATCATGGAAAGGCCGGGCATCACCCAAGCGAGCAGCAGCCTGGCGTGCTTCTGTGTCATCCTCTGACGAAATGATAATCGCAGCCCAGCGACCGAAAGGCGGCGCGCCTGCATGACGTCTTGCTTCGGTTTCGGCGGCGTAGAACGCATCGCGGTCGCCATTGGCCAGCGCAGCTATGACGGCGGCTTCGGGGTGGCGTGTCTGGATCAAGACTTCGCCGGGCTTCGCTCCGCGTCCGGCACGTCCCGCGGCTTGCGAAACTTGCTGATAGGTGCGCTCGCCAGCGCGCAAATCGCCGCCCTCCAGGCCGAGATCGGCGTCGACCACTCCGACCAAGGTCAATTCGGGGAAGTGAAAGCCTTTCGTGACCAGCTGCGTGCCTACAATAACATCGACCGCGCCGCTTTCCGCCTCGGCGATGAATTGCGCCGCGCGTTCAGGCGATCCGAGCGTGTCTGACGTCGCGACTGCGATGCGCGCTTCTGGAAAGAGCTCGCGTACCTCGTCCGCGATCCGCTCCACGCCAGGACCGCAGGCGACAAGGCAATCAGGCTCGCCACATTCAGGGCAGGTCTCAGGCGGCGTTTCCTCATGCCCGCAATGGTGGCAGGCCAGTCTTTGCGACAGCCGGTGCTCGACCAGCCATGCACTGCAGCTTTTGCATTTGAAGCGGAACCCGCAATTGCGGCAAAGCGTCAGCGGCGCATAACCGCGTCGGTTGAGATAGAGCAGCGACTGCTCGCTTTTCGCGAGGCGATCCTCCAGCGCCGCGACAAGCCGAGGGGCAAGCCAGCGCTGTCGTTCGGGCGGCTCCTCGGTGAGGTCTATAGTGTCGATATGCGGCAGTTGCGCACCGCCAAACCGGCTTGGCAGGTCGAGCTTTTCGTAAATGCCGCTTTCCGCCATTTGGAGGCTTTCAAGGGCTGGGGTCGCACTGGCAAGGACGACCGGGAAGCCTTCAAATCGCGCGCGCATTACAGAGACATCTCGGGCATTATAACGCACGCCATCATCTTGCTTGAAGCTGACTTCGTGGGCCTCGTCGACCACGACCAGCCCGAGGTTCTTGTAGGGTAGGAACAGCGCAGAACGCGCGCCGACCACCACTTGCGCAGTCCCTTCCGATATCGCACGCCATGCCCGCCGCCGCTCGGTCGACTTGAGCGAGCTATGCCACAACACTGGTTGGGCGCCGAAGCGCCTTTCAAACCGGTTGAGGAAGTTTTCGGTAAGCGCGATTTCAGGCAGCAGCACCAGAACCTGGCGGCCCATACGGATTGCTTCGGCAACAGGCTCGAAATAGGTTTCGGTCTTGCCCGAACCTGTCACACCATCGAGCAGGAAAGGCGCAAACTGTTTGGCTTTGACCGCTTCCACCAGCCTGTCCGCAACTTCGCGTTGATCGGACGAAAGCTCTGGCTGATCGTGATCGGGATCAGCAGGCGGGAAGGGACGGTCAATCGCGACGGAGACTGGTTCGATCAGCCCAGCGCCCACCATTCCGCGCAACACGCCTTCCGACACGCCTGCGATGCCGGCGAGTTCGCGGATGGTCGCTTGCTCGCCGATGAGCGCATCAAGCGCCTGCTTTCTTTGCGGTGTCATCCGATCCGGCAGCTCACCCGTCAGCCGGTATTCGGTCATTGTTGCAGGGCCCTTGAGCGCGCCGCCTGAAGAAATGACCATCCGTGCGACCGCGCTAAGCGGCGCGAGATAGTAGTCTGCGGTCCATTCGATCAGTCGTCGCAAAGGCGCAGAAAGCGGCGGTACTGGCAGCACCTCGAGGATCGGACGCAGCTTTGCCGCGGGCACCTCCTTGGCGGGAAGCTTCTCAGGCTCCCAAGCAATCCCGGTAATCTGGCGTGGTCCAAGCGGTGCGATCACAACCGAGCCCGGAGGCGCTGCTACGCCATCCGGCACGCGGTAATCGAGCGCGCCTAAAGCAGCATTGAAAACGAGGACACGGATGCGGTTCATGTGACTGACAATATGGGCGCGGCATGCTAGGCCCGACAAGGTGAGGAGATTGGAAATGTCCGGAATTTTGAACGAAACTGCGTCGCGCCGTAAAGTCATGGCCGGACTGTTGGCAGGAACGACTGTGCTCGCCTTGCCTGCCTGTCAAAGCCTCCCGGGCTTCAGCCTTACCGAAGCGATACGGCGGTTGTTGACTGTCTCAAGCGAAAATGCGTTCGCGCGCCTTACGGCGGCGGACGGGTTCTGGGACGATCAAGTTGCCAAAGTTGGATTGTCCAGTCTGCTCGGCACGCGCGGTGATGTGCTGTCCGATATTCTCACCTCCGCGCTGTTCAAGGATCGCCTGAACGAGGCGTTTGCGGATATCGCGATCGAAGGCTCCTACCGCGCCGCGCCTCTGGTTGCAGATGCCGTGCGCGTGATCGGGATTGAAAATGCCGAGGCGTTGGTGAGAGGCGGACCGCGGGCTGCAACCGCATTCCTACAAGGTGAGATGGGCGGACAGCTCATCGAAGCGATGGTCCCCGAGCTTGGCCGGGCGATAGAAGTCGCTTCCGATCCGCTGGTGGCACAGCTCATCAATGGGCTGACCGGCACTGATGTGGGCGTGATCGCTCAGCGGCTGGCAGGCAACGTCAACGATGCGATCTGGACAGAGATTGGCTTTGAGGAAGAGGCGATCCGCCGAGATCCGCGCTCGACCAACGATCCGCTGTTGATTGGCGTGTTTGGAGCCGGCGCCGCGCTCTAGCCGCGCAGGCCATGCTTGGGTAATGCTAACCGGGAATCGATTCCCGGGAGCGCTTATCCATGAAATTCTTTGCTGACACTGCTGAACTTGACGACATCAAGGAGCTGGCTGCGACAGGCTTGCTCGATGGCGTTACGACCAATCCTTCGCTGATCGCGAAATCAGGTCGTGACTTCATGGAAGTCACAAAGGAAATTTGCGATATCGTCGATGGGCCGGTCAGCGCAGAAGTGGTCGCGCTCGATCACGAGGCGATGATGAAAGAGGCTGAAGTCCTGCGCAAGATCGCGGACAATGTCTGCATCAAGGTGCCGCTCACGATTGACGGCCTCAAGACCTGCAAGGCGCTCACCAGTGACGGGACGATGGTCAATGTGACGCTTTGCTTTTCTGCCAATCAAGCGCTTCTCGCGGCGAAAGCGGGCGCGACTTTTATCTCGCCATTTGTCGGACGGCATGATGATAACGGCTTCAACGGCATGGAGCTGATCGAGGACATCAAAACGATCTACGACAACTATCTGTTCGATACCGAGATCCTTGTGGCATCGGTTCGGCACGTCACACATGTGCTGGAAAGCGCGCTGATCGGTGCGGATGTCATGACCGCACCGCCGAAAGTCATCAAGCAGCTTTTCAATCATGTGCTGACCGACAAAGGCATCGAAGGCTTCCTCAAAGACTGGGAAAAGACTGGCCAGAGCATTATCTAACCGTCATTGATCCCACCTAATGTCTGAAGAAACGCCTCTTGATAAGCTCAAGCACGCGCTGACTGGCGCGAGCCGCGCGATTGCGCGCGAAGCTGATGTCGAGGTGGCCTGGAGCGCGGACGCGCCTTCCTCGGCGGGCAAGCATTTCCGCGTTCCGCTGCCGGGGCGCAACCTGCCGGAAGAGCAGGTGGCCGAAGCGCGCGGCTTTGCGGACAGTTTCTCGCTCAAACTACTCCATCACAACGCTGCGCTGCACAGCAAGGGCGCGCCGCCTGAAGCGACTGCGCGTGCGTGTTACGATGCAATCGAGCAAGTGCGCTACGAAGCCATTGGCGCGCAGGAATATGGCGGTGTTAAAGAGAACCTCGGCGCAGCGCTCGATATGCGGCTGGCGAGCGATGCGATTACGCGCGCGACAAAGGCAAGCGATGTGCCTTTGCAGACTGCGCTCTCGCTGCTGCTGCGCGAGCAACTGACGGGTGAGGCTTCACCTGAAGCCGCGCGCTCAGGGTTGGAGCTGGTTCGTCAAGAGATCGCGGCGAAAACCGGCGGTGATATCGCTGCGCTGGCTGACAGTCTCGACGATCAATCCGCATTTCAGCGGCTCGCTCTCGATTTGCTTGAGCATTTGGATCTCACTCAACCCACCGACGCACCTGATGAAGGTGAAAGCGAAGATGAAGGCGAGGACGAAGAGGGTCCTGACGAGAGCGAGGGCGACGACGAGAACGCCGGCGATGGCGATCCGCAGGCAGCCGAGATGGCTGGCGAAATGGCGGAAGGTGAAGGTGATGCGGAAGGCGAGACAGAAATGTCCGCTGACGATGAGATGGCCGTCGGCGAGCCAGGCGATGAAGGCGATGCGGCGACCATGCCTGCGCGGCCCAATCGCCCGCAAGGCGATATTCCTGATGGCCTGGACTACAAGGCCTACACTGAGCGTTTCGACGAGGAAGTCGGCGCGACGGAGCTGTGCGATGCCGAAGAGCTCGACCGGCTGCGCGCCTATCTTGATAGCCAGCTGACAGGCTTGCAAGGCGTCGTCACGCGGCTCGCCAACCGTTTGCAGCGGCGGTTGATGGCTCAGCAGAACCGCAGTTGGGATTTCGACCAGGAGGACGGGATTGTCGATGCGGCGCGCTTGCCGCGCGTGATTGTCTCGCCGGGCACTGCGCTTGCATACAAGACCGAGCGCGATGTCGAATTTCGCGATACGATTGTCACGCTGCTCATCGACAATTCGGGTTCAATGCGGGGCCGGCCGATCAGCATTGCAGCGATCAGCGCGGATATTCTCGCGCGGACATTGGAACGCTGCGGCGTAAAGGTCGAGATTCTCGGCTTTACGACGCGTGCATGGAAGGGCGGACAGAGCCGCGAAGCATGGCTTGCCGATGGCAAGCCGCCTGAACCTGGCCGTCTCAATGACCTGCGCCACATCGTCTACAAGAAGGCCGATGAGCCATGGCGCCGCGCGCGCCGCAATCTCGGCCTGATGATGCGCGAAGGCCTGCTGAAAGAAAATATTGACGGTGAAGCGCTGATGTGGGCGCACAACCGCATTGTTGCCCGCAAGGAAGATCGGCGCATCATGATGGTGATTTCGGACGGCGCACCGGTCGACGATTCAACGCTTAGCGTGAATTCCGCAGGTTATCTCGAAGCGCATTTGCGCAAGGTGATCGAATGGATTGAGCGCTATTCCCCGGTGCAACTGGTCGCAATTGGCATTGGCCACGATGTGACGCGGTATTATCGCCGCGCGGTGACGATCATGGATGTGGAGCAACTTGGCGGCACCATCATGGAACAGCTTGCGGAGCTGTTTGAGGACGAAAAACGAGGTCGCAGATGAACGTATCCGATGCTGTAGCCACCCGACGCTCTGTCCGCAGTTTCACCGACCAGCCGGTTGATCGCGAGGTCCTGACCCGCGTGCTCAAGAAAGCGCAGCGTTCGCCATCTGGTGGCAACACCCAGCCGTGGAACGCGGTGGTTCTGACTGGCGAGCCGATGCAGAAGCTCTTTACGCGAGTTGCCAAGGAATTCCCCAAAGGGCGCGACGTTCATGCGCCAGAATACAACATCTATCCGCCTGAGCTCGACGGCGAATATGAGGCGCGCCGCTTTGGCGTGGGCGAAGCGCTGTACGAAGCGCTCGGCATTCCGCGCGAAGACAAAATGAAGCGGCTGATGTGGTTTGCAGAGAACTTCCGCGCGTTTGGCGCGCCTGTCCTCATGTTGATCCACACGCCCAAATATATGGGCCCGCCGCAATGGTCGGATATCGGCATGTGGCTCCAGACGATTGGCCTGCTGCTGCGCGAGGAAGGGCTCGACACCTGTTTCCAGGAGGCTTGGGCGGTTTACTCGCCGCAAATCCGCGAAGTGGTCGAAATCCCGGAAGATCATATCTTCTTTTGCGGTGTTGCGATCGGCCATCGCGATCCCGATGCTTCAGTCAACCAGTTCGACGTGCCGCGCGCAGACATCAGCGAAAGCATACGCTGGGAGGGGTGGTAGGAGCCCGTTAGACCCCAGTTACTTAGCTCTTGTGCGCCTTTGCGAGGCTGCTAAACTGTGCGCAGGGATGGGAAGGCGCCTCAAGAGCGTCGTTACAGGGGTCGAAACTCTCACATGAAGAGCTTTTTGAGGTCTATGGATGGGCCGACGATTGCGTGCATCGTGCTGATTGCTTTGGCGAGCGCTGCTTCATTGAGCGCGCAGGAAGCGGACGCTGAAACCGCCATTCAATCCGGCGAGGCCGGAGATGTGACCCAAGCCGAAGCGGTCGAAGACACTTGCGAAAAGCCGCAGTCGCGCCTTGTCACGCTCCCCAAGCTGACACCGGTTTACATCAGCATCGACGCAGCTCAAGGCAGCAAAACCAGCAACACCGGTGACACTTTCCCGATCACGGTCACAGAGCCGGTCATGGCAGAGGGAGTAGAGGTCATCCCCGCCGGAACACAGGGGCTGGGGGAAGTGATCCATGCCAAGAAAGCGGGCGGCAGCGGGGCAGGCGGCGAGCTCATCCTGACCGCGAATTACATAGACTTTGGCGAACAGCGCATTCCGCTGCGCAGCTTGAAGCTTGGTTTATCCGGCAAAGCGCAAACCGGGCTTGCGATCGCGACAGGACCCGTTGGGTTCCTCGTGCGCGGCAAGAATGTCGATGTTGCTGAAGGAACGCTGGCAGGCGCAAAGCTTGCAGAAGACACAGAGATTTTGCTGCCTCAAGCAGATGATGCCGAGGCGGCTGATTGCAGGGAAGGGACGTAGTATGAATTTCAAGACATTGTCGATGACGGGTGCGGCAGCGCTTGCGCTTGGCCTGACGGGACCGGCGCTTGCCTATCAGGAAGCTCAGGCTGAAGAAGCGGTCGAAGCTGCGGAAGAGGCTATGACCGATGTGGGCGAAGCCATGGCAGGCGCGGCCGAAGCGATGGAAGATGCCGCTGAAGCTGTGATGGAAGAACCAGCCGGCCCCGCCAATCACACACCGGAAGGCTCTCCGCATTTTATTCCGCTGCCACCGGAAGGCAAAGGCCAGATCGTATTCTATCGCTCGACCCGCATGGGCTTTGCGATGGGCTGCACGATCAATCAGGGCACTAAGAAGGACAAGACCAAGATCTCGTCGCTTGGCGCTGGTAAATATGTGATTGTCGCAGCTGAGCCAGGCAAGCAGGATTACTGGGTCAAGAACGAGAAGAAAGACGCGATCACGCTGCTGGTTGAAGAAGGCGAAACGCAGTTCGTTGAATGCCGCATCAAGATGGGCTTCATGTCGGGTCGTCCGGACCTTTCACCCAGCGATGCTGCGGAATTTGTCGAGAAGGGTGAGAACCTGAAGCTCGTCGATGACGATGATATGGGCGAAGGCGCGTTGCGCTCGACTGATCTCGCTGCAGCGCAGTAAGCTCGGCCTAACTGAAAACCAGAAAGAGGCGGCTCTACCAGATGGCGGAGCCGCCTTTTCTTATGCTTGACCGCACGCGCTCGCACCCGCAAAGCGCTCCGCATAATGACCGACCAATCGCCGATTACCGAATTGCACCTGTTCAATTCGTTGACCCGCCAGCTGGAGCCATTCCAGCCCGTCCATGCAGGCGAAGCGCGCGTCTACACCTGCGGTCCAACGGTCTACAATTACCCCCATATCGGCAACATGCGGGCCTATGTCTTCGCGGATGTGCTTGGCCGCACGCTCAGCTGGCGCGGCTACAAGCTCACGCACATCATCAACATCACAGATGTCGGTCACCTCACCGATGATGCGGATGAAGGCGAAGACAAGATGGAGAAGATGGCCGCTGAAAAGGCGCAGTCCATCTGGGACATCGCGAGGCACTATACCGAGGCCTATTGGGACGATGTGAAGGCACTCAATATCCGCCAGCCAGCGAAATGGTCGGTCGCAACAGATTACATTGAGGAGATGCTGCAATTCGCGAAAAGCATCGCGGACAAGCATTGCTATGAGCTTGAGAGCGGCCTTTATTTCGATGTGACAACGGTCGACGATTACGGGCGGCTGGCGCGCGCAGTGACCGAGGAAGGCGAAGGCCGGATCGATACAGTTGAAGGCAAGCGCAACGCGGCGGACTTCGCGATCTGGCGCAAGACACCCGGGGGCGAAACCCGTCAGATGGAATGGGATTCGCCTTGGGGCAAAGGCGCTCCGGGCTGGCATCTGGAATGCTCGGTCATGGGCGAAAAGCTGCTCGGTTTTCCCTTCGACATTCACACGGGCGGGATCGACCACCGCGAAATTCACCACCCGAACGAGATTGCTCAGAACCAAGCTTTTTGCGGCTGCGGCGGATTGTCGGAGGCGACCAATTCAGGCGCAAAGATCTGGATGCACAACAACTTCCTTGTTGAGCGCAGCGGCAAGATGTCGAAGAGCGCAGGCGAGTTCTTGCGCCTCCAATTGCTGATCGACAAAGGCTACCATCCGCTCAGCTATCGGATGATGTGCTTGCAAGCGCATTATCGCAGCGAGCTGGAATTTACCTGGGAAGGTCTGACGGCTGCACTGACCCGCTTGAAGCGCATGGTGATGGCAGCAGAGCGGTTGACTGAGTCGGTTAAGGGTGCTGAACAAGGCCAACGCCTGCCGCCGGTTGAGGAATTCCAGCATCCCAAACTCGCGCCTTCGATTGCGAAATTCAACGAGGCAATGGCCGACGACTTGAACACAGCCGTGGCGATCACCGCGCTGGAAGATGTGCTTGCGGCAAAGAAAGTGGATGCTGCGATGAAGCATGCTGTCGTTGCCTATATGGACGCAGTGCTTGGTCTCGATCTGCTGGAACTGCAGCGTGAGGACTTGCGCCTCCGTCCGAAGTCGGCCGAGATTAAAGAAGCAGAGATCGAAGATGCGCTTGCCCGCCGCAAGGCCGCGCGGGCAGAGAAAGACTTCACAACGTCCGATGCTTTGCGTGATGAACTCGCTGCGAGGGGAGTCGAGGTGATGGACGGCGATCCGCTGGGATGGGAGTGGAAATTATGACAATCCTCGCAATCTCCGGCCTGATCCGTCCGCTGCTTGAACCGCGCTTGCCCAAGAACCTGGACGTGCGCTGGTTCATGACGAAGGAAGAGGCGCTGCAAGTCGTGCCGGACGCTGAAATCGGCTGGTTCGACATGTACGAGCAGGACGCGATGGCAGACACCCTGCGGGCTGCGACCAGTCTCAAATGGCTCAATTCCATCTATGCAGGGCTCGACTTCCTTCCGATGGATGTCCTGATCGAGCGCGACATTACAGTGACCAATGGCGCGGGGATCAATGCGATTACCATTGCCGAATATGTCGTGATGGGGATGCTCAACATCGCGAAGGGGTATCGCGATGTGGTCCGCGCACAAGACCGCAAGGAATGGTTGCAGGACAGCCCGGGAAAGCGCGAGCTGGCAGGCAGCAAGGCGCTGCTCTTAGGCTATGGTGCGATTGGCAAGCTCATCAAGCCGCGATTGGAATCCTTCGATGTCGACGTGACTGTCGTGCGGCGCACAGCGGGCGAAGGCGTACTAACGCCCGATCAATGGCGCGAGAAGCTCGGCGACTTTGACTGGGTGATCCTCGCTGTACCCGCAACGCCTGAAACCGATAGCATGATCGGGGCGGATGAGCTTGCGGCGATGAATTCAGATGCGGTGCTGGTGAACATAGCGCGCGGCGCCGTGGTCGATCAACCCGCGCTTGTCGAAGCGCTGCAAGCCAAGAAGATCGGTGGCGCGTTTCTGGATGTGACCACGCCTGAGCCACTGCCGCCTGAAGACCCGCTATGGGCGCTCGACAATGCGCATATCACAATGCATTTGTCCGGCCGCGCGCAAGATAAGATGTTCATCCGGTCTGCCGAGCGGTTTCTTGAGAACCTCGACCGCTATCTGAAAGGTGAGCCTGTCGCGCCGATCTTCGATCCGAAGCTGGGGTATTAGGCTTCCTCGAGCAGTAGCAGCGTCGCAGTGACAACCATGCGCGGTTCCGGCGTGTAGCTCGATTCCACTTCGCTGATGGTTGCATCGGCCACCAGCATGTTGGGGATGGTGAATTCATGATCGGGCAGAGTAGCGATAAAACGCTCACCCGCTTTGCACGCTGCTATCCCGTTGAACTCGACGGTCAGCTCGTGCCGCGTTCCAGCAAAAGTAATCGAGGCCCAAGGCGTCTCCTCATGGGTGAGGAGATTGGCTTCAGAACCCGCAACCAAGAGCAACGCTTCACGCACCCGGTCGCCCAGCGTCTTGCGTGCGCGATACCGCTTTGCCTTCGTTTCAGGGATATCAATGTGCATGAGCAAAGGCTCCTTGCACTTTGGTGCGACCCGCAAGGGCAGGGGCAGCATAGCCTTTGACTTCGTAGCCCATTGTGCCGGCGGTCTTTGCATCGAACGCCGGGGGAACACGGTCAGGGGAATAGTCTTCCATCCACTGGCGCACGCGTTTCTCTGTGCCCGGGCGTGGAATACGGCCCATGCGAAGATCGAGCACAAAGCGCGGATCGTGAGCGGCAAGGCGCCCGAATTTGGTGGCGGCCATATCGTGTTTGCGGAGGAATTGTTCGACAGTGCGGATCAGCATGATTGCCCCTCAAGTATGGTTTCGACCAACCCGTGTCCGATTGCGAATCGCTTTCGAATCATCAGGTGTTCCGCATTTGTTCCAACTCAATTCCTACTTGTCTAGGAAAAATCCTATGCTATAGGAAATTTAATGGTTAAAGTGAGGTAGGGTTCATGGCTGAACTATCAGAAGAGCGCGCAAGGCTGCGTGAGTTGGCGCAGGAGAGCGGGGCGAGCCTTGCATCTTTGTCAGCGATGATCGGCAGAAATACGAGCTATCTCCAGCAGTTCATTACGAAAGGCAGCCCGCGCAAGCTTGAAGAGCAGGACCGCGGGAAGCTGGCGGAGTTCTTCGGCGTGCCGGAGGCAGAGTTGGGTGCGCCTTTACAGGATATTAAGGAAAAATCCTACGCTGCGCCTCGTAGTATCCGTTCTGCATGGGTGGAAATCCCGCGGCTCGACATTGGTGCATCGGCTGGCCCCGGCGCTGTGCCGGACAATGAAGAGGCATTCGACACCTTCCGCTTCTCACAGCAATGGCTGCGCGAGCAGGGGCTGGAGGCAGCACAGCTTTCCGCGATCACTGTCGAAGGTGACAGTATGGAACCGCTGCTGCGCGATGGCGATGAAATCCTCGTCGATCGCACTGTGCGGCCATTCCGTGACGGCGTGCATGTCGTTCGGTTGAATGACAGCCTGATGGTGAAGCGCGTTGCAAGCGCTGGGGCAGGGCGGCTCGCACTGCTCAGCCAGAACCTGGCGTACCCGCCGATTGAAGTGAGCGCGGACGACATCGAGATTATCGGCCGCGTCGTATGGAAAGGTGGGCGGCTCTAGCCGAAGTCCCGCATGTGGACATGTCGTCTTTGACCAATTTTGCGCGCGCTTACCTGTTATATAACCTACGCAAACACCCGTAAGATCCTCTCATGCTTACATTGATCCTTGTCTCTCTCCTGTTTCTGCTCGTTGCAGCAGCCATCGCCATTGGCGTCATGATGACCTGGGCGCTTGCGGGATCGGATGAGGAGCACCTGGCTAGCAGCGAAGCCAAACCTCGCGGCCTGCGCTCGCGGCTACGGCGCTTCTGGTCCTGGGCTAATGCAGTCCCTCCAAAGCTGGAATACCGCCGCGACAAAAAGGGCCGTTTTCGCAAGTTGAAACGGTGGTGAGGGCTTGAGAGTTCAACTTCAGCTTTTGGGGTGGAAAGCAGCCAACTGATTGAGCACTCAGCTAGAACCGGTGAGCAGGTGGTTCATTGCAAAGTCGATATGACGAAGTGTAAGCAACCCGGGAACACCAATTACTGCTTGGGGGGGAGCATGAAGACAGTAAGCCGACTATCGCTGGTATTATTTGCATGGATAGGAGGGGTTTCCTCAACAGCGTTGGCTCAAGAAGCCCCCTCGCTAGAAGCAGTCGAACCGCTTTGCGAACTTCACATCTGGCCAACCGAGCATTTCGCATCGTTGCCATTCCGAATGGGAGTGCTGTTTCCCGGTTTCGATGCAGAAGGGGTTGATGCCCAGTTTAAGGAGCTTGTCGGCCCAGAATTGCAGTTTGCGGCGCTAGATCGCGCAGACCCGCTTGAGAGTCTTGGCTTGCCAGCCGACACCGTGATCTATCGGCATTCGGACCTTGAAACCGACAAAGTGACAAAAAAGCGCAAGGAACGCAGAGCAGCTTCCGATGCGCGATGCTATTACGAGCTGCACATTCGCTTCAACGATCTCATCGAGGATGTTTTCTGGGGAGATCGATTTTCGACCTACTTCGACTTTCGCAAGTATAGTAACCAGGACGTCTGGGATGTTCGGTTCCGTTCCGACGGCGGCAACAAGCTTACTGTATTCCCAATTGAGGAGGGGGAAGACCCTGCGGAAGTCAGCCAAGAGATCGGTCTAGCAATCGAAGCCAATTTCTCTGAGTTTGCAAGGAAAGCTAAGCGCAAACTGGCTCGAGCCTCAAGGTAGTCAAGGCGTCCGCAATTGGGTCGTAACCGGACATTGCAACGTCGGCACTTACCGCAGCTTCAGTTTGAAGCCTGTATGTGTCGGTTTGAATCCTAGCCGCTCGTAGAAGCGGTGCGCATCTTCGCGGGTTGTGTCGCTTGTGAGCTGCACTAGCCCGCAGCCGCGTTTGCGACATTCCTCGACCGCCCATTCCAACATTGCGCCGCCGATCCCTTTGCTCTGGTGGTCGGGATGGACGCGCACGGATTCGATCTGGCCGCGCCACGCGCCTTGGCGCGAGACGCCGGGAATATAGCTCAACTGGAAGCTCCCGACAGGCTTGCCTTCTACCTCAGCAATCAGCAGGCGATGATTTGGGTCGCCTGCAATGGCATCAAAACCCTCGCGCTGATCGGCCTCGTCTGCCGGCATTGCTGGATCGCGTTTGGCCGAGACAGCGTCGCTGTCGATCAGACCCACAATATAGGGCAGGTCTTGCTCGGTTGCGTCGCGGATGGTGAGCCTGCTCATACGCTGGCTTTAGCACTGAGAGCCGCGAAAATCTCGCCTGTTGTAATCTGGCGCAAGTCGCGCCATCTGACACAGCATGACCGAGGCCTCTCCAAACACCACGCCCCAAATACCACCGATGAAAGCTGCGATCATTCCCGTGACGCCGCTTCAGCAGAATTGCTCGCTGATCTGGTGCACGAAGACAAACAAGGGCGCGCTGACCGATCCGGGCGGTGATCTCGACCGGTTGAAGCTTGGGCTGGAAAAGACCGGGGTGGAGCTGGAGAAGATCCTCATCACGCATGGCCATATCGACCATTGCGGGCAGGCGGGTATCCTCGCTGAAGAGCTGGGCGTACCGATCGAAGGTCCGCATGAGGATGACCGTTTCTGGATTTCGCGGCTGGATGAAGACGGAGCGCGTTACGGCATCAATGGCAAGGTTTTCGAGCCGGATCGCTGGCTGGTTGATGGCGATAAGGTGACTGTCGGCGAGCTGGAGCTCGACGTGATCCATTGCCCCGGCCACACGCCGGGCCATGTCGTGTTCTTCCATGAACCGTCACGCTTCGCAATTGTCGGTGATGTGCTGTTCCAGGGGAGCATTGGCCGCACCGATTTCCCGATGGGCAACCATCAGGACCTGATCGATGCGATCACACAGAAGCTCTGGCCGCTTGGCAATGATGTGACTTTCATTCCCGGCCACGGCCCGACCAGCACGTTCGGGCAAGAACGCCAGACGAATGCATTTGTGAGCGATAGGGTTTTGGGTTAACGACAACTGCCATTGCGAGGCAGCTCGAAGATATGCCGCTGCAATCCAGAGTCTATCGCGTGCTGATCTGGATTGCTTCGCTGCGTTCGCAATGACGTGGAAATTTACATCACCCCGACGCTGATCAACACAGCGACAATCGCAAGACCCAGCAGCGCCAGCATTGTCGTCAGCGTACCGATCATCCGGCCCATCTGAAGGCTGCCACCATCCATGCCAAATGCATGCGCTACGCGTCCCAGCATGTAGATGCCGGCCACCCATGCGAGCCATGGCTCGCCGCGGCCCGAAATCTCTATTGCTGCGATCAGGATCAGCACGAAGGGCGTGCTTTCCACGAAGTTTGCCTGAGCGCGCATCCGACGGATCAGATTCTCGTTGTCCTCATCACCAACAGAGATATTCTCCGCTCGGCGTATGGCGCCAATACGGATCATCAGCCACACGTTGAGAATAGCCGCCGCAGCAGCCGCGGTCAGTGTCACTGGCAGTAAAGTAAGCATGAATGCGATTCACCTCCGTTGTCGAGCCTTTTGCTAGGGGTGTGCGCAGTGGGTTGCAACCTTGCGATTTTCCGCTATAGCGCGCGCTTTCCCGCCATAGCCGGGCCTGCTGACGCGCTTGCAAAACTTGTGCGAAGACAGTCCTTGCCTTAGGGCGGTTCACAAATTGCAGATTTATTTGAGGATTAGGTGCCGCCATGGCTGTCCCAAAGAGAAAAGTATCGCCTCACCGCCGTGGTAATCGCCGCGCGCACGATTCGTTGAAAGTGGAAGCTTTTCACGAGTGCAACAATTGTGGGGAGCTTAAGCGCCCGCACAATCTGTGCCCGCACTGTGGCTTCTACAACGGTCGCGAGGTCGTTGCGGTCGGTCTCTAAGACCACCTGTGTCTAAGTCGGAGAAACGCACATGAGCCTGCCGCGTATCGCTGTTGATGCGATGGGCGGCGATGAAGGCGTGCGCGTAATGGTCGAAGGCGCTGCCGAAGCGCGCCGTCGCCACGACAAGTTCCAATTCCTGCTAGTGGGTGACGAGACGCGCATCAAGGCCGCGCTCGACGATCACCCGAATATGCGCGGGGCATCGGAAATCCTGCATTGCGATGACGTGGTTGGCGGCGATGAGTTGCCCAGCCGCGCGCTTCGCCGTGCCAAGACGACCAGCATGGGTCTCGCGGTCAATGCCGTGAAGCAAGGTGATGCCGGTGCTGCTGTATCGGCTGGCAATACAGGCGCGCTGATGGCGATGAGCAAGCTGGCTTTGCGTACCATGCCGGGCATTGATCGCCCGGCGCTCGCGGCGGTCATGCCGACGCTTGAAGAGCACGATGTGGTCATGCTCGACCTTGGCGCCAATACAGAGGCGGATGCGCGCAACCTAGTGCAATTTGCGATTATGGGCGCGGCCTATTCGCGGATCGTTACAGGCATTGAGAGCCCGCGCGTGCGGCTCCTCAATATCGGTACGGAAGAGATCAAGGGTACGGACAGCCTGCGCGATGCCGCTGCGACCTTGCAAGCGGCAACCGGTCTTTCGATGAAATTCGACGGCTTTGTCGAAAGCGACAAGATCAACCGCGGCGAAGTGGATGTCGTCGTGACGGATGGATTTTCCGGCAATATCGCTCTCAAGGCAATCGAAGGTGCTGCGCGGTTCGTCACGGACTTGCTGCGCAACGCGTTCACCAGCTCGCTGCGTTCCAAGATCGGTTTCCTTGTCTCGCGCCCGGCGACAGAGTTGCTCAAGCACCACTTGGATCCCAACAACCACAACGGTGCGGTCTTCCTTGGTCTCAACGGCGTCGTAGTAAAAAGCCACGGTAGCGCCAATGCAGCAGGCGTTGCCAATGCGGTTGCTGTCGCAGCGAGCCTGCTGGAGAACGAGATTACCGGACGGATTGCGCAGGATCTGGCGGAACTCGGCGAAGCTCGCTTGCGCGAAACGCCAGCGAATGGAAACGGTGACATGGAGAGCGACGCGTGAGCGCTCCGCTCCGCTCGGTAATCCTCGGGAGCGGATCGGCGCTTCCAAAGCAATGTGTCACAAATGCAGAGCTGGCAGAGCGCGTCGATACGTCTGACGAATGGATCGTCGAGCGGACCGGCATTCGTCAGCGCTACATTGCTGGTGAAGGCGAAACGACAGCAACTCTCGCGACCGAGGCCTCACGCGCTGCGCTAGAAGATGCAGGTGTCGATGCAAGCGCGATAGACCTGATCGTTTTGGCGACAGCAACGCCGGACAACACTTTCCCTGCGACGGCAACAAAAGTCCAGCATGCGCTCGGTTGTCATGGCGGAATTGCATTCGATGTTGCCGCTGTTTGTTCCGGCTTCCTCTATGCCTTGACCACAGCGGACGCGATGCTGCGCACAGGGATGGCCAAGCGTGCATTGGTAATCGGCGCTGAGACCTTCAGCCGCATTCTCGACTGGGAAGACCGCACCACTTGCGTGCTCTTCGGCGACGGAGCAGGCGCAGTGGTCCTTGAAGCGCAGGATGCCAGTGCGACTCGCTCCGGAATCCTTGCAAGCCGACTGCATGCGGATGGTGCCCAACACGACTTGCTCTATGTCGATGGCGGTCCATCCACAACGCAAACCGTCGGTCATCTGCGCATGAAGGGGCGCGAAGTCTTCCGCCATGCCGTAGTCAACCTGTCAGAGGTTCTGCGCGAAGTCATCGCAGACGCAGAGATCGGCAGCGATGAAATCGACTGGATCGTGCCGCATCAGGCCAACAAACGCATCCTCGATGCGACGGCAAAGAAACTAGGGATTTCAGAGGATAAGGTGGTCGTAACGGTCGACCGGCATGCCAACACCTCGGCTGCGTCCGTGCCGCTCGCTTTCGATACCGCGCGGCGTGAAGGGCGGATACGGCCCGGACAGCTCGTTATGTTCGAAGCGATGGGCGGCGGATTTACCTGGGGGGCAAGTCTCATCCGCCTCTAAAGTTTCGGTGAATGGTTAATATCCTTCCACCACTTGTACGTCTTCGACATTGAAGTGATTGATCAATTTTAGTAACCTCTCCGCATTATCGGGGTCGTAAACCGGATTTAGGGAGTAGGGTTCTGTGAGCACACTTACACGCGCGGATTTGGCTGAGACGATCAATCGCAAGATGGGCCTCTCACGTGCAGAATCTCTCGATCTCGTCGAAGCTATCCTCAACAAGATGGGTGAAGCTCTAGAAGGCGGCGAGAATGTGAAGATCTCCGGCTTTGGTAGCTTTATCTTGCGAGACAAGCGCGAACGGGTGGGGCGCAATCCCAAGACCGGCGTTGAAGTGCCGATCACGCCGCGCCGCGTGATGACTTTCAGAGCAAGCCAGCTCTTGAAAGACCGGATCGCGAAGGCGAGCTGACGAATGACCAGCACCTTCCAGGATGGCAAAGAGGAGGGGGCTCTCAGGACAATTGGGGAAGTGAGCGATGCGCTTGGGATCAAGCCGCATGTGCTGCGCTATTGGGAGCAGCATTTCCCCATGCTCAAGCCTCTTAAACGCAGCGGCGGACGGCGTTATTATCGTCCGTCGGATGTCTCGCTGCTCGATACAATCAACCGGCTGGTGAACGGTGAAGGCTACACGCTGAAAGGCGCGAAAACCGCTATTCGCGAAGGGCGAGCGGACAAAACTGATCCGGCTTCGGAAGAACGCGGCGTATTCTTCACGCATGGCTCGAAAAGCTCGGACGCTGAGGCGGATCTGCTGCCTAAGCTGAAATCGATCAGAAATCAGCTGGCCGCGACGCTGAAGGGCTAGATTTCTTCACAACCCTAGTGTCCGCTGACGACACGCTTGCTGACATCGAATGCTGATCCGTTTCCCCAGCGAGCATTGACGCTCGATTCTTCATTCTCCAGATTTATGCTGGCTCGGTAACAGTCGGGATTTCTATTCATATGCGCGTACTTCTACTTGATGGTCATCCTGACGAAGGACGGTTTTCATCTCATCTGCTCCAGCAGTACGAGGACTCTCTGCCGCAAGGCGCGGACGTTAGCAGGGTTGCCGTCCGTGATATGGATTTCTCTCCGATCTTGCGGTTTGGATATGCCAAACGCGTAGAGTGGGAGCCGGATGTTGCTAGGCTGGCCAGGGAACTTGATGAGTGCGATCACTTGGTGGTCAGCTTTCCAATGTGGTGGGGAAGCGAGCCTGCCGAACTCAAAGGCTTACTCGACCGCTTACTTTTGCCCGGCTTCGCGTTTGCATATCATTCTGACGATCCTTGGTGGGATAAGCTCATGGAAGGCCGCTCTGCCGATGTGATCGCAACTATGGACACGCCGCCTCTCTTCCTGCGTCTTAATTACGGCAATGCATTAATCAAAAGATGGAAGCGCCAGATCCTCGGTTTCTGCGGTTTCAAGCCAGTGCGATTCCTCGCTTGCGGTCCTATCAAGCATGGAAACGCAGAAAAGCATGCTCGCAAGTGGGAAAAGCAGATCAAACGGATGGCTCGATCAATCCGAATTGCGTCTCAAGAGAGCAAGCAACCTCGTCTTGAGAGCTTCCTCAATCGAAAGAGTGAGACTCCGGCTTCCCGTTTGGACCAATAATGGAAAGTTCGCTAAACGTCCGATTTTCATCCCACAATCGGACGTAAGATCACTCCGCCGCCATCAGCTCCGCTTCGCCCAGGTCCACGCTGACCAGGCGAGAGATGCCTTTTTCCGCCATCGTCACCCCGAACAGGCGGTGCATGCGGCTCATCGTGACGGCGTTGTGCGTCACGATCAGGTAGCGGGTGTTGGTCTCGCTCACCATGGAATCAAGCAGGTCGCAGAAACGTTCGATATTGGCATCGTCCAGCGGCGCGTCGACTTCGTCGAGCACACAGATCGGTGCGGGATTGGTGAGGAACAGCGCAAAGATCAACGCGGTCGCGGTCAGCGCCTGCTCACCGCCTGATAGCAGCGAAAGCGACTGCAATCGTTTGCCCGGTGGCTGCGCATAAATTTCCAAGCCAGCTTCCAGCGGATCATCGCTGTCGATGAGCGCAAGATGCGCCTGACCGCCTTCAAACAGCCGCGTGAATAGTACGCGGAAATGGCCATCCACTTCCTCGAATGCGGCGCGCAGACGCTCGCGTCCTTCGCGGTTGAGATTGCCGATCGAGCCGCGCAAGCGGTTGACCGCTTCGGCCAGTTCAGCCTGCTCGGTGGCATTCGCGCCATGCTCTTCTTCGATCTTCTTCAGTTCTTCCGCAGCGACGAGGTTCACCGGACCGATCCGCTCGCGGCTGGCGGTCAGGCGCTCGAGCTCTTCCGATTCTGCACCGTGATCTCGCACGTCTTCGATTTCGAAGCTGAAGCGTTCGGCCAGCATCGGGGGAGGGCATTGGAAGCGCTCGCCTGAAATGCGCGCCATTTCCCCGCGTCGTGCCTCGGAGTTCTCTGCGCGCGCGGCCAAATCCGCACGGCCCTCACGCGCTCCGGCCAAACGCTCGGTCGCATCTGCCAAAGTGCGCTCGGCTGCTTGCGAAACCTCGCTCGCTTGCCGCACCGCTTCGTCTGCCGCGGTCAGTTCCGCAGTGAGCTTGGCGCGCATTGTGTCGCCTTGCTCTATCTCTTTCATCAAGCCTTCGGGCTTGGCGGCGATGACTGCGCGCTCTTCTTCGATTTCCTCGAGCCGCCGCGCGGTTTCCGCCATACGCCGCGTCGCATCGCCGGAACGCGCTTCCCAATTGGACTTGTCCGCGCGCTGAGCGGCCACCCGTTCGCGTGTCACAGCGAGCCCTTGATCGTGCGCTGCAAGTTCCGCTGCGGCAGCCTGCAAGGCAGAACGTGCAGCTTCATGGCGGGCTTGTGCGGCATCAACGCTGGCGCGGCCGGCATCGGGGGCAGGAAGTTCAGCGAGCTTGGCCTCTGCCGCTTTGTGCTCCGCTTCGGCTTGCTCGCGCTGCGCGGCCAAATCCTTGGCAGCCGCGTCCAGTTCCGTGAGGCGCGCTGCATTGCGCTCGAGTGCGCCTTCTGCCGTATCGAGCGCGCGCAACGCCTGACGCTCGGCTTCACTCGCTTCGGTAATAGCGCGTTCCTGCGCAATCAAGCCGCTGGCCAGCTGCTGATATTCGTCCTGGATTGAGGTTTGCCTGGCGGTTTTAGCGTCAACCGTATCGCGCAGCGCCGGCAATTGCTTTTCCAGCTCTGCCAAGCGATTCTCCGCTTCAAGCCTAGCGGCCTCGGCTGCACCTTCACCAAAGGCAACGAAGCCGTCCCAGCGGCGCAAGCGGCCATCATTAGTGACGAGCCATTCGCCGGGCTTGAGCGCGCGTCCATCATCGCTCTCAGCGACGTGCACTTGGCTCAGGCGGGCGCGTAACTCGTCAGGGCATGTGGTGAGTTGTGACAGCAGGCTGTCAGCGACAGGCGTGGGGGCGGCGCTTCCCGTCCAGAAGCGGCCATCTCCGTCGGCAGCGCCTAGTGGTGACTTCGCATCGCGGCCCAACACGGCGGCAACCGCGCGTTCGTAGCCAAGCTTTGGCTTCACACCATCCAAAGCAATGGCGCGGCCCTTGCGCTGTTCGCGTTGGCGAGCGCGATTGTCCCGGTCGCGTACCAAAGCCTGATATTCGCGTTCGATCCCGGCTAGCTCTGCCTTCGCGGTTGCGAGTTCGGAAGCCGCATTGTCGCGCGCACTCTGCAATTCTACTTTGCGCGCTTGATTGGCGTCAAGCTCGGCCCGGAGCTTCTCGAGCGTCGATTGCGCATCGCTGACTGCCTGCTTGGCCTCTGCAACTGCGCGCTCCGCTTCGTCAGCGCTCGGGATGTCGGCGCGCTGCGCCCGCTGGCGCTCGTTTTCCGCTGCCAAACGATCGAGTCGGGCTTTGGCCTGGCTGATCTCCGCTTCGACGACCCGCCATTCGGCTTCCACACCCGCTTGGTCTGCCGTCGCTTTCGCAAAGGCGAGTTCCGCTGTCCGGCTGGCGCGTTCGGCATCTTCGGACTTGGCGAGCAGGGCCGGGCGTCCGGCCTCGTCGCTCCCCAGCGCGGCAATGCTGGCCTGCAAATCGCGGTCAAGCCGGGCAAGCGCTTCTGCCGCATCCTTCGTCATGCGGTCGGCATCGGTCCGGTCTTCTTCGAGCCGGATCTGCTGGCGCTTGAGGTCACCAAGGCGCTGCTCGGCTGCTTCGAGCTTCTCTGTCAGCGCGGCCATACGGTGACCATGCGCGCTCGCATCATCGCGGCGGTCGGCTTGCTCCTCGCGCGCTTCGGAGAGCTTTTCTGACGCTTCGCGCTGCGCCTTGTGCGCTTCTGCCACAGCCGTTTGAGCGGTCGCCACACGTTCATCCGCAGCCTTGGCTTCCGCGCGCGCCGCATCTGCTGCGGCGGCCGCATCGCGCCAGCGCGCATAGAGCAGGCGGGCCTCAGCCAGCTGGATCTGCTCGGTTAGCTTGCCATAGCGCTCGGCCTGCTTTGCTTGCCGCCGCAAGGACGACATCTGCGAGTCCAGACCCGCCATAAGGTCTTCGAGCCGCTCGAGGTTTTTCTCCGTTGAGCGCAGTTTGCTTTCCGCATCTTTGCGGCGCACGTGAAGTCCGGCGATCCCGGCTGCTTCTTCCAGCATCTGCCGCCGTTCTGCCGGTTTAGCCGCAATTACCTGAGCGATCTTGCCTTGGCTGACCAGCGCGGGTGAATGTGCACCGGTGGCTGCATCAGCAAAGGTCAGCGCTACGTCCTTCGCTCGCACATCGCGGCCGTTTACGCGGTATGCGCTGCCCGCACCGCGCTCGATCCGCCGCATGACTTCAAGCTCTTCACCATCGCTATCCGCG
Source organism: Altererythrobacter lutimaris (assembly GCF_013371495.1). Taxonomy (GTDB): domain Bacteria; phylum Pseudomonadota; class Alphaproteobacteria; order Sphingomonadales; family Sphingomonadaceae; genus Erythrobacter; species Erythrobacter lutimaris_A. The sequence continues at coordinate 1,032,408 of NZ_JABWTA010000001.1, read as the reverse complement.
GCTTGCAGGACAACTTCGGCAAAGTCGCGCGGAGGGCGCGCTTCGGTGCCGGCAAAGATGACATCTTCCATCCCGCCTGAACGCATGGATTTGGGCGAATTCTCGCCCATGACCCAACGGATCGCTTCCAAAAGGTTAGATTTGCCGCAGCCATTCGGGCCGACGACTCCGGTCAGGCCGGGTTCAACTCGCAATTCGGCAGGTTCAACGAAGCTCTTGAAGCCGCTGAGCTTGAGCTTCTTGATTTGCATTCTTGCGCGTCCTCCCCTTCAAGCTGCTCTTAGCGAGCGCCTGCCCGTTGCAGCAGCGGCTCAAGCGCGTTCCAGTTATTCGCGTCGACCTTGTTGCCGTTGATGAAGAATGTCGGCGTGCCCGTTACGCCAAGCTCAGCGGATTGCGTGTCAGAGCGCTCTGCAATGGCTTGAACGCTTTCCGCATCCGCAAGGCAAGTGCGTGCCTGGTCAGCGCTGAGGCCGCGCGCAGCGAAGAAATCGAGGAGGCCGGTATTCTCAGCGATACGGACGAAACGCTCATTCTCTGGCAGCTGCATCGCCGCTTCGAGCGCTGCCGGGTTTTGCTGCGCCTGCTGCAGGATCGCGCCGAGATTGGCCCAGACCTGATCAGCAAGAGGGTGGAACGCTTCTGGCGAGCTACAGCGCACCATGCGCGCCATCACCAGATCGATGCCGTTATGAATCTGATTGCGCAGCTCAAAGCTCACTACGCCGCTGCTCACATATTTTTCTTTGAGCGGCTCGACGCCGGTCATGGAGAAATTCGCACACGCTCCGCAGGTGAGCGAGCCGTACTCGATCAGCTTGATGGGCGCATCGGGATTGCCGACGAGATAGCCATCCGCGTCGGTGACCGTCACCATATCGCGCCATTCCGTGCCTTCAGGTGCGGGGATGGCAGCAATCGGATCGCCTTCTGCGATCCCGCCCTCATCGGTTTCAGTGCCGCAAGCGACAAGAGCGAGCGAAGCAGCGCCAGCCAGTGCGAATTTGAAGGTGCGAGCAAGTGTCATAACAGATGCAATCCTCGAATATGAACAGATAGGAGTAGCCTAAGGGGAGTGGGGGGTGAAGCAGGAGCGATACCTACACTCACAGCCTTTCCACAAGGGTTTGCGCCAAATACCGCTTTAAAGCCCGTTTTGAGACGATTCTTTGCTTGCGAGCGCTTTATCCAGCTCTGGCTGCAGGGCGCTCCATGCGGGCGCGACATCAACTTTGCGACCATTGATAGCAAATGTCGGTGTGCCCTCGATCTGCAAACGTTGTGCATCAGCCTGCGTCGCGGCGGCAAAAGCCTGAGCCTTGGTCTCGTCATTCAAGCATTTGTCGACATCGGTAATGCGATAGCCGCGCTGCCTCATAATGTTATAAAATCCGAAGTCATTGGCGATGTTGCGGCGGCTGGCTGCGCCCGGCTGCGTCCAGCGAGTGACTTGCGATTGCGTAGGCCTATTGAGCGGCGCGATCCACATATTCTGGCTCAGCATGAACGCCGCGTGGTTCTGCTTGAATTTTTGAGGCGCGCCGCAATGCGTCATCAGCGAAATCGCCAGATCAATCGGATTGCGGATGAACTGGCGGATTTCCAGCTGGACCTGACCTGACCCGACATAGGCGATTTCCAGCACCGGATCGCCTTGCTTTGCAAACAGGGCGCAAGTCGAGCACGTGTAGCTGACATATTCTGTCAGTTTCACTTTCGCATTGGGGTTACCGATGCGGTGGCTGACCTGATCTTCATCAACGGTGAGGTTCCAATTGCCTCCACCGCTTTGCGCAGAAGCAACCGGGGCAAGCACCATCGCCGCCACAGCCAATGCCAGCTTGATTGGTTTCACTTGCTGTTTAGTCCTTTTTCGTCTCGTCACCCATGGAGCGCGCGAGCGATTCCAGCACCGTGCGCAGTTCCGGATCGCCAATATCGCGCAAACTGTCCCCCAATTCCATCGGGATGGGCTTGAGCGAAGGCGGCGCCTTGGGTTTTTCCTCAGCAGATGGCGGCTTAACCTCACCTTGCCGCAGCTTGACCCGCGCCACCGCATTATAGCCGAAAAAGCGGTTCACGCGCTCCATGATTTCCGGAATCACTTGCTGGATCAAAGGGGCATGAGCGGGGGTAACGACCAGCTGCAAGATCCCTTCGGATTTCTCGCCGGGAGGAAAGCGGATCGCTTCGGGTGCGCAGACCCTGGCATGCGCGGGGCCAACAATCTCCGGCCAGCGTGTGACGACATTGGACTGCACAAAGCCAAAGCGCCGGAACGCTGTTCGTCCGATTTGCGGCATGAGCTCGCCGATCGGCTTCGGGCTGCCACCGCGCGGGCGTTGCCAAGCTCTGGCGGTTTTCTTGCCTTTGGTGGATTTGGATGGCTTGTCACGTTCCATTGCGTCAAACGTCATGCCATAGGCGGCGCGTGGCCGCTACTGTCTCTGCAAAACTGCTCCACTGGTATGACCAGCATGCGCGCGATTTACCGTGGCGCAATCCGCCGGGCTTGCCAGTGCCGGACGATCCTGACTGGCCATACCGCGTGTGGCTGTCTGAAGTCATGCTGCAGCAGACCACAGTCGCGGCGGTGAAGCCGTATTTTGCAAGATTCGTCGAGACGTGGCCAACAGTCGAAGCGCTGGCCGAAGCCGAAGATGCCGAGATCATGAGCGCATGGGCAGGGCTTGGTTATTATTCGCGGGCGCGCAACCTCGCAAAATGTGCGCGGGAAGTGGCTCAGCTGGGCGGTTTCCCTCGCACTGAAGCGGAGCTGCTGAAGCTGCCGGGGCTCGGTGCCTATACAGCGGCTGCGATCGCCGCGATTGCGTTTGGAGAGCGCGCCGTGGTGGTCGACGCCAATGTCGAGCGTTTGGTCTCTCGGCTGTTTGCGATTGAAGAGCCTTTGCCTTCCGCCCGAAAGGCTATCCGCGAGAGAGCCGACAGCATTACGCCTAACGAACGCGCAGGCGATTTCGCGCAAGCCATGATGGATCTCGGCAGCCAGATATGCACTACGCGCGCGCCGAAGTGCTTGCTGTGCCCGCTGTTGGAGGATTGTCTTTCGAGGGCGAATGGCATCGCGGAGTCTCTGCCGGTCAAACTGCCGAAGAAAGCCAAGCCTCAGCGCAAAGGGACCGCTTTCTGGATCGAGCGCGGAGAAGGGAAGCGCCGCGAAGTATGGCTCGTCACCCGGCAAGGAACAGGCATGCTGGGCGGAATGCGCGCACTGCCCGACGATGGCTGGAGCGCGCGCGAAGACGGCTCAGGTGAAGCGCCACTCAAAGGAGAATGGGAGCCACTTGGTGCCGTCTCTCACGTTTTTACGCACGCGGCTCTCACGCTGAGCGTGGTGCATTATTCTGGCGATCACCTGCCGGAAGGCGAGGGTGGGTGGTGGCCCATTGCTCGGATCGAGGACGCAGGTCTTCCAACGCTCTTTGCCAAGGCAGCTCGGCTTGCTCTAGCGAAGGATTAGAGGATCCCGCCGCCAAGCATCAGGCGTACAACGGCAATCAAGCCCACGATCAGGCAGAAATTGCGTCCACCATCGCTCGAAGACAGCTGACCGACAACAATGCCGATCACAATCAACGGCAAGGCCAGCCAGTTGAGTGCGCCAAGAAGAGGAATCGTGGCCGGAATCACGATCACGAGCGAGAGGATACCGATGAGGATAGAGAGAACATTCAACATGTGTCTTATATGAGTACTACACCTCTTTTAGACAAGTCCCGTTCATCACATTTTTTGCAGAGGCAGTGTCTCACCCGATTGACCCTGCGCCCTCCATCAAGCAAGGACGCGCAAACAGTTTCAAGAGAGGACCTTCATGGCATTTCGCAGCTTCGATGATATAGAGCTTTCCCGTCGTTCGCTACTACGCTCGACCGCCTATATGGCAGCGGGTGCGGGACTCGCGGGCTTGCCGCTCGGGCAGTTGGCAATGGCGCACGATGTCAGCGATAGCTTCCCGAATATTGCGGCGATGGTGAACCGCTATCTCAGCCAGAACAAGGTTGCGAGCCTGTTGGTTACACTTGGCACAGGTCAGGAAGACCACGCGCACACTGTCGGCGGCGGCGCACTCTCTTTCGGCAGCTCCACTCGTGTAGATGAGAATACGCTCTTCCGCATCTATTCGATGACCAAGCCGGTGACCGGCATGGCGACGATGATGCTGGTTGATGAAGGCAAGCTGGGGCTGGACCAGCCGCTCGCGGAGACACTGCCTTCCTTCGCGAATATGCGCGTTCTGACAGATCCCAAGGGCTCGCTCGACAACACCGTGCCTGCGGAGCGCCCGATCACGATCCGGCATCTGCTCACGCATACAGCAGGCATTGGCTATATCATCGGTGAAGCAAGCCCGCTGGTTGCTGCCTATGCAGAAAACGGCCTTGTCGGCGGTCGCGTCAGCCGCTTCCCGATCCCCGGCCTGCCAGAAGTCACTCCCGCGCCCAATCTCGAGGTGTGGGCTGATCGTCTCGCGACGCTGCCATTGATCGCGCAGCCGGGTACGAAATGGAGTTACTCCGCCAGCATCGACCTGCTCGGACGAGTCATTGAAGTCGCATCAGGGCAAAGCTTTGAGAGCTTCCTGCAAGACCGCATCTTCGAGCCATGCGGGATGGAGAGTACGTACTTCACTGTGCCCAGCAGCGAGACGGACCGACTGACGACCAATTACGGTATCGCGGCGGGCATCCCGCTGCCGGTCGATGGCGGCACAAGCTCGATCTTTACAGACGAGCCAAGCATACCGGCGGGCGGCGGCGGCCTTGTGTCTTCGCCGAAAGACTATGACCGCTTTCAACGCATGCTGCTGGGTTACGGCAAGCTTGGCGGCAAGCGCGTGATGGGCGAGCTGGCTGTGCGCGTGGGGACGTCGAACCTTGTGCCTGAAGCCGTCGATACAACGGGCAGCTGGATCGCAGGTCAGGGCCATGGCGCTGGCGGGCGCGTTCTGGGCGAGCAATTCGGCTGGGGTGGGGCAGCGGGTACGCTCTCCACCATCGACTACGGCTCCGACATGCGGATCGGGCTCTACACGCAGTATATGCCGCCGGAAACCTACGCAATGCGCGATGAATTCATTGCTGCGATCCAGGCCGATATCGCCGGCATTTCAGGTCTCTGAGCGGCGATAGCTCATGAGTTCGAAGACGCCGCTCGCCTTTTCCGGTTCGCCGCTCGACCGGGCGGACAACACGCGCGCAGACAAGGAAGCGCTTGGCGCATTGATGAACTGGAAAGCGCGTCTGCTCGCGCTTGAGGGGCTCATGCCTGCAATGGATGATCACGGGCGGCTCGCTTGGGGCACGCTCGCCGATGCGGCTGAAGATGCCGAGCTGGTATTCCTCGGCATTGACCGCAGCGACGGGGGCGAAAGGGCGTGCTTTGCCGCGGTTCCGCAGCAAGGCGATGCCAGCCCGCGCATGGCGAACCCGCAATTGTGGTCACTGATGGCGACATTGGAGTCGGGCGATCTCGCGCTTTATGGCGGCGCGCGCAGCATTGTTGACTGGCATGCGAGGCATCGCTTTTGCGCACAATGCGGCTCGCCCACTGCAATCGCGAAAGGCGGCTGGCAGCGTTCCTGCAGCAATTGCGGGGCGCAGCATTTTCCGCGCACGGACCCGGTTACGATCATGCTGGTCGAATATGACGGTAAGCTGATGCTTGGGCGCGGTAAAGGTTGGCCGGAAGGCAGCTTTTCCGCGCTGGCGGGTTTTGTTGAGCCCGGCGAAACCATCGAAGAAGCCGTCGCGCGCGAAGTGTTCGAGGAATCGGGCGTGCGGGCACGCGATGTGTCCTATATCGCGAGCCAGCCCTGGCCATTCCCAAGCCAGCTGATGATCGGTTGCCACAGCCATACGGATGACGACGCGCTCACCATCGACTACACCGAAATGGCAGAGATCGAATGGTTCACGCGTGAAGATGTGACCGCCGCACTTGCCGGTAACGGCCCGTTCCGTGCGCCGCCGCGCCATGCTATTGCTCATACTCTGATGCAGTGGTGGATCGATCAATGAGCGCTCAAATCCCGCAAGCCATGACGATCGACATCTTTTCCGATGTCATGTGCCCGTGGTGCCTGATCGGTTATGGCCAGCTGACAAAGGCGCTGACGGAGCTCGATGGCGAAGTTAAGGCTGAACTGCGCTGGCGGCCCTTCGAACTCAATCCCAACATGGCGGAAGAAGGCGAAGAGCAGGACGCGCATCTCGCCAAGAAATATCAGCGCTCTGACGAGGAACGTGCAGCCATCCGCGCGCAGATGAAGGATATTGCGGACAAGGCAGGCGTCTCGCTCACCTATGAAGGCGATGATCCGGATCGGCCCGCGATGATGTGGAACACGCGCGAGGCCCATATGTTGCTGGCTTTCGCGCTGGAACAGGCCGGCCCGCAAGTGCAAACCGCGCTCAAGCTCGCGCTCTTCAAGGCGCATTTCAACGAGCGTCGCAATGTTTCGGACCGCGAAGTGCTGCTCGATATCGCTGCATCGGTCGGCTTACATCGCGAAGCCGCCAAGGCTGCGCTTGAGGACGAGGCTTTGCTCGCCCGCGTCATCGCGGAAGAGCGGCAGGCATGGGATATGAACATCTCCGGCGTGCCAGCGATGGTCGTGAACGGCAAGTTCATGATCCCGGGGGCGCAGGCGCCGGAGGTCTATGTGAATGCCCTTCGACGCGTAGCGGAGAAAGAGGCCGCTGCAGAGTAAGGCGAACCTGGTCTGAGAATAGCTTCGGGAGAGGGCACGATGAGTATCAAGAACTTTGTGGCTGCGGGATTGTCACTCGCAATGGTTTCAGGCGTTGCGACGGCGCAGGAAGCGGCTGAACGTCCGCAAATCACCATGGGCAATGGCGAGCGCAATGCGATCCAGATCGAAGGCATGACGCGCCATGATGACGCGATGGCTGTCACCAGTAAGCGGATGGACGGCGCGGACTCCTCCGTCATGCGAACTAACTCAACCTCGCTCACTTTCGATGAAGTGGTGATCGAGAAAGCAGGCTGGATTGTCCTGCATCCGATTATTGACGGCCGCCCGAACGGCGACATCGTGTCCGGGTTTGCGCGGCTAGAGGCAGGTCGGAACGAGGAAGTGTCGATCCGGATGCATCACCCGGCGGACGCTGGCAGCCAATACATCGTTATGCTCCATAGCGATGCGAATGAGGATGGCGTGTTCGACTTCGTGTTTGTCGAGGACGGGATCAATGTCGAGGACACGGCGGTGTTCGAAGGCACGCGCATGATCGCGCATATGATCACTCTGCCGGAGTAGAGCAGGTCCCAGTGACCACGGTGTGGTTGCGAAGGTCCGCTAACGACCCAATTACGGACTTCTCAGGCGACGCTGATTCTGCGATATCTAGGTCATGAAGCAGAATGGATTTGTGCTTGTCTCGGGCTTGCCTGCATCAGGTAAGACAGCAATTGGAAAGAAACTTGCTGAGGCCATTTGCTGGCCGTTTCTAGACAAAGACCAATTTCTCGAGGCTGAGTTCGAGAAGTTTGACGATGTGGACATGGCTCTTCGGCAAAAATTGAGCCGCAAGAGTGACGTCCGATTTGAAGAATGCGCGAATGCTCAATCATGCGCTGTGCTGGTCTCATTCTGGCGACCAACGGATCAGAAGGTGTCGTATGGGACCCCGACAACTTGGGTTGCCGAGTTGCAATCGAGGGTCGTCGAGCTTCATTGCAGATGCGATCCAGCTATCGCTCAAAAGAGGTTTTTCGAACGGAAACGCCACGCTGGTCACAACGATCCTTCTAGGTATGATACTGTGGCAAGGCAGTTTGATGAGCTATCTTCGCTGGGGCCACTTGGAGCTTTTCCTGTTGTCACGATCGAGACCAGCGACTTAACCGACATTGATGCCCTGGTTGACCATGCTAGAGCAGAGCTCCGACGGCTCTTCGCTTAGCCGACCATTTTGGTTGTGATCGGGGACACTCTTATGATGGATTACGTCGGGCAAGTTGCTGTAGTCCTCCGAGCCGACGCAATTCGTTGGCACTTGCTAGGCGTTGTTGCCGATCTTGAGCTTCCTGATTGCTGGATTGCCGCCGGATTTGTGAGAAATGCGGTTTGGGACGCTCTCCACGGTCGCTCCGAAAGCCCGATTTCTGGGGATGTGGACGTCATTTGGTTTGACCAGAGTTGTTCCGACCCGGCTCGTGACCGTGCTATTGAAGAAGCGCTACGTGCTACCGAGCCTTCGATTGATTGGTCAGTCAAGAATCAAGCTAGAATGCACGTTCGCAACTGTGATGCACCCTACCTATGTGCGACTGAGGCCATGCGCCACTGGCCGGAGACAGCGACAGCCGTTGCGGCAAGGCGCATCGGCTCAGACGGATGTGAAATTGCAAGCCCATTGGGGTTGGACGACCTGTTCCACCTGGTCATCCGTCCAACGACAAAGTTCGACGTTCAGAAGCGGTCGATCTTTGAGGAAAGAATTCAAAAGAAGGCATGGTTTGAAAACTGGCCAATGCTTCACCGCGGAGTGACCTAAGGTCCGCTTACCACCCCAATTCCCGTCATCCCAGGGTAGGCAACATCATCTCTCTCCCCCGCACGGGGGAGAGATACGCAGGCTTGGCGCGTTAGCGCCTAGTCGGAGTTGAGAGGGGGTTTCAAAGCCATCAAGCGCAGTGGACCCCTCTCCCAACCCTCTCCCCTCAAGGGGAGAGGGCTAAGGCACATTTCCTACATCGTCGCTGAGCGCTACCAACGCAGCGCTCTTTCACACCGCCGATCTCTTCCATGGGTAGGGTAAAGAGCGCGCTCATGAGTTTTCAAAAAATAGGAAAAGTGTCAACTTTGTTGGAAAGGCCAAGAACGGCAGATTTATGCGGGTTTGAGGCCGTTTTAGCGAAGTTGACAGGTGTCAATTGTGTCAAGATTGTTGGGAAAGAAAATTGCGCGATTGCGCCAGATTATGAGGACTAAATCAGACCAAGGTTCTGCAGTTTGCCCGCCAGCTTTCCTGGCAGCACATCGCCAATATCCTCGCCTTCTTCCAGATCGCGCGGAGGCTCGCCTTTCAAATAGCGCCAGCCCTGATGCGCGCGCTTGGGCTTCGGATGGACACGGACAAGCTTCGGCTCAAGCTCTATCAGCCAGCGCCCGCTATCGGTCTGGCTGAAGCCCAGAATGGTCGAGCGCGCGACGATATTGTGCTGGTGGATCCAGTAGAGCGAGCCGCCGATGCACTCCTCCCATTTTGTCGGACGATATTTGGTGGTGAGAAACGGGCTGCGCCGCCCTGCGTACCAGCTCTCGATATCATCAAAGCTCTGCGCGCCGAACGCGATCTTGGTCAAATGGAGCGGCATGGGTATGATCTGGCACACGGGGCCGCAGATTCAAGTCCAATAGGGCTTTTATGCGAAAGGAATTGGGGATGAGCTTTATGACATATCGGGCAATCGGAGCGAGCGTACTCGCGTTGACATTGATGGCGTGCTCGCAAGCCGAGCAAGGCGAAACACCGGTTGCAGTAGGCGAGGCTGATCCGACGCTCGGCAAAGTCACCACGATCACGCCGGACATGACTGCGCGTGCGGCTGGTCTCGTCACAGAGGGCAAGACCTATGCGCTGGGCGTGATTACAGGGCCGGACAGTGTTCCGTGGCCGGGTCGCAGCTACTCCATCGAGACATTCAGCGGTGGCGATCCGCTGGGCGCGAACAAGGTCACTATGCATGATGACCGGCTGGTCACGCATGTCGGGATTGGGAGCCAGCTTGACGGGCTGGGCCATATTGGGCGCGACGGTGTGCATTATGGCGGTCTGACGGCGGAGGAGATTTTCGCAGAGGATGGTCTCAAACAGCTCGGCACGGAGCATGTCCCGCCCATCGCAACGCGCGGGGTCATGCTCGACATGGCCAAGCATTTCGGGGTCGAGCGGCTGGCACCTTTGCAGGGCTTCGGCAGCGAAGACATCAAAGCCGCCGCTTCCGCGCAAGGCGTGACCATCCAGGCGGGTGATGTGGTGCTGTTCCACACCGGCTGGATGAGTATGGCGGACGAAGATGCCGAGGCCTACATCGCCCAGCAGCCGGGCATCAATTTCGACGGGTCGGAATACCTTGCCGGATTGGGTGTGGTTGCGATTGGAGCGGACAGCGCAGCGCTCGAAACCATGGCGTTTGAAGATGACATCGTATTTCCCGTCCACCAGTCGCTGCTGGTCGATCACGGGATTTACATCCTCGAGACGATGAACACGGCGCAATTGGCTGAGGATGAGGCTTATGAGTTTTTCTTCGTGCTGGGGCAGCCGAGATTTGCAGGCTCCGTGCAAGCGGTAATCAACCCGGTCGCTATTCGTTAGTCTGCGGGTGGCCACAGTCGTCAAAAAAGCCTTAAGCCAACCCAGATGCGACCGCCAATCCGAGGAAGGCGAAGAAGCCCATCGAGTCCGTGATCATAGTCACGAACACAGACGAGGCAACTGCCGGGTCTTGCTTAAGGCGCTCGAAAATCACCGGTACCAGCACGCCTGCCATACCGGATACGATAATGTTGATGACCATTGCGAGCGCGATCACCACTCCGAGCTGAGGTGTGAAGATCGCAGCGGTCCCGATGCCGATCAGCACTGCGATAGTGACGCCGTTGAGGAGCGCCACGCGCAGTTCCTTCCACACGATCCGCCAGGTATTCGCACGCGTCAGCTGGTTGGTCGCAATCGCGCGCACGGCAACTGCCATCGTCTGCGTCCCCGCATTGCCGCCAATGCTCGCAACGATCGGCATGAGGACAGCGAGCGCGACGAGCTTCTCGATTGCCGCACCGAAGGCCGCGATGATAGCGCTTCCGACAAGCGCCGTGCCGAGGTTCGCGATCAGCCAGCGCACGCGGCTGCCATAGGCCTCGCGGATCGGTTCGTTGATGTCGCCATCGCCTGCGCCTGAGAGCAGCAGCGCGTCTTCGCCAGCCTCTTCCGCGATGATGTGGAGGACATCGTCAACCGTCATCTGCCCGACAAGGCGCCCGCTTTCGTCTACCACCGCTGCGGAGATAAGCGCATACTTCTCGAACATCAGGCCGAGCTCTTCCTGATCCATCGTCGCGGGGATCAGCGTCTGGTCGCGCTTCATCACATCAGTGAGCTTGATCGCGCGCGGGGTCGTCAGGATCCAGTTCAAGGCGCACGTTCCGACAGGGCGATGCATGTGATCGACTACGAAGACTTCGTAAAACTCGTTCGCGAGATCGCCTTCCTCGCGCAGATAATCAATCAGATCACCCACGGTGAGATGCTCCGGTACCGCGACAAACTCGCGGTTCATCAAGCGGCCGGCAGTCTCCTCCGGATAAGCAAGCGCGCTTTCGATCGCGACACGATCTTCGGCTTCGACTTCTGCGAGGACGGCCTGCTGGTCGTCTTCGTCAAGATCCTCGATCAACTGAACCGCGTCATCGGTCTCAAGCTGTTCGACAATGGTCGCGACCGCTTCCGGTTCCAGCGCTTCCATCATCTCTTCGCGCACGAAGTCATTGAGTTCGGCAATTACGTCGGAACTCATCAGGTCAGTGATCGACGCAGCTAGCCGCGCACGCTCATCGCGCTCGAGCAGCTCCAGCAAGTCGGCAATGTCTGCCGGGTGAAGCGGTTCGACAATGTCATAAACCGCATTGTTGTCGCGCGCTTCCAGCGCATCGCGGACGCTACGGATGTATTCGGGCTTGAGGCGGTTTTCCTCGTCATGCCGCTCGTCATCGATACGGTCATCGGGCTTGGCGAGCTCTTCCGATTCAGTCTGAACCGGCGCGTCTGCCAGCATCACGTCGTCTTCGGAAAGGCGATTGTCCTCGGCCATGGCGAGAGGTCTACGCCGCATCGCACCAAAAGCAAGACCGGCGGCAAGGGCAGGGGTGACTTAGCCCCGCAAACCTTTATAGCGGCGCCAAATTCAAACGGAGATTTACCCCATGGCCGAAACACTGACTTTCACTCTCGATTCCGGCGACGTTGTCATCAAGCTGCGTCCTGACCTTGCACCCGGCCATGTCGAGCGCATTACCGAGCTTGCGAAGGAAGGTTTCTATGACGGCGTGGTGTTCCACCGCGTGATCCCCGGTTTCATGGCGCAGGGCGGTGATCCGACGGGCACAGGCATGGGCGGCAGCGACAAGCCGGACCTGAAAGCCGAATTCAACGCAGAGCCGCACACTCGCGGCACCTGTTCGATGGCGCGCACGCAAGTTCCGGACAGCGCGAACAGCCAGTTCTTCATCTGCTTCGACGATGCGCATTTCCTAGACGGGCAATACACTGTCTGGGGCCAGGTTGAGAGCGGCATGGAGCACATCGACGCGCTTCCAACCGGAGAGCCACCGGCAAGCCCTGGCAAGATCGTGAAAGCGACGGTTGGCTGATCCTTTCCAGTCCACTCTCGCGCTCGTGGCCAAGGAAATGGCCATGGCGCGAGATCCATGGTGGATTATCGGCAGCGCGGCGGTCGCTCTGCATGGCGGTGATCCAGGGAAGATCGCAGATATTGATGTGATCACTTCGCGTCGTGATCTGGAGGCGTTGTATCAGCGCCTTCCGCTCGCGAACACGCCAGACACGTCCAAGAAGATGTTCACCTCTGATCTGTTTGGACTGTGGAGTGAACCTGCGCTCGAAGTCGAATTCATGACGGGGCTCAAGCTTCGGGTCGATGATCGATGGGAACCGGTTGAGCCGCAAACGCGCATTGCGGTGAAATCGGATGAAACCACACTTCATGTTCCCGAAAAGGCAGAGCTGATCGCGATCCTCCAGCGCTTTGGCCGCGAGAAGGATTTGCAGAGGGCGGCAACCCTTTCGTGACGATTGAACACCTGACAACTTCCCGCTAAACGCCCGCCAATCATGAAACCCGTTACAACCCCTCCCAAGACCTACAGGGTCAAGAGCTTCGGCTGTCAGATGAACGTCTATGATGGCGAGCGCATGGCTGAGCTGCTTGCCGAGAAGGGCATCACTGAAGCGCCTGAGGGCGAGGATGCCGATCTGGTGGTGCTCAACACGTGCCACATTCGCGAGAAGGCAGCGGAGAAAATCTATTCCGACATTGGCCGTCTGACCAAAGGCAAGACGCAGAAGAAAGCGCCGATGATCGCTGTTGCGGGTTGCGTGGCACAGGCCGAGGGCGAAGAGATTATGAAGCGCGCGCCGGCGGTCTCTATGGTGGTTGGCCCGCAGGCCTATCACCGGCTACCCGACATGCTCGACAGAGCGGTGGAGGGCAAACGCTCAACCGATACGGACATGCCCGCGATTGCGAAGTTTGACATCTTACCGCAGCGCAAGAAGCGGTTTCCTACCGCTTTCCTGACGGTGCAGGAAGGGTGCGACAAGTTCTGCACCTATTGCGTGGTGCCTTACACACGAGGTGCTGAAATCTCTCGCCCCTTCGCCGATCTGCTGACTGAAGCGAACCGCTTGATCGAGCGCGGGGCAAAGGAAATCACCCTGCTCGGCCAGAACGTCAATGCGTGGTCCGGCGAGGATTTGAAAGGTCACACAATTGGCCTGGATGGTTTGATAAGAGAACTCGCCAAACTACCGGAAATAAAGCGAATTCGTTACACGACGAGCCATCCGAACGATTTTACTAAAGGCCTGGTAGCGTCACATGGCGAAGTTGAAAAACTGATGCCTTACCTGCACTTGCCGGTGCAGTCAGGTAGCGACCGTGTGCTGAAGGCCATGAACCGCAATCACACTGCAGAGAGCTACCTGCGGGTGCTTGAAGATGTGCGCAAGGCACGGCCCGACATCGCCTTTTCCGGCGATTTCATTGTCGGTTTTCCCGGCGAGACCGAGGCCGAGTTTGAAGAGACGCTCGCGCTGGTGGACGAGGTTCGTTACGCGCAGGCCTACAGCTTCAAATATAGCCCGCGTCCCGGAACACCCGCTGCGACCATGGACGATCAGATCCCCAAGAAAGTGATGGACGAGCGGCTCCAACGATTGCAGGAGCGCTTGAACCGCGATCAGCACGCTTTCAACCAGGCGAGCGTCGGCAAGACATGCGAAGTCCTGATCGAGCGCAAGGGCAAGTTTGATGGACAATGGCTCGGCAAATCGCCTTGGCTGCAATCCGTATGGTTCGAAGGCGACGCGGACATTGGCGATCTCGTGACCGTCGATCTGGTCGATGGAGGGCCGAACTCGCTGCGCGGCCAGATGCGCGAGATTGCGACGGCATGATCGCTATCCACGACTGCGTGGAAGACCCTCACTTGCCTAAATCGGCGGCGAGCACCACATTCTGCATATATCGACTCGCTGAAACGCCCTTAAAGGAGCTGCATGGGCCGTAGACCGACCAAGACATCCGATCCGGTACTTTCACCTGATCCCGTCCCGATGCGCGAAGTGCGCCGCGCTCGTGTAGAGCTAAGTTTCGAGAACCAGTCGCTGCTGGGACTTCTCTTCGGACAATTCGATGCAAACCTCGTGCAGGTGGAAAACCGCTTGGGCGTGTTCATCTCCGCGCGCGGCGACAAGATCGAGATTGAAGGGCCGGAAGATGCGGTCGCGACCGCGCGGGAAGTGCTGCAGGGCATGTATGACCGGCTCGCGCGCGGTGAGGACTTGGACGCCGGCGCAATTGAAGCGATCATCGGCATGTCGAACGAACCGACGCTCGATGGCATAGTAAATGCGGACAAAGGCGCGCCACCGATCATGATCCGTACGCGCCGCAAGACCATCGTTCCGCGAAGCGCGATGCAAGCGATCTATATGCGCTCTCTCGCGCGTGATGACATCATCTTTGCTTTAGGGCCGGCGGGAACCGGCAAGACCTATCTCGCAGTCGCTCAAGCTGTCAGCCAGCTCATCACAGGTAGCGTGCAGCGCTTGATCCTGTCGCGTCCGGCAGTCGAAGCGGGCGAGAAGCTCGGCTTCCTGCCGGGTGACATGAAAGACAAGGTCGATCCCTATCTGCGCCCGCTTTATGACGCGCTCTATGATTGCATGCCGCCCGAGCAGGTCGAACGACGTATAGCCTCAGGTGAAATCGAGATCGCTCCGATTGCGTTCATGCGCGGACGCACGCTCGCCGATGCATTTGTGATCCTGGACGAAGCTCAGAACACCACGCGCGAGCAGATGAAGATGTTCCTTACCCGCTTTGGCCAGAACAGCCGTATGGTAATCTGCGGCGACCCTAAACAGGTCGATATTCCCGGCGGCGACCACATGAGTGGTCTCGCTGATGCGGTGGGCAAGCTGGAGGATGTCGAGGGCTTCGGCACGATCCGCTTCACTGCAGCCGACGTGGTTCGCCACCCGATCGTGGGCCGGATCGTCGAGGCGTATGAGGGGCCTGCTGCGTAAGTGCAGCTCGACATTGACATCGAAGCTTGGCCCGATGCGGACTGGGAAGAGCTAGCCGGAAAAGCCGCCGAGGCGGCAGCTGTGGTTAAACTGTCTCTGGCCAATGAGAGGCTGATCGTCAGTATCCTGTTCACAACCGACACTGAGGTCCATGAACTGAACCGCGAATGGCGCAAGCGCGACAAGCCTACAAATGTCCTGAGCTTTCCGATGCTGACTGCTGAGGAGTTGAGTGAGCTTGCGCCGGATGGCCCGCCCGTCATGCTTGGCGACATCGCACTGGCTCATGAAACCTGCGCAAGCGAAGCGGCGGATAAAGGTATCACGCTCGCTAACCATGCTTCCCATCTGATCGTCCACGGTCTCCTCCATCTCGCAGGGCACGACCACGTCGAAACCGATGCGCAGGCCGCAGCGATGGAAGCGCTGGAGATAACGGCCCTTGCAAAACTGGGTATTGCGGACCCATATGGAGACCGCACTTGATAGGAGCATCATAGAGGGCCATGCCCGATTCCCCATCCGCCGCGGGAGACGCGGAGAGTAGAAGCGGGCTTTTGCCCGCCTTGCGAAAAGTTTTGAAGCTGGGCGGCAGCGACCGTTCTTTGCGCGCGCAGCTCGAAGAAGCAATTGACGAACATGAGGACGAGAACAGCGACGAAGATGTCGCGACGCCTGACAATGGCGACCTTTCGCCTGTCGAACGTCAGATGCTTCGCAACCTGCTACACTTCAGCGAGCATGATGCAGATGATGTTGCTGTGCCGCGCGGTGAGATCATCGCGGTGCCAACGTCCTCAAGCTGGGATGAGCTGATTGCGGCATTCTCGGAGCATGGCCATTCGCGCATGCCGGTCTATCGCGAAACCTTGGATGAAGTGATCGGTATGATCCACATCAAGGATGTCTTTCCCTTTCTCGCTGAGAAGCAAGAGCCGCCGCGTGATTGGACTACGCTGATGCGCCAGCCGCTCTATGTGCCGCAGGCTCGCGGAGCATTGGACGTGCTAGCTGACATGCGCGCCCGCCGGGTTCACTTGGCGATCGTACTGGATGAGTTTTCCGGCACAGACGGAATCATCACGATTGAGGATCTGGTCGAGGAAATTGTCGGCGAGATAGAAGACGAGCATGACGAAGCGCCTGAGTTGCTGATTGTACCGATTGGTGATGGGCAGTGGGATGTGGATGCGCGCGCTGAACTTGATGACATCGCGGAACAAGTCGATCCTCGCCTTGCTGAAGTCGCGGAGTCGGTCGACACGCTCGGCGGTCTGACCTTCGTCCTCGCTGAACAGGTTCCGCCTGTGGGTACGATTGTGGAACATGAAAGCGGCTGGCGAATTGAAGTCACAGCAGGCGATGAAACGCATGTGAAACGCTTGCGATTGCACGCTCCAATCAACGCAGAAGCTGCAAGTAACACCTGAATTTTTGCGAGTTTGGTGCATTTTTTTGCATCTTTTTTGGCCTCTCATGCGTAGTTCGAATGAGAGGTAAGAAAACATATGCCATCACGTCGCCTTCCGCCCCTTCGTGCTCTTGAAGCCTTCATGCGAACTGTCCGGCTGGGTTC
The DNA here is from genome assembly GCF_013371495.1 of Altererythrobacter lutimaris. Classification (GTDB taxonomy): domain Bacteria; phylum Pseudomonadota; class Alphaproteobacteria; order Sphingomonadales; family Sphingomonadaceae; genus Erythrobacter; species Erythrobacter lutimaris_A. The sequence goes on along the minus strand of NZ_JABWTA010000001.1, from coordinate 1,015,452 downwards.
AGCTCGCGCCGCCGCTGAGGAGATTGGGCTCAGCCCGTCTGCATTGTCGCGCCGGATCGCGAACTTGGAAGAATTTGTCGGCAAAAAGCTCTTCACTCGCGCCCGCCAATCAATGCAGCTCACCGATGAAGGGCAGGCGTTTTACGAGGCTGTTAACCCGCATCTCGAAGCGCTCGCGCGGGCGGTTGAGAACCAGTCGGACAATATCTCGCTCTTGCGCCTGAGGCTCGGCGTTTTGCCGCTGTTTGGCAGCCAGCGTCTGTTCCCGCGCCTTGGGGAGCTTCGCAAGCGTCATCCGCTGCTGCACATCGATATAGACACCGGACCGCATTTAGAGGATCGCGTTGGCGATACGCTTGATGCCGCGATCATCTTGTCGCAAGGGCCAAACACCAATCTTCACGCTGTCCGGCTCGATCATAATATGGTCCACGCCATCGCGAGCCAGGAAGTCGCAACCAAGCTTGGTTCAGAGCTGGATAAGGAAATGCTCGCCAAGCAGACCTTCCTTATTCACAACGAATTGCCCGCCAGCTTTGAAGCATGGAAACGCGCGCTTGATTGTGAGGACTTGGATCCGGCAGCGATCGATCACTACGACTCCGGTCAGTTGATGCTGGAGGCCGCAGCGCAAGGTCTGGGCATTGCGATCATGCATGACGACCATTTGCGCAGGTCAGAGGACAACCGTTTGACCAACCTCTTTGGGCTCGAAGTGGAAAGCCCTTACAGTTACTGGTTCGTTTGCAAACCGACCGCGCTTGAGCTGCGCCCAGTGCGCTTGTTCCATGACTGGCTGGTAAGGGCGGGACTGTAGGCTGCCCGAAGCGTTACTCTAACGGGAAGTTTTCTTCCGGCGCGGTGTAACGGATCGCTTCAACCGTATGCTGGAAGTCGCGCAGGGGTTTTCCCAGTGCCGCGACCAGCGCTGCTTCGATCTCCTCACGGGCCTTTGCAGCAATGGCTTTGCGCCCGCGATAGACTTCCGGGCTGAAGGGCTCGAGATAATTGATCCGGAGCTCAAAAGTACCTTTGCGTGCCATGATCCGCTTCGCATTGTGCAGGCCGTTCTCATCGCCCACCCAGCCAATCTCTGCTGCGTTCTCGCCATAATCGAGCATGACCGGCTGCACCATCACACCTGCTGGCGGCGGCTCAAGCACAGATAGCATTGAGCTCTTGAATGGCAGCAAGGAATGCCCATCCGTCACCGTGCCTTCAGGGAAGACAGTCACTGACCAATTGTCTTCCAAGGCTTCTCTTAGAGCGTTAATCTGCTCCGCCACGCCCATCCGGTGCTCGCGTTTCACGAATACCGTCCGGTTCAAGCGGCAAAGCCACCCGATAACAGGAACTTGCGACAATTCCTGCTTAGCGACGAAGGCTGTTCCACTGGCGCCCGCTGAAGCGAGGATGTCCACCCAGGACAAGTGGTTGGAGATGAAGAATACATCGCGCCTGAGGGGTGTTCCGATGATCCTTACACGCGCGCCAACTATCCGCGCGGTGTAACGCAGGAACAACATGGGGAATGGGGAGCCATAGGCAAAGATGCGATAGGCATAATGCAGCGGCACAAAGACGATAAGCAGCGCCAGAATGCCAAGAGTGCGCGTAAGAAAACGAACCCAGCCTGTTACTGTGAGCGGGACATTTTCACCCCGCATCGCAGCCATCCGTTTGCGACCATATTTCTCGGCCCGACGCCGGGCCTTGTCACTAATCTTTTCGGTCGAGGCGGACGCCATATAGCTCCATCCGGTGATCGACTAGGCGGTAGCCTAGCTTCTCGGCAATCACCCGTTGCAAGGCTTCAAGCTCGGGATCGACAAATTCTACGACCTTGCCTGTCTCAACGTCGATCAAGTGGTCATGATGCGCTTCTGGTGCGGCTTCATAGCGCGCTCGCCCGTCACCAAAATCGTGTCGATCAAGGATGCCAGCTTCTTCGAACAACCTCACCGTCCGATAGACTGTCGCAATGGAAATACCCGAATCTACCGCTGAAGCGCGTTTGTGTACCAGTTCGACATCTGGATGGTCGTCGCTGTCGGAGAGGACCTTTGCGATCACACGGCGTTGCTCGGTGATGCGAAGGCCCTTGTCGGCACACAGTTGTTCAAGGTCAATCCGCTGGGTCAATCAAACCTCCGACTTCCATAGCACTCGGTAGTCCTTAATCCGGCAGGCCGCCGCACTCAAGGGCAGTGCCCATAATGACGACGCGGACTGGGCCTTTATGCCGTCTTTTTGCGTCTACCCCGTTTTTGACCCGGTAGTCGGCCCAAGCCGATCTTTTTCGCCAGGTCCCGGCGTGTTTCGGCATAGTTGGGCGCGACAATCGGGTAATCTGTGCTCAGCTCCCAACGCGCGCGGTACTGCTCGGGGGTCATATCATGCTCTGTCGACAAATGCCGTTTGAGCATCTTCATCTTCTTGCCGCAATCCAGACAAACGATGTGGTCTTTTTTGACAGATGCTCTGACGGAAACCGCAGGTTCTGGCCGCGCTTCTGCAGGTCCTTCATTGTCGCCGAGATTGGCCAACGCGTTGAAGACATTGCCAATCAGTGTGGGGACTTCATCGACCTCGATTGCATTGTTGCTGACGTGAGCTGCAACAATATCAGAGGTCAAAGTAATCAAAGTCTCTTTCATTTCGAGTTCGATATCGCTCATGAGTTCCTCGCATCTTTTTTCTTTTGATCCGGCTTTTGCCGTGATCAGCAAGCCATGAACCTGTCAGTTATGTAATGCAAGGCAGGCGACTGCGTATGGCCCGGCCTAAATACTTGCGCGCTCAAGTATCAAGCATACGAGCGAATGTAATGGCATCCATTCGGCCACCGTTGGCCAGCCGGTAATAGTCACTCCGCTGTCCAATGGGTTCAAAACCCATTCGCCGATAGAGATGTTCAGCTGGATTGTTGCTGCGCATTTCGAGAAAAACCTTGGCCATTCCGCGCGCTGAGGCATGCTCGAACAGCGCTTTGATCAGAGCTTTGCCGATGCCTTTGCCGCGTGCTTCCGGGACAACGCCAATAAGCAGCAACTCCTCTTCATCAGCTGCATGACGGCTCATGACAAAGCCCACAGGAGCATCGCCTTTTCCAGACCAGATTGCGTGGTCATTTGCGAGCAAGATTGCATGTGTGTGAGGCATGACCAGGGCATCGCTTACTTGCCTGCGGTTCCACGCTTCACCCCATTGCGGATCGAACGCGACTTCCATGATCGCCATGATGTGATCGACTTGATCCATTACTTTTGAGCGCCTGCGGGGAGCTTCGCATCGGGCGCGCGGCCGTAGATCGGTGTGAGATCGCTCGACAGCTGCGTCTCGTGAAGCAGGTAAGTCTTGCGCGAATCGGGCAATAGATCGAGCACGAGCTTCTTGTCCTCGAACATGTCGGAAAGAGCCTGCGCGCGATTGCCTGCGATGACATCGTGCCTGCAAGCCCGTTTGGCCGCATCGGGCGAAAGCGATCGAACCCCATCCTCTGCGCGAACGCTATTCGCAAAATTCTGGACGAACCATTCGCCGTGTCCTGCATGCATGCAGACTGTCACCGGCCGCGGATCAGGTTGCCATGAGCGAGCGGCGACAAGCGCCAAGGTTGGGTAACCGAGCACTTCGGCATTCCAGGCAAAGCCTAGCGCTCTTGCTGCAGCAATACCGATGCGCACGCCGGTAAAGCTTCCCGGCCCCAGCGATACGAGAATACGCTCCGCACGGCCTTTGTCAGGAAGCCCCGCAATCGCCGGGATCAAACGCTCCGCATGGCCGCGACCGAGCATTTCATGATACTCGCCGATGATCATCGATCCGTCGAACAAGGCGACGGAACAAGCCTCTGTGGCGGTCTCGATGGCGAGCGTTCGCATGGCCAAGCGCACTGCCTGACCAAATCATAGCTCGCAAGTCAGATTATGCGGTTGAACTTGTCAAAGTCGGGGCGAGGGGAGCGGTCAAAGATGCTGTCCGGATCGCCATAGCCGATGGAACAGATGAAATTGACGCGGTGACGCGGTTCGTCAGCAAAGAATGTCGCGTTGACTTTGTCCGCGTCAAAGCCGGACATAGGTCCGCAATCGAGACCAACAGCGCGTGCAGCAAGGATCAGATATGCTCCCTGCAAAGACGAGTTGCGGAATGCGCCTTCCTTGCGACCTTCTTCATCGCCTTCAAACCAGCTTTTCGCGTCGGTATGCGGGAACAGCCAAGGCAGCTCCTCGTGGAAGTCGATATCGTAGCCGATGATTGCGGTGACAGGCGCCGCCTTGATCTTGTCCTTGTTTCCATCTGACGCACACTCAGCGAGCTTTGCTTTCTGCTCTTCCGATTTCACCCAGACAATCCGCGCCGGCTGCATATTGGCAGAGGTCGGCGCCATCTTGGTCAGGTCCCAAATGGCGTGGAGCTGCTCATCCGAAACAGGCTTGTCCAGCCAATCGTTGTAAGTGCGCGCTTCGTTGAAAATCTGGTCGAGCGCGTCGGAAGAAAGTGTGTGGTCGTGGAATTGTTTGGTCATGAAGTCCCCGAGAGTCTTTTTCGAATAGTCAGGCTGCTCTGACTTCAACAACCTCCGGGACATAATGTTTCAACAGACCTTCGATCCCGTGCTTCAATGTCGCGGTCGACGACGGGCAGCCGGAGCATGCGCCTTGCAGGGTGAGATAGACAATCCCGTCCTTGAACCCGCGATAGGCGATGTCGCCTCCATCGCCTGCAACCGCTGGGCGCACGCGAGATTCCAACAATTCATTTATCTGGCTGACGATGTCTGCGTCTGCTGGGTCTTCTTCAACCATCAGTGCGGTGTCATCAGCAGGAACCGCTATGCCCGAGGCGTCACCGCCTGCAAACAGTGGTGCTTCAGAAACGAAGTGGTCGAGCAGGATCGCAACGACCTGCGGCTTCAAGTCTGACCAATTGACTCCGGGCGCTGCTGTGACTGAGACGAAATCACCACCAAAGAAGACATTCACAACTTCTCCAGTGTCGAAAATCGCTTGCGCCAACGGGCTTGCTTCTGCCGCTTCTGGAGTCGCGAATTCGCGCGTTCCGCCGGTCATGACTTCGCGGCCCGGCAGGAATTTCAAGCTAGCGGGGTTCGGAGTGGTTTCTGTCTCGATAAACATGAACCAGATGTAGGAGGCGAAGCGCATGCCGACAAGGTGAACGCGACGGAATTTGCGATCAGCCGAGCCCTCGGCAAAAAAGCGGCCGCGTTCACTATCCCTTCAGACCTTCGCGCCCTATATTTGCAACCATGAAATCGATTTTTCGCGCGCTCTGCGCTCTTTCCGTTCTCGCTGTTCCGATTGCTGTTGCTGCTTCGGCGCAAGAGACCGCTGTTCCCACAGCACCCGCCAGCCTTCAGACAGGTGAAAAAACGCCCTGGCTTTATGAAGGCAGCGATGTCCCGCAGGACAAGGAATGGCTATTCGGCGAGATGGAAAACGGGCTGCGTTACGCTGTGCGCAGAAACGGCGTGCCGCCCGGTCAAGTTTCCATCCGGGTAAGGGTTGATGCTGGCTCATTGCACGAGCAAGACAGCGAACAAGGCTATGCGCACTTGCTGGAGCATTTGCTTTTCCGTGAAAGCAAATATCTCGGACCTGCTGAAGCGATCCCGACCTGGCAGCGGCTCGGCGCGACGTTCGGCAGCGATACCAATGCGGAAACCAGCCCTACGCACACAGTCTACAAGCTTGATCTACCCGGCGTAACGCGCGCAAAGCTTGAAGAGAGCTTCAAGCTACTTTCGGGCATGATCCGCGAGCCAGTTTTGAGCCAAGCCAATGTCGATGCAGAAGTGCCTATCGTCATGGCTGAAAAGCGAGAGCGTGGCGGTGCTGGCCAACGCGTCAATGACGCAACGCGGCGGACGCTGTTTGCCGGTCAACGGCTGGCGGAACGTAACCCTATCGGGATTGATGAGACCCTCAGTGCTGCGAGAGACAAGACCGTCCAAGCGTTCTATAATCGCTGGTATCGACCTGAAAACACAGTGATCGTGATCGCAGGAGATGCCGATCCTGTCGAGCTCGCGCGACTAGTCGAACAATGGTTTGGCGATTGGGAAGGCAAGGGCGTTCGCGAACCAGCACCGGATTTCGGCGATCCGGTTGCGCCTGCGGGCGCAGACCCGGCCAATCCGATTGGCGAGATGGCCGTGGTTGTCGAGCCGGACTTGCCGCGTACGCTGACTTACGCGGTCATGCGTCCATGGCGGCCAGTTCAGGATACCATTGTCTACAACGAAGGCCTGCTTCTCGATGCAATCGGACAAGCGATCATCAATAGACGGCTGGAAGCGCGAGCACGCGGCGGCGGGTCCTATCTGTATGCCCAAGTCAGCCAGGACGATGTCTCGCGCTCAACCGATGCGACCTTTGTCAGCTTCGCGCCATTGGGCGAGGACTGGGAAGCTGCGCTTGATGATGTTCGCAGTGTGATAGCCGATGCATTGAGCGCTGCGCCTACACAGGAGGAGATCGACCGCGAGGTTGCAGAATTCGACATCGCGTTTGCCAGTGAAGTTGAACAGGCGGCTGTGCTCTCCGGATCAAGCGTGGCCGATCAATTGGTGCAAGCCGTCGACATTCGCGAGACTGTCGCCTCTCCGCAGACCGTGCTTGACGTGTTCCGCAACATGCGCACCCGCTTCACGCCGGAAGAAGTGCTCACCCGCACGCGCAAACTGTTCGAAGGCGATGTCATCCGCGGCGTGCTAGTTACGCCCAAGGCCGACAATGCGAGCGAAGCCGCTCTGCGTATGGCGATGGCGCGCGATGTTGCGCCTGATTCCAGCGCGCGGCTGGCCGCCAAGACGATCTCCTTCGATGAGCTGCCTCCACTTGGTGAGCCGGGCGAAATTGTGCTCGACGAGCCACTTGGTCTGCTCGACATCGAGCGCGTGCATTTCGCCAATGGAGTGCGCTCCGTATTGTGGACCACAGCCGACGAGCCGGGCCGCGTGACGGTGAAAGTTCGCTTTGGCTCTGGCTATCGTGCGTTCGGGCCGGAAGATGCGCCTTACGTCGCATTGGGCGAAATGGCGCTGGTAAGCTCCGGATTGGGCGAGCTTGGCCAAGAAGAGCTCGACCGGTTGGCGACTGGCCGAAAGATGGGCTTCGACTTTGCCATCGAAGACGCGGTATTCAGCTTCACTGCACAAACGCGCTCTGCTGACGTTGCAGACCAGCTCTACTTGTTTGCAGCGAAGCTGGGCATGCCGCGTTGGGATGAGAATCCGGTGCTCCGCGCTAAGGCTGCGGCAAAGCTTGCTTATGATACGTATGCGACGAGCCCCGGCGGGGTTCTCAATCGCGATCTGGAATACTTCCTGACATCAAACGATCCGCGCTTCGCGACCCCTGACCCGGCTATGATGGATCAGGTCACGCCTGAGGGTTTCCGCGAAGTGTGGGAGCCGCTGCTCTCGCAAGGTCCGTTGGAAGTCATGGTCTTCGGCGACATCGACAGGGATGCAACCGTCGAGGCGCTGCGCAAGACGTTTGGCGCATTGCCGCCGCGCCAAGGGATCGCGACAGAGGTGGCCATGCGTGTGCCCGAATTCCCGGGAGCCGATGCTGACACCCAGGTACTGACCCACCGCGGCGATGCCAATCAAGCTGCCGTAGCAATTGCGTGGCCGACCGGGGGCGGCATGGAGCGGATTAGGGAGTCGCGCCAGATTGAAATCCTCGCTCAGCTGTTCAACAATCGCTTGATGGACGCCATGCGCGAGCGGGCAGGGGCAAGCTATGCGCCGCAAGTCATATCCGACTGGCCGGTTGATCTGAATAGCGGCGGGAAGATCTTGGCGATCGCTCAGTTGCAGCCCGAGGATGTCCCGGTGTTTTTTGCTGAAGCAAACCGGATTGCGAATGACCTCGCCACTCAGCCGGTTGAAGCGGACGAGATCAACCGCGTGACGGAGCCGCTTCGCAATCTGATCAGCCGCGCGACAACCGGCCACGGCTTCTGGCTGTTCAACTTGCAAGGTGCGAGCTTTGATCGCCGGCGTGTGACAGCCATGCCGACCCTGCTTGGTGATTACTCCAACACCACGCCAAGGATCATGCAAATACTCGCGCAGCGTTATCTTGCAGCAAGGCCGGGCTTCAAACTGGCTATCATTCCTGAAGGCCAGACATTGGCAGAGGGTGTGCCGGAAAACCGCATTCCAGTGCGTTCAGCGCCTGCCATGATGGGAAGATAAGCGGATTTGGCGATCACAGCGGCTTGAAATATTATTTGCGGATTGAGCGCTGCGGCTTTGCATTTCTACCGCAGGCCGTGTAGGCGCGCGCACCGATTAACACTGCATAGCAAACCGAAGAACGAGATTCGATGTGGCTCAAGACTGGAATCCTGAAGGCTGGAAATCGCACGAAGCGCGGCACTTGCCCGTGTATGAAGATGCGAACGAGCTCGCCGAAGCCGAAGCCACGCTTGCGGCCTATCCCCCGCTTGTTTTTGCAGGTGAAGCGCGCGCGCTGAAAGCAGATCTTGCAGACGTTGCAAACGGACATGCCTTTCTGCTCCAAGGCGGCGACTGTGCGGAAAGCTTCGCTGAGTTTCATCCGAACAATATTCGGGATACCTTCCGCGTATTGCTGCAGATGGCTGTCGTTATGACGTTCGCCAGCAAGCGTCCGGTTGTGAAGGTCGGCCGGATGGCAGGGCAATTCGCGAAGCCGCGCAGTTCGGCGACGGAAACCAAGGGCGATGTGACTTTGCCGAGCTATTTCGGCGACAACATCAACGGGATCGATTTTGATCCCGAGCAGCGACGCAATGACCCGATGCGCATGGTCAAGGCCTATTCGCAAGCGGCAGCGACGCTCAACCTCCTGCGCGCATTTGCGGGGGGCGGCTATGCCACACTCAGGCGAGTGCACCAGTGGACGCTTGATTTTATGGGCCGCTCTCCTTGGTCAGAGAGATTCGCCGAAACAGCAGACCGGATTGGTGAAGCGCTGGACTTCATGGAAGCGTGCGGAATCGATCCTGCGTCTGTCCCCCAGTTACAAGGTACAAGCTTTTACACCAGCCATGAAGCGCTTCTACTGCCCTATGAGCAAGCTCTGACGCGTCAGGATTCGCTGACCGGCGACTGGTATGACACAAGCGCGCATATGGTTTGGATCGGGGATCGCACCCGCTTTCCCGGCAGCGCACACGTCGAATTCGCTCGCGGAATAAGCAATCCGCTTGGGATGAAGTGCGGCCCTAGCCTTGAAACCGATGATCTGCTGCGTCTGCTCGATACTCTCAATCCTGCACGTGAAGCAGGCCGCATGACGCTCATCAGCCGCTTCGGTCATGACAAGGTTGAAGAAGGCCTTCCGCGTCTCGTGCGCGCTGTCAAAAACGAAGGGCACCCCGTCGTGTGGAGCTGCGATCCGATGCACGGCAATGTGATCAAATCAGATAGCGGATATAAAACGCGGCCGTTCGATCGCATCCTCACTGAAGTGAAGGGCTTCTTTGCTGTTCATCGCGCGGAAGGTACGCACCCTGGCGGCATTCATATCGAGATGACCGGACAGGATGTGACCGAATGCGTAGGCGGTGCTGTGGCAATCACAGACGATGCGCTGGGTGATCGCTATCACACGCATTGCGACCCGCGGTTAAATGCAGCGCAATCGCTTGAGCTTGCATTCCTGCTAGCGGAAATGCTCAATGATGAGGTTGTTGAGCGCCGCGCTGCTGACGCCGCTTAAACGCCAGCTCGGATAGTATCGTTAATTCCGTTCTTTCCCGGTTCTAGGGAGCCATCCCTGCGCCCGCGCGCCTTTATCGTGACGATTTGTGCCTAATGCTCTGTTTAGAGTTTTTTGGAGCGCAAGAAAGCGAACCCGGGCCGCGAGATGGAAACATGGAATGCCTTTGCCAATGAGATCATGCTCAGCTTGTTTTGGGCAGCGATCACTTTTGCCGCATTCCAGACCTTCCAGACGGCGCGCCTCGGGCGAGTAATCGACCGCAAGAACGCACTTTTGCGCCGTCGACGCGAGCAGTTTGGCAATCTCTCTCGCGTCCTGCGCATGACAGAGGAACTCGGTGATTTTGGTGTCTGGCAATATTGCCCCGCCGAACAGCGCCAGGAATGGTCGCGCGGTCTAAGAGATCTGTTCGGCGTTGATGATAATGAGCCGTTCCAAGAGGGGGACGCGGAAACTCTTCTTGAAGCGAACCATATCGATCTCGTGGCGCTTGCCCGCAAAGCGAGCAGGCATGACCGCATCATCTCAGCTGAGCTGAAAGTTCATGGGCTCGATCAGACCGAACGTTTCCTCCAGATGCGGATGACGCGGATGCGCCATGAACAAAGCGGGGCGCCGCGGATTTTCGCGGTGTTCCTTGATGTAACGCACCTTGTTGAACGCGAAGAACGTCTGCAGCGTTCTCAACGTATCGCCATGGCAGAGGCGCGTCACGCGCGCGACGAAGCCAATCGTGATCCGCTGACTAATCTGGCAAACCGCCGCTATGTTATGAACGAGTTGGACCGGATGCTTTCCGACCAGAGCGACACAGGTGCGCCCTTATCGCTGGTCCTGTTCGACGTCGATCACTTTAAGCGCGTCAATGACGAGCACGGCCACCTGGCTGGCGATGCAGTGCTCAAACGCATTGCGCGTATCGCCAACGAACAGGCCCGCGAAGGCGATGTTGTCGGGAGAATTGGCGGCGAAGAGTTTGTCTGGATCGTTTCCGGCGCGGACCGGAATTTCGTTCAAGTCATCAGCGAACGCTTGAGAAAGGCGATCGCGCTGGGAAGTGCCATGGCGTCTGTCCCTCCGGTTACGATCAGCATAGGCTGTGTGACAGCCGATGAAGGCGATACCGGACTGTCGCTGTTCGCGCGTGCGGATGAGGCTCTTTACGAAGCGAAGAATAGCGGGCGAAATGCAGTGCGCATGGCGGCTTAGCGCTTCGAATTTGCGCTGGAATGTCAATCTGGCCTGTCGGGCCTCCGTGTAAAATATTTCGCGCATTCCCTTTCAATTCAAATGCCTTTCCGGCATGAGCCTGACGCAAGGTCGGAAGCTGGAAGGAGAATTTCCGTGCCCGACAGGCTCGCGCGTCATTCAGTTCATGAACCGCATCAGCTCGCTCAAGAGTTTGCGAAGACACGCGCTCTTTCAGAAGCACTTGTAGCCCCATTGAGCGATGCCGATGCAACTATCCAGTCCATGGAAGATGCGTCACCTGCCAAATGGCATTTAGCGCATACGACGTGGTTTTGGGAAACATTCCTGCTGCGCGACCACGCAGCTGATTACACTCTTTTCAACGAGCAATATCCGTTTCTCTTCAACTCCTATTACGAGGCTGAAGGCGAGCGGATCGCGCGTTTTTCTCGCGGGATGCTGTCCCGCCCGACGCTCGATGAGATAGTCGCTTGGCGGCATCATGTGGATGCGGCGATGGAAGCCTTGCTGGAGCGCGAGGATCTTCGCGATCTCATTGCGCTTGGCATCGCGCATGAGCAGCAGCACATCGAGTTGTTGCTGACCGATATCAAGCACGCTCTTTTCCAAAACCCTTGTCGCCCAGCGATCTGGGGTGGAGTGCCGACTATGCGGGGTCCTCAGGAGGAAGGCTGGTATCAGCATCCCGGCGGGATTGCGCTGATCGGTCATGACGGGGTTGGTTTCGCATTCGACAACGAAGGCCCGCAGCATCGTGTGCTGCTGGAACCATTTGCGCTCGCAAAGCGGCTTGTCACCAATCGGGAATGGCAAGAATTTATCGACGATGGCGGGTATCGGGATGCGCGGCTCTGGCTGTCAGATGGCTGGGCATCGGTGGGCGAGAACGAAATAGCCGCACCGCTTTACTGGGAGGGCGACGCGCATTTCACCCATCAAGGACTGCAAGCGCGCTTCCCGGACGCGCCGGTAACGCACGTCTCCTATTTTGAAGCCGATGCGTTCGCGACGTGGAGCGGAAAGCGCTTGCCAACGGAATTCGAATGGGAAGCAATCGCTCGTGGTCAGGACAGCACGAGCCTCGCGCCAGCACACGAACCATCGGAAGGCAATCAGCTTGATGCGGCTGCTCCGCCATTGCCACAGGCAAGCGAAGGGCTGTTCGGCGATTGCTGGCAATTCACTCGCTCTGCCTATTTGCCCTATCCGCGGTTCGAGCCTGCATCAGGTGCAGTGGGCGAATATAATGGCAAGTTCATGAGCGGGCAGTTCGTCTTGAAAGGGGCAAGCTGTGCGACGGTTCGCGGCCACTCACGGGCGTCCTATCGCAATTTCTTTTACCCGCATCAGCGTTGGCAGTTCACTGGCCTGAGGCTCGCAAAGGACACGTAATGGCACAAGCCAAAGGCATGAAACTGGTTGATCTGGATGCGGATGGCGTGGACCGTGCATTCCGCGCGGACGTTCTGGCTGGCCTGCGCCAGCAGCAGAAGGCTATCCCTGCGCGGTGGCTATACGATGACGCGGGTTCACAGCTGTTTGAAGATATCACGCAGTTGGCGGAGTATTATCCGACACGGGCAGAGACACAGATCCTGACTGAGCGGGCAGGGACCTTTGCCGATCAGATCGGTCCGGGGCGCGCGGTTGTCGAATTTGGCTCTGGCAGCTCTGTGAAGACGCCGCTGCTCCTCGACGCAATTAGTCCTGCGGCCTATGTACCGCTTGATATTTCAGGCGATTTTCTACGCGCTGCCGCTGAAGATTTGAGAGCTAAGTTTCCCGGCCTTCCTGTTTATCCTGTTGAAGCCGATTTCATGCGGCAGGTCGAATTGCCAGGCGAGATTGCTGAGTTTCCGAAACTCGGCTTTTTCCCAGGCTCTACGATTGGTAATATGGTGCCGCGCACTGCGGTGGACTTGCTGCGGACGATGCGCGCGACGCTTGGCGAGAAGTCGCAACTTCTCATCGGGATGGACCTCATCAAACCGGTCGATGTGCTTGAAGCCGCCTATGACGATGCGGCTGGCGTAACGGCGGAATTCAACCTCAATCTGGCGCGCCGGATCAATCGTGAGTTGGATGGGACTATTCCGGTTGACGAGCTTCGCCATGAAGCGCGCTGGAACGACGACTATGCCCGCGTCGAAATGCATCTGGTGGCGCAGAAGGCGCTGGCTTTCGAAGTTTCCGGCGTGGCATTCGAGATGGCTGCTGGTGAGACAATTCATACCGAAAACAGCCACAAGTTCGACCGGCGCAGCGCGAACACATTGCTGCTGGCTGGAGGGTGGACTCCGGTGACCCGTTGGCTGGATAAGAAGGAACGCTTCTCGCTGATCCTTGCGAAAGCGAGTATCGCGCGTAACGCTCCCTGAGTTCTGCGGAAACCTGCTCGCGTTCGAGGCGTTGAGCGCATCATGAACGCGAGCAATTCAACTGACATCATCATAATCGGCGCAGGCATGGCTGGACTTTCCTGCGCGAGCGCTTTGCAAACCGCTGGCCTGAGCGTGCGGCTGTTCGACAAAGGGCGCGGGCCGGGCGGCCGCATGGCGACGCGGCGGGCTGATCTGCCAGAAGGCCAGCTTCACTTCGATCACGGCGCGCAATATTTCACTGCGCGCGATCCCGCTTTTCGCGAAGCTGTCGCGATATGGGCAGAGGCGGGCGCTGCTGCGCGATGGCTTGTTGCAGGCGATGATGCATGGGTCGGAACGCCGGGGATGAACGGCCCGATCAAACATATGGCAGAACAGCTCGATGTGATTTGGGGCGCGCGGGTCGAAGCTGCCGAATATAACGGTGAAGGTTGGCGAGTGAGCGTAGCTGGCGAGCAATATAATTGCGCCAAGCTGCTGGTCGCCATCCCGCCAGAGCAGGTCGCGGAGTTGCTCAAAGACGCGGCGCCGCAATTGGCTGCGCAAGCGCGCGCAACTCGCTCTTTGCCGTGTTGGGCAGTGCTCGCGCATTTCGACAAGCCGCTGAACAGTCTGCCGGACACTATTCGCAGCGAAGATGGCCCGATTTCCTGGGCTGCCCGCAATGGGGCCAAGCCTTCGCGCAAAGGCGGTGAGAGCTGGGTCATCCATGCGTCTCCGGAAAAATCGCAAGAGCTGCTCGAATTGGAGAAAGAGGACGCGGCCGACATTCTGCTTGCCGGTTTCTTCAACCAAACCGGCGCCGCGTCGCAAAAACCTGATTACCTGACGGCGCATCGCTGGCGATATGCCATGCCTGTTGTGGAGAATTCGCAAGGGGCGATCTGGGATGACAGCCAGAGCATTGGCCTTGCCGGTGATTGGCTGCATAGCCCGCGCGTTGAAGGCGCATGGCTCTCCGGTGCAGCGCTTGCAAACGCGGTGCTAGGAGCCAAATAGCTCCACTCCATGGACGCTGCCGCCCAGCATTCCTATATTGAGCTCATGAGCATCGAGAACCTCTGGAACAACGTAGCAGCGGCGATCGCTGCGATCCCGCGTTCCGAATTGCTCATAGCCGCGCTTGCAGCGGTCCTGATCGGGTGGATCGGCGCTGTGATGGCACGCAGAGGTGTTCGCTTCGGCGGCTTCATCCGCACGGGCAGCACGCTGGCATTGGTCGGTATTCTGGTGGTGGTTGTGTTGCAATTGTCGCGGCTTGACCCAAGGCTGGAAGTCGCTGTTCCTCAGATCGGCTTGCCGGAGCAAGTGGTCGAGGGCGGGGAAACGCGCATCCCGCTGGCTCGAGATGGTCATTTCTGGCTGCGCGCAGAGCTCAATGGGGCGCCAGCCAATTTCCTTGTCGATACAGGTGCGACGCTAACCGCTGTGTCGAGCGGATTGGCTCAGCGCGCAGGGCTTGAACCGCGTCGAGGCGGGCTTCCTGTGACCGTTGGAACCGCAAACGGACCTGTTGCGGCGCAACTTGCGACAGCTGATGAAATCCGGTTCGGCAATGTCGCGGCACGTGGCCTCGATGTGGTCATTGCGCCAACGCTTGGCGACACCAATGTCATCGGGATGAACCTGCTTACACGGCTCGCCTCGTGGAGAGTGGAAGGCAACACGATGATCCTCGTGCCCAACAACCCGCAAGAGCCGCTTACTGTGCAAAAGTAGGGAAAGCCGGGGAGAGGCTGCAGCCCGTTCTGCAAGTATCCGGCGTAGGCATTATCGCGCCAAATTACTCCCTTACTGGTAAGACTATGCCCTGTTGTGCGACGCATTTTGAGACAGTGTGGCCTGTGCGGCCTTTCACTTGTACGCAGCTTAGAGGATAAGCGTTGCTATCCGGGGAATGAGGGGCAGCAACTCGCGATAACCGTCATGCGTAAACTTGTTACAATACAATATCTTCGCGCAGTTGCTGCGACAGGCGTTCTGATCTTCCACGCTGGTGAGCGGTTTGGCTATCCCTTTGCCGCAGGCGCCTACGGCGTCGATCTGTTCTTTGTCCTCAGTGGGTTTCTGATGGTTGCCATAACTAACGATGAAACGCGACCGGAGAGGTTTGTTCAGGATCGCATTCAGCGAATTGTGCCAATTTACTGGCTTGCCACCAGCGTCATGGTCGTAGGCGGCCTTGCCGGGCTATTCCCGAATATGCGGCTTGAATGGTGGCATACGATTGCGTCTTATTTGTTCTTGCCCGCACCATCTCCCGTGATTGACCAGACCTGGCCGGTGCTAATCCCGGGCTGGACCCTCAACTACGAGATGTTTTTCTACACTATCTTCGCCGCGCTTCTGTTCGTTCGCGGTGCGATGTTGAGAGTGATTTTGCTCTCCGTAATCCTCGTTAGCCTCGTGGTCATTGCGCCGCTGACGGGCGTCGCGTCGCCCGCGCTGGCATTCTATTCGGACAGTATAATTCTCGAATTTGTATTCGGTGCTTGGATCGGTCTCGCCTGGATCATGCAGACTGGTTGGAACCGGCTGCCTGCCTATCCGACACTACTGTTGGGTGCCATCCTGTTTATCGCGGCCTCCTTTGCGCCCTGGGATTTGCCGCGTAGCCTCCTTTACGGCATACCGGCGGTTCTGATGCTTGCCGGAGTTCTCGCGCTAGAAACGCAGAGAGAGCCACGCGTCATCCCCGGTCTCGAACTTCTGGGTGATGCGAGTTATTCGGTCTATTTGTGGCACGGGCTGGCCGTATCAATTGCTGCAATGATCGTCAGCAAACTTGGATTGCCTTCTCTGCCGGGCTTTGTGTTGGCGATTATAGGCGGCATTATCGGCGGTGTCATCAGCTATTGGATCGTGGAACGCCCGGTCACGAATTACTTCCGTCGGCGGCGCAAGATGCGAAACACCGAAGTTACAAGCAGATCGGCAGGCAGGGCAAACGCCTGAGCTTCAACTGGCTTTACCTTCGTGGAAATGGCCAGGCTCGCAGGAATGTTCTTTGGACGTGCGCGCGTCAAGGCGCTCCGCTTCCAAACCTGCCATCGCTAAGGCTAGCAGGGTCGATCCTAAATGCATGTTGGTTTGAGAATTAATGGCTGGGGTGGCAGGATTCGAACCTGCGCATGCCGGTACCAAAAACCGGTGCCTTACCGCTTGGCTACACCCCAGCAAGAGCGCGCGGATATAGCGCCTTGGGCGCGGATGTGAAGGGCCTTGTGCACCTAAATTCGTGTAGGAGTGCGTCTAGCCGACAAATCCTCTTCAATTTGCGCAATTGTGCGCTTGTTGATGCTGTAGAATCCCAGCGCCATTGCGGCGGGTATCATGATCGCAGCCGGAATGATCGCAAACGCGAGCTGGATTCCCATTAGCGCGCTTTCCGATTGCGCCTGGTCCGTCACGAAGCCGGTCAGTCCAAGGACGAAGCCGGGTATCGCCGATCCAAACCCGATGCCGGCTTTTACGCCGAAAACGGATGCGGCGATCACCAGCGCTGTCATCTGTCGGTTCGATTTCCAGTCGATGAATTCGGCGATATCCGTGAACATCGCAAAGCTCAGCACCATCAGCATGCCAAATCCGATCCCGACACCATATTGCACTGCTGTCTGTGTCCAGACCGCATCGAGCGGCAGGAAACAGAAGGCTGCGATCATGACTGACTTCAGCAACCCAGCGGAAATCAGCAAATGCGACTTCTCAAACCACCGCTGGAGAAAAATGCCGATGATCACACCGCTGACCTGGCCAATCGCGAGCGATGTCAGGAACAGGGCAGGCCGATCGAGGAACAGGAAAACCGGCGTTCCGTCATCGCCTGCAACATAGCGGAAGAAGAACGGCGCGCTGCCTGCGCGTGAAGCGATGGCTGTCACGCCGAGGATCGCGGCAATGGCGACAGCGATCCAGGGACCTGTCCGCACCAGCACACTCAAATCTCCTGCTATCGAACCATTCGTTTCAGCAGGCGGAATACGCTCTTTGGTTGTCGCAAAGGTAATCAGCAAGCATGCGACCGACACTGCGCCAATGCAGCTGATCGTGAGCAATATACCGAGCTTCTCGTCTCCGCCGCCTAGCTCGCGGACCAGCGTTGTGCCGAGCGCGCCGAACAGAATGCCGCCGGCGGCTGAAAAGAACATACGAAAGCCGGTCACATTGGCGCGGACTTTCGAGGAGGGGGAAATGACGCCTAGCAGCCCGCCATAAGGGACATTGACCGCTGTGAAAGCGAGCATCGACAGCGAATATGTCGCATAGGCCCATGCGAGCAGGGCAGTGTCGCCCCAATCGTCCGGCGCGTTGAAGATCAACACAATGCTGAGCGCGAGCGGGATCGGCCCGAACAGGAGATATGGCCTGTAGCGTCCCCAACGTGTGCGGGTGCGATCGGATATCGCTCCCATCATCGGATCGGTTACGGCATCGATCAGTTTTGTGACGAGCAACATCAGTCCGATCGCGGCAGGCGCGAGCCCGCCCAGATCGACGAAGTAATAAAGCAGGTAATAACCGAAAAAGGGAAGGATCAGGCCAGAGGCCAAATCCCCCACACCATAGCCGAGCTTCTCGCGCAGTTTGACGGGCTCGGATGGGTCTGGTTGCATGCTTAGGCTACCTTTGCGTGGCGAAGGAGTTCCGCTGCATTGTGGCGTGAGGGGGTTGCTCGTCCAAGGTCTTTAATACTTCTTGCCTTCAAAGTCTGCCGGTGAGTGACGTTCAATCAGTTTCTCGTCGTCTTCGCCCCATGTCTTGTTGACGATCCGGCCGCGGCGTACACCGGGACGTTCCATGATCTCGTCGACCCAGCGCTTCACGTTTGTGTATTCGTCAATCGACAGGAAGGTGTTGGCGTCATTGTACATCTGGCCGGTGGTGAATGGTGCAAGCCACGGGAATGCTGCCATATCCGCAATGGTGTAATCCTCGCCTGCAAGGAAGCGTGTTTCTGCAAGGCGTTGGTCAGCCACATCGAACAGCCGCTTGGTTTCCATGGAATAACGGTTGATGGGGTATTCGTACTTCTCCGGTGCGTAGGCGTAGAAGTGGCCGAAGCCGCCGCCGATGAATGGCGCGCTGCCGACTTGCCAGAACAGCCAGCTCAGCGTCTCAGCGCGGGCAGCAGGATCGGTCGGCAGAAAGACGCCGAACTTTTCAGCGAGGTGCATCAGGATTGCGCCCGATTCGAATACGCGGATAGGCGTGTCGCCGCTGCGGTCGACTAGGGCCGGGATCTTGGAGTTAGGGTTGATGCCAACAAAGCCGCTGGTGAACTGGTCCTGATCCATGATGTTGATCGTGTAGGCGTCATATTCAGCACCGGTGTGACCGGCTTCGATGAGCTCTTCCAGCATGATCGTCACTTTGACGCCGTTGGGCGTCGCGAGCGAATAGAGCTGGAACGGATTGTCGCCGACGGGCAATTCCTTCTCGGTGCGCGCGCCCGCGGTCGGGCGGTTGATGCCGGTAAAGCGTCCCGCCTCGTCATTCTCGGGGGTCCAGACTTTGGGCGGGGTGTAGGTTGTGTCAGACATACTGGGCAGGCTCCTTGTCTCTTTGGGCTCGCTTGACGTGTTCGCTAAGTGGCGTCTGGTGGTTACGGGCACAAGAGCAATAGCCCGATTTGGATGAGCAAGGATTGCTTTGGCGGAGCAAACGGGCGCTTTGTCTGCCTCGCGAAATGGACTTGCGCTTGGTATCCCTTTAGGATACTGCCGGAGTATGCATAAGGCTGGACTGAAAATTCGCACCTGGCGTGAAGCGCAGGATCCCCCACTATCGGCAGAGGAGTTTGGCGCGCAATATGGTTATCCCAAGCCATGGCCAAGCCGCACAGTCTATGGCTGGGAAGCGAAGGGTAAGGTTGCGCGCGCACCGGTACAGCAACGCTTGGCTAACCTCGGAATTTGCGAGCCAAAAGATTGGGTTACGCCCTCCAAGGAGGTGGATGCCGAGGCATCACCTAAGCGAACAGTTACTGGCAAGAGGAGGGGCGATCCTTCGCAAGCCTTCTTCGATATTCACAAGCATGGCTTTGTCCGTGTCGCGACCAGCACCCCGCGAGTGCGCACCGCCGATGTCGTGTATAATGCCAAAGGGATACTCGAACAGGCGAAAGTCGCTCAGGAGCGTCATGTCGATCTGCTGCTCTATCCCGAATTGTCGCTGTCCTCCTACGCGCTTGATGACCTGCATTTGCAGACGGCCTTGCTCGATGCAGTGGAAGAGCAGCTCGCGCGTATCGTTGAAGAAAGCTGCAGACTTGCTCCGGTGCTTGTCATAGGCGCACCGCTGCGCCGCAGTGGCCGGATCTACAATTGCGCGGTTGCGATCGCACGCGGAGCGATCCTTGGCGTCGTGCCAAAGAGCTTCCTGCCCAATTACCGCGAATATTACGAGAAGCGGTACTTTGCGCATGGCCGCAATTGCATTGGCCTGACTATGACGGTTGCGGGCGAGGACGTCCCATTCGGAACGGACCTGATTTTCTTTGCAAGGGGCCAGCCCGGATTCACGTTCGGGATAGAGATTTGCGAGGATGTCTGGGCGCCGGAGCCGCCCGGCACCAAAGCGGCGCTCGCCGGCGCGACGATCCTGCTGAACCCGTCGGCGTCCAACATCACGATTGGCAAGTCTGATGAGAGGCACATGCTTTGCCGCGCAAGTTCCGCTCGTTCTATCTGCGCCTATGCCTATTCCGCCAGCGGTCATGGCGAGAGCACCACGGATCTAGCTTGGGACGGGCAGGGCATGATCTACGAGCTTGGCGATCTGATGGCGGAAAGCACGCGCTTCGATCTGCATCCTGAGCTTTGCGTGGCGGATATCGATACGCCGCGCTTGCTCGCCGAACGTCTGCGCATGCAGACTTGGAATGATGCGGCAGAGGCAGCGGGGCGTCCCGAAGACAGCTATCGTAACATCATGTTCGACCATCAGCCGCAAGGCGGAGATATCGGGCTGGAGCGCGCGATCCGGCGCTTTCCTTTCGTGCCCAACCGGCGCGAGAAGCTCGACGAGGATTGCTACGAAGCTTTCAACATTCAGGTCGATGCGCTCATGCGGCGTATTCAGGCGACCAGGCCCAAATGCCTCACCATCGGTATCTCCGGCGGGCTCGACAGCACCCATGCGCTGATCGTTGCCGCTAAAGCGATGGACCGGCTTGCACGACCGCGCAGCGATATCCGCGCCTACACCATGCCGGGCTTCGCGACGTCGGAAGGGACTAAGTCAAACGCTTGGCGCTTGATGGAAGCCTTTGGAACAACAGCGGAAGAAATCGACATTCGCCCCACAGCGCGCACGATGCTGAAGAATATCGGGCATGCCTTCGCGGATGGCGAGCCTGTCTATGACGTGACATTCGAGAATGTGCAGGCAGGCCTTCGCACGGACTATCTCTTCCGGCTGGCGGGCCAGCACGGCGGATGGGTGGTCGGCACAGGCGATCTGTCAGAGCTGGCGCTGGGCTGGTGCACTTACGGCGTTGGTGATCACATGAGCCATTACGGTGTCAATGCAGGCGTGCCGAAAACGCTTATCCAGTATCTCATCCGCTGGACGATCGCGACCGGGCAGTTCGACAAAGGCGTCGATGCGGTCCTTGCCGATGTGCTCGACACTGAAATCAGCCCTGAACTTGTGCCCGCAGGTGCGGACGGGAAGATTCAGAGCACGCAGGACATTATCGGACCTTACGAGCTCAATGACTTTTTCTTGCACCACATCATCCGCTGGGGACAGAAGCCGAGCCATGTCGCATTCCTCGCTTATCACGCGTGGAAAGATGCAAGCGCAGGGCAATGGCCAATCGACTTTCCTGACGAAGCCAAGAACGAATATGACCTCGCGACGATCTCGAAATGGCTGGAAAACTTCCTCAAGCGTTTCTTCGGCTTCAGCCAGTTCAAGCGTAGCGCTTTGCCCAACGGGCCTAAAGTGAGCGCGGGCGGGGCGCTGTCCCCGCGCGGCGACTGGCGCGCGCCCTCCGATGCGGTTGCTGACTTGTGGCTGGATGAGCTTGAACGCAATGTGCCCAAAGCCTAGCGTGTCAGCGGAAGGCTGATGTAATTCACCACCTATTCAGTCACTTCTTCGCACAACTTCGTTTCGGCTGAAGCGAGGAATTACATGATGAAGCGCGCTCTGTTTCTGGTTGGTTGCTGCACTGTAGTTTCAGCTTGTGCAAATATCGGTGGGCAGGGGTTCGCCTCGGCGCCGGTTCTTTCAACGACAGGCATGGAGCCTGCTCAAGCTGCACCTATACCCATTGATCCCAATGCTGTCGCCATCTCGCGAGAACTCACCCACATCGATGACCGGATTGATGATGCACGCGCCAGTGACGCTATCTCCCGCCGCGATGCACGCGGCTTGCGGCGTCAGAACGGCCTGGTTGGCGATCTCGCAGAACGCTACGCACAGGACGACTGAGCGCTGATGAAGTGCGGGAGATCGAGTTCCGCAATGGGGTCCTCAATGATCAGGTGTCGATGAGCGAACAGCGCAGCATTGGAAACGGGCCCGACGACTAGATGTTTGCCCTGTCCACGAGCGCCCTGATAACTTACGAGCCGGCACAAATTGGGCCGGAGAGCGGCTAAGGCTCCCCGGCACTTGCTCAGACTTCCAAGGGATCGAGAAGCTTAACCGCGATCTAGGCTGAAGCGGCCCGGTCCGAAGGCAGCGACTGCAAGCATCCCTCCGCCGATCGCGAAATTCTTCAATAAGGCGGTGACTTCGCTCTGCTGTGCAAAGTCGTTGTGAAAGATGATGGCCGTCAGCAAGCTGAAGATGCCGAGCGCTCCGGCTGCGTAGCGGGCCTTGAAGCCGATGGCGAGCAGCAGGCCCGCACCGATTTCAAGAGCAACAGTGCCGAAGTAAACCAGCTCGGGGAAGGGCAGGCCAACCGAGGCGATATAGCCGACCGTTCCTTCCATTCCGCCAATCTTGTTCACGCCCGCGAGGATGAAGAGAGTCGCAAGAAGAAGGCGGGCTACAAGTGCAACGCTATCCTGCACTGTATTGTTTTCATTCGTCATTCGAAGTTCCTTTGTAAACCTGTTCGGCGGCAGCGACTACGCCGCCAGCCGCTCTGCTTCGGCGTTGGCTTCAGCGATTTTCTCTTCGCCACCAGCGCCCATAATTCCGTCAGCCGCCACTATCTCGACATCGGTGAGGCCGAGGAAGCCAAGGAACTGCTTCAGCCATGGGGTCATGAAGTCGATCTCGCTTCCGACAGCTGTGCCGCCTGATGCGACCGCGAGATAGACTTTCTTGCCTTCAAGCAAGCCGACAGGACCGTTCTCAGTGTATTTAAACGTTGTGCCTGCACGCGCAACCAGATCGGCCCAGGCTTTGACCGTTGCTGGGACGCCGAAATTGTAGATCGGAATGCCCATCACGATGGTGTCTGCACGCTGCAGCTCTTCGATCAGTTCATCTGCAATGGCGGCGAGTTGCTGTTGTTCGGCCGTGCGCTCAGCGGGCGGAGTGCCATTAGCGGCAAAGCGTTCTGCAGAGACATAGGGCAAATCATTCGCTGACAGATTGCGGGTGATGACATCCGCGCCGAACTTGTCGCGCAGACCGTCGACGATTGTCGAGCTGAGGTTCCGCGAAACGGACTCTTCGCTGCGGATGGAGGCGGTGATGTGCAGGACAGTAGACATGGGGAAATTCCTTCTATGCGTTTGAGAGAGGGGTGGGGCCGCCCGATTGGGGGGACAGAGGCGGCCCCGAGGGGTCTCAGGCTGCGTCGACGAGCACCAGCTCGCTGTCTTCCAGCGCAGTGATGGTCACGCTATCGCGCTGAGTGATTGCGACGCCGTCACGAGCGTTTGCTTCCACGTCCTCCACCCGGACCTTGCCGGTGGCGGGTACGAGGTAAAGGTGACGCGAAGCATCGCGGGTCGTGTAAGTGACCCTCTCGCCCGCCTTCACAGTTGCGCCCAGAACGCGGGCGTCGGTGCGGATGGGTAGCGCACCTTCCTGCGCATCGTCATCATTGGCAGCGCTGCTGGCGAGCGGTACGAACGCTCCGGCCCGGTCATCCTTGGGAAACTGACGCGCGCCCCAGCTTGGGGTGCCGCCGCGTTCATCAGGGATGATCCAGATCTGGAAGAGCGTCGTTTCCTCATCTTCCAGATTGTATTCCGAATGCTGAACGCCGTTACCAGCGCTCATCACCTGGACATCGCCGGCTTCGGTACGGCCTTCATTGCCCATGCTGTCGCGGTGCGTGATGGCGCCTTTGCGAACATAGGTGATGATTTCCATGTCGTTATGCGGATGGGTGGGAAAGCCGGTTCCCGGCGCGATCGTGTCATCATTCCAGACCCGCAGCGCGCCCCAGTGAACCCGCGATGGATCATGATAGCTCGCAAAGGAAAAGTGGTGATGCGCGTCGAGCCATCCGTGGTTGGCTGCGCCAAGGCTGTTGAAGGGACGAAGTTCAATCATGTGTTTCACTCCCGGTTTCGGGTTGCTGTTGAAACGTGAGATAGGCCTTGTTGTCCATTCCGATAAGTGCGATAAAATGTCTCAAAATGTTCGGATTATTTGAACGATGAAGATTGGAGAGCCAAGCCTCGACCAGTTGCGCATCTTCCTAGCGGTGGCAGAGGAAGGGAGCTTCGGCGGTGCGGCGCGCACAATGGGGCGGGCGGTTTCAGCCATCAGCTATGGCATCGCGCAGATGGAAGCGCAGCTTGGCGTGAC
The DNA here is from genome assembly GCF_013371495.1 of Altererythrobacter lutimaris. Taxonomy (GTDB): domain Bacteria; phylum Pseudomonadota; class Alphaproteobacteria; order Sphingomonadales; family Sphingomonadaceae; genus Erythrobacter; species Erythrobacter lutimaris_A. Next base: position 991,385 of record NZ_JABWTA010000001.1, on the reverse strand, counting down.
TTTGTTCGAGCGGGAGGGATCGCGCAAACCTGTTCTGACGGAAGCCGGCGAAGGGCTGCTGGTTGAAGCACGCGCAGTTGCGGACAGAGCCGATGCCTTGCTCGCGAAGACGCAGTCATTGCATGCGGGGCAGGAAAGCGAAGTCTCGCTTGCGGTCGATGTCATGATTTCGGCGGACGTGACAGCCGATGTCTTGCGAGAATTCCGCGCGATGTTTCCAAGCGTTGGCTTGCGGTTGCAGATTGAAGGATTGGGCGCAGTCCCGGCTTGCGTTCTGGAGAGCCGAGCAGACTTGGCGATCAGCGGCCCTGAGATCCGTTTCCATCCTCAACTTGAACGCCAAGTTGTAGGCTCAACCGAACTTATTCCTGTGGCCTCGCCTGAACATCCATTAGCGGCTCCTGGCATTGCACCGGGCGAAAGCCGCAAGCATTTGCAGATCGTCTTGGCGGATAGATCCTCGCTAACAGAGGGTCGGGAATTCGCCGTTCTCAGTCCGGAAACCTGGCGCTTGGGAGACTTGGGCGCGAAGCATGCTCTGCTCAAGGAAGGCATTGGCTGGGGGAACATGCCGCGTCCTATGGTGCTAGACGATCTCGCGAGTGGTAAATTGGTGGAACTGGATCTGCCGGAAAAGCCAGGCACGATTTACGAGCTTGCGGCCCTTTGGCGGCGCGACACGCGGCTTGGCCCTGCCACAAGCTGGCTGATCGATGCTATGCGCGAAAGGCTAGCGCAGTGTCCAGCTTAAGCGGCGAAGCGGACGGGCTCGTCGCCCGCTTGCCAGAAGGCATATTTCGGCATGATTGCTTTGAACAGGTCTGATTGCAAGTGGCCTTCCAGCCACGCTTGAAGGTTGGGCAGGTCTAAAGCATCAAACCAGCCGCGATCGGTGTTGGCAAATTGGCGGATAAACGGAAAAAGCGCGATGTCCGCCATCGTGCGTTTGTCTCCGCAAAGTTGCTTGTGATCTGAGAGCCTTGCGTCGAGATCTCGCAAGATCTCATACCCATCTGCCCTGTGTCTCAAGCGGAATGCCTCCTCATCTCCACCGGTCTCTTCGGGGTAGCGGGTCGGGTATTTGTAGCGGTCCAGGTGATGCTTAAACGGGCCGTCATTGCGCGTTATAAATGACTTATCATCGCCTGTGAGCCAGCCTTCCGGATCGTTTTGCTGAAGCGCCCAGCGCATGATGTCGAGGCTCTCGTCCAGCACATTTCCATCGGGCAGGACCAGCACAGGAACTGTCGCCTTTTCAGAGGCTTGGAGGAGTTCCGGGGGCTTGTCGGCAAGCTTCACTTCACGCAGCTCGCAAGCGATTTGAGCGCTGCAGAGTGCCATCCTCGCGCGCATCGCGTAGGGGCACCGGCGGAAGGAATAAAGGATTGGAATTTCAGTCATTTTCCTCTGACAACTCAGCGCCCACATGCGTGGTTCCGCGCTTCTTTGCGAGCTGTTGCTGACGCTGCCTCTCGGCATAGCGCGCGCGCTGCGCTTCGCTGCGCTCCTCGATGCAATAGGGGCAGCTCACGCCTTCCTCCCATGCGGGGGAGGCTTTGTCCTCTTCAGTCACCGGGCGGCGGCAAGCAAAGCAAAGCGAATAATCGCCTTCCTCAAGTCCGTGTTTGACCGTGACACGCTCGTCGAACACGAAGCAGTCGCCTTCCCAAAGGCTATCTTTTTCAGGGACTTCTTCGAGGTACTTAAGAATACCGCCTTTCAAGTGATAGACCTCGTCCACGCCTTCCTGGCGTAGAAAGCTGGTGGACTTCTCGCAACGAATGCCACCGGTGCAGAACATTGCGACTTTCTTTTTCCCTTCGAGCAATTCCTCGCGGTGCTCGCGGAACCAAGCGGGAAATTCGCGGAAAGAGGTTGTGTGCGGGTCGACCGCGCCCTGAAAAGTCCCGACGCCAACCTCGTAGTCGTTGCGTGTGTCGATCACGACTACGTCGGGGTCGGAAATCAGCGCGTTCCAGTCATGCGGGTCGACATAGCGCCCGACGCTGGCTGTGGGGTCGATGTCGGGCTCGCCCATCGTCACAATTTCGCGCTTCAGTCGCACTTTCATGCGGTTGAATGGCATCTCGCTCGCGTGCGAATACTTCACTTCAAGGTCCGCGCAGCCGGGCAGGGTTCGAATGTGCTCGATCACTTGCGCGATGGCGTTTTCGCCGCCCGCAATGGTGCCGTTGATCCCTTCCTTCGCGAGCAGGAGCGTGCCCTTCGTGCCGACTTTCTCGCACAGGGCAAGCAACGGTACCTTGATCGACTCTAGGTCGTCAAATGGCGTGAACTGGTAGAGCGCCGCGACAGTGATGGACGGGAAGGTCATTGGGAACTCTCATTTGGACATGCGTCCGGTGGGAGCCTTAGAAAAGGTTTCTGCTCGAGCAGTAGAATTCTTCCGCCAATTTTGCAGCTTGAAACGTCGGAATACTGTGATCTGACGCGTCGTAGCGAACCGTCTGGAAGTCTCACCCGAAATACAGTTTGGCGTGTTTCGCTCGTCAATCCGGCCGTAAATCCATTGGCCACAATGCCTATGATTGTTCCCTCAATCTCATTTGGCTTCTTTGAGAATGTGGGACGCCAATAGGAGTCCATCAAAAAGAACACACTGCCTAGCACAGCGAAAACAGTGCATAGGAAGAATATCGGCGAGCGCCAAAAAGGAGCCCTGTACCCGTTGGGCCTCACCATCAATCCAGCTTCATCACCCAGCCATGGGTGTCTTCGATTGTGCCGTTCTGAATGCCGACCAGCTTCTCGCGGATTTTCATGGTCATTTGCCCTGGTCCGCCTGAGCCGATCTCGAATTCGCCATCGGCGCTTGCGACTTTTCCGACCGGCGTGACGACAGCGGCCGTGCCGCAAGCCATAGTCTCGAGCAATTTGCCTGAGGCGGAGTCTTCGCGCCACTGGTCAATCGAATACATCTCCTCGGACACAGTCAGCCCTTCTTCGCGCAGTAATGCAATCAGGCTCTCACGTGTGATTCCAGGTAGGATCGTGCCGGTCAGCGGAGGCGTGATGACGCGCCCGTCGTCGAACACGAAGAACAGGTTCATGCCGCCCAATTCCTCGATCCATTTGCGCTCGACCGCGTCGAGGAACAGCACCTGGTCATGCCCCTTGGCAAAGGCCTGTCCGGTAGGGACAAGGCTCGCCGCATAATTGCCGCCGCATTTCGCTGCGCCGGTGCCGCCGGGGGCCGCGCGGGTGTATTCGGATTGCCAGATCGAAACCGGCTTCACGCCGCCTTTGAAATAGCTTCCTGCAGGGCTGGCGATCACGAGGAACTTGTATTGCTTGGCAGGCCGCACGCCGAGAAAAGCCTCAGTCGCGATCATGAAGGGGCGCAAATAGAGCGAGCCGCCATCAACGCTGGGGAACCAGTCACGGTCGATAGCGACCAGTTGTTTGACCGCTTCGAGGAACAACTCTTCAGGCAGGTTCGGCATGGCGAGCCGATCAGCCGAGCGGTTAAAGCGCTTCGCATTCTCCTCCGGACGGAACAAAGCAATGCCGCCATCCGCCTGCTTGTAGGCTTTCATCCCTTCGAAGATTTCCTGCGCATAGTGGAGCACGCTTGCGGCAGGATCTAGGCTCAAAGCCTCGCGCGGGCCGACGCTCGCTGAATGCCATCCGCCTTTCGCTTCGTCATAGTCGATAGTGACCATGTGGTCAGAAAACAGCATTCCGAAACCGGGGGTTTTGAGAGCTTCTTCGCGCGCCTCGGCCGGGGTCGGCGAGGGATGGGGGATTTGCGTGAATTCCATGGGGATGCGGTTAATGCGAGCCGGCGGAATGTTCAAATGAAAAGGGCGGCTCTCGCCCGTAGGAGAACCGCCCTTTGCATGGTCAGCGGCCGGAAGTGCCGCTCACGTAGCCTTACTCGGCAAGGAAATTTACCGAATATGCTCCGTAGGGATCTTCACCGACCTCGCTACTGAACCATGAGACATCGGATCACCTCCTTTCGCGCTATTAAGCCAAGACCCTGCCGTTTCATTGGGGGGCCGAGTACTGCGTTCGCCGCTGAACTCACTTCTCAATTTGGTTGATTCGCGCTCGAAAACAAGGCTTGAAAAATACTTATCCCACGTCAGAATAGTTGTTTGTGGCTTGGGTCGCCTGATGGGCAAGCCAACCGCACCTATCTGCAGTCTTCAATAACGCGTGTGACTTCGGCCCAGCCGGGCAGGTAGAGAATCCGTGCCCCATCAACTTGCATCGCGAAGTTCCCTTTGGTGATGGCCATTGCATCGAGCAAGCGGTTGTTGGCGTCGACTTCAGCGGCAACCAGCGGCATTGCGCTTTCGCGCTGCGTGGCTTCAAGCGTTCGGCTCATGGTTTCTGTGTGGATTTGCATGCGCGCAGAGGCGCTTCGCATACCGAACATACCGATGCCGACCTGGCGTGTTCGCAAGTCGCAGCGAATAATCGCGAGCATGTCTTCACGGCCTTGACCGTAAAGCGCGAAGGTCTCGCTCGATTCGCGTTCATACGTCCAGTCACCCGGAGCGCGCGGTTGATCCATCCAGTTCTCTGGAAGCTGTTCCATGATGGGCGGAGGCATGGTGACCGGCGCTACTGTCGGCGATGGTGTTGGAGCCGGACGCGGTGGGACCTGCGCAGCGGGTTGAGCTGCAGGTGTGGTCGCCGCGGTCTGCGCTGTTGTGGACGAGGTCGGCGAAGATGACGGGGCATCGACCGCAGGAATGCAGCCGGAAAGGCCAAGAGATAGTGCGATCGATCCGGTGAACTGCAACACAATTGGTTTCATGCAGCATCAATGCGCGCTAACGCCTTAATCGTCCATGGCAAAAAAGCCCGAAAAGCAACGAATCGACCAAATGCTTGTAGAACGCGGTCTGGCGGAGAGCCGGACACGTGCGCAGGCTCTGATTATGGCAGGGCTAGTGTTCTCCGGCGAGACCAAGCTTGCTAAGCCAGGACAACAATTGGCCGAGGATGCTCCGCTAGATGTGCGAGGCCGCGACCATCCTTGGGTAAGCCGTGGCGGAATCAAGCTTGCCCATGCAATCGAGCATTTCGATCTCGATCCGGCAGGCGCAATTGCAATGGATATCGGAAGTTCGACCGGCGGCTTTACCGATGTGCTTTTGCAGCACGGGGCGGCTCATGTCTTCGCGGTTGATTCAGGCACGAACCAGCTTGCCTGGAAGATGAGGCAGGATAAGCGCGTGACGGTCCTTGAACAAACGAGCGCGCGTATTCTTACAGCGCAGCAGATCGACAAGCCATGCAATTGGGTAGTGTGCGATGCGAGCTTTATCGGTCTTGCAAAAGTGCTGGAGCGCCCGCTCCAGCTTGCCGCGCCGCAATGTCAGCTTGTCGCGCTGATCAAGCCTCAATTTGAAGTCGGCCGTGATGAAGTCGGCAAGAAAGGTGTCGTGAGCGATCCTGCACTTCATTCCCGTGTTTGCAGCGGAGTGCGCGAATGGCTCGAAAAATCTGGATGGAAGATCCAAGGCATCGTGCAAAGCCCCATTACCGGGCCTGAAGGCAATGTCGAATTTCTGATTTCCGCCTCGCGCGGCTAACCATCCCCATAGTTTCCACATTCCTCTGGCCCGATCCGGCACAGCGATTTGGCGCGCCATTGCGCACCGTGTATCGCGCGTTCAACTAACAGGTTAACTGCCGAATCGTATTTCCCGCGGGAGCCTCAATGAACGTCATCGCCTCAAAAGGTCAGCTTAGAGCCAGCTTCATGCGGTGGTCGCTGTTTACAGTCCCGCTGATCGTGCTGCTGGGATATTTTGGCGGGCAAGCTGGCTCGCCTGACACGTTCTGGTTCCGCTCGCTTGTGAAACCTGACATTTTTCCGCCACCAGCGGCCTTCGGGATCGTGTGGACGATCCTTTACGTGATGATTGGCTTTGCACTGGCGCTGGTCGCGTCTGCATGGGGGGCAAAGGGCCGCGCGATCGCGTTGATTCTTTTTGCTATCCAGCTCGTCCTCAATCTCTCTTGGACCTATGCCTTCTTTGGCATGCAGAGCATTGAAAACGGCTTGATTGTGATCGGAACGCTTTGCGGTTTTCTGATCGCGACGGTCATAGCTTTCTGGCGCGTGCGCCGCGCGGCTGCGCTCCTTATGCTGCCTTATCTTGCTTGGGTGCTGTTTGCGACATTCCTCAATTACGAGTTCCTGCGCGCGAACCCGGATGGTGGCATGCAGGATCGGCCCGCTGAAACTCAGCGTATAGAGCTTTAGTATTTCGAACGCCCATCCGGGCGCGCGTCCTCGGTGCTGATCCCTCCGCTCGAAACGAGTTTGAGCTGCTGGGCACCTGCGGGCGGGCTGTCACCCTTGCGGCTCGCTGGTCGCTCGCCGATTGTTTCAACCCTCTTGCTATTCCGGCCTTGCATCGCCATTTGAACACCATGCAAAGTCAGAACCCAATGATCGCCGATTTCGTCAAACTCGCTAACAGCGCGGCTGGTACCTTTGCCGGCATGACGCGCGAAGCTCGCGAGAGCGCGCGCGACCGCTTGAAAGAAGCGATGGGCGGTATGGATTTTGTAACGCGTGAAGAGTTCGACACCGTCAAGGCCATGGCTGCCAAAGCACGCGAAGAGAACGAAGCGCTGGCTGAGCGGATTGCCGAGCTCGAAGCCAAACTCGCAAGCAAATAGTCGCGGTAGGGTAAGGCGGTGCAGCTGCGCGCGCCTGCCATTCTTCTTGCAAGCAGAGCGCATGGCGAAACCGCGTCCATCGCGCGGCTGCTGACCGAAGAGTACGGATTGGTCGCTGGCTATGTTGCTGGCGGGCGAGGGCGGACGCTCCGCCCTGTCTTGATACCCGGCAATCTTGTCGAAGCAGACCTGCGCGCTCGCTCGCACAGCCAGCTGCCGTTCCTGAAAGTCGAACTGGTTGAAAGTCGCGGGCCGTGGCTCAGCGAGCCCCTTACTGCAGCGGCGATCCAATGGGTTTGTGCGCTGACTGCCACCGCACTGCCCGAACGCAATCCCTATCCTTCGCTTTATTCAGCTCTCGGCGCGCTGCTCGATGCGCTGTGCAATGCGCCGTCGGCCAGACAATGGCTTCCGGGGCTGATCGGCTATGAAAGTCTGCTCCTGCGAGAGCTTGGCTATGGCAGCGACCGGCCTGAAGTGTCCGACACACTCGAAGATTTGCTTGGGGCGGTCCAACAACTTCGCGGGCCGCTTGCGCAGTACCTGCTTGCTGACAGGCGCGGCGATGTTATGGCGGCGCGGACAATGCTGGAAGAGCGGCTCGCCCGCATGATGACGTGAGACAAATCGCATGAAGATAGCAGTCCTGCCCGGTGACGGGATCGGTACCGAAGTCACCGCAGAAGCTTTGAAAGTGCTCGATGCGCTCGGCCTTGACGGTATCGAGCTGGTGCATGGCGAAGTTGGCGCTGCCGGTTATCGCGCGAAGGGCCACCCGCTTCCGCCTGAAACGCTTGAGCTTGCGCGTTCATCAGATGCCATTCTCTTTGGTGCAGTTGGTGATCCATCCTGCGACGACATCGAGAGGCATTTGCGCCCTGAACAGGCCGTGCTTGGGCTGCGCAAAGAGCTCGGCCTCTTTGCCAATTTGCGCCCTGCGAAAGCCTTTGCCGGCCTGGAGGACATGTCTGCGCTGAAGCCTGATGTCGCGCGCGATATCGACATGGTTATCGTGCGCGAGCTGACCGGCGATGTCTATTTCGGCGAAAAAAGCCGCGAAATCCTGCCCGATGGTCGCCGCGAGGGCTGGGACCGCATGAACTACGCAGAGGATGAAGTACGCAGGATCGCTCACATCGCTTTCCAGACGGCAGCGGGGCGCGCCAAGCATGTAACCAGCGTCGACAAGGCCAATGTGCTGGAAACCAGCCGCTTGTGGCGGGAAGTCGTCGAAGAGGTGGCGACTAAGTATCCCGATATCGCGTTAGAGCACATGTATGTCGACAATGCCGCTATGCAGCTTGTGAAGGCTCCAGGCGCGCTCGACGTCGTACTTACCGGCAATCTGTTCGGCGATATTCTGTCTGATCAAGCGAGCATGTGCGTTGGCTCGATTGGTTTGCTGGCCAGCGCTTCATTGGGCGAACGGACCACGCAATACGGAACTTTTGGCCTGTATGAGCCAATCCATGGCAGCGCGCCCGACATTGCCGGACAAGGCAAAGCCAACCCGATGGCAACAATCCTATCGGCGGCGATGATGCTGCGGCATTCCTTTGGTCTCGACGCGGAAGCGGATCGTATTGAAACTGCAGTTGCCTCCGCTCTGGTCGACGGCGTGCTCGGCGGGGACTTGGGCGGCAACGCTCGAACAAGCGAAATCGGCGATGCTGTGGTTAGCAGACTGGTAACCACATCTTGAGATTTTCGCCGTAATGGCGTTTGTCATGGAAATGACGCAGTCAACGCTAAGCGAAGCCGCACGAAAAGCAGAGCAAGCCCTTGAGCTGGCAATCATTTTACCCACTCTGAACGAGCGGGGCAATCTGGAGCCTTTGGTCGAACGTATCGAAAATGCGCTTGGTGTTTCCGGTTGGGAAGTGCTGATCGTTGACGATAATTCTGCTGACGGCACAGCGGATGAAGCGCGTCGCATTGCTTTGTCCGACGGCCGGGTGCGCGTCATTCAGCGGATCGGACGCAGAGGTCTGGCCAGCGCCGCTATCGAAGGATTTTGCGCGACCGCTGCTCCCTTTGTTGCAGTGATGGACGCAGACCACCAACACGATCCCAACTTGCTGCCCAAGATGCTCGCAGCGCTAAAAGGCGGCGAAGCGCAAGTGGCAGTCGCTTCGCGATTTGCTCCGGGTGCGAGCACGGAAGACTGGGCGCAGCCCGAGCGCGAGAAGCTCTCCGGTATGGCGAACTCCATCGCGCGCAAGATGACCGGCGTTGAGCTGAGCGATCCGATGAGCGGCTATTTCATGCTGGAATCGGCTCGCGCACGCCAGCTTGTCCCGCGTTTGTCCGGGATCGGTTTCAAGATCCTGCTCGACCTGCTGGCGACTTCAGAAGAGACACTGTCTGTGAAGGAATTTCCCTTGAACTTTTCTGCGCGCCGCGAAGGCGAAAGTAAGCTGGACCGTGCGATTGCGTTCGATTTTCTGGCAGGGCTTTACGACAAGACCTTCGGCAAGGTTATTCCCACGCGCTTCGCACTGTTCGGTACAGTCGGCGCGATGGGCGTCCTCGTCCACATGGCTGTGCTTGCGAGCGTGTTGTTCGTCTTCGACAAGGCCTTCACTATTGGCCAGGCCATTGCTGTGATCAGTGCGATGAGCTTCAACTTTCTGCTTAACAATTGGCTGACTTACCGCGATCAACGCATCAAAGGCGCAGGCGCCATGTTCAAAGGCTGGATCGGCTTCTGTCTGACCTGCGCTGTTGGAGGCTTTGCAAACGTCGCCATTGCAACTTTCCTTGAATCGCAGGGCCTGTTGTGGGTCTTCGCAGCGCTTGCCGGGATCCTGGTTGGTTCAGTCTGGAACTACGCGCTTTCGAGCCGCTTTGTCTGGGGCCGTTTCTAAGGCCAGGGCTTAGCGCCAGCTATCGAGCCAGGTGTAAGTCCCAAAGCTGCTCTTGTCTTCAAGAGGCGCGGCGGACAGGATCGGATAGAACCAAGCGAACACCGCGATGCTTGCAAGCAGGACGCCGCCCGCGATGGCGCGCCTGCTGCTTTGCCACAAGGCGTCGAGTGCGAGCGATAACGCGGCGAGCAGAAAGCAGCTCGGCGCAAAGTAATGATAGTAGAACTGGACGGATTTCTCCGCGAAGACCCACAGGCTGATGCTCGCGAGATATCCGACTACGACTGCCAGCTTTGTCCAGTTGTTCGTGCGAATCCCGCTGAGCGCACACCAGAACAGCGCGGGCAAACCGAGCAGCATCGTCAGCGGATTGCCGATAAGCATGATGCCACGCTGGGTCCCGTCGACCGGCTCATAGAGATACCAGATCGCCCTCCAGTTCACGATCCAGTCGGCAAGTGTGCTCTGATAGGGGTGCGCTTTCAGGATCTGGGTTTGCAACTCGAGCATGTGAACATGCATTGCGAAGAGGCCGCCCGCCGCCAAAGGCGAGCCGTTCATTGTCCAGACCGGCAAGAACGTGGCCGCGTAGACAGCGAGTGGAATCACTCCCAACCAGATTGTAGCTTCCCATAGGGAAATGCCCGGCACAGGAATGCCTCTGGAGCTCATGATGAGCCTGCGCCGGTGCGCGGCAATACGGGCAACAAGGAAAGCGAGGCCCGGCAGGATCGCAAGCGGGACCGCGTTCCATTTGCTGGCTATCGCAAGACCGAGCGCGACACCGGTAACGGCAAGCCGCCATCGGCCGCTTTCAGGTTCGCGTATTGCTGCTGCGAATTGCCACGCAGCGACGGCCAAAGCGCTCACCATGAAGATATCCAGCATCGCAATGCGCGACTGCACGAACAGGATAAACCCGCTCGTAAGCAGTATCCCGAAGGCGATGCTGGCAAAGCGCGACTGGCTTGCAAACCACAGCGCGCGCATGCTGGCAAACAGCGCGAGTGTTCCCGCGAACAGCGACATGATTCGCCAGCCCAATGCGCCATCGCCAAAGATCACCATGCCCAAGGCGATCATTTGCTTGCCAAATATCGGGTGCTCTTGATTGCGGTACACGCCGTCTTGGAGCATCTCGCGCGCGGCGGGCACGTAATGCACTTCATCGAAATAGAAGCTTTCAGGGACAGTCAGGCGGATTGCTGCGAGGGCCGCGAATGCGACAGCAAGAATGCCGCTGACCATTACCGGATCACGTTCGCGCGCGGCCACATCACTCTGATTTGCCTCGGTTGATGTGGTCGCGTTGTCCATGCCTGTGAGGGCTTAGTGCGGTCCTATTGCCTCGGCAAGATGGAGCGTTGTCTCGGCTCTATTCAGGCGCATCGAGCTGATGCTCAAGCCAGAATAGACGCGCAATCATGGCGAGTAATGCAATGCTGGCGGTAGAAGCCACTAGGAGTGCCCAAACCGGTATACTCATGCCGACTTGCCGTGCCCGCGGGACGATGAAAACGAATGCGATAGCAACTGCGAACAGCAGATCCCACCAGACTTGGATACCCCAAAGGTTCTGTGTGTGGTTGGTCCAGACAGTCAGCAGTCCCTCTCGATACACAGTGACAACGCTGTAGGCGCCGAAGCCTGCCGAAAGCATGGAGGCAAGGAGATACGAGCCAGTTTGCTGCTTGCTTAGCACGATCATCACAAGCGCCAGCATCGTAATCACAAGGCCGCTCAGTGCGAGGATTTCATAAGATGACACGATCTGTTCCCTCCTTTTTTGTAGCAGTCGCTACATCACTTGTAGCGCCATGTAGCGACTGCTACAAGGGCGACATGGACGAAACGCTGAAAAGCACTGAAATGTCTCGTGAAAGCCTGCTGCCCAAACTCGCAAAATTCGTTTTGGATAATGGATTGCAAGCCGCCAGCCTGCGACCGCTCGCGAAGGCCGCGCAAACCAGCGACCGGATGCTGATCTATCATTTCGGTAACAAGGAGCGGCTTATTGCCGATACGCTCGCATATATCGCAGAGATCTACGCGGCAGAGCTTGATAAGAGTTTTGGAGGCGAGCCCCCACAAACCCGTGAAGAATGTCTGCAACGAATTCTGGCCATGACAGGCGACTCGTCGATGGAGCCGTTTCTGGCTTTATGGTGGGAAATCGTTGCCGGAAGCGCGAGGAACTACAATGGGTACCGCGAGCCGGCCCAGGCGATAATGGATCGGCTGTTAGGTTGGCTGGAAGAGCATATGCCCGCGGACGATCCCGATCCCAAGGGTGGGGCGCAGTACCTTCTAACGCTGATCGAAGGCACACAAATGCTGACCGCAATCGGCAGGGCTAAGATTGCTCATGATGGTATCGATGCCAGCGGGCTCTAACTTTCTTGCTCCATACATCCGAGCCGCCTAGACGGGCCTCAAGATGAAAAAGACGACCGGAACCGACAGGGCTGAGACCCGCAATTGGCGCCCCGCAACGCAGGCCGTTCGCGGCGGCACATGGCGCAGCGAACATGGCGAGACGAGCGAGGCGTTGTTCCTCACCTCGGGCTATACTTACGACAACGCTCAGACCGTGGCTGACCGCTTTGCCGGTGAAGCTGACGGCATGACCTATTCGCGGCTGCAGAACCCTACGGTTGCGATGCTGGAGGAGCGGATTGCTCTCATGGAAGGAGCAGAGGCTTGCCGGGCGCAAGCCTCCGGTATGGCAGCGATGACAACCGCATTGCTTTGCCAGCTTGAAACCGGCGATCATGTTGTCGCGGCGAAAGCGGCCTTTGGCTCGTGCCGCTGGCTTGTCGACAATTTGCTCCCCAAATGGGGGATCGATACGACGGTTATCGACAGCGCGGATGATGCGGCATGGGAAGCGGCGATCAAGCCCAATACCAAGGCCTTTTTCTTTGAAACCCCTGCCAATCCGACGCTCGATATCGTCGATCTGAGACATGTCTGCGACCTTGCCAAAGCGCACGGCATCACGACTGTCGTCGATAATGCATTTGCTACAGCGGCGCTTCAAAAGCCGATGGACTTTGGCGCGGATGTTGTCGCTTACTCCGCCACCAAGCTCATGGACGGGCAGGGCAGAGTGCTCGCCGGCGCTGTGTGCGGGAGCGAGGAGTGGATCAATGAAGTCTTGCTGCCATTCCAGCGCAATACCGGACCGAATCTCGCTCCGTTCAATGCCTGGGTGGTGCTGAAGGGGCTGGAGACGCTTTCCATGCGCGCGCATCATCAAAGCGCGAGCGCAGTCGAGTTAGGAACGTTTATCGAGGCGCGTGTGCCGCAGATGTTGCATCCCGGTTTGCCAAGCCACCCGCGCCATGCACTCGCGACACAGCAGATGAGCGCGACTGGGCCAATTTTTGCTTTTGATGTGGGGAGCCGCGAAAAAGCTTTCGCACTGCTCGATGCGCTTAAGCTCATCGACATCTCGAACAATATCGGCGATTCCCGCAGCCTGATGTGTCACCCGGCAAGCAGCACGCATGCCGGGATGAGCGAGGACGGACGTGCGGACATGGGCGTCACGGAAGGCTTGCTGCGCATCAATGTGGGGCTTGAGGACCTAGAAGACCTCAAGGAAGATATGGACCAGGCGCTAAAAGCAGCCGGCTTTTGAGTTAACGGGCCGCTGGTCGCGAAGTCGCAGCGACAGGGGAGGAAATAGAATGTCTCAACGTGTGGAACTGGTGTTCGATTTTGTGAGCCCGAATGCCTATCTCATCTGGTACCCGCTGCGAGACTTGCTGCGCGAGACCAATACCGGGCTCGATATTCTACCCGCTTTCCTTGCGGGGATGCACCGCTTGACCGGTAACGCGCCGCCGATGATCCGCGACAAGGATGTGAAGGGCAAGGTCGAGTACGGCATGCTGGAGTTCCAGCGCTTTATCGCCAAGCATCAGCTCGATCGCTTCAAGATGAATCCCAAATTCCCGTTCAATTCAATCCTGTTGCAGCGCTTGCTGGTGGCCGCGGACGAGGATGGACGCGCGGTCCAGTTCATCGACGCCATGCTCCCTGAAATCTGGGAGAAAGGCCTCGATGTGACGGATGGTGATGCAGTTGCAGAAGCTCTCACCCGGAATGGGTTCGACGCGGGTGACATGATCGCTCGGGCCGGTAGTGACGAAGTGAAACAGAAGCTGGTGGAAAGTACCGATAAGGTGGTCGAACGCGGGGCTTTCGGCATTCCGACAATCTGGGTCGGTGAGGAAATGTTCTTCGGTAAGGAACGCCTGGAGCAAATCCGCGAAGAACTCGCTAAAAGCTGAGCAACAAGCAACCAGGCTCTTCAGTCAAGATTCCGCGCGTGATTGTTGCACCGCTCGCATCAAAGGTGTGCAATCAGGTCACAGCTGCGCAATTCAAAGTGGATTATTCGCTTTTACCCTCTTGAGCGCGAATAATGAATCGCTACCTTTGACCTGATGAAAGAGCTGTTTGACCATTCCGCCACCACTGAAGGCGTGACTGTACGGGTTGCAGTCAACTTCCTGCCTGAGCAGAGCCATCCCGATGCGGGCAAGTGGTTCTGGGTGTATCACATCCGGATTGAAAATGGCTCGCACGAGGCGCTTAAGCTGCGCACCCGTCACTGGCGCATTACCGACGCACGAGGCGGTGTAAGCCATGTCGATGGGGAAGGGGTTGTCGGCGAACAGCCGCGCCTGGAGCCTGGTCAAAGCCATGATTATGTCTCCGGGTGTCCGCTCGCAACGCCGCATGGTTCGATGGAAGGGTTCTACACCTTCAACCGCGATGACGGCGAGCCATTGGAAGTCCGGATCCCGTTCTTCCCGCTTGCAGCACCTGCGACAGCAGACTGACACCACATTCTCGGTGCTTGCAGCGATTGAAACCGCGCACTAGAGCCGCGCGGACATGAAACGCACACACCTGCCTTTGAATGCTTTGCGCGTTTACGATGCAGCGGCGCGGCATCTCAGCTTTACGCGGGCCGCCGATGAGCTTGCTGTGACGCCTGCTGCTGTGGGTCAGCAGATCCGCGCGTTGGAAGATCATTTGGGCGTAGTCCTGTTTCGCAGAACGTCCAAAGGTCTGGAACTGACTGAAGAGGGCTGTGCTGGCCTCGATGCGTTGCGCGAAGGTTTCCTGCGGTTTGAAGAAAGCGTGCAGGCAATGCAGGCCGGCCAAGCTTCTGATCGGTACACGATTGCTGCCCCGCGCGAATTCTATGCGCAATGGCTCGCGCCAAAGCTCGCAGCATTCAGTGCTGAGAACGCCGGTATTCAATACCAGCTTGTGGCGGACGAAAACGCAGATTTTACTGAAGCCAATCTCGACATTGCGATACGGCTCGTGGACGGGCCGGGCGATCTGGAAGGTGTTCAACTCGCCCCGGGGGAGCGAGTGACGGTTCATGCGCCGGGTGCGGCAGAAACCTGGATCGGCTATCCGACTGCGAACCTGCCGGAGGGCGCGCAGGCAAGCGTTCAAGTTGGCAATCCCGGCCAAGCCTTGTCTTCCGCTCTCGCCGGGCTCGGGAAAACAGTTTTGCCGCTGCCGTTGGCTGCTGAGGCGCTTGCGAGTGGCAAGCTTATTGCTGTGGGCGAGCCAGAGCCCAGCCAGCGCGCTTACTGGTTGATCGCTCCGCTGCCTCAATGGCGGCAGAAAAAGGTGAAGGCGCTGGTCGCGCAATTGACAGCCTGATGCCAAGCGACATGTCCATTCCCACGCTTGAGACCGAGCGCTTCATCATGCGGCCGCTAGTTCGTGATGATGCTGCAGCGCTTTTCCCGACTTTTTCTGATCCTGACCAGTGCCGTTATCTTTGGGATGCGGCTTTTGAAGATGTCGGTACACTTGCAGACTGGCTGTGCGATCCTGATTGGGAGGGACGAAGCTGGACTGCTGTGTCGCGAGATAGCGGGGCGCTAGTCGCGCGCATTGTTGCAATTCCCACGAGTGAACTGCAGTCTGAAATTGGCTACACCGTAGTGAAAGAGATCCAGCGTGGCGGCATTGCTTCGGAATGCACCAATCGCCTTGTCCAATACCTGTTCGAAGACGAGGATCACCACCGCATCACAGCCAGCACAGACCCTCGCAATATCGCGTCTAACCGCGTGCTCGAAAAGCTCGGCTTTCGGCGGGAAGCGCACTTCCTGAAGAACGCGAAGACTCATTTGGGGTGGTGTGATGAGTATTACTGGGCGCTGCTTCGCAGCGAGTGGTCTAGCCAGGCAGGGTAAGCGCTATCCGGTCGTTCACTGGGTCGTACTGAACATCGATACCAGCCGCGCGAAGCTCGTAGAACGGCAGGAAGCCTGTGCCATCATCTAAAGCTGTTTTCAGGCGAGGGGGCAATGAAGAGGCTTGTTCCCCGATTGCGCTCGCAAGCGAGCCTGTTGCAATGAGGATCTGTGCGCTGTCTGCGACACGGATCTGAGCCGAGCCGCGCGCAACCCCGTTAACTTGCAAGGCCATGCTGGTTTGGACGCTGCCATCGCTGGTACCGCCGCCCTGATTGGCTGATGCGAATTGCGCCAGATCATAATCGAGCGTCATCATCCCAGCGGGTCCGATTGAGATTGGTTCACTGGGCGCTGCGAGAGAAGCGGTGTTTAATTGCGGTGCATTGTCCAATGGGGTGCGCGCAGCCAGAGCATCAGCAGGTATAACCGAGCTTGGCCTATCGGTACGCTGCACATCGATTGATGGCGCAATGATCTCCACTTCAGGAAGAGCAATACGTAGCGGGTATTCCGAAGTTGTTGCGGCCGTTGCCTTGCCTCCGGTTAAAGCAACTGAAACTGCCAAACCGGTGGCTATGCCTGCCACTGCAGCCACGAGATATATAGCCCCTTTGATCAAAGGGCCTGGAGCAGAGTTCTGCGTTGCAAGGTGTGGCTGCACCGACATGCATTACGTATTGCCACGGTAGTCGCTAATCGCAAAGCAATTGGCGGTTCTGTCAGAAAATGGGAGCGCGAAGCCCGAATTAGATAATAGGTGACTTCGACCAGGCGAGTGCGGCTGCACCTGCCATGATTGCCACTCCATAGGGAAACAGAGCGTGATTTCCTGTTGGAGCGCTTTTCGCTTTGCGGATGAGACGTCGCAAAACAATCCAGCCAAGCATGAGCGCAACACCCAGCAGCGACACCCATAAAAGCATTTGTACACCGTCACTTACGGCAAAAAATGCAGCGGCTCCGGTGTAGAACTTTACGTCGCCTCCACCGAACCACTTCATCGCAAAGAGCGGCATACCCACGAGCAAGGCGATGAGCGCGTGCAGACCGTGCCAGCCCAAACCAGCCCATTGGTCGAGATAGAAACCGTGCGCGAGGCCATAGATCAACAGCAGCAAGGACAGCCAGTTGGGCAAGCGTCGATCCTTGATGTCGCTCAGCGCACCGATGGCAAGCAGCAGTGTGAGGCCCGCGGGCCACAACAGTTCAGCTATCATGGAAAGCCCTTATCTGTTGGGTCGGCGGGTCAGCTCAACGCGAACCGGGTAATTGCGAGCGCGTGGGCGGGTCACGCCTTGCGAACCAGGCTTTGCAACACTGATGCGCGCAGGCCGACCGGTCGTCTCACGGCCGATACCCAACATGCTGATAACTGTAGGATTGCGCTTCTTGGTGACAGCGTTAGCTGTTGCGTCTTCAACCGCTGCCTCGACGTCGGAACCAGAGCCCTTCGCGCTTGTCTTGCGCGACGATACTGCAGCGAGATTGCCGCCATTCTCAGCAACACTGCTGCTAGTCGCAAGCATCAGCTCGCGGCGATCCGTGCGCGTCACTGCGAGTGGCTTTGCCGTTTCGATCGTCACAGCGCCGAGCCTGCGCTCGGATGCAGTTTGATTGAGCAGGCCTTGAGACACAGCAGCTTTCTCAGCTGACGCAAGCTTGGCTTTTGCTTCGGCTTCGCGCATCGCGAGCGCGCGCTGGCTTTGACCCAGATCGGAGCTGTAGAAGCGCGCAAGATTAGCCGCGAATTTGGCATTGCTTGAATCCAGCGTAATCGCGGTGTTGAAATACCGTTCCGCAAGATCAGCGCGCCCCAGCTTGGTATACGCAACAGCCATTCCGTTGAAGGCGGCTGGAGCGGTCTCCTCGTTCATTGCCGCCAAACGAAACAGATCAATAGCGCGGGCGACGTGACCAGCCTTGAGGGCGGCGCGGCCTTGCTCAAGCTCTTCCATGCCGAAAACCGATGCCATTGCAACCGGCGTTTCAGCACGTGTTTGTTTGAAGGAGAACAGCTCGTTAAAGCCCTGACAGCCTGACAATGCAGTGGCGGCCAGTGCTATTGTTGTGATGCGGAATGCAGTTTTCATGATTTCCCCCTCAAGAAAGTGCCGGCATAATTTCGCGGATAGCGCGGACAATCGCAGGCAATGTCAGCACGCCAATCATGGATGGTAGCATGAACAGTACCAGTGGTATCGAGATAAGCACAGGCAAACGGTGCGCTTTCTCCTCTGCGCGTAAACGGCGCGCTTCGCGCATCTCTGCGGCATAAACGCGCAGCGTTTGTGCGAGGCTCGTGCCGAGTTTGTCTGACTGGACAAGCAAGGTCGAGAAAGAGCGGATTTCATCGACACCAGCTTCGTCGCCCATCTTGCGCAAGGAATCTTCGCGCGTTGCACCAGCGCGCATACGCAAGGTTGTCTGCGTGAGCATTGAGGCGATGCGCGGGTGGCTGGTGACGACTTCACGGCCTACGCGGTCGAGCGTAGATTCCAGGCCAAGTCCGGCTTCCACGCAGACCAACATGAGGTCGAGCGCATCGGGGAAGCCATTGACGATTTCCTGGCGACGCCGCTCGGCCTTCGCGCGGATGAAGAGGTTAGGGACATAGAGCCCCAGAACCATCAGAATCCCGCAAGTGAAATACATGCGCGTGACGCTCGGCGGCTCAGCCGAGTTGAACGCCGCGAGCAAGTACAGACACGGGAAGACAAAGATCATCAGCAGCCGGACCAGCGTGTAAACACGCGGTGCGGTCGGTGACATGTAGCCAGCGGCCTTCAACTGCTTGGAAATCTCCGTTTCAGCGGTATCGCCGAGGTTGAGTCCTGCATTCTCGATCTGCTTGGCGAGCTTTGCCCAAGCGCCGTCATTGCGCTTGCGAGTCAGCGATTCAGCGGTTGGCGATGTCGTATCTGAAGACATTGCAGCAAGCTCGCGCGTCACTTGTAGCCTGCGCGAAGTCAGGTTTGAAATGACAAATACGACAAGTGCAACGAGGCCGAAGATAACGACCAGCAGCAGCGCTCGGATGATCCAGTTGGAAGAAGCAAGTTCAATCATGTCACACCTTGAGATCGATCAAGCGACGGATGACATAGACACCCAGGAAATACATCGTGACCAGCGTGATCGCGCTGTAAATGAAGATTGGGTCTTCAGAGGGATCGAGATAATATTGCGGCGCCATCATGAAGATCATGACAAAGGTGACTACAGGAAGGCCGGTCAGCATCCAGCCAGTCATGCGGCCTTCTGAACTCAATGCGCGAACCTTCATGAACATCTGATGCCTATCTCGAATAACCTTGGCGATGTTCTCAAGGATCTCCGCCAGATTGCCGCCGGTCTGGCTTTGTACTGAAAGCGAGACCACGAACATCCGCATGTCCTCAAGGTCCCAGCGCTCCGCCATATGCTCCAAGGCGCCGATCAAGTCTGCACCATAAGCGACTTCATCGCTGATGAGGCCGAACTCCGATCCGATCGGATCTTCCATTTCCTTTGTAAGCAAGTCGATGGCAGAAGCGATGGGGTGGCCTGAACGAAGCGCGCGAACGAAGATGTCGAGTGCAACTGGGAATTGCTTTTCCATCTTGTTACGGCGCGATTGCGCGAGGCTGCTGATGACCAGCCACGGAATGAAGATCGTTACCGCCGCTGCGAATAGCAGAACCAGAAAAATACTGCCGATACCGACACCTGCGCCGCTGGCGGCTGAAAAGAGGACTCCGATCAGGAAGACGGCCACGAAGCCCAATGCCATGAAGACCATGATCTGTCCGGCGGAGAAGGGCACCGCCGCAGCGAACACCATCTTCTCGAATTTGGCGATCAAGGCCTCGACGCCTTCGGGCAGTTCTGCACGGTCGCGCGGCCGGTTCTTAATGAGCTTGCCGACGACAACCTCGCGGTTCTCGCCAGAGCCGATCATGCGCAGACGTTTATTGACGGCTCCGCGGTAAGAGCGGTTTGCCGCATAGCTCGTCGCAACAGCCTGAGCGATGAGGAACACTGCCGCGAAAACGGCGACCATGATGAGGATGCGGGTGATCTCTAAGGTCATATCGATCAGTCCAGTCGCGTCTCTGGGCGGAAAAGGTCCGCAGGCAGTTTGATGCCGTGCGCTTCCGCATCGAGCAGGAATTTCGGCCTGATACCAGTCGCTTCGAAGTGGCCGATAACCTGTCGATTGTCATCGACGCCTTCAATCTTAAAGCGGAAGATCTCCTGCATAGTGATGGTGTCGCCTTCCATGCCGGTTAGCTCGGAGAGGCTGGTGACCTTACGCCGACCATCGCTGAGGCGAGAGACCTGCACTACGACGTGGATCGCAGACGCGATCTGATTGCGTGCTGCGCGAACCGGCATATCAATGCCGCTCATACCGATCATCTGCTCAACACGGCTCAAGGAATCGCGCGAATTGTTGGCGTGTACGGTCGTCATGGAGCCATCGTGGCCGGTGTTCATCGCTTGAAGCATGTCGAAGGCTTCACCTGCACGAACCTCACCGACGATGATCCGGTCCGGACGCATACGCAGAGCGTTCTTAACGAGGTCTCGCTGGTTGACTTCGCCGCGTCCTTCAATGTTCGGCGGCCTCGTTTCAAGACGCGCAACATGGCTTTGCTGCAGCTGAAGTTCCGCAGAGTCTTCAATCGTTACGATCCGCTCACGCTCATCAATAAAGCTCGAAAGCGCGTTGAGCATGGTCGTCTTACCAGAGCCCGTACCACCGGAAATCAGCACGTTACGGCGCGATTTCACGACAGCGCGGAGCACTTCGGCCATGGGCTCAGGCACGGAGCCCAGATCGACCAGCTTTTGCATGCTGATCGGGATCTTTGCGAATTTACGAATGGAGAGAAGCGACCCATCGAGCGCAAGCGGCGCGATGATCGCGTTAACACGGCTGCCGTCGCTGAGACGCGCATCGACGAATGGCGAACTTTCATCGATCCGGCGGCCGACCGCGCTCACAACCTTCTGGATGATGCGCATCAAGTGCTTTTCATCTTGGAAGCGGGTTGAGACACGCTCAAGCACACCGCCGCGCTCGACAAACACGGTATCCGCGCCGTTCACGAGAATATCGGTGATGCTCTCGTCTTTGAGAAGCGGCTCGATAGGCCCAAGCCCGAGCAATTCGTCCAGAACTTCATCAACGAGGTTTGCGCGCTCTTCGCGGTTGAGCGGAGAATCGAATGTCGCAAGCAGCTCAGGAACAATCGCGCTGATCTCAGCCTTGATTTGCTCTTCAGGGAGCTTGTCGAGCATCGACAGATTGATTTTGTCCAGCAGCGACTGGTGGATCGCCATGCGGATCTGCAGTAAATGGCCTTCACGCTCGGAGATCTGCGGGTGAAGGGTGACAACTTCTGCTTCGTAATTGTCTTCTTCGCCGTCAAAAATCTGCGGTGCGGTTTCCTCGCGGAGCGCTGCGTCAGGACGTTTGATCTTCCACATGACTGCTTATTCCTCTGCTAGCTTTTCTATCAACCGGTCAGCCAGCTCGTTGATGTCTTTCATGAATTTGCTGCGTTTCTGGATCGCATTGATCAGAACGCCTTGATCCTGCGCTGTGCGGGGAAGGGCTCCCTCTTCGTGAATTGTCGCAAGGATCGGGTGCTTGAGCGCGTCTTCTGCGTCAGACGCGCTGATTGTCTTGAAGAGTTTCTTCTCGACGCGGTTCAGGACGACCTGAATTGCTTCGCGGGAGAGACCCATGGAAACAAGGAAATCGAGCTGCCGCTTCGCATGGCGCAGGCTTGGAATAGTGAGATTGCCGATAAGCAGCGTTTGATCCGCTGCAAACACGGTTGAAAGCGACCAGTTGGTAAAGGATGCGGGAAGATCGACAACAACCAGATCGTACTGACGCCTCGCAATCTTTACGACATGCATCAGAGTGTCAAACTCCAGCGCTTCGATTGGCATGATGTCATGCGGCGCGGCTATCACGTCCACATTGGGTGCTTGCGAGCTGCTTGTAACTGAGCGGAGCAATTCACCATCCAGGCGGCCATCCGCTTCCATCAGGTCAGCAAGCGTCAAGCGAGGATTTGCGCCAATGAATGACGATGCGTCGCCAGATTGCAGATCCAGATCAATGATGCAGGCACGCTTGTCTTCGCCATAGGCTTCAGCGAGGTCCGATGCGAGATGGGTGGCAATCGTGGTGGCGCCCGATCCGCCGATACTCTTCAAGACCGCCACAAACGGTGCGAGGGGCGCATCCTCATCAGCGTCTGGCTCAATTTGCTCAGCGGCATCGACAATTGCTGTGACCAGCTCGTCAATGGTGAAGGGCAAGGACACGATGTCAGCGACACCCCGGCGTAGCAATTGCCGGGTTGTGGCTATGTCAACATCGGCCAGGCCCGCGATGACTGGAACATTGGGCCAATCGCTGCGCAATTGGTCCACACGTTGGAGAGAATTGTGCGACGCAGGATCGACTTCGATGACAATTATCTTTGCGCCCATAAGTTCAGGCTTGGGAAGTGCTTCGTCGATCGCGCATTCGCACGTGATCAATCGGGCACTGATCTGGCCAAGATCGGACAGATGGCGAGCGTCGGCGACAACGAAAACGCCGTCAGGCAATTCGCTCGCGCGGCCTATCGAACCTTGTGTAATGTCTTCGATCCGTCCCATCTTTTGCCTCAATTGGACGCCGTCCCTGAAATATCTTCAGCAGTCAGCGAATATGAAAAGTCTGGTAAGCCCACATTGCCATCAAAAGGGGTGAAGGTGAGGGGCGTGTATTCCATGTCCAGAAGTCGGACAGTAATGATCGGAGATATGTCTGCGCCATTAGGGTTGCCTGCGTAGCCCAGACCAGAGCCGGAATAGGTTACTTCGATGTCGTCATCGGCGATGCGTGGCCATACGTTCTGCATACGATCGGCGAGCAATCCGAATGCTGTCGTATCCAACGTCGTGCCAGGGCAGGGGCCTGTCGTGCAGGTGCAGCCAGTGCTTACGCAAGTGATCGTCCCTAGGGCTCCTGCAGGGATGCGGTCGCCCTGACCGATTGCTGTGCCACCGACATTGGTATTGACGTAGCTTGTCGTCGCAATTTCCTGTGCGAGTGGGTTGGTAACTGCAGCATAGCGTGCGCCGACTTGCGTGGCCTTCTCCGCCTGATTGAGGTTCCAGGCGTAATAGCCGACGTCGATCGCGCCGATCACGAAAATGAGCAATACGGGTAGGACCAGTGCGAACTCAGCCGCGATAGCGCGTTCATCACGAAGGAATGAGAGCACAAAACGATGCATGATCAAATCCCCACTACTGTGGCTTGCTGGCTTGCCCGCAGATTGGCCGTATCATTGATCACGCCGACACCGCCAAAAAGCGACACATAGTCCACTGTGGCAGCGACATTGATCTGCGGGGCGCGATCTGTGGAATCGTAAATTCCGGTCTGCGATGTGGCGTCGGTCGGGCACGTGATTGATACGGTGATATCACCGGCTTCCCAGCCGAGTACGCGTGGCTCGCCGCCAGTCAGTTGACCCGTTCGCGTGAGGTTGCGGATGCTGTCTCTGATGGCGGTCGGCACTGAACTTGCGGTACCGTTCTGACAATTAATGCTCGCAAAGTCCTGCCTCGCGCCCCAGCGGGCACCGTCGCGCACACCTTTGACAACCTGATGCTGCGCGTAAAAATAGTGCGCGCCTTCTAGCGTGGTGAAAAGGATCAGCACAGCTAACGGCAGGATCAGCGCCATTTCAGCTGCCGCTGCGCCTTTCTGGCATAAGAGAAGTGAAGCTTTCCGCATCAGCGCACCAGATACGGCTGATCACGCCGGATCAACGGTCCGCCCGATGTGCCGGAATTGCTAATGTCCACTTCGCGGATGATCTCGACATAGATGTCATCCTTGCCGGTCCATTTGCCGCTGCTCGCACGATTCAAGGACGGCTGGACGAGGAACACGTCCATCCATGTGAGAACCGGCAGGTTGCGCTCACGTCCGTTGACGTTGTGCAACCGACAATTGATGACAGCGACAGACATCACTCGGCGGTCAGTCGACGTTGAAGCGGGCGCTCCTAACGCTGGACCACAAACCGCTTTGTTGCGCGTTGTCAGTTGGTTTCCGGCTGCGCCCGCAGGCGTATCGGCGAGCGCAGTACCGTGATTGTTGATTTCATAAAGATATGTTTCGTAGCGCGTTACATTAGGTCCGAGCATGCCGTTGCCCTGCCAGTTGAACGCGGCTCCGTAATGCGTGCGGAAATAGGCGGCGCGATCCCACACTCCATTGCCGAAGAAGTCATCTTTGCAATTGAGGGGATTGCTATCTTCCAGTGCGTGACAGATATCCCGCGGGTGTCCCATGGAGTCGATCGTGGTCGTTGCAGGAACACCGCTCAGATCGGTTGGGCGATAGGGGTTTGCAGGCTCGGTCCATTCGCCGCCCTGAATTTTGCAGGAGTTGGTATCATTGGCGGCATTGGCCGGTCGCACAAGGTCCTTGCGCACGTTGAAGGCGGGTGAGCAATTGCCATTCCCATCCACACAGCCATTGGCCTCGTAAATATCAAAGCGAGTGTTGATAGCAGCCGGACCACTGGCGATGTTGCCGGGCTGGTTGTCTACCAGCAGTTCTTCATCGACCCCGTCCTGCGAGATGCAGTTGCCCGTTGGGGTATTCCAACCAAGCGCTCGTCGCACTTCGTTTGCGCCGTCACCGCCAACGCTGAGATAGCCATACACGCCTGGACCCCAGCCTCCCGAACCGCCGCCGGGCTTGGTCAGCAAGCCATCTCCAATACGCGACGCGATATCAAACGGTGTCTCCGTCGTGACTGTACCTGTCTCCGGCTCATCCGGATTGCAGACCATTAGCGGCGGAATGCGGCAAATGGCTGAGCCGAGCCCGGCCACTGCTTGTGCGTTGATGCTACCGCTGACCGCACCGACGATCGGCGTCAGCGCATAGTTCGCTGCGCGTGTATCGACCGTCACTTCGACAAAACGAGCGATCGAGTCTGCATCTGTCGCATTCTTGTCGACCGGATTGGTACCGGCTTCCGCATCAGCACGGCTCGGGTAAAACACGATTTGCGTTACGTCTGTGACATCGACGGTCTGGTCGGCAGAATCGTTCGCGAAAAATGTCTCGTTTGCGACGAGGCCGCCTTGGATCGCCGCGGTCGCGCGATTGATTGCGCCCGCCCGCCGGTCGAGCTGCGTTGCGCCTGCTAGCGCCGCCTGATCGGCAGCGTTTTGCAGCTCGGTGTCCATTCCCGCCAGGCGCGTATAGTCAAACGCCAGACCGGCAAGAGCAATGATGGGTATCAACGCAAGGGCGTAGGTCGCTGCAACCGCGCCATTCTGATCCTGCCAGAAACGTTTAGCCTTAAACGGCTTCACCTTGTGTTGTGTCATTGCCTTGCACCATTTGTTTCAAATTCAGCCGCCGCCGCCAATGTCAGTCGTTTCTACACGCTCGGGCCGCTTAACAGCGTCAGTCCGATAGCGTTCGATGGCCTGGGCAGCATGCTCCGCACTGCTTGCCGGAATCGGCTTATCGTATTTGGGATCAGGGTTAACGACCATTGCCGCATATGTGGCACGGTTCGCTTCGCCAAAGCCCGGGTCCTGATAGCCTACGAACTCTTTGTCCGCTACGCTCGCACATCCAGTCAGCGCTGTTGCAGCGAGCAGTCCGGCAATTATCCGACGATCAATAATCATATCCATCTTCCTCTGCTGCATTTGCGGACGCATCGCTCGATGTCGGAACCGATCCATTCGGTGCGACAGGTTGCGGGCGATACATCGTACCGTTGAGCAAGACATCCGCTTGAACCGGATCAGCAACGCGATCGGTTGGCAGACGTACTTGATCAGGCCGGATTGGCTGAACCAGTCGCGGCGTAACCACGATCAGAAGCTCTGTTTCGCCTTTGCGGAAACCTGAAGAGCGGAACAGCGAGCCGATAATCGGCAGCGATCCGAGCAGCGGAACCTGTTCCACCGTTGTCTCGAAATCCTGCTGGATCAGGCCAGCGATCGCGAAGCTCTCGCCGTCACGCAGTTCCAGCATGGTGCTGGCGCGACGAACCTGAAGGCCAGGGATCGTCAAGCCGCCAACGGAAATGGACGCGCTCGGGTCAATTGAGCTGACTTCCGGTTCCACCAGGAGATTAATCGTGTCATCGCTGAGCACTGTAGGCGTGAACCCGAGGCTCACACCAAAAGGCTTGAACTCGACAGTGATAGCAGCGCTTCCGCCGCCGCCAGCACCGCCGCCTTGACCGCCAATCGCTTGCGCAACAGGGATTGGGAACTCACCACCGGCAAGAAACGCTGCGCGTTCACCTGAAAGCGCGACCAGGGTCGGCTCTGCCAGTGTTTTCGACATGCCTTTTTCTTCAAGTGCATCGAGCGCGACATCTACATTAAGGCCGAGCACGTCGCCGAAGCTTCGAGTTATAATCCCGAATGCTCCGGTCACCGAATCCACTTCGAGGACGCCATTGCCGAATGTGCCCGTGGGCACTTCACCGGGGGTGAGGCTCGCGCCTGTACCTGTTACGCCGGAGAAGCGGCCGCCATTGGAGCGCATAAAGCTGCGGACGCCAAGCTCTTTGCCAACGCTGCGGCTGACTTCAGCAAAGCGAACTTCCAACATGACTTGCTGGCTGCCGCCCATGCTCATGAGATTGACGACATTATCGCCAGCATATGCCCGCGCCAGTTGAACCGCCTTGTCGGCTGCACCAGCGCTGCTGACCGTACCAGACAGCACAATCGACTCATTCGAAATGCGCGCATCGATCTGCTCATCCGGCATGAGCGCATTGACCTGCTCACGCAGCGAGATCACGTCCGGTCCAACCGCGACGTCCATCACAGCCATCACATTGTTGCGGCTGTCATAGAGTGTCAGGCTGGTCGTACCGAGTTTCTTTCCCAGCACATAGACCGAACGGTCTGAAATCGGAAAGATGTCAGCAATCTCATCATTGCCGATCATTGCGCGAGAGATTGCGCGATCAGCCGTGATTACCTGGCTCTTGTTGACAGGCACTTCAACCGATCCAGCATGGATCGAGGTTTCGCTATCCTGCGCCATTACAGGGGTAGCAAGGGCAGGGGCCAAAGCAAGGGCAGAGCCCAGCGTCAGCGCCTTTGCGACTAGCTTCATGTTACTGCGCATGGCCTTAATTCCCCCGCTTGCGCTTAACTTCATAAGTGGTCGGCTCTGTGCCGCGAATGATCGACATTGTCGGGCCGCGCGGACGCCGTGGTAGCGTAACCACGGCGCTCGAGCTTTCTGCGGTAGTAGGCGCTGCTGCCGATCCGCCGACGTCGCGTGCTGGAATGTAATAGCCTGCGCCGCCCAGATCGCTTGGCGTGACGACATCAGTCGCGCCGACAAGCTGGTTTTCTACATTACGCAGCACCAGGCTCAGCGAGCCGACTTGCCCCGCAAGCACCAACTTCTGTGCGCCCATAATATCGGTCTGTAGTGTTGCTGTCGTGCCAACCGATGGGTCTGTCTGATTTTCATCGGCAACCTGGTCAACGGCAAGAACAAGAACGTTCTCGAGAACCACATTGGTCATTTGATCCGCAGCAGAAGCGCCATCACCCGGGATCTGGCGGGTCAGCAAGACATCTACGACATCGCCCGCACGCACAAATCCGCCGACGCCAGACACCTGATTGACAGGTATCGCCACGGCGCGGAGTTCTTCAGGAAGAATGGAAGCAAGTGTCGCGCGGCCACCTTCACCGCTGACTTTGCTTGCAAGAATAGGTTCACCGACTGTGATCGGACGCAGGGCCACGCGTCCACCACGTGTCGCCTCCTCGATCGATACGAACGCCCCTTGCGGAACGGAGCTTGCCGGCCAGTTGCGTAAGGCGAGGTTAGTGCCTGCCAGTTGCGTGCCGAACTCGAAGTCCTGCGTTGCAACAACGATCTGCGCCATCCTGTTGGCTTCTGCCTCGCGATTCTGGCGGTCCTGTGCCGCTGAGAAATACGAGTTAGCCAA
The DNA here is from genome assembly GCF_013371495.1 of Altererythrobacter lutimaris. GTDB lineage: Bacteria > Pseudomonadota > Alphaproteobacteria > Sphingomonadales > Sphingomonadaceae > Erythrobacter > Erythrobacter lutimaris_A. The sequence continues at coordinate 963,581 of NZ_JABWTA010000001.1, read as the reverse complement.
ATACACCGCGATTAAGCCGACAAAGACAGCCAATCCGATGATGAGGAGGTTACGTCCCCTCATAATTACCCCCCTTACTGTTCCCCAAGGATCCAGATGTCATTCATCCGAATCGGTAAACAGACGTTAACACTCTTCGAGCGGAACGGAATTGTATGAATTGGGCAAAAATGGCCGGGTCCCGATTTGGGAACCCGGCCATCTTTTGTTTTCGGCTATCGATTAGCCAGCTGGCATGCAGCTCGCAGCAGCAGTTGTGCCGTCGATGCAGTCAGCAGCTTCGTCCATCGTGTCAGAGATCGCGGTGCCCAGTGCGATCGATGCAACAGCGATGCCAGCACCAACCAGAGCGAGGATCAGAGCGTATTCAGCAGCAGAAGCGCCAGAATCGTCACGAAGGAAAGATTTTACAAAAGTCATTTGGTTTTACCCCATTTCAAAACGCACGGATTTTTTGAAGTCCATTCCCCCGTGCAGTCCAAGTTCGTCAGCGTGCCGGCATCTATTTCCGGATTTGCTGGCCCCGAGAGGGGATACTGTATGCGGAACCGGCGCGACCCTTATTGTCTTATTGAGACCGGGCCATCGCACCGGTTCATCACGCAGGTTCCCCTCGGAACTGCCAATAATGCTCTACAATTAGCCTCTGAGGGTCAATTCAATTTACGAATTCAGGTAGTTTCCCTTAAAAACAGTAGTTTAAGGCCTAATTGTCGTAACGGAAATGATTAACGTAGAAGGTTTTTGGGCAGCGAAGTGGTGTAAGTCCATGGTTAACGCTCACATTGCGCTGGTTCCGAGTCGTGGCTGCATAGCTGGGATGAAGCTAGGCCCGCATTAGTCCCTCAACCTAGCATGCAACTCGGTAGCCGCAAGCCGCGATATCCGTGCTTGTCCGTATTCCATCGGTTTGGCGGAGACCTATGCTTATTGCGGACTGAGGAGGGTTTCCAGATGGCGTTTTGCGTGCGACTACTTGACCGATCTGCGGCGCAGACTGATGCGATTATCTCGCTTCTAGAATGCGAAGATCCGGTTCCAGTGACCCTGAGAGAGAGTGGCACTAAACAGCCTCGCTAGCGTCCCCATCGAAACGGCGTGACCCAGAACCGTTTCGACCGCGACCGGCCGCAAATCTGTAAGGCTTCGCCAGCGCAACATCGCTCAAAAGTTAGCTGAATTTAGCCAGCAGAGAACCGATGCAGAATTGCAGCAACATGCGTCCCATTTCGGCACGATGTCGAATTCGGGGCCCGCTAAACCTCTCATTTTCGGAGAAAGTTCGACGAAACGAGACGAATATATGGTTACCAAGCTTGCAAGGATACATAATCACTGTTTGTTTCGATCAGACAGATTTCCAGGCGAGCGACTCGAGTCGTTTCGTAACCGGAAACATTAAGGACGGGCCGCAAGACTGTTGGGAAAGTGGGGAAGACGTATCCGTCTCGACCGCAGTTTGCTGAGCTTCAGCGACATACGAAACAGCACTTGCGGCGTCATCCGAGCGAAGGTTGAGCAGCCCGTGGCGGGCTGAATAAAGGAACGGCAATATGACGGATTTCAACGGCAGCAAAAACGGCGATTTCGATCGTGGCGAGATGGCGCATGCTGGAGGGGTTGAAACTTCAGGTCTGTATCAAGAGAGCGAAGCAAGCCCCTCTTCTGCAAGGCAAGTCCTGATGCCTGATGCGGACGGAATTGTTGTCTTGCCTGAAGGCGTTTCTCTCAACGATATTACCGTTAACGGCCGCGATTTGGTCATTAACCTTGCTGATGGCACCCAGCTGGTCATTCCTGACGGTGCAATCATCGTTCCGCAACTCGTAGTTGAAGGCGTTGCCGTACCGCCTCTTACGCTTGCTGCGCTTCTCAACGATGCCGAATTGAACCCTGAAGCTGGTCCTGAAGATCAGACACCGAGCTCTGGCGGTAACTTTGCCGGTGATGAAGGCGCGATCCAGGATCCGTTCGATCTGGGTGATTTGCTCCCTTACACTGAACTGCCTGCCGCTCAGGAAGAAGAAGAAGAGACGATCCCGTTCGAAGATTTCGAGCCGGAGATTGTCATTGAAACGCCGGACAATCCGATCGGCGTTGTGAATGCTCAGGCGAGCGTCAACGAAGCCGGACTGCCAGAGCGCGAAGGCGAGCCGGAAGGTACGGACGAGCCAAGCGACAGCGAAGCAACGACCGGCACGATTGTCATCACGTCGCCTGACGGAATCGGCTCGATTTCGATAAATGGCGTCGAGATTACAGGTCCGGGCCAAGAAATCGTTACAGATCTTGGCGTTCTCACGGTTACCGGCATTGATCTCGAGACAGGCGAAGTCACCTACGAATATCGCCTGACCGATAACACGACGGGTGACGATACGACGGATGTCTTTGAAGTCACTGTTGAAGACCTCGATGGCGATACCGCGACTGCAACTCTGACGGTGGCGATCCTCGATGATGCGCCAATCGCGACCGACGACACAGGTACAGTACCTGCGGGCGAATTCGGCCCGATCGACGGCAATGTTGTCGACAATGACGTTCCGGGCGCTGACGATTTTCCCGAAGATGGCGCAGTTACCGGCTTCTCCAATGACGGCGGCACCGCTGCTCCCGGAGAAAGCCTCCAGGGCGAGTATGGCGTTCTCACGCTAAACCCAGACGGCAGCTACACTTATGTGCGCGATCCCGGCACGCCCGGCGGTGTGCAGGACGTCTTCACTTACGACATCGTCGATACAGACGGCAGCACGGCGACCGCTGCGCTGACCATCGACATCGGCGATGCGCCGACCACTATCACATTCGTACCGAGCACTGGCGCCGGCGCTGAAGTCAGCGAAGAAGGCCTGCCTGCGCGCGGTGACGAGCCTGAAGGCACGGACGAGCCAAGCGACAGCGAAACCACAGTCGGCACGATTACTTTTGAATCGCCCGATGGCCTCGGCAGTGTTTCAATTGGCGGTGTCGTTGTAGAAGAAGGCAGTCTGCCTCAGACAATCATCTCCGATGACACAGGCACGCTGATCGTTACCGGTTTCACCTTTGATCCTGTGGCGGGCGAAGGCACGCTGACTTACGAGTACACGCTGACGGACAACACCGATGGCGATGACACTTCGGTTGATTTCGAGCTGGTTGTCACGGACCTCGACGGCGACGAAGCAACCGACACGTTGACAATCACTATCATCGACGATGCGCCTGAAGCGCTCGATGACGCGGCGGGTCAGGTCGAAGAAAACGATCCTGTCACTGTCAACGTTCTTGAGAACGACATCGAAGGCGCGGACGGCGTTGAGCCATCAACGGTCGAGCTTGTTGAAGGCACGCTCACCGGCAGCGGCACCCTCGTCAACAATGGCGACGGGACGTTCACTTACACGCCTGCTGCAGGCGATCCTGCAGAAGTCACCTTCGATTATCAGATCACTGATGGCGATGGCGATACTTCTACCGCAACTGTCACGCTGACAATCCAGCCGGATTCTCCGATCAGCATCGAAGTCGAAGGCGACAATGACGTTGACGAAGCTGGCCTGCCAGCACGCGGTGACGAACCGGCCGGTTCGGATGAACCAAGCGACAGCGAAATCGCAACCGGCGTTATCGCTATCGAAACAGGCAATGACACGCTCGCATCTTTGGTGATCAACGGTGTTGATGTCACCAATGGCGGCACGGTCACGACGGACCGCGGCGTTTTGACCATTACGCTCGATAATGGCGAATACAGCTACAGCTACGAGCTGACCGACAACACTTCCGGCGACGATACCACCGACGAATTCACACTGGAAGTCGTCGATAGCGACGGCAGCACGGACAGCACGACGCTGACTATTTCGATCGTCGACGACACACCTGAAGCATTCGATGACAGCAACAGCATTGAAGCTGGCGAATTCGGTCCGGTTGAAGGCAGTGTCCTGACCAACGATACTGTTGGCGCTGATGATGCGGTTGTCACGAGCTATGTTGGTTCGGCTGGCTCAGGCGATGCCGGTGAGACAGTGCAGGGCACTTACGGTACTCTCACGATCAATGCCGACGGCACGTACAGCTACACCCGCGATCCGGGTACGCCAGGCGGCGTCGAAGACGTGTTCACGTACACCATCACCGATGGCGACGGCGACACGTCTACCGCTGAGCTGGTCATCGACATTGCCGATGCTCCGGTCACGCTTGACCTTCCGGCAGAAGGCGCAGGCGGCACGGTTGTTGACGAAGACGGTCTTGCTGGTCCGCCTGCCGGTTCAGCTGCTGACACAGACAGCGAATTCACCACCGGCACATTCACCTTTGCGGCTGGCGACGGCGTTGCGCGCGTCCTGATCGACGGCGTAGAAGTAACCGCGGTTGGCCAGACTTTCACAGGCGCGCATGGCACGCTGACCATCGATGCAATCGCAGACGGTTCGATCACTTACACGTACGAGCTGACCAGCCCGACGAGTGGTGACAACACGTCGGATGATTTCGTAATTCGCGTCGAAGACAATGACGACGATTTCGCAGAAAGCACTCTCGAGATCGCAATTGTCGACGATGCACCGACAGCCAATGCAGACGAAGACTCCGTTACGGAAGATGGCCCGCTGACTGCGACTGGTAACGTCGTTACCGGCATCGACATTGGCATCTTTGATACGAATACCACCGACGGTGTTGCCGACGTAACCGGGGCGGACGGCGCGAGCGTAACGGGTGTCGCTGCCGGCGATGTTGGCGCGGACGTAAACGGCAATGTCGGAAGCGCGGTCACCGGCGCATATGGCTCGATCACGATCCTTGCCAATGGCGACTATGTCTATACACTCGATAATGTCAATCCGTTGGTCCAGGGCCTCGACGGCACTGAGACGCTGAGCGAAGTCTTCACTTACACCATCACTGACGGTGACGGAGACCCGGCGACCACGACTGTGACGATCACAATCAATGGCGTTGACGATCCGGTGGTCATCAATGGCCTTGACGGTCAGGGTTCGGAAGAAACCGTCGACGAAGACGATCTGCCCGAAGGCTCGTCTCCAAACGAGCCCGCGCTTACGCCGGATGGCACCTTCTCTGTCGACAGTCCTGAAGGCCTCGACACGCTGACTGTTGGCGGTGTCGAAGTCTTTGGGGACGGCGTCACCTATCCAGTCGAGATCGAAGGTGAATACGGCACGATCCGCATCACCGGTGTCACGCCAACGGTTGACGACAATGGCGATGTCACTTCGGTCGAAGTGGCGTACGAATATGTCCTTGACGAGAACACTCTGGATCACTCGCCAACGACCGGCGAAGATCCGCTGACCGACAGCTTTGAAGTTGTAGCGACGGACACCGACGGTTCGACCAGCACAGCGTCGCTAGATGTGGACGTCATCGATGACGTTCCGGAAGCGACCGACAACACGAATACGGTAACCGAAGGTGGTGAAACCAGCGGTAACGTATTGACCGATGATGACGGGAATGGCGTCGATAACCCGGGTGCTGACGGCTATGCCGCTGGCGGCGCGGTTGTCGGCATTACAAGCGTCAATGAAGGCATTAGCGACGGTGAAGCGGATGGCGACGGCAACTTCGTCATCGAAGGCCAGTACGGCACGCTGACGCTTAATGCCGACGGCTCTTACACCTATGTCGCAAACCCGAATGTGGTTAATACAGATGAAACGGACACCTTCACCTACACAATCCGTGACGGAGACGGCGATGAAGCAACCGCTGAACTGGTAATCAACGTTGCGAACGTGGCTGGCGAAGTCAGCGACAATGACGTTACTGTTAATGAAGCAGGCCTGATGGATGGCACTGGCGAACTGGCTGATGGCGATGCCGGTAATGACAGCGACACCAGCGAAAGCGGCTCGGGACAGATCACCGTCACCGGCGCAACTGGACCGTTGGTCTACATTCTGGAAGATCCAGCTGACGGTGCGTTCGGTACGCTGACGCTCAATCCGGACGGCAGCTACACCTATGTCCTCGACACTCCATTCGATCACGATCCGGATGCGCCCGGCGCAGACACCAACACCGCCAATGGCGTTGAAAGCTTCAGCTACCGTGTTGAAGACACCAATGGCAACATCATCGGCAGCGGCGAGATTGTCGTCAGCGTGATCGACGACATCCCGCAGGTCGATCTTGGCCTTACGCAAGGCGCGCCGATGGCGCTTGAGACGCAGGACGCCGACACGATTGGCGCTGCGAGCGATACGGACAGCGCGGACTTCTCAGGAGCCTTCGCAGTTGTGGACTCGCTGTTCGGCGCAGATGGCGCTGGCACGCTTGAGACGACTTACGCTCTGGGCCTGACTGTTGCTGAAGGAACCGATAGCGGTCTCAACAGCAATGGCGCGGATATCTTCCTCTATGTGAGCGATGATGGCACGATCGTCGGTTCGACCTCGGCGACTGAGCCGGCGGCGGACGATGCAAGCGTGATCTTCACGCTGACTGTGGATGCGAACGGCACAATCACGCTTACGCAGAATGCTGAAGTCGACCACAGCGTGAGCGATGATGGCGCTCCGTTTGACGGTGACGCTGTGCTGCTGGGAAGTGGGCTGGTAGAGCTCGTGGCGACTGCGACGATCACCGATAGTGATGGCGACGTGGTTAGCGATAGCGAAGCGCTCGACCTTGGCGGTCTGGTTGGCTTTGCCGACGATGGCCCGGTCGCGGTTGCTGACGTCAATTCGGTTGGCGAAGATGATGCTTCGGTAAGCGGCAATGTCCTGACCGACGGCACAGCTGATGATTTCGGCGCCGATGGTCCTGCGACGACCACTCCAGCTGGTGGCGTCGTTGGCGTTGAATTGGGCGATGACACGTCTGCTCCCGCTACAGGCGCGCCTGGCACGCCGATTGCAGGCGCATGGGGCACTCTGACGCTCGCAGCGGACGGTAGCTACACTTATGTGGTCAACAGCGCTGCAGTGCAGGGCCTCGGAAATGGCGAGAGCGAAACCGACACCTTCATCTACACGATCGAAGATGGTGACGGCGACACCAGCACAGTCACGCTGACAATCACGATCAACGGCGCGAATGACGCTCCGACGGCCGTTGCAGGCGTTGCGGCTGTGTCTGACGAAGGTCTTGCAGACAGCAACCCGGACAATGCGGGCACACCGACCGATACCACCAACTCCGCGACGTTCCTGACAGGTGATCTCCAGATTGCTGATGCGGACACGAATGACACGCTCGACGTGACACTCGGCATCCCGACAGAGACGATCAGCATTGTTGATGGCAGCACGGCCGTTGCTCTCACATGGGCCGTGATCGACGGCGGCAACACGCTGGTCGGCTATGTCAGCGATGTGAATGATCCGTCTGTGATCGTCGCAGCATCTGACGACGGCACGTATACGGTCGAGCTTCTTGATCCGATTTTCCACGATGAAACCGGCGTCGAAGATGTCGAGAGCTTTGTCGTGCCGGTCACTGTGAGCGATGGCACGGCATCAACGCCGACCACTATCACTGTGTCGCTGGAAGATGACAGCCCTATCCTCACCGCGCCAATCGCAGATGCAGGGACGAGCAATGATCCCGACGCTCCGATTGTTGTCGGCGACTTGAACTTTGAAGCAGGCGCAGACGGACCGTCTGCTGATGTGACCATCACTGTCGACACGACCGGCCTCACAGTAGGCGGCGAAGCGCTGACCACAGTGCAGGATGGCAATGTCCTGACGGCATTCGTCGACGCAAACGGCAATGGCGAGTTCGATACCGGCGATACGGCTGCCTTCACAGTCACGGTTGATCCAACCGCTGGTACTTCAGGCGAGTATGAGTTCGACCTCATCACGCCGCTCGATGGTGATACGACACTGATCGACTTGCTGTCCGACGGTGCATTTGGCGTTGGCCCCAGCCAGTCAGTCCTCGTTTCGCAGGACACGACAGGTGACGAGCTGGTGTTCGTGACCGGCTGGGAGCCGAATGGCAATGGCGGTGAATTCACTGGAACGGAGCTTACGGACTGGCTGAATGGCGGCAATCCTGATCTCACTCAGGTCCCTGGCGTCAATGGTTCGACCGCAGGTTTTGGCGTCAACAACAACAACTTCGACACAGGCGAATTCCTGCGCTTCGATTTTGGCAGCCTCGATGATTATGACGGGGCAGGGGGCTACACACCTCCGGGCGGTACCAACCTGCTAAATGCTACTTCTGCGAGCTTCTCGGTCAGCAATTTTGGCAATGGCGATGTAACGCACTTCGTCGCGCACTTCTCGGATGGCTCGACGCAGGAATTCACGCTGACGGGTTCAGGTGGCGGCAATGGCTCTGCCACAGTCAACATCATTGCGCCTCCGGGTCTCAGCATTGCTTGGGTCGACGCCTATCAGGAAGACGGCTCGGTTAAGCTGAACCTCAGTGATCTGGGCGTGACGGACACCAATGTCGATATCGACATTCCGGTCACGATCGAGCTTACCGACGGCGATGGCGATCCGGTCAGCGATACATTCGTCATCAATATTGGCGATGATGCTCCGATTGCTCAGGACGACCTGTTTGATGCGCAAAACGTAGCACTCGATCTGAATGTTGCTTTCGTGCTCGACTTCTCGTCCAGCATCGACAACACCGAACTCAACACCCAGCTGACAGCTGTAGAAGCGGCGGCTGCCGAGCTGTTCGACAGCACCAACGGTGCGGTCACGATCACACTGGTTGGGTTCGACGCGAACGCGCTGACTTTCGGCACTTTCGACAGTCTGGCAGACGTTGTTGCATTGCTCGACTCCATCAATCCGGAAGCTGGCGGCACGCGTCCACTGACGCGCGGCACCAACTATTCCGCAGCCCTGACCGAGTTGACAGAAAGTTGGGATCCGACCGCTGGCGATGTGAATCAGATGTTCTTCATCAGTGACGGTCGTCCATCGCGCGGCCGCGGACCCAATGGTGAAGCGCTGAATGATGATGCTGAAGCGTTGTGGACGCAGTTCGTTGCGGATAACGACTTTGAGATCACGGCTATCGGCATCGGTGACGGCATTCGCGAAAGCGGTTTGCGTGCGGTCGATATTGACGGGGAAGGCGACCCGATCCTTATCGAGGATTTTGACGATCTTCTCGACAGTCTTGTCACAGTGGTCATCCAGCCGGTTTCCGGCAATGTCCTGGACAATGATACACCGTCATCCAACGGTATCGAGATCGTCTCGATCAGCGTTGATGGCGGCATTTACAGCTTTGACGGGACCGATATCACTGCCCCGGGCGGTGGAACGATCGCTGGTGACACGTTCACGGTCACAACAGCCATGGGCGGCGAGTTTACCTTCAACTTCGCAACCGGTGACTGGAGTTATGTCCCGTCACAGACGTCACCGACCGGTATGGAGAACTTCCAGTATACGGTCGCAGACGCCGATGGAGACACCGACACGGCCATTTTGCGTATCGACCTGACTTCAGTTGAAGACAATGCGGGGGTTCCAAAGGCTGACGTTCAAGAGCCGGTTCAGGCCTTCTTGAAGTTGGTCGATGGGGAACTCGCAGGTGACGAGGGTGCAGCCCAATTCGGCACTGGCGCAGGCCTTGCCAATGACAATCAGGCGTCCGATCAACGCGGTATTGCGTCTGGTCAGATCGCTGCTGCTGGTCTTGGCTTTGCTATGGTTAATTTCGCTGAAATGGGCTCTGAGTTTGGCAACACTTCGTTCACACTTGCGGACGGATTGGCCTCCAATTCCACTGGCGACGTTGCTACTCCACTCGCAGAGCCTCCACTTGGCTCCATTGTGGAACTGAACGCAGACGTTCTCGGCGCTGAAAGCGGCTTCGGATCGGTTGAGCTCGGCTCCGACAGCCTGGCCGAAGCTATCGAAGCACCAGCAACCAGCTTTGCAGATTTCGCGGCTGAGCTTGGCAATACCTCAAGCTTCGAGCTCGGCCTGGATCTGAATGCTCCGGCAATCGCGACCACTGTGTCTCCGATTGGAGATGCCTTGGCGGTAGACGGCAGCGCAGGGCTGATGGAAGCCCTGCTCGATCTCTCGGAAGGTTCGGAAGCGACGCCGGATCTTGCGGATGCGACCGGCCTTGCAACGGGCGAGACTGTCGATGTTGTCGCAATTCTCGACGACATTATGGCGGAAAGCGCGGTCGATGCTTTGCTCGATACGCTGGCAGACAATGGCGACTACGGCTCGCCGATTGATGTCGCTTCGTCCATTCTTGGTGAGGCTTCACTCACACAAACTGTTGACGGCAGTGCATTTGCGTTCGATGCAACGCAACTGGCTGACTTGTCCGCAGAGGCAGCGGCCGTAGCCGCTTCGGTAGGCTAATATGACTATGACCAGGGGATTGAATATGCGGTGGATGAAAGTGGGAGTGGCCTTCGGGTCGCTGGCTCTGGCCATGGGTGGTCACCAAGTGGCATTTGCTCAGACCAAAGCGGCTGATTTCGATCAGCTGATGGGGATGAGCGAGGACAGCCTGGAAGGCGAGATTGGCTCGCGCCATAATGATGGCCTTGCTGCGTCGAACAACCCGGAACTGATCGGCGGCGATGATCCACGTTATCTTTGGGCGCTTGAGACCAAGACCCAGTGTGGCATCGCTTTGGGCTATCTCAAGTCCTCGACGAAAGATCCTGTTTCGATTGGCAAATGTGCGCGTGCCCATGAGCTAATGCAGATGCTGCCTCCGCCACCAGTGGTGGTGCAAACGCCTCCTGCGCGCGAAGAGGTGCCGTCACAATGTCAGAATGACGTTGTTGGTCTCGTCTTCTTCGAATTCGACTCCAGTGAAGTTCCGGCTGAGGCGGATCAGACAATCGCTTTTGCGCGAGACAACCTCGCCGTGTGCGGTTGGAGCGGTTTCAGGGTGACGGGTCATGCTGACCGGTCAGGTTCAGACGCTTACAATATCGGATTGTCGGAAGAGCGTGCTGCAGCTGTCGCGAACGCAATGAGCAGTGCAGGCATTGATGCCGGTCTGATTACCAGCAGCGCGGAAGGCGAGAGCAGCCCACGCGTTGCAACCGACGACGGTGTGCGCGAGCCGCAGAACCGCCGTGTTGAGATTTCAGTGCGCTGAGAGAGGGCAGGATGATGAAGAACACACTTATTGGCCTTACCGCAGTGGCTCTGATGGCTGCTGCTTCGCCCGCCGCGATGGCACAAACCGCTGACGGTTCTGTCTCGATGCAGGAAGCGATTGAAATCGCGATGATGTCCAACCCGGAGATCCTGCAAGCTCAGTTCAATACTGAGGCAATCCAATTCGAGCGTGAGCAAGCGCAATCGCTGTATTTGCCGCGGGTCGATGTCGAGGCGTCTGCCGGTATCCGACGCTTGGAAAACCGCACGCGCCGCAATCTCGGTATCTCAAACGACGAGCTTTATCCGCTCGAAGCGCAGGGTACGATTGATTGGACGATCTTTGACTTCGGTCGTCGCCGTGGCGAGCTACTGCGTCAGGCAGCGCGCGTCGACGGTGCATCGCTTCGCGTGGTCGAGCGTTCGGAATTCGTCGCTCTGCAAGTTGCGCGTCAATATCTCGACGTGCTGCTTCAGCAGCGGATTTCTGCTGCGGCTGCGGACAACCAGGCATTCCACCAGGCTCTCGTGAATGATCTGGCTGAAGGCGTGCGTCAGGAATCGATTTCGGTTGCGGACCTGCAGCAGGCTGAAGAGCGCCTGCAGTCAGCGATCGTTCGCGCTGAAGAATCAAAGGAAGCGATGGAAGTCGCGAACAACGCATTGCGTCGTTTGACTGGCCTCACCATCACTGCACCGACGCTACCACCTGATCTTGCAACCTCGCTGCCGGCGACTGAAGGCGCAGCCATCGGCATGGCGCGCACGCAGAACCCGCTGGTTCGTGAAGCACAGGCTGATGTTGATGCAGCACACGGCCTCGTGATGTCAGCCAAGGGCGACTATTATCCGACTATCGGTGCTGATGTTCGCGGCCGGATCGGCGAGGACATTGACGGCTTCAATGGCTCTACCAACGATGTTCAGGCGCGGGTCTATCTGCGCTGGAATGTCTTCAATGGCGGCCAGACACGCGGCAAGTATCAGGAGATGGTGCACCGCGCTTCGCAGGCTCGCTACCGTCTGCATGAGATGGTGCGCCAGGCTGAAGAAGATGCGGCCAATGCCTGGACTGCTCTGCAGACCCAGCGCCGCGTTGGCGATGCGCTCGCGCGTCAGTCACAGGTCAGCGATGACTTGCTGCTGAGCTACCGCGCGCAGTTCAATGTCGGACGGCGTTCGCTGCTCGATGTGCTGGATGCGCAGAACACGCGCTTCAACACGCAGGTCCGGCTTGAAACTTCACGTTTTTCTCAACTTTTTGCGCAATACCAGATCCTGGCTGCGACCAATACGTTCCTGAGCTCGCTCAATGTGGCTCCGGGCACGGGCGCAGGAATGAACGAACGTGACCGCTTCGATTACGGCCCGCCGAAAGAGGCGGAGACCGACTATCGTCGCTACGATAGGTAAGGCCTTGTATTTGCGGGGCTAAGAAGGTGAGGGATTATCGTGCTGCAGAGACGGGATGCACAGGCGCTGCACGACAATGATCCGCTGATACTGGGGATCGGGGAGCTGGCGCGCCGTTATGGCTTCGCGTTTTCCCCGACGCTGTTTGATTCGCTGGCCCGCGATGTCGAGGGGCGTTTGCCGTTCCACCAGGCGGGCGCAGCGATCGAACTGACCGGCCTCGATTTCGAAGAACTGACCCGCAAGAAGCTCCCGCTGTCCGATGCGGACTATCCCGCACTGATAACCCGCGAAGGCGGCAGCGTTGCTGTCATCCACGAGGTCAAGGACGAGCAATTGCTGGTCTGGACCTCTGAAGAGGGCGAAGCGGACGGCTCCGGCGCCAAATGGCTCGACCGGGACGCTGTGCAAGCCGACTATGCCGGCACGTTCTACACAGTCTTCGGTGATCCCGACGCTCTGCGTGAGCAGGAATCGCCATGGCATACAAAAGGCCGCCATCACTGGTTCTGGGGCGAGTTAAGGAAAGAGCGCAAGGCGTTCCGCCCTGTGCTTGTCGCCTCGCTGATCATCAATGTGCTGGCATTGTCGCTGCCGCTCTTCTCCATGAACGTCTATGACCGCGTGATCCCCAACCGCGCTGTCTCGACCTTGTGGGTGCTTGGCATTGGCGTGCTGCTCGCATTCGCAATGGAATTTGCGCTCAGGACCGCGCGCACCAATGTGATCGACCAGATCGGCAAGCGGCTCGATATCAAATTGAGCCAGAAGATCTTTGGCCGGGTCATGGGCATCCCGCTTTCTGCTAAGCAAGGCAGTACAGGCGGGCTCGCCGCGCGCGTCTCTGAATATCAGGTTGTCAGAGATTTCTTCGCCTCGACCACCATCGTGCTGATGGTGGATTTGGCATTCCTCGTTCTGTTCGTCGCTGTGATCGCTTACATCGCAGGCTGGCTCGCGCTGGTTCCGATCGTTGCCATCTGCCTGATGGCCTTCGCCGGATGGCGGCTGCAGCAAAAGGTCACGGACGCCGCACGCGATGCGCAGGCTGACCATGGCTTGCAGCAAACCCTGCTGGTGGAATCGGTTGCGGGCATGGAGACACTTAAGTCCATGACCGGCGAGCGTGCGATGATGGGCCGCTGGTACAATCTTGCCGAGATCGGCAGCCACTCCCAGATCCGCTTGAAGAACATCCAGTCAGTCGCAGTGGGCCTCGCGCAGAGCTTCCAGCAATTCTGCACCATCGCGCTGATTATCGGCGGCTATTACCTGTTTGATGCAGGCGTCATCACTATGGGCGCAATCATCGCGATTGTGATGCTCGCATCGCGTTCGCTCGCCCCGGCAGGACAAATCGCATTCCTGCTGACCCGTGGCCGGCAGGCGAAAGAGACGCTGGAATCCATCGAGACCCTGTTCGACGTGCCGGACGAGCGCCGTCAGGGCGCTTCTTCACTCCCAGCAACCGTGCGCAACGCATCGCTCAAACTGGAAGATCTGAGCTTTTCCTACCCTGAAGCTCCGACCGCTGCATTAGATCGGATCAACCTTTCAATAGCTCCCGGCGAAAAGGTTGCGCTCATCGGGCGTGTCGCATCGGGAAAGTCGACGCTCGGAAGGTTAATTTGCGGACTTTATCAGCCCACAGACGGCGCTTTTCTGGTTAATGGCATCGACTCTCGCCAGTTCCGCCCACAGGATTTGCGTCGAGCATTCCGTTTTGTAGGGCAGGACGCGACCTTGTTTACAGGATCGATCAAAGACAATCTGGCGCTGGGTGAGCCCGGCGTTTCAGACGAGCGCTTGTTCGCGGCGCTGCGTATGAGCGGTGCGGATGAATTCCTCGCACGCGATGATAGCGGTTTCGACCGTGCAGTGGGTGAAGCGGGCCGCCGTCTTTCCGGCGGTCAGCGCAGCTTCCTAGCATTGGCGCGTGCTTTCGTCAGCCCAAGCGAGCTGCTGTTCCTCGATGAACCAACCGGCGCCATGGATGCGCAGACAGAGAAGCAGTTCGTTGCACGGGTGAAGGAATCGCTGGAGCCTGGGCAGACGCTGCTGGTGTCCACGCATCGTCCCGCGCTGTTCGACCTCGTCGACCGCATCGTTGTACTCGACAAAGGCAAAGTCGTTGCAGACGGCAGCAAGGCCGAGATCCTCTCTCGTGCCGGCGGCGCAGGAGGCATGACCTCATGAGCGGCACCGTGATCAAGGACCATGTTCGCGAAGAACGCACGGAGGCGCCCGGGCAAGCCTCAGGTGCCTGGCGCTATGTCGCGGGCAGCGCAGCCGGCGCAGCGGTTCTGATCGGTCTCGCATTCGTGATCGGCAAGCCCGATCCGACACGCGCAGAGACCGGTATTTCCACGCAGGCCCGCGAAGTCGCGAAGCTCAAATCGCTTGATAGCGGTACGCAGGCAGAAAACATCGTCGAAGGTGAGAGCGCGCAGGAACGCAATGCGCTGATTCCGGTATCCGGCACGCCACTTCAGCAAATGGGTGCGTTCAGCGTGATTGGTAAGGGAACCGGCGCGCATGACACCGCGCTCAAATGTCTGACGCAGGCGATCTACTACGAAGCGGCGAACGAACCACTTCAAGGCAAGCGCGCGGTTGCACAAGTTGTGCTGAACCGGTTGCGCCATCCCGCCTATCCGGGCTCGGTGTGCGGCGTCGTCTATGAAGGGGTCAATAAGCCTGTTTGCCAATTCAGCTTTACCTGTGACGGCTCGCTCGCGCGTACCCCTTTGGTTAATCAATGGGGTGAATCCCGAAAGGTTGCGGAAGCGGCATTGGCAGGCTTTGTCGAGCCTTCGGTAGGGTCGGCCACGCACTATCACGCGGATTATGTCCTGCCGCGCTGGGCATTTACGCTGGACAAGATTGAGAAGGTCGGCGTCCATATTTTCTACCGCTTCCCGGGCTCTGCGGGGCAGCCGCGCGCCTTCACGCGGCACTGGGCAGGGCGCGAGGCGATCCCGACGATTGACCGCGCGCGCTGGCTCAATGCGTCGGTTGAAGTCGAGCCGGAGTACACACCAGGTCTTACGGTTGCTCCTGATGTGAAGGATCGTCACGCACCAAGCGATGTGGGCGGGCGGATCGACACAACCAAGCAGTGGCGGCCTTCCATTCCCGACCCTGTGAATGCCGGTGGCACCTATCAGGCATCGCTTGCCGTGCAGAGCAATGTGGCTGCTGAGGAGGCCGCTCGATGAGCCGTATCCGTCAGTGGTTTGAGACATTCTCGGACTGGGATGCAAACCGGAAACTGATCGCGATCTGCGGTGCGACGTTGTTCGTGCTGATCGCATGGGCGAGTGTTGCCCAAACGGAAGAAGTCACGCGCGGGATAGGCAAGGTTATCCCGTCGTCCAAGGAACAGCTGGTGCAATCGGCTGAGCCTGCGGTGATCGAGGAAATCCTCGTGCGGGCAGGGCAGAGCGTGAAGCAGGGACAATTGCTTGTCCGGCTGGATGACGAGATTGCCGATTCTGAACTCGCCAGATTGCAGACAGAAAATGAGCGCCTTTCCGCGCGCGCCAACCGTTTGGAAGGCGAAGCATCGGGCAGCGAGCTTGGATGCGTAGAGGGTACTTTGTGTGCCGATGAACGTCGCTTGCAGGAAGTGCGCTTGGCAACGGCGCGCAGTCAGCAGGCCTCGCTCGCATCGGCTGTCGAGCAGCGCCGCCGCGATCTGGCGGAAGCGCAGTCCACTGTGAGCACGCTACAGAACAGCGTTCGCTTGGCGCAGGATCAAGTCAATATGCTTGAACCGCTGGCGCGTCAGGGCATCGTTCCGCGCACGGAATTGCTGACGGCGCAGCGCGATCTGGTGGATACGCAAGGCCGCCTATCTGCCGCTCGGCAAAGTGTCGGGCGCTCGCAAGCCGCTGTGCGTCAGGCGCAAGCGGATTTGAATGCAGCTCGCAGCGAATTCCAGCAGCAAGCGCTCAACGAACGCTCTGAAATCAATCAGCAGATCGCTGTGAATGAAGAGACCATTCGCGGGGCAGAGGCTCGACGGAACCGTAACGAATTGCGCGCGCCTGCTGACGGCATCGTCAACAATATCCAGGTCACCACCGTGGGCGGCTTTGTCAATGCGGGCGAGCAAATCATGGCGGTTGTGCCCGTCGGCGACAAATTGCTCGTCGAAGCGCGCGTGGCGCCGAAAGACATCGCTTTCATCAAAGTCGGCGATGAGGCCAATGTCAAAGTCACCGCATACGATTTTGCGACCTATGGCGGGCTGTCCGGCCGGGTGCAGAATGTCAGTGCGGACAGCATCTATGACGAGGCCGAGCGCGAGACGTACTATACCGTCCTGATCGAAACTGACCGCGCGTTCCTCACACGGGGAGGGCAGGACTTGCCGATCGTGCCGGGTATGATTTGCGATGTGGAGATCATCACCGGCTCGAAGACAGTGTTGAGCTACTTGTTGAAGCCTGTAACCCGCGCGCTCAATGAAGCGATGACGGAGAGGTAATTACCTCAACGCGAGATTGGGCCGAGGCGCGTACGCCTTGCCGTGCAGATAGCTCTGATCGGCGGCAAAGCTCATGATCGCGCGGTAGCCATAATCGTAGCTTGCGCTTTCCACCCGGTCGCTCTGCATATCGAGCATCACCCATTCGTCCTGGCCGTATGCACCATCAACGCGCACCAGCAGCACCGCATGGTCAACCTGGCGCATTGTGTCGCGTGCCAGGGTCAACATCATGTCTTGTTTGCGCACGCCAGAAGCGGCGAGCAGCTGCATCTTGAGGATCGCATAGTCCTCGCAGTCACCATAGCCTTTGCGCAAAGTGGTGCGGGCATCCGCCCATTTGTCGCGGCGGCCATCGCTGCGATAGGCGATGTTGTCATTCACCCAGCCATTGACGCGCGAAAGCAATGCGCGCCGATCAGTGGGCAGCGAGCCCAGCGCTTTTACGGCATCACGCTCCGACACAGTCTTGCGCAGCGCGCGGTTCCAGTCGCGGTCGAAGCGGGTTTTGCCGATAGCAACACGCTCTGTGCCGAGAAATTGTCCGGCTGGCTTGGCTATCGCAAAGCTTTCTGCAGCACACGCAGCCGTCGGAGCAAGCGCAGGCTCAGGCGCGGCCGAGGCGCCTTCCTGCTGCAAACGCATGCGTTCAAGCGCGCTCATCTCTACGCCGAGGATCGCGCTCGCCTTTGAAACCGGCGCGGCTTGCGGCGCACCGCAGTCGAGGCCCGACATGCCCGCTGCCACCAGCGGCATGGCGATAGGGCCGGACAGGTTCAGCGCAGGCGCAGCGGCAGCAGCAGGCGCAGCCGCAAGGCTGAGACCGGCGGCAGCTGTTGCCAGAAGGGAGCGCGCTTTGAACATCGCTCCGATTTGGAGGAGAACCTGTCACCACGCGGTTCGCACATAAGGTTACCGGCAAGGTAATGCCGGTTAGCGGCACCGCCTTGCCGGATAGGGGACAGCGAGCTTGGAGGCAGCTCGCAATGGTTAATGCCCGCAAGGTGTGAGCGAAACATTGCGGTTAAGTTAGGTATTCTCACGTATGTTTTTCGAGAGCGCATCCGCGCTCTCATCCTCGGTGCTATTCCCTCCGCTGCGCTGCGGGGCACCTGCGGACGCCCAGTCGGGCTTGCGGCTCACTCGTCGTTCGCCGTTTGGTTCCTGGTCACGGCAGTCAGCGCACGACCGCGCGCCGCCCGGTAGGGCGGAAGCCTAAGTGAGCGGATGCGAACGCCGGCGCTTGAGGCTAATCAAAAACTAATCACCCTCTCTCCCCGCCAGCATTTCCGCATTCTCGATCAGCGTCCGGTGCGGATCCATCCCCTCGGCAGGAGCGCGCCCGGCCAGCTTGTTTGCCACCATATGGTCGAGCACCGCGGTAAGGCTCTTTAAATTATGCCGCGTCCGCTCGCTGATATAGGCGTGCGCCACCTCCATCGCCTGCTCCTCCAGCTCGGCATAGATCTTGTCCGTCGGCTTCTCCCGCTCAGGGCCATAGCGTTCCGCCATGCGGGTCTTGAGAAAGAACATCACCAGCCCCTCATTATGGCGCCGCTCGTACCCGATGATCTTGCCGGCCGAGACAATCGCACGCTCCTCGCCCTGGATCGCACGGGCGAGCGCGGAGTCCTCCAGCCGTGTAATGCCATAGTCGACCGCTTTGTCCCACGCATGGGCAAAGCCCTCTGCACCGGGCCGCTGACGCAGCTTGTACAGCGCCTCCATAGAGCGGCCGATGTGGCGCGCGGCAGAGTTGACGATGCCGGTCGCGGCGAGATGGGCAATGAACTCGCGCTGCAAGTCAGGCGTGATGGAGTTACGCCGTGGCTGCTTGTGGATGTAGGGCGGGAAAGCGAGCAGCGGATCGTTTGGGGCAGGGGGCTCGTGTTCATAGGCCACGGCGGAGGTGGCCTGGCGAGGCGTAGCGCGTTTGTTGATGGGGGGATTGGTCATTGAGGTTTGCTCCTGGGGGAGGGGAGAGTTTTTGTTTCATGCACCCACATCCGTGGGTGCGATTTCCTCGCTTCCGGGCAGGCAAGCTGCCCTCGCTGCGGGCGGGCGGTCGCCCTTGTGGCTCACTGGTCGTTCGCCGTGCTCCGCGACCAAGCCAGTGAGTGAGTGCCAAGCGTCACAGCACGAGGCCGATGGCTTGGAATGGTCGCGAGCCGAAGGCGAGCCAGCGGACGACCGTCCGCCGGGCGGTAGCCCGAAAGCCGAGCGAACGGACGTGAGCGCTGGCGCTTGAAGCCAAACAAATGACTCCGGCGTCTGAGGGACTAAAACAAATTAATCCCGAGTAGGAAAATGAAACTCGATTACGACGCGGTTTAGGCAAAGGTCATCGATCAAGTGCCTCAAGCTGTCCTACAGCATACAACCTAACGACTGACAAAGCTTCTTCACACGCTGCTTTCAAATCGTCAGGAGAAACAACCTCTTCCGCATAGGAACCGTGTGACAAAGAATTGACCAAAACGCTGCGAATCTCGATGCTATCTTCACCAGCAAGATGCTTCACAAAATCGGTCAATGATGCCGCCTTGTCAGGCCGACAGAACCGTCCAATAGCTTCTAAAACGCTTCGAACACAGTTCGCGGTTGAATGGTCTGGAGGCGCACCCTCAGCTACATTTTTGACGTGTCTCAATTGTTCTTCAAAAGGTGCAACGTATCGATCCAGCCTAGCGAGTGTGTGCATTTCGCCACCAGAAGAAAGGCTGAACGCTCCGTCGGGTTTTACGGCACGGTTCGTGTAAGCCACATTGAAAAAGTAACTGCTGTGGGTGAAGATCAAGATGCGTGGTCGAGGACTTTTGCTTCCATCTATCGTAGACGGATTGATCGAAATTGCGCCTGCATCAGATATGTTCAAGTTCTTCAGCGATTGAACGATGGAAAAGATGTAATCGTAAGACATCGAGGTGACGGGATCGTCAAAAACTACGAAGATCTTTGCATAGTCGGCGTTTGAAGCTACCTTTTTGTGGATCGATGCTATGAAATAGCAAAAAGCGATTGCAGTTTTTTCCCCGTCACTCAGTGTTCTGTCGGCTCCCCTAGTCATCCTCTTGTCACCCATTGTGATCACGAACTTCTCGCGATCAAACGCATACTTTCCTGCGAAGAAGAACCGGAGTAGCATTTCAAACGTCTCAGCAACCCTTGTACGAGCGTTGGTAGAAGGCGCATTTCTTTGAAGCGCTTCGAGTCTCACCACATTCGCTTTGATGGCATTGTCCGCTTGCCGCAAAGCCTCAATCTGAATCCAAGAATCTACTAAAAATTCGGTTCTGAATGACCGGCACAGCTTACGGTGCAATTCCCGCCTTTCTGTGTCAGAGCTGCGTATTGCGGAGTTCAGCAACCGAACCTTCGTATTGTTCTGGCTGAGAGTGCCGCTCAAATTCGAGAGGCTCTGTTCCATGCCGGATAAATCGATTTTGATCGCTTTACTCACATCCGAAATTTTCGCCGCTAGCGTATCCGCGATAGACTGTAAGCTTGCACGCGACGTTTGGATCAAGGCGGCAACCTGCAAGAGCTCTTCTGATTTCTTCGATGGAAGCTGAGACTTTAGCGTGTCAAATCTTGCTATCTGAGTCTCGGCTGAGGTCAGCAGACGCCCAAGCGATTGCTCGGTTCGCTCGATTTCTGATTTAGCAGCCCTTAATGTCTGCTTGTGACGTTCCTCTCTGTCAGCAAAATAGGAGACGAAACCATCGATTATCCTTTTGGTATCTTCGGACCGAAATTCCTGTTCACAGAATGGGCAAGTCTCTTTCTCGTCACTATCATTTAGGATCGACACACCCTTCCGAAAGAATTCCGGTTCGCTATCTATTCTTTTCTTAACTTCATCAGCAATGCGTGAAGGGCTGGTCACTTCAGCGAGCAGTTCTTTTATCTTCTCGATATCAAGCTTAGCGTGACCGTCCCAGCTTAGCTCATCAGGGTAAGCCGGTTCAGCTGGAATTCCTCGCAACGCATCTAAATCAGAAAGTATTTCACTGTAAGACTGCTTTGGTGGATCGGGTTTAGATTTGAGATTGAGCTTCGAGAAACTGAGATCCTGATACTCTCTTAGATTCTTGCTTACCCTACCTTTCTCAATGAGTTTTTGCTGCTTGGATCGCGTTAATGATCTCTCAAGTTCGTTTTGGAGTTTGCCTTTTTCGTCTAGTGAGTCAGCCAGTGCTTTCTCGGCCTCGGTTATCTCAATGTTTTCGCTATCGACCGCAATTTCGGTTTGAATGTCGCCATCGGGATTAAACCTTTTCTCGCGTAACTCCTCACTGACAAAATCTTCTGAGAAAACGTGAAAAATCTGACCGCCAGTTTCTGCAGCAGCAACCGATTTTGTCGTGTCCAATTTGAGAGAGGCTGCGAAATCGTCTCCCTGTGTTATACTCATTGAACCCCGACCATCGGTGCTCTCTTCCGAAACAATGAGCGAGGGGTAGGACTTTAAATCGTGCCCCTGACCGTGTCTGTCTAAGCAGCGAATTGCCCGAGTGAGAAACGACTTTCCTGCACCGTTTCTTGCAAACACAAGATTCTGACGATGACTAGTTAGCTCGCCATTGAGTTCCATAATCGGACCAAGATATCGTGCCTTAATATTCAGCTTTGGTTTGTCTATTGCCATTGATACTTTTTTCTTGCTGTACCGATCAAAGTCATCTTTTCGCTGAGATTTGGTTTTGCGTCTAGCCAATTGCGAAGGCAGTCTTATCACCACCCCTTGACCCCGCCTCTCGCCCCCGCTAAAGGCGCGCGGTCTCTCGGCGGGGAAACTCGTCGGCACACATATTTGAGCTGAACATTGGCGGTTTTGTCAGTGCTACTTCTCCAAGTGTTGTCCTGAAACAAGTTCAGGATGACGGGGAAGGGCAGGGACAACCGGCAAAGTAATCCGGCGGCTTTGGCCAAAGGGTGGAGCGTTTCGGTCTCGTGTCTTTCTTGGGCTGGGTTCCCGCTTTCGCGGGAATGACGAACCAAGGCACGAACTGCTTCCCTTCATTCCAAACCAAGATCGTCAAACAGGCTCGCTCCTTGGCGTGAAGCGTCGTGGAACGGGCCGAACCTCATCATGGGGAAGTGGGAACCGCTAGAACCTCATCATGTAAAAGTGGCTTCCACTTTTACGCCCGGATGAGGTGACAGAAGAAAACGCCCGCCCGGATGAGGTGAGCATAAAAACTAAAGGGTATCTAATGCCAACGATCAACCAGCTGGTCCGCAAGGGCCGCGTTCCGCAGAAGGCCAAGTCAAAGGTCCCTGCGATGGAGCAGAACCCGCAGAAGCGCGGTGTCTGCACGCGTGTCTATACGACGACGCCGAAGAAGCCGAACTCTGCTCTGCGTAAAGTGGCCAAGGTCCGCCTGACCAACCAGCGCGAAGTGATCTCCTACATCCCGGGCGAAGGCCACAATTTGCAGGAGCACTCTGTTGTGCTGATC
Source organism: Altererythrobacter lutimaris (assembly GCF_013371495.1). Classification (GTDB taxonomy): domain Bacteria; phylum Pseudomonadota; class Alphaproteobacteria; order Sphingomonadales; family Sphingomonadaceae; genus Erythrobacter; species Erythrobacter lutimaris_A. The sequence goes on along the minus strand of NZ_JABWTA010000001.1, from coordinate 941,133 downwards.
CGCGGCGGGCGTGTGCGCGACCTTCCCGGCGTGCGTTACCACGTGCTGCGCGGCGTGCTCGACACGCAAGGGGTCAAGGACCGCAAGCAGTCGCGTTCGAAGTACGGGGCCAAGCGGCCGAAGTAAGTGAGGCGCGGTGCGGCCTTCTCCCCCGTCCTTCTACCCATAGGGATAATTTCCGGGTGGAAGGGCGGGGGAGAGGGCCGGCGCCGCTGGGACGCTCACGGATGTGAGCGGCCACTCCAAAGGAGTTAAGAATTATGTCACGTCGTCGTAGACCCGAAAAGCGGGTTATCCTGCCCGATCCCAAGTTTGGTGATCAGGTGCTGTCGAAGTTCATGAACAACCTCATGCTCGACGGGAAGAAGTCGGTTGCAGAAGGTATCGTGTACTCTGCGCTCGATACGGTTGAAGCCAAGGCGAAGACCGATCCGGTGCAGCTGTTCCACGAAGCGCTGAACAATGTGAAGCCGCAGGTCGAAGTGCGCAGCCGCCGTGTGGGTGGTGCGACGTACCAGGTGCCGGTCGAGGTTCGTCCCGAGCGTGCTCAGGCACTGGCGATCCGCTGGATGATTTCAGCTGCGCGCGGCCGTCCGGAAACAACCATGTCGGCGCGTTTGTCGGGCGAGCTGATGGATGCTGCGAACAATCGCGGCAATGCTGTCAAGAAGCGCGAAGACACGCACCGCATGGCTGACGCCAACCGCGCCTTCTCGCACTATCGCTGGTAAGGCGCTGGGCTTTTAACGCAATTAAAACAAGGGCTTATGGCCCTTACGGAGAATTATCATGGCACGCGAATATCCGCTAGAGCGGTATCGTAACATCGGCATCATGGCTCACATCGATGCCGGCAAGACCACGACCACCGAGCGTATCCTTTACTACACCGGCAAGTCCTACAAGATCGGCGAAGTGCATGATGGCGCGGCGACGATGGACTGGATGGAGCAGGAGCAGGAGCGCGGGATCACGATCACGTCTGCTGCAACGACTTGCTTCTGGAATCCGGAAGATGCGGACATGGATCCGATGTCGGATCCGAAAGCTTTGCGTGAAAACACGCCGAAGCACCGCATCAACATCATCGACACGCCCGGCCACGTTGACTTCACCATTGAAGTTGAACGTTCGCTGCGTGTCCTCGACGGCGCGGTTGCATGCTTCGACGGGGTTGCTGGCGTTGAGCCGCAGTCTGAGACTGTCTGGCGCCAGGCCGACAAGTACAAAGTGCCGAGAATGTGCTTCATTAATAAGTTGGATCGCACCGGTGCGGACTTTAAATATTGCGTTCAGTCGATCATCGATCGTCTCGGTGCGACACCTGCTGTCCTTTATCTTCCGATCGGTATCGAAGCGGATCTCGTTGGTCTCGTTGACCTCGTGAACCAGCGCGCGATCACCTGGAAAAACGAAGACCTGGGCGCTGAGTATGCATTCGGTCCGATCCCTGATGATATGGCTGCTGAAGCAGCTGACTATCGTGAGAAGCTGATCGAGCTTGCTGTTGAGCAAGACGACGATGCGATGGAAGCTTACCTTGAAGGTGAAGAGCCTGATGCGAAGACGCTCAAGGCGCTCATCCGCAAGGGTACGCTGAACCAAAGCTTCGTGCCGGTCCTGTGCGGTTCTGCGTTTAAGAACAAGGGTGTACAGCCTTTGCTCGATGCTGTGATTGACTACATGCCATCACCGCTCGACGTTCCGGCTATTAAGGGTGTTCTGCCTGACAGCGAAGAAGAAGACAGCCGTCCTTCATCGGACGATGCGCCTTTCGCTGCGCTCGCGTTCAAGATCATGAACGACCCGTTTGTCGGTTCGCTTACCTTTACTCGTATCTACTCCGGCAAGCTTTCCAAGGGTTCGGTTCTGAACTCTGTGAAGGACAAGAAGGAAAAGATCGGCCGTATGCTCTTGATGCATTCCAACAACCGTGAGGACATCGAAGAAGCATTCGCAGGCGATATCGTCGCGATCGCAGGTCTGAAGGAAACGACGACTGGTGACACGCTTTGCGATGCGTCGAAGCCGATCATCCTTGAGCGGATGGAATTCCCGGATCCGGTTATCGAACTCTCAGTTGAGCCGAAAACCAAGGCCGACCAGGAAAAGATGGGCGTTGCGCTCAACCGTCTGGCTGCTGAAGATCCGTCCTTCCGCGTATCGACTGACCACGAAAGCGGTCAGACGATCATCAAGGGCATGGGCGAGCTTCACTTGGACATTCTCGTTGATCGTATGAAGCGCGAATTCAAGGTGGAAGCGAATGTCGGTGCGCCGCAGGTGGCTTACCGTGAATCGCTTGGCCGTGAAGTCGAAGTGACTTACACCCACAAGAAGCAATCTGGTGGTTCGGGTCAGTTCGGTGAAGCCAAGGTTGTTGTCACTCCGGGTGAACGCGGCCAGGGCATTATCTTCGAAGACGAGATCAAGGGCGGCAACATTCCGCGCGAATACATCCCGTCTGTTGAGAAGGGCATGCGCGAGCAGGCTGAAAGCGGTCACTTGGTCGGCTTCCCGATCATCGACTTCACCATCCGCCTGATCGACGGTAAGTACCACGATGTTGACTCCAGCACTGTGGCCTTCGAAATCACCGGTCGCGGCGCAATGCGCGAAGTGGCTGAAAAGTCTGGCATCAAGCTACTTGAGCCGGTCATGAAGGTTGAAGTGGTCACTCCGGAGGATTATCTCGGCGACGTGATCGGTGACTTGAACAGCCGCCGTGGTCAAATCCAAGGCACTGACAGTCGCGGCAACGCGCAGGCGGTCGAAGCATTCGTCCCGCTTGCCAACATGTTCGGCTACGTCAATGAACTGCGTTCCTTCACGCAAGGTCGTGCGCAATACACGATGCAGTTCAGCCACTATGACGAAGTTCCGGCAAGTGTTGCACAGGAAGTCAAGGAGAAGCTTGCTTAAGCAAGCGACACCGTTTAGGGGCGGCGCCTGATTCAGCGGGTGCCGTCCTCTCCCGCAGGGATTTAATTTCAACTCAGAGGTTATTTGAGAAATGGCTAAGGAAAAATTTGAGCGGAACAAGCCGCACTGTAACATCGGCACCATCGGTCACGTTGACCACGGTAAGACGACGCTGACAGCAGCTATCACCAAAGTGATGGGTGCAGGCGTTGACTTCGCTGACATCGACAAAGCTCCTGAAGAGCGCGAGCGTGGTATCACTATCTCGACCGCTCACGTTGAGTATGAAACAGACGCACGCCACTACGCGCACGTCGACTGCCCAGGTCACGCTGACTATGTTAAGAACATGATCACCGGTGCTGCGCAGATGGACGGCGCTATCCTGGTTGTGAACGCAGCTGACGGCCCAATGCCACAAACACGCGAGCACATCCTGCTCGCGCGTCAGGTCGGTGTTCCGGCTCTGGTTGTTTACATGAACAAGGTCGACCAGGTTGACGACGAGGAAATCCTCGAGCTCGTTGAACTGGAAGTTCGTGAACTGCTTTCAAGCTACGACTTCGATGGCGACAACATTCCAATCGTCAAGGGTTCTGCTCTTGCTGCACTGGAAGGCCGCGATCCCGAAATCGGCGAAAACTCGATCAAGGAACTGATGGCTGCTGTTGACGAGCACATCCCGCAGCCAGAGCGTCCGGTCGATCAGGCATTCCTGATGCCGATCGAAGACGTGTTCTCGATCTCTGGTCGTGGTACGGTTGTTACCGGCCGTGTTGAAACCGGCGTCGTGAACGTCGGCGACGAAGTTGAGATCGTTGGTATCAAGGACACCACGAAGACGACTGTTACCGGCGTTGAAATGTTCCGTAAGCTGCTCGACCGCGGTGAAGCTGGCGACAACATCGGTGCGCTGATCCGCGGTGTTGGCCGTGAAGAAGTTGAGCGTGGTCAGGTTCTCGCAAAGCCGGGTTCTGTTACTCCGCACACCGAGTTCTCTGCAGAAGTTTACGTTCTGTCGAAGGATGAAGGTGGCCGTCACACGCCGTTCTTCGCGAACTACCGTCCGCAGTTCTACTTCCGTACGACTGACGTAACCGGTGAAGTGATCCTCCCAGAGGGCACGGAAATGGTTATGCCGGGCGACAACGTGACCATCAACGTCAAGCTGATCGCGCCGATCGCTATGGACGAAGGTCTGCGTTTCGCTATCCGCGAAGGTGGTCGTACGGTTGGTTCAGGCGTTGTTGCCAAGATCACCAAGTAAACTGTTGCTCCGCTAAGGAGCGCGACAAATTCGGGGGCCGGTTCTTAATGAGTGCCGGCCCCCAGTTTATGTGAGGAACATTCCTGCTTTGTGAGCAGATGGTGCTTCACGCAATTGGCGCAAATTTCCTCGGGTTTTGGGGTTGTCAGACTCCAACACTCTAGATATATGCGCGCCAACTTCAGTGGGGATTCGTCTCAACTGTAACGAAATTTGATGGGGCCGCCCGCGGAAGGGATACCGAAGCGGGGCAGGCCTTTTGTTTTTGAGAGTTGGAAACAGCTCTTTGGCTCTTTCGCATCGGTGTAGGTAATGGAAGCTCAGAATATTCGTATTCGCCTTAAGGCGTTTGACCACCGCGTTCTCGACCAGGCAACTGGCGAAATCGCAGAAACAGCTCGCCGTACTGGCGCGCTTATTCGCGGCCCCATTCCCATGCCGACGCGTATCGAGAAGTTCACCGTGAACCGCGGCCCGCACATCGACAAAAAGTCGCGCGAGCAGTTCGAGGTGCGCACCTACAAACGGTTGCTCGACATTGTGCAGCCCAACGCTCAGACCGTTGACGCGCTCATGAAGCTCGACTTGGCTGCTGGCGTGAACGTTGAGATCAAACTGGCTTAAGCTGGATTGAGCTCGGTCCTTCAAGCGGACCTAAAATGTCTTGAGACATACGGGGCTCCAACGGCCCCGCTGGTCCAGCAGGATCGGCAAGACATTGGGATACCGCCGAGCATGCTCGGGCTGAGTCCCCCGTCTCGTTCAATCAGCCATGTGGCTGTGCGGACATTCAGCCCGGACGGGGCGACTCATAAAAATTGGGCTGGCAAGCACGCGGGGATGGGCCTCGTGTGCCTCTGTTTAGGAGTTCAGACGATGCGCACAGGCGTTATCGCTAGAAAAGTCGGGATGACCCGCCTGTTTCAGGAGGATGGACGGCACGTTCCCGTGACCGTGCTTTCGCTGGACGGGTGCCAGGTCGTATCGCACCGCACAGGCGACCGGGATGGCTACTATGCTGTTCAGCTCGGTGCGGGCGAGGCCAAGCAAAAGAATGTCAACAAGCCGCAGCGCGAAGCCTTCGCGAAGGCCAATGTTGGTCTCAAGAAGAAGGTCGCGGAATTCCGCGTCGAGAGCGAAGAGGGTCTTGTCCCTGTCGGCTCGACCATCAGCGCAGACCACTTCCTGGCAGGTCAGAAGGTCGACATTACCGGTCACACCCAGGGTAAGGGTTTTGCTGGTGCTATGAAGCGTTGGGGCTTCGGTGGTCTTCGTGCAACGCACGGTGTTTCCATCAGCCACCGTTCGCACGGTTCGACGGGTAACCGTCAGGATCCGGGCCGCGTTTTCAAGGGCAAGAAGATGGCCGGTCACATGGGTGACCGTCAGCGTACGCAGCAGAACCTCGAAGTGGTTCGCACGGACGCGGATCGCGGCTTGCTCTTCATCAAGGGTTCTGTCCCTGGTTCGAAGAATGGCTGGCTCCTCGTCCGCGACGCTGTGAAGCTTGCTGCTGCCGAAGAACTCCCGTTTCCCGCAGCCGTACTCGACCTCAATGCTCCGAAGCCGGAAGCTGACGAGGCTCCGGCAGCTGAAGAAACCGCAGCAGCAGATGCTCCTGTAGAAGAAGCGGCTGTTGAAGCTGCTCCGGCAGAAGTACCCGCTGAAACGCCTGCAGAAGTTGCCGCACCTGAGGGTGATGCGCCTGCAAGCGAAGAAAACAAGGAGGGCTGATCCGATGAAGGTGAAGGTCCAGAAAATCGACGGCAAGGCGTCCGGCGACATTGAGCTCAACAAGGACGTGTTCGGCGTTGAGCCACGGGCAGACATTCTGCACCGTGTTGTTACCTGGCAGCTTGAGAACCGTCGTGCCACAGCTCGTCCAACGCGTGAGCGTTCTGACGTAGCTCGCACCGGCAAGAAGTTCGGTCGTCAAAAGGGTTCAGGCGGCGCTCGTCACGGCGATCGCGGTGCGCCTATCTTTATCGGCGGCGGTAAGGCTCACGGTGCTCGCAAGCGTGACTTCAACCAGTCGCTGAACAAGAAAGTTCGCGCACTGGGTTTGAAGATGGCTCTGTCGAGCAAGGCGAAAGACGGCCTCGTTGTTGTCGATAGCCTCGAGCTCAAAGACGCCAAGACGAAAGCGCTCAAAGGTCACTTCGACAAAGCTGGCTTTGCCGGCAAGGTTCTGGTGATTGACGGTGAGGCCGTGAATGACGGTTTCAAGAAGGCCGCTGGCAACCTCAAGGGTGTCAACGTCCTCCCGGCTGCCGGCGCGAACGTCTACGACATTCTCAACCACGACACGCTGGTCCTTACAAAGGACGCTGTCGCTAAGCTGGAGGCGCGCTTCAATGGCTAAAGCGAAAGAAATCGACGCGCGTCACTACGACGTTGTGCTTGCGCCGCACATCACTGAGAAGTCGACCTTGTTGTCTGAGAACAACGCGGTTGTCTTCAAAGTGGCCAATGATGCGACCAAGCCGCAGATCAAAGAAGCAGTCGAGGCTTTGTTCGATGTGAAGGTTGCTGGTGTGAACACCATCGTGACCAAGGGCAAGACCAAGCGCTGGAAGGGCAAGCCTTACAAGCGCAACGACATGAAAAAAGCGATCGTTACCCTTGCAGAAGGTGACTCGATCGATGTCACTAGCGGTATCTGAGGCGGATCATGGCACTCAAGAACTATAACCCGACGAGCCCCGCACGCCGCGGCCTCATCCTCGTCGACAAGACCGGCCTCTGGAAGGGCAAGCCGGTCAAGTCGCTCACGGAAGGCAAGCGCAAGACGGGCGGACGTAACAACAAGGGTCATGTCACATCGCGTGGCATTGGCGGCGGACACAAGCAAAAGTACCGCTACATCGATTTCAAGCGCCGGAAGTGGGATGTTCCTGCAACCGTCGAGCGGATCGAATATGACCCGAACCGTACCGCTTTTATCGCGCTGCTGAAGTACGAAGATGGCGAGCTTGCATACATCATTTGCCCGCAGCGTTTGGCAGTCGGCGACACTGTTGTTGCAGGCGAAAAGGTCGACACGAAGCCTGGCAATGCCATGCTGCTCGGCCAGATGCCGGTTGGCACCATCTGCCACAATGTGGAGATGAAGCCAGGCAAGGGCGGTCAGATCGCTCGCTCTGCTGGTGCATATGTCCAGATCGTCGGTCGTGACCGTGGCATGGTCATCGTTCGCTTGAACAGCGGTGAGCAGCGTTACCTGCGTGCAGATTGCATGGGTACGGTTGGCGCGGTTTCAAACCCAGACAACCAGAACCAGAACTTTGCGAAGGCTGGTCGCACACGCTGGAAGGGCCGCAAGCCCCTCACTCGCGGTGTGGCAAAGAACCCGGTCGATCACCCACACGGTGGTGGTGAAGGCCGTACCTCCGGTGGTCGTCACCCAGTGACGCCATGGGGTAAGCCGACCAAGGGTGCTCGCACTCGTAAGAACAAGCAGACGGATAAGATGATCATCCGTTCGCGCCACGCCAAGAAGAAGAGGTAATCCGACATGGCACGTTCCGTTTGGAAAGGTCCGTTTGTCGAACTCAGCCTTCTCAAGAAGGCGGAGGACGCGCAGGAATCGGGTGGCAACAAGCCGATCAAGACTTGGTCGCGCCGTTCCACAATCCTTCCGCAATTCGTCGGCCTGACGTTCAACGTCTACAATGGCCAGAAATTCATTCCCGTCTCCGTTTCGGAAGAGATGGTCGGTCACAAACTTGGTGAGTTCGCTCCGACGCGCAATTTCCCGGGTCACGCTGCCGACAAGAAGGGTAAGCGCTAATGGGCAAGGCAAAAGCACCCCGTCGCGTAGGCGATAACGAGGCACTGGCTGTCGGTACCACGATCCGTGGCTCGGCGCAGAAGCTGAACCTCGTTGCTGAGCTGATCCGCGGCAAGAAAGCTGAAGAAGCGTTGAACATCCTCTCCTTCTCCAAGAAGGCGATGGCTAAGGACGCTACCAAGGTTCTCGCGTCGGCAATCGCTAACGCGGAAAACAATCACAATCTGGATGTCGACAGTCTGGTCGTTGCGGAAGCATCGGTTGGCAAGTCGATCACGATGAAGCGTTTCCACACGCGCGGTCGTGGCAAGTCCACCCGGATCCTCAAGCCGTTTAGCCGGCTGCGGATCGTCGTGCGCGAAATGGAAGAGGCGTAAGATGGGTCAGAAGAGCAATCCGATCGGTCTGCGCCTGCAGATCAACCGCACTTGGGACAGCCGCTGGTACGCTGAAGGGCGTGACTATGCGCGTCTGCTCAAGGAAGACATCGAGATGCGTAAGTACATCCTCGAAACGGTGCCGCAGGCAGCGATTTCGAAGGTTGTGATCGAGCGTCCGGCAAAGCTTTGCCGCGTATCGATCTATGCTGCGCGTCCAGGCGTCATCATCGGCAAGAAGGGCGCAGACATTGAAAAGCTGCGCGCTAAGCTTGCCAGCATGACCGACAGCGAAGTGAAGCTGAACATCGTTGAGATCCGCAAGCCGGAAATCGACGCGAAGCTTGTCGCTCAGGGCATTGCTGACCAGCTGATCCGCCGTGTTGCATTCCGCCGCGCTATGAAGCGTGCTGTTCAGTCGGCTCTGCGTCTTGGCGCAGAGGGCATCAAGATCACGTGCGGCGGCCGTCTCGGCGGCGCTGAAATCGCGCGTGTTGAGTGGTACCGTGAAGGCCGCGTCCCGCTGCACACGCTGCGTGCGAACGTGGACTATGCCGAAGCTGAAGCGCTGACCGCATATGGCATCATCGGCATCAAGTGCTGGATCTTCAAAGGTGAAATCCTGGCCCACGACCCGACTGCGCAAGACCGTCTCATGATGGAAGCTCAGACTTCCGGCGTGCGTCCGGCGCGTTGATTGCAGGATAGGTAAGAGAAAATGCTGCAACCGAAGAAAACCAAATTCCGCAAGGCCTTCAAGGGCAAGATCAAAGGCGACGCCAAGGGCGGCACGTCATTGAACTTCGGCTCTTATGGTCTGAAGGCGCTTGAGCCTGAGCGTATCACTGCGCGTCAGATCGAAGCGGCTCGTCGTGCGATTACGCGTCACATCAAGCGTCAGGGACGTTTGTGGATCCGCGTATTCCCCGATGTTCCGGTATCGAAGAAGCCTGCTGAAGTCCGTCAGGGTAAAGGCAAGGGTTCTGTCGAGTACTGGGCTGCTCGTGTGAAGCCAGGCCGCATACTGTTCGAACTCGACGGTGTACCGGGCCCGCTCGCTGCATCTGCGTTTGAGCGTGCTGCGATGAAGCTGCCGATCAAAACCAAGGTTGTTGCCCGTCTGGGTGACACCTCGCACTTGGGAGGCAAGTAATGGCTGGCAAATCTGTCATCGAAGACCTGCGCGCCAAGTCTGACGATCAGCTTGCTGCTGAGCTCGTTGAACTGAAGCGTGAAGCGTTCAACCTGCGTTTCCAGGCTGCAACCAACCAGTTGGAAGCACCTGCGCGCGTCAAGGAAGTGCGTCGCACGATCGCTAAGATCAAGACGCTTCAGACCGAGCGCGCTGCAAGCGCCGCGAAAGCTTGAGGAGCTAGACAATGCCGAAACGTATCCTGACCGGAACTGTCACCTCCGACAAGACCGACAAGACCGTGACTGTGCTGGTCGAACGCAAGGTGAAGCACCCGCTCTACGGGAAGATCATCCGTCGTTCGAAGAAGTATCACGCTCACGATGAAGCGAATGAATACACAATTGGCGATGTTGTCCGCATCGAGGAAACAAAGCCGATTTCGAAGACCAAGACCTGGGCTGTGAAAGACCGGGTCGTTGCGGGCGGCACACAGGCAGTGGAAGCTGACCTGGACGTCGAAGCCGCAGGCAACTGATTTAGACGAAGGAACTGCTGAGCCCCGGTTGGTATCGGGTGTCCCAGCAAGCCAAGAGAAGGAACCGGATCAATGATCCAGATGCAATCCAATCTCGACGTCGCGGACAATAGCGGCGCTAAGCGCGTCCAGTGCATTAAGGTACTGGGTGGCTCCAAGCGTCGTTTCGCGAGTGTCGGGGACGTGATCGTGGTTTCCGTTAAGGAAGCCCAACCGCGTGCAAAAGTGAAGAAGGGTGACGTTCACCGTGCGGTGATCGTGCGCACCAAGAAGGACGTTCGTCGTCCTGATGGCAGCGTAATCCGTTTTGACAGCAACGCAGCGGTCCTCGTGAATAAGAGCGAAGAGCCGATCGGCACTCGTATCTTTGGCCCGGTTGTGCGCGAACTGCGCGGCCGCGGCTTTATGAAGATCATCTCGCTCGCTCCGGAGGTGCTCTAAGATGGCATCTGCTAAGATCAAGAAAGGTGACAGCGTCGTCGTGCTGTCCGGCAAGGACAAGGGCCAGACCGGCACTGTCCGTCAGGTCCTGCCTAAAGAAGGCAAGATCATTGTCGAAGGCGTGAACGTCTCTGTTCGTCACCGCAAGCCGAGCCAGCAGAACCCGCAAGGTGGCATCGACCGCATCGAGGCGCCGATGAACATCTCCAAGGTTGCCGTTGCTGATCCTAAAGATGGCAAGCCGACCCGCGTCCGCTTTGAAGAGCGTGACGGCAAGAAGGTTCGTGTTGCCGTAAAGAGTGGGGAGACCATCGATGGCTGATTACACTCCTCGTTTGAAGCAGCGCTACGAAGACCAGATCGTCAAGGCGATGACCGAGAAGTTCGGTTACAAGAACCGTCTTGAAGTGCCTAAGCTTGAAAAGATCACGCTCAACATGGGCGTGGGCGAAGCGAGCCAGGACAAGAAGAAGGTCACGACCGCTGCTGAAGAAATGGCACTGATCGCTGGTCAGAAGCCTGTCATCACTAAGGCGAAGAAGTCGATCGCACAGTTCAAGCTGCGCGAAGGCATGCCAATCGGTTGCAAGGTAACCCTGCGCCGTGATCGCATGTTCGAATTCATGGATCGTCTGGTGACTATCGCTATGCCTCGCATTCGTGACTTCCGTGGTCTGAACCCGAAGTCATTCGACGGCCGTGGCAACTACGCGATGGGTCTCAAGGAACAGATCGTGTTCCCGGAGATCAGCTACGACAAGATCGAGAAGGTGCGCGGGATGGACATCATCGTGACCACCACTGCGAAAACCGACGAGGAAGCGCGCGAACTGCTCAAGCTGTTCGGCTTCCCGTTCCCGGCTGAAGCATCAGCTGAAGAAAAGGAAGCGGCGTAAGCCGTTTCGGAATGAACAGGTAAGGAAGAGAGCTTAAGTCCATGGCGAAACTGAGTTCCATCAATAAGAATGAGCGTCGCAAGAAGCTCGTAAAGCAGTACGCTGCTAAGTACGAGAAGCTGAAGGCGATCGCGAATGACAAGTCACTCGACGAGACCGAGCGCCTTATGGCTCGCCTCAAGATGGCTGAACTCCCGCGCAATGCGAACCCGACCCGGGTCCGCAACCGTTGCGCCACCACCGGCCGCCCACGCGGCTACTACCGCAAGTTCGGCATCAACCGTATCGAACTGCGTCAACTCGGCAACCGGGGGATGATCCCTGGTCTGACGAAGTCGAGCTGGTGAGGATCTGAATTATGGCTATGACCGATCCATTGGGTGATATGCTCACCCGCATCCGCAACGGCCAGCAGGCGAAGAAGGACTCTGTTCTTTCGCCAGCTTCCAAGCTGCGTGCGAACGTACTCGAAGTGCTTCAGCGTGAAGGCTACATCCGTGGCTATTCTGACGACGCTTCAGGCAAGCACCCGCAGCTGCGGATTGAACTGAAGTATTTCGAAGGCGAACCAGCGATCAAATATGTCGCTCGCGTCTCCAAGCCTGGCCGCCGCGTCTATTCGGGTTCGAAGGAACTGCCGACTGTGCGCAATGGTCTTGGCATCACCATCGTCTCGACGCCGAAGGGTGTGCTTTCAGACAATGAGGCACGCACAGAAAACGTCGGCGGCGAAGTGCTGGCGGAGGTGTTCTGATGAGCCGTATTGGTAAGAAGGCTGTTGCGATCCCGAGCGGTGTTACCGCGACGATCGACAATGGCACGCTGACCGTGAAGGGCCCGAAAGGCACGCTCTCCATGGGTCTCAGCGACCTTATCGACTACAAGGTCGAAGGTGAAGAGATCCAGGTCAACCCGGCTAACGACACGAAGCAGGCGCGCTCTTACTGGGGCATGCAGCGCACGCTCGTTTCAAACTTGGTTGAAGGCGTAACCGAAGGCTTTTCCAAGACGCTGGAAATCTCTGGCGTTGGTTATCGTGCGAAAGCTCAGGGCCGTACATTGAACCTGCAGCTCGGCTTCAGCCACGATGTGAACATCGCTGTGCCTGAAGGCATCGACGTTGCGACTCCTGATGCGACGACTGTGGTTGTTTCCGGTATCGACAAGCAGGCCGTTGGCCAGCTCGCTGCTGAGATCCGCCGCTGGCGCAAGCCTGAGCCGTATAAGGGCAAGGGCATCAAGTATCAGGGCGAATATGTCTTCCGCAAGGAAGGGAAGAAGAAGTAAGATGGCGAAACTTTCCCTCTTCGAACGCCGCCGCCGCCGCGTGCGCACTGCGCTACGCAGCCGTGCTGGTGACAAACCGCGTTTGTCTGTGCACCGCACAGGCCGTCACATCTACGCGCAGATCATTGACGATGTGCAAGGCAAGACTGTTGCCGCTGCATCGACATTAGGCGCGAAGGCTTCCGGCGCAAACGTTGATGCCGCTGCCAAGGTTGGCAAGGACATCGCTGCTGCTGCCAAGAAGGCTGGCGTAACCACTGTCGTGTTCGATCGCGGCGGGTTCCTGTTCCATGGCCGCGTCAAGGCGCTGGCCGATGCCGCTCGCGAAGGCGGGCTGGAGTTCTGATGATGGCTGACGACAAGAAAACCCCAGAAGCGGAAAACGCAGCGGAAACTGAAGCCGCAACTCCGGAAGTAACGGAAACGCCCGAAGCGAAAGAAGCTGCTGCTGAAGCGGAAACGCCAGCAGTTGCAGAAACGCCTTCGGAAGCTGCCGACAACCAGAACTCTTCGGCAGAACCTACCGCTCAGCCGACTGAAACTCCGACAACAGAAGCGCCTGCTGCTGAAGAGCAGAAGGGTCGTGGACGTGGTCGTGGTGGCAACCGTGACGGTGGCCGTGGTCGTGGTCGCGGTCGTGGCCGTGACAACCGCCGCGAAGAAGAAGATGACGGCATCATTGAGAAGCTCGTCCACATCAACCGCGTCAGCAAGACAGTGAAGGGCGGTAAGCGCTTCGGTTTTGCAGCTCTGGTTGTGGTCGGTGACGGCTCGGGCCGCGTTGGCTTTGGTCACGGCAAGGCACGCGAAGTGCCTGAAGCGATTTCCAAGGCAACAGCTGCTGCTCGCAAAAAGATGATCCGTGTGCCTTTGAAGGAAGGCCGCACGCTTCACCATGACGGCAAAGGCCGTTTCGGTGCAGGCAAGGTGACTGTCCGTACAGCGCCTCCGGGTACTGGTATTATTGCTGGTGGTCCGATGCGTGCTGTCTTCGAAAGCCTCGGCGTTGCAGACGTTGTGACCAAATCGGTCGGCACGTCCAACCCGTACAACATGATCCGCGCTACTTTTGACGCGCTCGCTAACCAGACTTCGCCGAAGTCAGTTGCTCAGCGTCGCGGCAAGAAGATCGCTGACCTTCTGGGTCGCGGCGGCGCAAGCGCAGTCGAGGCGGAAGCCGACGCTGCAGCTGTGGTGGAGTAAGTTAGATGGCGAAAGCAAACACCATCAAGATCAAGCAGATCGGTTCGCCGATCCGCCGTCCTGAGAGCCAGCGCAAGATCCTTATCGGTCTGGGTCTCAACAAGATGCACAAGGTTGTCGAGCGTCAGGACACTCCTGAAGTTCGCGGCGCGATCGCAAAGATCCCGCATCTCGTGACGGTCGTCGACTAAGTTCGACACATACAAATTTCTGCGAGCGACGGCTTGCTGGAAGCTGAGAGCCCCGGTGGAAACGCCGGGGCTTTTTTTATGGTCTAGCGCAGTCGCCATAGACTGCAATGTCGTCGGCGCGATAACGCATTGGCATGCTGACGCGGGCGACTTCACGGCAGTTTGCGGCGATATAGTCGAGCACCATGGAACGGGTTTCCTTGTTCGACGGCAAATGCCGCTCTTCCGGCGCCATCACAACAATACCTGGCTTGAGGGCAAGAACTCGCGCAACTTCAGCACTTGTATCGAGATGGCTGACATTGGCTTCGGGCTCATGGCTCAAATGTGGCCCAAACATCAGCGGTGTCAGCGGGCGCGTGCCAGTCGCTGCATGTAGCATCATCGGGCCGTCGTAATTGAGAACGCCATGTTCACCGCCATGCGTATCAACGGCATAGGCCAGCTCACTCAAAGCGCTCTTGGCCGCTCTTGCTTGCTCGAAGCTGTTTGCTGGTGCCATCCACAGCGACATCACTCCAAGCGTTCCGATTGCGACTGGTCCAACAGGCAGGCGCGCAAAGAACGGCGCGGCAAGCACGCAGAGCGGCATCAGCAGCGGCAGAGCGTAATGCGCGTAGAAGTTGGGAATGGCGATAAGACCGACAATCGCCGCAGCGACCCATGCCAGAAGCAGCGCGGTCTCCTGCCGCTCGCGCCAGACTTGCCAGCTTGCCACCGCGAGAAGCGCCAATGGAGCGATCCGTGTCGCCATGGTCAGCGCACGCTCCCAGGACGAAGCCATGCCATAGCTCTTGTCGAGATTGGAAAGCGCCATGGCTTGCCAGAACTCCGTCCAGTGTCCGCTCATCCAATAGCCTGAGGCGATGATGAGTGATGGCGCCGCACCGATAATCGCCCAGAATATGGCGCGCTCTAGAACCCGGGTTTTGGAGCTATGGCGCTGCCAGCAAAACCAGAGAGCGACGAGACCCAAGGCGATCCCGTCAAAGACAGCGCTGGTCTTGATCGTGATTGCAATACCGGCAAACAGCATCGCGAAGGGTGTCTGCCAACCGCCGCCTTCGCGGCCTTTCCAGACGAGCAACGCGCTCGCGGCAATGAATGCGTTGTAGAAGACGGGGCTCTGGCCGCCTGCACCGCTGAATATCGGGAGGTAGAAGAGGTAGGCGAGACCGCTTGCCATTGCCGCCCATCCACCTGCGATTGGTGCGGCAAGACGGGCGATGAAGAACGCGGTAGCTGCGGCAAAGGCTGTCGCCGCGATCTGATAGACAATCGGATCATGCGAGATGGCGGCTAGCCCTGCAAACAGTGCGAAATGGCCCCAGGGCTTGCGATCCCAGATATCGACGAACGGAATTGCGCCCTGACTCATCTCGATTCCCGCTGCGAAATAGAAGGCTTCGTCGAGAAAGAAATTGGGGTGCCCGAAGGTTGCTGCGCGAAGCAACCATGCCGCGAGAAGCAGGATCAGCGCCTGCGTCAATGGCCGCTCCAGTGATGCGCTCCAGCCCGCAACTTCAGGCTGCCAGGCGCGCTGCGCTGCAATTGCTTTGGCGTGACTTGCCATTACGCTCGATAGTGCCTCCGAAAAGGCGCGCCGGAGACACGCCAGAACCCGGGATTTCCTTAGGGGAGCGTGGTAAATTTACCGTGAAGTATAATTAGCGGGTCGGATTGCGCGCCAAGAAGGCAAGTAGGGGGTCGACAGAGGCTTGTCTGTCGGCTAGTGGGCCGCTCACATCAGCGCGACGAAAAGCGAAAGCGAGTGCTCTCAAACGCCTTTCCTCGACATTATTGATGTATCTGCTGTGCGTATCGCTCGCGTTTTATGGCGTTTGCGGTTTGTGGGGCTATTACGAGTTCTGAGGCTCTATCAGCCTCTTTGATTACGAGTGCGAATAAAAGCGAAAGCGAGTGCAAGATTATGAAACTGAACGACATCCGCGATAACCCAGGCGCCCGTAAGGGCCGAATCCGCGTCGGACGCGGTATTGGCTCAGGGAAGGGCAAGACCGGCGGCCGCGGCCAAAAAGGTCAGAAGAGCCGTTCCGGTGTAGCGATCAAGGGCTTTGAAGGCGGTCAGATGCCGCTTCACATGCGCCTGCCGAAGCGCGGCTTCAACAACCCGTTCGGCAAGGATTTTGCAGAAGTGAACATCGGCATGGTCCAGAAGTTCATTGATGCGAAGAAGCTCGACGGCAAGAAAGACGTGACGGAAGACGCCTTGCGCGCAGCGGGCCTCGTTCGCGGCGGCAAGGACGGCGTTCGTCTGCTCGGCAAGGGCGAGATCAAAGCCAAGGTCAAGTTCGTCGTAGCTGGCGCGTCCAAGGGCGCTATCGAAGCGGTTGAGAAAGCCGGTGGCAGCGTGGAAGTAACCGCGCCTGCAAAGGCCGAAAAAGCTGCTGAAAAGGCCGACTAATCTGAATTTGTAGGGGGCAGGGGTTCGACAAAGAGCTTCCTGCTCCCTATCTACTGGTCTTGGATTGAAGACGGGGCGCGTTTCCCGTCTGACAATGGGATCAAACAGGTTAGAGTATCGCTCCCGATTTCAGGCTGAATGTAGCTGGACCGGGAGGCGAAAACAGGATCGATAAGACGTCATGGCATCACGCGCCGACAGCATTGCGAGCAATCTCAACTTCGCAAATTTTTCGAAAGCGACTGAGCTTCGCCAGCGTATCTGGTTCACGATCGGTGCGCTGATCGTTTTCCGTTTCCTGAGCTTTGTCCCGCTGCCCGGGATCAACCCCCTGGCGCTGCAAGAGCTTGCTGAGCGGACCTCGGGAGGCGTGATTGACATGTTCAACATGTTCACCGGCGGTTCGCTGGAACGGATGAGCCTGATTGCGCTCGGCGTTATGCCGTACATTACTGCATCGATCGTCGTTCAGATGGCAGCAGCGCTGCATCCGACGCTTTCTGCACTCAAGAAAGAGGGCGCTAGCGGTCGTCAGAAGCTGAACCAGTACACGCGTTACGGGACTGTATTCCTGTGCACGATTCAGGGCTGGTTCCTCGCTGCAGGGCTTGAGAGCTTTGCAAGCTCGACGGGCATTCAGGCCGTGGTTGACCCGGGCTATATGTTCCGCGTTGGCGCGGTCATCAGCCTCGTAGGCGGGACAATGTTCCTGCTGTGGTTGGGCGAGCAGATCACATCGCGCGGTATCGGTAATGGCGTGTCGCTCATCATTATGGCGGGCATCGTAGCGCAGTTCCCGACCTTTGTATCCAACCTGTTTGAAGGTGGACGCACAGGTTCGATCGCGCCGGGCATCATCATCGGCTTTGTCGTGATGGTGATCTTCCTCGTCTTCCTCATTTCGTTCTTCGAGCGCGCGCAGCGCCGTTTGCTGGTGCAATATCCCAAACGCGCAACGCAGCGCGGGATGATGCAGGCTGATCGCAGCCACTTGCCGCTAAAGCTGAACACAGCGGGTGTGATTCCGCCGATCTTCGCAAGCTCGCTGCTGCTGATGCCGCTAACTATCAGTCAGTTCGCGGGCGACTCCATCGATACGACCAGCACGTCTGGCTCAATCGTGCAGGTGCTGAACCAGTATCTGCAGCATGGTCAGCCGCTTTACATGGCGCTTTATGGCCTTGGCATTATCTTCTTCACTTTCTTCTACACCGCGGTTGTCTTCAATCCGGAAGAGAAAGCGGAAGAGCTCAAAAAGGGTGGGGGGTTCATTCCGGGCATCCGTCCAGGCAAGCGGACGCAGGAGTATCTCGATTACGTTCTAACGCGCATCACTGTGGTCGGCGCGCTCTATCTGACTTTTGTCTGTGTTGTGCCGGAATACATGATCGCGCAAACAGGCATTCCGCTCTTCCTGGGCGGTACGAGTCTGTTGATTGTGGTCAACGTTACTGTTGATACGATCAGCCAGATTCAGTCACACTTGCTGGCGCACCAATATGGTGACCTGATCAAGAAAGCAAAGCTCAAAGGTCGCAAGCGCTAAGCATTGCAAGCCGTTCGGGGGACGATCGAGTAATGAACATCATTCTTCTTGGCCCTCCGGGTGCGGGCAAGGGAACACAAAGTGCAAGGCTGGTGGAAAACCACCGCATGACGCAGCTCTCGACCGGCGACATGCTGCGCGCTGCAGTCAAGGCTGGCACCCCGGTCGGCCTTAAGGCAAAGGCTGTGATGGATGCAGGCGAGCTTGTTTCGGACGAGATCGTCTCTGAGTTGATTGATGCTGAACTTGCAGCACTCGGCGCTGAGACAGGCGCCATCTTTGATGGCTACCCTCGTACGGCTGTTCAGGCCGATATCCTCGATGAGCTCCTCGCAAAGCACGGGCGCAGTCTCGACTATGTGATCGAGCTGGGCGTCGATGAAGATGCTCTGGTAAAACGGATAACCGGACGGTTCTCCTGCGCGAATTGCGGCGCTCTCTATCACGACACGGCCAACCCGACTTCTGAAGAGGGCGTGTGCGATGCGTGCGGCTCGACCGAGTTCAAGCGCCGCCCTGATGACAATGAAGAGACTGTGCGCACCCGCATGCAGGAATATCGCGCTAAAACTGCGCCTATCCTGCCCGGTTACGAAACACGCGGGATCGTTCACCGGGTCGATGGGATGGCTTCGATTGACGAAGTGACGGCATCCATCGACGCGCTGCTTGCCTAAGGCTTGCGTTTCAACAGGCATTGCATAGGGTCGCCCCTGTAAAGGGGAGGGTGAAGACCCATGAAGTATCCAGTTTTTGCATTGGCCGGTTCAGCGCTGGCTTTGAATGCTGCGCCGCTTTCAGCTGAAGTCATTGAGCAGGATGAAGACGGCTTCATCACCCGCGACGTCGCCGAAGTGTCGGCTGATACCAAGGCGACGTGGCTCGCGCTCATTAGTCCTGCGAAATACTGGAACTCCGGCCACACATGGTCTGGTGATGCAGCGAACATGCGGCTGACCCCGCAAGCGGGCGGCTGTTTCTGTGAGAAAATCCCCGAAGATCCCGATCCGACCAAGATCACGCTCGAAGGAAGCGTCGAGCATATGCGGGTAATCCATGCGTTTCCTGAAAAAGCGCTGCGGATGAGCGGAGGTCTGGGTCCATTGCAGAGCGAGCCTGCTCAAGGCGTGCTGACCGTCGCGTTGTCGGAGACCGAGACGGGCGGGACACGCATCGTGTGGGAATATGCGGTCGCAGGCCGCATGCGGTATGAAATGCCGGTAATTGCCAAAGCCGTAGATGGGGTGATGAGCCAGCAATTGGCGGGCCTTGCGGCGTTGCTTGGTCCCGTGGAGCCTACGCCTCAGCCTGAAGACAAAGAGGCCGAACCCGCTACAGATCCGCTGGATCCACCAGCTGTTGAAGGTGCGCCTCAAGATGCGCTCGATGAAGGCTCGGCGACTAGCGTCGCAGACGCTTTCGAAGACATGTCCGATGGCTGAGCCGTCGTTCAGGCTCTAACTCGCTAGAGATTCGGCACAAAACGAGGCTCCCATGCGTTGCCATGGGCACAGTTATTGCGCGCGCCCCCAAACATTGCTGGCGGGGATCAATACGCGCTCTACAGGAGCCTCAAAAACGTGACCGACGCCAATCAATCCGATCTGAAAACCTTCATGGAAGGCGTGCGTAAGCGCAATCCGCATCAGGACGAATTTGTCCAAGCTGTTGAGGAAGTCGCAGAGAACGTCTTCGACTTTGTCGCAGACAAGCCAGAATATCAGGAAGCAGAAATCTTGCGCCGGATCGCCGAGCCTGACCGGATCGTATCTTTTCGCGTCTGCTGGCAGGATGACGATGGCAATGTTCGCGTCGAACGCGGGTGGCGGGTGCAGAACAACAACGCAATTGGCCCTTACAAAGGCGGGCTCCGCTTCCATGAGAGCGTCAATGAAAGCGTCCTGAAATTCTTAGCCTTCGAGCAGACATTCAAGAATGCGCTCACTGGACTACCACTCGGCGGGGGGAAGGGCGGCTCTAACTTCAACCCTAAGGGTAAGTCCGACCGCGAGATCATGCGCTTTTGCCAAAGCTTCATGACGGAACTCTATCGCCATATTGGGCCAGATGTGGATGTGCCAGCTGGCGATATTGGCGTGGGTCCGCGCGAAATCGGATTTCTGTTTGGCCAGTACAAGCGTATCCGCAATGAGTGGCATGGAGTGCTGACTGGCAAGGGTCTGGAATATGGTGGCTCGCCGGTGCGCACAGAAAGCACAGGTTATGGTGTGGTCTATTTCTTGCGCGAAATGCTGCGCGAAAGCGATCAGGACATAGAAGGCATGACTGCTGTGATCTCTGGTGCGGGTAATGTTGCTACACATGCTGCCGAGAAATTCGCGGAACTCGGTGGCAAGGTCCTTACGCTGTCTGACTCCAAGGGCTTCATTCACGACCCCGACGGGATTGATACAGAGAAAGTGGCATGGGTGCGAGAGCAGAAGTCGTCAGGCGGTTCGCTTGCCGATTATGCCGACGAGTTCAGCGGTAGCGAGTGGCATGAGGGCGACAAGCCCTGGAGCGTAGATTGCGACATAGCTCTACCGTGCGCTACTCAGAACGAGCTCGATGAAGACGCCGCAAAGAGCCTCATCGACAACGATGTCATCGCCGTGTGCGAAGGCGCGAACATGCCAAGTACTGCTGACGCCTCGCACGCGCTACGAAGCAATGGCGTGCTGTTTGGTCCTGGCAAGGCGGCCAATGCCGGCGGTGTTGCAGTGTCGGGCCTCGAAATGAGCCAGAATGCGGGGCGCCGGACTTGGTCGGAAGACCGGCTGCAGGAAGAGCTATGCGATATTATGAAAGGTATCCACGAAACCTGCGCGGAGCATGGTGAAGGATCTGGCCCTGCGTGCGAGGACGGGGACTGCAAGGTTGACTATGTCAAAGGCGCAAATGTTGGCGGTTTCAAGAAAGTGGCAGATGCAATGCTGGCCTTCGGGGTGGTCTGAGCGTCTGTAACGGAGCTTTAGCCATTGTTTTTCACAAGCCGGATAACCGGCATTTTGACAACGGTTTTGAGCCGTGTAGGATGCTTGAATTCCAACACGCGCTGCCCATATGGGCTGGCGTGGTTGCTGTATCGTGTATCGGAGGTTGACGTGCCTCGCGAATCGCCCTAACGCGCCCACTATTCGACAGGTTTCAAGTGAGTCCGGCAGGTGCCAGCCAATGATGTGCACCATCCGGGCTTTTTTGCCGTTCAAGGATATTCTCCTTTTTCGCGCAATCCCTGAGATCGTTCGAGAATTGTAGCGTTGAGATAGGGTGCAGCCCCTGGTCATTCGGACCAAAGGCATAAGTCCCCTGTGGAGCATGGAGAAGTAAGTGGCTCGTATTGCCGGGGTAAACATCCCCACAAACAAGCGTGTTATTATCGCGCTTACCTATATTCACGGAATTGGTCGCACGACCGCCGTGCAAATTGCTGACAAGCTGGGCATTGATCACACTGCACGCGTGCAGGACCTCACCGATGAGGAAGTCCTGCGTATTCGTGAAACGATTGACGCTGACTACACGGTTGAAGGTGACCTTCGCCGGAATACCGCGATGAACATCAAGCGCCTGATGGACCTTCGTTCCTATCGCGGCCTGCGTCATCGTAACCAGCTTCCGGTGCGCGGTCAGCGCACGCACACCAATGCTCGCACCCGTAAGGGTAAGGCTAAGCCGATCGCCGGCAAGAAGAAGTAAGCCGCTTTCCGGGTTTCCCCGGATCCAGCTTTTGCCTTCTTGAATAGAGACGAAGAGGAATACGAACCATGGCACGCGAACCGGCCAAAGTAAGGCGGCGTGATAAAAAGAACATCACCAGTGGTGTTGCACACGTGAACGCCAGTTTTAACAACACAATGATCACGATCACTGATGCGCAAGGCAATGCGATCAGCTGGTCGAGCGCAGGCATGATGGGCTTTAAGGGTAGCCGCAAGTCGACCCCTTATGCCGCTCAGGTCGCAGCTGACGATGCGGGTAAGAAAGCCGCTGAACACGGCGTGCGCACGCTGGAAGTTGAAGTCAAGGGTCCAGGCTCAGGCCGTGAGAGCGCATTGCGCGCCTTGCAGGCCGTCGGCTTTACGATCACTTCGATCCGCGACGTGACACCGATCCCGCACAACGGGGTTCGGCCGTCCAAGCGTCGCCGCGTCTGATCCGAACCTGCCTGGTGGCTGACAAGTCAGTCACTGCAATTTTCTCGGACCGGATGCGCCATCAAGCGCCGCCGGTCCCGTCCGTTTTTTAAGCCCTAGGGGATATCGATGTCCGTCAACAACAAGAACTGGCAGGAACTGAAGAAACCCAACACGCTCGAAATCAAGGAAAGCGGCGACAAGACGCGTAAAGCGACTTTCGTAGCTGAACCGCTTGAGCGTGGCTTCGGTCTCACGCTGGGTAATGCGCTGCGCCGCGTATTGCTGAGCTCGCTGCAGGGCGCTGCCATTACCTCGATCAAGATCGAGAACGTACTGCATGAATTCTCCTCGCTCGCAGGCATGCGCGAGGATGTCACTGATATCGTCCTCAACGTGAAGCAAATCGCGCTGAAGATGGAAGGCGAAGGCCCTAAGCGCTTGCAGCTTTCCGCAACCGGCCCTGGTGAAGTCAAGGCTGGCGACATCGCTGTTTCCGGCGATATCGAAGTGATGAACAAGGATCTGGTGATCTGTCACCTGGACGAAGACGCGACGCTCAACATGGAGCTGACCGCTGACACGGGTAGCGGCTATGCGCCTGCTGTCCAGAACCGTCCGGCTGATGCGCCGATTGGCCTGATCCCGGTCGACAGCCTGTATTCGCCTGTTCGTCAGGTGAGCTACAAGGTAGAGAAGGCCCGCGTTGGTCAGGAGCTCGACTTCGACAAGCTCAGCCTAACGGTTGAAACCGACGGCACAGTCACTCCTGAAGATGCTGTGGCTTATGCTGCTCGCATTCTGCAGGACCAGCTAACGCTATTCGTACACTTCGAAGACGGTATTCCGCAGCCACAGTCGGCAATGATCGGCCAGGCCGCTACACCGCAAGAAGACGATGCGAACCAATTGAACCGTTATCTTCTTAAGAAGGTCGACGAGCTGGAACTGTCGGTGCGTTCGGCAAACTGCTTGAAGAACGACAACATCATCTACATTGGCGATCTGGTTCAGAAGACCGAAGCCGAGATGCTGCGTACGCCGAATTTCGGTCGCAAGTCGCTCAACGAGATCAAGGAAGTTCTCTCCAGCATGGGTCTGCGCCTCGGCATGGACATCCCGGGCTGGCCGCCTGAGAATATCGAGGAGATGGCCAAGAAGCTCGAACAAGAGCTGCTGGGTTAAAACAGGTTCCGGCGGCGCACCTCAAGCGCCGCCAGTACCGGGCTACCTGATACGGGCCCCTTACAAACGAAGGAAAATACAATGCGTCACGGAATTTCACAGCGTAAGCTTTCGCGCAAATCGGGCCACCGCAAGGCTCTCTTCCGCAACATGGCAGCCGCGCTGATCAAGCACGAGCAGATCAGCACGACTTTGCCGAAGGCGAAAGAACTGCGTCCTTACGTTGAAAAGCTGGTCACGCTTGCAAAGCGTGGCGGCCTATCGAACCGTCGTCTGGCGATGGCTCGTCTCGAAGACGAAACACAGCTGAAGAAGCTGTTTGACGTTCTTGCAGAGCGCTATTCGGATCGTGAAGGCGGCTACACCCGCATCATCAAGGCTGGCTACCGCGAAAGCGACAGCGCACAGCTCGCCATCATCGAATTCGTTGATCGCGACACCGACGCCAAGGGACAGGACTCTGGCCCAGTGATGGCTGACGAGTATGCGGACGAAGAAGCGTAAAGGCTTTTCGAAACTGAATTTGAAGGGGTTGGGAGGGAAACCTTCCAGCCCTTTTCTTTTGTGCAGGTGATGGCAGAGTGCGCTGATGAACATTGCCACGCTCAGCTTAGCCACATTACTCGCTGCCCAAACCCCTACGCCGTCGGTATCTCCTCCAACCGAGCAGGAGCAACTTCAAGCGCAATACGATCGGGCGCTCGCCGCCGGGTACAAAGCATTGTTCTTGTGCAGCGCGATTGCCAATGCGGAACGCAACGGCACAATACGAACGCCAGAGAGCGTGCTTCAATGGGAACTAAGCGGTATTCAGGCACCGCTCGATGAGATTGTCTCGGAACTGCCCTATTCGATCGAGCGATCTGCGACTTCGGGTGCGGTAGAATCGGTGTCAGTGGTCTACGGGGAATCGGCAGCCCGGATTGCGCTTCATACACCAGAACGCGGCTGCGCAATCCAGCCCATCGGCTTCAGTCTTCCTGAAAAGCGAGAAGCACCGACGCCCCCAGTCGACATCACGTTTAGCCGCGAAGTCGATCCTATGATGCTCAATCTGGCGGATAAGCGTGTCGATGTGGGGGCTGCGTTCACGGGCAAATATGGCGAGGGGCGCACCACGGTCGTGACCGTTCTTTACAAGGGGAAGCATGCTGGCGAGCAGTTCGGCGACGGATTCTTTGCAAAGACACCGCAACGAACCTGGTCAGTGGCGAAGAGCATTGCAGCAGTGCTGGTGGGCGCGGCGGTCTATCGCGGTGAGGCGGATGTCAACGCGTCTGCGGGGCTGGGTGCAGATGAAAGCGATCCGCGCCGCGCGATCACGATAGACCAAGCCTTGCGGATGGCTTCCGGGCGCTATTCTGCCACTCGTGGCAATCGTACCGACGCGCTTTACTTTGGCGGCGCAACAGTGGCGGAGAGCATGACGCATTGGCCGCTCATTCAAACGCCCGGGACGGTTTACCGCTATGCCAATTATGATACGCTGGCAGCAACGCAGGCCATCAAGCACACCTTTGCCGAGCATCCACCGGCGGAGTTTTTCGCAAAGGTCGGCATGCACAACACTGTGGCCGAGACCGATTGGCAAGGCGACTACATCCTTTCGTCACAGGTTTGGTCAACGTCGCGCGACCTTGCGCGGCTTGGCCAGCTAATGCTCGATGATGGCGTGCTCCCGAGCGGCGAGCGTGTCTTGCCGGAAGGCTGGCTCGAATATGTCTCAACACCCTCGGGTCCGCAACCGGATAGTCCGTTCGGCTATGGCGCTGGCTGGTGGCTGATGAACAAGAGTGATGGGGTGCCGCCTGACACCATTGCTGCATTCGGCAATCGCGGGCAGTATATCGTCGTGGTGCCTAGCCGCGAGGTTGTGATCGTAAGGCGCGGCGAGAACAAGGTTGGCACGCGCTTTGACATCGCTGCTTTCACTCGTGACGTGCTTGCAGCGCTAGAGGAATAGTCCCACATTGGTTGCTATGAGGCTCGTGATTGCCCTTGCAGCCGCTCTCTCTGCTCTCAGCGCAGTCCCTGCTGTCGCCGAGCGGATTGCCCCGCCTGAATATCCAGAATCGCGTGCTGAGCCAGTTTCAGAGACTATATTCGGCGAAGCAATAAGCGATCCTTATCGCTGGCTAGAAGCGGACATTCGGCAATCGGAGGATGTCGCTGAGTGGGTCGAAGCGCAAAACGCTGTCACGCGAAGCTATCTCGAGCAGATCCCGCAGCGTGCATGGTTTCGAGAGCGACTTGGCGGTCTGAT
The DNA here is from genome assembly GCF_013371495.1 of Altererythrobacter lutimaris. Lineage (GTDB taxonomy): Bacteria > Pseudomonadota > Alphaproteobacteria > Sphingomonadales > Sphingomonadaceae > Erythrobacter > Erythrobacter lutimaris_A. The sequence continues at coordinate 915,534 of NZ_JABWTA010000001.1, read as the reverse complement.
GGATTATGAACGCTTCGGTATCCCGAGGCGCGCGGGTGAGCGCTATTTCTACACGCGCAATGTGGGCTTGCAAAACCAGCCCCAACTGTTTGTGCGCGATGGCCTGTCGCGACCGTCGCGCCTGTTGCTTGATCCCAATCAGTGGAGCGAAGACGGCACAATCGCACTTAGCACATGGGAACCCTCGCCAGATGGATCGCTTCTCGCTTTCTCTCAGCAGGTTGCGGGGAGTGACTGGCGCACGATCCGTGTGATCGATGTAGCGAGCGGGATGTTGCTCGACAGCGCTGTGCGCTGGGTCAAGTTTTCACGGATTGCATGGGTCGGCAATCACGGTTTCTTCTACTCGCGCTTTCCTGAACCAGACGAGGATGCTGGCTATCTCGCGCCCAATTTCGACCATGCGGTGTACTTCCATCGCGTAGGCACAAGTCAAAGCCGGGACAGTCTGGTGTTCGCCAGCCCCAAGGTGCCTGAACGCAGGCACGAAGCTAGAGTGACAAGCGATGGGCGTTGGGCAATCATAACCAGCCAGACAGGGACAGATGCCCGTCATTCGGTGCGGCTCATCAAACTTCGAAACGCGAAGCGAAGCGGATTTCGGCAGTGGCAGTCTAGGCCGATGATCACATCGCAGGAGCACGAGTGGGAATTCCTAGCCTCCGTCAATGGCTGGCTCTATTTCCTGACCGATTACAATGCGACACGCGGACAGATCCTTGCTTTCGATCCGTCGCGACGCCGCTCCAAATGGCGGCAAGTTTTGGGCGAGGGAGAGCAAACAATTTCCGGCGCATCCATTGTCGGCAATCACCTACTTGTAGAGACGATCGTGGAGGCAGCGACTAAAGCAGAGCTCTACGATCTTGCTGGGCGTCCGCTAACCGGGTTTGCACTCGCCCAGCACGGTACGGCGAGCGGTTTTGGCGGTAAGCCGGGCGATCCGGAAACGTTTTACTCTTTTGCGAGCTTTAACCGGCCTGACACCGTGTACCGCCTTGATCTGGCAACAGGCGAGACCGAACCCTTCGCAGAGCCTGACCTGACTTTTGTGCCTGATGATTACTTGGTCGAACAGCGCTTCTTCACGTCGAAGGATGGAACGCGTGTTCCGATTTTCATCGTGCGCTCGCGCGAGCTTGCAGAGAGCGGCAAGCCGGCCCCGACACTGCTTTATGGATATGGCGGGTTTGACGTGTCTCTGACACCTGGCTTCTCGTCCAAGCGCATGGCGTGGCTGGAAGCGGGCGGCGTGTTTGCGCTCGCCAATGTGCGCGGAGGCGGCGAGCTCGGCAAAGCCTGGCATGAAGCGGGCCGGGGGCCGAACAAGCAGAACAGCTTTGATGACTTCATTGCTGCTGGCGAATTCCTGAAGGCAGAAGGGTACACCACCGCTGACGGCCTTGCGATTGAAGGGCGCTCCAATGGCGGGTTGATGGTGGCAGCAGTGGTCAATCAGCGGCCTGACCTATTTGACGCGGCGCATGCAGCGGTTGGCGTCATGGATATGCTGCGGTTCGATCGCTGGACCGCCGGGCGGTTCTGGGTCGACGATTATGGTTCGCCATCCAAGGAAGCCGATTTCCGGCTCCTTCGCAGCTACTCGCCCTATCACAACGTCGCGCAGCAAACGGACTATCCTGCCGTCCTGATCACGACCGCTGACACCGATGACCGTGTCGTTCCGGCGCACAGTTTCAAATATGCCGCCCGCCTTCAAAATGACTCCACCGGTGTTAATCCCAAGCTGATTCGCGTAGAAAATGGGGCGGGGCATGGACGCGGTAAACCCACAGAAATGCGGGTTGAGGAGAGCGCAGATGTCCTTTCTTTCCTCGCCTATCATACTGGTTTATCGATAGATTCTGGGAATATTCATAAAAAGCGATAGTTTTATGAACATCGGCTGTAAGGCAAGTTCAGTCACGCCTCAGTCCGTCTCTCATAGAAGCATTCTCGAAGCCGAGGCACTCCCGCCACGGCTCAATTGAGGAGACCCTCTATGAGCATGACAGGCAAACTCTTTGCGAAAGGTGGGATCGCAACAGCCGCAGTGGGCGCAATGGCCCTTGCTGGCGCGACGCCCGCACAAGCACGTCACGGCGACCGCGACAAGATCGATGCAGGTGACATCATTGCAGGCGCTGTGATCATCGGCGGCATCGCAGCCATTGCAAGCGCTGCGAGCAAGAACAAGCGCGATCGCTTTCGTTATGACGACTATCGCTATCGTGATCGTGATCGTGATTATCGCGACCGGGGCTATTACCGCGGACACAATTATCGTCGCGGCAATCCGCGTCGTGCAGTCGAAAAATGTATCCGGGCTGCAGAGCGTGACGCGCGCCGGTCTGGCTACCGCTTCGCAGATGTGACGGAGATCCGCGATGTTGATCGCAGGTCCTATGGCTGGCGCGTCAAAGGCCGCCTGGTTGTCGACGGCAATCGTGGTTGGGGCCGCTATAACACGCGCTACAACCGCTATGATCGCTACGACCGTCATGGTCGCTATGATCGGGGCTATGACCGGGATGCCGGCAAGTTCACTTGCTACATCGAGCGGGGGCGTGTGACCGATGTCGACTATCGCGGCATTCGCGGACTGCGGTAAGCACCACATTTCCAACTAACCCCTACATTTAGGGCCACCATGGGCGGTTCAGGCACTAGTCAGCCTGAGCCGCCTAACTATATTGGCATTCTGGACGCGTGGTGGACGTCCTCCGATTCTTGAAGGTTCGCGCATAGGGGCTAGCCAAGCGCGCGGCTGAACAAACAGGAGGGACCGAAGAATGGCCCGCATCACTCGCAAGAGCGCCTTTGCCGGAATGACCGCAGCGCTCGCAATGACTGTATCTCCGATCGCTGCAAGCGCAGCTGAGCTGCCATCCGCGCCAATGCAGAGCGCTCAATCGGCTCCTTTCGCCTTGCCGGGCACATTTGATCCGGAAGCGCAGAAGGCTGAGCACCACCGTGGCTGGCGCGGCTATCGCGGATGGCGCGGATATCGTGGTCATCGCCATCATCGCCGCGGGATTGATGCAGGCGATGTTGTCGCGGGCGTCCTAATCCTCGGCGGAATTGCTGCGATTGCCAGCGCTGCGAACAACAACAAGCGCGACCGTGATCGCCGCGAACGCGACTATCGTTACAGGGATCGTGATTACCGGGATCGCGACTATGACAATCGCGACCGTCGCGGGGACTCCCGTTACAATGGCGGGCGCGGCATCGACAATGCGGTCAGCATGTGTGTGCGCGAGATCGAACGTGATGTTCGCGTTGATAGCGTGGACGGCGTAGATCGCACTGGCGAAGGCTGGCGCGTGTCCGGTTCTCTCTACAATGGTGAGGGTTTCACATGCCGCATCGGCCCCAATGGCCAGATCTCGGACATCGACTATGGCAGCCGCGCGTCAAACGCTGACTTTTCGGACGCTTTTGCAGAAGGCTCCTCGCGCGAGCAACGTACCGATGATCGCCAATGGAGTGCGGACCGTTATGCTGAAGCGCGCCGCAACACAGACACAGAGAACGCCCCTGCACTCGAAGTCGATGCCGAGCGTTTGCCAGCTTATCCTGGCGGTCCGTTGCTGGGCGAAGAAGTCGCCGCGACTGACGAACGCACAAGCCGTGAAGATGATCGCTATCGTACCGCAGAAGCGCCTGATTTTACGGGCTGATTTCAGGATCCTCTGATGGAGCTTGAACGTGGTTTTTCTCTTTGTAGTAAGGCAGCGCAAGGCTCCATTTGATGGCGGCGCTGCGCAGGATAAGACCTGCCAGCGTTGCGATGATCCACACCGGTTCGCGCGGTAAATCCAGCCAGGTTCCAGCGACGCACAGGCTTGCTGATAGCGCAGCTGCGGTGACGTAGAGCTCAGGCCGCATGACGATTGAGGGCTTTCCTGCGATCACATCTCGGATCACGCCGCCGACCGTTCCTGTGACAACGCCCATCATCATCGCTGGCACAGGCGGCAGGCCGTAAGACAGCGCTTTGGCGCTTCCCAAAACCGCATAGGCTGTAAGGCCTATGCCGTCGGCATAGTCGAGCAGCTTGCCATCCCACCAGCGCGTCGGCGTGAACCACACAAGCAGTGCAACGACCATGCAGGCGAGCGATATCCACGGGTCGCTGATCCAGAAGACCGGCGCGCCGATCAAAAGGTCGCGGACGGTGCCTCCCCCAACACCTGTGACCAGCGCGAAGAACGCCATAGTGACGAATGTCTGGCGCTCTTTCGCGGCGAGCAACGCGCCGGACAGCGCAAAGACTGCGACACCCAGAATGTCGAGCGCGTCAAGAAGTGGTGTTAAGACTTCTGCGTTCATGACTTAGCCGTTTACGATTTCATCGATTGCGATGGCAGCATGGATGCAATCGAGATCACGCCAGCGCGGCCCGATCACTTGCATTCCGCAAGGCAAGTTATCGAAGGTTCCGATCGGCAAAACGGTCGAAGGCAGGTTCGGTAACGTCGCAACGCCCGCCCATGCAAGGCCGGAGGCAGAGGAAACCATCTTTGTATTGATGCTGACGTCCGTCTTGAACAGCGAACCTTCGACATGCTCGGTGGCGAGGACCGGGGCAGGGGGCGCCAGCACGAAGTCATATTCCTCGAGCAGCTTTTGCCACTCCGCTTCGCATTCGGCTTGTGCGTCGAGCAGATTGAACCAGTCGGTCGCCGTGGCGCGATTGCCCTTTGGATCAGGAGCACCGCGCGCCATAGCGGTGTTCATCATCCGCATATAGTTGCGGTGATGCTTGGCGAGGTCAGGTAGCAAAGCGCTCTCTCTATCAACACGTACAACGACAGGCTCGAGCTTAGCCATTGCGTCCTCTAGAGGCGTGCCCACGCTATAGTCGACTGGAGAGCCTTCAATGTGGGTCACGAGCAAAAGTCTGCATTCGGAGAGCGGCTTCGCATTGCTCGGCATGACATGTTCGGCTGTGACCTGCATCAGCGCGGCAATGTCTTCACCGGAGCGGGCAAGCGGGCCGCATACGGAAAGCGCGCCGTCATGGGTGGGTTTGCCCGCAAAAGCGGGATGGCTATGCCCGCGTTTGCTGATGAGACCCCAGCTCGGCTTGTGTCCCCAGACACCGCAGAAATGCGCAGGCACGCGGATAGATCCGCCAATGTCGCTGCCAAACTCACACGCGACCATGCCGCTTGCAACCGCGGCAGCTGAGCCACCCGATGATCCTCCGGGAGACCGGCCATGATCGTGCGGATTGTTGGTCCGGCCATAGACTGGATTGTTCGATTGCCAATCCGTAAGCTCGGCCGGGACATTGGTCTTGCCGATGATGATTGCGCCGGCAGCTTTCAGCTTTTCGACCACGCGGGAGTCGCGCGTGGCGATGGTGTCCTTGTACCGTTCAATCCCGAAGGTCGTCGGGAGGCCCGCGACGTCATAGCTTTCCTTGACTGTCATCGGCACGCCAAACAGCGGTGAGTTGTCGTCCGGGCCTTGATGCTCAAGCGCTTTGGCGGTTTCGCGGGCACGATCAAAGTCTTGGACAACAACAGCGTTCAATGGCGCGTTGAGCTGTTCGATCCGTGCAATCGCCGCATCGACGGCTTCGAGCGGCGACAGCGTGCCCGCTTTAATGGCTGCTGCCGTTCTCAGCGCACCCGGCTCTTTCGTCAGTCTTGGATAGGCCAAAAGAATCTCCCCTTGCCATTCGCCTTAATGCGGCGCGGCAAAGGGAGCAATCTCAGGAAAGCACTCAGAAGAGCGGGCGATCAAATGTGGATCGGCTTTCCGCGTACTGCCATCGCGGCCTCTTTCATCGCCTCGGCATGGGTCGGGTGCGCGTGGCAGGTGTAAGCGATGTCTTCCGACGTCGCACCGAACTCCATCGCGATCCCTGCTTCCGCTATCATCGTCCCAGCAACACTCGCAATCGCCCATACGCCGAGCACGCGGTCGGTTTCTGCATCCGAAATGACTTTCACAAAGCCGTCCGGCTCGTGATTGGTCTTAGCGCGGCTGTTTGCCATCATCGGGAATTTCCCGACATTGACCTTGGACTTGTCGCCACCCGCTTTCTCGATGGCTTCCTCTGTGGTGAGGCCCACACCTGCGATTTCAGGCCAGGTGTAGACGACCGACGGGATGACATCGTGGTTCACAATGCCGGTTTCGCCAGCGACGTTCTCAGCCACCGCAATGCCTTCATCCTCTGCCTTATGCGCGAGCATCGGGCCGGGAATGACGTCGCCGATAGCCCACACGCCGTCGACCTTGGTGCGGAAGTCATGACCTGTTTCGATCTGGCCGCGTTGGTTCGTTTCGAGGCCGATATTTTCGAGGCCTAACCCGTCAGTGTTGGGCTTGCGGCCGATGGAAACGAGCACGCAATCGGCTTCCATGGTTTCTGTGTCACCACCCGCTGCGGGCTCAAGCGTAAGCGTCGCTTTCTTGCCTTTGACGGATACGCCTGTGACCTTGGTCGAGAGCTTGAAAGTGATGCCCTGCTTCTTGAAGATCTTGTTCGCTTCCTTGCGCACATCGCCGTCCATGCCGGGCAGGATCTGGTCAAGGAATTCGACACAGATCACTTCTGCGCCCAAGCGGCGCCACACGCTGCCAAGTTCCAGCCCGATCACACCGCCGCCGATTACGACCATCTTTTTGGGCACTTTGGGAAGCTCCAGCGCGCCGGTGGAGTCCACGACTACGCCTTTGGCATTATCGACTTCGACACCCGGCAGAGGCGTGACCGAAGAGCCTGTCGCGATGACAATGTCCTTCGCCGTCACAGTCTCGTCACCGACTTTGACGGTGTGCGCATCCTGGAACGTGGCGTAGCCTTTCTTCCAGTCGACCTTGTTCTTCTTGAAGAGAAATTCGATGCCTTTTGTGAGGCCATCCACCGCATCGAGCCGCTGGCCATGCATCTTCTCAAGGTTGAGCTTAGGCTTCACTTCGATGCCCATGTCCGCCATTTTGTTACTTGCAGCCGCGTCGAAATATTCAGACGCGTGAAGCAATGCCTTTGACGGGATACAGCCCACATTGAGGCAGGTTCCGCCGAGCGTCTCACGGCCTTCAGCGCAGGCCACCTTCAAGCCGAGCTGAGCCGCGCGGATCGCTGCGACATAACCGCCGGGGCCAGCGCCGATAATAAGAACGTCGTAATCGTAAGAATGATCAGCCATTTTGATGTCCTTAAAGGTCGATCAGCATCCGTGTCGGATCTTCGATCGCTTCCTTGATAATCTTGAGTGCCGTGACAGCCTCACGTCCGTCAATCAGCCGGTGGTCATAGCTAAGCGCGATATACATCATCGGCTTGATGACGACTTCGCCATTGACCGCGACAGGACGCTCTTCGATCCGGTGAAGGCCCAGCACAGCAGATTGCGGCGGGTTGATGATCGGCGTCGACATTAGGCTTCCAAAGACGCCGCCATTGGAGATGGTGAACGTGCCGCCGGACATGTCTTCCATCGTAAGTGTGCCTTCCTTGGCGCGCGCGCCAAAGTCAGCAATGTCCTTCTCGATCTGCGCGAAGCCCTTGGCCTGCGCATCGCGGATTACGGGGACCACGAGGCCGTTGGGCGCGCTGACCGCGACGGAGATGTCGACATAGTCGTGATAGACGATCTCATCGCCTTCGATATAGGCGTTGACTGAAGGCACGTCTTTCAAGGCAAGGCACGCCGCTTTCGCAAAGAAGCCCATGAAGCCCAAGCGGATATCGTGCTTCTTGGCGAACAGATCCTTGTACTTCGCGCGCGCTTCCATGACCGCGGACATATCGACATCGTTGAATGTCGTAAGCAGCGCTGCATTTTCCTGCGCGCCTTTCAGACGTTTCGCGATTGTTTGACGCATCCGCGTCATCTTCACGCGTTCCGTGTTGCGCGAGCCAGACGGCGCGGCAGCAGGAGCTGTGGCGGCTGCAGATTGGGTAGGAGCAGGGTCGCTCTTCGCTTTTGCAGCAGCGAGCACATCTTCCTTAGTCAGACGGCCATCCTTGCCAGTTCCTTTGATGGTGGTTGGATCAACACCGTGTTCAAGCACTGCGCGACGCACAGCAGGCGACATTGTTACGGATGAGGCATCACCGGAGTCGTTTTCGCTGCGTTCTTCCTTGCCTTCCTCACGGGCTTCCTGACTGCGAGCGGGCTCTTCGCCTTTGGTCGCAGCGCCCGTCGCGCCTTCTTCGACCGTTGCAATGAGTGCACCAACTTCTACAGTGTCGCCGACTTCGACCGCATGTGATTGCAATACGCCAGCGACAGGAGAGGGAACGTCCACGGCGACCTTGTCAGTCTCGAGGCTCGCAATCGGCTCGTCGACCGCAACAGCATCGCCCGGCTGCTTCAGCCATTCACCGACGGTTGCCTCGGTTACCGATTCGCCCAGAGTTGGGACTTTAATTTCTGTAGCCATCTGACTGTTTCCTATGTCTTTTTACGGCTTGAAGTGCGGAGTTACTTGCCTGAATTGAGACCCAGAGCCGCTGCGACCAGCTGCTCTTGCTGTTCTTGGTGGCGCTTGGCGAGGCCGGTTGCCGGCGACGCCGATGCCATGCGACCTGCATAAAGCGGACGCATACCGTCGTGACCAGCTTCGGAAAGCGCGGCTTCAATATGCTCTTCGACAAAGAACCATGAGCCATTGTTGCGCGGCTCTTCCTGACACCAGATGACCTCTTTAAGGTTCTTCATCCGTTTCAGGCGAATGGCGAGGGCCTCACCAGGGAATGGGTAGAGCTGCTCGATCCGGACGATTGAGACGTCCTTCAGACCTTCTTCGTCACGCTTCTGGATCAGGTCATAAGCGACCTTGCCCGAACACAGGACCAGGCGCTTAACCTTCTCGTCTGCGATTTCCGTCGTGTCCGACTTGATCCGCATGAAGTGATGCTCGCCAAGGAATTCGTCGGCCGGACTCTTTGCAAGAGGATGCCGCAGCAGCGACTTCGGCGTCATGATCACTAGCGGTTTGCGGAAAGGACGCAGCATCTGACGGCGCAGCACATGGAAATAGTTGGCTGGCGTCGTGATATTGCAGACCTGGATATTGTCATTCGCGCACAGTTGCAGGAAGCGCTCGAGCCGGGCTGAGCTGTGCTCAGGACCCTGGCCCTCATAGCCATGCGGCAGCAGCAGGACCAAGCCATTGGCGCGCAGCCACTTGGCTTCGCCTGACGCGATGAATTGGTCGATCATGATCTGAGCACCGTTCGCGAAATCGCCGAACTGCGCTTCCCACATGACCAGGCTTTTCGGATCGGCCATGGCAAAGCCGTATTCAAAGCCGAGTACACCGTATTCAGACAGTGTGCTGTCATAGACCTCGAACTTGCCATGCGGCAGCGTGGTCAGAGGAATGTATTTCTTCTCAGTGTTCTGATCGACCCAAACGGCGTGGCGCTGGGAGAAGGTGCCGCGACCGCTATCTTGCCCCGATAGGCGCACGCCAAATCCTTCTGTCACCAAGCTGCCGAAAGCGAGTGCCTCGGCGGTTGCCCAGTCAAAGCCTTCGCCGCTTTCAAACATTTCCGACTTGGCCTTGAGCACGCGGCCGAGCGTCTTGTGGATCGTCACATCGTCAGGAACAGTCGTCAGCGTGCGTCCGAGGCTGTCGAACAGTTTGCGCTCGATGGCTGTATGCACATTGCGCCGCGCTGTTTCCGGGTCCGCAGGTTTGTTGAGACCGGCCCAACGCCCGCCAAACCAGTCAGCTTCGTTGGGCTTGTAGCTCTTGGCCGCTTCGAACTCTTCTTCGAGCTGAGCTTCGAATTCCTCACGCAATTGCGGAGCGTAGCCCTTTTCGATCACGCCTTCATCAATCAGTCGGTCGGCATAGATGACGCTGACTTTGGGATGCTTGCGGATCGCATCATACATGATCGGCTGTGTGAATTTCGGCTCGTCGCCTTCGTTGTGGCCAAAGCGACGATAGCACCACATGTCGATCACAATGTCGCGCCCGAAGGTCTGGCGGTATTCAACCGCGAGCTTGCAAGCGAAAGTCACCGCTTCCGGGTCATCGCCGTTAACATGCAGGATCGGCGCCATGACGCCTTTCGCAACATCGCTGGGGTATGGCGAGCTGCGTGCGAACTTCGGGCTGGTCGTGAAGCCGATCTGGTTATTGATAATGAAGTGGATGCAGCCGCCTGTGTCATAGCCGGGCACGCCAGAAAGCGAGAGGCTTTCCCATACGACGCCCTGGCCAGCGAAGGCCGCATCGCCGTGGATCAGCACAGGCAGGACCTGCTCGTGCTGTTTGAGATCGTCACGGATAGCTTGCTGAGCGCGCGCCTTGCCAAGCACAACCGGGTTCACCGCCTCCAGATGTGAAGGGTTCGGCACAAGGCTCATATGCACTTCGATATCGTCGAAAGCGCGGTCTGTGCTGGTGCCGAGGTGATACTTCACATCGCCAGACCCGCCGACATCTTCCGGGTTGGCTGTGCCGCCGGAGAACTCATGGAAGATGACCTTGTAAGGCTTTGCCATCACATTCGCGAGGACGTTCAAGCGGCCGCGGTGCGCCATGCCGTAAATGATCTCGCGAACGCCAGTGGAGCCGCCATATTTGATCACTGCTTCCAGCGCCGGGATCATGGATTCGCCGCCATCCAGGCCAAAGCGCTTGGTGCCGACATATTTCTTGCCGAGAAACGCTTCATAGCCTTCGCCGCGAATGACCGCGGCAAGGATCGCTTTCTTGCCTTCTTCGGTAAACTGGATCGTTTCACCCGGACTTTCGAACTTGTCCTGCAGGAAGCGGCGCTCTTTAGTGTCCGCGATGTGCATGTATTCCAAGCCGACCGCACCGCAATAGGTGGCGCGCAGAGTGTTATAAAGCTCACGCACCGTGGTCCACTCAAGACCCAGCACGCCGCCAACGAACACTTCGGTGTCTTCGTGACCTTTAAAGCCATGGAATTCGAGCGTCAGATCTTCAGGCGTCCCGCGATCATGCAGCCCCAAAGGATCGAGGTTGGCCGCCATGTGACCGCGCACACGGTAGAGCCGCACCAGCATCATGGCCTTGATCGAATTGGCCGCAGCCTCCTCGATGGCTTTGGGATCAGACGGTTTGCCAGCTTGCTTCGCGGCTTTCTCGACCGCCATCTTCATCGCAGTCGGGTCCAGCGCTTGCGTCAGGTCCGCACCGCTGTCAGAAACTTCCTTCAGCCAGTTCGGCCGCGCCCAGGACGGGCCCGGCTGCGGGCCTTCCTGATCGCTGAGTTCAGGGATGAAGTTCTGCTGTTCGTTACCCATGGGTTTTCTCCGGGGAGGGAGGACTCTCGACAATTACGCCATTTCTTTGAGCATCGCGTCGAGCGTTGTGCCAAGCTCTGATGGCGAGGGCGATACGCGAATGCCCGCATCTTCCATCGCTGCGATCTTGTCGTCCGCGCCGCCTTGACCGCCCGAAACGATTGCTCCCGCATGGCCCATGCGGCGACCCGGAGGCGCTGTACGGCCCGCGATAAAGCCAACGGTTGGCTTCTTGCGGCCCTTGGCAGCTTCCGCCTTCAAGAACGCAGCGGCTTCTTCTTCTGCGCTGCCGCCGATTTCGCCGATCATGATAATCGACTTGGTTTCCGGATCGTCAAGGAACAGGTCGAGCACGTCGATGAAGTTGGTGCCGTTGACCGGGTCACCACCGATGCCGACAGCCGTGGTCTGGCCTAGGCCAACCATGGTGGTCTGATGCACCGCTTCATAGGTGAGCGTTCCGGAGCGCGAGACGACGCCGACTGAGCCCTTCTTAAAGATGGAGCCGGGCATGATGCCGATCTTGCATTCTTCCGGGGTCAAAACACCGGGGCAGTTCGGACCGATCAGGCGGGACTTGGAGCCGGCGAGCGCCGCTTTCGCGCGCACCATATCCAGCACAGGAATGCCTTCAGTGATGCAGATGATGAGTTCCATCTCTGCATCGATCGCTTCGCAGATTGCGTCGGCTGCGAAGGGCGGGGGTACGTAGATGCAGCTGGCGGTCGCGCCGGTCGCGGCTTTGGCTTCGCGCACAGTGTCAAATTGCGGCAGGCCGATATGCTCGGTTCCGCCTTTACCCGGCGTGACACCTGCAACCATCTGGGTCCCGTAATCGAGCGCCTGCTGGGTGTGGAATGTACCGGTGTTGCCGGTCATCCCTTGCGTGATGACCTTGGTGTCTTTGTTTACGAGGATGGACATGATCCGCTCTCCTAATATTTTTTGGTTGGGCAGGGCGCTCAGCCCAGCGAGCTATCCAGCCCCTTGCACGCTTCGAGCAGTTCCTCGACCGCGTCGGTGCTGACCTTGAGGTTGGCCTTTTCTTCGTCGGAGAGTTCGATCTCGATCACTTCCTCGGTGCCGCCCGCGCCGATCACTGTCGGGACGCCGACATAGAGCCCGTCCAAGCCGTACTTGCCTTCGACATAAGACGCACATGGCAAGATGCGCTTCTGGTCGCCGAGATAGGCTTCGGCCATGCTGATCGCGCTGGTTGCAGGCGCATAATAGGCCGAGCCGTTGCCGAGCAGGCCGACGATCTCGCCGCCGCCGCCGCGCGTGCGCTTGACGATCTCGTCGATGCGATCTTCGCTGACGCCCTTGATCTTGGCATAGTCGTTGACCGGAATGCCGTTGATCGTGGTGTAGCTGGTGACCGGCACCATGGTGTCGCCGTGGCCGCCGAGGACGAAGGCGTTGACGTCCTTGACCGAGCAGCCGAATTCCCATGCGAGGAAGGTTGCGAAGCGCGCGCTATCGAGCACGCCTGCCATGCCGACCACCTTGTTGTGCGGCAGGCCGGAGAATTCGCGCAGCGCCCAGACCATTGCGTCGAGCGGGTTGGTGATGCAGATCACGAAAGCGTCAGGACAGTTGTTCTTGATGCCTTCGCCGACCGCTTTCATGACCTTGAGGTTGATACCGAGGAGGTCATCACGGCTCATGCCGGGCTTGCGCGGCACGCCTGCGGTGACGATCACGACATCCGCGCCGGCAATATCGGCATAATCGTTCGAACCCTTGATATTGGCGTCGAAGCCTTCAATCGGGCCGCACTGGCTGAGGTCGAGTGCCTTGCCCTGCGGCATACCTTCAGCAATGCCGAACAGGACGATGTCGCCCATTTCTTTCTTCGCTGCCAGGTGAGCGAGCGTTCCGCCGATCATGCCGGCGCCGATAAGCGCGATTTTCTTGCGTGCCATTTGGGTAAAACCGTCCTTTGCAGTTCGCGCGAGACCGAGGAACTCAACCAAACGCATGCAAAGCCGATCTCGCGAGGCTACCTGCACCCGTGTACAGCTCGCGGTTTAGCGCGCGCAGAAGCGATTGCAACCAGCAAAAGGTCGCATTCGGCAACTATCTTTGCAAGTAGTTCGCAATAGCAATTGTGTCTGCGTAGAATTACTGTTCTGCGCCGTCAGCCACTCGTAACCTCGCGACAAGCAGCCGGATTAAGCGCAGGTCAGGTCGTCTTCAAATCGCGAGGCCATCCGGCGATCCAGCGCGCGACAGATTTCCAGCCAGCGCCGCGCCTCGGCTTGATCTCCGGATGCGTGTGCATCCTTGGCTTTGTAGATGGCTTCGGCGGCTGCCCCAAGGCCATGCTCGCCGAAGTGACGCAGAGTGTCGACCAGCACTTCGTCGCTGACCACTGGAGCGCCGTTCATATTGGCAGGTTTCGGCAGTTTTGCAGGTCCCCGCAGCGGAGCAAGCGCGCGCTGAGTGAGTGCAAAGGCGTAATTGGGGGTGTTAGCCATGGATGTGCGACCCTTGGAGTGTTCTGTTCTGAACGCTCTCATACGCTCAATCACCTAATGCATTGGCCAGAAAACACGGTTTCGAGCGCGTTAATCACAATTCACCTCTCGCAAGGTTGAGGCTTGCTGGAACGCTCAAGCGCTTTTATCGCCGCATCGAACGGGATTTGATGATTACTGAACGCTTTTCCATCCGCACTGGTTTTACGATGCTGGCGCTCGCGGCTGCGACCGCGCTCACGTTGTCTTGTGCCCCCGCACCTGAAAACGCGCGAGATACGACAGAGCTGGAGGGTCCGCGCTATATCAGCCTCAACCCTTGCGTTGATGCCATGCTGGTCAATGTCGCGGCACCACACCAGGTGCTGGCGATCTCGCATTACAGCCATGATCCCGCGTCGAGCTCGCTTGAGCCAGACGTTGCGAGCCAGTTTGCTTCAACAGGCGGGAGCGTTGAAGAGCTGCTCGTGCGCGATCCCGATGTTGTGCTGGCCAGTACATTCCTCTCGCCTGCGACGCGTCAAGCAATGCAGGAATTGGGGCTGATGTTCCGCACATTCTCCAGCCCGACGAGCGTCGGCGAAAGCCAGGAGCAGATCCGCTATCTCGGCGAGCTGGTGTATCGGTCTGAAGAGGCGGCTGAGCTCATTCTAGATATAGACCGCGCGATCGCGCGCAATTCGCCACCCGCTGATCATCGCGCGATCTCCACAGTCCTGTGGCAGCCGGGCGAGATCGTGCCAGGCGAGCAGGCCTTGATCAGCCAATTGATGCGCAAAGCGGGCTTTTCGAGCCACAGCGAAGCACTTGGCATGGGGCAGGCGGATTATCTGCCGCTCGAGTTCCTGCTCGCCAATCCGCCTGAACTCTTGTTGATTGCGGGCGAAGCGCGCGGGCAGGCACATCCAGCGCTCGAAAGCCTTGAAAATACCCGGGTGGAAACGCTTGATCCTGCTCTGCTTTATTGTGGTGGACCGACGATCATTAAAGCGATGGAGCGGCTCGCGGAAATCCGCGAGGAGATGCGCCGCGGAGATGCCTCATGAACCGCGCGAGCCTTGTCTTCGGCGTGCTGTTGCTGATCGCGTTTCCGCTTTCGCTGCTGGCGGGGCGGGTCTGGATCGATCCGGCGAACATTGCCGGCTCCGGGCCCAACGCGACACTGATCCTGATGGAGCTGCGTTTACCGCGCGGGCTTCTTGCGATGATCGTCGGTGCAGGGCTGGGCGGAGCGGGTGCGGCCATGCAAGGATATTTGCGAAACCCGCTGGCCGACCCTGGGCTGTTCGGGATTGCGCCAATGGCCGCGCTGGGGGCGGTGGCGAGCTTCACTTTCGGTTTTGCGAGCGGGTGGTTGCTACCAGCATTCGCGCTGGCTGGCGCGGGGCTGGGGATGGCATTGCTGGCGCTGATTGCAGGACGGAGCGGCGGAATTGCGCTGTTCACGCTGGCGGGTTTAATGATCGCAAGCCTTGCGGGAGCGCTCACGGCGCTTGCGATTACGCTCGCATCGTCCGCTTTTGCTATGAGCGAGATCGTGATGTGGCTTAATGGTGCGCTGACGGACCGCAGCTGGAGCGATGTGCAAATTGCAGCACCACTGGTCCTTGCGGGGCTCGTTGTGCTCGCATTTGCTGCGAAGAGTTTGGACGCGCTGACACTGGGTGAAGGCGCAGCGCGCAGTATGGGTGTGCACACGACACGCTTGCTGTGGCTTCTTGTCGCAGGCGTGGGCCTTACGGTTGGCGCAGGCGTCGCAGTGGCGGGGATCATCGGCTTTGTAGGCCTCATTGTGCCGCATCTGGTTCGCCCGCTAACCGACCGCTTGCCTTCGAGCCTACTTTTGCCGAGCGCGCTTGCAGGCGGCTTGCTTGTGCTGATAGCGGACAGCGTGGTCCGCATCCTGCCGCTGGTGACCGAGCTGCGGCTCGGGATCGCACTGAGCCTGATCGGTGCGCCGTTCTTCTTGTGGCTTCTGCTCAAAATGCGGAGGGCGCGCGTATGAGCATCATCATAGGCAATCTCGGCGTGACACGAGGCGATGCAAATGTGCTGCAAGATATCTCTGCGACGCTTGAGCCGAGACAGATTACAGCCATTTGCGGCCCGAATGGTGCAGGTAAATCCAGCCTGCTGATGGCGCTTGCGAGCTTGCTGACGCCGACCAGCGGCGGCATCGCGCTCGGCGACAAATCTCTCGCTGAGTTCCATCCGCGAGAGCGTGCAAAGCGTATCGGCTATCTGCCGCAGGATGCTGAAATTGCGTGGGATGTTTCTGTCGCTAATCTTGTGCGGCTTGGGCGCTTGCCGCATCGCGATCGAGGCGAAGAAGCAGTCGAAGCAGCCATTTCCGCGCTCGATCTGGGAGCCTTACGCAATCGTCCTGCATCGCAACTGTCCGGAGGCGAGAAGGCTCGTGCGCTGCTCGCCCGGGTGCTGGCAGGCGAACCCGACTGGATTCTGGCCGACGAGCCGCTCGCAGCGCTGGACCTCGCGCATCAACAGACGCTGCTCACGCACTTTCGTGAAGCCGCATCGCAAGGGGTTGGAGTCGTCATCGTTCTGCACGACCTCGCAACCGCCATGAACCATGCCGATCGGGTCATTGTGCTCGAGAAGGGAAAGCTGGAGGCAGCCGCCGAGCCGCAAACCGCCCTTGCGGCAGACGTCATTGCGAAGACCTGGGGTGTCTCGACCCGGTGGATCGGAGAGCAAGGCGCAAGAGCGCTCATCTCTACGTAAGTCCGGGTAAATCATCTGGTTAACGCAGTTTCAAACCTTCCGGCTTAAGTATGCGCTTTCAACCGGGAAGGGATAGTATGCTGTTCGATCGCATTTCGCGTATTGGTCTGATTGTTAATGGGAAAACACTGAGTATCGCCATTCTGGCGATCCTCGCGACATGGGTGTCGCTCAAGCTTAATCTGGTGGCCGACTATCCGCTCACGATCATCTCAACTGCGGTCATCTTTCCCATCGTGTTCTCTATAGGCCATGCCTACAAGCGCCGCGAGAGTGCGCTTGACGATTACGGTGTCATCAAAGCGCATGGCCGCGCGATCTATTTTGCAGCACGCGACTGGATCCCGGATCAAAGCGAAGATCGCTTGCGCCATGTGGAAACGGTGCTGGTGCATTTGCTCAAGAGCTGTCGCGATCTGTTCAAGGCAGAACGCGAAGACATTTCCATCCACGAACGCGAGGTCTATGCAAGCTTCTCCGAGCTTTCCGAGTTCGTGAAACGAATGCGTGAAGAGGGGCTCGCTTCGGGCGAATGCTCGCGCTGCAATCAGTATATTTCCAAGATGATCGTTGCGTTTGAAAGCGTGAAGCACATCTACCAGTATCGCACGCCGCGCACGCTTCGCGCCTTCAGCGACTTCTTCATCATTGTTTTGCCGCTCATCTATGGTCCGTATTTCGCGCATCTCGCGATCGAATATGAAGCGAGCGTGCTGACTTATGTGATGCCGGTGCTGTTCGCAGTGATCCTGACCGGTCTCGACAATATCCAGAGCCATCTGGAAGATCCGTTCGATCAGATTGGCCCGGACGATGTGGCCATCAATGCGGAGAAGTTCGTTGAGCTTCTCGCTTGCGGCGAAAATGGTTCCAATTGCGGTGCACAGGTCGCTCGGCGCGCAGCTTAAACTCTCTGTTTAGCCAGCACCGCAAAAGAAAAGGCGACCCCTGCAAAGAGGCCGCCCATCCTTGAATTCCCGTCCAAGGGAAAGTTCTTATTCGCCGGTCGATTGAGGCGGCAAGCGCCCATCTGACGTGCCGTCAGCCGACCCATCGCTTGACGCAATCAGGCCGCGCGCTTCAAGCAGCGGTTCAATCGTCGGCTCACGGCCTGCGAAATCGCGGTACATCTGGAAGTATTCCTTCGTCCCGCCAACGCTCAGCACGGTCTTGCGATAGTGCTCGCCATTCTCGCGGGTCAGACCGCCATTGTCCAGGAACCACTGGCGGCTGTCATGGTCGAGCATTTGCGTCCACAGATAGCTGTAATAGCCAGCCGAATAGCCTGCAGGTGACGAGAAGATGTGGTTGAAGTAAGTGCTGCGATAGCGCGGCGGCACGAGTTCGATCTCAAGGCCGAGCTCTTTCAGCGCTTTCTCTTCAAACGCGTCCACTTCTTCCGGCGTATCGATCGCCGCGGCTTCAGCAGCCGAGAGCGAGTGCCACTTCATGTCGAGCAAAGCAGCTTCGACCACTTCACCAAAGTCATAGCCCTCGTTCCACTTGCCAGCCGCTTCCATCTTCTCGACCAGATCGGCCGGGATGGTTTCGCCTGTCTCGTAGTGCTTGGCGTAGTTTTGCAGCACTTCGGGATAGACCGCCCACATCTCGAAGACCTGGCTCGGATATTCAACGAAGTCGCGCGCGACATTTGTGCCCGAAAGGCTCTCATATTTCTGGTTGGCGAACAGGCCGTGCGCTGCGTGGCCAAACTCATGGAAGATCGTCTCGACATTGTCGAAACTGACCAGCTGGACTTCGCCTTCAGCGGCCTTCGGAATGTTGAGCACGTTATAGACGACAGGCTTCGTGCCCCACAGATGGCTTTGCTCTACAAAGTTACCCATCCACGCACCGCCGCGCTTTGACGGACGCTGGAAAGGATCGAAGTAGAACAGGCCAAGTTCCGACCCGTCTTCCTCGAAGACCGTGTAGACAGTCACATCAGGGTGATAGACCGGGATGTCGTCGCGCTTCTCAAACTTCAGACCATACAGCTTCTCGGCCATATAGAAGACGCCGTCTTCCAGCACTTTGTCGAGCTGGAAGTATTGCGCGGCTTCGTCTTCATCGAAAGCGTATTGCTCTGCCTTGACCTTGTTGGCGTAGCGATACCAATCCCATGGCTGAACCGAGAAGTTCTTGCCATCTTCCGCGATGCGCGCATTCAGGACTTCGGCTTCGCGGCGCTGGGTTGCGGCGAGGGCAGGGACCATTTGCTCCATAAAGTCGAGAGCAGTTTTAGGCTCTTTCGCCATGCGGTCGTACATGGTGTAGCTCGCCCAGTCTGGTTCGCCGAACAGTTCCGCTTTCTGCGCGCGCAGAGCTGCAATCTTCGCAAGCAGGACACGTGTGTCATGCTCGGGATTGGTGCCGTCTGAACGGTTTAGGCTCAGTTTGAACATCTTCTCGCGGGTCTCGCGATTCTCGAGGTTCGGCAGCAGCGGCTGCTGCGTAGTGTTCTGCATCGCAATCGCGAACTTGCCAGGATAGCCTTTATCAGCGGCCAGTTTGGCGGCGGCAGCGATTTCGCTGTCTGACAGGCCAGCCAGTTCCTCTGCAGCGTCGACTACCAGAGGCTGTTCGTTGGTTGCTTCGCGCACAGCCTTGCCAAAATCGGTTGTCAGCGTGGAAAGCTCAGCATTGATCGCTTTGACCTGCTCGCGCTGGTCCGCTGTAAGCAATGCGCCAGCATGAACCATGTCCTTATAGGTGTTCTCCAAGAGGATGGCGTCTTCCGGCAGCATCGTCATCGCTGCACGATTGTCATAGATCGCCTTGACGCGCGCGAACAATGCCGGGTCTAGATTGATGCTGTCGGAATGCGCCGTGAGCTTGGGGCTGATTTCAGCATTGATCGCATCGAGATTGTCATTGGTGTGTGTGCCAGTGAGTTGGTAGAATACCAGAGCAACACGGCTTAGCATGCGGCCAGATTTTTCCAGCGCGAGGATCGTGTTGTCGAAAGTCGGCGCTTCGGGGTTGGAGGTGATCGCCGCGACTTCTGCCTGCTGGATCGCCATGCCCTGCTCGAATGCCGGGATGTAATCGTCTTCGCTGATCTTAGTGAAGTCCGGCGCATGGAAGGGCAGGTCGCTCATCTGCGCGAAATAGCCTGTTGCTTCAGGCATGGCAGGCGCTTCGGTTTCCGCTTCCGCGACAGTGTCCATGGTCTCTCCGGTGGTGGTTGCGCAGCCGGCCAAAAGGGCTGCAATTGCGGTCGTGGCCAGAATCTGGGCCTTCATAGTCTCTCCGTTAGTCATGTGAGTGCGCCGCCACGCAGGCGAGCGGGTTGACGCCGTGTTATCGCAGACGAGTTGAACAGGAGATTGATTGCAATTGCAACCGGATTCCGGTGGACAACGCTTTCAACAACCAAAGCGTCGGTCCGCTTGGCTAGAGCGCAGCGTGCGGCGCCCACTGCTCTTATCAGCAACTCATTCCAGTTCCATGGTGCGACCCGAAGGACCTGGTGGGAAGATGCGAACGAAGAGGCCTCAAATCATACGGGTTTTCCTCTAATTCGGGACTTCAGATTTTCTGTAGGGCTGCCCAAGGGCGCATTGCGAAAAACCATGGAACCACTCTCTCCATTTGCAATTGGTAGGTGAGGGACCACATCGGGTTTCAGGGATTATGCGCATTGCTGTGGGAGCGGCGCCTTGCATCTCTTGACAAACCAGAACATTACCGGAACACCGCCGACCCATGTCTTTGACCAAAATTCTAAAGCATAGGCCTGCCGTATGCTGACAAAAATAAGCGTACGCGGTGCGCGCGAGCATAACCTCAAAGGGGTCGATATAGACCTGCCGCGCGATGCACTGATCGTTGTTACCGGTCTTTCGGGTTCGGGCAAAAGCTCGCTCGCTTTCGATACGATCTATGCCGAGGGCCAGCGGCGCTATGTCGAGAGCCTGAGCGCCTATGCGCGCCAGTTCCTCGAAATGATGCAGAAACCCGATGTCGAGCATATTGACGGGCTCTCGCCTGCGATCTCGATCGAGCAGAAGACGACTTCGCGCAATCCGCGCTCGACGGTCGCCACAGTCACTGAAATCTACGATTATATGCGGCTGTTATGGGCGAGGGTGGGGGTGCCGTATTCCCCCGCCACCGGTGAGCCGATCAGCGCGCAGACCGTTAGCCAGATGGTCGACCGGGTGATGGCTCTGCCGGAAGGAACGCGGCTTTATTTGCTCGCGCCGGTCGTGCGCGGCCGCAAGGGCGAATACCGCAAGGAGCTCGCCGAATGGCAGAAGGCAGGCTTCACGCGTGTGCGGATTGATGGCGAGCTCTACCCGATTGAAGAAGCGCCTGCGCTCGACAAGAAGTTCAAGCATGACATTGAAGTTGTGGTGGACCGGCTTGCCGTAAAGGAAGGGCTGGAGACGCGGCTGGCGGACTCGTTTGAGACCGCCTTGAAGCTTGCCGAAGGGCTTGCTTATGTGGACCTTGCGGACGGCGTTGTACCGGGCCGCGAGGACGAGGCGGACAGCGCCAATTCCAGGGGCGGCGCGATGAAAGGCGCGGGATTACCCGCAAATCGCATTGTATTCAGCGAGAAATTCGCTTGCCCTGTGTCCGGCTTCACCATCGAAGAGATCGAACCGCGCCTGTTCTCCTTCAACGCGCCGCAAGGGGCTTGCCCGACATGCGACGGTATTGGCGAGAAGCAGCTGTTCGACGAGCAGCTTGTCGTTCCCAACGAAGCTTTGACTTTGAAGCAAGGCGCCATCGCTCCGTGGGCCAAATCGAACCCGCCTTCGCCCTATTACATGCAAGTGCTGACCAGCCTTGCGAAGGCGTATGACTTTGACATTACCACGCCGTGGAACGAACTTGAGCCTGACCAGCGGATGATTATCCTCCACGGCACGGGCGGCATGCCGGTCGAGCTGACCTTCAAGGATGGGCGCAAGGAATACACCGTGCGCAAGCCGTTTGAAGGCGTGATCGGGAACTTGAACCGCCGCATGCTGCAAACCGAAAGCAGCTGGATGCAGGAGGAGCTCTCCAAGTTCCAGACCGCGCAGCCTTGCGAGACTTGCGGTGGCAAGCGCTTGAACGAGAAAGCGCTTGCAGTGAAGGTTGCCAGCACGGACATCGCAGAGCCGGTCAAGATGAGCGTGTCGGATGCAAAGGACTGGTTTCTGGCGCTTGATGACAAGCTTACAGAGCAGCAGTCGCAGATCGCGCGCGCCATCCTCAAGGAGATCAACGAGCGGCTGGGCTTCCTCGACAATGTCGGGCTGGATTACCTGAACCTGGATCGCACGTCCGGCACGCTGTCGGGCGGGGAGAGCCAGCGCATCCGGCTCGCCAGTCAGATCGGATCGGGCCTTAGCGGCGTGCTTTACGTGCTCGACGAGCCCAGCATTGGCCTGCACCAGCGCGACAATGACCGGCTGCTTGAGACATTGAAGCGCCTGCGCGATCTCGGCAACACCGTGATCGTGGTCGAGCATGACGAGGATGCGATCCGGCAGGCGGACCATATCGTGGACCTTGGCCCGGGCGCGGGCGTGCGCGGCGGTGAAGTCGTCGCGCAGGGTACGCTCAAGCAGATCATGAAATCGCGCAAGTCGCTCACCGCTGACTACCTCACAGGCCGCAAGGAAATCGCGGTTCCGCAAACCCGCCGCAAGGGCAACGGGCATGACCTGACCGTACACGGCGCGAAGGCGAACAACCTCAAGGACGTGACCGCGAGCATCCCGCTTGGCACATTTACTTGCATCACCGGTGTGAGCGGCTCGGGCAAGTCCTCCTTCACCATCGACACGCTCTACGCCGCCGCCGCCCGGTCCCTCAATGGCGCGCGCGTCATCGCAGGCGCGCATGACAAGGTTGAAGGACTGGAGTTCTGCGACAAGGTGATCGAGATCGACCAGTCGCCCATTGGCCGCACGCCGCGCTCCAACCCCGCGACCTATACCGGCGCCTTCACCAATATCCGTGACTGGTTTGCCGGCCTGCCTGAAGCGCAAGCGCGCGGCTACAAGCCGGGCCGCTTCAGCTTCAACGTCAAGGGCGGGCGCTGCGAGGCGTGCACCGGCGACGGCCTCATCAAGATCGAAATGCACTTCCTGCCCGACGTCTACGTCACCTGCGAGGAATGCGGCGGCAAACGCTACAACCGCGAAACGCTGGAAGTGAAGTTCAAGGGCCACTCCATCGCTGACGTGCTCGACATGACGATCGAGGATGCGGAGGAATTCTTCAAGGCCGTGCCCCCCATTCGTGACAAGATGCATATGCTGAACGAGGTTGGGCTGGGCTATGTCAAGGTCGGCCAGCAGGCGACGACGCTGTCAGGGGGCGAGGCGCAGCGGGTGAAGCTCGCGAAGGAGCTGTCGAAACGCAGCACCGGGCAGACGCTCTACATCCTTGATGAGCCGACCACGGGGCTCCATTTCGAGGATGTTCGCAAGCTCCTCGAAGTGCTGCACAGGCTCGTCGAACAGGGCAACTCGGTGGTGGTGATCGAGCACAATCTTGATGTGATCAAGACCGCGGACTGGATCCTAGACCTGGGTCCGGAAGGCGGCGTTCGCGGAGGTGAGGTTGTTGCAGCGGGTACGCCGGAGGAGGTTGCGGGAGAGCCTCGCTCATTCACTGGTGCGTACCTCAAGCCCATGTTGGACCGTGCGACCAGAGAAGCAGCTGAATAGGCGACCGAAGCCTGTCCCCGCGAAAGCGGGGATGGCGAGCGAGCCACGCAGCTTCACCGGACAGTATTTGCAATCGATGCTGGACAAGGCGTACGAGCCTGCGGAATAAGAACGCCCTTGGGGAAGGGGCACCACATGGCACTCGAAGCGTTTTTCCGTACCACGGCGGAGATCTCCGTCGTTCTGATCGGTTTCGTCACGATCTTCCTAACCTTCGTGATGAGCGGAAAGGAAACCAGCAAGGCAGACCGCATGCACAGCCGCGCCTTGCTCATCACCGCGTTCCCGTTGATGGTGATGCCCTTCATTCCGATAGCGGCCATCGCTTATGGCGCCAGCGAGGAAACGGCACTGTTCGCCTTCCACCTCAGCGGTGTGATCGCCACCGTTGCGATAGGAATTGTAATCTATTGGTTTTTCCTCCGCATGACATGGGCGGAGATCAAGGAAGTGGGCATGGTCCACAATGTCGTCTCCGGCATCACGGGATGGGGCGCTGGGGGTTTCTTCCTCGCTGGCGCGCTGGGTTATGCTCCGGCTGGCAATGCTGTGACGGCGGTGATTCTTGCTTTCCTGATGACTGGCACCGCGCTGTTCAGCTTTGCCGCACAGCAAATGCGGTTGTTTGATTGGAAGAACCCATAGGCCGGAAGCCGAGCGAACGGATGTGAGCGCTGGCGCTTGAAGCTAAGCAAAAATTGCGCTGACTGCCGTGACCAAGCCAGCGACGATGAGCCAAGCGTCTTGGCGCTAAACCACTGGCTTGGTGGCGGAGCACGGCGAGCGACTAGCGAGCCGCAAGGGCGACTGCCCGTCCGCAGCGAGGGCAGCTTGCCTGCCCGGAAGCGAGGAAATCGCACCCACGGATGTGGGTGCATGAAACAAACAACTCGGCGCTTGAGGCAAAAACAAAAAAACTCCTTAACCGCCCTGTGCTACCCCTGCGACAAAGGAGAACCCCCTCAAGCAGCGTAGCGGTAGGGGGAAAGGAGAATACCATGCTCAAAGCCATCGTCCTTGTCGTGACCGGCATCATTGCCTTCGTGATCGCGTTTTCGTGGGTCAATAAGGATGAAATCATGGCCGAGGCCGCGACGCGCATGGCGGAGGACTTTGTCGCGCAATGCTCGGCCCGCGCGCAGTTCCCGGAGGAAGTGGCTCACCGCGCAGAGGAAATCTGCGGCTGCATGAAATACGAATTTGACGAGCGCGGCATATCGCTCGGCGATGCGTTCGGCTCAAAACGCGAGGAAATGCAGGAGATCACGCAAGCCTGCGTGATGGTCTATCGGTGAGGGGGTGAGGGAGCTTGCGCGCTACTCGAAAATAATGTCCTCAATAACCACATCGTTTTCAACTCTTTGTCTGACCTCCGTTCGCACAGATTCAACATAATCAATGTAACGTGCGAAGAGCTCTGAAAAATTCGAATCCTCCATGATCAACTTATTCTCTTCGGTCATGGTAAGCTGGGCAATTGTCCTGCCTCTTCGCTCTTGAAGCGCACGGCCGGCTGCTGATTGAGCGGAACGTGGTCTCATCGCTTCGATTCTTTGAGTTGCAGTTTTCCCAAACTCAATCTGACGTATCACTTTCGTAGGATGAATCTCGTCTGTCGTGGCGTATGCCAACATCATCCCATCGCTGCTCAAAGATGAACGGCTCAGGCCTGGCATCAGATGAGGGCTTTCTCCGCGGACAATCAACCTTTTGGCGAGAGCAGAAGCCTGCTCAACTGCACCTTTATCTTTAAACCTTAATAGGTCTTCCGCAAACTTTTCGAGTTTCGGCAAGACCCACTGCCGTTCGAACTTTGCGCGGTCGATCTCAGCCAACATTCGGATGATGTCTGGTCCGCAAACCGAGATTAGTTGATCGTATGCCTTAAACAGTTGCTTGCCAGAATACCGTGACAAAAACGAAGCCGCAAAGAATTCCTGAAAAGAGCGATGTACAAAAATGTACGAAGTCCCATCCGGTTGCAGGATGCAAACGTTTTTGATTAGGTCGGAGATATAATCTGCAGTCTTGCAGGGAGCCTGAGCAATCTTGATGCCTTTTTCGACATAAAAATTCAGCGAGTCTCGATCGAATTCGATCTCGTACTTACAAAGCGAACTATAACAGAATGCGTTCAATACACGTCGGAAAAGATCAGGAGGTAAACCAGAATCGTGGACCCTTTTATAGGATTCTTTGCCTTCCGCATCGTGGATTGAGTAGAGAGTGTCAAAGGCCTGACTGTAGAAGACTGTCATGCGATCAGGTATTTCGCCATAGCTGCGGAAAGTCAGTAACATCATGACGATCAAGATCGGGATGGACATCATTGTCTGATGTTTGTCATACAAGTCTTGTTGCAATGCTGTCCGAAATTTTGCTTTTGAAACTTCATCGAACTTTGTCTTGTCGATAAGTTCAATAGCTTGGTCCTTGCTAAGTGGTAAAACGTGAAAGACGTCAAAATTCACCAACGAGTGAATGCCTGTACCCGGTCGAGTAGACATCACAACTGAGCACTTCTTGTACTTTCGAGAGAACGCTGCGATCATTTTGGTCGCTTGGTCAGTGAATTCTGGATTGATTTCGTCAAAGCCGTCAAAGAAAAGTGTGAACAAGCCTTCCTCGAGCCCTGCAAGGAACAGTTCGATTGATTCTTCGTCGCAATCCTCGCAGATTCCAGCCAGGATGATCTCTGGGAACTTTCGCTTCTTCGCGAACTCAAGATTTCGAAGCTCAATAAAAAGCGGGATCTTTCCGTCAGCCTTCTCACTGCAACGTAGAAGCAAGTGTTTCATGAGGATCGTTTTGCCCGCGCCGCCTGTACCGGAAATGATGTAGCGACACCCGACATTTAGTGTTGGATCAAGCTGATCGTCTGAGAATTGGCCGTTGTCCTCTTGGCTTAGGAATAGCGTAACATAAATATCGCGGAGCCTAACTGCCCGATCTTTTGAAACTACGGTTTTTACATATGTAGCGCGAAACAAGCTGCTTGCGAGATGCTCTTGGAAAGTGTCGGTATAGTGCACACGTAGCTTCGCTATTTCTCGTGAGACTTTTTTACTTATGGGATCGAGAATTTTGGAACCGGTCGCTTCAATTAGCTCTTTTGCGACAGCGGTTGCAGCGGCTTCACCTGCTGGCATTATTTCCCCCAATAGACTTTCTCAAACGTAGCTTGTTTTTGGCGGTACTTTCGTTTGTGAGTCCAGCCCTTAAATGATGTTAATCGTTCGGATCGTTAGATATTGAGTCCCTGTATCTGTTTGGGAATAAATATCTGGCTAGCTTGCCTGCTGTCCTACACTCCCCAACAGGTATAGATGGCTTGGCTCCTTTTTGACCGGAGCCGAACATGACCCAATCTATTTGTTTTGACCCTCAAGCGCCGGGCGCGGCGCATCCGCGCCGCTTGGCTTCCTCGCAAAAGCTCGGGCGGGCAGTCGCCCTTGCGGCTCGCTGGTCGCTCGCCCTTGCGGCTCGCTGGTCGCTCGCCGTTGCATCTCCAGCCAGCAACGGAGGTGCAGCATGACACACCTCGTCCCAGTCCCTCTCGACCAGACCCGAGACAATTCCCAGAAGAAAGCACGCTTCCTCGAGCGGCTTTCGCTCACCGGCAATGTCCGCTCGGCGTGCCGCGCGATCGCTATCACCCCCATGACCGCATACCGCTGGCGGCGGCAGTGCCCGCACTTTGCCTCCGGGTGGGAAGCGGCGCTTGTCGTCGCGCGCGCGCATGCCGAAGAAGTGCTGGCGGACCGGGCCCTCAACGGGGTGGAGGAGACTGTCTTTTACCACGGCGAGGAGGTTGCGACCCGCACCCGCTACGATGCCCGGCTGCTGCTCGCGCATCTGGCGCGGCTCGATGCCAAGGCCGAGGATCGCAATCTGGCAGAGGCCGCGGCGGACTTTGACAGCGTGCTCGCGCATTTCGAAGCGCACGGGACTTTGCCGCCGGAGCTTGGTGAAGCGCGCGCGGGGTCTTCGGACGAGGACATTGCGGGCGAGATTGATGCGGGTGAGGGCGGGGATGCTCCGCCACAGGAGGACGTGGAGAACCTCTCTTGCGAAGAGCGGTGTGCGCGGATGGAGCGGGCGCGGCCTGCGGACTCTCCGACGCTCGAGGAGCTTGCGGTGGAGGATTACGGCGTCGATGATTTGCGCTCTGACCAATTGCTCGCGTTTGAAGCGGGCGAGGATGAGTGGTGGCTGATCGGCCCTCCGGCGGATTGGGACTATGAGGCGTGGTGAAAAGGTATGCTCAGCACCGGATGCGCGTTTTGTCCCTAGGACTGTGTAACATGCGTATCCAACATGTGCAGGATTGAGGACCGTTGCCACCCGCTCCCTCCACCCTTCCACCCGGAGCCTACCGGGACACTATCCGGGTGGAAGGGTGGAGGGAGCGGGTGGCTTGGCCAGTCGGAGAAGGCACGGTCGTGCGCTGACTGCCGTACCCAGGGACCGAAACAACACTCCATTCGGCTTGGGTTGAGGTTTTCTGAATAGAGTGCTCGCCACAAAATGGTCCGGGTCGCGTGCGAGGATCCTCCTTGCAAGACGAATTTGGGAGAACGGACATGGCGTGGGTGAAGATATGGGCAGCGAGTGCTGCCGCGATGGCGTTGGCGGTTCCGGCGAGCGCGGCAGGCTATCTCAAAATCCCCGATATCGACGGGGAGAGCAAGCCGGCCGGAGACGGGGTTGAGACCGAGGACATCGGCTTCACAGCGAAGGGCGAAGCTGCGTCCGGCACAGAGCAGCATTACTACACGATACGGCTCGAAGACGCGACGGTCTCAGACGCGAAGGGCAGCAAGACAGTCGCGCCCGTGCGCTGGATGGCTCCGGAAAGCATCCGCGAAGGCACGCGCGATGCGGCAACGGGCCGCGCCACGGGAAAACGCCAGCACAAGGCGGTCACTTTGGCGAAGGATGATGAGAAGGCGAGCTCACAGCGGATGCGGGCGAGCACGGCGACAACCAGCGCCGGGGGAAGCGGCGGAGGGAAGGCCAAGGTCGGCGACCTGGTAATGGTCAAATATGTCGATACCGTCAGCTACACGCCTCCGAAGGATCGCAGTGGGCCGGGCACAGTCCAGATCGCTGCGAGCCTGCCAGGCTGCCGCGTCGGGCAGCGCTTCTCCCATGTGCTGATCGGCGAAGATGGCGGCGAGGAAGTAAGGCTCGGCGATGTGCAAGTCTCGCAATGCGCGAGCGAGACGGTGACGATCACTTACGAGGTTATTCAGCGGCCTGTTTAGGGACAGTCGCAGCAGCGCGGCATCCTTACTCGACGAGCTCCATCTCGACCCTTGCATGCCCGCGGCGGATCATCCCGATCTCCTCGGCAGCGGCGCGGCTCAAGTCAATCGCGCGGCCTTTGGCGAATGGACCGCGATCGTTGATGCGCACGATCACTTGCTTGCCATTGCGGGGGTTGGTGACGCGGACCTTGCTGCCAAAGGGCAGAGTGCGGTGTGCGGCGGTCATGGCGTGCATGTCGAAGCGCTCGCCATTGGCCGTAGTGCGGCCATGGAAGCGCTTACCGTAGAAGCTCGCTGTGCCTGTGCCGAGATCCCTGACTATTCGAGGGCCGCGCTCAGGCTCGATTTGCGTAAGGTCTACCGCGTGGTCGGCATCGCCGGGCTGATAAAGCGGAGGGTCTTCGGCAAACGCTTCGAAGGCTTCGGCAAAGTCTGCCGCCTCTGCGATGTCGTCCACAGTGGCGGTATCAAACTCGCGGTCTTCGCTTGCGTCCTGGGCGAGCGCGGTGCCGGCGAGGCAAAGCGCAGCAAGACCAGCTCCGAGCCATCGGCGTGTGCTTGTGTGAAGACCCCTCTCCATCGGGCGTCTCATAGCCGAGCTGGATTAACGGGTGCAAACTTGCGGCTCGGATTGCCGGATGTAGCGGGCAACATGGCGCAAAGCTGACGAGCGGTTGCGATCAGCTGCAGTTTCCTACTGGGCTGCAAAGGGGCTAGGGCGGGTGCATGATGTCTTGTGAGCACGTAAAGGTCATCGCGAGCCAAAGCACAAAAGCAAATGGGGCCGGTATTGCTACCGACCCCACTCTCACCAGCGCGTGGTCTTCCTGTCCGTCCACATCCGAAGATGCTTTCTTTCCTGAAGCGCTTGGCGCCCGATGTCTTTCCCTCCGACAAGTCGGCGGGTTTTTCACCGGCGCTCGCACCGGCATCCGGTTCCGTCTTCCCACGGTGCTTGCCGTTCCAGACCGAAGTCCTTTCCTGCCGCACCCGCTTTCCGGCGGTACCGAGACCGTTCCCCCATATTGGTCTGCATTCTCAAGCGGCTGAACCTGCGGCTGAAGCCCCTGATCCTTCCATCGATTGCTGACCGGGTTTCCGATCTTAACAGTAGATCAGCTCGCTCTCTTCTCAAACGATCTCTCTTGCGTCTGGCGTGAGCCTTACTCATGAGAGTTCTCGAACAGCGCGTGGACAGTCACCACTGTATCGAAAGTTTGAAAAATTCTCCTGAAATTCAACTCGTTAGAGCCAGATTTCGTTGGAGGTTTGCTCCCTTTCGATGTTTAGAGACTGCGCCCGAATCGCATTTTGCGCAAGTCGTTAGCTCGTTACTTTTCCACTTTTGGCAAGATCGCTTGTGGACGCGAGTGGATAACTCAACCACTCGGCGCAAAAGCACTCTGGAACCGGGAACTTTTGTGGGGCAGGCGCTGCACGTGGCCTGGAATCGCTCGCCAAAGGCCTCAATTCCGACTCGAGCGACTCGCTCAGTTTGACCGATCGCGTTTCCCGAGAAGCTTGAGGCGCAGTGCATTAAGCTTGATGAACCCTTCCGCATCATGCTGGTCATACGCGCCTGCATCATCCTCGAACGTCACATGCGCTTCGGAATAGAGGGAGTTGGGGCTCTTGCGTCCAACCAGGATTGTATTGCCTTTGTAGAGCTTCAGCCGGACCGTGCCGGTGACTTTATCCCGGCTGTGATCGATCGCTGCTTGGAGCATCTCGCGTTCAGGCGCGAACCAGAAGCCATTGTAAATGAGCTCTGCATATTTCGGCATCAGCTCGTCTTTCAGATGGGCCGCGCCGCGATCGAGCGTGATCTGCTCAATCCCGCGATGGGCGACAGCGTAGATCGTACCGCCCGGTGTTTCATACATGCCGCGCGACTTCATGCCGACGAAGCGGTTCTCGACCAGATCAAGCCGACCAATGCCGTGCTTATTGCCGAGATCATTTAGCGCCGTGAGCAAGGTCGCTGGGCTCATCGCTTCGCCGTTAAGCGCAACACCATCGCCGCGTTCGAAATCGATGGTGATGTATTCAGGCTCGTTGGGCGCATCCTCGGGATTGACTGTGCGCGAATAGACATAGTCCGGCGTCTCTTCCCACGGATCTTCCAGCACCTTGCCTTCAGAGGAGGTGTG
Organism: Altererythrobacter lutimaris; assembly: GCF_013371495.1. Classification (GTDB taxonomy): domain Bacteria; phylum Pseudomonadota; class Alphaproteobacteria; order Sphingomonadales; family Sphingomonadaceae; genus Erythrobacter; species Erythrobacter lutimaris_A. The sequence continues at coordinate 884,957 of NZ_JABWTA010000001.1, read as the reverse complement.
CAGGAGATTCGCATCGGTCGAGAACGGGCTGTCGCCGCGCTTGTCCTTTGGCACCATGATCTGATGCGCCTCGGCCCATTCGATAAGCGCCGTGCGGCTGTTCAAATCCCACTCGCGCCATGGAGCGATGACCTGGATGTCTGGATCGAGAGCGTATGCGGAAAGCTCGAAGCGGACCTGATCGTTGCCTTTGCCCGTTGCGCCGTGAGCAATGGCGTCTGCGCCGGTTTCATGCGCGATCTCGACCAGACGCTTGGAGATAAGCGGACGTGCGATTGATGTGCCGAGCAGGTAGTCGCCCTCATAGCGGGCATTTGCGCGGAACATCGGGAATACGAAGTCGCGCACAAATTCCTCTCGCAGGTCTTCGATGAAGATGTGTTTGTCAGGAATGCCCATGGCGCGAGCTTTCTCGCGAGCCGGTTCGATCTCTTCACCTTGGCCCAAGTCAGCGGTGAAGGTGACCACTTCAAGGCCTCGCTCCACTTCGAGCCATTTGGCGATGACCGAGGTATCAAGGCCGCCCGAATAGGCGAGAACGACGCGTTTGATTTGAGACATGAAACGGTTCCTGAAAGAATTGTTGCACCCGCTAACAGCACCAAGGGGAACGGGCAATGGGGAAGGGGCAAGAGCGCGGAATTGCTTGCAGAACGGACACAGGCTTCCAATATTCTGGCGAAGCTGTCGGAGGGAGAACGACGATTAGTGAGCAGAGCGTCCGCAAGCGCGGGCTTTGGGGCCAAGCGCAGGAGATGGCGCAAATGGCGCCGCCTGAGCGCAATCGCTGGGTTGATTTCCTGCGAGCCTTGTCGATCCTTGCAGTTGTCTTCGGCCATTGGCTTGTCGCTGCGCCTTATATTAACGAAGCAGGCGCGGTGCAGGGCGGACACTTGCTCGGCATATTGCCATGGTCGCAGTGGCTGACCTGGGGCTTTCAAGTGATGCCGATCTTCTTCCTGGTCGGCGGCTATTCCAATGGCGTCAGTTGGAGCGCGCAATTGCGCAAGGCAGAGCCGGGCCGGAAGGGCCTCTACCGCGACTGGTTTGCGAATCGCGTTCAGCGGCTCATTACACCCGTTTTTCCGGTTCTCTTGCTGTGGGCGGGTTTCGCCTTTGCAATGACCATGGCGGGGATGGACCGCGACAATGTGAAGATGGCGACGCAGTTGGCGTTGGTGCCCGTATGGTTTTTGGCGGTCTATCTGCTGGTCACAGCGATCACGCCGCTCAGTCTGAAAGCATGGAAACGGTTTGGCTGGGGCAGCTTCTTGGCACTGGTTCTTTTAGCGACGGCTGTTGACTGGCTAACGCTTGCGCAAGGCTTGCCTTACATCAATTTCATCAACTTCCTGTTTGTCTGGGTCGCTATTCATCAGCTTGGCTATGCTTGGCAGGATGGCAGGCTTGAGCAGGGTAAAGCGCTCGGCCTGTTTATACTGGGATTGGCGGCGCTTGTCGGGCTGACGGTCTACGGCCCTTATCCCATTGCGATGATCGGCGTGCCGGGCGCGCAGATCACGAACTCCATGCCTCCGACGATCGCCTTGTTGGCGCTCGGTGTGACGCAGACCGGGCTTGTGCTCGCGCTGGAGCCTTGGGGACGCAAGCTGCTCGACAATCTCACGCTCTGGACTGCGACTGTGCTGATGAACGGGATGATCATGACGGTCTATCTCTGGCACCTGACAGCATTTGTGCTCGTCATGGTGCTGGCTTGGCTTGCTGGCGGGATTGGATTGGAGATGTATCCCGGCACAGCCGAATGGTGGTGGACGCGGCCTGTGTGGATCGCGGTCTATATGCTCGCGCTGTTGCCGATGATTGCCATCTTTGCGCGGGCCGAGCGCGTGTTTGGTCCAATCAGGGGAGGGCGCACCGTGCCCAAGCTGCGCGTGGTTTTCGGTGTGCTGGCGATCTGCATTGGCCTAGCGATGACGGCAGCTATCAGTATCGCAAGCCCCGAAGGCCTTACGGGCGTCAGGCTCTGGGTTGTTGCTTTGCCATTTGTTGGCGCGGCCTTGATGGGATTTGGACCAGTCTACGGTTGGTTCAAACGAACGCCGGTCGAGGCTGCCTAAGCCAGCAGCTTATTCTCGACCTCGCCTATATAATCGCGCGTGATTGGCAAAGCGTGGCGGTTCTTTGCGAACTGGATCTGGTAATTGCCCATGCCGCCGCTTTCAAACGCGGCAGTCGCACCGGCGAGATAGAACGTCCACATGCGATAAAAGCGTTCGTCCATCATTTCGATGATCGCGTCCTTGTTGGCTTCGCAAAGCTTGTACCATTTGCGCAGAGTCTTGGCGTAGTGGAGCCGAAGCGTTTCAATATCGGTGTGGATCAAGCGGTACTTCTCGCTAGCCGCAAGCGTCTCTGACAGAGCAGGGATATAGCCGCCGGGAAAGATGTACTTGCTCGTGAAGGCATCGGTCTTGCCCGGCCCGCCAAAGCGCCCGATCGTGTGGAGCAGCATGACTCCGTCATCGGCCAGCAGGTTGTAGCAGGAGCGGAAAAACTCCTCGAATTGCGGTCTCCCGACATGCTCGAACATGCCAACCGAGACGATCCGGTCGAACTGCTCTCCATGTTTGGCCAGATCGCGATAGTCGACCAACTGAAATGAAACGCGGTCCGATACGCCCGCTTCGTCAGCGCGCTCTCTTGCGAGGGCGAGCTGCTCCTCCGATAGCGTGATGCCGGTCACACTCACGTCGAAATGCTTGGCGAGGTAGATCGCCATGCCGCCCCATCCGCAGCCGATATCGAGCACCCGCTGTCCGTCCGACAGAGCAAGCTTGGCCGCGATATGCGCAAGCTTGGCTTCTTGCGCTTCGGCTAGTGTCATCTCATCGCGGGGCCAATAGGCGCAGCTATATTGCATGTGCTCGGGATCGAGCATGAGCTTGTAGAGCTCGTTGCCGATGTCATAGTGATGCGCGACATTTCGCTTGGACGAGCGAGCTTCGTTAACCTGACCTGCAAGGAACTTTGCACGGTCACGAAACCTGCGCCAAGGGGAGGGGCTTCTCAATTCTCCTCCACGCTCATACGGCTTGTTCATCCGCACAAGCTGGACGAGGCTCATCACATCGCCTTGCTCGATGACGATGCGACCATCCATGTACGCCTCGCCTGCGCCCAGACGCGGGTCGAGCAGGATATCGCGCGCGACCTTGTTGTCGGTGAGGCGAATGGCGACTTCGGGATAGCCTTCGGTCGGCGCGCCAAGCTGGTGCGTCGCGCCAGATGGCATGGCTATGGTCAAGCGGCCATGCTTGACCACTGAACTCAAAAACCGATCGATTAGCGCATTACTCAAAACGGCACCTTTGGGGGTCTCTCGTGCCCTATTCGTGTAAGTGGGTGGATAGTTACTCCGCCGCTTCCTTAAGCGCCGGATCAAACCGCCAGCTTGGAATTTTGCCTACAGAGCGAAGCCGCGCCTCTTCGATTTCCATGTACTCACGCGTCATGGGAATGGCGGCACGATCCTTCACATATTGGACTTGCCAGTTGACCATGGTCCCGTGGCGGAAGCTTTGCTCAGCGCCCGCGAGGTAGAATAGCCACATCCGGTAGAATGTGTCGTCATACATTTCCGTGATCTCGTCGCGGTGCATGACTGTTCGGTTGTACCACTCCTCAAGCGTGTGCGAATAATGGAAGCGCATGGCTTCCACGTCCATCACTTGCCAGCCATTTTTCTCGCTTTCGGTCACGAGTTCGGAAAGCGCCGGGATGTAGCCGCCCGGGAAGATGTATTTGCGCGTCCATGCATCGGTAAAGCCCGGAGGACCGGTACGCCCGCAGCAATGGCTCACCATTACGCCCTGATCGGTCAGAAGCCGGTTCGTGTGCTCGTAAAATTGCGGGTAGTGGACTGTGCCGACATGTTCGAGCACGCCGACGGAAGCGATGCGGTCGAACGTTCCTTGAACATCGCGATAGTCCATCAGCTCGAACTTGACCTTGTCAGCAACGCCAGCGGCTTCCGCGCGCTCCTGACAGAACTTGATCTGGTCGGGTGCAAGCGCGACGCCAAGCACTTCGACCCCGTACATCTCGTGCAGATACATCGCGAAGCCGCCCCATCCGCAGCCAATGTCTAGCACACGCATGCCTTCCGTCTGGCCGGGCTGCATGTAGAGCTTCGCGGCGATGTGCGCCTTCTTGTCCATCTGCGCTTGTTCGAGCGAGGTGTTCTCCGGATCCTCGCGGTAATAAGCCATGGTGTATTGGCGATCTTCATCGAGGAACCGTTCGTAGAGCTCACGCGTGAGGTTGTAAGTGAATTCGGCGTTCTTGCGCGCGCTTGATCGCAGATTGATCCCGTCGAGCTTGGCGATGGTCTTCTGAGCGAATTTGCTGAAAGTGCCTTGCGACTGGATCGCGCTGTCGCCAATCCGTTTCGTGTTCATGGTCACAAACAGGATCATGTCGCGGATATCGTGCGGCTCTTCGATAACCAGCCATTGCCACATGAACGCTTCGCCAGCACCCAATTGCGGATATCGCGCAATATGGTTTGCTGCCTTGGGATTTGTAAGCTTTATATGAAGCGGCTGATCCTGGTCTGCGGAAGGCGTCCCGTATTCGTATCGCTTGCCGTCGTGATCGGTGACCACCAGTTGGCCGTCGCGAATGACTTTTTTCAGAAACTTGTCAAGCAACCACATAGCTTTGCTTATCCCTCCAACAGCTCCAGATGACAGACTGCGTTGATGGCGCTAGCCTGTCAATGCGTGAGTGAGGGAGGTGACGAATGGCAGAGGCAAAGACACAGATTACTGACGTCGATCCGGCTGATTTCATCGCGGGAGTAGAACCGGAAGCAAAACGCGAAGAAGCAAAGCAAATCGACGCTTTGTTTCGGAAGGTCACTGGTGCGAAGCCGCAAATGTGGGGACCGACCATCATCGGATACGGTCAATACCGCACAACTTATGCGAGCGGGCGCGATGTGCATTGGATGCGCGCTGGTTTCAGTCCTCGCAAAGCAAAGCACTCGCTTTACCTTATGGGAGGCTATTGCGATGATATCGCAGCCAAGCGGCGCGATGAGCTGCTCGCAAAGCTAGGCAAGTACAAGACCGGCAAAAGTTGCCTTTACATCAACAAGCTCGCTGATGTGGAGATGGGCGTGCTGGAACAGTTGATCGCCGCAGACTGGGAAGCGATGAACCGGATCTATCCGGAAGACTGATCCTTATATCCCCGCATACCATTGGTAATCCGCGCGGTCTTCCCAATAGCCGCCTTTGCCCGCGCCGATATCATCCAGGCTTGCGACCGCTTCGATCGCAGTCAGATATTTGGGATGCTTGTACCCTAGCTGTCGTTCGATCCGCATGCGCAGCGGCGCGCCATTGCCTTCGGGAATGTCCTCGCCATTGAGTTTGTGCGCGACGATGGTCTGCGGGTGATAGGCATCGACCATATCGACGCTCTCGTAATAGTCATCACCGTTGAGATTATCTGCGCAGCGGAAGACTATGAAATTGGCTTCCTCCATCAATCCCGCTTGGTCAAGCAGCAGGGAGAGTTGTGGCCCGGTCCATTCGCCAATCGCGCTCCAACCTTCCACACAATCATGCCGCGTGATCTGAGTGCGTTGGGGAAGGGCGCGCAGTTCCTCCATCGACAGTGACAATGGCGTGCGAACCAGTCCGCGAACCTCCAGCGTCCAGTCAGCAAACCGATTGGTCAGCTGCTCGCGATAATAGTCAGTATCGACGGTGCGCGACCCGTTTGCGCGGAAAGTGGGTGAACGATCTTCCGGTGCATACTCGCGGGCGAGCGCTTGCCTGTTTGCAAGCGCGCGATGCGCTTTCATGTGCCAGTTCTCAGCCGCATCCATCAGCGCGGAACCGGTCTTGCTGTCTGCAATTTTGGAGCAAGCTCCGGTGAAAAGGGCGGCGATCCCCGCCAGGGCAGCTCTACGCTTCATGCCTTGCCTCCTGAAATCATGTCCCACACGTGGCGTACGGGTTTATTGAGCAGCACCAGCGCGATGTGCACAACGAAGAATGCGAATGTCGCGAATGCGAAGATGAAGTGAAGCGACCGCGCGCTTTGCCTCCCGCCGAGAATATCAACGAGCCATGGAGCAGCCGGCTCAAAACCGGGGCTGATCGCAAGGCCGGTAAACACCATCATCGGCAAGAAGATGCCGAGTACAACGCCGTAAGACAGCTTCTGCAGAAAGTTGAACTTGGATTCACCGTCATGCTCGAAATTGAGTTTGACGTGCTGAACGATGTCCTCCCAAATCGCCGAAGCACTCCATTCGCGGCGCGTCGTCCGCAGGTCTCGCCAGAAGTGGCGGTTCACAAGCATTGCGATCCACATGAAGAGCAGCGCTAAGGCAAATGGCCAAGCAGCTAGGATGTGCCAATCGCGCGCCTGCGCAAGGCTGTAATAATCAGGGATCGTCATCCATCCGGGGAAGCGAGGCACGGTGAGCCATGCGTCCGCTGCCGCGAAGCCGTAATCACCCCAATAAAGGCGTCTATGCCCGTTGGAGATGTTCAGCCCGCTCATGAACAATATCACAAGGCTGATAAAATTGATCCAGTGCCAAAGTCTGGTTGATAGTGCGTGCTTCTTCATGAACCCTCCCGTCCAAGTGGTTCAACTAAGTCTGTCCTGCCATCTCCCTTGCCAGATAGATGACATCTCGTTTCTGATTGAGCAGATGCTGCCCACTGTCGATGTAGAGCGTCTCGCCGCTGCGCAGATTGCCCGTCGCGAGGAATAATGCGGCCTCCGCAATCTCATCCGCGCCCGTTTTGCGTTTCAGCGGGTTTAGCTTGTGCGAGAGTTCAATCTCGTCTTCGGTCTGATCGTGACTTGCGAGAATGGCGCCCGGCGCAAGTCCATAAATGCGGTCGCTGCTGTCACTGTGCCCAAAAGCCAGCATCGCGATTGTGGCATCGAGCGCATGTTTGCTCATCGTGTAGCTGAAGAAGTCCGGATTGGAATTTTCCAGCTTCTGATCGGTGATGTGAATGACCCGGCGCCCTTTCTCTGCTGAGGCCTTCGCAAGATAAGCTTGCGCCATGCGCGCAGGGGTGACGGCGTTGACTTGCATCGCTTCCCGGTTCGTGGCGGGATCGAGCTCGGTTACACCGTCATAGTTGAAGACCGATGCTGAGTTGATCAGCGCGGCCCAATTGGGAAGCTTTGTCGCGAGCGTTTCAACCATCGCGACGGCAGCGTCGCCATCATTGAGATCGCATCCGATGGTTTCAGCGGAGGGAAGGGCGGTGGCAAGTGCGTCTGCTTCTTCGCTTGAACTGCGATAGTGAATGACGACGTGCCAGCCTGCCTCTGCAAAACGCCGCGCCATTGCAGCGCCGATACGGACGGCGCCTCCGGTAATCAGGACAGCAGGCAAGCTCATTAACTTACCCAATCATATAAATGCCTGAAAGAAAAGCGTGTAGGAATGAAAAGGCCGCGAATCCTACAAGATTCACGGCCTATGCCTCTACGCCTGTACTTACTGAACTAGCGGCACTTCAGACTGCCGCGATCAATCTCGCGGCCGATGATTGCACCGGCAGCTCCGCCAAGGATCGCGCCCAATGTCTTGTCGCCTCGGCCAGCCAGCTCAATGCCGACGAGTATGCCAACACCCGCTCCGATGACCAGGCCGGTCGTGCCGTTATCGCGTTTGCAATAGAGCTTTCCGTCTTTGCCGCGCCACATATAGCTCGCGCGCGTGATCTTGCGCGGCTCCAGATAGTACCCATCCGCGCCATAGATCGCAGCACGGTCCTTTGCGCGCTTGCCGTGCGCAGGGGCGTGTGCTGGCGGGTCAGCCAGAGCCGGTGCAGCAGGGATGGTGAGCGTCGCAGCAGCGATAGCAAGAGCAATCTTTTTCATCGGAGGTTCCTCCCTCGGTGATATGTCGATTGCGTTATTGCATGGATAGCTGGCAATCGAAGCTGAACAGCCTCGGTTTCCGACCCATTAAGGATCAAACGCTTCAATTTTGCGCTGTAGTGTTGAATTCAGAGGCCTGCGCGCTTGGCGGCGCGCGCTTTGTGGCCTGGGCTCAGGCGCTCTAGCTGCGATAGCTCCGCGAGCTCTTCTTTGGACGAGCTAGGTGAGAAGAGAGTCTTGAACGCGCGCTCTACGGTCCATCCTTCATGGCCGATCTCAACCAGTTCGAGCGCATCGCCAGCTTCGGCAATGCCCTTTTCCACTACTCTGAAATACCAACCGGACTTTGCAGTATCGATGATCATGGCGACCATGCCCTTGCGCTGGAAACGGTGCTCGATCTTCCAGCATGGCTGGCGTGCCTGGCTGATCTCCAAGAGCGCTCTGCCGAGACGAAACCGGTCGCCAATATGCACTTGGGTTTCATCGATGCCTCGTACTACAAGGTTGCTGCCAAATGCGCCCGGCTCATCCAGCAATTCATGTCCCATGAGTGCGCCGAGCCAGAACTCGTGGTGGTCAAGCGGGTAGAGATGTACTGCCATTTCAGGCCCGCCATGCACCTTGCGATCGGCTTGCTCGTCAATCTCGAAACCTTCGGCATTGATCTTTAGCGGGCCGGGCTGCGGTTGTTTTGCGAATGCGCTCTTCTCAGCGCCGTTAAAGGGAACAGCCTTTCCGGTGCAGATCGCTTCGATAGTCCAGTTCATCCGGCGGCTTCTGCCGCTTCACGGTCCAATTGAGCGCGGCTTTTCTTTTCCGCAGCTGTCTTCAATTGCCCGCAAGCTGCGTCAATATCGCGACCGCGCGGCGTGCGTACTGGCGCGCTGATCCCGCCTTCGAATACGATGTTCGAGAAGCTGCGGATACGCTCTGGCGTGGAGCACTCATAAGCTGATCCGGGCCAGGGGTTGAAGGGGATAAGATTGACCTTCGCAGGCAGCTTGTGCTCGCGGATCAGGCGGACAAGTTCATGCGCATGCTCGTCGCTGTCATTCTTGTCCTTGAGCATCACATATTCGAACGTAATCCTGCGCGCATTGCTGGCGCCGGGATAAGCAGCACAAGCTTCAAGCAGTTCCTCAATGCCGTACTTCTTGTTGAGTGGGACGATCTCGTCGCGAATGTCTTTGGTCACAGCATGCAGGGATACAGCGAGATTGACGCCGATCTCCTCGCCGCAGCGCTCCATCATCGGCACGACACCGCTCGTCGAAAGCGTAATACGACGCTTCGACAAAGCGAGACCTTCGCCGTCCATCACGAGGTTCAATGCATCGCGCACATTGTCGAAATTGTAGAGCGGCTCGCCCATGCCCATCATCACGATGTTGGTGAGCAGACGGCCGTCAGCGCGGTATTCGCTCTCATCGGCATCATCGCTGAAGTCCATCTTGCCCTTCGGCCACTCGCCCAAGGCATCGCGCGCCAGCATGACCTGACCGACGATCTCGCCGGGCGTGAGATTACGCACGAGCCGCATCGTGCCTGTGTGACAGAAGCGGCAATTGAGCGTGCAACCGACTTGGCTAGAGACGCACAAGGTCCCGCGATCGGCATCGGGAATGAAGACCATCTCGAAATCATGGCCATCTGCCGTGCGAAGCAACCATTTACGTGTGCCGTCAGTCGAGTGCTGGGCTTCGACGACTTCAGGCCGAGCAATGACAAAACGCTCTTCAAGCCAAGGTCGCATCGTTTTGGAGATATCGGTCATCGCGCTGAACTCAGATGCACCGCGATGGTAGATCCAGTGGTAAACCTGTTTTGAGCGGAGCTTGGCTTGTTTAGGATCGAGGCCAGCGTCTGCAAACAGCTCGCGAATTCGTGCTTTGGGTAGGCCCATCAAGTCGACGCGACCATCCGCGCGCGGCGTGATATCACGCGCGACGGGGACGGGATCCACCGGACCGGGGATCGACATGAGGGACGTATCTGCCATGATCGACGGGGCATATAGTGCCCGAAGCGCGGTTTGGCTAGCGCGATGCGCAGCCCAATTGCGCGGCGTCTATCGCGGTTGCTGCACCTTGCAGGCTATAGCGGTTTGTGAAGAGCCTGCCTCGAGCGTCAGTCCCGCGTACGGTCATGCGGGTAGCAGAACGCATTGCAGCTAATACCGCAGCGTCCTGCGACTGATCGCGCGTCCAGGCATCGCCGCCGCCACCGCGTAGCGCCCAGGATTTCCTGCCGATGATGAGCGTAACGCGCGAGTTCTGCCTTATCTGGCGGGACAACCGAAAATGCAGCTGGTTGCGCACGCCTTCAGCTGGCCAGGTCCCGACGCTCGCATAGGGCTCATAATCGCGATATTTCTCGCTCTCGAGCACCGGCGCGTTGGCTTTCGCAATCGCGTAGCATCGCGGTGTTTCAGGATCGCGGAACGCGGCCCAATTCCCAAACACGCCGAGGTCTTGCTTGGCGGCGAGGGGCAGGGCCGTCGCAGCGGTCACAAGGGCCAAGGCTATCGCAGATTTACGCATAGCTGATCGCAACCACTTCCCATTCCTTTTCGCCGCTTGGCAATCTCACTGTTCGCACATCACCGACTTCCGCTCCGCGCAGCGCCCGTGCCATCGGAGAGCTCCACCCGATCAGGCCTTTGCCCGCATCCTGCTCATCATCACCGACGAGGACCACAGTGCGCTCATTATCGTCTTCGTCGGCCAGCGTCACTGTTGCGCCAAAGAATATGCGCGATTTATCAGGCTGCTCAGCGGGATTGACGACGCGAAGCTTCTTCATCCGCTTGGAAAGATGGGCCAGTTCGCGGTCAATTCCGCGCATGCGCTTGCGGCCATAGAGATAGTCGCCATTCTCGCTACGGTCCCCGTTGCCCGCAGCCCAGCTGACGATTTCGACAATCTCCGGACGCTCTTTGCCGAACAAATGGTCATAGCGCGCCTTCAGCGCGGCCATGCCTTCGGCCGTGATCGGAGGACCATCCAAGTTCGCCATTATAGCGCAATCCTATCAGCGAATTACCTGCGCAGAAAGGTATCGATGGTGCGAGGCGTGCCCGCTTTCTCGGGATACATGTGACTGTAGGTCACAGCGTTTCCGAGCACGCGCATAACGTAATATCGCGTCTCGAAATTTGCCGGGATTTTCTCGATCCACTCGACCCAATCGATGTCATCCCTGCGTGGATCACCATTCAGGCGGATCCACTGCCGCACACGCCCCGGGCCTGCATTGTAAGATGCAATCGCGAGCGGATATGCGCCGCCATAAAGGTCCATCCGGCGGGCGAAATGCGCGTCACCGAGCCGGATATTGTACTGCGGATCTTCCGTCAGGCTCGCGCTCATATACTGAATGCCGAGAATGCCGGCCTCCTCGCGAGCTGTGCTGCGAAGGAGCTGCATCATCCCGATCGCATTGGCGTGGCTACGGCGATTGCGATCGAATTCGCTTTCCTGCCGCGCGATGGCGTGGACCATCGTCCAGTCGGTCCCGGGCGGAGTATCGACCGTGGGAAAGCCGAGCCGCTCAAAACTCTCCAGCTGATGCTCGCCTGAGACCATGCCAGCGACAACTTCGAATTCCTTGAGGCCAGTTTCAGCTGCGAGCTGCGCCACGAGTGTCATCTCTTCCGGTGTGTCAGCTGTATCAGCGATGGCTTCAAAAAAGCGCCGCTCGGTCTGCCAAGCACGGCGATCTTTCGCCATGGCGCGCAGGGCTTTGACATCGGAGCGCGCGTTGAACTCGGCGCGCATTTCCGGCGACACAGTCACTTGCGGCAAGTCTGCAAAAGCAGGCATCGGCTTGCCCATCTCGAACAGAGCGAGTTGGCCATAATAGTATTGCGGGAAGTCGGCAGCTTGCTCGAAATACTCTATCGCCTTGGCTTCGAAGCCAGCCTGACGTGCTGCCCGTCCTGCCCAGAAGAAGCCTTTGGACCGGGTCAGCGGAGTCTTGGCGCCTAGTCCATATCGGTAGAAGAGCGGCGAAGCTTTCGCGCCATCTTTCATCTCCCAGAGGGCCTTGGTCCCGCCAAGCCACATCAGATCGGTGTAACGATCGCGGAGTGTAAATGACCCGCTCGAAACATCGAAGCCGGGTGCGAACAGATCATCGACGTTGCTCGCGATCCGAACTGCAGAGCTTGCGCTTGCAGCCTTTGCCACGCGCAGCATCTCGCCGACCATGTCTTCCGGATCGAGCACTGGCTCATTAAAAGGAGAGCGGTTGGCAAGCAGGTTCACCGCTGCAGGCACTTGGCCGGATGTGCGGTAATAGCGCGACAAATTGTAGACATAGCCAGGATCGGCCCAAGCGCCTTCAGGTACGGTCAGTCCCGCAGATGAAGGCGTTTTTCCTTCGATAAGAGCGAGACGCGCCATAAACATGTTGCGCTTCTCAGGAGACACATAGGCGATTTGGCGGTTTGCCGCTTCCTGTTGGCCTTGCCACAGCAACGCGTCCATCCGGGCGTCATGGTCAGCGCTAGAGAGTTGGCTTCCATAAGATCCAAAAAGATAGGCTTCTGATGGACCGCTCATCTCGCCGCCACGCCAGGCGTCGCGCGCTACGTCTACCGCTTCGGATCGCTGGAGCGCTGCTAGGGCGAGGGCATATCGAGCTTTGGCAGGATTGGTAAGCGGAGGATGGCGGTCAAAGTAACCGACCAGCTCTTCCGAAGACGGACTATCATTGTCGAGTGCATTTTCCGCACGCAGACGGATAATATTCGAGCGCGGGAACTCCGGATATTTGAGTGCAAATCCAGCATAGGCATCAAAACCCATTTCCGTGTTACGCGGCTCGGTCAGGAATTCCCAGCGCGCGATCGCTTGCGTAATTCCGCTCGGCTGTTTCGCTACGAGGCTGCCGCGAGCCTGCTCGGACAATGACGGCGAATGCGCAGTTGCAGGCAGGGTAAACGCAAGCAAACTGGCGCCGCATGCTCCGATAATGAGGAGTGATGCTGCGTTGCGCAGCTTTGAATTTTTCGGATCGCCTAGCGAACGGAAGATGCTGTCCATGCTGGACATATTAGTCAGATTCTCCTTATCAGCGCGTGAATAAAGTGAACGGTGCGCTCAACTGTTCCACAATTACGCTCAATTTCGGGCAAAACTAAGGAAACTCGCGATGTTTAGCGGTTCGATCCCTGCTTTGGTCACTCCATTCAGCGCCGGCAAGTTCGACGAAGCGGCTTTCCGCAAATTGGTGGACTGGCAGATCGAGCAAGGCAGTGCTGCATTGGTCCCATGCGGCACAACTGGGGAAGCTTCAACGCTTTCCAATGCCGAGCATCATCGCGTCATCGAAGTGTGTATCGAACAAGCCGCAGGCAGGGTCCCGGTAATCGCCGGATGCGGCTCAAACGATACGCAGAACGCCTTGCTGCATATGAATTTCTCAAAGAAAGCTGGAGCAGCTGCAGGGCTGTGTGTTGCGCCTTATTACAACCGCCCGAGCCAGGCAGGCTTGATGGCGCATTTCAGCTATCTGGCTGAGCATTCGGACTTGCCGATAGTCCTCTACAACGTGCCGAGCCGGACCGTGACCGATATCGAAGATGATACAGTCGTTGCGCTCGTCAAGAAGCATCCGGACCGGATCATCGCGATCAAGGACGCAAGCGGAGACCTGTCGCGTGTTGCTGATCACCGGATGGGTATCGGCCGGGATTTCTGTCAGCTTTCCGGGAATGACGAGCTATGGCTTCCGCACTCCGCAGCAGGCGGGAAGGGAGCGATCTCCGTAACAGCCAATGTGGCTCCGGCTTTGTGCGCAGAGTTTCATGCGGCAATCGCAGCGAATGATTTGAAGAAAGCGCGTGAACTCAACGACCGACTGTTTCCCTTGCACTACGCCATGTTCTCCGATGCTAGTCCCGCGCCCGTCAAATACGCTCTGAGCAGAGTGTGTGATTATATCGGACCTGAAGTGCGCTTGCCGCTGGTCAGCGCAAGCGAGGAAGCACGCCGTCAAGTGGATGAAGCGCTGGAGCATGCCGGCTTGATCTGACCAAGTCTTCATACTTTCAATTCGTGAGCGCAGTGCCTAGATGCAACCGCATCATGGCACGCCCCAAACCTTCGACCTTTGATAAGACTAAAACCGTTGCGGAAAATCGCCGCGCGCGGTTCGACTATGCCATCGAAGACAAGTTTGAAGCGGGGCTCGCTTTGCAAGGCACCGAAGTGAAAGCCCTGAGAGCGGGTGAAGCCACGATTGCTGAAAGCTATGCCGAAGTGAAGGACGGCGAGGTCTGGCTGATCAACGCCAACATTCCTGAATACAGCCACGGGAACCGTCAGAATCACGAGCCGAGGCGTCCACGAAAATTGTTGCTTCATACCCGCGAGATCAATCGCCTTCTCGGTGCTGTTGAGCGTAAGGGCATGACGCTTATTCCTATGTCGATTTATTTCAACAAGACGGGAAGAGCGAAGGTGGAGCTAGCGCTGGCAAAGGGCAAGCAAGCTCACGACAAACGTCAGTCGATCAAAGAGCGCGACTGGAAGCGCGATAAGGCGCGGCTCATGCGCGAGAAGGGTTGAAGCACAAGCGTCTTCGACTGAGCGCGATTTTGTTCGAATTCCTCAGTTTGATTCACCGCTCGGTCATGCCCATGTGTTAGGTCTGACGAAGACGGTGGTCATTTCACCGAAAATCGATCCATTCAACTCATCTCGGCCCTTGCGAAAACGATGGCGGGAGAGCAAGGCCTGAGCCGCGTAACGACTTAAGTGTAATGACAAAGAAGCGATCAAAGACATGGGCAGCGGACACAATCCGCAAATATATGCCCTCGCGCGAAGAGATGGCGCGAAACAAGTATCTCGCGCCGATCGCGCATCGTTTTTTGTCGCCTGAGTTATGGCGCTTCACGCGTCGCTCTGTACCGCGCGGGGTTGCCCTTGGGCTTTTCGCAGCTTTCATCGTCCCGATCGGGCAGATTTTCCTCGCTGCCTTTCTTGCCCTTCCTGCGCGCGCCAATATGCCGCTCGCAGCGCTTGTGACGTTTGTTACTAATCCGTTCACTTTGCCTGGCTGGGTGGTTGTTGCGAAGAACGTGGGTGAGCTTACGCTCAACATCGACGAGACGATGGGCGCGGGCGCGGCCGGTCAATTGGCTGAGGATAGCGGTTGGCTTGCCACATTCTTCGAGCTTGCCGGTGTGACAGCATTCGGCTTCGTCGTGCTAGCTGTCGTTTCCGCTGCATGCGGTTATGTGATTTCAAGCGCGGTATGGCGGGTAATGGTCGCTCGCAAGAGAGCTAGCGAGCTGCGCAAAATGGAAGCGCGGCTCGATGAGAGGCTCGATGAGCAAATGGGGGCAAGCAACTCGTGAGCATCGCTTACAGCGATAGCGATACTGGATCACGGTTGATGATTGCAGGCTTGGGCCTTGCTTTCATTCTCAGTCTTGGCGCTCTTTGGACAGTGAGCGAGAACATCGTTCTCCTCCTGTCATTCGGAGCGGGCCTCGTCATTCTGAGCCTTGTTGCATTTGCGCTGGAGCGGATGCGGAACATCCCGGCACTAGATGTTGAAGCAAGCGCTGACTGGTCTGTTACCCTTGCTGCGATGGAACTGCCTGGCATTGCTATTGCGATTACAGACAGAGCCAACCGCCTGGTTTGCGCCAATACCGCCTATGTCGAAGCGTTCGGCGCAGCACTTGCGCCTACGGGATTGTCGCAAGGCCGAGAGGCAAGCGAAGCACTCATGCGGCTAGCCCGGGAAGCGCGGCGTGACGGCAAGGCTGAAGCAGACCAACTTCAGCTTGATTCTGGAACCGCGCAATCATCAGGTGAGCAAGTCTGGAATGTGGTGTCCGAGCGCGTGGGGCAAGCAGAAGAATATCTGCTGTGGAGGCTCAAGCCTGTAGTGACGGCGCTGGCAGCTGAGTTGATCCAGTATGATGTTGCAGGGCCATTTGGTGCGATGTTGTCTCGCGCTGGTATCGAGGCTGCTGTGACGTCTCCTGATGGCCTGGTGCGTAATGTCAGTGCCGGATTTGCTGAGCGCGCAGCTGGAGACGCGAATGCGACGCTTGCAGGCCAGGACTTTGTGTCTTTCCTTCGCTCAGATGACCGGGATCGCATATTCTTTGCTCGTGAAGGTCAGTCAGGCACACCGCAAACATTGATCCATGTGCCGCTGGAAACACCCGCCGGCGAAAACTCAACGAGCCCTGATCAGGGGCAATCGCTGATGCTTCTGGTCGATACCGGGGTTGGAATTGGCGGCAGCTGGGACGGAGGGTCGCAGGCAGGTGTTGCTCAGCTCGAAGCATTGCTTAGTCAATTGCCGCTTGGCCTCGCAATGACGGACCGTGATGGTCGCTTTCTGTTTGGCAACACGGCATTCCTGCGGTCGATCGATCGCGAGAATCGCGGCATGCCGCCATTCCCGACAGATATTGTGGTACGCGAAGATAAGGCCGCTTTGTCAGATGCTGTGCGCAGGCACGGACGCGGCCCGGCGACAAGCGGGAATATGGCAGTGCGTCTCGCCAGCCGTCCGGACGAGCCGGTTTCCTTGGGTCTCGCGGGTGTACGCGGCTTGGGTGAAGCCGCGGTGCTGCTCATTCTTGCTGATTCAAGCGAGGAGACGCAGCTCAAGCGGCAGGTCGCTCAAGCAACCAAAATGCAAGCGGTGGGACAACTTGCCGGCGGTGTTGCGCACGATTTCAATAATGTGCTGACGGCCATAATCGGAACGTGCGACTTGATGCTGCTTCGCCATACGCCGGGCGATAGTGACTATGATGATATTCAGCAGGTCAAGAATAACTCCAACCGCGCTGCCGCCCTCACACGGCAATTGCTCGCGTTCTCGCGCCAGCAGACTTTGCGGCCAGAGATTATCCAATTGCCGGATGTGGTCAGCGAAGTTGGCCCGCTCATCAAGCGTCTCATCGGCGAGAAGATCGCTTACGATGTAAAGCATGACCGCGACCTTGGTGCGGTTCGGGCTGACCCTCAGCAGCTGGAGCAGGTCATCATGAACCTGGCGGTCAATGCTCGCGATGCCATTCAGTCGCGCGGAAACGGGGAAGGGCGGATCGCACTTTCAACACATCGTGTCCGCGCCGGTGAAGTCGAACAAATGGGCTCGGAAATCCTGCCGACTGCCGATTACACCATGCTTGTCGTCGAGGATGATGGCGGAGGCATACCGCCTCAGGCACTGTCGAAACTTTTTGAGCCATTCTTTACCACCAAAGAGCAAGGCAAGGGCACGGGGCTCGGCCTTTCGACTGTCTACGGCATCGTCAAGCAGTCCGGCGGCTTTATCTTTGTGACAAATACCGAAGATGATGCAGGCCGAGTGAAGGGTGCGCGCTTCACGCTTTATTTCCCGGTGAACAAGGGAGAGCGACCCGCCGCCAAGGAGCCGGTTCGCAAAGAGAAGACCCGCGAATGGTCGGGTGGCGGCAAAATACTGTTGGTTGAAGATGAGGATATGGTCCGCGCAGTCGCAGAACGCGCGCTCGCACGCTCTGGCTATACTGTAACCGCTTGCGCTGATGGGGAGCTTGGCCTTGCTGAAATCCAGAAGGGTGGCGCGTTTGATCTGATTGTCAGCGATGTCGTGATGCCGGGGATGGACGGACCTGCCATGGCCCGGGCAATCCGTGAGATTCAGCCAGATATCCCGGTATTGTTCATGTCAGGCTATGCCGAAGAACAGCTGCGCAAAGACATCGACATCCCCAACATGCACTTCATGCCGAAGCCCTTCAGTGTCCAGCAAATCGGCGACAAAGTCGCTGAAGTCATGCGCGAATCTGCCGCCTTGGAGTGACATCCGCAGCTGGGGATCAACTTCGGAACTGAGGTTTCAACCCCATCCCATTCATCCTTGATACACGGTATTCCGTCGCATTATGATCGCGATTGGGATTTGAAGGAGGGGTTTGGACATGGCTCAACGCACGCGTCGCTTTGCACGAAATACTGCAGTTTTTGCATTGGTAGCGGCGGCATTGCCCGCTCTGGCGCAATCGTCGAGCGAAGAGACCGCTCAAGGCGATCTTGCAGTTACGATCTACAATAATGATCAGGCTCTTGTTCAAGATGTGCGGCAGCTCAACATCCCGCGCGGTCGCAGCAAGATCGAATTTCCCGATGTCTCCGCCCGTATTCGTCCAGAAACGCTCAGCTTCAACGCTGCCGGGGCCGGAATCATTGAACAGAACTTCGATTTCGACCTGCTCACTCCTGCCAAGATGATGGAAAAGGCTATCGGCCAGACCGTCACTCTGGTGCGGACTAATCCCGCGACAGGCCGCGAGACGACCGAGCGTGCCAAGGTTCTCTCCACAGCGGGCGGCGTTGTTGTACAGATCGGCAACCGGATTGAAGTGCTGCGCGACGATGGCTTGCCTGTGCGTGTCGTATTCGACCGCGTGCCACCGAACTTGCGCGCTAGGCCGACTTTGTCTGTGAATGTCGACGCGACCCGTGGCGGAGTTCGTCCTGCTTCCATCCGGTATCTGACCACTGGCCTGCGCTGGAATGCAGACTATGTCGCGCTTTTTGATGAAGCAACGAACACGATCGACATGCAAGGATGGGTGACGCTGACCAATAACACCGGCACGACTTTCCATAGAGCCGATACCCTATTGGTCGCAGGAAATCCCGGGCAAGGTCGCCGCAACAACAACCGCAATATGGTTCGACCTGGAACACAGAGCGCTGATCGTGAGCGTTTGGGCGATTACTATCTCTATCCGATCTCTGAGCGAACAACCATTGCCAACGCTCAGACTAAGCAGGTCAGTTTTCTTGATGTCCAAGGCGTGCCAGCGCGCAAGGTCTATAGTCGCAATGTGGGCTGGCTCACGAGCGACGGTGCGCCAGTGAATGTCTCAAGCGACATTTCATTCACGAGTTCAAGTGATGGCGGGCTTGGTGATGCTCTGCCTGCCGGCACAGTCAGGTTCTATCAACGCGACCAGCGCGGCAGTCCGCAGTTTATCGGCGAAAACCGGATCGGCCACACGCCGATGGGGAGCACGCTTTCGCTGACAACGGGCGAAGCTTTCGATGTGCTTGTGCAGGCAGAGGTCGAACGACGCGATCGGATGAGCGAAGGAGAATGGGAAGCTACTTCTCGCTTCCGTGTAGTCGAGGATGACGGGCGCACTCGGACATACACTCGCGAAGAGAGGCCGACCTATTACCGCACTACAATGCGCTACACTTTCACCAATGCGAAGAGCTCTGCGGTTGAAGTGGTGCTGTCGCAAAATGGTTTGGACCGTGGCTGGTGGACCCGCGACTTCCGCGTAACAAGCGAGGACGTGGAAGGCGTGCAGGTAAACGCCAACACGAGGCGCCATACAGTTAGTGTGCCCGCCAATGGTGAGCGGATTGTCCGTGTAACATACGCCACACGTTATTAAAGGCGGGGAAGGGCGATGACCCGCTTTCTCTTATTGTTCGATATGCTTGCCGCCGCTTTGTTGAATGCAACGGCAACCGTTCATGCGCGCGAAGTTGTGGACGCCTCTCCGCCGATCAACACAGCCGTCACGGTCTATCGTGATCCTTCGCGCGACCAATATCAGTCCATGAACCTCGATTTGCCGCAAGGCTTCGCGATGATCAGCGAAACGCGCCGGGTAACGCTACCCGCCGGTGTCTCTACGATCCGCTTTACGGGCGTTGCAGAGGGTATGGTAGCAGTCTCTGCCATCGTGACGGGGCTGCCAGGCGGTACGATCGAAAAGAACCGCAATGCCGAGTTGTTGTCTCCTGCAGCGCTGGTGAACGGTATGCTGGGTAACAGGATTACTGTCACTCGAACGACGCCCGGTACGGGCGAAGAAGTGAGCGAGAACGGCATTGTGCGCACGCGCGCAGATGGTGGGCTCGTGCTTCAGACCTCTCAAGGTTACGAGGCGGTGCGCTGCGCAGGGTTGCCTGAGCGGCTGACTTTTCCTGCTGTTCCGGACGGGCTTTCGGCTCAGCCTGTCTTCACAATCGATACACGCGATCAGAATGGCGGGACTTACGACATCACACTCAGCTATCTCGCTTGGGGCTTCGACTGGCAGGCACATTATGTTGCGACACTGATTGAAGGTGGAACGAGCGATAATTTGCGTTTCAATCTCCTGTCTTGGCTCACTTTGCTCAATGACAACGGGCAGACCTTCGCCGATGCTGAGCTGATGGCGGTCGCAGGCACGCTCAATGTGGAAAGCGATTTTCAAGGTCTGGCTGAACCTCCGCGTGCGGAGCCTTTGCGCCTGACATGTTATCCGATTGGAAGCACGGCAGCGGGCTCGCCGCTTCCAGGGCGCTATGATGAGTATGATGGCGTTGCTCCAGCACCAATGGCAGCCTTGGGGGAGCAACGCATCATGGTGACAGCTTCGCGTAGAAAGTCGAATGCGATGGAATCTATGGCGGACGTGGCGATGGTTGCAAGTGAGGAAGCGCTTGGCGATCTGAAGCTCTATCGTGTGCCAGAGCCTGTGAGTGTGAATGCGCAAGGCTTGAAACAGGTCGCATTCCTCAACAAGCAGGATGTGAAAGGCGAGATACTCTATCAGTTTTTCTGCGACCCTTGGGGGCGGCGCATTGAAGGCGACTTTGCGGAAGCTGGGATCGTTCTGAAAACGAAGAACGACGAGAAGCATGGTCTTGGTATTGCAATGCCGATGGGCGGTATCACGGTCTTTGAGCCGAGCGCATCTGGTGAACTGCTGGTCGGTGAAGAACGTTTGCGCGATTATGCTGTTGGGCAAGATATAGAGATCGAAATCGGGCCGAGCGCGCAGGTGCAGGGACAGTGCGGACGCATGAGCGAGTTTAGTCCATCGCAAGATGGCGAGCGGCCATGGGTCACCGTGAAGGCAAACCTCTCCAATGCCAATCCTCACAAGGTTTCTGTGCGACTTGATCTGGGCGTTTTTGCTGATTGGGAAGTAAAGGGCTTGCGCAAAGCACGGTTAAAAGACGGCAACCGAGTGGTCGAAGTTAGCATTCCCCGCAATGGAACGCGCGAAATTTCGTTCCAAATGCGCCTTGCTGAAGGCTAGAGAGAAGAAAAACGTAGTATATTCAATGCTTTGAATGGAACCTCGGAAATTTTCGTTCTACTCTTGTTCTTTGAGAACAAATCAGATACATAATCTCCAACACAATGCCTGGAAGGGGCGGTCGATAAGTCTTCGGCAGCACTAGGCAAGAGAAGGAGGTCATGCGATGTCGACGAGTCTCAAGCTGGTAGAAAAGGAAGGTTCCGTGGACCGTCAGAAGGCGCTCGACGCTGCGCTCGCTCAGATCGACAGAGCATTTGGCAAAGGCTCGGCAATGAAGCTGGGCTCGAAAGAAGCAATGAATGTTGAAGCGATCTCGACCGGATCGCTCGGCCTCGACATTGCATTGGGCATTGGTGGCCTGCCCAAAGGCCGCGTTATCGAAGTTTACGGGCCGGAAAGCTCAGGCAAAACAACGCTCGCTTTGCACGTTATCGCAGAGGCGCAGAAGGCAGGCGGCACGGCTGCTTTCGTTGATGCCGAGCATGCGCTTGATCCGGTCTATGCAAAGAAGCTCGGCGTAGACATTGACGAGCTGATCGTCTCACAGCCTGACACAGGCGAGCAGGCGCTCGAGATCACCGACACTCTGGTTCGTTCGAACGCCATCGATGTGCTGGTCGTCGACTCAGTGGCAGCCTTGGTGCCGCGCGCTGAAATTGAGGGTGAAATGGGTGATGCGCATGTCGGTCTGCAGGCGCGCTTGATGTCGCAGTCGCTGCGCAAGCTTACCGGTTCGATCAACCGCTCAAAGTGCATGGTGATCTTTATCAACCAGCTGCGCATGAAGATCGGTGTGATGTACGGCAATCCCGAGACGACAACGGGCGGTAACGCGCTCAAGTTCTACGCTTCTGTTCGCTTGGACATCCGCCGCACGGGTCAGATCAAAGATCGCGATGAAGTTATCGGTAACTCAACCCGTGTGAAGGTGGTGAAGAACAAGGTTGCACCGCCTTTCAAGCAAGTCGAATTCGACATCATGTATGGTGAAGGCATCTCCAAAATTGGTGAGATCCTCGATCTGGGCGTGAAGGCAGGCCTGGTCGAGAAGTCAGGCAGCTGGTTCTCCTACGACTCGATCCGGATCGGACAGGGCCGCGAGAATGCCAAGACCTACATGAAGGAAAACCCGGAAGTTTGCGCCAAGTTGGAAGCTGCTATTCGCGGCCGCACCGACGAGGTTGCCGAGGAGATGATGACAGGCCCTGACGCGGAGGACTGATCTCACTTCTCAAGCGAAGCTGCAGATCCAAGCGGGATCGTGAAATAGCAGCTTCGGATTGATGGATAGCCGGCGTAGCGCTCCCTCCAGGTGCCGCGCCGGCTTTTCCGTATGTGGGGGATAATGAATGATTGCGCTGTCGATACGGTTCGGCCGCGCAATGGCTCAAAGAGCGTCGCTTCAGGCTGGACCTCATGGAAAAGCGTGGTTCGATTGCACTGATCCAAAGAAAACACCGTCAGAGCAGGTTCAAAGTAGCGAGATTGGACATCTGTGACTTGTCGCATGAGACCGGATTGCTTAACTGCGCTGCATGATTTCAACCAATGACATTCGTCGGTCATTCCTGGACTATTTCGCAAGCACGGATCATGCGGTCGTGCCTAGCGCGCCGCTTGTGCCGTATAACGATCCGACCTTGATGTTCGTCAATGCGGGCATGGTTCCCTTCAAGAACAGCTTTACCGGGCTCGAAGCACCGCCAGCGCCGCGTGCCAGTTCTTCGCAGAAATGCGTTCGGGCAGGGGGCAAGCATAACGACTTGGACAATGTTGGCTACACAGCGCGCCATCACACTTTCTTCGAGATGCTCGGCAATTTTTCGTTCGGCGATTATTTCAAGGAACAGGCGATCCAGCATGCTTGGACTCTCCTGACAAAGGAATGGGGCATCGCTGCCGATAAGCTTACTGCAACCGTCTATCACACTGATGACGAGGCATTTGACTTGTGGCGCAAGATTTCCGGACTGCCTGAAGAGCGCATCATCCGGATCGCGACCAATGACAATTTTTGGTCCATGGGCGACACCGGTCCATGCGGTCCGTGTTCTGAAATTTTTTTTGATCATGGCGATCATATATTCGGCGGCCCTCCGGGAAGTCCCGATGAAGACGGTGACCGCTTTGTCGAAATCTGGAATCTTGTCTTCATGCAATTCGATCAGGATGCGGATGGCCAGCGGACGGCCTTGCCATCTCCTTCGATCGATACGGGCATGGGGTTGGAGCGCATCGCTGCTGTCATGCAGGGCGTACATGACAATTACGACACAGACACATTCAAAGCGCTGACTGCAGCGTCCGAGGGCCTCACTTCGACTAAGGCTGAAGGCGAACAGACCGCAAGCCATCGTGTCATCGCGGATCACTTGCGTTCGACTAGTTTCCTGCTTGCCGACGGCGTGCTGCCTTCTAACGAAGGCCGCGGCTATGTTCTGCGCCGCATCATGCGGCGGGCCATGCGGCATGCGCATCTTCTTGGCGCGCGCGAGCCGCTAATGCACCGTCTGGTTCCAGCGCTGGTCGCTGAGATGGGCCAAGCCTATCCGGAACTTACTCGCGCTCAGGCATTGATCGAGGACGTTCTGGAACGCGAAGAAACACAGTTCCGCCGGACGCTGTCCAAAGGTTTGCGGTTGCTCGATGAGGCTACCGGCGAAATGTCGGAAGGGGGCGAGCTCGACGGTGAAACGGCGTTCAAGCTCTATGACACCTATGGCTTTCCATACGATCTCACGGAAGACGCTCTCCGCGCCCGCGGGATGGGCGTCGATAAGGACGGCTTTGACGCTGCAATGGAGCGCCAGAAAGAGGCTGCAAGAGCCGCGTGGAAAGGCTCTGGCGAATCGGCATCAAGCGGAGTCTGGTTCGATATTGCGGAACGCGATGGCTCGACCGAGTTCACCGGCTACACGTCTACGTCCGGCGAAGGCCGGGTTGTTGCATTAGTGCGCGATGGCGCTGAAGTCGCATCGGCAAGCGAAGGCGACGAGGTGCTAGTCCTCACGAACCAGACACCGTTTTACGGTGAAAGCGGCGGGCAGACAGGGGATCGCGGTTATTTGAGCACCCCTGGCGGTCTGCGCGCAGAAATTAGCGATACCAGCAAACCGCTCGGACGCTTGCACGTTCACTCGGCAAAAATCCTTGAAGGGTCTCTTTCGACTGGCGACGTTGTTCATCTCGAAGTCGATGCGGATCGGCGCGATCGCATTCGTGCCAACCACTCTGCCACGCATCTTGTGCATGCGGCATTACGTAACCGCTTGGGTGAGCATGTGACCCAGAAGGGCTCGCTGGTTGCAGATGACCGTCTGCGGTTTGACTTCTCGCACCCCAAACCGCTTGAGCCAGAAGACATCGCCGCGATTGAAGCGGAAGTGAATGCCGAAATCCGTGCGAATGATCCCGTTGGGACAAGCCTGATGAGCCCTGACGATGCTGTCGAGGCCGGAGCGCTTGCACTTTTCGGCGAGAAGTATGGCGATGAGGTTCGCGTGCTTTCCATGGGCCGCAAGGGTTCGGAAGGACGAAACTACTCCGTCGAGCTGTGCGGCGGCACGCATGTGAAAGCGACCGGCGATATCGGCGTATTCCGCATTGTTTCGGAAGGGGCTGTCAGTTCTGGCGTTCGTCGGATTGAGGCTCTGACGGGCGAAGCGGCACGACAATGGCTCGTTGAGCGTGAAGATGCGCTCAAATCGGCCGCGAGCGTTATTCGTGCCGCTCCGGAAGAAGTGCCGGAGCGGATCGAAGCGCTGATGGCAGAGCGTAAGCGTCTTGAGAAAGAACTGGCAGAGGCTAAGAAAGCCCTTGCCATGGGCGGCGGTGGAAGCAGTGAAGCGACTGCTGACGAAGAAATTGCTGGAGTGAAATTCAGCGGACAGGTTCTCGATGGCCTCAGCCCGAAAGACCTCCGTCCGCTGCTCGATGATGCCAAAAAGCGTCTTGGCTCAGGTATTGCGGCCGCGGTTGCGGTCAATGATGGCAAAGCGGCCTTTGCGGTAGCAGTCACAGACGATTTGACTGACCGTTTCGACGCGGTTTCGCTGGTTCGCGCAGGCGTTGAAGCTCTCGGGGGGAAGGGCGGAGGCGGTCGGCCGGACATGGCGCAAGGTGGCGGGCCCAATGGCAATGACGCTGAAGCGGCAATTGCTGCCGTCAGAGAGGCTTTGGAAGCAGTTTCAGCCTAGCAAACGAAGTTTGACTGCGTCCTTACGCTTCGCTGGTGCTGGTGCGCAGTTTTGGTCGGTGACTAAGCTTGCCCTCGCGTTCAAGCTGGACACGAAACTCGTCACGCTTCTCATGGATCGATGCGATGACAGGTCCCATCGCAACGCCGATATCGACCAAAACTGCTTCGGAAAGTTGGAGTGAGCTTTCCAGAGTTTCCGGTACTGCGTGGCTCGCACCTGATCGATAAAGCAAGGCCGCGTGCTCTGTGTCGCGCGCACGTGCCACGATCAGCAGGTCTGGATGCTCCTTGCGAAGTTTTGCAACGAGGCGCTGCGCCAACACCGGTTCGTCCATGGTCAGCACGATGGCTGGCGCTGTCTCAATGCTGAGCCGTGATAAAGCGTCTCCTCTCGCCGCGTCACCAAAGACCGCCCGATAGCCATCCCGCTTGGCGGACGCGATCAAGTCCGGGTCCGAATCGATCGCGACATAGGGTTGGCCGTGAGCTTCCATCATGTCACCGATAAGCCTGCCGACGCGCCCGATACCGATAATGATAGTGCGAGGCTGGTTGTGATCTTCTTCAGGCAGCTCAGCGACGGGTTCAATGCGGCGCGCGACCACCTGACCAAGCTTCGCCAAAAGCGGGGTAATGGTTAGGCCGATGGCGGTCACGATCTGCCAGAATTGTGCGGTGCCGGGTTGGATCAGCATGGCTGAACTTGCCGCAGCCAGAACTATCAACGTGGTCTCGCTAGGGCTCGCCATAAGGACGCCGGTCTCAGCAGCAGTGCTGCGACGGGCTCCCATCAGCCGCAAAAGCACGCCTGTTACAAGCGCCTTAAAAACCAAGACGCCGACAACAGCGAACAAGATAGTTCCGAGATTGCGCCAAATCGTTGTGAGATCAATGCTCATCCCGACGGTAATCAGGAAGATGCCGAGAGCGAGGCCTTTGAAAGGCTCCATGATGCTTTCGACTTCGCTGTGGTACTCGGTTTCCGCGATGAGCAAGCCCGCGATCAGAGCGCCAACAATCGGCGAGAGTCCGGTCGCAGCGGTTGCGAGACTTGCTCCGATCACCACGAGCAGGGAGGCTGACAAGAACAGCTCAGGACTTTTCGTGCGTGCGGCCTGAGCGAACAAGCGCGGTAGCGCGAAACGCCCGATGATGAGCAAAGCGGCGACAACCAGCCCGCCTTGCCACAATATCTCGAACATGCCCTCCCAGCCTTCGCTTGCTGCGGCAGGACCCATCGCGCCGAGGATGAAAACGATCGGCACAATCATGATGTCCTCGAACAGCAGCATGGAAAGCGCCGCCCGACCCACAGGTGTGGACGTCCCTGAAATCGGCAAGACGATGGCTGTTGAAGAGAAGGCGAGCGCAAACCCCAAGGCCAGTGCGCCTGTCCAGTATTGTCCCATCATCGACAGGACAATCGCGAGCGAGGAGCCAATGATGAGCAATTCCATCGCGCCAAGACCGAAGACCAGGCGGCGTAACTGCCATAACCGATTGAAAGACAACTCCAATCCTATGGCAAACAACAGCAATATGATCCCAAACTCGGCAAAGGGCCCAAGCCCTTCGGGATCCGATATTGTGACGTGTTCCAGCCACGGCACTTCGTAGACCAGCGTACCCAGACCATATGGGCCAACAGCGATGCCAATCAGAATGAAACCGATTATCGGAGTGATCCGGAAACGCGTAAAGACTGGAATAACGATGCCCGCCGCGCCGAGTATCACCAGCGCGTCCGACATCATGGGAGAAAGAGTGAGTTCACCGGCCACAAACAGTGCCTAGCGTGCGCAGCACGCTGTGTCAGTCATAATGTCTGGCTGAGTGAGAGGGTTCTACCCGCCTCCGACAGTCGAGCGTCCCAGTGGCTCTGCGCGAGGCTTGGTTTTGCCGGTATGGCTTGCCGCATCATCCCACTCAATTCGGTAAAGGTCAAAGCGCCGATCGGCCAAGTTACGAACAGTGCCTTCCGCCCGGGCCCAGCTCAAGTCAGCCAGATTGATGTCGCTAATCGTGAGCGTTTCGACATTCTCGCTCGCTTCAGCAGCCACACCGTCACGCGCAAACGGAAAGTCGCACGGCGTCAAAATGCAGCTCTGCGCGTATTGGATGTCCATATTGGCAACATTCGGAAGGTTTCCGACATTGCCTGAAAGCACCATGAAGCACTGGTTTTCGATCGCGCGCGCCTGAGCGCAATAGCGGACGCGCAGATATCCCTGTCGGCTATCGGTACAGAAGGGCACAAAGATGATCCTAGCCCCTTCGTCCGCCAGCTTGCGGCTCAATTCGGGAAACTCGCTATCATAGCAAATCTGCACGCCGATCGGTCCGCAATCTGTCTGAATTACGTCGATCGCATCGCCGCCTTTAATGTTCCACCAATAGCGTTCGTTCGGGGTAGGGTGGATCTTCTCTTGTTCGTGCACAGAACCGTCACGCAGGCAGACATAAGCGATGTTGTGAATGTCCCCGTCATCCATCCGCGTCGGGTGTGAGCCGGCGATGACGTTGATGTTGTAGCGCAGCGCGAATTCGGAAATATCGGCGCGGATGCGTGGTGTGTATTCGCTGAGGCGTTCGATGGCTTCGAGCGGCGAGAGCTCCTTCTCTTCAAAGCTCAGCAGCATGAGCGTGAAAAGCTCGGGAAAGACTATGAAGTCCGCTTCATAATCGCTTGCAACATCGACGAAATATTCGATTGCGCCGAGGAATTCGTCATAGTCCTTTACAGCGCGCGCCTGCAGCTGGCAGGTCGCAACGCGGACGGACTCAACGCCGCGAGGCAGACGTTTTTTCACCGGCTGATCGCGATCCACGTAAGGGTTGCGCCACACCATCATGACAGCATGCCCGCCGGAGCGTTTGTCCTCGGGCAGGTAGTTGACCAATATCCGTTCAGGCTCGAACCCGTTTGCAAGCTGGAAACGCAGGACCGGGTCATGGATTTTGCCCGCCAGTACAAGGTCGAGATATTCTTGAGGCGTCTCCGCACGATTGGTCTTTCGACGCTTGGCGCGCGTGAAGCCTGGCATCCGGCCACCGAAAACAATCCCTGTCAGGTCGCGCTCTTCAGCTAGCGCGCGCCGTTCTTCGTAAAGTCTGCGCCCGATTCTAACGCCGCGCACCTTGGGATCGACGCACATCTCATAGCCGTAGAGCCAGTCGCCCGTGGGATCGTGGCGGCTACCGTATCCATTGCCGGAAATCTCGTCCCAGTCATGCTCTGCAAACACAACGGGCTCCGGCAACTGCATCGAGGCGCAGTAGCCCACGATTTTCTCGTCAAGCAGCGCAACAAAGCAACCTTGCGGGAAGTTGTTGATCTGCCCCCGAATTTCGCTTTGCTTGTAAGCTGGCAGGTCGTCATAAGCGCGTTCAACAAGCGCAGCGATGCCGCGTACGTCTTTGATTTGCGCTTGACGGACAACCAGCCGCGCCTTGCCAAGCTTCTCGCCAGACTTTCGCGCGGATGGTCGTTTTGCCACTGGTGTTAGGACCAGCTCTGCATTTCCGTTTCGAGGTTATTCACGATTGCCTCGAAAAACTGCTCGGTCGTTAGCCAGTTCTGGTTAGGTCCGATCAGCAACGCCAAATCCTTCGTCATCTGGCCTTTCTCAACGGTCTCGATGCAAACCCGCTCGAGCGTTTCTGCAAAACGCACCACTTCAGGCGTATCGTCGAATTTACCGCGATACATCAGGCCGCGCGTCCAAGCGAAGATTGATGCGATCGGGTTGGTCGAGGTTGCCTTGCCTTGCTGGTGCTGGCGATAGTGACGAGTGACAGTCCCGTGAGCGGCCTCTGCTTCGACACAGTCGCCCGATGGGGTCATAAGAACCGAAGTCATAAGACCTAGCGAGCCGAAGCCCTGTGCAACGGTGTCCGACTGAACGTCGCCGTCGTAGTTCTTACAAGCCCAGACAAACTTACCGTTCCACTTCATGGCCGCTGCGACCATGTCGTCGATCAGACGGTGCTCGTAGTGGATGCCAGCTTCTTCGAACTTTTCCTTGAACTCGTTTTCGAACACCTCTTCGAACAGGTCCTTGAAGCGCCCGTCATAGGCTTTCAAGATGGTGTTTTTGGTGGAGAGATAGACTGGCCATTTGCGGTCGAGACCATAGTTCATCGATGCACGTGCGAAATCGCGGATAGAGTCGTCCAGATTGTACATCGCCATCGCAACGCCAGAGCTCTGGAACTCAAACACATCCAGGTCGATATTCTGGCCATCAGCCCCTTCGAAAACCAAGCGGAGCTTACCGGCACCGGGGATCAGAGTGTCGGTCGCGCGGTACTGGTCGCCGAATGCGTGACGGCCAACAACGATCGGATCGGTCCAGCCTGGGACCAGGCGAGGGACATTGTCGATGACGATTGGCTCACGGAAAACCACACCGCCAAGGATGTTGCGGATCGTGCCGTTTGGCGAGCGCCACATCTTCTTCAGACCAAATTCTTCTACGCGGGCTTCATCAGGCGTGATCGTCGCGCACTTTACGCCAACACCAAATTCCTTGATCGCGTTGGCTGCATCAATGGTGATCTGGTCGTCGGTCTCGTCGCGCTTCTCGATCGACAGGTCGTAATACTTCAGATCGATATCGAGATAGGGCAGGATCAAACGCTCACGGATCCACTGCCAAATGATCTTTGTCATCTCGTCGCCATCGAGTTCGACGACGGGGTTCTTCACCTGAATTTTTTGCATGTCTGCCCTATAAATCTGTGCTGTTTTCGACCGTATGAGTAAACTCTTGGCGCGGCTTTAGCAGAGGTGCGCGCAGGCGCAAGCGACCGTATGGTGGTAGGCAGTCCATCATGGCCAAAAACGAAAAAACCCGCCGGGTCTGGCGGGCTTTCCGTTGAGTTTCGATGGTGGGCGTAGAGAGAGTTGAACTCCCGACCCCTGCGATGTCAACACAGTGCTCTACCACTGAGCTATACGCCCAATCCATCGAACTGGCTGCCATGTTTCAGACAGCGGACGCGGCCTTTAGCCAAGCAATCGGTGAGGTGCAAGCGATTCGCGGGTTATTCGGCTTTGTTGAGCTGAAACGCGCGTTAGCCGACGGTCGAAACACCGTGCTGGTCAGCAAAAACACGCTCCACCTCTAATACGAGATCGCGCAGATGGAAGGGCTTTGACAAGACCTTTGCGTGCGGTTGCTCACGGCTTGCGCGCAGCGAAACCGCTGCAAAACCTGTGATAAACATCACTTTGGTTTGCGGGCTGACTTCAGCGCATTTCTGTGCCAGTTCAATCCCGTCCATTTCCGGCATGACAATATCGGAGAGCAGCAAGTCGAAGTGCTCTGCTTCCAGCAATGGAGCTGCGGCGGTGCCTCGGTCGACAGCGACGACTTCATAGCCGGCATTAACCAATGCGCGCTCCAAATAGGTGCGCATTGCTTCTTCATCCTCTGCAAGAAGGATCCGGGGCGTTTGATTCTCTGCCATGTCCGGCTCGATACCGTTAATGGATTAAGAAATCCTCCTCGGATATCAATGCGACCTACTTTGACACAGAGGACAAGTCGCGGCAGCACTGGACCATGGCTAATCAGGACAATTCTGGAGGCGATTCGAGCGATAAGCTTCAGGCTGCAAGGGGTTGGCCCGCGGCTGAGTGCAGCGATCCGTTTACCCTGTTTCCCCCGACAGGTGAGGAAATCCCTGTCCTTATCGCCGTGCCGCACGCCGGAAGAGCGTATTCGGCTGAGTTGTTAGCACAGATGCGAGCGCCAGAGCTGGTGATGAACCGCTTGGAAGACCGCTATGTGGATGAAATCGCATACGAAGCTGTTCATGATCTCGGTGCGAGCCTGCTGGTTGCCAATGCGCCGCGCGCTATGCTTGATTTGAATCGCTCTCGCGATGATGTCGATTGGTCGATGGTGAAGGGTGCGAGACAGCGTCCTGCGCGCCATTCGCTAGCCAATCGTAGAGCGCGTAGCGGTTTGGGGCTTATTCCGCGCCGACTGCCTGGCCACGGGGAAATCTGGCGTACACCCTTGTCAAATGACGAGCTTGAGCATCGGATTGATGCGATACATCGCCCGTATCACCAGGCACTTGGCAAAGAGCTCGCCCGAATTCGTGATCGTTGGGGCGCAGCACTGCTGATTGACTTGCATTCAATGCCTCCGTTGCGATCCAATTCGGGCACTGAGCGGGGTGCAGAATTCGTTATCGGCGACCGTTTCGGGGCATCTTGCGATTCGGCATTGGTGGCCGCAGGACAGAACTTCCTCGAAGGGCGGGGCCGTGTTGTTACGCATAACAGACCCTATTCCGGCGGATATGTCCTCAATGCACATGGTATGCCGAGGCAGGCGATCCACGCATTGCAGCTGGAAGTGTGTCGTTCGATTTATCTGGATTGGGACCTCAATTTGCCGACTGATCGCGTAAAAGGCGTCGCGCATCTTGTTTCTGAGTTTGCTCGGCTTCTAGGCCGAGAGGTCGCACAGCTCGGGAGTAGCGGATTTTTCGCTCAAGCTGCGGAATAGTCTGAGATTTAGTCCTTAAGCCTTTGAAACTCATAAAAAACCACCCCGTGCAATATGCACGAGGTGGCCAAGGTTCAGGGAGGATATGCGCTCAAAGAGCGCATAATCCGGGCAGACTATGAGGGAAGTCGCGCCCGAATACTTGTAAGATAATCAGCCAGCGAGGGGCATTCAAGCCCCTTCGCCAGCCTCAATATCTTTTAAAGAGCTCAGTTCGCCGACGCGTTTGCGTTTTGTGTGGCTGCATCCGGCTTCGGCATCTTGCCTTGCTGGACCTGGCGACCGAACACGGAACGCATCAGATTGAGCGAGAAGAGGTGTGCATGGATAAGTACCAGCATGCCATTTTTGTGCAGCTCGAGGATCTGGTCGTCGGGCAGTGCCGCGAGCTTCTTCTCGTCAACCATTCGGAAGCCGCGATAAATGAAAGGCTTATCCTTATCATCATTTTGCGTAATGGCGATCTCACCGTCCATCAGCAGTTCGCGCTTCTCAAGCTCTTCCATGAAAGCCTTGGTGCGCTGACCGGCTTGCTCGAACTTCTCGCAGAAATCGAGCACGCCCTTGGTGTATTCGCTTGGTTGGCCTTCGCTATCAAACAATTCCTGACCGTCTTTGAAATCGCCAACGACTTCCGAAGCCGGATCAAAGCAAAGTGACATGTCTTCGCTGTCTTGGCGCAGGCGAGCGAGGATAAACGGATAACGGCGAGCATAGGCAGGAATGTAGACCTGCTCGATGAATTTCCCTTCGTCATCAATGAAGACATTCACGCCTTCGTTCATGCCCATCATCGCGATCGGCAGCGGGTTTTCGCCCGCAGTGAAGACGATCGGATAACTACGCTGAGCATCGACGAATTCGTCGATCGTGACGGGTACTGCGTGGGTTTCCGCAATAAAGGCGGCGCTATCAAAGGTCTTGCACTTCCACGATTTGTGGTCGCGGCTGTTAAGCGGAAGCAAGTCTTTGTAGAAAAGTGGCAAGTTCATCTGCGGCGCGCTGGCCATGAATTCTCTCCGATTTAGGTGAGCCTGAGTGGCTGAAAATGTGAGCGGCCGCGTTTGTGCGCTGCCTCCCGACCAAAAGTCGCAGGCGCTTTAAGCGTTCATGCTGCGCTAGGCAAGCCATCGCTGTCTACAGCGACTAGCTTTCCTGGGTTGAGTAGCCCTCGTGGGTCGAGCGCTTTCTTCACACTCCGCATGAGATGCAGCGCAACCGGATCATTCAAGCGCGACAGTTCGTCGATTTTCATTTGCCCAATCCCATGCTCTGCGCTGATTGAGCCGCCCCATTGGGTTGTCAGATCGTAGACGAACGAGCTGATGATCTTGCCCTCATTGCGCTCCCATTCACCGCGTACCGCATCTGAAGGAGCGAGGACATGAAAGTGGATGTTTCCGTCCCCAAGGTGGCCGAATGAGACCGCCCGTGTTCCCGGGAAGCGGTCCTCCACTTGCGGACCTGCCGCTTCAATGAAGTCCGGCATTTTCGCCACCGGCACAGAGATGTCGTGCTGCACGGCGGGCGCAATCTCTTTCTCTGCTGGCGCGACGGAATCGCGCAGCAACCAGAAGTCCTCTGCCTGACGTTCATTGGTCGCCAGAACTGCGTCTTCAATGGACTCGGCCTCGAGTTCATCCGCTAGTAGCGTCTCCAATCGCTCACGAGTGGATTGTGCCGCGTCATTGGACACTACGAGCTCGATAAGCGCATGCCAGGCGTGTTCACCTTCCAGCGGACTGCGAGCATCCGGCAAGTGATGCAAAACGCTTGCGAGGCAATGTGTAGGCATGACTTCAAAGCCCTCGAGCTCTTCTGCGAACTTGTTCTCAAGTCTTACGAGCAAAGCCCTTGCGGCATGAATAGAAGGAACGCCGACCCAGGCCACCACTCTTTGATCGATCGCAGGCAAGAGCTGCAAGGTTGCTCCTGTCACAACGCCTAATGTCCCTTCGGAGCCGATCAAGAGCTGTTTCAAGTCAAAGCCGCGATTGTCTTTTTTGAGCGTGGTAAGCGCATCGAAAACCTGCCCGTCGGCCAGAACTGCTTCGATCCCGAGCACTTGCGCGCGCATTGTCCCATGGCGCAGCACTTGCGTGCCGCCGGCATTCGTCGCGATGAGGCCGCCTATTGTCGCTGAGCCTTTCCCGCCCAGAGTCAGGGGAAAACGCAATCCTTTCTCCTCGACGATTTCGTGCAAGGTTTGAAGAACAAGCCCGGCGTCGACGACAATCTGCTTCGCTTCCACGTTAAAGTCGCGCACCGTGTTCATACGCCTGAGAGACAGCAAGACCGATGTGCCGCCTTCATCTGGAGTAGCACCGCCAACCATGCCGCTATTCCCGCCTTGTGGAACTATGGGAACGCCATGTTCACCGCACAGCTTTACAAACGCAGCGACCTCTTGGGTGTGAACAGGGGAGGCCAGCCCCAGAGCCTTGCCCGTAAACCTGCCGCGCCAATCGGTCAGCCAAGGCTCCAGCAAATCCGGATCGCTAATGAAACCGCGTTCGCCCAGGATCTCACGCGCCTGGCTTACAAATTGAGGAATTGTTGTCATGGCTTAGCTCTATGCCATCAGCACGGCTTTGGTTCCATATCCTGGTTGAAAACGGAGAGTTATGAGATGGGTGGTGATTTGAATACGCCCTGAAAGGCGATTTTCCGCAGTTTGATTAAGCCATCATTCAATTCAGCGCGCTAAGAGAGCTGCATAACTTGGCAACGAGTGCATGAAGGCACCTGCCAATGAGGGGTTGGATGAAAACGCGCTTTGTCTTGTCAGGTCTGGTTGCGCTCGCTCTGCCAGTGGTTGCAGCGAATGCGCCTGTGCCTACCACGATGGCATCGCAAGACGCGCTCGATGCGCCAGCACACCTTGACCCCAATTACAGGCCGCTGGCGCAGTCAGATGCGCTGAGCGATGAAAGCGAACGGCTCGAAGCGCTATATTCGGCGCCTGTCCATCGACAGGTTCGGATTGAACGGCGGGTGGTGATCCGCATCTCGCCGGCGGCCCGCGCACCGCGCAGTAATCTTATGGCGGAGCAATCCCAGCCGGTACAAAGGCAGCGCTACGAAGAGCGCAAGATGGACGATTGCGTTGAAGTGGAAGGCATCGCTGGTGTGCGTCCGGGAAGCGGCAACCGGCTAGTGCTCTATCTGGAAGACCAGCGCATGATCAGCGCGCATTTGGACAAGTCCTGCCGCGCGCGCGACTTCTATTCAGGCTTTTATATCGAGCGTAACGAAGACGGGATGTTGTGCGTCGCGCGCGATATGCTTCAGTCGCGCTCTGGTGCGAGTTGTGAACTCACCCGAATGCGCGAGCTGGTCCCGGTCCAGATCTGACTGCGGTGATCCGCGCCTTCGCTGCGCTGCACAAACTTGACTTTTTTCGACTATTCAGCGAATGGCTCGCACAGCTTGCCGGGGGCAATCCGGCGCATTGCCGAGCTTTGTCGAGGCAATTTACATCCGGAAAATTTGATTAGCCTATGACTTTTGCCGATCTCGGCCTCTCTGACAAATTGCTGCAAGCGGTGGAAGCCGCGGGCTACACACAGCCGACTGACATTCAAGCCCAAGCCATTCCAGCTGTTCTGATGATGCGCGATCTGATCGGTATTGCGCAAACAGGCACAGGCAAGACCGCCAGTTTCGTGCTCCCAATGATTGACGTCATGGCAGCGGGCCGCAGGCGCGCTTTGATGCCGCGTTCGCTTATTCTTGAGCCCACGCGCGAGCTTGCCGCTCAAGTGGCGGAGAACTTCGAGAAATACGGCAAGAATCACGACCTCACCATGGCGCTGCTTATTGGCGGTGTGCAGATGGGAGACCAGTTGAAAGCGCTGGATGAAGGCGTCGACGTTTTGATCGCAACGCCGGGCCGGTTGATGGACCTGTTTGAGCGTGGCAAGATCCTTCTTAACGGCTGCGAACTTCTCGTGATCGATGAAGCGGACCGCATGCTCGATATGGGCTTCATTCCCGATATCGAATTCATCTGTGACAAGCTTCCGGAAACACGGCAGACCATGCTGTTTTCCGCCACAATGCCGCCGCCGATCGAGAAGCTTGCAAAGAAATTCCTGAGCAATCCCAAGCGGATTGAAGTGAGCCGTGCGGCATCGACGAACAAGGATATCACCGCGTTCAAGATCCCGGTGGAGAACCGCAAGAAGCGCGAGACGCTGCGGTGGTTGCTACAGCACGACCAAGTTGAAACGGCGATCGTCTTTGCGAACCGCAAGACCACTGTCCGTGAGCTCAACAAGAGCTTGCAGCGGCATGGTTTTTCCAGTGGTGAAATCCATGGTGACATAGATCAGGCGACCCGGATCAAGGAACTTGATCGCTTTAAGTCAGGTGAAATCAATATTCTCGTGGCTTCTGATGTTGCCGCCCGCGGGCTCGATATCAAAGGCGTATCTCACGTATTTAACTTCGACACGCCGTGGCATCCCGACGATTACGTTCACCGGATTGGCCGTACGGGCAGGGCAGGGGCAAAGGGCCGTGCCTTCACTTTCGTATCGAAAGAAGATGCCGAAGCTATCGCCAATGTCGAGAAGCTCACGGGCAGTGAAGTTAAAGTCTTCGGCAAGGACGACGTGCGTGTCGAATTGGTCGACAAACCCAAGCGGCCGAAGTCAGACGACGATGCGCAGGAAGAGAATCCAAAGCGTTCTCGTTCCCGCGAGCGCGATGACGATGACAGGCAGGAAGCCAAGCCTGGAAAGCCCAAGCGCAAGAGCCGGAAGGATGAAGACGCAGGCGCGGAAAAACCCGTGCGTAAGTCACGTTCGCGCCGCGAGGATCAGGACGACGAGCCAGTTGCGGCAGGCGAATGGAACGGGCCGAAGCCCGGCTTCCTTGATATTGGCGCGAGCTAGGCCTTACTAGCGATCAGGCTACACCCGGGATCAAACGATAGCGTACCTTGTCCTGATAGGCGCGGTAGGCTTCGTCTTTCTCCAGAAACTTCTCTTCTTCGCGAGCGCGTAGCCAGAAGGCATACCAGGCGATCGCGTAGATCACGACATTGTGAAGCGAGAAGAACAGTAGCAGAAAACCAAGCTGGTTGATCATGTAGCCCAGATACATCGGATGGCGCACAAAGCGGTAAACGCCGACGACTTTGACGCCGCGATTGGCCGGAACAACGCCAAAGCTGCGGCCAAGGAAAATCTTCGCAAGGAATGAAATACCCGCGCCGGTCATCACAAGCATGACTGAGATCGGCTCTGCCACCAATTGCGCGCCTGCCGGGACGACCAGCAGACCAACGCCTGTACCAAGCAAAGCCACGATCAACGGATAGATATCCACCGACCACGTGCCGCGGCGCTGCGTCAGCAACAGGACCACGCCAACCACCTCGGATGCGAGGAACAGCACCATATGCGGATGGTCTGCAATATGCGGCCACACCCGGTAAATCACCAGGCAGCTCAACGGAATCAGGAATAGGCGCTCAGCCCAGCGGATCAGTTCAGCCATTGTTTTTCCCCGGCAGAAATGGTTCGATTGTATGTGTGATGAAGTTCTCGCGCGGTGGATTGTCGACGCCGTAGCGCGACGGGCGAGGTGAGGACGCGTTGTAGAACGTGCCAAACATGCGGTCCCAAATGGTCAGCTGACCGCCAAAATTGCGATCATGCGCCTGTTCTTCATTGGCGTGATGCCAGTGATGGAAGCTCGGCGCGGAGATGACTTTCTCCAGCGGGCCAAATGAAATGCGGACATTGGAGTGAAGCAAGATCGTGTGCCAGCGATAGATTGCTGTCACGACCAGCACAGCCATGGGCGAGAAGTCCAGCAGCACAGTCGGCGCCAACACAATTGCTGAGTGCACACTCTGGTCAAGTGGGTGCAGGCGGTATGAGGCAAGCCAGTCGAGATGCTCGCTGGAATGATGAATGCGGTGGAAGCGCCACAGGAACGGCACTGAATGATAGAGGCGGTGAACCCAGTAAAATCCGAAGTCGCGCATCGCGATCAGGATCGGGATCTGCAGCCACATGGGAATGCCATAGGCATCGCTCACCGGGCCGTAGAAAATTAGCCCGAGCAGTACGAGAACGGTGCCGACACGGATCAGCAACCCGCCGATCACCACGTGCAGAATGTCGGTGAGATAGCGCTGACGCTCTGGCTTGGGGGCCTTGCGCGCAGGCAGCAGCCATTCCAGCGGCACGAAAATGAGCGCTGTCAGAACAACGGCATAGACATGTTGCAAGTCCAACATGCGGCGTGTGATCCCCCGGTTAACCCGGCGCGGATGCCGGCTCTTCAAACCTGAGGATCGGATAGATGAAAATGGTTAGCGAGCTGTGAAGGACTTCGCTGTTTTTGCTCCGCTCAGTGCTATTCCGCAGGCAGGAAATCCGGAACGGAGAGGTATCGCTCGCCCGTATCATAGTTGAAACCAAGCACGCGCGTTCCGGCATCGAGTTCAGGCAGTTTCTGTGCGATTGCAGCAAGCGTCGCGCCTGAAGATATACCGACGAGCATTCCTTCTTCGCGAGCGGCGCGCTTGGCCATTTCCTTGGCGGCTTCCGGATCGACCTGGATGGCTCCGTCAATCGACTGAG
Source organism: Altererythrobacter lutimaris (assembly GCF_013371495.1). Taxonomy (GTDB): domain Bacteria; phylum Pseudomonadota; class Alphaproteobacteria; order Sphingomonadales; family Sphingomonadaceae; genus Erythrobacter; species Erythrobacter lutimaris_A. Next base: position 846,662 of record NZ_JABWTA010000001.1, on the reverse strand, counting down.
TGTGCAGGTTGCCCGGAATGAAACCCGCGCCGATGCCCTGGATGGGGTGAGGGCCGGGCTGACCTCCGCTGATGACGGGCGAAAGCGTGGGCTCGACCGCATAGGCCTTCATGCCGGGCCATTCCGCTTTAAGAGCTTCTGCACAGCCAGTGAGGTGACCGCCCGTGCCAACGCCAGTGATCATCACGTCGATGGGAGCATCTGCGAAGTCCGCAAGGATCTCTTTCGAAGTCGTCGCGATGTGCACCTTGTAGTTCGCTTCATTATCGAACTGGCTTGGCATCCAAGCGCCTTCAGTGCTTTCGACCAGCTCGGTCGCCCGCTCGATCGCGCCTTTCATGCCCTTCTCCTTAGGCGTCAGATCGAAGCTCGCACCATAGGCCAGCATTAAGCGGCGGCGTTCAAGCGACATGCTTTCGGGCATGACGAGCACGAGTTTGTAGCCCTTTACAGCTGCCACCATCGCGAGTCCGATGCCGGTATTGCCGGAAGTGGGCTCGATAATGGTCCCGCCGGGCTTCAAAGCACCGGATTTCTCCGCATCTTCGATCATCGCAAGTCCGATACGATCCTTGATCGAGCCGCCCGGATTGGCCCGCTCGCTCTTGATCCAGACCTCATGATCCGGAAACATCCGCGACAAACGGATGTGCGGTGTGTTGCCAATCGTCTCGAGAATGTTTGCGGCTTTCATGGGGTGCTCCTTTGGAGGAAATTTGTTGCAAGAAGGCTTCTAGCAGGTTCTCACTCTAAATCATCAGGCGGATCGAAGGTTTTCGTTGTTCTGAGCACAGGGAATATTCGCGCCCACAGGGCCACGGTTACGATTGCGCCAACTCCGCCTGCAACGACTGCGCCGACTGGACCGATGACGTAAGCAAGGCTGCCCGAGAAGAAATCACCGCCTTCATTCGAAGCGCTGATCGTCAATTGGCTGACGGCAGAAACCCGGCCGCGCTTCTCATCCGGTGTATGCAGCTGGATCAGAGAGCCTCTGATGTAGACGCTGAACATGTCTGCCGCGCCGACAATAAACAGCATGGCGAGGCTGAGTGCCATATTGGTCGAAAGGCCAAAGACAATCGTCGCGATGCCGAACACAAACACTGACCACAGCATTTTCGGCCCCACATTGTTGCGAAGCGGTCTGAAAGAGAACCAAGCCGCAGTTATTGCTGCGCCCACCGCTGGCGCCATCGCCAATTGTGCAAGGCCTTGCTCGCCGACCTGCAGGATGTCGCGTGCATAGACGGGAAACAGTGCCGTTGCTCCGGCGAGGAAGACCGCGAACAGGTCTAGCGTGATGGAACCCAGCACCATCTTGTTGCGCCCGACATAGCGCATGCCGTCAACGATTTGGCCTATGGGACGGACGTCTTTCTTAAGCGGAGGCTGCGGAACCTTGCCGATCAGGCTCATCGCAACGAACGCGAGAGCGAACAGACCGGTCGCGACGGTGTAGGGCAGGGCAGGCTCTATCGCGTAGAGGTAACCGCCCAGCGCTGGCCCCGCGATCATACCGACCTGCCAAGAGATAGACGACAATGCGATGGCATTTGGCAAGATCGCCTTGGGGATGAGGTTTGCCGCAAGCGCAGACATGGCAGGACCGGTAAATGCTCTCGCCACGCCCAATAGGATCGCGATGCTGAACAACACAGGAAGAGCCATCGCGCCATTCCAGGTGAACCACGCGAGGATGCCAGCGCATACCAGTTGCAGCAGAATTGTGAGGCGCCCAAGTGTGCGGCGGTCAAAGCGGTCAGCTGCAAGGCCAGAGAATGGCGTCAGTAAAAAAAGCGGAGCGAACTGAAGCAATCCTATGACTGCCAACTGGCCGGATGCTTCTGCGACGCTCAAACCGCCATCGCGCGCGATATTATAGGCTTGCCATCCGATGATCAGCATCATCGAATACTGAGCGAGCGTCATTGTCAGGCGGGCTAGCCAGTAGTACCGGAAATTAGCGACCTTGAAGGGATGCGAGGGCTGATCAGCCGCGAAGGTCTCTTGGGTGTCCACGAGTGCGCCATGGCAGCGCGGCTGCGACGTGCCAAGCAAGAATGTGTTGGGTAAGAATAAGGGCGCTCGAAAGCGCCCTGAATTTTCGTCTCTTTGTCAGACCCTGTTAGCGCGGACGACGCAGCCGAGGATTAGGCTGGAGCGTATCAATAATCGTCATGAAATCATCCAGACGAATGATGCGCTCAAACTGGAAACCTGCACGGTTGTCGTGCGCCCAAATAACATAGGCCTCAATGCGACCAACAATAGGAAGGCGAATGATGACCCGGTCTCCGCGGTTAAGCTGTTCAGCATCATCTACCATGAACCCATGCGCGGAAATGTTCGCGATGTGAAGGTTCATGTCACCGTGGCGAAAATGCTCGACAATCGCCGGAAAATCGACGGGATGACGCGCGGCGCGACGCAGATCCGTTACGCTAAGGTTTGCTCCGGCTGACACTGACAACGACCTCCAATTTTCCTTTCGTTGAATGCCTAATGCATCAGAAAGGCTGACAATTGGTAAAGCGCAGAGAAGAATTGCTGCGCAGTGCTTTGCGTCAGTCAGTTAGGGTTTTGCGCCGATTGGCTTCAGCGAGTGATGAGCCCGTGCTTTTTCTTGCCCAAGCTGAGGCGGAGTTGAGCACCTTCATCGGGCAGGATCAGAAAGCCCGGATCGGTGATTGCCGCATCCTCGAGCTTCACTGCACCTTCGGCGATCTTTCGCTTGGCTTCGCCATTCGAAGTGGTGAAGCCAATTGCGGTCAGCGCTGCGCCTACGCGCATGCCTTCCGCGCCGACACTCAAGGTAGGGAGGTCCTCACCTGCACCGCTGCCAGCAAATGTCTCTTTTGCGGTTGCTTCAGCAGCCTTGGCAGCTTCTTCCCCGCGCACAAGTGCCGTGACGGCGTTCGCGAGCACCACCTTGGCATCGTTGATCTCAGCGCCTTTGAGCGCCTCCAGCTTCGCGATCTCGTCCAGCGGCAAGTCGGTAAACAGGCGCAAGAAGCGGCCGACGTCTCGGTCATCCGTGTTGCGCCAATATTGCCAGAAATCATATCCGGACAGCTGCTCTTCATTCAGCCATACAGCGCCAGCGGCCGTCTTGCCCATCTTCGCCCCGTCGGCGGTAGTGAGAAGGGGTGTGGTCAGCCCGAACAATTCGTGGCCTTCCTTACGTCGGGAAAGCTCCATACCGTTGACGATATTACCCCATTGATCGCTGCCGCCCATTTGAAGACGGCATTCGTGCCGACGAGCAAGTTCGAGAAAGTCGTAGGCTTGCAGGATCATGTAATTGAATTCGAGGAAAGTCAGCGGCTGCTCGCGGTCAAGCCGCAGCTTCACGGAATCGAAAGTCAGCATGCGGTTGATCGTGAAGTGCGGACCCACGTCGCGCAGCAGTTCAATATAACCGAGCTCGGACAGCCACTCATCATTATTGACAATGATGGCATCGGTGGGGCCATCGCCAAAGGTCAGAAGGCGTTCAAACACCTTGCGAATACCGGCGATGTTCTCGCCGATGCGTTCCGGCGTGAGCAACTGGCGGCTTTCATCCTTGCCGCTAGGGTCACCGATCTTGGTCGTACCGCCGCCCATGACGACAATTGGCTTGTGCCCTGCCTGCTGTAAACGGCGCAGCATCATGATCTGCACCAGGCTCCCTACGTGGAGCGAAGGCGCGGTCGCATCAAAGCCGATATAACCGGGTACGATCTGTTTGGACGCAAGCGCATCAAGACCTTCGGCATCGGTGGTCTGGTGGATGTAGCCGCGCCCGTCGAGAACGCGCAGGAGATCGGATTTGTAAGTGCTCATTTCGGCTGGAGCCTCTAGCAGCGCTTGAAGCTGTGTGTAAGCCTCTTGCTTGGGGGTGCACACAAACCTAGTCAGTGTGGCTATGAGATCGCTAGTTCTGCATCCCGACTGCTCGGCTGGGCCGATTGCGAAAGTCAAAGCCACGCTTCAGCCAACATCGAGCGGCTGCACCACTGCATTCAAGCTCGAAGGCGACATATCCTCGATCAAAGTACCGAAGCGCGAAGAGCCGGAGCGGACCGATTATCTATGGGAAACGACTTGCTTTGAGATTTTCTGGCAGCCGGATGGCGGCAGCTGTTACCGTGAGTTCAACCTCTCGCCGTCGACCCGTTGGGCCGCGTATGACTTTGATGATTTCCGCGAGAATGCGCGGGATGCACCGGGAGACAATGTTGAGATTTCCTGTACGCGCGATGCTGGGCAATTGGTGCTGGAAGCAGAGATCGTGTCCGCATTGCCAGTGCCTGCTAACGTCGCTCTCAATGCAATTGTCGAAGACAAAGAAGGCAACATCCAGTTCTGGGCGATGGCTTTTCAGGAGGGGAAGGCTGAGTTTCATAGCGCAGTCTGCCGCCAGTTCCGGGTGGAGAAGCGATAATGGCAATGAAGTTTGGCATAGATAGGGTGTTGAGTGAGCCGGAACTGTGCAAACCGCTCGAAGGCAAGCGGGTGGCTCTGGTGGCGCATCCCGCTAGTATGACCGCTGACCTTACGCATTCGCTTGATGCTCTGATTGCTGCGGGAGTGAATGTGACCGCGGCCTTCGGACCTCAGCATGGTCTAAAGGGCGACAAGCAAGACAATATGGTCGAGACTGCGGATGAAACTGATCCGCAATACGGCATCCCTGTCTTCAGTCTCTATGGCGAGGTGAGGCGGCCGACGGGTCAGATGATGTCGACGGCGGATGTGTTTCTCTTCGACTTGCAAGACCTGGGCTGCCGCATCTACACTTTCGTGACGACCCTTCTTTACCTGCTGGAAGAGGCGGCCAAGGCGGGGAAAGAAGTCTGGGTATTGGATCGTCCTAATCCGGCGGGCCGCCCCGTCGAAGGAACGTTGCTTGTCCCGGGACACGAAAGCTTTGTCGGTGCGGCGCCTATGCCGATGCGACATGGACTGACACTTGGCGAAATGGGCCACTGGTTCATTGAGCATTTCGGCCTCGATGTGGAATATCGCGTCATTGATATGCATCATTGGCTGCCTGAAGCAGGTCCCGGATATGGCTGGCCGACGGACCGGATCTGGATCAATCCTTCGCCCAATGCCGCGAGCCTCAATATGGCGCGCGCCTATGCTGGCACAGTGATGATCGAAGGCGCGACACTGAGCGAGGGAAGGGGGACAACCCGGCCATTGGAAGTGCTGTTCGCCGCTCCCGATGTCGATGCAAAGGCGGTGCTTGCCGCGATGCACAAGCTGGAGCCGGAATGGATGACCGGCTGCGCGATCCGCGATTGCTGGTTCGAGCCGACCTTCCACAAGCATGTTGGCACGCTCTGCAATGCGCTGATGATCCATGCGGAGGGGCCACACTACACTCATGACCTGTTCCGCCCTTGGCGTTTGCAGGCGCTAGCATTCAAAGCGATCCGCACGCTCTATCCAGACTACGAGCTGTGGCGCGGTACGGATTTCAAATATGAATATACCAATGATGTGTTGGCGATCGATGTGATCAATGGCGGGCCATCATTGCGCAAATGGGTCGATGACCCGGCGGCTGCTCCAGGCGATCTGGATGCTCTTGCCAGCGCGGATGAGGCAAGCTGGGTCGCGACCGTGCGCGAGCATTTGCTTTATTGACGCTTGGAGCGGGATCGATGTCTACAATTCTCATTACAGGCGCCAATCGCGGGATCGGTCTGGAGCATACGAAGCAAGCGCTCGACGCTGGCGAGACAGTTATTGCGACATGTCGAAAGCCTGAAGAAGCCACAGAGCTCGCTTCCTTGGCTGAAAAACATGCCTCGAACCTCAAGATCGAAGAACTGGATGTGACGTGCTGCGAGTCTGTTTGTGCGCTTGTTGGCCGGCTGGATGGCGCTGCGATTGATGTGCTCATCAACAATGCAGGCACAGCGGGCGACAAGAGTTGGGACCCGGATGCTGACAAGCAATCGCTAGGCAGCATCGATTATGGGCAATGGCGCTGGATCCTGGACGTCAATCTTCTCGGCGCGATGCGTGTGACCGAGGCTTTGGCCGAGAATGTCGCAGCCAGCGACAAGAAGCAGATCATCATGATCAGCTCGGGCCTTGCATCAATCGCTCACAACACGATGGGTGGATCGCATTTGTATCGTACAAGCAAGGCAGCGCTGAACATGCTCGCCAAAGGAGTTGCGAATGATCTGGCTGATCGCGGCATAACGACAGTTGCACTGTCACCCGGCTGGACAAAGACTGATATGGGCGGCGAAGCTGCGCACTGGACAGTTGAGGATAGCGTGACGCATCAACGCCACGTGATTGCGGGCCTGAGCTTTGCCGATAATGGCAAGTTCTACGAGCTTCAGGGCGATGAAGTGCCTTGGTAAGGCAACCGCTCAATCATCGTTGGCTTCAAGCAAATCGGGACGGTCGAAACGGATATAGTCTTGAGCCTCGGGATCCCATTGAAAGGCGACCCCCGGCGCTTCGTCAATCAGGTGGATCCAGCGATCATCTTTGTTAAGAACGGCCCCTAAGGCAATGTACTGGATCGCGTTTTCCAGCTCTGCTTCAGCGTCAGTTATCTCTGGAAGGCCGCGTAGCCGCCAGCCGCTATCGGGGAACTTGTCTCCTTCCTTGGTCATGTCAGGATTCTCGCGATAGAGATAATCGACATGGCTTCTGCCTTCGGAAACGCAAAGGTCAACCATGCAGCGATCCCAGTATTCGCGGCGCTCAGGAGTTTGCGGGCGAGGGTTGTCTTTCGAAAAGGCGGTCGAGATGACATGGCTCAGCGGGATAGCGACCGGCATGCCTGCTTCGATCAGCGGCATATCCAAAGGATCGTTGTCCAGCGTGCCGTAGATTAGATCATTCTCGATCCGCTCGATCAGAACCCACATGCGCTCTGCGCCGTATTTGGTCTCGCCCTCTGTCTGACGGAAGATTGCTTTCACCCCGTCGCCGGGTTTGAGCGCGGCAAGCTCCAATTCATGCGGCATCTCGAACGTGTATGGCGCTTCCGCAGCGATGGGGCGCGGATCGTCGAGTGTAATGCCGGGAGGTAGCTCGCTGATCGTTAATGTCCCTGCTTGCGGCTGAGTTCGCGCATGGCATCGTCCAAGCCATCAAGGGTCAGTGGGAACATGCGGTCGTTCACCAGTTCCTTCATGATCTTGGTCGACTGCGAATAGCTCCACTGCTTCTCCGGCACTGGATTGAGCCATATCGTTGCAGGGTACGTGTTTGTTACACGCTGCATCCAGACACCGCCCGCTTCCTCGTTCATATGCTCCACGCTGCCACCGGGATGTGTGATTTCATAGGGACTCATCGCAGCATCACCGACGAAAACCACTTTGTAGTCATGTCCATATTTGTGGAGCACGTCCCAAGTCTTGGTACGCTCTTGCCAGCGGCGCTTGTTGTCCTTCCACACGCCCTCATAGAGGCAGTTATGGAAGTAGAAGAACTCAAGGTTCTTGAATTCGGCTGTGGCTGCACTGAACAGCTCTTCAACGAGCTTGATGAAGGGATCCATCGAGCCGCCCACATCGAGGAACAGCAGCAACTTCACCGCGTTGCGGCGCTCTGGCCGCATGTGAATGTCGAGCCAGCCTTGCTTGGCTGTGCCGTCAATCGTCGCGTCCAGATCGAGTTGATCGGGATTGCCTTCACGCGCGAACCGGCGAAGACGACGTAGCGCCATCTTGATGTTGCGCGTGCCCAGTTCCTTGGTGTTATCGAGGTTCTTGAACTCGCGCTTTTCCCAGACCTTGATCGCGCGCTTGTGCTTGCTTTCACCGCCGATGCGTACGCCTTCAGGGTTGTAGCCTGAATGACCGAAGGGCGAGGTGCCGCCTGTGCCGATCCACTTGCTTCCGCCTTCGTGCCGCTTTTCCTGCTCCTCAAGGCGCTTCTTCAATGTGTCCATGATCTCGTCCCAATCGCCGAGGGACTTGATCGCTTCCATCTCTTCAGGCGTCAGGAACTTCTCCGCGACAGCTTTGAGCCAGTCTTCCGGGATCTCCACTGGGTTCTGGCCGTAATCCGTCAGAATTCCTTTGAAGACTTTCTGGAATACCTGGTCGAACCGGTCGAGCATGCCTTCGTCTTTCACGAACGTCGCGCGGCTCAGATAATAGAACGCCTCAGGCGTTTGCTCGATGACATCCTTGTCGAGCGCTTCAAGCAGCGTCAGGTGTTCTTTGAACGAAGCACCAATGCCGGCTTCGCGGAGCTCATCTACAAAATTGAAGAACATACCGGATCTCATAGCTTCGCGGAGGCGATCTTGCCAACCCATTGCGCGCCGCCACATGCGCTTTTGCTTAATGGTTTTCTAACCATCCCAGCTTAGCGGTCCCGCAAGAGCTTAAAGAGGGGCGCATTCGGTATGAAGCCGGTGGAAATCGAAAATCAGAGCGTGGCCGCGCTCGATATGATTCCGGAAAAATGCGGTGAAGTAACCGTTGGCTGCACCGATGTGGCCGGCATCGTCGAAGCGGTCATCGCTTCGTCCGAACGGCTCCGGGCAGAGCACGATGCATTGTCAGGCACAGTCAGCGCTTTGGAAGCTGACCAGGCCAAGGTTGCAGATGCCAGCGATGAAGCGCGGCTCTTGTCGGAAAAGGCGATGGAACGCCTCGGGCAGGGCACTACGCTCATTCAGTCATCTCTGTCTGAAATCAATTCCTTGCTGGAGCTTGTTGACGCGATGGCGCAGCATGTGACAGGCTTTGCCAGCGCGATGGATCAGGTTCGCCGCAGCGCGCAGGACATCGATCAGATCGCTGAAACAACCAATATCCTTGCGCTTAACGCGACAATCGAAGCCATGCGGGCGGGCGAGGCCGGACGCACGTTTGCTGTCGTTGCAAACGAGGTGAAGAGCCTCGCCAACGATACGCGCAAAGCAACCGAGGAAATCTCTGCCACAGTCGAAGCACTCGGCGAAGAAGCATCGCAGGTCATTGGGCAGATCGAAGCAGGCGCATTGGCTAGTGACGCTGCAAAGAACTCTGCCAGCCAGATCGAGCGCACGATAAGCGAAGTTGGCGAGCTGGTCGAAGAGGTCGACAAGCAGAACGAACAGATCGCGCATTCCACTGCGACAATCAGCGCGCATGTGGTCGAGGTTCAGGACGTCATGCGCAGTTTTGATACAGCCGCGAAAGACAATGAGAGCAAGCTTGAGGCCGCGCACCAGCGCATGGAAGAGCTTGAACTCACCGCGAGCGATATGTTCGATCGGCTTGTCCATGCAGGCCTTTCGCCGCGTGATGAAGCGATGGTTGCCCTCGCGAAGGAAGAAACAGATCGTCTCCAAGCAAAGATCGAAGCGGCGATTGAGAGTGGTGCCCTAAGCAAAGACGCTCTGTTCGACGACCACTATGTGCCCGTAGAAGGCACCAACCCACAGCTTTATCGGACACGGTTCTCCGATTGGGCAGATGCAAATATCCGTCCTGAGCTCGATCGCATGGAAACCCTTTCGAACGAGATTATCGGTGGGGTTTGCACCGACATGCAGGGATTCCTTCCCACCCACTCAACGACTTTTTCTCGGTTTCCAACGGGCAATGTCGAGCTTGATACTTCGCACTGCCGCAACGGCATCAAGTATCTTGGCGGAGTGGATATCAAAGCCAAGCAGAGCTCGGCTGATTACATGATGGCTGTTTACCGCTCGGAAGCGGGCGAAGAGGACTATCAAGTCGTGCGCAATGTGTATGTACCGCTGATTATCAACGGCAGACGCTGGGGCGATTTCGAGCTGGCTTACGCCTTCGACTGATCTTGTTCAGGTCGGATTGCGGCGCGCCATAAAGGCCAGCCGTTCGAACATCATCACATCCTGCTCGTTCTTGAGCAGCGCGCCATGAAGCGGCGGGATGGCGCTGTTCGGATTGGCGTCTTGCAGCACTTCGACCGGCATGTCTTCGTTCAAGAGCAGTTTCAGCCAATCGAGCAATTCGCTCGTTGACGGCTTCTTCTTGAGGCCCGGAACTTCGCGCAGCTCGTAGAAGATATCCATCGCCTTGGTGACGAGGTTCTTCTGGATGCCGGGATAATGCACGTCGATGATCTCGCGCATTGTGTCGCGATCGGGAAACTTGATGTAGTGGAAGAAACAGCGGCGCAGGAACGCGTCAGGCAATTCCTTCTCATTGTTTGATGTGATCACAACGATCGGGCGCTCTTTTGCTTCGATCCGCTCATGCGTTTCGTAAACATCGAAGCTCATCCGGTCGAGTTCCTGCAAAAGATCGTTCGGAAACTCGATGTCGGCTTTGTCGATCTCGTCGATCAGAAGGACAGGCAGCTGCTCGGAAGTGAAAGCTTCCCAGAGCTTGCCCTTCTTGATGTAATTCGAAATGTCGTGAACGCGCTCATCACCGAGCTGGCCATCGCGGAGACGCGCGACGGCATCATATTCGTAGAGACCCTGCTGAGCTTTGGTGGTGGACTTGATGTTCCACTCGATCAGTGGCGCATCAATGGCCTGCGCGATTTCATGCGCGAGGACGGTCTTACCGGTGCCAGGCTCACCTTTGACCAGCAGAGGGCGGCGCAAAGTCACAGCTGCGTTCACCGCGACCTTGAGATCGTCGGTTGCGATATAAGAACTCGTGCCTTCAAAGCGCGTAGTATCGGTCATGCCATTCCTTTAAGTGGTGTCTTGCAACTTGACGTAAGCGTTAGGGGGCAGTGCGCAAAGAGGCAAGGGTGCCGTGGCGTAAACCCGCTTCAGCCGCTATCGCATGTAACGATAGGCTGATCGGAACGAACCCGGTCGTACAACAGCGGATTATGGAGACGGGAATGCCAGCGGAAAAGATATCCATTACAACAGCGGCGGGCCACCAGCTTTCTGGCACTCTGGAGCTTCCTACAGGTCTTGTGCGCGGTGCGGCCTTGTTTGCGCATTGCTTCACCTGCACCATGCAATCGAAAGCGGCTGTCGCGGTAACTCGGGCATTGGCGCGCGAAGGGATTGCGACGCTGCGCTTCGACTTTACCGGCCTTGGTGCGAGCGAAGGTGAGTTTGGCCGTGCAGGCTTTGCAAGCGATGTGGATGATCTTGTCGCTGCGTCAGAAGCGCTATGCGATCGCTTCTCCGGCAAGATCTTGTTGGTGGGCCATAGCCTTGGTGGGGCTGCGGTCCTCGCTGCCGGACACAGGCTCGGCAAGGACAAGGTCGCTGCGATCGCTACGATTGGCGCGCCCAGCGATGTCCCGCATGTCCTTCACAACATCAAAGGCGACCTCACAGCGATCGAGCGCGAAGGCGAGGGCGATGTCACGATTGGCGGACGCGCTTTCCGACTGAGCAAGGATTTCCTCGACAATACGCACGGTACAGACCTGCTGGATCAGGTTGCAAAGCTGAGGGTGCCGATCATGGTCGCTCATGCGCCAACAGATGCCATCGTTGGCATTGAGCACGCCGGAAACCTGTTTGGCGCGGCGAAGCATCCCAAGAGCTTCATCAGTCTTGCGGAGGCCGATCATTTGCTGACCAATGCGGACGACGCGATGTTCGCTGCGGGTGTTATCGCACAGTGGGCGCAGCGATACCTGCCAAATTCAGCGCCTGTTGACCTGCCGAAGGGCGGTGTTGTGGTGCGCACCGGGAATGGCAAGTTTGGAACGGAAGTGCATACCGCAACGCACCGATTTGTAGCGGATGAGCCGCTGAGCTATGGCGGCGATGATACGGGGCCTACGCCGTATGATCTGCTCAACGCCGCGCTTGGCACATGCACTGCCATGACCATGAAAATGTACGCTGACCGCAAAGGCTGGCCATTTGAAGGCACCACGGTGGAAGTCACGCATGAACGCAACCACCACGAGGATTGCGACCATTGCGAGGAAGAAGGCGAGGGCGCTCAGGTACAGGCGCTAAACCGGCGGATTACGATCCATGGCGATGCGCTGACAGATGAACAGCGCGCGAAGATCATCGAAATCGCAGACAAATGCCCGGTACACCGTACTCTCGAAGGTCACCTGCATATCCACACGGAGAGCGCGGACTGAGGGGTTCTAGTCGTCGCTAATGGGTTCGCACGGTGCTCCATCGAAAGTGATGGAAGGGTCGATTACATAGCCTTCGTTTTCCTCGTCGCCGATCTGGACACGATAAGCAGGCGGTGGCTCATCGCGCAGGAAAGCCGCTATATCAGCGCGCACATGGCAACTATCGAGAAAGTCATTATGCCGTAGATAGCCGCCGGGCATGGACGGGCCGGTATCGACGATGGCGAAGCCTTGTCTCGGGGCGGTCAGATGGCAGTTCCCTTCTTTACCGAGCGCACGGCGCTCGTACACCAGATCAAACTCACAACTGGTCGTGCCTAAGCGCGCGTAGCCGTTTACCGTGCGTGAGGCGCGCAAGGCCTTGTCTTTCTCAGATGCGTAAACAAGCAGCTTGCGATCGCGGCCCAGAAGCTGATCCACGGTGCCGCCGATCCGCAACGCTCTGTCGCGGTCAAAGTCAGGCGATGCCAGCACGATGCGCTTGATCACAGCCGAATTCGCTGCAGAAAGTTCATCCAGAGCGAGAACAGCCGATGTGCCGGCCTGCGCGCCCATGGAATGCGTCACCAGCGTGATGTCGTCAGCAAGGATGGTCAGCGTGCCCAGCGTCTCGATAATGCTGTCCTGCGCCCAGCCGATGCTAGCCCGATCAAGCAGATAGTCTTGCGCATTGTTGCGTGAAGGCCAATGCAGAACGACCAAGGGAATGTTGCTCGCGCCCAGTGCGCGAACTTCCGCTGCATCCTTATGCGCTTCTTCAAAGCTCGTCGCATAGCCATGAATGAAGACGATCACCCGGCGCTGGGGATGGGTATTGATTGCGCTTTCAAGCGCCATGAACCAGTCATCGCGGTCATGCTTGGCGAGGGTCGGCGGCTGCGCTTCGCCTTCAATCAGCTCATACATGCCTGAGCCGTAGGTCTGATCCGGATGGCGATAGGGCGCGAGCCTGAAGCCGCCATCGCGGCAGTCAGGGATAGCGGTCGAGAGGAAGAAGAATTGCTGGCTTTCATCATCAACTGCGGCACTGACAGGCACATTGGCGCAGCCTTCGACCAGTGGAGCAGGATCGGGTGGCTGCAAAGCACAGCCAGCAAGCAGCACAAAAGGCAGGGCTGAGAGGAGAGCTTTGCGCGGCATTACAGCCTGTCGCTTGCCCCAAGCACGATGAACGCCAGTTGGATGAGCAGCACCCATATTGTGGCGGCCTTCCAGCGTTCGCTCGCATTTTTCATGCCTCTGTCCCAGGTTTTCCTCCCAATGACCCAGGTCGCACTAATGCCAAAGGCGATAGGAAGAATCCCATTCGCATGGGAGAAAACCACGGAGATTGCCAATAAGACTACACTCTGAACCAAGAAAGCCGCAGTGAACCATACGATGGGGATTGGCCGATAGCTGGTGTCTGGATTGTGCCAGTCAGGCAGCGCTGTGTCGGGCCGCGCAATCCGGCGATCGCCCGCCATTACATCGCCGTCTTCGTCTTCTTGTTTGTCGGGAAACACTTATCCCTCGCTCTCGATACGTATGAAGGTGCCGCCGTACCAATTGCCGGTCGGCTGACCCTGGCAATCATATTGTCTCGAGATCATCTCATATTCGGTTTCTGACAACCAGCGGTAGTCATAGACGCGATAGGTTCCATCGGGTTCGTCTGAGAACCGGATGCGTAGCCGCATATCGCCTTGCGGACTGAGCTCACCGAAACCGTGGCCCAGCCGTGCCGTTCCGAAGTGCGATAAGTGATGCACTTCGCTACCCTCGGCATCAATCGCCCAGAGTATATGTCCTTGGAAGTCGACCGCATCGACTTCGCAAAGCACGGAATGCCGCGTGTTCACTTTCTTGCAGTGGGTGCGGTGACCAGGGATCGAGAGGGTTTCAACGGTCTTGCCATCCCAGACCTGCTGGAAGCGATCGTCTTTCAAGGCCCAATGACCGAGGAACCGCTCGAATGGAAAGTCGTGTCTCTCCGCTTCAGCGCTAGCACTGGTAGCAGTTCCGAGAAGCGCCGAGACGCAAAGGAGCGCGGCTAGTCTTTTCATGCGCTATGCATCAATCAGATCGCGGTCGATATCGCTTGCATGGTTCTGGATGAAATTGAAGCGGTGTTCGGGATTGCGGCCCATCAGCTCGTCCACCAGCCTTTTCACTGCAGCACGGTCCTCAAACTCTTGCGGCAGAGTGATGCGAATAAGGCTGCGCGTGTCCGGGTTCATCGTCGTTTCGCGCAATTGCTGCGGGTTCATTTCGCCGAGGCCCTTAAAGCGGGCTACTTCAACCTTCTTGCCTTTGAACACGCTCTCTTCAAGCTCCGCGCGGTGCGCATCATCGCGGGCATAGCGGCTCTCTTTGCCAGCCGTGAGTTTGTAGAGCGGCGGCTGCGCCAGATAGAGATGACCCTGACGGACAAGCTCCGGCATCTCCTGGAAGAAGAATGTCATCAGTAGCGTCGCGATATGCGCGCCATCGACGTCAGCATCGGTCATGATGATGATGCGGTCATAGCGCAGATTGCTTGGATCGCAGTCTTTGCGCGTCCCGCAACCCATGGCGAGCGTCAGATCAGCGATTTCGGAGTTTGCACGTATCTTGTCAGCCGTCGCGGACGCAACGTTAAGGATCTTCCCGCGGATCGGAAGGATGGCCTGCGTCTTGCGGTTACGCGCTTGCTTGGCGCTACCGCCTGCTGAATCGCCTTCGACGATAAACAGTTCCGTCTCGCCATCGCCTTCGCCAGAGCAATCGGTGAGTTTGCCGGGTAGACGCAGCTTCTTGGCATTGGTCGCGCTCTTGCGCTTGATCTCGCGTTCCTGCTTGCGCTTCAGACGCTCTTCCATGCGCTCCATGACTTGACCGAGCAGCGCCTTGCCGCGCTCCATATTGTCAGTGAGGAACAGATCGAAGCTGTCGCGCACGGCGTTCTCAACCAGACGCGTGGCTTCTGGAGAAGTCAGACGGTCCTTGGTCTGCGACTGGAACTGCGGATCGCGGATGAAGACCGAAAGCATCACTTCGCCGCCGGTCATGACATCATCGGCTGTAATATCCTTGGCCTTCTTGGTTTGTGTCAGCTCGCCAAATGCGCGCAGACCCTTGGTGAGCGCCGCGCGCAGACCTTGCTCATGCGTTCCGCCATCGGGTGTTGGGACCGTGTTGCAATACCAGCTGGTCGAGCCGTCGGAATATAGCGGCCACGCAACCGCCCATTCGACGCGGCCTTTTTCTTCCGGAAATTCCGCGTTGCCAGTAAACGGCTGCGCGGTGACGCATTCGCGTGCGCCGATTTGTTCAGCCAGATGGTCTGCAAGGCCTCCCGGAAACTTGAAAACGGCTTCCGCAGGCACGTCTTCGCTTGCCAGGCTGTCCGCGCATTTCCAGCGGATCTCAACCCCTGCGAAGAGGTATGACTTGGAGCGCGCCAGTTTGAACAGACGATGCGGCTTGAACTGGCGGTCGCCGAAGATTTCCTCGTCTGGCGTAAACGTAACCGTAGTACCGCGCCGGTTAGGCGTTGGCCCGAGCTCTTCGATCTTGCCGAGGGTCTGACCCTTCGCAAATTCCTGCGCGTAAAGCTGACGGTCGCGAGCGACTTCAACGCGAGTGTGGCTCGACAGCGCGTTGACGACCGAGACACCAACCCCGTGCAGACCGCCAGATGTCGCATAGGCTTTCCCAGAGAACTTTCCGCCCGAGTGAAGCGTCGAAAGGATCACTTCCAGCGTGGATTTGCCGGGGAACTTGGGATGCTCGTCGACGGGAATGCCGCGTCCATTGTCACTGATTGAAAGGCGATTGCCTTCCTCCAAACGCACTTCAATCCGGCTCGCATGGCCCGCGACGGCTTCGTCCATCGCGTTGTCGAGAACTTCGGCCGCAAGATGATGCAACGCGCGGTCGTCCGTACCGCCGATATACATGCCGGGTCGGCGGCGGACAGGCTCAAGGCCCTCCAAGACTTCAATCGAGGAAGCATCATAGTCGCCGCTCGAGGCAGGCGTTCCAGCAAACAGATCGTCAGACATATGTGTCCAATATCGCCGTAAGCCGAACGCTTACAAGATAGGGATTACGCTATCCCCATCTGCGTTTGCATCGCTCGGCAGTGGGCGAAGGTTTCAGTCGTCAAAGCGCGATGGAGCAGCATCAACCACCGCGACACCATTGGCCTGGATCTGGCGGACTTCCATTGAGCGCTCCACCACGCCATTGCGGCGGAAACGGAAGGGACCGTCAAGGCCGAGGAACCCGCCCGAATCACGCAGCTGCGAGACTGGGAAATCCCGTCCAACGCGCCAATCGCGCGCGACTCTCAACATCAGCAGCACTGCGTCGTAACCGAGCGTGCTGATCCGGTAAGGGTTGTCGCCAAAGCGGCTCTTATAGCTGTCAGCAAAGCGCTGATAGCGAGCATCGGAAACAGCCGAGAACAGCGCGCCGTTCATCGAACTGGAAAGGTTGAGCGCATCAACGCCGCTCCACAGTTCTGTGCCGATCAAACGAAGATCGCGTGTCTCGTCATTTCGCAAAGCCAGTGCAGCCTGGACGGAAAGCCGCGCGCCGTCTGCTACCAACACAGTATCAAAACCACCTTCGCTTGAGAGCCTTCTGGCGGCAGCGCTAATATTGGCATTGCCGCGATCATAACGCTGGGTCGCGACCAGCGAGCCGCCATAATTACGCAGAGAATTCTTCAACGCGCTGAACGCCCTGTCGCCATAATTCCCCGTCGGCAGGAGCGCCGCGAATTGTGTCGCTCCTTGCCTGCGCGCATAGGCTATAGATCGCGCGACCGATTGCTCTGGAATGTGCCCCATAACGAACGCGTTGACCGCGGCTGCGCCTGTATCATTCGAGAATGAAATGAGCGGCACGTCCGCAGGACGAGCTTCTGCCAGAACTGCTCCGACATTGTCGGACATGAGCGGGCCAAGGATCAGCTTGTTGCCGTCCGCAATCGCTTTGCGCGCTGCATCGCGCGGGCCGCGCGAGGTGTCGTACGTCGTGATGCGCAGATTGTCCGCGCTGGTGTCGAGCAGAGCCATTGTCGTCGCATTGGCAATGGACTGACCCACATCACCATTGTTGCCCGCAAGCGGCACGAGCAGCGCAATACGGTGACGTGTTTCATCTGTCGGCAGAGCGTCTGCAGTCGGCTCCGGAGTAGGCTCATCAACAGGGCCGGTTGTGTCTGGTCCGGTCTTTGGAACAACCTGACAGCCAGCCAGCACAACCGCCAGACCTGCCGCAACCCAAGTGCGGCTCTTGAAAAGAAAATGCTTCATACTTGCCGACTAACCCTCACTCGACCAATAGTGCCACGTGTGAGCAGCACCTCTCCCGAACCCGCGACTAACGAGTCTCTTCCTTCAGGCCTGTATATAGTCGCCACGCCTATTGGCAATCTCAGCGATATAACGCTCCGTGCGATAGACGTGCTGAGCTGGTGCGACCGGATTGCGTGTGAAGATACGCGCGTAACCGGCAAGCTTTTAAAGCATTTAGGCATTTCAAAGCCGCTTATGCGTTACGACGATCATGCGAGTGATGGAACGCGCGACAGGTTGATCGAGCAAATGCAAAGCGAAGCGATTGCGCTCGTTAGCGATGCTGGAACGCCGCTTGTGTCCGATCCCGGATATGATCTGGTGCGAAAGGCGCGCGAAGCCGGAGCGGTGGTGACGACTATTCCCGGCGCATGCGCGGCTATCGCCGGGCTGACACTGTCCGGCTTGCCCAATGATCGCTTCCTGTTTGCAGGTTTTTTGCCGGTGAAGGAAAAGGCGAGGGCAGAGGCGCTTGGTGAGCTTGCTGACACTCAAGCCACGCTGGTCTTCTATGAAAGTGGCCCGCGTCTCGTGAAATCGCTCAATGCCATTGCAGACGTCCTGCCGGGCCGCGAAGTTTCCGTCGCGCGCGAGATAACCAAGCTGCACGAGGAATGTCGGACGGGCAGCGCGGATGAACTCGCGGCGCATTACGAGGCGCATCCACCCAAGGGTGAGATCGTGCTTCTAGCGGGGCTGCCCCCTGCTTCGCAAGCGAGCGCAGAAGACGCGGATAAGATGCTGCGCGAAGCTCTTGCGTCGATGAAAACCTCGCAAGCCGCGGCTCAAGTCGCGAAAACAACGGGGCTCGATCGCAAAGCGCTCTATGCTCGCGCAATGGAACTCAAAGCAGAATGAAGCGCGCGCCTGTCACCCGCAAACGTGCAGAGCGGCGAGGGCGGCAAGGCGAGGATCGCGCCGCTGCATGGCTCACGCTTAAAGGCTGGCGCGTATTGGCTCGGCGGGTCAAAACACCCCTCGGTGAGATCGATCTCATCGCCAAGCGTGCCGGCGTCATCGCCTTCATCGAAGTCAAATGGCGCGCGAAGAAAGCGGACCTTGATACCGCCATTGACGAATATCGCCTGTCACGCGTCGCAGCCGCCGTCGAATGCGTCGCGCACGAATATGCGGGGCCAGGCGAAGATATAAGAATCGACGTGATCCTGCTTGCACCGGCGAGCTTGCCACGCCACATCGTCAACGCCTGGCAACCATAAGAGAACCCGCATGAGCCTTCGCGTAGCCGTCCAGATGGACCCGATTGAAAGCGTCAATATCAAAGGCGACAGCTCGTTCGCCTTGATGGAAGCAGCTCAAGCGCGCGGGCATCAGATCTTCGAATATCACGTGGAAAGCCTGACGCTCGACGCGGATGACCGGCTTTACGCGGAATGCTATCCGGTGACGGTGCAGCGCGTCGAAGGCGATCACTTCACCAAGGGCGAGGCGCAAAGGCTCGACCTTGGTAAAGACATCGACGTCATCCTCATGCGGCAGGACCCGCCATTCCACATGGGCTATATCACCGCGACACATATGCTGGAGCGGATCGCGGATGAGACGCTGGTGGTGAACGATCCCGTCAGCGTCCGCAATTCGCCGGAAAAGGTGATGGTATTGAACTATCGTGAGTTCATGCCACCGACGCTTGTGACACGCTCAGTCGATGAAGTGCGCCGTTTTATGTCGGAGCACGGCGCGGTTGTTGTCAAGCCAATCCACGGCAATGGCGGAAAGGCTATCTTCCGTGTGCCTGCCGATGGCGACAATCTGTCCGCGCTGTTCGAAGTGTTCAACCAGACCTGGCCCGAGCCGCATATGGTTCAGCCTTTCCTTCCCGAAGTGGCGGAAGGAGACAAACGGATCGTGCTGGTCGATGGTGAAGTCGCTGGCGCGATCAACCGCAAGCCGGGCGAGGGCGAGTTCCGCTCAAACCTCGCTATGGGCGGCAGCGCTGAAAAGACTGAGCTGACGGCGCGCGAACAGGAAATCTGCGCCGCGATGGGACCGGAGCTGAAACGGCTCGGCCTGACTTTCGTGGGTATCGACGTGATCGGCGGGAAATACCTGACCGAGATCAATGTGACCTCGCCGACTGGGATCGTGGCGATCTCGAACTTCGATGATTCAGATGTCGCTGGAATGATCTGGGACGCGATTGAGGGACGGGTGCTGTCTTAATCGATTGACAATCTGAAGGCAGGCCTGTCTGTCTGCTCTTTGACAAGCAGGTGGGGGCTAGCAGGGTATGATCGGAGGCGCGCGCGGGCCGCAATGGGGCTCGCGACTTGGCTTTTTAATGGCCGCAATTGGTTCTGCCGTCGGGCTTGGGAACCTGTGGAGATTTCCTTTTCAGGCTGGCGAGAATGGTGGCGGCGCATTTGTGCTGATCTACATCCTTTGCGTGTTCCTGATTGGTTATCCCGTGCTGGTCGCGGAATTGGCGATTGGCCGACATAAGGGGCGTTCAGCGAACGGAACTGCGCCGGACCTGCCAGTCGACAAAGGTCGAGCGCCCAATTGGCAAATTACAGGCTGGTTCGGGCTTGTGGCGGCAGTGATGATACTGCCCAGCTACTCGATGATCTCTGGCCAGATCATGGCGTATTCTGCGATGAGCTTCATCGGCGACCTGGGCGGTAAGGGTACGTCCTCGCTCTATGACGGTACGCTCGCGCCAATGCTGTGGTTCACTGTCTTCGTAGCGATAACTACGGCAATTGTGCTGCGCGGCTTGAACAAAGGCATTGAAGCCGCATCGGTGTTCTTGATGCCGATGTTCTTCCTTCTGCTGGTGAGCCTCGCCGCGTTCGCATTGTTCAGTGGCGCGGCGAGTGAAGCGCTGACATATCTGTTCACGCCGCGCTTCGATGAAATTACCCCGGACGTCGTGCTGGCCGCCCTCGGTCAGGCGCTCTTCTCGCTCGGCTTGGGTGCTGCCCTCATGATTACGTTCGGATTGTTTCTTCCCAATGATGAAAACATCACTTCGAACGCTACTGTCATCGCTGGAGCAGACACACTTGTTGCGCTTGTCGCGGGGTTGATGATTTTTCCCATTGTGTTCGCTTTCGGGATGAACCCGGCAGCTGGAATGGGGCTCATCTTCGAGACCCTGCCGCAATTCTTCGCCGGCATGCCGTTTGGCAATTTGATCGGCGGGGCATTCTTTTTTCTTGCCTTCATAGCAGCGCTGACTTCGTCGATTGCCATCCTCATGGTCTCACGGACTGTCGGTGTCGAACAGTTTGGTCTGAGTGAGCGTAACGCCACGCTGCTGTTCGGGCTGCTCGCATGGGGCGGAGGCTTCGGGCTTATTTTGATCGATGAGCTTGGCAGCTGGCTCGATTGGATAGTCGGGAGCGTGGTATTGCCGATAGGCGCTCTGACCGCTGCACTGCTCGCAGGATGGGTCGCGCCACGATCGTTGATGCGAGAGGAACTGGCGCAAACGAGCGATTGGTTGTTTGCCCTTTGGCGAGGCTTGATCCGATATGTCATTCCGCTGGCAATAGTTGCGATCTTCGTGACTGGCCTGTCACGGTGAGTGGTCATAAAGTCGATTGCGCAACTGGCAGTCGGCAGTTTACGATCTTCGCCTGGTTTTCTGCCGCTAACCTTTCTTCGCTCTTGGATGCGCGTCGCGGTAGTTTTCGAGCATCGTAGCCGCATCAACCTGCGTGTAAATCTGCGTTGAACCCAGCGAGGCATGGCCGAGCAGCTCTTGCAGGCTCCGCAAATCCACGCCCGCGCCGAGCAAGTGCGTCGCGAAGCTATGCCGTAAAGCATGCGGTGTCGCGGTGTCAGGTAACCCCAGCGCTTTGCGCGCTTTCGCCATGGATTTCTGGACCATGTTCTGGCTGAGCGGACCGCCTCTGGCTCCGCGGAACAGCGCTTCGTCAGCAGGCAGGGGCCATGGGCATTTGACGGTGTAGCGTGCGACCGCCTCCGCGCAGATCGGCAGGATCGGAACGAGCCGCTGCTTGTTTCCCTTGCCGGTCACTTGCAGGACCTCGCCCAGCGGCGCATCGCGGCCTTTCAACGACAGCGCCTCGGCAATCCGCAGCCCCGAGCCATAGAGCAGCAGCAGAACTGCGCGGTCTCTTGCGCCGATCCAGTCCTCGGAAGCGGATCCTTTGACAAGCTGTGCGACATTGCTTGCTTCATCGGGTGTGAGAGGGCGGGGGAGACCCTTTTTAAGGCGCGGTCCGCGCACGCGCGGCGCAGCCGGATCGATCTCGCCCGACTGCTCGCGCGCGAATGCGATGAAAGCCTTCAATGCGGACAGCTCGCGCGTGGCGCTGGCATTGCCGATGCCTTCCGCGCGGCGTTTCGCAAGCTGGGCGCGCAAGTCCCGCGCGTCGAGCTTCGCAATGCTGTGCCAGTTTTCCACGCCGCGCGCCTGCAGCAAGCGGTTGGCGGTCGCGACATAGGCGCGCACCGTATGCGGGCTTCGCCTGCGCGATTGGCTGAGATGCTGGCCCCAGGCTTCGAGCAGATCGGCTTTGGTCGTTGCAGCACTCATGCGGACACCAGATCATCGCTGACAAGCTCGGCGAGCAAGCCATCAAGCAACGGTCTGCCTGCCGGAGTCACGCCAAGCCTGCCGCTATCCTGCCAGATCAGGCCGAGGCTTTGGTGGAGTTCGACCTTGGTGAGATCGAGGAGCTGATTGCGCGGGATGGAGAAGCGCTTTTCGAGGCGTTGCAGTTGCATCCCTTCAACTAGCCGCAATCCCATAAGGATCGCTTCAGAAGCTTGCTCCATCTCCGGGAGATCTCGATGTATCTTGGTGCCATCTCCATGTGTCTCGACCGCCTGCAAATAGGCCTCGGGACGTTTGTGGCGTTCGGTGGCTTGAGCCCTGCGGCGACCATGTGCGCCAGGGCCGATCCCGCAATAATCCTCGTAGCGCCAATAGGTTAGGTTGTGGCGGCTTTCCTCGCCGGGACGCGCGTGGTTGGAGGTTTCATAGGCTGGTAGGCCGGCATTTTCCGTCAGCTCTTGCGTTACCGCGAACAGCTCAGCTGCCGGATCATCGTCCAAAGGCGTTATGTTTCCAAGCCTTACTTCGGTCTGGAAGCGCGTGCCGGGCTCGATGGTAAGCTGATAGAGCGACAAATGCGATGTGCCGTAGGAAAGCGCTTGAGTAAGTTCAGCGCGCCATTGCTCTTCGGTTTGTCCGGGCCTTGCGTAGATCAGGTCAAAGCTCACCCGATCGAAGATTTGCTGTGCTGTTTCAAGCGCTTGGAGCGCTTCGTTCACATCGTGCAAACGCCCCAGAAACCGCAGCGCGTCGCTTCTGAGAGACTGTACCCCGAGCGACACCCGGTTCACTCCTGCGCTCGCCAACCCGGCAAAATTTGACGCTTCTACCGAAGACGGATTCGCCTCCAGCGTGATTTCAATACCTTGGCTAAACCCCCATAAACGTTCAGCTTCTTCGAGGAGAGCCGCGACAAGCGACGGCGGCATGAGCGACGGCGTGCCTCCGCCAAAGAACACCGACGTCAGCGCTTCACCACCCGCAAGCTCCGCTTCGTGCCGCATGTCGGATATCAGCGCTTGCTTCCAGCGATCGAAGTCCACCGTATCGCGAACATGACTGTTGAAGTCGCAATAAGGGCATTTCTTCGCGCAGAAGGGCCAGTGAATGTAGAGAGCGCGTGCCACGCCGTAGTGTATTTCAGCCTTTGTTAAGCGCTTCAAGTCCAGTCTTGCGCGCATGAAAAAGGGTCGAATTCTCGCAGCCTTGGCTGCCTTTGCCGGATTGTCGCTTGCCGCCACTGCGGGCTTGCATGCCGAGCGTCCACAAAACCGCTTTGCCGCTGAGTTGCTTGATGCTCATAATCAGGAGCGCGCGGAGTTTGGTGCGCCAAAACTCAAATGGAGTCAGAAGCTTGCCCGCGATGCGCAAAGTTGGGCTGAGAGACTCGCGCGCGAAGGCCGGATGCGCCATGCGAGCAATGACGAGCGCGGTGGTGCCGGCGAAAATCTCTGGATGGGCAGCGCTGGAGCCTATTCCGCGACGTTCATGATCCGCGCGTTTGCCGACGAGAAGCGATATTTCCGACCGGGTGAATTCCCCAATGTCTCACGCACAGGCAATTGGCGCGATGTCGGCCACTACACCCAGGTCGTATGGCGCGAAACGCAGGAAGTCGGGTGCGCGGTGGCTCGCAACAGCCGCGATGATTTCCTCGTTTGCCGCTATTGGCCCGCGGGCAATATTTACGGCCGCGAGGTCCGCTAACCGCCGAATTGTTCAGCGACGAGCTTGGCAAACGCGTCCGCCCGGTGGCTGATCGCGTGCTTCGCTTCGGGTTCTATTTCCGCAAAGGTTAAGTCAGAACCTGTAGGCACGAATACGGGATCATAGCCAAAGCCCATAGTTCCGCGCGGCGGCCAGCTCAAGGAGCCTGCGCACTTGCCTTCGTACACCGCATATTCGCCATCGGGCCATGCTATCGCGAGCACGCAATGGAAGGCGGCTGAGCGATCAACGTCAGGGCCGAGCTCTTGCAGCATCCCCTCGACTTTACCCATCGCCATATACCAGTCGCGACCGGGATCGCCTTCGAACCACTGCCGCTCTGCCCAGTCTGCGGTATAGACGCCGGGACGTCCATTGAGCGCATCAGCGGACAGCCCGCTGTCATCGGCTAGCGCAACAATGCCCGATGCTTCTGCTGCAGCGCGCGCCTTGATCAGCGCATTCTCAACAAAAGTTGTGCCAGTTTCAGGTGGTTCGGGCAGGCCAAGCGAACCAGCTGACAGGCACTTCATGCCATGCGGCTCAAGCAAGGCAGCGATCTCTTTCAATTTGCCCGCATTATGCGTGGCAATCACCAGAGAGCCGCTGCCAAGCCGTCTTGTCACTTCACCGCATCCCGCTGTGCTGCGAAAATCTGGTCGCAGCCAATCTTACCCAGGCGAAGCAAACGAAGCAGACCTTCCTCGTCATAGGTTGCACCTTCAGCTGTTGCCTGCACTTCCGCGATCTGGCCTCCTTCGATCAGGACAAAGTTGGCATCGGCTTCCGCGTTAGAGTCCTCGGGGTAATCGAGGTCCAGCACGGGTGTGCCTTCGAAAATACCGCAGCTGATCGCCGCAACTTGACCTGTGATAGGGTCTTCGGTGATTTCGCCTGCTTCCATGAGCTTGTTGACAGCAATCCGCAGTGCGATCCAAGCGCCCGAAATGGAAGCAGTGCGCGTACCGCCATCGGCCTGAATGACGTCGCAATCGAGCGTGATCTGCCGCTCTCCGAGCTTCTGCAGGTCGACCACGGCGCGCAGGGATCGTCCGATCAAGCGCTGAATTTCTTGTGTGCGACCCGACTGCTTACCGCGCGCGGCTTCACGAGAGGAACGCGTGTGCGTCGAACGCGGAAGCATGGAATATTCGCCGGTTACCCAGCCTTCGCCCTTGCCGCGCAGCCATGGGGGGATGCGTTCTTCGACGCTCGCCGTGCACAGCACTCGCGTGTCGCCGAAGCTTATGAGGCAAGAGCCTTCGGCGTGTTTGGTGAAGCTCGTTTCGATAGTGATGGCGCGCATTTCGTCAGGCGCGCGTCCGGAAGGTCGCATGAATTATCCTTAGTGTCCGACTCGATATGCCTTGCGTTAGGCGCATGAAGCTTGAGGCTGCAAGAGGACACGCTAGATAGGGGCCATGTCATCACCGCCGATCTCTGTATTGACTGACCGCGCGCGCGAAATCTTCCGCCTTGTGGTGGAGTGCTATATCGAGACCGGCCAGCCCGTCGGCTCCAAGACGCTTGCGAGTGATGGCGCTCTGAACCTTTCGTCTGCTTCGATCCGGTCGGTTTTGGCGGAGTTGGAGCAGGGTGGCTTGCTTGCAGCGCCGCATACAAGTGCAGGGCGGTTGCCAACTGAAACGGGATTGCGGTTGTTCGTGGATGGAATGATGCGGGTTGCCGAGCCCAACGCACAGGAACGCGCGCAGATCGAGAAGAGCCTGTCGGAAAGCGGACCGATTGAGCAAGCGCTGGAGAAGACAAGCTCTATGCTGTCTGATTTGACCGGCGCAGCGGGTATGGTGATGGTGCCGACACGCGAAGAGCGGCTTGCGCAGTTTTCAATGGTCCCGTTGGGGCAGGGCAGGGCGCTGGCGGTCCTCGTGAGCGAGGATGGCTCGGTTGAGAACCGTGTGGTCGAGATTGGAAGCGCAGCTGTGCCTTCGACACTTGAGCAGGCTTCCAACTACGTTACCTCTCGACTTGCTGGAAGAACGCTCGCCGAAGCGTCCGGTCTCATCGCGAAGGAGATCAAGGCCGGCCAGTCGCAGTTGGACAGCGCAAGCAGCGATCTGGTTGAACGCGGACTAGCCGTGTGGTCGGAGGATGCCGCCAAGCGGCCGGTATTGATCGTGCGCGGCCAGGCCAATCTGCTTGATGACGAAGCCATGACTGATATCGAGCGGGTCCGATCGCTGATCGATGATCTGGAAAACAAGCAGTCAGTTGCAGAGATTCTCGATAGCGCACGCGACGCTGAGGCGACCCGTATCTTCATCGGTAGTGAGAACCGCTTGTTCGCTTTGTCAGGCTCCTCGGTTATCGCGTCGCCCTATCGAGACCGCGAGGGAAGAGTGGTCGGTGTGCTGGGCGTAATTGGTCCCACGCGGTTGAATTACGCGCGGGTCGTCCCCATGGTGGATTTGACAGCCCGATCGTTGGGCAAGCTCATCGGATAGATGGACGGAATAGACTTCAATGAACGAGAATGAAAAACCGCAGGATGAAGCGGTCGCAGACGAGCTGAAGGGTGTGCCGGAGGAATTCCTCGATGATGGCACGGCGGAGGAAAGCGAAGGTGAGGGCGAGAATGAAGCGCTTGCTTCGCTGAAGGCTGATCTCGACGCGGCGAAACAGGAAGTGCTTTACGCGCAGGCTGAGACGCAAAATGTCCGCCGCCGTATGGAAAAGGACATTCAGGACGCGCGTGCATATGCTTCAACCGGCTTTGCGCGTGACGTGCTGAGTGTGTGGGACAATCTCTCACGCGCGGTCGAAGCCATTCCGGATAGCTTGCGCGAAGATGACAAGATGAAAGGTCTGGTCGTCGGCATCGAAGCCACTCAGCGTGAGCTGGAGAAAGTCTTCCAGCAGCATGGCATTACGCGCATTGCTGCCAAGGGTATGCCGCTTGATCCCAACCAGCATCAGGCCATGATTGAAGTTCCTTCTGCCGACGCTGAACCCGGTACTGTGGTTCAGGAAATGCAGAGTGGGTGGATGATCAAGGATCGTTTGCTGCGTCCTGCAATGGTGGGTGTGGCGAAAGCTCCAGAGTGAACCGGTCAGCATGATCATCCATGCTCGCATTGATCTGGCAGGCGTCGATCTGGAGAAGTTCGACGCCTATGAAGCTGCGGTGATCCCGTTGCTTGATCGGTATGGCATCATAATGGCTGAGCGGTTGCGCGCCGAGGACGGCTCTTGCGAAGTGCATGTCCTTGATGTGCCCGATATGGACGCTATGGAGCGCTTCCGCAGCGATGAAGATCGCGCCAGGGTTCAGCATCTTTGGGATGAGTCCGGTGCGACTGGGATCATCACGCACATGCAGCGTATTGATTAGAAACTGCTGATATTCCTTTATTTATGTGAATTGGACCGCTTTAGTCCGGTTTTCGGGAACAAGATATATCATATCACGTTCTCAGGGTCGGACGGGGATTTGAGAAGCGATTCACGGGAGCGCTCTCTCATCAATGGAGTAGTTTAATGAAAAAGGTTTGTTTGTCGGCAGTCGCAGCTTTGGCCGCAAGCGTATCCGCACCTGCTCTTGCGCAGGAAGATCGCACTGGTTCGATCCAGGCCAAGGTATTTGCAACGGCAGTGTTTGCCGATGCTGAGATTACTGATGTTGAGCTGGACGACTTTGGTCTGCCGGAAGGCACGCAGAGTGCAGCGAATGACAATGTCACGCCGACCATCGCGATCGAATACTTCGTCAGCAACAACTTCTCGCTGGAGACGATTGCTGGCGTGACACAGCACGATGTTGACGGCCTTGGCGGTCTCGACGGGGCAGAGCTGGTTTCTGACCTGCGCATCATTCCAGGCACAATCACAGCCAAGTATCACTTTGATCTCGGCGAAGGTTTCAAGCCTTATGTAGGAGCGGGGCCAGCTTACTTTATCATCTTCAACGATGACGCGGGTGCTGACGTGGCGGCACTGGGCGTCACGGACGTTGATCTCACCAATGAGTTCGGCATTGCGCTGCAGGCGGGTGCTGACATTGAACTCAATGAAGGTTTTGGCCTCTCCATCGATGCGAAGCGTTATTTCATCGACACCGATGCGCGCTTCTTCGTTGGCGACACGGAGATCATCCGCACCGAGCACAAGCTTGACCCATGGGTGATCAGCGCAGGCGCTTACTTTCGCTTCTGAGCCAGTAAGATTGCAGTTTTTGGCGGGGCGTCTCTCTTGAAGGGGCGCCCCGTTTGCGTATCAGAGCGCTAGAGCTCCATCACCATTTGCATGTTGCAGCGCTCATAGGGTGTCTCCCAAACCGCATCGCCGACAAGGTCCTGAAAGCCCTTCTTGCGATACAGATGCGTCGCAGCTTCCAACCGGTCATTGGTTTCGAGCCACAAGGCGTCGGCCATGTGATCCTTCGCATAGTCGATGAGCTGATCGAGAATGCGGCTTCCAATGCCCATGTGCTGGGCTGAAATGTCCGTCGACATTTTGACGATCTCGAACCATGACTTGCCATCCTTGGGCGCCAGCGCGGCGGGCATGACGGCACCCGTCCCTACGACCCAGCCGTTGGCTTCTGCGATGGCTATATAGCCGCCTTTGCCTAGGATCGCGGTTTGTGGATGCTCAAGCTGGAAACGATCCTTTTCTTCGATCTCGAATAGCGCATCGATCCACTGGCGGTTCAGCCCGGCAAAAGCGGCTGCGTCCCGCGGCTCAAACGGTCGTACAATATAATCAAGCTGCCCAGTCATTCCCTCTCCCCGAAGTCGACAAGTAGCTCAAAAGCCGCCTTGTCAGCAACTCCGGGAAGTTTCGCGCCTTTGCGCAATAGGAATGCATGTTCGACTATGCGAGCTTGCTGCTCAATCCCGTATTGCTCTAGCTTCCAGCCCGGTTTCAGGCTGTAGTCGTATCGCGCCCACGGCATGCGGTGTGTCACCAGATACCACGACCCACGGGTCTGCGTCTGCCAGACATGCACCATCTCATGAATGAAGTGTGCTTGGAGACTTAGGCTAGCCTTGCTGAAGTCCTCACAGTAATTGCGGCCAAGCGGATGAAAATGGATGTGCCCTCGGGGTGCCATGGTGACGTGGCGGGGCTGGAAAGGAAACCATTTGCGGCGACGGATCGTGACTCTGGAATAGTCGATCGCATTGCCAAAGATACTGCGGGCAAGTTCGATCTCGCCAGAAGTAAGTGGCCGCTCCCCGCCGGCAGGGCAAAAGGAAGCGACCGTATCAAATTGTGCGTTATCTGGCGCCTGCGTCAGCGTTCTTCCCCGGCGGCTCGCACTTCTGCTGCGAAGGTCTGTGTTGCGCCACCAGCAACTGTCAGCGTTACATCGACACTCCCGCCAGCTTCGATGCCTTCAGCAAGACCGAAAGCCATCACGTGCTTTTCGCCCGGCTTGAATTCGAGCTTGTCGCCTTTCGTAATGCCGATGGGCAGCGCTTCCATCATCTGCATCTTGCCTTCGAACTCCGCATATTCGTGGAGCATCGCGCTTTCTGCGCCGGCAACTTCAGCTTTTCGGATCGTCAGCGCACGATCGCCCTCGTAAGACAGATCGAAGTAAACTGCCGCCGGATTGCCCGCGACGGGTGGCAGGACCAACCTTGCGTTTTCAATTGTCATACCCGGTACGCCTTCGACCTCGGTGACTTCCTCAACCGGAGCCTCTGCGCCTCCGCAAGCAGCAAGCGAAAGAGCCAGCGCAGCAGCGCTAGCAGGTGCGATGAACAGC
Source organism: Altererythrobacter lutimaris (assembly GCF_013371495.1). GTDB lineage: Bacteria > Pseudomonadota > Alphaproteobacteria > Sphingomonadales > Sphingomonadaceae > Erythrobacter > Erythrobacter lutimaris_A. The sequence continues at coordinate 817,312 of NZ_JABWTA010000001.1, read as the reverse complement.
GACCGGAAATTATGAGCGATCTTCACGTATTTACTCCCCCAATGGAACAGCGTTGAAAACTAGAGCGCTCACGCCCTTGTGCCAAGCAAAACCGCACCTATATCCGCTTCACAATCGAGCCGCCGAGGGGTTTCGCCAGTAACGGGAAGCCAAGCGCGCGGCGTCCAACATGTAGACGGAATGGGGAAACCATGGCCAAAGTAATCGGTATCGACCTCGGCACCACAAACTCCTGTGTTGCTGTGATGGATGGGGGCAAGCCCAAAGTTATTGAGAATTCAGAAGGCGCACGCACGACGCCTTCAATCGTCGCCTTTACGAAGGATGGCGAGCGTTTGATCGGTCAGCCGGCCAAGCGTCAGGCAGTCACGAACCCGGACAATACTCTGTTCGCAATCAAGCGCCTGATCGGTCGCCGGTTCGATGATCCGCTGACAAAGAAAGATTCAGAGCTCGTCCCGTACGACATCGTCAAAGGCAAGAATGGCGATGCATGGGTCGAAGCAGGCGGCGAAGAATATTCGCCTAGCCAGGTTTCTGCTTTCATCCTGCAGAAGATGAAAGAGACCGCTGAGGGCTACCTTGGCGAAGATGTGAAGCAGGCGGTCATCACTGTTCCTGCATACTTCAACGATGCTCAGCGTCAGGCAACGAAGGATGCAGGCCAGATCGCTGGTCTTGAAGTCCTGCGTATCATTAACGAGCCGACAGCTGCTGCGCTCGCCTACGGCCTCGACAAGGAAGACGGCAAGACCATCGCTGTCTATGACCTTGGTGGCGGTACGTTCGACGTCTCAATCCTTGAGATCGGCGATGGCGTGTTTGAAGTGAAGTCAACCAATGGCGATACGTTCCTTGGTGGTGAAGATTTCGACAGCGCGATTGTCGAATGGCTTGCAGACCAGTTCCAGAAAAAAGAGAACATGGACCTGAAGACGGACAAGCTTGCGCTGCAACGTCTGAAGGAAGCCGCTGAGAAAGCGAAGATCGAGCTTTCAAGCTCTGCCACGACGGAAATCAATCTGCCGTTTATCACTGCGCGCATGGAAGGTGGTTCATCCACGCCATTGCACTTGGTGGAAACGCTGAGCCGTTCTGATCTCGAAAAGCTCGTTGGCGACCTGATCCAGCGTACACTTGAGCCATGCAAAAAGGCTCTGGCCGACGCAGGCATCTCCAAGGATGATATCGACGAAGTGATCCTGGTTGGCGGTATGACCCGCATGCCGAAGGTTCGCGAAGTGGTCGAGAAGTTTTTCGAAGCGAAGCCGCACACTGGTGTGAACCCGGATGAAGTGGTCGCTATGGGTGCTGCCATTCAGGCAGGCGTGCTGCAGGGCGACGTCAAGGACGTGCTCCTGCTGGACGTGACGCCGCTGTCGCTCGGTATCGAAACGCTGGGCGGTGTCTTCACTCGCATGATCGATCGCAATACGACGATCCCGACGAAGAAGACGCAGACTTACTCGACGGCAGAAGACAACCAGAACGCGGTGACGATCCGGGTTTTCCAGGGTGAGCGTGAAATGGCAGCCGACAACAAGCTGCTTGGCCAGTTTGACCTGGTCGGCATTCCGCCTGCGCCGCGCGGTGTCCCGCAGATCGAAGTCACCTTTGACATCGATGCGAACGGCATTGTGAACGTCTCTGCCAAGGACAAGGGCACTGGCAAAGAGCAGACGATCAAGATCCAGGCTTCTGGTGGTCTCAGCGATGCTGACATCGACCAGATGGTGCAGGATGCCGAGAAGTTTGCTGAAGAGGACAAGAAGCGCCGCGAAGGTGCGGAAGCCCGCAACCAGGCTGACAGTCTTGTCCACGCGACAGAAAAGCAGCTCGAAGAGCACGGCGACAAGATCGATGCGGACACCAAGTCTGCGGTTGAGGCAGCCCTTGGTGAGACCAAGGAAGCGCTTGAAGGCGATGATGTCGACGCGATCAATGCGAAGGCACAGGCCTTGACGGAAGCTGCCATGAAGATGGGGCAACAAATCTACGAGAAGGAGCAGGCAAATGCGGCTCCTGAAGGTGATGCTGCAGATGCTTCCGATGCAGCAGAGGCCGACGAAGACGTTGTCGACGCGGAATTCTCTGAAGTCGACGAAGACAAGAAGGACTGATGTCCTGATGATAACTCCAGCCGCCACTCGTGCAGTTCGTACGGGTGGCGGTTAGAGTTTACGGGCAGGGTACGGGGTCACAATGTCTGCAACTGAGATCGACTTTTACCAGCTTTTGGAAGTCTCCCGCGATGCTGACGGGGGCACCATCAAAAGTGCCTATCGCAAGATGGCGATGAAGTATCACCCTGATCGCAATCCTGGCGATGCAGAAGCAGAAGCGCAGTTCAAAGCGATCAATGCAGCTTATGACTGTTTGAAGGATCCGCAAAAGCGCGCGGCCTATGATCGCTTTGGGCATCAGGCCTTTACCGAAGGCATGGCTGGCGGCGGCGGCAGGGGCGGACATCCCGGCGCAGACTTCGGTGATATTGGCGACATCTTCGAAACGATTTTCGGGAGCGCTTTTGGTGGCGGTGCCGGACGTCAGCAGGCGCGGCGCGGTGCGGACTTGCGCTACAATCTCGATGTCACTCTGGACGAGGCCTTCCACGGCAAAGAGACGCAGATCGAAATCGAAGTCTCGGCTGAATGCGACACTTGCGATGGCTCCGGCGCCGAGCCGGGTACCAGCGAACGACGCTGCAATCTTTGTAACGGTCAAGGCGCAGTGCGCGCCAAGCAGGGCTTCTTCGTCGTCGAGCGGCCATGCCCGACTTGCCATGGGCGCGGCGTAGTCATCGAAACGCCTTGCGGCGAGTGCCGCGGGGAAGGGCGCGTAGACAAGGTGCAAGCGCTGGAAGTCACCATTCCGCCGGGTGTTGATACCGGTACCCGCATTCGCCTTGCCGGGCGCGGAGAAGCGGGGCCGCATGGTTCACCACCCGGCGACCTCTACATTTTCGTTCAAGTCCGGCCGCATAATGTGTTTGAGCGTCAAGGCACGACGCTTGCGACCCGTGTGCCACTGAGCTTTACGACAGCGGCTCTGGGCGGATCGATCGATATTCCTGATCTGGACGGCTCGACCAACACCGTCGATATTCCCGCAGGTATCCAGTCCGGCAAGCAGTTGCGCGTGCGCGGTGCGGGTATGCCGGTTCTACAAGGGCGAGGGCGAGGCGATCTCGTCGTCGAAGTGGCGGTGGAAACACCGACCAAGCTCTCCAAGAAGCAGAAGGAGCTGCTCAAGGAATTCCGCGAGACGGAGACGGGTGACGAATGCCCGGAAAGTCGTGGTTTCTTCGAATCACTGAAGAACGCGTTCGGCGGTTGATCGCACAAGTCACTTCGGCGCTCCCACTCGACAGTATCAAATTGAAAGCCTAGGCAACTCCCAAGGGACTGGGAGATATGCTGATGAAGACGCGCGTCTTTGCAACACTGGCAGCAGCAACAATTCTTGCCTCGCCAATCGCGGCACAACAGGATTTGAGCGAAGTCGAGATCACCACTGAGGAGATCGCGCCGGGCGTAGCGGTCCTTTATGGCGCGGGCGGCAATATCGGTGTCAGCCACGGTGAAGACTACACCGTCCTGATCGATGACCAGTTTGCGCCGCTTTCTGAAAAGATCGAAGCAGCCGTTGGAGAGCTGGGTGCAAATCCCGTTCACTATGTCGTGAGCACGCATTGGCATGGCGATCATACCGGCGGCAACGAGCATTTCGGCGAGAAGGGCGCGCATATCTTCGCGCATGAGAATGTCCGCGTCCGTATGAGCACGGACCAGCAACGCGGCGAACGCGTCACGCCTGCCTCACCCGGTGCAGCTTTGCCTGTGGTGACTTATGATCGCGGCGTCACGCTTCACATGAACGGCGATACAATCGATGTTATGTTCATCGGTGGCGGTCACACGGATGGCGACAGCATCGTGATCTGGCGTGAGAAAAACATCGTCCATATGGGTGATCTCTATTTCAAGATTTCAGGCTGGCCCTTCGTCGACAACATGTCCGGCGGAGATGTCCAGCAGCTGCTGTTCTCGCTCGATACCGCGCTGACGATGATGGATGACGAAACCAAGGTCATTCCCGGTCACGGGCCGATGTCGAATAAAGCCGAGCTGATGGCCTATCGCAATATCATCGGTGAGGCGGTGACTCGGCTGCGTGCGCTGAAATCGTCCGGAAGCACCATTGAAGAGGCGAAGGCAATGAAGCCACTCGACAGTTTCGAACGCGGCGAAGGTTTCATTTCTGCTGATCGCTTCATCGAAACTGTGTGGGACAGTCTCGACTAGGGGGTCAAAGGCCGCCCAAGCGTTCTTCGACTTCCGCCCTCAGAGTATTGAGCAGGCCGGACCTGCATCGGCCTGCAGCCTCTTCCTCTGCCAGAATGGCGAGAAACGCATCGCGCTTGAACGCCATGCATTGATTATCCGGCAACGGGGCTTCCAATGTCGAGCACACCAGGTCGATCATCCGCTCAGCGCCGTGAAGACGACCCCACAGATAATCGTTCTCGCGATAGGCACGACTGAAGAATGCGCCGAAATTGAAGAACTCTGTGCCGCGCAAAGTGGCTGAAGTCCCGCCTTCGCGAATGCTCAAAGCGTCATCGGGCGAGATCCGGTCGACCTTTACAGGGTCATACTCAGTCAGGCCTTCATTACGCACCAGCGGCAGGGTCGCAACATCATAGAACGGGAAGCCCAGATAAGTCAGCAACATGCGCCGACGCAGGCCCTTGGGCATCTGTTCAAGCGCATTTGTGAGCAGCTCTTCTGCTTTCTCGTCGACTGTTGGTAGCAGACGCAATTTTGCCAGATGGTCGAGCACCGCACCAGGCTCTGTCAGCACTTCACTTGCCAGAGCGGGAAAGTCCTTTCCTAGCGGTGCGAGACCGTCACGCATGAGATAGAGCTCGAGTATCTGGTATATCGCTTCGCGCGCCACATCGAGCGCGTCATCGGGAATGTCCGGATCAACTTCCCAGTCGCGGGCAAGCCTTCGCGCTAACAGTCGCAAGCGGCGAATGCGAAAACCCAGATCATGCGCGCGGAAGAACGCAATCGCCGCATTGTTCGCACCGCCTTTGGGATCGCTCAGCGAGGTAAGGCCGCGCGCTGCGAGTTCTGTCCGCAACACCTCTTCGACCGGTCCTGCATCCGGCAACGGCAGTTCAGGTGCCGCATCGAATGTGTGCTTGGCAAGTTGCTCGACGATCCCTGTGAATTTGGTCTGCGCATAGGATTGGAATGCATAACCAGCATTCTCAGCAGCAGCTTGTTGAGCTTTGGAGCGCCACGCTTTCAGACGTTTCGGCGTTGGACTATCGAGAAAGAAGGTGCGGCCGAACAGTTTCTCGACCGCTCGGTCGATTTCAGGACGCATGCCTTGAACCATCCGGCGGAGGCGTTCAGCATCGCGCGATTGCTCTTCTAGCACTTCAAGATTGTCTCTTATGGGCTGCTCGCGCGGGATTGTCGAAAGCGAGCCGAAGATCGCGCCGAAGAACCCGACAGGCTCTTTCGCTTTGACATACTCATCACCAAATCGGTCCGGGCGCGGGTCGATATAGACGAAACGGCGGTCGACTTCGCGTTGCGAAGGTCTGCGATCAAGCGCTTCAATCGCGCCTCTGAAAGGCGCGTTCACAAGAACCGAGCCATCGATCAGGGCGACACTGTCAGTAATCCCCGCACGATGTTGAACCGGCATAATTGCTCGCAAAAAAGCGTCGCGTCCCGGCCAGCCATGCTCGCGGCGCTCAGCTAAGCGATCTATCTCGGCAAGCTCGAGCGCGGGGAAAGCACCTGGAAAGCTTGCGGTCGCGCGTGCAGCCAGCGTTAGCTCCAGCGGATTGGAAAGCGAAAGTCCGCCTTGCGACGGCGTCCTCGACTTGATCTCAATCGGCAAGCGATGCTCGGCCTCTTCGACGACCGGAGGCGAATTCAAACGCAGCATCTCGCGGTGCCCGCGAAAATCTGTCGCGGTGACGAACAGATCTACAGGGTGTCCTGGGGGCAGGAGCGGGTCCTCGACCTGGCCTGCCCGCATCGCCGCAAGCGCATCAAACAGCAGAGTGGAAAAACCGTCGCCAGAGAATGGCGGCTGAAACCAACGACCTCTTACAAAGCGACTCACCTTGGTGCGGACTTCTTGGCGCGTTTCTGGAGCAACGCTTTCAGATACAACGTTACCAGGACGCGAGAATAGCCACCAAGCAATCGGCTGAGCCCAAAACTTTGCGAATTTCCACATGGGGCGCGCATCGGGGTCGAGCAGTTTGTCGACATCAGCATTGGTCAGCCACAAATCGGTGAGCGGCTCCAGCGAGTGACCGGAATGGATCGCTTCAGCGAGGAAGACCGCATTGATGCCGCCTGCGCTCGCGCCTGTCAGGATGTCAGGCAGGACTCGCAGTTTAAGCCCAGCACGGCTTTCAATGTGGTGGAATAAACGACGGTAGACAGTCTCAACGCCGCCACAATCAGGCCCACCGCAATGGAAGCCGCGACTGGCGCGCGCCAGCTGCCATATCTCCTTCGTGACGCCGTGCATGTAGACTGCAAGGCTGACGCCACCATAGCAAACGAGGGCAATGCGGAGTTCTTTCTGACGCACATGAGCGTGATGCAGGGGATAAGCACGAAAGGCAATTGCGTTCTTATTCTGTTCTGCGTATTCCTTGGGGATGGCAAAGCCGAAAAAACGATATGTCTGTCAGGCCTGTGGCAGTGTGACGCACCGCTGGCAGGGGCAATGCCCCGACTGTGCGGAATGGAACACAATGGTGGAGGATGCACCGGCCACGGTGTTCTCGCAAAAACACGATCTGTCGAGCGGCGGGCGTGCGCTGCAGTTTGTGCCACTCGATGGCCCGGCGGAATTGCCGAAACGCAGGCCAACCGGGCTAGCCGAGTTTGACCGCGCGCTTGGGGGAGGGCTCGTGCCCGGTTCAGCGGTTTTGATGGGCGGCGATCCGGGCATCGGCAAGTCAACGCTCTTACTCCAAACTGCAGCGACGGTTGCGAAAGGCGGCGGAACCGCGATCTATGTCAGCGGGGAAGAGGCAACAGGACAGGTGAGGATGCGCGCTGCCCGGCTAGGACTTGCTGACGCCCCGATTCAGCTAGCGAGTGAGGCTTCTGTTCGCGATATCCTCACTACACTGACTTCGATGGAATCGCCTGCCTTGCTCGTGATCGATTCGATCCAGACGATGCATTCGGACACCATCGAAGGCGCTCCGGGTACAGTGAGCCAGGTCCGTGGCTGCGCGCTCGAGCTGATCCGTTATGCCAAGCAGAACGATGTCGCTCTGGTGCTCGTTGGCCACGTTACAAAGGACGGTAATATCGCTGGCCCGCGCGTGCTTGAACACATGGTCGATGTGGTGATGAGCTTTGAAGGCGAACGAAGCCACCAGTTCCGCATTTTGCGCGCTCTCAAGAACCGTTTCGGTGCAGTCGACGAGATCGGTGTCTTCGCGATGGAAAGCGAAGGTCTGGCCGAAGTACCAAACCCGTCAATGCTGTTCCTGTCGGGACGCGATGAGCCTTTGGCAGGAAGCGCGGTATTTCCTGCGCTAGAAGGAACGCGGCCGGTGCTGGTCGAAATACAAGCACTTATTGTGCGGCTGCAATCGGGCGCAACACCGAGGCGTAGCGTGGTGGGATGGGACAACAGCCGCTTGGCGATGCTGCTGGCGGTACTGGAATCGCGTTGCGGGCTCAATTTCAGTTCGGCTGAGGTCTATCTCAACATCGCGGGCGGGTATCGCTTGGCAGATCCTGCGGCGGATTTGGCGGTCGCTGCGGCATTGGTTTCAGCGCTCGCAGACAAGCCGATGCCTAAGCAAAGCGTCTGGTTCGGAGAAGTGTCACTGGCGGGTGAAGTCCGCCCGGTTGCTCATGCGAATATCCGCGCAAAAGAGGCGGCAAAGCTGGGATTCAGTAAGGCGTTCGGCCCGTCGGACGCAAAAACCGGTTCGTCTTCGTTGAAATATCATCAGTTGGGACAGCTCGCAAAGCTCGTTGACCATGTGATGGGGAATGCATAATCCATCGCGCCTATGACGGGTTTCGATATTATTGTTCTGATTATCGTGGGTGTGGCTGCGATCGGGGGCTTCATGCGCGGCCTTGTGCAGGAAGTGCTTTCGCTCGCGGCGTGGGTCTTGGCGGCATTTGCGATCCGATATTTGCACACGCCGCTCACGGAGCAGCTCGTCATCTATCTCGAAGAGCCGACGACGACATCGATCCTCGCATTCGCTCTGCTGCTGCTAATCCCTTATGCCGCAATGAAAGTGATTGCGAGCAATGCTGGCCAAGCAGCGCGCGGCTCGATCCTTGGTCCGATTGATCGTGTGCTTGGTTTCGGGTTTGGAGCGCTCAAAGGCGCTATCATCATCGTCTTTGCGTTTTCTGTCCTGGTGCTCGGGTTCGACACGGTCTGGGGTTACGAGGGACGGCCTGCTTGGATGTCGACGGCGCGGACCTATCCGGTTGTTGATGCAGCTTCTCGCGATCTGGTTGAAATAATCGCTGAGCGCCGTGCGCAAGTCTCAGGGACAGGCGACGACGCGGAATGACTATCGGGAGTGTTGCAAAGCTCTACACCAGCGAAGTGCTGGGGCTTGCGGTGCAATTGGCGCGATATCCTTTGAGCGATGACTTTGCCTCGAGGGGTGAAGCAAGGTCACGAACATGTGGCAGCTCGCTTACCATGGGTCTGTCGCAAGGCGATGATGGTGAAATCACGCAGATCGGTATGCAAGTGAGCGCCTGCGCGATCGGACAAGCCGCCGCCGCTATATTTGCTGCGGATGCAAAGGGCCGCACGCTCGCCGATATCGAGCGCGCGAAAGCCAGTCTGGAAGGTTGGCTTCATGGGGCCGAAGAGATGCCTGCCTGGAGCGGAATATCAACACTCGAGGAAGCGCGTTCGTATTCAAGCCGCCATGGTGCAATCCTGCTTCCGTGGAGCGCAGCAATAGAGGCGCTTTCCAAGGCACAAGACAGCCGCTAGAGGAACCATTCGCTTACTCAGGGGAGACGTAAGGGAAGCCATGGCTACGACTGCAGACCACGCCGCAAAAGAACCCAGCCAGAAGGAAATCCGGCTCGTTATTGGCGCCAGCAGCGCCGGGACCGTGTTCGAGTGGTACGATTTCTTCATCTACGGCACACTCGCCTACATTCTCAAAGATGCGTTTTACGACGTCGAGAACGAAACGCTGGCATTGCTGCTTGTGTGGTCGACCTTCGCGGTTGGCTTTGCTTTCCGTCCCATTGGCGCGATACTGTTCGGCTTTCTTGGCGACAAACTCGGGCGGAAATACACATTCCTTGTGACAGTTACGTTGATGGGTATCGCGACAGCCGGGGTCGGCATGATCCCCACGGTCGATACGATTGGCATCGCTGCGCCCATTATCGTCATCATATTGAGGGTCTTGCAGGGCCTCGCGCTAGGCGGTGAATATGGCGGCGCGGCAATCTATGTCGCAGAGCACTCACCGCCGGAGAAGCGCGGATATTATACGAGCTTTATCCAGGCGAGTGTTGCGGGCGGTTTTGTACTGTCGATCGCCGTTGTCTTGTCCTGCCGTTTCCTGATCCCTGAGGATGACTTCCTCGCTTGGGGCTGGCGCGTACCATTTCTGCTGTCCATCGTGCTGCTCGGCATCTCGCTGTGGATGCGACTGATGCTGTCGGAAAGCCCTGTGTTCAAAGCGATGAAGGAAGAGGGCAAAATCGCAGGCAATCCGTTCGTCGAAAGCTTTACGTATCCCGGGAACAAGAAGCGCATCTTTGTCGCCCTGTTCGGTGTCACAGGCATCCTGACGACGATCTGGTACACCGCATTCTTTAGCGGCATGTCGTTCCTGCGCGGGCCGATGAACCTGGACGCGCTGACGGTCGAGCTGATCCTGTTTTTCGCAGGCACCCTCGCCATGGGTTTCTATCTGATCGTTGGCAAGTGGTCGGACAGAGTAGGGCGCCGCAAGCCCATCCTGATTGGTGCGGTACTGACCCTGATCACCCTGTTCCCAGCGTTCTGGTTGATGGGCTCGCTCGCCAATCCGGGTCTTGCAGAGGCAGCTAAGCGTGCGCCCGTGGTCGTAAGCGGCCCGGAATGCACAACTGATCCTTTTGCAGAGCTGTTTGACCGGAGTCAGACCAACTGCGGTTCTGTGCTTGAGACGCTGACTGCATCAGGTGTTCCATACACGGTTGAGCCCGCAAGCGAGGTCGGGTTGTCCGTCGCCGGGCAAGCTGTAGCCATCGACGAGGCCTGGTTTACTGACAGTGTTGCTCGCAAGGCTGGCGTTCAGGCTGCTCTGACAGAGCAGGGCTTCGACTTCTCACAGCCCGAACTGAGCGCAGGCGCGTGGATCGGGATCGTTGCGATCCTGCTCTGGATGGCATGGCTCTCCGCGCTGACTTATGGTTCAGTGGCAGCGCTCTTGTCCGAAATGTTCCCGCCTGAAATCCGCTATTCCTCGATGTCGATCCCCTATCACATCGGTGCCGGCTATCTTGGCGGTTTCCTGCCTCTGATTGCAGGGATCATCGTAGCGCGCAGCGGCGATATCTATGCCGGGCTTTGGTACACATGGGTCGTCGTTGCTTTCGGCATCGTGATCGCTTTGTGGGGCTTGCCTTCAGGCCCGCCGCGCGACTTCGGCGAAGATGCCGGATAAGCCATCTTCAACGCTAAGGCTTACTGTCGATACAGACGCGCTGGCAGCAAACTGGCGTGCGCTCGATGCGATGTCAGGCGCTGCAAAGGCTGGCGCTGCGGTCAAAGCGGACTGCTACGGCCTTGGCGTTGACACTTGTGTGCCTGTATTGCGCGATGCTGGCTGCCAACACTTCTTTGTCGCGCATTGGAGCGAGGTTGAAGCGGTCGCGCACCACATTCCCGCAAGCCAGATCGCGGTCCTTCATGGCGTTTTGACGTCAGAGGATGCGGATTACGCTCAGCAGATAGGCGCAGTCCCCGTCATCAATTCCGTCGAACAAGCAGAGCGCTGGCAAGCGAGCGGAGGCGGGCGATGCCACCTGATGGTGGATAGCGGGATCAACCGTCTAGGGCTTTCGCCCAGCGAGCTTGGCGACGCGAATGTGCAAGCGCTCGAGGTCGATGTGCTGATGAGCCATCTGGCTTGCGCGGATGAAGACAGCCCGATGAACGCGCGCCAGCTTGAAGTCTTCAAGCAAACGAGGCAGCAAGTTGCGCACCGCTCAGCCAGCCTTGCGAATTCGGCTGGCATAGCGCTTGGCAGCGACTATCATTTCAATCTCACACGTCCGGGCCTGGCTCTTTATGGCGGAGTGCCTCGCACGGAACTCTCCGGCGCAATCACACCGGTTGCTGGCGTCGAAGCCGCTATCCTTCAAACGCGAACAATCTGCGCAGGTGAGACAGTGGGCTACAATGCTCGCTTCACTGCCGACCGTGACATGCGCATTGGGGTCGTCTCGCTTGGCTATGCGGACGGGATCCTTCGCAGCTGGCGAGGGCAGGGTGCGTTTACCTTTGGCGACAAGCACCTGCCCATGCTCGGCACCGTGTCAATGGATATGATCGTAGCCGACTTGACCGAGGCGCCCGAAGTGCGCGAGGGCAACTGGGTAACGCTGCCATACAACCTGCAAAACGCGGCGCAGCAAAGCGGGCTGTCGCAATACGAATTGCTGACGGTTCTGGGGACCCGCTTGCGCTCTGGTAACGCCTGATGTTGCACTGCACATTGTGCAGGTGCTAACGCAGCAAAGTCGCACAAAAACGAAAGAGAATTCATGGGACGAGCGAAGCGAAATGATGGCGATGCCATCATCATCAAGAAATACGCCAATCGGCGGCTCTACAATACCGACAGCTCCAGCTACATCACGCTGGAAGACCTCGCGAAGATGGTGCGCGATGACGTCGATTTTGTAGTGCTCGATGCCAAGACCAGCGATGATATTACCCATTCGATCCTCACGCAGATCATCATGGAAGAAGAGGCAAGCGGCGGCGGGCAAATGCTGCCGGTCAATTTCCTTCGCCAGTTAATCGGCATGTATGGCAATTCGATGCAGTCGCTCATGCCGTCCTATCTTGAAGCGAGCATGCAGAACTTTCGCCAGAACCAGGCGAAAATTCGCGAAGCTTTCGAAAAGGGGATCAGCAATTCTCCGATTGCGAAGATCCACGAAACCAACATGGCCATGATGCGCGCGGCAGCGGACGCATTGATTCCGGGAGCAAGCGGCAAGAGCTCGGCATCGCAAGAGGCATCGTCCGACAAGGAAGAACTCGCTGCCCTTCGTGAGCAGATGGCGCAAATGCAGAAAAAGCTGGATGAGCTTGGCAAGTAAGCCGGCTTGGCTCTAGAGGCCGCGCTCATATCATCAGCAAAAATCCAAGAACGAGAACTCTCCCTGTGTCCAACATCCGTCACGCCCTGTCAGTCAAGCGCACTGACGACTTTGCCAAATGGTATCAGGAAGTCATTTCAGCTGCTGAAATGGCGGAAGAATCCGGCGTGCGCGGATGCATGGTCATTAAGCCATGGGGCTATGGCATCTGGGAGCGGATCCAGCGTTTGATGGATGAACGCATTAAGGCGGCGGGCGTCGACAATGTCTATTTCCCGATCTTCATTCCGCTGAAGAATTTCGAGCGTGAGGCAAGCCATGTCGAAGGCTTTGCGAAGGAGATGGCGGTTGTCACGCATCACCGTCTGATTGGCGATGGCAATGGTGGCTTGATCCCTGATCCAGAAGCCAAGCTGGAGGAGCCGTTGGTGGTTCGTCCAACTTCGGAAACAATCATTGGCGATGCCATGGCGCGCTGGATCCAGAGCTGGCGCGATCTGCCACTGCTGACCAACCAGTGGGGTAATGTTGTGCGCTGGGAAATGCGTACGCGGATGTTCCTGCGGACCAGCGAATTCCTTTGGCAGGAAGGTCATACCGCGCACGAAACGCGTGAGGATGCTTTGGAAGAAACGCATCGTGCGCTGGAAATGTATCGCGCTTGTGCTGAGGAAGACTTGGCGCTTCCAGTTGTTGCTGGGGAGAAGCCGGAGAATGAGCGCTTTCCTGGTGCAGACGAGACCTGGTCAATCGAAGCGATGATGCAGGATGGTAAAGCGCTCCAGGCGGGCACTTCGCATTATCTCGGGACCAATTTCGCTAAGGCTGCTGGGATCAAATATCAGGACCGTGAAGGCAGCGAGCAATTCGCGCACACGACCAGCTGGGGCGTGTCGACGCGGATGATTGGCGGTGTCATCATGACGCATGGCGATGATGACGGCCTGCGCGTCCCGCCTCGTATTGCTCCGCATCAGATCGTGATCCTGCCCATGCTGCGCGACAAGCCCGAGGACGAAGCCCTGCTCGCCTATTGCGAGGAAGTGCGCGCTGCCTTGGCCTCGCAATCGGCCTTGGGTGAGCCGATCCGCGTGCTGCTCGACAAGCGGGCTGGCAAGGCTGCCGCCAAGCGGTGGGACTGGGTGCGCAAGGGCGCGCCGATTGTGATCGAAGTCGGTAGTCGCGACATGGAAGGCGGTAAGGTAGCCGTACTCCGCCGCGATGACCTTTGGAATCCCGAGAATGGCAAACCGAATTTCGACTTTGCTGAGCGCGAGGGCTTTATCTCACGCGCTTCAGCGATCCTTGAAGAAATTCAAGCGGGCCTCTTCAACGAAGCACGCGAGCGCCGTGATGCCAATATCACGCGCGGGGTCACCAGCATGGATGAAGTCGCGGCGTTCTATTCCTCCGGCGAGCAATTTCCGGGCTGGGTCGAAGTGCAATGGGCCAAGCCTACAGGAGACGCGCTGGAAAAGGTCGTCGAGACTTTGAAAGCGCACAAGCTCACCATTCGCAACGTGCCACGCGACGCAGCGCCGGCCGACGGGGCTTGCATCTTCACCGGCGAGCCAGCGCTCGAGCGCATTCTCATCGCGAAGGCTTACTAGCCGTTGGCCAAGCGACCCCCACGTCGACCTGCTGGACTACCTTCACGCGAACAGGTTCTCGAGTTTCTTCAAAGCTCGGACACTCCTGCGGGCAAACGCGAGATTGCCAAGGCCTTTGGTCTCAAGGGCCAGGAAAAGATCGCGCTAAAACGCTTGCTTAAGGACATGGCCGAGGAAGGTCTGATCGACGGTAAGAAGACTGCCTATCACCGCATGGGCGGCGTCCCGAAAGTTACAGTGCTGCGCGTCGTTGACATTGAAGATGGCGAAGCGATTGCAGAGCCGGACAATTGGTCCCCCGATGCTCCGGATAAGCCTCCGCGGATCACCATGCGCGAGCTGAAGGGGCGGGGCGGGAAGCGGATGCCTGCCCTGAAGCGCGGGGACCGGGTGCTGTCGCGCACGGAAGAGACGAAAAGCGGATGGATTGCGCATCCGATGAAGAAGCTGCCCGCGCGAACCGAAGGTCTGATGGGCGTGGTTGAACTCGATGGGACAGGCAAACCTTGGCTTGCGCCGGTCGACAAACGCATTCGCAATTCAACTCCTATCTCGGATTTGGGTCAGGCTGAGGAAGGCCAACTCGTCATTGCTGAACGAGTAGGACGCTCGCCGCGCGCTGGCGTGAAAGTGGTTGAAGTCGTTGGCGATCCGCTCGCCCCCAAGAGCTTCAGCCTGATCGCAATTGCGAAACACGGCATCCCGCATGTCTTCCCGAACGAGGTGCTGGAAGAGGCGGAAATCGCGACGGGATTAGCGCTCAGCGAAGAGAAGCGCGAGGATCTGCGGGGTCTTCCCATTGTCGCGATTGATCCTGCCGATGCGCGCGATCATGATGATGCGATCTGGGCCAGTCCGCGTGAAGATGGCGGCTATGACGCGGTCATCGCGATTGCTGACGTGTCCTATTATGTGCGGCCCGGAAGCGATCTTGATCGCGAGGCGCGCAAGCGCGGCAATTCGGTTTATTTCCCTGACCGTGTCGTGCCGATGCTCCCTGAAGTGCTGTCCGCGGATGTCTGCTCCCTGAAACAGGATCAGGACCGTGCAGCGATGGTCTGCCATATGCAGATCGATGCTGAAGGGATGATCCGGAAGTGGCGTTTCAGCCGTGCCATTGTCCGGATTGCGCACAACATCGCTTACGAGGACGCGCAGGCGGCGGTGGATGGCGATAATACGCCTGAATATCTCACGCATCTGTGGGGCGCGTGGAAGCTGCTCGCAAAGGCGCGGCATGCGCGTGATCCGCTCGAGCTGGAACTGCCCGAGCGTCGCGTTGTCCTAAACGAGCAAGGCCAGATTGAAGAAATCGCAGTGCGCGAGCGTCTGGATGCGCACCGCGTGGTTGAAGACTTCATGATCGCCGCCAATGTCGCGGCGGCGAAAGCGCTGGAGTCCAAAAACTCGCCGGTTGTTTATCGTGTGCATGAGCCGCCGAGCCGCGAGAAGCTGATCGCCTTGCGAGACTTCCTCGCAACCTCAGGCAAGAAGCTCGCGCTCGGGCAAGTCGTCACACCGGGTCTTTTCAATCGCATGCTTAAAGATGTGACAGACGAGACGGAGAAGGCGCTCGTGATGGAGGCCGTGTTGCGGACGCAAACGCAGGCCTATTACGGCCCTGCCAATGCGGGGCATTTTGGCTTGGCGCTTGGTTCCTACGCGCATTTCACATCGCCGATCCGCCGCTATTCAGACCTGCTGGTGCACCGCGCGCTGGTCGATGCGTACAAGCTCGAGCAACCTAGGCCGAAGGTGGATTTGCCTGAGGCTTCGGGGCTTTCGGACCGCGATCGCCAATCGCTTCAGCAGATCACAGATGCGATCAGCCAGACCGAACGGCGCGCAATGGAGGCAGAACGCGACACCATCGACCGCTATGTCGCAGCATGGCTTTCGCATCGGATCGGCGAGAACTTCGAGACTCGCATTACAGGCGTGCAAAGCTTCGGTTTCTTCGCGACTATCCTTGGGCTGGGCGGAGATGGGCTCGTGCCTGTATCCACGCTTGGCGCAGAGCATTTCCGCTATGACGAGGCTGCGCAATCGCTCGTCGGTGAAAGCAGCGGCACAAGCTACACCGCTGGCGATCGGCTCACACTTCAACTGGCAGAGGCGAACCCGCTCACCGGTGCGATGAAATTCGTGCCTGTCGACAGCGATGGCAACGCGATCGAACCCCGCGGCGCACGTCCGGCACCTCGTTATGGCGAGCGAAAAGGCGGCAAAGGGAAGTACAAGGCCGGTAAACGGGGTCGGCCGTCAAATATCCGCCACCAGGGACGGCGGCGCTAACACCCGTCAGTCCCCTCGCTTCTCCGCCATTTCGTCATAACCTTCCGGCACGATGTAGAGCGGGCAGGGCAGAGTTCCCGCCTGCGCAGAAAAGTGCGTCACCAGCGGTCCGGGATTGCTCCCTGAGGCCGCGCCCAGCACCAGCGCCGCGACTTCCTCGTGATCTGCCAGAAATTCCTTCACCATCGCCTGCGCATTGCCAACGCGTACGGAAATCGCGGGCATAATCCCGCTTTCCGCGAGCAAATTCCCTGCCGCGCCGTGGGCGAGCACCTCGGCCCGATCACGTGCTTCCTGCTCTATGGTTGCTTGCACAGCGCCAAACGCGCTGACATTCTGTTGCGGCACCAGCGCCAGGATATGCACAGCGCCATCCACCGCTGCTGCGCGGCGAGACGCATAGCGCAGCGAAGACCGCGCCTCTTTCGTTTCGTCCATCACCACCAGGAAAACCCGCATTCAACCCGCTCCTGTTCTTGTGGAGACCGGTATTGGCTGAAATCGTATTCTTCGCAAGGACCTTGCCCATACGCTGCGAATTCGTCAGAGGTGTTTGCCAAGGAATGACGTCGCGTCACTGGGGCGTCATCAAGGGGAATTTTCGAGTTACCATGCCTATCGCAATCAAAATGCCCGCGCTTTCACCGACCATGGAAGAAGGCACCCTCGCCAAATGGCTTGTGGGAGTGGGCGACACTGTTTCTGCCGGCGACATCATGGCGGAAATCGAAACCGACAAAGCGACGATGGAATTTGAAGCAGTCGACGAAGGGGTGATCGCGAAGATTGAAGTCGACGAAGGCACGGAGAACGTCGCTGTAGGAACCGTCATCGCGATCCTGGCGGAAGAAGGCGAGGACGTGAAGGAAGCGGCGGCTTCGGGTGGAGGCAGTGCAAAAGCTCCTGAACCTGCGCCCGCCAAGGAAGAAGCGAAGGCAGAAGACAAAGCAGCACAAACGCCGGCCCCCGCGGCGAAAACGGCACCCACCCCCACTGCAACCGCGGGCGACCGCATTATCGCTTCTCCGCTGGCGAAACGGATTGCCGAGCAGAAAGGCATCGATCTTGCGGGCGTACAAGGAAGCGGCCCGAATGGCCGGATCGTCAAGGCAGATGTTGAGAATGCGCAGCCGGGCGCTACGCCTGCGCAAGCGTCCGCCGCTCCGAGTGCTGCACCACAGCCTGTTGCACAACTCGACGGTGAACTCGATGCACCATACGAAGCGCAAAAGCTCAATAATGTCCGCAAGGTTATCGCGCGCCGCCTGACCGAAGCGAAGCAGACGATCCCGCATATCTACCTGACGGTGGATGTACGTTTGGACGCCCTGCTGAAGCTGCGTAGTCAGCTCAACGCTTCGTTGGAGCCCGACGGCGTGAAGCTGTCGGTCAATGATCTGCTCATCAAGGCCCTTGCGCGCGCGCTCCAGCGCGTTCCGGCGTGCAATGTCAGCTTCCAGGGCGACGAGCTGTTCCAATATTCCCGCGAGGATATCTCCGTCGCGGTTGCTGCGCCTTCGGGCCTAATCACGCCGATCATTCGCGATGCAGGCCGCAAGGGCCTCGCACAGATCTCGACTGAGATGAAAGATCTTGCGGGCAAGGCGCGCGATGGCAAGCTGCAGCCGCATGAATTCCAGGGCGGCACCGCTTCGCTTTCCAACCTCGGAATGTTCGGGACCAAGCAGTTCGATGCGGTGATCAACCCGCCGCAGGCGATGATCCTTGCGGTTGGCGCAGGCGAGCAGCGACCGCATATCGTCGACGGTGCGCTTCAAGTCGCAACGGTGATGAGCGCAACGGGCAGCTTCGATCACCGCGCGATTGACGGCGCTGACGGCGCGCAGTTGATGCAGGCGTTCCAACAGCTCTGCGAAAACCCGATGGGGCTGGTGGTTTGATAAAATGCCTTGGACTGGGCTCTATGAAGTTAAACTGTCGCCCCAATGTCCGAACTATGAGCCAGGACTATACGGGGCGGTGGTGAACATTTTTGCCAACTGTCAGAGTGAAGCCCGTTTTCGCGAATTGGCGGCAGAAGTCCTCATGCGAAATCATTATGAGATTCTAGAGGTAAGTGAGGTAACGCAGTTAAACGAAGCCGGGTCCAGCCTTTCATACGAAGAGAGTGATTTGGTTCGTCAGCAGTTCGAAGATGGTAGCGAAGTAGCGTTTGGATACTTTCATACCTATCCCGAGGGCGGTTTGGATGGGTGAAACTACTTTGGTCTCTATCCTACACCCCAAATGTTGTGTCAGGCTGCGGTAATGCTCAAGAACCTCGTCCATCTAACTGATTATGCTGGAGAAGGTGGCGATCTGCGTCTGCCAGGTTTTCTTCTTCAGGACTGTGTAACATGCGTATCCAACATGGCCCTCTGTTCAGCCACGGATACGCGAAAATGAATGACTTGAGGAAGTGTAATGGCTGACAATTCCTATGATGTGATCGTGCTGGGTTCAGGGCCGGGCGGCTATGTCGCGGCGATCCGCTGCGCGCAGCTGGGGCTGAAGACCACTATCGTAGAGCGTGAGTTCCTGGGCGGCATCTGCCTCAACTGGGGCTGTATCCCGACAAAGGCGCTGCTGCGCTCGGCTGAGATCCTGCACTATGCGCAGCATGCGAAGGATTACGGCCTCAAAATTGCCGGCACGATTGAAGCGGATTTGGAAGCGGTGGTGAAGCGTAGCCGCGGCGTTGCCAAGCAGCTCAATCAGGGCGTCACTCACCTGATGAAGAAGAACAAGATCACCGTGCATATGGGCGAGGGCGTGCTGACCGGCCCGACTTCGCTCACCGTCAAAGGCGACAAGGGCGAGGAAAAGCTCTCTGCCAAGCATGTGATTGTCGCTACCGGCGCGCGCGCTCGCGATCTGCCGTTTGCGCCTGCGGACGGCAAGCGCATCTGGACCTATCGTCATGCAATGGTTCCGCCTGAAATGCCGAATAAGTTGCTGGTGATAGGCTCCGGGGCCATCGGGATCGAGTTCGCAAGCTTCTACAACGACATGGGCTGCGAAGTCACAGTCGTTGAAATGCTCGACCGGATTGTGCCGGTTGAAGATCATGAAGTCAGCGCGTTCCTTGAAAAGTCGCTCACCAAGCAAGGCATGACGATCATGACCGGCGCGGGCGTTGAAGACATCAAGGCGGACGCGAAGGGCGTGAAAGCCAAGATCAAGGGCAAGGACGGCAAGGTCGCGACCCACGACTTCACGCATTGCATCACTGCCATCGGCATCCAGCCTAACACAGAGAATATCGGGCTTGAGAAGCTTGCGGAGATGGATCGCGGCTTCATTCAGATCGATCCCTATGGCCGGACCAAGAGCAAAGGCCTGTGGGCGATTGGCGACTGCACACCGGGTCCCTGGCTCGCACACAAGGCGTCACACGAGGGCGTGACGGCTGCTGAAGCCATTGCGCAAGAGCTCGGCAATAAGGACGTACATCCGCACCCGCTCAATCGCGAGGCTATTCCGGGTTGCACCTATTGCCATCCGCAGATTGCAAGTGTCGGCATGACCGAGAACGCCGCGAAAGAGGCAGGCTACACCGTCAAAGTTGGCAACTTCCCTTTCATCGGCAACGGCAAGGCGATTGCGCTGGGTGAAGCGGAAGGCTTCACCAAGACAGTGTTCGACGCGAAAACCGGAGAGCTGCTCGGCGCGCATATGGTCGGTGCTGAAGTCACGGAGATGATCCAGGGCTACACCATCGGCAAGACGCTGGAGACGACGGAAGCAGAGCTGATGCAGACAGTATTCCCGCATCCGACGATTTCGGAAAGCATGCATGAAAGCGTGCTCGGCGCTTTCGGGAAAGCGCTCCACATTTGACCTTTGAGGCAGGGGAGGGGAAAGGCAGCCAATGACTGAATTCCTCCTCCTCGCCTTCATCCTGCTTGTCGCGGGGGTCATCGCAGTCCCTATCGCTGCAAGGCTCGGGCTGGGATCTGTGCTGGGCTATCTGCTGGCCGGAATGGCGCTCAGCCCGTTGCTCGGCTTCCTGGGCGTTGACGTCATTGCGCTTCAGCACTTTGCCGAGTTTGGCGTTGTAATGATGCTGTTCATCATCGGGCTTGAGCTCGAACCCAAGCGGCTCTGGGCAATGCGCAAACGCCTGATTGGCTTTGGTGGTGGACAGGTCGTGCTGACAACGCTGCTGATCGCAGGAATTGGCCTCATTAACGGCGATGACTGGCGCACCGCGCTGGCGATCGGGATGATCCTCGCGCTGTCCTCCACTGCGATTGTTTTGCAGACTCTTGAAGAGAAAGGATGGCTAAGCAGGCCTGGCGGCGAAGCAAGTTTCTCTGTGTTGCTGGTGCAGGATGTTGCAGTGATCCTCATTCTCGCGCTGTTGCCATTGCTGGCGTTGCCTGAGCTGGCTTCGACCGCGGCCAGTGGCGAGGATGGACATGGCGGGCTTAGCCTTGTGGCTCATCTACCGGCATGGGCAGGTGGTTTGGTCACGCTTGGATCGGTGGGGCTTGTGGTCCTGGTCGGCACCTATCTGAGTCGGCCGATCTTCCGCTTCATCGCGTCATCAGGCTTGCGTGAGCTCTTCACAGCGGCTGCGCTGGTGTTCGTAATCGGCATCGCTTTGCTCATGTTGCTGGTCGGCCTGTCGCCAGCACTGGGAGCGTTCATCGCAGGCGTTGTGCTTGCCAACAGCGAATACAAGCATCAACTCGAAGCGGACATCAATCCGTTCAAGAGCCTCCTGCTTGGCTTGTTTTTCATCACCGTCGGTGCAGGGATCGATTTCGCGCTGGCGACTGAACAATTCGGGACCGTCCTGTTCTGGACTGCCGTTCTGCTGATCGCGAAAATGGCTGTACTGTTTGTGATCGCCAAGGCCTTCAAGCTGGCGAAGCAGGATCGCTGGTTGTTCACTCTGGGCCTCGCACAAGCAGGTGAGTTCGGCTTTGTCCTGATCGCGTTCGCGCTGAGCAATGCGGTGCTTTCACAAGGGCTTGCAAGCCTACTCTTGCTTGTGGTGGCCTTCTCCATGTTGGTCACGCCGCTGCTGTTCATCATTTACGATAAGCTTATTGCTCCGCGATACTCTGTCGCTGACGAGCGTGCTGCGGACGATATCGAAGAACAAGGCGATGTGATTATCGCCGGGCGCGGGCGGATCGGAGGCATTGTTGACCGGATGCTGCAGTCTGCAAAGTTCAGCACCACGGTCATCGACTATGATTCGAAACATCTGGATATCGTGCGCAAGTTTGGCTTCCGGACTTATTTCGGTGATGCAACGCGTCCTGATCTTCTCGAGGCGGCAGGGATTGCAAAAGCAAAACTTTTGGTGGTCGCGCTCGATGAGCGGGAGAGCATCGACAAGCTTGTGAAATATGCTGTTGCCAATCACCCGAACTTGCATGTGATCGCGCGGGCGATTGATCGCAATCATGTGTTTGAGCTGTGGTCCTATGGTTGCCGCGACATTGTCCGCGAAACATATGACAGTTCAGTCCGGATGGGGCGTTCCGCTTATCAAGCGCTCGGGATCGATCGCCAGAATGCGCAGGCTATGGCTGATGCTTGGGAGGAGATGGATCGCCGATCACTGCGCGAAGTCGCTGATTTCTACGACATGTCCATTCCATACCATGAGAACGAACCGTTGATGGACAAGGTCAAGACACTGCGCGCGGAATGGGACCCAGTGCTGCAAGAGCAGATGGAAGAAATCTTGAGGCGTGGGCGCTGATTGATGACCGGGAAAAGTGGCGGACAGGGTGGGATTCGAACCCACGAAGGGCTTGCACCCTTGCCGGTTTTCAAGACCGGTGCATTCAACCGCTCTGCCACCTGTCCGCTCGAAGCGTGCAGCTAGCGAGGTATTTCGTGCTTGTCACCCCGCTTTGGCATCTTGTGGTTCATGTTTTGTGTGGCACAAGGCGATTTATGAAGATTCTTCGACACTTTGCTTCGTTTCTGGCTGTCTCGATTGGCGTCACGGCTGCGCCTGCGTCTGCTCAGGATGCCGATCTCAGTTACGAGGCATATATGCAGACTTTGATCGCACAGGCCCGTGCGGAAGGGGTCAGCGAAAGCACGCTCAGGCGCATGACTGAGGGGCTGACCCCCAATGATCGCGTTATCCGACTAGACAGAGGGCAGCCCGGCACGCCGACCCGTCGTGGATACCCTGAGCTCGCTCCGTATCTGCGAACGCATGTAAACA
The DNA here is from genome assembly GCF_013371495.1 of Altererythrobacter lutimaris. GTDB lineage: Bacteria > Pseudomonadota > Alphaproteobacteria > Sphingomonadales > Sphingomonadaceae > Erythrobacter > Erythrobacter lutimaris_A. The sequence goes on along the minus strand of NZ_JABWTA010000001.1, from coordinate 794,825 downwards.
GTGTGCGCATCAATCGAGGTCGCGAAATCTACCGAGCTTATCCCACTCTGCTGTCTCAGATCGAGCGGGAGTACGGGGTTCCCGGCGAGATCATCGTGGCGATCTTCGGGCATGAAACGAGCTACGGCACGATCAAAGGCGGGTTCGACATGTCGCGCTCGCTCTCGACATTAGCATGGGAAGGCCGCCGTCGTGACCTGTTTGCAAGTGAATGGATTGCGTTGATGAAGGTAGCTGACAAGGGCTACTCGCGTTCAACACTCGTTGGCAGCTGGGCTGGCGCATTCGGCAATCCGCAATTCCTGCCTAGCGTGTACTTACGGCTCGCGGTCGATGGTGACGGAGATGGCCGCGCAGACATTTTTAACAATCGTGCGGACACTTTCGCATCCATTGCGAACTACTTCCGTGCAGCGGGATGGCGTCCCGGTCAACCTTGGGGTGTGAAGGCGAGTGTACCGCCGGGGTTCAATGTCGATGCTTACAAAGGTGAACTGGTCGCGCAGGTCTGCCCTCGCGTCCACGAGCGCCATAGCCAATGGAAGACTGTGCGTGAGTGGCGAGAACTTGGAGTGCAACCTCAAGTGCCGCTGGGCGATACTGTCATGACGAGCCTGTTCCAGCCTGATGGCCCGGGTACGCGCGCTTGGCTACTCACAAGCAACTATCGCGCGATCCTCGAATACAATTGCTCAAACTATTATGGTATGAGCGTCGGACTGCTTGCGGACGAGATTGCGCGCTGAACCTAGCGGTGGATAGCAGCCAACTAAGCTCGCATGGATCTTGCGAGATTGGTAAGGTCTACCGTCAATTCTGAAAGCACTAAAGCGTTGCCTGAAGTTCGCCTCCAATCAATCATCTTTGCGGCCGTTTTAGCGTTCTCCGCAAGTGTCGCACAAGCCGCGGCAGGCGAAGCGCGGATACCTGATGCAACGCAAGTGCCGATCGCACTGATGATCGACATGACTAGCAGTCAAGTCCTTTACGAGCGCCAAGTGGATCGCCGTTTCGTCCCGGCTTCGATCACGAAAGTCATGACCGCTTACACTGCGTTCGAGCTCATCAAGGCAGGCGAGCTTAACACTAATGCCGTTTACACAGTGCGGCCTGATACTTTCAGCAAGTGGCGGCGTCGCGGATCGACCATGTTCTTGGGCCTGGATTCAAAGCCGACGGTCAATCAACTGCTCCATGGGATAACCACGGTGTCGGCGAATGATGGTTCGGTGGTTCTCGCTGAAGGGGCCGCCGGTTCAGTTGAAGCATGGACTGATCTCATGAATGCGAGCGCGCAGGAGATCGGAATGCGCAACAGCCATTTTGCCAATCCCAATGGCTGGATGGACGACGGCAAAACCTTCGTGACTGCACGCGATCTGGGCCGCTTGGCTCAAGCAATGATTGGCCGCCACCCTGAACTCTACAGCACGTATTTCGGGAAGCGTGAGTACAGTTTCAACGGGATTACGCAGAGCAACCATGATCCTTTGTCCGGTACTGTCCAGGGCGCTGACGGCATCAAGACAGGCTTCACTTACGAAGCCGGATTTGGCTTTCTGGGTACTGCCAGACGGCAGGGCAGACGTCTGGTGATGGTTGTGGGCGGAGCTAACAGCCAGCGCATCAGGCGCGATGCCTCGAGGGACTTCATGGAATGGGGCTTTAGCGCTTTCGACAACCGATATCTGTTCAATGCGGGTGACAGCGTCGGGACTGCACGTGTGCAGAATGGCGATGCTTTTCACGTCGACTTGGTTGCCGCGGGGCCAGTCCGCGTTTCTGTGCCGAAGGCTTATGACGGAAACCTCGATATGCACATTGAGTATGAAGGCCCATTGCGCGCGCCGATCCGCACTGAAGAAAGGGTCGCGACTCTGATCATCTCCGGCGAGCGCGTGCCTGAAGCACGTATCCCTCTTTACGCTGCAAAGCCCGTTTCAACTGCCGGACCGCTTGACCGCGTGCTCAATGCCGTCTTGAGCTTCTTCGTATGAGCAAGAGCGAGGCAAAGCCGGGCGTTTTCATCGCGCTTGAAGGCGGCGAGGGGGCTGGCAAGTCCACTCAGGCTCATCTGCTCGCTGACGCCTTGCGCAAGCGAGGTTTGTCTGTCGATGTGACTCGTGAGCCAGGTGGAACTCCCGGCGCTGAAGCCATACGCGAGTTGCTACTCGACCCGCCGGGTGAAGGGTGGGGCGCTCGCGCGGAGGCAATGCTTTTTGCTGCAGCGCGTTCGGATCATGTTGAGAAGCGTATCAAGCCTGCGCTTGCTCGTGGCGAGTGGGTCATCAGCGACCGGTTCCTCGACTCCAGTCGCGCATATCAGGGCGTTGCCGGTGAACTGGGCGATGACGCAGTCCTGGCGCTACACGAGATTGGGAGTGGCGGTTTTCGTCCACATTTGACCATCTTGATCGAAGCTCCTGAAGAAGATGTCGCGGCGAGGCTTGCTCAGCGAGACGGCGACGAAAGCGATGCGATCGGCGGGCGAGATGCTGCCTATCACCGAGCGGTCGCGCAAGGATTTCGCCAGTTCGCTCAAAGCAACGCGGATGGTTTTGTTGTGATCGATGGTTCAAGAGCAGCAGAAGAGGTGCACAGTCGGATCATCCAGGCCATCGAACCCTTGCTTAGGACGAGCTCAGAATGAGCGTGCATCACAAGGAGGCGTGGCACGCATGGAGAGATGCCTCTTCAGGCACTCGGATGCATCACGGATGGATTCTTGCCGGCAAGCAAGGTCTTGGTAAGCGAGCATTTGCAGACGCTGCTGCACGCGAGTTGCTTGGCGCTGATCCAGCGCAAGAGCATCATCCTGATATTCTCGTCCTCACTTACGGTCCAAAGGACGACAAAGAGGACAAGAAGCGGGCCGACGGCAAGGAGTATGAGCGCGCACGCAGCATCCGCATCGCGCAAATTCGGGAAATGCAGCAGCGGCTGACGACGCGCCCCACACTGGGCGACAAGCGTGTGGTCATTATCGATCCCGCTGACGATATGGAGCGCAATGCGTCCAACGCGCTTCTCAAAAGCCTTGAGGAGCCACCGGAGGGCACATTCTTCCTTTTGGTAACCCATCGACCGGCTCAACTTCTGCCGACTATCAGGTCGCGTTGCCGTGTATTGCGCTTCAATCCGCTCGCTCAGGATGAGTTGGTACAGGAACTAAGAGCCACAGTTCCAGAGACCGATGGAGCGGCGCTCGCCGACGCTGTGCACTTTGCTGGCGGATCTATCGGGAGCGCCAAGCTCTTCATTGAGCAAGACCTCGCCCCAGTCGCCAAGATTATGCGTTCCATGATCGAGCAAGGAGACCGAAGTCTGCAAGGGCGAGGGGAGCTGGCGGCTCGAATTGGCGCACGTCCGGACCGTGTACGCATTCAAGCGGTACTCACGCTTGCGCGGACATTGACGGCAGATGCAGCGGGTGAGACCGAAGCCGCGCGACGCGTAGCGCTCATTGATGCGCATAGCGAATTGGTCGCGCTTACACGGCAGGCCCCGACTTTCAATTTCGACCCCGGTTTGCTGGCGATGGAAATCGGGACCTTGCTTGCAAACGCCGGGGCGGCTAGCGAGCGCGCCCATGGGTGAACCGTATTACATCACAACCGCGATCAGCTATCCCAATGGGAAGCCGCATATTGGGCACGCCTATGAAGCGATTGCGGCCGATGTGATTGCTCGCTTTCAGCGCTTGCAGGGGCGCGATGTGCGCTTCCAGACGGGCACCGACGAACACGGCCTTAAGATGGCGCGCAAGGCGGAAGAGCAAGGTCGCACCGCACGTGATTTGGCGGATGAAATGTCCGGCTATTTCCAGGAGATGTGCGGAGCGCTCAATGTCTCGCATGATCGCTTTATTCGAACTGTCGAGCCGGAGCATCACCGAGCCAGCCAGGCAATCTGGCAAGCGATGGAAGCCAAGGGCGATCTCTATCTCGACCGTTATGAAGGTTGGTATTCGGTTCGCGACGAAGCCTATTACGATGAGAGCGAGCTTGTCGTAGGGGAGGGGCAGGAAAAGCTCTCGCCTCAGGGTACTCCGGTGGAATGGACCGTTGAGGAAAGCTGGTTTTTCCGTCTTTCGGCGTATCAGGATCGCTTGCTGGAGTTGCTCAAGACGCCTGGCTTCTTGGAGCCTGGGAGCCGTCGCAATGAAATGATCGCGTTTGTGGAGGGCGGTCTCAAGGACCTATCGGTTAGCCGGACCAGCTTCGACTGGGGCGTGAGGGTCCCAGGCAGCGAGAACCATGTGATGTATGTCTGGGTCGATGCTTTGACTAACTATCTCACGGGACTCGGCTATCCTGATGAGACCGAAAACATGCAGAAGTACTGGCCTGCCAATCTGCATCTGATCGGCAAGGACATTGTGCGGTTTCACACGATTTATTGGCCGGCATTCCTGATGAGCGCAGACTTGCCTCTGCCCAAGCAAGTCTTCGGACATGGCTTCCTGCTCAATCGCGGTCAGAAAGAGTCCAAGTCGCTGGGCAATGTCACCGATCCGCTCGAATTGGCCGACAAGTTCGGCGTTGATGCCTTGCGGTACTTCCTGATGCGCGAAGTCGCCTTTGGTCAGGACGGCAGCTACTCACCGGAAGCGATTGTGACGCGGGCTAATGCAGAGCTTGCAAACAGCTTTGGCAATCTCGCGCAGCGCACGCTTTCGATGATCGCGAAGAATATGGATGGCAACCTAGAGCTGTTCGATCCCGAACAGGCTGATGCCGATTTACTTGGCCAGGTGGCTACGGCTTGCCGGACCCAGCTTCCGCGAGAATTTGAACAACTGTCGTTCTCACGCGGGATCGAGGACTGGATCCGTGCGGTCTATGCCTGCAACCAATATGTTGACGAACAAGCGCCGTGGACGCTTCGCAAGACCGATTTCGAGCGGATGAAAGTGGTACTGCAAACGCTTTTCATGGCTCTGCGCGATCTCGCGATTGCGATCCAACCCGTCGTTCCCGAGAAGGCGGCGTCCTTGCTCGATCAACTCGGCATCCCGGAAGGCGAGCGCACATATGCGGCCTTGGATGACGAGCAGTGGTATCAGCGTCTGGTTGAGAGCGGGTTCACAGTTGGCAAGCCAGTGCCTATTTTCCCGCGCCTCGAGTTGCCCGAGGAAGAGGCTGCCTGATGCTCGTCGATAGCCATTGCCACCTTGAATACAAAGGGCTGGTCGAAGACCAGCAGGGTGTGCTGTCGCGCGCGCGCAAAGCTGGCGTTGCCAAGTTCCTCAACATCTCGACCCGCCGCAGCGAATGGGATCAGGTAATCGGCACCGCTGAGCGCGAAAGTGATGTCTGGGCCAGCGTGGGCATTCACCCACATGAGGCGGATCAGCATGCAGATTTGGGCCGTGAGGAATTGCTCAAACGTGCGGAACATCTGCGAGTGATAGGGATCGGCGAAACGGGCCTAGACTATTATTACGACAAGTCCGACCGCGCGGTCCAGCGCGATCTCTTCCGAATGCATATCGACGTTGCGCGTGAGACCGGCTTGCCTCTCATCATTCACACCCGTGATGCTGAGGCAGATACGCTCGAGATTATTGAGGACGAGAAGGGGAAGGGGGACTTCCCCGCCCTTATCCATTGTTTCACTGCATCGGCTGAATTCGGGGCGAGGGTAGTCGAATTGGGGCTATCCATTTCGATTTCAGGCATCGTCACGTTCAAGAACGCAAAAGATTTGCAGGAAGCTGCGAAAGACGTACCTGCAGATCGATTGTTGGTGGAAACGGATAGTCCCTTTCTTGCGCCTGTGCCGCATCGCGGAAAACCATGCGAACCTGCATTTGTCGCTGATACTGCACGTTTTCTTGCGGAACTTCGCGGAGTACAAGAAGAAGAGCTCGCCAAGCAGACTACTGCCAATTTTCACAATCTTTTCAGTAAGGTTGCAGCTTGAAGCTCATAGTTCTGGGCTCCGGCACATCGACCGGCGTCCCGCGGGTCGGAAATGACTGGGGTGATTGTGACCCTGATGAGCCCAGGAACCGGCGCACTCGCGTCTCCATCGTCGTCGAAAGCAATGAAGGCAAACGGCTCCTTATCGACACCTCTACGGACTTGAGAGCTCAACTGCTTGCCAATGAAATCGATCATCTGGACGGAGTATTCTGGACGCATGATCATGCGGATCATTGCCACGGAATCGACGATCTTCGCGTGCTAAGATACGGCCGAGGCGGACCCATTTCGGGTTTTGCTGGCAAGGATACCGCGTATCGCCTCCGTCAGCGGTTTGGATATGTCTTTGCGGGACAACACGGTTATCCGACTATTGTCCACCTCGATACATTGGATCGACTCCGAATGTTTGCGGGGTTTGCCGTTGATTGGGTCCAGATGCCGCATGGACCAGGAGAGACAACGGGTTTCCGCTTTGAAGCGGACGGTAAGTCTATCGTGTATGCTACTGATTATAGTGCGATAACCGAGGATATGGTGTCTTGTTTCCAAGACGTTGATATACTGGTGAGCGATTGTTTGCGGCGTGATCCGCATCCGACGCATTCCAATCTGGCATTGGCGTTGGAATTAGCCGAGCGAACGGGTGCGGGAAAACTTGTGCTCAGCCATCTCGACAAGTCGATGGATTATGCAACATTGTCCGCTGAGACACCTGATCACGTGCTTGTAGGATATGATGGCATGGAGTTGGATGCATGAATGACGGCGCTTTGATCGGGATTGTGTCATTACTCGCTTGGCTGATTTTGGCCGGGAGCGCATTGGCTTCGTATAGATTAAGTTGGAGTAAGATCGTTCAAATGAGTCTGACGTGGCTTGCAATTTTCCTCGGCGTGTTCGTTCTTTTCAGCCTGATAGGTGGCTGGTGACCGTATTCAGTTATCATATCGGATTTAACATAATATAAATTATCATGCCATCAGATGACGTCTTATCTCTTGGGGAGGATGCCCCCTCTCTCGGAAGAAGCAGCGAGAATAATGAGCAAATCGACCGGCTGCTTGGGATTATGGCCAAGCTGCGCGATCCAGAGACTGGTTGCCAGTGGGACCTGGCGCAATCATTCAAGACAATCGCGCCGTACACAATCGAAGAAGCCTATGAAGTCTTTGAAGCGATCGAGCGGGAGGACTTGCACGAACTGAAGGACGAGCTCGGTGATCTGCTCTTTCAGGTCGTTTTCCATGCGCGAATGGCAGAAGAAGCGGGCGAGTTCTCGTTTCACGATGTCGCGCAGAGCATTTCAGATAAGATGGAAGCGCGACATCCGCACATCTTCGGTGACCAGTCAGGAGAAATGACGGAAAGACGCTGGGAGGCGCTTAAAGAAGGAGAACGCAGCGCTAAAGGTGCAGAGAGCGCGCTTGATGGTGTAGCATTGGCATTGCCGGCGGCAATGCGCGCTCAAAAGCTCCAGAAGCGTGCAGCACGCGTTGGGTTTGATTGGCCGGACACCGACGGCCCCAAATCGAAGATACTGGAAGAACTTGAAGAACTTGAGGCGGCAACCTCACAAGCGGAAATGTCCGAGGAAGCCGGAGACTTCCTATTCGCAGCAGTAAACTTGGTTCGTGCATACGGCGTGGACGCGGAAGAAGCGCTGCGCTCTGCTAACTTGAAATTCGAAAGACGTTTCAAAGCAATGGAGAAGATTGCAAATGGCAAGTTCGCATCGCTTTCGCTAGAGGAACAGGAAGAATTGTGGGTTCGCGTAAAATCAGAGGAGAAAAGCGCATAATCCGCAGGTCTAAAGCCGCTGATACTGCCCCCATTCCTTCGGGTTCAAACGAACAGCCATTTTTCGCGAAGGCCCCTTCCCCTCATCTTCGCTTTCAGATTCTGACAAGACTTCGCCATGCGCATGCAGCCATGCAATGCGTTTTCCGTCGCTTAGCGGGAGCGAAAGCTCATAAACCTGCGCGCCTGCTGTGAGCATTGCGCTTAACTGCTCAGCAAGGTCCTCAACGCCTTCGCCTGATATCGCTGAGAGCAAGACCACATCGTCACGCGCTTGAGCTGAGGCCGCCAGTTCTTCAGAAGTCGCCTGGTCCAAAAGGTCGCTTTTGTTCCAGCATTCGACGATCGGGATAAGGCTCTCGCCATCTTCGCCGTCAATTACGCCGAGATCGGCCAGGACCGCCCTAACCTGCTTGTCTTGCGCGCTGTTTGACGGATTGGATATATCACGCACATGCACAATCACATCGGCTGCGGTGACTTCCTCAAGCGTGGCACGGAATGCAGCGACCAGTTGCGTTGGCAAGTCAGAGATAAAGCCTACCGTGTCGGACAGAATGGCTTTCTCGACACCAGGCAAGGCAATCGCGCGCATAGTGGGGTCGAGTGTGGCGAACAATAGGTCTTCCGCCATAACTTCAGCGCCCGACAGACGATTGAAAAGTGTCGACTTGCCCGCATTGGTGTAGCCGACCAGAGCGATCACAGGCCAAGGCGCCCTTCCCCGCCGTGCACGGTGGAGAGAACGCGTCTTGCGCACCTGCTCCAGCTCTTTGCGCAGACGTCCCATGCGCTGGCGGATCATCCGGCGGTCGGCTTCGATCTGCGTTTCACCCGGGCCACCTAGAAAGCCGAAGCCGCCGCGCTGTCGTTCAAGGTGGGTCCAGCTGCGGACCAGACGGCTTTGCTGATAGTCGAGATGCGCAAGTTCAACCTGCAGACGGCCTTCGGCGGTCGCTGCGCGCTCCCCAAAGATCTCAAGGATAAGACCGGTGCGATCGATCACTTTACGCTTAAGTTCGGTTTCAAGGTTACGTTGCTGGATAGGGCTCAGGGGGCCGTCAACGATCACAAGATCGCATTCAAACTGCTCACAGGCTGACTTGAGGTCTTGGACCTGCCCGGCCCCAAACAACGTCGCCGGACGGATCGAACGAATGGTTACGATGCGCGCTTCGCCAAGGACAACGCCGATCGCTTCAGCTAAGCCGCATGCTTCAGCCAAACGCTCCTCGGCATCGAATTCGTAGGATTGGCCGCGGACATCCGGACACAGCACGAGCGCTCTCGCGCCGCGCGTTACTTCACCGAGCAGATCGTCGTCGAAACTCAGTCGCTGTCGCTTTCGTCGCCGTCCGTCAGATCGACCGGAGAGGCGGGTTGGATCGTCGATACAGCATGTTTGTAAGCGAGCTGAACGAAGCCGTCGCGTTCAAGCATTGTGCAGAAGAGGTCATACGCTGCGATGCGCCCTTGAAGCATCACCCCGTTCACGAGGAACATCGTGACCTCGACGCCGGCCTCGCTTACGCGGGAGAGGAACACATCTTGCAACAAGCGCTGCTTGCGGTTTCCTTGCTGGCTTTCGAACTGGGCTGCATCAATTGGCTGCCCCGGCATGATCGTCGAGATGGCGTGTTTGTAGACCAGCTGTGACTGCCCGTCTCGCCGCAACAGGATCGAGAAGTTGTCAAACCAAGTGACGATGCCTTGAAGCTTAACGCCTTTCACAAGGAACATGGTCACCGGTGTGCGGTTCTTGCGCAGCAGGTTGAGAAACGCATCTTGCAGGTTTGCCGGGCGGCTGTCGCCACCCTTTGTTTCAGCGTCAGCTGGGCGTGCTGAGAGGGTTCGCCCATTAGACATGGTCAGTCTCCGAGTTCTTTATTGGCGGCCGCTTGTTACGGTCCACGTGGCGGCGTTGGCCGACCCTGAGGGCCAACAAAGATGAGTATTGTTACGCGAGTGTGACGCAAATGTTCAAGTGAATACGAAAGCACTTATTGCTTTTTCTGCAATCGCTGAAGTTTTCTTAGTCCTTCTTATCGGTTGTTTTGCGCTCCGACATGCCGAGCAACTTCAACTTCCGATGAAGCGCCGAGCGCTCCATTCCGATAAAGTTCGCAGTTTTGGAGATGTTACCAGAGAAGCGACGGATCTGGATCGTGAGATATTCCCGTTCAAAGCTCTCGCGTGCCTCTCTCAGCGGCACCCCCATCATGTTGGTCATCCCTGTCTCGGACGAGTCAGGTTCGCTTCCGGTGACTTCAACCGGGAGCATGTCCGCTTCGATTGTTTGCAAATCATCGCGAGGGCTCATGATGATAGTCCGTTCGACGACGTTCCGCAGTTGCCGGACATTGCCAGGCCAGTCATAGGCTTGCAACGCCGCCATGGCCTCTTCGCTGATTGCGGGGGCCGTGATGCCTTGCTCGGCCGAGTAACGCGTGAAAAAATGTTCGACCAATGCGGGAATGTCGTCCCTACGCTCGGCAAGCGATGGAACGGTCACAGGTACGACATTGAGCCGGTAGAAGAGGTCCTCGCGAAAGCGTTTCTCCTCCATTTCCTTTGCAAGATCACGTGTCGTTGAAGACACCACTCTCACGTCAACTCCGATTTGCCGCGAGCCCCCTACCCTCACAAAACTTTGGTCGGTCAGCACACGCAAGATCCGCGCTTGCGTTGAAAGCGGCATATCCGCCACTTCATCCAAGTAAAGCGTCCCACCATCAGCGAGTTCAAGCAGGCCTGCGCGAACCAGTTTTCCATCGGACTCTTCGCCGAAGAGCTCCTGCTCGAACCGTTCAGGCGTAATGCGGGCCGAATTGACAATGACAAACGTGCCATCGGGCCGTGTGCTCCAACTGTGCAGCAATCGCGCGGCAACTTCCTTGCCCGCGCCTGCGGGGCCAGTGATGAGAACGCGGCTTCCGGTGTTGGCAACACGCTTAAGAGTCGCTCGAACGGCGTTGATGACACTTGAGTTACCAGTGAATTCCTCGCCGCGCGCGAAGCCTTCACGCAGTCGCGAATTCTCGCGCCGCAAGCGCTCTGTTTCTGTAGCACGCTCAACTAACAACAGGAGTCGCTCCGCCTCGAATGGCTTTTCAATAAAGTCCATTGCACCCCGGCTGACCGCGGAGACAGCAGTATCGATGTTTCCGTGGCCCGAGAAAATGATCACTGGCAGCTCGGGCTCACGGGCCTTGATTGCGTCAAGCACTTCCAGGCCGTCCATCTCGCTTCCGTGCAGCCAAACGTCGAGCAGCACGAGGCTGGGTCGGCGCTCATCAATGGCTTTCAATGCGCTGGTGCTGTCTGCGGCGGTTCGGCAATCATAACCTTCATCGCTCAACACGCCGGAGACAAGCTCGCGGATGTCGCGTTCATCATCAACGATCAGAATATCGAGTGCCATATCAGGCCTGTTCCTTTACGAAATTCATTGTCATCACATCCCCGACGACCCTGTTTTGCCTGGTTCTTCCTTGGCGAGGGGGTCACGCGCAACGCGCAGCGTGACACGTGTTCCTCCGCCTTCGACAGCTGAGAAACTGAGGTCTCCGCCATGTTCGTCTACAATCTTGTGAACAATCGCTAGGCCAAGACCGGTACCTCGCTCGCGAGTGGTCATATAAGGCTCAGTGATCCGCTCGCGCTCGTTCGGCAGGCCAATGCCATTGTCGCTTACGCAGACTCTCAGCATTGTCTTGTTAGAGGCCATTTCAACACCGATGCGTCCTCGATAATCGGGTTCAGCATTGGCCGCGCGGGCCTCCACTGCCTCGACGGCGTTCTTTAGGATGTTCGTCATCGCTTGGCCAAGCTGATGCCGGTCAGCGCTGATAATGCCGCTTTCAAGTTCGTCCACATTTAAGGCAAAGTCGATTTGCGGATGGGCGACTTCCTGCAAAAAGAGCGCTTGGCGAACCAAATCCAGAGCGTCTTCTTTGCGAAAATTCGGCTTTGGCAGCCTCGCAAAGCTCGAGAACTCATCGACCATTTGCCTAAGGCCGCTCACCTGCCGTACGATCGTGCTCGTGAGCTCGTCGAACAACTCACCATCGCTCTCAATCTGGCGGCGATAGCGCCGTTTCAAGCGCTCGGTTGCGAGCTGGATCGGCGTGAGCGGGTTCTTGATCTCGTGTGCAATGCGCCTCGCAACATCGCTCCACGCAGCCTGACGTTGGTCAAGCAATTGGCGGGTAATGTCTTCAAAGGTGATGACATGTCCGCCTTTCTCAGGTGCAATTTTGACCGCGAGCGTAAGAAGCTCTTCGCCTTTAGTGTGCGTTACAATGCCGCTGGAGACGCCGCTCTCTACCAATGCCGCAACTTGAGGGGAGAGTTCAGGCAACATTGCTCCTGACGGATCTTCCGGGATCTCTTCAAAAAGAAGGTTTTGGGCGGACGAGTTCATAAGTTGAACATGGCCGGTTTCATCGACTGAGATGACGCCTGCTGTCACTGATTCCAGCACAGCTTCCATGAAGGCCCTGCGATCATCGATCTGATGGTTCGCCTGGACCAGATCATCGGTCTGCTTTTCCAGTTGTGACGTCATCCGGTTAAAGGCACGGTTCAGGAGCCCAATTTCGTCCCCGCCGGTCCGCCCCTCTACGCGCAATGAGAAATTGCCCGCACCCACCTTGCGTGCCGCTGCCACCAGATCGGTCAAAGGCTCGACTTGCCGGTCGGCAAAGCGCAGCGCAAACCACACAGCGATACCAACGAGCGCGAGACTCACGACAAACAAGGCCAAATTGAATCTGAACTGCCATGCGCGGGCGCGCTGCGTCAGGCTGTCATAGGCTGAAGTAATCGACTGGGCCTGCTGCCATGAGTTGAACGAGGAAGCTTCAGGATTGCGTGCATTATAGAGGTAAATACCGCTACTAAGATCAATCGGCGCAAGCGCAGCAATCCTCTCCGGCGTTCCCTCAACTGCAACAAACTCGCCCTGATCAAGTTGGACGAGCGCTTGATCCAGAAAGGCCTGTGGCTGAGCGTCTTCCAGCAGATTAAGGATCGCAGCTGTTCTGAGTGAGCCGTCCTCCATGCGCTGGAGAATTGCACTTTCGGAAATCTCGCGCGCTTGCGCCTGGAAAGCATAAAAATCAGCGAAATTGTCATCACTGAGCGAACCGCGTTGGAGATAAAACCGAACATCTCCGGCCATCGTGACAGTCTCCTGCCCTACCTCGAGTTGGTTTTGCTCGTAGTAACTGTCTGCAAGTTGCCTTGCGTTTTCCATCAAACCGCGGGAGTTGTCAGAGAACCAGAAATCTACCCCTGACTGGAACAGAACAGCAGCAAAACCTGATACGAGCAAAGTCGGCACAGCAGCGATAAGGGAAAAGAGAAACACCAGACGCACGTGCAGGCGTGCTGTGCTGCCGGCCGCTCGCTTCAAGGCAATCCTGCGGCCAATGAGAACCAGCATAAGCATTGCTGGAATAAGCGTCGCCACCAACAAACTGGCAACCTGAGACGTGGGTAGCAGTTGTCCATCAGGCGGCGCGCTTGTGAAAAGCCACCATGTTCCGATTATTCCCGCCAAAACTCCGACGACGCAGAATATCTCGATCCAGCGAAAGATATTGGCGCGCTGAGAAGCTACGACAAATTGACGCCAAAGACGCGGAGCACGCCGAGTCCCCCTTTCGCGTGTTGGATCAAGAATGCTCTGCGCTTCCATCGTGGCCATAATACCACGCATGTGTTGCACAGATGCAAGCGCTTTCTGTGACATTTCCAACACATTGGCTCGGTTCACCGCAAGCATTGCTCAGATGACCCTGCGTCGAACCAAAACGCCGCTATTTAATCGCGCGGACTGAATTCCTCTGGCCGAATGCTCAGATCACTAATCCGCTTGCGGAGTGTGTTACGGTTGATGCCGAGAAGCCTTGCTGCACGCAGCTGATTGCCGGCTGTTTGAGACAAAGCATGCTGGATGAGAGGCTTCTCGAATGCAGCAAGAGCCTCGTGATAGAGCTCACCAGCGGGTGGATTGTTAATCGCAAGCCAGTCCAGCACTGCCGCTTCGAAACCGGCAGGCGTTACATCGGGAGCAGCATCCTGCTCATTCCCGATGATTTCGTTGATCGATTGCGCATCCACAACATCTTCACGCGCCATGAGTGCCAGTCGATAGATGACGTTGCGCAATTCGCGCACATTGCCGCGCCATGACCTTGCTTCAAGAGCCTTGATCGCATCCGCCGAAAGTTGCCTTCGCGGCAAGCCTTCCTCCACTGCAGCTTGCAGGAAGTGACGCGAAAGGACTTCTACATCTTCTCGCCTTTCACGGAGCGGGGGAAGCGCAATGGGAACAACATTCAAACGGTAATAGAGGTCCTCTCGGAATGTCCCTGCCGCGATCATTGGCCCTAGATTGCGATTAGTTGCGGCGATGATGCGGACGTCAACTGCAATCTCTTGCCTGCCCCCTACCCGACGAATGCGACCGGACTGCAGGGCCCGCAGCAAACGCGTCTGGGCCTCTGCAGGCATATCGCCGATCTCGTCCAAGAAGAGCGTTCCACCATTGGCTTGTTCAAACTTGCCGATCGATTGAGTGATAGCGCCGGTGAAAGCGCCTTTCTCATGGCCGAAAAGCTCGCTTTCAATGAGGTCGTGGGGGATCGCTGCAGTATTGACCGCAACCAGCGGCCCCGACTTGCGCGCACCAAGCTGATGTATCGCTTCGGCGACCAGTTCCTTGCCTGTACCCGATTCACCTGTGACCAGAACCGTAAGATCATTGCGCAAAACGCGCGTGATCATCCGGTAGACGCCTTGCATGGCCGGGCTTCGTCCCACCAGCGGCATGCCGTCATTGTCGAGCGCGGAATCGGAAACCGAGCCGGATCTTTGTCCGACTGCCTGGCGCACAGCTCGCACGAGCTCATCCAGGTCAAACGGCTTCGGGAAGTATTCAAACGCGAGGTTCTCGCTCGCGCGGACTGCCGTATCCAAGGTGTTCTGGGCCGACAGGATGATGACTGGCATGTCCGGTGCGCGTTCGCGGACCGCTCCGAGGGTCGCAATCCCGTCGCCATCTTCGAGGATGACGTCTGTCAGCAACGCATCGAATTGTTCGGCTTCCAGCAAACGATTGCGCCCGGAAATGCTCTCACAATGCGAGACCGCAACGCCTTCATCCTCCAACGCCGCCGTAATCACTGTTGCGATGGCAGTGTCATCTTCGACAAGGAGCACCCGCCCGTTCACGCGTTAACTCCTTCCACTTTTTGCGTCGTCGCCATCGGAAGATGAATGCGGAAATGGGTCTTGCCGCTGCGTTCGTCGCGGTTGTACCCAATCCGCCCATCCATGTCCCGAACGAGTTTTCGCACAAGCGCTAATCCCAAACCCTGGCCCGATTTCTTCGAAGTCACGAAAGGTTCGAACACATGATCGCGCAAGCTCGCCGGGATTCCCTGCCCGTTGTCAGTGATGGTTATTTCGATTGGCAGCTTTACGCGTCGCCCAAGCCGTACCGCGCTAAACACCAGCCCGCTTACAAAGCGTGTGCGCACAGTCACAAGCGGGCTTTCGACATCCGAAGCGGCATCGCAGGCGTTGGAAATCAGGTTGATCAGTACTTGTTCGAGCGAGTCCTGGCTTGCGAGAACCGGGGGCAAGGACGGATCGAATTCCTCGCGAATCTCCACCCCGCCAGTATTGCCTGTGCGCACCGTGCCCACCGCTGCGCGAATTGCTTCGTGCGGATTGCATGGAGCAACTTCGACCGGCGTGGTTTTGCCCAAGGCTTGCATGCGGTCGATCAGGCTTGCAATGCGGTCAACTTCCGCAGTGATCATTCGCGCAAGCTTCTGGTCTTCGTCAGGTAGACGGCGACTGGCGAGCTGAGCGCCGGCGCGGATTGCAGCCAGCGGGTTCTTGATTTCATGCGCGAGAATAGCGGGAGCACCGATCATCTCTCCCGCAGCCATGTCCCCTGAGTTTTCTGTGTCGCGTCCGGCCTCTGACAGCGTCACGACACGCCAGCCTTCGTCACCCGCCATCGGAGAGAAGGTTACATTGACGCGCTTCTCCTGACCATCGACAAGCAAACCAATATTGCGCGCAACCAGAGCGGCATCGGGCTTTTCTAGATGTTCAATTACGCGCGCATCTGCCACATCGACCACGTCCTGAAAGGGCTTACCTGTTGAGCGCTTCGCACTGCGACTAAGTAAGTTCTCAGCGGCGTGGTTCATCTCCACCACACAGCCTCTCTCATCAATCAGCAGCAGAGCAAAAATGAGCCCTTCGATTTGCGCTGCATAGCTGGGTTTGGTGTCAACAGATGTCATGCAGCCCTGCGATGCAGGAAAGGCTCGTAAAAACGTTCAACTTCGCCAAGCACTTCATCCGGATCATCGATGAAATTGGCTTTGTGACGAAACTCCGCGGAGCCATGCATGCCCTTGGTATACCAGCCCAAGTGCTTGCGAGCGATCTTCGTGCCGACATTGCGACCGTAATGCTCAAGCATGCCGTTATAGTGCTCGACAAGCGTTTCATATTGTTCGTCGAAACTGGGAGTCTCGCGGAGTTCGCCGGTGCGCCACCAATGCATCACTTGGCCCAGCAGCCATGGTTTCCCGTATGCACCACGGCCAATCATCAGGCCATCAGCACCCGATTGCTCAAGCGCGGTCGCCGCATCTTCGATCGTGCAAATGTCACCGTTCACGATCACCGGGATGGAGACAGCTTCCTTGACCTTGCGGATAAAGGACCAGTCAGCGCTTCCTTTATACATCTGGTTGCGGGTCCGTCCGTGAACTGTGATCATCTTGACGCCGAGATCCTCTGCGATGCGCGCCATTTCAGGAGCGTTGAGGCTTTGATGGTCCCAACCCATCCGCATCTTCACTGTGACGGGCACATCGACGGCTTTGACGGTCGCTTCCATTAGCTTGGTCGCGAGCGGTACTTCGCGCATCAGAGCTGACCCAGCATACTGGCCAACGACCTTACGGACCGGGCAGCCAAAATTGATGTCGATGATTGCTGCGCCATTGCCTTCCTGAAGCTTCGCCGCTTCCGACATGGAATCAGGATCACACCCGACCAGCTGCATGGACACAGGCTCTTCCGTCTTGTCCCAGGCTGCTTTCTGGATGGACTGGCGCGTCTCGCGGATCGCGGCTTCGCTTGCGATCATCTCCGTGACGTTGAGGCCTGAGCCATAGCGCCGCACAAGCGTGCGAAACGGCATGTCCGTTACGCCAGTCATCGGCGCAAGCAGCACAGGATCATCAATTCGGACAGGGCCGATATCGATCGGTTTCAAAACCGGAGGAGCGGGAAGTTTGGTCATTCTCAAAGCATTGCCTAAAATTTGGGCAGGCGCATAGTGGATTGCATGCTACGCGTCCAGCCCCTAAGCGCGAGCGCGCTATGGCTCAGAACGCTCCCCTGCCCCCTTTCGCAGCGATTATCGTTGCCGCTGGTAAAGGCCTTCGAGCCGGAGGGGAAACGCCTAAGCAATTCCGGAATTGGCGTGGCAAGCCCTTGCTCAAGCATTCAGTCGAAGCGCTGCTTGATCATGGCGCCAGGGAGATATGCGTCGCAATCGCTGAAAGTGCGGACCAGCTTGCTCGGGAAGCGCTTGAGGGTCTTTCTGATTTCACTCTCGTTACCGGCGGCGAAACGCGGCAGCAATCTGTACGCAATGCTTTGGATGCTTTGGCTCAGACTAATCCAAAGCATGTTCTCATTCACGATGCGGCGCGGCCTGATCTGCCCCGTGAAGTCGTCGAGCGTTTACTCGGCGGGATTGAACAGAATTCTGGGGCTATTCCTGTCCTACCCGTCGTCGACAGTCTGGCGGTGTCGAAAAACGGCGTGATGGCTGGCAGTGCCGATCGTGACACGCTCAAGCGGGTACAGACACCGCAAGCCTTCCGCTTTCCTGACATTCTTGCGGCGCATCGCGCGTGGGGAGGCGAGCCGAACGCCGGAGATGATGCTCAGGTGCTTGCAGCGCATGGCGGCTCTATAGCGCTTGTGGCTGGGGACGAGCGGCTTAAGAAGATCACATTCGCAGAGGACTTTATGGGATCAACACCCGCAGCATTTCGCGTCGGACAAGGCTTTGATGTGCACCGGTTGGCCCAAGGCGAGGAACTCTGGCTTTGCGGCGTTCATATTCCGCATGACAAAGGGCTCTCCGGGCACTCGGACGCGGATGTGGCGCTCCATGCAGTGGTGGACGCGCTGCTCGGCGCGATTGGCGATGGTGATATTGGTACCCATTTTCCGCCCAGCGATCCGCAATGGAAAGGCGCGCCCTCCCCGCTTTTCCTTCAACATGCGGCCAAACTGGTTGGCGAAGCTGGCTACGCAATTAGCAATATCGATCTCACCATTATCTGCGAAGCGCCCAAGATCGGCCCGCATCGGGACGCCATGCGCGTGAAACTGGCGGAACTTGTGGGCGTTGAGTTATCGCAGGTCAGTATCAAGGCAACGACGACCGAGCGGCTTGGCTTTACCGGGCGCGGAGAAGGTATCGCAGCGCAGGCCATGGTTGGCCTTCAGGCGCATTGAGGCACTGGATTTATGGAAACAGGCACAATCCTTCCCGACGATCTCAGCACACTGGCCAAGCGGGTGATCGTGGCAAACGTGGCGGCAGGTCGCAAAGTCGCTTTGGCAGAAAGCTGCACCGGCGGTCTTGTGGCGGCAGCGTTAACGGAGGTAGCCGGCTCTTCAGCCGTTCTGGACCGCGGCTTTGTGACCTATTCCAACGAAGCCAAGATGGAGTCTCTAGGTGTCGCTCAGGACATCATCGAGACATTCGGCGCGGTTTCCATCGCTTGCGTTTGGGCGATGGCCAAAGGCGCGCTCGACCGCAGCAATGCTGACGTCGCTGTAGCGATCAGCGGTGTCGCAGGGCCAGGAGGCGGCACCGACCTGAAGCCGGTGGGCACTGTGGTTTTTGCGCGTGTAACCCGTGATAGCGAAGGTGAGCCCGAAGGCGAACTCAAGCATTTCGACGGCAAGAACCGTGCTGAAATCCGTTCTCAGGCGACGATTTGCGCGCTCGAACTATTGCTGCCGTAGAGCTCGGCTGCGCGCGCTTCAAAAGCGGCAACCATTTTGCGGAACGCACGGTCAAAATATTGTCCAGCAAGCGCTTCGAACATCTTGTTTTTGAATGTGAAATCGACCGTGAAGTCGATCTCGCATCCACCATCGTCTGTCGGACGAAATATCCAGGTATTGTCGAGGTCCCGAAGCGGCCCGTCTACATAGTGTACGTCAATCTCGCGGGCACGATCCTTGGTGACGCGGCTCGTGAATTTCTCTCGCAAGCTTTTGAAGCCGACAACCATATCCGCGACCATTTCAGTCTCGGTATCTGATCGCACACGGGTCGCCACAACCCAAGGCAGAAACTCCGCATACCGCCCTACGTCAGCGACGAGATCGAACATCTGTTCAGCGCTGTAAGGGAGTTTCCGGGTCTCACGAATACCTGGCATTACTGGCTCTGTTTTGCCTTTTGTTTGGCGAGTTTCTCGGCTCGAGCGGCCTTCATCTCCGCAAAGTCATCGCCTGCGTGATAGCTTGAACGCGTTAGCGGACTTGAGGCGACTTGTAGGAAACCCTTGGCCCGCGCAATCGATCCATAAGCGTTGAACGCTTGCGGTGTGACAAACTCTTCAACCGTCGCATGCTTCGGCGTTGGCTGGAGATACTGACCCATGGTGATGAAATCGACTTCCGCGCTGCGCATATCGTCCATCACCTGGTGCACTTCGAGACGCTGCTCACCCAACCCCAACATAATGCCGGACTTGGTGAAGATCATGGGATCGTGATTTTTGACTTCTTCCAACAGACGCAGTGACGCGTAATAACGCGCGCCCGGCCGGATCGTCGGATAGAGACGCGGCACTGTTTCGAGGTTATGGTTGTAAACATCTGGCCCTGCTTCACAAATCGCCTCGACCGCGGGACGCATTTTACCGCGGAAGTCGGGAGTGAGGATTTCAATGGTCGTGTTGGGCGTAGTGCGGCGCAGCGCTTCTATCACTTTGACAAACTGCCCCGCCCCGCCATCAGGCAAATCATCGCGATCAACGCTGGTGATGACGATATGCTCTAGACCCATCTTGGCCGCAGCAATGGCTGTGTGCTCCGGCTCAAGAGGATCCACCTTGCGCGGCATGCCTGTCTTGACGTTGCAGAACGCACAGGCTCGCGTGCAGACATCCCCAAGGATCATCACCGTCGCATGCTTCTTAGTCCAGCATTCACCAATATTGGGACACGCAGCTTCCTCGCAAACCGTGTTGAGATTGAGCTCGCGCATAAGTTTGCGCGTTTCATTATAGCCTTGGCTCACAGGCGCTTTGACGCGAATCCAGTCAGGCTTGCGCTGACGTGGCTGGCGCGGGCTGTCGCTCTTCGGGCTTGAGGAGAGGTCGTTCATGACAGCCCATTTAGGCAATGCCTGTGCACGGCGCAATGGTTCCACTTGCCGACATTGGTATGCATAGCTAACCGCAAGTCCATGGATGCAGCGACCCTACAAACATTCACTTCGCCGGTGGTGTTGTTCTTTGTGCTTGGCCTGCTTGCAGCTTTTGCAAAATCCGACCTGGCGATCCCGGAAGCGATTGCGAAAGGCATGTCGCTTTACCTGATGGCAGCGATAGGCCTTAAAGGCGGCGTTGCCGTTTCGAAATCGGGGATCGACACGTATGTACTTTCTGCATTGGCGGCAGGCATTGCAGCGAGCTTCCTGATCCCATTCATCGCGTATTTGGTCCTGAAAAGCTTCGGGAAGCTCGACAGGATCAATGCGGGCGCCGTTGCCGCGCACTATGGCTCAGTCAGCGTCGTTACGTTTGTTACAGCCGTGGAGATCCTGGAAGCGCAGAACAAGCCTCCTGGCGGTTACATGGTCGCTGTGATGGCTGCGATGGAGACGCCCGCGATCTTGTCCGGTCTTCTGCTCGCGCGCGGGCTCGGCGCGAACAAAGACAAAGGCGGGCAGAACACGGGCGAGATGCTGCACGAGGTGTTTTTCAATGCCTCAGTCGTTCTGCTGCTCGGAGCTTTCGCGATCGGAATGATTGCTGGTGAAGATGGTTTTGCTGAAGTCACTCCATTCTTCGAAGCCGGGTTCAAGGGCGTCCTATGTCTCTTCTTGCTGGATATGGGTCTGATTGCAGCGCGCAGGATTATGGATGCGCGCGCCGTCACTTGGCGGTTGGCGACAATCGCGATCGCCCTCCCCTTGGCAAACGGAGCGGCCGGTACATTGCTTGGTGCGGCAATCGGGCTTGACGTGGGATCAGTTGCAGCGCTCGGCGTGCTGTGCGCAAGCGCGAGTTACATCGCTGTGCCGGCGGCCATGCGGCTCGCACTACCTGAGGCGGACCCCGGTATTTACCTCACCATGTCGCTGTCGATCACGTTCCCGTTCAACATCCTCATCAATATCGGCTTGATTAGCGTGCTCGCAAGCGCTGTAACCGGATCGGGAGGGGTTGGACCATGATTGAGACGGTTACGCGCAAGCGCATCGAAATTCTTGCTGACACAGCGCAAGTGAAACGCGTTACGCAGGCAATCGACAAAGCGGGCATTACAGGCTGGACCGTAACCCCGGTCACCTCCGGCAAAGGTCGCGACGGCGTGTGGCGTGAAGAACGTGTCATGGGGACGGACAAGGCCTTCGTGCTAACCATCGCGCCGGAAGACAAGGCGATGGCTTTGGCGGAAGATCTCGCCCCGATCCTTGGTTCGCATGGCTTGTTGCTGACAATGTGGGACATCCAGGTCATTCGCGGAGAGCGCTTCTGATCGTCGATTTGGCTTTGAGGGGAGCCGAGTATGCCTGAATTTGCAGAGCTTCTTAAAGGTTATCAGCGCTTTCGCGAGGAAACCTATCCGCGCCAGAAAGCCCGTTTTGAGCAAACCGTTAGCGAGGGGCAGCATCCCAAGCTGATGATTATCGGTTGCTCTGATAGTCGGGTGGATCCAGCGCAGATATTCGATGTTGATCCAGGCGACATTTTTGTAGTTCGCAACGTTGCTGCGCTTGTTCCCCCATTTGAGACTTCACCGGGCTATCATGGCGTTTCTGCAGCGGTCGAATTTGCAGTACAAATGCTCGAAGTGCGCCAAATCGTAGTCATGGGTCACGGTCGCTGTGGTGGCTGCAAAGCCGCGCTCACTCAGAGCTTTGAAGCCAAGCCACATGGTGAAGGCGCATTCATTGCCAATTGGATCGAACTATTGAACGAAGCGCGCGAACCAGTTGCTCGAAAACATGGGACTGAAGGTCGTAAAGCTGAGCTTGCCATGGAGTTTGCTGCGATCCGGCAAAGCCTCGCCAATTTGCGAACTTTCCCATGGGTGGCTGAGAAAGAAGCCGCCGACGCTCTGAAGCTTCGCGGCGCGCACTTCTCCATCACCGAAGGTGTCCTTTACTCGCTTGATGAGGACACCGGCGAGTTCCTGCCGGAAGATTGATATCGGGGAATTAAGCGCTTGCGAGCGCCTCCCTACCCCGCCACAAGATGCGCATGAGTGAATTTGACGCGCGCAATATCGCCCTCCTGATAGATTCAGACAATGCAAGCCCAGCAGGCCTCGACCCCGTCCTGACGGTCCTGGCCGAACTTGGACAGGTCAATATCCGCAGGGCCTATGGCAATTGGCGCAAGACCAGTCTCAAAGGCTGGATCGAACTGATGCATCGCTATGGCATCGAACCACAGCAGCAGTTTGATCTGACCAAGGGCAAAAATGCGACGGACATGAAGATGACGATCGATGCCATCGATCTGCTTTATTCCGGCCGCGTCCACGGCTTTGGCATCATGAGTTCCGACAGTGATTTCATGCCGCTCGCAATGCGCATACGTCAGGATGGCGTACCGGTTTACGGCTTTGGCGGCCAGAAAACACCCGAAGCGTTCCGGCAGGCTTGCACCCGCTTCATTGATGTGAACGCCCTGATAAAGGCCGAAAAAGAGGATCAGCAGAACAGCAAGAATGAGAGCGTTCTGGATGACGAACTGCTCAATCTTCTGATTGACGCCTATAATGCGAGCCGACGCGATGAGAGCGGCTTCGCAAAGCTGTCAGAAGTGGGTCAGCGAGCGGGCAACCGCTCTAGTTTCGATACCCGGAATTACGGGTTCAGCAGGCTCATCGACATGATGGAGACCATTCCGAATTTCGCGGTCGAGCGCCGCAGCGATGGTCAGGTCCTAGTCAAGCGATTGCGCTGAGAAGGCCTCGTCGGCCCAAACAAAAATGGCGCGAAACCGTTAGGTCCCGCGCCATTCTTACGACTTGGATTAGTGTCTTCAGCCTCCAGTAGCCGGTTCAGCTTCAGGCTCTGCCGGAGCGGGTGCCGCGACAGCAGGAGTTGCCTGCTGAGACACATGAGCTGACCACAGCATAGCGATCGGCTTACGCTTGCCTTCAACAAGAGCGAACGTGGAAGCGGCATCAGCATTCTTGCCCTGCTTGGCCTGAGCAATGCCAAGACGTGTTGCGACCTCTGCGGTTTCAACACCCGGCATTGTCAGTGCCTTCGCATAAAACTCTTCCGCTTTTGCATATTCAGAGTAGTTCAGGAAAGCATCGCCCGCCGCGACCACCGTCCGCAAGCCAGCGCTTGCTGCGCGCGCATCACGTTCCAGTGACGGCAGTTCTGACCGGTCAGCGGCAATGCGGTTCTTCGCGGTAGAGAGCGAGTCCGCAAGATAGATGTCATCCCGGCTCGCGCGGCCAGTTGAATAGCCGTGTTCAATCACATCAGCCACTTCCTTGGGCAGGCGACGGGCATCCGCTGCCTCGACATATTCAATGTAATCCTGTTTGTTGTTCATGGTGTCGAGCTTGAAAGCAAGACGCATGAGATCGAGGATTTCAGCGGCCTCAAAGGTGTTTAGATTCCGCGTAATATTCACAGCGTCGCGCCAGTTGGTGTCACTTGGATAATTCTTCACCCAGCCGACCGTGAAGTCATAAACCTGTGGCTGAATTTCATTGTTGTAGGCGGTCACCATGCCGCGACGATACCAGGTTTCTGGTGCCGCGCTGCCTGTGGCTTCACGCGCTTCGATGGCGTCCTTGAGATAGGCCAAGCCTTCCACCAGACGCTCCTCACGGAAATAGCTTTCAGCCATCTGTGCGCGCAGTTCATCCGGCGAGATCTGCTCATTGCTGAAATTGAGATCAATCGCCTTCTGGAGGTAGGTGCGCGCTTTGGCCTGATCACCCAGCGCGTTCGAAAGCTGATAAGCAACAAAGTTGTACTGCGGCTGATTCTCGATAGTCAGCTTGTTGCTCGACAGCATCATTTCCATGCCTGCAAGCTGTAGCCCGCGGTCATTGCTCTGCGCGCCTGCGTTGTAGGCAAGATTTCCGGTCGCGAGCCTCTCGTCTGGAGAATTCGCCATGGCAAGGAGCGCATCAATCTGAGGGCGCAGTGAAGCGATATCCGCGCCGCCCTCGTTCATTGCGGTGTTCAATGGATTGTATGCCGCGATGAATTCTTTGGAATACTCGGCGTCATCGCCTTTCTTCTTTTTCTTCTTCTGAGCGAATGCTGGCTCGGCAAGGCCAACAGCAGCCACAGCGGTGCCGCATGCCAGAGCGATAGCCAAAGCCATGGCCGAACCCGGCTTGCGCTTAGAAAGTACGTTAGAACGCATGTTTAGTCTCTCCTGGACAGAACTGATACAAAGCGCAGTCTTAAAGCGCTTGAAATAGGAGCGCGCAGGCGCTTTGGCCCGGCTCTCCGCCATTTGCAATTGATCCTACAGAAAACTGTCTGAACAGTCATTGAATATCGCACACAGCAAAGCGCAATTTGGCCACAATCTGTCGGCTCAAATCCAGCCTGGTGCGAGAGTGTGGATAACGCCTCCAAAATGGCTCACTTAAGCCATTCGCAAGTGGCGGACAGCACCTAAAGGCCCTATTCTGAAGCCTCAAAGAACCAAACTAGAATTGGGCATATTTTGAGCGACGAAACCGACACATTGCCACCCGCCGCACCGCTTGAAGAATTCGAGCGTGTGGACATCGTCGATGAGATGAAGACGAGCTACCTCGATTACGCGATGAGCGTCATCGTGGCCCGTGCTCTGCCCGACGTGCGAGATGGCTTGAAACCGGTCCACCGCCGTATTCTTTTCGCAAGTAAGCAAGGCAATTTTGTCGCCGGGCGCCCTTACGTGAAAAGCGCCAAGATCGTTGGTGACGTGATGGGCGATTACCACCCTCATGGGGACTCGGCGATTTACGATGCCCTCGCCCGTATGACGCAGGATTGGTCTTTGCGTGTTCCGCTGATCGACGGTCAGGGCAATTTTGGATCTATGGACCCCGATCCCCCGGCCAGCATGCGTTATACAGAGGCCCGCCTTGCGCGCGTATCCAACACGCTGCTCGATGATCTCGACAAGGACACGG
The DNA here is from genome assembly GCF_013371495.1 of Altererythrobacter lutimaris. GTDB lineage: Bacteria > Pseudomonadota > Alphaproteobacteria > Sphingomonadales > Sphingomonadaceae > Erythrobacter > Erythrobacter lutimaris_A. The sequence continues at coordinate 769,623 of NZ_JABWTA010000001.1, read as the reverse complement.
TTGATTTCGTCGACAATTATGATGGCCGCATTCAGGAGCCATCGGTACTCCCTGCCCGCTTCCCCAATCTGCTCGTCAATGGCGCGGGCGGGATCGCGGTTGGGATGGCGACCAATATCCCGCCACACAATCTAGGCGAGGTGATTGATGGCTGCTTTGCGTATATGGACAAGCCGGAGATCACTTCGGAAGAGCTGATCGAATACATTCCTGGACCTGATTTCCCGACTGCTCCGCTTATCCTAGGCACAAGCGGTGCAAAGGCCGCCTACACAACTGGGCGGGGTTCCATCCTTCAACGTTGCCGTCACGAGATTGAGACGAAACGGGGCGACCGTGAGAGCATCATCCTCACTTCAATCCCGTTCCAAGTTGGCAAGGCCGGATTGGTTGAGAAAATCGCTGAAGCCGCCAAGGACAAGCGGATTGAAGGGATTTCGGACATTCGCGATGAGTCCAGCCGCGAAGGCGTTCGGGTCGTTGTCGATCTCAAGCGCGACGCATCTGCTGAAGTCGTCCTCAACCAGATCTGGCGCTACACTCCGGCCCAATCGAGCTTTCCTGCCAATATGCTGGCGATCCGTGGTGGTCGACCAGAAGTCCTCACCCTGCGCGACATAGTCCAGAGTTTCATTGCCTTCCGCGAAGAAGTCATCACGCGCCGGACGAAATACGAGCTTAACAAGGTCCGCGACCGCGCGCATATCTTGCTTGGTCTCGTTGTTGCAGTTTCAAACCTCGACGAAGTTGTCGCGATCATTCGCGGTGCGCCCAACCCCGCCACAGCTCGCGAACGCCTGCTTGCGAAAGAATGGCCGATCGGCGACATCGCGCAGTATATCGCACTGGTCGAAGCAATCGAGCCAAACGCTGATGAAACTGGCGGGACATACCGTCTTTCCGAACGTCAAGTGAAAGCAATTCTTGACCTGCGCCTGCACCGCCTGACGGCTCTCGGCCGCGATGAAATCGGTGACGAGCTTAAGGAACTTGCCGAAGCGATTGCGGAATACCTTTCGATCCTCGCCGACCGCGTGAAGCTCTATGGTGTCATGCGCGAAGAGCTCGAAGAAATCCGAGAAACCTATGCGACGCCGCGCGTCTCGGAAATTGCGCCGGCCTGGGACGGGTTGGACGACGAAGACCTGATCGAGCGTGACGAAATGGTCGTGACGGTCACGCATGACGGTTACATCAAGCGGACACCGCTCTCGACATTCCGCGCCCAGAACCGCGGGGGCAAAGGCCGTGCTGGCATGGCCACCAAAGACGAAGACGCCGTGCGCGAGATGTTCGTCACTTCGACGCACAATCCGGTGCTGTTCTTTTCCACCCACGGCAAGGTGTACCGTCTGAAGGTCTGGAAGCTACCTGAAGGCGGGCCAACCACACGCGGGCGGCCAATTGTCAACATGCTGCCTTCGCTCGATGATGGCGAGGCGATCCGCACCGTTCTTCCTTTGCCCGAGGATGAAGAAAGCTGGGGGGCGCTCAGTGTGGTCTTTGCGACTGCGCAAGGAAGCGTACGACGAAACAGCATGGACGCGTTCACTAACATTCCCTCGAACGGCAAGTTTGCGATGAAGTTCGACGATGCGAGCGAAGATAAGCTTATCGGTGTGGCTTTGCTCGAAACCGGCGACGATGTCCTGTTAGCAACGAAAATGGGTAAGGCGATCCGTTTTGCGGCAGAGGATGTTCGTGAGTTTACTTCGCGCACTTCAACCGGCGTGCGCGGCATGAAGTTCAAGGAAAAAGGCGACGAGGTTGTTTCGCTGTCCATCCTGCATGGTGGGACGGCAACTCCAGATGAGCGCGACGCCTATCTGAAGGTTGCGCCGTGGAAGTCCGAGGATGAGGCCCCTACCCTCTCTGATGAACATCAGCAGATGGCGGATGAGGAGCAATTCATCCTCACCGTTTGTGCGAACGGCTATGGCAAGCTGTCCTCAGCCTATGAGTATCGCCGCGCTGGTCGGGGAGGCATGGGCATCACCAATATCGACAATATCAAGCGCAATGGTGAAGTCGTCGCGAGCTTTACCGCGAACAAGGCCGATCAGCTGATGCTAGTCACCGATCAGGCGAAGCTCATTCGCATTGGACTGGATAGCTTGCGGGTCATCGGACGCGGCTCTGCCGGCGTGCGGTTGTTCGATGTCGCCAAGGGCGAAACGATCGTAAGCGCAGTACGCATTGACGAGACTGAAGCGCCCGAAGATGCAGCAGAAGAAGCCGTGGTTGAAGAAATGGTCGATAAGCGCGGCGGCGATGACGTCACGACGCCGCATACAACACCGCAATCAGACGGTGACATTGGCGAAGCATCACCGGAATAGAATTCTTGTCCTTGCTGAGACAGGTGGATTTGGAAGTTAAGTTATTGGTTTCCCTTCGCTAACGAGTCTCTGCTGTTCGACGGACTATGTTTGTAGTTGGTAGAAGGCTGAATGCCTTGCGGCCGTCCTTTTATATTTACAGATGTAATCGCAAGGTGCCGGAGGGACAAATGACTTTCATTAAGAATGGGATTGGGGCGAGCCTGCTCACAATAGCAGTGATAAATATGCCAGTGACGGCATTCGCCCAAACAATTCCTGAGAATGGAGAAGCCGAAGCGAGCAATCGGATCGCAGGCTATCATGCGGATTTAAGAGAGCTTGGCACGCGTATCAAAGCCGAGCATCCACGACCTTTTCGCACGTTGACTGAGGCCGATTTTGACGACCTGGTTGAGCGGGAAGTTGCTAAGCTTAACTCGGCTTCGACACGTGCGGATTTTCTGTGGGCCATGAGCCATGTCATTGCATCCATCGGTTGCGGTCACTCTGGCCTTCCGTATTTCAACCAACAAGATGCCGAGATAGAGTTGTCCGAGCGGTTCCCGCTAAAAACACGATTTTATCGCGGTAGACTATACGTTTTCGACCCTATGACGAACGCCGATCGCGTTGCGAAAGGCCAAGAGATCGTCAGTATCAACGGCCTGCCGGTGCCAGAAATCCAGGCCACAATCTTTTCGCGAATGGGAAGTGATGCCCACCTGCCCAACCTAAAGGAGCCAGAGCTGAATAACTGGGCCAGCTCCTATCTTACCTACGCGCTTGGTTTCCCGGCCGCTTACGCCGTGACGCTAAGAGGACAATCAGAACCAATCGATCTAACGCCACTCGACGAATTCAGTTTTGAACCCATCATCAGCCCTTTAGATCCATGCCAGGATGAGCTGTGCTATGAAATGGATGAACAACGTAACCTGGGGATCGCAACGCTCAATAGGCTTGATTACTACGGCGGCGATCGCGCGACCCAGTTTGTTGAGTGGTGGGCGAGCGTCATGGAGGACTTGCAAAGTAACGACCGTGATGGCCTTTTGATTGATATGCGTGGTGTAGGTGGCGGATCAGGGGCAGCTGGCAGCTATATATTGCGGCACTTGGCCGACCAACCATTCACCTATTTTTCCGAAGCTTCCGATCCACGAGGCCCTGATTCTCTTTTTCTCGAGCAGCAGCCCATTGGAGAAGAGTTCAAAGGAACAGTCTTCATCATGTCGGATGGAAGGACAATGTCTGCTGTCTCACATTTCTACGCGGTTGCGCAGAGCAATGACATCGCCACTATTGTAGGTGAACCTTCTGGCGGTGGCAAATCGACGAACGATGGGAAAGAAACCTTCACTTCATCGAATGAAGGGGTCGAGTATCGAATTTCACGCATGGTGTTTGAGGTAGAAGCGCCTCAGCTGAGTATCGATGAAGAAGTTCGACCCGATATTACCGTTACCTATTCGCTCAAAGATATGCTTGATCGGACAGATACGATGCGTGAGCGAGCGCTGGACCTACTTGATTCAAGAATCCGGCGGGATAAAGCCGAGCCCGCAGAAAGCTGACCGTCGGGGTCAGCTCTCTAATCTTCTTCCGAAAGTTCGTGACGGAGCGTCTGCACGACGCCGGTCGCGATCATGAATTGGCCGACATAATAGAGCGGCCAGATCAGCAGGTTTGCGAGCGCAGGCGGTGGCTCGATACCCATTCGTGCGAAGATCAAAATGTCCGAGATGACGAATAGCACTGCCCCAATACCAACCCTGTAGCGGGGAAAGCGGCTCATCCATGCGGCCGCAGCCATGGCACCTAACGTTAGTCCGTAAGCGGCAGCAAAGATATCATTCGTTAGCAGCCATGCGATAAAAGGCGTGCCAATCGCCAAAGCACCGGCAAGCGCTTTCTGGCTGCCGGTGGAATGGTGCCGCGGGAACCTGATGTAGAGCGCAATTGCAACGAGATGCGCGAGTGCGAAGATGCCGGCTCCGAACTGAAAATAGAGCTCCAAAACCATGTCTGCGATGGCGCAAAGTGCAAGAACCAGTGCGATATGCTTTGCCGACGAGCCCGGCCCCCGCGCAAGCGCGTAGATCGCCAGCGCAGCTACGCCCGCCCCTTTCACAAGCATGATCCAGATTTCGCCCAGCGGGCTGTCGGTCTGGTCCAACAAATAGTACGCGACCGATGCAATAATGCTGACCAGCAGCCACGGACGGTGTTCGATCAATGCGCGTTTTGGCATGAATTGCTCCCTCTCTTCACCGCTAGGGCTTGATGGGAGGCAAGCGCAAGCCTAACTGCGCGAGCAATGGCACAGGATATCCACATTATCGGCGGCGGCCTCGCCGGTTCAGAAGCAGCCTGGCAGCTGGCTCAACGCGGTTTCAAGGTTCGCCTCTCCGAAATGCGCGGAAGCGGAGAGATGACTCCCGCGCACCAAACTGACGGTCTGGCTGAGCTCGTATGCTCGAATTCCTTCCGTTCAGATGACGACACGAAAAACGCGGTGGGATTGCTCCACCATGAAATGCGTATGCTCGATAGTCTTATCATGCGTGCTGGAGGCGTGGCACAAGTGCCTGCGGGCAGCGCCATGGCCGTCGACCGCGATGTTTTCTCGGCTGAAGTGCAGAAAGCACTAGAAGAGCATCCTAACGTTACGATCGTTCGCGAGCGCGTGGACGCCCTGCCCACCTCCGGGATGACGATTGTAGCGACAGGTCCGCTTACCGCCCAATCGCTCGCTCAAAGCATTGTTCAAGCCACGGGCGAAGAGCGCTTAGCGTTCTTCGATGCGATCGCGCCTATCGTCCATCGCGATAGCATCGACATGTCGAAGTGCTGGATCCAGAGCCGCTGGAATAAACGAACAGAAGCGTCGAACGAAGATGGCGATTACATCAACTGTCCGATGACGAAGGAGCAGTACCTCGCGTTCCATAAAGGCTTGATGGAAGGCGAGAAAGGCGAGTTCAAGGAGTGGGAAAAGGACACGCCTTATTTCGACGGCTGCATGCCTATTGAGGTGATGGCAGAGCGCGGCGTTGAAACGCTGCGTTATGGTCCGATGAAGGGCGTTGGTCTCGATAACCCCTACGACACTACTGAAGAACATCCGCAGGGACGCTGGCCCTATGCGGTCGTACAGCTTCGGCAGGACAACAAGCTTGGCACGCTGTGGAACATGGTCGGGTTCCAGACCAAGCTCAAATACGGCGCTCAGATAGAGCTATTCCGCACGATCCCGGGGCTGGAGAATGCGGAGTTTGCGCGTCTTGGCGGCCTCCATCGCAATACATTCCTAAATTCACCGCTCGTGCTTGACCGGCAATTGCGGCTGAACAATGCGCCGTATATCCGCTTTGCTGGACAAGTGACGGGCTGCGAGGGTTATGTTGAAAGCGCAGCGGTAGGCCTAATGGCGGGTATTATGGCAGCGAGTGAGCTCGCAGGCCGGGAATGGCGGGATATTCCGCGTACGACGGCGATGGGCGCTCTGCTCGCACACATTACCGGCGATGCGCAGGCCGACAGCTTTCAGCCGATGAATGTGAACTTCGGCCTCTTCCCTCCTCTGCACGAAGTGCACAAGAAGCAGCGAAAAGAAGCTTACACAAATCGCGCCAAGGCCGACATGGCAGAATGGATCGCGGCGGGAGAGCCTGTGCCTGCGTAATCGTTCAGCAGTTGCAGCGCGGACGCCGTGTGGGCGTTGAAGGACGAGCAGTCGTGGCAAATTCGCTCTGCGTGAGCTCGCCATTGCCATTGGCATCAGCGCCTTCAAAGCGCTCGACAGTCGTGACCGCCCACTCTTCGAAAGTGAGAAGGTTGTTGCCGTCCTTGTCGAGCTTGCGGAATGCGTCGGAGCGCGTGGAGAGCATCTCATTGCGAGTGATCTTCAAATCACGATTGCGGTCGTACCGGAAAAAGCGGCGCTGCTCTCTCGTCAACTCGCTTGCTTCAGGCGGCGTAGGTCCGGTCATGTCTGCCGGATCAGTAATGGGCAGATCTTCGGGATCAGGCGTCTCAATCGGGTCAGGTGGCGGCGGCGCGTTCTCTTCGACTTGAGCGCGCGTCTGCCACCAGGAAAGGCCAACCCCGGCCATGAGAAGTCCCAGAAAAACGCCCAATACCATCCGACCCATCGCAAACCCCCCTGTTACGGACACGATAGCGACAAGTCTTGCAGCAGGCTAGCGTCCGAGAAGGCCGACCCTCAGCGCAGTCAAAGCAGCTCCGCGGCCATCCATCATGGGAAACGAACCAGTCTCAAGTGCTCTTATGGCAAGCGCACGCAGCACGGCCAGACCTCGCATAGATCGTGGCAGGCGACTGGGTTTTGAAGAGAGCTTTTTGGCTACATCCAGGAAGTCAGATCGCTCGTTTGCATCAGTGATTTGCGATGCAGCATCGATGAGTGCCCACAGGGTGCCAGCGTCAGCGATGTCTTCCCTCGAATTCTCATCCGCCGAGATGTCGAGAACCGAAAAAGGCGCAGCACGTCCTCTCGCGAATGCCAGGATGGGTTTCTCGCCGAGTTTTTCTTCGACGATGAGAATCTCCCATGCGTCTACTAGCGCAACGAGCGCGGTCTCATTACCCGCCCAGTGCATGCCAATTGCATCCAGCACCTCATCCCCTGATGGACGAGCACCAACTGGTTGGTTCAAGACATCGCGCCACCACGCCAATCGCATCTGTCCGAGCATAGGCTCAGTGGTTTTTGCGACGATCTGAGAAAGCCTTTTGTCGAGAGCAAAGTACGCTTCAATCTGTGGTCGCAATTCCGTAGGCGTGTACGCTATTGCCAAGCCTTGCTCGTCCGAGAGCATTTCAGAAAAAGCTGTGATCATTAGCGAGGCGTAAACCGGTGCCTCCGCATGATTGTCAAGGAAATAGGCGTTTTGCGCCCGTATTGGCCATCTCGCGGGAAAACAAGGCGAACTTCTTGTTAACCATACCGTTCAACGGACCGGCTACCTTGCTTGGGCTAATGCGCATCATTGGACCAATTCTATTTGCAGGACCGTCACGGATGAGCGCACTGAAAAAATTCGCACGTCGACTTCGTCGAAATACAAGCGGAAACACAGCTTTGATCGTGGGTTTGGGCATGCCAGCCTTAATCGGCGGCGCTGGCTTCGCTGTCGACACAGCACAGTGGTATCTGTGGCAGCGCGAACTTCAATATGCCGCTGACCAGGCGGCAATGGCCGGTGCTTGGGCGCGCGGGAATGGAGACACCGGCACAGTCTACCAGACGCGTGCTGGACAGGAATTTGCGGTCAACCTGCAAGTAACAGAGGGCAACACGCCTACGCACACGGCGTCATTGGCAGACTATCTTTCCGGAACTCAGAACAGCGTGGTTGTCACTGCGAGCGTAACGGGCAACCTGCCATTCTCGAACTTTGTGATGGGTCGTGCTGCTACAGTTAGCGTGCGCTCTCAGGCGATCTGGGAGAGCGAAGCGGCATACAACCCCTGCATCCTGGCTGTTAAGCCAAGTGGCAGCCGCGGCGTTTGGTTCAACGGTGGTCCAAACGTCAATGCTCCATGCGGCATCGGTGCGGTTTCTGATGGTAACGGAGCCGTAGCGATTAGCGGTAACTCCGGAACCTATGATGTTGGCTTCGTCATCACAGCTGGGTCCGTCACAGATACGCATGACGGCTTCGCAAATGCGACAGTTGTAGAAAACTCTGAAGGGGTATTCGATCCCTTCGAAGAACTTACTCCGCCTGACAATCCTGCGCCGCGCACGCTAAGCTGTGGCGCAAGCTCAGACCCCTGGACGGCTGATGAAACACAGGTCGAAGCAGTTACCTACAACTACTACCAGGGCCGAAACGCTCGACAGGCCGAGAACGGCGGAACGATCACGTACACGGGAACAAATGGCTCCTTGCCGACAACTTCTGCGCCCTTGACGTTCGACGACCAGACCTTCTCGACTTCACCCACAACTCGCTCGCAGGTTGTCACTGGATCGCTTGTCGCAATTGAGGGTCGCGGCCCTGACACGATCTGGGAACAGCCGGTTACGACTACGACTTTCACCTATTCTGACATTTCTTTCAGCGCGCCTGGAGGCACACAACTGCCTGGCACGTACTCAGACTTCCAACTGAGCTGCGACACCACTCTCGCTGGCGGTATCTACGTAATTGATGGCGGCCGATTGCAAGTCAATGCGTCATATTCTCTGACCGGCAACGGTGTGATGTTCGTGCTGAAGAATGGCGCGGACATCCAGATCAATGGTGGTGCCTCAATCGATCTTTCCGCGATGACCGCGCTCGAACTCATTGCTGCTGGCGTATCGGCAGCGGATGCGGCCGAGCTTGAGAACATGCTGGTGTTTGAACATCGCGATTCTCAATCGAATAACCGCAATCTGATCAATGGTAACGCTTCGACGCGTCTTGATGGTGTAATTTACACGCCCAACAGCCCCGTTGACCTCTTGGGAACGATGGCTGGTACGAGCGGCACTGGTCGCTGCCTTATGATCGCGGCGAACGAAATCCAGATTGGCGGCACGGCCGATCTGACCACCTTCTGTGATCCGTCAACGCCCAATCCGGTTTACTCGGTTAACGGCGGTACGCGTGTGAGGTTGGTCGGATGATGCAACGTCTGTCACACCTTCGTGCGTCACTTCGTGACGAGAGCGGCACAGCCGTCATCGAAACCGCATTCATCGTCCCCATCCTGGCAGTTCTGGCCTTGGGCGGCTTTGAAGCTTCGATGATCATTGCTCGTAACGCTGAGTTGCAGACTGCGGCTGCGGAAGCGGCCGCAATCACCCTCGCCCGGGCACCGGACGATGCAACAGAGCGTGCGACGCTTGAGGATGTGATTGAAGCATCAACCGGGCTCGGCGATGCGAATGTCTCGCTTAGCCAGCTTTATCGCTGTGACACAGACACGACTATGCAAACCGTAGATACGGCTTGTTCAGGAACGGCGGTAATCTCGGAATATATCGAGATCCGTATGACCGACACCTACACCCCTGTATGGACTGACTTCGGGTTCGGATCGCCGATCAATTATGACATTCGCCGCAGGGTACAAATCTCATGAAGATGCCATTTTTCAAACGCCTTGAGCGCAACGAAGAAGCTGCAACCATCATCGAATTTGCGATTTTGGCACCGGCCTTTCTGGCCTTACTGCTCGGCGTATTTCAGATTGCAATCAACATGCAGGCGATGAATGCCATGCGTAGCGTTGCCTCGGAGACGGCGCGCTATGCAGTCGTTGAGTATCAAAAGAAGAACGAGATTACCAATGACGATATCCGCACTGAGGCGGAACGCATTGGTGAGAGCCTGCCCTATGCCCTTGATCGCAACTTCTCAGCCTCTGTAAGTGAACCTTTCACTCAGCGAGTGGATGGTGCTTTCGAGAAAACGCTGACTATCCGCTATACGCCGCCAGCGGTTCTCCCGTTCTTCGATTGGACTTCGCAGCGCTTGAACTTCCAGCGCCCGATTTTCCTGATCGACGAATAGGACTGGTTGGGAACCATATACACGAAGGGCCGCTCCGGGTGATCCGCAGCGGCCCTCTTCGTTTCTGAGTCACATCAGTCCGCGTAGCAAACTTTCTTGACCGCAGAGACAATCCGCGGTGTGTCGATCAGCGCGAGCTTCTCGAGATTTGCTGCATAGGGTAGCGGCACGTCTTCATTGCAAACACGAAGAACCGGCGCATCCAAGTGGTCAAAACCCTCTTCCATGCAGATTGAAATCACTTCTGACGCAATCGAACACGTCGGCCAACCCTCTTCAGCGATCACCAGACGATTGGTCTTTGCAAGACTGTCGAGGATCGCCTGCTTGTCGAGCGGACGCAGCGTGCGCAGGTCGATGACTTCAGCATCGATGCCTTCGCTTGCGAGCTGTTCAGCAGCCTCCAGCGCGAACCCTACCCCGATGGAATAACTCACGATGGTAACGTCCGAGCCTTCGCGCATGATCCGCGCCTTGCCGATCGGCAGGACATAGTCATCCATGTCCGGAACATCGAAACTGCGACCATAGACCAGCTCATTCTCGAGGAAGACAACAGGGTCTTCTGTGCGAATGGCCGCTTTCATGAGGCCTTTTGCGTCCGCGCTGTCATAGGGTGCGATGACAATCAGGCCAGGAACCGAGGCATACCACGGCCCATAGTTCTGGCTGTGCTGCGCGCCTACGCGGCTTGCGGCGCCATTGGGCCCGCGGAACACGACTGGGCAGCGCATCTGCCCGCCGGACATATAGTTCGTCTTTGCTGCCGAGTTGATGATGTGGTCAATCGCCTGCATCGCGAAGTTGAACGTCATGAATTCGACGATCGGACGAAGGCCGCCCATCGCAGCGCCCGTGCCAATACCCGCGAAACCGTACTCGGTAATTGGAGTATCAATCACACGCTTGGGACCAAATTCGTCGAGCAGGCCCTGAGTGACTTTGTAAGCCCCTTGATACTCTGCAACTTCCTCGCCCATGACGAAGACGCGCTCATCGCGGCGCATTTCCTCGGCCATGCCATCACGCAAGGCTTCGCGGACTGAGACACTGGTGAAGCTGGTGCCCTCGGGGACCGACGGATCGGATGGACGCTCTGCAGGCCCCTTCGGAGGCGCAATCGCTGGCTCAGGCGAAGGTTCTGGAGAGGGCGAAGCTTCAACTGGTGCTGGTGTCGCGCTTTCGCTGCTGGGCGCAGACACATCTCCTGCATCCTCCCCTTCTTCAGCGAGCATTGCGATCACAGTCCCGACAGCCACATTCTCTGTGCCTTCAGCCACCATGATCTTCGCGAGCGTACCTTCATCGACCGCTTCAAATTCCATCGTCGCTTTATCGGTCTCGATCTCTGCAATGATGTCACCTGCAGTGATTTCATCACCTTCGGACTTAAGCCATTTGGCGAGAGTGCCCTCTTCCATGGTTGGAGACAGCGCGGGCATCTTGAGTTCAATAGCCATCGCTCAATACTCCTCCACCAGAACATCGGTGTAGAGTTCAGCTGGATCCGGCTCAGGCGATGTTTCAGCAAAGTCAGCCGCCTCGGCAACGGTCTTGCGGATGGCCTTATCAATGGCTTTCAGCTCTTCTTCAGTCTTGCCTTTCTCAAGCAGAACCTTCTTCAAGCCTTCAATCGGATCGCGCGTATCGCGCATGCCCTGCACTTCATCGCGCGAACGATACTTGGCAGGGTCGGACATAGAGTGTCCGCGATAGCGGTAGGTATTGCATTCCATCAGCACGGGTCCGCGACCTGCGCGCACATGCTCGAATGCAATTTCAGCCGCGCCGCGCACTTCCAGTACGTCCATGCCGTTCACATCCATGCCGGGAATGCGGAACGCGGTGCCGCGGCGGTAGAATTCGGTTTCGGCCGACGACCGGCTGACGGCCGTACCCATCGCATATTGGTTGTTCTCTACAACAAACACGATTGGCAGGTTCCACAAGGCTGCCATGTTGAATGTCTCATAGACCTGTCCCTGGTTCGCCGCGCCATCACCGAAATACGCTAGGCACAGCCCACCATCCTCGTTGTATTTGTGAGCGAGCGCCAAACCGCCGCCCAAAGCAACCTGCGCGCCAACAATGCCGTGGCCGCCATAAAACTTATGCTCGGTGCTGAACATGTGCATCGAGCCGCCCTTCCCCTCGGAAATACCGGCTTGACGCCCGGTCAGCTCGGCCATGATGACATTGGGATCGATCCCGTAAGCAAGCATGTGCCCGTGGTCGCGATAACCGGTGATCACGCTGTCTTTATCATTGTCGAGCGCACTCTGTAGGCCGATCGCAACCGCTTCTTGACCGATATACAAGTGGCAGAAGCCGCCGATCAGGCCCAGGCCGTATAGCTGACCCGCTTTCTCTTCGAAGCGCCGGATGAGCAGCATTTGCTCATAGAAGTGCAGCATCTCGTCGTCGCTCGCATCATAGCGCTTGTTCTTCTCATGCGCTTCCTGCAGCGAACGCAGCACGAAATCCGTGTTGTCTGCTTTCGCCTTTGGCTCTGCGGATTTGCGGGTTTTTGCTTGTTTGGCCAAGCTTCTGTCCTCGTTATTTTCTGCCCCTGGGGATGGTTAGCCTATAGGCGCAAGGCCGCACGAGACGCAACGTAAAGCGAGCGCCTTGCATACGAAATCTTGCATTGAGTTTTGAAGCAGCCGCAGTGCGGAAAGATCAGTCCTGATCGAGCGTGATTACCACTTCGTCAGGGTGAACCATATTCATGTCGCGCCGCAATAGCTCGCCCACCAAATCAGGGTCTGCCGCATTGGGGTCTAGCAGATCGACACGGTTCTTAAGCTCGTCACGCTTTTCTTGAAGATGCGCGATATGGGCTTGGTGCTGATCAAGCTTCGATGCGTTCTCGCTCCACGCGAGCAAGCCGGTTGGTCCAGCAATTGCAAATCCCGTAAGCAGCAGCAAGCCAGCCAAAGCCAGTCCTTGCCTTACCTGCTCTTTCGGCGGTTTGCGCATCATTCCCCCAAGCGTCAATTTCCCCACAGAATCATAGTTAACGCTGAGATTCAAGCGAATTGTCATAGAAGCCGCGAGAACTTGCTCGAATTGCGATGAACGGTTGCTCGGAACACGCAGTAATGCCTATCGTTGAGCTGCTGAGAGACCAATCAGGAGGGACATTCAATCATGATGGAAACCATCGACAGCCAGCTCAGCCAGATGTGGTACGGCTTTGCCGAAAGCATACCCAGCATGATGATCGCGTTTCTGATCATATTGATCACCGGGATTGTTGCCGGATTAGCCGTCAAGATCGTTGACCGGATGAGCGGCAAGACAGAACTCCGCCCTTCCCTGCGCAATCTACTTGAGACTCTGGTTAAACTTGGCATATGGCTGCTGGGATTGTTCATCGCGGCCATTGTCGTATTTCCTGACCTCACACCGGGCAGCTTGCTCGCAGGCCTCGGTGTCGGCGCGCTTGCCATTGGCTTCGCGTTTCAAGACATCTTCGAGAATTTCCTCGCTGGCGTACTTATCATGCTGCGCGAGAAAATGCGGATCGGCGACGTAATCGAATGCGAAGGGATTGATGGCGCGGTTGAACACATAACTCTACGGGAGACGCATCTTCGCCGCGCTTCAGGCGAGCTCACGGTCGTGCCCAACGCATTTCTGTTCAAGAATCCGGTTGAGATCATCACCGATGCGAAACAGCGTCGTCACCAGCTTGTGATCGGCGTGTCTTACGATACCGACCTAGAGAAAGCAGCCGACGTAATCTTCAAGGCCGTCGAGAGCATTGAAGCTGTAAACAAGGACGAGGATATCGATGTCTTCGCGACCGAATTCAATTCCAGTTCGGTCGACTTCCTCGTGCGGTGGTGGGCCGGCTCTAGCGCAGGCGCAGCGGCCACATCGAAAGACCAGATCATGCGCGCAATCAAGCGCGGCCTTGATGATGCAGGTATCGAGATACCGTTCCCTTACATCACGCACACCTTCAAGGAGCCTGTGCCGCTCGACAAATAGACCCGTGGTAAAACGCACGGGTGGCAATTCAGTTTTTCCATGATACCTATCTCCGTCAAAGGAGAGGTTTCATGGAAATCCTGAGCTACGATCCCGCACGTTTTGCAGACATTCCCGACTACCCCTTCGAGGAGAGCTGGCTCGAGATTGAGCTTGGTGATGGGCGCAAGGGACGCATGCACTATGTCGATGAAGGGGCGAAAGACGCGCCGGTCGTTCTACTCTTTCACGGAGAGCCAAGCTGGAGCTTCCTTTACCGCAAGATGATCCCGGTGCTGGTGGATGCAGGTTTCCGCTGCCTCGCACCAGACCTCATCGGTTTCGGCAAAAGCGACAAGCCAAGCGATCAGAGCTTCTACACATATGCGCGCCATGTCGATTGGTTGCAGCAATGGCGCAACGCCGTTTGTCCGCAGGATGCCGCGCTGTTCTGTCAGGACTGGGGCGGCTTGCTCGGGCTACGCATGGTCGGTCTGGAGCCGGACAGGTTCGCTTGCGTTGTGGCGAGCAATACCTTCCTGCCAACAGGCGGCACGCCCTCCCCGGCTTTCCTTGCCTGGCGCGAGTTTGCGAAGAGCTCGCCAGAATTTCAGATCGGTGAACTGCTTCAGCGCGCGACAGCAACAGAGCGCAGCGACGCGGAAGTCGCGGCCTATGATGCGCCGTTCCCGGACGAACCGAGCAAGGCTGGCGCACGGGCTTTCCCGCAGCTTGTACCGGTTGAAGACGGCATGGCCGGCATCGAGGAGAACAAGGCCGCCTGGGAAGGCCTTGCGGCGTTTTCGAAGCCTTTCCTTACGCTATTCGGCGAAGATGACCCTGTGACGGGCGGGCTCGCACAGCCGCTGATTGACCGAATTGCAGGCGCTAACGACCAGCCTCATGGTATGCTGTCTGTATGCGGCCACTTCTGTCAGGAAGACCGGCCGCAAGAACTCGCTCAAGCGGTTATCGATACAGCGAAAAGAGCGGGTTTTCTGACCTAAGCAACACAGTCATTTGTCTGACCTGAAACACCTGACCCGCGCGCAGGAATATGCGCTTGCGATCACCACCGCGGTTGTGATCGCGAATGCCTATTACCTTCACCCGATTATCGGAGAAGTCGCGCGCGATTTTGGGGTCAGTCAGGCAAGCATCGGCATAGTCCCAGCGCTCAACCAGATCGGCCTGGCATTAGGTATCTTGCTGCTATTGCCGCTCGGCGATCGCTATTCCAATCGCAGTCTCAGCATAGTCTTTGTAACACTGCAGACACTAGCCATGCTGGCCATGACGCTGTCCTACAGTTTTTGGCCGTTCACCATCGCGTCAACACTGCTCGGCTTCTTCACGATCACGCCCTACATCCTGCCTGCCTTTGCCTCGAAGCGGGTGGCGCCTGAGCGGCTAGGCGAAGTGACGGCTTTGCTTACTGCAGGGACCGTGTTCGGCATTCTTGTGGCGCGAGTGGGCGCGGGAGTGGTGGCGGAATATTTCGGTTGGCATGCAGTCTACTGGATTGCGACCAGTGCGATGGCGATCATGGCGTTAATGTTGCCCCGCATTATGCGGAGCGAAGGCACAGTCGAGAAACAGGCCACCGGGAGTTATCCCGCACTGGTTCTCTCAGTGTTTTCGATCGCAAAACAGCATCGCGATGTACTGCTCTCTGCGATGATTCAAGCGCTCAACTTCGGCGCGTTTATTGCGACGTGGCTAGCCTTGGCGCTGTACCTGACAAGCCCTGAAATGGGATACGGCGTCGACACCGTTGGCTATCTCGCTGGCGTTTCAGCCATCAGCGTGCTGACTACGCCCAGGCTTGGGCGATGGGCAGACAAGGTAGGACCAAAGCGCGCAAGGCTCATGTTTGCCTTGATCCAGGCAGTGGGCGTTGCGCTCTTCTACCCGCTATCGGGCAGCGCATGGCTGTTACTCGTTCCGCTGACATTGGTTGCTGCAGTCGGCCCAAGCATTGATGTGACCGGACGCATGACCTTTCTGGCGCTTAGCCCGGAAATCCGTACGCGCCTGACCGCAGCCTATGTCGTCATCATGTTTATCGGTGGTGGCATCGGGAGCTTCCTTGGCACTGCTGTTTATGATGCAGCAGGGTGGCAAGGAACATGCATGCTGCTGGGGGCGATGATGGCGGCGGTCATCGTGTTGTGCGTTATCGCACGAAGCGTCTCGCAGCCGCGTGCATCTCAATAGCGTAAAAAAGTGGTGACCCCGGCGTGATTCGAACACGCGGCCCCCAGATTAGGAATCTGGTGCTCTATCCGGCTGAGCTACGGGGCCCCGTCCGCGCTGATAGAGCTGCCCTTACCCGCTTACAACTCAATTCAATTCATCAGGCGGCGTATAGGGCGCGAGTAGCGGTGCGACCGGCACGCCTTCTTCCAACAATTCCTTCGCTTCCTTGAGCGTAGCCTTGCCATGGATCGCTTCCAGATCCTTCTCGCCATAATGCATCGCGCGCGCTTCATCAGCGAGACTGTCACCAACATAGCGGCTTTCCTTCAATGCCTTTGCCTGCGCGTCCGCGAGCGCTTGCATCGCTTTCTGGACAGCGGGTGGAATTTCACCGCCGGTCATAGGGTTGGCTGCAGAAGCAGATGACGGGGCGCTCGTTTCGCTATCAACCTCAATCGGAGCAGGTGCGCGATCCTGATTGCCTTTTGCCGGAACAGCCGGTGCCATTGGTGCTTTGTTCACATCCGCCGTGCCGCAATGCGGGCAAGCCACCAAGCCACGCGCTCGCTGATCCTCATAGTCAGAGGACGAGCCAAACCAGCCTTCAAAGCGATGCCCCGCGGCACAAGAGAGATCAAAAACAATCATCTGAGGAAGTCGTTACCAGAGAGGCCTTAACTAGGGATGTCGCGCTTATTCGCAAGGCTGGGCAATTGCGAGCGAACCTCTTCAATCCGCGCCATATCCAAATCCACGAAGGCCAGACCGGGTTCCTCGCCGCCCATATCAAGCAGCACTTCACCCCAGGGGTCCACCACAAGCGAATGGCCGTAAGTTTCGCGACCATCCTCGTGTTTGCCCACTTGCGCAGCGGCGATGACGAAGGCGCTTGCCTCTATCGCCCGTGCGCGCAGCATGACATGCCAATGCGCTTTACCGGTCGGGACGGTGAATGCGGCCGGAATGGATATCGCATTGCACTTCCTGCGGCCTAGCGCCTCGAAGAGGGCCGGGAACCGCATGTCGTAGCAGGTCGTGAGGCCGAGCCGTCCGACTGGTGTTTCATCGATTGTCACGACCTCGGTACCCGGCTCGTAAGCGCTGCTCTCGCGCCAGCTTTCGCCGGTAGAAAGCTCCACATCAAACATGTGGATCTTGTCGTAGTGCGAAGTAAGTTCGCCGGAAGGTGAGAACAACCACTGGCGATTGGCATAGCGCCCGCTCTCCAGCGCCACAGGAATTCCGGCGGTCATCCACATTGCTTTAGACTTCGCAGCTTTTCGCAGCCTGTCTGGGAAAGGAGTAACGGACTGCGGCACTATGTGAGGCGCCGCCCGCTTGCGGTCGCGATCCAGCAGCAGGCTCATCTCTGGCGTGAAGAGCATTTCCGCCCCGCCCGCTCGCGCATCACAAACCGCGCGAAAAATCGTCTCGAAGTTTGCTTCAGGATCAACACCCGAAGTCATCTGCAAGACAGCTATGCGCGTCATTCAGCCCGCTAACAGTGTGTCGAGCTTGCCTTCGCGTTCCAGCGCCGCCAGGTCATCCGAGCCGCCAACATGCGTTTCGCCAATGAAAATCTGCGGCACTGTGCGAGCTTGCGGTGCGCGCTCCAGCATCTCGGCCTTTTTGGGTCCACCAATAGTGATGTCAAATTCTTCGTACTCTGCGCCTTTCTGGTCAAGCAAGTGCTTTGCTCGCACGCAGAACGGGCATCCGAACTTGGTGTAAATGTCGATCTTGGGTTGAGCCATAAATTCCTCGAGATTTCGCATTCTATGTAGCATGCAAGAGGCCCTTGAAAAGGGGCTGCCCCCTACCCACTTCAATCACACGCCAAGGTTCGCCAAATCCGGGAGCTAAGGCGCTGACGATGCGACGCTGAATGGTCAGGCGCATCACATGTCAAATTGCTCAAACAAGAGGATTTGTTAGATATGTCACGTTTCGATTTTACACCCTACCGCCGCAATACCGTCGGCTTTGACCACCTGTTCGACATTCTCGAACGTCAGGTGCGCAATAATAACGGTGACAATTACCCACCCTTCAACATCGAGCGTCGCGGCGAAGACGATTACCGCATCACTTTGGCGGTTGCAGGCTTCCGTCCCGCAGACCTCGATATTACTGCTCAACAGAACCTGCTGACAGTTCAAGGTAAGAAGCGCGATGAAGACGGCGTCGTCGGCGACATGCTGCATGTCGGGATCGCCAATCGCGGTTTTGAACGCCGGTTCGAGCTAGCTGACTATGTTCGTGTTGAGAACGCTGACTTGGCAGACGGTCTTCTGACGATCGATCTGGTTCGTGAAGTCCCGGAAGCGATGAAGCCAAAGAAGATTGCTGTAAATGGCGGAACCACGCTGAAAGCGGTCCCAACTTCGTCTGACGAGGACGGCAAGGACGGCGAAGCAGACGCCGCCTGACGCACCACCAAATTGTTGAAGTAAAGTGGGGGCGGTCGTTACAGGGCCGCCCCCGCGACTTATGCCGCCTTGGTCAGAAATGACCGTCCGGGTCGCAGAAGACGGACAATCCCGAGCCAAGCTCTGTTGCTGGCATACCCCCCAGCAGAATCTTGTTAGTTTGCTCAAGCACAAAGACGACCCTGAGCTGCGCACCGTCACGAAAGAAGAGCGCTGCCATGCGGTTAGTGCGCGAATTGCAACCTATGCAAGTTATTTCCGAGTGAATTGTAGATTCGCGTCATAAGCTTCGCGAACACTGACAAAACAATATAGGACTGCGCACAAATCAGGCACCCAGGGAAACCATTGTTACTCAGGCAGCTTTAAACCAAGCGTGACTGCTCCAGCGCCGCTTCAATGAAGCCAGCAAACAATGGATGAGGATCAAACGGCTTGGACTTCAGCTCCGGGTGGAACTGTACGCCGACGAACCATGGGTGATCGGGCCGCTCAACGATTTCCGGCAACAGGCCATCAGGAGACATGCCGGAAAACACGAGACCCTGCTTCTCCAGCGGCTCGATATAGGCGCTGTTGACCTCGTAGCGGTGGCGATGTCGCTCTGAAATCATCGAAGCACCATCATAGATCTGCGAGACATGGCTATTGCCTGCTAGCTTCGCATCATATGCGCCAAGCCGCATGGTTCCGCCCAAATCCCCACCCGCTTCACGGGTTTCCAAACCTTCAGCTGTCATCCACTCTTCGATGATGCCGACAACCGGTTCGCTCGTTTCGCCGAATTCGGTGGAGGAAGCTGCGTCAAAGCCCGCGGTACGTGCGCCTTCAATACATGCCATCTGCATGCCAAGGCAGATGCCGAAGAATGGCACCTTTCTCTCGCGCGCGAAGCGGACGCTGGCGATCTTGCCTTCGCTGCCTCGCTCGCCAAAACCGCCGGGCACGAGAATGCCATGAAGGGGCTCTAGCGCGCTCGCGATATCACCTTCATCCTGCTCGAATATCTCCGCGTCAATCCAGCGGATGTTGACCTTGACTCGGTTGGCCATCCCACCATGGACGAGCGCTTCATTCAATGACTTATAGGCATCCTGCAGGCCGACATATTTACCGACAACACCGATTGTGACTTCGCCTTCAGGGTTCTCATAGCGATCAAGCACGTCGTTCCAGCGCGCCAAGTCCGGCTCCGGCGCATCGGTGATGCCAAATCCGCGCAGGACTTCAGTATCGAGCCCTTCCTTATGATACTGGACCGGTACGGCGTAGATCGACGAGGCATCAAGCGCCGGGATTACGGCTTGCTTGCGCACATTGCAGAAGTTCGCGATCTTTTGACGCTCTCCGTCCGGCAATGGATGCTCGGCACGACACAGCAGCACATCAGGCTTGATCCCGAGCGAAGCCAGCTCGCGCACCGAGTGCTGTGTCGGCTTTGTCTTCAGCTCACCCGCCGCCGCGATATACGGTACAAGCGTCACGTGCACGCTCAGCGTCTGGTTTGGTTCAAGCTCGTTACGAAGCTGGCGAATGGCCTCCATAAAAGGAAGGCTTTCAATGTCGCCGACGGTTCCGCCAATCTCGCACAGGATGAAATCGTGGTCGCCTTGATCTGCAAGCGCGAATTCCTTGATCGCGTCTGTCACATGCGGAATGACCTGCACTGTCGCGCCCAGATAGTCCCCTCGGCGCTCTTTCGCGATGATGTCGCGGTAGACGCGGCCCGAAGTAATATTGTCGCTCTGACGCGCTGAGACGCCTGTAAATCGCTCATAATGGCCGAGATCAAGATCCGTCTCTGCTCCATCGTCCGTCACATAGACTTCGCCATGCTGATACGGGCTCATCGTGCCCGGATCGACGTTCAAATAGGGATCGAATTTTCGAATGCGGACCTTATAGCCGCGCGCTTGCAGCAAAGCACCTAGGCTTGCTGCCATGAGACCTTTTCCGAGCGAGGAGACCACGCCGCCGGTGATAAAAATGTACCGCGCCATGGGAGTCGGGCCTTAAGCGCTTAATTGGATTCGTGGCAAGCGAATTGCGCCGCGATTGCGCAGCCATCCACAAGGAAAACTGTGAATTGCGACTTATTCTGTTGCGCCGGCGAGCGGATCTTCGTCAGGTTGCGCTGGCTGAGCGGGTGCTGCGAGCGGATCGGCGCCCGGGCTCGCCAGGGGATCAGCAGGTGCTGCCGGAGTGACATTGCGGTCCAGTGTTGAAGTGATCTCGTCCGTGCCAGTCGAATCAACAGCAACAGCAGCCAGCGCAATCGACAAGGCGACAAATACAATCGCAAGCCACTTTGTTGAGCGGGTCAAAAAGTCAGCTGCACCGCGCGCACCCATAACGCCGCCCGGGCTGCCGCCAATGCCAAGGCCGCCACCTTCAGAGCGCTGCATCAGGATAACGCCGACAAGTGCGGCGGCTACAACCGCCTGAACAACTGTCAAAAAGAGAAAAAGCGACATGGAAACTGGCCTGTAATAGCTTGGTTATGGGATCGGGGAGCGATGTAAGCGCCCCACGCGCCCATCACAAGGGTAAAGCGGTCGAGCGTGAAGCTCAGTCCGAGGTTTCAGCCGCCGCCAAAGCGATGCCCATAAAGCTGTCTGCTGAAAGGCTCGCCCCGCCGACCAGTGCGCCATCGACATTCTCAAGCGCCATCAGTTCGCGGGCATTCTCCGGTTTCACCGAACCACCATAGAGAATGCGGATCGCCGGGCCTGCTTCCTCTCCGTAGATCTCGCACAGCATGCTACGGATTGTTGCGTGCATTGCGAGGACATCGTCCGGTGAGGCTGTGTTGCCAGTGCCAATCGCCCAGATCGGTTCGTATGCGACAGTCAATTGCTCTGCTGCATTCTCAAGCTCAGGCAATGACGCGCGGAGCTGCTTCATTACAAAAGCCTCTGCCTTGCCTTTGTCCCGCGTTTCAGCCGATTCGCCGCAACAGATGATGAGATTGAGGCCCGCTTCCAAAGCCGCTTCGGCTTTCGCCCGGACATCAGCATCTTGCTCTGCGTGGTTCTCCCGCCGCTCGCTATGCCCGAGGATAACGAACTTCGCGCCCGCATCCGCAACCATGCTGGCAGACACATCACCTGTATGGGCGCCGGCGTCCGCTTTGTGACAGTCCTGTGCACCCACAGCGATCTGTTCCACCTCGCGATGTACCGCGTGGATCAGCGTGAAAGGAGGTGCAACTGCAACCTCAACCTTCATATGCCGCTGCGCAGCACGGTCGATTGCGCGCGCTTCCGAAAGCATCGCGCGCGTCCCGTGCATCTTCCAGTTACCAACGATATAGGGCCGTTCGGCCATAGAGAAATATCCTGCATTTCAACGATCCTGTTCAGCAGGACCGGGGATCTTGTTGAGCCGACATAGCGGCTAGGGACAGGTCCGCTAGACGGGTTTGCCAGTCCAGTCAAAAGAGTTCCTCGCACAAAATCACCGGCAGGCTGTTGCAGCTAGGTCTCAGGGTGGATAAAGCCCAAATCGCTCGGGGGTAGAGCGGCGCTTAAGCCTCGCGAAAGCCTCAAACGACAAAGCAATACATTCGTCTTTCTGCTGACCCATTAAAACTCGGACAACCGCCAGACATGCTCACATTTTTCCGCAATTTCTTCAAAACGAAGATCGGCCTTGGGCTGACGCTCGCGTTTCTCGTGCTGATCGGGTTTGCTTTTGCAAGCAGCGACGTTGCCGGCACAGCGACCTTTGGCGGCGTTGCGGGCGGAGACCGTGTCGCAGTTGTCGGCGAAGAGCGCATTGGCACAGCTGATCTATCCTCGGCGGCCGGACGCGCTGTTGATCAAATTAGGCAGCAAGATCCAACAATCACCATGCCTGCCTTCATCGCACAAGGCGGTCTCGATGAAGTCGTTACACAGCTGATCGATCGTGCAGCTATCAGCGAATATGCAAAGCTGATGGGCATTCGCGCAGGCGACAATCTCGTGAATAGCGAGATTATGAGCATTCCAGCATTCCGCGGTGCGGACGGCAATTTCAGCCAGGAAGCGTATAACAATGTCCTCGCCGGCCAACGCTTGACTGATGCCGAAGTGCGCGAGGATCTCGTCACCAGCCTGTTGGCTCAGCAAATCCTGACACCGATTGATAGCGGCGCGGTGATGCCTGACAAATTGGCGCACCGATATGCGTCGCTCTTACGCGAGCGTCGCACGGGCTCGCTCGTGCTTGTGCCAAGCGCGGTGTTTGCGCCAACTGAAGACCCGACAGACGCGCAGCTGGAAGAATTCTACCAGGAGAACCGTGACCGCTATATCCGGCCGGAGCGCCGCGTTTTGCGCTATGCCACATTCGGTGCGGACAGCGTAGATCAGCGGATCGAGCCTTCCGCGGAGGAGGTAGCAGCTCGTTATGAACGCGACGCAGCGCAGTATGCTGCACAGGAAACGCGCAGCTTGGCTCAGTTTATTGTTCCAACAGAACAGGCCGCGAATGCCATTCGCCAGCGCGTCAATTCCGGCACTTCTTTTGAAGCGGCAGCGCGCGAGGCAGGGTTCTCCATCTCCCGCGTTGATGCCGTCAGTCGTGCAGACCTAGCTGCATCGACCAATGCAGCTGTGGCAGAAGCAGCTTTCACCGCACCACGTGGTCAGGTTGCTGCGCCAGCCCGTGCGGCTTTGGGTTGGTACGTCACGCGCGTGACGGCTGTGCAGACCATCCCGGCCAGGAACCTCGCGCAGGCGACACCGGAAATCCGCGAACAGTTGCGTACGGAGAAGCGCGCTGCTGCCATTGCTGACCTTTCTGCCGAGATCGAGCAACGTCTGGATGACGGCGAAGCGCTTTCGCAAGTGGCAGAAGGGCTTGGCTTGGAACTGCGCAGCTCGCCTCCGCTTACAGCTGACGGTCAGGTTTATGGTGCGGAACGCCCGCAGCCTCTGCCTCCGATCCTGCGGCCTGCAATCGACACCGCATTCCAGATGGATGAAGAAGAGCCGCAGCTTGCTGAAGTTGTTGTTGGTCAGGCCTATCTGATTTTCGAAGTGACCGACATCACACCATCTGCCGCCGCACCGCTTGTTGAAATCAAGGAGCAAGTGACGATCACCTGGCGTCTTTCGGAAGGAATGGATCAGGCACGAGCAGCCTCCGACCGCATACTGGAGCGTTTGCGCTCAGGCGAAGCAGGATCCCTGCAAGCCGCAGTTCAAGCGGAAGAAAAGCGCCTGCCCGGAGCCGAGCAAGTCAATCTCGGCCGTGAAGAGATTACGGCTCAGCAAGGGCGCGTGCCCCCTGCCCTAGCTCTGCTGTTCTCCATGGCCGAAGGCACGAGCAAAAAACTTGAGGCTGGCAATGATCTGGGTTGGTTTATCGTTGATCTCGATGACATCTCCACCGATCCGATCGCTGACGATGATCCGATCCTTGCGGCAACACGCATGCAATTGCAGAACGCACTGAGCGACGAGCAAAGCCAGCAGTTGGTGCGCGCAATGCGCAACGAGCTGGGTGTCGAGCAGAACGACACCGCGATTGAAGCCGTGCGCAAGCAGCTCACCGGCGAAAGCTGACGGAGTAGAGCAGCTGGAGGCGTCCGCTACAGCACATTCGCCGCATAACGCAGGCAATGCTGCCGACCTGTTGTCGCGCGGCGAGCCTGCGCTTGTGTGGCGCAAGATCATTGCGGACACGGAAACGCCCATCAGTGTGGCGACGAAACTGATGGAGCCAGAACGAGGCGACTTTTTGCTTGAGTCTGTCGAAGGCGGGGAAACGCGCGGTCGGCACAGTCTGCTGGGGCTCGATCCGGATCTCGTGTTCAAAGCCTCCAGCACGTCGGCGAGCATAAACCGCATCTGGCGGCATGATCGCGCGGCATTCGAGGCATGCGAGAATGACAGCCTGTTCGAACTTCGCGCGCTTGCGAGCAGTTGCAAGATCGACGTTCCAGAAGAGCTTCCCCCAGCTCTAGCCTGCCTGGTTGGCTATTTCGGCTACGAGACGGTTGGGTTGGTCGAAGACCTACCGCGCGCGCCGGATAGCCCGCTTGATCTTCCGGACATGCTGTTTGTGCGGCCAACACTCATATTTGTGTTCGACCGGCTGACGGATGAGCTCTTTTGCGTTGCGCCAATTTGGCAGGCGGATGATCCTGCGTCGGCCATTGATCATGCAGGCGACCGGATTGACGAGGCTTTGCGCTCGTTAGGCAAAACCCGCGAAGCGCCCATGGCTGCAGAGCCGCTACCTGATATGGCGCTTGAGCCGGTCATGGCTGGCGATGAATACAAAGCCCTGGTCGCACGGGCGAAGGATTACATCACAGCTGGCGATATCTTTCAGGTTGTGCTGGCGCAGCGTTTCACGTGTCCGTTTCCGCTGCCGCCGCTGGCATTGTACCGTGCATTGCGCCGTGTGAACCCTTCGCCGTTCCTATACTTTCTCGACCTGCCCGGCTTTGCCGTCGTCGGTTCGAGTCCAGAGATACTCGTGCGCGTGCGCGATGGCGAAGTCACAATCCGCCCAATCGCGGGAACAAGGCCTCGCGGCGCCACAGGCGCTGAAGATCGAGAGAACGAGAAAAGCTTGCTTGCAGACCCGAAAGAGCGTGCTGAGCATCTGATGCTGCTCGATTTAGGCCGCAATGATGTAGGGCGCGTCGCTGCGCGGGACAGTGTCACTGTGACGGACAGCTTCACAATCGAACGCTACAGCCATGTGATGCATATCGTCAGCAATGTGGTGGGCGATCTTGATGCGTCCAAGGACGCGCTCGATGCGCTGTTTGCAGGCTTTCCGGCTGGGACAGTGTCCGGCGCGCCAAAAATCCGCGCATGCGAGATTATCGCAGAGCTGGAGCCTGAAGCGCGCGGAGCCTATGCCGGCGGTGTTGGTTATTTCGCTCCGGATGGCTCGGTCGACAGCTGCATTGTCTTGAGAACAGCCGTCGTCAAAGATGGCGTCATGCATGTTCAAGCAGGCGCAGGGATCGTCGCGGACAGCGACCCGGACTACGAATTGGCGGAATGCAAGGCCAAGGCAGGCGCGTTAATCGCTGCCGCTAGAGAAGCGGCGCGCATTGCTGAAGAACCGGGGTTTGGTCAATGAGGTCTGTTGGAATTACTCTTTGCCTCGCGCTGCCTTTCGCTCTTTCCGCGTGTGAGCCAGCCCCTGAAGGTGAGCCTGTCACGCGCACGGAAATCGGCAAAGGCGCAGAAGAAGAGGCTGCAATGCGCGCTGAAGAGGAGCGCCGTGATCAAGCGGCGCTAGCGCAAACTTCTGTATGCTCTTCGGTTGAGTTTGAGAGCGTGCCGCTCACGCATTGCATTGCAGACCCGGCGCGGCACCGGATCCGCACAGCACTTGCGGACAATGAGGGCGAAGTGTTCGGCTCGCTCGACAGCTTCTCACAAACCGTCGACCAGGCGACAATCGCATTCGCGGTCAATGGCGGGGAGTTTGAACGCGGTGGTCGTCCAATCGGCTACTATGTCGAAGGCGGTGAACGGCTGGTGGAACTCGATCGCCAAGACGGCTCCGGCAATTTCTATTTGAAACCCAACGGCGTGTTCTATGGAACGGGAGGCGCATGGGAGATCAAGAGTGCCGATCGGTTCTACAGCACTGTCGGAGCGAGGCCGCAGTTTGGAACGCAATCCGGCCCGATGCTGGTGATCGACGGTGAACTCCACCCAGAGATACAGGACAACGGACCATCGAGAGCCGTCCGTAATGGTGTTGGTATCGATGCCGGAGGCCGCGCGCATTTCGTGATGAGCGAGGCCGCTCTCAGCTTCGGACAGTTAGCACGCTTCTTCCGGGATGAACTCAAGACGCCCAACGCGCTTTATCTCGACAGCAATGTGTCTTCCTTGTGGAACCCGGCAACTGCGCGGCTCGATGCAGAGGCAGCGCTTGGACCGTTGATTGTTGTGCTAAATGACGACGTCGAACAGGCTGAGGAGGCCGGCGAATGAGCGCTCCTGATATCCTCGTCATCGACAATTATGACAGCTTTACGTTCAATCTTGTCCATTACCTGATGGAGCTGGGCGCGAATGTGGAAACCGTTCGCAATGACGCGCTGAGCGCGCAAGAAGCGCTCGCGACAGGTGCGGCGGGTATCCTGATCTCGCCTGGCCCGTGCACGCCCAATGAAGCGGGCATCAGCCTTGAGGTCGTTGCAGCGTGTGCTGAAGCGAAGCACCCCTTGCTTGGTGTTTGCTTGGGCCATCAGTCGATCGGTCAGCATTTTGGCGGAACTGTCGCACAAGGCGGCCTGATGCATGGCAAGACTTCGCCTGTGACGCATGACAGCACCGGCGTATTTGCAGGGCTCCCCTCGCCCTTCACAGCGACCCGATATCACAGTCTCATCGTCGAGAACCTGCCTGAAGTACTCATCGCCAATGCCCATTCGAACGATGGATTCGTCATGGGTGTGCGGCATGCGGAGCTTCCGATCCATGGCGTGCAATTCCATCCCGAGAGCATTGCGACCGAGCATGGTCATGATCTGCTCGCCAATTTCATGGCAATATGCGAATTAAAGCCCGAGAGGCGAGCATGAGCATATTACCCGATCCCCATTCGCACCGCTTGAACGTCGAACAGGCCGAGCGTGCCTTTGGAATGATTCTCGATGGCGAGCCGAGCCAAGAGGACATCGAAGGCTTCCTTGTCGCGCTGGCTGACCGCGGTGAAACAGCGGGCGAGATTGCTGGTGCTGCCAAAGCGATGCGCGCGCGGGTCGTCTCCGTTCAAGCTCCCGATGGCGCGATTGATGTTTGCGGTACAGGCGGAGACGGACAACATACGCTGAATGTCTCGACCGCTGTAAGCCTAGTCATCGCGGCTTGCGGTGTCCCCGTTGCAAAGCACGGTAATCGCGCGGCAAGCTCCAAGGCAGGCGCGGCTGATACGCTGGAAGCGCTGGGTCTTGATATGGACGCGGCCGCCGCGACAGCTGAGAAGACTATAGCTGAGATCGGCATCGGCTTCCTGTTTGCGCAGAAGCATCACCCAGCCCTCGGCCCGATCATGCCGATCCGTCGCAAGATCGGGCGGCGCACCATCTTCAATCTCATGGGTCCCCTGTGCAATCCTGCTGGCGTCAAGAGCCAGCTTGTGGGGATCGCCAGTCCGCAATTCGTGCCGATTTACGCTGGCGCAATGGCCCAGCTCGACACCGAACATGCCATGATCGTGTCAGGCGATGAAGGGCTGGACGAATTGAGCCTAGCGGGCGGCAATGATGTCGCAGAAGTCCGTGGTAGCGAAGTGAACAGCTACCGGATCCGTGCGCGCGATGCTGAACTTGAAAGCGCCCCGATCGAAGCCATTCGCGGCGATGATGCAACGTATAACGCTGAGGCTTTGAAGAAGCTGCTGGATGGTGACAAATCCGCTTACCGTGATGCCGTACTTCTCAATGCGGCTGCCGCACTCAAAGTCGCTGGCAAAGGCTCAAGCTGGCCGGAACGCGCTGCTATCGCTGCAGAAGCGATCGATTCCGGAGCCGCGCGCGAATTGCTTGGCAAATGGATTGAGCTTGCTCAATAGGCCGATCCGATGAACAAGCTTGAAGAAATCTGCGCGAACAAGCGCAAAGAAGTCGCTGCTCGCAAGGCGCAATCCAGCCTTGACGATCTAGCCGCGCGTGCAAGCGAACAGACCGCTCCTCGCGGATTTGAGGCCGCACTTCGGCGGAAAGCGCAAGCTGGCTTTGCACTTATTGCAGAGATCAAGAAAGCTTCGCCTTCCAAGGGTCTGATCCGTAGCGATTTTCGGCCCGCAGAACATGCGCGCGCCTATCACCAAGGCGGCGCTGCCTGCTTGTCTGTCCTAACCGATGCGCCTTATTTCCAAGGCCATGAAGATTATCTAATCGAGGCTCGCGCGGCGTGCGACCTTCCTGCCCTGCGCAAAGACTTCATGGTCGATCCCTGGCAAGTTGCGGAGGCCCGCAGCATCGGTGCAGACGCGATCCTGATCATTGTGGCTGCGCTTTCGGATCCGCAGATGGCTGAGATTGAAGCCGCCGCAATTGAACACAATATGGATGTTCTTGTCGAAGTTCATGACGAAGATGAGATGGCACGCGCTCATGCGCTGAAATCACGTCTGATTGGCGTGAATAATCGCGATTTGAAGCGATTTGTGACGGACCTTGCCGTGACGGAACGGCTCGCGCCGCTTGCCCCGGAAGGGACACTTCTGGTCGGCGAAAGCGGAATTTCGACCCACGCAGACTGTGCTCGATTAGCGAAGAGCGGCGTAACAACTTTCCTCGTCGGCGAAAGCCTGATGCGGCAGGACGACGTTGCCGCTGCTACGCGCGCCTTATTGCAAGGCTGACCGGCGAAACCGGAGCTATCCTACGCGGAGAAGTTCTGGCATCAGGACCCGCATGAGCAATCCTACACGCCTTTCCCAACAAACCACCAAAACCCGCAGAATTCAGGGCGTTTTATTACCCCTAGGACTGTGTAACATGTGTATCCAACATGGCCGTGTCGGAGAGCATCTATGAGCAAGAATCTCACACATATTGATGCTGAAGGCGACGCGCGCATGGTCGATGTTGGCGCCAAAGCGGAAACGCCGCGCAAGGCGGTTGCAGGCGGACTTATCACCATGAGCGCGGAAGCGCTTGAAGCGATCAAGGCAGGCGACACGCCCAAAGGCGATGTCCTTGGTACGGCGCGCATTGCAGGGATCATGGCAGCCAAGCGCACGCATGAGCTGATCCCGCTTTGCCATCCGCTTGGCCTCGATGCGGTAAATGTCGATCTCGCGTTTGAAGAGAGCGGCGTACGGGTCAATGCAACCGCTTCACTCACTGGCAAAACCGGTGTGGAGATGGAGGCGTTGGTTGCAGCGAGCACAGCGCTGCTTACCGTCTACGACATGGCCAAGGCGCTCGATAAGGGCATGGTAATAAGCGACGTGCGTTTGCTTGAGAAGCAAGGAGGCAAATCCGGGCATTGGAAGGCGGATAGCGTCTAATGGGCCCGATGCTCGAACTTGAGGAAGCACAGCAGCGCCTGCTTGGGCTTGCTCAATTGATGCCTATTGAGACGGTCTCGCTGGACGCTGCCCAAGGCCGCTATTTGGCAAGCGATCTTCAGGCGAGGCGGACGCAGCCTGCTCGCGATCTCTCTGCAATGGATGGCTATGCAATTGGGCCAGGCGAAGGGCCATGGACGATGGTGGGCGAAAGTCGTGCTGGTACGCCGTATTCCGGTTCTATCGCCGATGGGCAGGCAGTGCGCATTTCGACAGGCGCCGCGCTCCCCGAAGGTTCTGACCGTATCCTAATTCAGGAGAATGCAGAGCTCGTTGGAGAAGCGGTCAAACTCACCTCGGATGCGCCGCGTGAAGGGCAGCATGTACGCAGGCGCGGGATGGACTTTGGCGAAGGCTCAGTTGTCCTGCCTTCGGGCACACGGATTGGTCCTGCTCAGATCGCGCTTGCGAGCAGTGCCGGGCATGGCACGCTCGAGGTTCGCAAAGCGCCTCGGATTGCTGTCATGGACAACGGAGATGAGCTTGCGGCTGATCCCTCGGACTGTGGACCTGACCAGATCCCGGCCAGTAATGGTCGGTTGCTGGAAGCCATGCTTCTGACATTGGGGTGCGAAGTGATGCGCATAGGACCTGTGCCCGACGAACGCGTGCCCCTCACAAATGCGCTCGCAGAAGCGGAGAGCTCAGATATCCTCGTCACCTCCGGTGGAGCATCCGTCGGCGATCATGATTTGATCAAGCCCGCGCTTGAAGAGTGGGGCGCGATACTCGGCTTCTGGAAAGTCGCGATCAAGCCGGGAAAACCGCTGATCTTGGCGACGCGCGGCAAGCAGGTCATCCTCGGCCTGCCGGGCAATCCGGTATCGAGCTTCGTCACCGCATTTCTATTCCTGTTGCCGTTGGTGCGTAAAGCCATGGGAGCGGCACACCCCCTGCCCCGCCGACTGCTCCTGCCCGCAGCGCAGGATATCGAAGCGGGTGGCGGCAGGCGCGAGTTCCTCCGCGCCATGTGGGACGAGACCGGCGTTACGCCGCTGCGCCTACAAGACTCGTCAGCGCTTGCGAATCTGGCCAAGGCACAATGCCTGATTGATCGGCCTGCCCGTGCAGAAGCGGTGAAAGTTGGAACGCTCGTTCCGGTCTATCCCCTCGAAAATGGCGCTATCGCTTGACTTAACCATTTTCGTTTCCTACTTGTTCCACATTCGTTCACCTTATCGGTGCGCGGTTGGCTAGGTCATCAGGCTTGGCTTTCGACTGAGGCGACAAGGGAGATTTTCGCCATGCTGACGGCAAAGCAGCACGAGTTGATACAGTTTATCCAGCAGCGCCTGGAAGAGACAGGAATTTCGCCGAGTTTTGAGGAAATGAAGGAAGCGCTCGATTTGAAGAGCAAATCCGGCGTTCACCGGTTGATTTCCGCTCTCGAAGAGCGCGGCTTCATTCGGCGTTTGCCCAATCGGGCCCGCGCATTGGAAGTGATCAAGCAGCCTACCGATTCCACGCCAGCTGGCCGTGTGGCTCCGGCCAACGATGTTGTAAGCAAGGTCACGAGCCCGCCTGCTGCGGCCGCTCCATCTCCAGCGAACGATGTCATCGAGATCCCGCTCCATGGCCGGATAGCTGCAGGTGCGCCGATCGAAGCGCTGGAAGGCCAGAGCTCGCTTCCGGTTCCTGCGGCCTTGCTCGGCTCAGGCGAACATTACGCGCTGGAGGTCTCGGGCGATTCCATGATCGAAGCCGGTATCTTTGACGGTGACTTCGCTTTGGTGCGCCGCGCCAACACTGCACGCGATGGGGATATTGTGGTTGCTCTTGTGCGCAATGAAGAAGCCACGCTCAAATATCTGCGCCGCGAGAATGGCCGTGTGCGGCTTGACCCGGCCAATGGCGCCTATGATCCACAGGTCTACGACGAGCACGAAGTCGAAGTGCAAGGCAAACTCGCAGGGCTTCTGCGGCGTTATCACTGATTTCAAACAAGGAATAAACTAGATGAATTTAGGACTTGGGCTGAATCTAGGCTCGAACACAAATACAGCACCCTCAGGCGAAGAGAGCGGGAAGAAGGACAAGAAGGACAAAAAGGATAAGGGTAAGAACAAAAATTCGTCTGCCAAGGCATGAACGCTTAGCGGTCGCGCTTCCACCAACCATGCTCCCCCTGGCGTGATGCGACCGTATCTACGCTCTCGTCCTCGAGCACAATGGCAAGCCCTCCTGTTTCTCGCAGAGTCCGACCATCCGCCTTTAGCCAGCGCGGCTTGCAACTTCGTGGAAGAAAGCGGTCAGCGACAACGATATCCGCTTCGGCACAGGCAGCGGCAAGCGCCCGTTCTTCGATTCGTTCGCGGCTTCGCGCCATAAGCAGGTTCCACTCGCGCCCTCCCCGCTCCAATTGCAACGCGCAGAAGTCGCGGCTGCATTGGGCCTCAGGCCACTCGGCAAGCGGGGTTGGTTCAGCGGTCACACTGGCGAGTTCGAGCAGATTGTCCTTTGCATAATCGGAGCGGCTATCTCTTAAACTCAGCAATTGCCCATCCTGCGCTTTAATCCCGACATGACGGCCATCATTGGAAATGAGAACGTCCGGGACCGGAGTGGCGAGCAACATAATGGTGCCAACTCCGATTGGTATAAAACCAGCAAGCCGTCGTCGTCCTTGCCAGAACGCCAGCCAGAAACTTCCTGCAAGGAACAGAGCGTAGTTCAAAGCGCTCATCTGCGGCATCAGCTTCACCGCGCCGGGTTGCTCGGCGGTGAAATGCGCGATCCAGATCAGCAGGTCTAGCGATCCGCCCACAAGCCACCATGCAGCAGCGCCTAGGCCAGCCAGATCGAGCACCAGTGCAATCGCGATCAATGGCATTGACACAAAGGTCACTAGCGGTATCGCGATCACATTGGCCAGGGCGCCGTAGACTCCGGCACGATGGAAGTGAAACAGAACGATGGGCATCAAAGCGAGCTCAATCACAAATCCAGTCACAAGGAGCATCACGGTTCTGCGGCTATTGCGGGCCAGCCAACTCTCTTCGCGCGGCGCCAGAAAGCGTTTCACGATCTCCGTGTTGTGTAGCGCCACGATGGCAATCACTGCGGCAAAGCTCATCTGAAAGCTCGGACCCACAATGGCTTCAGGCCACATAAGCAGGACGGCGAAAGCAGCCACCGCAACCATTCGCAGCGATAATGCTTCCCGCCCCATGGCGAGCGCGCCCAGTACCAACAGCGCCGCGATGCAGCTCCGCACCGTCGGCACTTCGGACCCTGTGAGCAGAGTGTAGCCGATACCAGCCAGCGCCCCCACCCCCGCAGCCAACACCGGCAGACGCACTCGCAATGCCAGAGCCGGCCAAAATGCCAGCAACTTCAATGCGAGAAGATATCCCGCTGCAATGACCGCGCTCACATGTAGACCACTGATGGACAGCAAGTGCGTGAGGCCAGCATCGCGCATCGCATCGTCGTCCGCTTCGCTTATCCCGCCCCGATCGCCGCTGGCAAAAGCCGCCGCAATTGCCCCCGCAGACCCGTCAAGCTCACCGCGCACATGACCGGAAAGGGAGCGCTGTACTTCGGCTAGGCCAGTTGACCGAGCCGAGCTCTCAACTACTGCGACCTCGCCGATCAGACTGCCCGTGGCCGCAAGCCCCTTGAACCAAGCAGCGCGAGCAAAATCGTACGAACCGGGCAGCATCGGCGATGCAGGCGGCATTAGGCGCACTCGCATTCGTAAGACGGATCCTTCTGCCATCTCCGCGCCGATGCGATCGATCGGCACGTTAACGCGGACCTTGCGGGCCTCCCCGCGCTCCGCATCGCGAATGGCCAATGTCAACCGAACGCGATCGCGCGCAGGCTGGTCTTCTCTAACGAGGACATAGCCTTCGATCCGCTCCACGACCGGGCGCTCGATGGGTTCTGCGCCAACCGTTTCAGAGCGTAGCCAGATGACGCATGTGCCAAGTGCAAAGGCGACCCCCAGACCGATCAACGCCCTTGCGACATTACTCCATCTGCCTTTCGCGCTGAGTGAAGCGAACCCTGCAATCGCAGTCAGGAACCCGAACCCGATCGTTGCCAGCCATTGCCAAGGCATCCCAAACACGAACCAGGCGACGATCCCACAACCAAAGGCAACAACCAGCCATGGTGCGCGGTCAAACCCCGACGAACTCAGGAATGTCTCTAGACTGTCAGCAATGCTGGACAATTGAGCCGCCTTGCGCCATTTGCGCTGCACCGCAACATGACCCGAAGAGGCAGCGGTTTCGTTCGCAGGCAAAATGACTGGCGCCGATGGGCTTTCCATATGAGCGCCTTGGATAGGAAAGACTTCATTATGGCAAGCCAAGGCGGTGCTGCTGACACGGGTGTGGTGACCCGCTTTGCTCCTTCACCGACAGGTTACCTGCACATTGGCGGCGCGCGAACTGCGCTTTTCAACTGGCTTTTTGCGCGCCACCACGGCGGCAAGGCCCTGCTCAGGATCGAAGACACAGATCGCAAGCGCTCAACCCAGGACGCCATTGATGCAATTCTAGACGGACTGTCCTGGCTTGGCTTGGACTACGACGAAGATCCTGTTTTTCAATCAGAACGTGCCGATAGACATGCCGAAGTCGCTCACAAGCTGCTTGAGGCTGGGCATGCCTATAAGTGCTTTGCGACGCCTGAAGAACTTGAAGCGATGCGGGCTGAGCAACGCGCCAACAAATTGCCTATGCGTTATGATGGGCGGTGGCGTGATCGCGACCCTTCTGACGCGCCTGAAGGAGTAACTTTCACGGTCCGGATTAAAACTCCGCAATCGGGTGAGACCCGGATCACTGACGCGGTCCAGGGCGAGGTCCGCGTCGCCAATGCAGAGATCGATGATTACATCATTCTTCGTGCTGACGGCACGCCGACCTACATGTTGGCTGTCGTAGTCGATGACCATGATATGGGCGTGACGCATGTGATCCGCGGCGATGATCACTTGAATAACGCGTTTCGCCAGCTTCCGATCTACCACGCGATGCAGCAGATCGAAGGCGATTGGGCCGAGCCTGTTTACGCGCATATCCCGCTCATCCACGGAGCGGATGGAGCCAAACTCTCCAAGCGCCACGGCGCGTTGGGTGTAGAAGCATATCGTGATGAGTTCGGCATCCTTTCAGAAGCTCTGTTCAATTACTTACTTCGCCTTGGTTGGGGTCATGGCGATCGCGAGGAGATCACCTGCGAGGAAGCGATAGAGCTGTTCGACTTAAGTGGTGTTGGCAAGTCACCATCACGCTTTGACATAAAGAAGCTGGAAAACCTGAACGGGCACTACATTCGCGAAGCGGACGATGCCGCACTGGCAGGACTGGTTGCAGCGCGCATGTCAGGAGACATCGATACGGATTTGCTCGCGCAGGCGATGCCGGTCCTAAAGACACGCGCGAAGAACCTTGATGAACTGGCTGAAGGCAGTGCCTTCCTATTTGCGAAGAGACCGCTTGAGATGACTGAAAAAGCGGCAAAATTGCTCGATGATGAGGCTCGGATTCGTTTAAGCACTTTGGCGCAACGTCTTAAGCAAGAAAATCACTGGACAATCGAGTCACTCGAAGCCACTACCAAAGCACTCGCCGAGGAACTGGATCTGGGCCTCGGCAAGCTCGCGCAGCCATTGCGTGCAGCTCTTACCGGGACGACCACTTCGCCCGGTATTTTCGATGTTCTGGTCCTTTTGGGACGGGATGAGTCGCTCGCACGGATCGACGCGCAGACGGGCGCGGCGAGTTAAACCAACGCGAGACGCAGAAGAGGAGAATGAAGTTGTCGGACAAGCATGCCAAGCTTGAACTCGGGGGTCAAAGCTACGAATTTCCTGTGCTGGAAGGCAGCACCGGTCCCGATGTAGTCGACATTCGCAAGCTCTACGGTCAAACCGGAGCCTTCACATTCGATCCGGGATATAAGTCAACCGCGAGCTGTGAGAGCGCGCTGACTTATATCGACGGCAATGAAGGCATCTTGCTTCACCGTGGCTATCCAATTGGCCAGCTTGCTGAGCATTCCTCATTCATGGAAGTGTCGTACCTGCTCCTCAATGGCGAGCTGCCGAATCAGGCTGAGCTGGACGACTTCACTTACACGATTACGCGGCACACTATGCTGCACGATCAGCTTCGCCAGTTCTATCAGGGCTTCCGCCGCGATGCGCACCCGATGGCAATCATGTGTGGTGTGGTTGGCGCACTGTCTGCGTTCTACCACGACAGCACCGACATTTCTGATCCCGAGCACCGCAAGATCAGCTCGCATCGTCTTATCGCGAAGATGCCAACGATTGCTGCGATGGCTTACAAATATGCTGTCGGCCAGCCTTTCATGCAGCCGAAGAACGATCTCAGCTACACCGGCAATTTCCTGCGGATGACCTTTGGCGTTCCAGCTGAAGAGTACGAGATCCATCCGGCGATCGAAAAAGCGATGGATCGCATTTTCATTCTGCACGCTGACCATGAGCAGAACGCGTCGACATCGACCGTCCGCTTGGCAGGTTCTTCCGGCGCGAACCCGTTTGCCTGCATCGCTGCTGGCATTGCCTGCCTGTGGGGTCCTGCACACGGCGGAGCCAACGAAGCAGCGCTCAACATGCTGCAGGAGATCGGCACGCCTGACCGTATTCCGCACTATATCGAGCGTGCGAAGGACAAGAACGATCCGTTCCGCCTGATGGGCTTCGGTCACCGGGTTTACAAGAATTATGACCCGCGCGCGACTGTGATGCAAAAGACTTTGCGCGAAGTGTTCGAAGCGCTTGAAACGACAGATCCGGTCTTCGAAGTCGCGCTAAAACTCGAAGAAATCGCGCTGAACGACGACTACTTCAAAGAGAAGAAGCTCTTCCCTAATGTGGACTTCTATTCCGGCATCATTCTGAGCTCGGTTGGCTTCCCGACAACCATGTTTACAGCATTATTCGCCTTGGCTCGGACTGTGGGATGGGTCGCGCAATGGAACGAGATGATCTCTGATCCAGGTCAGGTTATCGGTCGTCCGCGCCAGCTTTACACAGGCCCGACTGCGCGCGACTACGTTCCGGTCAGCGAGCGCTAAGCAATGTTCTGGCGAGCCATGCGTTTGCTGCTGCAAGCGCTTGGCCTCGCGCTGTGCTTGTCGGGAGGGCTTTGGACCCTGCAGGGTTTCGGGATCGTCCAATGGCCAGCCAACAGCTTTATGCTGGGCGAGACCCAATGGGCCCTTCGCGGGATGATCGCCTTTGCGATCGGCGGCATTCTGATATGGCTCGGTTTTCGCAAGTCTTAGCTTGGTTGTCCCGCTGGTTGCAGCGCCAGCGTGAACTTGGCGCCCTCGCCTTCTGCGCTTTCCACCATCAGCTCGCCTTCCATCGCGTGCGCGAGTTTGCGCGAGATGTAGAGGCCTAAGCCAGAGCCGCTTTCATCATCACGACCTAGCCGTTCAAATTTGTTGAAGATGCGGTCCTGCTTGTCTGCGTCCAAACCCGGTCCTTGATCTGCAACACTTATGCAAACGCGCGCTTGCTTGTCTCGTGCAATCTCAAGGGTGATCGAACTGCCTTCTGGCGAATAGGCAATCGCGTTGCCGACCAGATTTATCACGATTTGAAGGACCCGACGCAGATCGGCCAAAGCGTGCTTTTCGGCTGTTTCTGGAGGGCCAGCGATCGCGATATTCTTCTCTTGAGCCCGTTGGCTCAGCATCGCAACCGCCCGCTTTGCGACCTCGGTAAGATCGACTTTCTGCAGATCAACCGCGAAGTCGTCAGCTTCAACGGCCTCCATATCTGCCAGATCATCGAGCAAGCTCATCAAGTGCTGGCCGGCTGCGGCAATATCGCCAGCGTACTCGCTGTATTCCTCGCGCACAGGCCCCGCGAGCTTGCCGCGGATTGTCTCGGCATTGCCAATGATCCGCGTGATCGGTTCGCGCAAAGCTGGTGTGAGAGCGCTGCCAATGATACTGGGTTGTGACCGTTCATCGGACGATCCGGGAGTTTTTGCCGGTTCGCGCGGTTGCTCGGCTACCAGCAGCAGCTCAAAGCCCGTCGGGTTCAGATTTGCCGAGCCGATGGGCAACAGGCGCACCTTCCATTTGCGCTCCGAGCCGGGCACGACACATTCAACGCCATCGAGCAAACGCCAATGGAGAGGCTGCCGGTGAGCGACACCTTGCAGTTCGATGTAGTCTGTCCAATTCTGGCCCGGCTGTGCGCGGATTGCGGCATCCAATCCGACTAAATCCTCTCCCGTGGAGGAGAATGCGCGAATGCATTGCTGTGCGTCGAGCCTGGCGAGAAATTCGGCAGCAGCACGATCGACCGCGTCGCCCAATTCCGCCTGTTCGGCATCTTCAATCTCGAAGGATTCTCGCTTCCAGTTCTCAATCAACACTTCATAGCTGTCGGACGTGTCCGCACCGTCAGTTTGCGGTCTAATCCGAATGAAGCCGGACACACGCTCATCACCATCGAATGCTGTGAATTCACGCGCGATGCTCAAGCCCATCGTGCCCGCCTGTTTCACAAGGTCGAGCAGTTCCGGAATGGCGATCAGGCCGGGTATGTGTCCGCCGCAACGCCTCTGGAGGTCAGCCAGCGGTCCTTCGGCGGAAAGAAGAAGCCCTTCAGCATCCGTTAGCCCGCGGGCGGCAAGCAAGGCATCATTGGTCGCCATCAGGCCTTCCGTGCTGCTTGTGGTGTTCCGCGCGCACCACTCAGCATGCTGAGCGCCTGACGCGCGCCAATCGCGTCGAATCCGGCGGGCAATGCCATTTCAGGGTGTATGAGAGCAATCTGGCGAGCAACCTCTGCGGGCTTAACCCCCGCGCCGCGCAGTGTCAGAGCCAGTCTCGCCACTTGGCCATCATGGCAAGCGAGGACCGCAAGTTCTCTTGGCTGGCGTGTGACGCTGGCAATGGAGCTTGCAAACAGGGAAACACCGGCATGATCCAGAGAGAGCGCCGCATGCACTCCCCCTTTCATCGCGATGACGAGGCGATTGAGCAGTCCCAGGCGGCCCGCGGCCTCGTCATGAGCATCACGCAAGGCTCGTTCTGCTTCACTGAGGACCTCAGGCGGGATCTCGCGGCTGAAGCGCCGCCAAATGGAGAGTACCTGATGAAAAAGCTCGCTGGGCAGCTCTGCCAGGGGCAGGTTCATCCGCCGCTGAAACTGCATGAAGCGCGCTTGTGAGGCCATCGTTGCCATCGCAAGCTCGGCGGTCTCATCTTGATCGGATGCGATGAGCTCCTGCAGGAGCGGGGAAAGTACAGGATCAATGCCTGCGTTTTCTTCCAATCCGTTTGCAAAATGCGCCTCGACGGCGAGCGCGTAGACATGGCTCAGGATAACGGTCGAAGAAACAAATCGCTGACTCAATCCATCGACCAGCTCAGGATCGAGCGCAATTTCGCCGTCTAATACCGATTGCTGCGCGCGCAGGACCTGCTCGGCCACATCGCTCAGCATACCGCGAATCTTCGCTACGATGGCATCGCTGACCAGCGATTGTCCGGTTCCGGCGAGCAAATGAGTGAGTACCGGCGCGACACCGGCCAAAGCCACATCCCCTTGCGCCAATTCCTGACGCAAGATCGCCTCTAGCTGGCCCAAGGAGGCTGAAGGTGTGGCATCATAACTCATCACATGTGCCATAGCGCGCTATGGTTAAACCTGTGTTAGCCGCGCATATCCTTCCGAAATCAATACGAAGAGGAGGAGGATAAGGATCACTACCGGCAAAGCCGTTGAAAGGACGCCGACTGACGCAAAACCCAGCAGAATGAGGGCCAAGCCCATCCGATCCCGCCAGAATGGTCGCATGGGCTTGGGGCCCAAGCGGGCTGCGAGCCGCCATAGTCCGACGAGCAGAACGGGCTCGAAAGCAGCATCAAGGATGGGCTTGGGGAGCCGCGGTAGAGCCAAGGCCGCTACGATCACAAGATCAACCATCGCATTGATCGCCATGGCAAAACGGCGGCTGAAGGAAGATCCGGAAAGCCGCGATCTCAAATGGCGAAGCGCCTGAGACAAAGAAATCGCGAGGCATCCGAGGCCAATAACCGCGAGACTGGCTGCAAGTAAGCCATACCATGACAAGATAAGGCCACCGATTAGCGACACGCCACCGATGCCCAAAGCAACACTGGGACCATTCCCAAGATGATCAGGCGCCAAACTGCGCGCAAGCAAACTGCCTAGCTTCTCACCCAGCCCCGCCCAGCTCGCTTTAGCAGCGCTGTTGTCCAGCAGTGCTTTCTCGCGCTCCACCAAATCATTGGGCGACCGGACGAGCAGCACTTCTCCGGTGTTCAAATGGAGCTCATCCACGGGAACAAGGCGCGTTCCTGACTGCAGAGCCATGCGCAAGAGCAGGGATACGGTGTCGCCGTCTGCAGGCATGTCCGACAATTGTTCGCCTATGCTGCCTCGAGCGACCAAAAGCCCTGCCCATGCGTGCTCGGGATCGATGCGCTCAAACCCCTTCTCAACGCCCGGATAGTCAGAGATGGACGCTACCCCGCGACGCTCTGCGAAATGCTCGCGAGCGATCTCCGGATCGAACAGAAGCCCATCTGCCATAACGAGCAAATCCTGATCTGCGGTGATCTTGCCGAGAAGATGGCGCGGCCCGCCTATAAAGTCGATCCCTATGCGCGCAGTTCGCGCATGGCGCTCGATTTCTTCGCTGGTTTCGCCGCCTCCTTCAACCAGGCAGAGGACTTTCTCGCAGCCCAAGGTCTTGGCGAGGTCAATCTGCCAGGCGATGATCGGCCTGCCCCCGAGCGGCACGAGAGCACGTGGCCGACCATCAGCTACATTCTCCAATGCTGAAAGTAATGCGATGCGCATTGAGGCTGGTTTCCCCGCAGATACGCGCGGAGAATAGATGCTTGCCACGGGCAGGCCAAGTGCTGCACACAGCTGAATTGGCGCTTACCCACGAATGAGCGCGCTCGAGCATCGGTTTTGATCTATTGGTTAGGCTGATTGCGGCACAAAATCGTCGAGCAAAGCGTCGATGCGGCGCAACACACCCGGTTCGCCGGGCACAGCAGCGAGAGCCTCTTCTGCAAGCTCTTCTAGCTCGCCTGCATGAAAACTTGCCGCAAGGCCCAGTAAGCGTTGGGCTGCAACACGCCAGTTACCATCGCAGCGTGCCCGCCGCAGCAGGTCCACTTGCCGACGGGCGCTCTCTGCAAATACCGAGCGCAACTCTGCCATCAGCGCAGGATCTTCTCCTGCAGCTGCAGCCAAGGTTGCGTCTAATGCTCCACGTTCGAATGCCATGAAACGTTTCATAACGGGCTTGTGGTTAAAACAGGGTTTAATGATCTCTGTTTTCCGGTAGTTTAACCGAATGACCCAGGGATCTCGCATTATCAATGCCGTCGGCGCTGGAATTCAGGCCGATATGGACAGTACAAACCCTTCAAAAGCCGGAGAAAGCGCGGAAGATGCGCTCATTCTGCAGTCTGAGTGGGTCCAGCCTGACCCGCTGGGCGTTCTGGAGCTTGGCCCTGATTATTTGATGGAAGAAGCCGAGGCGAGCATTGCGAATGCGCAATCCATGCTGGAAGAAGTCGCAGAACCGGTCGTTAAATCATCCATCCTGGGTTGGTTGATTCCGTCTTTTGCCGGACTTGCTATCGTCGCATGGACGGGCTTTTTCGGTTACACGTACTGGCAGCAGATGATCAGCGGCGCTGCTCTGTCGCAATGGACTGCGTGGACCAGCGAATGGGCAGTCCCGGTACTGCTAGTCGGCGTTGCGTGCTTGCTCGCGCTTAGAAATAGCCATGCGGAAGCCCGTCGGTTCGGTGATACGGCCGCCATGCTGTCGCGCGAAGCCCGCGAGCTGGAAGATCGCCTGACGGTTGTGAACCGCGAGCTGAGCCTCGCGCGCGAATTCCTTGGTACGCAGTCACGTGAACTTGATTCGCTCGGGCGCATTGCTGCGGACCGGCTTACCACGCATGCCGGGGCGCTTGAGGGTCTGATCTCGAAGAACAGCGACAAGATCGATTCCATTGCGACAGTGAGCAACACAGCTCTCGCGAATATGGAGAAATTGCGCGCTGATCTGCCGGTTATCTCCAATTCGGCCAAGGATGTTTCAAACCAGGTGGGTAATGCTGGGCGGACCGCACAAGAACAGCTTGGGAAGCTTGTTTCGGGTTTTGAGCGCCTGAACGAATTCGGTAGCGCCAGCGAACGGCAGGTTTCGAGCTTCGACGAAAAAGTCAGCTCTACCCTCGACACATTTGAAGCGCAGCTTTCGCGTCTGAATGATGCGGCAGACGAGCGCTTTGCAGCGCTTACAGAACGCAGCATGTCATTTCGCAAGGAATTGACCAGCGGCGAGACAGAAGCGATCGAAGCCATGCGCAATCGGACGGAGAAGCTTCGCCAGGACGTCAGCGCCATGCGCGGAACTCTCGCTGTCGAAGAAAGCAAATCCATTGCAGCAATGCGCGGAAATATCGAAACTCTGCGGAAAGATGCCGAAGCGATGTCCAGCGCACTGCGCGAACAGGAAACCGCGACGCTTGCGGGGCTCGATCAAGCCAAGGAACGCTTTTTTGCCGGCATGAAAGATGTCGTCGAACGCATCAACGTGCTCGACCAACAAGCAGTTGGATCAGCACGCGAGCGAGTAAAAGCACTTCACGCTGAAGCGAGTGAATTCGACGAGCGTTTGCGTCTGCGCGATGCTCAGATCTCGGACGAGATCACAAAACGCCAAGATGCGTTGACCGCGCGCGAGGCGGAACTGATCGAAAGCCTCGCCACGCGTTTGGCTGAACTCGACTCTTCCTTAAGTGAGCGTAGCGAAGCACAAGAAGCACGCACACGGCGGCTCGCGGAGCAGAGCGAGATTATTTCCGGCCAGGTCAACGAGCTCAAGGGCCTGTTCGCAACTGTCG
Organism: Altererythrobacter lutimaris; assembly: GCF_013371495.1. GTDB lineage: Bacteria > Pseudomonadota > Alphaproteobacteria > Sphingomonadales > Sphingomonadaceae > Erythrobacter > Erythrobacter lutimaris_A. The sequence continues at coordinate 727,212 of NZ_JABWTA010000001.1, read as the reverse complement.
CGGAAAGCGCGACCGCAGCAGAGAGCAATCTCGCCGGATCGCTGGAGAGCTTTAGAGGCAAAGTGCTTGACGGTGAGGAACACCTCAATCGAACCGGAAAAGCGGTCAACGATCTGACAGATGCAAGCATGCGCTTGATGGAATTGATCGATTCCTCAGCACAACACGCTAGGGACGAGTTTCCTAAGGCCGCGTCGCTTGCCGCTTCCGCAATGCAACCGGTCGAAGACCGGGCAGTCATGCTGTCGACTACTATGGATGAAGCGGCCAGGCGCGCCGAACGCGTATCGCAGTACATCCAGACGACAAATGACAGCATTGCGACAACCAGCGAAGCACTTGATGGTTTGCAGCACTCGCTCACGGAACAATCAGAAGCCATGCTCGGCCATGTCAATCAGCTCCGCGACACGCTGCGCATGCTTGACGCAGATGGAGAAAAGCTCACATCCAAAACCACCCGAGAATTAAGTGGAGCAATGGCAGGGTTGGAAACGTCCATTCAGGCTGCTTTCTCCACGATGGAAGCAGGAACCAACACCAAGCTTGGCGCAGTCGCGCAAGGCCTGAGCCAGGAAGCGGCACAAGCTATCGAAACCGCGCTGAGCGAACGGCTTTATGAAGTGTTAGCCCGCATCGAAGCGCGCGCTCAAACGGCTACTGGCGCGAGCAAGCAAGCAGCGGAACAGCTCAAGTCCCAGCTTGAAGAAGTGAACACTCTTGCCGGCAATCTTGAAGTTCGGGTCGCGAATGCGCGCCAGCAGGCCAACGAGCAAACAGGTCCTGATTTTATGAGACGCATGGCGCTTGTGATGGAGAGCCTGAACTCGCATGCGATCGATATCACCGGCGCGCTCTCCAGCGATGTCAGCGACACAGCCTGGGCGTCTTACATGAAGGGTGACCGCGGTATCTTCACTCGCCGTGCCGTCAAATTGCTGGACAGCGGCGAAGCACGGGAAATCGCTGCACTATACCAGAAAGATGACGACTTCCGCGCGCACGTCAATCGCTACATCCATGACTTCGAGAGCATGTTGGCTACTATGCTCGCGACGTCAGAAGGTAACGCGCTTAGCGTCACTATGCTGGGATCAGACATCGGCAAATTGTACGTAGCACTGGCGCAGGCAATCGAACGACTGCGCAGCTAGATCTCCCTCAACATCCTGGCCGGTGCCTATTGAGGCGGTTCAGGCCAGAAGTTGATATCGTCAACAGTGATCCAGCCATATTCGAAGTTTGCGACATAGAGCGCGGTAAGAACCGCGGCGATTATCGTTGCGCGCAAGACCAGTTTTCCTGGCTGGAAGTTAACTGGCGCACTATCAGCCTGCCCCGCTACCTTGGCGACGCCAGCTTCGTCCGCTGTCTTCACCCCGAATGGCAATGAGACAAACGCTGTCATAACCCACACCAGCAGGTAAATCGCTGCAATCGAAGTCCATTCCATCAGTCAGAGCTCGCCAAGTTGATCACCCGCACTTGCGGGCGTTTGCCTGACCAACGCTGTGCAGCCCGTCTGGTTGCAATGCGCACCGCTTCTGACCGCGCAGCTTGATCCTTCGCATCATATCCTCGCAGCTTTTGCAGCGCCTTAAGCGAGTCCTCGACTGCTTCAGCGTAGAACCCTTCGAGATCCTCATCGAGCGGAAGCCCCATCGCTTCGACCGCGACCACGCCTCCCGCATCGATGACGGTCATAACAACGCCTTCATATGCAATGCGGCGGCGCATAGTGACGCCTTCACCATCAGCAGGAGTGATAAGATCGCCATCGAGCACCAAACGCCCTGCCCTGACTTCTGTGACTTTACCCGGCTTCCCTGGCGCGAGCCGCACCAGATCGCCGTTCTTCTGCACGACTTGCGACGGGATGCCGCATAATCGCCCAAGCCTCGCCTGCTCGTTCATGTGCCGGATTTCGCCATGCACCGGGATGAGCACTTCAGGATTCAACCATTCATAGAGCGCTTCCAATTCTGGGCGTCCGGGATGGCCAGAGACATGGATCGCACTCTGCCGATCAGTCACCATCACGATCCCGCGATCGGCCAGCTGGTTCATAACCCGACCGATCGAAAGCTCGTTGCCAGGTATTTGCCTGCTCGAGAACAGCACAACATCACCGCGTACAAGCTCAAGCGGATGGTTTTCATCAGCGATGCGAGCGAGTGCTGCACGAGGTTCACCCTGCCCGCCTGTAGCAATGATCAGCACCTCGCCGCGCGGCAGCCCCATCGCTGTGTCAAAATCAACAGTGTCGGGAAAATCCTGCAGATAGCCATTGTCCTGCGCGACTTCGATGATGCGATCGAGCGAACGTCCCGCAACGCAAAGCTGCCGTCCTGTCTCGCGCGCGACTTCACCAAGCGTCTGCAGCCGCGCGACGTTTGACGCAAAAGTGGTCACAAGTACGCGGCGTCCTGTGTGCTTTGCGACCTCTGCCATCAGAGCGCGGTGCACCGCCCCTTCAGAGCCACTTGGGTTGGGATTGAAGACATTGGTGCTGTCGCAAACCAGAGCCAAGACGCCCTCTTCACCGATAGCGCGAAGTTCTTCCTCTGTGGTCGGCTCGCCGATGATCGGCTCTTCGTCCAGCTTCCAGTCGCCTGTGTGGAACACCCGCCCATAGGGCGTGTCGATCAGCAGCGCGTTTCCTTCAGCGATCGAATGCGCGAGCGGAATGTAAGTGATGTTGAAGGGGCCGATATCGAAGCTGCCATGATCTTCTTCGATCACATTCAGCTCAACAGTGTCGAGCAGCCCTGCCTCTTCCAACTTGCGCGCCACCAGATCCGCTGTGAACGGCGTCGCATAGAGCGGTACTCCCAATTCCTCAGCAAAATAGGGAACCGCGCCAATATGGTCCTCATGCGCATGCGTAAGGACTATACCGAGCAGGTCTTTCGTGCGTTCTTCGATGAAATCGAGGTCGGCGAAAACAAGGTCGACGCCGGGATACTGATCGCCGGAAAACGTCATTCCCAAGTCGACCATCAGCCATTTGCCGTCAGCACCGTAAAGATTGACGTTCATGCCAATCTCGCCGGAACCGCCGAGCGCTAGAAACAGCAGTTCTTTTTCAGGCGTGAAGTCTTTTTTCACTTGGAGGCATGCTCCGCCAGAATTGCGAGGCCCTGTATGGTCAGATCAGCATCGACATGGTCGAAAATCTCGGTCTTCTGATCGAACAGGATCGCCAATCCTCCGGTCGCAACGATCTTCGCTGGACGACCGATTTCCGCGCGCATCCGTGCGATCAGACCTTCCATCATCGCGACATGCGCCCAAAATATCCCGATAAGCATCTGGTCCTCGGTATTGCGGCCAATCACGCTGGTATTCTCTGGCGCTTTGATAGCTATACGCGGGAGCTTCGCTGTCTTGCCCACCAAAGCATCGAGAGAAAGATTGATTCCCGGCGCAATGATCCCGCCCTTATAGGCTCCGTTGAAGTCAATCGCTTCGAACTTGGTCGCAGTGCCGAAATCGACCACGATCAGGTCGCCACCGTATTTTTCATGTGCAGCGAGGATGTTGAGGGCCCGGTCTGCTCCAAGAGAGCTCGGTTGATCGACATCGATTTCAAACGGCCATGCAGCTTTGCCTTGGCCTGCGATGATCGGGGTGATGCCGAAGTACTTCTCTGACAAGACAGTGAGGTTATGGTTCGCGCGGGGAACGACCGAAGCGAAGATGATCTGCTTGATATCCTCGCGCGCAACCCCTTCGATCTGAAGAAGCTGAAGCAGCCAGACGGCATACTCGTCCCCGGTACGACGCGGATCGGTTGCGATGCGCCAGCGCGCTTTGATCTTGCGGCCATCAAACAGCGCAAAGACCACATTTGTGTTTCCGACATCAGCGGCAAGCAGCATCTATTTGTCCTTCAGACGAGAAATACATCGCCAGCGTGAATGGCACGGGTTGAGCCATCTTCCAAGCGCAGTTGCAGTGTTCCTTCGACATCGAGTCCTGCAAATTGACCTTCTATCAGGCTACCGTCGGGCTCGTGAACACTGAGGAGTGTTCCACGCGGTGTGCCAACAGCTTCCCACCGCCTGATTAAGGCCGGAAGTCCGTAGGTTCGCCAACGCTCCAATTCTGTATCCAGTGCTTTGGCTAACGAGCTTGCAAAAATATCACGATCAGGAGCAGGCCCGAATTTGCTTAGCGCAATTGTCTCGCGATTGGGGAGTTCAGGTGCGCTGTTCAAGTTTACGCCCACACCAGCAACAATTGTGTCATTCACGCGCTCAAGCAATATCCCGCACAGCTTGCCACCATTGAGTAGAAGGTCATTGGGCCATTTCAGCATCAGGGACGCTGCCGCTGGGCCGAAGGGTCTCACAGCTTCATAAACCGCCAATCCGACTGCCAGAGACAATGTATGTGGCGCGGGATCCTGAGGCGTTAGGTGGATGACAGTCGACCCCATGAAATTGCCAGAGCCATCAAACCAGTCGCGCCCTTGCCGGCCCCGCCCGGAAGTCTGCCGATCCGCGATCAACCAATGACCCTCTGCGACACGCTCGCCTTCATTGAGGCGCGCGATGAGATCGGCATTGGTTGAGCCGGTTTCAGCTACGACTTGAATCAAAGCGTCAGAAACAGCGCTTCTGCGGCCTTGTCAGAAAGATCGCCCAAGGATGGAGTCAACAGATAGCCGAGCGGCGAAATGATCGCACTTGTGATCAGCAGCAGAACCCAATGGCTTGTGGCGCTCTTGCCCGTTACGACGCCAGCTGAGTCATCAAACATGATGATCTTGCAGACCTTTAGATAGTAGAACGCGCCGATAACGCTCGCGGCAATCCCAAGCGCTGCCAGTATAACGAGATCCGCTTCGACGGCCGCCTGGAACACAACAAACTTGCCCCAGAAGCCGAACAGCGGAGGAATACCCGCAAGGCTGAGCATCAGGAAGAATAGGCACCAGCTCAGCAAGGGTTGCTCTTTGACCATGCCTGCCATACTGGAAATGTTCTCGACGTCGTTTCCGACGCTATCCTTGAGCATCAGAACTGCGACAAAACTGCCGAGCGACATGGCGACATAGATGAACAGGTAAACCAGCATCGCGCTCGCGCCGGCAGCGGTTGCTGCTGCAACGCCGATCAGGATGAAGCCGACATTGTTGATCGAGCTGTAGGCTAGCAGACGCTTGATGTTTTCCTGCCCAATCGCGCCCAATGCACCGATGACAATTGAAAGCAGTGCGATGAAGATCACGATCTGACGCCACGCATCGACCTGACCGCCGAAGACGTCGAACGCCACTCGTCCCAGCAGGGCCACCGCAGCAACCTTTGGCGCCGTAGCGAAGAAGGTCGTGACGGGCGTTGGAGCGCCTTCGTAGACGTCAGGGGTCCACATGTGGAACGGTGCGGCCGCAATCTTGAACGCAAGGCCTGCAAGAACGAACACGAGGCCGAATAGCGCGCCGGTCGAAAGCTCGCCGTTCAAAGCTTCCCGTACACCAGCGAAATCGGTTGAACCGGTAAAGCCATAAAGCAAGCTCATGCCGTAAAGCAGGATGCCCGATGCGAGCGCGCCAAGGACGAAGTATTTGAGACCCGCTTCAGCGGAACGGCGGTCATCGCGCAGGAATGCCGCGAGCACGTAAGCAGCTAGCGAGTTGAGCTCCAACCCGAGATACAGCGTGATAAAGTCCCCGGCAGAGACCATGATGCTCATGCCGAGCGTCGCAAAGACGATGAGTACAGGGTACTCGCTGCGCATTGCCCCGCGCTTGTCGAACCAGGCCGGCGCTACAACAAGTGCGCCGATGGCAGCGAGGTAAATCAGGGCCTTGGCAAAAGCGGCATAGGAATCGGCTTTAAACAGCGTGCCGAACGCGTTGGTTTCGACACCCATCAGGCCGTCATGCAATGTCGGTACCAGCGCAATGCCTGAAGCGAACAGCGCCGCTATCGCAATGCCTGTGAACAAGCGCGCAGGCTTGTCGCCGCCCCATGCGGCTGCAAGCAACAGCACAAGACCGGTGGCTGTCAGGATCAGCTCAGGAATAATGAGCTGCAACGAAGTGGAGAGGTCCATCAGTGCTCTCCTCCTTCTGAGTGCTCGACAGCATTGGCGATCACGCCTGTCGGCGTGCCGACATTGAGTTGGCTATCATTTTCCGGCGTTGCGCGAGCAATCCGCGCGTCCAGCGCCGCAATGTCCGCCCGCATCGGAGCAAGGAAGCTTTCAGGGTAAACACCCATCCAGAGAACTGCAGCAGCAATGGGCGCAAGCATGGCCCATTCGCGCGCGTTCAAGTCCTTCATGCTCGCTGCGTCCTCATTGACCTGATCGCCGAATGCCACACGGCGGTAGAGATAGAGCATGTAGCCCGCACCTAGAATGATGCCTGTGGTGCAGACGAGTGTCACAAGTGTGGAGACCTGATAGATCCCGGCGAGCGACAGGAACTCGCCCACGAAGCCGCTTGTCCCCGGCAGGCCGATGCTCGCCATGGTGAACAGCAGGAAGAAAACCGCGTATTTCGGCATGTTGATCGAGAGCCCGCCGTAGCGGTCGATCTCACGCGTATGGAGCCGGTCGTAGATCACGCCGACGCACAGGAAGAGCGCTCCCGACACAAGCCCGTGCGACAGCATGACGATCATCGCGCCTTCAAGGCCTTGCACATTGAATGCAAACAGACCCACTGTCACAATCGCCATGTGCGCAACCGAGGAATAGGCAATCAGCTTCTTCATGTCGTTCTGAACCAGTGCGACGAGCGAAGTGTATACGACTGCGATCATGGAAAGGATGAAGACCAGCCAAGCAAACTGTGCGCTCGCTTCAGGGAACATCGGCAAGCTGAAGCGGATGAAGCCGTAACCACCCATCTTGAGCAAAACGCCTGCGAGAATCACTGAACCTGCCGTCGGCGCCTGCACGTGCGCGTCAGGCAGCCAAGTGTGCACCGGCCACATTGGCATCTTCACCGCAAAACTCGCGAAGAATGCGAGCCAAAGCCACGTCTGGGCTTCCGGTGCGAAGTCGTACTGCATCAGCGTCGGGATGTCCGACGTGCCCGCTTCGTTCACCATCCAGAACATCGCAATCAGCATCAGCACCGAGCCAAGCAGCGTGTAGAGGAAGAACTTGTAGCTCGCGTAAATGCGGTTCGCCCCGCCCCATACACCGATGATGAGATACATCGGGATCAGGCCAGCTTCAAAGAAGATGTAGAACAGGAAGATATCCTGCGCGGCAAACACGCCGATCATCAGCACTTCCATGAACAGGAAAGCTGCCATGTACTCTCCGACGCGGGTCTTGATGGAATCCCAGCCTGCCAGAATGCAAATCGGCATGAGAAAGACACTCAGCATGATGAGCATCAGCGCGATGCCGTCGATACCAAGCGCCCAGCTAAAGCCCGCAAAGAGCGGTGCTTTCTCGACGAATTGCCACTGCGCACCGCCAATGTCGTAATTGAGCCACAGCACTATGCCGAGCGCCAAGTCTATCAGCGTCGCAACCAGCGCCGTCATACGCGCGGCCGGCGCATCGAGGAAGAAGCACGCAATGCCCGCGATCAGCGGGACCAACAGCATCACGGAAAGGATCGGAAAACCGTCCATCAGAAGAGGACCCACGTTATCGCGGCGACCACGCCCACAAGCATGATCAACGCATAGCTATAGAGATATCCGGACTGCACTTTCTTCGCGAGCACAGCGCCGCGCTGGACCACCCAAGCTGCGCCATCCGGACCGAAACGGTCGATGGTTTTCTCATCACCCCGCTTCCAGAACATGCGTCCGAGCCAGAAACTCGGCTTGACGAAAATGAGATTGTAGAGCTCGTCGAAATACCACTTGTTGAACACGAACTGGTGCACATAGCGGAACTGCTCCACGAACTTCGCCGGGATCGACGGGTTCTTGATGTAGGCCCACCATGCAGTGACAAAACCTACGATCATGACAAAGGTCGCGGTCAGCTTCACCCATAGCGGCACAGCGTGGAGCGCATGGATAAGCCCTTCATTGAAGTAGATTGAGCCGCCCCAGAACGCGCCATTCACAGCCTCACTGGATCCATCGATAAACGGATACTTGAACACAAAGCCTGCGAGCACCGCTCCAACCGTCAACACGCCGAGCGGGATCAGCATCGACATCGGGCTCTCGTGCGGGTGATAGCCGCCGGTTGTGTCTTCGCCTGCCTCTTCCGGTGTCTTGTGAACGCTGTGCTGGATGTGCTCACTCTCGATCCAGCGCGGCTTTCCGTAGAAGGTCAGGAACACCAAGCGCCAGCTGTAGAAGCTCGTCAGCAGAGCCGCGATCGCGCCCATCCAGAATGCGAAGTAGGACATATCCGTGCCGCGTGCGAAGGCCGCCTCGAGGATTGCATCCTTCGAATAGAAGCCAGCAAAGCCGAAGAACCCGAGAATACCAACGCCGGTAATGGCCAACGTACCGGCCATCATGGCGTAGAAGGTTAGCGGGATGTGCTTACGAAGCGCGCCGTAATAGCGCATGTCCTGCTCGTGATGCATCGCATGGATCACTGAGCCCGCGCCAAGGAACAGCAGCGCCTTGAAGAAGGCGTGCGTGAACAGGTGGAACATCGCCGCGCCATAGGCTCCGACACCTGCGGCAAAGAACATGTAGCCGAGCTGAGAGCAGGTCGAATAGGCGATCACCCGCTTGATGTCCCACTGCGTGGTTCCGATGGTCGCTGCAAAGAAACATGTCGCTGCACCAACAAAGATCACGATGGTGAGCGCGACAGGCGCCGCTTCGAACATGGGTGACAAGCGGCAAACCATAAACACGCCTGCAGTCACCATGGTCGCGGCATGGATCAGCGCGGATACAGGCGTCGGGCCTTCCATCGCATCAGGCAGCCAAGTGTGGAGACCCAGCTGTGCGGACTTGCCCATCGCGCCAATGAACAACAGGATGCACAGTATATCCATCGTGTGCATGCGGTAGCCGAGGAAGCCGATGGTCGCCCCGGTCATGCCGGGTGCGGCCTCAAGGATTTCCGGGATCGAGGTGGTCTGAAAGACCAGATAGGTGCCGAAGATGCCGAGCATGAAGCCCAGATCGCCGACGCGGTTGACCACAAAAGCCTTGATCGCAGCGGCGTTGGCAGATGGCTTCTTAAACCAGAAGCCGATCAGCAGATAACTCGCAAGGCCGACGCCTTCCCAGCCAAAGAACATCTGGACTAGATTGTCAGCCGTCACCAGCATCAGCATGGCGAAGGTGAACAGCGAGAGATAGGCGAAGAAGCGCGGCTGATCCGGGTCTTCCTCCATATAGCCCCAGCTATAGAGGTGGACGAGCGCGGACACCGTGTTGATCACCACGAGCATAACCGCGGTCAGAGCATCGACGCGCAGCGCCCAGTCAAAGCTCAGCGTGCCCGATTGGACCCAGGTAAGCACTGGCACAACGGTCGCTTCAGCGCTTCCGGTGAGGAATCCGATAAAGATTGGCCAGCTCAGACCGCAGCTGATGAACAGCGCGCCGGTGGTGATTGACTTGGCGATGGTATTGCCAAGCGCGCGATTGCCTAGCCCAGCAACAATAGCCGCAAGCAGGGGTAGAAAGACGATAAGAAGGATGGACGTCTGCACTGGACTCTACCCTCTCATCTGCGCGGCGTCTTCGACCGCAATCGTGCCGCGCTTGCGGTAGTAAATGACAAGGATGGCTAGCCCGATGGCTGCCTCTGCCGCAGCCACTGTCAGCACGAACATCGCGAAGACCTGTCCCACGAGATCATTCAGGAACACGCTGAAGGCGACCAGATTGATATTCACAGCGAGCAGGATCAGCTCGACCGACATAAGGATCGTAATCACATTCTTGCGGTTGAGGAAAATCCCCAGCACGCCGAGTACGAACAGCACGGCGGACACAGTGATATAGTGTTCGACGCCAATCATAGCTCGAGCCCCTTGCCGACTTCCGGCTGCTTCATAACGGTTGCATCTTCTGGACGGCGGCGAACCTGCTTGCCGATATCCTGACGGCCCGGAGAGCCGCCTGGCTTCGTCCGGTGCGTCAGTACAATTGCACCGATCATCGCGACTAGCAGGATGATGCCGGCGACCTCGAACAGGAAGACGTAGCGCGTGTAAAGCAACGCGCCGATCGCATCGATATTCGGAGTGTCAGAAGCCTGCTGTGACAGGCCATCCGCCGTACCAAGTGTTACACCGCCCTGCCCGGTCGCAACCAGGCCGACGAACAGCTCAAGAAACAAGATGAACGCAACCAGCAAGCCAAGCGGCGCGTTCTTGATGAAGCCCGCGCGCATCTCTGCAAAGTCGATGTTGAGCATCATCACGACGAACAGGAACAACACCGCGACCGCGCCCACATAGACGATGACCAGCAGCATCGCGATGAATTCAGCGCCGATCAGTACCATCAGTCCCGCGCCGTTAAAGAATGCAAGGATCAGCCACAGCACGGAATGCACCGGATTGCGCGCGCTGATCACCATGACCGCGCTTGCAAGCATCAGGCCTGCAAAAAGGTAAAAGGCAATTGCTTGAATCATAGACCCCTGTTCCGTCCGTCGCGCCCGTTAACGATAGGGCGCATCGGCTTCAAGGTTTGCGGCAATCGCCCGCTCCCACTTGTCCCCGTTGGCCAAGAGTTTCGCCTTGTCGTAGAGCAGCTCTTCGCGCGTTTCAGTCGCGTATTCGAAGTTCGGCCCTTCGACGATTGCATCCACCGGACAAGCTTCCTGGCAGAAGCCGCAATAGATGCATTTGGTCATGTCGATGTCATAGCGCGTGGTGCGGCGACTGCCGTCTTCGCGCGGTTCGCTTTCAATGGTGATCGCTTGCGCCGGACACACAGCTTCGCACAGCTTGCAGGCGATGCAGCGCTCTTCTCCATTGGGATAGCGACGCAGCGCATGCTCCCCGCGAAAACGGGGCGAGAGCGCATTCTTCTCGAACGGATAGTTAATCGTCAGCTTTGGCTTGAAGAAATACTTCAGCGTCAAGGCATGCGCCTTGAGAATTTCCCAAAGCGTGAACGATTTGATGAGATGGGTGACGGTGCTCATGAGTAGTGCCCTGTGGCCATCAGATAGCCCGAGATTACGGCGACAAAGATCAGGCTCATCGGCAGGAAAACCTTCCACCCGAGCCGCATCAACTGGTCATAGCGGTAACGCGGCACGGTTCCCCAGATCCAGCTGAACATGAAGAAGAAGACGAAGGTCTTGAGCAGCAGCCAGACGATGCCGGGCACGGCATAAAGCGGCTCCCAATCAATCGGCGGCAACCAACCACCCCAGAACAATACCGCGTTGAGCATGCACATCAGAAGGATGTTGGCATATTCGCCGAGCCAGAACAGCGCGAAGCTCATGGAGGAATATTCGGTCTGGAAGCCTGCGACGAGCTCGGATTCGGCCTCGGTCAAGTCGAACGGTGCGCGCGCGGTCTCTGCCAGGCAGCTGATGAAGAACACCACCCACATCGGGAACAGCAGCGGATGCACTGCATAGGCGTTGATCACGCCGAGGCCGAAGCCTTCTTGCGCGGTGATGATGCCATTCAAGTTGAACGTACCGGCGAACAGCACCACACAGACGAGGATGAAACCGATCGAGACCTCGTAAGAGATCATCTGTGCCGCCGCGCGCATGGCGGAGAAGAACGGATATTTCGAGTTACTCGCCCATCCGCTCATCACTACGCCGTAAACGCCGAGCGAGCTGATCGCGAGGATGTAGAGCAGGCCGACATTGATATCCGCCAGCACCATTTTTGCATCGAACGGCATCACCGCCCATGCGGCAAGGGCGACGGTGAATGTGATGATCGGCGCGAGCAGAAAGATGCCCTTGTTTGCCGCGCTCGGGATAATGGTTTCCTGCAGGAAGACCTTGAGGCCATCCGCGAAACTCTGAAGCAGGCCGAACGGGCCAACCACATTGGGTCCGCGCCGCAACATAATCGCACCGAGCACCTTGCGGTCGACATAGATGATCATCGCAACCGCGAGCATTACCGGGAGAGCGATCAGCAGAATGCCGCTGATCGTCGCGACAAACCACGCGAACTCATACGACATGCCGAAGGATTGGAAGAATTCGGTCATTAGTCTCCGTCTCCTCCGCAGCCTGCGTCGAAGTCCAAATATTCATCAAATCCCTTTGACCCGTAGGTGCCGCCACCTGCAGAGCCAGCACCTGGATCAGGCGCGGACGCCTTGTCATTCTTCATGAACCTCGGCGCAAAGGATGCGACACCCAACAGGACCAGCAGAAATATGCCAGCGCCAATTAGAACTGCGAAGAAGGTCACTCTGCCGCTCCTGACACTTTGTCGTAGATCGCGACAAGGACGTGGATCACTCCACCATTGGCGACCAAATATGCGGCCTCGACCACGCCCCAATAGAGTGCAGTCGAGCGCGACATGAAGCGCATTTGGTCAAATTCGCTCCCGCCTGTCGCAAATTGCATGGAAGCTTCCGCAACAGTCCAGTCGTTCCAATAGCGCCAAAGGCCGACGACAATTGCTAACGCATAAAAAACGTACGGCAGTCGCCTTACGAACTGAGGAATCTGCTTCACTCTGCCGCCTCCTTCAACTCATCGCCATGGAGTAGTTCTGCTGAGCAGCGCTGCATTACTTCGCTCGCGCGAGCGATCGGATTGGTGAGGTAGAAGTCCTTGATAGGGTAACCTTCGATCACGCCTTCCGCCTTCGCCCCCGCGGGAGCAGCCGGCAATGCGCCGTAATCCGCAAGACCCTCTTCGCCCAGAGCAGGCACTTCGGCGATCATCGCGGCCTGCAGTTCACCAAAGCTGTCAAATCCGACGTTTACGCCAATCGCGTCGGCGAGCGCACGTAGGATCGTCCAGTCTTCGCGTGCATCACCCGGAGCAAACACGGCTTTTTCCGCATATTGCACGCGGCCTTCCGTGTTGACGTAGGTTCCGTCCTTTTCCGCGTAGGAAGCTGCGGGAAGTACGATATCCGCCGCATGCGCGCCTTTGTCGCCGTGGTGACCGATATAAACCTTCAAAGCGTCAGCATAGGGCTCGAAATCCATCTCATCCGCGCCAAGCGAGAGGACCACCTTCGGCTTGGCAGCTGCGATGTCCGCCATTCCGCCCTGTTGTGCAAAGCCGAGCATCAGCCCGCCCATGCGTGCGGCAGAGAAGTGCAGCACGTTGAAGCCATTCCAGCCCTGTTTCACCACTCCAAGCGTATCCGCAGCCGCGAGACCCGCGTGAAGCGCACCCTTGGCAAGAGCCGCACCGCCCATGATGATCGCGGGACGCTCTGCCTCACGGAAATGGTCAACCAGATCGCCCGGCAAGTCATTGAGGACAGCAAGGTCACCGCCAAGGAATGTCGCAGGGAACGTCGTTTCCCACTCAGGACCGATCACATAGACCTTCGCGCCGCGCTTCACCGCCTTGCGCAGTCGGACGTTCACGCTCGGCGCTTCCCAGCGTACATTGCTGCCGACGATCAGAATAGCATCTGCGGTCTCGATCCCGGCAAGCGTCGAGTTGAAATTCACCGCCGCCAGGCTCGACACGTCATAATCCATGCCAGTCTGGCGACCTTCAAGCAGGTTCGATCCGCACGCCTTGAGCAGCGCCTTGGCCGCAAACATCGTTTCGCAATCGACCATGTCGCCTGCGACTGCTGCGATGGATGATTTCGCGTCCTTGAGTTGCTTCGCGACAGCCTTGAATGCTTCGTCCCAGCTGCCGACCTTCATCCCGCCTTTCTTGCGGATAAAGACCTTGTCCAAGCGGCGCTTGCCGAGGCCATCGACCTGATAGCGTGCCTTGTCGGAAATCCATTCCTCATTCACATCATCATTGATGCGAGGGAGTGCGCGCATGACTTCGCGGCCCCGGCTATCCAGACGGATATTCGCGCCGACAGCGTCAGACACATCGATGCTATTGGTCTTCTTCAGCTCCCACGGACGGGCCTCGAACGCGTAAGGGCGAGAAGTAAGTGCCCCGACCGGACACAGATCGATCACATTCGCACTCATCTCGTGGGCAGCCGCCTGCTCGAGATAGGTGGTGATCTGCATGTCTTCGCCGCGATAAAGCGCGCCAATCTCGTCCACGCCAGCGATCTCTTCAGAGAAGCGCACACAGCGCGTGCAGTGAATGCAGCGGGTCATGATCGTCTTGATCAGCGGCCCCATATACTTTTCGGTGACCGCGCGCTTGTTCTCTTCATAGCGCGATCCGCCACGGCCATAGGCCACCGCCTGATCTTGCAAATCGCATTCGCCGCCCTGGTCGCAAATCGGGCAATCGAGCGGGTGGTTGATGAGGAGGAACTCCATCACCCCTTCACGCGCTTTCTTGACCATCGGTGTGTCGGTGCGGATTTCCTGACCTTCGGTGGCGGGAAGCGCGCATGACGCCTGAGGCTTGGGCGGTCCCGGCTTCACTTCCACCAGGCACATCCGGCAGTTACCGGCGATACTTAAGCGTTCGTGGTAGCAGAAGCGCGGGATTTCCTTGCCCGCAAGCTCTGCTGCCTGAAGGACGGTTGCGCCGTCTGGAACCTCGAGCTCCTGTCCGTCTACGGTGACTTTAGGCATCATCAGTCTCGCTGCTGCGGTTTGCTGAGATAGCTCGATACAGAGATGAGCCGCCGATCAAGAACAAAGCGATGGGCAAGTTTAACCATCCGAAGATGCTCTCTTCACCGCTCGAATAATCTGCGTATCTGTCAAACAGTGCGATGATCCCGACCAAGATCATTAATACAGATATTATTGTGAGAAAACGGGAGTTGGTCATTCCGCAGCCTCCGCAAACTTAGCGTTGTGCTCGTGAATGCGGCGCTCCAGCTCGGGGCGGAAATGGCGGATCAGTCCCTGAATCGGCCAAGCCGCCGCATCACCCAATGCGCAGATTGTGTGGCCTTCTACCTGCTTGGTCACTTCCTGCAGCATATCGATTTCTTCAATCGCCGCATCGCCGGTGCGCAGGCGTTCCATCATGCGCCACATCCAGCCCGTGCCTTCGCGGCAAGGCGTGCACTGGCCGCAGCTTTCATGCTTGTAGAAATAGGAAAGGCGCGAAATCGCGCGGACGATGTCGGTGGACTTGTCCATCACGATGACGGCGGCTGTGCCAAGGCCGGAGCCGAGATCCTTCAGCCCGTCAAAGTCCATCGGTGCGTCCATGATCTGCTCAGCGGGTACCAATGGCACTGATGAACCGCCCGGAATGACTGCCAAGAGGTTCTCCCAACCTCCTGTAATTCCGCCACAATGCTTCTCGATCAACTCGCGGAAGGGGATGCTCATAGCTTCCTCGACGACGCATGGTTGTTCGACATGACCCGAAATCTGGAACAGCTTCGTGCCGTGATTGCCTTCGCGGCCAAAGCTGTTGAACCAGCTCGCGCCGCGTCGCAGGATCGTCGGGACGACCGCGATGCTTTCGACATTGTTGACCGTGGTCGGGCAACCATAAAGGCCTGCGCCTGCCGGGAATGGCGGCTTGAGCCTTGGCTGGCCCTTCTTGCCCTCAAGGCTTTCGATCATCGCGGTTTCTTCGCCGCAAATATACGCGCCTGCACCGCGATGCATGAACACGTCGAAGTCGTAGCCTGAGCCGGACGCATTCTTGCCAATCAGGCCTGCGTCATAGGCTTCGTCGATGGCCTTTTGCAGCGTTTCGGCCTCGCGGATATACTCGCCGCGAATGTAGATATAGGCAGCCCTCGCACGCATGGCGAAACCAGCCACCAGCGCACCTTCGATCAGTTTGTGCGTATCGTGCCGGATGATCTCGCGATCCTTGCATGAACCGGGCTCGGATTCGTCAGCATTGATAACGAGGAAGCTTGGTCGACCGTCCTTGCTCTCTTTCGGCATGAACGACCATTTAAGGCCGGTGGGGAAGCCTGCCCCGCCCCGCCCGCGAAGGCCGGAATCCTTGATTTCTTCAATGATCGCGTCCTGCCCGCGTTCGATCAGCGCCTTGGTGTTGTCCCAGTCGCCGCGCGCCTGCGCACCCTTCAGTCCCCAGTCCTGAAAGCCGTAAAGGTTAGTGAAGATGCGATCCTTATCCTGGAGAGACATTACCATTCCCCCCGGTAATCGTGATTGGCGTTAACCATTTCCTTGAGTGTCGTCGGTCCGTCTTTTGGCTCTGATGTATGACGGCCGGGCTCCTGTGTGCCCGCCTTGGGCGTTTCGCCTGCTGCCAACGCGTCCAGAACGGCATCAAGCCGCTCAACGGTCAGGTCTTCGTAATTGTCATCATTGATCTGGACCATCGGCGCGGTCGCGCAATTACCCATGCATTCGACTTCGGTGAGGGTCCAAAGGCCGTCCTCAGAGACTTCGCCCTTCTTCATGCCGCGCGCTTTGCAAGCGGAGATGATGTCGTCCGAGCCGCGAAGCATGCACGGCGTGGTGCCGCAGACCTGCACATGATACTTCCCGACCGGCTTCATGTTGTACATGAAATAGAAGGTCGCGACTTCGAGCACGCGGATTACCGACATGTCGAGATAGTTCGCGATATACTCGATCACCGGTAGCGGCAGCCAGCCTTGCGTGTCGGTCTCTTGGCCTACCTGACGTTGAGCAAGATCAAGCAGCGGCATTACCGCTGATTTCTGGCGGCCGTCCGGGTATTTGGCGATGTGATAATCGGCCTTCGCACGGTTTGCGTCCGTCCATTCGAACGAACCCCAGCGCGCACGCAGTTCAGGCGTATCGGGTGCGGGAGTACGGTCAGCCATTGGACGAGCTCTGTTCAGCGACCTTAGCAGCTTTCTCCTGCTGCCGGAGACGGAAGGTTTGAATGGAAAGGGTAAGAATGAAGACCGCTACTCCAGCATATCCATAAACAGCCGGAAGCATCTCCGAAATCCGTAGAAGCATCAGAGTTGGGCCCACGCCATATCCAACTCCGATGAGAAAATCCCAAGGGCTAAAAGGTTGGCTCACCTGTCACACTCCCCGAATACCACGTCGATCGCGCCGAGAATGGCAGTCGCGTCTGGCAGCATGTGGCCCTTGCTCATGAAGTCCATCGCTTGCAGGTGAGAGAATGCCGTCGGGCGGATCTTGCAGCGATACGGCTTGTTCGTCCCATCGCTCACGAGATAGACACCAAACTCGCCCTTGGGGCTTTCCGTTGCGACGTAGACTTCGCCTTCCGGAACATGGAAGCCCTCGGTGTAGAGCTTGAAGTGGTGGATCAGTGCTTCCATCGACTGCTTCATTTCGCCGCGCTTGGGCGGTGAGACCTTGCCATCGGTGCTGGAAACCGGACCATCGGGCATGTCGCGCAGACATTGCTTGATGATCTTCGCACTCTCGCGAACTTCCTTGACGCGGACCATGAAGCGGTCATAGCAATCCGAGTTCGTGCCCACCGGAATGTCAAATTCCATACGGTCATACACGTCATACGGCTGCGACTTGCGCAAATCCCACGGCAGGCCGGCAGCGCGGATCATCGGGCCGCTAAAGCCCCAAGCGATCGCGTCGTCCTGGCTCACCACAGCGATATCGACATTGCGCTGCTTGAAGATGCGGTTGTCGAGCACCAGGCTCATTGCATCGTCGAAGAGCTGGAAGAACCGGTTGTCGAGCCATTCGCCAATATCGACCAGCAGCTTTTCTGGCACATCCTGATGCACACCGCCTGGGCGGAACCAGGCCGAGTGCATGCGCGCGCCTGAAGCCCGCTCGAAGAAGTTCATGCAGTCTTCGCGCAGATCCATGATCCACAGGTTCGGCGTAAACGCGCCAACATCGAGCACATGTGCGCCCATGTTGAGCATGTGATTGCAGATGCGGGTGAGCTCAGCGAAGAGCACGCGGAGGTATTGCGCGCGCTCCGGCACTTCGAGATTGATGAGCTTCTCGATGGCGAGCACGTAGGAATGCTCCATGCAAAGCGGCGAACAATAGTCCAAGCGATCGAAGTAAGGCAGCGCCTGCAAATAGGTCTTCTGCTCGATCAGCTTCTCCGTACCGCGGTGGAGCAAGCCGACATGGGGATCGATCCGCTCGATCATCTCGCCGTCCAGCTCCATCACCATGCGAAGCACGCCGTGCGCTGCAGGGTGCTGAGGACCGAAGTTGATGGTGTAGTTCTGGATGACGTCGCCGTCAGTGGTGGGCGACTCTTCAAGCTGCATTTTGCTCATTTGCCGTCCTCCTTGTCATCAGGTTCTTCCATGGCCGGTGGGTCAGAAGGCGTGTCTTTCGCTGCCTTTTCCTCAGCTTTCTTGCCAGCGCCGGTATCCGCAGGTTTCTCCGTCACTTTCGGCTTGTCGACCTGTGGTGGACCATCGGCCTTTTCGTCACCGGGAAGCACGTAATCAGTGCCCTCCCACGGAGAGAGGAAATCAAATGTACGCATGTCCTGTGCAAGCTCGACGGGCTCATAGACAACGCGCTTTTCGTCTTCGGAATAACGCAGCTCTGTATAGCCGGTCATCGGGAAGTCCTTGCGGAAAGGATGCCCTTCAAAGCCATAGTCGGTCAGAATACGGCGCAAGTCCGGATTGCCGGAGAACTTCACACCATAGAGGTCGAAGACTTCGCGCTCGAGCCACCCCGCGTTTGGCCAAAGCGTGGTTGCCGTCGGAACAGGCGTATTCTCGTCCGTGCTGCACTTCACCATGATCCGGTGGTTCTTGGTAAGCGAAAGCAGCATGTAGACGCATTCGAACCGCTCAGCTCGGGACGGATAATCCACGCCAGCGATTTCCATCAACTGCTGGTACTTGTGATCGTCACGCAACGACTTGAGGACCGTTTCGATGCTCTCGCGCTTTACCGTGAGAACGATCTCGCCGTGTTCTTCCGTCGAATCCAGAACGTGATCGCCAAGCGCAAATACAAGTGCCTCACGCACGCCGTCATTGGACGCAATCTTCGGAGCGGAATGCACCACGCTCATCGCTCAATCGTCCCGGCGCGGCGAATTTTGCGCTGCAATTGCATCACGCCGTAAAGCAGCGCTTCTGCGGTCGGCGGGCAGCCCGGTACATAGATGTCGACCGGAACGATCCGGTCACAGCCACGCACGACGCTGTAGGAATAGTGGTAATAGCCGCCGCCATTGGCGCAGCTGCCCATGCTGATCACATATTTGGGATCAGACATCTGGTCGTAAACCTTGCGCAGAGCAGGCGCCATCTTGTTACACAGCGTACCTGCGACAATCATCAAGTCCGACTGGCGCGGGGAAGCCCGAGGCGCAGCGCCAAACCGCTCCATGTCATAACGTGGCATGTTCGCGTGGATCATTTCCACCGCGCAGCATGCGAGACCAAAGGTCATCCACCACAGCGAACCTGTGCGCGCCCATTGAAACACGTCTTCGGTCGAAGTGACGAGGAAGCCCTTGTCATTCACTTCGGTTTGCAGCGCGTTGAAATAGTCTGCATCAGGCGTGCGGATTTCGCCGCCCTTCGCTGTCGGCATGGTCGCAGCCGCCTCAGCCGCGCTGATCGGCGCAGTGGGCGGAATGATCGTCGTGTTGTTAGAAGAGTTACTCATTCCCAGTCCAGAGCTCCCTTCTTCCACTCATAAGCAAGACCGATCGCGAGGATCGTGAGGAACACCATCATCGCGCCCCAACCCAGCCACTGTGTTTCATCAAGGCTCACCGCCCAGGGAAACAGAAATGCCGCCTCGAGATCGAAGATGATGAAGCTGATCGCGACGAGGTAGAAGCGAACGTCGAACTGGCTGCGCGCATCCTCAAATGCAGGGAAACCGCACTCATACTCGCTTAGCTTTTCCGCATCCGGATTATGCGTGCCCGTCAGGCGCGAGACGCCCATGGGCAGAAACACGAAAAGACATGACAGCCCGACGGCTATAAAGATGAATATCAGTATCGGTAGATACTGGCTGAGGTCGACCACAACTCTAGTCCAAGTAGCTTTGCTAAATCCCGCGTCGCTCTAGGCGGATGATCTGTATGGCGCAAGGGAGGGAATCGCGCAAATTGTGCGCTTTCCATTGCATTGTGGGGAAGACTCCAGAGCCGAAGCGAAATTCGCCCGGTTCGCACAGTCACTTCATCATCGTCGCGATCGCCTTCTCGACCGCTTTGCCATAAGGCGGTTTGAACCCGCCGAGCTTGGCAATGTCGATCTTCGGTTGGTGGTAGACGGCCCGTGCATGACTGAACTCGCGGAAGCCCTCAATCGCGTGATAACTGCCCATGCCTGACGGGCCGACGCCGCCAAACGGCAAGTCCTCCATTGAGACGTGGAAGATCACGTCATTTGTCGTCACGCCGCCAGAAATCGTCCGACTGAGGACCTGTTCCTGCTCGCTCTTGTCTTGCCCGAAGTAATAGAGGCCGAGCGGACGGTCATGGTCGTTCACATAGTCGATTGCTTGATCAATGTTCTTATAGGTCATGACAGGCAAAACGGGTCCGAAGATTTCCTCCTGCATCACTTTCATGTCGTCATTGACGTTGCGGATGATGTTGAGCGGCATCTTGCGCTGGTTGGCGTTGGAGAAGTCTTCATCGCCCGGATTGACTTCAATGACCTCTGCGCCCTTTTCGCGCGCATCTTCGACCAGGCCGTTGAGCCGCTCAAAATGGCGGTCAGAAACGATGGAAGCATAGTCATCATTATCCAGCAACGTCGGGTACATGTTCTTGACGCCTTGGCTCACGCCTTCGATCGCTTCGCCTTCCTTGTCTTCTGGCACATACATATAGTCCGGCGACAAGCAGATCTGGCCGGCATTCATCATTTTGCCCAAGGCGATGCGTTCGCCCGCTTTTGCGAAGTCAGCGCTTCGCCCCATGAAGACAGGCGATTTTCCGCCCAGCTCGAGCGTTACCGGCACCAGATTGGCAGAGGCCGCTTCCATGACACGCCTTCCGGTGGGTGTGGAGCCGGTGAAAACCAGATGATCGAACGGCAGGGAAGAGAATGCGGCGGCGACATCAGGCCCGCCAGTGAAGACGGTCACTTCATCTGGGGTGAAGTACTTCTCTACCAATTGCGACATCAAAAGACTGGTGCGCTCGGTAAACTCGCTGGGCTTGATCATCGCGCGATTGCCTGCAGCGAGCACTTGCATAAGTGGTGAGAAGGCGAGGTTGACCGGGAAATTCCACGGGCTGAGAATGCCGATGACACCCTTCGGTTCGTAACGCACTTCTGCTTTCGCACCGAGCAACCCCAGTGGAAACTGGACCTTGCGCCTATCGGTCTTCGCCCAGGCATCCATGTTCTTCAATGCGTCTTTGCCTGCGCCTACGCTCGAAGCGATATCGGTCAGCATAGATTGTTGGATAGAGCGGTTGCCGAAGTCTGCCGCCATGGTCTTCGCAAAGTCTTCGCCATGATCTTTCAGCAAAGCGATGGCGCGCTTAATACGATCTTTGCGCATGGACATCGGCTCTGGCCGGGACGCGGTGAAAGCCTCGCGCTGGCGCTTCAGTGCCTGCTCCATATCATGTTTGCGATCGTTGGCCATTGTTCTCTCCGCAATCCGTTGTCGTTTGAGACTTATGTCGCGCAAAGCCCGGTGCAATACAAGTGCAATGCAAGCTTAGGCTACGACCAATGGCGCATACGCATTCCAATTGCGTTTGCCGCAATGCAGCATTAGACCGCCCCACGAACCTCTCAGACTCGCCAATCAAGGAAGCGAATATGTCCTCTTTCTCCGCCAACGACCCGATCGTCATCCTTTCCTATGCGCGGACACCCATGGGCGGCATGCAAGGCGCCTTGGCCGATGTTTCTGCAACCGAACTCGGCGCGACCGCAGTCAAAGCGGCAACGGAACGCGCTGGAGTGGCGGGCGAAGACTATGATCGCATCTATATGGGCTGCGTGTTGCCAGCTGGTCTGGGCCAGGCCCCTGCCCGTCAGGCTGCATTGAAGGCTGGCTTGCCGAAGTCGGTTCAAGCGACCACTGTCAACAAGGTTTGCGGCAGCGGCATGCAGACAGTCATCATGGGCGCAGAAGCGCTTGCAAGTGGCACAGTCGACATGGTGATCGCCGGCGGGATGGAGAGCATGACGAATGCGCCGTATTTGCTGAAGAAGCACCGCTCTGGCGCGCGCATCGGCCATGACACAGCCTATGACCACATGTTCCTCGACGGGCTGGAAGATGCATATGAGGAAGGCCGCGCGATGGGCACTTTCGCGCAGGATACTGCAAACGAGTACCAGCTCAAACGCGAAGATATGGACGAATATTCCATCGAATCCCTGCGCCGCGCCAATGCTGCAATCGAAAGCGGCGCATTCGGTGATGAAGTTGTCGCTGTGACCGTCAAGACCCGCCGCGGCGAGACAGTCGTGGAAGCCGACGAGCAGCCCGGAAAAGGTCGCCCGGACAAGATCCCCCAACTGCGTGCAGCCTTCGCCAAGGACGGTACCATCACCGCCGCGACCTCAAGCTCGATCTCGGACGGCGCAGCAGCTGTTGTTCTCACCCGCGAAAGCATTGCCAAGGAAAAGGGCCTCACGCCTGTCGCCAAGGTGGTCGCAATGGCAGCCCACGCTCAAGAACCGAAAGACTTCACCACAGCTCCGGTCGGCGCGATCAACAAGGTTCTGGAGAAAGCGGGCTGGACCACAGACGATGTCGATCTGTGGGAGGTCAACGAAGCTTTCGCGTGTGTTGCCATGTTCGCCATGCGCGACATCGGCATCCCGCACGAAAAGATCAACGTGAATGGCGGCGCAACCGCGCTGGGCCACCCGATCGGTGCTTCAGGCACGCGTATCCTCGTCACGCTGATCAATGCGCTAAAAACCCAAGGCAAGACCAAGGGTGTTGCGAGCCTGTGCATTGGCGGCGGCGAAGGCACGGCAATCGCAGTCGAACTCGCCTGACCAGCACTGTCTGAGAGCCGGGGTGTGAGCAATTACACCCTTGATCGGATTGCTTCTCAAGCTCATGATGCCCTCGCAACCTTAGCCCGCAGCAATAAGCAGGCTTTGGCGAGGGTCGCCCGTTTTGGGTTACAGTCAATATGACTGATTGAGAGAGGGAAGTTGCAATGAAAAAACTGATTGTTTGCGCGAGCGTGTTCGCTTTGGCGGCCTGTGGCGGCGGCGAAGCTGAGCCTGAAGCAATGGAAGATAGCGCTGCGATGGAAGAAGCTGCAGCACCTGCAGGTGACGGCGCTGTCATGTACGGCACTTTCGACGTGGCCTATGCAGACGGTACGAGCGGAACTGTGACAGTGTCGGATGATGGCAGCTATGTGAGCACGACGGGCGACCAGACCAGCAGTGGTGTCGTCGCAGATGTCGACGGCAAGGCATGCTTCGATCCGGAAGGCGACGCCCCGCAACAGTGCTGGACTCAGGGCGAGACTGCCGAGGACGGTTCATTCACGTCTACTTCGGACGATGGAACGGTCGTGAAGGTAACGCCTGCTGCTGCAGAGTAATCGACTGACATCATCGCATGGGAAAGGCGGCCCTTCGCGGGGTCGCCTTTTTTTCGTCCAGATGTCCGCGGGTTAAGGCTCGCCGGCCCCAAAAAGCCGTGACACCTTAATAAAGCCCGTGCGGCCATCGACATTCAGCTCGCACCAGTCCTGCTGGCAATCGCCCAGTTTGCCGACGACACCCGGCTCAAGGTTCCAGCGAACAGTCGAATCCTCGTCTGGCCGCTCACGCAAGGCTGCGACGCCTTCACCGATCACAAGAGCGCCGCGCGACCTGGTTAGCATGCGCTGCGACACCCAGCCTTGAGTGCCATCTGGATCTTGCACCAATCGCCAGCCTTCCATGACCCGAAGAACACGCACCGGCAGACCCTGCCGTTTGTAAACCCAGTCGATGCGATAATCCATGCTTGGCCCTACCCGCATATTCACTTCGCTCACTCGCAAAGAGGCCCAATAAGGGGTCTCTTGCGTTTGCGCAGCAAGGTGCGCGGGCTGGATTATCACAGCGGATGCAAGCACTGCGGTCAGCAGCGAAACGATGAAGCGATTCATAGCCATAGCCATACAGCCTTTGCCGCCATTCCATCAAGCGTTGACCCAAGCCGATGAAGCATCTTGACCGCACCCTATGCCGCGTCCTAGCGCAATCTCATGGCCAGCGACGCAGCAACCCCTGTTAAACCCATCGAGCACACACCGCGCGTAATCGTCACCCGGCATCTCATGCCCTCAGTCGAGACCCGCATGAGCGAGCTGTTTGAGGCGACGCTCAACACCGAAGACGCACCTTATTCACGCGGGCAACTGGCCGATGCCATGCAGCGTTGTGATGTTTTGGTGCCCACCGTCACAGATCGTCTGGACGCCGAGCTTATTGAGCAAGCCGGCGAGCAACTGAAACTTATCTCAAGCTTTGGCGCCGGTACTGATCACATCGCTTTGGAAGCCGCAGCCAAGCGCAAGATCCTTGTCACCAATACGCCCGGGGTTTTCACTGACGACACCGCTGATATCGCCATGGAAATGATCATCGGCATCCCTCGCCGTGTGCGCGAAGGGGTGTCACTGATCCGCCGGGGTGAATGGAGCGGTTGGGCGCCATCAGCACTTTTGGGCCGAAAGCTGGGCGGCAAGGTTCTGGGCATCGTCGGCATGGGCCGCATCGGTCAGGCTGTCGCGCACCGTGCCAGAGCATTCGGTCTGGAGATCGCATACCACAATCGCAAGCGCTTGCCCGAAGCAGTCGAACGTATCTTTGGTGCGCGTTATGTCGCTGACCTCGATACGCTGCTGGCTGAAGCTGATATTGTCACCCTGCATTGCCCGGCGAGCAAAGACACGCAGCACCTGATCGATGCGCGCAGGATCGAGCTGTTCAAAGACGGCGCATGCCTCATCAACACCGCGCGCGGCGATCTGGTGGATCAGGAAGCAATGATCGATGCGCTGGAATGCGGAAGGCTCGCGGGCGCAGGCCTCGACGTTTACCCTGACGAGCCGAATGTCGATCCGCGTCTGCTCAAAATTCCGAATGTCATGACGCTGCCGCATATTGGTAGCGCGACCCGCGAAGGGCGGGAAGATTCCGGTCACAAGGTCATCGCGAATATTCGCATGTGGGCAGACGGACACCGTCCGCCCGATCAAGTTCTCACCGCATTGAGATAAACACACATGGACGCGTTTGCTGCCGATATTGAAAGCCTCGAGCACCTGTTCGCACGGGCGTGGATGACACGCGATCGCGCCGCGATGAAAGCCATTGCGTCGAGCGAGTTTGTGTTCCTGCTGGGCGGCAAGGAGTCAGCGGTTCTGGATCGGCCCAGCTGGCTGGATGCAGCCACGTCCCGGCTGCGCTGCGAGCACTACCAGTTTCACGATATCTATGTGCGCCAGCACAAGCGTTGCGCGATCTTTGCCGCGCGCATGTCTTTCGAAGGCCGGATTGGCCGAAGCGAATGGAAAGGCGAGCTTTGGCTCACCGACCTTTGGAAGCGCGGGCGCATCCGGCGGAAATGGAAACTAACCGAGCGGATTGTGACCCGGGCAGAAAGCGACGTTCAACTGGGCGCAGAAGTCACTTCACTGCAGCTCTGGAAATGACCTTACAACGCTTTCTCATAGAAAACGCTGTGTGCGTTTTCCGCATAGGATCCAAACGGGCCACAAACTGTGAACCCGTGTTTCTCATAGAAGCGATTGGCAGCGAGAAAATGCGGTGGAGGCCCGGTTTCCAGCTTAAGCGCTGACAGTCCTCGCTCGTGCGCGTTTCGCTCGATTTCAGCGAGGATAGCGGTTCCAACCCCTAGACCAGCAGCCTCTGGAGCAGTGCGCATCGATTTGACTTCGCCGTAAGTGTCAAAGCTCTTAAAAGCGCCGATACCGAGCAGCTCATCCCCGCGCCAAGCGGCAAAGCCTGAGATATCCGGCTCGCGCAGTGCCTCCAGTCCAAAGGCAAATACTCCGTCCGCCGGTGATGTCTCGTACATCTTCTTCAAATGGAACAGCACCAGCTGCTCGACCTCTGCCTCAGTGAAGTCGGTTGCCCGGATTGAGAAGGATTGCCCAGTCACATCAGCAGGTTTTTTAAGCTACGCGCCTCACGCATGAAACTTCGAGAGCAGCATGGAACCGTTCGTGCCGCCAAATCCGAATGAGTTGGTCATTACCGTGTCCAGACCGGCATTCTCGACCAGCTCGGTTGCGATTTCTTGCGGCTTCAGCTCTGGATCGAGAGTTTCGACATTGATTGATGGAATGATGAAGTCATGCTCCAACGCGAGCAGGCAGTAAATCGCTTCCTGAGCGCCGGTCGCGCCCTGGCTGTGTCCGGTCATGGACTTGGTCGAGCTCACTGGCGGCGTTGACCCGTCGCCAAAGACGCGTCGAACCGCTTCGATTTCACCTACATCACCCACCGGCGTCGAAGTACCGTGCGCGTTTATGTAACTAACTTTGCGGCCGTCTGGGATCGTACGCAGCGCGCCGCGCATGGCCCGCTCACCGCCCTCGCCCGATGGCGCGACCATGTCGACACCGTCTGACGTTGCGCCAAAGCCAGTGACTTCGGCATAGATCTTCGCACCGCGTGCCTGCGCATGCTCAAGCCTCTCCAGCACAAGCATCGCGCCTCCTCCGCCGATGACAAAACCGTCTCGATCGGCGTCGAATGCCCGTGAAGCGCGCTCCGGCGTGTCATTATACTTGCTAGACATCGCGCCCATCGCATCGAACAAGCACGACAGTGTCCAGTCGAGCTCTTCACCGCCACCTCCAAACATAACGTCCTGATGGCCCAGTGCGATCTGCTGTGCGGCCATACCGATGCAATGCAGCGAGGTGGAACAAGCCGATGTGATCGAGAAATTCATACCTTTGATCTGATAGGCTGTCGCAAGGTTCGCGCTGACCGTTGAGGACATACATTTCGGCACAGCGAGCGGCCCGATGCGCTTTGTCGCGCCGGTCTTCAGCACCGTTTGATGCGCTGTCAGCATGGCAGAGGTTGACGGCCCGCCTGATCCTGCAATCACGCCGGTCATCGGGTTAATGACGTCTTTCTCTTTGAGCCCTGCATCGGCAATCGCTTGCTCCATCGCGATGTAAGCATAGGCCGCCCCCGGCCCCATGAAGCGCAAGGTGCGCTTGTCGACATGTTCCTTGATGTCGAGGTCGACTGCGCCTGCGATCTGCGAGCGGAAGCCATGCTCGGCCATATCCTCATTAAAGGTGATGCCCGATTTGCCCGCTTTCAGCGATGCCAGTACTTCCTGAGCGTTATTCCCAATTGAGGAGACGATCCCCAGCCCTGTTACAACGACGCGACGCATTCTGCCCTCTTTCGTCTTTTCTTATATCACGCCTCGGAGAGGGCGACCTTCATGTCTTTGACCTGATAGATGACTTCGCCATCGGCCTCGACGCGGCCATCGGCAACCCCCATGGTCAAGCGGCGAGTCTGCACAGCCTTAGTGAAATCGACAAAGTATTTCAGCATCTTGCGATCAGGCCGCACCATACCGGTGAGCTTTACTTCACCCACACCGAGCGCATAGCCGCGCCCCTGCCAGCCACGCCAACCCAGGTTGAAACCGGTAAGTTGCCAGAGGCCGTCAAGGCCAAGGCAACCTGGCATAATCGGATTGCCCGGGAAATGGCATTCAAAAAACCAAAGGTCAGGATTGATATCGAACTCTGCGACCACATGGCCTTTGCCATGCTCGCCGCCATCGCCAGAGATTTCCGTGATCCGATCCATCATCAGCATGGGAGGTTCTGGCAATTGCGCATTGCCGGGCCCGAACAACTCGCCGCGTGCGCATTTCAACAAATCGTCACGATCAAAACTCGTTGGAAAATCACTCATCCCCGGCGCAACTCCTCACCTGTTGTTGGGTTATGTGCGCATGCGCCTAGCACTGCGATTTCACGAGGAAAAGGCTGGGTTAGCCCATGTCGGGTGATTGGCCCCGATTACTTGAGCGCACAGCCGGTAATCTCGCTCTGCGGCGGACGGGTCTCAGCCCGCTGGAACCGAGCAAAGTAGCCCCGAATGTCAGGCTTCTCGAGAAACTCGATCAACTCATATCCCACGGCTTCAAACTCACAGGAAAGCAGCACAGGCGGGATTCCATGCTGGTCAGTCGGCCGGTCGGAATCGACGACAATCACTTGTCCTCCCTCTGCGAGCGCAGGCCATAGCCGCCAGAGAAACGCGTAAGGCTCACTCACTTCGTGATACATATGGACGAGGAAGATGCGGTCGAAGCTATCAACCGGGAGCTGCGGATCATCAGGCTGGCCGAGCTTGATTGACACATTAGCAAGCCGCTCACGCTCGACACGCTCACCGAGCCGCTCTAGCGCATCGCGATCAATATCCTGAGCCAGGACACGTCCACCCTCACCTACGCGATCAGCCAAGCGCACAGTGTAGTAGCCCTCGCCTGCACCGATATCGG
This sequence comes from Altererythrobacter lutimaris, assembly GCF_013371495.1. Lineage (GTDB taxonomy): Bacteria > Pseudomonadota > Alphaproteobacteria > Sphingomonadales > Sphingomonadaceae > Erythrobacter > Erythrobacter lutimaris_A. The sequence goes on along the minus strand of NZ_JABWTA010000001.1, from coordinate 698,821 downwards.
CAACTGTCATACCCGGCGAAATACTCGCCAGGTCCATAACCTTTTGTGCTTCACCGCGACTGTCGCGCGCATCTTCATTGGAGAACTCAGTCGCACCAAGACCGGAAACGGGCCTGTCAGGCTGCGGGAAACCAATCGATGATTCTGGCCGCGAGCTGTCTTCCGCGCTGGGCGTACAAGCGGTGAGCGTTGCCGCGATTGCCGCAGGAATGGTAAGCCGAGCAATTCTCATCACTCGACGTCCTCCACCTCGATCTTTTCGCCGGTGACGCGTTGCGCAAGCGCTGCTGAAATATAAGGATCGAGTGCGCCATCAAGCACATCATCAGGAGAGCTGGATGTAACGCCAGTGCGGAGATCCTTGACCATCTGATACGGCTGTAAGACGTAGGAGCGGATCTGGTGACCCCAGCCAATCTCGCTCTTTTCCTGATACTCCCCGCTGGCTGCCGCTTCGCGCTCCGCCATTTCACGCTCGAACAATCGCGCTTTCAGCATGCTCATCGCGGTCGCTCGGTTCTTGTGCTGACTGCGATCGTTCTGGCTTGCAACGACAATGCCGGTTGGCTGGTGCGTAATGCGAACGGCAGAGTCGGTCGTGTTGACGTGCTGCCCGCCTGCACCGGACGCGCGATAGGTATCGATTTTCAGATCCGACGGATCGATCTCGATGTCGATATCATCGTCAATCACCGGATAGACCCAAACAGAGCTGAATGATGTATGGCGCCGCGCGGAACTGTCATACGGACTGATGCGGACAAGCCGGTGAACCCCGCTCTCCGTCTTTGCATATCCGTAAGCGTTCTCGCCTTTAAGCAACAGCGTGGCTGACTTGATACCCGCCTGATCGCCTGCCTGATATTCTACGGTCTCGACCTTGAAACCGCGACGCTCGGCCCAGCGCGAATACATGCGGAAGAGCATTTCCGCCCAATCCTGGCTTTCCGTACCACCAGCCCCTGCGTGGATTTCCAGATAGGTGTCGTTGCTGTCCGCTTCGCCGGACAAAAGCGCCTGAACCTTGTCAGCGTCAGCGCGGTTCGCAAGCCGCTCAAGGCTTTTGAGGCCATCCTTGATGATGTCCTCTTCCCCCTCGGCTTCGCCCATTTCGATGAACTCGACAGCGTCTGACATTTCGGACGAGATTTCGTTCACTGTATTGACCGCACTTTCGAGCTGTTTCTGCTCGCGGCTGACGGCCTGCGCTTCCTTCGGATCGTTCCACAAATTGGGATCCTGCACGCGCGCATTGAGCTCGTCCAGACGGCGCAAAGCGCGCTCCCAATCCAGAGATTCGCGCACCAAGGCGAGTGCAGCTTCGATACGGTCGATAAAGGCCTGCCCTTCGGCACGCATAGGATAATCTCTCTTAAACTGTCTTGGTGTTCGATTAGCGGGGCTGGCTCAGTTGTAAAGCGCTGTGCAAGACAGCTGAGCGGTTCTGGCCTTCGCTAATAGATACCGCCCTGCTCTTCGACGAACTGCTCCTCGCGACCAAAACGGCCTTGCGAAAGCCCGCTTTCCAGCCTGCCTCGGCGGAGCAAAGCGATGATCTCTTCTCGGCGAGCGGCAATCTCGTCTTGCCGGGTAGCCCGCGGAGGCTCTGTATCCGGCTTGAATGCCTCCCAGATGACATCCGCTTTGGGATCATCGGTGGGCCAAGCATCGAACACGCGTTTGCCGCTGCGACGGTCAACGCGGACCATGCGCACGCCGTTGGGCGCTACCGCCGGGTCCGTGCTCCAGCGCGATTTCGTTTTCTGGACGAATTCCTTGAAGATCGGTGCGGCGGTGTTCCCGCCCTGAACCCAATTGCCGAGATCACGGGGCTGGTCATGGCCGACATAAACACCTGCGACGACTTCCGGCGAGCCGCCGACAAACCAGGCATTGGTCGGGCCTGAAGTGGTCCCGGTCTTGCCGAACAATGGAAGATCAAGATCACGCAAGCGCGTCGCTGTGCCGCGCGTCACCACACCCTCGAGCATATGGACGGTCTGGAACGCGGTGCGCGGGTCCATCACTTGCTCACCCATTGGCCCGAGGCGAGGCATCGGTTCTCCGTCCCATTCGGCCATATTGCAGCTCTCGCATTTCCGGCGATCTGCACGGAAGATCACTTTGCCACGACGGTCCTGAACGTAATCGATGACACTGGAACGGTGCAGCCGCCCGTGATTGGCGAGCGCAGCATAAGCGTTGACCATCTTTTCGACCGTTGTGTCGCCAGCGCCTAAAGCGAAAGCAGGGAATGGCTGATAGCGTCCGATGCCTAGTCGATCGAAAGTGTCGATGACTTGCGGCATGCCTGATTCCATAGCGATGTGCACCGTCATCAAATTGCGGCTCTGCTCAAGTCCCCAGCGCATGGTGTGTACGCCGCCAGACTGGCCGCTGAAATTGCGGAAGCATTTCTCGCCGAGATTGGAGCCCTGATAATAGCAGAAGGTTTCGTCAGGCACCTCGCTCGCCGGGGTCATGCCATTATCGAGGCCCGTCGCATAGACGAAAGGCTTGATAGTCGAACCCGGCTGGCGGTCGGCCTGCGTTGCGCGATTGAAGTCGGACAGCCGGAAATCGAACCCGCCTTGCATCGCAAGGATACGGCCTGTCTGCACCGATTGAGCGAGGAACCCGCCCGAAACCTCGGGGATAGTGCGCACGCGGAAGCCGTTGCCACTTGGTTGCACCGCAATCACATGACCGGCTCTGAGGCCGCTCGGTATGCCGGAAAGTGGTGCTTCGCTGCCATCGCTGAAACCGATCGTGGCGCTATCGCCATTGCGCGCGGTCACCACGCCGATCCGCCAATTCTCGTAATTCACGCTGATGAAGGAGCTTGCGAGCTGACTGCCCCAATCATCGCCGTTCACATCAAGTGTCGCAATAGGTCCCGTCCAACCGCGATTGCCGTGATATCGGAACAGGCCTGCACGCAAGGCATCGCGCGCTGCCGCTTGCATCTCGGTATCGAGCGATGTGCGAACCCATAGGCCGCCTGCATAGACGCTGTTCGGCCCTTCTTCAGCGGTCTCGCCAAAGCGATCCATCAACTGGCGTCGCACTTCCTCAAGGAAGTATCCAGCGTCGGCTCTTGGCTCGGACGATCGCTGCGCAACAAGCCCAAGCGGCTTTGCCTTGGCTGCATCGGCCTCTGCCTGCGTGATAAAGTCATTCTCGACCATTTGGCCGAGGACGAAATTCCGCCGTTCAATGGCAAGATCGCGGAAACGTTCGCGGCCATAGCGTTCCGGTGCTTTTGGCAGGATCGCGAGGAAAGCCGCTTCGTGAAGTTCAAGCTCGCCGACATCCTTGTCAAAATACGCACGCGACGCTGCTTGAACGCCAAAGCTGCGGCGTCCCAAGGGTATTTCATTCAAGTAAAGCTCGAGGATCTCTTGCTTCGTCAGCACGTCTTCGATGCGGCTTGCGACGATCATTTCCTTGAGCTTGCGCGTGACCGAATACTCATCACCCAGCAGTAGATTTTTCGCCACCTGCTGTGTGATGGTGGAGCCACCGACCGCGCGCTCACCCGAACCGTACTTCGTCACGTAGTCGATCACAGCATTGGCAGTGCCGGTGAAATCAACGCCACCATGGCTGAAAAAGGTTTTGTCTTCAGCTGAGAGATACGCCTCAATCAATTGCTCGGGGAAGTCAGCATATTGCAACTGAACGCGCCGCTCGCGAGCGTAGGAATGGACGATTTCTCCGTCGATTCCTCGCACCATGGTGGGCAGAGGCGTCTCATATTCGAGCAGAGTCTCCGCATCAGGCAAGTCGCGCGCCAAGAACGCCCAGATGCCGACCAAGACAACGATGCCGAAAACGAACAATCCGGCAAAGATGCGGAAGAGCAAGCGCTCCCGCCAGCTCTCCACAAACCAGGTCTTCACCGCGCTGAAATCGCGGATGAACCGGTAACGCGCGTATTCTAGATTCGTCTGCTGTTCCATCTTAGATCTGAGCCTTTAGCACCGGCGCTCGCCACGCCGCCAGAGGCTTTTGTCTATTTCATCGCGCATCGCTGACACTTTACCGACGTTCAGTTGAGGCCTTGGCGGACAAAATAGACCTGAATGGCCCGCGCCAGGCTCTCCGCAGCTGCCTCTTGCCCTTCCTCTGAAGACAACCGTTCCGCTTCATTCGGATTGGTCAGAAACCCCGCTTCAAACAGGATGGAAGGCATGTCTGGCGTGCGCAACACGACCAGATCGGCCCCTCGCAAGGTTTGCGGATGAAAGTCCAAGCGCCCTCGCCCTTCGCGCCGGATGAGACTTGCCAGCTCAAGCGCCTCTTCTTTCGCGCGCCGTTGAGACAATTCGACGAGGATCGCATTGACATCTGCATCTTCACCTTCAAGCTCCAAGCCGTTGAGCCTGTCCGCATCGTTCTCCCGCCGGGCGAACCGAGCGGCAGCTGCAGAGGTGGCGCGCTGGGAAAGCGTGTAAATGCTGGCTCCTGCCGCTTCCGCCCCCTCGCCAGCGCTATCTGCATGGATGGAGACGAACACATCGGCATTCATCCGGCGCGCCAGATTGGGCCGCTCGCTCAAAGTGAGAAAACTGTCGTCATCTCTTGTGAGGGCCACGCGGATGCCGCCCAGATCGAGCAGCTCCTCGCGCAGTTTGAGAGCGATACCAAGCACAACATCCTTCTCGCGGATGGGCGCGCTGGTTGAACCGCCCACTGCTCCGGGATCGCGCCCACCGTGACCGGCATCTATCACCACGAGCGGCGCATCTGGATCGTTCGGCCCAGCAATATCAGGAAGGCCAATCTCAGTGGTCTCGCCCAAGGCAACGCGCACAACATAATCGCGTCCCAGCTCTGGCACCGGAACTTTGATGTTCAAAGCCATCAATCCGCCAATCAGAACGATCGGCAGCAAGATCACAACAGCTAGGAATGTGCGCAAGGACATCGTGATACCGGGTTAGATTGTTGCGCATGAGAAACGCAATATGGTTGCGGCATGAAACCCACGGTGCTAGCAAGCTATCACCGAGTAATCGGTCAGAATGCTGTTTTTTAACGGATCTGGCGGTACTACTCGATCGGTTTGCACCTTTAAGAGCGAACCTCACAACAGGTTGATGCAGTGACAAGAGTTTCCTCCCCGATCCAGCACGAACCGCGCTTCTGGCGCGATGGTGCGGCATCGGGCCGGATCGCCGTACAAGACGGTCCTCTTTCGCATGCAGACACGTATGAATTTCCCGAGCGCACCGGCGCTGCGGGCTTTGCAACTTTTGCCGGGCGCCAATTGCGGCCCCCGGTGTTTCCCATATTAGTGCGCTCGCGACAGGCGGTTTTGCCGCGCTGCTCCAGCGCCTGGAGAATTATACATGGCAACGCGCATGCTAATCGATGCGCGCCACTCGGAAGAGACCCGGGTGGCGGTGCTCAAAGGCAACCGGATCGAAGAATTTGATTTCGAGTCGGCCGAACACAAACAGATAAAAGGCAATATCTACCTCGCGAAAGTCACGCGAGTAGAACCTTCCCTCCAAGCAGCTTTCGTCGATTTCGGCGGCAACCGGCATGGCTTTCTCGCCTTTGGCGAAATCCATCCTGATTATTATCAGATCCCGAAGGAAGACCGCGAAGCGCTTCTCGCTGAGGAAGCAGAAGCGGCGGAAGAAGAAGCACGTCTTCGCGCTGAAGAAGAAGAGCGCGGCGAGCTACCCGGCGACGAATATGACGCTGAAGATGAAAGCTCTGAAGCTCTTGCTGAAGACCTTGCAGAAGACGGTCTGGAAGAGATCGACACGTCTGAAAAAGACAAAGTCGCCACTATCGAAGAAGGCCATGTCGATGGCGATAGCGATGAAGACGATGAAGACGAGGACGACTCCGAGGGCGATGAGTCTGAGGAAGAGTCCTCTGATGACGACAGCGACGAAAGCGAATACAAGCCCAAGAAGGGTGCGCGTCGTGGACGCGGTCGTCGCGGTCGCGGACGTCGCCAGGGCGGCGGCAAATCTCGCGCCAAGGAAGTCGATGAAGTTCGCGCACGCCGTCAGGCGCTGCGTCGCCGTTACAAGATCCAGGACGTCATTCAGCGCCGTCAGGTGCTGCTCGTGCAGGTCGTAAAGGAAGAGCGCGGCAATAAAGGCGCAGCGCTCACGACATATCTCAGCCTTGCCGGCCGCTACACCGTGCTTATGCCGAACAGCAGCCATGGCGGAGGCATCAGCCGGAAGATCAACTCTTCCAGCGACCGCAAGCGCTTGAAGCAGGTCGTCTCAGACCTGAAGCTACCAAAAAGCATGGGCTTGATTGTCCGCACTGCTGGCCTCAGCCGGACCAAGACGGAGATCAAACGCGACTTCGATTATCTTGCGCGGCTGTGGGATGACATAAGGCAAACAACGCTGGGCTCGACTGCGCCGTCACTGATCCATTCGGACAGCGATCTGATCAAACGCGCAATCCGCGACATTTATAATCGCGAGATTGAGGAAGTCGTGGTTGAAGGTGAGGAAGGCTATAAGTCAGCCAAATCCTTCATGAAGATGCTCATGCCGAGCCATGCGCGACGCGTGAAAGCTTATTCTGACCCAGTCCCGTTGTTCCAGCGGTATGGCGCAGAGGACCAGCTGAGAGCGATGTATGACCCGATGGTGCAGCTCAAGTCGGGCGGCTATCTGATTATCAATCCGACCGAAGCGCTGGTTTCGATCGACATCAACTCGGGCCGTTCAACCAAAGAGCACGGGATCGAGCAAACCGCGCTTCACACGAACCTTGAGGCAGCGCGCGAAATCGCTCGCCAGCTGCGTCTGCGCGATATGGCCGGTCTTGTCGTGATCGACTTCATCGACATGGAATACAATTCCAATGTCCGCAAAGTCGAAAAGGCGATGAAAGAAGCGCTCAAGAACGATCGTGCGCGCATCCAGGTCGGCCGCATTTCCGGCTTCGGTCTGATGGAAATGAGCCGTCAGCGTCTGCGCACCGGTGTGCTAGAAGCGACCACGCGCGAGTGCCCGCATTGCGATGGCACGGGCCTTGTTCGTACCGCATCCTCTGCGGGTCTTTCTGCTCTGCGCCTGATCGAAGATGAAGCAGCCAAGGGCAAAGGTACGCTGATCAAGCTCGCCGCAAGTACCGAGGCCGCGATCTACATGCTCAACGAAAAGCGTGCTGACCTCGTCGAGATCGAGCAGCGTTATGGCGTGACCGTCGAGATCGTTCCGGAGGGAGAAGACGAAGGCGCGAAGATGAGCGTGTCGAGCGCCGGACCTCGCCCAGCAGAAGCGCCTAAGTTCGAACCTATCGTCGATGACGACGAAGATGATGACGACATTCCTGAAGAGGACAGCGACGAAGACGAAGACGCACCGAAGAAAAAGCGTCGCCGCCGCCGCCGTGGTGGTCGCGGTCGCAACAAGAAGCGCCGCGAAGAAGGTTCGGAAGACGGCGATGAAGAGGCTTCGGACGAAGACAAATCGGACGAAACCTCATTCGACGAAGACGAAAGCGACGAGAAGCCCAAGCGCAAGCGTCGCAGTCGTGGCGGTCGCGGGCGGCGCAAGAAGGCTGATGAGAGCGTAACGGCTGAAGATGCCGAGAAGCTCGATGAGGTAGCTGAGCAGGTCAAGGAAGACATGCCGGTCGTTGCCGGTCCTGATGATGCGCAGGAAACAGCTGAAGCGATGGCCGCAGAGGCTGAAACAGAAGAAAAGGCTGAAGAGAAGCCCAAACGCAAGCGGGCTTCACGGGCGAAGAAAAAGCCCGAAGCGGAAGAAGCAGCGTCAGAAGAAGCAGCTGCGGACTCTGCTGAAGAGGAAGCGCCCAAAAAGAAGCCTGCAAAGAAAGCGCCGGCCAAGAAGCCTGCGGCAAAGCGCACTTCGCGTGCCAAGAAAAAGGCAGACGAGCCGGCTGAGGAAACAGCCGCCAAGGATGCTGACGCCTCAGATACCGAAGAGGCACCTGCCGATGACGGCAAACCTCGTCGTGGCTGGTGGCAACGTACGTTCGGCGAGGAAAAGTAACTCGCTCAACAGCCAATCAGATCAAGAACAGGGCTCAGGTGCAGATCGCATTTGAGCCCTTTCTTATATATGTCAAAGCTTTATCGCGCCTTTTTTACACACCGGCCTTGCGAGCAATGCCCCATTCCATCCAACCGGCAATACGCGGTGTTTTGGGCATATAGCCCTGGCCCATAGGCTCGACCTCAAAGCCTGCACCCCGCAGTGTAGCGCCCACAGGACGCGTCAAATGGCACCCGCCAGCGAGCCGCTTCCAGACAGGTTCAACCCGCATTTGCCACTTCGCAACCGAGGCATCGGGCGCGCGGCCATGTTCAAGGAAGAGCATCTGTCCACCGGGTTTCAGAACACGGCGGACTTCGGCCAGGACCTTCGCCGGATCCGACACGCTGCAAAGCGTATAGGTGCAAACAACCGTATCGAAAGTGCTGGAAGGAAAAGGGATTTCTTCGCCGACACCTTGCTTGATGTCAGTGTGCCAGCCCCTCGCCTCGCTCGCAGCGCGCGCTGCGTCGAGTAAGCCGTCATGCGGATCTATGCCGCTGAATGCAGCTACAGCATCGGTATCATAGAATTGCTGATTGAGACCGCCTCCGCAGCCAAGCTCCAGCACCTTGCCTTGAGCCAAAGGCACAACAAACGATCGCCGCTTCATGACCTGACCCTGACCACAGGCGAAAGTCACCATGCGCGGCATCACATGCGCATCATACCAGCTTTGCAATCCCATCGGCCCCTCCCATCCGAACCGACTGTCCACACGTGTAGTCTAAGACGTTTCCGCAGTCGCGGTAAAGCGCCGACTTGCGAGTTAGCCAAATTAGGCCCAATGAGCCTCGGCATGATCGAGCACGCAATCTTCTCCATTCCTGAGTCGAAGAAGCAGGACTTGAAGGTGCTGTTTCTAGCCAAGCACGCGCTTTCTGGCGGAAAAGCGCATGCAGAAGATGGCAACCATGCGGTCTATCACCATGAAATCCTGACGGTTTTGCAGGATATCGGGCTGAATGTTACGCCCGCCAATGACTTTCCCGCTCTGGTCGAGCATCAGGGCCACGACTTCCTGTTCACTCTCTTGAACAGAGCAGGTTACCCGATGAGCGAGATGCTGGGCCCGTTAATGGCAAAACGCATTGGCCTGCCGTTTTTGGGGGCTTCACCCATCGTTCGCGGTCTCGCAGACGACAAGCATCTGATGAAAACCGCCGCCGCTGCTCGTGGTGTTCCTGTGGCTCCATGGATGATCGCGCGTATCGGTGCACCCTTCCCGCACGAGCCTGACTGGGCCTATGAGCGCCTTGTCGTAAAGCCAAACGCTTCCTCGGCGAGCTGGGGCATCACTATGCCTGCCACCTGGTCGCAGGCCAAGAAAGACATCAAGGCGCTTCATGAAGAAGGCCACGATGTGATCATCGAACGCTATGAAGGCGCATATGACGTCGTGGTTCCTGTGCTGGGCGGGGATGAACCAATCCTGCTTTCCACCATGCGCTTTGAAATGCCGGGTGATGAAGGAAATTTCCGCTCTTACGAAGAGAAACGCGGGCTGACCGATGGTCCCAAAGAACGGCTCGTCGCAATGAGCAAGCCAACCATGACCCGCAAGATCCGCGAGCAAGTCCGCGCCATGCTGCCGGAACTATGGCCGTTTGATTATGGCCGGTTCGAGTTCCGCTACACGCCGGAAACCGGTGAAGTTTTGTTCATGGAAGTGAACGTTTCCTGCAATCTATGGTCGAAAAAAACGGTGTCTGGCGCGGCGCAGATCGCTGGCCTTTCGCACCATCAATTGATCGAGCACATTGTAGCATCAAGCATGGATCGTCAGGGCGTGATCAAAGCGGACCGCACGATGATGGCGCTCAACACGGATCCCAAGGAAACAGGCGGAGCCGCTATCAATGTCTGAGGCGCTTGCGGAGCGGCAGGACGAGACCGTACGCGAAGAAATCTCCCAATTACTCGCAGAACGCCGCGCTATCGGGGCGGAAGAACGCGATATTCCATTGGGCTGGTGGTATCATGCGAAGAAGAAATTTCCGCTCTTTCCAGGTTTAACGCGTGCGACCGGTTCCGCCTTTCTCAATGAACACTACCGGCATATCGAAGAGTCACAGGGCCCGCTGAGAAAGCTAGTAAATATCCTGACGTTCAGCGGCTTCCATGCCTGGCTTGGCTTACGTACAAAGCAAGTGGCGAAGCGTTACAAGATGCCCGATGGTTGGGCGACGCAAGCAAAAGCCATCGCTCGCAAGCGGTTCGTCGACCCCAACGATCTTGCCCTTTTCCGGATCGAGAAGCCCGAAGAGATGGACCTGTTCTTGCGACGGTTCGAACACAGCGACCTCAACCGGCGCTTCAATCCGGCAAATTGGACCCGTGACTGTCTGCTCGCCAACAAGATCGATTTCTACCTGTTCTGCCTCGATCGGGGTCTCTCGACGCCTATGCTGCATGGCTATTTCAGCGATGGCCGCGCAACTCCCGTTTCGCTGCCCGATGCGGATGGCGTGATCGTAAAACCGAACGACGGTGAAGGCGGCGACGGAGTGGAGTTGGCCGAAGTTCCCCAGGAGGCGCGTGGCGACCTAGAAGTCTTTGCGCGTTGGATCGAACAGCATTGCGAAGGCCGCAAAGGCGAGTGGATCGTTCAGGAACGGCTGATCGCGTCGCCAGAGCTCGATGGCCTTGCGCTTTCAGCCTTGCCGACGATGAGGGTAACAACGATGCTCAACGAGCATGGCAAGCCTGAGATTGTGACTTCTGTCCTGCGCTTTCCGTCTGATCCAGACACGCGTGTCGACAACATCAAGTCGGGCGGGCTGATGGCGCCGATTGACCCGCAAACGGGCGTTTTGGGCAGAGGATGCCGCGGTCGCGGAGTCGGTGAATTTGACAAGCACCCTGTCACAGATGCGCAGATTACCGGGCGCAGCCTCGAGAGCTGGGATATGACGCGCGAGCTCGTCTTGAGCGCTCATGACAAACACTTCCGGCAATATGCGCTGGTCGGATGGGATATCGCGCCAACCACGAAGGGCCCCATGATCGTTGAAGGCAATGGAAAACCCTGCATGATCGTCGCGCAGCGTGCGAACGGCAAAGGTCTCGGCGAGACGCGCTATGGTGAATTGATTGCCTGGCATCTGGCAGAGCGCCGCGCAGGGCGCGATCCTCTTGCCGTCGCCGCGAACTAGTCGGGAACCCGTTCGCCTTTCCAGTCGAACTGGAAGCCTGTGTCTTGAGGACCGAGGCCAGCAATCACAGAGAGCAAGTTCGCAGCAGCCTCATTAGGCGGCGTCAGCTGGCCGTCAGGTAGATTGGACTGAAACGGCTCGCTCAAGCTGGTGTCGACAGTTCCCGGGTGAAGCGAGACGACGACCGCTTGCTTGTGCGTCCTCCCAAGTTCAATCGACCAATTGCGCACCAGCATGTTGAGCGCCGCCTTACTCGCGCGGTAGCTGTGCCATCCGCCAATCCGGTTATCGCTAATGGAACCAACCCGAGCGGACAACGCTGCAAAGACCGCTCTTCCCTCGCGCGGAAACAGCGGCAGCAAGTGTTTGGCAATCAGCGCTGGGCCAATCGTGTTGAGCCGCAGAACTTGTTCCATTGCGGCGGGATCAAGCCGCTTAAAGCTGCGCTCCGGTCCGGTTCCGTCAGGCAAAGTCAACACACCTGTTGCAACGATAACAAGCTGAGGTGGCTCGGATTTCATCATATCGGCTGCAGACTGAATGCTTGCTTCGTCGGTCAGATCAAACGCGAATGGCGTGATGGCCATATGAGGCGGAGCGCAGCCCGATCGCGACCCGGCATAGACCCGCTTTGCGCCGCGCTCTACCAGCGCTTCGCAAAGAGCAGCACCGATCCCGCCGCTGGCGCCGAAGACAGCACAAATCTGTGGCCAGTTTCCTACATTGTCCATGCCGGACTAAAGCCATGGGACAGTCGCAAGGTTCCATGGAGTTTTGAAAAAATAGGAAATGTGTCAACTTTGTTGGAAGGACCAAGAACAGCAGAACTCTGCGGGTTTGAGGCCGATTCGGCCAATTTGACAGGTGTCAACTTTGTCAACTTTGTTGGAATTCGATTTCGCTCAAGGGCGAAGGCACTTGCGACCCGAGCAACACAGCGGGCAAAGCTCTCAACAAACCCGCCTTGCCTCATGTGTCGGACACGTTAGATAGGTTCACAAACCAAAACGGGATTCACAACTGCCATGGCTACTTTTACGCTTCCTGCTAATTCCAAGATCCGTAAGGACGGCAAGACGTACAAAGCTGAGGGTGCGAAACGTACCAAGACGTTCAAGATTTACCGCTTCGATCCCGATAGCGGCAAGAATCCCCGCTACGACAAGTTCGAGATTGATCTCGATAATTGCGGTCCGATGGTTCTCGACGCGCTGTTCAAGATCAAGAACGAGATTGATCCGACGCTGACTTTCCGTCGTTCCTGCCGTGAAGGCATTTGCGGTTCGTGCTCGATGAACATGAACGGCAAAAACGGTCTTGCTTGCACCACAGCGATTGAAGACCTTGGCGGCGAAATTCGTATCACGCCGCTGCCGCACATGGACGTAATCAAGGACCTCGTGCCGGACTTCACGCACTTCTATGCGCAATACGCCTCAATCCGCCCTTGGCTGCAAACCGTCAGTCCGACGCCGAGCGGCAAGGAGCGTTTGCAGACGCCTGAGCAGCGCGAGAAGCTGGATGGGCTTTACGAGTGCATTCTGTGCGCGTGCTGCTCGACAAGCTGCCCGTCTTACTGGTGGAATTCCGACAAGTTCCTGGGCCCGGCAATCTTGCTTCAGGCCTATCGCTGGCTTGCGGATAGTCGCGATGAAATGACCGGTGAGCGCCTCGATCAACTGGAAGACCCATTCCGCCTGTATCGCTGCCACACAATCATGAACTGCGCGAATGTGTGTCCCAAGGGCCTCAGCCCCGCCAAAGCGATCGCAGAAACCAAGAAGATGATGGCTGAACGCCAGATCTGAGCTTGGCCCGGTGCTTAGCGACGATGTGTTCGACCACAAGCCGGACCCGGACAACCCGGGCTGGCATCACTGGAATCTGAAGGACGAGACGCTGTTCAACGGTGCTGTGATGGGAAAACTCATCACGCGGCGTGAAGGTGAAAAGTGCCGTTTGCGCATGTTTCCAGAGCGCAAGCATGAGAATTTGCAAGGCATCATCCATGGCGCTGTGACGCTTGGCCTGATCGACATCTCCATGTTCACGACGATGCATGTGGTGGGCACGGGCAATGCGGGGCCGTCTGTCACGCTCGAGCTTTCGACGCAGTTCATTGGCGGCGGTGATCCCAAGCGTCCGCTCGATGCGGTGACGGAGATCATGCGCGAAACAGGCAAACTCGTATTCGTGCGCGGCGAAGTGGTGCAGGATGATGACCGTGTTGCTGCTTACAGCGGCATCATCCGCAAGTTCGTTCCGCGCGAACAAGGGTGATCGGGCGCCATGCTCGCACGCTATGAAAGGCTGATCGCGGCGGGCGAGCTGCGTGAGGATGCCGACCAGAGGCGGGCAGCGGTTCGGCTCACGCATCTACAGCGCGAGCTGGAGCGCGGGAAACCCGGCGGACTGATGGGCCAATTCTTCGGTCGCAAAGCCAAGAGCCCGCGCGGCATTTACATGTGGGGCGGCGTCGGGCGCGGCAAGTCCATGCTGATGGACCTGTTTGTCGAAACGCTTGGTATTCCTGAAAAGCGCCGCGTGCACTTCCATGCGTTTATGCTGGAAGTGGATCAGATGCTGCGCGAGGCGCGCCAGAGTGATCCGGGTGATCCGGTGGCGAAAGTCGCTGCAAGGATCGCGGCAGATGTGCGGTGCCTTGCCTTCGACGAAATGGTGGTCACGAACACGGCTGATGCGGCGATCATGGCGCGGCTGTTCACGGCGCTCATCCTTGAACAAGGCGTCACTGTCGTCACAACCAGCAACCGGCCGCCGCAGGATCTTTACAAGGACGGGCTTAACCGATCGCTCTTCCTACCCTTCATTACGCTGGTCGAGGAACAGCTCGATATCGTTCCGCTCGATGGCCCGGTCGATTATCGGCTTGAGCGGCTCGGCGGGATCGGCAACTGGAACGCGCCTTTCGGCGATGAAGCAACTGCAAGGGCGCGCGAGGCCTTCTTCCGTCTGACCGACTATGATCCACAGGATGCTGCCAATGTACCGAGCGCAGAGCTTGATCTGGGCGGCGGGCGAACGCTGCATGTCCCGAAGAGCCTCAAAGGCGTTGCAGTCTTCAGTTTCAAGAAGCTGTGCCAGGAGAACCGTGGCGCGTCAGACTATCTGGCGATTGCGCGCAGTTATCACACTGTCATCCTTGTCGGCATCCCTCTGATGGGGCCGGAAAACCGCAACGAAGCGATCCGCTTTACCAAGCTGATCGATGCGCTCTATGAAATGCGGGTCAAGCTGTTTGTGACCGCTCAGGCTGAGCCGGAAGAGCTCTACACTGCTGGCGATGGCAGCTTCGAGTTTGCCCGCACCGTCAGTCGGTTGAAGGAAATGCAGAGCGCGGAATATATGGCGCTGGGCCATGGTGTCGCGGAAACGGCCGCATCAGACTAGCATTTCTTCCGCAGGCCCATGCCCAAGGAAATTTGCAGGCGACGCCGTCGCTCCATAGGCGCCTGCACAGAACACCGCGACGATATCGCCAACTTCCGCGCGTGGTAGCTCAGCCTTGTCAGCCAGCCTGTCCAGCGGAGTGCAAAGGCAGCCAACGACGTTCGCAATCTCTTCCGGTTCAGCACCAAACCGAGTGGCAATCGCGAGCGGATAATTGCGGCGAACCACTGTGCCGAAATTGCCTGAGGCCGCGAGCTGGTGATGCAGCCCACCATCGGTCACGAAATATGTGACGCCGTGGCTTTCCTTGCGATCGACAATACGGGTCAAATAGACACCCGCTTCACCCACCAGATAGCGCCCAAGTTCTAGACAAAGCTCGGTTTCCGCGAGGATCGAAGGTAGCTTCGCCATCCGCTCTGCAAGCGCTGACGCGACAGCGCCCAGGTCAAGCGGCTCGTCGCCGGGGAAATACGGAATGCCAAAGCCGCCACCCATGTTGAGCTTGGGCAGAGGTGCGCCGATAGCTTCGCTGAGTCTTGCGGCGAGTTCCAGCACATTGGCCTGCGCTTCGATAACAGCCTCAGCACCGAGGGCCTGACTGCCCGTAAAGATGTGAAGCCCGCGCCACTGAACACCGGCTTCTATCAGGCGCTTTGCGAGCGCTGGCACACGGTCCGCATCGATACCGAAGGGTTTAGCCCCTCCCCCCATTTTCATGCCTGAGCCCTTGAGCTCGAAATCCGGATTAACCCGGATCGCCATACGCGGCGTGATGCCGAGACGCTCACCAATCGATAGCGTTCGCTCCGCTTCGCCTTCGCTTTCGCAATTGAGAGTGACGCCAGCGCGCACTGCCGCTTCCAGCTCGTCATCGCGTTTGCCGGGACCCGCGAAGCTCACTCGCGCCATATCGATCCCAAGTTCCTCCAGCAAGGCAAGCTCGCCAGAGGAGGCGATATCAAACCCGTCCACAAGCGGCTCCATGTGCTGGACAACCGGAGCAAACGGGTTGGCCTTCACTGCATAATTCAGCCCAATCCGCTCAGGCAAAGCGTCGCGCAACGCGGCGACACGTGCATTCAAGCGTTCGCGCGAGTACACAAAAAGCGGTGTTCGGCCTGCTTCGTTAACCAACTCGCTAACCTTGCGTCCTGCAACCGCCAGCTCGCCATCGATGGCGGCAAAACCTTCAGGAACGGGCCCTAGCGCCTTGGGTTTCATGCTGAAAGCTCCCGCAGCAATGCCGTGCGGTCAATCTTGCCATTGGGATTAAGCGGCATTTTCTCTTTCCAATGAATCTCAGCCGGTTGCATGAAATTGGGCAGCTCCTTGGCGAGAAACTTAGGCAGGCCTATCTCAAAATCCACTGCATCGGGCTCGGCGCGCACGACAAGATGGACGGCATGCCCCAAGCGTTCGTCCGGCAAGCCCAGAGCGACCGCCTCAGCCACCAAGCCGCTTGCAAGTGCGCCCTCTTCCACCTCTTGCGGGCTAATGCGGTTGCCAGCACTTTTAATCATCGCATCGCGCCGCGCGACGAAATAGAGTAAGCCATTCGCTTCCCGCTTGACGCTGTCGCCCGACCATACCGCCATTCCGCCATATTCGCTTGCCACTGGCGCAGGCTTGAACCGGCGCGCTGTCCGCTCGGGATCCTGCCAATAGCCTTGCGCCACCAGTGGCCCGCAATGGACGAGCTCGCCTTCTTCGCCGGCCTGTGCGACCGCTCCATTCTCATCGATGACCATGATCTCGGCGAATGGGATGGCGCGGCCTATAGACGTGGGATGCTCATCGACGAGCGATGGATCGAGATAGGTAGACCGAAACGCCTCCGTCAGGCCATACATCGGGTAGAGGTCCGCTTGCGGAAAGATGCGGCGCAGGTCGCGCACAAGATCGCGGGTCAAAACGCCACCTGAATTGGTCATACGGCGCATGCCAGCAACCGCATCTTCCGTCCAATCGAGCTCGGTGAGTTGAACCCATAAAGGCGGGACCGCGGCCAGTGTGGTAATCGAATGCTTTGCGCATGCCTTCATGACGTCATGTGCGAGCAGATAATTGAGCGGCGCAACGCTGCCGCCTGCATACCAGGTCGAAAGCAGCTGGTTCTGGCCATAATCGAAAGAGAGCGGCAAAACCCCAAGCGTCACATCATCCTCAGCAAGCTTGAGGTAGTGCGCGACACTGACAGCGCCGAGCCACAGATTGGCATGGCTGAGGACAACACCTTTGGGCCTGCCGGTCGACCCGCTGGTGTAAAGGATCGCAGCGATGTCATCTGGATCGGCATCGCTTGCTGGCAAAGCCTCCGCTTGGGCATAGGCAGCCTCGAGTGCCTCGGCCTCAAGCCAAGTCTCACAACCCGATGGAATATCCTCGACATCAAGGCTGTTCAATCGTCCCTTATTGGCAATGAGCATGTTCGCACCGCTGTCCGACAGGATATGCGCAGCTTGCGCGCGTTTCAGCAGCGGATTGATTGGCACATGCACGAGCCCTGCCCGAGGAGCCGCAAGCGGAAGCAGGCAGGTAAGCTCCCCTTTCGCATCCCAACTGGCAACCCGCGCGCCTTTCTCTGGCACTTGCTCCTTGAGCCAGGCGGCGAGTTTGCCGACCCGGCCTGCAAGCTCTTCATGTGTAAGCGTCTCGCGCTTCATCACCAGTGCGGGAGCGTCACGCGGACCGCGCTCTGTCAGGTGATCAAGCGGATACGGGGTCGGGTCGAGCAGGCCGGGCATTTGAGCAGGATTAGCCGCGCTTTTCCGCTGTGTCAGCCCGCCTTGCGCAATATGTTCTGCAAGGCTACACGCGGCCCGTTTTCAAAAAGGGGAAGACACCAGTATGTCGGCGGATAGCGAAACATCGCAAGAGCCAGTCGCAGAAGGAGCCAAAGCCGCTGCAAAGCCGCTGCCGAGCCGCGCCGTTATCGACGAGACGCTGCGCTCGATCCTGGTGGACGTGCTGGGGCTGGATGCTGACGACGTCGAAACATTCGACCGCGACACCGGCCTGTTTGGCGAATTACCCGAGCTCGATTCCATGGCAGTTGCAGGTCTTCTGACGGAAATCGAAGACCGGCTCGAGATCGTAATCGAAGATGACGAGGTTGACGGTGAAATGCTGGAGACATTCGGCGGCTTGATGGACTTTATCGAGACCAAGACCCTGCTTGACTAAACAGCTAGCAACTTAGCGAACAAACAGGCTCGTCAGCTCCACATGCGTTGACCAGCGAAACTGCCCCACAGGCCTTAGCTTTTCGAGCTTGAATCCGGCTGCAGCAAGCTGTGCGGCATCGCGCGCCCAACTTGATGGATTGCAACTAACGTAAACAACACGTTCGAGTTTGCTCTGAGCGATGGCAGCAACCTGCTCTTTCGCGCCAGCTCGTGGCGGATCGAGAACCACAGCATCGAACTGCGACAATTCGTCCGGCTGCAGCGGATTGCGGAACAGATCGCGATGCTTAGCATCGAGTTTGCGGCCAGTCCGGCGTGCAGCTGAGAGACACGCCAGATGCGCGTCTCGGGCTGCTTCGAAAGCGATAACCTCGCGTGCTTCGCTTAAAGCTAAGGCGAATGTGCCAAGCCCTGCGAACAAATCAGCCACGCTCGCGGTTCCATCTAGCCATGCTGCCGCGTCCGCCGCCATCAACGCCTCAGCATCAGGTGTGGCCTGCAGAAATGCGCCAGCTGGGTAGCTCACGGGAACGCCTGACAAGGTCACCGTAACCGGCTCAGGCTCCCACACCGCTTCCGCTCCGAAGCCCATATCCACCGCGACGCGAGCCAGCCCATGATCGCGCGCGAAATCGAGTACCGCTTCAGTCGCTTCCAAGCCCTCCATCGCGAAATTGCGAATTGAACAATCGACGCCTTGGTCAACTGAAGCGAGACCGATGTCGACAGAGCCGCGGCTTCCATGCTCAGCGACCAGCTTGCGCAAAGGGGCCACCAACTCAATCAGTTGCGGTTGCAGCACGTGACATTCGCGAAGATCGACCACTCTATTGCTGCTTGCTTCGCGAAAACCCAGCACTGCGCCTTTGGCCGTGCGCAGCCCATGCAGGGTCGCTCGCCGACGGCTTCGAGGCGGTGAAAGATGCGTTGGCAGAAGCTCTCCGGCTGCAAGACTCTGGCTTTCAGCAGCAAACGCGACCCGCTCGCGGACGAATTGCTCTAGCGCGGCTTCGTCAGCGTGCTGCAACTGGCATGCACCACATGGCACGAAATGCGGACACGGCGGAGACTGGTGATGCGGTCCGTGCTCAATCGAGCCATCCTCGCGGAGCAGATCACCTGTAACAGCGCCTGAAACGTGCTCGGCGTCTGCGGTCACGCCATCGCCCCGCGCTGCGATGCGCACGATCTCTTTGGGATAGCTCATAGCGCTGCGGCGTAGGCCTCTCGCACGCGGATTGCCAGATCGTCGGCGGTAAAGTTTGGGCTTGCCAACCTTGCAACCTCGCCATGGAGCCAGACCGCTTCGCAGGCCGCTGTAAATGCATCTTTCCCAGTGGCCATGCGGCTTGCAGCGATGCCGGCTAGGACGTCGCCTGTACCGGCCGTTGAGAGCCATGGCGACGCAGGAGGTGCTATGAAAATCCGCCCGTCGGGTGCAGCCAGAATGGTGTCCGGCCCCTTGGCGCAGATAACCATGCCGCTCACCTTGGCCAGCGTATGCGCGCGGGCCTGCCTTTCTTCTGCGATGACCGAGAATGTGCGGCTTAGTTGTTCCAGCTCACCATCATGCGGGGTCGCGAGGACTTGCGCGCCTTTTTCCAGCATCTCAGGCCGGAGCAGCATTAACGCATCGGCATCAAGCACAGTCGGTCGCGGGCCTGCAAGCACCGCCCGCAGCCTATTCTGGGCATCGCTATCCCGTCCCAGCCCCGGTCCAACAAGGACTGACGATATGCGTTTATCGCTTAGCGCGCCTTCCAGTGGATCGGTATCGACAACCAATGCCGCAGGAGCGCTTGCTGGCGCATGGTCTACGAGCAGCTTCACATAGCCCGCGCCGCCCAGCATGGCGGCTTTCGCTGAGAGAAGAGACGCCCCGGGCATCGCTCCGCCAACCACGGCGCATAGACCGCGCGAATATTTGTGCGCATCCAAGGCTGGCGCTGAAAGCTTGGGTTTGGCGAGCAATTGTGCTGCACCCTCCACCTCTTCAACGCCAATCTCGACGAGCTTCAACGCGCCCATTTTGCTCCGGGATGGCAAACGCCAATGCGCGTATTTCCATGCGCCAAGCGCCAGCGTGCAGTCATAGTCCGGCAAGCCTTCATTGAGCAGCGCGCCGCTATCGCTCTCCACACCTGACGGCAGATCCACTGCGATGAGTGACTGCGCGCGCGATGCGAGATCGCGCAGCACAAGCGCATGTTCCGCTTCCAAGGCCCTAGCGAGGCCCGAACCGAACAGGCAATCGACCAAAACGTCGCCTTTGGCGCCTTTGCCTGAAGTCAGCGTCTCGCCCTTGTAAGCAAGCCGCGCCGCTTTGGCAGCTTCAGTCTTGGGACCAAGAGGTGCCACGACTTGGACGGCTAGCCCCCTCGCCCTCAAACATTCAGCGATCACATAACCATCGCCGCCATTGTTGCCCGGACCGCATAGGATAACAACCGAACGTCCAGCGGCGATCCGCCAAACCCATTCAGCAGCGCCGTTCCCTGCAACCTGCATCAGCGTTTCAACCGATGTACCCGCATCGATCAGCGATTGCTCCGCCGCCTGCATCTGCGCGACAGTAAGGATCTGAGCTGACGTCATGTCAGCACTCTATCAGATATCAGCAAAAACGTGACGTTCAGCCTTTGCGCCGGGATGCGTCAACGCGCCTTTCACTGCCGGCCCCACATTCTGCGAGTAGCGATAAAGCGCGCCCGACTGATAGTCGTTGGTGCGCGGTTGCCACGCCTCGCGACGGTGTTCGAGGGTGGCTTCATCGACTTCGAGGTCCATTGTGCCAGCCTCTGCATCGATCGTGATGATGTCGCCATCCTCTACCAGGGCGATGGGTCCGCATTCCGCCGCTTCAGGACCGACATGTCCGATGCAGAAGCCGCGCGTCGCACCTGAAAACCGTCCATCGGTGATCAGCGCAACGCTCTCGCCCATGCCTTGCCCGTAAAGCGCCGCTGTGGTGGCGAGCATCTCACGCATACCGGGACCGCCTTTGGGGCCTTCATAGCGGATCACGATGACACTGCCTTCGCGGATGTCACGCTGCTCGACCGCCTTGAACGCATCTTCTTCGCAATCAAAGCACTGCGCTGGACCTGAGAATTGCAGCTTGCTCATGCCCGCAACCTTTACAATGGCTCCATCGGGAGCAAGCGAGCCTTTGAGGCCGACAACACCGCCGGTCTGTGTGATCGGGTTCGAGACTTCGTAAATGACCTTCTGGTCCGGATTCCACGTGATCTCTTCCAAGTTTTCGCCAATGGTCTTGCCGGACACTGTCATCGGCTCCGGGTCCAGGAAACCGCCATCCATCAGCGTCTTCATCACCATGTAGACGCCGCCCGCATCGTGCATGTCCTTGGCAACGTATTTCCCGCCCGGCTGCAAGTCCGCGATGTAAGGCGTTGATTTGAATACCTCCACAACGTCGAACAAGTCGAACTCAATCCCGCACTCGCTAGCCATGGCTGGCAGATGCAGCGCTGCATTGGTCGAGCCACCGGTTGCCGCGACAACCCTCGCGGCGTTCTCGAATGCAGCCCTCGTGCAAATATCGCGCGGGCGCAGATTGCGCTCCAGCAGCTCCATGATTTGCTTACCCGCACCGACTGCCACTTCCTCACGCGATTTGTAAGGAGCAGGCGCCATGTTGCTGTTCGGCAGGCTCAATCCGATAGCTTCGCCGACGCAGGCCATGGTATTCGCGGTGAACTGACCGCCGCAAGCGCCGTGACCCGGACAAGCGACCTTTTCCAGCGCGATAAGCTCCTGCAGCGGACAATTGCCCGCGCCATACTGGCCAACCGCTTCGAAGACGTCTTTTACCGTTACGTCCTTGTCGTGGAACGTGCCCGGCAGGATTGAGCCACCATAGACAAAGATCGACGGCACATTCAGCCTCAGCATCGCCATCATCATGCCCGGCAAGCTCTTGTCGCACCCGGCAAAGCCGACCAGCGCATCGTAGCAGTGCCCGCGCACGGACAGCTCGACCGAATCCGCGATCACCTCGCGGCTGACAAGCGAGCTTTTCATGCCCTGATGGCCCATCGCGATCCCGTCTGTGACAGTTATCGTGTTGAACCGGCGAGGCGTTCCGCCGCCTTCGATTACGCCCTCGCGGCAGATATTCGCTTGCGCATCGAGCGCAGTGTTGCACGGCGCGCTGTCATTCCCTGCAGAGGCCACCGCGACAAATGGCCGCGCAATCTCTTCCTCGGTCATGCCCATCGCGTAGTAGTAAGAGCGGTGCGGTGCCTTCTCAGGCCCGACAGAAACGTGGCGGGACGGCAGTTTCGATTTATCGAAGCGGGACATATTGTTTCTCGTATACGGCTTTACGTGAAACAGCCCCTGCCTCTACTCAAGCGCGAGCGCAACCCTTCCTGCAACATCGGCAATCATTGCCGCCCAGCGCGATTGCTCTGCGCGGGTTGAAATCAGGTCCTGCCGAACTTCGAGCGCAATGTAGGGTCGCCCATGCGCTTCGGCATGGCGGTTCATTGTCGCATTAAGCTCTTTGCCTGAATAAGGCTCATTATCGCCAACGGTGAGGCCAAGTTCGCTGAAAAGGCGGATAGCGTGGCGCGCCGCGCGATCGTCCTCGTTATAGAGCAGCGCACATTCCCACGGACGTTCCTCGTCCGAGGTCGAAAGCTTGGGCGTAAAGGAATGAAGCGAGATGATGAGCTGCGGCTTCTGCTCGTCGAGCCACTTCGCAAGCGCATCGTGATAAGGCCGATAGTATAGCTTGAGCCGAGCCTCTACATCCGCGCCGATATTGCCCGGGATCAGATGCCCATCGCTCTCCATCGGCACGACATTCTTGTGATCTTCTTCACGGTGAATATCGCAGACGAGCCGACTGACACAGGCGAGATGCCCCGGAATGTTGTGCCTGCGCGCGAGCCGGCCTGCGATGCCTTCTACCCCGATATCGACCGCAATATGTTCGCCCAGCAGTTCTGCCGGGATACCCAGCTCAATACCCTCCGGCACCACATTCGACGCATGGTCCGCCACGCACACGATTCCACCGCGCCGCAGGTCGCCAAGCTGCCGGTATGGAAGACCGTCTGTAATCATGGATGTGTTCTCACTTCAGAGAACCTACCATTTGCCACCATTGTGGTTCCAATTCGGCGAGAACCCGCGATGCCCGATCGCGATGCTCTGCGCTTTCATAGAGCGCGAAACAGGTCGCGCCGGAGCCAGACATCTCGCACATCCAAGGATCAGTCTGGTTCAAACTGCCGAGCACATCCGCAATCGCGGGGCAAAGCTCGACCGCTGGAGCGCGCAGATCATTGCGGCCATTGCGCGCGATTTCGCGGGCGGTGCCTTTGGGTAGCGCGCCGAGGTCTTCACCTTTGCCATCCTTGGCCCATGCCTTGAAAACCGGCCCTGTCGGCAGAGGAATACGCGGATTGACGAGCAGCAGCGCCATGCCCGCCATATCGTTCTCAACCGGCGCGAGGTCTGTCCCCGTTCCGGTTCCGATGGCCATTTCGCTTCGCACGCAAGCCGGTACATCAGCGCCGAGACGAGCGGCCAAATCCTCCCAATTGTCCGGCAGGCCCGCGACCTGTTCGATGATCCTGAACACAGCGCCCGCGTCCGCCGATCCGCCACCAAGCCCTGCCGCAACCGGCAGGTTCTTTTCCAGCGTGACATGCAGGCCCTGGCTACGTGGCAAAGCTGCCATCGCGCGGTTGACGAGATTACCGAATGGATTGTCCAGCGTTGCGGCAAACTCGCCGACAACCTCGAATCTGTCAGCATCGGAAGGTTTCGCCACCAGCCTGTCACCATTGTTGACGAAAGCAAACAGCGTTTCGAGCTCGTGATAGCCATCCTCGCGCTTTCTGCGAACATGCAGCGCGAGGTTGATCTTGGCGTAAGCGGTTTCGGTGATGGTCACCAGCGATCCTTAGCCCCGAACACGCGTTTTGTCTTTAGTTCTCACGTGCCTGCAACCGTTTCCAACAAAGTTGACATAATTGACACCTGCTGTTGGATGGAAAACGGCATGTTCGCGTTATAATTCCGTGTTTTAGGCCTTTCCAACAAAGTTGACACTTTTCCTATTTTTTCAAAACTCCATGAGGGGATTTGAGCGTTTCAGATAGGATTGCGGGCTTAGCTCACGAGGCGAATGTAGGAAATGTGGTTCGACCAGTCACTCGGCACTCCGTCATCCCGGCAAAAGCTGGGATCTCAGGCCGCAAGCGCGGTTTTCTGTGGCTCTGGATTCCCGCCTTCGCGGGAATGACGACCATTCTAGATGTCAGCTCTATACTCGGTCACCCCGGACTTGATCCGGGGTCCAGCCTCTTGTGGCTCTTAGCTAGAGCATTCGGCAGCGGAATGTCTGCCTATCCGTTTTTCGAGAGTCCAACTTCCGCGAGTAGGCGCTCGAGTTCTTTGCGACCACCATCGTCAAATGGCACCTGCACTGCTTTGGCCCTCAACCGGATGCTATCTAGATTCTGATCAATGATTGGGATTACGAGAAAATCATGCCAATCATACTGACCGCTATTCCCATTAAGGGCGTCACGAATGTACTGAGCGACCTCTTCCGGCGTCCGATCAACGGGCCGCATCACAATCGAAGCTGACCCGGCAAAAGCGGCCATAAGCGTGGCAATTAGTCCGGAAAACCCGCGTAAAACTGCTTTCAAACGAGCGCGCACCTTAACCCGTCACATATTCGGATAGTTCGGGCCGCCGCCGCCTTCCGGCGTCACCCAGTTGATGTTCTGGTTCGGGTCCTTGATGTCGCAGGTCTTGCAATGGACGCAATTTTGCGAGTTGATCTGGAACTTCATCTCGCCTGAAACCTTTCCCTTCGAC
Source organism: Altererythrobacter lutimaris (assembly GCF_013371495.1). Taxonomy (GTDB): domain Bacteria; phylum Pseudomonadota; class Alphaproteobacteria; order Sphingomonadales; family Sphingomonadaceae; genus Erythrobacter; species Erythrobacter lutimaris_A. The sequence goes on along the minus strand of NZ_JABWTA010000001.1, from coordinate 674,155 downwards.
GAGCCACAGAATGTCGCTGTTACTTCTTGGTTATCGCAAATGTCTGGCTCACTCCCCGCAAAGCCCCCGTTTCATTATCCTCGCGAATTTCAAGGCAACGACAGCCTGCCTGATCAATTATTTCAAAGATAAATTGCTGAGGAAGAGCGTTCATTTCCATTTTTGGCGGTTCACTCCTCAGATATTCATCAACCGTGAATTCCTGCGTGGCCTTGTAGCTAGGCATTTGAATGATAGCAGATCCCCCTTCTGCGAGGGCAGTCAAAAGGTGTCTGAGAATTGCAGCCATTATCGGAGGAGGATTATGTTGCAGCACTATCTTGCTAAGGATCAGATCGAATGGTTCGAGGCGAGAAAGTTCATCCAGCTGTTCCAATACTCGAAATTCAACATTCGCTACAGAACGCAACTCGGCCTGTTCGTTCGCAAGCTTAATGTGCGGCGGCGAAATATCGATGCCCACAACGCTCTCGCAATATGGCGAAAGCGCTAAAGTGAGCCGGCCGACACCGCACCCAAAATCGAGCCCTTTTCTAAAAGAAAGTGGACGGTTTGATCGCCTCAAGAAATTGAAGTCTCTGTCAACGGACTTCACACCACTGGCATAGAAATCATCAATGTTATCTTGGATGTTATCTTTCTTAAACTTTTCCGAGGTGAGCACTGACCAATGCGGCTCAGTCCGTCCAAACTCTTGCCACGCACTCGAAATGCGAGCGAGCATTTGTGACATTTGAGCTTCAGTGCAAGCTATATCGGTCCCATGTGACTGAGCATCGAAAAAGCGACCGATAGGAGGAGGCGTACCCCGTGTTGCGAGGCTACCCCTAAATTCGGAACTGTCCAAAAAAGCATCTCGCAAGCTGGCAAATTCTGAGTGGGCCATTCCTTTTGAAACCACTTCTTCACTCTCGGGCTCTCGGCCGAGAATAAAACGATATGCATTTACCACTTCATCGCGAGAAACCGGCACTGCTTTTTCCTTTGCCATGACCAGGCTTTAGCTTTTCAAACGTCGCATAAAACCATTCCGAAACTTATGAACTCGTGTCTAGCTCTTTGTTTCGGAGTGTCGGTGAAAACCACTCAAATCACGATATTTTTCGAGCTGAGCAGCAAGCCAATCCACTTTCAAAGAAAGCGTAAATTCATCGCCAATTGAAATGACCATCTGCTGTAGACGCAGGCTGGAATTTCCACATCGGCCCAACGGCATCGCCAAACTTTCGGTCGTACTCGCCCCTACATATTCGGATAGTTCGGGCCGCCACCGCCTTCCGGCGTCACCCAGTTGATGTTCTGGTTCGGGTCCTTGATATCGCAGGTCTTGCAGTGGACGCAGTTTTGCGAGTTGATCTGGAATTTCATCTCGCCTGAGTCCTCGTCTTCGAGCCACTCATAGACCCCTGCCGGGCAATAACGGGTCGATGGCCCTGCAAAGATCGCCAGCTCGCTTGCCCTTTGCAAATCCCAGTCCTTGACCTGCAGGTGGACCGGCTGATCCTCGGCATGGTTGGTGTAGCTGAACGCGACATTGGTGAGCCGATCGAAGCTGATTTCGCCATCGGGCTTGGGATAGTCGATCGGCTTGTAGAGGTCCGCGCGCTGCGTTTGCTCGTAATCGCGGTGGTGCTTCATCGTGATCGGCAGACCGATCTTGAGCGTGCGCATCCACATGTCTGCTCCAGCGATAACCGTGCCCAGATCGCCGCCGAATTTGGCAACCGCTGGCTCAGCATTCTGGACCAGCTTCAACTCATCCGCGATCCAGCTGGAACGCACGGCGGCATCGTAATCCATCCGCTCGTCATGTTCCTTGCCCTCGGCAATCGCTGCGGCCAGGCTTTCCGCTGCCAGCATGCCGCTTTTCATCGCGGTGTGGCTGCCCTTGATGCGCGGCACATTGACGAAGCCAGCCGAACACCCGATCAGAGCGCCGCCCGGAAAAGCGAGCTTCGGCACACTCTGCCAGCCGCCTTCATTGATCGCGCGCGCACCATAAGCCACACGCTTGCCGCCTTCCAGATACTCGCGGATCGCAGGATGCTGCTTCCAGCGCTGGAATTCCTGATAAGGCGAGACATAAGGATTCTTGTAATCGAGCGCGGTGACGAAGCCCAAGGCGACCTGACCGTTCGCCTGATGGTAGAGGAAGCCCCCGCCCCAGCTGTCGCTCTCGCTCAGCGGCCAGCCTTGCGTGTGGATGACGCGGCCCGGCTCGTGCTTGTCGGGATCGATGTCCCACAATTCCTTGATGCCAAGGCCATAGACCTGCGGTTCACAATTCGCTTCGAGGTCGTACTTCGCCTTGAGCGTCTTAGTAAGATGCCCGCGAACGCCTTCTGCAAACAGCGTGTATTTCGCTTCGATCTCCATGCCAGGCTGGAAGTCAGGCTTATGGCTGCCGTCCTCGGCAATGCCCATGTCCTGCGTAATCACGCCGGTGACAGCGCCAGCCTCGTTGAACATGACCTCTGAGGCAGGGAAACCCGGAAAGACCATCACGCCAAGCGCTTCAGCCTGCTCGCCCAGCCAACGGCACATATTGCCGAGCGAACCGGTGTAGCAGCCATGATTGCTCATCAGAGGCGGCATGATGAGGTGCGGGATCGAGGTCTTGCCGATCTTTGAAAGCGCCCAGTGCCAGTTATCCGTCACCGGCGTTTCCGCCATCGGGCAATCCATGTCACGCCACTCAGGGAAAAGCTCGTCCAGCGCCTTGGGATCGACAACCGCGCCCGAGAGAATATGCGCGCCGATTTCAGAGCCCTTTTCCAGGACGACGACTTCAAGCTCTTCATTGATCTGCTTCAAGCGGATTGCAGCGGAAAGACCAGCCGGCCCGCCCCCTACGATCAAGACGTCGCAGGGCATGGATTCGCGTTCAATCGTTTGGGCAATGGCGTCAGCGCTCATCGATTATTTGTCCTCAATCAAAACCGTGTCCAAAATTCATGCAAAGCCTTGATTGCTGAGCCTTGGAAGGTCAAGACCTGCCGTTACGACATGTCCGCACATCAGCCATCCTTGCAAGACGAGATATCCGCCGCTTTGGAGTGGTGGCAGCTTGCCGGTGTCGATGCTGATTTCAGCGATAACGCTACGGATTGGCTGGCCGAGCCGGAGCCTGTGGCAAAGCCAGAAGCGACTACTCCTGCAAACAAGCCGTCACTGGCCGCAGAACCGCCCAAGCCCACGCCACAGGAAATTCCTGACCTGTTGGGTGAAACGCCTCCTGCCGATCTCGCCGCCTTCCATGAGTTCTGGCTGCAAGAACCGAAGCTCACGCCTGCTGGTAACGCGCCACGGATTGCGCCGCGCGGAGTGGTCGGAGCGAAACTCATGGTGCTTGTCGCAACGCCTGAGACAGGTGACAGCCAGAGCCTTCTTTCAGGCGCACAAGGGCGTTTGCTCGCAAAGATTATCGCGGCGTTGGGTTTTGCGGAAGACGAGGTCTATTTGGCATCATGCGTCCCGCAGGCTTTGCCGCTTGCCGACGGGCAGGAATTGCTGAGCGCAGGCTTTGGCAAAGTGCTCGCTCATCACATCTCTCTTGCCGCGCCGGAAAAGCTGCTGGTGTTCGGCACAAACGTTTTGCCGCTGCTTCAGCACGATGCGGCGCAACAGCCAGAATCTGTTCATGAATATACGGCAAACGGCTCGTCTGTTCCGCTGCTTGTGACAGAAGGGCTTGATGCTCTCGCCAACATGCCGCGGTTGAAGGCTCGTTTCTGGCGCAGGTGGCTCGCTAACCTCGCCCGTTAGAGCGCCAAGTGAGATAACAGGTGAGGATAAAGGTCTGCTTGTGACAATTAGCGCCCGTTTTGCTTATGCCCTGACCGGGCTTGCTGCATTCGCCCTTCCCGTTACCCCCGCAATCGCTGACAGCGCGAATTACTTTCATTCAAGTAAAGCACAGAACGCTTTGCCTGATGTGCTCGATCAGGAGACACGCGAATACTATCGCTCGGTCTTCAATGCGATCCAGGCGGAGAACTGGGAGCGGGTGGACGATCTGCTCAATGATCGCGATCCCGGTCTGCTCCATCAGGTTGCGCTCGCTGAGTACTACACGCATGCGAACAGCCCCGAGACCAGCGCGCAGCAAATCACGGAGTGGTTCGAGATGGGCGTCTCGCTGCCGCAAGCCGAGCAATTGGCCCGGCTCGGTGAGCGCCGCGGACTTTTCGATACACCAAGCCTGCCCAGCACGCGCAGGATACAGCGCCAGCCATGGCAGTCGAAGCGTGTGCTGCCTCGCCCGACAAATGATGGCACGATGCCAGAGAGCGTCTCGCGTGACATTCTCGCGCGCATCCGTGACGATGATCCCGATGGTGCCCGGGAGCTGCTGGCAGAGATCGATCTTTCGCTGAGCTCCGAGGCCCGCGCAGAATGGCGGCAGCGCGTTGCGTGGAGCTACTATATCGAAAATCAGGACTATGCCGCCTTCTCCATGGCGCAGACCGTTGCGGAAGGCTCGGGTCCATGGGTTGCGGAAGGATATTGGACCGCTGGGTTATCAAGCTGGCGTCTGGGCGACTGCGCCAATGCAGCAGCAGGCTTCAGCCGAGCGGCGCAAGCGGCTCAGAATATCGAGCTGACCGCCGCTGCACATTACTGGGCGCACCGCGCGCTCATCCGGTGCCGACAACCCGGAGAAGCAGAACAGCAATTGCGTGCAGCAGCCAGCAGTCCAAAGACACTTTACGGCATGCTTGCGCTGGAACAGCTTGGTCAGGAACAGCCTGCTGCAAGCGAAGTCAGCGATCTGACGCGCGATGACTGGCGCCGCCTGGAGCGCATCGAGAATGCCCGCATTGCAACCGCACTCGTCGAAATCGGCGCTGAAGACCTCGCAGGCGAAGTCATTCGTCATCAGGCCCGGATCGGCGATCCGGAGGACTTTGGCGCGCTAACCCGGCTTGCGCGGCGCTTGGGCTTGCCGCAAACGCAGCTTTGGCTTGCCCGCAGTGCGCCATACGGCGCGCGCGCGGATGGCATGCTGCAATATCCGGTGGCGCGTTGGGCACCGTCTGATGGCTGGAAAGTCGATCCCGCGCTGGCCTTTGCCCATGCGCTGCAGGAATCGAACTTCCGAACCAGCGCCGTCAGCCCCGCAAATGCGCGCGGCCTGATGCAGATCACGCCGATCACTGTGCGTCAGCATGCGCCCCGGCTTGAGATGAATGCGCGCTACGTCAATTTGAACGACCCCTCGGTCAATCTCTCCTTTGGCCAGCGCAATCTTGAGATGCTGCGCGATACGCCCGCAACGCGGAACAACCTTCCCAAGATCATGGCGGCGTATAATGCGGGCCTTTCGCCCATCACGCGGTGGAACGAGGAAGTTAACGATCAGGGCGATCCGCTGCTCTACATGGAATCGATCCCCTATTGGGAAACGCGCAGCTATGTCGCTATCGTCATGCGCAATTACTGGATGTATGAGCTGCAGGCAGGCGTGAAAAACTCGCCAAGTCGCGCGAGCCTATCGCGTAATGAGTGGCCGGAATTCCCGGCTGCGCCCCGAAATGCCCGTTAAGGAGCGCAACGAATGGCGATTGATGAAAGCCTGACCTTCAAGCCCATTAATATCGCTCTGCTGACGGTTTCAGACACGCGAACCTTCGAGAATGATACCTCGGGCGACATCCTCGCCGAACGTATTGATAGCGCCGGGCACAAGCTGGCAGATCGCGAGATCAGCAAGGACAACGCGGAAGTGATCGCGGCGCATCTGCATCGCTGGATTGATGACACCGAGATCGACGCAGTCGTTACTACCGGCGGTACGGGCCTCACCGGCCGCGATGTGACCCCCGAAGCGCTGAACCGTATCAAGGACAAGGACATTCCCGGTTTTGGGGAGCTGTTCCGCTATTTGAGCCTCAAGAGCATTGGTACAAGCACCGTTCAGTCGCGCGCGATGGCGGTGGTCGCGCGGGGCACTTATGTGTTTGCGCTTCCGGGCTCGAACGGCGCGGTGAAGGATGGTTGGGATGGCATTCTTGCCGAGCAATTGGACAGCCGCAATCGCCCCTGCAATTTTGTGGATCTGATGCCGCGACTGAGAGAGCGCTAGTTTGGTGTGATAGGCTCAACCAAGCTTCAAATACGTTTGAGGCCAGATCGCTCAAGACAGCTGCGCAGATCATTCGATTGCTCTTGTTGCAAGGCCACAAGCGGTACAAGGTTGTAAAGCAACTCGCTCTGCAAAAGGACGATCAGATCGTCCTGCTCGCCCCAAGCGTAAAGATCGCTCCATCTTAGGCTTGACCTCGCATTCTCACCCTCAAGCGAGAACCCATCATCATCCCAGGTAAGTCTGGATTCCTGCTGCATGAGCTTGGTCTGCTGAAAGCTCCGCCGCGCTTGGCGGGGAAGCATCCAGTAATGGATGAACGCAACGATGATGCATAGGATCAGCACCAGCCATGACATTAGCGGGAGCGCGATGCCAAACATCCCGTCACCGCCAATAATTATTCCTGTCAGGGCAACGGGAATTCCCACCAGCACAACAGGCCAGATCGGAAACCTGGTCTTGCGCCGCATGATCAAACGGGTGGCAGCGACAGCCTGGTCTGGTTCCGTGCGAAAGGTAACTGAGCGAATCGACATATCTCCAGATTAGCCGATTTGATGACAAACTTCCTATGTTCCTTATTTGTTCTCAGCATGATAAAGAGCCGGAATGTTCGATTCAGCAATCCGCGGAAGGGGTGCACCCTCAGCACATGTGTCGACCCGCTTCGGCCTCGCCGAGAGAGAACTGGACGAAGACTGGCGCGATTACATGGAGGTTCTCGACGGTCCCCCTGTAAAGCTCCGCACGAAAGTGACTGAGGAACATCCCAAGACGATCCTCAGCTTCAACAAGTCGCCCGACATTCCTTTCGACCGCTCGATCAACGCCTATCGTGGGTGCGAACATGGCTGCATCTACTGCTTTGCGCGGCCTACCCACGCCTATCACGACCTCTCGCCCGGACTGGATTTTGAAACGCAGCTGTTCGCAAAGCCCAATGCGGCCGAATTGCTGCGCGAAACTTTTGCAAAGCCCAAATATCGTCCGCGTTTTATCGCCATGGGAACGAACACCGATCCCTATCAGCCGATCGAGAAACGCTACCGGATCACCCGGCAAGTACTGGGGGTGTGTCTGGATGCGCGCCATCCGGTTTCCATCACGACCAAATCTGACCGCATCCTGGCCGATCTCGACATTCTGGAGGAAATGGCGCGGCGGCGACTGGTGGCCGTGGCGATTTCGGTGACGAGCCTTGATCCGAAACTTTCCGGCAAGCTCGAACCGCGCGCAGCTTCGCCGCTCAAGCGACTCGCAGCATTGCGAAAACTGGCGGAGGCTGGCGTGCCGACCCATTGCTCGATCTCGCCGGTTATCCCTGCGATCACAGACGAGTTCATGGAAGAGATTGTCCAACGCGCGGCGGCTCTCGGCGTCGGGTCAGCCGGATGGATACCGCTGCGCCTGCCGCATGAAGTCGCGCCTTTATTCCGCGAGTGGCTGGAGGTTCACTATCCCGACCGCGCGGGCAAAGTCATGAGCATTGTGCGCTCGATCCGCCAAGGACGTGATAACGATCCGAATTTCTTTTCGCGCATGAAACCGAGCGGCGTTTGGGCGGACCTGTTCCGCTCGCGTTTTGCCGTGGCGTGCAAGAAAGCCGGGATCAGTGGCAACACCTCCGCGTCCGAAATCGGCGACGCCTTCGCGCTCGACTGCACGCAGTTCAGGCGGCCCGAGGTGGGTGGGCAATTGCGCTTGTTGTAACCTCTTCGTCACCCCGGACTTGATCCGGGGTCAGGCTTATATCGAGTGCTACAGAAACAAGCCTTGTCCCGGCTCAAGGCCGGGACGACGTGTAGGCTAAGCGACTGCCAAATTGCCGAATGGCTCGAACTAATTGGAGAGCAAAATCCCAAAGAAAAGCATCGTGAAAAGCATTCCAACCATCCCTACATAGATGGCCACCCAGCGCCAGACAGGCTTTTCGCTGAATATCCACCAAATCAATGCCGCCAGAACGATGATCGGAATTCCGACAGCAGGGCCAATTAGTTCATTGGATGCTGGATCGAATGTTGAACTCTCCATCAGCAGACCGAAACCGAGTCCAACAAAAAGAAATGCAAATACTGCCAACACTAAGCATGCAATCAAGCATCCGCTTAACCAGGGAGGCGCACCTACTTTCCGGTTTTCTCGCAACTGCCGTCCCTCACCCAAAGCCCCCGCTAACCTCGCCCGGCTTGAAGCGCATCAGGCGGCTATCGGCCAGCGCGGCGGTGCGGTTCACCACGGCAAGCTGATAATCCGGGTTCTTGATCATTTCGAAGAATGCGCCTGAGTTGGGATATTGCGCGACAAAGCCATCGTGCCACACCTTCTCGTCCGGCTCTGGTCCGGTGACCATCGTCTGGAACGCGCCGCGCCAGACAATTGTGCCGCCTACACCTGCGAAGATTGGCCCCGAAGTCTTGCCGTATTCCTGATAGGCACGCCGCCCGGACCAGCCATTGCCATGATGCTCGTGGTCTTCCGGATATTCCGCCAGATCGCGATAGCGCAGCAGGTTGAGCATATGGATCGGCTCGTCGCGCGGAAGGTTCTTGAATGCCTCAAAATTGGCGGGCGACGGATCGATATAGGATTTCGCCATGCCTCAAGACTCCAGCTTGTAGTCGGAGAACTGATCGCGCAGGTCCTTCTTGCTGATCTTGCCGGTCGCGGTGTGCGGAATCTCGTCGATGAACTCGACCGCATCGGGCAACCACCATTTGGCAACCTTGTCTTTCAGGAAGTCGATGACTTCGCCGCCAGTGATTTCCGAGCCTTCGTTCTTGACCACGAACAGCACGGGGCGCTCGTCCCATTTGGGGTGCGGCATGCCCACCGCTGCGGCCTCGGCGACCGCCGGATGGCCCACAGCTGCGTTCTCCAACTCAACCGAACTGATCCACTCGCCACCGGACTTGATTACGTCCTTCGTGCGGTCAGTGAGTTGGAGCGTGCCGTCCGGATGGATGATGCCGACGTCTCCGGTGTCGAACCAGCCTTCATTGTTCGCCGCGTCCTGATCCGCTTTGAAGTAGCGCTTGATGATCCAAGGCCCGCGAATTTGGAGTGCGCCTGACGTTTTCCCGTCGCGCGGCAGCTCCGTTATCATGTCATCCAGATCGACAATCCGCAGCTCCACCCCGAAGATCGGGCGGCCTTGCTTCATGGTCTTCTCGACCTTTTCCTCAAAGCTCAGATCGTCCCAATCCCAGGTCGGCCCGCCAACCGTGCCGATAGGCGAAGTTTCCGTCATGCCCCACGCATGCTGGACGCGCGTACCGTTCTTCATCAGCCGCTCGATCATGAAGCGCGGACAGGCCGAGCCACCAATTGTTGCGGCTTTCAATGGCGGCAAATCGATGCCTTCCTTGTCGCAATACTGGAAATGCGCGAGCCAGACGGTTGGAACGCCTGCGCTTTCCGTCACTTTCTCACGGATCATCAGCTCGTGCAGCACTGCGGGATCATTGACCGCGCTGAACACGAATTTGATGCCTGCCATCGCGCCTGCATAGGGCAAGCCCCAGCTCGCGGCGTGGAACATCGGCACAACGGGCAGCATGACAGACGCGCTCGAGAAATTGAATGCCGCGGGCTGCAATCCGGCCATCGCATGCATCATGGTCGAGCGGTGCTCGTACTGCACGCCTTTGGGATTGCCGGTGGTGCCGGAAGTGTAGCAGATCATGCAGGGGTCGGTTTCCGAGCCGGTGACCCACTCGAAATCGCCATCCTGCGCGCCGATCCAGTCCTCGAACGCTGGCGCATGCTCGCCGCTGTCGTAGCAAATGTAATGCTCGACTGTGGTCCAGCGGTCTTTCATCCGGTCGACGATAGGCTGGAAGGCCGCATCATAGAGCATCACGCGATCTTCCGCGTGGTTGACGATATATTCGAGCTGATCGTCGAACAGGCGCGGGTTCACTGTGTGGAGCACGCCGCCCATGCCCGCCACGCCGTACCAGCTGACCAGATGCCGCGAATGGTTCATCGCAAGGCTTGCGACGCGATCGCCCTTCTTGATCCCCATTGCTTGCAGAGCTTGCGCCATTTTCAGCGCGTCGGCGCGGATGCCCGCCCAGTTCGTGCGGCTCTCGCTGCCATCGGCCCAGCGTGTGACAATCTCCCGCTCACCCGCTTCGCGCGCGGCGTGGTCGATCACATGCGTTACCCGCATGGTCCAGTTCTGCATGGCTCCCAGCATCGGCAATTCTCTCCTCAAATTCGCTTTTGCGTTTCATGCCGAGACTGAACGCGATTGGCAATGATGGAGAGCAGCTAAGTCAGGCCACGAGTTTAAGCTTTGAAGAGGATTGCTTGGACGTGAGCTCAACCTTGGCAAGGCCCTCAACCCCGGCAAGGCGCTCCGCCAGGTCGCCATCAAGCCGGAACATGCTGCCAAGACGAACAAGCACGCTTTCTTCATCGTCAAGAATCAGCCGCGCAATGACTTCGTCTTCGCCCTGCGCATCGCCGACCAGCGCGGCGTTCAATTCCAGCCCAAGATCGGTCATCGCTTCCATCGTGTGCACTTCGAGCGTCAGGCGCATTGTGGTCGAACCCTGCACTTCTTCCAATGGCCTCGCCCCGCGCACAGTGATCCGCGGTGGTTCGTCCGGGCTTGGGCTGTCGAGTTCAACTTGCAGCAAAAGGCTGGTTGCATCCGCCGCCCATTTCTCGAATTGTGGGACGAGCGTCTCTTCAAAACAGGCTGAACGGAACTGTCCGGTGTGGTCAGAAAAATCGACGCGAGCGAATTCCGCGCCGCGCTTGGTCCGGCCTTTGCTCATGCCTTCGACCATGGCTGCCATGACGGCGGTTGAGCGCCCACCGGTCGGTGCGCCGCCTTCCATCAGGCTTTGATAGGTCCTTGCGCCGTTCGCGCTAGCGACTTGCCAATGCTGCTGAACCGGGTGAGCGGAGAAATAGAACCCGAAGTTCTCGCGCTCCTTTGCCATCATTTCCGGCCGCGACCATGGCTCAACCTCAGCCAGGCGCAGTGTATCGACTTGCGCATCCTCGCCGCCGAATAGCCCGCCCTGCCCGCTGGAGCGTTCGCGTTCAGCCGCATCGGCCACGGCCAGCAGGATATCGGTATTGCCGAAGACTTTCGCGCGGTCTGGCTCAAGGCAATCGAGCGCACCGGCGGCTGCAAGGCCTTCAAGCTGGCGCGAATTCATCGCGCCCTTGGGCATGCGTTCGAACAGGTCCTTAAGGTCTGTAAACTGACCGCTGCCTTCGCGCTCTGCTACAATCGCGTCCATGGCCTTGTCGCCAACATTGCGGATGCCTGCGAGTGCATAGCGCACTGCCGGACCGTCGTCGGTCATCTCGACGGTGAATTTCGCTTCCGAATGGTTGATGCAGGGCGGCAGGATTGTCACCCCGCCTTCGCCATTGGGATAGCGCCGCGCGTCATCTACGAAGATCGCAAGCTTTTCTGACTGATGCATGTCGAAGCACATCGACGCGGCGTAAAACTCTTCCGGATAATGCGCTTTTAGCCATGCAGTCTGATACGCAAGCAGAGCGTAAGCGGCAGCGTGCGACTTGTTGAAGCCGTAACCAGCAAACTTGTCGATCAAGTCGAACAGCTCGTTTGCTTTCTTGGGATCGATTCCGGAGACCTCGCCGCAGCCATCGACAAAACGCTGGCGCTGCGCGTCCATTTCCGCCTGGACCTTCTTGCCCATCGCGCGGCGCAGCAAGTCCGCGTCACCAAGCGAATAGCCCGCCAGGATCTGCGCGGCCTGCATGACCTGCTCCTGATAGACGAAGATGCCGTATGTCTCTTCGAGGATGCCTTCGAGCTTCTTATGTGGGTACTCGATCGGGACTTCGCCCGCCTTGCGCTGGCCGAACAGCGGAATGTTCTCCATCGGCCCCGGACGATAGAGCGAAACGAGCGCGATGATGTCCTCGAATTTCGTCGGCTTCACCGCTGTCAGCGTGCGGCGCATTCCTTCCGATTCCAGCTGGAAGACGCCGACGGTGTTACCGGATTTGAGCAGATCATAGACCCCCGGATCATCCCATTCGAGCGCGCCGAGATCGATTGTGATACCGCGCAGCTCCAGCAGGTCTACAGCCTTGCGCAGCACCGACAGCGTCTTCAAACCTAGGAAGTCGAACTTCACCAACCCTGAACTTTCGACATGCTTCATGTCGAACTGCGTGACCGGCATGTCAGAGCGCGGATCGCGATAAAGCGGGACGAGCTTGGCAAGCGGCCTGTCGCCAATCACAACACCTGCCGCGTGGGTGGAGGAGTTGCGCGGCATCCCCTCTAGTTGAAGCGCCAGATCGACGAGCCGCTTGACCTCGTTGTCATTGTCATATTCGCGCTTGAAATCGGCGGCTCCGTTCAAAGCGCGAGGCAAAGTCCACGGATCGGTTGGATGGTTGGGCACCATCTTGCACAGCCGATCAACATGGCCGTAGCTCATTTGCAGAATACGTCCGCAATCGCGCAGCACTGCGCGCGCTTTCAGCTTACCGAAAGTGATGATCTGCGCGACGTGATCGTGGCCGTATTTCTGCTGCACGTAGCGGATCACTTCGCCGCGACGCGTTTCGCAGAAGTCGATATCGAAGTCCGGCATGGAGACGCGTTCGGGGTTGAGGAAGCGCTCGAACAGCAAGCCCAGTCGGATCGGATCAAGATCGGTTATGGTGAGCGCCCAAGCGACGATCGAGCCCGCCCCTGAACCACGGCCCGGTCCCACGGGTATGCCCTGTTCCTTCGCCCATTGAATGAAGTCAGCAACGATCAGGAAGTAGCCCGGGAAACCCATCTTGACGATGATGTCGACTTCGTAGTCGAGCCTGTCGAAATAGGTTTTGCGCTCTTCCTCGGGCAACTCGCCATAGGGTGCGAGCCGCTCTTCCAGCCCCTTGCGCGCGTCTTCCGCGAGCATCTTTGCTTCGCCTTCCAGATCGCCTGCTAGGCTGGGCAGGATCGGATCGCGATAAGGCGGTGCATAGGCACAGCGCTGCGCGACGACCAGTGTGTTCGCGGTCGCCTCTGGCAGGTCCGCGAAAATCTCCTGCATCATTGGCGCAGATTTGACAAAGGCCTGCTTGTTTGAATGCTTGCGGTCTTCCGCCTCGACATGCGTGGAGTCGGCAATGCACAGCATAGCGTCATGCGCTTTGTGCATATGCGGCTCGCCGAAATTGGCCGGATTGGTCGCGACCAAGGGCAAATCACGCGCATAGGCAAGGTCAATAAGAGCCTCTTCAGCGCGCTCGCAAACCGGATCGCCATTGCGCGCAAGCTCGATATAGAAGCGGTTCGGGAAGAGGCGCAGAAGCTCATCACACAGCGGCTCTGCGTGGCTTGTTTGCCCTTCTGCAAGCAAGCGAGTCAAAGCCCCCTCGCCCGCGCCTGACAGCGCGATCAAGCCATCAGTGTGCCCTTCAAGATCGCTCAGCAGGACATGGGGCTCGAGCTCTAGCGGACGCTCCAGATGCGCCTTGCTGACGAGATGGCACAGATTGTCATAGCCCGCTTCGTCCTGCGCCAGCAGCGGCAGATAATCGATCTGGACCTGGTCAGAGCCTTCACGCGCTTCCCGAGCGACGCCAAGGAACGTTCCGATGATCGGCTGTACGCCCTCGTCCTTGCACGCTTTGGCGAACATCACCGCGCCATAGAGGCCATTGCGGTCGCAAATCGCTATCGCTGGAAAGCCGCGTTCCTTAGCAAGCTTGGCAATGCCCTTGGGATCGATCGCTCCTTCGAGCATCGAATAGGAAGAAAGCACGCGTAGAGGTACGAAGGGCGCAAATCGCATAAATTTACGTTAGGCTACCTCTACGAAGGTTCAAGTTCTGCAACAGCAGGATTGGGGAAAAGGCGGTGGATCCGTAGAAGAACCAAATGCTGAGAGATGGGAGAAGCCCATGAGCGACATGGTCGAAGTAGAGAACGTGAATACGCCGGGCCGCAAAAGCCGGGTCAATGCGGCGAAATATGCCGACATGCTGCAAGCCTTCGAGAAAGCTCTTCCCAAGGCTTGCCCCGGCCTCACTCAGGCGGAAACGCGCGATGCCGTGAAACTTCATCTGAGCGATGGACTTTTCCCGAGCGGTGAAACAGCCGGATGGTGGGCAAAGACCGTTCAGCTCGATCTGGAAGCCAAAGGCAAATTGGTTCGCGAGGCTACCAAACCTCTTCGGTGGCATTGGAAGTAAGCGAAACAGCTATTTCACTAGGCATAAGCGATCTGACGCCTGGCGCTCCTGAAGGTTGAGTAACCACCAAAGCTCACCACAATGCCGGCTACCAGCCAAACCCATAGAGGCAAGCCCTCTCCGGCAATGGCCAAATACACATAGGATGCCATGAAGCTCGCAGCAGAAACGACTGCAGGCGTCGCGATCGAGCGCCCCGCTTTGGCGCTGCTGATCAGCCATGCAAGTGCGCCCAGAAAAACAGGGGTCGAGCCAACATAGATCGCTGCGAAGATGTAAGGATTGACGCCAAATTCAGCGCCAATCATCAGCAAGCAGGCATTGATCGATTGCAGCAGCACGAACCATCTCCTTCATGGACGGGTTCGCGCGATCCCTGGTAAAAGTTACAGCAGCTTTTCGATATCCTTCGCGATCATCGAGGGCTTGTCGCCTGAACCATAGCGCTTCACGACATTGCCTTCACGGTCGATCAGGAATTTCGTGAAATTCCATTTGATCGCGGTCGTGCCCATGATCCCTTTGGCCTCGCGCTTCATCCAGTCGAACAGAGGCGACGCATCCGGCCCGTTGACGTCTACCTTCTCCATCAGCGGGAAGGTCACACCGAAATTGATCTTGCAGAACTCGGCGATTTCATCGGCACTGCCCGGTTCCTGCGCACCAAACTGGTTGCAAGGGAAGCCGAGGACTTCGAAATCCTTGTCCTTGTACTTCTGGTAGAGCTCTTCCAAGCCGTCATATTGCGGCGTGAAGCCGCATTTGCTCGCAGTGTTCACAGCGAGCAGGACTTTGCCTTTCTTGGTTGCAAGGTCGAGTTCCTCACCGCGATTGGTGGTGACTGTGAAATCGGCAATGGTGGTCATGGAAATTCCTTTCCTGCCTGATGTAGGGATCGCCGCAAGGCTATTCCAGCACACCATCATGCAAGCGAACCACTCGGTCCATCTTGGCGGCCAAGCGCTCGTTATGGGTCGCGATCAAAGCGGCACTGCCCTCGCCCCGGACGAGCTCGAGGAACTGTTCGAGCACGCGTTCCGACGTGGCCTCATCGAGATTGCCGGTTGGCTCGTCGGCAAGGACAAGGCGCGGACGGTTCGCAAGTGCGCGGGCAACGGCAACACGCTGCTGTTCGCCTCCGGAAAGCTGGCTCGGCCGGTGCTCAAGCCTTTGTGCAAGACCGAGCGAGCTGAGTAATTCCTCGGCACGTTCTTCCGCCTCGGCGCGGCGGGTTCCAGCGATCATTTGAGGCATGACCACATTCTCGCGCGCATTGAAGTCCGGCAGCAGATGGTGGAACTGGTAGACAAAGCCGAGATTCTCGCGCCGTAATGTAGTACGTTCAGCGGATGCGAGCGCGCTTGCTTCTACGCCGCCAATTGCGATCTGGCCGGAAAAGCCGCCTTCAAGTAGGCCGACCGCTTGGAGCAGCGTAGATTTTCCTGAACCCGATGGTCCCAACAGCGCAACAATCTCGCCCGGCATGATCAGCAGGTTCACGCCGCGCAGGACGTGGATGGTCGTCTCGCCTTGGGTGAAGCTGCGTTTGAGGTCAGTCAGCGCAGCGACCGGTGTCGCATTAACGTCATTCATAGCGCAGCACCTGCACCGGATCTGTGCTGGACGCCTTGAGCGCAGGATAGAGCGTTGCAAGGAAGCTCAGCACAAGCGCAAGCGCTACGATCCCGGCCACTTCAACCGGGTCCGTGCGCGACGGCAGTGTGTTGAGAAAGCGGATCGTCGGGTCCCACAGCTCCACGCCGAACAGGAACTCCATCGCTTTCACGATCTGCTGGCGGAAAGTGAGGATGATGAAGCCGAGAATAAGGCCGGCAACTGTCCCGATCGCGCCAACAGTAAAGCCTGTTGTCACAAATATCTTGAGCAAGCTCTTCCGTGTCGCGCCCATGGTCCGCATGATCGCAATGTCGCGAGTCTTGGCACGGACAAGCATGACCAGGCTCGACAGGATGTTGAACGCGGCCACCAGCACCATGATGCTGAGCGCAAAGAACATCGCCACGCGCTCGACCTGAAGCGCTTCGAACAAAGTCGCGTTGATGGTCTGCCAATCGTTGACCACCGCGCGCCCAGCGAGCTTCTCTTCGATCGGCGCCATGATCTCGCGCACTTCGTCAGGATCATCGACCTTCACTTCGATCATGGGCACGGAATCGCCGAGCAGAAGCAATGTCTGCGCATCGGGGATCGGCATGACGACGAAGGTCTGGTCGTAATCGTAGATGCCGACTTCGAAGATCGCTCCGATGGTGTAGCCGATCTGTCGCGGCATTGTCCCGAACGGCGTCGTGCGCCCTTGCGGATTGAGGATAGTGATCGTGTCACCGACACGCGCGCCAATATTCTGAGCAAGCCGCGAACCAATCGCCACGGTGTTGTTGTCCGGCTGAAGCGTTTCCATGCTGCCGAGGAGGACTTTGTCCTCAAGCGCCTCAATGTCTTCCGCGGTGTTCCCGCGCACAACGATATTCTGCACACGCCCATTAAAGCTCACCAGCAGCGGCTTTTCGATCAGCGGGTTCGCTTCAACCACGCGCGGTGTGGCTTCGATGTCTTCGAGGATTTCTTCCCAGTTCGGCAAGCGATCGCCATAGCCTTGAACAATCGCATGACCATTCAAGCCAACGATCTTGTCGAGCAGCTCTGCGCGAAAGCCGTTCATGACGCTCATTACGACAACCAGCATCGCGACACTCAACATGACAACGCCCACACTGATCCCGGCGACAAGCGCGATGAATGCCTCCCCCTTGCCCGGCAAGAGGTAGCGCTTTGCAATCATCCATTCGAAAGGTGAGAGGATCAAAATAAGGATGTCTTTTGGCTGTTGGTCCTGAACACAGCATGTAGGGGCCGCGATCCGCTGCGGCAATGCGAAAAGGTTGGCATTGCACAGCCTCGACCCTTGTAATTGGACCGTAACACCGCCATTGGGAGCGCACCACGGCAACCGGCCAGATTTGGTCTTCAGAGCAGCGGGCAGGCTCGGCCATGAATGTGATGCATCCGTTTTATGATGAGCACGGCGACAAGCTGCGCGAAGAGTGCGGCGTGTTTGGCGCGATCAACGCGTCGGACGCGGCTGCTGCGACCGCCTTGGGTCTGCATGCGTTGCAGCATCGCGGCCAGGAAGCAGCCGGCATCACCAGCTTTGATGGCAAGCATTTCGTGTCGCGCCGCGGGCTTGGCCATGTGGCTGAGAATTTTTCCAGCAAGGAAGCCATAGACGAGCTGCCCGGCTCCATGGCTGCGGGCCATGTCCGCTATTCGACAACGGGCGGCGCAGGCCTTCGCAATGTGCAGCCGCTTTACGCTGATTTGGCAAGCGGCGGTTTTGCCATTGCGCATAACGGCAATATCTCGAACGCGCACGCGCTGAAGAAAGACCTGGTCAAGCGTGGCGCGATCTTCCAGTCGACGTCGGACACGGAAGTCATCATCCACTTGGTCGCGACAAGCCGTTATCCGACACTCGTCGACCGTCTGGTCGATGCCTTGCGTCTGGTGGAAGGTGCATTCGCTCTCATCGTGATGACACCGGAAGGTATGATCGCTTGCCGCGATGCGCTTGGCATTCGTCCGCTCGTGATGGGCAGAATGGGTGATGCAGTCGTGTTTGCCAGTGAGACAGTGGCGTTCGATGTGGTTGGCGCTGAATTCATACGTGAAGTCGAACCGGGCGAGCTTGTCCGCGTGTCACACGATGGCCAGATTGAATCGCTGCATCCCTTCGGAACAGCAAATCCGCGCCCTTGCATCTTTGAGCATGTCTATTTCAGCCGTCCCGATTCCTTCTTCGCGGGCCGCTCGGTCTATGAAGCGCGCAAGGCCATTGGCGAGCAGCTTGCTGAAGAAGCGCCAGCGGACGCAGACCTGGTCGTGCCTGTCCCCGATAGCGGTGTTCCCGCAGCAATCGGCTTTGCCGCGCGTTCAGGCCTCCCGTTCGAGCTTGGCATTATCCGCTCGCACTATGTGGGGCGGACTTTCATTCAGCCATCGGACGGCGCGCGCCATTCAGGCGTAAAGCGCAAGCACAATGCCAATCGCGGGCTGGTCGAAGGCAAGCGGATCGTCCTCATCGACGACTCCATCGTGCGCGGGACGACGTCCATGAAGATCGTCGAGATGATGCGTGAAGCAGGCGCGAAAGAAGTTCACTTCCGTGTCGCAAGCCCGCCTACCGCGCATAGCTGCTTCTACGGTGTTGATACGCCTGAGCGTAGCAAGCTACTTGCAGCGCGCATGGATGTTGAACCGATGCGTGACTTCATCCGTGCAGACAGCTTGGCATTTGTGTCGATCGACGGGCTTTATCGTGCGGTGGGCGCTGACAGCCGCTCGAAAGGTTGCCCGCAATTCTGTGATGCGTGTTTCACGGGCGAATACCCCACACCGCTCACCGATTTGAACAATGCCGAGCAAGACGCAGCGCAACTCTCATTTCACGAACACGAGCCAGCATAACCATGGCAAATGAAGGCAAATTTGACGGCAAGCTCGCGCTTGTCACAGGCGCCAGCAAAGGCATTGGCGCAGCGACGGCAAGGGCGCTTGCAGCTGAAGGCGCGCAAGTGATCCTGGTCGCGCGTGACGTCAAAGCGCTGGAAGCGGTTGAGGACGAAATCCACGATGCGGGCGGCAGTGCGACTATCGCACCGCTGGATTTATCTGAAGGCGAAAGCATCGGCCGCTTGTCAGCCGCCATCGCCGGACGTTGGGATACGCTCGATTATCTGATCCTCAACGCGGCCTATCTGCCCCATCTGTCGCCAGTGACGCAGATTGACGGCAAGCAGTACACCAAGGCGCTGATGACGAATGTCGTCGCGACACAGGCGCTCCTCGCAAGTCTGGATCCGATGCTCAAGCGGGCAGAATCCGCGCGCATTATAGGCCTGACAAGCAGTGTTGGGGCTGATCCGCGCGCCTTCTGGTCCGCCTATGGCTCGACTAAAGCGGCCTTCGACAATCTTTTGAGCTCTTATGCGCAAGAGACGGAAAAGCTTGGCGATATCAAGGTTGCGATCCTCGACCCTGGCGCCACTCGCACGGACATGCGCGCCAGAGCCTATCCGGGCGAAGACCCTGAGACAGTCAAACCGCCAGAAGCGGTTGCAGACCGTATCGTCGCCCTGCTGAGTGAGGACTTCCCCAATCAGCACCGCGAACGTGTCCAGAAATAGCGGCGAAAAATCGTCGTAAAGGCTGAATTAACTCTCTTTGGGAGTGCGCCAGTAACCTTCTCGCGCGCATGAAAGCGCCAAGATCGGGAAAAGTCCCGCATCTGGTAAAGCTTTCAAAGCTCGAAGAGGTTTTGTCATGAATAGCACTCAGGATCGCTATCACATCGCCGCGCAGGAAGACCGCTGCGCGCCGCGGACCAAACTCACCATTCCGGCAACGCTTCGTGCGTCTGGCGGCCGCGCTTTCCAGAGCGTGGTGCATGATCTGTCGATCTCCGGCTTCTCAGCGGCGTCGATCAACCGCATGCATGAGGGTCAGGTGTGCTGGCTGACACTTCCGGGACTTGAGTCCCTGCAAGCTCAGGTCGTGTGGTGGGACAACTGCATCGTTGGCTGTGCGTTCACCGAGCTCCTGAGCCCGATCGTGCATGACAACATTCTGCAGCGTTACTCGAACACAGGCGTGCGCCGCGCAGCGATCTAAAGCGAGCTTCAGCAGCGCTCAGTTCGCTGTTGCTATCTCATCCACCAGAACGATCCATGGCCGGCGCAAGTCATTGCTGCTGGCGACGGGCCAATTGCTGACCACTGCAACGACGAGGTTCTTCTCCGGCACGATGGTGATCGCTTGCCCGAAGATGCCTTGGGCGCCGTAGTGACCCTTGGGGTATGTCCACCATTGGTAGCCATAGCCGAAGCTGGTGTCGCCAAAATCGACCTTTGAATCGCCTGCTTCTGCAAACCAGCCTTCAGGGACAACATCCCCTCCACCTTCGAGCGCGAATTGCCCGAAGCGCGCATAGTCCGACAAGCGGATCGAGAGACAGCACCCGCCGATGCTTCCACCGCGCGGATCGACCATCCAGAAAAGGCCGCCTTCAAAGCCTGCTGGCTCAACAATTTTTGTCTGCGCATAGACAGCCAGCGGCAGTCCGACGGCGTTTTCGACCAGCACCCCGATGAGATTGGTCTCGCCCGTTTTGTAAACGAACTTCTCGCCGGCCGGCGCTTCACGCTCCAAGCGCTTCATCTGCTCGACAATCGCATCAGGGCCATATTCCAGAACAAAGCGGTTCATCTGCGCGACGTCACTGTTCGGATCGGTGTAGCTCTCGTTCCAAGCAACACCGCTGGTCATGGTCGCAAGCTGTTCCACAGTCACGCCGTCATAGGCCGATCCGGCAAGCTCGGGAATGTAAGCAGTTACCGGGTCTTCCAGGCTGCCGATAAAACCGTCATGGATCGCTGCGCCCAGCAATGTCGAAGTGAAACTTTTTGCGACGGAGAAACTCGTCCAGCGCTGCTCCTTGTCAAAACCTAGCGCATATTGCTCGAAGCGAACCTGCCCATTCTGCAGGACCATCACGCCTGCGGCATTGGTTTCGGCCATGTAGGTCTGGATCTTTGCGGTGATGTCAGCGCTCAGCGGCTCTCCGGTCGGCAAAGCGCGCGGCGATAGAGCGGCAGGCACTTCATGGCCTGCAAACCAGCTTTCCATTGCGCGGAAGCGCGCCTCGCGGGTCGGGCTATCCCAGAACAAGACTTGCAGCTCTGACGGATCACGCTGCGGAGGTATAACAAGTTGCGGAGCCTCTAGAACAGGCGCTGTGTCAATGGCGCCATCAGCTGCGCCAAATGTGCAGCCGGTGAGCGCCAGCGCCGCCACTCCTGCAAAAACGATACCCCGCATGCGATCTCTCCCTTTGCCAGCATTTGGCGCATTCAAGCGTCCCTTAGAGCGTGCGAAGTCCAATCTGCAAGCGCCAGTACTGGTGCAATGCGCGGTTCTAGTTCTTGAAATCCTGGTAAACCGACAGAGCACGTTCGCGTGCTTCACGGTGGCCGATGATCTTGGCCGGATAATCTTCCGGCAAGCAGCCATGCTCTTCAGGATCATGGATGTAGGGCTCATCCAACCCGGCCAGTTCAGGCACGTAAGTTCGAATGTATTCCGCCGCATCGAATTTCTCGCTCTGGCTGAGCGGCGCCATGATCCGGCTAAACATGTTGGAATCAACGCCTGTCCCCGCGACCCATTGCCAATTTGTCGCATTGCTCGCGAGGTCAGCATCGACAAGCGTGTCCCAGAACCATTGCTCGCCGTGCCGCCAGTGGATCAGCAGGTGCTTGATGAGGAAGCTCGCTGTGATCATGCGAACGCGGTTGTGCATCCAGCCTGTTTGCCAGAGCTGGCGCATCCCGGCATCGACGATGGGATATCCCGTGCGTCCTTGTTGCCAAGCCTCGAGATCGCGCGCGGCTTCGTCATCCTTATGAGGGTCGCGCCAGTCCATCTCATCATCCCACCCTTCGCGATAGCTCTCGCTGGCGTAGGACGGAAACTGGCAGATCACGTTCTGCGCATAATCGCGCCAGATCAGCTCTTTCTCGAATGTCGTCCAGCCCTGACTGCGCTTGTCCTTAAGCTCGTGCCATATCTGTACCGGACTAATCTGACCGAAATGGAGATAAGGCGAGAGCTGCGACACCTTGTCGACCGACGGCAGATTGCGCGCGTCATCATACTCCGCAATATGCCCTTCCCACCACTCGAGCCGGTCATGCGCGGACTCTTGAGTGAATTCCCAATGATCCTCGATACCTTTCGCCCAATCGGGATCGGTTGGCAGCAGCTGCCAGTCTTCCAGCGTATCGCCTTGCGGCCAGTTATCCGGCGAGGATAGCGTCTCCGGTTCGGGCAAAACATCGCGCGGCGGAAGCTTCTCCAGCGTCGCTTTCGAGAACGGCGTGTAAATCTTATAGGGATCGCCCGACCCTGTTGTGACCGAGCCCGGCGGTAGCAAATAGTTGCCATCGTAAAGCTTCAGATCGAGCTTTTCCACCAGCGCGCCTTGAGCCTTCCTCCACCAAGGTTCGTAGTGCCGGTTCGCGTGAACTGTGTCCGCGCCCATGTCGTTCGCAATCGCGGCCAGTTCTTCGACAGCATCGCCGCGCCGCAGGACAATCTTCGCATTGTGTTTGCCGAAGCTCGTTTGCAGGTCCTCGAGCGCGTAATGGAGCCACACTCTTGATGCGCCGCCATAGGCGTGATGCCCTGCCGCTTCGTCATCGAGCACATAGATCGCGACCACCGGGCCCTCCTTCGCTGCATGATACAGCGCAGGGTTGTCAGCAATGCGGAGATCGCGGCGAAGCCAGACTATTTGTGGTTTGGACATTATGCTCCCTTTGTGAGGGAGTGAACGAGGCTACTGCCCTCGCGGTTCCTCACCCAGGTCCACACATTGCAATTCGGGGATCGAGACTTCGAAGTTCCCCCTCGCCCGTGGGTCATAGAAACGCGCATCGCGTACAACGATGGTTCCGTCGGCTGACCGTTCAGCGACCGGCGCGCGCGACCAGAACATGTAGGCTCGCCCTTCACTGGTCGCTTGAGCAGCACGGTCGATTGCCGAGCGCGAGCACAGACTGCGGACAGCAAACTTGCTCTCGCGCGTGTTGTTGAAGAAATCGTGCTGGGCAAACCACCAGACGCGGCCTTCGCGCCACATGACTTCGCGTTCCCAGAACCGGAAGACAACGGGGCTCGAAATCACTTCGTCAGGCTTGCGATCGGCTGAGCCGCCATAAGCGGTGCTGGTGCTGATCACGCCGTTAAAGCCGATATAGATCAGGCTGAGATACATCCAGATGCGGCCTGTCCGCTCCCAGGCGAGCTTCTCTTTCTCATGATTGAGCGAATGCCAAACGCCAAAGCCCAGCAGCATCCACAGCCACACATCGATGATGAACAGCGTGTCGCCATAGAACCACTGGCTCGAAAATGGCTCAAGCAGCCGGACACCGTATACATTGAGCCAGTCAAGCGCAGGATGCGAAAGGCAACCAATCAGGCTGAGCAGATAGAGCCATTTGAAGGTAACCGGCAGGCGCTTCTTCGGCCGCGTCCCGCGGCGTATCTGCCATCGGTCAAAGGTGAGCAATATCCACGCAAGGATCGCGGGAAGCACGACCATAGCGATGGGGCCATGCGTAATACCGCGCCGAAACCCGAGATGCTCCACACCATCGAGCCAGAAGAAGCAGGTCGCATCAACATCGGGCAGGTTTGCGCCGATAATCAACGCGGGCATGGCAAGGCCGGTCTTCTTCTTGAGGCCCATCTGGCCCATTAATGCGCCAAACAGGCTATGGGTAAGATTGTCCATCGATCCCTGTTGCCGCCCCGTCGTTAGAAATGCGTTTCACGCCCGGTAAACACTCTAGCGCGTTCACTGCAAAAGCGTCAGTTTTAACCTAAGCGGCCCTGATTATGTCTGAGACTCATAGACTTCGGCGCAGAAATGAAAAGGGCGATAGCTAAAACTACCGCCCTTTGTCTTACGCAGGTACAGTTGAAAAATCCGATGCGGAGCTATTCTTCGACTGTCCAGGTCTGTCCGCTGGCCAGCAAACGCGCAAGGTTCGGCTCCTTGCCTTCGGTCGCTCGGTTGCGCTCTTCCTGAACCACTTTCTCGAATGATGGGCGTGGATCATCATAGAGCACGCCAAGCGCCATCGGGAATGGTCCAAAGGGCAATTCGACCAGCATATGCGCGACCGCGCGGTTGGTCACATCGTGGACAAGGACGCCAGCGGCTTTCCAGTCTCCATCTGCGACATCGACGACCTCTAGCCGCAAGGTTTCGTGGTTGAGCGTGATACCCTTGGTTCCGCCTGCGAACAGCATTGGCTCGCCATTTTCGAGCCAGAGTTGGTTCTCCTCAGCACCCTTGGGCGCGGCGAAATCGTTGAACACATCCTTGTTGTAGACGATGCAGTTCTGGAAGATCTCGATGAATGCAGCGCCTTCATGCGCATGGGCCGCTTTCAGGACTTCGGGAAGCTTCTTCGAGACATCAAACCCGCGAGCCACAAAACGCGCACCTGCGCCCAGCGCAAATGCGCAAGCCTGCGCAGGTCGATCGACTGAGCCGCCCGGTGTTGACGGGCTGCGCGTTCCTTCGCGACTGGTGGGCGAGTACTGGCCTTTAGTGAGACCATAAATCTCGTTGTTGAACAGCATGATCTGCATGTTCACGTTGCGACGCAGCACATGCATCATGTGATTGCCACCGATGGAAAGGCCGTCGCCATCGCCCGTCACGAGCCACACGTCCAAATCGGGGTTCGCAAGCTTCACACCAGTCGCAACCGCCGGCGCGCGGCCGTGGATCGTGTGGAAGCCATAGCTTTCGATGTAATAGGGGAAGCGGCTTGAACAGCCGATCCCGCTAATGAAGCAGGTATTGGACGGATCTGCGCCCAGCTCTGGCAGCGTGCGTTGCACAGCTTTCAGGATCGCATAGTCCCCGCAACCCGGACACCAGCGGACCTCCTGGTCCGTGACCCAATCCTTCAGTGTGGTTTCGATTTTGGTCATCTCATTCATGACGTAATCCCCATAAACCGTTCGTGCTGGGCCTGTCGAAGCACGGGCATTTCGCACAACACATCCTTCGACAAGCTCGGGATGAACGGAGTGATGTTTGCTGGTGCGTTCATTTGCGCAACTCCTTCACGAAAGGTTCTCTCGTAAGCGATAAAAGCGCAACTGCCGTGGCAAGATGCACACCTAAAATCGGCCCCAAGAGCGTCATGAGGCGCGAATCCGAAAGCAGTACGTTCGCAAAGCCTAGCAACCCTGAAAAAAGCACGCAGTATGCAGTAAATGGCAGCCAACGCGCCCATACATAGCCCTTGAGCTCGTCGCCATCTCGCAGGTGAGATTCTAATTCGTTGACGAATTCCGACCAAAATTTTTCGATAATGAAACTGCACAGCCCGAAGCTCATGAGCACAGACAGTAGCTCGGCTGCCTGCCAGACCCAGAGCACCCGATAAGTTTCCATCACCAAAAACAAAGCAAGAGTGATACCTGCTGCAGCAGCCAGCAGGAACGAGACCATTGCCGCTCTAATCGAGAAAGTCCGTGTAGGCTGAGCCGGTCCTCCCATCACCCCAACGCTCCTTTGATCGCGCTTGTGATCTCATCGATAGTGAATGGCTGGCCGCTGGTCTTGTTCAAAGGCTGCGCATCGATCAGGAATTGATCGCGCAGCACAGTCTTGAATTGGCCGGTGTTCATCTCCGGCACGATCACTTGGTCATAGCTCTTCAAGAGCTCGCCAAGGTTCGCAGGCATCGGCCAGATATGGCGCACATGAATGTGGCTCACATCGAGCCCTTCAGCACGCGCGCGGCGCACCGCCTGATGGATCGGGCCGTAAGTGCTGCCCCAACCCACGATAGCCAGCTTGCCACCCTTTTCACCCAGCGCGACCTGCTGATCGCTCACGCGAATATTGCCAATCTTGTCCTTGCGCGCTTTCGTCATCGCGGAGTGGTTTTCCGGCGAATAATCGATGTGGCCGGTATCGACCGCTTTCTCGATCCCGCCGATCCGGTGCATCAGGCCCTTCGTCCCCGGCTTGATCCATGGACGAGCGCCCTTCTCGTCGCGCTTGTAGGGGAGGAGCATCGGATTGCCGTCTGCATCCGTACCGTTCATTTCCTCAAGAAATTCAGCCGGGAAGCGCTCGAACACGTCAGGATCGGGTATCTTCCACGGCTCGGACGCGTTGGCGATGTAGCCATCGGTCAAGAGCATGGTCGGGGTCATGTACTGGACCGCGATTCGGCAAGCCTCGATCGCGCATTCAAACGCATCGGCCGGACTGCGCGCCGCAATCACCGGCAGCGGTGCATCGCCATTGCGGCCATAGACCGCTTGGTAGAGATCGCTCTGCTCGGTCTTGGTCGGGAGGCCGGTCGATGGCCCGCCGCGCTGCGAATTGACGATGACAAGCGGCAGCTCGGTCATGATCGCGAGGCCCATCGCTTCGGTCT
The DNA here is from genome assembly GCF_013371495.1 of Altererythrobacter lutimaris. Classification (GTDB taxonomy): domain Bacteria; phylum Pseudomonadota; class Alphaproteobacteria; order Sphingomonadales; family Sphingomonadaceae; genus Erythrobacter; species Erythrobacter lutimaris_A. Next base: position 647,821 of record NZ_JABWTA010000001.1, on the reverse strand, counting down.
TGAGCGCAATACCGGGACCAGAAGAGGACGTAACGCCAAGGCTTCCGGCATAGGACGCGCCAATCGCCGCACAGATCGCCGCGATTTCGTCTTCCGCCTGGAATGTCGTGACGCCGAACTCTTTCATGTTGGCAAGGTGGTGCAGGATCGCAGAGGCTGGCGTGATCGGATAGCCGCCAAAGAACATCGGCAAGCGCAGCAACCGCGCGCCTGCAATAAGCCCGAGCGATACCGACTCAGCGCCGGTAACGGTGCGATATGTGCCCGGTTCGGTCGGTGTCGGGTCGAGATGCACTTGCCGCAGCGGCCCTGCAAGCTCTGCCGTCTCGCCATAAGCATGTCCTGCATCGAGCGCGGCGATATTCGCTTTCGCAATCTCCGGCTTCTTCGCGAATTTCTGGCTGAGCCAGTCATGCAAAGGCTTGCGCGGACGGTCGAACATCCACAAGGCCAGACCCAGCGTCCACATATTCTTGCAGCGCAAAGCGTCTTTGTTGCCAAGGCCGAAATCCTTGACCGCTTCAATCGTCATCGCGCTAATATCGAGCTTTAACACGTCGTACTTGGCCAGAGTATCGTCTTCCAGCGGGCTGACATCGTATTTCGCTTTGTCTAGGTTGCGCTTGGTGAATTCGCCTGTATCGACGATCACAAGGCCGCCTGGCGTCAGCGCCGGCAAGTTTGTCTTGAGCGCCGCCGGGTTCATCGCGACGAGCACGTCAGGCGCGTCACCCGCTGTATCGATTTCTCGGCTGCCGAAATTGATCTGGAAGGCAGAAACGCCGAACAGCGTGCCTTGCGGCGCACGAATCTCTGCGGGAAAATCAGGAAATGTCGCCAGGTCATTGCCTGCGAGCGCGGTCGACAGCGTAAACTGTCCTCCGGTCAGCTGCATCCCGTCACCACTATCGCCTGCAAAGCGGACTACGACCGCATCGGGCTGTTTGCGCGGCGCTGCGCTGTCACCTGTGTCTGCAACTTTCGTCGCCATTACTATTCCTTCCTGCGGCATTCGTCATTGAATGCCTGAGTATCTGGAACGCGCAATTATGGCTCCGTTCCCGCTCCCGCAATGAAGTTTTTCTCCTAGCGGCACAAATGTCGAGTGGAAAAGCTCCACAAGGCTGACTACGAGTGCAATCAAAATGAGAGGCAAGACCCATTTCATGACAGATCAAACGCCCTATGTCCGCCCCGATGTAAAAGCATTTCTCGATGGTTTGGCAGCAATGGGGCCGCAACCGGGTCTGGCGGAAATGAGCCTTGAGGAAGCGCGAGCTGGATATATGGCGCTGCACGGAATGGCGGATCGCCCTGCCCGCGAGCTGGCCGTTATTCGCGACCTGACCTGTCCCGGTCCTGCAGGCGATATCCCTCTGCGGCTCTATGACACGCAGGAAAACCGTGAGCTTGGTCCTATCATGGTGTTCTACCATGGTGGCGGGTTCGTGATCGGCGATCTGGACACGCATCACGCGCTTTGCACAGAGCTTTGCGCGCTTATGGACATGCCGCTGGTCGCCGTCGATTATCGCCGCGCCCCTGAAGCGCCCTTCCCCGCGGCGATTGAAGATTGCGAAGCGGCAACGCGCTGGATCGCGGGCTCTCCGCAGGATTTGGACCGTAAAGTGACAGGCCTCATTCCCATCGGCGATAGCGCAGGCGGCAATGCGAGCATCGTTGTGAGCCAGCAGATCGCGAAGGACACAGCCGATGTTCCGGTCGTGCTGCAGGTCCCGATTTTCCCGCTCGCAGCCGACAGTTTCGGTTCCGGCAGCTTGGAAGAATTCGCAGAAGGCTTCATCCTGACCAAGGCAGCGGTCGAGTTCTTCGACGCGTCATACAGTCCCGACCGCAACGACCCGCGCGCGATGCCGATGCTGGGAGATATCGCAGGCACTCCTCCGACAGTTCTGGTCACTGCTAGTCTTGATCCGATCCGCGATTCCGGACGCGATTACGGCGCGGCGCTTTCTGCTGCGGGGATCGATCACGTGCATCTGGAAATGGAAGGCGTGACGCACAGCTTCACAAACCTGCGCGGTGCGATTGCAGGCGCGCAAGCCGATCTGGAGCGCATGGTGGCGGCGATGAAATACATGCTGGAGAACGCTGCGTGAGCGATCTCCCGACCGCATACCGCCCTTGTGCAGGGTTCATGCTGGTGAATAGCGAGCGCCGCGTGTTCGTCGGTCAACGCATCGATTCCAAAGACAATGGCGCGTGGCAGATGCCGCAAGGCGGGATTGATCCGGGCGAAGATCATCAGCAAGCCGCCTTACGCGAGCTTCACGAGGAAACAGGGATCACCGCTTCCTATGTGAGCGTCATAACGCGCATGCGCGAGCCCGTTCGCTATGATTTGCCGGACGAGCTCATGGGCAAGCTATGGGGCGGTCGCTACCGCGGACAGGAGCAGTTCTGGTTCCTTGGCCGCTTTACGGGCCGCGATGAAGACGTGAATATCGAAGCGCACGATCCGCCTGAATTTGCCGCATGGCAATGGGCCGAGCCTGAAGACCTGCCTTCGCTGATCGTGCCCTTCAAACGCCACGTTTACGCCGCTGTGCTCAAGGAATTCCGCGAACACCTCTGATCAGGTTCAGATTTTGAAAGCGACGCTCGGCCGGTCGTCGATTTCACGCGCCTTCTGATAGGATGGCAGCGCTTCAACGCGCTCAAACCATGCCATCGCATTGGGCGTGTCGGTCGCGTTCAGCTCGCCGCGATCGCGCAAGGACTCCATAGGATAGCTCATTGTGATGTCCGCCGTAGTGACATGATCGCCGCCGAACCACGGCGCTGTGCCCAGGTCCTGCTCGATCAGCTTCAGCAGCCGCTCCTTGCGCGGCTTCGTAAAACCTTCTCGCGCTTTGCCGAAAACCGCGCCTAGCAGCTTGTTGATCGGCCATGGCGTCCGATCTTCCAGCACGCGAAAAATCATCTCGATCATGCCGAGCGACATCAGCGAGCCTTGCGAGGCGTGGAACCAGAACAGGTGCCGCGCACGATGCGCGCTGCCCGCAGGCGGGTTTACGTCAGGATTGGGATGGCGATCCATGATGTAATCCATGATCGCATTGCTCTCTGCGAGCGCAAGTTCGCCGTCAGTGATGACAGGCGCCGTACCAAGCGGCGAAATCGCCTTGTATTCGGCAGGCGCGAGATTGCTTTCAGGATCGCGATCATAGAGCTTGAGCTCATATTCCGCGCCGAGCTCTTCCAGCAGCCAGAGGATGCGGAAGCTTTGCGAATATTCGAGATGGTGAAGCGTGATCATCCCGCGCTTCTAGTCGATCAGCTTTGGCCGATCAATTCGATGCAGGCGTGCTTTCCGCTGCAGAGGTTTCTGCCGCGAACTGCGTTTGCGTGCCTGTCGCGATGCTGAGCTTCAGATCGCGCGTTTCCGGGCACGACGCACCGCACAGGCTTTCAAGTCTTGTGAGGTTGCGCTTGGCCTTTTCCAATGCACCTTTTTCAACAAGAGCAAGGCCTTCGCCTGAAATCGCTGCAAAATTGTCAGGATCACGATCCAACGCCTCGCGGTAATAGCGGATCGCCTTGCCTTGCAGGCCATCGAGCCGTGCCGCTTCGGCAAGCTTCAGGAAAATGGGTGTATGTCCGGGATCAACCGCGAGAGCCGCTTCAAACGCATCAATCGCGGCTTGAGCATCGCCTGCCTTCAATGCCGCATCGCCTTGCGCAATCAGCGTGGCTGCCCGTGGAGCCGCTTGCCTGTCATCCGCACTCGTCACACTCGCTGAAACAGCAAGAACCAGAGACAGAGCAACAGCAGCGGGCGCAAAACGCATAATTTTCTCCATGAGAGCGGATCGGTCAGTCATGACCGCTCGGGCTTCTGCGGGTCAGGCATAATGGATAGGGCTATCATGATGAACCCAGCATGGCGACAAAAAAGCCGTCCGTTCCGTCATGATACGGGGTGAGTCGCAGTCCTTGGCCGTGTTGGCGTCCAATGGGAAATTGGAGATAAGGTTCTGCTTTCCACTCGGGATGGCGCTTGAGGAATGCTTCCACACGATCCTTTCCTTCCTCGTCGAGCAAAGAGCACGTGACAAACCCGATAACACCGTTTGGCCGGGTCAACTCGGCTGCTAAATCAAGCAGGTAATCTTGTGTCTTCGCAAACCTGTCGAGCCGATCCGGCGTCAGGCGCCACTTGGCTTCGGGCTTGCGGCGCCAGGTCCCTGTGCCGGAACATGGCGCATCGACCAGCACAAAGTCCGCTTGTCCCTTTAGGTCTGAGAGCGCTTCAAGCTCTTTTCCGGGGTCTAGCAAGCGAGTTTCAACTGAGTCTGCAACCCCCGCTCGCTTCGCGCGTGGCATCAAGCGCGAAAGCCGCCTGCGGTCGGTGTCCGATGCAACAATCCGGCCCGAATGCGTTCGCTCACATGCCATGGCAAGCGTCTTGCCTCCTGCCCCCGCGCACAGATCAATGGTCAGGAATGTCGCATAAGCCCCCGAAATCAGCGAGATAAGCTGACTGCCAAGGTCCTGAACTTCGATCAGACCATCTTTATACGCATCCCATTGCTCGACAGGCGTGCCAGACGGCAGGCGTCGCGCATTCGGTAAAGTTAGCCATTCGACTTCGACCGGGAATTCAAACGTGTGTCGCTGCGCATGCTTTGCGTTCAACCTGATATCGAGCGGTGCGCGGTCCATCAGCGCTGCCATCTCGGCATCATCAAGTCCCGAGGACTGGAGGCGGGCGATGAGCCAATCGGGAGCGACCCCTGCCCTTGCCGGCCTCTCATCAGCTTCAATTACCGCTGGGCCATGCGTTGAACCATCGAACAGCACGCTGAGCGAAGCGTCTTCTTCAACCAGGCGCATCATGGCAGCTCGCCCCGTTTTAGGAACCTCACCGCAAACCCGGATCGCGGAATAGACCAGCTCGCGCACTGCGCGGCGATCCTTGGAGCCGGCATAGCGACGGGTCTTGAAATAGGCAGAGACAATCCGGTCCGCTGGCGCTCCTCCAGCTACAGCACCAGAAATAACCTCATCGAGAATTTCGATTGCAGCCTGAACTCGCGCGGCAGGCGTCACGACCCGCCAGCTACTTTCTCGATATGCTTAGGCGCTTCGACGCAGCGCCACACAAACCGCTCTTTCGCGATCATGTCGCGCGCATCGGTGAAGCGTTCCATCCGCTCCGAACGGTCTGCTTCAACCAGAGCGGCTGTCTCCGCACCGCGTGCCTCGCAGGTAGCCTGATCGATCAGTACGCGCGTCTGAATGCGCATGCTGGCCTCCGGATCATCAGCATTCCAGCTCATCATCACGAGCAGAAAAGGGACATAGACTTCGATCATGACCGTTTACCGCGTCGGATAATTCGGCGCTTCGCGCGTGATCGCAACGTCATGCACGTGGCTTTCCGAAAGACCCGCATTGGTGATCCGAACGAACTGAGCACGCTCGCGCAAATCCTTGATCGTAGCAGAGCCGGTATAGCCCATGGCTGCCTTGATCCCGCCGACCAGCTGGTGAACGACATCGGCCGCTGGGCCTTTGAACGGCACCTGGCCTTCAATCCCTTCCGGAACGAGCTTCATTGCGGAGACGTCCTGCTGGAAATAGCGGTCCGCACTGCCGCGTGCCATGGCGCCAACGCTGCCCATGCCGCGATAGGCCTTGTAGCTGCGTCCTTGATACAGGAATGTCTCGCCCGGGCTTTCTGCCGTGCCCGCCAGCATGGAGCCGATCATGACTGACGAAGCCCCGGCTGCAAGCGCTTTGGCCGCATCGCCGCTGGTACGAAGTCCGCCATCGCCGATCACAGGCACGCCAGACTTTGCCGCTTCTTCAGCGCTTTCCATGATTGCTGTGAGCTGAGGCACGCCTACCCCTGCGACAACCCGCGTTGTACAGATCGAACCCGGCCCGATGCCGACTTTGATCGCGTCCGCCCCTGCATCAATCAGCGCACGCGTCGCTTCTGCTGTGGCTACATTGCCCGCAACGACCTGCACCGCATTGGACAGCTTCTTCACGCGCTCTACCGAGCGCGCCACGTCCTTATTGTGGCCGTGAGCGGTGTCGATAATCACGACATCGCATTCCGCATCGATCAGCGCTTCAGTGCGCGCAAAGCCTTTATCACCGACCGTAGTCGCGGCAGCGACGCGCAAGCGGCCTGCGCTGTCCTTGGTTGCATCCGGATAAGTGACGGCTTTCTCGATGTCTTTGACGGTGATGAGGCCGACGCAATGCTGATTGTCATCGACCACCAGCAGCTTCTCGATCCGCCGTTGGTGTAACAGACGGCGAGCCTCTTCCTGACCCGTTCCCAATGGAACAGTCGCGAGGTTGTCCGTCGTCATCAGCTCGCGCACAGGCTGCTCAGGGTTCTCAGCGAACCGCACATCACGGTTCGTGAGAATGCCGACCAGCTTGCCGCCGTCAGTCACAGGAATGCCGCTAATGCGGTTTTGCGTCATGATCGCTTGCGCTTCGCCGAGGGTCGCGCCGGGCTCAATTGTAATCGGGTTCACGACCATGCCGCTTTCAAAGCGTTTGACCGCGCGAACAGCAGCAGCCTGTTCTTCGACCTCAAGATTACGGTGCAATACGCCGATTCCGCCAAGCTGCGCCATGACGATGGCCATGTCCGCCTCTGTCACGGTGTCCATCGCAGCAGACAACACAGGAATGTTGAGCGCAATATCGCGGGTGAGCTGCGTTGCAGTGTTGGCCATGCTGGGCAGCACGTCGCTTTCGGCCGGACGCAAGAGAACGTCGTCGAATGTCAGGCCGAGAGGGATATCCATAAATGCCACTTTCCGTGTCTGAAGCGCCGACTCGCTAAACGGTGGGCGCGGAGATTTGTGGCGGCCCATGTAACGACACTATGTGACAGGTGCTAGGGGGTAGCGAGAAACTATTCCCCGCCCGCTGGATAACGCTCTGCATCCGCAAGCTCCACCACGAGATCTTCGTGGAGCAACATGTCTTCAACCGCTCCGCTCAATACCAGTTCGCCGGGATTGTCTTGCGCGTTGTGATAGCGAGACTGGAAATAGGCTTGCATTTCAGGCGCGCCCAAAGCCCCGGTTAGCATGATAGACGGGATACCGGCCTCCAGGAATGCCCAGCCATCCTGTCTGCGCACAAATTGCTCGGCAAGCTCTCTTGGTCCCAAATCACGGCCAGCCCGATCAATGGCTTTCAGCACAAAAGGATCGAGAGCTGTGTAACCCTCGCCAAGGAAAACCACCGGACTACCCCTCCCGGCAATCGCTATAGTGTCGAAATTGAATATGCCTACAACCTCATCCAACGGCAATGGAGGTCTCGCAATGAACGCCTTGGCACCAAGCAAGCCCCACTCTTCTGCTGTGGTCCCAAGGAAATAGATATCGCGATCATGCGGTCCGCGGGCTTGCAAGCGAGCGCTTAGCTCGATCATGACGGCAAGGCCCGAAGCGTTATCAATTGCTCCATTGCAGATGCGGTCAGGGTCTGCTTCGTCTCCGCATTGCCCGAAGTGGTCCCAGTGCCCCATGAGAATGAGAGCTCCAGCTTCAGGCTTGGTGCCTTGGATCTTCCCGATAAAATTATGCGAAACGATGCTCGGCGATTGTCGCGAGGCTTCGATCCGTGCGGTTATGGGCAAGAGCTGTCCAGCAAACTCCGGATCGCTGGCAGCTTGTTCAAGCGCTGCAAATTGCTCTTCACCTATGATCTTGGTCAAGGCATCGCGCGTAACATAGGCAGTCAATTCATCCCGCGTCTCGCTTTCGAGACGAAAGCGTTCTGTCCCTAGAAATCTCCTGAAGCGTTCGATCACCTCTTCGTTTTCGACGACCTGCAGGACCGCCGCAGCACCAGCGTCGAAAGCTGCCTTAGAATAGCCGGCGGATCGCATTGGAGAGCTGGTCAGCACCACGACCTGCCCCACAAGCTCGTCCTCGGGACGCTCTGAAAGGGATGCACCTGCGAACAATAGCGGCGCATATTCAAGCAGGCTGCGCCTTAGGTTTGTAGTTGCGAAAGCCTCGCTTGCGTCGAGCGCGACCGGCTCTCCATTCGTGACGAATTCGACCCGGCTCGCCACTGCTTTTGTGCGAACAAGCTCGACCGGCGCAAACCACGGATTTGCCGGATCATTCGTTCCAGACACAAGCCCGCGCTTCTCGAATTCGTCTCTCAGATAATCGAGCGTCAAGCGCTCTCCGCGAGTCCCCGGCCGGCGTCCTTCGAATCCATCCGATGCAAGCACATTGATGTGCTCGGCCATCGCGCGTTCAATCTCGGCAAACTCGCTCTTGCTGACGCCCGATGGTGTCGCGCAGGCCGTGACAAAGACACACAGCAACCCGATCAGAGAAGCACGTAAAGGCATGGCGCTAAGCCTCATTCGGCGGTCCAGCCTCCGTCAATGCTCCAGTTCGCGCCGGTGACATTGCTAGCCTCTTCGCGGCACAGGAAGACTGCGAGAGCGCCAATCTCATGCGGCTGCACGAACTTCTTGGTAGGCTGTTTTGCTAGCAGCACATCATTGATGACTTCATCGCGGCTGAGCCCGCGCGCCTTCATCGTGTCGGGGATCTGCCCTTCAATCAGCGGCGTCCAGACATAACCCGGGCTGATACAATTGGCTGTCACGCCGGTCTGCGCCAGTTCAAGCGCGATAGTCTTGGTGAAGCCGTCAACACCATGCTTGCTGGCATTATACGCGCTCTTGAATGGCGAAGCTGTCTTCGAGTGCGCGCTGGCGGTGTTGATGATCCGCCCCCAGCCCTTCTCTTTCATCGCAGGCACAGCGAGGCGCGTTGTGTGAAACGTCGCAGTCAAATTGAGACCAATGATCGCATTCCACTTGTCGGCAGGAAAATCCTCGACCGGGCTTACGAACTGCATGCCGGCATTGTTGACGAGGATATCAATCGGGCCAGCTTCACTCATCATTTGCTCGATTTCAGCGACTTCAAGCAGGTTTGCGCCGGAATGCGTTGCGCCCATTTCCTCGCAAAGGGCAGCGATTTCATCTGTATCGCCAAACCCGTTGAGCACGACTTCAGCGCCTTCGGCATGCAAAGCCTTTGCAATGGCCAAGCCGATTCCGGAAGTTGAGCCGGTCACCAATGCTTTCTTGCCGTGAAAGCTCATCTCACACTCCTGCGCTGAAAAAGAATTCTGCAGCTTTTGCTTGCACATCTACGCATGTCCAGCCCAAACAGAGAGCGGGAGAGAATTAGCCGCAGAAAAAGGGGAGAAGCCCATGCGCCTGGGCAAATACGATACCAGCAATATCCGTGTCCGCTCTGGCGGACGCAGCAGGATGCCCGGAGGCAGAGGCGGCGGGATCGGCTGCGGTGCGATCATTATCGCGGCCATAGCCTATTTCGTGTTTGGCGCCGATCCTTTGCAGACCATCGGGATGATCGAAGGCGCACAGCAGCAAGCCCCTCAGCAGCAACAGCAGGCGAATGTCTCGGAAGAGCAGGTGTGTGAAAGCGGTCCGTATGCCCGCGAAGCCTGCAATGCTCTCAGCTCGCTCAACACCACATGGCGACCAGAGTTTCAGCGCGCTGGCATCCAGTTTCAGGACCCGATCCTCACGCTATACAGCGGCGCGGTGACCACGCAGGGGTGCGGCAGCGCGACGTCAGCGGCAGGCCCGTTCTACTGCCCGGCAGATATGGGCATCTATATCGATACCAGCTTCTATGACGAGATGGCGCGCCGGATGGGCGCAGGTGGTGACTTCGCGCGCTATTACGTGATGGCGCATGAATATGGCCACCACATCCAGAACCTGACGGGCCTCGCGTCTCAGGTCCGCTCGCTTCAGGCGCGCAACCGTAGCCAGGCGAACCAATTGCAAGTGCGGATGGAATTGCAGGCAGATTGCTATGCCGGTGTGTGGGCCGGCAAGAACCGCAATCTGATCGAGCCGGGCGATATGCAGGAAGGCCTGCGCGCAGCAAGCGCGATTGGCGATGACACGCTGATGCGCAATGCCGGTCAGCGGATCAATCCGGAGAACTTTACGCACGGCACTTCGCGCCAGCGGATGGAGGCGCTGCGCTTGGGCCTCGATGCTGCCAACAGCTCGGTGTGTGATCAATATTTCGAGAATTGAGGAAACTATGTCGAAAGAGCTTGTACTTCTGGTCGTTGGCACAGTCGCGCTCAGTTGCAGCGCTGTTGCCCAGGCCCAGGACGAGCAGGAAGTGGTTCGCAATCAGGAACCCGACGTTGAAGATGTCATCATGACACCGATCGACGATCTCAACCTGGATGACGACGAGATCCCGGAAATTCTCGTCGCAGCATCGATCGATCCTTATGCCAGCCCCGCAGGCAAGGATTGCGAGAGTTTGCGGCTCGCGATTGCTGATCTCGATGCTGTGTTGGGGCCTGACTATGACATCGTCAACGATGGCACGGATCCATTCAGCGAAGGCAGAGTTGCCAAACGCGTTGTGGGATCCTTCATTCCCTTTCGCGGAATTTTGCGCGAAATCACCGGCGCAGCTGGCGAGAAGCGCGAGTTGCAAGCTGCCATTGTGGCGGGTCTTGCTAGACGCGCTTACCTCAAAGGGCTCGGCGAGGCGTCAGAGTGCCCTTACCCCTCGCGGCCTGCCTTTATGGCAATCGAGATAGACGAAGATGATGTTGTCAAACTGCAACCTGTCACTGAAGAATAAAGATCCTGGACGGGCTCAAAATTCCCGACGGTGCAAATGAAAAAGCCCGGCTGCACAGAGCAACCGGGCCTTTTCTTTGTGAGGCGATAAACATCAAGCGATGATCGGTTCGCCCTCCTCGCCAGTCTTTTTCAAAGCAACGCCTGACCAATCCACGCCGCGGGTCGCGTACATTACGCCAGCCAGCGCAAAGAACAGCATCAGCGAGCCGATGATGAGCGAGAGCGCTTCGAGATTGAGCAGTACGAACAACAGTGCGTAGAGGCCGACCAGCACTGCGCCGACCACCCCTGCCCTTGTCCAACTGCCCAACACAGCAGCGCTGTAAGCTGTCAGCAATCCGATAATGGCAGCGCTTGCAACTATGTATGCGAGGGCAAAGCCAATCACTTCGGCAAAGGCCAGCAGCAGCACAAAGAACAAGACCAGACCTGCTCCGGTCAGCAAATACTCCGCCGTTGCCACGCGCGCTCCTGCGACGATGTCGAACATAAGGAACACCAGAAAAGTGAAGCCGATGAACAGGAAGCCGTATTTCACTGCACGATCGACCTGACTGTAGAGATCAACCGGCTCAATCAGCCCGATCGTTGCGACCGGCGTTCCATCCATCGAAGCGGTAGCAGCCCAACTGGCATACTGGTCGACATTCCCGCCCGGATAGACCTGAGGACCATCATCAGAATGCGACAGCGTCGACTGGCCCAAAGCCAGATTCGAGATCGACCAGTTCGCCTTGAAGCCATCAGGGCCAAGCTCGCGATCCTCTTCCCCGGGTAGGAAACTGCCGGTGAAGCTTGGATGCGGCCATTCGGAACTGGCGGACCAATTGGTCGCATTGCCGCTTGGCACAACGCTAAATGAGCGGCTGCCCCGCAGATTATAGCTCCAGGCGAGGTCAATCGGCTCGCCTTCTGACCAGTCGAAATAGGCATGCACGCCCGAGTTGCCGGTGCTGGCCTGGCCTTTTCCAGGCTTTAGTGCCAAAGCTTCGCCGTCAATGCGGAGCGTGGAGTCCGTTTGCAGCCCGCGAGGGTCTGAAACGCCCAAACGGACTTCGACTTCATCGAGTATCAGCTGGTCACGTTTCACTCCGAAACGCTCGATATCTTCAGGCAAGGCATATTGCGCTTTGCCCGAGACGGCCGCCGTGTAAATCACAGTTTCATAGATAGCGCGCTTCTTGATGTCCGGTGCGAGATTGGTGTCGATGTCCTGCCTCTCTGCAGACAGATAAAGGTGCTTGCGAACTTCGACAGTGCGGGTCACGGATTTGCCGTCCACGACTTCAGTTGTCACCGCTTCATCGCGATAAGGAATGACAAGCAAAGGGCCTGTCACAACTTGCGGCCCGGCCCACCCCGCAGCAATCGAATCCTGAGCAATACGCGCCTGATGCTGGCGATCAGAGACCAGCGCATAGACCATAATCAGCGGGATAATCAGCACTGCGCCGACCAGTCCGGCAAACAGCAATTTCATTCCTGGCGAGCGTTCCTTGCTCATTTCAACCTCCATCTTTTTACGATGAAGCGTTGTTTGTGAGCGACGAACTGAATTGAATGTGAACCCTGAAACAATTGCGGCGGAGGTCCTGGATCAACCTCCGCCGCTTGAGCTGGAACAGGTTTTCGAAGCGATCAGGGGGTTCACTTCGACATGTCGTATCTTAGCTGTCCCAGTTCTTGATTTGCTCGTCGAGAGCCCGGAGGACTTCGCTGCGGGTCTCCGCGTCCATCTCGCTGTTCTTGGCAATTTCAGCGCGAGCCTGCTTAAGCCCTTTCAGCGCTTCAGCCATCACCTTGCTCTTGCACAGCATGACAACACGTGTGCCGTCCTCGCGGGTCTTTTCCGAAGCGATTTCATCTCCGTCGCATTTCATTTCGACGGTCGTTCGGCCGCCTTCCGAGCTTTCAAGTTCAAGCCTCACTTCCTTGATGGCTTTTTCCGCTTCCGCGCGCGCATCGACCGATTCCGCAATCGCAAGACGCACTTCGCGCTGCGCTTCCTTGCGGGCCTTTTTCGCTTCCTTGCGAACCGCACGCTCTTCCTCGCGAACTCGCATGGATTCCGCATGTTTCCTCTCAACCTTCAGTTCGATCTCGCGACGCTCCTCATCGCTCAGCACTTCGCCATTTCTGATGACATAGACCTTCTCGACGCGTTCAGTTGTTCCATCTTCAAGAGTTTCCTCTTCAACGGAGCGCCAGACTTTGTCGCCGCTTTCGACTTCAAACTCCACATCAGGCGCTTCAGGTGGGGACGGCGGAGCGGGAGGAGTTGGAGCACCAGGTGCCTCAGGCGACGCTGGAGGAGCAGGCGGCGTCACAGCTTCTTCAGCAAACGCCTCTTCAACACTCTGCCCCTCAGCGTAGGACACCGTTGCGGTAAGCGGCAGCGCAATCAGCGCCCCTGCCAGCAGAACTGCGCCTGTCTTGCGCCGCTGTGACGTGTGTTGGCTCATCTTCAAACTCCTCAATCGTTCAATTATGCTTTTCTCGCCGAGCACCGGACACGCCATAGGCGCTGCGAGCGCGACATTGGGACCAGCGGCAAAGCTGGCAATTACCCGCGCGTAATCAGCGCGTTTCTCTTCCGGGCAGTGTTCGACAACCCGCGCATCACAGGCCGATTCCTGATCGCGGCGGAGCGCTTGCCACCCGTAATATCCAAGCGGGTTGAACCAGTGCAGCGCGAACAAGGGCTGCATCAGCATGTTCACCAGCAAATCGCCACCACGGTGGTGCGCAAGCTCGTGCGCGACTGCCAGATCACGGGTCTCGCGGTCATGCATGGCCAAGAAGCCGGGCGGCAAGGCAACCACTTTGTCCTTTACCCCGAAAGCAAGCGGAGCCGTCGCGGCTGGTGTTTCCATCAAGCGCACCTTGTCCGCTAAGCCGACCTCTTTTGCATCCTCGAGCATTTCTTCGCGCATGTCGCGATAGCCCTTGAAGCGCGTGAACAGGAACACAGCGGCCCCGCCGAGCCACAAGGCGAGCGTCAACGCTGTGAGCATTGCTGGCTCAAGCATTGGACTTGCTGCGGTCTGTTGTGCCACCGGCGCATTCGCTGCTTGCTCCGCGAGCGCAAGCATGACCGGATCAGCTGATGCTGCAACTTCTACAACGGGAGCGAGAGCCACCTCTCGCGCCGGCGCCATCCATGCAGGAAGCACGATGGGCGGCAGGATCAGCCGAATGAACGGGATGAACCACAAGGCGTAAGCGACGCGCGGCCCGAAAGCCTTCGCCACGGGGCGCCGGATGAGCAGCACGAGACCGATCAGAACGCCGGTCCAGAGCAATGTGTCGTAGAGCCAGTCCGTCATGGCTTGAGCTCCTTCAACAGCGTTTCAATCTCAGCGAGATCATCTTCTGTGAGAGCTTCTTGCTCAGCCAGATGGGCGAACAATCCGGCAGCGCTTCCACCAAACAGCCGATCAACTAGGCGGCGCGATTCTCCGCCGACATAGTCAGCGCGTTCAATCACAGGGCTGTAGAGATAGCGGCGACCATCCGGACGCGTGGCGATGGCACCTTTCTGGACCAGTCGGCCCAGCAGCGTCTTCACAGTCGCAAGGCTCCAGCCCCGCTTGGCTGCAATAGCATCGCTGACATCGGATGCGGAAGCAGGGTTCTTTGACCACAGCACTTCCATGACCGCATATTCGGCTTCGCTGATGCGTTCAGGCGTTGGATTGTCTGAATTACTCATCCGTCCCTCCTCGAACTCGTTCTGTTACAGCCGGAATCTCAATGACGATTACGGGTGTAGTCAAAGCGACTACGGCTGTAAACATTGCTATCGGATGAACAGCACCGAATCCCGCTTGCTTCTCTGCAAACGACATTTCACCATGGATGAATGACATGGAGAACCTATCTTTCAGGCGCAATTGCCGTCGGCATTGGCCTCGCCGCAGGGCCTGCGGCTGCTGAAGAACCCTTCCTGCCGCAAACGATCCCGGTCGCCTTTGACTCCGCTGATCCGGATAACATCGAGCTCGGAGAGCTCATTTATCGCGGCGGCGTCGAGATCGAACCGGGCGAAGAAGAGGTCGGCGCGATTTCCGGCTTGGATTGGTCGGATGGCCAGCTCTATGCGGTGACGAGCGATGGGCGTTGGCTGATGATGCTACCCGATGCGATCCAGAACAGGCTTACTGACATTGTCGAGATCGAAATGGGGCCTTTGCTCGACGAGCGCGGCAAGAAGCTGCGCGGTGACGAAAACGTCATGGCGTCATCTATCGAGCGTTCGGAGGATGGCGGCTGGCTGGTTCAATTCGACGGCAATAAGCGTATCTGGCGCTACGCGGATTTGGGCGAAACTGCCGTGCCTCATGATGTTGCGCTCCACCCAGTCCTCGCGGAACTGGACGCAAGCGAGAGCCTGGAATCCGAGCAATATGTCGCAACCGGCTCTGACTGCGCGAGCAATGGTGTGTGCTATGTCCTTCTGCGGCGCGGAACGCCGGAAACAGGTTTTGGCGTTGCGATCCACGCAGTCGGTCCGGGCGGCAATGGCGAGCGCCTCGCCGCATGGGGGCCGGAACTGACTGTCGGCAATTTCGAAGGGCTGGCCGTTCGCGAAGAAAACGGCTTGACCTATCTCTACATCGCATCGGACAATGGCGGCGGCGCGGAGGATCAGCGCACGCTGGTTATGAAGTTTGAAGTCAGTACGCGTGCAGCGACAACGCCGGGCGTCGGGCCCAAAGTCTATGCGACCGAGCTTGTAGAGCTGGAAACCGAACTCGGCACGATTACCATTTCGCTTGAAACTGAGCGCGCGCCGATCACGGCCGCGAACTTCCTGCGCTATGTAGACGAAGGCCGCTTTGACGGCATCAAATGCTATCGCGCTTTGCATGTCGAAGGCGGTGAAGAGCCCTCCGGTTTCCTGCAATGCGGCGCGCAGAATGATCCCAAACGGCTGCTGCCTCCTGTCGCGCATGAGCCGACCAGCGAGACCGGATTGAGCCACACCAATGGCACACTTTCCATGGCGCGCTTCGATCCCGGCACGGCGACAGGCGACTTCTCCATCATGATCCGCGATCAGCGCGGTCTTGATGCGGTTCCGGGTTCAGACGATCCCGCACGCAGGCCCGGCTTTGCTGTATTCGGCTATGTCGTTGACGGCATGGAAGTCGTTCACGCGATCCACGCCAAACCGCGCGATCCCAACAAAGGGGAAGGCTTTATGAAAGGACAGCTGCTGGCGGAGCCTGCTATGATCAAAACCGCCCGGCGCGTTGCCCCTGAAGAAGGATCAACCCCCGGGGCTGAATGACGGGCGTCCGACGGGTTTCGTTGCCCGGCGTGGTATCCCCGCTTCGAGAGGGATGAGCCATTCCTCCGTACCGCTTCCGATCGCAGTCTGCGGCTGCGAAGGCCTGACTCGCGCGGCACGCTCCCATCCGCTGATCGCATCGCGCGCTTCGCCTGCCGCGGCCTCAAGTGATTGCGGCTTGCGCAGTGCATTGTTGATCAGCGCGTCGCCAAAGAAGGTCCAGTCATTTTCCGCGCGGCAGCCGAAGCTGGTCCGGTCGGAACGTGCTGCCGTCAGCACCGCTGTGTCGGGCGAGGAAACGAACGGGACGAACACGCCTGAATAACACGCGCTGAGGATCAGGATCCGCCGCTCCAGCCCCAGATCACGCAGAGCATCGCGCAGCACTTGCGGGGACAGGATACCATAGCCGGTATTGCCGTAGTGGTAGGCGAGACCCTGCGGAATGCCGTGGCTGGTCGTGTAGAGCACGAGCACGTCCTCGTCCGTATCCATCGTCTCGGCAATGCTAGCGAGCGTTACCATCAGTGTACGGATCGAGCCCTTGGGAAGCCCTGCGTTCTTCCCGTCCGGCCCCGCGAGGACAATGGTGCGATCCTCGGCATTGTATCGGCGGCTCAATACCTTACCCGCTTCGCGCGCCTCACGAGCAAACACCGGATCGCTGTCGAGCGCGATAGTCACGACATAGGCGTCAATTGTGCCAGGGCGTTGCGGCGCGAGATCCTCCAGCGCCTCATCGAGCAAGCGGCGTTCGCGCAGCAATTCCGTCGGCGAAATACCGCGCTGCATCTCCGGCCCCATGGAGAGCGTCCGCATGCGCTCGCCTTGCGTCTTGCCTGTGCCAAGGATTGGCCAATTGGTCGTGTGTGGTGGAGGCTGGACGGGTTCAGAAGCGTCTTGTGCTGACGAGGCAGCTGCGAGCGTGACGCTGACACACGCGGCCATTGCTGCAAGATTGCGAAGCCCCTTCATTGGGGTGGATGTTGGCGGTGAGATTGAAAGGGGTCAAGTGCAGGCTTTGGCACCCGGACACACGTCCTTCGACAAGCTCAGGACGAACGGATTAGAAAGAGGACTTTTGCTTCGCCGAGGTTCAGCTAGATGAGCCCTAGATCTTCCGCCTAATGGCTCGACCAAGAAAGAAGCCGATGATGCCAGTTCCAGCTGCATAGGCTGTGTAGAAAAGGATCGCCAATGATGCCGTTGAATTCAATTTCTCAGGATCGATGAACGAGAATTCAACGTTAGCTACGAGAAAGAATGTAACTGGTACAATACAAGCGATAGCACAGCCGCTTTCCGCATCGCCCTTCACGTACCCGATCAAGCAGCCGAGCAGAAAACCTCCAATAAGATAAATCGGGAGCGTCAATACACCCGCGCTTTCGGCTTGATGTATTCCGCATCGTCAGTGAGCGTGTATTCGTGCACCGGACGGTAGTCGATCTTCACCGATCCGCCATTGCCGCCCCAGCCTTCGAACCAAGCGATGGTGTGCTTCATCCACTCGCTATCATTGCGGTCAGGGAAGTCCTCATGCGCGTGCGCGCCGCGGCTTTCCTTGCGGTTCTCCGCCGACGCCATTGTGACGACCGACTGAGCCATGAGGTTGTCGAGCTCCAGCGTTTCGATGAGATCGCTGTTCCAGATCAGCGAACGATCGGAGACCTTCACGTCTTCCATCCGCTTGTTGATATCCGTCAGCTTCTGAACGCCTTCCGACATCAGCTTGCTGTCGCGGAACACAGCGGCATGCGCTTGCATGGTCTGCTGCATATCGCGGCGCAGCACAGCTGTTGGCGAGCCGCCATCAGCATGACGGAAATGGTCGAGACGGCCCAGCGCCATTTCCGCGCTGTCAGCGGCCAATTCAGGCTGGCTTGCGCCCGCCTTGGTGTTTTCTTTCAAGTGCAAGCCTGTCGCACGGCCGAACACCACCAGGTCGATCAGCGAGTTTGAGCCCAAACGGTTTGCGCCATGGACGCTCACACAGGCTGCTTCACCAACTGCGTAAAGACCCGGCACGACGTGATCGGGATCGCCATCCGGGCCAAGCGTCACCACTTGCCCGTGATAGTTACAGGGGATGCCGCCCATATTGTAGTGGACGGTCGGCGTAACCGGCAGTGGCTCGCGCGTCAGATCGACGCCTGCGAAGATCTTGCCGCTTTCCGTAATGCCGGGAAGACGCTCAGCGAGCACTTTCGGATCGATATGATCCAGGTGCAGGAAGATATGGTCACCATTTTCGCCGACGCCGCGCCCTTCGCGCATTTCAAGCGCCATGGAGCGCGAGACAACGTCGCGCGATGCCAAGTCTTTCGCTGACGGAGCATACCGCTCCATAAAGCGCTCGCCCTCGCTGTTGGTCAGATATCCGCCCTCGCCGCGCGCGCCTTCGGTAATCAGCACGCCCGCGCCGTAAATGCCGGTGGGGTGGAACTGAACGAATTCCATATCTTGCAAGGGCAGACCGGCGCGCAGCACCATGCCGCCGCCATCGCCGGTGCAGGTGTGCGCAGACGTTGCGGTAAAGTAGCACCGACCATAGCCGCCGGTTGCCAGTACGACAGACTGCGCGCGGAAACGGTGGATCGTGCCATCATCCAGGCACATCGCGATCACGCCGACGCATTTGCGATCCGCGCCTTCGCCGCTCATAATCAGGTCGAGCGCGAAGTACTCAATGAAGAAGTCCGCATCGTATTTGAGGCTCTGCTGATAGAGCGCGTGCAGCATGGCGTGACCGGTGCGGTCAGCAGCCGCACAAGTGCGCTGCACCGGAGGGCCTTCGCCCATATTCTGCATGTGACCGCCGAACGGACGCTGGTAAATCGTGCCGTCCTCGTTGCGGGAGAATGGAACGCCGGCATGCTCAAGCTCGTAAACGGCTTGCGGAGCTTCGCGAGCAAGGTACTCAATCGCGTCCTGGTCGCCGAGCCAGTCCGCGCCCTTAACGGTGTCATACATGTGCCACGACCAATGGTCGGGCGAGTTGTTGCCGAGCGAAGCTGCAATGCCGCCTTGCGCTGCAACTGTGTGCGAACGCGTCGGGAAAACCTTGGAAATGTTGGCTGTGCGCAGGCCCGCTTCAGCAGCCCCCATGGTTGCGCGGAGGCCTGAACCGCCCGCGCCGACGACCACGACATCGTAGGTATGGTCGATGATCTTATAGGCTGAGGTGTCGACCATTATGCCGCTCCTCCCAATGCAAGACGCGCGACACTGAAGATCGCGAACGCGCCTCCGCCGATAACCGCAAGATTAAGCGCCGCGATGAGGCCGAACTTCATGCCCGCTTCGTGGACGTAGTCCTCGATCAGCACCTGCAAGCCCAGCCGCGCATGCCAGAAGACGCTGATGACCAGCAAAATCATGGCGACGGACGGGATTGGCCCGGCAAGCCAGGTCGACACCGTGCCGTAAGAGAGGTCCGGCAGCAGCACGAAGCTTGTGACCAGCCACAGCATCAGCACGAGGTTTCCGACAGCTGTGAAGCGCTGCACCAGCCAGTGATGCGCGCCTTCATGCGCGGAGCCCAGTCCGCGTACCTTCCCGATGGAGGTTCCGTTACCCATTTTGTTCGACCTATTTGTTGAGGATGAGGGCCCAGAAGCCCGCTGTCAGTGCGATGGCGATAAGCGGTGATGCGATCGACCACGCTCGATTGGTGTCCAGCTCGTAGCCGGCACCGATATCGAGTACGAAGTGACGCAGTCCGCTCATCAAATGCGTGAAGAAAGCCCAGCTCAGGCCGACCATGACGATGTAGCCGACCGGCGATGTCATGATGTCGGTAAAGAATGAATAGTAAGTCGGACCGCTGGCAATCGCGCCGAGCCACCAGACAAGAACGAACAGGCCGACCAAGGCCATGCCGTCGCCGGTGACGCGGTGCAGGATGGACACCAGCATATGCGGGCCCCATTTCCAGATCTGCAAGTGTGGTGAAAGCGGTCTGTTACCCATTGTCTATCCCGAAATGTCTTGCGCCACTCCCTCGGCGCTCGCACTCCCTTACCGAATGTGTGGTGTGAAACAAGCGGGCAAGTGCGCGCAATGCCTCGACTCTACCTGCAAAGTTTCGGATAGGTGATGCAGTCAGGGCAACGCCGGCGCATAATCGAGACTTAGGCCGGAATTGTTCAGGACGCGGAGAGAGCGAAGGGAAATAGTGGTGCGATTGGCCAAGCGAACGACAAAGTCATGGGCAATTCCGGCCAAGCCGTTCCGGTGGTCGATTGAGGGCGAATTGCGGCGTCACTCGCCTCGAATGGAGAACCACTCCATGCTTCGGCTCGTTTCTAGCAATTCAACCCGCAATCGAACCATCTCGGTTCATGCGCCTGCATTGTTCTGACTGCCTTATGAGTGCAATACTACTGACAGGTTCAAGCCGCGGGATTGGTGCGGCAGCGCGCGATTTATTGAGCGAACGCGGCGCAAAAGTGATCGGCCATGCGAGCAGTTCAGGGCGTGGGGACGCGATTGGCGCGGACTTTACGCAGCCCGCTTCTCCGCAAATGCTGTGGGAAGAGGCTCTCGCGCAATCGGGCGGCCAGATCGATGTGCTCATTAACAATGCGGGACTGTTCGAAGCCAATCCGCTGCATGGCTCTGACATCGACTGGATCGACCGCTGGGAAGACACTTTGCGGATCAATCTGACAGCAGCAGCCCAGCTCACCCGATTTGCCGTGAAGCACTGGCTCGATACGGGGCGCGAAGGGCGCATTGTCCATGTCGCCAGCCGCGCGGCCTATCGCGGGGATAGTCCTGACCACTGGCACTACGCCGCTGCCAAAGGAGGCATGGTCGCTTTGCACAAGACCATTGCGAGAGCCTATGCCGGGCAAGGTATAATGAGCTTCGCGATCACGCCCGGCTTTACCGATACCGCGATGGCAGGAGACTATCTGGCATCACGCGGCGGCGAGGATTTGCTGCGCGACATTCCCTTGGGCCGAGTTGCAGAGCCCCACGAAATCGCGCGGATCATCGTGTTTTGCGCACTCGAAGCCCCAGCCAGCATGACGGGCGCGGTCATCGACGCCAATGGAGCAAGCTATGTTCGCTAAGACACTCATAGTCGCCGCTTCGTCTGTTATGCTTACGGGATGCGTGGCCGTCGCCGCTGAAGATGGCGAGCCCGGCAAGCCTGGCCTTCCCGCCGATCAGCAAGCCTTCCTTGATGCCTGCGAGCCGTGGGACGATTGGGACAAGCCCGCCCCGCCCTTCAAGGTCTACGGCAATACCTACTATGTCGGCACATGCGGAATCGCTTCGATCCTGATCAAGGGCAAATATTATGACACTCTAATCGACTCTGGGACCGATGAAGGGGCGAAAGTGGTCCTCGACAATATTCGCAAGCTGGGATTTGACCCTAAAGACATTTCATACATCTACATCAGCCACGAGCATTACGATCATGTAGGCGGCATAGCGCGGATAGAAGAGGCAACCGGGGCGACGATCGAGGCCTCTGAAGCCGCAAGCGAAGTATTGATGAGTGGCGTCACCGCTGCCAACGATCCGCAAGCCGGCTCAGACCATCCGGCTTTTACGCCGGTCAAATCTGTTGTCCTGATTTTCAAAGATACGACATTCCGCTTCAAGGGCTATGACGGCATTACTCCGATCCACACGCCCGGGCACTCACCGGGAGCAACCAGCTGGACTTGGCCAAGCTGTGAAGGCGATGTGTGTAAAACCTTCGTTTATGCCGACAGCCTCTCCCCGGTTAGCGCGGACGACTATCGCTTCTCCGATCATCCGGAATATCTCGCCGAGTACCGTGCGGGCCTAGATCGGCTTGCCGGGCTTGATTGCGATATCCTCCTCGCGCCGCATCCTTCGCATGCGCGACTCCTCAGGCATCTGGAGGAGCGGACATTGCTGACGATGGAAGCGCCGTGCGCGCAATATGCGGAAGGCAAACGGCAAGACATTGCGAGGCGCCTGGAACGCGAGGCTGGCGCGAACCAGTGACCACCAGCTGGAAGCTCTTTGCCTTTGCGCCAAAGCGGCAAGTGCAGGCCGCGCTGCTGGCGCATGAAATGGCCGAAGAGCTTGGCACATGGGATGACGAGATCGTCCTGTCGGGACGCGAGATCGCGGAAGACAAACCGCAGGATTGGGTGCTCGAAGCGTGGATGGAACGCAAACCCGGCACCGCTGAAAAAGGCGCTCTCGCTGCGCTGTTTGAAGGTGAGGCTCCCGCAATCGAAGCCGAGCGACTCCCCGATGAAGACTGGCTCACCCTCAGCCAGCAAGGAGTTGAGCCGATTTTTGCAGGCCGCTTCCATGTCCGCACAGCAGATTATGAAGCACGCGCAGACCTGACCGATATCGTCATTCCGGCAAGCCAGGCCTTCGGCACCGGCCAGCATGAGACCACTGCGGGATGCCTCGAAATGCTCGATGCGATGAAGCGCAGCGGCGTGGTCGCGCGCAATATCGCTGACATTGGTACAGGAACGGGGCTGCTGGCATTTGCCGCGCGCGAAATATGGCCCAGCGCCTTGCAAACCGCGAGCGATATTGACGAGGTCTGCGCAACCGTGGTCGCTGATAACGCAGCCATGAATGCGGTCCCGCTCGGCGCGAAGGCAGGCGAAGTGACCATGGTGATCGCGCCGGGCACCGATCACCCTCTAATCAAAGCGCGTGGGCCATATGATCTGCTCATCGCCAACATCCTTGCCGGACCATTGGTCGAGCTTGCGCCTGATTTCGGGAAAGCAGTCACGCCCGGCGGCAATCTGCTGCTCGCAGGGCTGCTGGAAACGCAAGAGCCGCGCATCCGCCGCGCCTATCGCAAACAAGGCTTTCGTCTGGCTGCAAGGCTCGTCAATGGCGCCTGGTCAATCCTGTGGCTGCGCAAGCGTCGCTAAAGCTCTGGGCCAAGCGGCTGGTGTTATGGCCGCTCGCCGCTCTGCTCGGAGCCATTTTGGTGTTCCTGCTGACCGCATGGATTGGCTCAAGCATTCCCCGCAATGCAAACTGGGAACAGCCCGAAGACGGCGTGGAAATACTAGTCGAGACCAATGGCGTTCACACGGCTCTGGTTATGCCGCTTGTGACCGAGCACAAGGATTGGCGCGCAGACTTCCCGGCAAGCGATCTGCAAGAGCCCCCGCAGCCTTACACCCATGTCTCGATCAGCTGGGGCGAGAAGGAAGTCTTCCTCAACACAGAGACATGGGCGGATCTGAAGCCTTCGGTCGCTGTGGGCGCTGTCTATGGCGGCGAGCCGCTGCTCCACATCGCGCATTACATTCGCCCGCAACCTTCCGAGAACCATCGTCCGCTCACCATCACCAAAGAGGAATACCAGAAGCTTGTCGCCGCAATCGAGCCTTACGTCCTTCCTGCTTACAAGCGACAAACCTATCCCGGCTATTCCTGGTATGACGCGTTTTATGATGCTTCAGGCAATTATTCAGCGCGGCGCACTTGCAACCAATGGACGAGCGACATGCTGGCGGCTGCAGGCGTGAAAACCGGCTGGTGGACGCCTTTGGAAGGCGGCGTGATGAAATGGGTCGAGCCGCCTCAAGACGCTGACTGAAGCGCATCTCCCAGTGCCCTTAAGGCAGCGCGCGTAAAGCTCTCCATATTGGCGATCCGGTCATCGCAGCCGGTTTGCGTCATCTGCGTATGCTCGAAGCCGCCTGGCCCGACGATGGCCGCAACGCTTTGCCCCGCAGGCGCGCCGCCCGGATGCGTTGATCCGCCGACCGAGCCGCTTTCCGAAATGCCCCATTGGGCATGGAAGTTGTCGCGGATCGAGCGTGCTTGAAGCAGCGCGTAGTCCTCGCTCGCACCGCGCATGCCTTTGTAAGCCTCACGTGGCTGGTCGAACAAGACATCGCGCGCTCTGAAGGAATAGACCACTCCGCCGCCGACAAAGAAATCGAGCGCGCCGGGCACTGTCAGCAAGCTCGCCGCGATAAGGCCGCCTGTCGCGCCGTCAGCAACAGCGATCTTTTCGCCCCGCGCGCGGAGAAGCTCTGCGATACGCGCAGCTTGCGGGCGGAGGTCGGTGAGGAGGGTCATGGTTTGTGCCTCACCCTGCCGCCGCCACGATTTCAGCCCAGCCTGCTTCGTCGATCACTTCAATGCCAAGCTCCTGCGCTTTCTTGAGTTTCGAGCCTGCGCCCGGACCTGCGACCAGCAAGTCCGTCTTCGCGCTGACAGATCCCGCCGCTTTTGCGCCCAAGCGTTCTGCCTGAGCCTTGGCTTCATCGCGGCTCATGGTTTCCAGCTTGCCTGTGAAGACGACTGTCTTGCCCGCCACGGGGCTGTCGAGCGTTTCAACTTCGTAACGTGGAGGACTGACTTCGCTCAGCAGGTCTTCCCAAACAGCGACATTATGCGGCTCGTCAAAGAATGCTCGCAGAGATTCAATTACTGTGTGAGCCACGCCATCAATGGAATTGAAGGCTTGGAATGACTCCAAATCTTCCGGCGGTTTGACCTTCTGGCCTCCTTCCAAACGATACCAAGTGTTGTAGTGATCGATCTGTTGGCGCAGCGCATCCAACGTCGCAAAATTCTTCATAAGATCGCGCGCGGTCACTTCACCGACATGGCGAATTCCCAATCCAAACAGCAATCTAGCCGCGTCCGGCTCCCGCTTTGCTTCCACAGAAGCCAACAGGTTGTCCACAGACTTGTCCTGCCACCCTTCAAGCGCGAGGATATCCGCGCGTTTGTCCCTCAACCGGTAGATATCCGCGGGCGACTCAAGCCAGCCCAGTTTGAAGAACTGATCGATGGTTTTCTCGCCCAGCCCGTCAATATCCAGCGCTTTGCGAGAGACAAAATGCTTCAACCTTTCAGTGCGTTGAGCCGGACAGATGAGACCGCCCGTGCAGCGCACATCAACCTCGCCTTCCTCTGAAACCGCCTCGGAATCGCATTCAGGGCAACATTCAGGGAACACAAAGGGATCACGCGGCTCCTCGCGAGTGAGGTTATCCACAAGCTGTGGAATAACGTCGCCCGCGCGCTGGACCACCACGCGGTCGCCCGGGCGCACGCCCAGTCGCGCAATTTCGTCGCGATTATGAAGGGTTACGTTGGTAACCGTAACACCGCCGACCAGAACCGGCGCGAGCCTGCCTACAGGGGTAAGCTTGCCGGTACGCCCA
This sequence comes from Altererythrobacter lutimaris, assembly GCF_013371495.1. GTDB lineage: Bacteria > Pseudomonadota > Alphaproteobacteria > Sphingomonadales > Sphingomonadaceae > Erythrobacter > Erythrobacter lutimaris_A. Next base: position 622,683 of record NZ_JABWTA010000001.1, on the reverse strand, counting down.
ACCTGGATGTCGATTGCTTCGAGCGTGGTTTCCGCCCGCTCGGCCGGGAATTTGCGGGCAATCGCCCAGCGCGGCGCCTTGGCGACAAAACCAAGCCGCTGCTGCCAGTCGAGCCGGTCCACCTTGTAGACCACGCCATCGATTTCATAAGGCAGATCAGGCCGCTGGCCCGCAATGGTCTCGTAATGCTTGAGCAGATCCTGCTCGCTCTCAAAGCGCGCGAATAGCGGCGAGATCGGCAGCCCCCAGCTCTCCAGCTTGCGGACCATGTCCGCTTGCGTTTCAGCCGGAATGTCGGATGCCGCGCCCAAGCCATGCGCCCAAAACCGCAAGGGCCGCTTGGCGGTAACACTCGCATCCTTCTGCCGCAGCGAGCCCGCCGCCGCATTGCGCGGGTTCGCGAACAGCTTGCCGCCCGCTTCCTCCTGCGCTGCATTGAGCGCTGCAAAATCCTCGCGGGACATATAGACCTCTCCGCGCACCTCGAACACGTCTGGCACGCCATCGGGGAGCGTTTGCGGGATGTCCGCAATATGCGCGACGTTGGCCGTCACATCCTCGCCGACTTGCCCATCTCCGCGTGTGGCCGCGCGCACGAGCTTTCCTTGCTCATAGCGCAACGAGCAGGACAGACCGTCAATCTTGTCCTCGGCTGTGAAGGCCATGGTCTCGTCTTCGGGCAAATTGAGATAACGCCGCACCCGCGCGATGAACTCGAGCAATTCCTCGTCCGAAAACGCGTTATCGAGGCTCATCATGCGAACCTCATGCGTCACTTTGGACAGCGGCGATGCAGCGATCTGATGCCCGACTTTGCGCGACGGAGAATCCTCGCGGACCAGATGCGGGAATTGTGCCTCCAGCTCGGCATTCCGGCGGACGAGCGCATCATATTCCTGGTCGGAGATCTCCGGATCGTCTTCAGCGTGATAGAGCCGGTCATGCTTGGCAATCGCCTTGGCAAGCCGCATCAACTCATTGGCGGCTTCGGCTTCGGAGAGGTTAGAAGGCATAACGTAAGCCCTGCAGAACTACGAAGAGTGACAACCCTGCGACCGAGTTCACCAGATATCGCTTCCATTTACCGCCTAGGAATGCCCGCCATTTCACAGAAAGGACGACGTTGTGCATCCGAAGTAACGTCAGCAATGAAAAGACAATGCTACTGCCAATTGCGTAATTCCGTACTCTCTGATCAAAATCACCGAGCCCGTGGTTCGCATTCAAACTCTGAAACAACAGATCCAATTGGAGGATGAGCCCCGAAGCTGACGCCAGGCATCCGATCAATGCCAAAAGTCCGGCCGGCAATACTGATAGCAAGGCTACCATGTTCGGCTCATCGGTTCTCACCTCTTCGCTCAAGGTCAAACCCCCTCCAACAGGCGATCCGCTTGCGCGCGGGCCTCGGGTGTGACTTCAGCGCCGGAGAGCATCCGTGCGATCTCTTCCTGACGGCCCGCTTCATCGAGCAGTGCCACGCTGGTCTTCGTCACCGTGCCCGAGGAGGATTTTGCGATCAGGTAATGCGTCGCGCCGCGCGCGGCGACTTGCGGCGAGTGCGTGACGGCCAGCAATTGCTCTTCACCTGCGAGCCTTGCCAAACGGTCGCCAATCGCAGAGGCCACCGCGCCGCCGACCCCGCGATCGATCTCGTCAAAGATCACTGTGGCTGCCCCGCCCTTCTCCGCCAGCGCGACTTTCAGCGCGAGGATGAAACGCGAGAGCTCGCCGCCGGACGCGATCTTGCCGAGCGGAGCAAAATCCGCACCCGGATTGGTGGCGATGAGGAATTCGACACTGTCGCTTCCAGCAGGCCCCCATTTTTCCTGCGGGAGCGATCCCACCGCTGTCAGGAACCGCGCCGCATCCAGTTTCAGCGGAGCCAGTTCAGCCGCCACCGCCTTGTCGAGCTGCTTGGCCGCTTTCAGCCGCGCCTTGTGCGCTTTCTCTGCCTTGGCCGTATACGCCTGCTCCGCCGCCTTTGCCGCGCTTTCCAACGCATCCAATTGCGCTTCGCCGCCTTCAATCGCGTCGAGCTGCGAACGCATCGCGCGCATCTTGTCCGGCAATTCATCCACTTCACAGCGATGCTTGCGAGCGAGCGCGCGCAGTTCAAACAGCCGTGTCTCCGCTGCATCCAGAGCCGCCGGATCATGCACCAGAGCCTCGGCCGCATCGCGCAGCTTGTCTTCGGCTTCGCCTGTTTCCACCAGCGCACGGTCGAGCGCGCCCAAGGCCTCTGTCAGCAAAGGATGTTCGCCCGCAATCCGGTCAAGCCGCCGCGCCGCCACGCGCAAAGCTGCCAAAGGCGAGTCCGACCCTTCCCAGATCACGCGCAGCTCTTCAAGATCGCCGGATAGCTTCTCGCCCTTCTGCATGCTTGCACGTGTTTCCGCTAGCCGCGCTTCCTCACCCGCCTGCGGCTCAAGCGCGTTGAGCTCGGCCAGATGGGCAAGCAACAGGTCCTGATCTGCCTTGGCTTGTTCCACTTCAGCACGCGCGCTTTCAAGCCGCTCTGCCGCTTCACGCCACGCAGTCCATGCGCTGCGCAGGCCATCGAGATCCGTCCCTGCATAACGGTCCAGCAAAGCCCTGTGTCCGCGCGGGTTCACTAGCCCGCGATCATCATGCTGGCCGTGCAGCTCGACCAGCGATGCGGCAAGCTCACGCAGCAGCGCCACGCCTACAGGCTGATCATTGACCCATGCCTTGGAGCCGCCATCGGCCTTCACCTGACGGCGGATCATCAAAGGCTCGCCCGGTTCGACTTCCACTCCTGCATCGTCGAGAACTTCAGCCACAGCGTCAGGCATTGGCGCAAACTCGAAAGCGGCTGCCACTTGCGCTTTGTCTTCGCCAGCTCGCACCAGGCCGGAATCCGCGCGGTCGCCCAGCACCAGCCCGAGCGCATCGAGCAGGATCGATTTGCCTGCCCCCGTCTCGCCGGTAAGCACACCCAGCCCGCGCCCGAAATCCAAATCGAGCGCTTCGATCAACACGACATTGCGGATGGACAGGCGGGTCAGCATGAATGCTGAAACGCTTAGCGCAGCAAAAAGGGCGCGTCACCAATGGCAATGCGCCCTTTCTGTGCAAAGTGAGGGTCACTTAATTCTTCGATACTCAATATTGTCCGCAAGTGACGTCGAGACGAGGACACCCGCGACGGCTCCACCATCTGCGCGAGTAAACTCAAGCCGCTGTATCGGGGACTGACCAATTGGCCGGAATGTGTCAGGCTGATAGCGGTCCAGTTGAGCATACAGAGCGTCCCCGGTGCGCACCCACAATGCGTTTTCTTTCACCTGGATTTCAATCGCATGCTGAAGCGTGTCACTGTAATAGACACCCGCTATTCCAGCGGTATCAATCGGGCCGCTAGGTACAGGCACCATGTCCACGCGAGGCGCAGGGATGTAGCCGTCTGCGCTGACTGTCCAACGCATTTGACTTGCCCGTCCATTCTCGAAATCGCGAAAGACGAAACGCAGATCGCGCGCGGGATCGAACATGAATTCGCCTCGACCGACTTGCTCCATGACGAAGCCACCGTCCGTGCCGAACAGCGCGACAGTCAAGTTGTCGCCCTCGCGACGTACCGAGAATTCTATGCCTGCAAACAAGCGGTAATCACCAACATAGCGATCCAGTTCCTCGTGCGTCTCCGGCGCGAATTCTGTCGAGGGCTCCGGCTCAAGACGGTCGGCGAGCAAGGCCCCGGCAACGTCGAATGCAAACGCAGCTTTCAGGAAGTCCGAACGGTTGCCCATGACAGCAATCGCCATTTTCTCGTCAGGAATTCGGAGCAGGAAGCTGCGGTAGCCGCCGCTGGTCCCGCCGTGCGACCACGTGTCGACCCCGCGAAACTTGCGATACTCCTGCCCGTTGGCTCCGATTGCATTGCTTCCATCCGCCAAGGTGGAGCGCGCGTCGAAGGCGTTTCGCACCGCAGCATTTCCGATCATGCCGGTTTCCAGGGCGTTGGCCCAAAGCAGCATATCGCGCGGGCTGGAGATGATGCCTGACGCGCCGTAATCAGAATTCAGGAGATTGGACCGGGCAAACCCGTCTCCACGTGGCTGGTAACTGGAGGCAAGGCCAGCCGTGATGCGTTCAGAATCTGAATTCACAAAGGTGCGATCCATGCCAAGCGGTTTGAACACCCGTTCCTGCATAAAGTCCGGAAAAGGTTGCCCTGATACCCTTTCGACAATCTCAGCGAGCAAAATGTAGCCAGTGTTGCTGTATTCACGGCGCTGCCCTGCAGGAAAATTCTCGCCCCGCTGGCGCAAGATCAAATCGAGTGAGCGGGCCTGCGTGACCGGCGTTGCTTCGTTCGCACCGGTGAGCAAAAGCAAGCTGTTGACCTCGCGCAGGCCGCTTGTGTGGTCGAGCATATGCCGGATCGTCACTGGCGTCGCCCGTTCGTGAAGCTCGGGAATGAAATCACGCACATCCTGATCGAGAGCGAGCTTGCCCTCGTCCGCCAGCAGCATAATCGCGAATGCGGTAAACTGCTTCGTGATCGATGCGATGTTGAATCGCGTATGAGAGCTGATCGGCACTTCATGCGAGAGGTCAGCCATGCCCGCGTAGCGCTCATATACGACTTCACCGTCAATCATGACCGCCACACTGATGCCGGGCCTGTCACTACCCTCATATGGTGCAACCAAGGCATCGACTGCAGCCCAGTCAGGGGTTGCAGCGCGCGCAGGTGACAGAGCGACAATCGCTGCGCAAAGCATCACAATGATCAAGGTAATCCGCGGCACTGGGCGCTCCCTTTAAGCAGGTTGTTCTAACCAGCGAGGAACTGGCTCAGTTTGAGCCGGCAAGCGTCCGATTTCGCGAAGTCGAACCTATTTTGTACCGTTTTCTTTCCGGAACATCGAAGGTGTCGTACTAGCATGTTTGCGAAATGCGCTGTTGAACGATGACTTCGCGTTGAACCCTGATGCGAAGAGAATTTCAGTTACAGTCTGGTCGGTCTCTACCAGCAAGCGCTTGGCGTGTTCGATCCGGTAGCGATTGATAAAATCGAAGAAATGGACGCCGTGACGCTGATTGATCAAAACCGAGATCTCCTTCGCGGTGACGCCGCTGCGACGCGCGAGTCTGTCCAAGGACAAGTCAGGATCAAGATATGGCCTGTGCTCCTCCATAAACGCCAACAAGCGCTGGTCCTGCTCCCCTTGGCTGTGATTATCGGCAGGATTTGACACAGATGCGAGCAAGCGATCCTGCGTCCGGAACAGTCCGGGGTTCAACATGGCTTGAAGCGCAAACAGGACCGTGATGGCAAGCACTAGGCAAGTCGCTGTCGTCTGAAGGGGCTGAAGGAGTTCTGCGTGTAGGCCAGCAGCAAATACCGTCCTGACGACAAACAGAGTGTGCGCGACGAGCGAACAGGCGACAATGACCGCGAGCCAGTTCCAATTGGCCGAAGACCCGGTGTAATGCTCGGTCATTGCGCTTCGAACGCGCCAAAGCGCATAGATCGCGAGCGCCATATACGCCGCGTATTGAAGCTCAAAAAGGGCGCGCAAGTAAGGCAGCGACACATCTGCTGCTACCGCTGCCAACGTCGCTACAGCCGGCAGGAAGTGAAGCGCATCGCGCGGATGGATGGCTTCGCGATGGAAGCAATTAAGCCAGATATAGCCAGTGAACAGCGGCATTTGGGCAAAGGCAATTGCTACACGAAACTGGTCTATCGAAGGGTTTGCCGCCCACCAGTCACCCATGAACCAGCCGCTGATATCGACAGCGGTTGCCAGCAGGAAGAGTGCCAGCGCAATGTTCGCTAGTCGCATTCTCGATGGCACAAGCATAAGGAATGCGCCCATCAGCACAGCCAAAAATGTGGCGAGAGCTGCAAGCGTTGGAATGAGCGGGAGCATAAGAGCGGATCAATTCAGCACTCACGCGATGAATGCAAGCGCTCTGGAGGATCCGATCCGATCTTTGGCGCAAGCCGGACGAGCATCCATATTTGCTTTGTGGCCTCAATCAAGAGACTGGAGCTGCTAGGAAGTTGGGATCTCTGTCTGTTCTTGAAACGCAAGACAGCTAGCGTGATCAGCACCGATAGCACTGCCCAAATAACGGCGATTGCTACGCTTAAAGGAAGGACCGTCGAGACCAGGGACAGTCCAGTGCCAGTCGCCAGCTCCAAATACATCGTGTACAGAACTAGAAGGAGTTCAAACGCTCCAAATCCCCAGTAGAAGACTGGCTGAAATACATTACTGAAGCGTGCTTCCAATTTCGGCGAAACTTTCATGACCAACCACTTATCACCTCAGCTCGCGCTTCTCCAGCTCTCGAAGCCACCAATGGGTAAACTTGCCCACTGACGTGGCAGGGCCTTAGTCACCTTCCCAACCAAAGACTTCTTCCAAACCTACATTGAAAACTCGCGCAATTCGAAAGCTAGTTTCGAGGCTAGGCGAGTAACGAGACTGCTCAATAGCAATGATGGTATGCCGCGTGACACCGACCGCCTCTCCCAACGCTGCCTGGCTCATCTGGCCATGGGCTTCGCGCAACTCACGAACGCGGTTTGTGATTGGAGGAGCTTTGCTCACGTTTCACACTCTCGAACGCAGAAGAAAAATCTGGGCGCCGTATTCGGCAATCTTCGCGAGAATGAGCGATATGAGCGCGAGGTTAAATAGCTGCATCCCAACTTCGGAGACCATAAAAATGCCAAGGGCTACAACTACACCGGTTGCCAACACATAGGATGAAAAGTTGGCAGCCTTTTGGATCACCAACCGTTCGCGCTCATCGACAGGGCTCGAGGCTTCGCGAGGTGATAACGCAGCGAGTACCACCTGCGCTGCAATCGACAAGATTGTAACGCCTATGACAAACGGAAAGGCCGCAGATGATGGGGACACTCCATCACCAATCACGAGCTTGAGATAGTATCCACCGGTTAGGATAAGTGTAAAGCCCATCACCCATGCGGCGCGTTCTCGGAATGACATAATTTGCTCCTATGTAAAATATCTTCTACATACATAACGACACCCCATCAGATGTCAAATATTTTCTACATCCATCATTCGGCGCTACGCTTGAAATATACTGTCGCTGGAGCCCGAAGGTGGGAATTTTCTTACTGGGTCTAATTGTGACTATCCCTAGCTAGCCCAAGACATGTTTTCCGTAATCCTGCCAAGACCGAATTGAAGGGCTCCATATGTCTCATGTTCTCCTTGATCGCGTCGTTCTTGCAGCATCTGATGGGTCGGTGTTGGTGCCTGAAATAACCGCAACGATCGCGCACGAGACAGTTGGTCTGGTCGGCCGCAATGGCTGTGGCAAAACGACGCTGATGAGAACTATCGCGGGGGACATCGCACCCATGTCCGGGTCGATCAATCTCGACGGAATCCCAGCCCTCATGCATCAGAGGCCCTTTCCAGAGGGCACTAGCGTCGCGCAGGCCTTGGGGGTTGAAGCGCAACTGGAGATTCAGAACCGATTTGAAAGTGGATCGCCGCTGGAAGCGGACTTCGATGCTGTCGATTGGAACGTTTCGAGCCAGCTCAATCAAGCGATGTCGGTTTGTGGCCTAGAGGCCCTCGACCTTACTCGGAAGGTTGAACAGCTAAGTGGGGGTGAGCGAAACCGGCTAAAGACTGCTGCACTGCTTATCCGCCAACCCGACATTCTCTTGCTGGATGAGCCTACCAATGATCTCGACACGGATGGCCGTGCTTTCGTCTATTCCCTGCTTGAAAGCTGGGATGGCCCGGTGTTCGTCGCCACTCACGATCGCGACTTATTGGAAAACGTTGATCGCATCATCGAGTTGTCTCCTCTGGGAACCTTTTGCGTTTCGGGTGGATGGGATGTTTTCGAAGAAGCTCGGGAGGCTGAGCGCGAGCGCGCCAATCAAGCATTTGAAAAGGCGCGCGCCGACGTGGCGAGCGCACAAAGGGCCCGTCAGGCGAGCGTTGAGAAACAACAAAGCCGTGATCGGCAAGGCAGACAATCGGCCATGCGTCGAGACCACTCCCGGCTTGAAATCAATGCAAAAAAAGAACGCGCGCAGGCGACATTAGCTCGCAATCGTGCAGTGGGTGGCGACCGGTTAGAGCATGCGGCGCGGGCACAGGAAAAGGCCGCGAGTGATGTTGCAAAGGTCACGCCAATCCGCATCGAATTGCCCCTCTCTCATCTGTCAGCCAGTCGAGTGGTTCTCAAGGCCAAGGGGCTTTGCGCCAAAGCCGCTGGCCGACAGCTTTTTGGTCCGCTTGACTTCACGATTATCGGGCCTGAACGCATTTTGATTTGTGGGCCGAACGGTAGCGGAAAAAGCACTCTGGCGCGCTTCTTATCCGGGATGGACAATCCCGCAATTGGCTCCGTTGAGATAGACAAAGCATCGGTGGGGTTTCTCGACCAGCATCTCGAATTGCTCCATCCTGAGGAAACTGCGCTGCAAGCTATGCAAAGGCTCAATGAGGCACTCGACCCGAACGCATTGCATGCTGCATTGGCTCGGTTCGGCTTCCGGTCTGTTTGGGGCGATCGGATCGTGGCAAGCTTATCGGGAGGAGAGAAAGTACGCTTAGCACTCGCATGCCTGTTTTCGGGCGAGACCGCGCCCTATGCACTTGTCCTTGATGAACCAACTAATCACCTTGATATTGCCTCGGTCGAAATGCTCGAGGAAGCACTTTCGAGTTACGATGGTGCGATCATTTGCATTACCCATGACCAACGCTTTCGCCAAAACCTGCGGCCGCACCGCATTCTCGATCTGGGGAACCTTTGAGCGTCAGTTATTGGGTCGTTGGCGGTATTTAGAGTACCACGCTCAGATGCGTTGACGCAGCCCATCGCCGTACGCAAACTGACGCTGCGACGAGGGTCAATCCAGCAAAAAGGGCGCGCCGCCAATGGCAACGCGCCCTCTCGTTTCAATGTGGCAATAAACGCCTGTCAGGCCATCATGCAGCGGCCTTTGCTAGCGTGTCATCGCTTGCGGTGTCCGCCTGCGTTTCGCTCTCGGCCTCATCCGGCAGAGCCGATTTCAGCAGGAAGAAGCCAGCAATTGCTGCGATGGTCGAGCCGGACAGAACGCCGAGTTTTACAGCATCGACTTGCTCGGGGCTCGCGAAGGCCAGATTGCCGATAAACAGGCTCATGGTGAAGCCGATCGCGGCAAACAGCGAAAGCCCGTGAATCTGGCGCCAGTTCACTTGATCGGGCAGGCTCGCCATACCGCTCTTCACAGCGAGCCAAGCAAAGCCGAAAATGCCGATCTGCTTGCCGATCAGCAGGCCCAGCGCAATGCCCAGTGGCAATGGTGCCAGCAGGTCAGCCGGGTTCAATCCGAGCAAATATACGCCCGCATTGGCGAAACCGAAAATCGGAATGACAAGGAAAGCAACCCAGGGGTGAAGCGCGTGCTCCATATGCTCCAGCAAGCGCTCACCCTTATGCGCCACCAAGGGCACAGTCAGCGCAGCGGCTACGCCTGCCAGCGTCGCGTGAACGCCCGATTTGAGCACAAAGGCCCACATCAGGATCGCGAGGAGGACATAGGGAATGGCCGAGGGGACCTTCATCCGGCCCACCAGCAGCATCACGACGAATACGGCGCCGCCCATGGCGAGATATCCGGTGTTGATCTCTCCGGTGTAGAACAGCGCGATGATCGTGATCGCGCCAATGTCATCGATCACGGCTATCGCTAGCAGCAAGGCTTTGAGAGCCACCGGAACGCGCGGTCCCAGCAATGCGAGAATACCCAGCGCGAAGGCGATGTCAGTCGCCGCCGGGATCGCCCAGCCCGCCTGGTTTTCCGGGGTGCCTGCATTGATCGCGAGATAGATGACCGCCGGGATCGCCATGCCGCCAATCGCTGCGACTAGCGGCAGCGAAGCCTTGTTCCAGCTTGAGAGCTGACCTTCCATGACTTCGCGCTTCACTTCCAGGCCGATGAGGAAGAAGAACACCGCCATTAGGCCGTCATTGACCCACAGCAGCAGAGGCTTGTCGATCACAAAGCCGCCGAACCCTGCGACAATCGGTATATCGAGCCACGCTTTGTAAGCCGCATTGAGCGGTGTGTTTGCGACGACGAGAGCAGCCAGAGCTGCAAAAATGAGGACTATCCCGCCTGCGCTTTCTTTCTGCATGAAATCGCGCAGCATGGGGGCAATTGCCTTGACCATGGAAAAACCTTCCCTTTGTCAGAGCCGGTACAATGCGGAAATTTTCTCCACATCGCGCCGGTTCTGGTAGTTCTTACCGATCGGAAGGTTGATGCGCGAAACTCGTTGCTGGTTGGGCTTTCGCGAGTGGCGTAGGCCCCGATGCGCATCGACAATCCGATGCGGTCCGACATCACAGGTGCCGAGCGAATTCGCTCTTCACACCTGCCAGAGGGGCCCGGCCCGCGCACATTGAACGCAGCAAGCGCGAAAAGGGTCCGGCAAAAGCCGCCATTTCGGAATGAATGGAAAAGTGGCCCGGTTCGCGGGTGAAACCGGTCAAAGCGCTTTCAGGCGGATCAGATGGCTGTAACGCCCGACGCGTGGTCGTCGATCAGCTCGAATGCCTTCTCGTACCACTCTGTGCCCGGATAGTTCGCGCCGAGAACTGCGGCATATTTCACCGCTTCCTGAGGCACGCCCAGCGCAAGGCTGCTTTCCGTCAGGCGATAGAGCGCTTCAGGCGCGTGGCTGGTCGTCTGATACTCGTCCACCACATTCTGGAAGCGCAATTGCGCCGCGAGCCAGCGGCCAGAACGCGCATAAAAGCGGCCGATCTCCATTTCCTTGCCCGCCAGGTGATCGTTGACCAGGTCAAGCTTCAGCCGCGCATCGGCTGCATATTCGCTTTGCGGGAAGCGGCGGTTGACTTCGGTCAGCGCAGTGCGCGCTTGCTCGGTAATCTTCTGGTCGCGCTGCACATCGCTGATCTGCTCGTAAAATGACAGCGCGATCAGGTAGTACGCATAAGGCGCATCGCGGTTACCCGGGTGGATCGACAGGAAACGCCGCGAGCTCTGGATCGACTTGTTATAATCCTGCGCCACATAATAGCTGAACGCACTCATCAGCTGAGCCCGGCGCGCCCATGGCGAATAAGGGTGCTGGCGCTCCACTTCGTCGAACAGCGCCGCCGCAAGCTGCGTATTCCCGCGATCGAGCCGCGATTTCGCTTCTGAGTAGAGCGTTTCCACGTCGCGCGCGACGTAGGCGACATCCTCGTCGCCGCCGCCCCTGCCGGCACAGCCAGCGGTCAGTGTTGTCGCGCCGGCCAGCAGCGCACCAAGAACCATACGAGACACGCCCTGAGGCGCCAATTTGCGGGATTCAGTCGTCATGGGGTCAGCCTATAACCACCGCCTGCGTGAACGCCAAGTGAAGTTGCTCCTCATGCCTCGCAAATGCGGCAGATTGTCGTGCGTAACTCGAATTAAACCACTTTTGGAGAACGCTCTGTTAACTCTCTCGCGAATAGTCTGAACGCTCTTTCGAAGAGGACCCACGAGTCCGGCACGCGATCATGAGGACCAAAGCTATGTTGATCAAACGCCTGCAAGCGCGCACCATGTGCAAGCCCCGCATCTTCTCCGACGAGAGCGGTGCGACCGCAATCGAGTACGGCCTCATTTGCGCGCTCATCGCGATTTCCGCAATTGTGGCACTGGGCGCTGTCGGCGACGAGCTTTCCACCACCATGAGCACTGTCAGCACGGAAATGGGCGCTAATAATACTGTGACACCTTAATTGTTAGGCCTCAAGCGCCGGCGTTCGCGTCCGCTCACTTAGGCTTCCGGGCTACCGCCCGGCGCACGGTCGTGCGCTGACTGCCGTGACCAAGTCATCCCCTACTTGATGGCTTAGTTTGTCGCCCTACCGCTTCGCTACTTGATGGCGTGATTTCCTACCCCGCGCTTTTGTGGTTCATGCTTCCCGGTTGCCCCGCAACCGCAAGGGCGACTGCCCGTCCGCAGCGTGGGCAGCTTGCCTGCCCGAAAGCGAGGATATCGCGCTCGCGGATGCGAGTGCGGAAAGGAAAATATGACCCGCAAGGCCGACCCCCGCACCGCCCGCTTGCCCGTCCCTGCTGGCGAGCTCCCCGCCTTCACCCCCGTCCCGCGCAAGCGCGCGCGCCACGACGGCTGGACCGCGGCACGCCAACGCGCCTTTATCGAAGCGCTCGCTGACACCGGAAGCGTCAAGGCCGCCGCCCGCGCCGTCGATATGAGCGCGGAAGGCGCCTATCACCTGCGCCGCCAACCGGGCGCCGGGCCATTCCGCGCCGCATGGCAGAAAGCGCTCGACCTCGGCGTCCAGCGGATCGAGGACGTCGCCATGGACCGCGCCTTGAACGGCGTGGACGAGCCGCTCTATTCCTACGGCAAGCTCATCGGCACGCGAAAGCGCTTCAACGACCGGCTGCTGATGTTCATGCTGAGGAACCGCGCGCCGGAACGCTTTGCGCGGGGGCAATCAGACCTCAAGGGCCTCAACGCCATCGGCAGACAAGAGAAGCGCCGCCTCAAGGCCAAATGGAGGAGGCAGTGGGAGAAGGAGCAGCGCAGCGTCTCGCCCAAGCAGCTGCAGGCGAGGATCGATACCAAGCTCGACGCGATCCGCAAACAGGTCGAGATCGACCGCGCGAACGCGTGGGAGCGCTTGTCGGAAGAGACCCGCGCGGCATGGGAGGCGTTTGAACGCCTGCGCAACCGCGACCTGGAGGCTCTGCAAGCGGATGAGGATATACGGATGCTCTTGCGCGAAGGCCCGCAAGCCACGCGCGAAGCGCGCAACGCCGATCCGAAGGATATTTTGCAGGAGCCGCCCGCACCCGAGCCGTGGGACGGGATCAGACGGCTAAAGGATGAGGGTTGGGAGTGAGCGGCTACGAGATTGGAACTTTACGGCATGTTAGAAAGTTTACACTAGGAATTTGCATAATTGGCTGCGATATGCAGCGAGAATCAAGGAGGATTTGAATGTCTCACCACGAGTCGATTGACGCTTAACTCTTCACAAACACATGGAAAAAGGGGCCCAAACGACTAATCTCGTTTGGGCCCCTTTTTGTTGGAATTGCGATCTCAAGTCAAAAATGGAGGATGGAGCACACCTTCGCCGGCAATTGCTGACCTCATTTCATCCAAGTCAGCGGAAAAATCCTGCAACTCTCTCTCCAGATACACCCAGCAGCTAAAACTACTAGCTTTCGTTCGGAACGCCCTCTTCGCACGACGCAACTCCTCAAAGGCCTGTTCACGATTGCCAAGCAGCCCGTGGCACAAAGCGAAGCATTGGCGAGCGTTCGGATCCACGAAGGCTTCTGTTTCCGCAAGCGACAAGACGAGATTAATCAGGGTCAAGTCCACTTCGCCATTTTGGCCCCACTCAGCCATCGCATAGTTGAAAACGCTCACAATCGAACTCGACTCCGAAACCTCGTCCTTAGAACCGATCTCACTCAGGGCTTCTTCGAAATTCCGAGTTGCGATTAAAGCGAGCACATACGATGTATGAACCCTTTGGCCCCTACTTAAATCATTGCGCATCCGAGCCAACTTTAGCACGTCTTCCGCGCCTGCGCGCGAAACCATAAGCCGCTGAAGCAGCAGCCCTCCTACAGGGTCATTCGTGATTTGCTTCTCTGCCAGCTCTTTCACGATAGCGAGATAGTCTTCGTCGCTCGTAATCGCTCGAATTATTTCGAGAGCGGGTGAAGCTTCGAACAAAGTGGCTTCGGCGCTCGAGATAAGGCTGCGCGCGTCCGAAAGTGCCAAGTCATCTTCATTCAAAGACGTTGCTGCATAGGCTCTTCGGATAGTTGCGAGGTTCTTCTCATAACCCTGTTCGATAGCCACGCCAAGATGAGTAATTTCGTCCTCCCGCCGCACCATACGATTAGCTAATTTAGCCAAGCCAAAAGCGATTTCCCCGTCCTCAGAGAAGTTCTCACTAATCTGCGAGATTTTCGAGTCTATTCGCCTCTCAACTTCTCCGAAGTTGTTCCTTCTCCTTGCCTTCTCATACCGGTCAGGGAGCATTCTGAGCGCATACAACGCACCCTCTCGATCATCGAGATTTCCTGCCCTGACCTCGCTCGTTAGCCTTCGATACTGCTTCCCAAGACGAGACTTGCTGTGCCTTCTGCAAAATACTTTTTGCTCAAGTATCTCAAGATGAGGGTAGTGGTTGATTAGCGCCGCGGGCTCATCATATCCAAGCTCCTTTTCGGCGTACGAAAGCAATCCTCGCAAAATCCCTTCTTCGTCATCGATATCAGGGACGTTTGCCGGACAAAAATGCAATTCGACTGCGCTTCTTCGGACAGGATGCCGCTCTTTGCGGATGGACTCTACAATCGGCACCAATCCATCGATGTTCTGATAGGTAGGGACAAACATCACCACTACCGCATCAGGCAGCTGACGCGTGCAAATACCACCCACGTCGGTGTGGCCAGTTCGACTATCGACCAAAACATAGTCAAAACCTTTGTCGTCAAACAACGCCCATTGCTGCTTCAAATCTTCAATTAAAAGAAAGCCAGACCGTTCTTCGTACAGATGCCGCCAATCAATTGAATGGAGGTTTTCAGAATAGGAATGATCTGTGTGGATACCAGCAGGCAAAAACCAAATTGGATCTTCATCAATTCTGCCTTCAATGATGTATTGCTCCACATCGGGCGAAGAGTTTGTATCCAAATACTCGGACACAAAATCAACTATCCCACGAGACGTGTCCATCTGACGGAATGGCTCGTATGTATCTAGACCTGGCGCCTCCAAATCAAAGTCAACAACGAGCACGCGCTTGCCCTCTGCAGCTAGAATAGCAGCAGTGTTCATCAGGGCCATCGAGCGGCCTACTCCGCCCTTGTACGAATAAAACGTAACCGTATACATCTAAGCCGCCAACTTAAATGATTTAGAAGCTGCGATCCTATCTTCTGGAATATGCGTTCGAAACTTTGGTTTCGAATAATCGATCTGATGCACAGTATTTTTTTCTGCCTCTTTTTTGTAGAAACGCAGCAAGTTATCGAATGCCTTCGTCTGGATCTGCGCGCCACTTTCCCAGCGTTTTATCGATGCAATCCCAATGCCAGTGTAGGCACTGAATGTCTCAGGGTTCATACCGAAAAGCAGTCTAAGCGAGCGAATGGCTGATGGGCGCAGCCTATCTAGATGATCGCAAACCGCATCATGTTGGATCATGTCGGCATCTTCATGCAGATATTGCCCGGCACATGTATCGCACTTCCAAACTGGCGTCCTAACGCTTAGCAACTCCGCAGATGCGCCAGAGCCTATTGGTACGTCCGACATCACCTCGATAAGACGCGCATCGCCTTCACCGCAAAGCTCGCAAGTTTCATGTCTGAGCATATTATTTTCCGTCATTACGAACGGACCTCTTCGTCTCACTAAGGTGGAAGCTGCGGGCGATCACTTTGGTCTGACCCATGTGAAGCTTTATATATACTTCATGCTGATCAGATATCGGCACGACCATGTACCAGGCCTTCTTGCCAGGGGGTTGATCAAGGACGATCTCGAAGGCTTCAATGTTCTCATCGAGCAAGCACTCGCGAATAAAGCGCCAAGCACTTTCGTCCGTGAAATATTCTTCAAGAGAATCCGAACCACTTCCGCTATGCAATGGGACTGAACGCGGTCGCCAGTCCGATGGCAATTGTGGAAATGAGCCAACGGCTCGAGTTCTGCGCGACTCGCAAAGTCGAGCCATCTGCTTGCGAATTTCTACAGACAAAAGTGAGTTTCCTCATAGCTCGATCCTTCATCCCGTCCCGAGCCATAGGTATCAATTGATACCGGAATGTCAATATGCGTTCGTGCGTAGTAGCCGTGCTGCTACTCCTCCCCCATCCTGAGCGCCGCAATGAAAGCTTCCTGCGGGATGCTCACATTCCCATACTCTCGCATCTTCGCCTTGCCCTTTTTCTGCTTGTCCAGCAGCTTCTTCTTGCGCGAAATATCGCCGCCATAGCATTTCGCGGTCACATCCTTGCGCAGTGCGGCGATCGTCTCGCGCGCGATAATCTTGCCGCCCAGCGCGGCCTGAATCGGGATCTTGAACAGGTGGCGCGGGATAAGATCTTTTAATCGCTCGCACATGCCGCGCCCGCGCTCTTCGGCAACGCTGCGGTGGACGATCAAGCTCAGCGCATCGACCGGTTCATTGTTCACGAGGATGTTCATCTTGACCAGATCGCCTTCGCGAAGGCCGATCTGTTCATAGTCGAAGCTGGCATAGCCGCGGCTGATCGACTTCAGCCGGTCGTAGAAGTCGAACACCACCTCGTTCAAGGGCAACTCATACGTCACCTGCGCGCGCCCGCCGACATAGGTCAGGTTGGTCTGGATACCGCGACGGTCCTGACACAGTTTGAGGATTGCGCCGAGATAGTCGTCCGGCGTGTAGATCGTCGCCTTGATCCACGGCTCTTCAATCATGTCGATGCGGTTCACATCAGGCCAGTCGGCGGGATTGTGAATGTCGACAACGGACGCCGCTTCATTCTTGGTATGCGCGAGATGCACGCGGTAGACCACGGACGGCGCGGTGGTGATGAGGTCGAGATCGTATTCTCTGGAGAGACGCTCCTGAATGATTTCCAGATGCAGCAGGCCCAGAAAGCCTGCGCGAAAGCCGAAGCCGAGCGCGGCAGAGCTTTCCATTTCGAAAGAGAAGGAGGCATCGTTCAGGCGCAGCTTGCCAATGCTCTCGCGCAGTTTTTCAAAGTCTGCCGCATCGACCGGGAACAGGCCGCAGAACACCACGGGCTGGACTTCCTTATAGCCGGGCAGAGGCTCGCTCGCCCCGCCCTTCACAGTCGTGATCGTGTCACCCACGCGGGCCTGTTCGACTTCCTTGATTTGCGCGGTGATGAAGCCGATTTCGCCAGGGCCGAGTTCTGTGAGGTCCGTGCGCTTGGGCGTGAAGCAGCCGACGCGGTCGATCAGGTGCTGCGTGCCGCCTTGCATGAACTTGATGTTCTGGCCCTTGGTGATGACGCCTTCGATGACGCGGACGAGGATGACGACGCCGAGATAGGGGTCGTACCAGCTATCGACGAGGCTGGCTTTGAGCGGCTTGTCGCGCTCGCCGTTGGGGGGCGGGATTTTGGCGACGACAGCTTCGAGCACGTCTTCGATGCCGATGCCCGATTTGGCGGACGTCATGACAGCTTCGGATGCGTCGAGGCCGATGACGTCTTCGATTTCCTGCTGGACCTTTTCAGGTTCGGCGGCAGGCAAGTCGATCTTGTTGATGACGGGGACAATTTCGTGGTCATGCTCGATCGACTGGTAAACATTGGCAAGCGTTTGCGCTTCGACGCCCTGGGCTGCGTCGACGACGAGGAGCGCGCCTTCGCATGCGGCGAGGCTGCGGGAGACTTCGTACGCGAAGTCGACATGGCCGGGCGTGTCCATCAGGTTGAGCTGATAGGTCTCGCCATCCTTGGCGGTGTAGTTAAGGCGCACGGTCTGGGCTTTGATGGTGATGCCGCGCTCGCGCTCAATGTCCATGTTATCAAGGACTTGCTCGCTCATCTCGCGGTCGGTGAGCCCGCCGGTGAACTGGATCAGCCGGTCAGCCAGAGTGGACTTGCCATGATCGATATGCGCGATGATGGAGAAATTACGGATTTTGGAGAGGTCGGTCATTTCCCGCTCCATTAGCCGCACAGGATTTGCCTGTCAGCCACAAACGTAAAGCTTGGGTGTACAGAGGCAATTGCAGCCTCAGCCAATATCGCCCGTGTACCCCTTGGCATAGCTAAATTGCGGGATTGTACCCTCGCTCAGCATGCCGCCTTCCATGCTCTTGTAATTGCCTGGAGAGAGCGCCGCTAGAGGAGCACCAGCAGACGCAAGCGCATAAGGCGAGACACGGTGGCGAGTACAAAGCCCCCCTGCCCCGTCGTCGATCAATGGCGTTTCAAACTCTAGCCCCTGTGTATCCCCCGATGAACGGATCACCGTCGTGACCGCAAGCTGACCGCCTCCAAGGTCGAGGACGAACTGCGTGTCGACCGGGACGTCGGAAAGCCCTTGGATCAGGGCTCCGCTGCGAGACAGATTGCGCAATGTCACATCATATGAATGGTCGTCATGGATAACTTGGACCTTGCGAAGGACAGTACGACGACGCGCGCGCTGAGTCCGCGAACTGCTTGGCTCGATTGTCCATTCATCGTTCGCAAGTTCGCTGGTTACGTCGTCTGCGGTGAGCGGATCGGTGTAGATCAGACCTTGCAGGCCATCTACACCGCTTTCACGCAGCGCGAACAAGACATCCATGTTCTCAATACCGCTTGCAACCGTTCGCATGCCGAGGGCCTTGGACAGCGCGACAATGGCTTTTATCAACGCGAGTTCGCGACTATTCTTGCCAAAATGATCGCGATAGAAGTTTTCGCCAATCTTGATCGTGTTGAACGGCGCGCGCTGCAAATATCCTAGCGACGAATAGCCGGTTCCAAACTCGTCGAGTGTCAAGCGCACGCCAAGCTTGAATAGCTGAGCAAGCGTTTTGTCGACGCTTTCCGTTTCAGCGAGAAATACTGTTTCCTTGACTTCAAGCTCCAGCCGCGATGGCTCGATATCGGAGTCCTGAATAGCAGCAGAAATCGACTCTACAAAACCGTCTGAATTGAACAGCCGCGCGGGTACATTGACGCAAATGCGCAAGTCATCCGGCCATTGAGCAGCTTGTTTGCAAGCGGTCTTGATTGCCCATTCGCCGACATCCACAACCATGCTGGAGTTTTCAACGATCGACTGGAATTCCTCCTCATCGATCTCGCCGCGATCTGGATGGTTCCAGCACACCAGCGCTTCGACACCCGTGACTTGCTGGTCACCGGCTGAGAGCACCGGAAGATAACGCAGGAATAGCTGCTCATCCTGCAGCGCTTCGTGAAGGTTGCCTTCAAGCCGGCGCCGAAAAATGGCTTCGTTTTGAAGATCTCCTGAATAGAAGCGATACTGCCCGCGTCCGCCATTCTTCGCTGCATAAAGCGCGAGGTCAGCTGAGTGGACAATCTCTTCGCGGGTCACCCCGTCATGCGGTGCAATTGCGATACCCACCGAGGCACCAATAACGCAGCGCCCTTCGTCGAGCGAGTAAGGTTGCGAAAGCATCTTGATAATGCGCGCTGCAATCTCGCCCAGATCTCCGCGATCATCCTTATCTTGGAACATGACCTGAAATTCATCGCCGCCGAGACGACCAATCTCACAGTCTTCGCCAACTGCACTGCGCAGCCGGGCTGCAACCTGCTTCAGAAGCTCGTCGCCCGCTGCATGCCCAAGCGTATCATTGACCTGCTTGAAGCGGTCCAAGTCCAGCATCATGATCGCACAGTTGCGTTTTGCAGCTTTGAAAGCTGTCAGCGTTCCTTCGATGATCTGTGCCATTCGATGCCGGTTGGACAGACCGGTAAGCGAGTCATACTTTGCAAGACGCTGGGTTTCTTCCTCACGGTGAAAGTCTTCCGTGATGTCTGTGCCAGTCCCACGGAAGCCCATGAATGAACCGCCTCGTGAGAAATAGGGTCGACCTGACAGTCTGATAACAACGTGCTGGTTACCGCGTTGCGTGCTAACCTCAAAACCTGAGAACGATTTGCGCGCGCCCAGCTTCAATGCGAGCGATTGCGTCCGTCCACTTCCGCCTCGTGCCTGGAATACCGAAGGAAGCGGTTCGCCGATGAGTTCGTCCAGGGGCAGGTCTACGCGGTCGCTGATAGCTTGGCTGAGATAGGTCAGATTGCCTTCTTTGTCGCAAGCCCAGAACCATCCAAGTCCCGAAGTCTCGAGTTCGTCCAGCATCGCCAGCTTTTCGTCGTCAGACAAAGCTGAGCCGCCCCGGCGACCACCAGGGGCGCCGGAACCGAAAGAACCTGACAGTAGAGCCTTTAGCGGCACCTGACCTGAACTCCTGAATTACCCGGCCTACAAGCAGATCCGGATTGCACCATGTGGAGTAAAGCGTGTTGGTTATTTTTCTGCTAATTTGAGCGCAGGTTAAGAGAAGAAGTGGCTACGCGGCTTCGGAGCGGGCTACGCTAATATCGACTTCTCGAAACTGAGGCTGTGCAATCGCTGCGGTGCCTAGACCAGCCAAGGCAGAATAGGCGTCTTCCGGCAATGCACTCAGTGGCTTACCTGCTGCTTCTATCTGATAGGGGGAGACCCGATGGCGCGTGCAGAGGCCATCGAAACCATCGCTGATAAGCGGGGTCTCAAACTGAAGACCTTGTGCAAATCCTTCGCTCCGCACGACAGTCGCAACTGCCAGCTGACCATCACCCAGATCAAGAACCACTTCAGTCTCCAAGGGAACATCCAACAGCCCCTCAACCCTAGCGCCTGATTTGGAGAGATTCTTGAGGACGACGTTGTAGCGATAGTCGCCATGGACAAGGCCGATGCGCCGTAGTTCCGTCCGTCGTTGCGAGCGATACCGCTCTGGCCCACGTGGCTCGTAAACCAAATCACCGCTCTCAAGCTTTGCCATCACTTCATCATGGGGGACACCAAACGAGAAGATTGCACCTTGCAAGTGGGTCGCCTTGCGCTTCTTGACCAGCTCGAGTTCGTCTTTCGTTTCAACGCCTTCCGCCACAGTCTCCATATCGAGAGCGTCAGCAAGGCTCACTATCGAACTGATGATAGCGGCATTGTTGTTATCGGGCTCGCAGGAGCCGCGTACAAATGTCTGATCTATCTTGATTTTATCGAATGGCGCTTTGCGCAAATAGCTCAGTGAACTGTATCCGGTTCCAAAATCGTCAAGGGCCAGCCTAACACCAAGGTTCTTGAGTTCCTTGAACATCCTTTGTGTTCGCTCATCGTCGCCCATGAACACGCTTTCCGTGATTTCAAGCTCGACCCGGGAAGGACTGATGCCACTCTTCTTGAGCGCGTTCTTGACTGTCTGCGGAAAGTCATCATTCGCAAACTGAACCGCTGACACATTGATGGCGACACGCAGCTCTATCGGCCATTGGGCGGCCTCGCTGCAGGCCGTTTCCAGAGCCCACGTGCCGATCTTCTTGATAAGACCACAGTCTTCAGCGATCGGGATGAACTCAGTGGGCGAGATCGGCCCTCGCTCTGGATGCTCCCAGCGCATCAGCGCTTCGAAACACGCCACTTTATGCGTCGATGCATCAACAATCGGTTGGTATGCCATAGAGAGCTCGTCGCGATGCATTGCATCGCGCAGATCCTCTTCAATGTTGCGCCGATGCTTGGCGCTGTCCTTGAGCGTGCTTGAATAGAAGCGAAACTGCCCCCGCCCGCTGCCTTTGGCTGAATACAAAGCCAGATCAGCCGCTTTGACGAGCTCCTCTGGCTCGATCCCATCGTAAGGCGCAACAGCGATACCGACCGAGGTTCCAATGATCGCCCGCGCTCCATTGATCGAATACGGCTGAGAAACCATCTGGATGACACGGTTCGCAAGATCTCCAAGTTTGCCGCGGTCGTCGATGTCCGGCAGCATGATCTGGAATTCATCGCCCCCAAGTCGACCGATCTCCCCACGCTTGCCAATGATCTGCCCCAATCTGGCGGCCACTTGCTTCAAAAGCTCGTCGCCTGCCGGGTGTCCAAGCGTATCGTTGACCTGTTTGAACCTGTCGAGGTCCAGCATCATCAAGGCACATGACCGCTTGGCATTGCGATAAGCGCTAAGCGTCGCGCCAAGCCGTTTTGCCATGCGATGCCGGTTAGCTAGACCGGTTAGGGAGTCATACTGTGAGAGGCGTTCCGCATTCCTTTGGTTTTCTCGTGTCGCAGTGATGTCCTTGGCACTACCCCGATAGCCGTTGAATTCGCCGTTCTTGTCGAATTGAGGCTTCCCAGCGATTTCCCACCATACTTCTGTGGTCTCTACGGCGACGCGCACGTCCAGCTGCGAAATCGAATTTCGTGCGCCGAGAAGGAATTTGAGCGGTCGTTCCGATCGCGAATCTTCTTCATCTTCCGGCGGCAACAACAAATCGGTCAGCGGGCGGCCGATTATTTCGGCTTCATCCCAGCCAAGCTGCGAAATGGCATTCTTCGATAGGTAAATCAGGCGGCCAAATGCGTCAGTTGCCCAGAACCAGCCGAGCCCTGCCTGCTCAAAGCTGTCAAGCAATTCGACCCGACGGGCGAGGTCATTCTGTTTGATCGGGCAAAGCGGAGCCAACTTCTCCGTGCCTTTACCTTTCCCGCCTGTAAGTCTTCCCAGCAGTCCTGCCATTGATCTTATGTTCTTTTCTACGAAGCGATACCCTGTTGAGGATTTAACAATAAGTTCTTGCCAATTGGCTAATTTCCCGGTGCCTCAAATTAACCATAACGAGCGACAAGGGCCCGCCACAGGCTGCCAAAAGTGGGCTCATAGATCTCGCTCAAACTGGCAATGTTGGCTTGCCATTTAACGTTCTCAGCGCCATTCAGGTGACAGAGATTTGAATTCACTGCCACTCGGGGAAAGCATGGCTGAAAAGATCAAACTGGAAAACGAAGCCGCTCAATCCACCAACGCTCTGGGACCATTGATCGGCATTGCTCGCGAAGACTTCGTGGGCGCTGTTGCACTGCTTTTGCGAGAAACAGCATCGGACCCGTCGCGTATAATGCGCCACGCTCAAGCGATGGGTGAGGACATGGTGAAGATCATGACCGGCAAATCCGATCTAGCGCCCGACCCAAAAGACAAGCGCTTTATGGATCCGGCGTGGCAGTACAATCCCTTCTTCCGCGCAGGTGCGCAGTATTATCTCGCTGT
This sequence comes from Altererythrobacter lutimaris, assembly GCF_013371495.1. Taxonomy (GTDB): domain Bacteria; phylum Pseudomonadota; class Alphaproteobacteria; order Sphingomonadales; family Sphingomonadaceae; genus Erythrobacter; species Erythrobacter lutimaris_A. Next base: position 599,850 of record NZ_JABWTA010000001.1, on the reverse strand, counting down.
GCAGAAGGGTATGCGCAATTGGGTCGAAGAGCTGGAACTGGACGAGCTGGAGCGCAATCGTGCCAATTTCATCTCGAACATCATCATTGATGGCTTGGCCCCAACCAATACGCTCGTCGGCAATCCGGTAGCGCAAAAGCAGCTCATCAATTCAGGCGGCCTGTCGCTGATCGCCGGTCTCAAGAACGCGTATAATGATCTCGTCAATAATAAGGGGATGGTTAGTCAGGTTGACAAACGCCCGTTCAAATTGGGCGAGAATATCGCGACCTCGGAAGGCTCCGTCGTTCTGCGAACGGAAATGTTCGAGCTCGTCCACTACGCGCCGACGACCGACGAGGTTTACGAAGTCCCGCAACTGACGATTCCGCCGCAGATCAACAAGATGTATATCAATGACTTATCGCCCGATAAGTCTGTCGTGAAATACCAGCTCGACAACGGAATTCAGACCTTTGTCATCTCGTGGCGCAATCCTTCAAAGGAACAAGGCGTCTGGGGGATGAGTGATTATATCAAGGCCTGCGAAGAGGCGATGGAAGCTGTTTCCAAGATAACCGGCTCCGACAAGGTGAATGTCTCTGCTGGCTGTTCTGGTGGCCAGACAGCCTCTGTCCTCGCATCAAAACTGGCAGCTCAGAAGAGCGATCTGCTCGGAACGCTCACACTCATGGTTTGTGTTCTGCATCCTAAGCCGACCGATGTGGAAGCTGGGTCTCTTGTTTCAGAGAACGGCATGGCCCTCGCTCGCCAACGCGCAGAGAAAGCCGGAATCATCAAAGCGGATGACTTAGCGCGCGGCTTTGCCTGGTTGCGTCCGAATGACCTGATCTGGAACTATGTCATCAACAACTACCTGCTTGGAATGGATCCGCCAGCCTTTGACGTTCTGTTCTGGAATGCTGATGCGACCAATCTCTCAGCAAGTCTGATGGGTGACTTCCTGACGCTGTTCGAAACGCTCGCCTTTACCAAGAAGGGCGAAGTCGAGATGGCCGAACACAAGATCGATCTTTCGAAAGTGAAGTCGGACATGTTCATCCTGGGCGGCGTCACAGACCACATTACACCCTGGAAAGCGACCTATCGTTCGACCCAGTTGTTCGGATCCAAAGACATTACATATGTCCTGAGCCAGTCTGGCCACATGCAAGCGATCCTAAATCCTCCGGGTAATCCCAAAGCCAAGTATTACGTCCAAAAGAAGAAGGGCAAGCTACCCAAAACGGCTGATGATTGGCTGCAAGGTACCGAGGAAGTCAAAGGGAGCTGGTGGCCGTTCTGGATGGAATGGATGCAGGAACGTTCCGGCACCAAGAAACCAGCACCTGTTTCAGTCGGGGATGACGATCACAAGCCGCTGGACCCCGCCCCCGGTCTGTACGTAGTGGAAGAAAGATAAGCCGGAGCGTCGCTTCTCCAGCAAGACATGGCCCAAAGAGGTCGCAGGACAGGAACCAGAATTTGACGGACAGACTCGATGATGCGCTCGACGAGGCCATGGCCGATGCTAACATCACCATGGAAACCGTCGGCGGGCGTACTTTGCGTGTCGCAACTTGGCGACTAGATGAGCCGAGCGAGCATTTACCACTGCTGTTCTTTAACGGGATCGGCGCGAATATCGAGGCTGTTGCACCGCTTGCGGAAGCACTGCCCGAACGCGCTTTCATTATGTTCGACATGCCCGGCATCGGTGGATCGCCTGAACCGGTCGTCCCCTACAACACAGTCACTATGGCTTGGACGACTACGCAATTATTAGACAAACTGGGAGTCGACAAGGTCGATGTGATGGGCGTTAGCTGGGGTGGCGCCATGGCTCAGCACTTTGCGATCCAGCACCCTGGACGCACGCGCAGACTTATCCTAGCCGCAACTACGGCAGGGATGCTGATGATGCCGGGCAATCCAGCTTCACTCAGCAAGATGGCCGATCCGCGACGCTATATCGATGCTGCTTTCATGGAAGAGCACTTCCAGACGCTATACGGCGGAGCACTTGGCAAGAGCCTCAACAAGATGGAGCATATCCATCGGTTGAAGCCCCCTTCCCCGCGTGGATATTTCTACCAATTGATGGCGATGCTGGGATGGACCAGCGCTCCTGCCTTGCCATTCATGCGAAAGAAAACGCTGATCATGATGGGCGATGAGGATCACATTGTTCCGCTGACCAATGGCTGGTTCCTCGACAAGCTTATCCCGGATAGCGAATTGCTGGTCCTGAGAGGTGGAGGACACTTGTTCCTGCTCAGCCATAGTGATGAATGCGTTGAAGCTATGCACCGCTTCCTCGACGAACCGGACGGTGCCGAACACAGCAAGGCCGCATAAGGGACACGCCACAAGCGGATCAGGATAGGAGCGAAGGTCATGCGGCACATAGCGATCATTGGCTCCGGTCCGGCAGGCTATTACACGGCGGAAGCCGCGCAAAAGCAGTGGGGCGATGAGGTAAGTGTTGATGTTTTCGATTTGCTGCCTGTTCCATACGGACTCATTCGCTTTGGTGTCGCTCCCGATCACCAATCCATCAAAGGCGTCTCGCGGCGCTACGAAAAGACTGCCCTGAACGAGAATGTCCGGTTCGTAGGCAATGTAGCGGTTGGCAAGGACATTACCGTCGCTGAGCTCCGCGAGCTTTACGATGCGGTTATCTTCGCAACGGGCGCGCCCAATGACAGGCAACTCGGTCTTGAAGGGGAAGATCTCGACAACATCTTTGGAAGCGCAGAGTTCGTTGGATGGTATAACGGGCATCCGAAATTCGCAGATCTCGACCCGGATCTCAGCAAAGGACATGTCGTAGTCATTGGCATGGGCAATGTCGCATTGGATGTCGCGCGCATTTTGTCCAAGACTGAAACCGAGTTCGAGGGCGCTGACGTCGTTGCACATGCTTTAGAAAGCTTGCTTGGCTCAAAAATCGAAAAAATCACCATCCTCGGGCGCCGCGGCCCGCATCAAATCATGATGACGCCCAAGGAATTGGGCGAACTCGGCGCGCTTGAAAGGGCTTCACCTCGCGTCGACAAGGATGATTTTCCGGACGAGGCTGAAGACGCGCTTCTTGAGCCGGGTTTGCGCAAGTCCGTCACCCATCTGCGCAGTTTTGCAGCCATACCGGAAGACATGCATGCCGAGAAAGCCATCGAGATCGAATTCGATATGTTCGCGAGCCCCGTTCGCTTCCTAGGCGATGAGAAAGTCGAAGCCGTAAAAGTCGAGCGCACCAAGGTCGAGGCCGGCCGCGCCGTTGGGACTGGCGAGACCTACGAAGTTCCAGCAAGCATGGTCATAACCTGCATCGGCTACCGCACTTCTCCAATACCCGACGTGCCCTTTGATGAACGCGCGGGACGCTTTGCCAATGATGGTGGGCGCATTCTCCCGGGCATGTACTGCGTTGGTTGGGCGCGAAGAGGCCCCACAGGCACGATCGGCACAAACCGGCCGGACGGTTATGATATCGTCGAGAAGATCGCAGAAGACCTTGATGGCGGTGTCCTTGGACGCAAGGGCAAAGGCGGACGCGAAGCATTTGATGCTCTAGCCAACCAGCGCAAGCTCGATATCGTCACATTCCGCGACTGGAAGAAAATCGAAGAGGCGGAAGAAGAAGCCGCTCGTGCTGGTGCACCGCGCGAGAAATTCGTCGATATCGAATCAATGATAAAGGCGAGCCGCTAGGCCGATGGAAGCCACGCCTTCAGCTCAGCATTGACTTGATCGGGCACGTCCTGCTGCACCCAGTGCGATGCATTCGGGAAGCGCTTCACCGTCAGGTCAGCGACGTATTCATCAGTGCCGTTCAAACAGTCGATATGGATCGCGATGTCTTTCTCGCCCCAGAGGATAAGCGTCGGCACATCGACTGTGCCATCGCCTGTCTGTCGGCCATCGGGCGTCTGGAAAAGAGCGCGATAGTAATTGAGCATAGCGGTAATTGCGCCGGGACGCGCCGCCGCTGCGCGGTATGGCTCTATCTCTTCCCGGCTAAACCGATCCTTGTTGACTGATGTCTCCCGGAACAGCCTGCCAACAATCGCCGCGTCATTCTTGCCCAGGCGCATTTCCGGTATCTTGGGGATCTGGAAAAAGAACATGTACCAGCTCTTCTTGAGCTGCTTCCAGGTTTTGAGTTCTCTTGCGCCGCACTGCGGATGCGGCACATTCATGATGACCAGGCGTGTCAGCGGACGCACTTTCTTGATGGCGAAGTGCCAAGCGATTATCGCGCCCCAATCATGTGCAAGCAGCGTGACTTCTTTCGCGCCGCTCGCATCGATCAATGCCGCGACATCTGCAGTAAGATTATCGAGGCGATAGGCCTTTTTGTCACCCGGCCGCGACGTTGCACCATAGCCGCGCAGATTAGGGGCCCAGACCTTGTAGCCGAGCTCCGCAAGTAAATGCATCTGATGCCGCCAACTATAGTGAAGCTCTGGAAAGCCATGGAGGCAGATCGCCAAGTGATCGCTGTCTTGCGAGCCGGCCTTTGCGACCTCGAACGTCAGTCCGTTGGCCTCGACCCAGTCGATCATAATTCCGCTGCCCGGATCCGGCGTCCAGGTCGCTTCCCCGCTTTGTGCCATTGTCATGCGGAGAATGTAGCACCGCCCTCGCCCTTATGGTAAGCCCGTTGCAAAGAAAAACCTGGAGCAAGTCTGGAGAGGCACCAATGGCGGCATTTGATCTGATTATCCGCGGAGGAACCGTCGTCGACGGAACAGGCGCAAAGCGCTTTACTGCGGATGTGGCCATTAAGGACGGCCTTATCGCGCAAGTCGGCACTGTATCGGGCGATGCTGACGAAGAGATAGACGCAACTGGCAAGATCGTCGCGCCAGGCTTCGTCGACATTCACACGCATTATGACGGGCAAGCCACTTGGGATCAGGAAATGGCGCCTTCCAGCTGGCATGGCGTCACGACGGTTGTCATGGGCAATTGCGGCGTTGGCTTCGCACCTGCCAAGCCCGACCGCCATGAGTGGCTCATCAGCCTCATGGAAGGTGTCGAAGACATTCCTGGTACGGCTCTTGCTGAAGGTATCACGTGGGACTGGGAAACCTTCCCGGAATATCTCGATGCGCTCGAAAAGCTGCCGCGCACGGTCGACATCGGCACGCATGTTCCGCACGGAGCGGTGCGAGCATACGTACTTGAGGATCGCGAGCAGCCGGGCGCCGTTCCCACCGAGGACGACATCGCAAAGATGGGACAAATCGTGGAAGAAGGTGTCCGCGCAGGCGCGCTTGGCTTCTCGACCTCGCGCACTGTCCTTCACAAGTCGGTAGATGGCGAGCTTGTGCCTGGCACCACTGCAACCAAGGAAGAGCTGCTCGAGATCGGCCGCGCGCTTGGTCGCGGGAAGCAAGCCGGCGGCCACGCTGTGTTCGAAATGGCAAGCGATCTGCAGCGTGACTGGAACGAATTTGAATGGATGGGGCAATTGAGCCGCGAAAACGGCGTGCCAGTGACGTTCGCTGCGCTCCAGTCTATCGCCAAAGAGCTGCCGCTTGACGAGCAGATTGAGACCATGCGAGCAGAGAACGATAATGGCGCGAACATCGTCGCTCAGATCGCGCTGCGTGGAAACGGGATCATCATGGCGTGGCAAGGCACAGTCCATCCGTTCCGGTTCCGTCCTAGCTGGCAAACCATTGAAGAACTGCCTTGGGCTGAGCAGAAAGCCAAATTGCTAGACCCGGAATTCAAAGCGCAACTCCTTTCTGAATCGAACGATTTCAGCGAAGCGCCTCAGGATATTCTGCCCGTTGTTGCAGTGATATCGATGGGTTGGGCCATGCAATACGAGATGGACCCCGGCTTCGATTATGAGCCTACCGAGGAAGAGACCGTCCAGGCGCGCGCACAGGCGGCAGGCGTTGATCCGCAGGAGTATGCCTATGATATGCTTTGCCGCGAAGATGCGAACGGTTTCATTTATCTCCCGATCTTGAACTATGCGGACAAGAATCTGGACTTCTTGCATCCACTGCAGAACTCAGACGACACGGTGAATTCCCTGTCCGACGGCGGGGCGCATTGCGGCACAATCTGCGATGCTGCCAGCCCTACCTTCATGCTTCAGCACTGGGTGCGCGATCGCAAACGCGGCGATCGCATCCCGCTTGAAAATGCGATCAAGCGTCAATGCCATGACACCGCGAAGCTCTATGGTTTGGAGGACCGAGGGATCATTGCGCCTGGTTACCTTGCAGACATCAATGTCATCGACATGGATGCCATCAAGCTCGGCAAGCCTTGGTTGGCCTTTGATCTGCCGGCCGGAGGCAAGCGCCTGCTGCAAAAGGCCGATGGCTATGTTTGCACGATCAAGAACGGCAACGTCACTTTCCGCGACGGCGAATGGACCGGCGCAACGCCAGGTGGTCTGATCCGTGGGCCTCAACGCGCAGAGCTGGCTGAAGCGGCGGAATGAGCGGCTACGAACCACAACAAGGCGATTGGGCTGTTATAACCGGCGCTGGCCGGGGCATTGGGCGGTTTCTGGCGCAGTATTTCGCCGCCAAGGGCATGCGGATTTGCGCGCTCGATATTGACGCGCATGAGGCGAATGAAACTGCCAAGCTTTGCGGGCCGGAGTCACGCGGTAGAGGCTGCGATGTCTCCGACCGTGATGAAACACTCGATGTCGCCGAGAAACTGCAGGCCCAGGGGGTCGAGCCCTCGCTGCTCTGGATCAATGCAGGTGTCGGCACAGCGGACACTATCCTCAATACGAAGCCCGCGACGCTGGAATGGCTGATGGGCGTCAATGTATTCGGTGCGATCAACACTGCGCAGGCATGGGTTCCTGCATTGCGCGACGTCGGGGGGGCGAGGCACGTCGGCATCACGGCGAGCTCGGCCTCGGTGATTCCGGTGCAAGCACCCTTCACGCTCTATGCCACGACAAAGCAGATGACCGCAGCCGTTGGAGAAGCATTGACAGCCGAACTCGCGGAAGACGGGATCGGCGTCACCATCCTGTGTCCCGGTATCCTCAATACACAGATCTGGAATTCAGCACAGTCGCGCCCGGACCGTTTTGGTGGAGCTCGCCAAGCGCCGGACGAGATTGGCGATCATTGGCGCGCGCAACCTGATCCAGAGCTGCTCAAAGAGGGACTGGAGGAAGTGCTCCGCCGCGGCGGCGGATGGTGTATCATTCCGACCGAAGAAGAAACGCAAGGCAAAATGGCAGAACGGCATAGCGCGCAAGTGCAAGGTCTATTCGACTACGCGACAGTCGAGAAATAGCGGAATGGCGCGGGTCACTCTGCGCGCGACACACCGCACTGCCCTGCCTGTGGCAAGCGCTCGGCCTCCAGCAATGCTTCGGCAGCAGCTCTCGGCCTGTCAGTCGCGATGATATCGACGCCACCTTCTGCAAGTTCTGCATAACGATTGTCCGTACCGAAGCGTTCAAAGATGTGGTCCAGAGAGTTGCGCGATCGCCCGAGCGTACCGAAGATTACTTCGACATCGCGATCATCAAGCTGGGCATATAGGTCAGGCCGGACAACGCGCGTTCCAGTGAAGGCGACGATACTCTCGTCCGGGACTCCCGCCGCCTCGATAGTCGCGAGATCATCGGGTGAGGAGATCGAGAAGGATATCAGCATCTCCGGCGCGAGGGCATGCAGTTTGGTCGCGGCTTCAGCAGTATAGGCGATCAAAATGACGCTCTGAGCCATCTCGGCTGCGCGGATATCCGTAATCACCTCTTCGAAATTGGCCGTGCGTTTGAAATCGATCTGAAGAACTGTCTTGCCTTTAGCCCATGCAAGTGCAGCGGTGAGTGTCGGGACACGATAAGGAGTGACCCAACCCGCTTCATCTACGAGATTGAGCTGCGAGACGTCTGCCCATGAAGCTTCCGCTACAGAGCCAGTACCCGTAGTCGTGCGGTCAAGCGTACGGTCATGCATGAGATAATGCACGCCATCTGTGCTCCGCGCGACGTCCACTTCCATGACCGCGGGGATAGCAGTGAGAACCGCATCCATTGTCTCGATTGCGTTTTCTGGCAGGCCCGGCGACGGACCACCTCTATGGGCCGAAATCAAAGTCTGCCCAATTGCTTCAAAACAATCGAGAGAAGCAGAGAGCGTGGTCTCAGGTACGATCTGCCATTGCCCCGACGGTTCTGCCTCAGCGAGAGCGGCGCTCGCCAAAAACATCGCTCCAATGCTGTTTGCAAAAACCAATGGACGCAGCTTCATGGTTCAATGACGATCCCTTGTGCTGGATCGACCTTACCGCCCACCATTTCAAGATAGGTCTGCCGCGCCGCTTCCAGTCCGTTGCGGGTTTCGATTGCAACTGAGCCTCCTACACTCTCAAGGAAGCCGTGCCACGCTTTCGCCATCATCGCACCCGCCTCTTGAGGCCCATGCTGCTTGAACAAAGCCACAGCATGGTCGGGCGCGAAGAAGAGCGTAGGCTTTGCACCGGGAAGCCCGCGCTCATCGCGCAGGCCAACACCGCCACGATCTTCGATGTGCGTAACGCCGACAAGGCATGAGTATGTGAGATTATCTGTCAGATGCTCGTGCAGCGATTGGAGCAGTGACGCATTGCCTGCAAAGTCTACTGTCACTGTTGGCGCCTGCGGCAAAGCACTTACTTCATCATAGCTCAGCACTTCGTCATACATGCCGGTTTGCTTGACGAAATCTGCATTGCCAGAAGACGTCAGACCGATGCGCTTGATGTTTGGCGAATTCTGCTCGGCGCAACTAGCCAGACCCATCGCAGTTTTTGATGAGGCGCTGGTAAGAACCACGCTCTGAGCTCCGAACCAATTCTCGCTCCGCATGAAGTAATCGATCAGGAAGCCCGTCTTGAAAAGCGGGCCAAAAATCATGCGCTCGCCTTCGCGGGCCGGATCGTGCTCCGGATCTGCCGCGAGACGCGAATACTGATTGTAGATCGGTGGAAGCGGCTGGCGATAATCTGTCATGTCGACAAAACCGCTTGGCGAGACCTTACCCGGTATCACATCGAGGTGCGATGCCATGGGGAGATAGCCGTAAATGCGCTCGCCAACGGAAAACTCGTCGCTGTTGCTCTCGACAACTTTCGCGTGCCCCCACATGGGAACGATCCCCATTCCATCAGGCGCCGGGAAGAAATTCCAATAGCCCACTTGAGCACCGACAACGGCGTAAGTGATGTTGTTCGAAGTGACGGAGAAGCTTTCGATCTCGAGCCGGATCGCGCCGTCTGCGAGATCGCCAAGCGCAACTTCTGCCAAAGAAGCAGAATGTAAGTCATCGCGGCGGACATGTACTTGAGTGGCAGTCATCAATCAGGCTCCTAATGTCTGAGCCAGACGCTAGCCGTCTTCGCTTCGAATGCAACTGGAAGCGGCAGCAGCTACTCGGCGGGAGCTTCCGAACCCTCGCCGCTTTCGGCTGCTTCTTCGTCGCCGAGTGCAATAAATGCGCGGCCGGCAGCTTCGAGGCCCTGCCCCATGTTTTCAAGCTGCGGCGCGCATTTTGTCTCGAGGCCGGACAATTGTTCCAGCGTCATGCCTTGAAACCTTTCAAAAAGATCTTCTTCGAGGTTTGACCCGCCCTGTCCTTCATAACGCCCGATGAAATACGTCAATCCGGCAGCCAGACCCACAGCAGCATCAGGGTCTGCTTCAGAGTCCACACTATCCATCGCAATTGCGATAAAGATCGCGCAGTCGAGCTCATCGCCAAGCGGGTCGGCTTCTACCTGAGCCAAGCCAGGAACAGCCAGTGTTGCCATCATCGCGGCCGGGATCAGGTATTTCTTCATCAGATTATACTCGCATAGGCATCAGGACGTAGAGGGCAGGGCTCTTGTCGTCCTGACGGATGAGTGTTGGTGCACCTGCATCAGCCAGATGCAACTCAACTGTGTCGCTATCGATCTGGCTCAAGATGTCCTTGAGATAATTCGCGTTGAAGCCAATCTCGAACGAGTCCGAGCCATAATCAGCGGCCAATTCCTCAGCTGCGGTCCCATTGTCAGGAGATGTGACGGAGAGCGTAACCTTGTCCGTATCAAGTCCCATCTTGACCGCACGGGTCTTCTCGGTCGCGATGGTCGCGACGCGGTCAACGCCTTGGAAGAAGCTCTTCGGATCGACTTTCAATAGCTTGTCATTGCCAGTCGGAATGACCCGCGTGTAATCCGGGAATGTGCCGTCAATCAGTTTGCTGGTGAGCACAACGCCGCCTTCGCCGCCCAGCGTGAAGCGGATCTTGCTGGCGGACAGATCGACCTGCACACTGCCGTCCAGCGCCTCCTCAAGCAGCTTGCGAAGCTCACCCACGGCTTTGCGAGGGACGATCACGTCCGGCATACCATCAGCACCCTCGGGCTGCGCGATGGTAAACCGGGCCAAACGGTGACCGTCAGTTGCCGCAGCTTTCAAGACCGGCGTGTCATCGTCAGTGACATGAAAGAAAATGCCGTTGAGGTAATAACGTGTTTCTTCAGTCGAGATCGCGAAACGCGTGCGATCAATCAATTCGGCGAGCGTCTTGGCTGGAAGCTCGAAACTGGTGGGCAAATCGCCCTCCACGATCACCGGGAAATCATCACGCGGTAGTGTGGGAAGCTTGAAGCGGCTACGCCCAGCTTTAATCTCCATCCGGTTGTCCGCTGCGTCCAAGCTGACTTGGCTGCCCTCTGGCAGTTTGCGGGCAATGTCGAATAGCAGATGTGCGGAAACAGTGATCGCACCCGGGGTCTCGACCGACGCCGCCGGCATGGTTTCGACCACCTGCAAATCCAGGTCTGTCGCCATGACTTTGACCGAACCGCCATCAGCCGCTTCGATCAGCACATTGGACAGGATCGGAATGGTGTTGCGACGCTCAACCACTGACTGAACATGAGACAGGCAGCGCAGCAGCGTAGCGCGTTCGATTGTGGCCTTCATGGGTCCTACTCAATCCCTTTGTGTATGCGCCTGGGGGCCGGAATCGCCCTTTCGCGCCGGAAACTTGCCAAAAGACCTTAGCGCACGCGGCAACAGCGGCAAGTTCGGGGCTTCCACAGACCCGATTCCTTGGGGAAAACTGATGTTTTTGCTGACCCAATATGGCTCAGCTTAGCCCAGCATCGCCATGCCTCCGTTGATGTGGAGCGTTTCACCGGTGATGTAGCCTGCTTCGCGGCTTGCAAGGAAGGCGGTTGCTGCGCCGATATCCTCGCCTTCACCCATGCGCCCCATCGGAATGCGTGCATTGAGCGCATCTTTCTGAGCGTCCGGCAACTGATCGGTCATGGCAGTGCGAATAAAGCCCGGTGCGATGCAGTTGGCGGTAATCCCGCGGCTCGCGACTTCCTGCGCGAAGCTCTTCGTCATACCAGCCAGGCCGGCCTTCGCCGCTGCATAGTTCATCTGGCCAGGATTGCCGGTCGCGCCAACGACGCTGGTGATAGTGATGATCCGGCCAAAGCGGTTCTTCATCATCGGGCGAGCACTCGCGCGCATCAGGCGGAAGGCCGCTTCGAGATTGATGCGGATGACGTCATCCCATTCCTCGTCTTTCATACGCATCGCTAAATTGTCACGCGTGATGCCAGCATTGTTGATGAGGATATCGATCCCGCCGAGCGTATCTAGCGTTGCAGGGATTAGCTCTTCGACCTGCTCGCTGTTCGACAGGTTGCAAGTGATCTCAACATGCTCGCCATGATCGTGCTTGAACTCCCCGTTGAGTTCATCGCGAAAGGCGCGAAGCTTGGCAGCATTCGAGCCGGAAATCGCAAGCCGCGCGCCTTGACCGGCCAATGCGCGGCAAATGGCTGAACCGATGCCGCCGCTCGCGCCGGTGACCAGCGCATTCATCCCGTCGAGTGAAAACATCAGCTGATCTCCTTCGCAAAATTCTCGATATCTTCCATTGTGATAAGGCTGGAAGTTGACACATCTTTGTTTATCCGTCCGATCATCGGACCGAGCACTTTGCCGCCCAATTCGACGAACTGCTCTGTGCCATCAGCGCTCATGGCAAGCACGCTTTCGCGCCAGCGCACCCGGCCGGTGATTTGTTCGACCAGCAAGTCCTTTTCTTCAACTGGATCGTTGACCTTGGCTGCGTTTACATTGGCAAAAACTGGAAGAGTCAGAGCGCCGGCTTCCGCGCTCGCCAAGGCCTCAGCCATCCGCTCTGCTGCGGGCTGCATCAAGGAACAATGAAACGGTGCGGATACTGGCAGTAGGATCCCGCGCTTGATGCCATGATCTTTGGCAAGACCGATGGCGCGATCAATCGCGCCTTTGTGGCCACTGATGACCACTTGTGTCGGATCGTTGTCGTTGGCGACCTCACACACTTCGCCTTGGGCTGAAGCCGCGGCGAGCGCTTCTGCTTTCTCGACATCTGCTCCTAGGAGCGCCGCCATCGCGCCTTCGCCCACTGGTACGGCGGCTTGCATAGATTTGCCCCGCAATCTGAGCAGCCGCGCAGTTTGCGAGAGCGAGAACATGCCGGCCGCACAAATCGCCGAATATTCACCGAGCGAATGACCTGCAACGCATGAACCCGCACCTGCAAGTGAAACGCCAAATTCTCTCTCAAGCACACGCAAGGTAGAAATGGAATTGGCCATGATCGCCGGCTGCGCATTTTCGGTCAGGGTGAGCTCGTCTTCAGGACCTTCGCGCATTATCGCAAAGAGGTCTTGCGAGAGAGCATCGTTCACCTCTTCAAAGACTTCGCGCGCAGCGACACTTGCTTCCGCTAGCTCAGCGCCCATGCCTACTTTCTGGCTGCCTTGTCCTGGGAAAACGAATGCTCGCATCGGATAACCTCTCCTGAATTTGAGGGGCGCCTACTCAGCGGCTGCCGGACTCGCAAGGCCAAAAGGAACGATGTGGTTGTCAGCGGTGTGACCGATTTGCGCGCGGCCGAGGTAAGGGATTCCTGCTCTCGCGCACCAGAATTCGGCAATTTCTTCGGCGTTTTGACCGAATTCCCGATCATTTTCCGGCACGCCGGTCACAGCACCCAACTTGAGACCAGCCAATCGAGGCAACGCATTCACGATGTGGAAAAACATGCGATCGATTGAATAGAGATGCTCGCTGACTTCTTCGACCATCACAACATGACCTGAAAGATCCGGCATCAGAACCGTACCGTTCAGCATGGACAGAGTGATTAGATTGAAAGCTGCGGTTGGCGTTTTTCCATCTACGCTTGGCTCCAGGCCCGACGTGTCACCGGAAAACCAGCGTAGCACTCGCCGGACCGCTTCGCGTCCGGTTTCACTGCGCGCGCTCACCGGCATTGAGCCATGTACAGCCTGTCCGATATCGTTGCGATAAAGGCCTGCGAGCAAATAGCCCATGTCGGAAAAGCCGACGTAAGTCTTCTCCTTGGCGGCGTCGTTCATACGGGCAATCGCCGCTTCAGCGATGCGGCCAGAGCCATAGCCGCCTTTTGCAAACCAGACAGCGTCAAACGAAGGATCATTCGCACATTCAATTAGCGCCTCGAGGCGCTCCATATCCGTGCCGGCAAAGTGCCCATGACTGGCAAAGCACTGCTCATGCACACTCACGCTATGCTGCGGAAATTCTTCCGCCACCAGCTTTTCAATGGCTTGTGCATGGTCCGGCGTAATACGGGTTGCAGGCGCGCAGATGGCAATTCTTGTCATGGAAGACACAATAGCCACCTTGTGCTTCGCGTGACAACGCAATAGCGAAGCAACCATGGCGGAGGGATCAGAAAGCAGCGCAACAGAAGACGGGCTCGAGCGGGGGCGCTATTTCTTTTGCGGGATTGGCGGGTCCGGAATGCTACCGCTTGCGCAGATCTTGCACGGACTTGGCGATAAAGTTGCCGGATCTGACCGAAGCTATGACCAGGGACGCACGCCGGATAAATTCGCTTGGCTCAAGCAGAATGGTTTTGAGCTTTTCCCGCAAGATGGCAGCGGCATAACCTCACCCGATCAAGTCCTGATTGCTTCCGCTGCAATTGAAGACAGCGTTCCTGAAGTCGCCAAGGCGAGAGAGCTTGGATGCGAGCGCCTGACCCGCGCTGAATTGCTGTCCGAGCTGTTCAATGCATCCGGCTATTCGTTTGCGGTGGCTGGCACGAGCGGCAAGTCGACTGTCACCGGGATGCTCGGCTGGATATTGCAGCACGAAGACCATGATCCCACGATCATGAATGGCGCGGTGATGAAGAATTTCACCAGCCCGGATAATCCTTTCGCCAGCGCGAAAGTGGGCAGTCCGAACCTATTTGTCAGCGAAGTCGATGAAAGCGACGGTTCCATTGCGCTATATCGACCTACCGTGGGCGTACTCCTTAATGTGAGCCTCGACCATAAGAGCATGGAAGAGCTGCGCGTCCTTTTTGGTGACTATCTCAAAGTATCAGGCTGCGCCGTGGTCAACGCAGACAATCATGAAGCGCTTGCCCTCGCTGAGGATTGCGATCCGGTAGTGACTTTTAGCGCGAAATCCGAAGACGCTGACATCGCGGTATCGCAGGACACCATCGAAGCGGGGCCGCTTTCCATCAGCGCCGCGGTAATGGACAATCGCGATCACTCGGTCTGGCCGCTGATCCTGCCCATGCCGGGCATGCACAATCTATCCAACGCGCTCGCTGCCATTGCAGCAGCCAGCGCTGCAGGCATCGAAGTAAGCCGCGCGGTCTATGCGCTTCGCACTTTTGCAGGCCTCGGGCGGCGGTTCGATGTCGTCGGCACAACGACGAATGACATCACTGTTATCGACGATTTCGGCCACAATCCGGAGAAATGCGCTGCGACTTTGCGCACGCTCAAAGCGTCTCCCGGCCGAGTAATCGCGTTCTTCCAGCCCCACGGATATGGGCCATTGCGGCAAATGGGGCACGAATTAGCTGAGACTTTCGTCAAGGAGCTTGGACCAGAAGACATCACAATCATGTGCGACCCGGTTTACTTCGGCGGGACAGTTGATCGCAGCGAAGGAACAGAGCGCATCATCGCAATGATCAATGAGTTTGGCGGTAAAGCCGAGCATCTTGCATTGCGGGACGACTGCGGCGAGCGCATCCTCGCGCTCGCACAGCCCGGAGATCGAATTGTAATCATGGGCGCGCGCGATGACACGCTGTCGGTATTTGCAAAAAGTATTTTTGACCGGCTGAGCTAGCCTTTCGCTAATTCAGCCAACGCTGCTTCTTCGCGAGCGACAGCGCGCTCGTAAGCCTCGCGATTGATCAAACGTTTGCGATAATCCTTGAGCGACGGAGGGACGCCTTCATCCAGTCCCACAGCCTTGGCGAGTACCAGCGCATAACCGCAGCAAATGTCCGCTACAGTGAAGCGGTCAGCGACAAGAAATTCGCGGCTTTCCAATCGCTGCTCAAGCTTTACCAAACGCTTGTGAAACCACTTGGCATAGGCGTGGCCTGCCTCTTCCAGACCTTTGTCCTTCTCGAACAATGCAAAGCGCATGAACACAGTCTGCGGGAATGTGATAGTCGCGTCGGCATGGTAAGTGAAATCGCAATAGGCTGCATAGTCAGGCTCGCCCGGCGCAATCACCAGATCCGATGGTCCATCCTTGCTCGCGAGATAATGCGCAATGGCGCAGCTTTCCGTCAGCTGTGCATCACCGTCAATCAGCATTGGAACCGTGCCAAGTGGATTGATCTCGAGATATTCCGGTGCTTTGTAACGCGGCGGAAAAGGCAGCAATTCGAGCTCGATATCGACGCCTGCCTCTTCCGCAGCCCAAGTGGCGCGGAGGCCGCGAGAACGCGCACAGGTGTAGAGGATTGGCTTTGCGGCCATCTCAGTGTGCTTCTGCGTGGCCGAACTTCAGTACCTTGTGCAGGAATAGCGCGATAATCACGCCCAATATGAGCCCGATGATGGCTGACACTGCTGCATAGGCAGCCCAACCAGCCAAGCCTGACAATGCACCTGCAACTCCCGCCATTGCGTACTCGGCGCCGTGCGCAAGATCGTAGAACAGGTTGAAGCCAAGTTCGTGCGTGCCATGGACGATGATGCCGCCGCCAACCCAAAGCATGGCAACAGTCCCGACCACGGATAGGATAGTGAGCAATCTCGGCATCGACTGAAGCAGGAAATACCCGAAAGTCAGCCCGAACCCGCTTTTGCGCTCGACCAGTTTCAAGCCCACATCATCCATTTTCACGATCAGAGCGACCGCGCCGTAAACTACTACGGTAATGACAATGCCAACTAAAGCGAGCGCAGCTGCCCTGACCCAGAAAACGTCTGTGATAGTCGCGATTTCATTGAGCGAGATCGCCATGATTTCTGCCGACAAGATCAAGTCAGTGCGGATCGCGCCATTAACGCGCTGTTCTTCAAACTTGGCCGGATCGACGATTTCATCCTCAACCGTCTTGCCATGTTTGGCCCCGCCGAGTTTCTCCATCACTTTTTCCGCGCCTTCATAGCAGAGGAAGGCACCACCCAGCATCAGCAGGAAGATAATCGCCTGAGGCAGGAAAACGCTGAGCGCCAGTGCGCCTGGTAGCAAGAATAACAGCTTGTTCTTAAGGCTGCCCTTTGTGATCTTCCAAATGATCGGAAGCTCTCGGGCAGGCGAAAGGCCGGTAACATATGAGGGAGTGACTGCAGCATCATCGACCACCACACCCGCCGCTTTGGTCCCGGCTTTGCTTGCAGCCAAGCTGATATCATCTATCGAAGCGGCTGCAGTTCTGGCGATGATCGACACGTCATCCAGCAGCGCGACTAAACCTGATGGCACGGATGGCTCCCCTTCCCTGATTGGAACTCCTGCCCTGTCACATGCCGTTCTCTAAGGGACCTCGCAAGCCCGTTTGCCGCTTGCATTCTTGCGCAAAAACGTTATGTGCGCGCATCCCTTGCGACAGAACCGCTGTCAGGGGGGAGTGAAGAAAGCCGGAGGGGCCCCGCCATACGGGCGGATCAGCCAGCGATCGGCATGAACAGTGAAAGGAAGCAAGATGGCTCTCTACGAGCATATCTTCCTCGCGCGCCAGGACCTCTCGCAGGCCCAAGTGGACGCGCTGGCGGCTTCGGCGACCGAAATCGTCGAGAAGAACGAAGGCAAGGTCACTAAGACTGAGACCTGGGGCCTTAAATCCCTCGCCTACAAGATTGACCGCAACCGCAAGGCACATTTCGTGCTGCTCAACATCGATGCCCCTGGCACGGTTGTTGAAGAGCTGGAGCGTCAGACCCGCATCAACGAAGACGTCATTCGTTACATGACCATCCGTGTGGACGAGCACGAAGACGGTCCGTCTGTCATGATGCGCAAGAACGAACGCGACCGTAAGCGTCGCTCTGACCGTGAGGAGCGCGACTAATGGCACGTCCTTTTTTCCGCCGCCGCAAGTCTTGCCCTTTCGCTGGCAAGAACGCACCGCAGATCGATTATAAAGACGTTCGTCTGCTGCAGGGCTTCATGTCCGAGCGTGGCAAGATCGTTCCGTCCCGCATCACCGCCGTAAGCGCGAAGAAGCAGCGTGAACTCGCTAAAGCGATCAAGCGCGCGCGCCACATCGGCTTGCTGCCGTACATTGTGAAGTAAGGGGAGAAGACAGATGGATATCATTCTCCTTGAGCGTATCGAAAAGCTCGGCACTATCGGTGACGTTGTCACTGTGAAGGACGGCTATGCGCGCAACTTCCTGTTGCCGCAGAAGAAAGCTCTTCGCGCGAACGAAGCCAACAAGAAGGTTTTCGAAGCAAACCGCGAGCGTCTTGAAAAAGAAAACGCTGAAAAGCGTGGCGTTGCTGAGAAGCAGGGCGAAAAGATTGCCGGTGCAGAAGTCGTTCTGATCCGTGCATCTTCGAA
Organism: Altererythrobacter lutimaris; assembly: GCF_013371495.1. Classification (GTDB taxonomy): domain Bacteria; phylum Pseudomonadota; class Alphaproteobacteria; order Sphingomonadales; family Sphingomonadaceae; genus Erythrobacter; species Erythrobacter lutimaris_A. Next base: position 582,011 of record NZ_JABWTA010000001.1, on the reverse strand, counting down.
CGCTGGCCAGCTCTACGGTTCTGTCAACGTCCGCGACATGGTCGCTGGCTTGACCAAGCAAGGCCACGAGATCGACAAGAAGCAGGTAATCATGGGCGCTCCGATCAAGACGATCGGTATGCACGATGTAACCGTTGCGCTGCACCCTGAAGTGCATGTGACAGTAAAGGCTAACGTGGCTCGTTCTGACGACGAAGCCGAGCTTCAGAGCCAGGGTGTCGATGTTCTTGCTCAGCTGTTCGAAGAAGAGCAGAAAGAAATCGAGCAGGCTGCTGCCGATACGCGTATCGACAATGCAGGTCTTGAGCCGGGTGAAATCCCGACAGAAATGCTCGAAGACGCAGCGGTTGAAAATATCGAAGCTGCAGCTGAAGCTGAAGAAGCGCCTGCTGAAGAAACAAAGGAAGACGAAGCCTGATCGGCTTTCTCTCACTTTACCAATCAAAAGGGGCGCGGCTGTGATGGTCGCGCCCTTTTTGTAAGACGAGCCTGTGTGCTAAACCGCCTCGTCCCCGAACCGTAAAACAACAATAGGGATGATATATGACCCCAATTTCGCAAATTCTTGAACAACTGCAGCAGGTCTATGACGAGGCCGTCACCACTTTGCGTGAAGACGTAATCGCATTCGGACGCGACGGGACAGTCCCGCCGCAACGCAAGCGTGAGGATGGCAGCTATGCCTATCCCGAACTGAAGCTGCATTATTCAGGGAAGAGCGATATCAAGGACCGTAGCCGCGCGTTTGGCCGGCTGGAGGTTCCGGGTACATTTACCACAACTATCACGCGGCCCGACCTCTACGCCCGCTTTCTTACCGAGCAGCTTGCGCTGATCGAAGATGAATATGAAGTGGAGCTGGAAGTCAGCAAATCGCGGCAGGAAATCCCCTTCCCCTATGTGCTCGATGGCGAAGCCGGTGCAGCAATGGTCGGCATCGCGCCGCAAGATATTGCAAAGCATTTCCCATCGACTGACCTCTCGCTGATCGGCGATGAACTGGCAGACGGGATCGAGTATCTCGAAGGGCAAGCGATGCCTCTCTCGCTGTTCGATGGCTTACGCACAGACTATTCGCTCGCACGGCTTGCGCATTACACCGGTACCCGCGTCGAAGACTTCCAGGACTTCATCCTTTTCACGAACTATCATCGCTATGTGGATGAGTTCGTCAATTGGGGCGCACAGCAGATCTGCGCCAAGGGCGGCAATGGATATGTTGGCTTGACCGGTGCCGGCGGACTGCAGATCAATGAATGTATCGACAACGCGCAAGAGCAATTGAACGATACGGCATGGCGCAGGCACCAAATGCCGGCCTACCACCTCATCCGCGAAGACGGGAAAGGTATCACGTTGGTCAATATTGGTGTTGGTCCGTCCAACGCGAAGACTATATGTGATCACTTGGCCGTTCTGCGCCCACATGCATGGATGATGATCGGCCACTGTGGCGGCGTTCGCTCAAGCCAGAAGATTGGCGATTTCGTGCTCGCTCACGCTTATCTGCGCGACGATCACGTTTTGGACAATGTGCTGCCGCCAGAAATCCCGATCCCTCCTATTGCAGAAGTGCAGCAGGCACTCGCTGCCGCCGCTGAACAGGTATCCGGGGTTCAAGGCGCAAACATCAAGCAGCGCATGCGTACTGGCACAGTCGTGACTACTGATGATCGCAATTGGGAGCTGCACTATTCGAGCTCAGCCAAGCGTTTCTCACAAAGCCGGGCAATCGCTGTCGAAATGGAAAGCGCAACGATCGCCGCGCAGGGCTATCGGTTCCGCGTGCCATACGGAACGCTTCTGTGTGTGAGCGACAAACCGCTCCACGGCGAGATCAAGCTGCCAGGCCAGGCGAACAAGTTCTACGAAGAAGCGATCGCGGCACACCTTCAGATCGGGCTCGAAGCCTGCAATCGCCTGCGTGATGAAGGCGACCGGCTGCATTCACGCAAGCTACGCGCATTCAACGAACCACCGTTCAGGTGAGTTCGATCACGCGACGGCAATTGCTTCGATTTCTATCATGATTTCCGGGTCATAGAGGCGCTGGACGCCGAGCAATGTCGCGGCAACCTGCGCGCCAGCTTCACCGTGAACGGGCATGGTTTGCTCAGCGGAAGCCATAAACGCATCAACATCCGTGGTGTAGAAGTTAAGCCGAACAATATTCTCCGGCGTCATCCCCGCTGAAGCGAGCGCATCGACAAGGTTCTGCCAGGCCAGCTTGTACTGCGCCACAATGTCGCCCGGATGCATCGGGTGTCCTTCAGCGTCCGATGCAGTCTGTCCTGCGAAATAGACTGTCCGGGTCGCTCCGGTCACTTCGACTGCGTGGTTGAGGCCGAAGCCTTGCAGCCACGGCGTCGGATTGTGTGTTTTCGTCTCCATTAGTTCACCCCTTCCCCTTTGTCTTCGTCTTGCCGGCCTTGGCGTTGTTCTCGATAAATTCGATTACCTGACCCGCGACATCCTTGCCGGTGGCCTTTTCGATGCCTTCTAAACCAGGCGAGGAGTTGACCTCCATGATTACCGGACCGTGATTGCTGCGCAACATGTCCACGCCGCACACGTTGAGACCCATGCGGCGTGCTGCACTGACAGCCGTCGAGCGTTCCGCGGGCGTGATCTTGACCACTTCAGCGCTGCCGCCGCGATGTAGATTCGAGCGGAAATCATCGGCCGCGCCGGTGCGCTTCATAGCCGCCACAACCTTGCCGCCAACCACCAACGCACGGATGTCAGTCCCGCCTGCCTCCTTGATGAACTCCTGCACCAGGATGTTCACATTGGCACCGCGGAAAGCCTCGATGACTGACTTTGCGCTCGACATGGTCTCAGCAAGCACCACGCCAATCCCTTGCGTGCCCTCAAGCAGTTTGATGACAACAGGCGGGCCGTTGACAGCCTTGATGATTTCTTCGGCTTGCTTGGGATCATTGGTGTAAGCGGTGAGCGGCAAACCCAGGCCGTATTTCGCCAGGATTTGCATACTCCTCAGTTTGTCGCGGCTGCGCCCAATCGCGACGCTTTCGTTGAGAGGCCACACGCCGCCCATTTCGAACTGTCGCAGCACTGCGAGACCGTAATTGGTTATGGAAGCACCGATACGCGGTATCACGGCGTCGTACCTCTCAAGCGTCTTGCCGTTGTAGCTCACAGTGGGTCGATGGCTGGCGATATTCACATTACAACGTGTGGTATTGAGTATGTCGAGCGTGTGCCCACGGGTTTCAGCTGCTTCGACGAGTCTCTGATGTGAATAGAGGTTGGGATTACGCGCAAGCATGGCAATTTTCATCGTTCTCGTTCCTTTAGCCCAGCAAGCGGCGGCGCTCTTCAGCGTCAGACTGCAGATAGGATCGCCCTGAATCGACCAGGAAACGGCTTCGCAAGGCTGTCCTGCCGATCAGAATCGGGAATTTCATGTCAGATCGATCAGCAAGACTGAATTCCGCACGAAAACTCTGTGTCCCGATCGTCAATGCCGTCTTAATGACCAACCGCTCCTGAGATTCTCCGTTCGAACTGGTAATTTTGCGTCGATCCGCGCGCGGAACTTCGCAAATCACCGGCTCGGAGCGCCCTTCACCCACATCGAGAAGGAAACGGACCCAGCGCTTGCCTTCTTTTTCGAACCGCTCGATCCCCGTTGCGTGAAGGCTGGAAGTGCGAGCACCCGTGTCGATCTTCGCAGGAATGCGCGTTCCGCAAAGCTCAGGGAGAAGCACGAGTTCGCGCCAGCCTACCGCAGCAAGTCCCCGAGCGGTCGCGCTCATAATTAGTTCTTTCTCTAGGGAAATGTCCCAGGCCTCTTTCACCAACCGAAGTCATACGCCTTTCGCCTGCCGGTTGCCAGAATTCAATTCGTCATGATTTTTTTCTTAGCCCTTGGAACCACCTGCCCAATGTAACATTAATACATCGCGGGACCGGGCCCCTCTGGCGCGCTGCAAAGCGCGTGATGTCGGACCGCACTGACTGAAAAACAGGGTGGCCGGCGGATTTCCCCGCTAACTTTCCTCACATCAGTCGATTGGCAAATTCACTTGGTTCGAGCCTGTGTGCCGAACTCGGAGGAGTATAAAATGAAGAAACTGGTTATGATCCCTACGCTCGGTGTTGCAGCGCTGGCGCTTGCTGCTTGCGGCGACACAACGGCGACTGCTGAAGAAGCTGCGACCAGCAATCCGATCACAGCTGAAGAAGTTGCTGCAGCTCAGCAAGGCTGGGGCGAAGGCATTGTGAACATCGGTAAGGTCCACACTGACGGCGGCGACGTCACTGCTGCTGCGACCGACCACATCAACACATTCTACGCCTATGAAGACGGCGCAGACATTCTCTTCAAGCCGACGCTGGCTGCTGAAGATCAGTTCCGTGGCACCTTCGAAGAAGCTCTGAGCTACTTCATCGGCACCGAAGGCACGGAAGATGGCGGCTTCGCAATCGCACCATACACGAACGTGCGTTGGGAAAACGAAGGCACGATCACCGACGGCGACAGTGCGCTTGCAATGGGCAACTACTACTTCACCGGCACAGACGGCAATGAAACCAAGGTTGAGTACACCTTCGGTTACATGCGCAACGAAGCTGGTGACGTTGTGATCAACCTCCACCACTCATCGCTGCCTTTCAGCGCTGAGTAACCAATTTAGCTGCTTCACCCTCCCTCCCATCTCGAAGCAGCAGATAAGCAAGCCCCCGTCGCTCAGCAGAGTGGCGGGGGCTTTTCTGTGTGAACGGAGGATTTAGCTGCGTATGCTTGGAGTAAGGCGAGCGGCAATAAGGCCAGCAAGGATCGCAACAAACGCCGCGATGAAGCTCGCGATCTTGATCGGGCGTAGCCCTGAGGCAATCCCTGCAAGCGTGTCATCGCCTGCACCCTGCGTCAGCTGGATGAGCTGTGACACCGTCTCACCATAATCGGTAATGAGGAATGCCACGCCTCCCGCGAGCGCGACCCAGCCCAATGCACGGACAAATACGCTGGAAAGCCTGCGAAAGTATAGTCCGCCAAGGACACAGCCGATCCCGTAAATCCCGATGAAAATCAGATCGGAGATCATGGCTATGCGTGCCTGATCCATAACACCATACTCGCGCCACGCGCCTTGAATGGCATCTACAGTCGCAGCATCGGGTGCAGCCTGATGGTCAAGGATACCACCCGGCACACCCTCCACGACCAAGGGCGTATGCAGATAGAGTGTGATAGCAAATGCAATCAGACCGCCAATCCACCAATAGAGAAAACTGCGTTTGCTGATCATGCCTCTTGGCTCAAGAATTTCACGATTGCCTCTCCCATTTCAGGCTTCGTTGCACTGATCAGATGCGCGCCGGGCGTTTCGACATAGACTGCGTTGGGCAGATGCTCGACAAGTTCTCGCGCTGAGCCATTGTCCTGGTCCTCGTCTCCGCACACGACAAGCGTGGGCATCGTCACATTCGCCAAAGCCGCAGGATCAAGGTCTGTCATACTGTCGAGCAGCAATCGCGCAGCCACGCGATCGACTCCCTGCGACTTCAGGAACTGGCGCGAGTAGTAGGCCGGATCGCCCGGCTTGATCGTGTCAAACTCGTCGATGACGCGCCTGAAGAAGGCGCTACGGCGGTTCCAGTCGGAAACGCCTGCTAGTCCCATTCCGGCGATTACCAATCGCGCAGGCGCGAGCACTCCTTTGGCAACACAGTGGAGAGATGTCCGCGCCCCAAGCGAGAAGCCTGCCAGATCATAGTCTTCAAGCGCGAGATAATCGACCAAAGCAGCCACATCGCGCACCAATACGTCCGGCGGATATCTCATTGGATCGGTTGGTGCCTCGCTTTGGCCGTGCACGCGAAAATCGAGCATGATCGCTTCGAACCTAGCATCTGCGAGCCGCTGCGCATGGCCCCATTTGATCCAGTTCATCTCAGCAGAGGAAAACAGCCCATGGAGCAGGATGACGGGACGCCCCTCACCCGTGCGATGAATGGCAAGCTGAGTACCGTCGAAAGATTCGAAATGGCTCGTGGTCACTCCATTCACCGCGTCACCAGCCCTTTCTGTTTCATCCGCCATTTGGCCATTGCAACGCGGTCTTGTCCGAAGAACGGCTCGCCTTCGAAGACAAGCGTTGGCACGCCCCAATGGCCGGCAGCTTCCAATGCGGCTTGGTTCTCAGCGATCTCGGCGTCGAGAGCATCCGCATCGCTCATCGCTTCCGCATCCAGTTCTGCCAGATCAAGCCCGGCGCGGGCTGCAGCATGGGTCAAGTGGTCGCCTTCATCCCAGCCGTCGACTTCGCCAGAGAAGATCAGGCGAGAAACTTCATCGGCAAAAGTCAGCCCCTTCCCGCGCCTTGATGCGGCTTGTCCCAATCGGCAGACACGGTGGATCAGCGGCTGGTCTTTCGCGATTTCGCGCGTGGTGAGGTCCTGAACGACCGGATCAGGTCTCGGCCAGCGGAAGGGAATTTTGAGAAACTGTGCCACGCGGAACGAATCCATGAAGATATAGCGCGGCGCCGCAGGATTGCCCGTGAACAGGATGTCAGGATCGCGGATGGCGATGGGCCAAACCGTACGCAGATTGATATCGAGGTCATGTTCCTCGGCCATCGCGCGATAACGTCCAATGGCGAGATAGGAATAGGGCGAACGGAAGCTGAAGAAGAGGTCTGCTTTGAGTGTCATGCGACCTGTGTGCCGCATTCACTGTGCCGCGTCACCCCTTCTTCAAGTGACGCCGTCCAAGCAGCTCTGCAATCTGCACCGCATTGAGCGCTGCACCTTTGCGAAGGTTATCGCTGACACACCACAGCACAAGGCCGTTCTCGACCGTCGGGTCTTCGCGCACGCGGCTGACATACGTCGCGCCGTCGCCTGCACTTTCGATGGGCGTGACATAGCCGCCATCCTCGCGCTTATCGACAAGCATTATACCCGGCGCCTCGCGCAGGATCTCTTGCGCTTGTTCCGCTGAAAGTTCATTCTCGAACTCGATATTGACCGCTTCGGAGTGGCCGACAAACACCGGGACCCGCACGCAAGTTGCGTTCAGCTTGATCTTGGGGTCGAGGATCTTCTTCGTCTCGACCATCATCTTCCACTCTTCCTTGGTCGAACCATCATCCAGGAAGACGTCGATATGCGGAATGACGTTGAAAGCGATCTGCTTGGTGAACTTCACCGGCTCGACTGGATCACCGACAAAGATGTTGCGGCTCTGCTCAAACAGCTCGTCCATGCCCGCTTTGCCGGCGCCTGAAACCGACTGATAGGTCGAGACGACCACGCGCTTGATCGTCGCTGCATCGTGGAGTGGCTTTAAAGCCACCACGAGCTGAGCGGTCGAGCAATTGGGGTTCGCGATGATGTTGCGCTTTTTGTATTCGTCAATCGCATCCGGGTTCACTTCCGGCACGATCAGCGGCACATCAGGCTCCATCCGGTAAAGCGAGGAATTGTCGATTACGACGCAGCCCGCTGCTGCCGCCTTAGGCGCGTATTCCTTCGCAGGACCGCTTCCCGCTGCAAACAGAGCAATATCCCACCCTGCCCAATCGAAATGCTCGATATTCTTGCATTTGAGCATCTTGCCCGTGTCGCCGAATTCGACTTCGCTGCCCGTTGAGCGTGACGAAGCAACAGCGGCGACTTCCTCGATAGGAAATTCGCGCTCTGCCAATATCTGCATCATTTCGCGGCCGACATTGCCTGTCGCGCCGACGACTGCCACACGGTAACCCACTCGATAGACTCCAGTCTGCTCAATTCATGCGCGGGCTGCGCTGCACTGCAGCGAAGCGAATGGCAAGCACTTCTTTGGAGGAAAAGCTATGCACAACGATCCTCGGGCTTGGGAAGCCGCTGCGAGCTATTTCGACTTTGAAGGGCACCGCATCGCATATTGGACAGGCGGTACTGGCCCGGCCCTGCTGCTGGTTCACGGATTTCCGACATGCGCATGGGACTGGAACGCCGTGTGGGCGGCTCTAGGCGAGCAGCACACGTTGATCGCATGCGACATGCTGGGTTTTGGTTTGTCAGACAAACCGACTGACGGTTATTCGATCCACCGCCAAGCAGACCTACACGAAGCCTTGCTTGCTGAGCTCGGCATCGAGAAGTGGGACGCCCTGGTTCATGACTATGGCGTGTCCGTTGGGCAGGAATTGCTTGCGAGGCAGAATGAGGCTTCGGGCGCTGAAGGCCTTGAACAGATGATCTTTCTCAATGGCGGCATTTTTCCTGACCAGCATCGCGCGCGCCTGATCCAGAAACTCGGTACATCGCCGCTTGGCTTTGTTGTTAGCCAGCTGTTGAGCCGCAAAGGTTTCGGCAAGAGCTTCTCCGAAGTGTTCGGCCCTGATAGACAGCCGAGCGAAGCCGAACTCGACACCTTTTGGCATTTCATCACAGTGAAAAATGGCCATCGCCGCTTTCACAAGCTGCTGCATTACATCGCGGATCGGCGACAACACAAAGAGCGGTGGGAGAATGCCCTCGTTTTATCGCAATCACGTATTGGCCTGATCAATGGCGCGCTCGATCCGGTGTCAGGCGAACACGCATACGTAAAGTGGCGAGACGTATTGCCCAATGCGCGGCACAGTCTGCTCCCTACTGTCGGGCACTATCCCCAAGTTGAAGCGCCGAATGAAGTCGCGCAGGCTGTCCTGCAATGGCTTGATTGATCGCGGGCTCCGTCCCCTTCAACATGGTAAATAACGCTCTAACCGCAAAACTTATGCGGATGCTAAACCTGGCTAACGCATTCATACAGGGTCGCTGAACGGGTCCGGCGGCGGTAAGGATAACAGACAAGCAGCGCGGTACCACGCACTGGGCAACGAGAAAGGGCGGCTCCTCGATCTGAGTGAGCCGCCCTCGATATCTCTAAGCCATGAGTGGCTCTATTCCGGCGGCGTCACACCATGACGCTCGAGAAAGTTGAAATAGGTGTTCCACAAATGCGGGCTGATATTCTCGCCGGCAACGCGGTGGGTATAGCCGGGATAGAGCATCATCTCGAACGGCACATTGCCTTCCTGCAAGGCCGCAATCAGCTCTGAGGAATGTTCGAACACGACATTGTCGTCGGCCATACCGTGGACCAACAGCAGCGGATCGCTCATCTTGGTGGCATCCTGCATCGCATTAGCGGTCGTATAGGCTTCAGGCACCGTGCGTGGATCGCCCATATAGCGCTCGGTATAGTGCGTGTCGTACAGCTCCCATTTGGTCACAGGTGCACCTGAGATACCCGCGGCGTAGACACCCGGTTCGGCTTGCAAGCGCTTCAGCGTCATATAGCCGCCATAGGACCAGCCATAGATCGCGATCTTGTCAGGATGGACGAAATCGAGCGTCTTCAGGAACTCGGTACCCTTGGCCTGATCGCGCACTTCGACTCCACCCATTGCGCGGTAGATTGGCTGCTCGAAATCGACCCCGCGATTGTTCGATCCACGATTGTCGAGCACGAACCAGATATAGCCCTTGTCGACGATTGCCTGAGCAAGCGCGCCATCCCAAGCTCTATCAACCAGTTGTGGTCCCGGTCCACCATAATGCTGGAAGAATACCGGATACTTCTTGCCCGGTTCCATGTCCGGCTTGAGCATCATGTAGTGGAGCGGCGTGCCGTCTTCCGCCTCGACCGTGCCGAATTCCGGCGTGACATGGCTTGCAAGGAACGGCGCGTAAGGATGGTCTGCATCCAGCGCATTCTCTTCAACCCAAGCAATTCGCTGCCCCTCAGTGTCGGCAAGATATGTCTGCGGCGGTTGGTTCGATGCCGAACGACTGACCAAGAGCGTCTGACCCTTCTTGTCCATGCTTGCGGAGTTGACGAAGCTGGCTTCCGTCAGCCTCGTCCATTCACCAGGTTTGTCGAGATCAAGCGCATAAACATGGCGCTCCAGTACGCCGTCAGCATTGCCTTCGAAATAGAGCCGCCCGCGTTGCTGATCGATGCCGACAAGCCCCGTAACGACCCATTCGCCTTTGGTGAGCTGCGTCCATGCACCGTCAGCAAAACGATACAGATGCCCGAAGCCATCCCGCTCGCTCCACCAGATCAGCGATCCATCATCGAGGAAACGATAGTGGTCATCGAGATTAATCCAGAAATCCTCGCGCGCGGCTTCTTCCGTGAACCAGATCTCGTTTTCGCCGGTGTTTGGATCGACGCGCAGCATGTCGAGCACGGTTTGCTCACGGTTTTGGCGCTGTACGTAGAGATAGTCGTCTGGTCCCCAATCGACGCGAGCAAGATAGATATCGGTCTCTTCACCCAGATCGACCTTCACGCGGTTCTGACCGTCGGGGTCCATGATGAAGAGCTCAACAATCGCATTGTCGCTGCCTGCAAACGGATATTTCTGCGAAAACACCTGCGTTCCGGTTGCACCAATCGCAGCCCGATTGACGACCGCGACAGGCGCTTCATCGGTGCGCTGGACCGCGATGCGTGTGTCATTGCCCTCCCACCAGAAGCCGGTGAGCCGCGCCATCTCTTCTTGCGCCACAAACTCTGCTTCGCCCCAGCGAATATCCGGCCCTTCCTTCGGGGTTATCGGTGCTGCATTCTCGCCGACCTTGCCGACCCAGAGCTGACGGTCGCGGACGAAAGAGACATAGCCACCGCGCGGACTGAGCTTAGGGTTGAGTTCGCTTTCCTCGGTATCCGTCAACTGCGTTACACTGCCATCAAGACCTGCGAGGTACAGATCGCCATCGAGCGGCACGAGTACCGATTTGCCATTGCTCGCCCATTGGTAACTGATGATGCCTTTGAGATTGCCGACACGCGCCCGCTCGCGCTGCATTAACTCATCTTCCGACAGCGCGCGTCCTGTGCCCAGTTTCTCGCTGTCCACCAGCATGGTCCACTCGCCGCTCTCGCGATCAAACCCCCACAGGTCATAGCGCGTGCTGTCATCCTCGCGGTTGCGGAGCAGTGTGAGATAGCGCCCGTCCGGCGAGAGCTTGGCTTCACGCGGGCTTGAACCGTTCAGGCTAGGCGAGGCAAAAACGCGCTCGAAAGTAAGTTCCGATTGCGGGCTCATAGTGTCGTCTTCCGCGATCGCTGAACCGGCAAACACAAGCGAAACAGCGGCGGCAAGGAATAGGCGCATTGCAAGGGTGGACCTCTCTGAATTTGATTTCAGGAAGCCATGCCGAAAAGCGATGCGGAATGCAAAACCCACAAGGTGAATTGCGATTGCGACAGTCGGAACAGCGGTTTAATAGCTCGCGCGCCCTAACTCGACGCGTCTCCGCCCGCCCAGCCGATATCGAAGATTCTCGCGTCGTCAGGGACTACAATCGCTTGCTCGACCTGAAGCGTTTCACCCGCCTTCAGCGCGGGTTTCGCCAAAGCGATGTTCTTCGCGAATATCAGACCATCTTTGCGGTCGCGCGCCACCACGCGCAATTCCGGCAGATCCGCAGACCCCTCGCTGATATTCGAGATCGTACCGGAGAGGCGAAAGACGGTGACGCCTTGTGCATTCGTGCCGACTTCCTGATTGAGCGTGGGGAACTCGATGAGGAGGTCCTGGTGTTCCGGCGCGAAACCGTCCGGCTGCTCTGCGCATCCCGCGGCAAGCATCATTGCCAGACAGATCAATAAAGCGCGCATGGACCTTCACAAGCCTCCCAGCGAAGCTCTTACCACAGGAGCGCACGTTCCAGAGATGACAATCCTGAAACACGATTGGCTAGTCACAAAATGGGACTCGCAACGAAAAAGGGCGGCCCGTTATGGACCGCCCTTCTCTATCTCGATGCTGAGAGACTTACGCCTTGGGCGCATTCTCACGGCGTTCCGCGATACGCGCACGCTTACCGGTGCGACCACGCAGATAGTAGAGCTTCGCACGACGCACGACACCGCGGCGAACCACAGTGATGCTGTCTACGATCGGCGAGTAGAGCGGGAACACACGCTCCACGCCTTCGCCAAAGCTCATTTTGCGTACGGTGAAGTTGGAGCCCATGCCGCGGTTCGAACGGGCGATGCACACGCCTTCAAAGTTCTGAACACGCTCACGGTTGCCTTCCTTAACCTTCACGCCGACGCGCACAGTGTCGCCAGCCCGAAACTCGGGAATCTCTTTTTCAACCTTGCCGATTTCTTCGGCTTCGATTTGCTGGATCAGGTTCACTGGTCCGTATCCTTGTTCTTTCGCTGCGCGCCAGAGGCAGAACGGACCGGATCGCCACTATAGCGTTCCCATAAGTCCGGCCTGCGTAACCGAGTGATCTCTTCCGACATGGCTTTGCGCCAAGCGGCAATCTTCGCATGATCCCCCGATCGCAGCACTTCAGGGATCGTGCGCCCTTCCCATGTTTGAGGTCGGGTATATTGCGGATATTCGAGCAATCCGTCTTCGAAGGATTCCTCATGTCCGCTTGAAGCCGCGCCCATTACGCCGGGAAGCAGCCGAATGCAAGCGTCAAGTATGGCAATTGCCGCCGTCTCGCCGCCAGAAAGGACGATGTCTGCAAGAGAGACTTGCTCGATTTCAGGCCGGGCTTCGAACAGACGCTCGTCAAAGCCCTCGAACCGGCCGCAAATGATGGTCACACCGGGGCCATTTGCGATGTTACGGATGCGCTCTTGAGTGATGGGTTTCCCGCGCGGGGTCATGGCAAGGATGGGAACAGAAGCCCCCACCCCTTCAGGGGAGGGGGTTTGGGGGCGGGGCAGTTTTTGCTCACGGTCGCTTGGCGCTTGCCCCCCTCCCAACCCTCCCCCCTGAAGGTGGGAGGGCTTATTCGTCACACTATCCAAAGCCGCCGCCATAACATCCGCCTTAAGCACCATCCCCGCGCCGCCGCCCGCAGGCGTATTATCAACCGAGCGATGCTTGTCGGTGGCGAAGTCGCGCGGGTTAACGGTCGCACAAGACCAGTCCCCGCGCTCCAACGCCTTGCCAGCAAGCGAGGTACCGAGCGGCCCGGGGAACATCTCCGGGTAAAGCGTGAGGATGGTGGCGGCGAAAGTCATTCGCTCTTGTCTTCGGCATCCAGCCGACGCCGAATGGCTGGCAAAAATCGATCACGAAAGAAGAATAGGGTAATGATTGCGAGAACACCCAAAAAGACCAGTGACATGAGACCCATAAAGTCGTCCATCACGTAGCTTTCGCCAGCAATGATTTCACAATCGTAGCAGCCAAACTCATTTGTCGGCGGCTCTGAAACGTGGGAATCGTCACTCATCCCAGCTAACCCCAACCTTCGCCTTCGTATCAACGCTCAGTTCAAACACGTCAGGTCGGGAATAATGGCCATCTGTGTCGAGGCTTGCCAGCCCCTGCCCGATCTCGTCCAGGTCCAGTTCCGCGAACAAAGTCTCCTCGTCCTCGCCCGCTTGTGCAACTATGCGCGCATCAGGTGCCGCGACGGATGACCCGCCACGGTTTAGAACATCGCCTTCAATCGCGTTGAACAGCGCTAGCGCATCCGCATCTCCGCCAACGCGCTCTAACCCGTCAAACAAATCGTCTTTCTTCTGCACCAGCCCTGCGGCGAGGACAAAGCAGCGTCCCTCCATCGCATAGTGACGGCTCGCGATCGCATATTGCTCGCGCACGGTCGGCCATGCGGCGACATGCACGCTCTCGCCGAGATTGTGCATTGCAGCGCGCGCCAGCGGCATCCAGTGTTCCCAGCAGATTAGATTGCCGACATTGCCCCACTCAGCCTGATGCGCGCCTAACGTCGAGCCATCGCCGCGCATCCAGATCAACCGCTCGCCATGCGTTGGCACGAGCTTGCGGTGATCGAGAGGCGCCTCGCCCGGGCGAAACAGCAATTGGTTGTTGTAGAGGCTCTGGCGCACCCGCTCGTGCGCGCCAATCGAAATCACAGCGCCTGTTTCGTCGCACAGCTCTTGCAAGGGCAACAGCCGCTCGTCACCTGGCACCACCGCCTGATCGAGCATGATCGCATGGAGCGCGCGCGTGCCGGGATGATCCCACAGAGCCGCACCGGGCGCTTCATCGAGCCACAGCGGATAACCGCCGAGGAATGTTTCGCCGAACGCGACCAGCTGAGCGCCGCCATCAATCGCCTCACGCGCCAGCCGCGACGCTTTCGCGATACCGCCCGCAAAGTCCAGCGGCACGGGCGCCGCCTGACAGATCGCGACGTTAAGGGACGTCACCCGAATGTATCCGGATCAGCAGGAGGCCCGCCGCGCTTCTTTTCCAGCTTGTTCGCAATAAGGAATGCCGAGGGAAAGCCGATAAGACCGCCAAAGGTTACTGCCATCACCGCAATTGCAACGATCGGAATGGCGGTGGGAATATCGGAATTGTCTGTGGTCAGGACGGAAAATAGCGGCAGGAGCGCGGGGAAAAACCCTCCACAAATGGCTGAAACCACCGCGCGTTTCTTAGCGCTCCAGTCGCGCTTCACATTGTCGAGCGCATAGGCTGTGCCGGTGGAAATCACTGCGACAAGCGCAGCCATGACGAGAAGTCCAAAGATCGCAATCATATGACTACTCGTCCACGAAATCGGCGGCGATCACAAGCTTTTCCGTATCCCATTCGAGCACGGCTGCTTTTGTCATCGGGACCATGAAACTCTTCATGCCTTTTTCGGGCACGGGTGACTTTGCGATCTCGATAATGTCGGTCGCCCCGAAATTCTGGACAGCGATACTGCGCCCAACGGTTTCGCCGTTATCTGTCACCACAGTCAGCCCGATAAGGTCGGCGTGGTAATACTCGTCATCGTCCAGAGCAGGCAGAGCCTCGCGTGCGACACTGAGCACAGTGCCGCGCAGCTTTTCAGCCGCATTGCGGCCATTGACGCCATTGAAGCGGGCGATCGCGCCGCCCTTATTGTCGCTGCGGATCTTGGAGAGGACCAGCTCGCCATCAGGCACATTGGCATGAAAGCTCTTATGGGCCTTGAGGGCATCAAGGCCCTCACCCAGCAGCTTTAAACGGACCTCGCCCGCCACCCCATGCGCGCCAGTAACGGCGGCGAGCTCGATCTGAGGTGAAGCGACGGGCGTGTCCGTCATGTTAGAGGCTTACTCAGCCTTCTCTTCTGCATCGTCTGCAGGTGCTTCCTCAGCAGGAGCCTCTTCAGCCGGAGCCTCTTCAGCGCCTGCTTCTTCGGCTGCAGCTTCCTCTGCGGGTGCTTCCTCAGCAGCAGCTTCTTCAGCAGCGGCTTCTTCAGTCGCAGCTTCTTCAGCAGGTGCTTCTTCAGTTGCTGCGTTGGCTGCTTCTTCAGCTTCAGCGGCCTTTGCAGCCTTCTCTTCAGCGCGTTCCTTGGCGGCTTCGCCCGGCTCACCCTTCTTCGGGTTGTTGCGCGGCGCACGCTCAAGAATACCCGCTGCGTCGAGGAAACGGTGCACGCGGTCAGAAGGCTTCGCGCCAACGCTGAGCCAGTGACGCGCACGATCTTCGTCAAGCTTTACGCGCTCGCCCGAATCCTTTGGTAGCATCGGGTTATAAGTACCGATCTGCTCGAGATACTTGCCGTCGCGCGGGCTGCGCGAATCCGACACAACGATGCGATAGTAAGGACGCTTTTTCGCGCCACCGCGCGACAAACGGATTGCAACTGCCATGATGTATTACCTTTCCAGTCTAAACTCTTGAAATCACTTCTTGTTCAATAAATCTTTGAGGTCGGGTGGGAGCGTATCGGGATCAACACTCGGTCCTTTGGGACCGCCCAGACCAGGCATGCCGCCTGGCTCCCCAAGGCCCGGCATGGCCGAGCCCATTCCGCCGCCGCCAAACAAGGATGCGAGGCCTTTCAAGCCGCCCATCTTCTTGATCTGCTTCATCGCGCGGCTCATTTCCTGATGCATTTTCAGCACCTTGTTGACGTTTTGCACGTCAGTGCCAGAGCCTGCCGCAACGCGCTTCTTGCGCTTGGCATTCATCAGCGCAGGGTTTGCGCGCTCTTTCGGCGTCATGGAGCCGATAATCGCGTCCATATGGACAAGCACTTTGTCGTCCATGTTTGACGCCGCCATCGCAGCCTTGGCTTTCTTCATGCCGGGCATCATGCCCGCGAGCGCGCCGAGGCCGCCCATGCTTTGCATTTGCTTCAATTGCATGCGCAAATCGTTGAGGTCGAATTGACCCTTCGCCATGCGCTTGGCCAGAGCTTCGGCATCTTCTTCCTTGATCGTCGCCGCGGCTTTCTCGACCAGGCTGACAACGTCGCCCATGCCGAGGATGCGGCCAGCAACCCGCTTGGGATCAAAGACTTCGATTGCGTCGAGCTTCTCGCCCGTACCTGCAAACTTGATCGGCTTGCCGGTGACGGCGCGCATGGAGAGCGCCGCACCGCCGCGCGCATCGCCATCCATCCGGGTGAGAACCACGCCGGTAAGTGGCACTTCGCCAGAGAAACTCTGCGCGACGTTCACCGCATCTTGCCCTGTAAGGCTATCGACGACAAGCAGCACTTCAGTTGGCGCAGAAACGCCGGCCACAGCCTTCATCTCCGCCATCAGCGCTTCATCGACGTGCAAGCGGCCGGCCGTGTCGAGCAGCAGCACGTCGGAGTTCTGCAGCTTCGCGCTTTCCATCGCGCGCTTGGCGATATCGACCGGTTGCTGGCCAGCTACTATAGGCAGGGTAGCCACATCGACCTGTTCACCCAGCACCTGCAGCTGTTCCTGTGCCGCCGGACGATTGACGTCCAGCGATGCCATGAGCGCCTTCTTGCCGTGCTTTTCGCGGATCAGCTTGCCGAGCTTGGCCGTGGTAGTTGTCTTACCAGAGCCTTGAAGGCCAACCATCATGATGACGACCGGCGGCTTGGCTGCGAAGTCCAATTCCGGCGTCTCGTCACCGCCAAGCATCTCGATGAGCTCGTCATTGACGATTTTGACGACTTGCTGACCCGGCGTGACCGATTTCAGGACTTCCGAGCCAACGGCCTTCTCCGTGACCGCGTCGATAAAGCGGCGCGCAACTGGCAATGCAACGTCGGCTTCGAGCAGAGCAACGCGGACTTCGCGCATTGCATCGCGAACGTCTTGCTCTTTGAGGGCGCCCCGCCCCTTAAGGCGATCAAAGACGCCGCCAAGGCGGTCGGACAGATTGTCAAACATCGTCTTCAAACTCCTCGCCTAGCCAATCAGCCAGGATTAAACGCGAAAAACGCCGGCGGACGAAAACTCGTCGGCCAGCGTGCGGTTGTTACACCGACTTTTTTAGTGACTGGTGGAGCCTAGCGGGATCGAACCGCTGACCTCAACACTGCCAGTGTTGCGCTCTCCCAGCTGAGCTAAGGCCCCGCGCCAGTCATTTTGCAAGCCCGAAAGCCTGCGGGAGCCGCGCATTATACGCGTGGCTCCACTATGGCAATAATTAAATCAGGTGTCGTCGTCGTCGTCGTCGCCTTTGCCCTTAGTCACGCCAAGGTCATCGTCGCCGCCGAGGTCAACGTCATTGTCCGGGGAATCGTCATCTTCATCGATATCGCCCAGATCTTCGAGATCATCATCACCGCTAAGATCGGAATCCGCCTCGCCGTCTTTCTTCTTCTTCTCGTCTTCTTCGAACGGGATCGGCTGTTTGGTCTTGAGCACAGGCTCAGGATGCCATTCTTCTCCGCATTCGATGCACGTCACAGGCTCATCGTTGCCTAGATCGTAAAAGCGTTCTCCGCATTTGGGGCAAGAACGCTTTGTGCCCCATTCTGGCTTCGCCATGGTATACCCCTAAATCGATGCTTCACTCGACACGAGTGAGCGAAAATCTGTCTCTGTTTGATGGGACCGAAAGTGTCCGGAATCAAGAGGTCCAACTCGAGTGCGGCGCGCCTTGCCAGAACGGACAAGCGCTGTCAAAGACCTGCGTCGTCTAAATCCGCTCCAACGCTCAAGGATTGCCCTTTGCCCTCGCATCGTTTTCTGCCCTCTGGACCGCTGACGGGCCGCATCCGTGTGCCCGGCGACAAGTCGATCAGCCACCGCTCGATCATGTTTGGCGCGCTGGCTGTCGGTGAAACGTGTGTTGCAGGCTTGCTTGAAGGCGAGGATGTGATGGCGACCGCTGCGGCGATGCGGGCCATGGGCGCCACTATCGAGAAGCATGGCGAGGAATGGCGCATCCACGGTGTCGGCGTTGGCGGCCTCCTTCAGCCTGAGAATACGCTCGATATGGGCAATTCCGGCACGTCCACCCGTCTCTTGATGGGGCTAATAGCAGGGCACGGTATCTCTGCGACTTTCACCGGAGATGCGAGCCTTTCGAAACGTCCGATGGGCCGTGTGATCGAGCCGCTTAGCCAAATGGGCGCCAGCTTTGAAGCGTCGCCTGGCGGAACACTCCCGCTGATGATGCAAGGCGCACATCCATCTGTACCGATTGAATACCGCCTTCCCGTGGCGAGCGCTCAGGTCAAAAGCGCAGTGCTACTTGCGGGGCTCAACACGCCGGGCATCACCACTGTAATCGAACCGGTTCCGACGCGCGATCATTCCGAGCGGATGCTGCGAGGCTTTGGTGCCGAGCTGGAAGTTGAGGAAGCTGGCGGAGACCAGATCATCCGTATTCGTGGCGAAGCAGAACTGCAGCCGCAAGAGGCAGTGGTGCCCGGTGACCCCTCCTCAGCCGCCTTCTTCATTGTCGCCGCACTTATCACTGAAGGCAGCGATATCGTGATTGAAAATGTCGGCCTGAACCCGACACGCGCGGGGCTCATTGAAGTGCTGCAGCAGATGGGCGGCCACATCGAGGACCTGGACCCGCGCGAAGTTGGCGGCGAGCCTGTGGCTGATCTGCGCGTCAAACACTCGCAATTGAAAGGCATTGATGTCGATCCGGCGATCGCTCCTGCGATGATCGACGAGTTTCCGGTGCTGTTTGTCGCGGCATCGCTGGCGAAAGGGACGACGACGACTAGCGGTCTGGAAGAACTGCGCGTGAAGGAAAGCGACCGCTTGTCCGCGATGGCAGACGCCCTCACTCTCGCAGGCGCGAACGTGACAGAACGCGAAGACGGCCTTGTAATTGAGGGCACAGACGGCGCACCGCTTGCCGGCACATCGGACAAGCCAGTCACTACCCATCTTGATCACCGCATCGCAATGAGCATGGCCATTGCCGGGCTCGCATCGAAAGACGGCGTTGAAATCGATGACACCTCGCCCATCCAGACAAGCTTTCCGAACTTCATGAGCCTGCTCGCGGATACTTCCGCATGATCGAATTCGACGTCTACACACTGATCGGCTTTGTCGGCATGGCCTGCATCATCGCGGCGTATGCGTATTTGACCGCCAAGGATGATCCGAACCCCTTCATCTTGCACGGCACCAATCTGACAGGTGCAGCGCTCCTGACCATCTCTCTGCTGGTTCACACCAATTGGCCGAGCCTTGTGCTGGAAGCCTTTTGGGCCGCCATCGCGATGTGGGGATTGTGGAAAGCTATCCGCGCGAGGAGAAAGGCATCATGATCATCGCTGTAGACGGACCAACCGCTTCAGGCAAAGGCACGATTGCAAAAGCGATTGCCGCCCATTTCAGCTTGCCGCATCTCGACACGGGCTTGCTCTACCGTGCGGTGGGCAAGCAGGTTTCATTGAATGGCGGTGATCCCGATAACGCAGACGATGCGCTGACCGCATGCTCCTTTGCGGACGATTTGCTTGAAGATCCGCATCTGCGCAGCGAGGAGATCGGCGGGTTGGCGAGCCGGGTCTCTGTCCATCCGGCCGTGCGTCAGGCTCTTTACGAACGCCAGCGCAGCTTCGCCCAGCAGAATGGCGGCGCAGTCCTTGACGGGCGTGATATCGGGACCGTCATCGTGCCGGAAGCCGATGTGAAGCTGTTCATCACAGCCAGCGTCGAAGAGCGTGCAAGGCGCCGCTGGATGGAAATGCAAGACCGCGAGATGGAGATCACTCTGGTCGAGATCGAAAAGGATATCGTCGCGCGCGATGCCCGCGATATCAATCGAAAGGACGCACCATTGCGCGCGGCGTCCGATGCGCTGGTGTTAGATACAACTGCCTTTGATCGCGATCAGGCCATAGAAGCCGCGATTGAAGCTGTGTCAGAACGCCTCGGCGCTTAGCAGCCTTCGCCTACTCGGCTTGCGAGCCAACATCATCCTCGTTGATGTTGATCGCGTTTTCATCAAGCTCGACCCCGAAACGCTTGCCCTGGCGCCAGATCACGCGGCCATTGATCGCTTCGCAATTGGCGAATACAACTTCGACCGGATCGCCGATATTCTTCTCTGTCTCAGCTGACAGGCCCAGACCGCTCGGCGAGATGTCATGCAGCTTGGCTGAGAACTCCTTCATAGTGACATGGCTTGGCCCGCTGGTGAGTTCTGCCGGATAGCGATCCTCATGCCGGTGATCAGTGTTGCGCGCGACATGGCGGACAATCAGGCTTTCAAACGGCTTCTTGCCGATCGGCTTCTTACGTTGGAGCAAGGAAGGCCCTGCATATCCGCTCTTGATCTGATCGCGGCGGCTTTCTGTCTGCTCAGGCGTCGTCGGGATATAGGGTTCAGCAGGCGGCTGTGTATTCACGATATTGTCGTCGTTCGCGCCCACGAGACGCTCCAGCACAGCTTCGTGGAGCTCGGTTTCAAACCTCAGGCCACCACGTTGGCCATTGGACCAGACAAGCTTGGCTTGAAGCGAGGAGACGTCCCCTACCCGCAGCCAAACCGGAGCGTGAAAATTCCCTGCCATCGCGCTGGTATCAATGGTGCAACCAGCGGCTGACACGTCAAACAGCTCTACCACATGCCCGCTGCGGCCACGCTCTCGTACGTGGGCGTGCATGCGCTTCGCATAACGACGTTGATTGCGACGTTCGATCCCCTGATCGTCACCTTGCGTGGTTGCAGACTGAGTGGCTGCCGACATGATGTTCTCCATGCTCCGTAATTCTATTTCTTGCGCACGGCCTAACTGAGCGCCGGGAAAACATCATCAGTCCGCTTGGGATAGTCTCGATTCAGTACGGGTTAGGGTTCAGTGGTTACCGCGCATTAACCGTAAAATTGGAGAAATTGCGCGCTTTCCTACTTGCGTCACCAGGATTTAGGTCGCGCAAATGACTTCCAAAAAGCGAGTTTTGAACCAGTACAATTTCGCCCGATTTCCGTGGCTGGAGTTTTCTTCTCCAGGACTGTGTAACATGCGTATCCAACATTCCTAACGAAGGTGGCGTCTCACCAGGCCCTTCGCCCGCAATTCGCTTGCTTTTACGAGCGCGTTGGCCTAGGCGCGCGCCCGTTCACTTAAATCTGCGAGATGATTGGCATCTTCTGGACGAAAGGAACCTTCGCGGCAGCATTCGGCTTCGCGGAGATCTCGGCCCTCTTGCCCGCAAGGCCAGCGCAATGGTGCGCCAGGCGGCGGTTTAAGACCCCGGACAACCGGCGGCCGGTAGCAAATGTGAAACAGGATTTATCCTTATTATGGCAACTTCAGCCAACCCTACGCGCGACGATTTCGAAGCGCTCCTTAACGAACAACTTGGCGGTGCAGGCGACGAAGGCTTTGAAGGCCGCGTTGTAAAAGGCACTGTGACGTCAATCGAAAACGGCATGGCTGTGATCGACGTGGGCCTCAAAAGCGAAGGCCGCGTCAACCTCAAAGAATTCATGCGCGGCGAAGACGACCACGGGCTCGAAGTTGGCAGTGAAGTCGAAGTCTTTGTTGACCGCGTAGAAAACGCAGACGGCGAAGCCATGCTCAGCCGCGACCGTGCGCGCCGCGAAGCTGCATGGGACAAGCTGGAAAGCGAATTTGGCGAAGGCAAGCGCGTTGAAGGCCGCATCTTCGGCCGCGTCAAAGGCGGCTTCACAGTCGACCTCGACGGCGCAGTAGCCTTCCTTCCCGGCAGCCAGGTCGACATTCGCCCGGTGCGCGATGTTGCACCGCTGATGGATGTGCCGCAGCCGTTCCAGATCCTCAAGATGGACCGTCGCCGCGGCAATATCGTTGTGTCGCGCCGCGCAGTGCTCGAAGAGACACGCGCAGAACAGCGCAGCGAACTCATCAACGATCTTGCTGAAGGTCAAGTCACAGAAGGCGTCGTCAAGAACATCACCGATTACGGTGCGTTCGTTGACCTCGGCGGCATTGACGGCCTGCTGCACGTGACCGACATGAGCTACAAGCGCGTTAATCACCCGAGCGAAGTGATCGAGATCGGTCAGACCGTGACCGTTCAGATCGTTCGTATCAACGAAGAAACGCAGCGCATCAGCTTGGGCATGAAGCAGCTCGAAAGCGATCCATGGGATGGCGTTGGTGCGAAATATCCGGTTGGCGCGAAGCTTTCTGGCACTGTCACCAACATCACTGAGTACGGCGCGTTCGTTGAACTGGAAGCAGGCATTGAAGGCTTGGTCCACGTTTCGGAAATGAGCTGGACGAAGAAAAACGTCCACCCGGGCAAGATCGTCAGCACGTCTCAGGAAGTCGACGTGATGGTTCTGGAAGTCGACAGCGAGAAGCGTCGCATTTCGCTCGGCCTCAAGCAGGCTCAGCGCAATCCATGGGAAGAGTTCGCAGAGAAATTCCCGGTTGGCGCGGAAGTCGAAGGCGAAGTCAAGAACGCGACCGAATTCGGTCTGTTCATCGGCCTCGATGGCGACGTCGACGGCATGGTTCACATGTCGGACATCGCATGGGGCATCTCTGGCGAAGACGCATTGGCGCTCCACCGCAAGGGCGAGCAGGTCAAGGCAGTTGTTCTCGACGTTGACGTCGAGAAGGAACGCATCAGCCTCGGCATGAAGCAGCTTGAAAAGGGTGCACCGACAGCAGAAGGCGCAGACGCCAGCACGCTGCGTCGTGGCCAGACTGTCACAGTCACTGTTCTCGAAGTTCGCGATGGCGGCCTGGAAGTGCAGGTTGGCGACGATGGCGCGACCGGCTTCATCAAGCGCAGCGACTTGGGCCGTGACCGTGACGAGCAGCGTCCTGACCGGTTCCAGACCGGCCAGAAGGTCGATGCTCTTGTTACCGGTTTCGATCGTTCGAAGAAGCCGAACTTCTCTATCAAGGCACGTCAGATCGCTGAAGAGAAAGAAGCAGTGGCACAATTCGGTTCTTCCGACAGCGGCGCTTCACTCGGCGACATTCTTGGCGAAGCTCTGAAGGGCAAGGAAGACTAAGGATAGTGGTCATCTCAGCTTATGCTGAGACGACAATGAAATGGAGGCCCGGCGGTCGAAAGACCGCTGGGCCTTTCCTATTGGGCTCTCAAGTCCTACATTCAGCCCTCAAGCACCCAAGCGATAGGGCAACACAAACTCCATGCTCCAAGTTCATCAATTCCCGTGCCTGTCCGACAATTACGGATTTCTCCTCCACGATCCTGACAGCGGCCAGACCGCGGCGATCGACACGCCCGACGCAAAGGTCTATCTCGCAGAGGCGGAGAAGAAGGGCTGGACGATAACGCAGATCTGGAACACTCATTGGCATCCAGATCATGCAGGCGGGAACAAGGACATCGTGGCGGCAAGCGGTGCAAAGATCATCGCTCCAAAGGAAGTCGAGAAAATCTCAGAGATCGACCGCGAAGTCAGCCACGGCGACACGGTCAACCTCGGCGCATTCACAGCGGATGTAATCGACGTTTCCGGTCACACCAACGGCCATATCGCATATTATCTACCGGAAGCAGGGATCGCTTTCGTTGGTGATAGTGTCTTCGCGCTAGGCTGTGGCCGCATGTTCGAAGGCGAACCCAAGCAGTTCTGGGATAGCCTCTCGCGAATCAAAGCACTCCCGCCGGAAACAACGCTCTATTGCGCGCATGAGTACACACAGGCCAATGCGAAGTTCGCGCTGCATGCCGATCCGGACAACGCAGCGTTGCAGACCTATTCCAAAGACATCGACAATCGCCGTGCGGCTGGAAAGCCGACCGTTCCGACCGTTCTTGCGCGCGAACTTGCGACCAACCCGTTCCTGCGAGCTGACGATCCGGCGCTGATGGCCAAATGGGGCGGCGATGCGCCACATGAGACTTTCGCCGCGCTGAGAGCCGCCAAGGACAATTTCTAAGCCTTCATGAAAGCACTTCAGGTCCAATCGCTGTCAGACGACCTGTCCGGCGTCCAGCTGGATGACCTGCAGCCGCCTGAACGCAAACCGGGCGAAGTCCTGGTCAAGGTAAGAGCAGCGTCGCTCAACTTTCCAGACCTGCTGATGACGCAGGGCAAATATCAGTTCAAACCCCATGTGCCCTTCACGGCCGGGTTGGAGCTCTCAGGCGAAGTGCTGGAAGCCGATCCTGACAGCGCGTTCAAACCCGGCGATCATGTCATTGGTGGCGATAAGACTGGTGCCTTTGCGGAAATCGCCAGCATTCCTGAACGCGGTCTAAGCCCCCTACCCCGTGGCCTGAGCTTTGCAGAAGGCGCAGCAATGGGAGCAGCGTACCAGACAGCCTATACAGGCCTCGCGGAGCTCTGCGGGCTTACAGAAGGCCAATGGGTGCTGGTGACAGGCGCAAGTGGCGGTGTGGGCCTGGCGGCAGTCGATCTTGCCAAGGCTTTGGGTGCCAGGGTTATCGCTGCGACAGGTATAGCAGCCAAGATGCAGCGTATCGCGCCTCTGTACGAGCCAGATGCGGTGATTGTCTCTGAAGGGCGCTTTCGCGAAGCCGTAGCCGACATCACGCAAGGCGATCTCTGCGATATCGTCTTCGATCCCGTCGGCGGCGATGTGTTTGACGAATGCACACGCTGCGTCAGCTTTGCAGGCAAGCTCTGCGTCGTCGGTTTTACCAGCGGCCGCATTGCAGACATCGCGACCAATATCCCGCTCATCAAAGGCTTTTCCGTCGTTGGCCTTCGGGCTGGCGAATATGCGCGACGTTTCCCGGAACGTGGAGCCGCGATCATGGCAGAGATCAACCGCCTCGCTGAAGCGGGCAGGATCAAGCCCGCAATCGACCGCGTGTTGCCACTTGCACAATGGCGCAAGGGATTCGAAGCGATGGCGACCCGCGAACTGGTCGGAAAAGTGGTGTTCGAACTTTAGCCGAGCAGAACCGCACCGACAAACGCGAACAGTCCAACTACGCTGCTTGCAATCGTAATCCGGCGCAGCGCCTTTACCTGCAGGCCCATGATGACGCCGCTGGCGACCAGCAGGAATAGCACGGACGCGAGCAGAGTGGCATAGACCTTGAAGTAGTCACTTCCCTTGGCCTTGTGGAGTTGAACAAGCCAGCGATGGAAGCTCGCTTCGCGAATTGTCGCTTCAGCCACAAGCGGGTTATCCGTCGCAGCAAGCTCGATCTCTGCCCGCGCGCCATTCCAGGTAAGAGAAGCGCCCTCGCCCTCGGTAACGCTCAGATTGCCGCTCGGCATGGGCAGCTCGCGGCTAGCCAGCTCCTGAACCGCCAAATTCGTGATTGCGCCCTCAGACTGCTCGGACAGCGGCTGTTCCAAAGCAATTGTCGCAGTCTCTTCGTACCAGGCACCCTTTTCACCCCAAGTGTAAAGCGCGCCCGTGATCAGAAACATAAGCACCGCCGGAAACATGAAAGCGGCAAGGATGAGGTGGAGCTTGGTAAGAAATGCGCGGTTCACTGACTGAGATCCCTATCAATCAAATTTGAGAATGGTTCGCAATAAAGAGTTAAGCCGATAAGCCAAGCGAAATCCGCAATCGCGCAAAGAAAAAGGCGACCCCGAGGGATCGCCTTGTTTCTTTCGCCATTTGCGAAGGGTTAGATCGACGAAATCACTTCATCGGCCAGCCTGCTGTCTGCATTCGCATCGTGGCGTTCGGCAATGAGCTTACGGCTCGCCGCAGTGGCCGCGGCAACCGCACTGTCGCGTACGTCTTCCACCGCTTCGCGCTCAGCCGCAGCGATCTTGTCTTCTGCCATACGCTTGCGGCGGGCGACCATCGCTTTGCTGTCTGCCTCGGCTTTTTCAAGGATCGCATCCGCTTCGCGCTGCGCGCCTTCGACCATTGCCTCTGCGTCTTTCTCCGCATTAGCGATCTTGGCTGCATATTCGTTGCGGAGCTTTTCCGCTTCTTCACGCAGCGACTTCGCTTCTGCGAGCTGGTCGCGTATTTCAGCGATTTTCTTGTCAAGACCGCCTGTGACGAGACCCGGAACCTTCTTCCACACGAATATGCCGAACAGCACCAGCATCGCAACGGAAACCCACTTATAGGCAGCGAGGCCCAAAGCGGTTGGTTCAGAATAGCTCGCAGCTTCGCCCGCTGCAGCGAGGAGCAAAAGTGTATCAGCCATGAGCCAATGCCTCCTTCACAGCAGCCTGAGCCGCAGCGCCGTCAACGGACGAACCTGCTAGCTTTTCGACGATGCTTTGCGTCGCATCGGCTGCCACGCCTTCAATCTCCGTCATCGCTGCGGCACGTGCTGCGGCGATTTCAGCTTCAGCTTCCGCCATCTTCTTGTCGAGACGCTTCTGAGCAGCGGCGATCTTCTTGTCAGACTTGGCCGCTGCGTCTGCTTTCGCTTTGGCAATCACAGCCTGAGCCTGAGCGCGATTTTCATTCTCGCGCTTGCGCCATGCTTCTTCCTGCTCGTCTGCCGCATCACGCGCGGCTTGCGCTGCAGCAAGATCGTCAGCGATCTGCTTGTCGCGCATGGCAACCGTATCCATCACTTTCGGCACCATTCCTCGCCCGATGACAAAGAAGGTGAGGCCGAAAAAGATCAGAGTCCAGAAAACCTGGCTCGACCAGAATTCAGGAAGTTGAGCTATCTGAGGCATGACTTCGTTCCGATTATAAAATCGTCAGAGCACGAATATGCAAACCGGAGAGCGAGC
Source organism: Altererythrobacter lutimaris (assembly GCF_013371495.1). Lineage (GTDB taxonomy): Bacteria > Pseudomonadota > Alphaproteobacteria > Sphingomonadales > Sphingomonadaceae > Erythrobacter > Erythrobacter lutimaris_A. Next base: position 555,216 of record NZ_JABWTA010000001.1, on the reverse strand, counting down.
CCTCCGGCGCATATTCGCAAAATCGCTTAGGCAACGAAGATCAGGATCATCGCCACAACGAATGCCAGCAGGCCGAGAAGTTCAGCTGCGGCGAAGCCGATGAACAGGCGGCCCTGCTGGCCGTCTGCTGCGCCCGGGTTGCGCAGAGCGCTTTCCAGGAACGAACCGAACACGTTACCCACACCGATGGCGGCCATGCCGGCACCGATTGCTGCAAGGCCAGCGCCTACGAGCTTGGCTGCTTCTGCTTCCATTTTGAAAACTCCTTTGGAAAAACTTTTGTCAGTAAATTGAAGGGTGAAAAACTCTTAGTGCAGATGCTCAGCGTCGTTGATGTAGAGCGACGTGAGCAGTGCAAAAACATATGCCTGAATGCCCGCGACCAGGATCTCCAGCGCGCTGATGCCGATCATCAGGATAAAGCTCGGAACGCTGACGAGTGCAGCGATCCCGGCTCCGGCATTGATGCCGTTGATGACGAAGCTCGCGAGAACCTTGAGCAGGACGTGGCCCGCCATCATCGCAACAAACAAACGCAGTGCGAGGCTGAAAGGGCGGATCATGAATGAGAAGAATTCGATCAGCGCGATGGCTGGAATCATCGGTGCTGGCGTCCCGTGCGGCACGAAGAGGCTGAAGAAATGCAGCCCGTGCTTCCAGAAGCCCACGATCAGGACAATCGAGAAGCTCAGGATCGCCAGAACACCTGTCACAGTGAAGTGGCTGGTGAAAGTGAACGGGTGCAGGCCAACGACGCCAATCGGCAGCAGGCCGAGCAGGTTGGCGAAGAGGATGAACATGAACAGGCTGAAGATGTAAGGCACATATTTGCGCCCTTCCTTGCCGACATTGGCCTCCAGCATATCGTCGATGAAGCCGGTGAAGCTTTCGACAGCCATCTGCCAACGTCCGGGCACGAGCTGGCGCTTCATGCCGCCGGCTACGAACACCCACAGCAGGACAGTGGTGATCAACATCCACATCGCAGAGTTCGTAAATGCGATGTTGTATCCGGCAACTTCCCAACCAGAGCCTACCACAGGCTCAATCAGAAACTGCTTCATTGGATCGACTTTGCCTTCGGCTGCCACGATCGCTTTGTCCTTAAGCCTTATGTGAAACGCGCCCCGATTATGATCCTAGTTTTTAGGATCGTCGGGGCGTGTGTTCGCCGCACGAATAATGTTCCTGAAGGCGACAACTATTCCGATGAATAGCATCACCAACAGACCCCAGGGCGATGTTCCGGCAAAATAGTCTATCGACATGCCGATCACGACGCCGCCAAAGATCCCACCGAGTAAATCCGCTAGCACCCGGTTGCCGCTGCGATAGTTCGCATCGACCCCCTTCACTTGCGGCCGGTTGCGCTGTTCTTCCCGCTCGCGTGCAGCCTTCAGCCGCTCTTCGAGCGCGTCGATCCGCGCATCCTCACCAATGGGTTCCTGAGCGGGCTTCTCTTCGTTCATGCCAGCCTCCTTAGATCAAGGGAATGCGCAGCACGGGCAAGAGGTGCCCGCCGAGGGCGCGCACCCCTTAGAAGGGGGGCATATCCGAGTCAACCGGTGGAAGGTGTTTCGTCCCCGCTCAGCGGTTGTTTTTTCGAAGAGCAGTCTTGCGCTTTGCGCAACCGAGCTGGCGCGGTTGCGGCTATGTGCCTTTACGGACAGCGCGGATCGCGCAATGGCGGCGCGCTGGTGCGGGTCTGCCACGTGCCGTCCGGCGCTTGATATTTCTCCCCCGGAACCGTTCTGGCAATCGCCTGACAGCCTGCTGTCAGAGCATATTCTTCAAGCGTCGCGCGCGATTCCCGTGCACGCTCTGAATAGACTGCCTTGCGCTTAATGTTGATGTCATCGACTAGGCGCTGCAGCTCCGGCGAAGCGTTGCCGACGATTCCAAGATAACCATCCATTTTCTCGCCAACCTGGCCTGACGAACGAGCCGCTTCATAGGCTGGGTCACGCTGCGCGTAGGCGACGCCGGCAACACCTGTCAGCGCGAGCGCTGCAAGCGCTCCGCTGATCGCCAGTTTTTGCATGTTCTTGATAGCCATGGGCCACTTCCTCTAAAAAATATCGGCTTCAAAAAATATCCGCGTTTTCTTCAATCGTATTCGCCGCGTCATCTGCGAGCCGGTAAATCACTTCCTGACGGATGTTCACATTGAGCTCGATCACAATCGGTCCGTCTGGCGCATCAACACTGATGCATCCGCTCAGGACCGCTGCAAGCAAGCTCGCCGCTCCCATCCTCCAACCGGCGCTGCGCATGTCCGTCACGATCCCTCCTTCGCGTTCAGCTTGGCGGGTGTGACACCACAGCGCAGTGCGGTCAAATTGAAGTGTTTCATGGCAGTGCTTCGCTTTCTTGAGGCTGAATGGCAGGTTCATCCGAATTGTCAGATTCCTCGGGGTCTTCGGGTTTAAGTGCAGGCATTTCAGGGGGTTGCGGCACAGTGAAGCGCGTTCCGTCGCTTTCCAGCAGCCCCAATTCGCGCGGATCACGCACGAAAGCAGGATCATACATCGATTGCAGATTGGTCAGTAGGCTGTAGAAGTCGGCCCGGATATTTACACGGAACTGGATCGGGAGCTTGGCGATCTGCCGCGTAATCAGGTTGTTAGAAGCGCCCTCCCCTTGGCTTACGCCGTCGAATTTCAATCGCGTGATGATTTCGCCGGTCAGCGGACCGTTCATTTCTACTTCCATTTGCGTGAAGTCGAGCGAGCGTAGCGACTGGAATGCGAAGTTCGCCATCGCGCCTAAGTCCTCATAAGTCAGCTCGCCGATGTAGGAGACGTTGCCGCCAGGCTGACGCGACGTCAGCAGCCCTTGCTCGATCCGGCCATTACCATCAGTGTCGAACACGATCGGGACTGCACCATCGAACACGCCGCTTGCGCTGATATTGCCAAGCTCCATCTGCTCGATAAAGCGCGCAGCATCGAGCCCGTCTATGAGCAGCACATAGCGGCGGTCCATCGGCTCACGGAAATCGAGCAGGGCAGGCTCCAAGGCAAGCTCCCCGCCCATGAAGGGCCAGCGCCCGCCTTCGATCTCCAGCACTTGCCCTTCGCTGAGATTGAACGCGACCGTTCCGTCGAACACCTCAATTCCTGGATTGACTGCATCAATATTGAAAACCTGGTTCGGTGCGGTGGTCAGCTCAAGCAGGTCAGTGAAGCGGACTGTCCCACTTACTCCTCTAAGCGGACCGAAAGCGGCCGCCATATCAGCATCCATAGTTGTGAAATCGCCGCTGCTGGTGACACTGTCGGGTGTCCAGTTGATCTGCCCTTGCCCGCTGACGCTGCCTTCAACGTTAGCGATGATGCCCAATGCGAGGCAGCTAAGCCCGGGATCGCTCGGGCGGTAATCGGGCGCGAGGCTCGCGCGGTTCAAGCATACGTCAGAGCCTGCAGCAGGCTGTAAGCCTTCATCGAAGCGCAGGTCTCGCACAAGCAGGTCCGCGCTTCCGGAGCCGCTTTCCAAGTCATGTTGCATCAAAACTCGTGTTATCAGGCGATCGCTGAAGGGTTCACGCAAGTCTGCACTCGCTGAAATCAAGCCGTCTTCGAACGACATGGCAGCTCCGCGTGCGACAAGCGGCTCGAACCGCGGATCAGCTTCTCGGTCGGACACTTTGAGTGCGCCATCGCTGATGAATAGCTCACCGTCCGCGAACCGCCATGCACCCGACGAGTCAGAGATATCGAGCGGAACCGCGCCCAGCGCGAAGGCTGCATCGGAAAACTCTCCTGACCATGCATCACCGGGAGCACCATTCAACTCGGCAAGAGCAAAGCGTGACGCACCTTCCCCCTTGCCTAGCGCGAGCGACACATCGCTAGCCGCAAGGCCGCGTGTGCTAGAAAACGCGATCGCGCCCGAAGTTAAAGATATCGGCTGGCCGTCATAGATGCCGCTAAGATCCATCGGCTTAACCCTCAGATCGGCAGCAAACACGCCGTCACGGAGCCGAAAGGCCGCGCGTTGCCCACTCGGGCACAATTCCATGCGTGGCTGAAACAGGTCGATGCCAGAATAGGAGATGCGTCGAGCCATTACCGACGCACAGCGCGTAATTGCTGCCAACCCCGCATGCGGGTCCCAACGCCCCTGAAGCGGCAACGAAAGCGCGTCGACCGTGGCTCCGTCTTCCATCGCTCCGCTCGCAAGCGCGCGCCCGGCAAAGCGCAGCGCGCCGCTTTGATCTTGCGAGACCGCAAGCTCAGGCAAGGAAAGACTCGCGCCTCCTGCCGCATAGGGCTCCATCCTGACACGCATGACCGAGGCGTCCGTATCCAATTGCTCCATGCGCGCGGTGATCTGGGGGAGGTCTCGTCCGGATATAACCGCATTGCCGTCAATGCGCGGAACACTGTCACCATCGGAGTATTGCAGTCGGACCCGCGAAAGCGAGGCGATTGTCACGCCTGCATCGTCCTGCATTAATGCTTGCGGGATAACGTAGGATGCAGCTCCGACGCTCTGGCGAACATTGACAGTCGCACGCAGTGAGTTGCCAGCTTGCGCACGGTCCAAGCCGCGCTTCAACCGCTCCATCAAAGGCGCAAATGGAGCAAACGCGGCATTGGATCGCAGTTCGTCAAGTGATTGCCTCGACGTTTCTGCAAGGCGCACATCCGATGCCTCCGCATCGACATCAGCGTTTATCCAGGTGAGATCGCTCTGCGCGCGCATGCCGCCGGCCAAGTTGAGGCTGCTTGCTCTGACAGTGTCATTAGCGACATCTTGCGCCGTGATATCGAAACGCGAACGCAGGCCCTCTCCGTTCAAGGTGATGCGCGTTTCACCTCTGGCAGATCGCGCATTCACTCCGGCCCCGGACAGGCTTTGAGCATCAAAAGCGCCATCGGCATCAAAACCGCTAAAGTCCGATTCTCCAGTTAGCTCCAACTGCCAGTCAAGCGCATTCGCAGCCAAGCTTTGGTCTGCGCAGGAAACACCGCGAACCCGCACAGGCCCGTTAAAACTCGGTAATCTGCTCGAGGTTTTGACCTGCCCGAAAACGCTCAAATCGCGTGCCCGACAGCTCTCATTTGCAAGCTCTGGCGCACTGACAGCAAGCACACCAACAAAGCCATCCGCAAGATTTCCTTGCCCTTCTGCCTTGATCCCGAAATCGCCAAAATCGCTCTCAATCAGCGCTCTGCCATCACGCAAATCCATGTCCATGTCTGGCAGAGCGGGCGCTTCTTCGCTCGGCGCGAATATAGCGGAATCGAGCGATCCAAATGACAACTGGCCATTACGATAGCTGCCAAACAAGCGTGGATTGAGAAGTGAAATCTGCCCGATTGTGGGCGCTTCTAATCCGTAAACCAGCTTTACTCGGACTTCATCAGCAGTGAAATCAGGCCGATCCGGATCGCCCAGCACGACATTGTGCAGGACTTGAACTTCCGGGCCAATCGAGTTGATCGAATAGCTTGCCGGAATGTTCAGCCTGTCCAGTTCGTCAGAGATAATCTCACGCGCAATCTGTTCGCGCGAAAACCACGCATAGGCGACCAATCCGATCAGAAGCAGGCACACTCCAAATACGAATTGCCAGCGCTTGCGGCGAGGCCACAGGCGGGCGCGCATCGCAGGCGCTTCTAACGGACTTTGACCCTCAGGCATTCGGCTCATACTCTTGCGCGGAACCCTCGCGAAAGGCAATGCGCCATCAAGACCTCAGTCACTGGCGGGGAGCGCATTGCCGCAAGCTGAAGACATTCCATCGCTATCGCCGGAGAAGCCGGGGCATCTGGGCCACCGCGCGCGGCTGCGTGAGCGATTGCTTGGCGGAGGGGCGGAAGCGCTTGCTGACTATGAAATCCTCGAATACTTGCTTTTTGCAGGCATGCGGCAAGGTGACACCAAACCTGTCGCGAAAGCGTTGCTGGCGCGGTTCGGATCATTGGCCGCCGTCCTGAACGCTGACCCTGCTGCTTTGAAGCAAACCAAAGGCGTTGGCGAAACGAGTGCAGCGGCGTTGAAAAGCGTGGCCGTCGCCGCTCGCCGCATGGCGCGAAGCAAAGTGTCAGAGAAGCCCATTCTAAGCAGCTGGCAAGCGCTGCTGGACTATCTCCAGATCGATATGGCGCATCTGACGGTAGAGCGCGTGCGGGTGCTTTATCTCGACACAAGAAACCGCCTGATCGACGATCACCATGTCGGTGACGGTTCGATCGACGAAGCTGCAATCCACCCGCGTGAGGTCATTCGCCGCGCCATGGATCTAGGCGCAAGCGCCCTGATCCTCGTCCATAACCACCCCAGTGGCAGTCCGGAACCTAGCAAGGCAGACATCGCTATAACCCAGCGGATCGCAGAAGCTGGAAGGATTCTCGGCGTGACCGTCCACGATCATGTGATCGTCGGACGTGAAGGTCATGTTAGCCTACGCGCGAAGGGATTGATCTGAAGCGCTAGCTCAGAACTTCAATCCCCACGCCTTGTAGATGGGTCCATTCATGGGATTCTTCTTCAAGCCGAGTTTCACCTCATCCTTGCCTTCTTTCTTGTCGCCAAGCTCTTGCATCACAATACCGCGCAGCAAGCGCGAACCGGCAAGATCAGGCTTCAGCAAGAGAGCAGAATCGAGATCAGCCTTGGCCGCTTCAAGATTGCCCATGCGGTAATGCGCGAAGGCACGGCTATCGAGAACATTTGCTGCGTAGTTACCCTTCTCGACTGCTTCCGTGCAGGTGGCGAGCAGCTCATCTGTCACGATGTCATTTGTCGCAGCATGCCAACAAATATTGTTCAGCAGATTGCCATCGCCAGGCCGGATTTCCCGCTGCGCTTCTAGCAGCTCCAAGCCACTTTTGGCGTCACCAGCCCAACCCAAAGCGATAGCCATCAATACATCTTCTGTGACCTCGTCTGATCCAAGTCCGCGATAGTCTTCAGCAAGTTCGAGCCCTTCATCGGCGCGGTCGAGCAAAGCGAGAACTTCGATCCGGCTTTCGTAGGTACTGCCATCAGGTTGCAGCTCTTCCATCATCTCGAAGTCTTCCAAAGCGCCTTCGAGATCGCCTAGCCGGACTTTCAGCCAGCTGCGCCAATCATAAAGCTCACGGGACGCCTCAACTTCCATCGCGGCTTCAATATCCGCAAGCGCCGCTTCAAAATTGTAGAGATCAGAATGAAAATCCGCCCGATTGAACAGCGGCATTTCATCATCTTCTTCAGCGTCCGCAACTTCAGCGTCGTAGAATGCAAGGATCGGTGCGATCAGGTCTGCATCCTTTTCGGAATACTCCCACAATTCGCGCACATCTTGACCGGAACGAAGGGTCGGCAAAGCGCGAGTAAACCGGTTCAAACCGCGCTTCGCATCGCGCAATTGGTCTGCCGGCAATTCCGGTTCGATCGTGCGCATGCTTTGCGACAGGATATAGCGGCCCTCCGAAAGCTCTGCGTTTGACCCCAGCTCCACCGCGCCGATTGTCTCTGCAAGTTTAGCGTCGCCTTTAATGGTGAAAGGAGACGTTTCATCGGGAAGCAGCAATTCAAGCTCGCTGCGATGATAAATCGGCCCGTTGAGCGATAACGGAATGTCGCGCCAGTCAGCCCTCGCGCGGTTTGCTCCGAAGCCGATAGTGCGAGCCGCTTCAGCTGGCGCAGAGAATTCATAGATGCGTCGTTCGCGGCTCCACGGCGAACTCATCAACCCCTTGGCTGTGAGCGTGGCAACCCCCCGCTCTTCGTCATAGGTGACATCTTCATCCCTGAACTGTGTCGAGCCAAATGTTGAGCTCAATGTCGATGAAATCGCATCCTCAACAATTTCGCCTTCCTGTTCGACGACAGTGCGCCATTGCGCACCAGTAGAGCCGCGGAACTCGATCTTCACATCAACCATTGCCGGCAGCAACAGCCCGGCGCGTTGGTCCATAGTGATATATGTCGTTTGGTCAGGATTGGCCTGCGGGCGCACATCCATTGGCAATAGGTCAGAGCCATCCGCACGGATTGGCAGAGCATAATGAAAACGCGGCACAGTATCGATCGTATCAAGCCGAGTTCCGGAGGTCGTGCCATCGATCCAGTAAGAAACGCCATTGACTTCTGCCCGAACGATCATGTGATCGAAGTTGCCGGGCAGCGGGGTCAAGACTGCCAAGGCGTCGCCCCCTTGCGATGCAACAAGAACGACTTCCGAAGTTATCCCAAGCTCTTGCAGCACCGCATGCAGCAGGACAGACTTGGCCTTGCAGTCGCCAAACCGCTTCTCCCATGTCTCTTCAGGCATCTGAGGAAGGTAGTTGCCGCCATTAAGGCCGTTATGGAGATAGCTGATCTCATCCTGAACCAGCTCCGTCGCCATGGCCATGCGGATCATCGGATCGTCGGTTGTTGCAGCGATCTTCGCAATTTCTGCCGCCAGGTCGCCACCTTCAGCGATGCTATCTGTGATGTCGTAATGCGGCGCCATGGAGCTGGAGACATCAGGCCAATCCTGGAACGAAGTGACGAGCATGCGCGGCGTCAATCGATAGCGGGCAGGCGCATCCGATGGACGATCGTCCGGTTTTGCGATCGGCACTTCGGCACGCCAATACATGTAGCCATCGCGCTCTACCGGATCGCCAATCTCGAAATCGCCAAACTTGCCATACTGGATAGGCTCGTCGACCGGCCAAGAGACTGTGATCGATCCTTTCTCCAGTGGAACGGGTTCGGCTATCAGACCGGTCTGCCATTGCATTTCTTCGCCAAGCGCCTGGTCCCTGTTGGTGACCGTATAGCTCAGCCGCAAGACATCGCCGACCTGAGCGCCAGTGAGCGGCATCGTGGCAGTCAGAACGCCATCCAGAGTGCGTCGCTCAAGCTGCCGTTCGCGCCGCAATACGTCGAACTTTTCTTCGTTCTCAAGCAGATTAATCGTTTCGCCGTCGCGAAGCAGCTCGGCCCGGTGAACGATCAAGTCGCCTTTGTCGGGCTGCCAGGCTGCATTAAGCGTACCGAACTGCGTCAAAGCTTCCGGAGACGTCAGTTCGACAGCGAAGTCCGAGTAGACAGAGACGAGGCCGTCTTCCAGACGTGCCTGTTGTTCGAGGAGAAGGAAAAGATTGGTGCTCTCTGCATCTTCAGCAGTGACCACTGGCTCATCGACCCAATCAGGCGCGTCAGCATAGAGCGGACCCTCCCCCGCCCATGCTGTAGAAGTCAGACACACTGCCGCCGTCGACGTCAGCAACGCACGCAAAGCCAGTTTCATGGTAACGCCCCTCGAAAACTCGTAATCGTCCTGTAGTTACAAGGGCTAACGAGCATGAGCGCCAAGTCAATTGCAAGTCTTGCATGTGGACCATCCCAAGACAGAGCTTGCCAAGCCCTGCCGCCCGCCTTAGCCGCGCCAGCCATATTCCAAGCCCAGCGACCAGAGCAGGAGAATCCGATGGTCCCGCGTTATGCCCGCCCTGAAATGACAGCCTTGTGGGAGCCTGAGGCCAAGTACAGCATCTGGTTCGAGATCGAAGCCCATGCGACGCAAAAGCTCGGCGAACTTGGTGTGGTCCCTGAAAGCGCCGGAAAAGCGCTGTGGGATTGGTGGGCGACTAACCCGACCATCGACGTTACCGCCATCGACGCAATCGAAGCGGTCACCAAGCATGACGTGATCGCATTTCTCACCTGGGTGGCAGAGCAAGTCGGCGACGAGGCTCGCTTCATGCATCAGGGCATGACCAGCTCTGACGTGCTTGATACCACGCTGGCCGTTCAATTAGCCCGTGCAACCGACATTTTGCTCGCTGACCTCGATGATCTTCTCGCAGCGATCAAACGCCGTGCAGAAGAGCACAAATTCACCCCTACGATTGGCCGCAGCCACGGCATCCATGCAGAGCCAGTGACCTTCGGATTAAAACTCGTTCAGGCCTATGCCGAGTTTGATCGCTGCAAGGCTCGGCTGGAAGCAGCGCGCGCAGAAATCGCGACCTGTGCGATCTCCGGCGCGGTCGGCACATTCGCCAATATCGACCCTTCCGTCGAAGAATATGTCGCTGAGCAAATGGGTCTGACAGTCGAGCCAGTATCTACGCAGGTGATCCCGCGTGACCGCCACGCGATGTATTTCTCGACGCTCGCCGTAATTGCTGGCTCTATCGAGCGGCTTGCGGTGGAAATCCGCCATTTGCAGCGCACCGAAGTGCTGGAGGCGGAAGAGTATTTCGCTCCGGGCCAAAAGGGCTCGTCAGCGATGCCGCACAAGCGCAATCCGATCCTGACGGAAAACCTCACCGGCCAGGCACGCATGATCCGCGCCTACGCGATGCCTGCTCTGGAGAATGTCGCTTTGTGGCATGAGCGGGACATCAGCCATTCTTCCGTCGAGCGCTTTATTGGCCCAGATGCGACGATCACATTGGACTTCGCGCTCGCGCGGCTGACCGGCGTGGTCGACAAGCTGCTCGTTTATCCGGAGCGGATGCAGGCCAATATGGACCGCATGGGCGGCCTGATCCACTCACAGCGCGTGCTGCTGGCGCTGACGCAAGCAGGCGTGAGCCGCGAGGATGCGTATCGCCTGGTCCAGCGTAACGCGATGAAAGTATGGGAATCGGATGGCGCGCTGATGCTGCTCGACCTGCTCAGGCAGGACGAAGAAGTCACCGCTGCGCTTTCAGAGGCTGAGCTCGAAGAGAAATTCGACCTTGAATACCACTTCAAGCATGTCGAAACGATCTTCGCCCGTGTGCTCGATTAACCCAGAGCTTCCCTAGACTTTGGCGGAAAATCGCCTAGTCTCGCGGCATTAGTTGAGGAAGAGAGGGGATCTGAAATGCAGATCGTTCGCACAGTCATCTGGGTTGTAATCGTGGCAGCAATCATGCTGTTTTCCGCATTCAATTGGGACGCTGTCGAAGTCACCTTGTGGGAAGGCCTGGTGCTGGAAACCAAAGTCCCTGTGCTGGTGATTGTCTCTTTCCTTCTGGGCCTTATCCCGATGTGGATGCTCCATCGCGGGGTCAAATGGCAGCTTAACCGCCGGATCAGCTCGCTTGAAAATGCCGCGCGCAATGCAGCGCTGGCCCGTCACGAGCCAAAGCCCGCTGCGCCTGCCTCACCCGCAGCACAGTCTGCTCCTGCCTCCGACGCATTGAAACCAGCCAGCGAATAAAGCGAGCCTCGTGACCAACCCCATCTATCTTGCGCTTGATGTTCCTCAGATTGATCCGGCCAAAGCGCTGGTCGAGAAGCTGAAAGGGCACATTGGCGGAGTAAAGCTGGGGCTCGAATTCTTCTGCGCGCATGGCCATCACGGTGTCCATGAGATCGCACATGCGAGCGGGCTGCCAATCTTTCTCGATTTGAAGCTGCATGACATTCCCAACACTGTCGCAGGCGCTATGCAGGCGATCCACGTGCTGGAACCTGCCATTGTGACCATCCATGCAAGCGGCGGGCGCGCCATGATGGAAGATGCGAAGGCCGCGGCTGCTGACGGTTGCAAGGTTGTCGCAGTCACAATGCTCACTAGCCTGGACGAGCGCGATATGGCGCGCACTGGGCTTAGCGGCTCTGCGAATGACCAGGTCCTGCGCCTGGCCGATCTCGCGCAGGAAGCAGGGCTCGATGGGATTGTGTGTTCAGGCCACGAAGTCGGCGCAGTGCACAAGCAATGGAAAGACGGATTTTTCGTCGTTCCGGGCCTTCGTCCTGAAGGGAAAGCCACGGGCGATCAGAAGCGGGTGGTTACGCCGCGCGCAGCGCGCGATGATGGAGCCAGCGTGCTAGTAATCGGTCGCCCGATCAGCAAAGCGGTGGATCCAGTCATGGCTGCGCGCGAAATCGAAGCAACGCTGTAGCGCTCGAATGCCAAATCAGATCAAGATATGCGGGCTTACAACGCCTGAGACGATTGCGGCGTCGATTGATGCGGGCGCGACGCATATTGGCTTGAATTTCTATCCGCCCTCCCCGCGTTTTGTAAGCGTAAGTACAGCGGCTCAGATCGTTTCCAACATAGGAAATGAAATTTCAAAAGTTGGCGTTTTCGTCGATGCTACAGATGGGTTTATTGAACAAAACCTCCGTGCTGGAGCACTCGACATCCTCCAACTGCACGGCAAGGAGACGCCTGATCGCGTGCGCGAAGTGAAGGCGAAGTTTGGCCTGCCTGTCTGGAAGGTCCTGAGCGTCGAAACGGCTGAAGATGTGACGAAAGCGGTGCGCTATGCCGACGTCGCTGACTTCCTCTTGTTTGACACCAAAACACCCAAAGGCGCGCTTCCGGGCGGCATGGGATTGGGCTTCGATTGGGGATTGCTCGAGGCCTATGACGGCGCGCTTCCCTGGGGGCTTGCAGGCGGTCTGACGCCGGAAAATGTTGCCGAGGCGATCCGCCAGACGGGAACCACTCTAGTCGACACGTCTTCGGGTGTAGAGACCGCGCCCGGCATCAAGGATGTGGACTTGATCGCGGCCTTCTGTAAGGCGGCCCGCGAAGCGTGAGATTGTTATGAACGAGACAACACCCAACTCCTTCCGCAACCAGCCCGATGATCGCGGGCATTTCGGCCAGTTTGGCGGGCGCTATGTCGCCGAAACTCTGATGCCGCTGATCCTCGATCTGGAGAAGGAGTACCGCGCGGCGCAGGCCGATCCGGCGTTCCAGGCCGAGTTTGATGACCTGATGAAGCATTATGTCGGGCGCCCTTCCCCGCTCTATTTCGCTGAGCGGCTGACAGACGCGCTCGGCGGCGCGCAGGTCTGGTTCAAGCGCGACGAGCTCAATCACACCGGCGCGCACAAGATCAACAATTGCATCGGGCAGATCCTGCTCGCGATCCGCATGGGCAAGACGCGCATTATTGCGGAGACCGGCGCGGGCCAGCATGGCGTTGCAACGGCAACCGTCTGCGCGCGGTTCGGCCTGCCTTGCGTGATTTACATGGGCGCCGAGGACGTAAAGCGGCAATCGCCCAATGTCTTCCGCATGAAGTTGCTCGGCGCGGAAGTCGTCCCCGTGACCAGCGGCGGCGCGACGCTGAAAGACGCGATGAATGAAGGACTGCGGGATTGGGTCGCGAATGTCCATGACACGTTCTACATCATCGGCACGGCGGCGGGGCCGCATCCCTATCCGGAGATGGTGCGCAACTTCCAGAGCGTGATTGGCAAGGAAGCGCGCGAGCAAATGCTGGAACGCGTCGGACGCCTGCCGGACCTGCTGGTCGCCTGCATTGGCGGCGGCTCAAACGCGCTGGGGCTGTTCCACCCGTTCTTGGATGATCCCGACGTGAAAATGCTCGGTGTCGAAGCCGCAGGACATGGCCTGGATGGTGATGAACATGCGGCGAGCCTGCTCGGCGGATCGCCCGGTGTTCTCCACGGTAACAAGACCTATCTGCTGCAGGACGAGGACGGCCAGATCACCGAAGGCCACTCGATTTCGGCAGGCCTCGACTATCCCGGCATCGGACCGGAGCATGCGTGGCTAAAAGAGAGCGGACGGGTCGAATACACCGCAGTGACCGATGACGAGGCATTGGACGGTTTCCAGCTGCTTTGTCGGACGGAAGGGATCATCCCTGCGCTTGAACCGTCACACGCCATCGCAGCTGTTGCCGACCGTGCCAAGCAGATGCGCGAGGACCAGATCATCCTGATGAATCTGTGCGGTCGCGGCGACAAGGACATCTTCACTGTAGCGGAAAAGCTTGGGGTGGAGATGTGAGCGGGCAAAACCCGTCAGATGCGGCAAATTGCAATTCCACAGCTTTTGTCGATTTCATGCAGTGCTATTGGCACCAGATGGCAGACCAGCTTTACCCAAGTCTTGGCGCCGCACTTGAGGAATATAGAATCGAGAATGGGGAGAAATCATTCAATCGCCTTTCTCGGGAAATTGGAGAAATGATGGCGGACGGCCGTTTTCCAAAGAAAGCCGAGATCCGCTCGGCATACTCAAACCCATTCTGGAAGGCATTCGATAGGATTATCACTATCGAACAGCTGAATGAATCCTTTGCGCAAGCTTCCGATCTGCGGGGCTCAATTGACTAGCCGCCTCTCCTCAGCCTTGAGCAAGCCCCAAAAGCCCTCTCACCTTCAGGGGAGAGGGTTGGGAGAGGGGTAATGCGCGACGCCACCCTCACGCAGCGCGCCAAAGATATGCGCAAGGCCATGCCTGAGCCCGAATCGCGCATGTGGTTGAAACTACGCGCCGGGAGGTTCCAAGGAATCAAGTTTCGTCGTCAAAAAGTGATAGGAAATTTTATCGCTGATTTTGCTGCGAACGAGCCGAAGCTGGTGATTGAGCTTGATGGTGATACTCACGCTGGGCATGAACAATACGACGCGTCGCGTACGCAATATCTGGGAAGTCAGGGATACCGTGTGATCAGATTTCGAAACGCCGATGTGATGGAGAATATGGATGGGGTGCTGGAGCGATTGAGTGCTTTAGTGAGAGAGCTGAGGCAGGCCCCTCCCCCAACCCCCTCCCCTGAAGGTGAGGGGGCAATCTTGTGACCCGCCTCTCCTCAGCCTTTTCGAAAGCCCATCCCGCGCTTGTCTGCTTCATCACCGCAGGCGATGGCGACACTGCTGCCAATCTCGACGCGCTGGTCGAAGGCGGCGCGGATGTGATCGAGCTAGGCATGCCCTTCACCGATCCGATGGCCGATGGCCCCGCGATCCAGGCGGCAAACCTGCGCAGCTTGGGCAAAGGCACGACCACCAGCGACGTCCTGATGATCGCGAACGAGTTCCGCGCGCGGCACCCTGACGTGCCGCTCGTCCTGATGGGCTATGCCAACCCCATGATCCGGCGCGGACCGGAATGGTTTGCCGAACAATGCAAGGGATGCGGCGTCGATGGCGTGATCTGCGTCGATATCCCGCCAGAGGAAGATCAGGAACTTGGCCCTGCCCTGCGCGCTCAAGGCGTCGCACCGATCCGCCTTTCTACGCCGACGACGGACGCGGCGCGCCTTCCCGCCGTGATCGATGGATCGGAAGGTTTCCTCTATTATGTCTCCGTGGCAGGCATCACCGGCAAGCAGCAGGCCGCTATCGACTCGATTGAAGTCAATGTGACACGCATCAAGCAATCGACTGATCTGCCCGTAGCGGTTGGATTTGGTGTAAGGACACCCGAACAAGCCGCTGAAATTGCCAAGGTCGCAGACGGTGTGGTTGTTGGCTCAGCATTCGTCGGATTGGTCGGCGAATTTGGCAAAGAGGCTCCCGCCAAGCTAAAGGAGCTGACTTCGGCTCTTGCAAATGCGGTTCGCACCGCGCGCTAAGGACAAACACATGAACTGGTTCACCCGCGTCCGCAATTCCATCGGCTGGCTGCCCAAGCGCACCAGCGAGAAGGATCTCTGGGTCAAATGCCCGTCCTGTCAGGAAATGCTGTTCGAACAGGAGTATGAGGAAAACCTGCATGTGTGCCCGCGTTGCGGCCATCATGGGCGGATCAACGCCGACCAACGCCTCGCGCTGCTGCTGGACGAGGGGTTTGACCTGCTGGAACAGCCAGAGGTCAAGGAAGACCCGCTGAAGTTCAAGGATTCCAAGAAGTACACTGACCGCTTGAAAGCCGCGCGCGCCAAGAGCCCGCACCGCGATGCCTTCAGCGTTGGCTCTGGCACGATCGACGGGCATGATGCGGTCGTCGGCGTGCAGGATTTCAGCTTTATGGGCGGTAGCATGGGCATGGCGGTCGGCACGGCCTTCTGTCAGGGCGCAGAGCGCGCGCTTTCCCGCAAATGCGCTTACATCGTGGTGACCGCAGCGGGTGGCGCGCGGATGCAGGAAGGCATTTTGAGCCTCATGCAGATGCCCAAGGCGACTGTGATGACGCGGCGGCTGAAAGAGGCGGGATTGCCTTACATCGTGGTGCTGTCCGACCCGACGACTGGCGGAGTTACGGCAAGCTATGCGATGCTCGGCGATATCCATATCGCAGAGCCCAACGCGCTGATCGGTTTTGCTGGACAGCGAGTTATCCGGGACACGATCCGAGAGAAACTGCCTGAAGGCTTCCAACGTGCGGAATATCTGCACAAACATGGCATGGTCGACATGGTGGTGCACCGCAAAGACCTGAAGGCGCAGATCGCGACGATGCTCGATTATCTCTCGCCTGCGAAAGCGGCGTAAGACCAGCCGGACGGACTAACCATGAGAGACATGGGCCGGTCTGACGATCCGCGCGTGCAGGCGCAGCTCGACAGACTTTCGGGTTTGAGCATCCAGCGCGATACGCTTGGACTTGATGCGATCCGCGAACTGCTCTCGCGTTTGGGCGATCCTCACAAACGCTTGCCGCCTGTGTTTCATGTCGCAGGGACCAATGGCAAAGGCTCGACCTGTGCTTTCCTGCGCGCAATGCTGGAAGCGGAAGGATACCAGGTCCACGTCACAACGAGCCCGCATTTGGTGCGCTATAATGAGCGCTTCCGGATCGCTGACAAGTTGATCGAAGACGCGCGGCTTGCGGAGCTGCTTGAGCAAGTCTTCGACGCTGCCGAGGGTCTGGGATGCAGCTTCTTCGAGATCACCATCGCAGCGGCTTTTGTCGAATTCGCGCGCATCCCAGCGGATGCCTGCGTGGTCGAAGTGGGCCTAGGCGGAAGGCTCGACGCGACCAATGTGCTGGAGCCGGACGTGCTGGCCGCCTGCGGCATCGCGGCGCTGGGGATAGATCACGAGCGGTTTCTTCTCGCACCCGAAGACGGCGTGCCGAAAGAGCCGATGGCGCGGATTGCGTTTGAGAAGGCAGGCATCGCCAAGAAGGGCGTGCCGCTGGTGACGCAATGGTATCCCGAGGAGCAGCATGAAGCTGTTGCTGATCAGTCGGAGAAAGTAGGCGCGCGATTGATTGACGAAGGCCGGCTATGGAACTTCGGCCAAGCTATCGGTCGGCGTGTCGGATATAATGACGCGAACGGAGCGATCTTACTGCCTCCGCCAGCCTTGCTGGGCGAACATCAATACGCCAATTGCGCACTCGCTGCCGCTATGATCCGCCACCAGGACAAGATCGAGGTTTCGCTGAAAGCGTTGAAAGAGGGTGCCGCGAATGCAGCCTGGCCAGCACGCATGCAGCGGCTATCACCCGGACAATTGATTGGCGAGCGCCAAGTCATCCTCGATGGCGGTCATAATCCCAGCGCAGGGGCACAGATCGCAATGCACTTTGATGGCCCTCTCCACCTAATCCTCGGTATGCTGGACAATAAGGACCCGACCGCAATCACCGGCCCGCTTGGCAACCGCATCCGGACGCTGACGATTGTCCCGGTCCCCGGCCATGAGAGTCATCCAGTCGAGGCATTTGGCCCCGAGGCTCGCGCCGCCCAGGATGTCGAAGAGGCTCTCCTCAACATTCCGAACGACGATTTTCCAATCCTCATTGCAGGCTCGCTCTACCTTGCAGGCGAAGTCCTGCGTCTCAATGACGAGATACCGGACTGATTAGCCAGGGGCTGGCTTCGCCTCGCCCGCCTCTTCCAACGGCTCGTTGCTGGTCTGACGCACGCTTTCAACCACGAAGCCCTTGCGCCATAGGATCCAGAGCAAGGTCATGCCCGGAATCGCGATGATAACCGTGAACGTCCAAAAGCCGACCCAGCCGAGGTTCTCCGCCAGATAACCAGAAGGAGTCGCAAGCCATGTCCTCCCGACGGCGGCAAAGCTCGACAAGAGCGCAAACTGTGTCGCGGTATAGGCAAGGTTCGACAGGCCGGAGAGATAGGTGACAAAGACCGTCAGCCCGATCCCGCTTGTGAGGTTCTCCGTACCCACTGCCAGCGCCAGCATGATATTGTTATCGCCGACGATCGCCAGAAGCACGAACATAAAGTTCGACAGCATCATCAAGAGACCGGAAATGATGAGCGCGCGGCCCATGCCGAGCCATGCGATGAACGGTCCGCCCAATGCTGAACCGACGATCAACGCGCCGAAACCGACGAACTTGTTGATGGTAATGAATTCGGTATCGCTGAAGCCAAGCTCGACAATCATCGGGTTGAGCATGCCCTGCCCCATTGCATCACCGACCTTGTAGATCAGCACGAACAGCAAGATCAGGACCGCACCCTTGCGGCCAAGAAACTCGCGGAACGGGTTAACGACCGTCTCTTTCAACCAACTGCTGAATTTTTGTCCGGCCGCACGCGCGGTTGAAGGATCGAATCGCCCTGCCCCGGCCCAAAGCGCACCCAGCGCTGCTGGCAGCACAAGAAAACTCGTGAGACCATAGGCCATCGCCCAGCCCGCTCCAAAGCCTTCGGTTGAAGCCAGATATATCGTGCCCGCGCCAGCCAGAAGATTGCCTGTGCGATAGCCGAACTGGTTCATCGCCGTGCCGTGTGCGATCTCTTCATCGGAAAGGATCTCGATCCGGTACGCGTCAATCACAATGTCTTGCGTCGCAGACAGGAACGCGACAATGATCGCCCAGACAGCAAACGGCGCGATATTGTCATTGGTCGGCGCGCTCGCACCCAACTGCCATAGCGCAAGCACCAGCAAGCCTTGAACGAGGTACAGCCACGCGCGGCGTTGCCCGAGCAAGTCTGACAGGATTGGAATGCGCAGCTTGTCCACGAGCGGCGCCCACAGGAATTTCAATGTGTATGGCGTCGTGAGACCAATAGCGAAGCCGATGGTCGACTTGTCGATGCCAACCTTTGACAACCAGAATGTCATCGTCCCAAGCAATAGCGTCAGCGGGAAGCCGGAGGAGATGCCCAGCAGGAATGCCACAAAGGGCATCTTTCGGCGATAGGGAGCAAAGGCCGGGACAAGATAAGCCAGCCCCACCATTGCAGCGATGACCCCGAACAATATCACTGTGCTCCAGTCCATTCCCTAGCGTCCTTCCTAATCCCGCAAATTTCTGACACAGTAACGGCGGATGAGAGGATTGGGAATTGGCGATGAATGAAGCGCTAACAGATCAGAAGCGGCGCAGCCCGACGCCGGGTCAGCTGGCTTTGGCAGAGCAAGTAAAGAATGGCGGCGCTGAGCGGGCTCAAGCCATCACAACTGTCCCCGCTAGCGACTACACTTGCCCTGATCACTTCGCTCGCGAAAAAGCTGCGCTGTTCGACCGGCTTCCTCAAGTTCTGTGTGTCTCAGCGCTTTTGCCTGAGCCCGGCATGGCCATTCCGCATGATGCCACCGGACGCCCTTTGCTCATTACACGCGACGCAGAAGGCACAGCACATGTCTTTCTGAACGTCTGCCGTCATCGCGGGACGCGTCTGGTCGAAGGGGGAGAGGTGCAATGCGCAAAGCGCCTCGTCTGTCCTTATCACGCGTGGACCTACAAACTTGACGGGCGGCTGCTTGCCCTGCCCCGCCCTGAGACCTTTCCGGGTCTAGACAAGTCCGATTACGGCCTGATCGAGCTACCCAGTTTGGAAGCTGGCGGCCTGATCTGGTTCGCGCCTGACGAAAACGCCGATTTTAGCGATGCGGCAAAAGTAAGCGAGGATTTCGACGCGTTCGGCCTTGGCGACAATTTCCTCTATCGCCGCAAGCTTCACACCGTGAACGGCAATTGGAAGCTCATCATGGATGCGTTTCTGGAAAGCTACCATGTAACGCGGCTGCACGCGAACACCATCGGGCCGTTCTTTACTGACGGGATCACTGCTGGCGACACTGTCGGGCCGCATATGCGCTCTGCCGTCGCGCGACTTGAGGAAATGGAAGGCGTCGACCTCACTGATATGCATGAAATGCGGCAGATCGTGACCTTCGCCTACCAGCTCTTTCCAGCAACCATTGTTATTCCCAGCCCGGATTATTTCAATGTCATGGTGCTGATGCCGCAATCGGAAGGCGTGACTCTGGTTGAGGACTTCATGCTGATCCCTGAAGAGCCAACCACCGAAAAGGCGCGCGATCATTGGGAGCGCAGCTGGAACCTGCTTGATGGCGGCGTCTTCGCGAGCGAAGATTTCCGCGCGGCAGAGCTCGGCCAGAATGGCCTTTCAACCGGCGCTATCGAGAGTGTCACTCTCGGCACGCTGGAAGGCGGTGTCTCGCATTTCAGCGCAATCGTGCATGAGGCGTTGCGCGCAAGCAATTGAACGCCTAGCGCAGCGCGCATGACCAGCAAGCGCTCAGAAGACCGTCCGGAAGGCGACCGCATTGCCAAATTGCTGGCGCGTGCAGGCGTGGCAAGCCGCCGCGAGATTGAGCGCATGATCGAGGACAAGCGGATCGCGATTGACGGCAATCCAGTCGAGACACCGGCGACTTTTCTCACATCGCTGCGCGGTGTCACTGTCGATGGCAAACCCGTTGCCGCGCCCGAGCCAACGCGGCTGTTCGCGTTCCACAAGCCCACTGGACTTCTGACGGCCGAGCGCGATCCCAAAGGTCGTCCGACAATCTACACCGCTTTGCGCAATGCTCTGCCTAAAGGCGCGCCGCGACTGATGCCGATTGGACGGCTTGACCTCAACACCGAAGGCTTGCTGCTGCTCACCAATGACGGCGGATTCAAGCGTGAGATGGAGCTTCCGGCAACCGGCATTCCGCGCACATATCGCGCGCGTACTTTCGGCGAAGTGACGCAAGAGCAGCTCGAAAGTCTGATCGACGGGATCACAATCGACGGCGTGCACTATGGCTCCATCGACGCAAACCTGGAGCAACGCACAAAGAATGCGGGTGGGCGCAATCAGTGGATCCAGGTCACGATCACGGAGGGCAAGAACCGCGAAGTGCGCCGGGTGCTGGAGCATCTTGGCCTCAAGGTCAGCAGGCTCATTCGCACCGGCTACGGCGTGTTCGAGCTTGGCGATCTGCCGCGCGGGGCAGCCGTTGAGCTCAAGAAGCATGAAATCGGCAAATTTCGTAGCCAGATCAGGCAACACCGCAGATCATGAGAGTCATCGCAGGTGAATGGCGCGGACGAAACCTGAAAGCGCCCAAAGGCGAGCTGACCCGGCCAACGGCGGATCGGACACGCGAGACCTTGTTCAATATGCTGAACAGCAGGCTTGGCGATTTTGGCGGGCTGCGTGTTGCAGACCTGTTTGCTGGCTCGGGCGCGCTCGGGATCGAGGCTCTGTCACGCGGTGCGGCGCATTGCCTGTTTGTCGAGCAAGAGCCCGATGCGGTCAAAGCGATCAAGGCCAATCTCGCTCAGTTCGATGCCCGCGCGCGGTCATCCGTCCAAGCTGGTTCTGTCATGAGCCTTGGTCCTGCCAAAGAAAGCTGGGACCTGTTGCTGCTTGATCCGCCTTACAACACAGGGGCCGGCGCAGTCGCGCTGGACAGAATGCTGAGGCTCGGATGGATTGGCCCCGCGACCTGGATCGCTCTGGAAACCTCTGCAGGCGAGAATGTCGAGATAAAGGGACTCGACATCCTCGCCCAGCGCCGGGTCGGGAAGGCAATGCTTCATCTATTGATGTTGTCCGACCCGGAGTGAGGAGAGCTGAGATGGAGGAATCAGCCCTCTGGTTCAGCTGAGGGTTCAGCACCTGAAGGTGGTTCTGCGCCGCGCCCTTCGACCCGTTGCCAGGCCTCTTCACGCTCGTCCGGCTGCATTGCCATCAAAGACGAGCGATCTTCATCGCTCAGCATCCAGAAAAAGTCCTGACGCGAAGGGTTCAGCGACCAGAAGTACTCCTGCGCTTCTGCGCTCCAACTGTTGAACAGCGCTTGCCTGTCAGGGGGCCAGGCATCGTATTGCGCTTGCTGTTCAGGCGTCATGGTTGTGCTAGCTGCGTCTGCAGTCATTTCGTCGACGGCAGACTGGCTCGAAGCCGCGGCCGGAACCGCGGCACCTAAAGCGACAGCCACCGTTGCGATGCCAATCCCTATCACGGCCAGATCGGATTTGCGCATGGGGTATTTCCTTTGTTCAAGCCCCCGGGCTTGTTTCCCCTGCACTTTCAAGCTGTGACGAGCGTGCGACCCGAAAGATCGGGCTGACCTCTTGTGGGATTTCCGATGTGAAATGGAAAGAGCCAGCGGTTCTGCTGATCGCAGGATCGACCCGCGCAAGCGTCAGGCGTGGCCGAAATCAGGCAAGCTGCAAAACGTTCTTACTGGCCTTGGGGCGGCGCTGCTTCTTCGGCATCGCCCGCCTCTTCCGACAACTCTTGGGAAGCCTGAGCCTTGCTCGCACGCTCTTGCTTCAAGCTTGTTGCGGTCTGCCCTGGCCAGTGATCGAGCGGCTGCGACCCCCAGTCAAACCCGGCTGCGCGCGGGCTGATGCAGCTATCCATTACTGTGTCGCTGCAGAGCGCATACTCGCGGCTTTCGATACGAATGCGCGTTGCTTTGCCAGTTTCGTCGCGCTCGATGATTTCGACAACCGGGGGCGCTTCTTCAGTAGCTTCGGGATGAGTCGCTACTTCGGTCACAGGTGTTTCCTGCGCCACCACCGACACGCTCACCGCGCTCAGCGTCACCAAGATAGGCGTGCAAATCGCTTTCATCGCTCTTTCTCCTGCGCCGCTTGTCGCACATAGTGGCCACTCGCCCCAAGCGCTTGCCTCATCTCGTCCGGGAACGGCACATGCTGGCTTGCGGCTTTCCCCGTTGTTCTCTACTTGTTCGCCTTAATCCATGACTGACAGCCCTTCCCTTCCTGCGACTTCAGCCCAGCGCGCCCCTGACGGACCAGTGCCGCCCTATGCCGCGCGGTTGAACCCGCCGCAGCGCGAGGCTGTTCTGACGACCGAGGGGCCTGTGCTGATGCTGGCAGGCGCTGGCACAGGCAAGACTGCTGCGCTCACATCGCGGCTCGCGCATCTGGTAGCGACACGGCGCGCCTGGCCGAGCCAGATCCTCTGCGTCACCTTCACCAACAAGGCCGCGCGGGAGATGCGCGAGCGTGTTGCAGGGCATCTGGGCCAAGCGGTCGAAGGCATGCCGTGGCTCGGCACATTCCATTCCATCTGCGCGAAGATGCTGCGCCGTCATGCAGAGCTGGTGGGCCTCGAAAGCAATTACACGATCATCGACACCGATGATCAGCTGCGTTTGCTCAAACAGCTCATCAATGATCAGGATCTGGACGAGAAGCGCTGGCCTGCGCGTCAGCTCGCCGGGCTTATCGACCGCTGGAAGAACCGCGGGCTTAACCCCGGTGACTTGGACGCGGTCGAAAACGAGGCCTATGCCAATGGCCGCGGGCAACAGATGTATCAGCTGTATCAGGACCGGATGAAGCGGCTGAACGCCTGCGATTTCGGCGATCTGATGCTGCATGTTCTCAACATCTTCCGCAAGCACACGGATATCCTGCGCGATTACCAGCAGCGCTTTAAGTATATCCTCGTCGACGAGTATCAGGACACCAACGCAGTGCAGTATCTCTGGCTGCGGCTGCTTGCGCAGGATCACAAGAATATCTGCGTGGTCGGCGATGATGACCAGTCGATCTATTCCTGGCGCGGCGCCGAAGTCGCCAACATATTGCGTTTCGAGAAGGATTTTCCCGGCGCGCATGTTGTGCGTCTGGAGCAGAATTACCGCTCCACCCCGCATATCCTCGGCGCAGCCTCGGGCCTCATCCGCTCTAACTCCGAGCGACATGAGAAAACCCTGTGGACCGAAGTCAATGGAGGCGACAAGTTGCGCGTCACCGGCGTGTGGGACGCGCCAGAGGAGGCACGTCGCGTAGGCGAAGCCATCGAGCGGTTGGAGCATGAAGGCGCAAACCTCGATCAGGTCGCGATCCTCGTACGCGCGCAATATCAGACCCGCGAATTTGAAGACCGCTTCATCCAGATAGGCATCAATTACCGGATTATCGGCGGATTCCGTTTCTACGAGCGTGCGGAAATCCGCGATGCCCTCGCCTACTTGCGGGTGATTGCGCAGCCGCAGGACGATCTGGCGTTTGAACGCATCTATAACCAGCCCAAGCGCGGGCTTGGCGCGAAAACGCTGGAAAAGATGCACCAGCATGCCCGGCGTACAGGTATGCCGCTGGCCGCCGCTTCGCTCGATCTGGCGGATAGCGATGAACTGCCAGCGCGCGCCTCGAATACGATTGGCTCCCTGATGCGGCAATTCCTCGCCTGGCGCGAGGCGGCCGAGGAAATGACGCCGGCAGACTTGCTGCGGCAAGTGCTCGATGAGACAGGCTATAACGATATGCTCGCCGCCGACCGCAGTGCGGAAAGCGCCGGGCGTGCGGAGAACCTGTCCGAGCTCGCCCGCGCGATGGAAGAGTATGAGACGCTCGGCGACTTCCTCGAACATGTCAGCCTGGTGATGGACAATGACGCGCGCGATGATGGCGAGAAAGTCACTATCATGACGATGCATGCGGCCAAGGGGCTGGAGTTCGACAATGTCTTCCTGCCCGGATGGGAAGAAGGCGTGTTTCCTTCGCAGCGCTCGCTCGATGAAGGGGGTCTCGCGTCCTTGGAAGAGGAGCGACGTCTGGCTTACGTCGCGATCACGCGGGCGAAGAAGAAGTGCACGATTTTCCATGCGGCGAACCGTCGGATCTATGGCCAATGGACAAGCTCGATCCCGTCGCGCTTTATCGAGGAGCTGCCCGAAGAGCATATCGAGGTCGAAAGCACGATGACTGGCGGCAAGTCGCTGTGGCAAGCCAATTGGTCAGAGAGCGAAGACCCGTTTGCGCGTGTCGCTACCTCAAGGCCGGAACGCTCGGGCGCACGCGGCCCCGGATGGCAGCGCGCGCTCACAAACGGTTATGAAACCAAGCAGCCAAGGGTGCGGGAGAACAAGCGATCTGCCGCAAGCTTCGCCGCCAAACCGCGCAGCGATGTCGCGATCGGCGCGCGCGTGTTCCACGAGAAGTTTGGCTATGGCACGGTTATGGATCAGGAAGGCAACAAGCTCGAGATCGAGTTTGAAAAAGCCGGGACAAAGCGCGTGATCGACAGCTTTGTTTGCGTGGCGGATTAGGTCGCGAGCAAATCTCCGCTATCGACCCATTTGCGGGCCTTTAAGGGATAGGGGCCAGACAGATCATGCTAGGCCCCCACCATTATCGGCAAGCGGAGATCATTCTACGCTGCCTGCGAATTGCCTGCGGCCATTTCGTGCACGTCAGAGGCAAAGAGCAGATGTCCACCGATTCCCCAGTCTCCTTGCTCAAATTCCTTGATCCGCACCCAAGTGACCTGTCGTAGCGCCTCGCCCTCGAGTGCAACCATCGTTTCCGTTACCTTCTCGATCATTTCCGCTTTCTGAGCAGGCGTGAATACGTCTTTTATGACGTCGATAGTAACCATTGGCATTCTAATTCTCCTAAATGCGGCCGGATCATTCCGGCGACACAAGGACAATCGCGCAATTGCTCAACCTCAGATAGTCCGCAAAACAGAGCAAGACGCTATTGCAAGCGTAGGAGACCACTACGTATCGCGTAGTTACCAACCTCGGCCATGCAATTTGCGACACGTTTAGTTATAACTAACGGCGGGACGCGCGCATGGCAGGAGAAATCAATGAGTAGTTCCGGGAGCCTATGTCCAGCGATCAAAGCTGCAGATATGATCGGAGACCGCTGGGTTCTGCTAATCATGCGTGAGTTTCTGCTGGGAGCGACGCGATACAAGAATTTTCAGCGCGCGCTTCCGCGTATTTCACCAACGGTGCTGAGCAACCGTCTCAAACAGATGGAAGCAAACGGACTGATCATCAAGAAAGCTGGAACTGGCCAAGGCACGGAATATCATCTGACCCGATGCGGCAGAGAGCTTGCGCCTCTCATAGACCAGATGTCGAAGTGGGGTTTGCGGTGGGCACGGCGGCGCATTCGGGACGAGGACCTGGACGCAGGCAGCTTCATGTGGGACTTTCACCGATCACTAAATACCGGTGAACTGCCAGATGGTGAAACAGTTATCAGCGTCACGCTGAAAGACACCAAGACGTATGGCCGATGGTGGCTGATAGCTACTTCAGAAGACGTAGATCTCTGTACAGATGATCCAGGTAAGGATGTCGATCTATATCTGCATGCCAATCTGCCCAATTTGGCGGAGGTGTGGATGGGAGATGTTGCGGTACGCGAGGCCATATCAAGCGATGATCTCACGGTGACCGGCTCGGCCTATCTGGTGCGCACAATAGCCAGCTGGTTTCCTCAGTCGCGCTACTCGAACATCCGCCCGAAGCGAATAATTGAATAGGGCGAGTTGTCCGCTTTCCACCCCGATTTCCGTCACCCCGCAGCTCCCCCTCCGTCATCCTGAATTTGTTTCAAGATAACAGTTTCAACGAGCAGGGGTTATGCTGAAACGAGTTCAGCATGACGAAAGGGTAGAGGCTCAACCCTCCAAACATTTCCTACACCGCCCCCGCAAGCTACACCGCAAGCGACTCCGTCAATCTGTCGATTCCCCTCGCGTGGACGCAATTGCGCTGCAAGCTCCCGCCCATCACACTCACACGAGTTTTCAAAAAATAGGAAAAGTGTCAACTTTGTTGGAAAGGCCAAAAACGGCAGGCTTCTGCGGGCTTGAGGCCAATTTGGCCCGATTGACAGGTGTCAACTATGTCAAGTTTGTTGGAGAACAATATTGCGTCGCCGCGTACGAATCTCTCGCTCGTCAACCAGGCGCTCAAGGCACAATCTCAGCCAAACTGACTGACCCGCCGGGTCCGGTGTTGGCATGCTCAGACGCATAGTAAATGAGCTTGCCTTCAGACGTCACATAGGCACCGAAACTCGCGTCAAAATCGCATACCTTTCCGGCCAGATGGGGGCTGCAATCGACCTTTTGCCGCCCCAAATGGCGAAGGTTCAAATCACCATCCGGATCGCGGATTTCATACCGCGCAATCCGGTTCTTTTGCCACAGCCCCAGCCAGTCATGGTCCTGAAACGCGAGCACCATGTAGAGCCGCCCTGACGCACAATCAGTAACGAAGTCGACATTTTGGAAGTAGTTATTGTCGCCGGGGCGCAAGTCCGCCTCGCTGAAAACCGCGACGTGCTCAAACCGCGTTTCCTCGTCCAATTCAGCCGTCCCGACAGAACGATAGAAGCGGATATTCTTGGGCGAGTTGTCAGGGACTGCGAAGAGATACGCGCCGCTCGACAACCGCGTAAATGCGACTGCTGCTGCAAGCTGCCCCGAATTCGGCACACTGTTGATCAGCTTCAGCGAAGTCGGACTTTGGATACGATAAAGGTCCACGCGCCCCCTCGCATGCGTACTTTCATTGTGCGCGCCTTCCATTCCCACCGCGAGGATATTGCGGTGGATCGCCAGCCCGCCAGGATGGAAATAGTCGGCAAAACTCTCGTCACGCTTCACAGCAACAACCCGATCAGCTGCGTGAGGCGCCGTGTAGAACGAAGCCCTGCCATTGATAAAGAACTGTCGGTTGGAGCGCCAGCGACCCTCGCCTCGGCTGCCCATCTCAACGGTCGCGAGCAGGCCGCCCTCGCCGCGTTTGCTGCTTTGCGAGACAAAGAGGAACTGTTTTCCACCAGCCTCGAAGCGCGCGATACCTTGCAAATGCTGTTTCGCGTTGGGGTCAATCAGCGAGGCGGTGTTGAACCCCATCACATTGGCTCGGAGCCTCTCTTTGCTGGTCAGCAGACGCTCGACATCATGCGCGCAGCGGCCCTCGATTGGAAAAGTTCGTTCGGCTGCTTGCTTAGATCTGTTCAATGCGAAGGCAGGCAAGGTAAGTACCAGACCCACCAATGCTGCTGCCGTTAATCTCGCGGGCCCGCTCAAGGTGACATTCTCCAAGCCATCACAGAGAAGACACTAATGCTTCTCTGCATGCCGCTGGATGAACAGCGGCTGCGCAATGCAAAAAGGGCGCCCTTGAAAGGACGCCCCTTAGCAATCTGTAGCGTGGTGCTCTTAGGTCAAGCAGCCGTCGCAAACGCCTCTTCGCCCAGCGCCATCATGTTCTCGCTGCCCGCCTCCAGCTTGCGGCGCAGCGCGCCCGCATCGGGCAGGAAGCGCTCGGCATAGTAACGCGCGCTGGTCAGCTTCGCTTCGTAGAACGCCGGATCAGATGGCGAGCCAGCCAGCGCCGCGCTCGCGGTCTTCGCCATGCGCAGCCACATCCAGCCCAGCGTCACGATGCCCATGATATGCATGTAATGATGCGCGCCTGCACCCAGATGGTTCGGGTTCTGCATCGCATTGTTCATGAACCACATTGTCGCCGCTTGCTGCTGGCCGAGAGCCTTTTCCAGCATCTCTGCGATGTCCTTCAGGCTCTCATCCTGCTTGGCGGCGGCGATGTCTTCGCCGACCATCTTGAAGTAGGCCTGGATCGCCGCCCCGCCCTTGCTCGCAAGCTTGCGTCCGCACAAGTCCATGGCCTGAACGCCATTCGTGCCTTCATAAATCTGAGCGATACGGGCATCGCGCACAAACTGGCTCATGCCCCATTCCTCGACATAGCCGTGGCCGCCGAAAACCTGCTGCATGTTCGTCGCAATGTCATAGCCCTTGTCAGTGCCGTAGCCCTTGATGACCGGAGTCAGAAGACCGATCAGAGCATCGGCTTCTACCCGCTCTTCCTCGGTCTGCGCTTTGTGCGTCAGGTCCACCTGAAGCGCGCCCCACAGGCAGAGTGCGCGCATGCCTTCAGTGAAGACTTTCGCGTCCATCAGCATACGGCGAACATCCGGGTGGACAAAGATCGGATCGGCCTGTGCTTCGGGCTCGGTCGGTCCGGTCAGCGCGCGACCCTGACGACGATCAATCGCATAAGCAACGGCGTTCTGATAGGACACCTCTGCCTGCGCGAGCCCTTGCATGCCCACGCCCAGCCGCGCGGCATTCATCATGACGAACATGGCCGCGAGCCCCTTGTTTTCTTCGCCGACCATCCAGCCTTTCGCGCCGTCATAGTTCAGCACGCATGTCGCATTGCCGTGAATGCCCATCTTGTGCTCGATCGAACCGCAAGTGACCGCGTTGCGCTCGCCCAGCGAACCATCGTCGTTCACGAGCACCTTGGGAACAACGAACAGCGAAATGCCTTTCGAGCTGTCCGGCGCGCCGGGTGTCTTGGCCAGCACCAGGTGAATGATGTTGTCCGTCAAGTCATGCTCGCCTGCGGAGATGAATATCTTCGTACCGGAGATGGCATAGGAACCGTCGGCCTGAGGCTCCGCTTTCGTGCGGATCATGCCGAGATCAGTGCCGCAATGCGGCTCGGTCAGGTTCATGGTGCCGAGCCATTCGCCTGAAACCATCTTCGAGACATACTTCTCTTTCTGCTCGTCCGTGCCAGCGGCGATCAGCGCAGAGATCGCACCGGTCGTAAGTCCAGGATACATCCCGAAGGCCTGGTTCGAGGCAGCCACAAATTCCTCGATCACAAAACCGAGCACATGCGGAAGGCCCTGTCCACCGAACTCCTCAGGTGCGGAAATCGTGCCCCAGCCCGCTTCGCGATACTGGTCAAACGCTTCCTTGAAACCGTCAGGGGTCGTTACGCTGCCATCTTCATGGCGGGTACAGCCCTGCTGGTCGCCAATCTGATTGAGCGGAGCGAGTACCTCGGAACAGAACTTGCCTGCTTCGTTAACGACCGCTTCGACCATGTCAGCATCAGCGCTCTCGAAACCCGGGAGGTTTCCATAGCTGGCAAGATCGAGCATCTCATTGATGACGAAACGGGTGTCACGTGTTGGTGCGTTGTAGATGGGCATCTGGCGTGTCCTTGATGAGTGGTCTTCGAATGAACGGGTTAAGTGAGATCAGCTGAGGTCGAGCTTTTCGATCTCTTTCACAAACTCTGTGAGATCCTTGATTGAAGAATCGATATCAGCGCGCTGAGCTTTCAGCTTGGCAATGTGATCGCGGCATTTCTCAATTGTGACGCGGCGCTGCTCGACCCGGCCATCACCGAGATCATAAAGATCGATCATCTCGCGGATTTCATTGAGGCTGAAGCCGACATTCTTCGCGCGCATGATCCAGGCAAGCCTCGCCCTGTCGCGCTTGGAATAGACACGGCTGAGCCCGACACGGGCCGGCGCAATCAAGCCTTCATCTTCGTAAAAGCGCAAAGCTCTCGCGGTGCAGCCGAATTCTGCGGTCAGGTCTGAGATGGAATAGGTCTCGCGGTCTTGCGCATCGGGACGATCAAGATGCGCACCTGCGTGCTTGTCAGCAGTGGAATTTGCAGTAGCCATGGCCAGCTATCTACTTTACCTTTACGTCAAGGTCAAGCCTTTACGAGAACGTCACCCTCGTCATTGTCTAAACCCAGCTTGCGGTAGAAACAGGACTTCTCCCCAGTATGGCAAGCGGGACCGCGCGGCTGTACTTTCATAACCAAAGCATCCTGATCGCAGTCGACCAGGATCTCTTTCACTTCGAGCAGATTGCCGCTGGTTTCGCCTTTGCACCAAAGGCTCTGGCGCGAGCGCGACCAGAAGTGTGCGAGACTCGTCTCTCGAGTTTTGTCGAGCGCCTCGCGATTCATGAACGCGACCATCAAAACCTCATTGGTTTCGACCTCGCATGCAATCGCTGTCAGCAGCCCCGCCGAGTCGAATTTAGGGAAGAAGGCACTGCCTTGCTCGCGCTCCGCTGCCGAAACCTTTTTACTATCAGCGCACACTTATCCGCCCTTCGATCAAATGCCCTAGTCACGCGATGGTTTGTTGCACGATAACCACAGACTGTCACCAAAATCTGCCGCGCAATGCTTTCGAGCTTTGGATTATGAATATCAGATGACAGTTTCCGCTTCGCACCCGCAAGGGCGCAACACCAGACTAACGGTGCCGTTAAAGAGCGCCAAGGGTCAGGGGGTAATCAGGCAGCGCCGCCATGGGGGTGGCAGGAGCGCCTGAAACGTATGATGAGGGTTAGAACCCAGGACAGCATCGGGGGACGCTGTCCATAGCTCGAAAGAGCGGGTTCATTTAATTTCGTCACGTGGCGCCCGGGGTCTTAGGACCTCGGGCGTTTCACTTTCTTGGGTCAATGAATCCTCTGTCTTTTATCAAGCGGCGGCATCCAGTGCCTCGTCCAGCACCCGGGCAAAGCAAGCAATCTGCACTGACCGGGCACCTGCCTTGAGCAACGCGCCAACGCAAACTTCGCTCGTCGCTCCGCTGGTCATCACATCATCGACGAGGATCACATCCCTGCCCCTAATCCGCGCCTGCCGTGACTTTGGGACACGGATCGAGCCGGCAATCGCACGCTGTCGAGCAGATCGGCCTAATCCGCCTAACGACGGCGTCACCCTATGCCGCTCGAGCCCTTCCAGCATCAGCTCGCCTTTGCCAAGTTTTGCCAGTTCGCGCGCAAGGAGCGCCGCTTGATTGTAGCCACGCTTCCACAACCGCCAGCGGTGCAAGGGAACAGGAACCAATAAAGGCGGGTCGCTTTCGTCAGCATCCGCCAAATGAGTTGCGATCAGTCCTGCCAACATCGGAGCGAAGGCAATCTTCCCACCATGCTTGAATGCGAGGACCAGCTGCCGCGACGCATCATTGTAGAGTGTACCCGCCGCGATCCCAGCATGTCTTGGTGGGTGCGCAAGGCACGGTGCACAAACAGTTTCGTCCGACGCCGTTTCGCTCCCGAATGGCCGTCCACACCTCTTGCATTTAGGCGATCCTGGAATAGCGAGGCTTGACCAGCAGGGCATGCACAATCCCTTTTGTCGCGCGATTGCGTCGCCGCATAAAGGGCATCGCGGTGGGTAGACCAAGTCCACAACTGGCGCGAGGCCTTCAGCAATTGTATGCCGCCATTCCATCAGCGGCCACGCTGAACCTCTTGCGCACACGGCACAAGCACGGCAGGGGGCTGAGCCGATGAACAGTTTGAAATCCTCAAAATCTGTCCCGACAATATTCTCAAGGCTGCGCCGCGATCTTGCGATTGAGCGCGCGGAGAAACTGGCGAGCAATCCGGATGCCGCGACTTGGCTCGCGGAGGACTTCGCCGATGAAATCGGGGAGAGGCTGGACTTCATGCAGCTCTCCCCGCCGCGAGCGTTGGTTTGCGGACCCAATGGTGCTGTCGTAGCCAAGCAGCTTGTCCAACGCGAGATCGAGGTCACTTTCAACTCTCTGGTCGACCATGAAAGCCCGATCAGCGCCGCACAATTTGATCTCATCCTCGCTTGTGGCTCGCTTGAGACCGTCAACGATTTGCCGGGCGCGCTGATCCACTTACGCAACGCACTGAGCGAAGATGGCTTGTTCATCGGCCAGATGCTCGGCGCGGGAAGTGTCCCTGCTTTACGCCAGATCATGCTCGCCGCTGACGGCGACAGACCCGCAGCCCGTATCCACCCGCAAGTCGATAATCGCGCGGCCACCGCGTTGCTGGAACGTGCGGGGTTCAAGCGACAGGTCGTCGATAGCCGCACGCTGCAAGTGCGGTTTTCCAGCCTCGATCGCTTAGTCAGCGATTCGCGAGAGCAAGCGCTGACATCCGTGCTGCTATCTCCCGCACCCTATGTAGGAAAGTCGGGCCTCGAGCGCGCTCAGGACGCCTTTGCGAGCCTCAGCGAAGAGGATGGCAAGGTCACAGAAACCTTCGAAATACTCACGCTCACCGGTTGGCGCTAACACGTCAACTCAGTCAGCAAGCGCTGCCTGCGCAGCGGCAAGCCGTGCGATTGGCACGCGGTAAGGCGAAGCGCTGACGTAATCCAGGCCGACTTGCTCGCAAAAAGCGATTGAGGCCGGATCGCCGCCATGCTCACCGCAAATGCCGAGCTTGATGTCAGGCCGCGTTGCCCTGCCCCGCTCTGCTGCGATCTCGACCAACTGGCCTACGCCTTCAATGTCCAGGCTCACAAACGGATCGCGCGCGAAAATGCCTTTCTCGACATAAGGAGCGAGGAATTTGGCAGAATCGTCGCGCGACACACCAATCGCGGTTTGTGTGAGATCGTTCGTCCCGAAGCTGAAGAACGCGCCTTCTTCCGCGATCTCGCCCGCCATGAGGGCTGCGCGCGGAAGTTCGATCATTGTCCCGACGAGATACTCGATCGTTGTGCCATGCTCTTCGAAGACAACTTTTGCTGTAGCATCGACCAGTGCCTTGAGCAGCTCCAGCTCGCGCTTGGTCGCCACCAGCGGGATCATCACTTCAGGGATCGGCGCTTCGCTCGATGCCTTGGTCACTTCGCAAGCCGCTTCAAAGATCGCTCGCGCCTGCATCTCGTAGATTTCCGGAAAGGTGATTCCCAAACGGCAACCGCGATGTCCGAGCATTGGGTTGAACTCATGCAGTTCTTCCGCGCGCCGCTTCAAATGATCGACACCAAGGCCGGTTGCATCGGCAAGATCAGCAAAATCCTCGTCATTATGCGGCAGAAATTCATGCAGTGGCGGATCGAGCAAGCGGATGGTGCACGGCAGCCCGGTCATCACCTCGAATATCTCGCGAAAGTCGTCGCGCTGCTCTGGGAGCAACTGTTCAAGAGCTTCGCGCCGGGTGCCCTCATTCTCAGCGAGGATCATCTGACGCACTGCTCGAATGCGGCGCGCATCGAAGAACATGTGCTCTGTACGGCAAAGGCCGATGCCTTCTGCCCCGAACTGTCTTGCACGGCGACAATCGTCTGGGGTTTCTGCGTTAGTGCGCACTTTCATCCGGCGATGCTTGTCCGCCCACTCCATCAAAGTGCCGAAGTCACCTGCAAGCTCAGGCTCTACGGTAGGCACTTCACCCGACATCACCTGACCATTCGCGCCATCAAGCGTTATGACATCGCCTTCCTTGAGCTCTGCATCGCCAATGCGAAGCGTCTTATTCGCACGGTCAATCGACACCCCGCTTGCGCCGGATACACAGGGCCGACCCATCCCGCGTGCAACGACGGCCGCGTGTGACGTCATGCCGCCACGCGCGGTCAGAATGCCTTGCGCCGCATGCATGCCATGAATGTCTTCAGGTGAAGTCTCGACGCGAACCAGGATGACTTTGTCGCCGCGTGCAGCATACACTTCCGCAGTATCCGCATCGAGCACGATCTTGCCACTTGCGGCGCCGGGTGACGCCGGCAGGCCGGTGGTCAGCACATTGCGCTTTGCCTCTGGATCGAGTGTCGGGTGAAGCAATTGGTCCAGCGCCATCGGATCGACACGCAGGATCGCGGTTTTCTCGTCGATCAGGCCTTCGCCGACCATATCGACCGCCATCTTGAGCGCCGCCTTGGCTGTACGCTTGCCGGAACGGGTCTGCAGCATCCACAGCGTGCCCTGCTGCACGGTGAACTCGATATCCTGCATGTCCTTGTAATGCTTCTCGAGCAGGTCGAACACGCGGGCAAGCTCGGCATAGGCCTCCGGCATAGCCTCTTCCATGGAAAGCGGCTTTGCGTTCGCGGCCTCACGCGCGGCCTTGGTCAAATACTGCGGCGTGCGGATGCCTGCGACAACGTCCTCGCCCTGCGCATTGATAAGATACTCGCCGTAATAGGCGCGCTCTCCGGTCGCAGGGTCGCGGGTGAACGCAACACCAGTGGCCGAGGTGTCGCCCATGTTGCCGAACACCATCGCCTGCACATTGACCGCCGTACCCCAATCGGCCGGGATGTCGTTCAAGCGGCGATAGACCTTCGCGCGGTCGGCATTCCAGCTGTCAAACACCGCACGGATCGCGCCCCAAAGCTGCTCGGTCACGTCCTGCGGGAATGGATGACCAAGCTCGCCTTCTGTAATACGCTTGTACTCAGCAACCAGCTCCTGCCAGTCAGACGCTTCCATCTCGGTGTCAGCGTAGAGGCCCTTGTCCTCTTTCGCGATTTCAAGCGCTTCCTCGAACAGCCCGTGATCCAAGCCCAGCACGACATCCGAATACATCTGGATGAAGCGGCGATAGCTGTCCCAGGCAAAGCGCTCATCGCCCGATGCGCTGGCAAGACCGACAACTGTCTTGTCATTGAGGCCGAGGTTCAGGACGGTATCCATCATGCCGGGCATGGAAACACGCGCGCCGGAGCGGACAGAAACCAACAGCGGATCGGACGCATCGCCGAATTTCTTGCCAACGGTCGCTTCGATATGCGCGAGCGCCTCGGCTACGGCAGAGCGAAGTTCGTCCGTGAATTCAGCACCTTCGCTGAGATACTTTACGCACTCTTCAGTCGTGATGGTGAAACCGGGAGGAACCGGCAAGCCAATGCTCGCCATTTCAGCAAGGTTTGCGCCTTTGCCGCCTGTGACAGTCTTGTCCTTCTGGCGCTCGTCCGAATGGTCCGCCGCGCCGCCGAATGTATAGACTGTTTTCAATGCTCTAACCTTCCGTGAGCCGCCCTGTTTGGGCCATGTTGGATACGCATGTTACACAGTCCTAGGACTAAAAAGTCCCGGACTGAAAAATCACCCTTCAATGCGGCTGAAATCCGCCACGCGATGAACCGCATTGCGGAAAGCGGCGAGCAGGTCGAGCCGGCTTGTGCGCTTGTCCTCATTCGGGTCATTGACGGTCACTTCCTCGAAAAACTGGTCGATCGGTCCGCGCAAGCTTGCAAGGGCTGCCATGGCCGCTTCAAAGTCTTCCGCTTCAATGGCTGCGGCGGCTTTGGGTTCCGCTGATTGCAGCGCGTCGATCAGGTCCTTCTCGGCGGGTTCGGGAGAGTAGGAAAGTTCGGTCAGAGTGCCATGACCTGCCCACTCCTCTTTCTTGAGGATGTTGGCCGCGCGCTTGTAGCCGGCGAGCAGGTTGGTTCCGTTTTCGGTTGCGATGAAGCTTTGGAGCGCCTTCACGCGGGCGAGCAGTCTGACGAGATCGTCTTCACCACCAAGCGCAAACACCGCATCGATCAAATCGTGACGAACGCCCGCCTCGCGCTGCTGGACCTTGAGGCGGTCTGCGAAGAAGTTGAGGAGGTCATAGTTGTTTATCGAAAGCACAATATGGTCGGTGACTTTGACAAAGTCGCGATCCCCGAGGTCGAAGACCTTCAGTCCCATCTCGGTCGCCAATTCGAGCCTGTCGGGCTCGGAGCCGACAATGGAGTTGTAAGGATGAGAGCCAATTTGAAAAAGCGGGCCTTCTACATCCTCTAACCTAATCTCCGCGATTGCCACGGCGAGCTTTCGATGGAAGTCAACCGACCTACCAATCTGCATCCTGATTTGATTGGCTTCCAGCAACGCAAGCGCGGCCAACGCCGCGCGCCGCAGTGCGAACGGGTCCTTGGACCCGGTGGGCTTTTCTTCAATCGCAAAGAAGCAGCTAAGTGTATCCAGCTTATCCGCTAGTGACACCGCCACTGTTACCGGAGCGGTTGGCACTTCGTCCCCCTGCCCAACCGGCTTGTAGTGATCGCGGATCGCTTCGGAGACTTCTTGCGGCAGCCCTTCCTTTTCGGCGTAATATCCGCCCATCAGGCCTTGCAGCTCGGGAAACTCGCCCACCATCTCGGTGACGAGATCGGCCTTGCAGAGCTTCGCGGCTTGCTCGGCAAGGTCGGCGTCGCCCTTGACGATCCCTTCCTCACATAGCCAGCGTGCCAGTTTCGCCACGCGCTCGACCTTATCAGCAACCGTGCCGAGCTTTTCATGGAAGGTAATCCGCTCCAGACCCTTGGCATGTTCTGCGAGCGTCTTCTTCTGATCGAGCTCCCAGAAGAAGCGCGCATCGGAAAGCCTTGCGGCGAGAACTTTGCGGTTGCCATCGACCACCACCGCCGGGTCCGCCGCCTCGATATTGGCAGTGCAGACGAACGCATTCGCGAGCTTCCCGTCCATGTCCTCGCATACGAAGTACTTCTGGTTTACCCGCGCGGTGAGCTGGATCACCTCGGGAGGAACATCGAGATAGTTTTCGTCAAACCGGCCGAGCAGCGGCACCGGCCATTCGGTGAGGCCTGCATTCTCGATCACGAGACCTTCATCCTCGACCAGCGTCAGACCCGCTGCTTCCGCCGCAGCCTTCGCGCTTGATCGCACCGCATTCTGCCGCTCT
The DNA here is from genome assembly GCF_013371495.1 of Altererythrobacter lutimaris. Lineage (GTDB taxonomy): Bacteria > Pseudomonadota > Alphaproteobacteria > Sphingomonadales > Sphingomonadaceae > Erythrobacter > Erythrobacter lutimaris_A. The sequence goes on along the minus strand of NZ_JABWTA010000001.1, from coordinate 518,338 downwards.
TCTTGATCGACAATCACATGGGCATCGCGCAGCTTTGCCGCGTAGTCATCCACGCCATCGATGTTGATCGCACCGGAGGAATGAAACCTATGCCCCATCGTCTCGCGGCCAGCCTTCACCCCGCCCGCTTCGCATTCGACCACCGCGCCATCGAGCAGCGCGACGATACCGGAAAGCGGCCGGACCCAGCGCGGGCTTTCCGTCGAGATCGACGCCTCGCCCCAGCGCATCGACTTGGGCCAGCTGAAGTCGCGCACGATGGCGGGGATTGCATCTGCCAACAGGTCCGACGTCTCACGCCCCGGCACGTTCTTGACCGCGAAGTATGTCTCGCGCCCCTTGACGTCGCGCACTTCCAGATCGTCGCGCGTCACGCCATTCTTGCGGCAGAACCCGTCGACCGCCTGATCCGGCGCGCCAACGGGCGGCCCCTTGGCCTCTTCGCTGACTGCTTCGGTTGCTTGTGGAAGATCGCGCGCGATCAATGCAAGCCGGCGCGGCGTCGACCAGATAGTCAGCTCGCCCACCGCAACGCCCGCGGCAGCCATCTCCCGCCGGAATAGCTTCTCCATCTCAGAGCGAGCGCCCGCCTGCATCCGCGCAGGGATTTCTTCAGAGCGAAGTTCAAGAAGGAAATCAGCCATTAGCGAAAGTCATATCCAAGCGCGGAAACAGCCTCCGCATGGGGTTCCAGTCCGGCGCTGATCGCAGCGACCTGTTCAGGCGTAAGCTTGCTAATCTGGCGCGCGTTCATGTTTTCAAGCGGACGCGGTTCGTAATCCTTGACACGCAGCTTTGCTTCGCGGTCGGCATCGTGCAGCAGCGGCTCGAGCTCAGCCAGCCGGTCGAGAACTTCGCGCGGGTTTTCCGTCAGTTCCTCATAAGTGAGCGCCATTTGCGTCACATCTTCGAGGCCGAGTAACAGTTTGGCGCGGCGGCCATAGATGTCGCCCAGCAAGCGGTAATGGTCGAGGCTCTTGGTTTCGACACCTGCGACATCCTCGTCCCAGAACTTTTCCAGATGCTCAAGGCTGTATCGCTTTGCCCAGCTCGCACAAACGGCATAAGGGTCACGCGTAAGGCGGATGACTGTGCACGGCATATCCGAGAATGTCTCAAGAAGCGGGCGCATCCGGACCATGTTGCCGGGAGATTTCTCTACGACCAGCTTGGGGAAACCGCCAACCTTGCGCACTTCACGCAGCCACATGCCGCGCACAAGTTTGTAATCAACTACCGCATCTGCGTTCCAGCGACGACCCGGCGCATGAAGCTGCGGCATAAGCCACTGGCCTTCTCCATCGTCGACCAGCCGCATGGCAGCGCTTGCCGTATCAAGCAGCTCGCCGAGTGCCGTAGAGCCGCCATTATTGAATGTCGCGATAAACAGCCAGCGCACTTGGCCCGGCTCCGGCGTCCATGTGTCACGTTTGGCGACCGTCTCGATCAGCGATTGGTGCAGGCTTTCGCCCATAATCTTGCGAAAATTGATCGAACGCAGGAGGGATTTGGTCGAACTCATGTCCATCCGTTGACCTCCATATATTTCTCGCATGATCCGCGTGCGAGATCGCGAACCCGCGCCATGTAGCTTGCGCGCTCCTGCACGCTGATAACGCCGCGCGCCTGCAACAGGTTGAACAGGTGGCTTGCCTCGATGGCTTGCTCGTAAGCTGCGATGGGCACTTCATTAGCGAGGGCGTTCTGGCACTCCGCCTCAGCCTTGTTGAACAGCTCAAACAACGCGTCGGTGTCAGCGACTTCGAAGTTCCACTTCGACATCTGCTTCTCGTTTTCGAGGAAAACCTCCCCATACGAAACGCCACGGCCATTGAAATCGAGGTCGTACACATTGTCTACGCCCTGGATATACATTGCCAAGCGCTCGAGCCCGTATGTCAGCTCGCCTGCGACCGGTTTGCAGTCGAACCCGCCCATCTGCTGGAAGTACGTGAACTGCGTGACTTCCATACCGTCACACCACACTTCCCAGCCAAGCCCCCAAGCACCGAGCGTTGGCGATTCCCAGTCATCTTCGACAAAGCGGATATCATGCTTGAGAGGGTCGATGCCGATCCGGCGCAGGCTCTCCAGATAGAGATCCTGAATGTCAGCAGGACTCGGCTTCAGGATCACCTGATACTGATAGTAATGCTGCAAGCGGTTGGGGTTCTCGCCATAGCGGCCATCGGTCGGACGGCGGCACGGCTGGACGAAAGCTGCATTCCACGGGTTCGGTCCAAGTGCGCGTAAAGTCGTCGCTGTATGAAACGTCCCTGCCCCCATACGCATATCGTAGGGTTGCAGGATCAGACAGCCCTGCGCGCTCCAGAAATCATGCAGGGTCAGGATCATGTCCTGGAAAGATGCCTGCGGATTGCGGGCGGGAATATCGGTAGTGGCCGCTTCGGTCATGGCGCGCGCCATGGCGTAAGCCCTTTGCCCCGTCAATGCTGCATCCGCACATGGTCCACGATGTCACGTTTTTGTGACGAAAAGTCAGGTTCTCTTGACATAGTCAGCAAATCACGACATATAGTCAGGCATACCTTACATAAAGTCACTCAAACCTTACGGAGATCAAGCATGACAATCACTCCAAAACGCAAAGAGAGGCTTAGCCAGTTTCTCGCCGTGCTGACGATTGGCCTAGCGGGTTATGCGGTCGGCAATATCGGCGCGAAAATTGCGCAGGCTGTGTTCGGCTGATTGCCATGAATAACCGCCTCAAAGTTCTGCGCGCGGAACGCGACTGGAGCCAGGCCGAACTGGCTGGCAGGCTCGACGTGTCCCGCCAAGCAGTGAACGCGATAGAAACCGGGAAGCACGATCCCTCGCTTCCGCTCGCTTTCAAGATCGCACGCTTGTTCAACATGTCCATCGAGGAGATTTTCGATGACGCAGTCTAATGACATGAGCCAATCCGGCGAGCAGCGCCTCAAGGACCGCCGTCGCAATTTCTGGCGTTACGTTGGCATCGCTATATTTGTCGCCATGCTGGCCGGTTTTTTCAGCGGCTTCCTGATGGGCACTTATGAAAATGGCGAAATCGGTCTATGGGTGCCGCTTTCAGCAGGCGTCGTCGCAATCGCGCTCTGGATCTGGTTCAGCGTTGACTATTTCAAACGCATTGATGAGCTCGACCTGATGGACAATCTCTGGTCGCACCTAATCGGTGTCTATGGAGCGGTAATGGTCTATGGCAGCTGGTTCCTCCTGGCAGAGCTCGACCTGACACCTGAACCGACAGCTCTGGGTATCATTCTCGCTCTTATTGGCTTCACATTCTTAGCTTACGGCGCCCGCAGACTGGGCTGGCGCTGATCCTTCATCCTCGGTTAAACCCTCACCTTCAAAGGACATTCTTATGAAAAACACATTCCGCACCCTCACCGGCACACTCGCGCTGAGCGTCGCCTTCCTTTCTACTCCCGCTTCCGCAGATGATCACGCGGCAGCGACGACTGCGCCTGCTGTAGCAGAAGCGCCAGCTGGCCCGGCGCTATGGTCGGTCGCTGATGAAGACACAACGATCTATCTGTTCGGTACGGTGCACGCGCTGCCCAAGGACGTAGAGTGGCTCGACGAAGACATTTCCTCGGCGCTGGCCGCATCCGACACGCTGGTCACCGAAGTCGATATGGAAGCCATGGCTGGCCCTAAAATGGTGGAGCTGGTGCAAACCACAGCGGTTCTGCCGGCTGGCACTACTTTGCGCAGTCTGATGAGCGAAGATCAGGTCAAGATCTACGAAGCAGCCATGCAGAAAATCCAGGTGCCGCCTGCTGCATTCGATCAGTTCGAGCCGTGGTATGCAGGCATGATGATGTCGCTCGTGCCGCTGATGCAGCAAGGCTATTCACCTGACGCAGGTGTTGAAGCGGTCCTGATCAAGCAAGCAGGCGAGATCGACAAGGACGCGCTGGAAACCGTTGAATTCCAGCTCGGCGTGTTTGATGGCCTTCCGCAGGACGCACAGGTCAAATTCCTTATCGAAGCATCCGAAAGTGTCGATGAAATCAAGCCGATGCTCGATGCAATGGTTGCCGAATGGCTCGAAGGCGATGCGGAAGGCTTGGCTGACATCATGAATGAAAGTCTTGACGACGAAGCTCTTGCTGAAGCTCTCCTCTATTATCGTAACCGCAACTGGGCTGACTGGATCGAAACCCGCATGGATGCACCGGGCACAGTCTTTATGGCAGTCGGCGCTGGCCACTTGGCCGGCGAGAAGAGCGTCCAGGACTATCTCGAACAGCGCGGAATGACGGTAACCCGCGTCCAGTAATGCTCCGAACACTTCTGACAGGCTTTGCAGCGCTCTGCGTTGCAGCATGTAGCGATACGCCCGACAGCCCATCCCAAGGTTCAGCGCCATCACCGTTACTTTACGAAGTAACGTCCCCCGATGGCGCGACCGAGGGATGGCTGTTCGGGACTATCCATGCTCTGCCTGACGGAACCGAGTGGCGGACGGATGTCCTCCAGGACACGATCGAGAATTCAGATTATCTCGTCGTAGAGATCGCCGGTCTCGATAATCAGCGCGCGATGGTCGACACCTTCATGGCTCTTTCACGCACGCCGGATCAACCAGACATTGGCACAAGGGTTGAGCAAAGCGAACGCCCTTTACTGTTCGATCTGATCGACCGCGCAGGCTATTCGGCGCACGATTTCGCCAGCGTGGAGACTTGGGCGGCGGCACTGATGCTCGCGCAAGTTAATGCGACCGGAGATCCTGCAAATGGCGTAGACCGCGCGCTGCTGAAGGATTTCCAAGGCCGCGATATCCGCGAGTTTGAAGGCGCGGATGTGCAACTCGGCATATTCGATCAGTTAGCTGAGAAAGATCAGCGCGATCTGCTTTCAGGCGTGTTGGAGGAGAGCCAGTCAGACGATCCGACAAGGCTGCGCAATGCCTGGCTTGCTGGCGATGAGACTATTCTTATCGAAGCAACAAATACCGGCATTATGACAGACCCGGAGCTGCGCGCCGCCATATTAACAGACCGCAATGATGAGTGGATGCGCCAGCTCGTTCCTTTGCTTCAAGGTGATCCAAAGCCGTTCGTGGCGGTTGGCGCGGCGCATTTGGTCGGGCCCGAGGGTTTGCCTGCACAGCTGGAAGCGCTTGGCTACACGGTTGAGCGCATCCAATAACGCCGCTTGCATCGCCTCAGACAAAGCTTGCCATTCCCCCCTCTCCCCTCTAAGGGACCGCGCTTCGGCGGCATGGTCATCCCTGGAGGCGTGGCGGACCGAAACTGTAATCAAAGCAATTCGAAAGGTTTGTGACATGAGCGACGCTCTGACATTGCCGGCCGAAGCGCGCGAACGGGCTGGCAAGGGAGCCTCCCGTGCACTGCGTCGCGAAGGCCGAGTACCCGCTGTAATCTATGGCGGCAAAGAAGCACCCACTATGATACACGTGGAATCGAAGGAACTGGTCCGTCAGTTGATGACCGGCCACTTCATGAACTCCATCGTTGAGATCACTCTCGGTAAAGACACGATCCGTTGTCTGCCGAAGGATGTGGCGCTGCATCCTGTCACGGACCGACCTGAGCATGCCGATTTCCTTCGCATGACCAAGGGTGGGAAGATTGAAGTCTCTGTCCCTGTTGTATTCGCGAATGAAGAAGATTCGCCGGGCCTTAAGAAGGGCGGCGTTCTCAACGTTGTCCGCCACGAGCTTGAGCTGGTCTGCGAGAACGACAAGATCCCTGGCGAAATCGAAGTGGATGTTACCGGCAAGGAAGTCGGCGATTCGATCCACATCAGCGAAGTGAAGCTGCCTGAAGGTAGCGAAAGCGCGATCACTGATCGCGACTACACCATCGCAACGCTCGTCGCTCCATCGGCTCTCAAGAAGAGCGAAAGTGAAGAGGAAGAAGGCGAAGAAGTCGCAGCTGATGAGGTTGAAGCAACCGCTCAGAAGGGCGATGACGCTGGCGAAGAAGGCGGTGAAGAGTAAGCTCTTTTCCCCTACTTCAATACGAAATCACCAAGGCACCGGGCTTCGCGAGAAGTCCGGTGTTTTGTTTTGTGGAAGGTCGCTCTAGGGAACCCAAATGCAAATCTGGGCTGGCCTTGGTAATCCTGGACCGAAATACGCGATGCACCGGCATAATGTCGGCTTCATGGCGGTCGATGTGCTGGCTGAAATGCACGGGTTTGGTCCCGTCCAAAAGAAGTTTCAGGGCTGGATACAGGAAGGCACAATCGGATCTGACAAGATCCTGCTGTTAAAACCCGCGACCTTCATGAACGAGAGCGGACGTTCCATTGGCGAAGCGCTGCGCTATTACAAGCTCGGCCCGCAGGACCTGACTGTCTTTTATGACGAGCTCGACCTTGATCCATTCAAGGTCAAAGTGAAGCGCGGCGGCGGTGCTGCCGGCCACAACGGCATCCGCTCGACGATCCAGCATATCGGTGCGGACTTCCGCCGCGTCCGGCTCGGGATAGGTCATCCAGGGCACAAGGATCGCGTGACCAGTCATGTACTCGGCAATTTCGCCAAGTCGGAGCAGGATGATCTTGTCCAGATGCTTGGCGCGATCGGCGCTGAGGCGGAATGGCTCGCCAAAGGTAACGATGCCCGCTTTATGAGCGACCTTGCCCTAAGGCTCCAAGAGTAGCTAGGGTCACGTCACCATTTGAGAGGATACCCCATGCCCAATATCAACCGCCGTACCCTGCTCGCCGGAGCTGCCGCCACAGGAGCCTTTGTAGCCACGGCCAGCTTCGCTCAATCCGACATTGTCACAGCTGACATCGATATGAGCGGCAAAAGCGTGCTTATCACAGGCACGTCCACTGGCTTCGGACGGCTGATGGCAGAAGACTATGCGCGCAAAGGCGCAAAGGTCTTTGCCACCATGCGCAATCTCCCTCGCCCTGAAGCGGACGAACTGGAAGCCCTCGCAGCCAATGAGGGGCTCGATATCACGGTCATCGAAATCGATGTCACTGACGAGGAGCAGGTCGCGGCTGGCGTTGCCAAAGCTGAAGCGCTCAACGAAGGAGCAATCGACGTTCTCATCAACAATGCCGGTACCTCAGTGGGCGGGCCGATTGAAATTCAGGACATGGAGGCGACCAGGCTGCTGTTTGATGTGAACACATTTGGACCGCACCGGATGGCGCGTGCGGCCTTGCCAGCAATGCGCGCGGCGAAATCCGGCCTGATCGTCAACGTCACATCTCAATTGGGACGCGTCATTGCTCCGGGATATGCGCAGTATTCGCCCAGCAAATTCGCTCTTGAAGCGATGAGCGAGCAGATGGCGTATGAGCTCGTGCCTCATGGGGTTGACGTACTGATTATCGAGCCAGGCGGTTATCCAACCATGATCTGGAAAAATGCTAACGAGAACGCACTGGCGCTGCTTGAGCGAGCGGAAGAAAAGCATACGTCCGGTTACCAAGCGATGATCGCGCAGCTCGGCCAACGCACTGGCGGCGGTTCAACTGACCCGATGGATGTGCCCAATGCCATCGCAGAGATTATCGCGATGCCGCCGGGCACACGCCCCTTGCGTCGTGAAGTCCATCCGGGAGCGAAACCGCAGATCGCAATCAATGAGGTCAGCGCGAAAGTTCAGGTCGGGTGGCTTGGCGAATCTCCCTTCGGTCCGTGGATCAAGGCCGTCCATAACGTTTGACGCTCTTGGGCTGGCAATGATGCGGCATGCCCGCTAAAGGGCGCGCCAATCAATTATTCCGGAGTTTCTGATGGGTTTCCGTTGCGGGATCGTCGGCTTGCCAAATGTCGGCAAGTCCACGCTCTTTAATGCACTGACAGAGACGCAGGCCGCGCAGGCTGCGAACTATCCGTTCTGCACGATCGAGCCGAATGTCGGCCAGGTCGCCGTGCCCGACGAGCGGCTCGACAAAATCGCGGCGATTGCAAAGTCGGCCAAGGTCATCCCGACCCAGCTCGCATTCGTCGACATTGCGGGTCTTGTCAAAGGGGCAAGCCAAGGCGAAGGGCTGGGCAACCAGTTCCTTGGCAATATCCGCGAAGTCGATGCAATTGTGCATGTGCTACGGTGCTTTGAAGATGATGACATCCAGCATGTCAGCAACAAGGTCGATCCGCTGGCGGATGCTGAAATTGTTGAGACCGAACTGATGCTGGCTGACCTGGAAAGCCTGGAAAAACGTGTCCCGAACGCACAGAAGCGAGCGACAGGCGGCGACAAGGAAGCCAAGCTGATGGCGTCCGTCTTAGGGCAAGCGCTCGACCTGCTGCGCGATGGTAGGCCTGCGCGCCTGACCGAACCCAAGGATGACGAAGAAGCCAGGATTTTCGCCCAGGCGCAGCTACTGACGGCCAAGCCCGTGCTCTACGTCTGCAATGTCGCCGAGGATGAAGCAGCGAGCGGTAACGCTTTGTCGGAAGCAGTGTTTGCTAAGGCTGAAGCCGAGGGCGCGCAGGCGGTGGTCGTCTCTGCTGCGATCGAAGCGGAACTTGTAGCCATGCCGATGGAGGATCGCGCGGAATATCTTGAAGCATTAGGTCTCGAAGAAAGCGGCCTGGCCCGCGTAATCCGCGCTGGCTACACCCTGCTAGGCTTGCAGACCTTCTTTACAGCGGGCCCGAAAGAGTCTCGCGCGTGGACTTTCCCAACCGGTGCTAAGGCACCGCAAGCCGCTGGCGAAATCCACACCGATTTCGAGAAAGGCTTCATCCGCGCCGAGACCATAGCATTTGAAGACTACATCGCTTTGAACGGGGAAGCAGGCGCGAAAGAGGCAGGCAAGATGCGTCAGGAGGGCAAGGAATACCTTGTCCAGGATGGCGACATCATGCTTTTCAAGTTCAACGTCTAAAGGCGACCAGAATGAACGATGACAGGATCTATTTCGAGGATTTGGAAGTCGGCAGACGGCAAAGCTATGGCCGCTATGAAGTCACCCGCGAAGAGGTGATCGACTTCGCCAGCAAATACGACCCTCAGCCGTTTCACCTCGATGATGAGGCCGCGGCACAGACTCATTTCGGCAGGCTATCCGCAAGCGGCTGGCATACATGCGCGATGACCATGCGCATGCTGGTCGACAATTTCACGGAGCAGAATAGCGCAGGACTCGGCTCACCCGGTCTTGAAGATCTCAAATGGAAGAAGCCGGTCTATCCGGGCGATACATTGCGCGTCGAAAGCGAGTTGATCGAGAAACGCCGCAGCAAGTCTCGTCCGGAAATGGGCCTCACCAAGTCACGCAGCTGGGTGTTCAATCAGAACGATGAAGTCGTGCTGGAGATGACCAATATCGGGCTGATGCAAGTCCGCGATCCGGATGCGCCGATTGAGAGCTAATGCGATGTCATGGCTGAAAGGACTGTTCAGAGGCAAAGAACCTGATTTGATGGACAGTCTGTTCTTGGATCAATTTACGCCGGTCGATGATGGATATCTCTTTCGACGAAACCAACGCGGCGCAGCATACCACTGCACACCCAATGAGAGGGACTCATGCCTAGAGGATTTTCGGCGTTCTTCGCGCCGACTGATATGGGGTGTTGTTGCTGCAGTCACGATTATGGTCACTGCGACTTATGCGGCTGGGCTTGATCCGGACGATCCGATTGCGATATTCATTTACTGCAGTCCACTTGTAGCTTTGGTACCTGGGACGATGATTATCTACGGCGCGCCGGAAAAAGCGCTCCGAAGAAAGCCATCTGTTTCACCCGCGCTTTCTAGCGAAGACGCACAGCGCAATTATCTTCAGCAAACCAGTTGGGTGCCGCTGGGATTGATAACACTAATAGCTGGTATCGTCCTGGGCGTGCTCCTGCTCAAGGCAAGCCCTTGGCAGGGCATTGATTATATTTGGGGCGTTGGAAGCGCACTTTGCCTTGCTCAGGGGCTACGATCACTTTGGCTAAAGTATCGACTCGCTAGAAATAGCAATCAGTAGCAGCTCAATGCCGTCCAAACAGTTTCTCGACGTCTTCCTTGCTTAGCTTAACCCAAGTCGGGCGGCCAATTTGCTCTGCGGATGGCGTGGAGCTAAATCCAGACGATCTCAGTCAGCTCGCGATCGTTCAGCCGGACGTCGAACTGGCAGCCATAAGCGCCAACGCTTGACCAGACGATCCTCGCATTCAGCCGCTTGGCTTGATCTATCATGATTGTGACTGGTTTGTCGGTGTCGGGTTTCACCATACATTCGATCCGGCAACCCGTCCTCGAAATGTCCGAGATCTTAGCATTCAGAGTATCGCCGTTGGGCTGCCTGATTTTTACCCATCTATTGATCTTGAAGCGGCGATCACGTGGGATTTGTCGGCTGTAAGATCCGATTGGTCGATTGTCTGGAGCGGTCGCCATAACAGACTCAATTTCGCAGAATATAGTCATCGCGAGCCTATTCAATGCATAAGCAGTATTGCGGAGCGCGTACTGTGCGCGGCTAATGCCGACCAAACAGCTTTTCGACGTCTTCCATGCTGAGTTTCACCCAGGTTGGACGCCCGTGATTGCATTGGCCTGAGCGCGGGGTCGCTTCCATTTCGCGTAGCAGCGCGTTCATCTCGGCAACGCTCAGCACTCGCCCTGCCCTGACTGAACCATGGCACGCCATCGTGGCGAGCACATGCTCGATCTTTTCTTCCAAAAGCAGCGCTTGCCCATGTTTGGCGATATCGTCAGCAAGGTCGGCCAGCAGCGCTTGCGGATCGCCCTTGGGCAAAGTGTGCGGCATGGCGCGAACGAGCATGGCCGAGGGTCCGAACCGTTCGATCACGAGCCCGAACTTGGCAAAGCCATCAGCGGCCTCTTCAAGCAGGTCGCAATCAATTTCATCCATTTCGACCACATCGGGCACGAGCAGAGCTTGACTGCGTGCGGCGGCCTCCCCTGCACCGGCCGCGCGGAGCCGCTCGAGCACCAAACGCTCATGCGCGGCGTGTTGATCGACCAGCACCAGCCCGTCAGCGCTCTCCGCAACGATATAGGTGTTCGCGACTTGCCCGCGCGCGATGCCAAGCGGAAATTCAGCAGCATCTTCAGGCAAAGGCGCGGCCTCTTCTGCCCGTCCATGCGGTGCAGCGATCACTTCGCCATCGGATGATGGCGCGCGCCAGACTTGCGAGCTTTCTGAAACGCGCGATTGCGGTGCTGACCAGTCCCGCGAGAAAATGCTTGCCAAAGCAGGCGCAGGCTCTTGCTTCCACCGTTCCATCGCGCCGCGATCCGGACCTTGCGCGCTGCGCCGGTCACCCGTGCTCAAAGCTTGTCGTAGCCCCGAAACGATAAAGCCGCGCACACCATTCGCATCGCGAAACCGCACCTCGGTCTTGGCCGGATGGACGTTTACATCCACATCTTCGCTTGGCAGTTCCAAGAACAGCGCGAGCACCGCATGGCGATCCCTCGCCAGCATATCCGAGTAAGCGCCGCGCACGGCGCCGACCAGCAAGCGGTCCTTCACCGGACGACCATTTACGAAGAGATACTGATGATCGGCCACACCGCGATTGTAGGTCGGTAGGCCGGCAATCCCGGTCAGCCGCATCACACCCGAAGGCGACGGTCGCTCCAGCTCGATAGCGACCCCATTGTCCTTGAGCTCTCGCGCAACAATCCCGGCCACACGATCAGCCAGCGCTTCATCGCCTTGTGTCGCGATGACTTTGCGTTCTCCATGCAGCATCGAAAACGCGATGTCAGGCCGCGCCATCGCAAGCCGCCGGACGATATCCAAACAGGCAGCATATTCGCTTCTTGGCGTGCGCAGAAACTTACGACGCGCAGGCACTTGAGCGAACAGCTTCTCGACTGTCATGCGCGTTCCGGGTGGAAGCGCGGCAGGGCCTTCCTCAACCAGCTCCCCATGATCGACCACGGCCTTCCAGCCACTTTCAGCCTCACGAACCCGGCTTTCAATGGTCAGCTGCGCGACACTTGCAATCGAAGGAAGTGCTTCACCGCGAAAGCCGAGCGTACGAACACGCTCTATAGCGCCTTCCTCGCCCACCAGCTCCAATGGCAGTTTGGAGGTCGCATGCCGCTCCAGTGCAATCGCGATGTCACCTTGCGACATTCCGCAGCCATCATCGGCCACTTCGATTTTGGTGAGGCCGCCATCGACCAGTTTCACATCAATACGACTAGCGCCTGCATCGATCGCATTTTCGACCAATTCCTTGAGCGCGGCGGCCGGTCGCTCGACCACTTCACCGGCGGCAATGCGGTTCACCAAAGCGGCAGGAAGGCGGCGAATTTCAGGCATGGTGGCCAATCTAGCGGTCAATTGCCGGAAATTCGAGGCCAGCGGTGGAAAAGGACCGATCCCGTCAACAATTATTTTGGCCTTTGTGTGCTCTATTGGTTAGGAGACGAACACCTAACAACTAAGGGCTGCGACGGGGGGAGAGTTCTGTCGGTCCAAGGCCCACTAACTCGCGGTATCCCATGAGCTTCTTTTCCAATCTTCTGAAATTCGGTTCCCAGAACATGGCCATTGACCTGGGGACGGCCAACACACTGGTCTATGTCCAGGATCAAGGCATCATTCTCAACGAGCCTTCTGTGGTCGCGATTGAGACGATCAACGGCATCAAACGCGTCAAAGCGGTTGGCGATGATGCTAAGATGATGATGGGCAAGACGCCGGACAGCATCGAAGCGATCCGACCGTTGCGTGACGGCGTTATCGCCGACATCGAAATCGCGGAAGAAATGATCAAGCACTTCATCCGCAAGGTGCATGGCAAGCGCAACCTGTTCCGCTTCCCTGAGATCGTGATCTGTGTGCCGTCAGGCTCGACTTCGGTTGAGCGCCGCGCGATCCGGGATGCAGCCTCGAACGCCGGCGCTTCTGAAGTCTATCTCATCCTGGAGCCCATGGCTGCTGCCATCGGCGCAGATATGCCTGTCACAGAGCCCGTTGGCTCAATGGTGGTCGACATTGGCGGCGGTACCACGGAAGTGGCTGTGCTGTCGCTGCGCGGTTTGGCGTACACCACATCAGTGCGCACCGGCGGTGACAAGATGGACGAGGCCATCGTTTCCTATGTTCGCCGACACCATAATCTCCTGATTGGTGAAAGCACGGCTGAACGTATCAAGAAGGATTACGGTGTTGCCATCGCGCCTGAAGACGGTGTTGGTGAGTCCATTACGATCAAAGGTCGCGACCTAGTCAACGGTGTTCCAAAGGAAATCACCATCAACCAGGCGCATGTAGCCGAGGCGCTGTCAGAGCCAATCGGCGCAATCATCGAAGGCGTGCGAATCGCGCTCGAAAACACTGCGCCTGAGCTCGCAGCAGATATCGTCGATCAAGGTATCGTGCTCACGGGAGGCGGAGCTTTGATCCGCCGTCTGGACGAACATCTGCGCGAGGAAACCGGCTTGCCTGTGAGTATAGCGGAAGACCCGCTTTCCTGCGTTGCAGTAGGCACTGGCCGCGCGATGGAAGATCCGGTCTATCGCGGCGTACTGATGGACGCATAACCCAAAGCCCGCTTTGCTTTGGGGAGCATGGGAAGGCAGGCGTAAGAGGAGGACAAAGGCATGGCGCCGCCATCATCCCGGCGCTCGGGCCATTCGCGCAGAGCGCAATACTCGGTCTTTACCGGCTATGTCATAGCCGGGATCGGTGCGCTTATCGGCGGCGTTCTCCTCGGCATTTCCTTCTGGCAACCGCAGGCCTTTTCAGGTTTACGCAACGGAGCGAATGAGGTCGTTGCCCCTGCAGGCGAAGCCACCTCAACGGTACGCAGCGGCAGCTCAGGCTTTTTCGATTCCGTCTCCGGCTATCTTAAGCGCGGCAGCGAATATGCAGCGCTCAAGGAAGAGGTCGAGCTCGCCCGTATTCGTCTTGCTGAGGCAGAAGCTGTCGAGCAGGAGAATGCTCGGCTCAAAGCATTGCTGGACTTGAAGGATAATGACATCGAGCCAGTGACTGTTTCACGTCTGGTAGGGTCTACTTCTTCAAGTACCCGCCGCTTTGCATATTTGGGTGCAGGTAGCGCAGACGGCGTGGCCGTCGGACAACCTGTCAGGTCACCGCGCGGCGTGGTTGGGCGTGTGCTGGAAGTTTCAATCAATTCTTCACGCGTGTTGCTCCTCACAGACAGCGAAAGCGTTCTGCCCGTGCGCCGTGCATCGGACGAGATTGTCGCCTTTGCGGAAGGGCGCGGTGACGGACTGCTCCGCATCCGTCTGATCAATTTGGGCCTCAACCCGCTTGAAGTGGGCGATGTCTTCGTAACCAGCGGTGCTGGCGGTTACTATCGTCCTGGTGTCGCTGTCGCCGTGCTAAGCGAGATTACCGATGATGGCGGTATTGCGAGGCTGATTGCGGACCCGTCCGCGACCGACTTCGTCTCGGTCGATCCAATTTGGCAACCGGGTGCGGTAGACAGCGCAGCCACTCCGATCGAGCAGGAGCTGGGCGAAGAAACGAGCGACGATTGATGGAGCGTTTGAATCTCAAATCGCGCTCTGATCGCTATGGCAGTCGCATCAACCGAGTGCACTCGCCGCTGCGAGCGCGGATCGTACCCTACGCCTCGATCATGATTGCATCCATGCTGCCCGCCCTCTTCATGGCGGGCGCGATGCCCGTGACTCCGCCCTTGGGATTCATAGTTCTGCTGGGCTGGCGCATGGTTCGCCCAGGCCTGCTGCCGCTATGGGTCGGGCTGCCTTTGGGGGCATTTGATGACCTATTCAGTGGTCAACCATTCGGCAGTGCGATCCTGCTTTGGTCTTTGACCATGCTGGTGCTTGAACTGCTCGAGGAGCGCTTTCCCTTTCGCGGGTTCTGGCAAGACTGGTTCACCGCCAGTTTAGCCATCGTGCTCTATCTGCTTGCCGCCATGGCAGCGTCTGGCACGGTGCCGTCTGTATTCCATCTCACAGCCAGCGGACCACAGGCCTTGCTGTCCATTCTGCTTTACCCCATTATTGCGCTCATGGTCGCTACGCTTGATAAATACCGGCTTTCGCGCGTGAGGGTCATTCGCTGATGGTGAAGAAGGGCAAAGGCCCGATTATCAGCGCCTCGACCCTGAAGCACGACTTCGACCGGCGCAGTTTTTTCATTGGTACCGTGCAAGGCGGGATCGGTGTGCTTTTGGCTGTGCGAATGGGATACATCGTCCTCGCAGAAGGTGACAAATACACTGTCGAATCTGAAAGCAACCGCGTCAACCTGACTCTGATCCCGCCGCGCCGAGGCTGGATACTCGATCGCAATGGAGCGCCGTTGGCCTCGAACCGTGCAGACTTTCGCGTCGACGTGATCCCGGAGCGCTTGAAAGATCCGGAAGCGACCGTCGACCAGCTTGGCGAGCTCTTGGCGCTGGAGCCAAACCGTATTCGCGATATCAAGGAAGAGATCGCACAAGCGCGCGGCTTCCAACCGATTGAGATCGCGAGCGGCCTTGAATATGACCAATTCGCTGCCGTCAGTGTGCGGTTGCCGGATCTGCAGGGTGTCGTCCCGCAGCGCGGCTTCTCCCGTTTCTATCCGACCGCCACATCTGTTGGCCATTTGATCGGCTATGTCGGACCTGCTTCTGCCGAGGAGTATGAGGAAGACCGCAATCCGTTGCTCATCACGCCGGGCTACAAGATCGGCAAGGATGGCCTGGAGAAACAGTTCGAGCAGGAATTGCGCGGTGTGCCCGGAGCAAGGCGCGTTGAAGTCACCGCGTCTGGCCGCATCGTACGCGATCTGGAAACCCGCGAAGACGTTCAAGGCAATCCTGTCCGTCTGACGATAGATGGGCCGCTGCAGGACTATGCCGCGCGGCGCATCGGGCTGGAAAGCGGCTCGGTCGTCGTGATGGACTGCTTGACTGGCGATCTCCTTTGCATGGCATCCATGCCGAGTTTCGATCCCAACAGTTTTTCTGACGGGATTGGCAGTGTCGAGTATTCCATGTTACGTGATGACGAGCGCGTGCCGCTCCGCAACAAGGTTCTGAAAGGTCTCTACCCGCCTGGCTCAACTGTAAAGCCGATGGTGTCGATGGCCTTTTTGCAAGAGGGTCTCTCCCCGGACGAGACTGTCTTTTGCGGAGGCGGTCTGCGCGTCGGCAACCGCGTGTTTCGCTGCTGGAAGCGGAGCGGACATGGCACCGTCGATATGGCCAAGGGCATCTATCAGAGCTGCGACGTCTATTATTACTACTTCGCGCAGCGGATCGGGATGGATCCGATTGCTGCAATGAATAAGCGCTGCGGCTTGGGCGAAGAATTCCCATTGCCGGTGACAAGTCAATTTTATGGCACGGTCCCTGATCCTGAGTGGAAACTCAAAAAATATGATCGCGAGTGGCAAGCCTTCGACACTGTCAACGCAACCATCGGGCAAGGCTATATGCTCGCCAACCCATTACAGCTTGCCGTCAGCGCGGCGCGGCTTGCCACTGGACGACACGTCATGCCGCGCCTCACCTTGGACACTGAGCCCAAGGGTTTCGATCAGGTCGATTTTTCCGACGAGCATGTGCGCTATGTGCGCCAGGCGATGAGCGATGTGGTCAATGGCCCGGGTACTGCCGGGCGCGGGCGCTTGCCATTTGAAGACATCAAGATGGCGGGCAAGACCGGAACGGCACAAGTCGTCTCGCTCAACAAGTCAGACGGCAAGACCGGCCCGTGGAAATTCCGCGACCACGGCTTGTTCACGTTCTTCGCGCCGTTCGACAATCCACGCTATGCCGGGGCGGTGGTAATCGAACATGGCGGAGGCTCAGGCGCTGCTTACCCGATCGCGCGCGATGTCTGCACGTTCCTGTTCGATCCTGCGAAAGGCATGGAGGCCTTGCGCGCACTTGAAAAACAATGGGGCGGCACCGCACAAGAACGGCTTGAGCGCAAATATGCAGCATATGCGGCAGAGCGAGGCCAGCTGGTCACGCCTCCCCCTCGCCGCGATGAAGACATTTTTGACCAGGTCGAAGCCGAAGCTCGTCTCGCAGCCACGCAAGCTGAGGAAATCGCGAATGACGTAGTCGCGCCGCGTCCTGAAGCTGCGCCAAGAGGTGAACCTCGCACCGCGCCGGCGGTCCCGCAAGAAAGCGCTCCAACTACTCCGATAGAACCTGCTGTTACAACTGAAGCTGCAGCGAGCGCGGAGACCGCGACGATTGCCGAGCCGCTTGTGACTGAGACACGACCCAATCCCCCTCCACCACCGTCGGAGAGGATGCCGCAGCCATGAACAGCATCGTCCCTGCCCCGATAGCGCGCCAGCCATGGCAAATGCTGATCCCGCTCTTCGCGCTGATCGCGTTCGGCGCAGCGGTCCTCTACTCCGCGGCGGGCGGCTCGATGCAGCCCTACGCATCCTCGCATCTGATCCGCTTTGGTGTGTTCCTCGCGATGGCGAGCGTCATCGCTGTCATGCCGCGCGACTTCGTCAAGTTCATGACGTATCCGGCCTATATCGGCGTGTTACTGATGCTAGTCGCAGTGGAGGCAATGGGATTTGTCGGTGGCGGGAGCCAGCGCTGGCTCAATCTGGGTTTTATGCAATTGCAGCCGTCAGAGCTGATGAAGCCTGTGATTATCCTGACGCTAGCTCGGTTCTATGACGGGCTGCCAGTGGGCATGTTCAATAGCTGGCAAGCGTTTGTCCCCGCGGGCGCACTGATCGGGCTGCCTGTCTTGCTGGTCCTGATGCAGCCCGACTTGGGAACCTCGCTTGCCATCGTGTTCGGCGGCGTCGTCATCATGTTCCTCGCCGGGCTGCCGATGAAATGGTTCGTTTGGGGAGCAGGCGCCGCCGCAGTAGCTGCACCGCTGGCTTTCTTCTTCGGCTTACAACCCTATCAGCAGCGCCGCGTCACGACGTTCCTTGATCCGGAAAGCGACCCGCTAGGCGCAGGCTATCACATCACGCAATCGAAGATCGCCATTGGCTCTGGCGGGATTACCGGCAAAGGTTTCAACGAAGGCTCGCAAAGCCACCTCAACTATTTGCCTGAACCGCACACCGATTTCGTGTTCGCGACTATGGCAGAGGAATGGGGCCTCATTGGCGGCGTGTTCGTGATCGGCGTTTTCGCTATCATCCTGAGCTGGGGCTGGAAAGTCGCGCGCGCCTCGCAAGACCGTTTCGCAAGGCTGATCGCAGGCGGCATGGTGGCAACCATCTTCTTCTACGTTGCAATCAATCTGATGATGGTCATGGGCCTTGCCCCCGTGGTTGGTATTCCTCTTCCCTTCATGAGCCATGGCGGCTCGTCCATGATGACCAACATGATCTGTATCGGCGCACTCTTGATGGTGAACCGCTGGAACCGGAACTCCCCAAAAGCGCGCTTCGGCTGAGCAGCTCACCCTCGCAGTTTGCAATAGCCCCTTTTCAATATCGCTAGCGTCGCTATATGCAGCGCCTCGCGCGAATCGGATGCGGTGTTACGCTCCGTCAGACGCTACTTTTCCAAGCGGTAAAACCGGTGTGGACGCATAGCTCAGTTGGTAGAGCAGCTGACTCTTAATCAGCGGGTCCTAGGTTCGAACCCTAGTGCGTCCACCATTTTCCAATTATTCAGCGTTGCCTCGAAGTTTCAAGCGGGAACGAGATAGCGCTGAAGGTAACAATCCTTCGATGTTTGCGGCCCCTCTGATCTTGAAAATCAGGACTGGAAAGCTGTCTGGCAGTTTTCGACACGAATCCAACAATTGATGCTCAGCGCGAGCTGGCCTCATTGCTTTACAAATGGCTCTGCTGAGAAACCTGTTGAAGCGCCGTTCTATTCTCTTTGAATTCCTCAGGTACTTCCGACCAAGCCATTCTCAATCGGAAGACATCTGCGCTGCGACTTCGTCGATGCAGGTGTTCATCGCCTCTTCGGCTTCCGCTTCGGTTGGCTGGCGCTGATCGCTGAACTTTCCGTCCCTTACCAGCTTGTCGATACTACAGCTGCAAACAGCCTCGATCGCTTCGTCTGGCACTCCGCTACCCATCAGATTGATGGACGCAACCGTCGCGCATTGGCGCTTAGCTGAATTGATATCGAGATTGGATGGTGGGCCAGCCGTTTCGCTTGAGGGCGCCTCCCCGCACCCCGCGAGCAAGGCCATGCTGCCGAGCAGCGGTACATAGTGCGATTTCCCTTTTGTCATGGTGCAATTCTTCCTGAATTGAGAAAAAATGCGGGAGGCATTGCAGCAAGCCCCTGATACCTCCCGCACCATCAAGTTTGCCTTTCGGACCGGGTCAGAACCCGAAAGACAGTCCGATGTGGACCCCTGTGTTGCTGAATTCGCTTGCGCCGATCCCGTCGTGGAAGCCGGAGACGCTCGCTCTGATGCCGCCCTTGCTGAAGATATCGACGCCGCCTTCAACACGCGCGCGGACCCCGCCAAACGCATCGGAAAAAGCTGTCGGGACGATGTTCGCAAGGGCGCCGTCCGGCTCGGTACCGAAAGTATAGATACCTTCGATCACGCCGAACGGACGAAGTGACCAGCCGCTTTCCAGCTCGATCAAATGCGACAGACGCGGCTTGAAGCTGACATCGCCCTGATCGACGGTTTGCGCAGATACTGTAATGCCGAAGCTGTCCGTGTAAGCCTTCTGCTTTTCGCTGAAGTGGCGCACGGTGAGTTCCGGCCGCAGCACTGTGTCGTCACCGACTTCAAGCTCGCCGAAAAGCGAGCCGGAATAGAGGCTACGATCCGTGTCAAAGGCATCGACAATGTCAGCGAGAGGTGAGACCCTGTTGTCCGAGCTACCCCAGGCGGCCCTTGCCTCGAGGTAAAGCTGCGGTGCCAACTGTGCTGTGACATAAGGCCCGACCATCCAGCCGTCGCCTTCGGCTTCGCCCACCTCAAACTCGCCGCGATCGCTATAATCGTCGAGCTGCAAGATCCCGCCGACAAGAATGCTGTCCGCCAGTTTAACATCAGCGCCGACATGCAGGATGCGGAAATCGGCATCTTGTATGCCAATGCTTGCACGGCTCAAATAGGCTTCAGCCCAGACATCGAACTTGCGCTCGCTCGCGCCGCCAATCGCCATGCCCATGCTGGTGGAGAAGCGCGCTTGTCCGTCCATCATGCTGGCTTGGAGCGGCAGCTTTTCTGAGCCCGGAATAGGCACGCCGTAAGCGTTCACAGACCCGGACTGACGCCCGATGCTGCGATCCGCGAGACGATCCAACCGGCGCTGCAGATCTGGCTGATGCGAAAGGATCAGCTGGTTACGACCGGTCAAGAAGTTGTAGATCGCCGCTTGCGCCGCTTCACGCGAATTGGCCGAGCTGAATGTGCAGGTTACGTCTTCGCCTGCGCTAAGCTCGATTGTTGCCGTGCGCGTTGCGAGATCACCGATGGAATCGCTGTCCGAACAAGTAATGTCGGTGATGCCTATGCCCAGGCTTGTCAGATCAGCGGCGGTCACTGTGTAAGTTCCCACCGGCACATTTTGCGCGCTGACTTGCGCAGTCCCATCGCTGGTGCTGAGCGTGGTCGTCAGTGCAGCAAGGCTCGACGTGAAGGCAACTTGCGTATCGCTGCCGATGATCTGCTGGACGATCGTGATCGAGCCGATCGCGCGCAGCTCGACACTCACAGTGTCACGCGCGAAGAAGGAGCCATCGCTTACAGTAAGCTCGAAGGTCACTGCGCCATTGACGTTGGGCGCGACAAATGTGGGCTGTGCGGAATTGGGATCGCTCAGTGTGACCGCGTCTCCGCTGGTCTGCACCCAGGTGTAGGTCAGCGCTTCATTGTCTGGATCGGAAGAGCCTGTGCCATCCAGCGTAACCGTCTGGCCGGCATCAACCGGGCCTTGATCGGGTCCGGCATTCGCAACCGGCGGGCGATTGGCGAGGACTGTGATGACGACCGTGTCTGTTGAGCTTGTGGGTGGTGGTGCAAAGCGGGACTTGCCGCCAGAATTGGAGGTTCCTCCGCTGCTGCGATCCTCAACCAGCAATTCAAATTCGAATGTCTGGTCCTGACCAGTCGCAGGGGGAGTCGTGAAGGTCGGCTGCACCGCGTTTATATCGCTTAGGGTCACATTTGCGCCAGCCGTCTGCGACCAAGTGAAGGTCAGAGGATCGTTTTCAGGATCCGTGGAGCCCGAGCCATCAAGTGTTACCACTGAATTGCCGCCAACGCTCTGGTCAGCCCCCGCATCCGCCACCGGGGCGCTGTTCGCAAGCAGGGTCGCGCTGGCTGTCTCGCTGTCGCTTTCATCGAAAGTATCGACAGCCGTCAGCTGGAAGGTCAGGGTCTGGTTCACTCCGACGCCCGCTTGTGGCGCAGTGAAAGTTGTCACCGCTGCGTTGGGATTGGCGATGGTCCCGATTGGTCCGCTCACCTGCGACCAGACATAGAGGATCTGATCGCCTTCAGGGTCGGTCGTTCCGGAGCCGTCCAACGTGAATTGTGAATTGCCAAGTCCGGAAGTGGGATTGATGACTGCGACGACATTGGGCGCTTCATTGCCGGCAACAGTGATGGTGACTGTGTCGGTCGTCGTCACCGTGCCATCATTGGCGCTGAGTTCGAATGTGAGGACCTCATCGTCGCGCGCCCGGGGCGGAGCGGTGAAAGTCGGGTTGAGCGCGCTCGGATCGCTGAGCGTGACATTTGCTCCGCCGGTTTGCGTCCATTGAATGATCAGCGGATCGTTGTCTTGGTCTGTAGCGCTGCCCGCGAGTGTAACGGTGCTGTCCCCCGCGATGGTCTGGTCAGGGCCAGCATCGACGACAGGGGCTTGATTAGGAAGCACCGTCACTGAAACAGTATCTGTAACTGTCTCGAGCGCAGCGTCTGTTCCTTCCAATTGGAACACGAGCGTGGTGGGAGATGACACCGTGGGCCCAGAAACACTCGTTGTTCGCGATGTCGGTGAATTGATTATTGCGGTAGGGCCGGAAACCTGCGTCCAATTGAAAGCGATGGCATCGTTTTCGGCATCGAAGCTCGAGCCGACGAGTTGGAAGTTGCTAGGCGCTTGTGTTTGATCAGGGCCGGCATCGATTACTGGCGCAGTATTCGGCGCTGAAAGCGCGCAATTGCCACCCGCAGCGATGAGCACTGAGCGGGGAATGTTGACGCTGTCGATATCGCCCAGCAATGGCCCAGTTGTTCTCTCTCTGATCTTTACTGACCTCTGGTCCCGAATGGGCGAAGATGCTGTGTCCAATATGCGCGGTTCCGTTTCGGAGAACCCCACTTGCACACCATCGTTGAACTGGCGCTCGACGAGACCTGAGCTTTGCTCCAAAGTGACGGCGTATCGGTCAGTTGAGCCGCTGTCAGCAACCACACCGGTTGCGATTGTTTGAAAAGAAATACGGCACTGGTTTGTCGCGGGCCGGTCGGTCGCGCCGATATTGCTGATAGAGCCTGTAGCGGCCTGCGCCGGACCAGCCGTTAGCGCAAGACCTGCAACCCCGGTCAAAAGAAGCGCGCCCTTCGAAAGTGAATAGTGTGTCATGATGTTTGAAACTCCCTGATATTTTGGGAAGTTTCTATGCGATCACACGCCCTTGCGGCATGCCACACGCCTAGTGCCATATCTGTGGCAGCACGCGATTTACACCATGGTAATCAGATCTTTAGCTGGCCTGTCTTGATCGCTTCATAGACCGCTTCGCCACGCGAATGGACCGCCAGCTTGCGATAGATCGACTTGACGTGATTGCCCACGGTAAGCGGTGAGATGCCAAGCGAACGCGCCGCATCCTTGTAGCTTTCGCCTTTGGCAAACAGCTCAAGCAGCTCGACCTCGCGCGGGGTCAGCCCGGCATCTTCTTCCGCGACTGTCTCCACATCGAAGGACGAGCCATGCCGCAACCGGTCAAGCAGATAGACGGCGGCGGCTGCGCTGACCGGAGCGCCGCCTGCCAGCGTCGCTTCAATGCCGTCGAGGATCTGAGCCACACTGCTGTCTTTCAGGAGATAGCCGTCAGCGCCTGCCCTGATCGCATCGACCACGGTCTCGCGGTCGCCGAAGCTGGTGACGATGAGGATCTTCGCACCGCACTTCGCACGGATTTCGGAAATGAAGTCGAGCCCGCTGCCATCGGGCAATCCGATATCGAGCAGGACAAGGTCAGGCTTCTGCGTCTGGCCGAGAAGATCGCGCGCTCTTGCAAGGCTCGGCGCGACGCCTGCGAGGTCCAGTCCGTCCTGCCCGCTGACAATCTCGATAAAGTGTTCGCGCACGGTCGGATCGTCTTCGACAATCGCAATGCGGTGGTTCCATTGGCGCTGCGTCTTACCCATGCTTTACCTCGATCGGGAAGAGTATCGTCACGCGTCCACCGGCGGCTTCCTCCGGCGACGCGAAGACAACCCTGCCGCCTTCTTTGGCCGCGCGAGCAGCCATATTGTCAAGCCCGTGACCGCCAATGCGAGGCCCGTCTATGCCCGGACCGTCATCTGCAATGATCACTTCCAGCCAGTCTCCGGCAACTGTGTTTTTTGTGAGTGAGATCGTGATAACCGAACCGCCTGAATGCTTGAGCGCATTGGCCACCGCTTCCTGCATGATCCGGAACAGCTGCAAGGCGGTGCGCGGCGGATAGGACGGCAGGTCGTCGCCGAGCTGATTGTCCCAGCGGAACGCAAAGCCAGCGTCTTCTACTCGTGGCTGCAAGCGGTTGCGGAAGCTTGCGAGGGCAGAGCCAAGCGATTCTCCAACTGAGTCCATAGAGTCGATCATCAAGCGCAGTTCATCGACGACCTGTTGCAGGCCTTCTGCGACCTTTTCCGGTTCGGCTTTGCCGCGACGCGCTGCAAGCAGCATGCCCATCAGCTGGCTGCCGAGCCCGTCATGCATGTCGCGCATGATGCGCTGACGCTCTTCGCTGAAGGCCTGTTCGCGCACCCATCGTTTCTCGCGCAGATGCACATCCGCCAGTTCGGCCTTGTGGGCGACCAGCTTGCGGTTGAGCTCGCCATTCAAATCTTCGGACAACTTGCGCGCACGCATTTGATGGAACACCATCGCGCCAAGCAGACCCAGTGCCAGCAGAATGCCATGGCGCGGCGTTGCGTAGTAAATCATCGGTTGCGGATCGAGCAGGCCAAGCGCCAGATCAAACCGCTCATCCAGTGCATCGAGCGCAAGCGCGGTGCCTGCACCTGCAATCAGCAGAAGCTGGACGGGGCGGCTTAATGATCCGCGCACTTCGGAATACACTGCCGCCGCTAAGCCAAGGATCACAAGCCCGGGAATGAGCGCGCTCTCAACCGTGTAGGAGATTTCGAATGCAGCCGTGCTGCTTTGATAGCCCATACCCAGCGTCACAAGGATCGCTAAGCCGGCGACGGCCCAAGCGCTGAATACCGCGCGCGCCTTCATTCCGGCCCAGGCAAAGCAATAGGCCGCCAATGCCGCAGCGAGCACATACCCGATCCAGTATGCAGCGAAGACCCGCCACGGGCTTGGCATGGTGCCTAGCAGGTCGAAGCCCATCGCGTTTCTCAGGCTCCACACCAGAAGCAAGGCGATGAAACAGCGGATCTGCAATCGTTCTTTGCGCGGCCAGCTCACGACGCCGCAGAACAAGGCAACGAACAGCATGATGCCTGTGACAGCCAGCGTGAGATGCAATTCGAAGAACGCTCCCCAGAATGCGGCGGTTTCCGCTTGCTCGGCCGCGACCACGTTGAAAGCGGGCAGAACCTTGCGCGACGTTCCGACATCCGTGATGCGAAGGAGGTTTTTGCCATCGACCAGATGCTCGCGCTCGAACAACACAACCACCGGATGCCAAGCGCCGACAAGTGACTGGTTGCGCATGTTCTGCATGGCGACCGGATTGCCGTTGAGCTCAATCGCTTCGAGCCTTCTAAAAAATGCCAACAGCAGCGCAGGGGGCGGTTCGCCTTCGCGCCATTCGAACGATGTCTCGAAGATGCCGGGACCCGCTTCGCGCCCGGCCGGATCGTCATAGACATAGGCTGGCGCGGCTGAGAATTCAGGCTTTACGCGAGGTGCATCGTCCAGATCCTGTGGTGGTGTTTGCGGTAGGATCAGCGCAAGGTCCTGATCAATCGGGTAAGGTCCTGCGCGCGACAGAGTCTCGGACGTGATCTGGCTTACAAGCAGCAGCGCTATTCCGCCGAGCAGCAGCGCAATCGCTTTCAACCAGCGCAATGGTTTGGCTGTCTGCATTCCACCCGTCGCTTGCTTGACCCAGCGCGTTCAGCGCACCACATGGTCTCGCGTTCAACCATATTCGTGGCACGCCGTCCAATGCCATATCTGTGGCAGAGCGAAAGTGGTGGGGCAGCTTCCTATTTCACATTTTCGCACGCGATCCGCGTGGTGTTATGGGAATCGCGCCGTACCGCGCCGCTTTTGTCGCGGAACATAGTGAAGTCATAGAGATTGCAGCGCTTCGGGTTGTCGGGATCGCGCGCGGCTATCGCAGCGTCGCGACGTTGACCGATGACGCGCCCATATTCGACCTTGTCGCGCCAGCCGCTTGTCACATTGATCTTCATGATGGTCCAATCGATGCCGCTTGTGCGCCAGGCTTGGCGGAACAGGGCCTGCGCCCCTTTGTCTTGCGTCATGGCGGCGGGCATCCGGACTTTGCGAGCCTTTTCAAGCTCTGCAGCATCCGCGGCGTCCTGAGCCGACGCTCTTGAACCGCCGAGCTTGGCGATGGCTACAGCGACTTTGTCGCGCGCGGCGCTGATCGCGGGGTCGCCGGGAAACAGCTTGTCGCCTGCATAGAGGTATGCCTCATGCGCAATGAGGAAATTGTAAGCGGCATCGGCGCGTCCGATCCCGGTTATCATGCCTTGTGCTGTTTCAATCTCCCGGTCGGTTGATGCGGCAGCGCCCTGATAAAACATCTTGATGCCCTGAAGCATTGGATCGCGTTGCTGCCGAGGCAAAGCTTCGTAGCGGCCATCTGCGATACGATCAGCCAGCGCTTTGTAATTGGCAACTTCACGGTCGATCCGCTGATTGTCGTCTTCTGTTGTAGTGGTGGTATCGATCGGATTGCTGAGGCCTTGGGTGTCAGTCATGAACGCTTGAAAGAGGTCCCGCGACTGGCTGTTCATGAGTAACGTATATGCCGGAACGGAGTACAACTCTCCTGCAATAGCGTGGCTCTCAGAGCGCGCAGAACTGTGTGTAAGCATCTGCACACTGGCACACTCAATTGGTAGCGGGTGCAGACATAACGTCGCGGCGATGGAACCGAATAGCATCATGAATATCTCCTCTGACAATTCGGATGTGTCTAGGAGCAAAGCCAACTATTCCATGCCATATCTGTGGACCATAGGTTCGAAACCTGGTGAGTCCACCATACGTCCAGAAACCAAAATTCACATCGTGATGTAGTATAAGCGCACTTGCAATCACATTGAAATGTGATTATGCGCTTCCCATGGCTACTGTAATCGACCGCGTACGCGATCTTATCACATCCGGCGATATGACCAAGAGTGGGCTTGCGCGTGCCGCTGGTCTTCACGCTAACACTTTGCGCGATGCAGGCGAAAGCGCGTGGAACCCCACCGCTGAAACGCTCGCCAAGCTCGAAAGCTTTCTTCTGACGCACGACGACAGCCCTGTCCTTGTCGGGATCGAGGAAATCATCGAAGAGGCCCGCAATGGCCGCATGTATATCCTGGTCGATGACGAGGATCGCGAGAATGAAGGCGACCTCATCATTCCGGGCCAGATGGCGACACCTATGGCGGTCAACTTCATGGCGACGCATGGCCGCGGCCTCATCTGCCTCGCGCTAGACCGTGCTCGGGTGGATGCACTCAATCTTGAACCTATGAGCCGCAATCACACTGAAGCGATGAAGACCGCGTTCACGACTTCCATCGAAGCGAAGGAAGGGGTCACAACCGGCATCTCGGCAGCGGACCGTGCGCGCACAATTTCAGTCGCCATTGACGCGACTAAGGGCCCCGACGATATCGTCACGCCAGGTCATGTGTTTCCGCTGACCGCGCGCGATGGCGGTGTGCTCATCCGCGCTGGCCACACCGAAGCCGCGGTCGATATTTCGCGGCTCGCTGGCCTCAATCCCTCAGGCGTGATCTGCGAGATCATGAATGAAGACGGCTCCATGGCGCGTCTCGACGATCTCATCATCTTTGCCCGCAAGCACAACCTCAAGATCGGCACGATCCGCGATCTCATCGAATACCGCATGCGCAACGATCACTTGGTCGAGCGCACGGGTGAGCAGAGCTTCACTTCCGATTATGGCGGTGATTGGCGCATGCTGACCTATCGCAACAAAGTCGACGGCAGTGACAGCTATGTTTTGCAGAAAGGCCAGGTCACGCCTGGGGAACCCACCCTCGCCCGCGTCCACCCGATCTCGATCTTTGACGATCTGCTGGGCAAGCCGGGACCTCGCAAGCGCACTCTTCAGCGTGCCATGCAAGCGATTGGCGAACACGGTTCGGGCCTGATCGTGCTCATCACTGGCCGTCCTGCAGGCAATAAAGGCTATAGCGAGGAAGACGAGGTTCGAAATGTCGGTGTCGGCTCGCAAATCCTCGCAGACCTGAAAGTCGAGGACATGATCCTTCTGTCCAATTCTCAGCCCAATGTCGTCGCGATTGAAGGCTATGGCCTCAACATCGTCAGCACTCACCCCATTCCGGAGTAACCATGGCCAAGATTCTGATTGTAGAAGCGCGGTTCTACGCGCATTTGAATGACATGCTGATCGAAGGCGCGCGCGCTGCCATCGAAGCGGCCGGCCATGAAGCCGAAGTCCTAACAGTACCCGGGGCGCTTGAAGTGCCCGGCGCTATCGCAATGGCGGCTGAAAGCGGCATGTATGACGGCTTTGTTGCTATCGGCGTCGTGATCCGCGGGGAGACCTATCACTTCGAGATCGTGGCTGGCGAAAGCGCGCGTGCGATCATGGCATTGACCATGGACGGTATCGCAATCGGCAATGGCATTCTGACCACTGAAAGCGAAGAACAAGCGCTTGTCCGCGCAGATCCGGCACAGAAAGACAAAGGCGGCGAAGCAGCCAAAGCAGCGCTGATTTTGCTTGAACTGCAGGGCCGGTTCGGAGGCTAACTGCCTGCCAGCTTAGGTATTCGTGCGGATAGGATTGTCCACGAGGGCTCTGCTAATCCTAAGACTACAGGGGCGAAATCAGGAACGGGTATAGGGACACCAACATGGTGTGCACGGCAGCGATTTTTGCCGGCGGAGACCTGTACCCGAATTCCGCAGTATCGATTTCAAACGAGCCCCTGCAGTCGCAGGAGGTCCTATTGGATCACACAAAGAACATATTCGCGCAGCAATCGGCTGATGCTTCCGTGATTAGCGCAGTGCAAAGGCAAAGCTGATGGCGAGCAGGTCCCCCACCCCTAGCCCCGGCCTTTCTATCCAGCCTCGGGTAGACACTGAGAGGGTGACTCGGGCACGAGTACGCCGCGACAACGCTGACAATGGTTTGGCGCGTGAAGAAACCCCTTCGCGACAACTGCCAAACCGTGACGATTTGATCCAGCTGTCAGAGCAGCTTCAAGCGCTTGCGAATGAACTCCAATCGTCTCAGCAAACGGGTGAAGCGAATTCGCATTCGGCGGGGAAAGGCCCGACGCTTCCGGAAAACGCCGCCGAATTGGTTTCGCGGCGCAGCGATAGCCATAAGCCCGGTGATGAGCAAAGCCAATTCCTCACACTCGCTCGCGCCCGATACGATGCACGGCGCAAACGCGCGAGCGTCTTCGACAATGAGGAGCTTTTCGGCGAACCCGCCTGGGACATACTGCTCGACCTCTATATCGCTCACGCGGAAGGAAAGGCAGTATCTGTCTCCAGTGCTTGCATCGGCTCAGCATCTCCGCCGACGACAGGTCTTCGCTGGCTGGGCGTGCTGCAAGAGGTTGGCCTGCTCGAACGCGAACATGATGTACGAGACCAGCGCCGAGTGCTGGTCCGACTATCGGAGCAAGGTGTCCAGCGGATGGAAGCGTATTTCCGCGACGCCCTCGATCAGGCGCTCCGCTTGCCGTAGCAAGCCGCGCCTGCATATTTCGCGCTGTCACCCAACTCTTCCTCGATCCGGATCAGCTGGTTGTATTTCGCCAGCCGGTCTGACCGGGCGAGCGATCCGGTCTTGATCTGCCCGCAATTGGTCGCGACCGCCAAATCCGCAATCGTCGCATCCTCGGTTTCACCCGAACGGTGGCTCATTACAGAGGTATAGCCTGCGCGGTGGGCAATATCGACCGCATCAAGCGTTTCCGACAGCGTTCCGATCTGATTGACCTTCACCAGCAGCGAGTTCGCAAGACCCTGAGCAATGCCATCGCTCAGACGCGCAGGGTTGGTCACGAACAAATCGTCACCGACGAGCTGCACACTGTGACCGATGAGGTCTGTCAGAGCTTTCCAGCCGGCAAAGTCATCTTCTGCCATGCCGTCCTCGATCGAACGGATAGGATAATCCTTGCACAGATCGGCGAGATATTGCGCCATCTCATCCGGGCTAAGCGAAGTCCCTTCACCTGCCATATCGTACCGGCCATCGGCAAAGAACTCCGTCGATGCGCAGTCGAGCGCCAAGGTGACATCTTCGCCAGGCTTGAAGCCAGCTTGCTCGATCGATGCCATGATGAAGTCGAGCGCATCGCGCGTACTCGCAAGGTCAGGTGCGAACCCACCTTCATCGCCGACAGACGTCGCGAGGCCTTTCTGCGACAGCCCCTTCTTCAGCGTGTGGAAGATTTCCGATCCCCAACGAACCGCCTCTGCAATAGAGCCAGCGCCAACCGGCATGACCATGAATTCCTGGATGTCGATCGGATTGTCGGCATGCTCTCCGCCATTGATGATGTTCATCATCGGCACCGGCAGTGCATGCGCGGACACGCCGCCAATATAGGAATAGAGCGGCAGGCCGCGCGCATTGGCTGCGGCCTTGGCCACTGCCATGCTCACACCAAGAATGGCGTTCGCGCCCAGTTTGCCCTTGTTTGGCGTTCCGTCGAGCGCGATCATGGCAAGATCAACGTCACGCTGATCTTCTGCGTCAATGCCGAGTAGCGCATCGCCAATCGGGCCATTGACCGATTCCACTGCTTTCAGAACGCCCTTGCCCAGATAACGCGCCTTGTCTCCGTCGCGCAGCTCAACCGCTTCATGCGCGCCTGTAGAGGCTCCTGACGGGACCGCTGCACGGCCAAAGCTACCATCTTCCAGCAGAACATCCACTTCCACAGTCGGATTGCCGCGGCTGTCCAATATTTCGCGTCCGTGTAGGTCTATGATTGCCGTCATGGAGAATGCCTGCCTCTTGGTGTTGTAATCTGTTAATACACCCCTATATCGGAAGGGCATATGTTGCAGCGCGCTGTATGCGTCGGAAACATAACGCGCAAGCGACGTTGCAAGGATGATTACGTTTTCGCTGTTTTACGAGCGAAGATGGCTGTATTTTAGGTCGAAGACTCGAAGGGAGTTTATCATGGCAGAAGCCAAAACCACGCGGAAGAAAACCCCCGCAAAGAAAACCACCACCAAAGCAGCCGCGAAAAAGGCGGAGGCTGGAACCAGCGAGGCCAAGACCCGCTTCAACGCGGCGCTTGAAGAAGCCAAAGCAGGCGCGGCTGCTCTGAAAGCAGAAGCCGGTGAGCGCGCAGGCGCATATCGCGATGACGCGAAAGCAAAAGGAACCGATCTCGTGGCAGAAGCGAAGAATTATGGCTCTGAAGCGAAGGTGAAAGCCGGCGAGCTTGCTACAGAAGGCAAGAACAAGGCGAGCGACGGCCTCGCATCACTTGGCAAGGTGATCTCGGACACCGCGCCTCAGATTGATGAGCGCTTCGGTGATCAGTATGGCGATTACGCTCGCAGCGCATCGCGCAGCCTACAGGAGGCATCTGCAAAGCTGGATTCCAAAAGCGTCGAAGATATCGGCGAGGATGCTCGCGAGTTCGTTCGCAAGAGTCCAGGCACGGCTATCGGTATTGCAGCAGTCGCTGGTTTCTTGCTTGCTCGCATGTTCCGCGGATCGCGCGACTAAGCTCGCGCGCGGCATGAGCAGGAGCATAAGGGGGCTCTATGCGTGAAGATGATGCACCGGGCGAGAATGCGCCCAGTGCTGAGGACGAATTTGAAGAGGCGTTACGCGGCGACGAGGAATCGCCTGAGCGTAAACCGGGCCTGTCGGACGAAGTCCTCGCTCTGATCGCAGACGGTCGCACTTACGCTGAGGCTGAGTTCGCATTCCAGAAGTCGCGGCTTAGTTACAGCGCGCAGCAAGGCAAGTCGGCCGCAATCTCCGTACTTGCCGCGCTCGCATTCCTGCATCTCGCGCTAATCGCCTTGGTTGTTGGCGCTGTCATCGCGCTGACACCGTATCTCACGGCCTTGGGAGCGACAGCTGCGGTGGTCGGTGTCCTGCTTCTCGCTACGCTGATTGTCCTGCTGAAAGCCCGCCGCCGCGCTCGCAACATCGCCGATGCCTTTTCGGAAGACGAGCAATGAGCGATCTTAAGCGTCAGATGCTTGAAGACCGCGCAGTACGGGACGCTGCGAAGGCTCTGATCGATGCTGACATTGCGCATGTGAAAAACACGTTTTCAGGCCCCAGTCTGACAGAACGCGCAGCGACCAACCTCAATGAAGGCGCGCGCGAAGTATTCGACAAAGCGAGCAGCGCTGCCGACAACCACAAAGGCATTCTCGCGGCGTTAATAGGCGCTGTTCTAATCTGGTTTGCACGCAATCCGATCCTCTCTCTGTTCGAAGAGCAGGACGCAGGCAAGCAAGAGCCTCTTGGAGAAACTGACAATGTCGAATGACGAGAAACGCGAAGAGCTGAAAGAACGCATTGCGGAAGGCGAAGCACGGCATGCTGCTCGCGCCATTGCTGACGGTGCCAAGGAGGCGGCCGGTAACGCGGCTGAATTCGTCAAAAAGAATCCGCTGGTCGCTGTAGGAGGCGCCATTGCTGCGGGCCTCGCGATTGGCCTCATGACGAAGCCCGGGCGCCGGATTGCCGGCAAGGCTGTGGGCCGCAGCAGTGTGTTCGCAACGCTCGCTCGCGATGCAGTGCTGGCGTACGGGGTCAAGCTGATCGATGAAGCGACGTCGGCTGCGCGGACGGGACAGGACAAGCTGGAAGACCTGAGCGATGCTGCGCGTGACACTGCGCGCACTGCGAAACGCGAAGCGAGTTACATTGCGACGAAAGCAGGCGACAACGCCGCATCCGCAAAGCGTGCAGCCTCGCGCAAGACAAGACGCGCTGTGCGCGGATTTCGCGACCGTATCTCGCAGTAATTCGTATGTACGCAGCTGATGAGCGGCTTGACGGGTTTGCCTGTCAGGCCGCTTCGTCTATGGGGCTGAGCAATCGCGCGATTGACGCGCCTCTCCCCAGTTAAAACTCCCCGAGAGAAAGGTTGAAAAAGTGGAAGAAACAACCCCGAGCCAGAAACTGCATTTGGTCATGGGCGGACGTGTAAAGGATCCGCGCAGTCTGGAATTCCAGGACCCGGAAAGTCTGCACGTCGTCGGCGTGTTCTCGAATTACGAGGCTGCTGAAGATGCATGGCGCGCGCAGGCGCAGCGCACGGTCGACGATGCCGAGATGCGTTACGTGGTCGTGCACATCCACCAGCTGCTGACGCCGGACGCGTAAGGCCGGCCATAGGCAAGAAGAAAGGGCGCCGGACCCAATGGTCAGCGCCCTCGCCTTTTTCTGAAGCTCAAGCTCAGATAAATTCGATCTTGTCGACGAGGTAAAACTTGTCGCCTGACGGGACCGTCACTTCGATCTCTTCGTCCTTTTGTTTGCCGATCAAGGCGCGCGCGATGGGCGAGTTGTAAGAGATGCGCCCCTTGGCCGCGTCCGCTTCAGTCTGACCGACGATCTGGTACTTCACCGGCTTGTCGTTTTCATCAAGCAGCGTGACAGTCGCACCGAAAATGATACGGTCGCCCGACAACGTCGATGGATCAATAATCTGCGCGCGGCTGACCTTGTCTTCGAGCTCAGCAATCTGAGCTTCAACCTGGCCTTGGCGCTCTTTGGCCGCGTGATATTCGGCATTCTCCGAGAGATCGCCATGTGCGCGCGCTTCTTCGATAGCGTCGACAATGCGCGGGCGCTCTTCGCGAAGCACCTTCAAGTCAGCAGTCAGCTTCTCATAGCCTTCTGCCAGCATTGGGACCTTTTCCATCGTAGCCATCCATTCTATCCTTCAAGGCGTAAATCCCTCAGAATTCAGCGAAATTCAGAACATGGCCGTTCCTGCCGGAGCGGCGTTCCACGTTCAGAATTTAGGGAAATACGCTGGGTTTGTTCAGCTATAATAGTCCTGCAGCGAGCGAACTTCAAGCTCAGTTGCGTTGACCGCATGAATTGCGCTTGCCGCAGCACTCGAAGCGGTGGCTGTCGTGTAATACGGGACCTTGGCCTCCAGCGCCGATGCGCGGATCGATTTGGAGTCCTTCAGGCTCTGCCAACCCTCGGTCGTGTTGAAGATCAGAGCGATGTCGCCGTCGATGATCTTGTCGACGATATGCGGTTGTCCTTCCGCAACCTTGTTCACGCGTTCGACCGGTAGACCCTGCTCTGCCAGATAGGTCTGCGTGCCGCCCGTTGCGACAACCTTGAAGCCCTGCTCAAGCAAGGTCTTCACAGCGCCGAGGATATGCGGCTTGTCCGTGTCTTTGACGGACACAAACAGCGTCCCTTCGCGCGGCAAGCTCATCCCTGCGCCCATTTGCGACTTCAGGAATGCCTCTTCAAAAGTCCGGTCGATGCCCATCACTTCTCCGGTCGATTTCATCTCCGGCGTGAGCACAGGATCGCTGCCGGGGAAGCGGTTGAACGGGAAGACCGCCTCTTTCACCGCCATATAGTCAAACTCACGCTTGAATGGTTCGAAACTGCTGAGCTTTTCACCCGCCATCACGCGGCTTGCGATCTTGGCGACCGGCTGTCCGATAGCTTTCGCAACGAAAGGCACAGTGCGCGAGGCACGCGGGTTCACTTCGATCAGATAGACCTCACCGTCCTTCACGGCGAATTGCACGTTCATCAGGCCGACGACATTGAGCGCGCGAGCGAGCGCTTCACCTTGCCGCTCCATCTCTTCGACAATATCGGCGGGCAGCGAGTAAGGCGGCAAAGTGCAGGCGCTGTCGCCAGAGTGGACGCCCGCTTCCTCGATATGCTGCATCACGCCGGCAACGCGCACTTCCTCGCCATCGCATACCACGTCGACATCGCATTCGACCGCATCACGCAGATACTGATCGACTAGAACCGGACTGTCGCCGGACACGTTTACTGCTGTCTTGATGTAATCATCGAGTTGCGCTTCGCTGTCCACGATTTCCATCGCACGGCCACCCAAGACATAGGACGGACGCAGCAGGACCGGATAGCCGATCCGCGCGGCCACCGCCGCAGCTTCATCGCGGCTATAAGCAATGCCATTGTCAGGCTGCTTGAGTTTCAGCTTATTGACGAGCCGCGCGAACCGCTCGCGGTCCTCAGCCAGGTCAATCGCATCAGGCGACGTGCCAAGGATCGGGATGCCTGCATCTTCCAGCGCTTGCGCCAGTTTCAGCGGCGTCTGTCCACCAAACTGCACGATCACGCCAACCAGCTCGCCGGTCGATTGCTCCAGCTTGAGGATTTCCAGCACGTCTTCAGCGGTCAAAGGCTCGAAATAGAGCCGGTCGGACGTGTCATAATCGGTTGAAACCGTCTCCGGATTGCAATTGACCATGATGGTCTCGAACCCGACTTCGGCGAGCGCAAAGCACGCATGGACGCAGCAATAGTCGAACTCGATCCCCTGCCCGATCCGGTTGGGACCGCCGCCGAGAATGACGACTTTCTTGCGATCGGACGGTTCCGCTTCGCATTCCGGCTCGCCAAAGCTTGGCACTTCATAGGTCGAGTACATGTACGGCGTGATCGCTTCGAATTCCGCCGCGCAGCTGTCGATCCGCTTGAAAACGGGGCGCACACCAAGCTTCTGGCGAAGCTCGCGCACTTCTTCTTCAGAGGTCGCACCTGCCATAGCTTGCAGCGCATCGTGCAGCAGGCCAGAGCGTTTCGCCTGCGTCTCGCCCATGCCGCCCGCAACGCCGACAGAGCGCACAGCCAAAGTCGCCAAACGCTTGTCGGAAAAGCCCATCGACTTAAGCTTGCGCAGGCCCGCCGCATCGCTGGGCAAGCCATTGGTGGAGATGTCTTTCTCCGCCGCAATGATCTCTTCGATCTGGCGCAGGAACCAAGGATCATAGCCAGTGATCGGCTGGATTTCCTCGACGGTGAGGCCTTCGCGGAAAGCCTGCGCGACATTGAGCAGCCTGTCCGGCGTACGTTTGGAGAGCGCGGCGATGATAACTTCTTTGGAGACGCCTTCCAGCTCGGTCTGGCGGTTGAAGCCATCGAGGTCCGTCTCAAGCCCGCGCAGCGCCTTTTGCATCGATTCCTGGAAGTTGCGGCCAATCGCCATGACTTCGCCGACAGACTTCATCGCCGTCGCAAGCTCTGGCTTCGCGCCTTTGAACTTCTCGAACGCAAAGCGCGGGATCTTCGTCACGACATAGTCGATCGTCGGTTCAAAGCTTGCAGGCGTCGCGCCAGTGATCTCGTTCGTGATTTCGTCGAGCGTGTAGCCGACCGCGAGCTTTGCCGCGACGCGCGCAATCGGGAAGCCGGTCGCCTTGGAGGCAAGCGCGGAGGAGCGCGAGACACGCGGGTTCATCTCGATCACGATCAGGCGTCCGTCAGCAGGATTGACCGCGAACTGCACATTCGATCCGCCCGTTTCGACGCCGATCTCCCGCAGCACGTTCAGGCTCGCGGTGCGCATGATCTGGTATTCCTTGTCGGTCAGCGTCAGTGCCGGCGCGACAGTGATGGAATCGCCGGTGTGCACGCCCATCGGATCGACGTTTTCGATTGAGCAGATGATGATGCAATTGTCGTTCTTGTCGCGGACAACCTCCATCTCATACTCTTTCCAGCCGAGTAGCGATTCCTCGATCAGAACCTCGGTTGTCGGGGACGCGTCGAGCCCCTCGCGCACAATCCGCTCGAACTCGGCCTTGTTGTACGCGATCCCGCCGCCGGTACCGCCAAGCGTAAAGCTGGGCCGGATGATCGAGGGAAGCTTTGTGCGTTCCAGCACGGCGAACGCTTCTTCAAGCGTGTTGGCCACTCCACTGCGCGCGCTTTCCAGGCCGATTGCGTCCATCGCATCGCGGAAACGCTGGCGGTTTTCGGCCTTGTCGATCGCATCGGCCTTCGCGCCGATCATCTCGACCCCGTATTCGGCAAGCACGCCCATTTCGTCGAGCTTGAGCGCGCAGTTCAGCGCGGTCTGACCGCCCATGGTGGGGAGCAGCGCGTCGGGCCGCTCCTTCGCAATGATCTTGGCGACGATTTCTGGCGTGATCGGCTCGATATAGGTCGCGTCCGCAAACTCCGGATCGGTCATGATCGTCGCCGGGTTGGAGTTCACCAGGATGACACGGTAGCCCTCTTCTTTCAGGGCCTTGATCGCTTGTGTTCCGGAATAGTCGAACTCGCACGCTTGGCCGATAATGATCGGGCCAGCGCCAATGACGAGGATCGAGGAGATGTCAGTGCGTTTGGGCATTAGTTGTTCTCATAGTCCTCGACATTGATCCACGACATGAGCGTGCCATTGGCTTCGTGGGCGACCCGCAAGGCGCCTGTCAGGAAGCTTTTCTTCGCTTCTGAAGTCAGTGCCGTTGCTTTGCGAAAATACAACCGGTGCAGATCGTTCTCTTCACCATCAGGCGCACTGGAAAGCTCCCACCCATTCAGCTCCATGGCCAATTGAGCTCGCTCTATTTGTTCAAATGGGACGTCAAGCCGTTGCTCAATGAGTCGAACTCGGCTGCAGTCATCGCCCTCGTCGCCCGGATATCGCCAGTAGTGGCCTTGGGGGTCGAGAACCCGTGCCAGTGATTCGTCGAACGACCTCACCCCAAGCCTCCCACAAACTTCTCGAACAGGTAGAAGCTGTCCTGCGGGCCGGGAGAGGCCTCGGGGTGGTACTGGACGCCAAATGCGCGTTTGCCTTTGATCGCGATCCCGCAATTGGAGCCGTCAAACAGGCTGACATGCGTCTGCTCGACATCTGGCGGAAGTGTCGCGGCATCTACTGCGAACCCGTGGTTCATGCTGGTGATCTCCACCAGATCTCGACTTGTCTGCCATGTATCTCCGACGCGCTGAACCGGGTGATTTGCGCCGCGGTGTCCCTGATGCATCTTGATCGTCTTGGCGCCCGCGGCGAGCGCAAGCATCTGATGACCAAGGCAAATTCCGAAGAGCGGCATGTCACGCTCCAGCAGCGCCTTGATCACCGGGACGGCATATTCGCCGGTTGCCGCCGGATCGCCCGGACCATTGCTCAGGAAGACGCCATCGGGTTTGAGCGCATCAATTTCTTCGATTGTTGTCTTAGCCGGAACCACTGTCACCTTGGCGCCTGCGCGCACGAGATTGCGGAAGATGTTGTCCTTCGCGCCGTAGTCGATCGCGACCACATGCGGCCGGTCATCGCCTTGGCCCGTGCCGTATCCATGCCCCAACCGCCAATAGCTGCCCGCCCAGTCTTCAAGCGCATCGCGCGTGACTTTCTCGGCCAAATCCATGCCTTCAAGCCCCGCCCAGCCCTGCGCTTTGGCGAGCAGAGCATCGACATCAAACTTGCCTTCAGGCGAGTGCGCGATCATCGCATTGGGAGCGCCGGACAGGCGGATACGGCGGGTGAGCGCGCGCGTGTCAACGCCGGAAAGACCAATCTTTCCATTGGCTTGCATCCATTCGACAAACTGCTGCTCGCTGCGGAAATTGCTCGCCGGCGTGACTTCCTCGCGCACCACGCAGCCGACCGCGCCTTCCACACGGCTCTCGATATCTTCCGGGTTCGTGCCAACATTGCCGATATGCGGGAAAGTGAAAGTGACGATCTGCGCAGCGTAGCTCGGATCGGTCATCACTTCCTGATAACCGGTCATGCTGGTGTTAAAACACACCTCGCCGATCGCATCGCCAGTGGCACCAAAGCCTTTGCCCCAAATGACCGAACCGTCGGCCAAAACGAGGACTCCTGTCGCGCCATTGGGCTGCGCAGGGCGAGAAGGAGCAGAAGCCATTCTTGGGCTCTCCAGCTAAGGGTTTTCCGGCGATGTCGCTAAGACCCATCCGCTAGGCTTGCGGAATGAGTCGGTCAACCTATCTGTTGGACGTAATCTGCGTTAAACCGCAAGACGACTAAATCCATCCACAGGAAAGACCGCATCTATGCTGCGCGACGACATCAAGACCGCAACGATCACTTCCATGAAGGCTGGCGACAAGGATCGCACGGCAACGCTTCGCCTTATTGGGGCGAAGATAAAGGACCGCGATATCGAAGCGCGCACTGGCAAGGCTCCTGAAAATGACGATGATCTGGTGATCGAAGTGCTACAGAAAATGGCCAAGCAGCGCCGCGAATCGATCACGATGTATGAGGATGGCGGACGTCAGGAACTGGCGGATCAGGAAAAGGCCGAGCTCGCAGTGATCGAAGAATTCCTGCCCGCCATGCTTGACGAAGCGGCGACAAAAGCGGCGATCGAAGCGATCAAGGCCGAGGTGGGCGCGGAAAGCATCAAGGACATGGGCCGCGTCATGGGCGAGCTCAAAAAACGCCACGGCACAGAGCTCGATATGGGCCTTGCGAGCGGGCTGGTAAAAGCAAGCCTGAGCTAGTCCACAAACCTGTCACCAGATCGTGTCGGGAAGCTTCTCGACACGAAGCTTTCGGACAGGCATTCTTCACACATGGCACTTTCCCCGCAATGGCTGGATGAACTGCGCGCGCGCGTGACGCTTTCAAGCGTCATAATGCGCACGACCAAGCTCCAGCGTGCCGGTCGCGAGTGGAAAGCATGCTGCCCTTTTCACAACGAGAACACGCCAAGCTTCACGGTCAATGACCAGAAAGGGTTTTATCATTGCTTTGGCTGCGGCGCCCATGGCGATGTGATCCGCTGGATGACCGACCAGCGCGGGCTCGGCTTCATGGACGCGGTGAAGGAGCTTGCGACCGAAGCCGGGATGGAGGTCCCCGCCCCCGATCCGGTCGCGGCGAAAAAAGCCGAGAAGCGCGCAAGCCTTATCGATGTGACGGAGGCGGCGCAGAACTGGTTTGTCGATCAATTGCGAGGCCAGTCTGGCAAGCGCGCGCAGGACTACCTTCTGTCGCGCGGTTTCTCTCGCGAGATCATCCGCGAATTCGGCTTTGGCTATGCACCGGACAGCAAGGTTGCCTTGAAAGGTGCGCTCGCGAATTTCGATGCTACAATGCTGGTCGAAAGCGGGATGCAGATCAGCGTCGAAGACAAAGCACCGTATGACCGTTTCCGGGACCGCTTGATGCTGCCGATCCAGGATCAGCGAGGCCGCGTGATCGCCTTTGGTGGGCGCATTCTCGAGAAACTGGACGGGGTCGCGAAGTATCTCAATTCTCCGGACACGCCTCTCTTCGACAAAGGCCGCACGCTCTACAATCTGCACCGCGCAGGCCCCGCAAGCCGCCAGACGGGCCGCATGGTCGTCGTCGAAGGCTATATGGATGTGATCGCGCTTGCGAATGCCGGGATCAAGGATGCAGTCGCGCCGCTTGGTACCGCGCTCACTGAAATGCAGCTCGAAATGCTTTGGCGCATGGTTGAAGTGCCCGTGTTGTGTTTCGATGGCGACAATGCGGGCCAGCGCGCCGCCATGCGGGCCATCGAACGTGCGCTTCCGATGCTGCGCCCTTCCCGTTCGCTGGCGATTGTGCGTCTACCGACCGGGCTCGATCCCGACGATTTGATCAAGCAGCAAGGCGCTGAGGCAATGGAGCGCTTGCTCGCTGAGCCCGCCACACTACTAGAGACGATCTGGACTTTCGAGCGCGACGCGCAGCCGCTGAAAACGCCGGAGGACAAGGCAGGCTTGAAAGCGCGCCTCCTTGCACATTGCGACGCTATCGAGGACCAGGACATCCGCTCGCTTTATCGACGCGAGCTGCTTGATCGCTATTCTGCATTCGCTTTCCCGCCACGCCAGCAGCGAAGAAATGCGGGTCCTCAGCGCCGTTCCGGGCAGCCGTGGCGGCCAGCGCCTCCGATCCTGTCCAGCGAAGCCGCAGCGCGTCTACGCGGCGCGCTATCAGGTGGTTCGCGCGATGCCTTCACGCGCGCCGTCATCGCTGGCCTGGTCAAGCATCCAAGCGAGATTTCACGGCATGCGGAATCGCTCGGTCGGCTCGCCCATGTGACACCTCAAGCAGCCCCGCTTGTGGAATCTCTGTTCGAACTTGCTGAAACCCTCGAAGAAAGCCTTGATTCGCAGCCCACAAACGCCATATTTGGAGCAGGAGGCCTTCCCGCCCCACCGGATCAGACCAGATATGCCTTCTTGAGAGAAGGCTCCAACCCCGGTGATGCGCGCGCGGAATTGGCTGAAGCTGTTGCGTTATTGGTTGAGAAACCAGCGCTGGAGGCCGCGATTTCCGCGGCTACTGCGCGTTTCGAGACTGATCCGGAAGGTTCTATTGCTGAACAATCCCGACTGCGCGAACGGCTCGCCGACTTAAATCAGCGCTTGAGAGTTTTTGGGCGCAAGAAAGCCGCAGCCGCGGCTGACATGGGGAATTCTCGCGCATCGGACGAAGTGCCGCTGAGCGACATGGAAACGGACTGATACACACGGTATGGCTACCAAGTCTAAGAGCGCTGACAGAGATGATGCGCCGCTGATCGATCTGAACGAAGCGCAGATCAAGAAGCTCATGAACAAGGCAAAGAAGAAGGGCTACATCACAGTTGATGAGCTCAATGAAGCTTTGCCGCAGGATCAGATGAATTCTGAGCAAATCGAAGACGTCATGTCCGCGA
Organism: Altererythrobacter lutimaris; assembly: GCF_013371495.1. GTDB lineage: Bacteria > Pseudomonadota > Alphaproteobacteria > Sphingomonadales > Sphingomonadaceae > Erythrobacter > Erythrobacter lutimaris_A. Next base: position 477,427 of record NZ_JABWTA010000001.1, on the reverse strand, counting down.
TTAGTGAGATGGGCGTCAATATCGTCGAGAATGACGAAGAGGCTGAAGCTGAGGCAGAGCAGGAAGCCGAAGTCGAAGAAATGTCCGTTGGCGAGGACAAGAAGGAAGCCAAGAAGCCCGCAGCCGCTGCTAAGAAGACCACCACCGGCGAACGCACCGACGATCCGGTGCGTATGTATTTGCGCGAAATGGGCGCGGTCGAGCTGCTCAGCCGCGAAGGCGAGATCGCCATTGCCAAGCGCATTGAAGCCGGTCGTGACACGATGATCATTGGCCTGTGCCAGAGCCCAATCACCTTCCACGCGATCATTCAGTGGTCCGAAGCGCTCAACAATGAAGAGATGCAGCTGCGCGAGATCCTTGATCTCGACGCTATGCTCTCAAAAGAGCCGCCTGCCGAAAAGATGGCGGATGACGCAGAAGATGATGATGGCGAGATTTCGGAAGAAACCGCCGGTCCATCCATTCGCGAAGATGATGATGACGTCGAGGATGAAGATGGCGACGAGGACGAAGACGGCGAAGAAGGTGGGTCCAAGAAGAGCAACGATGACGATGACGATGATGAGGACAACACTCTCAGCCTCGCGCAGATGGAAGCCGCTCTAAAGCCGGATGCGATTGAGCGTTTTGCGCGTATCGCGAAGACCTTCAAGAGCTTTGAGAAGCTGCAAGCTGAACGCGTAGAAACGCTCGCGCGTGGCGATGTGCTCACCAAGGCGAAAGAAAACCGCTACGAGAAGCTCGGCGAAGAGCTTACTTCCGAAGTGGAAAGCATGCAGTTCCACGCGACGAAGATCGAATTCCTTGTCGACAATCTTTATGCATTCAACCGCCGTTTGACCGCGCTTGGCGGCCAAATGCTGCGCCTTGCAGAGCGGCACAAGATCAAGCGCGTTGATTTCCTTGAAAGCTATATCGGCAACGAGCTCGACGATAGCTGGATGAAAGCCAAAGCGAAGAAGGACAAGAAATGGACCGCCTTCGCTGAGAAGGAAGCGGACGCGATTGAGCGTATTCGCTCGGAAATCTCCGACATTGCCAGCCAGACAGGCATGAGCCTCGAAGAGTTCCGCCGCATCGTGAACATGGTCCAGAAGGGCGAGCGCGAAGCGCGGATCGCGAAGAAGGAAATGGTCGAGGCGAACCTGCGCCTCGTGATTTCCATCGCGAAGAAATACACCAATCGCGGTCTGCAATTCCTTGATCTCATTCAGGAAGGCAATATCGGCTTGATGAAAGCGGTCGACAAGTTCGAATACCGCCGCGGCTACAAATTCTCGACTTATGCGACTTGGTGGATCAGGCAGGCGATCACTCGCTCGATCGCTGACCAGGCGCGTACGATCCGTATTCCGGTCCACATGATCGAGACGATCAACAAGCTTGTCAGGACCTCGCGCCAATTCTTGCACGAAGAAGGCCGCGAACCGACGCCGGAAGAGATGGCAGCGCGTCTCTCCATGCCGTTGGAGAAGGTTCGCAAGGTCATGAAGATCGCCAAGGAGCCGATCTCACTCGAAACGCCTATCGGCGATGAAGAAGATTCGCACCTGGGTGATTTCATCGAGGACAAGAACGCGGTCATCCCTGTGGATGCCGCAATCCAGGCGAACCTCAAGGAAACTGTCACCCGCGTGCTGGCCTCGCTCACACCGCGTGAGGAGCGCGTACTGCGTATGCGGTTCGGCATCGGGATGAACACCGACCACACGTTGGAAGAGGTCGGCCAGCAGTTTTCCGTGACCCGCGAACGTATCCGTCAGATCGAAGCTAAGGCGCTCAGGAAGCTCAAGCACCCGAGCCGCAGCCGCAAGATGCGCTCGTTCCTGGATCAATAGTCGAGTTAGTGGGCGCCTTTTGCGCGCCCGCCGACAACTACGTAGCTCTTCGGAATACCGAAAAAGGTTTCGACCATGATCTGGTCGTCCGGAAAATGTGCCTGAAGCTCTTTCCGGCTTAGTAAACGAGTTTCATCGAAATATTCGCGAGCATTCGCGCCGGTCAGGAGACCGAATGGGGTCCATGGAGCGACTAACCTGCCCAGTTTCCGTGGTAGCCAATGCAGGAAGGGCACCATGAAGTGCAGCTCAAGCGGAAATAGCGGGCTTGGTGTTTGCACCACGTAGGTTTGCGAAGTGCGCTTGATCTCGCTGACGAGGTTCGCGCGCTGGCCCAGCGGCACATGCTCGATCACTGAGTTGCAAACCACTACTTCTGCGACACCGTCATCAACCGGCACACGCCGACCGTCATAGACATTGACTTCGATATCAATGCCTTCCGCCCTCGTCGCAAATCCAGTCGCCCTCCCCTCGGACAGATTAAATATCTTCACATGGGATGGCGTAATGATGTCCGAAATCGCGCTCCAGAAATGAAGCGAACCACCGATATCAACCACTTGAGCGCCATGAATTTGCGGAAGATGCCGCTTGATCAGCTGAGCACGCTGACGCCTGAAGCGACGCTGCATCGGCCTCAGCAATCTCGCCCAAATGTCTGCCAAAACCACACCTCACAACCGGCCCCGAGGGAGTGTGATTACAAACTTTTAATCGCGAAGCAAAGCGTGCACTGGACGCATTCGACAAGCTGGTTTCAACTCTATCGACAACCGGTTCAACGGCTTGCTCTAGATTGCTTGCCGTGACCTGAGATTACGCTATTGTGCGGTGCAGCAAAAACTTCAGGATTCTCTCGGAATGCCAACACCCGCCCCCAAAGTGATCGCTATCGTCAGCCAAAAGGGTGGCTCAGGCAAGACTACGCTCGCCGTTCACTTGGCGACCCGTGCGGCGCAGGCCAATCTTGAGAGCTGCGTCATCGACACCGATCCGCAAGCCACCGCTTCGGCCTGGAGCGATTGGCGCGGTGATTTCCTCCCGCTTGTTGTCACAAGCCCCCCTGCCCGTCTCGCGCGCACTATCGAAAACGCGAAAAAGAACGGCGTTGAATTCATCGTGATCGATACACCGCCTCACGCGGATGCCGCCGCACGAGAAGCGATCAAAGCCGCAGACTTGATCCTCGTCCCGAGCAGACCGCGAGCTTTCGATCTGCATGCGTTAGAGCCCATCGCGGATCTTGTCGCCTACGCTAAGAAAGAGGCCTTCGTTGTACTCAATTCCGTGCCATCAGGGGCGACGGTGCTCGAGGCCGAGGCTAAGGAAGTGGTGAAAGGTTTAGGCTTAGAAATCTGCCCTGTGATTTTCGGAGATCGGGCCGCCTTCCACCGCTCGTCCGCCAATGGCGAAACTGCAGCCGAGATTGAACCGGAAGGCAAGGCCGCAAAGGAAGTCGAAAAGCTTTGGAAATGGGCCTCCAGGAAGCTCAAATAACCGGCCAATCTCATATCCGTTCAAAAAGCCCGACGAAAAACCCCACTACGGGGTAGTGAGAATCCCCGCTACTCCTTATGTGAGCCTCATGCGTATCGCGATTGCATCAGACCACGCCGCCACCGAGATGAAGGCAGAGCTTGCCGAATGGCTTATCGATGAAGGCCACGAGGTCGCAGACCTTGGCCCAGACGCGGGGGAAAGCGTCGACTACCCGGACTATGGCTACAAGCTTGCTTCGGTGATTGCTGATGGCACGGTTGAACGCGGCATAGCGCTGTGCGGAAGCGGCATTGGCATCTCGATCAGCGTCAACCGCAACCCTGCCGTGCGCTGCGCGCTCGTGTCTGAGCCGCTTTCAGCTGCGCTCGCACGCGAACACAATGACGCGAACTGCATTGCGATGGGCGCGCGGCTTTCAGGGATCGAAATGGCCAAGTCCTGCGTTGCCACTTTTCTCGCGACAGAATTTGCCGATGCTGGTGATCCGAGCGGTCGCCATCAGCGCCGGGTCGCAAAACTCGGCCATCCACCGGATGGCACCGACACGATCGAACCGTTACAATAAGTCGCTTCAAAACAGAGCAAACAAATCATGAGCACAGCCCCATCCAACGACACCGATATCATGGCCCGTTTCTGGCATGATGACCTTGCAACCGCCGATCCAGAGATCGCAGCGGCCATCGGCAGCGAGCTGAAGCGCCAGCAGGACAAGATCGAACTGATCGCGTCTGAGAATATCGCTTCCAGAGCGGTGCTTGAAGCGACCGGCAGCGTCTTCACCAACAAATATGCCGAGGGCTATCCCGGCAAGCGCTACTATGGCGGTTGCGACTACGCTGACGTTGTCGAAACGCTCGCGATCGAGCGCGCCAAAGAGCTGTTTGGCTGTAACTTTGCCAATGTTCAGCCAAACTCAGGCTCACAGATGAACCAGGCGGTGTTCCTGGCTCTGCTCGAGCCGGGCGACACATTCATGGGCCTCGACCTCAATTCAGGCGGCCACCTGACCCATGGCTCGCCGGTCAATATGAGCGGCAAATGGTTCAACCCGGTCAGCTATGGCGTTCGCAAGGACAATGAACTGATCGACATGGATGAAGTTGCAGCGGCTGCGCGCGAGCACAAGCCGAAGCTGATCATCTGCGGCGGTACTGCATACTCGCGCACGTGGGACTTCCCTCGATTCCGTGAGATTGCTGATGAAGTCGGCGCTTACCTGCTGTGCGACATGAGCCACATTTCTGGTCTGGTTGCAGGCGGTGCGCACCCTTCACCTTTCCCGCATGCGCATGTCGTCACAAGCACGACGCATAAGAGCCTGCGTGGACCGCGTTCAGGAATCATCCTGTGGAATGACGAAGAATTGACCAAGCCTCTGAACATGGCGGTCTTCCCCGGCCTACAAGGCGGACCACTCATGCATGTGGTTGCTGCCAAGGCGGTTGCCTTCCGCGAAGCGCTGCGCCCTGAATTCAGAGCCTACGCCGGTGCGATTGTGGAAAATGCCCGCGCGCTGGCCGCAAGCCTTGAAGAAAACGGTCTGCGGATCGTTTCGGGCGGCACGGACAATCACTCCATGCTCGTCGACCTTACGGCTAAAGATGTGACCGGCAAGTCGGCTGAGGCTGGCTTGGATCGCGCCTGGCTCACTTGCAACAAGAACGGCATCCCTTACGACACCCGCAGCCCGTTTGTGACTTCTGGCATCCGCCTTGGGACACCCGCTGGGACCACTCGCGGCTTCGGCCCGGCAGAATTCCGCAAGGTCGGCGCGCTTATTGCTGAAGTGGTCGATGGTCTGTCCAAGAATGGACCTGAAGGCGACGCGCAGATCGAAGAGAGTGTACGCAGCCGTGTGGCTGAGCTCTGTGCGGCTTTTCCTGTCTATCCCGGTCAGTAAGGCGGAGACATGCGCTGCCCGTTCTGCGCTCACGAAGACAGCCAGGTCAAAGACAGCCGTCCGACTGAAGACAACTCCGCGATTCGCCGCCGCCGGCAATGCTCAAGTTGCGGCGCGCGCTTCACGACGTTCGAGCGCGTGCAGCTGCGCGAAGTAACGGTCGTCAAATCGGGTGAACGCCGCGAACCGTTTGATCGCAGCAAGCTCGAGCAATCGGTAAGCTTGGCCTGTCGCAAGCGGGGCGTAACTCAGGAACGGATCGATCAATTGGTGTCGGGCATCCAGCGCCAAGTCGAAACCGCTGGCGATCCCGAAATCCCTTCAAGCCGGATCGGCGAATTGGTGATGGACGGACTGCGTCAGATCGACAGCGTCGCTTATATCCGTTTTGCTTCGGTCTATCGCGACTTCAGCGAAGCGAAGGACTTTGAGGAGTTCGCGCACACAGTTCACGAAGCGGCCAAAGATGGCGGTAAATGAACCTCCCATCATAGTTCTTGTCCGTCCGCAGCTGGGCGAGAATATCGGTAAGGCGGCGCGCGCCATGCTCAATTTCGGGCTTACGGAAATGCGCATCGTCAATCCTCGCGATGGCTGGCCTAATCCTGACGCAGGGCCTTCCGCAGCGGGCGCAGATATCGTGCTGGAGAAGGCGCAAGTCTTTGACACAACAGCCGAAGCGGTGGCTGACTGCGCGCATGTCTATGCGACCACCGTGCGCAAACGCGGCGTGACTAAGCCAGTGGTCGGACCTGACGAAGCAGGTCAGGCAATCGTCAGCGAACAGGGTCGCAGTGCAATCCTGTTCGGGCGCGAAGCTTCTGGGCTAGAAACCGAGGACGTGGCGCTCGCGCGAAGCATTCTGACAGTGCCGATCAATCCCGAATTCGGATCGCTCAATCTTGCTCAAGCGGTAATTCTCACAGCCTATGAATGGTCCAAGGCGGCGCGCGAAGCGCACGGTGCCGACGCAAAGCTCGCCCAACCCACGGCAGAAGACGACTTGCTGCCCCCTGCCCCGCAGGAAGAGCTCGACGGATTGGTTGCGCACCTTGAGCAAATGCTTGAACCCAAGGGCTATTTCTTCCCTGAGGCGCGCGCGGACGCGACACGCCGCACGCTGCGCGGTGTCCTGACCAAGCCCGGATGGAACCATCTGGAAGTCCGCACCCTTCGCGGTGTCCTCTCCACACTTGAACGCAGGGACCGTAGGCCAGAGGATTAGGCTTGATTTACGCCTGAACCCTGCTATTCGCGCGCCTCACGCAAATTGGCCCTGCACCCCGGTGAAGCAGTGGCCGCACATGAGAAACCATCATGTGGTGCGATGCCGGGTTGAATGGCTACCACTGGGGTAGCTCTGCAAATTGAAGGAAAGACCTATGTCTAAGCGCAAGAGCGCCAAGTATAAACTCGACCGTCGGATGGGCGAAAACATCTGGGGTCGTCCGAACTCACCAGTGAATAAGCGTTCCTACGGTCCTGGCCAGCACGGTCAGCGTCGCAAGGGCAAGATGAGCGACTTCGGCTTGCAGCTTCGCGCCAAGCAGAAGCTTAAAGGCTATTACGGTGACGTGACCGAGAAGCAGTTTCGTCGCACCTACAAGGAAGCAACGCGCATCAAGGGCGATACCGGTCAGAACCTCATCGGTCTGCTTGAGCGCCGTTTGGACATGATTGTGTACCGCGCGAAGTTTGCTCCGACGATCTTTGCCGCTCGTCAGCTCGTTTCGCACGGCCACATCCGCGTAAACGGCGTGAAGTGTAACGTCGCATCGCGTCGCTGCGATGTCGGTGATGAGATCAGCCTCGGCAACAAGGCGAAAGAAATGGCGCTCGTTATCGAAGCGCAAAGCCTGCCAGAGCGTGACATTCCGGACTACGTCGCAACCGACGGCAACGACAAGGTAACCTTCACCCGCGTGCCTAAGCTCGACGAAGTTCCTTATCCAGTGACAATGGAACCTAACCTCGTGGTCGAGTTCTATTCGCGCTAATCACTCGATTAGACAGAATACAAAGAGGGCGGTCCTTGTGGGGCCGCCCCTTTTTTGTGGGACTGTGGTTTTAGTTCAGGCTCTCTTCCAGGAACTCGTCGATACCTTTGAGCATCTCGTACCGCGCTTTGCTGTCGACGAGGGAATGTTCGAGCTTATCGAACTCAAGATAGCGTACTGACTTACCCGCATTTTCGAGGCGGTTCTTCATCGTACGCGACTGATCGACATCGACATTCTGGTCGAAGGTTCCGTGGACGAGGAACACAGGTGCTTTGAATGCCTCGGCATGCACAGCCGGGCTTCCAGCGCGGACGTGCGGTCCGCGTCCGATAAACGCATCTACCAGCCGACCACTCGTGAACCGCATCGATTCTTCGCGCAGCTGTTCCAAATCAGCAACGGGCGCGATTGCAACCACGGCTTTGTAGAGGTCCGCATCGAGAACCTGACTTTGTAGTGCTGCATAGCCGCCATAGGACCACCCTACGATTGCAAGCTGATCCGGATCAGCGATCCCCTGGGAAACGAGCCAGCGTCCAGCATCATTGACGTCGCCAATCGCGGTCTCCCATGCTTGAAAACCGTTGCGACCGAACCACGCTTGACCGTAGCCGGATGAGCCGCGGAAGTTGGGTTGAAGAACCGCATGTCCACGTGCAGCAAAGAACTGCACCATCCAGTCAAAGCCCCACTCATCGCGAGAGGAAGGACCTCCATGAGGCAGCACGACAGCGGGAATATTCTTACCATCTGATCCAGCAGGTAACGTCAGATAACCAGGGATTGAAGTGCCGTCCGCAGCAGGAAATGAGACTGGCGTCATCGTCGCCAATTGCCTGTCATTCATATAGCTGCGCACGGGAAGCAGCGGCTCAAGCTGTCCAGCCGTGCGATCGAGCAAGTAAACCATGCCCGGATCTGTGTCGCTCGACGCGATGATCAGAAGCTTGGTTTCGTCACTGCTCGCGTCGACAATATTGATGAGCGGTTGACCGGGCAAAGCCGCGCTCAACTGCTTGGCAATCGCATCAATTTCCGGGTCCGTATAGATGACACGTCGCTTTTCCGTCGCATAGCTCGCACCAACCACGCGACGTTGCCGGCCAATCCGGACCAGTCCGTCGACGTCCGCATCAGTCTTGGCAAGGAACAGCTTTGGCTCCCCACCTTCGCTTAAAGAAATCGTGTAGAGCGCTTCGAAACCGTCATTCCTGCCAAAAGCGAAAGCCACGTCCAGTTTGGAGTCAACCGCGACCGGATAGAAGCCGTCATAGGTCTGACTGTCCACTTTCGTGCGAGTGAGCGGCTGCCACCGTTCAGAGTCTGCAGGTCGATAGAAGAAGTCCAGGCGCCCTACACTGCGTCCGGTGTTGTCCGCTCTTTGCTGCACCTTCAATCGAATGCGGCCCGTTTCATCAGCGACATAGCGCACGGCATTCGGATCAGGGGCTTCAACGGTGGACCGACGCGCGGTCTTCAAGTTCACCCGTTCGACACCGAATCCCTCTTTCTCGTTCGCGAGTCGCGTTCCCGTCGAGAACTCTTTCACCCACTGACGTGTCATCAGGATCTTGTCTTCGTCATCCGGCAGATCCAGCGCGACGATGCCGCCGCCATATTGAACCCGCCCAAGTGCGCCGACGCGGTTCGATTCCGTCAGGATGTTGAAGTCACTTCCGTCCGACTTAATCGACACCATCCTCGAGAAACCGAGCAAATAGCCGGGCTCCTGCCTGATCACGCGAATGCGGCAGACCATGTAGTCATTGGTCGCCCAGTCACAGCTCGACAATCTTTGGTCATCTTCGACAAAGCGGAGGATCGGTTTCGGTTGGGCGGTTCCAGCCAAATCGATGATAACTAATGCTTCGGCAGAATCGCCGGCAGGCGAAATGTAAGCGATCTTGCTTCCGTCAGGGGACAGACTGATATCCAGGACATTCTGGAGCGTCCCGAACGCAGCTGCGACCTCGTCGACTTCAGATTGCGCAGAAAGGCTGGAAATAGGAAGCGCGGCCAGAGCCAATGCGCATAAAAGCTTCTTCATAGTTCCCCCGACATGATGTCAGGTCATACTATCGGGGAGGAAACAGAAGACAAGATTAACAGAGAGATAGTTCGCGAAAAGCAGGCTAACTACGCGTGCGGTCCCATTCGTCGAGCTCATAGGCAATTGATGCCTCGACCAATTGCTCCCAAATCGCCGCGAGCTTCTCAGCCGGAAGGCCTCGTGCTTCTGCATCGGCACGCACTGCATCAATAACTGCGGCTTTACGGTCCTCATCGCGCACTGTGTCTCGGCTCGATTTGATCCGGGCGGCCGCACGCATGTAGCCAAACCGCGTATCGAGCAATTCCATCAGCGCGCGATCGGTTGCATCAACGCCTTCGCGCACTTCAGCCATGCTGGTGCAGTCATCGGGCTGTTTGGGCATTACGTATCGGCTTTCAGATAGTCGCGGCGAAAATCGCTCGCAAATTGAGTAAATTGCCCGGCTCCAATGGCATCTCGCATCGCTTGCATCAACTGCTGATAGAACGACAGATTGTGTTCTGTTACGAGCATGGCGCCGAGGATCTCGCCGGACTTCTGCAAATGATGCAGATAGGCCCGCGAATAGGAAGCGCAGGTCGGACAGGAACAGCGCTCATCCAAGGGTCCTGTATCCTCGGCATGACGCGCATTGCGCAGGTTTAGAGGACCGCTCCAGGTAAAGGCCTGACCGTTGCGGCCGGAACGCGTTGGCAGGACGCAATCAAACATATCGATACCGCGCTCTACCGCGCCAACCAAATCATCAGGCTTGCCGACACCCATCAGATAGCGCGGTTTGTCTTGCGGCAATTGATCAGGAGCGAAGTCGAGCGTTGCAAACATCGCCTCTTGCCCCTCGCCTACCGCAAGGCCGCCCACCGCATAGCCGTCAAAGCCTATGTCGATGAGCTTGTCAGCGCTGACTTTCCTCAGGTCTTCGATCAACGCGCCTTGCTGGATACCAAACAGCGCCGCACTCTCGGCATGTTCACCACCGCGATCAAACTCCACCCGGCTGCGTTTCGCCCAGCGCATGGAAAGCTCCATGCTTTCCGCGATTTCGTCGCGCGGCTGGTCTGCGCGCGGGCATTCGTCGAACGCCATAACAATGTCAGAGCCAAGCAAGCGCTGGATTTCCATCGAGCGTTCAGGCGTGAGCATGTGCTTTGAGCCATCGATATGGCTTCGAAACTCGACGCCGCTCTCAGTCAATTTGCGCAGCTCGGAAAGGCTCATCACTTGATAGCCTCCGCTATCGGTCAGGATCGGGCGGTCCCAGTTCATGAAGCTGTGCAATCCGCCGAGCTTCGCCATCCGCTCGGCACCCGGGCGCAGCATCAAATGGTAGGTGTTGCCAAGAATGATATCGGCACCCGTCGCACGGACACTTTCAGGCTTCATCGCCTTAACCGTGGCTGCTGTGCCCACAGGCATGAAAGCAGGCGTGCGGATCTCGCCGCGCTGCATCGAAATGCTGCCCCTGCGCGCTTTGCCGTCGGTAGCGTTAATCGAGAAGGAAAAGCGGGTCATCCTGGCGCGCTCGTTACGGCAGCAAGAGCGAGGAGTCACCATAGGAATAGAAGCGATATTCGTTCGCGATGGCATGCTCGTACACCGCCATCATCCGCTCGCGGCCCATCAAGGCACTTACCAGCATCATCAGCGTGGATTTGGGCAAGTGAAAGTTCGTCATCAACCCGTCGATGCCGTTGAAGCGATATCCCGGCGTGATGAAGATGTCGGTATCGCCTTCAAACGGTGCGATTGTGCGATCTTCGCGCGCTGCACTTTCAAGCAGTCGCAGCGACGTTGTCCCGACGGCTATGATCCGTCCGCCATCCGCACGCGCGGCATTGAGGCGCTCAGCCACTTCCGGCGTGATCCGGCCCCATTCGGAATGCATTTGGTGGTCTTCAGTGTCGTCGGCCTTTACCGGCAGGAATGTCCCCGCGCCCACATGGAGGGTGAGCATCTCGCGCTGGATGCCAGCCGCATCAATCGCATCAACCAAACGCTGCGTGAAATGGAGCGAAGCGGTAGGAGCTGCAACCGCGCCATCCTTTTCCGCGAACATGGTCTGGTAGTCTTCCAGGTCCTGCGCATCGACTCCGCGCTTGCCTGCAATATAGGGCGGCAAAGGCATCGTCCCTGCACGGTCGAGCAGCACTTCAACCGGCTCTTCGCCTTCAAAGAACAACGTAAAACTGCCATCGCCGTGGCGCGCTTCAGCGATTGCTGAAACGCCTCCACCAAAGACGAGCTGGTCACCTTCGCGAACGCGTTTCGCATTGCGGATGAAGGCCTGCCAACGGCGCAAATCCTCGCGCTTGTGCAAGGTCACGCCGATCTTCGCTTCGCCGCGACGCCCTTCAAGCTGGGCCGGGATTACCCGCGTGTCGTTGAAGACAAGCACATCACCCGGATTAAGCAGCTGCGGCAGGTCGCCAACGCCTTTGTCTTCGAATGTGCCCTCACCCGGTACATACAGCATCCGCGCCGCATCGCGCGGACGCGCCGGACGCAGAGCGATCAGCTCTTGCGGAAGCTCGAAATCGAAGAGGTCAACACGCATGGCTTGCGCCCTAAGCGCTTGCGATACCCTTGGAAAGCCTGTTCAAAGCGGCGCGTTGAGCATGTCCGCTGTGATCTCTTCCTCTTGCGCTGGAGGAGCAATGACCGGCGGCGCTTTTCCATCGGAGGCAATGGAAGCCTGGAGGATGCGCGTTGGCTCTGCAGGCGGCTCGCCGCGATTGATCGCATCCACGCCAGCGATATTGTCAATCACACGGCCGAAATTGGTGTAGCGCTTGTCCAGGCTGAAGCGCGGATAGAAGACGATGAAGAACTGGCTGTTCGCACTGTTTTCTTCAGCGGCGCGCGCCATCGAAACTGTCCCGCGCACATGCGGCATGGGATTGAACTCTTCTTCCAGATCGGGAAGCTCCGAACCGCCTTGGCCGGTGCCGGTCGGATCACCGCCCTGCGCCATAAATCCGTCGATCACGCGGTGAAAAATCACACCATCGTAAAAGCCCTGCCGCGTTAGCGTTTTGATCCGATCCACATGACTTGGTGCCCATGTTGGCATCAAGCGGATGGCGATGCGCTCGCCATTTGAAAGGTCGAGCAACCAGACATTGTCGAGATCTTCAGTCTCGTCAAAATTGACCGGCGCGAAAACGAAGCTGCTGCGCTCCGTTGCGTCTTCTTCCTGAGCCATCGCAGGAGCAGCCAGCAGAGTTAGCGATGCTGTTGCCGCAAAGAGATTCTTCAACATGGATACTTTCACAAAATCTGGTCTGTTTCGTCGGTTGAGCGCGGTTTAGCCTCTCGCCGCTGTCACTTCAATGAATGATAAACGCCAAGTCCCCAGCGCTCTGCCAGAGGTTAATAGTCACCCAGTCGGCCGATTTTTTCGACCCTTGCGTTGACCTCATCCCGAACCGGTGCGCTCACGAATGGCGTAATGTCGCCTCCGAACAGAGCGATTTCCTTGACCAGTTTGCTGGCAATTGGCTGGAGCGAGACATCCGCCATGAGGAACACGGTCTCAATATCATCATCAAGCTGCTGGTTCATGCCTGCCATCTGATATTCGTATTCGAAGTCCGCCACAGCCCGCAGACCGCGGATGAGGACAGTCGCGCCTTCTTTCTTGGCGAATTTAACGAGGAGCGCATTGAAACCGGTGACTTCAACATTGTCGAGACCTAGCAATGCAACTTCGCGCTCAACCATTGCAAACCGCTCTTCTGTCGAGAACATCGGATTCTTCGACGGGTTGGTCGTGACACCAATAATGAGCTTGTCGACGAGCTTCGAGCCGCGCCGGATAATGTCGGCATGTCCCAGCGTGATGGGATCGAAAGTTCCGGGATAAATACCGATCTTCGGAGCAGTCATGTTACATCAACCTCCCAGACTAGGTTGCCCGGACCAATACCCGCGTCTTCGCCAAACCGAAGGCGCTCAAAAGTTCCGTCGATGACGTCTCCACTCAACCCACCGGCCTTACCCTCAGCGAAACCAAGGTGCGCCGCAGCACTCTGCAGCTCGCTCAGACACTTGTCTGGAGCATCAAACCTGCGCTGATGAAAGACCGATTCCCCGACATTCACACGGCCTGCATATCGCAACCTTGCATCAAGACATGACGGCGCATCGAAACTATCGACCAGAGAATCAACGAGCTGGTGGTGAATTGGCTGTCGCGCGAGCTCTCGTGGCAAGAAGGGCTCGGTGTCGGAATCGGACTTGTCACCCGAACATCCAACAAGAGCGAGACCCGCGACAAAAGCCGCAACATGTCTGAAGTTCATCTGTCTCTCTCCACGATAAAGCGGGCCAAAGCGCGCAGCATGTCAGCCTCTGCGCCATGCGAGCCGAGATGTGCGATTGCCTGATCGACCAAGGCGCGGGCCTGCTCGCGCGCTTTCTCAGCCCCCATCAGCGTGACGAAAGTCTGCTTGCCTTGCTCTTCGTCCTTGCGCAGTGCCTTGCCGGCCTTTTCAGCATCGCCTTCGACATCGAGCAAATCATCCGCGATCTGGAACGCGAGACCTATATCGCGCGAATATGCGCGCAAATGCGCTCTTCCATCCGGCGGAACGCGCCCGAGGATTGCACCCATCTCCACCGAAGCCGCCAGGAGTGCGCCGGTCTTCAACTGTTGCAGCCGCGTGATCGAATGCAGGTCATACTCTTCCTCGTCTGCGACCATGTCCATCATCTGGCCGCCGGCCATGCCGTTCACGCCGCTAGCTCTACCCAGAGTTGCGACAAGCTCTGACCGGACAAACGGATCGCTGGAAGTTTGCTCGTCAGCGAGAATGTCGAAGGCAAGCGCGTGGAGAGAATCTCCGGCCAATACCGCAGTTGCTTCGTCGAACACCTTGTGAAGTGTCGGCTTGCCGTGGCGAAGATCGTCATCATCCATGCACGGCAGATCATCATGGATCAGTGAATAGACATGGATCGCTTCGACTGCGCATCCGACCCGGACAGCGGCATCGCGGGACACTCCAAACAACTCAGCGGTGCTGGCCACCAGTAGAGGCCGCACCCGCTTGCCGCCGCCGATGACGGCATAGCGCATGGCTTCGACCAGCCGCAGACGCGTGTCTGTCGGCAATGGCAGCAATGCATCAAAAACCGAATCTACCTCTCGTTGAACACGCTTCAGACCATCGCTAAGCAAGTCGTTGTCGATTGCAGTCAGCATAGCCGAACGCCTCAGGATTGCTCATCGAACGGCTGTGTTCCGCTCGCCTGGCCAGCGCTATCGGTGACAATCCGTTCAATCCGTGCTTGCGCATCATCGAGCCGCTTCTGGCAGGCCGCGCGCAGCTTCTCTCCGCGCTCATAAAGCGCGATTGACTGATCAAGCGGCACATCGCCTGCTTCAAGCGATTGCACGATCTCTTCAAGCGCGGAAAGCGCCTGTTCAAAGCTCATTTCTGCTATATCTGATTGTCCGTCCACGGAACCGATACCCTCATCCATGTGTAGGAGCATTGACCGTGCATACCCGCGCGGTCAAGTTGCGAAGAAGATCGGGGCACAGCAAATGAAGTGGATTATCGCATATATCAGCGCTGCAGTGGCGTTCGGCGTTCTGGATTCCTTATGGCTTCGCTGGGCCGGACCGAACCTCTATCGCCCGGTCATTGGCGAGATCATGGCGGAAAATTTCCGGGCTGGAGCAGCGGCTGCCTTCTACTTCATCTATCTGGCTGGAATGGTCTGGTTTGCCATCAAACCTGGCCTTGCGAGCGGCAGTGTCGCAACCGCGGTACTGAACGGCGCTTTGCTCGGTGCGCTATGTTACGCGACCTTCGACCTAACCAGCCAAGCGGTGTTCAAAGTCTGGGCAACGCATGTCACTGTAATCGACATCATGTGGGGCGCCTTTGCCACAGCGACCGCATCAGCGGTTGCAACTTGGGTCACGCTAAAGCTAACAAGCTAGCGCATGTTCATTGGCCATTTTGCACCAGCTTTAGCTGCAGCAGCTATCAGCCCGCGCGCTCCCAAGCTCGCCACGCTGTTTGTTGCAGCACAGCTGGTTGATTGGGCATTCTTCACATTTGCCTTTTTCGGCATTGAGCGCATGCGCGTGGATCCGGACGCGACTGTCATGGTTCCGCTAGATCTGTATCACATGCCTTACACGCACAGTTTGTTAGGCACGGCGATTTGGGCGATTGTGTTTACCGGGCTGGTTCTTTTGGCTCGCAAGGATGCGCTCGCAGCTCTGCTCGGCGGCTTTGTGGTCCTCTCGCACTGGATACTCGACTGGCTGACGCATCGACCTGATCTCAGCTTGGCAGGCGGTGAAGAGAAGCACGGTCTTGGACTTTGGAATGAACCGATGCTTGCGATCCCTTTGGAGCTCGGGATCACAGTCGGCGCGTTCTACTGGTATATGAAATCGACAAGAGGGCCAGTTGGTCCTCCAGCGATCTTGCTATTTGTGCTGCTGGCATTCCAGGCAATCAACTGGTTCGGGCCGCCACCACAGGTCGCCGGTCCATTCCTGTATGCGCAAGCATTGCTCGCATTCCTTCTCGCGACGCTTTTTGCCGCTTGGGTGGGGACAACCCGCAAGCACAAGCGCGCGGTTCTTTTCTTGTCGGGACCGCGCCGCTAAAGGCGGCTCATGGCCACTATAGCTTCTGAAGTCACCCCTGAGATTGTCGAACAGCACGGGCTGAGCCCCGAAGAATATGAGCGCGTTCTGGCGGGTCTCGGACGTGAGCCGAATCTTGTCGAGCTCGGCATCTTTTCCGTAATGTGGAGTGAGCACTGCTCTTACAAGAGCTCGCGCCTGCACTTGAAGAAGCTGCCGACCGAAGCGCCTTGGGTGATTTGTGGTCCGGGTGAGAATGCTGGCGTCATCGATATAGGCGATGGCCAGGCCGCCATCTTCAAGATGGAGAGCCACAACCACCCTTCGTATATTGAACCTTACCAAGGCGCAGCCACTGGCGTTGGCGGTATCCTGCGCGATGTCTTCACCATGGGCGCCCGCCCGGTGGCGAATGCCAATGCGCTACGTTTCGGTAGGCCCGAGCATCCCAAGATGCAGCACCTCGTCAAAGGCGTGGTCGCCGGCATTGGCGGATACGGCAATTGCGTGGGCGTCCCGACAGTGTGCGGCGAGACCAATTTCCACCCGGCCTATGATGGCAACATCCTCGTGAACGCCATGACCGTTGGCGTGGCAGACGCGGACAAGATCTTTTACTCGGCCGCCACCGGTGTCGGCAATCCGATCGTCTATGTCGGCTCCAAAACCGGGCGCGACGGAATTCATGGCGCAACAATGGCGTCAGCGGATTTCGAGGAAGATGCCGAAGCCAAACGCCCCACCGTGCAGGTCGGCGACCCGTTCACAGAGAAGCTTCTGATCGAAGCCTGCCTTGAATTGATGGCAACCGATGCCATCGTGGCGATCCAGGATATGGGCGCGGCAGGCCTCACCTCATCCTCGGTCGAAATGGCGACCAATGGCAAGGCGGGCATCCGGCTCGACATGAACAAGGTGCCGTGCCGCGAAGAAGGCATGACTCCTTACGAAATGATGCTGAGCGAAAGTCAGGAGCGCATGCTCATGGTCTTGAAGCCCGGCAAGGAAGAAATGGCTGCAGCGATCTTCGAGAAGTGGGAACTCGATTTCGCAGTCATCGGCGAAGTCACCGATACGCAGCATATGGTCTTGGAATTCAACGGAGAAGTGGTCTGTGACATCCCGCTCGGGCCGCTCGCAGCGGACGCGCCGGAATATGACCGCCCTTACCTCTCCAAAGACGAATACAAGGACTGGGCTGAGGTTAAACCGCTCGAAAATACGCCTGAAAGCACTGATATTGCTGCTGATTTGCTGAAGCTGATGGCGAGCCCTAACCTCGCTTCACGCAGCTGGATATCACAGCAATATGATAGCCAGGTAGGCGCAGATACCCTGCAGACAGGCGGAGATGCCGGCGTTGTTCGCGTACATGGCACGAAGAAAGCGCTTGCCATCAGCACGGATTGCACGCCCCGCTATGTCTACGCCGACCCTTATGAAGGCGGAAAGCAAGCCATCGCAGAGGCCTATCGCAATCTGTGCGCGGTTGGCGCGCGCCCGCTCGCGGTGACCAATTGTTTGAACTTTGCGAACCCGCAGCGGCCGGAAATCATGGCGCAATTCGTCCATGCGCTAGAAGGTATGGGCGAAGCCTGCTGCGCGCTCGACTTCCCGATCGTTTCTGGCAACGTCTCGCTCTACAACGAAAGCAAGGCGACCGGCGGCGGCTCAGCGATCCTGCCCACGCCGGCCATTGGAGGCGTGGGAATCATCGAGGATTATTCCAAGATGATGACGATGGGCTTTAAGAATGAGGGCGATGCGATCATTCTCGTGGGTCAGGGCGGTTACTTCTCTGACAATTCACCCGGTCATCTCGGCCAGTCTCTATGGCTCAAGACAATCAAGAATAATGATCGAGGCACGGCGCCATGTGTCGACCTCTCAAACGAGCAGGGGAATGGCAGCTATGTTCGCCAATGGATAGCGAATGGTATGGTGACTGCCGTCCACGACGTATCGGATGGCGGAATTGCAGTGGCGCTTGCGGAGATGGCCCTCTCGAGCGGCCTCGGAGCAAGTCTGGTTGAAGCTCATCACAGTTATTCCAAGGCTGGATATTGGTTTGGCGAAGATCAGGGGCGGTATATTGTCACAGTACCTGATGCGAATGCATTCCTTGCAGCGGTCGAAGACGATTATGATGGTGGCCCAGACGGACTCAGAGTGTTGGGCACAGTCGGCGGCGATAGCCTGCTTGGCGCTTCCATCGCCGACCTCCGCGAGGCACATGCGAGCTTCTTCCGCGACTGGATGGAAGGATGAACCACCAGCACTCCGGATCGTGCCATTGCGGTGCTATCAGAGTGTCATTGCATTCAATGTTCACAGTTGCAGATATCTCTCCGCGCGAATGCGGCTGCACATTTTGCGTGAAGCACAAGCCCGCATGGTTCGCCGACAATGCGGGTGAGCTTTCGCTTGAATGCACAATCGAACCCAGCCGCTATTGTTTCGGTACCGAGACCGCAGACTTCCTCTTTTGCCCGCAATGCGGGGTGGTGATCGCAGCAGTTAGTGAATCCGAGGGACGGATGCTGGGCGTCTTCAACCTGAATTGCCTCGAGGTTCAACAAGACTGGTCCGCTCGTGCCGCAACTGTCGACTACGACGGAGAAGATGCGGCGGAGAGGCGAACGCGCAGAGCGGCGAACTGGATGCCGGTTTCCATCCAAGCCGCCGCATGATCGATTGGGTGCAGCCGATCCTCCATTATGGCGGGCATTGGCTGGTGCCTTTCGCCATGGCCTGGGTGATCTGGCGCGAGCGCTGGAAGGTCGCTGGCCTTGTGATCGCGAGCGCCAATCTCATAGATCTCGATCATGTGCTCGCTGATCCCATTTTCGATCCGAACCGCTGCTCAATCGGTTTCCACTTGCTGCATGGTTGGGAGGCGGCAATCCTCTTCATTCTGATGCTGGGCGTGCCGAAATGGTGGGTGCGCGCGTTTGGCCTCGGCGCGCTGTGGCATCTCGCGGTTGACTATGGCGACTGCGTGATGATGGGACTTGCGCCGCTATGAACGCAGCTGAAGGACAACCACCTGAAATCAAAGCGACACTTGGCATGGTCGCTTTCATCGTGTTCATCGACATGGTGGGGATTGGCCTGATCATTCCGGTCATGCCGACTCTGCTGGAGACGATTACGGGCGAGCCGGTCGACCGCACGGCAGGGATCGGCGGGCTGCTCGCCTTTGCCTATGCATTGATGCAATTCCTGTTCGCGCCAGTGATCGGAGGCCTGTCCGACCGGTACGGCAGGCGACCCGTCTTGCTCATTACGCTTCTGCTGCTGGGCATTGACTACATCATCATGGCGCTTGCGCCTGATCTGTGGTGGCTTTTCGTCGGACGCCTCTTGAGCGGGATCATGGGTGCGAGTTGGGCGGCAGCAAACAGCTGCGTTGCCGACATTGCAAGGCGCGAAGAACGCGGCAAATATTTCGGCATACTGGGCGGAGCAGGCGCGAGCGGATTTGTGATCGGCCCTGCGCTCGGCGGCTTGCTCGGCAGCTATGACGAGCGGCTGCCTTTCATCATGGCGGCCATCTTCGCCATCTCAGGCGCGATTGTCGGCTATTTCATCCTGCGTGAAACACTGAGTGTAGAGAAGCGCCGCCGCTTCACCATGACGCGTGCAAACCCGTTCGGTACGATTGTGCAAATGGGCAATACGCCAGTAGTTCTGGGCTTTCTGGTCGTGATCTTCTTTATGCAGCTTGCCGCGCAATCCACCTTCACTGTTTGGGCGTACTACAATCTTCTGCTGTTCGGGTGGGACGAGTTCCAGATCGGTATCAGCGTTGCCTTTTATGGCTTGATGCTTGCAATCGTACAGGGCGTGCTGACCGGCCTTGTCATTGCACGAATCGGAGCGAACGCCACCGCAACGCTCGGCTTCCTGTTTGCCCTGCCTGCCTATCTGCTGTTCAGCTTTGCACCGGGAGGATGGGCGATGATCCTCGGCATATTCCTCGGCGGTTTCGCAGGCATGACCTTCCCTGCCTTGCAGCAATTGATGTCAGAACGGATTGCGGACGACGCGCAAGGAGAGCTGCAAGGCGCGGTTGCGAGCATGGTGAGCCTTACCAGCATTATCGGCCCGCTGGTGATGACAGGATTGTTCGGCTATTTCGCGGACGATGTCGGGCTTTTCTTCCCCGGCGCGCCGTTCCTGCTGTCCGTGATGATCCTCGTGCTCGCACTCGCGCTGCTGAGGATGAACCTCAAGCGCGTTACGCCGCTTTAGCGCAGCATTCGGTCCTTTCAGCCTTGGCTTGAGGAGCCATAAGATCCGCTTCCAAATGCCCTTCGCGCTCGAGCTGTGCCAGGCACTCGCGATAGATCACCGGTTTGCCGATATTGAGACTCTTGCGTGCATCCGCGATATCCTCGCGCATGACTTGCTCGACATCCATGTGCGCGAGCTTTGCCGCCGCTTTGCCTAGCCGCCGACCCTCATTGATTGCAGAGAACAAAGGCGCTTTGGTTTCCGTCACTTTGCGGATTTCATTTGCAGCCGCATAAGCGATGAATTTGATGCCAAGATTGTGGTTTTGTTCAAAACTGAAGCCAAGCAACGCGGCTTCACCCAGCGCATCTCGGCCATAGCCGGTCAGCACATGGAACAGGTCGTGCGTATCGCGCAGGCGCGTGAAGTACCATTCGGTGAGGTCCTGCGGACGCTCGCTTTCCGGCTGCCATTTATAGCTTTCTTTCACCAGACCAGCCGCAGACAGCCCTTCGCGCTTCATGAAACGGATGTAATGCTGCGCCACGCTGTCAGGACCGCAATCGGCCCAGCGCTCATGATCGTCTAGCATGGCAGGAATATCGACTTCATCGCGCAGGAAACGCTGACCATCATCGGAGCCGATAAAGTCCCAAGCCTGCTTATGGCTCTTCTTGCCTTTCATCGCTTCGATAATGTGAAAGACCTGTTCGGTATCTTCCTTGTCCTGCACGAGCTGGCGAAAATGCTTCCACGCCTTGAACGGACGAAAACTGGTCGTCTGACGCTCGCTTGCGACGAGTGGACGGTCAATCAGTCGTGGTGCTGCGGACGCCATGGCTTTGCTCCTTTAGGTTGCGAAGCGCAACTTATATCATCGTCAGTTAATTGTCTATGACCCACTCGCCTTCGGGAATTCCGAGGAGTTTGAGGACTGCTGTAAGGTCGCCTTGATCGATCCGGCCATTGGCGGCAGCGCGCGCTTTCGGCTTGGCGTGATAGGCGAAACCGTAAGCTGCTGCTTCCAGCATGGGAATGTCATTCGCGCCGTCACCCGTGGCGAGCGAGATTGTGCCCTCACCCGCAGCTGCCACCTCCTCTTCGAGGACCTGCTTCTTCACCGAGCTATCGACGATGTCGCCCAGCAACCCTCCTGTCAGCTTGCCAGAGGCCACTTTCAATCGATTGCCGACCACGCGTTCGAAACCAAGCATATCGGCCACCGGATCAGCGAAATGATGGAAGCCACCCGTCACCAGAACTGTCCGGCATCCATTGGCTTTGAGCGTTTGCACGAGCGTGCGCGCGCCTGCCATCGGTGTGATGCGCTCGTCCAAGCATTGCTGGATCGCGCTTTCTTCAAGGCCAGCAAGCAGCCCTACTCGCTCACGCAAGGCCTGCTCGAAATCAAGCTCGCCTTGCATGGCGCGTTCAGTGATGTCGGCAATCTTGTTTTTGAGGCCAGCATAGTCCGCGAGCTCGTCAATGCACTCCTGTCCGATCATGGTGGAGTCCATGTCGGAAATGAAGACTTGCGGGATGTCGAAGCTGTTCGCGCTGATCAGCGCAGCCTTGGCCTTCAGCAGCTCGTCGAGGATGCGGTCGAGCACTTCAGCAGGTCCGATTGGATAGTCGAATTCGAACAGCTCAGCACTCAGCTGGCGCAGAGAAAGCACGACACCTGCGTCGTCGAGCCAATCGGGTTGATGGTCGACACTTTCCAGCGAAGCCGGGTCTGCTATCAGCCTGACTATGGGCACTGACGTCTCTCCTCAATCGGGCAAACTGCCACCGGTGGTGCTCATCGCAGGGCCGACCGCCAGCGGCAAGAGCGCAGTGGCCGTGGAGCTTGCGAAGGCTCTGGAAAAGCAAGGCCGCAAGGTGGCTGTGATCAATGCGGACAGCATGCAGGTTTACCGCGATCTCCAAATTCTGTCGGCCCGGCCAACTGATGCTGAAATGCAGGGGATCAACCATCGCTTGTTTGGAACATGGGACGGCGCACAAGCCTACTCGACTGCTGATTGGGCAGCGGCAGCGAAGTACGAGATAGCTTCGCTGCATGAACAAGGCGCGGTTCCGATCCTCGTCGGCGGGACAGGTCTTTACATGCGCACCCTACTGGATGGAATTGCGCCTATCCCCGAGATTAATCCTTCAGTGCGAGAGGAAGTCCGCGCCCTGCCGACCGAAGAAGCCTACACAGCTTTGCAAGGCGAGGATCCCGAACGTGCCGCTAAGCTCGAGCCAGAGGACGGCCAGCGGATCGCGCGCGGGCTCGAAGTTGTACGCTCGACCGGCAAGACGCTCGGCGAATGGCAGGCACAAAAATCCGGCGGTATTGGCGAGAGGGTCGACTTGCATTCGTTGATCATGCTTCCACCACGCGAATGGCTTTATGAAAGATGTGACCGACGCTTTGAGATCATGCTTGAGCATGGCGCGATCGATGAGGTGAAGGCCTTGCTTGCCCGCGACCTGTCACCCGACCTGCCTGTCATGCGCGCGATTGGTGTTCCAGAAATCGCAACCTTCCTGCAGGATGAGCTTGCACGCGATGAGATGATCGCGGCAGGACAGCAAGCCACCCGCAACTATGCCAAGCGGCAATACACCTGGTTCCGCCGCCAGCCGCCTGAAGACTGGCCACGAAATGAATCTGAATCTGTCGATATTGAGTATTATTTCGCACGATTATTACAACATTAAAGGTTGACATGACATATTCATGCTCATAGCGAAGCCATCGAAGGCCCGGTGTGCACCCTCATGCACCGGGCCGCATTTTTTGTTAAAGCCCCGCAAATTCAATTGGCGGACGGAAAGGTAGAGTTGTGACAGCCGAGCGCAGCGGCGCGGCCATCTTGGTCGATTGTCTGGTCGAACAGGGCGTAGAGTTCGTTTTCGGATATCCCGGCGGCGCGGTGCTGCCGATCTATGACGAACTCTTCGCAGACGAACGTATTCGCCATATCCTTGTGCGGCACGAAGCTGGCGCTGCGCATGCAGCGGAAGGCTATGCGCGCTCGACCGGCAAGCCTGGAGTTGTTCTCGTCACTTCCGGCCCGGGCGCAACCAATGCTGTCACCGGCATCGCCGATGCGTTCATGGATTCGATCCCGATGGTCGTTATCACCGGGCAGGTTCCAACAGCGCTAATCGGCACAGATGCGTTCCAGGAAGCAGACACGGTTGGCATCACACGCCATTGCACCAAACACAATTACCTGGTGAAGGAACCCGCCGAGCTCGGCCCTACCCTGCGAGAAGCGTTCCGGATCGCGACAACGGGCCGTCCGGGACCGGTAGTCGTCGATATCCCCAAGGACGTTCAGATCGCAGTGCCTTCGATCCCCAAGGATGAACGCGAAGAGCCTGCATCGCATCGCTATGCACCGCGCATGGCCGCCGCGCCTGAAGAAATCATTGAAGCGGTTGAACTGATGGCGATGGCCGAACGCCCGATCCTTTACACAGGCGGGGGTGTCATCAACTCAGGGCCTGAAGCGAGCCGCTTGCTACGCCAGTTGCAGGACATCACCGGCGCGCCGCTTACGAGCACACTGATGGGACTTGGTTCATTCCCGAGCGATCACCCAGACTGGCTCGGTATGCTCGGCATGCACGGTACTTATGAAGCCAATATGGCGATGAACCAGTGCGACGTAATGGTCTGTGTTGGTGCACGCTTTGATGACCGCGTAACCGGGCGTCTCGACGCTTTCAGCCCGAGTTCCAAGAAGATCCACATCGATATCGACCGTAGCTCGATCAACAAGACCGTTCCTGTCGATCTCGGCATAGTCGGCGACTGCGCGACAGTGCTCGGCCAGCTGATCGAAGCATGGGGCAAACGCAAACCGCAAGATCTGGGCGAATGGAAAGCGCGCATCATGGGCTGGCGCGCGCGCGATTGCCTCGCCTATCCCGAAAAATCCGAGATGATCATGCCGCAAAAGGCAGTCGAACGTCTCTTCGCGCTGACCAAGGATCGCAATCCGATCATCACAACCGAAGTCGGTCAGCACCAGATGTGGGCGGCGCAGTATTTCGGCTTCAACGATCCGAACAAATGGCTCACCTCGGGCGGTCTTGGCACGATGGGCTATGGCTTGCCCGCGGCGATTGGCGCGCAGCTTGGCAATCCCGATACGCTGGTGATCGATATTGCGGGTGAAGCTTCGATCCAGATGAACATTCAGGAGCTCGGCACCGCCAGCCAGTACCGTCTGCCGGTCAAGATTTTCATCCTGAATAATGAATATATGGGAATGGTCCGCCAGTGGCAGGAACTGACCTATGAGGGGCGATATTCGAATAGCTATTCGGACAGTCTGCCCGATTTCGTAGCACTGGCCGAGGCATACGGTTGGAAAGGCATCCGTATTGAAGGCGAAGCAGGGCTTGATGCCGGTATTGAAGCGATGCTCGACTATGACGGACCGGTCATTGTCGATTGCCTCGTGTCGAAAGACGCAAACTGCTTCCCGATGATCCCGTCAGGCGCTGCGCATACCGACATGCTGCTTTACGGCGATCATGTCGAAGGCACGATGGACGATGAAGCTAAGGCTTTGGTGTAAGGGCGCCGACATGAAAATTCACAAGGAAGCCAGCGAACGGCACGTGCTTGCCGTCACCGTCGATAACGAGGCCGGTATTCTCGCGAAAATCTCCGGCATGTTCACCGCGCGCGGCTACAACATTGATAGCCTGACCGTAGCCGATATCTCGGACGACCATGCCGTCAGTCGCATCACCATCGTCACCAATGGCCCACCACAAGTAATCGATCAGATCGAAGCTCAGCTTGAGCGGCTCGTGCCCGTGCACAAGGTGGTCGACCTGACAACAGCAGGCCCGCATGTCGAACGCGAGCTGGCACTTATCAAAGTCACCGGAACCGGCGAAAAGCGCGTTGAGGCTTTGCGGATTGCTGAGGTTTTCCGCGCGAGCGTTGTCGACACAACGACAGAGAGTTTTGTGTTCGAACTCACGGGCGCGCCTGACAAGATCGACAGTTTTATCGCACTTATGCGCGGGCTCGGCCTTGTCGAAGTCGGGCGCTCCGGTGTCGTCGGCATGATGCGTGGAGCTGAAGGAATCTGAAAATCACTATTGACTCTACTATTACTACTATTAAATATATAGTCACTCAAACAAAGGAGAGTGCCTATGGAAATGAAACAAATCGAAATCGACTTTGAAGTTTATCAAGCGATCGAAGCTGAAAGGAGAAGCTTCTCAGAGCCAGCAAATGCCGCTCTACGAAGACTGATCGGGATCGAATCTGGATACTCAGATGACGACGAAAGCTTCGCAAGCCTCGACGATGGCGCTTGGTCATCAAAAGGCGTCACGCTTCCCGAAGAAACCAGTCTTCGAATGGAATACAATGGATCTGTAAAGCGCGCTTTTATAAGCAAGGGCAAATGGAAAACGCCCAGAGGTATCTTTAATGGTCCCTCGCCTGCTGCAGCGGCCGTTGCGACAACAAAAGACGGGAAAACGCCAACTTTGAACGGATGGATTTACTGGCGAGCAAAATTACCGGGAACACGGGAGTGGGTCCCAATTCAGGAACTGCGCGACAAAGCGAAGGGAAGATAATGAAAGTTTATTACGACGCCGACGCCGATCTGGGCTTGATCACGGACAAGAAGATCGCTGTCCTTGGCTATGGCAGCCAGGGCCATGCACACGCGCAGAACCTGCGTGATAGCGGCGTGAAGGACGTTGCCATTGCACTGCGCGAAGGCTCTGCCACAGCGAAGAAGGCCGAGGGCGCCGGATTCAAGGTTATGACGAACAGCGAAGCGGCGGCTTGGGCAGACATTCTTATGATCCTTGCGCCGGACGAGCATCAGGCCGCGATCTGGGAGAATGATCTTAAAGGCAATATGAAGCCCGGCAGCGCGCTTGCCTTCGCGCATGGTCTCAACATCCATTTCGGCTTGATCGAAGCGCCAGAAGATATCGACGTTATCATGATCGCGCCGAAGGGTCCGGGTCACACCGTGCGCAGCGAATATCAGCGTGGCGGCGGGGTGCCGTGCCTCATTGCGATCCATCAGGACGCTAGCGGTGCAGCACATGACGTTGCACTTGCATATGCATCCGGCGTTGGCGGTGGCCGCTCCGGCATTATCGAGACCAATTTCAAGGAAGAGTGCGAAACGGACCTATTCGGCGAGCAGGCCGTGCTGTGCGGCGGTATCACGCACCTGATTCAGGCGGGCTTCGAGACGCTCACTGAAGCTGGATATGCGCCGGAAATGGCCTATTTCGAGTGCTTGCACGAGACCAAGCTGATCGTTGACCTGCTCTATGAAGGCGGGATCGCAAACATGCGGTATTCGATCTCGAACACTGCGGAATATGGCGACATTAAGACCGGCCCTCGCATCATCACCGAAGAGACCAAGGCCGAGATGAAGCGCGTTCTCGCTGACATTCAGTCGGGCCGTTTCGTGAAGGACTTTGTGCTCGACAACCGCGCAGGTCAGCCAGAACTCAAGGCCAGCCGTAAGGCTGCTGAAGCGCATCCGATTGAAAAGACCGGTGCCGAGCTTCGAGCGATGATGCCGTGGATCAGCGCCAACAAGCTGGTCGACAAAGCGAAAAACTAACGGCAAGCGTGCGGGCGTCATGCAGAACGTCCGCACAACCCAGATCATATATCTACTTTGCGCCATTGCGTTTGTGGTGATCGTTGCGCGCGCGATATCCAGTGTCAAAGGACCGGAGGATTTCGTGGTCACAGCCACCACAGAGGAAGTGCAGGCCTTCGCTCGTGAGCAGCTCGCTGCTTTGCAGGAGCGGTCATTTGCAGAAGATACCGAATACTGCGGCATCATCTTCGAAGACAGCAATGGCGATCTGGGAGCGGGACGTATCCTGACCGGCGAGCGCGCGAGCTGTGACATCGCTTACTTTGACGAGCCCGGCATGGCGCCACTCGCGAGCTTTCACACCCATGGCGGGTTTGGTGAAGAGTTTGACAGCGAGGTACCTTCAACCATCGATCTGAAAAGCGATATCGCCAGCCGAATGGATGGTTATGTCTCGACACCCGGCGGTCGGTTCTGGCGCAATGATGCTGAGGCGGGCAAATCCATACTGGTCTGCGGGCCAGGCTGTTTGCCGCGCGACCCGGCTTACCGCCCCTGCCCTGCTGCCGAGCCGAAGCCGGAGTACTCTGTCACTTCATTGCGCGCCCGTTTCGAGCGCGGTACGGAGCGCTGCTGATGCGCCTTTCTGATTGCCACAATATTGATGACTTCAGACGGCTTGCGAAAGCGCGGCTGCCTTTCCCTGTATTCGACTATATCGATGGCGCGGCGGACGACGAACTCACCAAGGCACGCAACATCGATGCCTATGCGAGCTGCGATCTTGTGCCCGATGTGCTCGCGGGCGTTGCCGAGATTGACGCCAGTTGCACGATCCTCGGCCGCAAGAGCGCGTTGCCCCTGTTGCTCAGCCCGACCGCGGTACAGCGCGCCTTCCATCATCAGGGCGAGGCTGCGGTTGCGAAAGCGGCTGAGAAGTTTGGCCTGTGGTTCGGCATTTCGAGCCTCGCGACGCGGAGCATAGAAGAGATCTCTGCGCTGACTTCGGGCCCGAAGATGTTCCAGCTCTACGTCCACAAGGACAAGGGCCTCAACCGAAGTATGATCGAGCGGTGCCAGGCGGCGAATTTCGACTGCATTGCGCTGACGGTGGACACGATCGTTTCCGGCAAGCGCGAGCGATGCTTGCGCTCTGGCTTCACCACCCCGCCCAAGTTTACGCCCGCTTCCGTGTGGTCCTACGCGACACGTCCGCGCTGGACGCTCGACTATCTCTTCCGCGAGAAGTTCCGTTTGCCCAATCTCGATACGCATGTTGACGAAGGGACGGGCAAGGCTGTCAGCATCGCGGAATACTTCAACACCATGCTCGACACGTCGATGGATTGGGACACAGCGGCGAAGATCCGGCAGGACTGGGGCGGTACATTCGTCTTGAAAGGCGTGATGAGCGCTAACGATGCCCGCCGCGCTGTCGAAATCGGAGCGGATGGCATCATGATCTCCAATCATGGCGGCAGGCAGTTGGATGGCAGCCGCGCGCCGTTCGATCAGCTGCGCGAGATCGTCGATGCGGTCGGCGGCGAGATCGAGATCATCTGCGATGGCGGTGTGCGCCGAGGCACGCATGCATTGAAAGCTTTGTGCACGGGCGCGACAGCAGCCAGCGGTGGTCGGCTCTATCTCTATGCCCTTGCCGCAGCGGGACAGGACGGCGTTGAACGCGCGCTTGGCATTCTCAAAGACGAAATCGAGCGCGGAATGCGCTTGATGGGCGTCACATCGGTCGATCAATTGACCGATGAACGGCTTCGTTGGCGCTAAACTGCGCAATTTTCAGCAGTCTTAACTTGCCTTTCACGCATCAATCGGCAAAGACGCATCGCATGACACGTAACGGAACGCTGCTACTACGACTTACGCGCCCTTGGGCGTAAGCTGCTGCGTGCCTGAGGCGCGCGGGGCGCGTCCAAGGGGATAGAGACCCGCAACAGCTTCCCAGATTTACCGTTACGAGCCCAATTCATGCCAATGCTTTCCGATCCTGGCCGCAAATACCGGCCCTTCCCGCAAATCAACCTGCCCGACCGGCAATGGCCGAGCCGCACGATCACGTCGCCGCCGCGCTGGCTTTCGACCGACCTGCGCGATGGCAACCAGTCGATCATTGACCCGATGGATGCGGTGAAGAAGAACCGCTTCTTCGACCTGCTTGTCGAGATCGGCGTGAAGGAGATCGAAGTCGGTTTCCCGAGCGCAGGCGCTACCGAATTTGACTTCATTTCTGGCCTGGTCACGTCAGGCCGCATTCCTGAAGATGTGATCGTCCAGGTCCTCACCCAGAGCCGCGAAGATCTCATCCGGACAAGCTTTGAAAGCCTCGAAGGCGCAAAGCAGGCAATCGTCCACCTCTACAACGCTGTCAGCCCCGCATGGCGCGATATCGTCTTCCGTATGTCGAAAGACGAAGTATGCGAAATCGCTTCACAAGGCGCGAAAGTGATGCGCGATGAAGCGGCCAAGCGACCCGATACGCAATGGCACTTTCAGTATTCGCCGGAGACCTTTTCAACCGCCGAAATCGATTTCAGCATCGAGGTTTGCGAAGAGGTGATGCGTGTGCTCGCGCCAACGCCCGAGCATCCGATTATCCTCAATCTGCCTGCGACTGTCGAAGCGGCAACCCCCAATATCTACGCCGATCAGATCGAGTATTTCTGCAAGAACCTGCCCAATCGCGAGAGTGCGGTGATCAGCCTGCACACGCATAATGATCGCGGAACAGGCGTGGCTGCGGCAGAGCTTGGCCTGATGGCAGGCGCGGACCGGGTCGAAGGTTGCCTGTTCGGCAATGGTGAGCGCACCGGCAATTGCTGCTTGGTGACAGTTGCTCTCAATATGTACACGCAAGGCGTTGATCCAGGACTAGATTTCTCCGACATCGACCGGGTCATCGAGACCGTCGAGTATTGCAACGAACTGCCCGTCCACCAGCGTCACCCCTATGGCGGCGAGCTGGTCTTTACGGCATTCTCAGGCAGCCATCAGGACGCGATCAAGAAAGGCTTTGAAGCCAACGAGCAGCAGAATGACGAGCAATGGCGCGTGCCTTACTTGCCTATCGATCCCGCTGACCTTGGCCGAGATTATGAAGCCGTCATCCGTGTCAATTCGCAATCCGGCAAAGGCGGATTCGCGTGGGTGCTGGAGCAGGATCAGGGCCTCAAGCTGCCCAAGAAAATGCAAGCCGACTTCTCCAAGCATGTCCAACGCATGGCAGACGCGCTTGGCCGCGAACTCAACGCCCCTGACATTTTGCAAGCATTCAAAGCCGCTTACCACGTCCAGACACCCGACAAGCACTTCCAGCTGGTCGACTACGAGGAAAGTCGCGCTTCGGATGGAACGCGCATTTTCTCAGGCACAGTCATGGTCAAAGGAGAAGAGCAGCGGGTCTCAGGCCGCGGCAATGGCTTGATCTCGTCAGTGCTCGGTACGCTGGAAGAGAGCTTTGGCTTGGATATCCGCGTGCTCGATTACACAGAACACGCCATGGGTTCAGGACGCGACGCGCGCGCGGCCGCCTATCTCATGTGCCAGTCAGGCGATGATATCATATGGGGCTGCGGGATTGACGAAGACGTCTCGACAGCAAGCGTTCGCGCGGTGCTGAGCGCGGCAAATTCCGTCGTCAAAGCTTGAGCAACGCGCGGTAGTGGATCTCGAGAGTTTCGCTCCCAAACTCGGGCGTGAGACTTTCGGAATACGCACCGGCTTCGGCGTCCCACGCCAGCATGCTTTCCGTCGCATAGTATCGCGCAATCCGCGCGTATTCGCGCTTCTCCGCAACCCAGGAAGAGAGCTTTGCAAACGGCGCCAGTATGCCCGAGAAGAAGCTAAACATGCCCACCGGCACGCTTTTGTAACGCGGCGGCTTGCCAACGAGCTTGAACAGCATTTCCCCTTGTTCGCGCGGGGAGATGGAAGGTCCGGGACCACCAATCGGCAGAATCGCGTTCTGTTTCGCTGGATCGTCCAGACAGCGCACGATGTAGCGCGCCAAGTCAGCATCGCTGATCGGTTTGCACCGGGTCAGCTCACCATCGCCGAAAAGCAGGAACGACTTACCCGCCCTCACCTGCTTGACTTGTCCCGACAGAGACTTGAAGAAGGCCGTAGGACGGACAATCGACCATGTGAGCCCAGAGACCTGCAAGCGGCGTTCGAACCGCAATTTGGCATGCTGGAAAGCAAGGCGCGGCTTTTGCACACAGATCGCTGAGAGCAAGATGAAGTGCCTCACTTCATTCGCCACTGCCTCATCCAGCGCATCCAAATTAGCTTGGAAATCAATTCTTTGAGCGTCTTCAGGTGCACCCGAACGCGACGCTAGGCAGGATATCACTGTATCAGGCTTTGCAGCCGTCATTGCATCCGCGATTGCAGCGCGATCTGTCACAAGGCCGAAATGAACGCTGCAGCCATCGCGCTCCAATGTCTCTGCCAGCGCTTCATTGCTCGAAGAACGGCGCATCATCCCGACAGTCGTGAACTCGGCTTCGACCAGCGCCCTCATTACTGCTTGGCCGATCGTACCGCTCGCGCCCAGCACCAAAACGCGTTTGCTTGGCTGAGAGGCTTTGCCTCTTTTCATCGATCAGCGGACCGGAGGCTGCTGCCCGTCGGCAAGAAACAGGAAGTTGTTCACATAGACTGTTGTGCCCGCCCGAATGCGTCCGCTTTCATCAATCGCTGCAAGCTGATGCGTGTGGACGTCGAACTTCTCCATCGAATGCCAGGCATCATCCTGAAGAAAGTACCCGGCATAGCCGATAGCTGCGAGACTTTGTGGCAAGCGTTCGAACACACCATTGCAGTGACGCTGCTCGATCTCGATAAAGATTGCGGGTTTGTCCCCTGCGAGCTTAGCCATCGCGCCCTCAAGCACCTGTTCTTCAAAGCCTTCGACATCGATCTTTACAAAATCGACTTTCGGCAGCTCCAAATCGTCCAGCCGCGCGGTCGGGATCGTGATCGTATCATGCTCGACCTGCTGGAAGGCATCGCTGCGCATAGTCGCGAAGCCGTGATCGTGCTCGGATGCGGGAATAGTGAGTTGCGCTTCACCAGGTGCATTGGACAGCGCAATCTCGCGCACTTCGACATTCTCGCGCTTGAGCGCTTTCAGCGCGCCTGCGATACGCGGATTGGGCTCGAATGCGATCACACGAGAGCAGATCTCTGCAAGCTTGTAAGAATAGACACCGCGGTTCGCACCGATATCGAGCGCAATGCCGCCAGCAGGAACAATGCGATCCAGCCAAGTCAGTTCAGGGTCCCCTCCCCCTTCAACCTCTTCGCGAAATGCCGCATGCATGCGCCAGCGCCAGACGCTCTGCGGTTCAATCGTCTTGTAGACGTTTTTCAGAAGAGTTTTGACCATCCGCAGTCTTCAGCTTTCTATTTCCTACAGTTTCGCAAAATCATAAGGCGAAATCATGGAGATAGCACAAATTTGCCCCCTGTTTCCCCCTTGCGAGATATTGTCCTATGGACTGTGTAACATGCGTAACCAACAAGCCAACGGCTTTGGCCCCATAATGGGACTGAGCTTGGCGAATTTCTAACGCAAAACACCTGGGAGTGCGGACATGACCGAAGAGATACTCGAACCTGATCTTGCGATCATCGATCCGCATCATCATCTATGGGATTTGCGGCCCCTCATGCCGATGTTCCCCGAGCCCCGTCACCGCTTCATCGAAACGCTGGTTCCGGTAGCGCATTACACGTTCGACCAGTTCCTCGCTGATTTGCAGACTGGCCACAATATTGTCGCGACTGTCTTCATGGAATGCAGCGCATTCTACCGGGCCGGGACAAGCGAAGCGATGAAAGTCGTGGGCGAAGTCGAATATGTGAATGGCGTAGCTGCGCAGTCTGCCAGCGGGCTTTATGGAAATGTGCGAGCATGTGCCGGGATAGTTGGTCATGCGGATCTCACCTTGGGTAGCGGTGTAGCGCTTGTGCTCGAACGGCTACAGGCAGCTGCGCCTGACCGGTTTAGCGGCATTCGTCATTCGTCGGCCTGGGATGCGGACCCTGAAGTGCTTGGGCCACCCTTCAGCGCGCCAGAAGGCCTACTGCTCGACACGAAGTTTCGCGAAGGCTTTGCAGAGCTTGGAAAAGCCGGCCTGAGCTTTGACGCGTGGATGCTTGAGCCTCAGCTGCCCGACCTGATCGATCTTGCGCGAGCCTTTCCTGACCAGCCGATCTGCCTTGACCATTGCGGCACACCGCTCGGGATGGCGTCTTACACTGGCAAGCTGCATCAGCGTTTCGATACTTGGCGGCACAACATCCATGAGCTTGCCAAGTGCGAGAACGTCTCGATCAAGCTCGGCGGGCTTGCGATGCACAATTGCGCAATGCCGGAGGAAGGTCCTGCTGCTGGCGTAGGTTCTGAAACGCTCGCCGCCTTGTGGCGGCCCTATATCGAAACCTGCATCGATGCCTTCGGTACAAAGCGCGCGATGTTTGAAAGCAATTACCCGGTCGATCGCTGGGGCGGGTCTTACCCTGTGCTGTGGAACGCGTTCAAACGCCTGACCCGCAGCGCGAGCGCCGAGGAAAAATCAAATCTCTATTCCGGGAACGCAGCACGCTTCTATCGCATTGAGCATGTGCTGAGCTAATCCGGCCTCAGCATTGACGTTTACGTAACGTCAGTCTCGACAAGCCGCTATGCGCACCATAGGCGGTCAACCAAACAGATTGTCACAAGGAACTTTTCGCGCATGTCTTTGCCTGCTCCGTTTGATCGCCTTCGCCTGCCGCTGATCGGCTCTCCGCTGTTTATCGTGTCCGGACCGGAACTGGTCATCGCGCAATGCAAGGCTGGCGTCATCGGAAGCTTTCCTGCACTCAATGCAAGACCGCAGAGCATGCTTGACGAATGGCTGCACCAGATCACTGAGGAGCTGGCCAAGCACAATCGCGAGAACCCGGACAAGCCGGCAGCACCCTTCGCCGTCAATCAGATCGTACACCGCACCAATGACCGGGTCGAAGCCGACATGGCGACATGCGAGAAGTGGCAAGTGCCGATGGTCATCACTTCATTGGGCGCGCGCACGGAAATTTTCGATGCGATCCGCAATTGGGGCGGCATCAGCATGCACGACGTGATCAACAATCGCTTTGCCAACAAGGCGATCGAGAAAGGTGCCGACGGGCTTATACCCGTTGCTGCAGGCGCTGGCGGCCATGCGGGCACGCAGTCGCCCTTCGCGCTGATGCAGGAAATCCGCGAGTGGTTTGATGGACTTGTCGCGCTGTCCGGTTCGATCGCGAATGGCTATTCCATTCTTGCAGCACAAGCGATGGGCGCAGACTTTGGCTATTGCGGCAGCGCGTTCATCGCCACCAAGGAAGCCAATGCGGTCCAAGGCTATAAGGACAGTATTGTTGAGAGCTCTGCTGAAGGAATTGTCTATTCGAACCTCTTCACTGGTGTACACGGCAACTATTTGCGCAATTCGATTGAAGCCGCAGGACTGGACCCCGACAATCTGCCGGAAAGCGATCCGAGCAAGATGAACTTCGGCAGCGGCGGCAACACCAAGGCAAAGGCATGGAAGGACATCTGGGGCTCAGGCCAAGGCGTGGGCGCAGTTAAAGAGGTTGGCACAGTCGAAGAGATGGTTGCCCGCTTCGAGCGCGAATATCACAAAGCCAAGGCCGAACTCCTCGCCAAGACCGACTACACTAGCTGGATCTAGTGATTAGGTAGCGCCGTAAAGCACTTCAGCCATTGCATCGAGGTCAGTGAAATCAAAGCCGTAGCCGAGCGGATCTTTGCGATTGAGAACGAAGCGATTTTCTTGCTGTAGCAAACGTTTGCGTAGCGCAGTTTGAAGCAAGCGCATCCGCATGGAAGCCGATTCAATCGCTTTACGTGGGTCTGCAATCCGTGTCCTTGACCAATCACGTTCGATACTCCCAACGCGCTCGATGACCATTTGATTGTAGCGCCTGTGCGGCCCGCGATGCATTGGAAGCCCCACTCGTTGAGCTGTATTTTCGTTCGCAGGCAGAAGCAGCCCGTTAGCGCGAAAATCGTCAAAGCCAACCCGACCTGGCTCGATCCAATCAAACATATGCCGAAAGCAACTGCGAGAGAGCAACTGTCGCGGCAAAAGATGATGACGCTGGAAACTTGGATCGTAATCCGGCGCACCACGACGGTTAACCGCGCGAAATGGCAGCCGAGCTCGCGTGTCGGCCTGAAGCTGTAACATTGGTCCCCCCGAGTAACCTCTGTTACTCTCGAGAGACCCTCACAAACTTTCCATTTCGTGAAGGGCTGAGGAGCAGACGACTACCGTCAGGCCCGATTATTGTCTCGCTCTTGTCGATGCCGCCAACCAGAACGAGCTGATTTATAAGCCTCAGCCCAAGCCGCGTGGCAGCCAGTTTGTCGATCGCAAGCTCAGGATCAATTCGCAATTCCTGATCGATAAAGTGGCTGAGGCCAACGCTGAGAATACTGCCATCAGCTTCATCAGCGAAAGCCGTAAGGCCGAGCGCGGGAAACGGTCCACCATCAAGCCATGAGGTCACAGTAGACTCAAAAAAGCGGCGCCCTATCGCCGATTGCGAAGGAGGCCAGCAGGCCACTTTTGCCTCTTTGAAATGGTGCACAAAATCGCGGGCAAGGCCCAGTAATCCTCGCAGAACCGGCACACTGCGGCCTCCACCAGAGAGGTGCTTGCCGGGCGTAAGAATGATAGATTCAAAACTCTCCAAAGGTGTATGTGGTTCAATATCAAAGCGATAATTCACCTTGGGAGCTTCGCTTGCTTCGCGCGGAGCCAAACCGACACAATCAAATGTCAGGCCTTCGCGCAGGAGTTCGAGCCAGACCGGCTGCCCCGCCAACTGCTGCGTGCCATTCGCATCAGGGCGCGCGTCAGCTTCTACAAGACGAATATCACTCGGCTCTGTGCAAGGATCGTGCGAAATCGCGAGCTGCGGCGCGGAGCGGATGAATTCGCTCATGGCAAGACGGTCTGGACGCTTGCCTGCCGTAAAGAGCAAACAAACGCTGTGGCTGGCCGCTACTTGCGACCGATCCCCAGTTTCCTCGAACCCGATTGGTCGATCCCCACCAATTGTCCGTCGTTAGTCCAGACAACCTGCAAGGAAACGCTAACAAGGTCGAGTCATTAAATTGCTGAAAGTAGTAAAAACTTGTGACTTGAAGCTCTCAAAATATTCCCGACACCAGCCCTTCGACAATCGCTTCTCCAATGTCGCGACATTGTGCGAGCTGGTCGTCAGGCACCGATTTTGGGGCCAAAATTGCTTCCGGAGACTGCGCATCCAGGTTGACGATCATGCCCTCAGCAACACGCTTCAATCGCCACCCGGTCGCGATGCGATCGATCTGACGCTCCGCACCTTCGCCATCCGATCCGGCTGCAATAATCGTTGCATATGGCCGACCCTGTAATTGATCGAGCACCGGGTAGTAACACCGGTCAAACATTTCTTTGATGAGCCCGCTCATACTCGCGAGATTCTCGGGGCAAACGAAGAGATAACCTTCGGCGTCCAGCAAATGCTCTGGCTCAACCTCGTCAGCGCGCATGAGAACTGCGTGATCCCCCGCGCCTTCGGCAGCCGCTCGCGCCATAGCTTCGCTTGCACCAGTTCGGCTGTGCCAGACAATAAGAAGCGGTGCGTTTACCATCGGCGTAAGCTTCGCATCCCACGCCTCCATGTCAATCACTGTCGATTGCAGCGGCGCAAGGCTGTTGCTCTTTCTTGACCTAAGCTAAAGCAAGTGCATGGCTACGACACCACTCTCCCTTGTCCTTGGCGTAAAACAGTCACTGTCCGGTCAGGCCTGGCAGTGGCGCGGCGGCGCAATGGAATTGACTTCCAGCCTCGAACAGGACCTCACCACGCAATTGCTGATGACACGCGGCGTCTCGCCCGACGATGTAGCGCGTCATGCCAATCCGACCATGCGCGAGTTTCTGCCTGATCCTGGCGAGTTCAAAGACATGGAAGCCGCTGCCGAGCGGATTGCGCAAGCCATTCTAGGGCAAGAGCGCATCACGATTTATGGCGACTATGACGTGGATGGGGCAACCAGTGCTGCCTTGCTTGTGCAATTGCTGCGCGAGCTAGAGCTGGACGCTGATTACTACATCCCCGACCGGCTTCTCGAAGGATACGGCCCAAGCGGCAAAGCCTTGGTCAAGCTGGCGCAGGGCGGGTCCAGCTTAATTGTTACAGTCGATTGCGGCGCGATGGCACATGATGCCTTGGCCCAGGCGCATGAAGCCGGCGTCGATGTTATTGTCGTCGATCATCACAAATGTGCAGCCGAGCTTCCGCGTGCCGCTGCTCTAGTCAATCCCAATCGGCTTGATGAAACTGATCTTGCGGCATCGCACGGTCATCTGGCTGCCGTCGGCGTTGCGTTCCTTCTTGCCATTGCAATCGTTCGAACCTTGCGAGTGCAAGGTTATTTCGAGCAGCGCGATGAGCCCAATCTAATGGAATTGCTTGATCTGGTGGCGCTGGGCACGGTGGCCGATGTCGCGGCTCTGCATGGATTGAACCGGGCCTTTGTGACCCAAGGGCTCAAAGTCATGGCCCGGCGTGAGCGCATTGGCATGGCCGCCTTGATCGACGCGAGCAGACTCAACCGCGCCCCGAAATGCAGCGATTTGGGCTTTGCGCTGGGTCCGCGCATCAATGCAGGCGGCAGAGTCGGGGAATCGACGCTTGGCGTGCGTTTGCTGACCACAGAGGATCCTGAGGAAGCGCGCGCAATCGCGGCTCAGCTATCCGACCTCAATGAGGACCGCAGAGCTATTGAACGCGAAGTACAGGCCGCAGCGGAAGAAATGATCGCCGGGCTGGACAATCGCGCAGTGCTCACTCTCTCTGGCAGAGGCTGGCATCCCGGTGTCATCGGGATTGTTGCCGGGCGCATCAAGGAAAAGACCGGCAAGCCGTCGATTGTCATTGCAATGGATGAAGCTGACGGAACCGGCAAAGGTTCGGGGCGCTCGATCTCTGGCGTTGACCTCGGCGCGGCGATTATTGCAGCGCGTGACGAAGGCCTGCTCGTCGCAGGCGGTGGACATGCCATGGCAGCCGGACTGACTGTCGAGAGTGACAAGCTGAACGCGCTTGCTGACTTTCTCGACGAACGCTTGTCGCGCGACGTGACGCGCGCTCGCGCCGCACAGGTCATGAAGCTCGATCTTTCGGTATCAGCAGGCGGACTGACTACGCAGCTCGTTGAAACGCTGGAACAGGCAGGCCCTTACGGCGTCGGATGGCCCGCACCGCGCATTGCAGTGGGCCCGGTACGAATCGTCAAGGCCGACATAGTCGGGCAAGACCACGTTCGCGTCATCGCAGCAGGGCCAGAGGGCGGATCCTTCAAAGCCATCGCATTCAGAGCGGCCGATAGCGAGATGGGGCAAACCTTGCTTCATCGCGCACAAGGCCGCCGTTTTCACCTCGCGGGCCGCGCGAAAATCGATGATTGGGGAAGCCGTCCGCAAGCTGAATTACACCTTGAAGATGCTGCCTTTGCAGATTGATGCGAAACAAGGGTTGACCGCTAGGCATAGCGCCCCTATTTGCGCGCTCTCGCAAGCGAGCGTGGCCCGTTCGTCTAGCGGTTAGGACGCGGCCCTTTCACGGCTGAAACACGGGTTCGATTCCCGTACGGGTCACCACCACTTCACCACGATCCTTGCGAGCAAATCCCAACAAATTCAGGAAATGAAGCAGCGCGGCATATTGCAGCCGCTTTTCGCTTTGCGGACTTACCACTGCTCGCTATGGGCGCTGATGTGATGGAGTCGCGCACAACGCCCCCTTACACCGGCATGATCTTGGCGCTTGTCAGTTGCATCGCGCTGGCGTTCTTCGGATTGCATCCGGTAGCAGCGGTCGCGGTGCTAATTGTCTGGATCGGCTCACTGTTTCTGACATCGGAGAAGCCGCCAGACACGCGGTCGAAGCGACAAAAGAGCAGCCTTGATCTGGAAACCATAGGTGCGCTCATCGAGAACGCCCAGTCACCACTGCTCATCACGAATCGCAATAAGGTCAGTATTGCTAACCACAGTGCGCGCCGCGTCCTAGGCGGTCATGTAGTGGGTCAGGACACCCGCGTCATCTTCCGCCAGCCGCAAGCCGTTGCGCTATTCAGCTCCAGCAGAGACGGTAGCGCCGTTGTTAGAGGTCTGGCCCGCAGGCGGGATATTTGGCGGATCAACCGTCAGACCATTGACGGCGACATGGCCATCATTGAGCTTACGAACAAGACTGCCGAAGCCGATATTAGCCGTGCCCATACCGACTTTGTCGCGAACGCCAGCCATGAGCTGCGCACGCCTCTCGCAGCGATCATCGGCTATGTTGAAACACTCAGCGATACGCCTGACCACCTTGGTACGGACACCGCGCAGAAGTTTCTCGATACGATCCTTCGTGAAGCGCAGCGCATGCGCAATCTGGTGTCTGACTTGATGTCATTGTCACGAGTAGAGGCTGAAAAGCACGACGAGCCAGACGAAACCATCGCGCTTGCAGGGTTGATCAAGCGTGCGGCTAATGATGCGGCGGGCTCGGAGCGAAAGGATCGCATCGCGCTTGAGCTGGAAACGGAGCTAACTATTCGGGGCGATACGCAGCAGCTTGAGCAGTTGGTGCGCAATCTGGTCGACAATGCACTCAAATACGGCGGCGAGAGTTCTCCGGTCACAGTCTCGTTAGAAAAGGGTATTGGCGGCCATGCACGCTTTGCCGTCCAAGACAAAGGCGAAGGCATCCCTGCTGAGCATTTGCCGCATCTCACACGCCGATTCTATCGCACGGACCCCGGACGTAGCCGCGCGTCAGGCGGCACAGGCCTTGGCTTGGCGATCGTGAAGCACATCGTAGAACGGCATCGCGGCAAGCTCGATATCTCCAGCACCCCTGGCGAAGGTACAAAGGTCACAGTCCGCTTTCCACTTCTTCAAGAAAGCGCCTAATTCCTCAGTAAGCGGGTTGTGAAATTGTCGTTCTGAGGGTTCTCCACTGCTTGTCCACAGATGCATCTAGCAGACGAAGCTCGGTGTCACAGAACTGTAACGCTGCGGCCATAGGCGCAGCTCCGGACACAACAGATCCGGAAACCGATTCTCATGAAAACGCACACTCTTCTTCTCGCGGCGACCGCGCTGAGCACCCTCGCCGCGGTCCCCGCTCACGCTAAGGACCACGAGGCAACTTCTGCGGACCAAATTGCTGAATTGCGTGAACAAATGGCTGCGCTGATGGCACGTGTTGACCAACTTGAAGGCGAGCTCGAACAAGCAGAAGCGCAAGCTGAAGCCGCCAATACAGCGGCCGCAGAAGCCAACGCAGCAGCTGTTGCCGCAAGCGAAACAGCCATCGCCGCGCAGAAAAAGGCGGACGAAGCGCCGAAAATCGCGTTCAAAGGCACACCAGAGATCAGCACTTCAGGTGGCTGGAAGTTCAAACCGCGCGGACGCCTGCAGTATGACACCGGCTTTGTAAACGCGCCTTCCTCAACCGGCGTAGACGATGGATGGGGCACTGATATCCGCCGCGCACGTCTTGGGATGGCAGGCGACATGCCGGGCGGCTTCGGCTTCAAATTCGAAGTTGATGTCGCAAACAGCGATCTGGCAGTCACAGACGCGATCATTTCTTACGAGGCAGGCGATGTTGAAATCAGCGTTGGTCAATTCAACAACTTCCAATCGCTCGCCGAGCTGACCAGCTCGCTTCACACCAGTTTTATTGAGCGCGCCGCGTTTACAGACGCATTCGGCTTTGTGCGCCGCGTCGGCATTGGCGCAACCTACGGCAAGGGCGATGTGCTCGTTCAGGCCGGCGTCTTCACAGACAATATGGACGAGCTCTCGAACGATGAGTGGAGCGTCGATGGCCGCGTTGTCTACATGCCGAAGCTCGGCAACGCCCAGCTGCACCTCGGCGGTTCGCTTCACTATCGCGAGCTCGAAGAAGGCGCGACGACTCGCTATCGCCAGCGTCCGCTAGTCGCATTCACTGACGAGCGCTTCATCAACACCGACCGTTTCTCAGCCAACAGTGAGACGATGTACGGTCTTGAATCAGCAATCATTTCTGGCCCGTTCCACGCGGTTGTAGAAGGTCACTGGAACAAGGTCTCGCGCCCCAATATGTTCGAGAACCCGACATTCTTCGGTGGCTATGCTGAAGTGGGCTACTTCCTCACCAAAGGTGACACACGCGGCTATAAGGGCGGCAAGTTCGACCGCACGAAACCGGTCAATCCGGTTGGTGAAGGTGGCATCGGCTCGATCCAGCTCAATGCCCGCTATGACCGTCTCGATCTGACCGACTCCGGCGTCATTGGCGGCACGCAGGATGGCTATTTCCTGTCACTGGTCTGGAAGCCGACGGATTACACGATGTTGCTCGCCAACTACGGCAAGCTGAAATACTCCGACGCTGTATTCCCGACCGGAACCGGTGATGTCGACTATTCAGTCGACGTATTCGGCATGCGCGCGCAGATCGATTTCTGATCGCGGATATCCACAAGCAAAAGACACATCGTCTCGACCCTGTAATAATTGCGCGCTTTTGCGCTTCTCATCAGCAAAGTGAGAGAAACCATGACTAAGACAAAATCCTTTATCTTCGCGGCCGCTTCTGCCCTCGCTCTGACCGCCTGTGGCGGCAGCGGCGGTGGTGATGGCGCTGCCCGCGACTCTGTCCGTGCCGTCGGCTCTTCTACTGTCTTCCCATTCGCTAAGGCGGTGGCGGAAGCGCTAGCTCGCGAGAACCCAGAGATTAAATCACCGATCATCGAATCGACCGGCACCGGCGGCGGCATGAAGCTGTTCTGTGAAGGTGTAGGCGCTGCGACGCCTGATATGTCGAACGCGTCGCGCCGCATGAAAGCGAGTGAATTTGCCGACTGCCAGGCTAATGGCGTGACCGACATCATCGAGCTGAAAGTCGGCCTCGATGGTATCGCATTTGCATCCGCACAAGGCGGCATCATGATGAGTTTGACGCCTAAGCAGGTCTACGAAGCCATCGCGGCAAGCCCCTATGGCGGAGAGCAGACCAACACAAATTGGTCAGACGTTGACCCGTCGCTGCCGAACGAGCCGATCCTTGTTTATGGCCCGCCAAGCACATCGGGTACGCGCGACGCGCTGAAGGAACTCGTGCTCGAAGTTGGCTGCAAAACCAATGAAGACATGAAGGCTCTGAAGGAGTCAGACGAAGATCGCTACGATCAGGTCTGCACGGAAGTGCGTTCTGACGGCGCTTATGTTGATCAGGGTGAGCAAGACAACCTGATTGTGCAGAAAATCGAAAGCAACCCGAAAGCAGTTGGGGTTTTCGGATATTCTTATCTTGAGGAAAACGCCGACAAAGTGCAGGGGCTGCCTATGAACGGTGTTGAGCCCACTTATGAGAACATCTCGAGCTTCGCCTACCCCGGTGCACGCCCGCTTTACGTCTATGTGAAGAAGGCACACGTCGATGCGATCCCTGGTCTCAAGGAATATCTCACTCAGTGGACCAAAATGTGGAACGTTGACGGCCCGCTGACCGACATCGGCCTCATCGCATCACCTGCTGATGTGATGGAAGCGAATATGAAAGCTGCAACCGAGTTCACGACCATTGACGGTTCTGAGCTGAAGTAAGGTAACGCATACGCATGTCGCCAACTATCCTGTTACTCTTGGCCTTAGGCCTCGGGCTTGCTGGATGGTTGGCGGCTCGTGCGCGCGCCTGGACATTCGCCCGCGAGAGCGAGACCGGGCGATTGCCCAGCCTGCCCACCTATCACGGCTGGTATGTAGCGCTTTGGATCGGGATACCGATCCTTCTCTTTATTGGGCTATGGAGCCTGTTCGCACCCGGCTTGGTCATGCAGGCAGTGCTAGCCAGCCCCGAAGCAGCCAATCTTCCCGATTTTGACCTGCAGCGACAGGCCATACTGTCCGAGGCCCGCGCGGTGGCCAGTGGCTCAACGCAAGCGGTCTTCAATCCGGCTGCCCGCGATTACGTCGAACTCTTCCGCGAAGCGCAGAGCTTTTATGGCTGGGTTGGCTTCGCTGCGACCTGTGTCATCGGCTTTCTGGGAGGTGCGTTTGCCTTCCTTCGACTGAAACCTGATTTTGCCGCCCGCACCCGCGTCGAGCGGACTGTGATGATGATCCTGTTGATCGCATCGCTCGTTGCGATCCTCACGACCATTGGCATTCTCGCCAGTCTGGTTTTCGAGACCGCACGCTTCTTTACCATGATTGGGCCGTTCGACTTCCTGTTCGGAACGCATTGGGCGCCTGATCCGATGGCCAATCCGGACAACCCTGACCCCACGCGCTACGGTGCGATCCCGCTGTTCTGGGGCACAATCTTCATCGGTGCGATCATTGCTATGATCGTTGCGATCCCACTCGGATTGATGAGCGCAATCTACCTAACGCAATATGCAAACCCGAAACTGCGTGCATGGGTGAAGCCGGCACTCGAGATCCTCGCTGGGGTTCCGACGGTCGTCTACGGCTATTTCGCAGCACTCACGGTTGCACCAGCGATCCGTGATCTTGCGCAGCAGGTCGGCATAACCGGCGCTTCAAGCGAAAGCGCGCTGGCCGCTGGCGTCGTGATGGGCGTCATGATCATACCCTTCGTATCGTCCATGGCGGACGA
This sequence comes from Altererythrobacter lutimaris, assembly GCF_013371495.1. Classification (GTDB taxonomy): domain Bacteria; phylum Pseudomonadota; class Alphaproteobacteria; order Sphingomonadales; family Sphingomonadaceae; genus Erythrobacter; species Erythrobacter lutimaris_A. Next base: position 433,933 of record NZ_JABWTA010000001.1, on the reverse strand, counting down.
TTCCATCGCCGCAGTTCCGCAAGCCATGCGCGATGGCAGCTTGGCTATGGGAGCGACCACCAGCGAAACAATCCGCCGCGTTCTCGTTCCTGCAGCTCTGCCCGGGATTGTCGCAGGGATCATGCTGGCTATAAGCCGCGCAATCGGTGAGACCATGATCGTGGTGATGGCAGCATCCACTGCAGCCAATCTGAGCGCCAATCCGCTAGATCGAATGACGACAGTAACGGTGCAGATCGTAAAGATGCTCACGGGCGAAGGCAGTTTTGATCACCCAGCGACGCTTAGCGCGTTCGCGCTTGGTTTCGTGCTATTCATGGTCACCCTTGGATTGAACTTCATTGCTCTACGCGTCGTGAAGAGGTTCCGCGAAGCCTATGAATGACATCGCATCTTCAGCACCTGCGATGAGCAGCGATGCGGAGCGCATCCGCCCTACCCGCACGCCGGAATTCGAAGCTCGGCTCGCGAAGCGATACAAGGCAGAGCGCCGTTTCCGCATCGTTGGACTCAGCGCCATCGTTTTTTCAGTCGCGGTCCTCGTTTTCTTGCTTGGCTCGATGACCTTGAATGGCATCGGCGGCTTCCAGCGTGTCGAACTTTCAGTTCCCGTCGACTTTACTGAGGCAGGTCTTGCTGCGGACCCGTTCGCCATGCAGCAACCGGGCGCAGTGCAATCGCTGGAGGCGCAAGGCCTTCCTGCCGTGGTCGATTTCTATGCTGAACAAGCGCTTGGCGCAGAGGGAGCCGAAGAACTCGATCCGAACGCCTGGCGCGAAGTTGCTCAGGAAATCATCGCTGACCCCAGCATTTTGCGCAGCGAAACAGCGTTCGAACTCGCAGCCACGCCCGACCTTGCAGCGGGATTTGAAGGTGAAGGTTCGGCGGAGAAGCAAGCGCTGGCGTCTGAGCTAAAGAGCGCCGGAGTCCTATCGAAGAACTTTGATCCAGGGTTCCTGACACGTTCCGACGCGACCAATCCGCAGAAAGTCGGCATCTGGGGTGCGCTGAAAGGCTCATTGCTGACAATGATCATTACGCTTTTACTGGCGTTTCCGATTGGCGTTCTGGCTGCGCTTTACTTGGAAGAATACGCACCGAAAAACCGCTGGACCGACTTGATCGAGGTGTCGATCAACAATCTCGCGGCGGTCCCTTCGATCATCTTCGGCTTGCTCGGTCTCGCTGTTTTCTTGTGGATCTTCCCGAGTTACCGCTCCGCGCCGCTCATTGGTGGAATGACCCTCGCACTGATGACTATGCCGGTTGTGGTTATTTCTGGCCGCAATGCAATCAAGGCCGTTCCGCCGAGTATCCGCGATGGCGCGCTCGCGATTGGCGCGTCACCTGTCCAAGTGGTCTTCCATCACGTGCTGCCGCTTGCTCTTCCGGGCATTCTAACGGGCACCATCATCGGCATGGCGCGCGCGCTGGGTGAGACCGCACCGCTGCTCATGATCGGTATGCGCGCATTTGTCGCGACGCCGCCAGATGGATTTACTTCGCCCGCTACGGTATTGCCCGTCCAGATCTTCCTGTGGTCGGACGAGATCGACCGCGGCTTTGTCGAGCGCACCAGCGCTGCGATTATTATTCTGCTGCTGTTCCTGCTCGTCATGAACGGCCTTGCCATTTATCTGCGCAACAAATTCGAGAAAACTTGGTGACAGTCATCCATCCCAATCTTGAAGACTCCGTCGCCAAAATGGGCGCGCGCGATGTCTCCGTCTATTACTCGGATAAGAAAGCGATCGACTCTGTCTCGATCGATATTCCGACCGAATATGTGACAGCTTTTATCGGTCCGTCAGGCTGCGGGAAGTCGACTTTCCTGCGCGCTTTGAACCGTATGAATGACACGATCCCTACCGCGCGAGTGGAAGGCGAAATCACGCTCGACGGGGAAGACATCTACAACTCCGGCATGGACGTGGTGCAATTGCGTGCGCGTGTTGGAATGGTGTTCCAAAAGCCCAACCCCTTTCCCAAGTCGATTTACGACAACATAGCCTACGGCCCGAAGATCCACGGTCTTGCGCCAACCAAGGATGATCTGGACGCGGTCGTTGAGACATCGCTAAAGCGTGCAGGCCTTTGGGACGAAGTCAAAGACCGGTTGGACGATAGCGGTACAGCGCTTTCTGGCGGGCAGCAGCAGCGCCTCTGCATCGCGCGCGCCATCGCAGTTGATCCTGAAGTGATCCTGATGGACGAGCCGTGTTCCGCGCTTGACCCGATCGCTACCGCCAAAATCGAAGAGCTTATTGCCGAACTTGCCGGACGATATGCTATCGTCATCGTTACGCACTCCATGCAACAGGCCGCTCGCGTGTCGCAGCGCACGGCCTTCTTCCACCTCGGGAAGATTGTGGAGTATGGTCGCACGTCTGATATTTTCACCAATCCGATCGAGGACCGGACCAAAGACTACATTACGGGACGTTATGGCTGAGCATACAGTAAAGGCATTCGACGAAGACATTACGCGTCTTCGCGGGCTCATTGGAGAGATGGGAGGCCTCGCCGAGGTCGCTATCCAGGAATCGCTCGACGCGATGGTTCGCGGAGATGAAGAGCTTGCTGCCAAAGTGGTTGAGCGAGACAAGAAGCTCGACGATCTCGAAATGCAGGTCGACAAGCTGGCGGTTCGCCTGATCGCTTTGCGCGCGCCGATGGCAGACGATTTGCGCGAAGTCATCGCAGCACTGAAGATCAGCGGCGTGGTCGAACGGATCGGTGACTATTCAAAGAACATCGCCAAACGCGTGGGCGAGATCGAAGGCCGCAGCCGGTTTGAGCCGCTCACTTTGCTCCCTGCAATGGGCGAGCTTGCAAGCGAGATGGTCCACGACGTGCTGACAGCTTATGCGGCGCGCGATCCCGAGCTTGCCAAGGAAGTGATCGCGGCCGACGAAAAAGTGGACGCGTTCTACAACTCGATCTTCCGCAATCTGGTCAGCTACATGGTCGAGAACCCTGCGACGATTTCCAGCGCCGCGCAGTTGTTGTTTGTGGCGCGGAATATCGAGCGGATCGGAGATCATGCAACGAACGTTGCTGAGATGGTCCATTTCGCCGCGACTGGCACATATCCGGACGATGAAACCGACTGATTTTGCCTCCTTTTGCGGAGCGCCTGAAGGGCTCTGCAACAAAGCGGTCAGTCGCTCACAAACAAGTCGCGAAATTGAAACAAAACCCGTGCGAGGTCTTTGGTGGACTTAGAGGAATCACCGATGACCGCTGCAAGGCTGCTCCTTGTTGAAGACGATCCGGCGCTGGCAGAGTTGCTGGAGTTTCGCTTCCAGAATGAAGGCTATCAGGTTCGCTCGACGCCAGACGGCGATGAAGCGCTGATGCTTGCCGCTGAGGAAACGCCAGACCTGATCATCCTTGACTGGATGATCGAAGGGACAAGCGGAATTGAAGTGTGCCGCCGTCTGCGCCGTGACAAATCGACAGCGCATGTTCCCATCATCATGCTGACAGCGCGTGAAGCTGAAGATGACAGAGTACGCGGGCTGGACACAGGTGCAGACGACTACCTCACCAAGCCTTTCTCACCGCGCGAACTGCTTGCGAGAGTCGCGGCTGTCATGCGGCGTATCCGCCCAGCCCTTGCCGGCGAGTCGCTTGAAGTAGGCGATATCACGCTCGATCCCGTTGCGCACCGTGTGACGCGCCATGGCCAAGCCCTCCAGCTCGGGCCCACCGAGTATCGCTTGCTGAAATTCTTCATGGAGAGCCCTGGGCGGGTATTCAGCCGCGGACAATTGCTCGACGGAGTATGGGGCACGCAAAGCGATATCGAGCTTCGCACTGTCGATGTGCACATCCGGCGCTTGCGCAAAGCGCTTGAAGTCAACGGATCGAGAGATCCGATCCGTACCGTCCGCTCAGCGGGCTATTCGTTTGAAGCTGTCTAAGGCCGCGATCGAGCGGTCGCTCAACCGATCATTACCGACAAACCCTCGCCCAACGCGTGCCTTGATCCAAATGGAAGTGATCGGCGTGCTCCGCATTATATTCCGGTGAAAGAACGGTCCGGAAACTCGTGCAGGCGCTGTCCCGAACAGCTTCCAGAAAATCGCCTTTTTTGCCCTGACCCCAATGCTGCAGGACGCTAACATATTCGCCATTGGCCAAGACAAAGCCGCTGATGTCGATGGCGTTGCCGCGCGCATGCTCGCTCCACGGCGCGGTCTGGCTTGAGTTCACGCGCCGGCAATTGATCGTGCCAAGGTGAAGAATTCGGGTGACTTCGCTATCGAGATGTTCAGCGGCCGCCTTCTGAACGCCATGGTTCAGCCACAGCGCAAGACCTGCATTTACCGGGCAAGTTGCGACAGTGCTGCCCGGAACGATCAGCGGATTATCGATCCGAGTGCGATCAGGCAGACCGCAAGGGCCGTCGCCTTCACCTGGCAAGGCTGTGAATTGCACATTGCTGCGCGTAAGCACTTCGCGGCACAGCGCTTGATTGCCCGGCAAGTCGGAAAGCTTGCTTGCGGTTGCCCAGCCCGGCGGATCGTTAAGATCAAGCGGCGCGAGCGGATCGTGTTGAGGGTTCTGCGCTAGCCAGACCCAACCGGCGAGCAATACAGCGCCCGATATCATGATCAGGAGTGCGCGGCTGTCGCCTGTAAACAGGCCGACTGCACGCGAAATGCTCCACACCTTCATGATGTTACCCCCAAATTCATAATCTTCCCTTAGTGAAAATCACGCGACTTGGGAATAATGCGTATGTTGCGCGGATGTCCCTGTTGTTGCGGAAGCTCATCAATCAAATCCCGTGGCCGTAAGCCGGATTGTACCTGCGTAAGTGGTTGGGACAGTTTGTTCGCATGGGCTGGAAGCGGACTGGTGACATGATCGGCCCTTGCAACCGGTGCATTCAGCAAATCATCTGACAGCGCGTGAAGCGAAGCGGTTGCGTCTGTCATGTGATGCGCGATCACGTGAATCACCTCGTCGTCATATTCCACTCTTCCGCGCACCTCCATAAGGCGCGCACCCATGACGACCCGGCGCTGTTTTTCTTTTAAGTCCGGCCAGACAACGAGATTAACCACTCCGGTTTCATCTTCAAGTGTAATAAAACATACGCCTTTCGCGCTGCCCGGTCGCTGACGGATCAGTACGACACCTGCGACCTGCACCATGCTGCGATATCTGCGATGTCTTAAATCGGATGCACGGATGAAACCCCGCTCTGCAAGGCTGGCGCGCAGGAACGACATCGGATGCGCTTTGAGGCTCAATCGCGTGGTCTGATAATCCGCCACGACCTCTTCCGACAAAGGCATTTGCGGAAGCTTGGTAAGAGCCTTCTCAGCCCCTTCGTCACGCTCCTCTGCTGCCTTGAACAATGGTAAATCAGGCGAAGCGATCAGGCTGCGCGCGTCCCACAAGGCCTGGCGACGCGAAAGGTCCAGCGACGTAAAGCAATCCGCACTGGCAAGCCGCTCGATATGTGCTGGCGAAAGCCCTGCCCGCTCGCGCAGCTCTTCCACATCCTTGAACGGCCCGCCCTCTGCGCGTGCGGCGATCAGGCGGGCAGCGATATGTTCAGGCAGCCCGTCAACCTGGCGTAGCCCCAAACGCATGGCGATATTTTCTTGTTTGCGATTATGTGCCTTGCCGTCTGCACTCTCGAGAGTACAATCCCAATCGCTCTCATTCACATCAGCGGGGCGCACTTCAACACCGTGCTCGCGTGCGTCGCGCACGATCTGGGCTGGAGCATAAAAGCCCATGGGCTGCGAATTGAGCAAGGCTGCCGCAAAGGCCGCAGGAAAATGGCATTTAAGCCAGCTCGACACATAGACCAGATGCGCAAAGCTCGCCGCGTGGCTTTCCGGAAAGCCGTATTCGCCAAAGCCCTTGATCTGATTGAAACAGCGCTCAGCAAAATCAGGGTCATAGCCGCGCTCAACCATGCGTCCGACCATCATGTCTTCCAGCTCATGCACCATGCCGCGCGAACGGAAAGTCGCCATCGCCTTCCTTAGCCGGTTGGCTTCGAGCGAGGAGAACTTGGCCGCATCGAGCGCGATCTTCATCGCTTGCTCCTGAAAGATCGGGACACCCAGCGTGCGCTCGAGAATGCTGGAAAGCTCGTCCGGGGGCCCATGCTCAGGGCTTGGTGCGGGAATACGCACTGGCTCAGCGCCGCGTCTCCGCTTCAGATAGGGATGCACCATATCGCCCTGGATCGGGCCCGGCCTTACAATCGCGACCTGAATGACGAGGTCATAAAATTCGCGCGGACGCAGACGCGGGAGCATGTTCATCTGCGCCCGGCTTTCGACCTGGAACACGCCGAGCGAGTCGCCCTTGCGCAGCATCGCATAGGTTTCCGGATCTTCGCGCGGAACTGTGGCGAGCGTTAGCGCGCGATCATGGTGATTTTCCAACAGGTCCAAGCACTTCTTGATGCAAGTGAGCATGCCGAGCGCGAGCACATCGACTTTGAGGATACCTAGCTCCTCGATGTCATCCTTGTCCCACTCGATAAAACTGCGATCGGGCATCGCGCCATTGCCGATCGGGACAGTCTCCGTCAGCGCGCCTTGCGTCAGGATAAAGCCGCCGACATGCTGGCTTAGATGGCGCGGCATGCCAATCATCTGCTCGGTCAGTGCCAGTACCCGTTTCAGATGCGGATCAGCCAGATCCATGCCTGTCTCCGCCGCATGGCGCTCATTGATCTCACGCCCCATCGAACCCCACACTGTGCGAGCAAGCGCGGAGGTCACATCTTCTGACAGGCCCATCGCCTTGCCGACTTCGCGGATCGCCATGCGCGGGCGGTAATGGATGACTGTCGCGGTTAAACCCGCCCGGTCGCGACCATATTTGCGGTAGAGATACTGGATCACCTCTTCGCGCCGCTCATGCTCGAAATCGACATCGATATCAGGCGGCTCTTTGCGCTCCTCGGAAATGAAGCGATCAAACAAAAGAGCATGCTTGGAGGGATCAACGGACGTAATACCAAGACAATAACACACCGCTGAATTGGCCGCGCTCCCCCGCCCCTGGCACAGGATTGGTGGCTCAACCGAGCGCGCGTAATCGACGATATCCTTGATAGTGAGGAAGTAGCGCGCAAGGTCGAGCTTGCCGATCAAAGCCAGTTCGCGCTCAAGCGTTTGAAACACGCTCTCAGGAACACCGCCAGGATAGCGATCCTGCGCGCCCCACCACGTTTCCGTCTCGAGATATTCCTGCGGCCCCATGCCTGCGGGATAGATCTCTTCAGGGTATTCATAGCGCAGCTCTTCAAGCGAGAATTGGCATGCGTCAGCCACCTCTCGGGCAGCCGCAATCGCATGCGGCCAGCGCGCGAACAGTCGCTCCATTTCCTCAGGGCTTTTGAGATGCCGCTCGGCATTGGGATGAAGCAGATGTCCGGCCTCAGCGACCGTCGTTTTGTGGCGGATCGCTGTCATGACGTCCTGCAAAGGACGTCGCTTCGGGACATGATAATGCACGTCATTGCTCGCGAGCAGACTTAGTCCGTGAGCCTTCGCATGCTCATCCAGACGGTCGATCCGTGCCACGTCATCGCCCCGATAGAGATAGTTCGCGGCGAGATGGCGGAGGGTTGAGAGGCCCGCAGCCAGATGTGGGAGAAGCTCTACAAAGCGCCCTGTCACATTGTCGGACAAGGCTTCGCCGTCGAGAGCGACAACATTGCTCGCCCATGCAGGCACAGTGAACACCGCATCGAGATCATCGGGCGGCAACAGGATGAGCTGCACATCTTCGCTATGTTCAGCGAGCATGGCGAGATTGATCTCGCACACGCCCTTCTGCTGCCACTCACCGGAAAGCGTCTGCATCCGCCCTGCACTGATAAGCTTACACAACCGCCCGTAAGCTGCGCGATCCTTGGGATAAGCAAGGAACGCAAGACCTTCGACAGTCTCGATCCGCGTCCCGATGACGGGTCGCAGCTTCAATGTCTTCGCTTCGCTGTGAACCCGCACCACACCGGCGAAGGAGTTCGCATCCGCTATGCCAATCGCGTCATAACCCAGCTCGCGAGCGCGCATGACAAGATCGACCGCATCCGAGGCTCCGCGCAGGAAACTGAAACAGCTCACAAGCCCCAGTTCAACGAAACTCGCGCGCGGCGGCGCTTCGATCAGGTCGGGATCAAGCTCGATTGTTCGTTTGGGTATCTGGAGGTCGTTCTCAGGCATGCACTTACGCCTTTGAGCCTGGAACAAGCCCCCCCAACCGCGCTTTCACTGCTGACAGATCACGCGCGAAAAGCGCCTCTTGCTCTGCCTTGGCGGCCCCATCCAATCGCAGCAAATAAGACGGATGCGCTGTCACCCACAGTTCTGATCCATCCTCCAGTGTGATAGGAGCCCCGCGCACCTGTTTCAGACTGACAGTCTTGCCTAGCAGCCCGCGCGCAGCCGAAGCCCCCAAAGCGAGCACAAGCTTGGGTCTCACAGCCTTGCGCTCAGCTTCCAGCCACCAACGGCAGGTATCGATCTCTTTCGCTTGCGGGGTCTGGTGAATGCGTCGTTTCCCCCGCTGAACAAATTTGAAATGCTTGATCGCATTGGTGACGTAAGCGTCCTCGCGCGCAATTCCGGTGGCTTGCAAATGCGTGTCGAGCAACTGGCCCGCCGGCCCCACAAACGGTTTGCCAGCCAGATCCTCTTGATCGCCCGGCTGTTCGCCAACGATCATAAGCGCGGCATCAGACGGCCCCTCACCCATCACAGCACGCGTCCCGCATTCAGCGATCGGGCAATCCCGGCAGTCTGTCACTGCTTGAGCGATATCCGGCAAGGTCTGCGGCATATCTGCAAGGTTACGCCCGCCATCTCGCACCATCTTGGCCTCGCGCGATTGCGCCCCTGCGATAAGGTCAGGGATCAGCGCCGCCTCAGGCATATTCTTCCAGTATTTCTTCGGCATCTCCGATAACATCGCGCCGATTTTCAACCGCGCCGGATTAAAGATCGAAGAGTAATAACTACGCCATAACTCTTCGACAGGGTCGCCTTGCGGGGCATCGGAGCGCTCAGCCGGAGGGCCTTCGCGCATCACTTTGCCATCCCAATGGATCGAGCCGCGCGGTGTCAGGATCGACCATCGCATATTGGCAAAGCGGCGCATGAAGAACCCCGCATTGGCGCGCACGATGTGATGGTCAGGTTCAAACCAGGCGACATAGTGCTCGCGTGGGTCGTCATTCTCATCCGCCTCTTCAACCAGGCGAAAACGTACGAAAGCGTGCATCTTGTGGCTGTCACGCCGGACAGACTTGTCCAGCATTTCAAACTGACGCACGTCAGGATCGGCCTTGTCCTCCATCGCGCGCGGATTGCTCTGCAAACGCCATAAGAGCCTGTAGAGCAGTGCAAATCGCTGCGGATCGGAATGAAGCGACGCGTTCTTCGCAAGGCTCATGAAGCGTTTGCTCGTGCGCACAGCGAGTGCTTCAAGCGGAGGTTGCGGCAAAGCAATATCGCCGCCTGCAAACAGATCCCCTGCCCCGCCCGGTTCAACCCAGCTTACTCGGTCAGGGGTGACATTGCACTGGATCAGCCCTCGCGCGTGATCGCGCCAGAAGTCAAAGTCATCCGGGCGCGCCAAACGCACTTCATAATGCTGAGCGTTCAAAGGCGACGCGAGCGCTGTCATGCGGCGAACAGCTCCAGCTGCTCCTGTTTAGGGGCAAGCAGACTGCGCAAATCCGCACGGTCGGTTAGCATGGTCGGTCGCCAGTCCAGCGCGACAAGGAATGGCCGCACCTTGCTGATAGAGACTATCAGACGCGCAACGTCGTCCAGCCGCAAGGTCCGATGTCGCCGTGCAGCCAGAATGCGCTTGACCGCCGTCGTCCCCAACCCTGGTACACGCAGCAATTGCTCTTTCGAAGCGCGGTTCACATCAACAGGAAACTGCTCGCGAAACTTCAGTGCCCAGGCGAGCTTGGGATCGATATCGAGCGGCAACATGCCGTCGCTGTCAGTCGCCTGCATGATCTCACCGGGCTGATAGCCATAGAACCGCATCAGCCAGTCGGACTGATAGAGCCGGTGCTCGCGGATCAAGGGCGGGCGCTTCAAGGGCAGAACCGCGCTCGCATCGGGAATGGGCGAGAACGCCGAGTAATAAACCCGCCGCAGCTTGAAACTGTCATAGAGCCGGCTTGCCTTGCCGACGATATCAGCATCCGAAGCCTTGTCAGCCCCCACGATCATCTGCGTTGATTGCCCCGCAGGTGCAAAGCGTGGCGCGTGGCGAAAACGCCTGCGCGCATCTTTCGCTTCAGCGATATCGGAGGTTGTCTTAGCCAGTGCGCCTTCAATCTGGCGGCTGTTCTTGTCCGGGGCGAGGCGCGTTAGCCCGTGATCGGTTGGCAGCTCCACATTGATCGAGACACGGTCCGCATAAAGACCCGCCTGATGGACCAGCTCAGGATCAGCCTCCGGAATTGTCTTTAAATGAATATAGCCACGAAAATCGTGCTCTTCGCGCAGGATGCGCGCCGCCTCGACAATCAGCTCCATCGTGTGATTGGAGCTCTTGATAATGCCGGAAGAGAGGAACAGTCCTTCGATATAATTGCGGCGATAGAAATTGAGGGTGAGGTCCGCGACTTCCTGCGGCGTGAACCGCGCACGCCGCACATTCGAGCTCTTGCGATTGATGCAGTAATGGCAATCGAAGATACAGTGATTGGTCAGCAGGATCTTCAGCAGCGAGATACATCGCCCATCGGGTGCATAGGCATGGCAAATGCCCATGCCTTCGGTTGAGCCTACGCCCTTTCCGCCAAGCGAGTTCTTTTTGGCCGTTCCTGACGAAGCGCAGGACGCATCATATTTCGCAGCATCTGCGAGGATTTCGAGTTTTTGAAGAATCGTTGGTTGAGACATGACAGGTAACACAGTTGAATCGCTATGTTCACTATATGTTCCAATCCATCATTCGCAACAGGATATTTGCTTCCCCGCTCAAATAGACAAATCAGCCGTTGGCGCGACGCTCGCTGTCCTGCTTCTTTGCGAGCGTTTCACGGCTAAGATGATCGACGATGGCTTCGTGCATCTTGCCTTCGAAAGCGACGCCCGCAAATTGGTCGTCAACCCAGACGACTTTTCCCAGCGGAGTGCGTACGCCATTGATGTTGAGCGACAAGTGCTCGCCGACTTCAGCAAAGCCATGGCGCCCTTTGATCTTGCAGCCGCCTTCCGACATATCGAGCAATTCCACACAGATCGGGCGCGACCGCATGCGCCCATCGACAAGAATGTCGAGCGGCCGGCGCAGTGACTGTCTGCCGTGCGAGGAATTGTCCATGTATATGACCCCGTTATAGTAATGAGGCGAGCTTTAGCGGGGAAAGGTAATCAGCCAGTTAACCTTGGCTTACGCTCTTCTGTGGCGAGCCAGCACTGCACGCTCAGGCATACAGACCGTGCAGAAACCAGTCAGGCATTCCTCCGCGGCCATCACCTGACAGCCCGTGGCGATACATCCAGTATCTACGTCCCTCGCCATCTTCGATGCGATAGTAATCGCGCAACCTCGTGGTCGAGCGCTGCCGCCACCATTCCGGTGCAATCCGTTCAGGGCCCTCCACCCGCGCCACTTCATGCACTTCCCCGCGCCAGCGAAAAGCGCGCGGGTGGCCATCAGGCGAGGCGTAAAGCACTGCGATCTTCTCTGCACGATCCAGCAGTTTGAGCGGTCGGGCATGAAAGACCAGCTCGCCTTGCGAGCTAGGCTCAGCAACAAGCGGAGGCTGCCAGCGTTGCGCGCGTTCCGGCAAATGGCTGGCATAAGGCACTGGCCGCCTGATAGCCTTGTCTCCCAAGCGGACTGTCAGCCGGTCGATACAGGCTGCAAGCGATGTCCCGTGTGCTTCAGCGCTTGCTTCAATATCCCCTTGCTCGAGCGCCAGCGGCTCAGACCAGCTCGCGCGCAGCCGCACGGTTTCTATTCCGAAGCCCGCTTCGACATCGTCCAGACGGTTTGCAAACAGACGCGTGATATGCGCTGCATCGCGCGTTGCTGCCGCCAGTTCGAGATTACGCACCAGCGTCTCGCCATCAACGCGCCATAGCCCTAGCTCCAGCCGCCTTGCGCCTTGCTCTCGCCCTTCCAGAACCCGTGCCATATCGGCTGCAAGATCGCTCAGCACTTGATCGAGCAGATCGCGGTGGCGAATTGGCTCCATCAAGCGGCGCTGCACCAAGGGTATATTGTGCGGAACAACCGGGAGCAGCGGCTCCGGCAAGCGGCCAAGCAATTGGTCCATCCGCAAAAGCGGACTGGAAGCGGGCGATTTGCGGTTGCGAAAGCGACGCTGCAAAGCATCGCGTCCGACCCCTGCAAGATCGCCCAATTGCTTCAAACCGAGCCGTCTAAGTACAGTAAGTACATGCGTATCAAGGCGCAGAGCTTCAATCGGCAATCCTACAAGCCGGGTTGTAGGATTCTCGTCCGAGCCGATAATCCTACACGCGCCGCCATAATGTGCGAGCGCCCATGCAGCCCCTGCGGTCGGCGCAATCGCAACCCGCACAGTAAGCTCACGCGCTGCAAACCGCGCCTCGACATCATCCAGCAAGCGCTGTTCCCCGCCGAACAGATGCGCGACTGCGCTGACGTCAACCAGCACACCATCGGGCGCATCGACCGCACTCCACGGCCCCCAGCGCCGCGCCCAAAGCGCGGTCTTTTCAAGAAACTCCAGATCGCTTGCCGGATCTGCTGGCGCGACTTGTATCTGCGGGCACAGCGTACGCGCATCCGCCAGCATCATGCCGACCCGCGCCCCGGCCTCAGCTCCGGCGGTATTGATCGCATCGATCCGCGGTCCATGCGCGGTTTCCGTAATCAGCGCGAGCGGCGCGCCATCTGCGCCTTCGCCCGGTTTCAGGCCTTCACAGAGCCGCCAGCGATCGACCGACAGTCGGGCGAGCCAGATCGCCATGATACGGCGGGGCGGAGACAGGTTCGGCTTCGTCGTTTGCGTTGTCGGGTCGATCTGCGACGAGACGTCCTTCGTCATTACGCAGTATCCATTGACCAGGTGGGTGAGAGCGCGCGCGGAACAGCTCTGCCTGCCAAGCCGGCGCGCCAGGAGCCGCACTATTCCAGCGCGGCGATGAAGAGGGATGCGCAGCTGCTCGCCAGCGCATGCGGGCGGAGGAGAGATCGCTTTGCGCATCAAGCCGGACTAGCCACAGAGGCACGCCGTGCTGCTCTGCGGTCAACGACAGGCGGCGCGATGCCGTAAAGTCGAGCGCGCGCGGATTGCCCGCAATCTCTCCGATCACGAACATGAGGTCGCGGCAACGCAGCCCTTCCTCCAGCGCGAAGAGCGCATCTTCAGGCGTTTCAGCATCAACATGGATGATCCGCCGCTGCAGATTGTCCGGCAAGCCTGCCCGATAAGGCCGCCCATTAAGACGAATGGCTGCACGGTCCTGCACCCACAGGACACTGCGCGTATCTTCGCTTGGCGCAAGCGGATCAGACTTCGCGGCCTGTTCTTGCAGAGCCAGAGCATCGCACGCCAGAGCAAGCGCAAGCCCTGCCCCGCTCGCATCGCCGGACTTTGCAAAAACCTCGCTGTGTTGAGGCGCAGCAAGCCCGGGCCGCCAACGCTGCGCAGAAGCAGCATCAGCCGCCAGAGCGGACAAGGGTTGCAGATCACAAGAAGCAGACAACTGCGCGAGAGACATAATCGAAACGACTCGTTGGAGGGTTATTTGTTCCTATTATGTTCCAACTTGTTATGATTCGCAATCCATCAGCACGCCTCATCGCCCGAGAGGCACTCCTCAGCGAGCCATCGGAACAAATATCTTTTATATTCATTGGTTTATTATTCGAAAGGAGCACATAGCTTATATGAAATATGACCAAGGCAACGCAAACGAACTGAAGAAAAAATTCTGGAACGCACTGGCGGACTCGCCATTCCTGTTCCTCCAGCGCGATGCCGATCCCGAAACCGCCGTACCGATGACCGCGCAGCTGGATAAAGACGCCGATCGCGCGATCTGGTTCTTCACTGAAAAGACCAGCGACTTCGCGAAGCTCGGCCCGGTCACGGCAACATTCGAAGGCAAGGACCACGACGTATTTGCACGTTTCAAGGGTACGCTCGCGATTGAAAGCGACCAAGGCCGTTTCGAACAGTTCTGGAACAACTTTGTGAAGGCATGGTTCGACGGCGGCAAGGACGATCCTGAAATCCTGTTCCTGCGCATGGATTTGTCAGACGCAGAAATCTGGAGCGGCGATCTCAGCCTCATGACCACAGCGAAAATGGCGCTGGGTAAGAACATCCGCGAAGATGTCGCAGACAAGAAGGTCGAAACGACGCTCTAAGTCGATACGGTCCAAGAAAGACTAATAAGGTCGCAAGAGGCCGCTCCCGACAGGAGCGGCCTTTTTTGTGCTTATCCCAACAACTCAGGGAACAGCCCGAACAGCAGCACCAGCGACACTGCGATCGGGCAGAGCCACGCCACAAGGAACCGCCAGACCGGGAACATCGCGTCAGACAAACCTGTCTCGCGCTTGATCAGATTGCGATCAGCCTTCCAGCCGATAAACACCGCCACCAGCAATGCAGCCAATGGCAGCATGATCTTGCCGGTAAAGCCATCAAGCGTGTCGAGAATGTCAGTATTCTCGAAGATATCCCAGAAACCGAGCAAACGAACATCGGCCCACACGCTGTAACCCAAGGCACAAGCAGCGCCGATGGTCCAAGCCGTCAAGCCAACGATAATCGAGGCTGGCACACGGCCAAGACCAAAAGCGTCGATCACCCAGGCCGTTGGACCTTCGAGCAAGGACACAGAGCTTGTCAGTGCCGCAAAGAAAATGAGGATGAAGAACACAAAGCTGACGAGTGCACCGGCGGGCATCTGGTTAAACGCAACCGGCAATGTCTGGAAAATCAGAGCCGGACCGCCAGCCGGATCAAGGCCGACCGCAAACACAATCGGGAAGATCATCAGACCTGCAAGGATCGCGACCGTCGTATCTGCCAGCGCGATCATGCCTGCGGTCGGCGCCAAGTTCACATCCTTGCCGACATAAGCGCCGTAGGTAAGCAAGCCGCCTGCTGCCAAGCTCAACGAGAACAGCGCCTGCCCCAATGCCTCGTTCAAAACGCCGGGCGTGAGCTTTGAAAAGTCCGGCGTGAAGAGGAAGGAAACCGCTTTCGCAAACTCGCCTGTGAACGCGCCGTAGATCGTGATGATCACGAGCAGCACAAAGAAAGCGGGCATCAACCATGTCGCTGCCTTTTCGATCCCGCCGCTTACACCGCGTGCCACGATGAAGATCGTGATGGCCATGAACAGGCTGTGCAGAGCGATCATCCGGACCGGATCGCCAAACAGGCTGCCCATTCGACCAGTAATCTCGTCTTGCGTCTCGCCCGCAAAAGCATTTGCAAAGGGAGCACCTGAGCCGATTGCGCTCAGCCAATCGGCACCGGAGATGAAGATGTAATTCACCACCCAGCCCGCAACGACACAGTAGAAACTGAGGATCAGGAAACCCGCTGTAATCTGTAGCGCACCAACACCGCGCCACATCTCCGACCTGTCGGAATCAATCGCGACATTGCGCATCGAACCAATTGCGTCTTCGCCGCCTGTACGCCCGAGTGTGATTTCAGACAGCACTAAGGGCAGCCCCAGCAGCACAACAAAACCGATATAGACGAGAACGAACGCTCCGCCCCCGCTTTCACCGGCGAGCGTCGGGAAGCGCCAGATATTGCCCAATCCGACTGCAGCCCCCACCGCTGCCAAGATAAATGCCGTACGCGAAGACCAGCCTCCGCCCGCCGCTGCTGCACCTGCCATAGAAAAATATCCCCTCAGCCCTCTCCGGGGCGAATATTCATGCCGCACTTACTGCCTTGAAACAAACGCATAGTCGAGCGAACATTTGCGCAAATCCCCTACTGGGCTAAAAGCACCGCATGTCTACCACTTTTCAGCTCGACACCTCGACCAGCCGCGCAACACCCACGCCGAAGCCGCGCAAGCGTCTGACAGTCCCTCGCATCCGCGACCACAAGAAGGATGGCAAGACCAAAGAACCCTTGGTAATGCTGACGGCTTACACGGCGAGACAGGCTCAGCTTCTCGATACGCATTGCGACATCCTGCTCGTCGGAGATTCGCTTGGACAGGTCATTTACGGGCTGGATTCAACGCTGCCGGTGACGCCGGAAATGATGATCGCTCATGGCGCAGCAGTTGTTCGAGGGAGCTATCACAGCCTTGTCGTGGTCGACATGCCGTTCGGGTCCTACGAGGGATCCAAAGAGCAAGCCTTTGACGTGGCAAGCCGCATCATGGCGGAAACGGGCTGCGCTGCGGTGAAGCTCGAAGGCGGCGAAGCGATGAGCGAGACGATTCATTTCCTCACTAATCGCGGAATCCCCGTAATGGGCCATGTCGGCCTTACCCCGCAAGCCGTCAACGTACTCGGCGGATATGCCGCGCGTGGACGAAGCCAGGAAGAGCATGACAAGATCATCCGCGATGGCAAAGCCGTGCAAGACGCTGGCGCTTTTTCTGTTGTCGCTGAAGGGGTTATCGAGCCCATTGCGATATCACTGACGCAGTCGCTGGAAATACCGGTAATCGGGATCGGTGCCTCAGCCCAGTGCGACGGGCAAGTGCTTGTGACCGAAGACATGCTCGGCATGTTCGAACGCGTGCCGCGCTTTGTGAAGCGCTACGAAGATATCGCGAGCATTATCGAAAAAACCGTCGCGACATACGCGGAAGAAGTCCGCTCGCGCGCATTTCCCGGTGAAGAGCAGACCTACCAACCGAAGAAATGAACGCGTGGCTTGCGCCTGACGCAGCTCTGCACTAGCTCCCCGCGCTAAAGGGAATGGGGTCATTTCGATGCAAACGCTGCTGCGTTACTACAAATTTTCGCTGCTATTCACGCTCGCCTGCTTTGCCTTGGCGGTGTGGTACGGCTGGGCAAGCACAGGGTCGGTTACCGCCACGCTCGGCATCCTGTGGATCGTTGTCGTCCTTTCGATCCTGGAAGTCTCGCTGAGCTTCGACAATGCGGTAGTGAACGCGACGGTCCTGCGCGACATGGACCCCGTGTGGCAGCGGCGCTTCCTCACCTGGGGCATCCTTATTGCCGTCTTCGGGATGCGGATCATCTTCCCGATTGCGATTGTCTCCATCGCCGCGAGTGTCGGTCCAATGGAAGCGATCAACCTCTCCTTGAACGACCCGCAAGAATATGAGCGGATTGTCTCAGGCGCACATATTGGAATTGCCGGTTTTGGCGGCGCATTCCTTGCGATGGTCGGCCTCACTTTCTTCTTTGAGGAAGACAAGGAAGTGCATTGGATCGGGGCGCTGGAGCGGACGATCAACAAATTCTCGACGGTCCCTGCAGTTGAAATCGGCTTGGTATTGAGCCTCATTTATGGCGTCTCAACTCTGCTCTCACCCGAAGATGCGCTGACGTTCCTTACCGCGGGTGTGCTCGGCCTCGTAACCTTCATCGGGGTCCATGCGCTTGGCGCGATCATCGAGCAACGCGAGGCACGCAAGAAAGCCGCTGGCGAAGTGGTTCGCTCAGGCCTTGGCGGCTTTCTCTATCTCGAAGTGCTTGATGCAAGCTTCAGCTTCGATGGCGTCATCGGCGCCTTCGCGCTGTCGAACAATATGGTCATCATTGCACTTGGCCTGTCAGTCGGAGCGATCTTCGTGCGTTCGATTACCATCCACCTGGTGCAGACAGGCACGCTCGCGCAGTATCGCTATCTTGAGCACGGCGCGTTCTGGGCGATCATCGTTCTCGGCGTGATCATGCTGGTCAGCGCGAAAGTGCACATCCCTGAGACGATCACCGGCCTTATCGGCGCTGTCCTGATTGGCCTCAGCCTGTGGTGGTCAGTGCGGCACAACCGCAAGCACGGCGCGGATGAGATCAATCTGTCTGAGCAGAAAGTGAGCTAGCAAGCGGCGCGGCAATCATCAGCTGCAGCAAGTGATAGAGCAGCAGCGGCGCAATCACGAAGCCTGCGATCTCAGGCGCGAACAGGATCGCTGCCAGCGGCGCGCCAATCGCAACGCTCTTTTGTGATGCTGCGAAGAGGAATGCCTTGCGGTCAGCCATGGCGAACCCGAGCACGCCGCTGCTGAGCCAGGCTGAAACGTTCGCTGCAAACAGGAACGCCACGACAAGGCCGAGCAGCGCTCCCCACTCAATCCCGCCAAACATGCTCATCAGTCCTTGCTCGACTGCACCGGAAAACGCGACATAGACAGCGATGCCGATCACAATCCGGTCGAGCCAAACGATGCGTGCCTTGTGCTTAAGCACCCAGCCACGCGTCCAGCCTTGCACTGCCTGACCGATTGCGAAGGGCAGAATCAGGATCAAGCCAATGCGCAGGATCGTTTCGCTACCGATCTCGGCAAGCTCTCCTCCGCCGAGCGCTGCAAAAAGAGGCGCGGTGACGAACACTCCGGCGATATTGATCAGGGCTGCGCCGATGACCGACAACGCGACATTTCCCTCCGCCAAAGTGGTGTAGGAAATCGCAGACTGGATCGTTGACGGAAGCGTGCCGAGATAGAGGAACCCGATTGCGACCATAGGCGGCAAGACCGCCGCTGCGACCAATGAAAGCCCAAGCCCCATCAGCGCCATTGCGCCGAACACAAACAGCATTAGGGGCAGGAAGAAGCGCCAATTGACAAAGCCACGCGCGATCTCGGAACGCGCAACGCGCATCCCGTTGACAAGAAACAGGACAAATATCGCCACATTGGTCACAAGCTGCGCAGGCTCGCGCATCTCGCCTGTCGCAGGCAGCACAAAGCCCGCCAGAGTCGCCACCAGCAAGACGGCTATCATAGGGTCAGCAAGAGGAGCCAAGCGCTGAAGCATTATGCGATCGCCCTGCCCTCGCCCGCCCGCAATGTCGAGAGATTGCGTCCCGACTTACGCTGACAGGTCGTATTGTTTCAGCAGATCGTAGAGCGTCGGACGACTGATTCCGAGCATTTTGGCGGTACTGGAAATATTGCCTTCGCTCCGCGCCAATGCATGGCGAATGACCCGACGGTCCGCTTCCTCGCGTGCTGTCTTGATGTTAAGCACATCATCGCGTTCCTCGCCGCTGTCCTGCAAGTCGAGATCGCCTGCAGAAACCAGCTTGCCATCCGCCATGATCACTGCGCGCTTCACGCGGTTCTCAAGCTCGCGCACATTGCCCGGCCAGCCGTGACCATCAATTGCCGCGAGCGCATCAGGCGCGAAGCCTTGAACGGCAGGGTTCATCTCGTTTGCAAAGCGTTTGAGGAATGCTTTTGCGAGCAGAGTCGCATCGCCATGCCGTTCTGCAAGCGTCGGGATCTTCACGACGATTTCTGCGAGGCGATAATAGAGGTCCTCGCGGAAGCCGCCATCTGTGATCATCGCTTCCAGGTTCTGGTGGGTTGCGCAAACGATCCGCGTATCGACCGCAATCTCCTTGCGGCCACCAATTCGCTCGATCGTGCGCTCTTGCAGGAAGCGGAGCAGCTTCACCTGCAGCGGCAGCGGAATATCGCCGACCTCGTCAAGGAAAAGCGTGCCGCCGTTGGCGCTTTCGATCTTGCCTTCGGTCGTTTTGACAGCGCCGGTAAACGCGCCTTTCTCGTGACCGAACAGCTCGCTTTCCAGCAGGTTTTCCGGGATCGCCGCGCAATTGATCGCCACAAATGGACCGTCCTTGCGGTCGCTCGCATCATGCAGGCCTTGCGCCAGCAATTCCTTGCCTGTGCCACTAGCGCCCAGCAGCATGACTGAGACGTTGGTCTTGGCAACGCGCTCGATTGTGCGCGCCACCTGAACCATCTCAGGCGCATCTGTGATCAAGCGGCCCAGCACGCGATTGTCTTCGCCTGCTTTGGCGGTCAGACGACGGTTCTCCGCTTCGATCTGATGGAGATTGTAAGCCCGGCGAACGATCAGTCCGAGCGCATCGATGTCGACCGGCTTCTGGTAAAAGTCATAAGCGCCGCGTTCGATCGCTTGCAACGTGCTTTCACGCGCGCCGTGGCCGGAAGCGACCACAACCTTCGTGTCGGGCTTCATCGCCATGATCGCATCAAGCACCGCAAAGCCTTCGCTTGTGCCGTCCGGATCAGGCGGCAGGCCCAGATCCAACGTGATAACAGCAGGTTCGAGCTGACGCAGCGCGGTAATCGCCGCATCACGATCGCCTGCAATCACAACCTCGAAATCCTCATAGGCCCACTTAAGCTGAGCCTGCAGACCTGGATCGTCCTCGACAACCAGAAGAGCCGGTTTCTTGTCGGCCATTACGCTACCTCACTTTGAATGCTGTCCTGACTGCTTCCAGTCAGATGTTCTGTGTTGAATTTCGGGAGTTTGACGCAGAACCGTGTGCCGAGCCCCTCGCGCGATTCCACTTCCATCTCGCCGCCCATGGCGCGCACCAGTTCGCGCGCTTCGAATGCGCCGATGCCAAAGCCTCCTTCCTTGGAAGAGACGAACGGTTTGAACAGGCCGCTGCGCACAAAGCCCGGCGTCATGCCCTTGCCGCTGTCGACAATCTCGATCCGGCCGAACATTCCGTCATTGGTCACATCAAGGAATACAGGCTGGTCGTTATCAGTCGCATCAATCGCGTTCTGGACGACGTGTATGAGCGCTTGCTCCAGCGCTTCAGGATCAGCATGGACCGGGCATTCGTCGCCGCGGACAAGTTCCACCTTATGCGCGTGCTTGAATTGTTCTGTGAGTGCGCGAGCAATGCGGCTGAGATCGACCATCTCTCGTCCGCCTGCCTGACCCGAGCCATAGCGTGAAAGACGCGCAATCAGTGCGTTCAATTTGTCCGAGCTGTTCTTGAGTGTCACCAGCATATCCGCACGGAAATCCGGATTATCGCTATGCTTTTCCGCATTGCGCGCGAGCAGGCTGAGCTGGCTCGCAAGGTTCTTGATGTCGTGCATCACAAACGCGATACGGCGGTTGAACTCGTCAAAGCGTGACGCTTCCATCAACGCTTCCTGCCCGCTTTGCTCAGCCAAATAGCTCGCCAATTGCTGGCCAACGACCCGCAAAAGATCCAAATCTTCCCAATCGAGCGGCCGATGCGCTTTTGGCCGGGCAAGGACAACAGCGCCAACCAGACGGTCATAGTGAAGCAGCGGAACCATCGCCCATGCGTCCTCCGCTTCCGTCAACCACGATGGCGCATGTTGCGCCTCGCCATGCCGATCGACGCCTTGGCGAAGCTCATCCAGATTGAGGATATAACTGTTCTCTTCCAGCAGCGCGGCGAGTTGATAAGGCGCAGCAATCGCCGGCACTTCTACGTTTGGCCATTGCCAGCGAGCAACAAGCTCCAGCTCTGCCTTTTCATTGGGCGCGAGCAAGAGGCCAGCATTGCTATCGGTAATGTCTGCAAGCGCCTTTACCGCGCGCTCATGCAGAGTTTCGTCGGCACCGCCGCCGCGTCCAATCGTATTGGTGAAGCGTAGCCACTCCTCGCGATAGTCATAGCGATGGGCAAAAAGGTGCTTTGTGACAGTTACCCGAAGCCATGAACGCAAGCGCTGCGAAGGCAGCCAAAGAAGTGCCACCAAGCTCGCGACCACAAGGAAAGCGACTTGCGTGAACCGGCTGAGATCGCCGCCCGCGCTGTCGAGCGAGCGCGCCATGATGAGCATGGCGAGGATGTAGAAGCTGATCAGCAGCAAAGAGAGCGACTGGAAGGTGACTTTTCGGCTCGGGCGAAACTCCAGTTCGGGTGTCGCATTGCTTGCGCCCAGCGCCAATGGAATAGCGATCAGCGCGACGGCGAACCCACGCAAGGCGCTGAGGAGAGCTGGTGGACTGCCACTCAACCAGGCAAGCAAATGATAATTCAGATCGAACGCCCAAAGACACGCTAACGCAATCGCGCTGGACCGCAGGAGCAATCGCGACGAACCGGCAGCGCCTGAATAGAGGTTATGCAGCAAGACCAGCGCGCCCATTGCGCCCAGCATCCGCAGCGCCATCGCCATCTGGAAAGCGAGCGCATACTCCGTGCCCGTGACCGCCATCAGCATAAGCAAGGGTTGAAGCAGTTCGACGAACACCAGCGCTGCGACGACCGGCTTGACCAGGCTCACGCTTTCATCGCGTCCATCATTGGCGAACATGCGTTGAAGCAACCAAATGGTTGCGAGGATACGGATCGTCTCGGCGAATAGAGCGAGGATTGATGCTGCATCCGACGTCGCGGCCAACGCGCTCCACACCGCCAGCAGGATCAGCGTTGCGATCTGCGCGCTGCGGTCAGGTCTGCTGCGGTCGCCGCGCTGGACGATCACTATCGCGCCAAACGCGCATATGATTGCGCTGGCGAAATATCCGGCAAAGCTCAGGCCGACGAGGAATGTCTCACTCAACATGACAGGCTGCGTAAATTAACGCCGAGAAGTTACCTGTCGGTAAACTTTACACTCGCAATTAAACGCCTGTTTTTATGAACTTTCGAGGGTAAACAGGAGATTACTGGCCCGGTGGACGCGGCTCGCCAAAGGCAAACGGCGTTACTCCGCGCTTAACTCGGTCAATCCGCAAGGCTGCACCGCGTGGTGGCAGAGAGCGCTGGCGGCAGGCCTGAACAAAGCAGCGGGCACAGCCTTGACCGATGGTCTGCGCCGCATCCGGATCAAGCCGCACGCCTTGCGCCGACGCCAGATTGCCAGCCAGCCGCGCTTCGACACCCAGCACGATGACAAAGCTTGCTGTTGTTCCAGCGCCAATCGCTTCGACTGTGCGTGCCACAGTGAACCAGTGCGAAGGTCCGGCGTCAGCACCATCGACAGTGACGTTCTGGACGCAAAGTTGACCGCGCCGCTCGAACGCCTGATGCGGGATCCAAAGCGGGCAGCTCGCATCGCTTTCCAGCCAGGTCGCGCCGCTTGCGCCGGAAAAGCGCTTGGAGAATTGCCCCGCCTTGTCGATCCGCACCATGAAAAACGGCAAGCCGCGCTGGCCAACGCGCTGCAAAGTCGTGAGGCGGTGCGCGACCTGTTCAAACCCTACTCCGAACCGTCGCTGCAGGATCGTAATATCGTAGCCGGTCTGATCGCATGCTCTCAGAAAGCGGCCGTACGGCATCAGGATAGCGGCTGCGAAGTAGCTGTAGAGGTGATGTTCGAACAATTGCTTCGAGGCGTCATCGGTTAGCTGTGAACCAGCGACGAGGTTCGTGATCGCTTCGCGCTGTTCCAATTGGGCGATCTGAAGCGCGATCTGAAAGCTGCGCGATGAGCGATCGAGCATTTCGGAAAGTTGCAGCTGCCGCGCATGCAGATCGAGCCGCCGCATTGCCTCTGGCATCACCTCCAAGGGCAGGATGCGTACTGAAAGTTGGTGCCGTTCACGCAAGCGCTCTGTCAGAGCCGCACCAATATCGCCGCGGGACAAGCGCAATTCATCGGCTAGCTTCTCAGCTTCGGCATCAAGGTCAGCGAAGTGCCCCTGCCAGCGCTCGATCTCGCGGCGCGAAGCAGCAAGCGAGGAATTGACCCCGCCTGGCTCGGGCGCGGCCTTGTCATATAGACGGACAAAAGCGGCGGCCACTTGCGGTGCTGTAGCGAGAAACTCGTCGATCTCTTCGCGATCAATGCCAAGGTCGCTGAACCGCTCGTCATTCAGTCGACGCGCAAGACCATCAAGCCCGCCAATCGCTTCGTCTTCACGTAGTGTGCGCGGGTCGAATTCGAATTGCTCGATAACCTGGACAAGAACGCGTGCGGATAACGGACGCTGATTGCGTTCAATGAGGTTGAGGTAACTGGGGCTGATGCCCAGCGCGCTCGCCATGGAGGCTTGCGTCAAACCCTTGCGTTTGCGCAGCCGGCGGATCGCCGGTCCTGCAAAGACTGAGCCGTCTGCCATGCGCATGTCCTTTCATTCAAGCGGCGCAATACCTCTAACAGCAATACCTCAGAGTTGTAACTTTATTTACTTCATTACACGAGATTCTCGCCATTTTGCGCATTTGAGACAAGTTTTTTTGTGAATTTCCTGTCGAATCGCGCGTCTGCACGTCATCACGGTCAAGCAAAGGGCGCCTCCCCGCCCTGACAGGAGAACCAAAAACATGACGTACACAGCCACTATCCAGAAATTCCGCGAGACCATCGAAGGCAACGGCCCGAGCTGGGGCGCGATCGATCCAGAGAGCGCTGCTCGCATGGCGATCCAGAACCGCTTCCCGACCGGCCTCGATATCGCGAAGTACACCGCAAAGATCATGCGCGCCGATATGGAAGCCTATGATGCTGACCCTGCGAACTACACGCAGTCCTTGGGTTGCTGGCACGGTTTCATCGCGCAGCAGAAGATGATCTCCATCAAGAAGCATTTCGGTACGACCAAGCAGCGCTACCTCTACCTCTCCGGCTGGATGGTTGCAGCTCTGCGCAGCGAATTCGGTCCGCTGCCTGACCAGTCGATGCATGAGAAAACCAGCGTCCCTGCGCTGATCGAAGAGCTGTACACTTTCCTCAAGCAAGCCGATGCGCGCGAGCTTGGCGGCTTGTTCCGCGAACTTGACGAAGCGAAGGCAGCTGGCGACGCGGTCAACACCCACCGCCTGATGCGCATGATCGACGAACATGAAACGCATGTTGTTCCAATCATCGCTGACATCGATGCAGGCTTTGGTAACGCAGAAGCGACATACCTGCTTGCCAAGAAAATGATCGAAGCCGGTGCCTGTGCGCTCCAGATTGAAAACCAGGTGTCGGACGAGAAGCAGTGCGGCCACCAGGATGGCAAGGTTACTGTTCCGCACGAGGACTTCCTGCAGAAGATCCGTGCATGTCGCCACGCTTTCCTCGAAATGGGCGTTGAAGACGGAATCATCGTTGCGCGCACGGACTCGCTCGGCGCAGGCCTCACCAAGCAGATCGCATTCTCGAAAGAGCCAGGCGATCTGGGCGACCAGTACAACGCGTTCCTGGATTGCGACGAAGTCGATCCGGCGAACATCACTAATGGACAGGTCTTCATCAGCCGCGATGGCAAGCTGATGGCACCGAAGCGTCTGCCGTCCAACCTTTACCAGTTCCGCGCTGGCACGGGTGAAGACCGCTGCGTTCTCGACTGCATCACCTCGCTCCAGAACGGCGCTGACCTGCTCTGGATCGAAACCGAAAAGCCTCACGTCGAACAGATCGCCGGCATGGTGGACCGTGTGCGCGAAGTCATCCCGAACGCAAAGCTTGTTTACAACAACTCACCTTCGTTCAACTGGACGCTGAACTTCCGCCAGCAAGTCTATGACGCATGGGCCGAAGCCGGCAAGGACGTGTCTGAATTCGATCGCGACCTGTTGATGAGCGCTGACTATGACAGCACAGAGCTGGCTCAGGAAGCTGATGAGAAGATCCGTACGTTCCAGGCTGATGCTGCGAAGCGTGCCGGTATCTTCCACCATCTGATCACGCTGCCGACCTATCACACGGCTGCGCTGAGCACGGACAATCTTGCGAAGGAATACTTCGGCGAGCAGGCCATGCTGGGCTACGTCAAGAACGTCCAGCGTGAAGAGATCCGTCAGGGTATCGCTTGTGTGAAGCACCAGAACATGGCCGGTTCGGACATTGGCGATGACCACAAGGAATACTTCGCTGGTGAAGCTGCTCTGAAAGCGGGCGGCAAGGACAACACCATGAACCAGTTTGCGGCTGCCTGATTGGAGAGGAGACCGGTGAAGCACACAGGCTTCACCGGGAACCAACCCAGACGGCAACAGTCGTCTTAGAGACAGCCATGGAGAGTGATTATGACTGAAGAAACAACCGCCAGAGAACCAGGCCGGGCCCGCGCCCTTTTGTCGACAGCAGACTTCAAGCTGCTTCGGCGCGCGCTGGAAAGCCATGCCAAGGCAACCGAGGACCGTGAAGAGCTCGCGAAGATCAACGCGCTTCACCACCGCCTCGGCAATTACGGATAAGCGGAACGCCGCTACAACCAGTTCTCCTGGGGAGGAGAGCACGGCCGTCAGAGCACCCCAAACGCTCTGGCGGCCGTCATTGATTCGGCCGCGGAATCCGCCTGTCCCACTGCCATGTTGGATACGCATGTTACACAGTCCAGGGACAAAAAACTTTCGCAGGCTCAAAGCACCCGCAATCACTCTCAAACCCCTGGGAATTGCGCGGAGAATCCATCGCGCTTGGCTGCCAAATGTCAGCAAAGTAGGAAAGCGTCGCTTCCACCCATCGTAACGCTGCTGCGGCAAGTCGTAAGTGCGGATACGAGGGCCTGAACCCGCCCCTACTCTACATCCCGTAAGTCAGCGAGAGCAGGATCGAGAGCGTCGTAACCATGATCAGCACCAGCGGCACGCCGGTGCGGACATAATCAGCAAAGTTGTAGCTGCCTTCCGACATGATCAGCATGTTCGTCTGATAGGCGATTGGCGTCGCATAGCAGAGGTTACAGCCGAACAGGACAGCCAGCACCAGCGGCTCTGCCGGCATACCGAGCTGTGCGGCAATGGCGAAAGCAATAGGCGTTCCGACTGTCGCTGCCGTCGCGTTGGAGGCAAAGTTCGTAAGGATCGTCACAAACAGCATGATGGCTGCGATCACACCTGCAGGCGGCAGGAACTGCAGGCCTGCGGATAGCACGGTCCCAAGCCAGCCCGCAGCACCGCTTTCAAGAATGATGCGCCCAAGCGCGATGCTCGCTGCAATCAAGACGATTACCTGACCGGATAAAGCCCTCCCCACCCGGTCGAACTTCACGCAGCCTGTGACAAACATCAGGATCGCACCGGCCAGCGCAGAGATTGCAATCGGGAAAACACCGATTGAAGCCGTGAAAACGGCAACGCCCATGACAACCGCTGCCAGAACCGCCTTCGACTTACGTGGCAGTTCGCGCGCGCCTTCAAGCATCAGCAAGCTATCGCTGCGCGAGAATGTCTGCAGATCATCGGGCAGGCCCATAACCAGCAGCACATCGCCTTCTGAAATGCGCAGGTCGCCGCCTTCGCTGTACTGGTCCTTCTCGCCCATCAAGCGGTCGGGGCGGTGAATGCCGAGGACTGCCACGCCATAAAGGTCTGCGATGCCCGATGTCGGCAGCGTTCGATTGATGAGGCGGGAATCGGCAGTGACTGTCATCTCGACCGCCAGCATGTCCTGCCCCTTGGCCGATGATTCGCGCCGGATGCGATCCAGCACCCAGCTTGGAGCAAGCTCGCCTTTCAATACGCGGACAGCATCTTCCAACGCTTCATGCGTACCGGATATGTGCAAGCGCTGCTGGGCTTGGACGGGGCCGGTGTTCTTATCGTGAAATTTAATGTCGTCAGGCAGCTTGGGCTGGATCGCTGCAAATTCCTGACCGATCAGCTCACTTTCGCCGCCAATACGCAACCGTGTGTGAAAACGCCGATCCGCATACTCAGCAGCGACACGGTTGTCCTTCAACATCCGCGGCATGACGAGCCAGATATAGGGAAGCGCTACCAGTGACGCCATCAGCACAATCGGTGTGAAGTCGAACACGCCCATCTGCCGCATGCCCAAATCGACCGCGATCGACACAACCAGAATGTTGGTCGACGTGCCGATGGTGGTCGCTAGTCCGCCCAAGAGGGATGCCGCATTCAAAGGCATCAGTGTTCTGGAAGAGGCCATAGCCCCGCGATGCGCAAGCGCCGCAAAGATCGGGATCATCAGGACAAGCACTGGCGTGTTGTTGATGACCATCGAGAAGGAAAACGCGATCAGCAGCGAAATGAGCAAGCCCAATTGCAAATTGATCTGGAACATCCGTCCGAGAAAGCGCGCCGCAGGCTCGAGCGCTCCCGTGACAACAAGTCCCCTGCCCATAACCATGAGCGCGCAAATTGTGATCAGTGCGGGGTGACCGAAACCTTCAAAGGCAAGGACCAAGCCATCTGTTTTGCTCGTCCCGTCGAGCGGAAAGAAATACAGGCCCACCGCGATGACCGCGATGGTCAGCAGCGAGACGATCTCTATCGACATCCGGCCGCGCGCAAACGCGACGAACATCCAGATCGTCACGCCCATGGCTGCAATTGCGTGAAGGGATGGCATTTCAATCATGCGTGAATGCGGAAATCCCAAAGCTCAGCCGGAATTACAAGCGAATTCCGCTCGGCTGCGAAATCTGTGATGTCAGGAGAGTTGTGGTGCCCCTGGCCCGACTCGAACGGGCACTCCGTTAGGAACTCGATTTTGAGTCGAGCGCGTCTACCAATTCCACCACAGGGGCACTGCAATAGGAGGGCGCGGATAGCCGCCCTTATCGGAAGCTTCAAGCCTTCAATGCGTTTACCAGCAATTTGTGCAACCGCGAGTGCAACGCGTCATTCGCAGCCAGGACTTGGCGCGAATGGATCGGCTCGCTGCGTCCGCGATAGTCGGTCACAAAACCGCCCGCTTCGCGCACGAGCAAGCAACCCGCGGCTGTATCCCAGTCAGACAGCCCGCTTTCCCAGAAGCCATCATAGCGGCCTGCAGCGAGCCAAGCGAGATCGAGCGATGCAGCTCCAAATCGGCGGATTCCCGCCACTTGAGGACCGATAGCGGCGTAAATTTTCATCCATTCCTCGGGATCGCCAGCGCCCTGAAAGGGGATGCCGGTCGAAATCAGCGCGTCCGAAAGGCTTGAGCGAGATGAAACCCGCAAGCGGCCATCCATCAGCCATGCACCGCGCGACTTCTCTGCCCAATAGGTCTCATCGTGGATCGGCTGGTAGATGACACCAGCCGTAACCTCGCCCCAGCCTGAACCATCGAGCTTGGGCTCCTGCACAGCGATGCTAATCGCGAAATGTGGGATGCCGTGGAGGAAATTGCTGGTCCCGTCCAAAGGATCGATGATCCAGCGCGGTTTTGCAGGGTCGCCTTCGATGATGCCCGCTTCCTCAAGCACGAAACCCCAATCGGGCCGTGCGTGAAGCAGCTCGTCATAAATCGCACGCTCTGCGCGCATATCGGCTTTCGACACAAAGTCGGCGGGGCCTTTGCGGCTCACCTGCAAGTGTTCGACTTCGCCAAAGTCGCGGCGCAAGCGGTTACCCGCCTTGCGGGCAGCCTTTTCCATCACGCGAATGAGGCCAGAAAACATCGACATCGCGCTTAGCTCGCTTTTCCGACGTAAGTTTGTTCGTAAACGTCAACCACGATCCGCGTACCGCTTTCAATATGCGGCGGGACCATGATGCGAACGCCATTATCGAGCACAGCCGGCTTGTAGCTGGAAGAGGCAGTCTGCCCCTTCACCACTGCGTCGGCTTCGACGATCTCGGCTTCGATCTGCTGCGGCAGCTGCACGCTGATCGGCTTTTCTTCCCACAGCTCCAGCTGGACCTGCATGCCGTCCTGCAAGAACGGACGCGCATCGCCCAGCAAGTCAGACGGCAGCATAATCTGCTCGTAGCTTTCCTGATCCATGAAGACGAGCATGTCGCCGTCCTCATAGAGGAACTGGTATTCGCGCGTATCGAGACGCACTTTCTCGACGGTATCAGCGCTGCGGAAACGGACATTGGTCTTGCGGCCATCCTGCAGGTTCTTCATTTCGACCTGCATATAAGCGCCGCCTTTGCCGGGCTGCGTGTGCTGGATTTTGGCAACTTTCCAGATGCCGTTCTCATATTCGAGAATGTTACCGGGGCGAATATCGACGCCGCTGATCTTCATGGGAACCAACCTTTTCAAGGAACCTGCAGAGCCACGCTCTGACATATCTCGCGCGCCCTTAGCCGAGGGCTGGTCCCACGTAAAGCGTAGCGCAAGGCTAGTGGAGGTAAGACGCGCACCATGCTAAGCCAACACATGATGAAGACGCTTTCGATTTTTGCGGCCGGATGTGCCATCGCGCTATCCGCGCCAGCGCTTGCGCAGGATGGAGGGATGCTGCGCACTATGCCGCATGGCACCTATGAATGCGCGTATCCCGGCTCTGCTGCAGGAGCTGCAATTGAACGCGAAGAAGCGGAGGATTTCCGGCTGAGCAGCGCATCGCGTTACCGCAATGAAGAAGGACGCGGCACCTATCTTCTCAAAGGCGATATCTTCACATTTACGCGCGGCCCCAAAAAGGGCGAGCGATTTATCCGCGAAGGCGAGAACCGCCTGCGCAAGCTGGACAATGCGGGCAATGCGACGCGGCTGCTCTGCGTGCGACGCGGTAGTTGAAGTTAACGGGATTCATGGCGTCGCCGCAGAAACGCCAGTGCACCCCATCCAGCGAGGAGAATGGGCAGCAACAACCCGCCCCAAAAGCTCCAGCTTATCGGTTGCGTTTCTCCGACTTTTCGCAAGCGTGCCTGATTGAACAACGAATATTCAAGCAACCAAACGTCGCCATCGCGCGTTTCTATTCCCCCAGTTGGCGACCATGGTAACCAGGTCGATGCGATGGTTTCCACCGTCCCATCAACGCTGACTTTGTCCGCTCTCCTCGCGCCGTATTGCGCTGCATAGACGCCTCCATCGGATGCTGGCCAAAGCCCCAGCACCCGGTGCTGCTCGGGAACCATAGGCTGTGTCAGCCTTCCTTGGGCAAAACCTTCCAGCGATCGCCTTATAGATCCGTCGGGCCCCAACATCTGGAGATCGCCATTGCTCATCACAAACAGCGATCCATCTTGCGCAGCAGTCATTGCCTGAATTGCGTCAATAGATTGCGCGCCGTGCGGAACGTTCTCTCCTGTTGATGCCTTGCGGAACAGCTCGCTGCCGTCGTGCCAATACGCAGTTCCCGCAGCGTCACGAACGAAGCTGTCGTCCGTGCGAAAACCCGGCGATTCCCGCAGGACCGTCACATTCTCGGCAGAGTCCATTTGCCACACATGGTGCGAGAATTGTCCGTCCTCTCCGCCTGAGTACCAAAGGTTCTCACCTAGCAGATTGCCATCGGCATCAATGAAGAGCTCATGCGTGTGGACGTCTCGAACTGCGATGGTGCGTGTGCCGTCGGGCGCCACTCGCCAGACATGCTCCAGATCAGTGTAGTACAAATTGCCTTCGCTATCCTCAGCCACACCCCAACCCGGGTGCGCTTGAACTGCAGGCATCAACAGAAACAGCAATGTCAGAAGAAAGATTGATCTCATGTCTGCTCCCCTCCCGATGTACGCGATCATTCCAAATGCTTTGCGAATGCTTTGACTGCCGCTGCTTCGTCACCACTCCAGACTGCGCCTGATACCGCGAGAAAGTCTGCGCCTGCTGCGACCAGTGGCGCGCAATTGTCAGGCGTGATCCCGCCAATCGCGACGCAAGGAATTTCGAATAGCGAAGACCACCATTCGAGGATGTCGGGCGCAGGCCGCTCCGCATCGCCTTTATCCTTGGTGGAGCTCTCGAAGAACGCGCCGAAAGCGACATAGTCCGCGCCTGATTCGCCTGCTTCCATCGCCATGTGCTTGCTTGCATGGCACGTTACGCCGATCTGCGCTTCACGGCCCAGCTCCTCGCGAGCCTCGCGCGGGTCACCATCGTCCTGCCCCAGATGCACACCGTCTGCCTTCAGGCGTTTGGCGAGCGCGACGCTGTCATTGACGATGAACGCCACATCATGGGCTGCGCAGATTGCCTGTAATGGCTCTGCCAGCCGTGCGGCCTCATGATTGTCGAGGCCTTTCACGCGGAACTGGAAAGCTGTCACCACGCCCTTCCCCGCTTCCAATGCGCGCTCAAGCCGCTCGGGAAATTCGCCGGACACGTCCAGCGGGGAAATCAGATATAGCTGCGTTGCAATCGCGGTATCACTCATGGCCGCGCGTGATAGCGCCCGTCTGCGCGCTCGCCAAGCAGGAGAAATTGTACCCGATTGGCACAGTGGATAGCTCAGAGGTTAGGATTTCCGAAACCATGTTATGACCCGCGCTGAAGTCCAAGGAGTCCGCAATGCCCCATCTCGCCTTTACCAGCGCACTTCTCGCGATTGCCAATACGGGCGCTCCGGCAGCGGTAGACAATGTCGCGATCTTCGAACGCGCTCAGCTGACTGACGAACTGGCTGTCACCAGCTTTGGCATTATCGAAGATTCACGCTGTTCTGGGGAACGGTTCTGCTTTGACGAAGACCGCTTGGTCATCGCCGCGGTTGTCCATTACCGCGGGCAGGATCGCGAAGTGTCGTTGGCTCTGGGCGAGCCGCTGCGCCTCAATGGCGGAACACTGACACTGACCGGAACGGCAACCCCGGCGAGCAGCCAGGGCGCAATCCAGTTGAAACGCTATCGGCTGGACTTTGAATTCCAGCCGGATAACTGACGCTACTCAACTGACAGGGATCTAGCCCGCGCAGGACGCGGCGCAGATCTTGTCGATCGCGCCGCCTAGCGCGCCATCGAATTCCTCATCCGACTGGCCTTTGCGAAGGTCCTGCAGGAGCCCGCGGCTGAAGCTCGCGATCATGCCGGGGTTCTTCGCGAGATGCTCGCATGCATCATCGGTCGAGTAACCACCGGACAGCGCGACAACGCGCAATACGTTCGGATGGTTGATCGCTGGTGTATAGAGGCCCGGCTCAACCGGGATGGAGAGCTTCAGCATGACCTTACGGCCTTCAGGCAGCGCATCGAGGCCCTTCATGATCTCGGCTAGCAGGATCTGCTCGCCTTCGGCCCTGTCGCTTGCCGTGATGTCATATTCCGGCTCAAGCATCGGCACGAGACCCGCATCGGCGATCTGATTGCCGACTTCAAACTGCTGCGCGACAATCGCGGCGATGCCTTCGGCATTGGCAGACTTGATGACAGAACGCATCTTCGTGCCGAACATGCCCTTGGCGACTGACTTCTCCAGCAGCGCTGGCAGCTTGTCCAATGGCTTCATCAGCTGGACGCCGTTCTCCTCATCCGCCAAGCCCTGATCGACCTTGATGAATGGGACAACACCACGCTTCTTGAGCGCGCCAGGCGTCGGAAGACCGTCGACTTCACCATCCATGGTCTTTTCAAACAGGATTGCACCGATGACCTTGCCATTGCCGAAGCTGGGCGAAGTAATCACACGGCTGCGCATCTCGTGGATGCGAGCGAACATTTCTTCGTCGCCGTCCCACTCATTGTCTTCAACGCCGTAGCCACGCAGCGCCTTGGGCGTGGAGCCGCCGGATTGGTCAAGCGCAGCGATAAAGCCTGCACCGGTTGCGATTTGAGCGGTCATTTGGTCGAAATTCATCAGTCTCAGGCCTCTTGGATGGCGATTCTTGCATACGAATGCGTTGCGAGGCGGTGTAGCCAGACGGCCCTGCTCCGGCAACCGATCCGCACCGTCAAATGGCCAATTTTCCAAGACCTGACACGATTTGGGTCAGCTCTGCCGGATTTATGACTTCTTGGGGCCAACCTTGCGGATGATGCCGGCGAAACTGAGCGCCGGTTCACCATCGGCAGTCACGAGCCCGCGCACGAACAGCGTTTTACCGCCACCGCGTGTGACTTCGCCGCGCGCTTCAACGAGAGCGCTTGGCTGCACCGCGCCAAGAAAGTCGCTCGAAAGGTTCATGGTGACGCCCATCTGGTCGCGCATATGGTCGGTCGCGATGGCGAACAGAGCGAAGTCCGCAAAGGTCATCAGGCAGCCGCCATGCATGAAGCCTGCGCCGTTCATATGGCGCGCCTCAGCACGAAAGGCGCTCAGATAGCTGCCATCATCCTGGCGCTGCATGAAGAACGGCCCTGCACCCGTTTCAAACGGGTCATGTTTCCAGTGATACCAACCGGCAAATTCGCCCTCATCACAGCGCACTGCACTGCCATAGCCGGTCTCGCTCATGTGGTGAGCGCAGCCACGCCGGGAAGCTCGCGACCTTCCATCCATTCGAGGAACGCGCCGCCAGCGGTTGAAACAAATGTGAAGTCGTCTTTCACGCCGGTATGGGCGAGCGCCGCAACAGTGTCGCCGCCTCCCGCCACTGAGGTAAGCGAGCCTTCCTGCGTCAGCGCAGCGGCGGTTTTCGCCAAAGCTACGGTCGCTGCATCGAACGGCTCGGTCTCGAACGCACCCATTGGGCCATTCCACACGAGGGTGCGACAGGTCTTGAGCACGTCCGCAAGCGCTTCGACTGCGCTTGGGCCAACATCTAGGATCATTTCGTCTTCTGCGACTTCGTGGACGTTGCAGGTGCGTAGGCTCGCCGGATTCTCCGCAAATTCCCTAGCGACCACAACATCGTAAGGCAGATGGACTGTGCACCCCGCATGGTCTGCTTCATCCATGATGCGGTTGGCAGTCTCAGTCAGGTCATGCTCGCAAAGCGACTTGCCCACATCGACCCCGCGCGCGGCGAGGAAGGTGTTCGCCATGCCGCCGCCAATGATCAAGTGCTGCACGCGTCCGACCAGATTCTCCAGCACGGCCAATTTGGTCGATACCTTTGCCCCGCCTACAACGGCGGCTACAGGGGGTTCAGGTGTGCCTAAAGCAGCATCAAGCGCTTTCAGCTCCGCTTCCATTGCGCGCCCGGCATAGGCTGGCAAATGATGCGCAAGCCCTTCAGTCGTCGCATGCGCACGGTGCGCGGCCGAGAAAGCATCGTTGACGTAGAAATCGCCATTGGCCGCAATCGCTTTCGCGAACTCCGCATCGTTGGCTTCCTCGCCTGCCCAGAAGCGGACATTGTCGAGCAAGCCAATATCGCCATTGCGCAAAATGCCGATGGATTGCTCGACCACTGGCCCAGCAACCTCAGGAATGAACATCAGCTCCTTGCCGAGCACGCCTTCAACATCGCCCACGACCATGCTGGTAGAGAGCACCGAGGAACGCTTGCCCCCCGGGCGACCGAAGTGCGCGAGCAGCAGGACCTTTGCGCCCTTCTCGCTCAATTCGAGAATAGTTGGCTTGGCTGCTTCCACCCGCGTCACATCGGAGGCTGAACCATCCTTCATCGGAAGGTTCAGATCGACGCGCACCAACGCGACCTTGCCGGTTACATCCCCAAGATCGTCGAGTGTCTTGAAAGCAGCCATACCGTTTTCCTTACAGGAACTTCGCCATCACGCCCGCAGTATCGATCATGCGGTTGGAGAAGCCCCATTCATTGTCGTACCAGCTTACCACGCGGGCGAGCTTGCCTTCCATCACAGACGTCTCAAGGCTGTCGACCGTCGAGCTCGCCGGATGATGATTGAAGTCCGAAGATACCAGCGGCTGGTCGGTGTAATCGAGTACGCCCTTCATTGCACCTTCGGCGGCAGCTTTCAGCGCAGCGTTCAGCTCTTCGGCCGACGTGTCGCGGCCCGGCGTGAATACAAGATCGACCAAGCTGACGTTTGGCGTTGGCACACGGACCGATGAGCCGTCGAGCTTGCCAGCGAGTTCCGGCAGTACGAGGCCAACCGCGCGAGCAGCGCCGGTAGTCGTCGGGATCATGTTCTGCGCACCACCGCGCGCACGGCGCATGTCGCCATGCATCTGGTCAAGCATGCGCTGGTCATTGGTGTAGGAGTGGATCGTGGTCATGAAACCGCGCTCGATACCCACCAGATCATTCAAGACCTTCGCCACTGGCGACAGGCAGTTCGTGGTGCAGCTCGCATTGGAGATCACATCGTCTTCAGCGGTCAGCGTTTCATGGTTCACACCGTAAACGATGGTCTTGGAAACACCCTTTGCAGGCGCTGAAATCAGCACGCGCTTGGCACCCGCGGTGATGTGCGGGCGTGCCGCTCCGTCTGACTGGAAAAAGCCAGTGCATTCCAGAACGATATCGACGCCCATTTCACCATGCGGCAAGTTCGCCGGATCACGCTCACTCGTCACTGCGATGGTCTGGCCGTTCACTGTGATGGTGTTGTCGCCCGTTTCGACGGTGCCGGGGAAGCGGCCATGGGTTGAGTCATACTGGAACAGCAATGCGTTCGACTTCGTATCCGCCAGATCGTTAATCGCGACCAACTCGAAATCGTGATCTGTCCGCTCAAGAAGAGCGCGCGCTACAAGCCGTCCGATGCGGCCAAAACCATTGATTGCAACTTTCGTCGCCATGAGAGGAACTCCTGCTTATCCGTTCAATTTGTTCATGATCTGCGGAACGATCGCGTCCGCGGTAAATCCGAATTTCTCAAAAAGCTGCCCTGCCGGAGCTGATGCCCCAAAACGGTCCAACCCGATGTTGAGCCCGTCGCGGCCTGTGTAGCGCTCCCAGCCGAATGTCGTGCCGGCCTCGATCGAGACGGTCAGGCAATCCGTCGGGAGAATATCCGCGCGATAGTCTGCGCTCTGCTCGTCAAACAGCTCGGTCGAAACCATGGAGACCACATCGGCACCAATGCCCTGCTCTTCAAGGCGCGCGGCGCATTCAGCAGCGACATGCAGCTCGGAGCCGGTCGCGACGATTACGACCTTGCGATCAGCAGTGGCCGACGCAATCCGATAGCCGCCTTTCGCAGAGAGGTTCTCGCCCGCATCTTCCAAGCGCATTTGCGGCAAGCCCTGGCGAGTAAGCGCAAGCACCGTTGGCCGGTCCTTCTGCTTCAGAGCGATCTCCCACGCCTCTGCTGTCTCGACCGCATCGGCAGGACGCAGAACAAGCAAGTTCGGCATCGCGCGCAAAGACGCGACATGCTCGACCGGCTGGTGAGTTGGTCCATCTTCGCCAAGGCCTATGCTGTCATGCGTCATCACGTAAATCACGCGCTTCTGTTGAAGCGCAGACAGCCGGATCGCACCGCGTGCATAGTCAGTGAACACGAGGAAGGTGCCGCCATAAGGGATCACCCCGCCATGCAAGGCCATGCCGTTCATGGCCGCGGCCATGCCGAACTCGCGGATGCCGTAATATACATAGCGGCCCGAATAATCGTCAGCGGTCATCGCTTCGATACCGCCAGCCTTGGTGTTGTTTGAGCCGGTCAGGTCTGCGCTGCCGCCGATGGTATCGGGCAGGCGCGGGTTGATGTTGGCGAGCGCCATCTCGCTCGCCTTGCGGGTCGCCACCTTCACAGGTTCCGCAATCAGCGAGGCGACATAGTCCTTCATCGCATCGCCATCGGGCAAGTCGCCCGCCATGCGCCGCTCGAACTCGCCCTTGTCGGATGAGGCATTCAAGCGCGTCAGCCATTCAGCTGAAGCAGCACGGCCACGCTCGGCCGTTGCGCGCCAATCGCTAAGGATCGCATCTGGAACGACAAATGGCTCCGCTTCCCAGCCAAGCACGTCGCGTGCTGCAGCAATCTCGTCCGGCCCGAGCGGTGCACCGTGGGTTGCGCTGGTGCCTTGTTTGTTAGGCGAACCTTTGCCGATGACCGTCTTGCAAGCGACGAGACTTGGGCGGCCATCGGCCACCGCTTCGTCAATCGCACGCTCGATGTCTGCAAAGTCATGGCCATTGCATTCTGCGACATGCCAACCGGTCGCGACATAGCGCGCCTTGATGTCTTCGCTGGTCGACAGGTCGGTGCCGCCATCGATGGTGATGTTGTTGTCGTCCCAAAGCACAATCATGCGGCCGAGCTTCAAGTGGCCTGCAATACCGATCGCTTCGTGGTTGATGCCTTCCATCAGGCAGCCATCGCCTGCGACCACCCAAGTGCGGTGATCGACCAGATCGTCGCCAAAGACAGAGTTCAAATGCCGCTCTGCCATGGCCATGCCCACGGCCATCGCAAGCCCCTGACCCAGCGGGCCTGTCGTGCATTCGACGCCGTCCAGCAGGAAATTCTCTGGGTGACCGGCGCAAGGGCTGCCAAGCTGGCGGAAATTACGGATGTCATCCATGCTCGGCGCCGCGTAACCCGACAGATGCAGCAGGCTGTAAATCAGCATTGAACCATGACCTGCGGAGAGCACGAAACGGTCGCGGTCAGCCCATTGCGGGTTCGCCGGATCAAACTTCAGATATTTCGACCACAGCACACTCGCGACATCGGCCATCCCCATCGGCATGCCGGGGTGTCCGGAATTGGCGGCTTGCACAGCGTCCATCGAAAGCGCGCGGATGGCGTTTGCCATATTCTGCAAGCGGGCGGGATCGAGACTCATGGTCGGCAAGGCTCCTGCTGGTCTGTTGGCCAAAGGACACCGCCTCAGCCGCATTTTTTGGGCGATTCGTCGCGGTGGAAGCCTTCGCGGAGCAAGGGGACGAGGTCAAGCGGCGGGTGGGCGCATTCCCCGCCCTTGCCCAAACAGCGGAGACTTTGCCCGATTTTCCGAGTGTAAAGGCAGTTGGACGACAGTTATCAACAACGTGTCTCTACGGCTTTGCGCAGGGTAGAGCCTGCTGATATTATTCTGCGCATGGGAGAGGCCCGCCTTGACGACGCGGTGCAACGCGTAAGCACTGCAATGGACCGCTTGGAAGCGGCGCTCGTTTCGCGTGCCACAGCCGCGGCCGCACCGATGGCCTCAGAACAGTCCTCACAGCACGAGCTCGAACTGATCTCGCAGCACGAGAAAATGCAGTCCGAAGTGCGCGATACCTTGGCAGCTCTCGACGAGCTTATCTCGGGGTTGGAGAAATGAGCGAAGTTACACTTTCTGTCGGCGGCAAGCACTACACAGTGGCTTGCGCAGCGGGTCAGGAAGCGCACATCACCAAGCTTGGCTCGATGATCGATGCAAAGATCGCCAGCCTCAATGGCAGCCGCACCAATTACGACGCGCAGAACTTGCTTTTTGCCGCGCTGTTTCTCGCTGATGAGTTGATCGAAGCGCGCTCGGAGACCTTGGAGCAGGCATCCGGTCCATCTGCAGAGGAAAAAGCAGCCATGGCGCTCGAGAAAGTGGCTGAACGGATCGAAAAACTCAGCCAGAAGCTTGAGGAGCCGCTCCCGGCATCCTAAGTAGCATGCTGGCGGGACTGCCCGGTACGAGCCATTTGAACATCCCTGAGGCTATAAGCAATTCCTAGGGAGCTGTCCCTGCCTTGGTTTACGGGCCACTGCATTCTTCGGAATGGAACCCGGGGACTAGGGTATACGGCGCCCACCTGACGTTTAGGCGTCAGAGGATTTCTCGGGCAAACGACCCATGGTGGTTCCGTCACTTTTCTTTGCGCTACCGCTTCGCTACTTGAGCGTGTTTGTTTTTGCGCTACCGCTTCGCTACTTGAGCGCGGTGTTAGACAAACAATCACTCCGGAAATCACTCCGCACTGCCCGCCGCGAGCATGCTGCCGCGCAGCCAGCGGCGATCCGCGCGCTGCTGTTCAATCGTCCGCCTGCTCCGCTGATGGATATCATCGCGCCCAACGCGGCGATTGGGCTCTATCATGCGAGCGCTTCAGAGGCGCCGACAAGCGGCTATGCGAAGTTCTTTCAAGAGGCGGGACATACGCTCGCCCTGCCGCGCTTTGC
Organism: Altererythrobacter lutimaris; assembly: GCF_013371495.1. Classification (GTDB taxonomy): domain Bacteria; phylum Pseudomonadota; class Alphaproteobacteria; order Sphingomonadales; family Sphingomonadaceae; genus Erythrobacter; species Erythrobacter lutimaris_A. Next base: position 394,545 of record NZ_JABWTA010000001.1, on the reverse strand, counting down.
GGACGAAAACGCGCCGATGCACTTTGCCGAGTTCACCGATCCATTCGAGGAAAGCGATCTTGAAAAGGGCGCTTTCGGCATGATGCAACCGGCGGCTGAAGCCTTGGAAGTCGCGCCCACTGTGCTTTTCATGCCGCTCGTGGGATTCACAGCGGACGGCGCGAGACTGGGCCAAGGCGGCGGGCATTACGACCGATACTGTGCGGAACATTCGCAAGCCCTGCGGATTGGGCTCGCATGGGATGTGCAGCTATGCGAAGCCCTACCAACCGAGCCGCATGACATGCCGCTCCATGCGATTGTCACACCAACCCGGATGTATGGACCTTTCAATGCGTGATACCCCGACCTGGCGAATTCCTGTGGGCATTCTCGGCCTGCTTGTGGCGCTCATTGCCTATGGCGTTGTCATCGCGCGCTACGCCCCGGAAATCATCGGCGAGTGGCCAACACTGGTCCAGACGATAGTGTACCTGATCCTTGGCATAATCTGGTTACTGCCCTTGCGCAGGTTCCTCATCTGGATGGAGACCGGGAGCTGGAGCCCGCCTGCCTCCACTGAAGACAATTAGATCCGTTCTGCATACTCCGCTTCAAGCTGCTGATCGCGAAGCCAGAAGTCGGTCTTGCGAGGCCCCGCAAGCGTCTCGGCCATCAAGTCAAAGTGCCCATGCCAACCGGCAAACACACTGATGATAACCTCGCGCCCTTCCAGCCCGGTGTGAACCAGAAGTAGCTCGGTCACGCCATGACCTGTTTCGCTCAGCGTGATGTCCACCCGGCTAGAGCCATCGCCCTCCGCTTCGAACCAAGTAAATGCCAAGGAGTGCGGCGGATCATAGGCGAGGATCTCAGCATCATGCGTTGCAATAACTTCATCGGCATACTTTTCGGGCGGCGTGCTTTCAGCAAGCCTGCGATGATCGAATTGCATCACAATCCTGCCGCCGACATGATCGTCGGTTGAGCCGCCACAGAACCACAATTTGCGTTTCTCCGGATCGACGAGGAACTGCCAGACCTTCTCGATATCCGCGTCGAAACGCCGGCGAAATTCCAGCGTGCCCGGTGCAGTCTGCTTGCCATAGTCACTCATCGCGATCCTCCTTCAACGCTTTGTCCAGAGCATCGAGCCGTTGATCCCAGAACACCGCATAGCGCTCGACCCAATCGCGCAGCGCAAACAACGCGTTTGGATCCAGCTTGCAGACACGCTCGCGGCCGCGTTTCTCGCGGTGCAGCACGCCTGCCTCTTCAAGCACACCAATATGTTTGGAAGCGCCTGCAAGGCTCATATTCATAGGCCCGGCCAGCGCCCCCACGGTGCACTCGCCTTGCGACAAGCGCTCGACAATCCGCCTGCGGGACGGATCGGCCAGCGCTTTGAAGAGTGCATCCTGATCGACTCGATACTCAACCATTCGGTTAAATATTCACATAGCCGGAGAATAGTCAACTGATTGGTTAAATATTTACGCAACCGCTTGAGTTCACCACCTGCAGACTTGCCTTGATCAGATGTGGAATCGCCTCAGCCGGCAGATGCCAAAGCGATGGCCGCTTCCATTGCCGGATCGCGACCTTCAAGAAAGTCCTCAACCGTCATCGGCGCAGGAACATCTGGCGTAATTCCGAGTCCCTTCTCGAAGCTTGCTACATTGTTCTTCACGTGGAAAAACGGCAGCCGCATGCGCACACCGCTATGCTGCAAGGTCAGTGTGAACTGAATGCCCGCGGTCGGCCCTTCCTTGCTTCCACCCGTCTTCTCTCCAACAGTGGTCGCGCGGCCCATTTCCGTCATCCAGCTAATGAAATTGGTGCTGCCCGATGAGTTCGAATTGCTCGTCAAAACGATCAAATCCCCTCCAAAAGCATATTTCGCTGGTTTGAGTGTTCTCAAATCATCGCTTACAAAGCTTCGAAGCGCGTACGTGCCATCGTCCTGTTTGGAAAATCCCAGCGGATTAGGGTCGAGCGCGCGCTTGTCCCAAGTCCAAAGGTGCTGGCGGATACCGTCCAGATCAAGCGTCTTAGCGAACATGCCTTTGCGCGGCGCATAATCCTGCGTCAGTACATTTTCCAGCAAGCCATAGCTCGCGTCCGATGACCCGCCGCCATTCTTGCGCAGGTCCAGGATCAATGTGGTCTGACCTTCGTCCTGCAAAGCCTTGAAAATGGGTTCATAAATCGTCGCAGGGTCGACCGGATCACGGTAGTTCACAAAAGTATCGACGCGCAGATAGGCGACATCATCGCTGATCCGCTCGAACGTTGCAGCGTCCTTGAAATTGCTCACCTGACCGCCGGCGCTGTTCATTGCGCTCCAAGCGTCGAAGTCCATGCGATCAACCGAAGCGGTGCGCACTTCACCTTCGCGATTGCGCAATATAAGCGTCGCTGAGGACGGAACGTCCCACAAGAGCGCGCCAAAATGATCGACCGCGCCACCCATGAATTCAAGCGACGCTGTCATTCCAGTGGGTCGCGTCCAGTTGGTGTATCCATCGACAGGGATGAAACCGCTGACTTCTGCGAACAACTGGTCCATCGAGCGTCCATCAATGCTGAGGATCTCGTCGCCGAAATTGAGACCTTGCCCCTCAGCGCCTGCTTCAACAAACGCCCGGCCTTCGACAATCCGCCAGCGCATCGGCAGGTAGAGCGCCTTGCCCGCCCTCGCCTCGCGCAGCGCTTTCGGCAGTTCTGCTTTGGTATGATCGCAACGGATTGCAACCAATGCGAGCTCGGCAGCCAGATAGAACTCAGCCAAGCTCATTCCGCCTTGCGCTTCAGCCCGGTCGATTATCGATTGCCACAGCGCATCCATCTCTGTCTCGGTTGCATAGCGCGTGTATCCGGGATGCACACGAGAGAAGGCTTCGCGGGCGAGCTCGATGTCCGCGCGGACTTGCTCGGGCGTCAGGCGGGCATCGGCGGCAACGAGAGTGATTGGCTGCGAAGCTTTCTCCGCCTTTTGAGCAACGCATGCAGTGAATGGCAGCAAAGCGCTCGCCGCAAGGATAGAGAGGGATTTGATAGCGGGGACAGGCATGGGTAACTCCTTTGGTTGCCGCACCCCTCGCTGAATTTCCGCACTCAGTCGGCGCAAATTCGCGTTTTTCTTGTGAAATTCATGAATTGAGACGTCGATATTCACTCGGCGATAGCCCTGCATGCGCTTGAAATGCGCGGTTGAAGCTCGCTTTCGAACCAAAGCCGGAAGACAGCGCGACATCCAGAAGATTGACGTCTTCGCGCATGATCATGGACTTTGCATACTCCACTCGTAATCCGTTCACGAAACTGCTGAAGCTGAGATCAAGCCCCTTGTTGAGCGCGCGGCTGACATAAGCCTGGTTCATGCCAAACCGCCGGGCGAGTGTTTGCAGCGAGAGCGTCGATTCCAGATGCCAGCCATTCTCTAGTACCATGGCCTGCAATCGTTCGCCTTCCGTGACCCAGTCACGCTCTGCCGCAGTTGCATCGAGCAATTCCTCAACAGAAACAGCGTCCGGCGCGAGCATCTTGGGAAAGGGCTGCGTGATCCGGGTGAGCGCTTCGAGCGAGATCAGCAAGACGCAAAACAGCATCGCGATATCCCACCAGAATTGCTCGAAATAGCTGATTTCGAGCGTAAGATAGAGCGCAAATTCCACCGCCCAAAGCAGCGCTGCAAAGATGCCAAGCGCCATCAGATGCGTGATCCAGCGCGGATCAAACGCATCGCCATCCGATCGGTTCGCGTTGAGCCAGTCGATATACCGCTGTCGCATCTGCCAGATCTTGAGGAAGCACCATGCGGTTAAAGTCACAGTCAAAACCGCATAGAACGGGATGATCACCGGCTCATGAAACGCATTGTTATAGGCCCATTTGGCGCGGTAATCGCCCAGCATGGTGAAAGCCCATAGCTGGTAAAGCCAATAGAGAAAGCCGGGAACGAGCAGCGCATATTGCTCGAGCGATGCAACGCCTTCCATCAAGTGTCGTGCGTGGAAATAGACCAATGGCCCAAAGAACAGAGCCATCCCCACCGGCAGAAAAGTCAGGCCCGGCCAAATATCATAGGCACCGGCGAAACCGATGATCATCGGAATGGAGTCGATCGCGACCGCCAAAAAGAACAGCAACAGCCAAAAGCTGGCTCTGCGTTCTATGCCTTTCGACAGGCAAAACAGCTGCGTCAGAAGCGCGCATACAAGCAGACCTGCGATGGCGACGCTGCGCCAATTCACCAGCAAGTCTTGTGCATCATCCATAATCTCGCTGCCTCTAGCTTTTATTTCGCGAAGGCGTGAGGCGTTAATTGACGAGTGAGCGCCAAGCGTCTCAATTCGCGTAAAGCTGTCCCAAAAGACAGAAATTCATGATTTGCGACGTCATCGCACGTCTTCGCTCAAGCCAAGCGGGCTGCACAAGTGCTTGCGCATGACTGAGTCACGCTTAAGCTTGCCAAATGTTCAAGCCTGCATTTCTCATAGCGGCGGTGACCGGGCTATGCGCACCGCTCCTTAACCTTGCGACTTCCGCACCGATCGATCCGCCTGTCACTTATGATACCGAAAGGCCTGAAATTACTCAGTGGATGCGTCACCCGGCGATCCTCGTTTTTTCAAAGACAAGGGGCTGGCGCCATAATGAAGGGATTGCCGGTGCAGACCTGTTTTTCGTCGAGCTCGCCGAAGCCAGTAACATGGGTGTTTTCACGACCGTAAATGGAGCCGTTTTCAATCATGAACAATTGAGCCGTTTCGAAGTCGTCGTATTCAACAATATGACGGGAGACACACTCAGCCCAGAACAAGAGAAAGTATTTCAATCCTGGCTGGAAGACGGCGGGTCGCTGATTGCTCTGCACGGGTCCGGAGCAGCTTCGCACACTGACTGGCCATGGTATGATGACAGGGTGATCGGACCGGAATTCATCGGTCATCCGCAGGATCCGCAATTCCAGGAAGCACGGGTCGTCAATCTCACTCCGGACCACCCTATCCTGGCCGGATTACCGGCAGACTGGATCAAAGAGGATGAGTGGTACAGCTTCAACCGGCTTGAATTGCTGGCCGGTGCGACACCTCTGCTCGGCCTCGACGAAAGCACTTACATTCCCGAGCTTCGCCGCGAAAGTGGGACTGTCGATCTGCGAATGGGTGAAGAGCCTCAAGACCACCCTGTTGCCTGGGTGAGATGCATCGGGAATGGACGCACGATTTACTCAGCGCTCGGCCATCACCCGCGCAGTTATCAGAACGAACACTATCGCAAATTTCTGATCAACGCGTTCGAATGGGTTCGCCGACGCGGCGAGGACGCAACAGAGTGCTGAGAAAGCGACGGAAAGGGAAATCCCCAAGTGGCGCGAGTGACGGGACTTGAACCCGCGACCTTCGGCGTGACAGGCCGACACTCTAACCAACTGAGCTACACCCGCGCAGCCACTTGGGAGCCGCGCAAATAGGGCCGAGCGCATATGCTGTCAACGGCCCTTTGCGCGAAACTTCAAACTTTATTCACCCGATCAATCGCCCAGCAACAGAACCGGCGTTTCGATAAGCTTTTTGATCTCCTGAATGAAGCTTGCTGCGTCATAACCGTCGACAACGCGGTGATCGCAGCTGATCGAGATATTCATGAGCTTGCGCTTCTCGATCCGCTCTTGACCATCAGGACCAGTGACAAACATCGGCCGTTCGATAATCCGGTTGGGACCAATAATCGCAACTTCCGGCCGGTTGATGACCGGCGTGGTCGCAACGCCGCCAAGCGGACCGAGCGATGTCACCGTCAGGGTGGACCCGGACAGTTCCTCTGACTTGGCAGAACCATCGCGCGCTGCACTGGCGAGACGCCCAATCTCCATCGCGAGCTGCCAGAGATTGCGGCTTTGCGCATCGCGAATGACCGGCACCATCAGGCCGGTACCTGTCTGCGTCGCCATACCGAGATGGACCGAGCCGTGCCGTGTGACCACATTGGCCTCGTCGTCATAACGCGCATTGATCATCGGATAGTCCGGGATCAGCTTGCAGATCGCGCTGATCAGGAGCGGCAGCATGGTGAGCTTGGGCCGAGAATCGTCAGCGCCGCCGCGGGCGGAGTTCAGCTGCGCACGCATCCGCTCAAGCTCGGTTACATCGCATTCTTCCACATAGGTGAAATGCGGGATGTTGCGCTTTGCCGCGCTCATATTCTGCGCGATGCGCTTGCGAAGGCCGATGACCTTGATGGCTTCATCTTCGCGCGTGCGGCCAGCGGCAGAGAAGCCCCCGGCTGAATTGTAGCTAAGGAACTGATCGAGATCGCCGTGACGCACCCGGCCATCTTCGGCCGGTTTGACTTGGGCCAAATCAATCCCGAGATCGCGCGCACGCTTGCGAACCGCAGGGGTCGCGAGGACCTTGGCTGCAGGTTCGCTAGAAACAGACGTAGGCTGTGGCGCTGGTTCCGGTTCTGGCTCAGAAGCCGGTTCAGGTTCCGGAGCAGGCTCTGGTGCTACTTCTGGTTCGGGCTCCGGAGCTGCCTTCAGCTCAGGCGCAGCTTCCTCGGCAGCCTCTTCCGAAACTTCACCTTCCACTTCGATTACCAGCAGCATTGCGCCCACTGCGATCGTGTCGCCCACTTCGCCTGCGACTTCCTTCACCACGCCGTCGACGGGGCTTTCAATGTCGATCGTCGCTTTGTCAGTCATCACGTCGACCAGGTGCTGGTCTTCGCTCACAGTGTCGCCAACCTTGACCTGCCATTCGACGATTTCGGCTTCCGCCACGCCTTCGCCCACATCGGGCATGTTGAATGTAAATGTCGCCATGGCGTCAGTCCTTAAGGATCTTGTCGATTGCCTCGCCGATGCGGACAGGACCCGGGAAATAGGCCCATTCGAGACTGTGTGGATAGGGTGTGTCGAAACCGGTCACGCGTTCGACCGGCGCTTCCAGGTGATAGAAGCAGCGTTCGGTGACGAGCGCGGACAATTCAGCGCCAAAGCCGGACGTGCGCGTTGCTTCGTGTACAATCAGGCAGCGACCAGTCTTCTCAACCGAGGCTTCAATCGCTTCGATGTCGAGCGGAACAAGCGTGCGCAAGTCTAGAATGTCAGCTTCCACGCCTTTGTCGGCGCAAACCGCCTCAGCCACATGCACCATGGTGCCGTATGCGAGCACCGTGAGTTGCTCGCCTTCTGTCACATGGCGCGCTTTACCGAGCGGGATCTTATAATATCCCTCTGGCACGACGCTATCCTTGTGCTTCTTCCATGGCTCGACCGGCTTGTCATAATAGCCTGTGAACGGGCCATTATAGATGCGCTTGGGCTCAAAAAAGATCACAGGATCATTGTCTTCGATGCAGGAGATTAGCAGACCCTTCGCATCGTAAGGCGTTGAAGGAATGACTGTTTTCATGCCTGAAACATGCGTGAACATCGCTTCAGGGCTTTGGCTGTGCGTCTGCCCGCCAAAGATGCCGCCGCCAAAGGGCGAGCGGACTGTCATCGGCGCGATGAATTCCGTCGCCGAGCGGTAGCGCAGGCGCGCTGCTTCACTGACCAGCTGATCAAGCCCCGGATAGATATAATCGGCAAACTGGATTTCCGGGACTGGGCGCAGGCCGTAAGCCCCCATCCCCACTGCGACACCGATGATGCCGCATTCGGAAATCGGCGTATCGAATACGCGTGTCTTGCCGTGCTTTTCCTGCAAGCCTGCCGTGCACCGGAACACACCGCCGAAATAGCCGACGTCTTCGCCCATGATAATCACGTCTGGATCACGCTCGAGCATGATGTCGAGCGCGTCGTTGATCGCTTCGATCATGTTGATCCGGCGTTCTGTTTCAGCCTCTGCTTGGGGCGGGGTAGTGGTGTCGGTTGTCGCGCTCATTGCCCCGCCCCCTTTCCGGCAAAGTCCTTTGGATGCTGGTCAGGCCACTTGATCTGCCGCTCACGCGTTGCCTGCTCTGCCTGCTCTTCGAGATGCCAGGGCAGCTCTTCAAACACGTCCTCAAACATGGTGTGGAACGGATGGTGCAGACCGTGGCCGAGAATGCCGTTCTTTTCGGCTTCCTTGGTCGCGGCCTTGACCTGCTCGGCGCATTCCTTGTCCATCGCGGCCTGACGATCTTCGTCCCACTCACCGATCGCAATCAGATGGTTCTTCAAGCGCATGATCGGATCGCCGAGTGGCCATTCCTCGCGCTCTTGCGCGGAGCGGTAGCCAGATGGATCATCCGACGTGGAGTGCCCTTCAGCGCGATAAGTGAAATACTCGATCAGCGTTGGGCCCTGGTTTGCCCGCGCGCGGTTCGCAGCCCATTGCTGAGCGGCAAAGACCGCGAGTGCGTCATTGCCGTCAACGCGAAGGCCCGCGAGGCCGTATCCGAGTGCGCGTGCAGCGAAGGTTGTTCGTTCTGCCCCGGCAAAGCCCGAGAAGCTGGAGATCGCCCACTGGTTGTTGATAACATTGAGGATAACCGGTGCATTATAAACCGTCGCAAAAGTGCAGGCTGAGTGGAAGTCGCCTTCCGCTGTGGAGCCCTCGCCGACCCACGTCGCAGCAATGCGGCTATCGCCTTTGATCGCGCTAGCCATCGCCCAGCCAACCGCTTGCGGGAGCTGCGTCGCCAAATTGCCGCTGATCGTAAAGAAGCTGTGGTCGCGCGCCGAATACATGATCGGCAACTGGCGGCCTTTCAGCTTGTCCGCCTTGTTTGAATAGATCTGGTTGATCATGTCGACGATCGGATAGCCGCGCGCAATCAGTATGCCCTGCTGGCGATAGCTGGGGAACACCATGTCATCGCTCGCAAGTGCCATGGACGCGGCAACGCTTGTCGCCTCTTCGCCCGTGCATTTCATGTAGAAGCTGGTCTTGCCCTGACGCTGGCCGCGAAACATGCGCTCATCGAATGCACGCACCATCGCCATATGGCCAAGCATGGCGCGGAGCGTTTCCGGATCAAGCTTCGGGTCCCAGGGCCCGTGCGCCTTGTTGTCCTCACCCAGCACGCGGACGAGCCCGTAGGCAAAGTCCCTCATCTCTGCTGGCGCAGTCGCTTCATCGGGACGCGGCATCGCGCCCGCTTCGCCGATATCGATATGGCTGAAGTCTGCCTGGTCGCCTGGCCGGAATTTCGGCTCCGGCACGTGGAGCGCGAGCGAAGGCTTGTTGCTGCCCGCTGCATTAGACTTTTGGGGGGCCTTTGCGGCCATAATGCTCTCCCGCGCTTGCCGCTCGCTCTTGCCGCGCGCGGTCAATGCATAAATTTCGCGAAGGCGTTATTTTATTTCAAACGCGAGATTCGGTCAAGCAAATGGACTAGACCGCAACGGGGGCTTTGATCGGCGCAAGGGGTGCATAGTCGTGCACTGCAAAATCCTCGATTTTGTAGTCGAAGATGCTCTCTGGCTTGCGCAATATTTCAAGGCGCGGATTGCCTTGCGGCTCGCGGCTCAATTGCTCCGTGATCAAATGCTCATGATTGAGGTAGAGATGCACATCCCCGCCCATCCACACGAGTTCGCCCGGTTGCATGCCAACCTGCTGCGCAATCATGCGCTGGAGCAATGCCGCTGACCACAGGTTGAAAGGGAGGCCTAGCGCGACATCGCAGCTGCGCTGATAGAGTATGCAGTTGAGCTTCGCGTCTGCACCTTCGCCCGCAACATGGAACTGATATGTCTTGTGGCATGGCGGCAGTGCCATGCGGTCGAGCTCAGCCACGTTCCAGCCCTCGATGATATGCCGGCGGCTGCCGGGGCTGGCCTTGAGGCTCTCCACCACCTGCGCGACCTGATTGATACCTTCCCCTTTTTCGTAAAGCCCGTCCTTGCGATAGCGATAGGTCGGCCAATCGACCCATTGCTTGCCATAGACCGGGCCGAGATCGCCCCAGCGCGCCGCAAAAGCCTCCTCATCAGCGATACGCTGGACAAAATCCTCCAGAGCGATGTTTTCGCCCGTTTCCTTGACGTAGCGTGCATGCGGCCATTCATTCCAGATCTTCACGCCTTGCAGCACGAGCGGGCGGATATTGGTCTCGCCGGTGAGAAACCACAGCATCTCGCGCGTTGCGGTCTTCCAATAGACGCGCTTGGTGGTGAGCAGCGGCATTGCGCCGTCAGCCAGATCGTACCGCAGCAACGCGCCTGCAATCGAGCGCGTGCCAATGCCGGTGCGGTCGATGCGCTCGCTTCCCTCTTCCCAAATGCGCCGCATCAGGTCGAGATACTGCCATTCGGGATGGCCTGGACCAATCAGCTCAGAGGGAGTCGTTTGTGCAGTTTCAAGCGTTGCCATGGCGCAAACTATACGCGGCAAATCGCGGCTTGCCACCCCGTGAGCGCCCCCTTATAGCGCCGCCCTTGCCTCGGCTCGCAGCTTATCGACAGCTGTTTGAGCCTGACAAGGTCGGGGAGTAGCTCAGCCTGGTAGAGCACTGTCTTCGGGAGGCAGGGGCCGGAGGTTCGAATCCTCTCTCCCCGACCAAATCTCCTGGCTCGCACCCGTACAATGTGATCTGCCCTGATCGTGCCACATTGAAGCACGCTACGCGCGAGTTTTCGCTTCATGCCTTAAGCATGTCATAGGATTGCCGCCAAAACTGGCGTAGGAATCAGAAACACAAGGCATTTGAGGTGCAAGCCGCGCAATGACACTGAGCATCATCATTCCCTATTATGATGAGACGATTTTCATTCGTCAGACCGTGGCCTCATGCCTGTTGTTGGGCAATGCGCTGCATGAAGTAATCATCGTCAATGATGGCCCGAAAGATCTCATCGCGGCACATTGGGACGATCTCGCGGGTGCAGAAAAGGTCCGCGTGATCAAGAACCCGGTCAATCTGGGTCATCCGGGCAGCCGCAATGTCGGAATTGAACATGCAAGCGGCGAGCTCTTGATGTTCCTCGACGCGGATGACTGGCTCGTCCCTAACTGCATGCTTTCTGGGGTCAAATTTGCCCAGCAGAGCCAAGCGGACATTACGCATCTGCCAACGCTTAGCTATCGCCCGCGCTTTGGAGCGTGGGAGCGATTCGAGCGCGACCGCCGTATTCTGGCAAAACGCGCTTCTGGAATGACAATCGATGACGCGCCGGAGATGCGTTACACGGTCGCGACGTGGTCATGGATTTTCAGGCGCGATTTCCTGATCGAAACCGGCGTCCGCCTTGATGCGACGCAGCAAAGATATGTCGATCACGTGTTCGCACTCGATGCGCTCCAGAAGGCTCGCCAGCTCGCAACATTTGACCGTTATCCGCATATTTGGCGCAGACGCGGGGCATCAATGTCTACGTCAGCGGAGAGCGACGAGCAGTTCGAGTTTCTGATCGATTCCATCACTAAGGCATCGGACTTGTTGCTGCCGCATTACGCCGCGGACTCGACCCCGTTTCAACGTGAACTGGCTTTCTCTGCCGCGCGCCTGCTGGGCGAGTGGGACTTGTTGCGCGTCTGTATACCGGCGCGCGCGTCTGATCCAGGCAAAGCACAATTACTGACGAAGCTCGCAAGGGAATTTGGGCGCTTTGAGCTTCAGCAGGCCATTGTCGATGATCCGCTTCTTAAACGCATCTATCGCAAGGGTATCCATCGAGAGCCATTTGCTTCGATTGCTTTAGATCAGGTCCCGCAACTTTACGGCCTGATCGCGCAAGAAGCATGGGATGAGATTGCCAGCATCCTCGAAATCGGTCCGGAGGGCATTCCGGTAACGGACGATGCATTTGCCAACGTGCGCATGGACTTACCCCCGGCTCTGGCCTTGTGGGAGTCTTACGCCACGTTGGTAACGGCAGATAATAGTATGGAGCACCGGCTGTTTACCGAGTTTCTCCTCGATGAGATTGATGCCTATTGCGGGCAATTGAAGGACTCCGACTTTCCAAATGTTCCTGCCAAATGGCCGCGAGACATGTCAGCTGTCATGGCGCAGCTGGCTGACCGCTTCGATGCGACATTACCGCCGATTGCAGACGCCAATCAGGCCAAATTCGCAGAACTGCGCGAGACAGCGGAGGCAACCACGAATGCCTATGTGCGTTCAAAGATCGGTGTCGAAATCGCCGGTGTCCCGCTCCGCTCCGAAGTGCTGGAAGCATGGCGCGCATGGGAGAGCGCTTTTATGGGCGACGCAATGGATGCAATGACGGCCACCATTTTGCAGCGCGGTGAAGAATCGAGCAAGGGCGATGCGAACTGGCAAGCGAAGCGCACCATCAAAAGCCGCTTGCGTGCAAAAGTGGTCGAGCCCCTGACCGGACGGTAAGCGGTCGGTCCTTCAGCTAGACCATCTGGCGCGCAGCGAGCCCGAGCGCGATTGTCAAAGCCCCAAGCCCTACAGACAAGTGCAAGCGCAGCCGCATGAACGCGCGATCTGCGAAACCCAATATGCGGTCCACAATCGGCGACAATCCGATTAGCAATCCGAGGATGATGAGTTGTGGTCCCGGCCATTCCCAGCCGAATGTCCATGGCAGGAACAGCGCCAACGCGATCAGGCTCGGCGCGACAGCGAACAGGAATGGTTCTGCGCTCACTTGATCAGCTGCAAGCGCCTGTCCCCACCACACGCCGCCCAGAAAACTGAAGATCAGCGCCGCATAGCCAAAGCCGCCAGCGATCGCGACGAAACCCCACTCGCCGCCGTTCAATGCCAGCGCCAAAGCGATCCCTTGCGGCAATAATCCGGCATAGCCCAGTGCAAGTGCGGGCGTACCGAGCCGCGATGATGTGGAATTGTCACTCATGCACGCATCAAAGCGCGGGCAACGCTTGTGTTCCTGACGTCATGGAACCTGCGCTTGCCCCCGCCGTTTCTATTCCACGCAATCAAGCGCGTGGTCGAAACTATGACAGATGACACTTCCTGGGGGCGCCAACGCGCTGTGCCGAGCGGCCGCTTGTCACGCCTTGCCGGCTTTGGCGGGCTTGCAGCAGGCGTGGCTGGCTCTGTCATTGGTGAAGGCGCTAAACGTCTCGCAGCAGGCGAGCGCCCTTCGCTTGACGAGTTGATCCTGACCCCCGGCAATGCGCAGCGCCTGACCGACCGGCTTTCGCATCTGCGCGGTGCGGCCATGAAGATGGGCCAGATGATCAGCATGGACGCGAATGACATGCTGCCGCCCGAGCTTGCCCAGATCCTCGCCGCATTGCGCGATCGCGGAAACTTCATGCCGACCAAGCAGCTTGATGGTGTGCTGAAGGCGGAATGGGGAAAGGATTGGCGTGGGGTATTCAAATGGTTCAACCCGCGCCCCATTGCAGCGGCCTCTATCGGGCAGGTCCACAAGGCGCTCACCCGCGAAGGCGAACTGCTCGCGGTCAAAGTGCAATATCCAGGCGTGGCGAACAGCATCGATAGCGATGTCGATAATGTCGCGAGCCTTCTGTCGATCTCCGGCCTGCTGCCTAAGGAGCTCGACATCGAGCCGCTGCTGAAAGCGGCGAAGGAACAGCTCAAGGAAGAGGCTGACTATCTCCGCGAAGGCGAGCAGATGCGGCTCTATGCCAAGCGGCTTGCGCATGATGACAGCTTTGTCGTTCCAAGCCTCAACGAAGCGCTCACCACGCCGCGCATCCTTGCGATGAGCTTCGAAGAAGGCGGCCCGATCGAGGATCTGGTGAGCCAGCCGCAAGAGCTGCGCAACGCAACATTCGAAAAGCTGGTCCGGCTCGTGACCCGCGAATTGTTCGAATTTGGCGTCATGCAGACAGACCCCAATTTTGCGAACTTCCGCTATCGCAAGGCGGATGGAAAGATTGTACTGCTCGACTTTGGCGCCGCACGTGATGTTGAGCCGCAAGTCACTCAGGCCTATCGTAAGCTATTGGAGGCGGGCCTCGACGCTGATCCCGTGCGGATCAAGCAAGAGGCGCTCAATGCAGGCTTCATCAACGAAGCGGTGATCGAACGGCAGGGCGAAACGCTCGATCGCATCATCAAAATCATCTCGGACGAGATGAGCCGCGATGCACCGTTTGACTTTGGTAATCGCGAATTTGTGCCGGTCCTGCGCGAAGAAGGCATGTCAATCGCACGCGACAAAGGCAGTTGGCATATTCCGCCGGCTGAGACATTATTCGTCCAACGCAAGGTCAGCGGTACGGCGATGCTGGGCGCGCGCATGGGCGCCGTCATCAATTTGCGCCGGATCGTTGAAGAGATGTTGGAGATAATACCCGCGTGAGCACGCCTTCCGTTCTGTTCGTCTGTCTCGGCAATATCTGCCGCTCGCCTATGGCGGAGGGGGCATTTCGCGCTGCTGCAGACAAAGCGGGACTTAGCGTCACAATTGATAGCTGTGGGACTGCCGCCTACCATCGAGGCTCACCGCCCGATCCGCGAGCGGTGGAGACGGCGGCCGCGCGGGGTATCAATATCTCCGAACTTCGCGCGCGTCAGTTGGAGCCTGCCGACTTCACCCGTTTCACGCATATCTTCGCAATGGATCACGACAATCTGCGCAATGTGCAGGCTGTGGAACCGCAAAGCAGTACAGCGCATGTCTCGCTGCTGCTGGACATCGTAAAGGGCCGCGAAGGGGCAGCCTTGGCTGATCCCTATTATGGCGGTGAAGAGAATTTCCGCGATACGTGGGAAGATGTGACCATGGCCGCAGAGGCTCTGGTCGCGAAGCTGCGCGCTTAACCGCCGCGCAGCAATTGCACGCCCCAGTCACGTTCCAATAGATAGAGCAAGATGCGCGCCGCCTGGCCGCGGTCTGAATCAAGCCCACCATCGCGTTCCATCAGCAAGCGCGCATCGGCATGGGCTGCAGGGAGCAGCCGCTTGATCTGTTCAAGGCTCGCAATGCGGAAGGCTTCTTCGCCCGACTGACGAGTGCCGAGCAGCTCGCCGCCACCGCGCAAGGCAAGGTCTTCCTCCGCAATGCGAAAACCGTCCTGCGTCTCGCGCATCAAGGCGAGCCGCTTGCGCCCGGTTTCCGACAGCGCGCCGCCGCGTAGCAGCAGGCACACGCTCTTCTCGCTACCCCGCCCCACGCGTCCGCGCAGCTGGTGCAATTGTGCCAGACCAAAGCGCTCGGCCTGCTCGATCACCATCAGCGTTGCAGCAGGAACGTCCACGCCAACCTCGATCACGGTTGTCGCGACCAGCAGCTTGGCCGCTCCGCTTGCAAAGCGCTCCATCGCAGCATCTTTCAATTCCGGCTTCAATTGCCCGTGGACGAGCACAACATCCTCGCCAAACCGCTCCTTCAGCGTCGCATAGCGCGCTTCGGCGGCGGCGATATCGTCGGTCTCGTTTTCCGTGACCATGGGGCAGACCCAATAGGCTTGCTGGCCTGAGCTGACATGCCGCGCGACGCCTGCGACCACATCCTCCATCCGCTCCTGCGCGACCACGCGCGTGTCGATCGGCTGACGGCCCGGCGGCATCTCGTCCAATTTGCTGACATCCATCTCGCCATATTGCGCGAGCGTGAGCGTGCGCGGGATTGGCGTTGCAGTCATGGCGAGTGTGTGCGGCGCGGCCTTGCCCTTGCTTGCAAGCGCCAGACGTTGCTGCACCCCGAAGCGGTGCTGCTCGTCGATCACGACCAGCGCCAGATCCTTATAGTTCACACTGTCCTGAAAGATCGCATGTGTGCCCACGACGATGTCAATCGAGCCATCGAGCAGTCCCATCAGAATGCTCTCGCGCGCCCTTCCCTTGTCGCGTCCGGTCAGCAGCGCGACCTCGACACCAGTTGGCTGAGCCATCGCGCGCAGGCTGTCATAGTGTTGGCGCGCAAGAATCTCTGTGGGTGCAAGCAAGGCTGCTTGCTTGCCCGCTTCATTCGCGATCAGCATCGCGTAGAGTGCCACCACGGTTTTACCCGCGCCGACATCACCTTGCAGAAGCCGCAGCATAGGCGACTCTTGGGCTAGATCGCCTTCGATCTCACGCACGGATCGCGCCTGCGCGCCGGTGAGCGAATACGGCAGGTCAAGCTTATCCCGTAGCGATCCATCGCCTTGCAAGGACTGGCCCTTGCGCTGCTTGTTGCTCGCCCGCACCAGCATCAGCGCCAGCGCATTCGCGAACAGCTCGTCATAGGCCAGCCGGTCGCGCGCGCTGGCGTTCACATCCTTATGTGCGAGCATCAACGCATCACGCCAAGCGGGCCATCCTTCCTTGTCGAATTGGCCCGGCTCGATCCATTCAGGCAGATCCGGCAGCTTCGCCAGTGCCTGAGCGCACAGCGACGCAATACGTGGCTGCGTGAGCCCGGCGGATAGCGCATAAACCGGTTCGTTTAGCCGCTGGAGGCCCGCATCCGCTTTCTCTTCGACATGATCCGGGTGGACGATCTGCAGCATGTCGCCATAGCGCTCGAGCTTGCCCGAAACCCAGCGCTCTTCGCCCGTCGGAAGCTGTTTTTTGGCAGTGTAGGACGCGCGCCCGAAGAAAGTCAGCGCGCAAATATTGCCCACTGCATCCTGCGCGAGCACACGGTACGGCCCGCGCTGATTGCGGCTCGCACGATGCTCGGTCGGAGTGAGCGCGATGATGATCTGCTCGCCTTCACCGGCCTCGTCCAGATTACCGACCGCGCGACGCGACACGAAGCGTTCCGGCATGTGATAGGCAAGGTCCTTCACCCGCGTCAGGCCGAGCTTGCCAAGCGGCTTTTGCAGCTTGGGCCCTACGCCATCGAGAGCATCAGTCTCGACAAATAGCGGATTGAGGATTTCTGGGCGCATTTGGTCGCTATAGCGGCTTGCGCGGAGGGTGCGAGTCCCCTACCCGCTCGCTATGCCCGAAGCACTGACAATTGATGGCCGCAAGCAGCGCTGCAAGTTCCGCGCCTGGCATCGCGGCACGCGCGAAGCCGACTACACGATTGGCGGCTTTTTCGACCGCTACCATGAGCAATGGGGAGCAGAGGAGCTCGCTTGGTTCGAAGCGCTGCTGGAGGAAGACGACGTTCACATTCTTGCATGGGCGTTCGGGACAGAGCCTGTCCCGCCACGCTTTCAAGGCGAGCTGATCGAAAAGATGCAGAAACTCGATTATGTCGAGATCCCGCGCTAGGAAACACGCGGCCTGAGGGAACGCCCGCCCTCGCCATGATTTGATCTGACACGCATGCCCGACCTCTCTCGCATCCTTGCCGCGGACGCTCCGCTGACGCTTTCTTCGCTTGCCAGAGGCGCGCAGCCGCTTGTGCTTGCTGATCTGGCGCGTGCGTCAAAATCGCGCGCGGTTTTCATTGCGCCGGACGAAGCGGCAATGCGCTCGATTGCAGAGGCAGCGCAGTTCTTCGCGCCGGAATTGGAAGTCATCGAGTTTCCCGCATGGGACTGTTTGCCTTACGACCGCGCGAGCCCTGCCCTGTCCGTGAGCGCCAAGCGGCTGTCGGCGCTTTACAAGCTGCAAGCTGGCAAAGCGGGTTCGCAGCTTCTGGTCACGACCGCAAACGCTGTCTTGCAGCGCGTGCTTACGTCGTTTCGGATTCGCGAGAGCGTGCGCGCGTTCGCCCCCGGTACAGAGATCGGCCATCAGAGCCTTGCGGCCTTGCTCCAGCGTCAGGGCTATTCGCGCACGGATACTGTCGTCGATCATGGCGAGTTTGCGATGCGTGGCTCGATTGTGGATGTATTTCCGTCGAGCCTCGATCAAGGCTTGCGGCTCGACTTTTTCGGCGACGAACTGGAAAGCCTGCGCCTGTTCGATCCGACCACGCAGATGAGCACCGGCACGCTCAGAGAGCATTTGCTGCTGCCCGCATCCGAAGCGCTGCTTGACGAAGAAACGATCAAGCGGTTCCGCAGCCGCTATCGCGAGCAATTCGGCGCGACGGCCACGCAAGACCCGCTGTACGAAGCGGTGAGTGACGGGCGGCGCCTTGCGGGGATGGAGCACTGGCTCCCGCTGTTTGAGGATAAGCTCGCGACATTGTTCGACCATCTGTCGGATGACGATGTCGTGGTGATCGACAGCGCGGCACAACAGGCCGCTGATGAACGCTTGAAAGACGTCGCGGATTATCATCAGGCGCGCCAAAAGGCGGCAGGACAAGCCGCAGGGAGCTATCGCCCGCTCGCGCAGGATGCGCTCTACCTTAGCGGCGATGAATTCCGCGATGCATTGACCGCGTACCCTGCACACAAGTCCGTGATTTTTGCGGAGCCTGAAAACGCAAACACCGTCGATTTCGGGTTTTCCTCAGCGCGCGATTTCTCGCCTGAACGCGCGCGTGGCGACAATGTCTATGAGGCCGCTGCAAAGCACCTTCAGGCCGTCGCTAAATCGGGCAAGAAGCCGCTGCTTGCCGCTTATTCCAGCGGCAGTCGCTCGCGGATCGCTTCGATCCTGTCCGAAGCAGGTTGCGAGACAAAGCTTGCGGACACTTGGCAGGAAGCGCTGGGCCTTGCTGCAAAAGGCCAGCCAGTCGCGACCGTCCTCCCGCTTGAGACGGGTTTTGCCAATGACGAGCTGGAGCTGCTGACTGAGCAGGATGTGCTGGGTGACAGGCTCGTCCGCCGCAAGAAGCGTCGCAAGGATTCCGACGCTTTCCTCGCCGAACTGCAGGCACTCGGCAAAGGCGATCTTGTCGTCCATGTCGAGCACGGGATCGGCAAATATCTCGGGCTTGAGCCGGTCGCAGTCGGCAAGAGCCAGCATGACTGTGTGATGCTAGAGTACCGCGGCGGCGACAAACTCTACATCCCGGTCGAGAATATCGACGTTCTCTCTCGCTATGGCTCAGCTGAAGATGCCGTCATGCTCGACCGGCTCGGCGGTGAGGCCTGGCAGAAACGTCGCGCGCGCCTCAAGGAACGCATCCGCGAGATCGCTGGCGAGCTCATGCAGGTGGCCGCAGCCCGCGCGCTCAAGAAAGCGCCGGTGCTCGAAGCGGAAGAAAGCGCGTTCAACCAGTTCGTCGAGAAATTTCCTTGGGAAGAAACCGACGATCAGGACCGCGCAATTGCCGACGTCCTGCGTGACCTGGAGAGCGGTCGCCCGATGGACCGATTGGTTTGCGGCGATGTTGGCTTTGGCAAGACCGAAGTCGCTTTGCGCGCGGCATTCGTCGCTGCGATGTGCGGCCAGCAGGTTGCAGTCGTTGCGCCAACAACTCTGCTCGCGCGCCAGCACTTCCAGAACTTCTCCGAGCGTTTTGCAGGCTTCCCTCTGAAAGTCGGGCGGCTTTCGCGGCTTGTCCCCGCAAAGGAAATGACGGAAACCCGCGAGGGCCTTGCTAGCGGTGACATCGACATCGTCATCGGGACCCACGCAATCCTTTCCAAGAGCACACAATTCCGGAATCTTGGCCTTGTGATCGTCGATGAAGAACAGCGCTTCGGCGTCACGCATAAGGAGAAGCTGAAGCAGCTGCGCGCGGACGTCCATGTGCTCACGCTGACCGCAACGCCCATCCCGCGAACTCTGCAAATGGCAATGACGGGCCTGCGCGAACTCTCCACCATCCAGACGCCGCCAGTCGATCGGCTTGCAGTGCGCACTTACGTGATGGAATGGGACGACATGGTCATGCGCGAGGCCTTGCTGCGCGAGCACCATCGCGGCGGGCAATGCTTCATCGTCGTGCCGCGCATCTCGGATATGAGCGAACTGGAGGAATGGCTCCATGAAACTGTCCCGGAAGTGAAAGTCGTGACCGCCCATGGCCAAATGGCGCCAGGCGAAGTGGAAGAGCGCATGAGCGCCTTTTATGACAAGAAGTACGATGTTCTGCTCTCGACGACGATCGTGGAAAGCGGGCTCGATATTCCAAGCGCAAATACCATCATCATCCACCGCGCCGATCGTTTTGGGCTTGCTCAACTCTACCAGCTGCGTGGCCGTGTAGGCCGCGCGAAGCTGCGCGCTTATGCCTACCTGACTTACGCAAAAGACGTGCAGCTCACTGAAATCGCAGAGAAACGTCTGAAGGTTCTGGGTGATCTCGACTCACTTGGCGCAGGTTTCCAGCTTGCGAGCCATGATCTGGATATTCGCGGCGCAGGCAATTTGCTGGGCGATGAGCAATCCGGCCACATCAAGGAAGTCGGTTTCGAGCTCTATCAGTCCATGCTGGAGGATGCGATCCTCGCGGCCAAGGCTGGCGAGATGGGGCTTGAGCCCGATCGCGAGAAGGTCTCCCCGCAGATCACGGTCGACGCGCCGATCATGATTCCTGAAGACTATGTGCCTGATCTCGCCGTTCGCATGGCGCTGTACCGGCGCCTAAACGACGCCAAGGACAAGGCGGAAATCGAAGCGCTGGCTGCGGAAATGATCGACCGCTTTGGTGATCTGCCATCAGCCACGAGCAATCTCATCAAGCTGATCGAGATCAAGCATCAGGCGATCACTGCCAATATCGCAAAGATCGATGTCGGCGCGCGCGGCACGCTTGTCACTTTCCACAATGACGATTTCCCCGATGGGCCGGGTCTCATCGCCTATGTCGACAAGCTGCAAGGAACTGCCAAGCTGCGTCCGGACATGAAGCTCGTCATCAACCGCGCATGGGGTGATCCGCAAAGCCGCTTGAATGGACTGTTTCAGCTCACCAAGGGGCTGTCGAACATCGTGCGGCGTGCACAAAAGCAAGGCAAGGCCCGCTCTAAAGCCCCCGCGTGAGCCGCGAGGCCTAGACCTTTGAGAGCGTGTACATCTGGTGCACGCCCAGCGGCTCAGCCCACAGATAGCCCTGCCACGCGTCGCAGCCTTCATCGATCACGACCTGACGCTGGCCTTCGGTCTCGATACCTTCAGCCACCGTCTCAAGCTCCAGCGCTTCCGCAAGCCGAAGGATTGCGCGCAGCACTTCCAAATCGCGCTGGCTGCGCGTGATGCCATGCATCATGCTTCGGTCGAGCTTGATAGCATGAACCGGCAATCGCTTGAGATATTGGAAGTTGCAGAAGCCCGCGCCGAAATCATCGAGCGCAATCCGAACGCCAGTCGCCGCGACAGCAGTCAGCGCTCTTGCGCTTGCCGTGAGGTTGCCAAGCAGGGTCTGCTCAGTGATTTCCAAAGTCAGTCTTGATGGTGCAAATCCGTGCGACACAAGCAGCAAGGTGAGCTCGCTCGCAAAGGCGGGATCAGCCAGCTGGTCCGGTGTGATGTTGACAGAAAGGCGCAGCTCCTGCGGCCATTCCGATGCAGCGGCAACCGCAAGCGAAACCATATGCTGTGACAGCTCGCCGGACAAATTGCAGCGCGCGGCCATGCTGAACAGCTCTGCTGCGCCAATCTCGCCCAGCACCGGATGCTGCCAGCGGGCAAGCGCTTCGGCACCCAGCATCGCGCCCGATTTCGCGCAGAATTGCGGCTGGAAGCGCAGCTCTATCTGCCCTGCTTCCATCGCGCGCGCGACATCGCGGCTGAGCGCTTTCTCCAGCGCGGGGTGAATCCCGGAGGGTCGCATCGTTGGCGACAGAGGTGTTTGCGACTTCATGTCCGTCGCCTTAGCTCAACCGCGCGCCCCTGCATGCGGAGAATGCGAAGCGTTGAAAAATGGCACAACCAAACCTAGGACAGTCCCTTAGGCGCAAAGCGGGTTTACGCTCTGAGCATCACAAAAGGGGGCCTGAATGCCCAATTCGCAAACATCGCCGGAAGCTTCGCGTCTGGCGTTGATCGCTTCGGATACCGAGCGCGCACAGGAAGCCTTTGCCGAGCTGGCGCAAGCGCATGACTGGGTCCCGCAGGACGAAGCCGATATGGTGGTGGTTCTCGGCGGCGACGGGTTCATGCTGCAAACACTGCATGCAATGATTGATAGTGGCCGCATCATCCCGGCTTATGGCATGAACCTCGGCACAGTTGGTTTCCTCATGAACCGCTATCGCAACGGCAAGACGCTTGCCAAGCGAGTTGCCAAGGCCCGCGCATTGAAGATCGCCCCACTCGCGATGGAAGCTGTGACAGAAGACGGCAAGAGCCACGCGATGCGCGCGATCAATGAAGTCTCGCTTCTGCGTGAGACACGTCAGACCGCGAAGATCGAAGTTTCTGTCGATGATCGTGTACGGATCAAGGAATTGGTATGCGACGGTGTGCTGCTAGCAACGCCTGCCGGATCGACTGCGTACAACTTGTCAGCCAACGGGCCTATCCTGCCGCTCGATTCGGAACTGCTTGCGCTGACCCCAATCTCGACTTTCCGCCCGCGCCGTTGGGGCGGCGCGATCCTGCCGGACCGCAGCTCTGTCAAATTCCGCGTGCTCGAGCATGAAAAGCGCCCGGTCTCAGCTGTTGCCGACCAGAAGGAATTGCGCGACATCGCGGAGGTTTCCTTGAAGATCGACCGCGAGACAGAGCTTACTCTGCTATTCGATCCCGGCCATGCTCTGGATGAACGCATTGTTGCTGAGCAATTCGTGGTCTGAGCGCGTTTCAGCGCCGGCCATCCCAATTCTTGCAAAACTGTTGCTTGTGGCATGAAAACCCACTTGCAAAGCCGCGCACACGCCCATATAGGCTCGCGCTCGCCTTAAGGGCTGCTCCCCGATAGCTCAGCGGTAGAGTAGGTGACTGTTAATCACTTGGTCGTTGGTTCGAATCCAACTCGGGGAGCCATCTTTTTCCTTACCTAACAGTTAGTTCATCAAGCGCGTTAACCTCTAGGTTATCGACAATCCCGCTTGCGGACATGCCCGAGCGCGCGCTGGCGCGTAACCTTTTTCTCGCTCAAAACGAATGGAGAGACAAAGGAGTGCCAGACATGACACGCTACAGTTTTCGTTCAAGCCAACCCGATAGCTGGGTTGCCCCGCGCCCGTATTCGGACCCGAATCTGCGGATGCGCAAATATGGCCGGATCCAACCGATGGAACGCCCCGGCCTGTTCGAGCGCTTGCTGCGCGCGGTGTGAGAACGCCGCCTAATTTCCGCTCAGGCTCCCAAGAGCAAACGGATACCCACTAGAGACACCAGAGCTGCCGTCAGCCAACGTATCCAGCGTGGCGGCAGCAGCTTAAGCGCCATCAGGCTGCCGATCTGCCCGCCAATCGCGACCGCGATCAGCAACGGCAGACTTTCATAGAGCGCGCCTGCAAAGGCCTCCGGCCCTCGTTTAAGCAGCTGGCCTGCGAGGCCAAACAGCGAATTCACCAGAATGAAGAAACTCGCGGTTGCAGCAATGCTGCGCGCATTGTTCCAGCGCATCAGGTGAAGCAGCGGCGCGAGCAAGATCCCTCCCCCGATGCCCACTAATCCGGCAAGATAGCCCATCGGCGCAGCAATGACCGGCATGAAGCGCGCCAGCTTTGCAGGCTCTCCTTCCAGCGCCTCTCGCACCGGCAGCAGCATGGTCGCGCCTGTCAGAAGCAAACTCGCCCCGAGCAGCGAGAAGAACAGCCCTTCGCCAATCGGCGTCAGCCCGCCGAGCAAAGCCGCTGGGGCAGCAAGCGCTGTGACAGTCAACGCGCCCCGCCACGGCGTGACCCCTGCCCTTGCAAAGCGAACGCTGCTGCCTGCGACAACCACGATGTTGCACGCGAGCGCGATCAGTGGAAGGATACGGTAATCAAGCCCCGACAGCGCCAGCAGCGCGGCATAGGTCGATCCGCCGCCGAACCCGACGCTCGCATAGAGCAAAGCGGTTACAAGAAAGGCAGCGGCAAGCCATGGCATGATCGCTCTCTATCTCCGCGCGCGATGGAGTGCTAGGCCGTCGCTGCCTGGATCGAGGGGGAAATATCCGATGGGACCGGATGATATCGAGCTTGGACCTGATCTGACCATTGCAGGTCCGCGCGATGGCAAGCGGATCGGTGACATTACCGCCGATGCTTTCCGTAATGATCCGTTCAACGCGTGGCTGTTCGGCAATTTTGCCGGGATCAGGGCGCTATTCCGGATGCAAGCCAAGCGCATCTACACGCAGCGGGGCTATTGCTACCGCGCAGGCGATGACGGCGCGTGCATGTGGATGCTGCCGGGCGGGAGCGCGAGTTTCAGCGGCATGGATTATGCGATCTTCGCGATGAACACGTTCTTGGCGTCGGGTCGCGGAGCCATTGCTCGCGGGATCAAAACGGGCCAAGCCATGGAAGCGCGTCACCCCGATTTCGCGCACGCCTATCTCTTCAGCATTGGCGTTCGGCCCTCTGCGCAAGGCAAGGGTCTGGGGCGCAAGCTGATCCAGCCTGTGCTGGATGCGTGTGATCGCAAAGGCCTGCGCGCCTATCTGGAAAACTCCAATCCGGCCAACACAGGCTTCTACAATTCCTGCGGATTCACGCAGCTGGGCGAGCCGATCCATCCGACTACAGACAGCCCGCCGCTGGTGCCGATGGTGAGAAAGCCACGCGCCCTGGTTTAGCTCACTTCGGCACGGCGCATCGGCAAGAAGGACAGCGAGGACCGGACCTCCAGAGCGCTTTAATCAAGCGATCAGGCGATCGTCTTCGAACGCAGCAACCCGCGCCAAAGCATCGCGAGCGATGGCGATATGGAAAGGCATAATCGCGACAAGGTACAGTCTGCCAGCCCAATTATGGGGATGGACCCAGGTTGCGAGATGCACCTTGCCTTGGTCTGCGAGAACCGACACGCGAAAGTTCAAGTGCCGATCGTCAAACCCAGCGATGATCTCGTCCTTTGTCTCCAGCTCAACCGGGAATGGGCCAATCTTGTCCTCTGCCGGCGGCCCGTCCTGAGACAGGCCAAATGGTGCTGTCACGACTTTACGCAAAGCCAGAAGCGCACTGGCCCAGCCGGGCCAGCTTGTTATGATCCCGGCAGCGCGGCGAACTGGCACATCAGCCGGAACCGCGAAGCAATCGCAGAAGTCAGAAGCGGCCACGCGGTCATGCAATGCGCTGCTCGAGGGCAAAGTCACCGCTTCCACATCCGGAGAGAGAAAGCCGGGCCGCGTTAAAAGACCCTCGCTCCTCACGCCGGAGCTTTCCCGCCAATCGCACCGTGGCAATGCTTGTACTTGTTGCCTGATCCGCACGGGCAAGGCGCGTTGCGGCTGACATTCTGATCGCGATAGGGATCTTCCACAAAGGCTCCGCCCGGCCCCGCCGCTGCGCGCGGGCTGCCAGCAAGGGCGCCGAACAGCTCAGGCCGCTCAGCCGATCCGTCACCGTCATTCGAATTGTCGAGGCCAGTTAGCGGATCGATGTGCCCGGTTAGGAAGTCAGGCAAGTCCGGCAGCGGTTGCTCCATCGGAGCTGGCTGCGGCTGGATTTGCGCTTTGACCAGAATTTTCGTCACATCCTCGCGCAGATTGTCGAGCATGGAATCGAACAGGCCAAACGCTTCCTGCTTGTATTCGTTGATGGGCTGCTTCTGCGCATAGGCGCGCAGGTAGACGACCTGACGCAGCGCATCGAGCGTCGCCAAGTGTTCCTTCCAGTGATAGTCGAGCCGTTCAAGCAGGATCGACTTCTCGATCTGGCGCCAGATGCCGCCTTCTGTCTCTGCGATCTTCTTTTCCATGATTGCATCGGTTTCGGCTTGAATGCGTTCTTCGAAGATTTCCGGTTCAACCGCGTCTTCTTCCAGCCACTCATCAATCGGCGGCTGGATGCCGAAGACATCGTCCACTTTCTCTTTAAGGCCTTCGATATCCCATTGCTCAGGGTAAGAGCCCGGAGGACATGCGGCTGTGACCAGCGCATTGATGGTATCGTGGCGCATGTCAGTGACCACATCTTCGACGCTACCGGTTTCCATGATTTCGCCGCGCTGTTCGTAAATGACCTTGCGCTGGTCGTTCATCACATCGTCGTACTGAACGACTTGCTTACGCGCGTCATAGTTGCGCGATTCGACTTTCTTTTGCGCGGTCTCGATGGCTTTGGAGAGCCATTTCGAGCCAATCGCTTCACCATCAGCAAGGTTTGAATTCATCATCTTGGCGAACAGGGTGTCCGGGCCAAAGATGCGCAGCAGATCGTCTTCAAGACACAGGTAGAAGCGCGATAGGCCCGGGTCACCCTGACGGCCCGAACGGCCGCGCAGCTGGTTGTCGATCCGGCGGCTTTCATGACGCTCCGTGCCCAGCACGAACAGCCCGCCCGCTTCGAGCACTTTCTGCTTTTCAGCAGCCACTTCGGCTTTGATCCGCTCGATCTCGGCATCGCGTTTGGGTCCGTCTTCCAGATCGCCAAGCTCGTCACCGATGCGGAAGTCAACGTTACCACCGAGCTGAATGTCTGTCCCGCGGCCTGCCATGTTGGTCGCGATGGTCACAGCGCCCAGGCGGCCCGCCTGCGCAACGATGTGCGCTTCACGCTCGTGCTGGCGGGCGTTCAACACTTCGTGCGCGACGCCTTCCTTCTCGAGGAACTGGCTCAGCAATTCGGACTTTTCGATGGAGACCGTACCGACCAGGACCGGCTGACCGATCTTGGACTTCTCGGCAATCGCTTTCGCAATGGCCTGGAACTTGTCCATCGTGTTTTTGTAGAACTCGTCATCCTCATCGATCCGCTGGACCGGAACGTTGGTCGGAATCTCAACAACGTTCATCTTGTAAACGTCCCAGAATTCCGCCGCTTCCGTCGCAGCGGTACCGGTCATGCCGGAAAGCTTGGGATACATGCGGAAATAGTTCTGGAACGTGATCGAAGCCATGGTCTGGTTTTCCGGCTCGATCTTCACGCCTTCCTTCGCTTCCACCGCCTGGTGCAGACCGTTGGACCACCGGCGACCGTCCATCATGCGGCCGGTGAACTCGTCAATGATCACGACCTTGTCGTCCTTGACGATGTAGTCAGTGTCGCGCTTGAACATGTGCACGGCTTTCAAGGCCTGGTCCATGTGGTGCACGACCTGCGTGTTTTCGACATCGTAGAGGTTGTCGGTTTCCAGCAGGCCCTTCTCGATCAGGAGCTTCTCGATCTCTTCCGTGCCGTCTTCGGTTAGCTGGATGTTGCGGGTCTTCTCGTCCTTCTCGAACCAGTCTTCCGGCACTTCCTTCACGATTTCATCGAGCGCGACATACAGGTCGGACTTGTCTTCCGTCGGGCCGGAAATGATCAGCGGCGTCCGTGCTTCGTCGATCAGGATCGAGTCGACTTCGTCGATGATCGCGTGATTGAACGGGCGCTGGACCATCTGGTCACGCGAGTGCTTCATATTGTCGCGTAGATAGTCGAAGCCGAATTCGTTGTTGGTGCCGTAGGTGATGTCGGCATTGTAAGCTTCGCGGCGCTCGAACTCGTTCATGTTGGGCACGATCACGCCGACGCTAAGGCCGAGCCAATTATGCAGCTTGCCCATCCATTCAGCATCGCGACGCGCGAGATAGTCGTTGACGGTAACGACGTGGACGCCCTTGCCTTCAATCGCGTTCAAATAGGTCGCAAGCGTTGCCACCAGCGTCTTGCCCTCACCTGTCTTCATCTCGGAGATTTCGCCGCGATGAAGCACAATTCCGCCGATCATCTGCACATCGAAGTGGCGCATGCCGAGCACTCGGACAGAGGCTTCGCGAACCGTCGCAAAGGCTTCTGGCAGTACATCGTCGATCTTCGCCCCGTCATCGAGCATACGGCGGAACTTGTCCGTCTGCGCCTTTAGCTCGTCATCGCTAAGCGCCTGGATTTGCGGCTCCAGCGCGTTGATCTGATTGACGATCTTGCCGATCGATTTGACGTAGCGATCATTGGAAGATCCAAAGATCGACTTGGCAATGTTCTGAAACATGAGGAGAGGTTCCTGCTGAATTCTCGCAGCACGGGCTGCAAATATATGTGAGAAAAGGACAGCCGCGCTTCGATATGCGCCGACTGCCCAAAAAACGGGGCCAGATTGTCAGAGTGCGCGCGCTATTCGTAAGCGCGGTCGATCCCGAACAGCACTGGCGGGCGGATGACGCGGACGGTCTTCTTGACCGGCTTTTGCGCTTCGCCAGGGCCTTTTGTTGGCGCGTGGACCTTATCGTCTTCGCACACGGCACGCTCTTGCGAAGTGCCGTCATGATCGTGAGCGGATGCACCAATTTCGCAGCTCAACGCCTCTACCACCGACGCATGCGCCGGTGCACCGAGAGCGGCAAGGCCCGTCAAAAGGGCTAAAAAGGCGAGCAATTGGCGTCGCATATTGCCTTACTACATAGCGATTCAGCAGCGAATCGTCCACCTGCAATACGCATTTACTGTGAACGCCTTGTGACTTAGAGGCTCCTCCATGGATCTCGACGTTTCGCCTTTGTCGCTCCCTTTCCCTGACATGCCCGCCATTGATGGCGTGACGCTGCGCGTGGCGCGAGCGCGTTACAAGCAATGGGACCGCTGTGATCTCACCTATGTCGAGGTCGCTGAAGGCACCGCTGTCGCAGGGGTATTCACCCAAAGCGCCTGTGCCTCGAGCGAAGTCGAACTCGGCCGCGAGCACGTCAAATCCGGCTCCGCGCGCGCGCTGATCGTCAATGCTGGCAATTCCAACGCGTTCACCGGTTATCGCGGGCGCGAAGCGGTCGAGCAGATCATGGGCCAGGTGGCAGAGCATCTCGGCTGCGCGCCCGCTGAAGTGTTTGTCTCCTCCACCGGCGTAATCGGCGTGCCCTTGCCCAAGGATAAGGCCCGCGAAGGCGTCACTAACGCCCTCACAGCAGAGCCCTGCGGATGGGAAGATGCTGCAAGCGCGATCAACACGACCGACACTTTCAACAAAGGCGCAACCGCCAGCGCGATGATCGGCAGCACGAAAGTGCATCTTGCAGGCATCATCAAAGGCTCGGGCATGATCGCGCCCGACATGGCAACAATGCTCGGCTATGTGTTCACTGACGCAGCGGTCGAGCCTGCTTTCCTGCAGGAAATGCTCAGCGCAGCGAATGAGAAGACATTCTCCTGCATCACAGTCGATGGCGACACTTCGACCAGCGACACAGTGCTCGCGTTCGCGACTGGCAAAGCAGCTCATGCGCGGATCACCGGCTGGGACAGCCCCGGCGCAGACGCCTTTGCCGCAGCACTCCATGATGTTTGCCGCCAGCTCGCGCATCTGGTGGTGCGCGATGGCGAAGGCGCGAGCAAGTTCATCACAGTGCGTGTATCTGGTGCAGTCTCCGATGACAGCGCGCGCAAAGTCGGGCTCGCCATAGCGAACTCACCGCTCCTCAAAACCGCCATCGCGGGTGAAGACGCCAATTGGGGCCGCGTCGTCATGGCGGTCGGCAAGGGAGGCGAGCCAGCAGACCGCGACAAGCTCTCCATCGGATTTGGCGGTGTCTGGGCGGCGCGCGATGGCTTGCCGGTCGAGGATTATGACGAGGCGCCAGTTGCTGACCATTTGAAGGGGCAGGAGATCGATATTGCTGTAGACCTTGGCTTAGGCGAAGGGCGCGCGAGCGTTTGGACCTGCGATCTCACGCACGGCTATATTTCCATCAATGCGGATTATCGATCATGAGCGATAGTGGCATGACCGCCCTCGACAGCGAGATCCACGACCTGCTCCGCTTTGCAGCCGAGCGCAGCATGCTGCCACGCTTCCAGAACCTTGCCGAAGGCGAGATCGAGCAAAAAGGCGAAGACGACCCTGTCACTATCGTTGACCGCGAAGTCGAAGCCTTCCTCACTGACGCGCTCACCAAGCTTGCGCCCGATGTGCCGGTCGTCGGCGAAGAAGCGGTGCACGAAGACAAGTCTGTGCTCGACCATCTGTCAGACCCTTGCTGGATCATCGATCCGCTCGACGGGACGATGAATTTCTCCGAAGGCAAAGACCCGTTCGGGATCATCATTGCGCTCGCCGATGCTGGCGAAGCGATTGCTGGGTGGCTCTATGACCCCAAAGCCGACCGTCTGTGCCACACAAGGCGCGGCGAAGGCGCTTTCGTGAATGGCGACCGAGTGACCGCCAAGCCGACAGGCGGGGATCAACCCGTCGCGGCGATCTCGCGCATCTTCCTGACCGAAGAACAACAGGTCCAAGTCGATGAACGGCTGATGCCGCATTATGCCTGTGTGGAAACGCCGCGCTGCGCAGCAGAGCAATATCCGCGGCTCGCGCTGGGCCAGAACGATGTCTCGTTTTTTGAACGCACGCTCGCATGGGATCATGCAGCTGGCGTGTTGTGGCTTAATGAAGCGGGCGGCAAGGTCGCGCGCCCCGATGGCAGCCCCTATCGTGTCGATGAATGGGACCGCAAAGGCATGCTTGGCGCAGCGAGTCCGGCCTTGTGGGACGAGCTCGCCGCGCGCATGCAGGGTATGTATTGAAGCCTGAAATCAGGCCTCAAATGAGGTCTTAGAGTTCGCCTTCAAGCCACTGCTTCAGCTGGCTTTTCGGACGGGCGCCTTGCAGCTGAGCGACAATCTCGCCGCCTTTGTACAGCGCGAGGTAAGGGATGCCCTGCACGCCAAGCTTACCAGGCGTATCGGGGTTCTCCATAATGTCCATCTTGGCGATCGTGACCCGATCACCCAGTTCGTCGCTGATCTCTTCCAGCGCAGGCGCGATCATCTTGCACGGACCGCACCAATCGGCCCAGAAATCGACCAGAACGGGCTTGTCCGCTTCGAGCACTTCGCTCTGCCAGCTTGCATCGGTTACTTCGACAGTAGCCATGATGGTTCTCCTTATTCGTGTTGCGTTCAATGTAAGCTTCGTGAGCGCGAGCACAACGGTTACGGCTCACAAGGATTACTCACTGTCCACAAAGGCGGCCTTGTGCGGCTGTAATGCAGCGTCGGACAGCGCAATGAGGCGCGGCGCGTGGGTGTAAAGCACCGCTGCACGGACGGGCCGATCCGGATAGATCGCTTCCAGCGCTGCGACATAGGCCGCCATCTGTTTGAGGATAGGCCGAGCGATTTCCGCTTCACTTGCTGGAGGACGACGCGTGGTCTTGAAATCGACGACTGTCACCGCCTCGTCAGTCACCAGAAGACGATCCGCGATACCCGCAATCACTTCTCCGCCTACCGTCGCAGCGAGCGGGACTTCGGCAAGCGAGCCCGGCACGAAAATCTCTGCAAATTCGGGCGTTGCAATCACGCTGAGCGCGCTTGCGAGGATGTCAGCGCGTTCCGCTTCGCTTAAATCCCAGGCTTGTTGCGCAAGCCATGCCGCGGCTTTCGCTTCACGCTCGGCTACCGCCACATCGGGCAAGCGTTCGAGCAAGCGGTGGAGGATCACCCCGCGCCGCGCGGCAATCTTGGCATCGGCGGGCCTCAACGGAGGATCAGCGCCTGCTTCCTCACCAGCCGAGGACGGCGCAAGCGGCTTAGGCGGACGCGGTTCAGGACCAATGGGCTTGCGCAGCCATGCCGGGAGCTCAGGCTCTGTCGTTTGTTCGGCCTCCACTGCATCGTCTGAAGGCATCCACTCAGCGCGATAGCCTCTTTCACGCCGCGCGCCCCATATATCATAGCTCAGTGCCTCTTCGCCAAACAGCGGCGCCAGACGCGCGTACCAACTGTCTTCCGGCGGGCCTTCCTTGTTGCGCGGCCCCAGCGATCCGCCGATGAATAGTGCTTCTTCCGCGCGCGTCATTGCGACGTAAAGAAGCCGCCAATGCTCTTTCATGTCTTCGATTGTCGCGCGCTCAAAGGCTTCTTCGACCGGACCTGCGCGCTCGGCTTTGGAAAGACCAGGGATCGGGATCTGGCGCGGCTCTGATCGGCCCGAGAGCGCTTCAGGCAATCGTTCGGGCAAAGCGATATCGCTCCCCTGCCCCGGACTGCCCGTCGCATCGGCAAGGATGACAATCGGCGCTTGCAAGCCTTTCGACCCGTGCACCGTCATGACGCGGACTTGATCGGCATCTCCTCCGGGATCGCGCTTCAATTCGCCGTCGCCTGCGTCAAACCACTGGATGAAGCCTGCCAGACTGGGCGTCGCGGTCGCTTCATATGCGAAGGATGCGTTAAGCAGCTCATCAAGCGGATCATTGGCTTCGCGGCCCAACCGCGCGATAAGCCTTGCACGGCCTTGCCACGGTCCGGTCAGCAGCCATGCGATCAGCGCTTGTGGTGTGTCGAAGTCAGCCCGCGCGAGCAGCTCGCGAAGCTGCGCGACGGTTTGCTCCACCTTGGGGTCTTCGCTCGCACGCAAGTGATCCCACAAGCGTTGCTTGGGCTTGCGCGGGACATGCTCAAGCAGATCGTCCTGGCTCCAACCGATGAGCGGCGAGGACAGCAGGTTTGCGAGGCTCAGGTCGTCCAACGGCTGCGAAGCAAAACGCAGCGCTGCGAGAACGTCCTTGACGGCAAGCGGCGCGCCGAGGCGCAAGCGATCAACGCCGGCTACCGGAACCCCGCGTGCATGTAAGCGGCCAACAATCAGCGAAGCGAGCTCCTTGCGCTTGCGGACGAGCACCATGATGTCGCCAGCGGTGGCGCGGCGCGGCGTGCCCTTCTCGAGGATGAATGGCTCGTCATTTAGCCAGCGATGGACTTGCTCGGCTATCTTGTCCGCAAGCTTTCTATCATGCCTTGCAAGCCAGCTATCTTGGCTGATCTCGCCCTCATCTCGGCTTGTCTCGGGGTCATCTCCAGCGTCCGATCTGACCGGCTCCCACAGCGTCACGAGCCCTGCTTTATCAAAGCCTTGATGGCGCTCTGCGGGGGTGGAAAGGCCGAGTGTTTCAGACCCTATCGCTGCAATCGCCGCATCTACGAAGTCGAGCACAGGCTGCGTCGTGCGGAAACTGCGCGCTAGATCCATGTCCTTGAGTTCGCTTGGCTTTTTACCGCCGCGCAAGTTGCCAGCATTTTCTGCCGCGCCGGCCATCATGGCTTTTACACGCCGTTTGGCCGCTTCAAAATTCTCCGGGCTAGTGCCTTGAAAACCAAAGATTGCTTGCTTGTAATCGCCGACGGTAAAGATGGTTCGCACGCGGTCATCGCGCGCGCCTTCG
This sequence comes from Altererythrobacter lutimaris, assembly GCF_013371495.1. GTDB lineage: Bacteria > Pseudomonadota > Alphaproteobacteria > Sphingomonadales > Sphingomonadaceae > Erythrobacter > Erythrobacter lutimaris_A. Next base: position 361,757 of record NZ_JABWTA010000001.1, on the reverse strand, counting down.
CCTGCGAAAAAGTCGTCGATCAACCCGTCAAGGATGATTGTCCATTGGCTCGCATTGGTGTCCTGCGCTTCATCGACGAGAATATGGTCAAACTGGCGGTCGAGCTTATAGCGGATCCATGCTGCAGAATCCTTTTGCGACAGGAGCTTAGCCGCCATCGCAATGAGATCGTCGAAGTCGAGCAGTCCTTCACGCTGCTTTGCATCACGCCAGGAAATCGCAAAATGCCGCGCCAATTCAAGCGCCGGCGTCAGGAAACCCGATAGCTCGATAAGCCTTTTCCGCTCAGCGACTTCCGCCACGCCTTCAGCGATGCGATCCTGATAATTCGCAAAGTTCGGGTCCGTATCGCAGGGTTTTTTCATCACCCGCGGAAGGCCGTCCTTCTTGAGGATCGTGTCGTAAAACTGCTCGAGCAAGTCGCCGCGCGCAGTCAAATCCGCCGCGAGCCAAACACCTATAAACTCTGCACTATTTTGCCCGTTTTTCGCGTTCCAGCCCTGCAATGTCGGGAGCATGGCACGCAGCGTTTCGTCTGGAAAAACCTCTGGTGAAAGCGCTTCGGCGACCCAGTTTTCATCCGCATCAACCGGCAAACCCAGCAGCTGCATCACCTGCGCGCGCATCGGCGCTTGCCATGCGCTCTGGCCAAACCACAGATCTTCGTGTGATGCGCAGCGCATCAACCAGCCGCGCAGCGCATCCGCCCCCTTGCGGCGTGTAAACTCCGCAACCGCGTCAAGCGTCTGAGCATCGCTCGCCCGCTCGGCATCGACCAGCATATCGGCCAGGACATCCCGCGCGAGGATCTCCCGCTCGCGGTCTTCGATTGGCCGCATCCCGGGCTGCAATCCGGCCTCTTGCGGGAAGTTTGCAAGCAGCCATTGCGAGAAGGCGTGGATCGTATCGATCCTGAGGCCTCCGCCCGGACAATCGAGCACGCTAGCAAACAAAGTGCGCGCTTTCTCGCGGGTATCTGGGTCGGTCGGTGCGCCCAGATGGGCTAGCTCTTGCGAGAGCAGAGTATCCTCCAGCCGGACCCAGCGCGCGAGCACGTCATTGATCCGCACCGCCATTTCCGCAGCGCCTGCCTTGGTGAACGTGAGGCAAAGAATATCGCTCGGATCGACGCGCGGCTGCAGCAGCAAGCGAAGCACACGTGCGGACAAGACTTGCGTCTTGCCTGTTCCGGCCGAGGCAGAGAGCCAGACGCTCTCCTCCGGATCGACCGCGTGCTGCTGATTGCCTGCGAGAGGATAGACCGCGCCGCTCATGCATCATCCCCATCATCGGCGAGCGAAATCTGCCATTCTTCCAGCCGCATCAGCTGATCGTAATCGGCATAACCGGGATAGTCGGGATTGAGCTTGGCTGTGAAAGGCTCGCGACCCTTGATGTAATCGCGGATCGCTGCGTGGAGATACTCCTCGTGTTTGGGCAGGAACTCTTCAGCCGTAAGCCCCATCTGTCGATCTGTTTCTTTCGTGGCGGGATAAATGTAGCCGAATGTATCCTTGTCTTTTGCGAGCGACCAATATTCGAACTTGGACGCATCACCTGTCAGCAATTGACCACCTGCGCCTTCGAATGATCCAGCGCTGGCGACAAGCCCCAGCAATCCCAATTGCAGAGCAAAGCCTTCTGAAACTTGCATCCGACTAGGCGGCTTACCGGTCTTGTAGTCAATGATCGCAAGGCTGCCATCTTCAAGCCGGTCGATCCGGTCCGCGCGCCCGTAAATCTTGACGCCATCGACCTGCATTGCGCCATCGAGCTCAACACCGAGAACCTCGCGCCCCTCTTGTGCATTGACTGTCTCTTCCGCCCATTTGAGGCCTTCCAGCAAGCGCGGCAACCATAGGCCGCGCAGCAGCGGATGCGCATTCTCCCGCGCGAGCACTTCGCGCGCGACAGTCTCGATGGATACATCCGGATCTTTGCGGCTGACCCTGTGCCATTCCTCGATCATGTCATGCGCGAGCGTACCCTTCCATGCGGGATCCTGCGTCACATCGCCATCAAGCGGGTCGAGCTTGCGGAGATCGAGGATCGACTGCGCGTAAAACTGGTACGGATCGCCCAGCAACCGGTCCAAAGCTGTCACGCGAATGTCGACTTGCCTTAGCTCGGAAGACGGGTCTGGTTTCGGGCGAGGATAATCCTCTCCCCGCTGCACAGCGCGGTCCAGTTGTTGCGCGAGCTGAGGGACCTCGACATCGCGATGCGCGGTAACGCCTTTTTCGCCGAGCAGAGCTTCGATGCGGGACAGGAACCGTGACGGTATCGTCGGTCCGTCGGCATCGCGTAGCGCCCGGCTCACCACCACTTCCGGCGCGCCTAGTGCGCCTGCAAGATCGTGCGCGGCAAGACCGATGCGGAAGTCATTGGCCGGCACACCCAAAGCGCGCAGCAGTGCCGGAGCTAAGATCGGATCAGGTCCCGGAACCCCCGGCCAGGTCCCTTCATTGAGGCCTGCGCAAATCACAAGATCTGCGCGCGTCATGCGCGATTCCAGCAGGCCGTAGATCGCAACGCGCGGATGGCCGCCATAAGGAGGACGCACAGCAATCTCAGCCATTGCATCGCTAAGAGCTGAGTGCAAATCCGATGGCGCAAGCCGCGTTTCAGTCACGCTCGCCTGTGCACGCAAATCCTCGACAAATGCGCTCAGTGCACGGCCATCTTCCGCGCTCCAGATCGCTTCACCCGCCAGCGCCTCTGCCGCCTCGGCAATGAGGTTGAGCGCTTCTTCCAGCGTCACATCATCGCGTTCTGAAAGCGCGACGAGTGGCAAGAGAGTGGTTTCAACTGCGCTCCACCATTCCTCTTGCCCCGCCAGCTTTGCCAGCGTTCCCAAAGGCGCAAGCCCCGGAGTTGGCCGCGGTCCTCGAAGCTTGCATTCGAACGCCCGCAGGCTAGCGAGCCACGCACCGCGATTGCCGTCGCGCTGCACTAAGGGGTGCCCCAGCGCCGCAACAAGCGGAACGGGTAGCGGCCCTTCGCTCGCAATCTCGGCGAGCAGCAGGGACAACCGCCCGGCTGGGGTCAGATCAAGCGGGCGACCGGCGGTATCGTCTGCAGCGATGTTCCAACGCTGCAAATGCTGCGAGACCCGCCGCGCCAACCCGCGATCAGGTGTGATGACTGCAACACGCTTTTCCGGCGTCTCCAACGCCTCGCGCACAAGGATCGCGATCGCCTGCGCTTCTTCTTCGCTGGTTGCGCTTTCCAGCAAGCGCAGATCGGAAAAGCGGCGTTCCTCTGCGGGCATGGTGCTCCAGACCTTGCTCGCTTGCGGAGGCAAAAACAGCGCGGAGACCGCTTTTGATCGCTGTGGAGCGGAAGCGCCGAGCCCGCGCCTGTGCCAGGCTTGCACTTCGCTGCGATTGACACTCATCCGGTTGAGCAGCAGCTTCAAATGGTATTGCGGATGCGTAACCGCATCAGAGCGCGCGAACACTTCATCGCTATCAGGCGATGGCCGCCCTGCTCGGCCCAGTTCTTCCCACGCTTCATCGCCCATCGCTAAATCCAGGTCCGGCAGGATAACCGCCCCCTGAGACAAGTCCGCAATCACGCGCAACAGCTTCGCCAATGCAGGGGCAGCACTGGTCACGCCGGCTGCAACAATCGGCCCTTCCGGCGGATCGGCGCGCCATTGCCGCGCAGCGCGTTCAAACAGGCGATTGCGGCGCTCGGCAGCATCGACCAGACCATGCTCATCGAGCCACGCCTGCCAGCGGGCCAGAACGCGTGCGAAAACCCGTGTGCTTTCTTTCAAATGCTCTGAAAGTTCGGGAATGAGGCTCAGCACGCGCTCGCTTAGCAAGTCCTGAGGCGCAATTTCCTCGACCAGCAATCGGTCCATCGTACTGGCAAATTCGCGTGCCATACGCAGCGTCGCTGCACGAGAAGGAGCCTCGCCCTCCTCCGCCTCCAATTCTGTGGCCAGAATGCGCTCCAGCTCGAGCCAGCGCCGCGTTGGCTCCACCGCAGGCGGAATGTCCGACGTGCCCAGCGGGTCGAGCAAAGCACCCAACGTCTCGTCCAGATCGAGATCGCCGACCATCGCCATACGCGGCATCAACAGGCCCTTGCGGCCTTGCTCTCCCGCGTGGCGGATAAAGGCTTCCGATACAGTCCGCGCAGCACGCGCGCTCGGCAGCAGTAATGTCAGATTGGCGAGACCGAGTGCGCCTTCATCATATCGCGGCACCAGCCCCGCCACGAGCGCATCGGCAAAGCCGCGATGTGCGGCAATGGAATAGACGCTGGGACCTTCGCGCTCAGCCACGACCTAAGGCGATCTCCGTCGGCTTGATCGCGTCAGGCGTGCCGACTTCAAACCATTGGCCGGTGAAGCTCGTCCCGAACAAGCGGTCTTCTTCCATCGCGCGGGTCCACAGCACATTGGTCGAGAACTTGCCGTCAGGCGCATCGCGCAAGAGCCGGTGCGAAACCAGCTGGATACCGGTGTAGATGAAAGGCGCGATCCGGCCAGTCTGACGGCGGCTCAAACGGCCTTGCGCATCCATGTGGAAGTCACCAGGGCCGGTGAAATTGGCAGCGCGTGAATGCGGGACAACCAGCAGCAATGCATCCATCCGTTCTGCGTCCCACACGCGCGACAAATCATCGAAAGCGTTGCGCGGCCCATCGAGCCAGATATTGTCCGCATTCAGGCAGAAAAACGGATCGGGAAGATGCGGCTGGGCCTTGATCATGCCTCCGCCGGTTTCCAGCAGGACCTCGCGTTCGTCAGAGATAGTCACCGCTGGCTTGGCGCGCTCTTTCACATGCGCTTCGAGGGCATCGGCGAGATAATGCACATTGACGACAGCCTTTGCGACGCCTGCTTCTGTGAGCCGGTCCAGCGCGTGATCGATCAGAGGCTTGCCTGCAACGCGCACGAGAGGCTTTGGTTGGCTCGCTGTAAGCGGCCGCATGCGCTTGCCAAGACCAGCTGCCATGACCATCGCGGTATCGCTGGCGAGTCCCTTTGCGCTGTCGCTCATGCGAGCTTGCCTCCTTTCGCGTCACGCAATTCCTGCGGAATGTTGGCGTCGAACCAAGCGGCGACGGGAGCTAGCGCGGGATGCTGCAAGTCACGCTCCATAGCGCGCCACACGCGCGGGATAAGATCGAGATAGCGCGGCTTGCCATCGCGCTTCCAGAGCCGCGTGAAAATGCCGACAATCTTCGCGTTGCGCTGAGCGCCGAGGAGCGCATAGTCGGCTGCGAAGTGCTCGTCTGTCTGCGCTGCTTCCGCGTAACGCGCCAGCATCGCGGCCTCCAACTCCTCGGAAACGTCGCGCCGCGCATCCTGCAGTAGCGAGACCAGATCATAGGCGGGATGCCCCACAAGAGCGTCCTGAAAATCAATCAGACCTTGCGGCGCGCTTGGCGAGCCGCCCAGCAGCATGATGTTTTCTGCATGATAATCGCGCAGCACTGTAACACTTGGCTTTTGACGTTCATGCAACGGGGTAAGCACTGCGCGCCATGCGGCCTCGTAGCCATCCGCGTCGACATCTTGCCCTGCGGCAGGACAATACCATTCAGTGAACAGCGTCGTCTCACGCAGATAGACTGCCATATCATAGGGCGCGAATGGCCCGGCCTCATGCTGGTGCAAGTCCACCAAAGTGTCGATTGCGCCTTCATAGCAAGCAGTCTCGCCCGCAGGATTGTCGTCAATCCAGTCACGCATCCGGTCATTACCGAAGTCTTCCAGCAGGACCCAGCCTTGCTTTGCATCAGCAGCGAAGATTTCGGGCGCACGCATGCCTTTGCGGTTGAGCCACTCTGCCACATGAAGGAACGGCTTGGGGTCTTCATGCGGCGGCGGCGCATGCATCAGCATGGCCGGCTTCCCCTCTTTCGCAATGCGAAAATAGCGCCGGAACGAAGCATCACCGGGTATCGGGTCGATATCGGCCTCGGCCCAGCCCGCGCTCGCAAGGAATTCCATCAGCCCGTAAGGGAGAGTTTCAGCAGCGTCGCTCATGGCATACGTCCTTGCCAAGCCTTGCCGCCGCTGACAATTGCGCGCCGACCTTGTTCCGCAATTTCCAGCTCTATTGTCAGGCATGCCAGCTCATGCGCAAAACCGCCTCCCTTTTCCGGCCACTCAGCCAGCAATGCAGCACCTTCGCGGTAATCATCCAGCCCCAGTTCAAGCACTTCTGCAGCATCATCCAAGCGATAGAAATCGGCATGCGCCACCGGCATGCGCATCGCCGCATCATCATACAGTTCGATAAGTGTGAAAGTCGGCGAAGGCACATCGCCCTTATGACCCAAGGCCGCGAGCACCGCCCTCGCCAGCGTCGACTTGCCAGCACCCAGATCGCCGCGCAGCTCGACCACATCGCCCGGCTGCAACTGAGCGGCAATGCGCGCTCCAAATTCTGCCATCGCCGCAAGATCGGGCAACTCTATCGTCGATTGAACCTCGTTCATTGCAGCAAGATCACCGCAGCCGTTCCCACGCCCTTCTGGCTTTCGATAGTCAGCGTTCCACCATGCGCTTCGACCAGCCTCGTTGCCAACGGAATGCCCAATCCATCGCGGGGGTTTTTCCGGTCCGCATCATCGCGCCGGCTGCCATCCAGAACACGCTGAAGTTCACTCTTCGTCATGCCGGAGCCATTGTCCGACACCACGATCCGTTTGCCGTCTTCGAGCGTGGCAAGATCGATCAAGATCTTGCCGCCGCTTTTCGTGCTTTTGATCGAATTGTCGAGCAAGTGGCTGATCGCGCGGCCCATCTGGCGCGGATCGATCTCAGCCATGACGGCCGGATCACCGCGCAGATCGAGCCGCAGATTGGCCGCGACAATGTCGTCCTCGCGCTCGCGAACAACGTCGGTCAGGAATGCGAGCAGATCGGTCTCTTCGCGTTTCAGCGGCAGCAAGCCCGCTTCGCTTTGCGAGAGGTCCAGCACGTTCTCGACCTGCTCGCCCAGCCGCGCGACAGAATCGAGGATCGCCGCAATATATTCCGCCATTTGATCGGAGACCGGTCCGGCAGCGCCAGACTGGATCAGCTCGGCAAAACCGCCGATTGATGTCAGCGGCGTACGGAATTCATAGGACATATTGGCCAGGAAGCGTGACTTCATCGCGTCCGCATCTTCCAGCGCCTGCGCCCGATCGCGCAAGGCCCGCTCGGCATTTTGCGAGTCTGTGATGTCCAGCACTGTGAGCAGGCCATTGCCGTCTGGCAGCGGAACACCTGCAAATTCGAGCGTGCGGTCGTCCGCGAGATCGATCCGTCCGCCTTTCTCCTTGCGGTCAAGCGTTGCTGTGCGGATGATTTCACCGATTGCCTGCGCTTGCTCCGGCTGCGCCAAGTTCGGCTCGATGGCCGCTAGCAAATCATCGACGGACGGGTGCGAGTCCAGCAGCTCCGGCTCCAGCCCCCAGATTCCGCCAAAGCTGCGGTTCCACAGCTGAAGCGAACCATCAGGCGCAAACACAGCAATCGCTTCAAACAGGCTGTCGAGCGTTGCTGTGCGTGTACGCAGCAAAGTGTCGCGGGTGGCAGACAGCGCGAGCTGTTCAGACTGATCCTCTGCAATGAGCACGAGACCGCCATCAGGCATCGGCTGCGCAACGATCCGCAAATGCTCACCGCTGCCGAGCGTCCAATATTCTTCCTGGCTCTCGCGCGCATTGAACCATTGCAGATGCTCTTCGCGCCAAGCCGGGAAATCGCGCACTCCGGGGGTACGCCCTTTGTCATGTGCATCGGCAAGGAAGCGGTCGAAGGGCAGTCGTTCCGTGAGCGCGCTGCCGCTCAGATCAAGCAGACGTTGAAACGGCAGGTTTGCGAACACAAGCTGCTGCTGCGCATCGAACTGCGCCACGCCAACCGAGAGCTGATCGAGCATCGCCCGCTGCGCATCGCGGAACGCGCGGAATTCGCGTGCTTGCTGCTCGAGCTCTTCGATATCGATGGCATAGCCGGCAATGCCCTCGCGCCCCACTGCGAGATCGCTAACCCGCAAGGACCGGCGCTCACCGCTCACAGTTGTGGGAACAATGCGTTCTTCTGCGCCACCCGCTTTGGCTGCTTCGGCTGCGAGCTGGCCGGGTTCCATTCCGTCGGCAGGCTCAAGCAATTCGATCTGCTTGTCGATGACTTGCTCGGCATCCTCTGCTCCGACCGCATCGACATAAGCGCGGTTGACCAGCCGCAGCTTCGTATCGCGCCCGCGGAACCACATCGGAATGGGAGCCGCTTCGATCAAACCGACAAGCGCTGCAAAATCGTGCTGCGCGCGGTGTGCTGTTTCGCGCAGCTGAGCCAATTCACGCTCGCTATCCGAGAAGTCGAAAATCCACAGCAGCGCAGCACCGCCCGGCCATACGGACGGATCCGCCCGCGTCCCGGCCACCGCCAGACTGCGCTTCGAACCCGGCGGCGTCATGACAAGCCGGAAGGGCTGTGCGGTGGTCTGCGCAGCCTTCACCGCTTGCGAAATCTGTTCGACTTGCCCGCGCCCTAGCCCAGTTTCTTCATCGCCATGCAGCTCGCTTAGGAAATGCGGCACACTGTCCAGGCCCAGCCAGGCCGCGAGCCGTTCGCCCGCTTCGATCCCGCCATCGTTGCGCACAAGCACAGGAACCGCTGGTGCTGCGTCGATCATGCGCTGGCTGCGCTTCAGGCTTTCGCGCATCGCCTCTACTTTTCGCGATGTGCGCGAGGCCCGCATCATCAGGACCGCTGCACCAATCGTCCAGGCAGCAAGCAGCAGGCCGATAAGCGCCAGGACGTCGGGTGAAACAGTCATATCTTCCAGCTATGCGCGCAGGCGCTGCGATGCAACTGGCGAGGATACGAAAAGCCCCCGCAAATACGATGATCTGCGAGGGCTTCTTCTATTGTGCGATTCATCGCGCCAAATCAGTAGCGATAATGATCCGGTTTAAATGGACCGTCTTTCGGCACACCGATATAGTCGGCTTGCTTCTGGCTCAGCTTCGACAGTTCAACGCCGAGCTTTTCAAGATGCAGCGCTGCAACCTTTTCATCCAAGTGCTTCGGAAGAACGTAAACGTCGTTCTCATACTCGTCCGACTTGGTGAACAGCTCGATCTGAGCAAGCGTCTGGTTGGTGAAGCTTGCGCTCATGACGAAGCTTGGGTGACCGGTTGCACAGCCAAGATTCACCAGGCGGCCCTTGGCAAGTATCAGCAGCGACTTGCCATCAGGCATCGTCACCATGTCAGTGCCTTCCTTGATTTCCTTCCACTCGTAATTGTCGAGCGCGGAAATCTGGATCTCGCTGTCGAAGTGACCGATGTTACAAACGATTGCCATGTTCTTCATGGCTTTCATGTGCTCGCCGGTGATGACGTCTTCATTGCCTGTGGCCGTCACAAAGATGTCAGCGCGCTTGGCGCCTTCTTCCATGGACACAACTTCATAGCCGTCCATCGCCGCCTGCAATGCGCAGATCGGGTCGATTTCCGTGACCATGACGCGCGCGCCACCGTCGCGGAGCGAAGCCGCTGAGCCTTTGCCGACATCGCCGTAACCAGCGACGCAAGCGACCTTGCCGGCGAGCATGACGTCGGTCGCGCGACGGATCGCGTCGACCAGCGATTCCTTACAACCATAAAGGTTGTCGAACTTCGACTTGGTCACGCTGTCATTAACGTTGATTGCCGGGAATGGAAGTTTGCCTTGCTTGGCGATCTGATAAAGCCGCATTACGCCTGTGGTTGTCTCCTCGGACACGCCCTTAATGTTCTGGACGCTCTTAGTGAGGTAGCCCGGCCTTGCCGCAACGAACGCTTTCAACGCGCGCTGGAACTCAATTTCTTCCGCGTTGGCTGGAGCAGGCATTTCTTCGCCTGCTTCGATGCGCGCACCCCAAAGCGCGAACATCGTCGCATCGCCGCCGTCATCGAGGATGATGTTGGAAGTGAGGTCTGGATCGCTGTCCGTTGACCAGTCGAAAATGCGGCCAACATAGTCCCAGTAATCGGCAAGGCTTTCGCCTTTGATCGCGAAAACCGGAATACCCTGATCCGCAATCGCCGCTGCCGCGTGGTCCTGTGTCGAGAAGATATTGCAAGTCGCCCAGCGCACTTCAGCACCCAAAGCCACGAGCGTTTCGATCAGAACTGCGGTCTGGATCGTCATATGGAGCGAGCCGGTAATGCGCGCGCCCTTCAATGGCTGCGATGCGCCATACTCCTCACGCAGAGCCATCAGGCCTGGCATTTCAGTCTCAGCAATCGCGATCTCGTCACGGCCGTATTGTGCCAGTGCGATATCTTTAATGACGTAATCTTGTGCAGCTTCAGCCACGCACATTCTCCTGATGGATGATAAGTGTAAGCCCGCGCGCGAAGGCACGGGCCATTGGCTGCCGCCTCTAGCTGGAGATCACTTCATTTGCAAATATAAAGCTATCTTTATATCTGACCTTCCAAGTTCACCTTGGAGCAGTTGCCGTTCAGTCCTGCGCGGATGTACTTGCTGTATCAAGCAGCGCCACTTGCCGTGGCTCTTCGCCGAGCATTTCACGCGCCGTCGCTGAGAGGCGCACATAGTCGCGTTCAGCGCTCAGCTCTGCGGCGAGCTGCTTAAGCTCTGCACAACTCAGCCAGGGGTGACCCAAACCGTAAGAGTTTGCGATCCGCACATCGACTTTGTCGAGCGCTCGCTTGCTACCGCGCTTACCGTAACGCGCTTCCATCTGCCGCCTCACATTCAAGCTTGCACTATTGATGCGGCGATGATGCGCGGCGTTGAACTGCTGATATTCCGTGCGGAAATCATGCTCAGTGTTGCGGCATCGCAAGCTGGTTACCATCAGCATGATGTTGAGCTCGCGCAGCTGCTCTTCATCCGATTGCGTTGAATTCGCCTGTGCGACTGCCGGAATCGCCAATGCGGCGCTGCAAGTCAATGCCACTGCGCGCCGCGTGAATGTTGTCCTCAAATCCATGTCTGCCCCGTTGATCGTTATCGTGCTGTTTTCGCCCCACCAGCACGAGGCAATCTCAGGGACAGGATTTACCGAAGCTTCAATACCCAAGGTAAAGGGGTCTTAAGGATACAGAACATGCTTGAAGCTGCGGCCCCGCGCATTAAGTGATGCACACAAGCTTTCCGCCTCAACTAATGAAGGACCATGACGCTATGACTATTTCTGTGGGTGACAAACTTCCTGACGTAAAACTGGTCAAAGCGACCGCTGAGGGTCCCGAGCAGGTTCAGGCTTCGGAATATTTTGCAGGCAAGAAAGTGGCACTGTTTTCTGTCCCAGGCGCATTCACGCCGACTTGCTCAGCCAAGCACCTTCCGGGCTTTGTCGAAAAAGCTGAAGAGCTGAAAGCCAAAGGCGTGGACGAAATTGTCGGCACAGCCGTCAACGATGCTTTTGTAATGGGCGCATGGAATCAGGCAGCTGGTTCTGACGACATCACTATGCTGGCAGACGGCAATGCCGATTTTGCAGAGGCGGTTGGCCTCACCATGGACGGCTCAGGCTTCGGCATGGGCAAGCGCGGCCAGCGTTTTTCCATGGTCGTCAATGACGGCGTGGTTGAGCAGCTCAACGTTGAAGCGCCAGGCGACTTCAAGGTTTCCAGCGCTGAGCATATGCTGGGCCAGCTCTGAGACCTGCTCATATTAGAATTGGGAAAAGCGCTTGAGGCTTAGGTCTCGAGCGCTCCTTTTTATCGTCGAGCAATTAGCTGCTCAGTGCATCATGCGCGGCATCAGCCAGTCCGCGCATGGCGTCACGCCACGGACCTGGTCCATAGCTTATCCGGGCAACGCCTAGGTTTCCCAAATCGGCATTTGAGATCATGCCGGGCAATCGCATGACATTGACCGGCAGGTCGACCGCCCGACACAAGCGCGCGATAAGGTCGGGATCGCTCAGCCCGGGTACAAACAGGCAGCCAGCCCCAGCTTCACGATAGAGCGATGCACGTTCGATCGCCGATTCAACCAATTCATCCTGATTGGGATCATCACCCCTCATGAGGTGTCTGAGGAACAGATCGGTGCGGGCATTGACGAAGAGGCCGACCTCATCGACCGCCGCAATTCGTTCAGCCTGTTCAGCCGGCTCTCGCAAAGCCTCGCTACCGATCAATTGGTCTTCCAGATTGCATCCCACCGCGCCTGCTTGATGCAGCGCCTGTGCATTCGCTGAGAGCGATTCAGGATTATCGGCATAACCGCTCTCGATATCGACGCTGAGAGGTAATCGGACTGCTCCCGCGATCCGTTCGGCAATGGCAAGCAAAACATCGAAGGGGATTTGCTCTCCATCTTCAAATCCCTGAGCACCGGCCAAAGAGAGACTTCCTGTTGCAATTGCCGTCGCACCGGCCTCAGCCACGATTTTTGCGCTTCCTGCATCCCAAATGTTGAACAGCACAAGCGGATCAGCGCCTGTATGAAGCGCTGCGAACGCGTCTTTGATCATGAGTATTCTCCACCCTCGCGTTTGAGCAATTCAGCTTTGATCGCCGGTCCGTAGGCATAGCCACCCACGCCGCCACTCGCCGGGACCACTCGGTGGCAGGGGATGAGCACCGCGATATTGTTCGCGCCATTCGCACTGCCGACCGCCCTGCTAGCCTTCGGATTGCCCAGCATCGCGGCCTGCTCGCCATAGCTGCGCGTCTCGCCAGCCGGAATCTTTCGCAAGGCTTCCCAGCACCGCTGCTGGAAGGCAGTCCCTTTCACATCGAGCGGGATGTGCCGATTATCGAGCTGAGGCTGCTCGACTGCTGCGATCACTTGCGAGAGCAATTCAGCGAAAGCTTTGCTGCCTTGCACCAGTTCCGCGTTGGGAAAACGGGCCAGCAGCTGTTCTTCGCCTTCATTGAAGCTGAGGCAGCACACGCCTTTGTCTGTCGCCGCGACCAGCATTGCGCCCAGCGAAGTCTTCACTACCGTCCAATGGATAGTGATCCCTGCCCCGCCTTTGCTCCAGTCGCTCGCCTGCATGCCCAGTTTCCCTTCCATATCAGCGTAGAAGCGGCTTGGCGCTTCATACCCCGCATCATAAATCGCATCGCTCACCCGTTCACCGCCAGACAGGGCTGCACGCGCTCTTTCTTCGCGCAAGGCGCGCCCATAAGCTGCAGGTGATAGGCCTGTCGCGCGCTTGAAAACGCGTTGGAAGTGTGTCGGGGAATAGCCTGTAATTGCTGCCAATTCCGCGAGCGATGCCCGTCCCTTGCCGTCGCGCAATTCAGCGATGGCCGCAAGCACCGCGGCCTCATCGCGTCCGACGTCGTCGGGCAGACATCGTTTGCACGCGCGCAGACCTGCTGCCCTCGCCTCCGCACCCGTTGTGAAGAAACGCACGTTCTTTCGCGCAGGATGGCGCGCGGCGCAGCTCGGCCGGCAATAGATTCCGGTTGTGAGCACGCCAGTCACGAAGCGCCCGTCAAAACTGCGGTCGCGCAGTAAGACAGCTTGCCATGCGGTTGCTTCATCCAAGGGTTTAACTTCGTTCATGCAAGTTTCTTTAGCGAAGCCTGCGCATGACTGCATCCCGAAGCTTGCGGCCAAAGCGCAAGCCTTTGTATAAAGCCGACGCAATGGGAAGATTTCTGACAGTTCTCGCAATGCTGACTGCGTTGCTGATGCCGCTCGCTGCCAAGGCAGAGCCTGCCGACATTGACGCAGCGGCGCGTGGAGTCGTACGCGTTGTGATCATCGGCACAGATGGCACAGAAGTGTTTCCCGTCAGCCATGGTAGCGGCTTCGCCGTCACGCCGACAATGATTGTCACGAACGCGCATGTTATTCGCGAGGCTATGCAGGACGACACGCTGCGGATCGGGATTGTCCCGTCCGACGGCGCAGAAGCCGCTTACGGCAAACCAGCGGCGGTCAGCCCCCGCAATGATCTCGCGTTGGTCGAGATTACGGAAGGCAGCCTGCGCTTGCCTCCGCTGACGCTTGCAGCAGGCGTCACCGGAGACTTGGGCGAAGTTTCTGCGGTCGGTTACCCCATGAATGTCGACCGCGCACAAGGCCTAGACATTGGTGACATCTTCCGCTCGCAGCCACCAGTAAAAAGCCGCGGGTTCTTGTCCGGCGCGCGTCCCAGCCGCCAGTTTGATACGATCCTTCATACCGCTCCGATTGCGCGCGGTAATTCTGGCGGACCTCTGCTTGACCCGTGCGGCCGCGTCGTCGGCGTGAATTCTTTCGGAGCAGACTCCGATGGATCGGATGCGGAATTCTATTTCGCGGTATCTTTGGGCGAATTGCTGCCGTTCCTGCGCGAAAACGAAGTCGAAATCAGCCCGAGCGGAACCGAATGTCGCAGCCTTGCTGAAGTCGATCTCGCAGAACGCTATCGATTGGAGCAACAGCGCACGGAGGCTCGCGAGCGCATGGCCGCACGCGAAGCGGAGCTGCGCGAAGCTCGTGCACGCGCACTGCTTGAAGCGCAGCTCGAGGTTATGGAAGCTCGCGAAAACCTGATGGCACTCGCAATGTTGTGCCTGCTAGCCGGGATCGGCGCGGCCTTCATCGGCTTGCGCTACCGCGAGAAGCCAGATCAGCGCACGGCCATGCAAGTGGCCTTCGGCATTGCGCTGATTGCGTTGGGAGGCACGATTGTCGCATGGTTGATGCGGCCCGGGATCGACCGGATCGACGAACTTGTCGCGATCAAGCTCAATCAGGCAACGCCCGATGATCCCGCTAGCCCTCCCCAGCAAGCGAGCGATGGCACTCTGCTTTGTTCTTTCGTGCCTGAACGCAGCCGCGTGACAGGCGCGCGTACCGATGATGTGGAATTCGACTGGGCGGCGGATGGTTGCGTCAATGGTCGCACGCAATATGGCCAATTGAATGGCGAATGGAGCCGCGTGCTGGTGCCTGAGGATCAGAACGCCGTCGCCATCAATCGCTACGATCCAGAAACGCGGACTTTCCGCACGGATCGCTACCTGCTTGGCCGCGCCGAAATGGAGAGCGTGCGCGAGGCGCGCTCGAGCTACGAGCCTCCGGTATGTGGTGTGACAGATGCCGCGCTCTCGCTTGGCGATCAGCAGCAGGCCATTACGTCCATGCTGCCGAACCGCCCGAACGAACGATTGGTCTACGCGTGTGCCCCGCGTGAAGTTACAGCTGCGACGCCGCTAGCAGCTGAGGAGTAAATGTCAGGCCGCCAGCGCCTCACCCGATAGAGTAATCCGGTGCATCTCGCGGCGATGGCCTTGATAGTCGTTCATCGCATTATGCCACGTCGTCCGGTTGTCCCAGATCGCGATCGTACCCGGCTTCCATTGCAAGCGGCACTGATTGTCTTCCATCACAGCCGCATCGAGCAGTTTCTGCAGCAGCGGCAGGCTTTCCTCGCGCGTCTGGCCGACGAAATTGATCGTGAAAGCACCATTCACATAGAGCAGCCTGCGACCCGTATGCGGGTGACGGATGACAACCGGATGCACAGCACCGGTTTTCAGATCCTGACCGCGCAGGGAATCGCCCATGTCTGTCTGCGCGTAGAGCCCGCCCTCTTCATATACATGGTCGGCGGTGTGGAAGGCTTCGAGCCCTTCGATCTCTGCTTTCAACTCGTCGGAGAGCGCATCGTAAGCCGCACCCATATGCGCCCACATTGTGTCGCCACCTGACGGGGGAAGCTCGCGCGCGACGAGAACAGAGCCCATCGCAGGGATCTGGTCATAGGAATGGTCCGTGTGCCAGGCTCCGCCAATGTTGGTCTGCTGGTCCGGCTCTTTTTTCACCACAGCGATTTCGTTGAAGTCTTCTTGCAGCGGGAAATAGTTGTTCACATCGATCCCGCCCCAGCGTTTGCCGAAAGTGATGTGATCTTCCGGCGTAAATTCCTGATCGCGAAAGACCGCAACGCCGTGCTCGTAAATGGCCTGCTTGACTGCTTCCATCTCTGTATCACTGCATGATGCGAGCGAAACGCCGGAAATCTCTACGCCGCATTTCGGCGACATGGGTGTGAGTTGCATTTTGATCCTCTCCCTGAGCGCTGTCCGCGCTTTCTTTGAGGCACAATAGCGCACAGATGCAGATAGTGAAACATTGCTCTCGTAAAACGCCACGGACTCGGCTTGCCTTATACAGGGGCCGATGCTAGGCGCGCGCCAGCTTTGCCGGGGTGAGTCCAACTCGCTCCATTTGGCTTAAGCGATGCATCGTTACTCTCTTCGATCCTAGAGGACATAAAGCGCGTGGATATTTCCGCCGGTATTCAGGCTAGCCTATCAGGTCGTTACGCCTCGGCATTGTTCGATCTTGCTTCCGAGCAAGGAACAGTGACTGCAGTCGAATCGGACCTTGAATCTCTAAAGAGCGCGCTCGCCGAATCGGCTGAGCTTGCGCATCTCACCACGAACCCGAAGGTATCACGTGCTGAGTCAGAGAAAGCGCTCGCCGCTGTTGCAAAACATCTCGGCCTTAGCGAGCTCACGCAGAACTTCCTCGGCGTGCTCGCGCAGAACCGCCGGCTTTCTGCGCTTTCGGACGTGATTGCCGCATTCCAGATGATCGCGGCGGCACAGCGCGGCGAAGTCAGCGCAGAAGTCGCCAGCGCGCATCCGCTTAGCGAAAGCCAGCTCGAAGCGCTTCGTAATAAACTTACCGCCCGTCAGGGCCGCACGGTGAAGCTCACCAGCAAAGTCGACCCTGACCTGCTGGGCGGCCTCGTCGTCACCATTGGATCGCAGCGCATTGATGGCTCGATCCGCACCCGTCTCAATTCACTTGCTCAGGCCATGAAGGCTTAAAGGAACCACAATCATGGAAATCCGCGCCGCAGAAATCTCCAAGGTCATCAAGGACCAGATCGCCAATTTCGGCACTGAAGCTGAAGTCAGCGAAGTCGGCTCAGTTCTCTCCGTTGGTGACGGCATCGCCCGTATCCACGGCCTCGACAAGGTCCAGGCTGGTGAGATGGTCGAGTTCGCGAACGGTGTTCAGGGCATGGCGCTGAACCTCGAAGCTGACAATGTCGGCGTCGTGATCTTCGGCTCTGACGCGGAGATCAAGGAAGGTGACAGCGTTAAGCGTACCGGCACCATCGTGGACGTCCCGGTTGGCAAGGGCCTGCTCGGCCGCGTGGTTGACGCTCTCGGCAATCCGATCGACGGCAAGGGCCCGATCGTCGCCGACAAGCGCATGCGCGTAGAAGTCAAAGCGCCGGGCATCATCCCGCGCGAATCCGTATCCGAGCCGGTGCAGTCCGGCCTCAAGGCGATTGACGCCCTCGTCCCAGTTGGTCGTGGTCAGCGCGAGCTCATCATTGGTGACCGTCAGACCGGTAAGACCGCTGTCGCAATCGACACTTTCATTAACCAGAAGGGTCCAAACGCTTCGGGCGATGAGAAGAAGAAGCTCTATTGTATCTATGTTGCGGTTGGTCAGAAGCGTTCGACCGTTGCTCAGATCGTAAAGCAGCTCGAAGAAAATGGCGCGATGGAATATTCCATCGTGGTTGCCGCAACCGCCTCTGAGCCTGCTCCGCTACAGTATCTGGCGCCTTACACCGGCTGCACCATGGGCGAGTTCTTCCGCGACAACGGTATGCATGCCGTGATCGTCTATGACGACCTTTCGAAACAGGCTGTTGCCTATCGTCAGATGTCGCTCCTGCTGCGTCGTCCTCCAGGCCGCGAAGCCTATCCGGGTGACGTGTTCTATCTTCACTCACGCCTGCTTGAGCGTGCGGCGAAGATGAATGAAGAGAACGGGCACGGTTCTTTGACCGCTTTGCCGATCATTGAAACTCAGGCGGGTGACGTGTCGGCCTATATTCCAACCAACGTGATCTCCATCACTGACGGCCAGATCTTCCTTGAAACCGACCTGTTCTTCCAGGGCATCCGTCCTGCGATTAACGTGGGTCTGTCGGTTAGCCGTGTGGGCGGTGCCGCTCAGACCAAGGCGATGAAGAAGGTTTCCGGCTCGATGAAGCTGGACCTGGCGCAGTACCGCGAGATGGCAGCGTTTGCGCAGTTCGGCTCCGATCTTGATGCCGCAACGCAGAAGCTTCTGAACCGCGGTGCGCGCCTGACAGAGCTGCTGAAGCAAGCTCAGTTCTCGCCAATGCCGTTCGAAGAGCAGACAGTGTCGATCTATGCGGGTACTAACGGCTTCCTCGATGCTGTGCCGGTTGACCGAGTCACCGATTACGAAGAGCAGATGCTTGCCTTCTTCCGCAGCGAACACGGCGATGTTCTCACGGACATCCGCGAAAGCGGTAAGTTCGAAGGCGAGACGGCAGACAAGACGAAAGCCGCTCTCGAAGCATTCGCGAAGCAGTTCGCCTGAGACGCAAGAGCCAATTAAGGAGCCGAAATGGCCTCGCTTAAAGAACTCAAAGGTCGGATCAACTCAGTCAAATCGACTCAGAAGATCACAAAGGCCAAGCAGATGGTTGCAGCAGCAAAGCTGCGCCGTGCTCAGGCTGCGGCAGAGGCTGCGCGTCCCTATGCAGAGCGCTTGAGCGCTGTGATGGCCTCGCTTGCAAGCAAGGTTTCCGGCGATAGCGCACCTAAGCTGCTTGCTGGCACCGGCTCTGACCAGAAGCATCTTCTGGTCGTCGTCAACACGGACAAGGGCTTGTGCGGCGGCCTGAATTCGAACATTGTCAAGGAAGCCAAGCTTCAAGCGAAGAAGCTTTCTGCTGAGGGTAAGACGGTTGCGTTCTATCTCGTCGGCAAGAAAGGCCGCGCGCCGATCAAGCGCGATTATGCTGACAGCATTGCAAAGCATTTCGATACATCGACTGTGAAGACGCCGGGCTTCGATGAAGCTGATGCGATCGCAGACGAGCTTGTCGCAATGTTCGAAGAGGGCGCGTTCGATGTCGCCCATCTCGTCGCCCCGAAGTTCCAGTCTGCACTCGTCCAGACACCGACAACGTCACAGCTCATCCCTGTCCCCTCGCCTGAGGAAACAGAAAGCAGCGATGCGGTTGTCGAGTACGAGCCTGGCGAAGAGGAAATCCTCGAAGAGCTGCTCCCGCGTTATGTGAAGACGCAGCTGTTCGGCGCGCTGCTTGAGCGTGAAGCATCGGAGCAAGGCGCTTCGATGACTGCAATGGACAACGCCACGCGCAACGCAGGCGACCTCATCAACAAGCTCACCATTCAGTACAACCGCAGCCGCCAGGCCGCGATTACCACTGAACTTATCGAAATCATTGCCGGCGCTGAGGCGCTGTAACCCTAACGAGGAAATCCCCGTGAAGAAACTCGCCCTCTCCCTGCTCCCCCTTTTCGCAATCACCGCTGCTTGCGGCGAAGAGCCTGCTCCTGAGCCTGCTCCGGTTGAAACGCCAGAGCCAGAGCCGACACCAAGTCTGCCAGCACCTGATCAGGCTTATTTCACTGGCAAGCTCGCGGAAAGCTGCCCGGGCCTCAAGCCGGTCAACACCGCTGTGTGCAAGCGCGCTGGCATGGGCTCGCCTGATGTCGTGTGCGAATACGGCCTCGGCGAAGATGAATTCCTGCGTCACAAAGCTGTTCTCACTGCAGGTGAGGCCGACTGGACGCTGACCGACACAGACACTGTCTGCAAGCAGGGCGCGTGAGCGCTCGCAGACGCATAGTAACAAACACAACACCCGCTAGGTAGGACTGAAAGACATGGCCACCGCTCCCGTACTCAACCAGACGACCAATGGCACAATCAGCCAAGTCATCGGCGCTGTCGTCGACGTGCAGTTCGAAGGTGAACTGCCGGCAATTCTGACTGCACTTGAAACAAAGAATGGCGACAACACGCTCGTGCTCGAAGTTGCGCAGCACCTTGGTGAAAACACCGTTCGCACCATCGCGATGGACGGCACGGACGGTCTCGTTCGCGGTCAGGAAGTCGTGAGCACCGGCGCGCAGATTTCTGTGCCCGTAGGCCCGAAGACTCTCGGCCGCATCATGAACGTCGTGGGCGAGCCAATCGACGAGCTCGGCCCGATTGGCGCTGAACAGACCGCTCCAATTCATGCTGAAGCGCCTGCCTTCGTTGATCAGTCGACCGACGCATCGATCCTTGTCACCGGTATTAAGGTCATCGACTTGCTCGCGCCTTATGCGAAGGGTGGCAAGATTGGCCTGTTCGGCGGTGCCGGCGTTGGCAAGACCGTGCTTATTCAGGAACTCATCAATAATATCGCGAAAGGTCACGGCGGCGTGTCCGTGTTTGCAGGCGTTGGTGAGCGTACCCGTGAAGGTAACGATCTCTACCACGAATTCCTTGACGCGAAGGTTATCGCGAAGGACGAAAACGGCGTTGCGACCAGCGAAGGCTCAAAAGTGGCTCTCGTCTTCGGTCAGATGAACGAGCCTCCAGGCGCACGTGCTCGTGTTGCTCTTTCCGGTCTGACGATGGCAGAATACTTCCGCGACCAGGAAGGCCAAGACGTGCTGTTCTTCGTCGACAACATTTTCCGCTTTACGCAGGCTGGTTCAGAAGTGTCCGCACTTCTCGGCCGTATCCCGTCAGCTGTGGGTTATCAGCCAACACTGTCGACGGACATGGGTAACCTGCAAGAGCGTATTACCTCGACCACCAAAGGTTCGATTACTTCGGTTCAAGCGATTTACGTTCCTGCCGATGACTTGACCGACCCTGCACCTGCAACTTCATTCGCTCACTTGGACGCGACGACCACGCTGTCGCGCGCGATCTCAGAGCTCGGCATCTATCCTGCGGTTGACCCGCTCGATTCTACAAGCCGTGTTCTTGAGCCGGGCGTCGTTGGTCAGGAGCACTATGAGACTGCTCGCCGCGTCCAGGAAACGCTGCAAAAGTACAAGTCTCTGCAAGACATCATCGCCATTCTCGGCATGGACGAGCTGTCCGAAGAAGATAAGCTGACCGTTGCGCGTGCGCGTAAGATCCAGCGCTTCCTCAGCCAGCCGTTCCACGTCGCAGAAGTCTTCACCAACATTCCGGGCCTGTTCGTACAGCTGGAAGACACCGTGAAGTCGTTCAAGGCGGTTGTTGACGGCGAGTATGACCATCTGCCTGAAGCAGCCTTCTACATGGTTGGCGGCATCGACATGGCAGTCGAAAAAGCCAAGAAACTGGCTGAAGACGCTTAAGGCACGCGAAGGAACAGGCCGATGGCACTGCACTTTGAACTCGTAACGCCCGCCAAGCTGGTGCGCAGCGAAGACGTCCACATGGTCGTCGTCCCTGGCACGGAAGGCGAATTCGGCGTGCTTGAAGGCCACGCGCCTTTCATGTCGACCATCCGCGACGGTGCGGTGCAGGTCTACAAGACTGAAGGCGGCGAGCCGGAAAGCATTGAAGTGCGCGGCGGCTTTGCCGAAGTCGGCGAAAATGGCCTGACAGTCCTTGCGGAGCATGTCGAAGGCTGAGCCTCACGCTTCATACAAAACATCAAGAGGGCGGCCCGGAAACGAGCCGCCCTTTTTGATTCAGGGGGCCTCTAGGCAGTCTGTCGCTGCACCCATTCGGCGATTTCCATCATGTGTTCAGGTGTTGAGTTGATCGCGGCATCCTGCATGATCGATGCGACTGTCTTTGCAGCCAAAGCCTCGCGATGGGCATCCTCAGCAACAGCAAAAGCGGCGGCGATCTCGCAAGGCCGCTTGCAGTCTGATCGCTTCAAGCCGCAAGGCCCATTCTGGCGAATTTCCGTGCAGCGAAAGGCGGGCATCGGCCCTTCAATTGCCGTCACGATATCAAGCAAAGTGATTGCATCGACACTCCGTCCAAGACGATAGCCGCCGCCCTTCCCCCGCACTGACTCCACAATCCCGGCACGACGGAGCAATTGCATCTGCTTTGCAAGATAGGCGGACGGGACTTCAAAGAACTCCGCAAGCGCGTCAACGTTCAGGCCCTGCCCTTCGCGCAGCAACGCAAGCAAGGTGCATATATGCGCGGTCCATTCAACACCTTTGGCTATTTGCACGCTTGACTCCTTAATCGGATATTCTTTATCCGGATAACAAACATCCGGTTTAGGAGAAGTGACATGGAAGCCCGCACTGCACAAGCCCCACGTAGTCGCAGCCATTCAGCCGCCGCTGCCAAACGCGCGCATGGCATTCTCGCTGGGTTCATCCTCATCTTCATCGTTGTCCATTTCGCCACCCACTTCGCCGCATTGGGAGGCGCACAGGCACACGCGGCGGCTCTGGACCTAGCCCGCCCTGTCTATCAATTCCCGCTGGTTGAGATCGCGCTGGTGATGGCTCTGGCCACGCAGATTGTGCTCGGCATTCGGCTCCTCACATTGATCCGCAAAAGGGTGCGCAAAGGTTTGTGGCACAAGGTGCAGTTCGCGAGCGGCGCGTATCTTGCGTTCTTCATTATCCTGCACACCAGCGCTGCTGTGATCACGCGGCTTTTTGTGGGCCTCGACACAAATTTCTATTGGGCCGCCGGCACAGTGGTCCTGGCGCCGCTCAAATACGGTTTCACCCCCTACTACGTGCTCGCAGTGACCGCCATTGCGAGCCATCTGCTCGCTGCAATGCATTTCCGCAGACCGCGTCCTTGGCAAGTCCCGGCGCTAGCGATTGGCCCGCTCCTCGGCATAACCTTCGTGTTCGGCTATGGCGGTGCCTTCCAGCCTGTTGAGCTGCCGCAAGAATATCGCGACTATCTTGCGACCTTCCCCGGTGTCGCCAGCTAAGACCGAATTTTCCTACTCAAACAGCGCATGTCAATTAGAGGACATGCCTTTGAAACCACGCCTCTCCCCACCCGCTTTCTCGAGTGTTGAATTTCGCCCCGCGTTTTCTTCTCTAGGACTGTGTAACATGCGTATCCAACATACGCGCTCCGGTGAGCAGATCGACCCGAATTCACTTCACTTTCAGGCGCAAATCGCCATGGTATTCCTATCCACGAATCCCCCATGGAGAGGACCTTTGAAACTGGTTTCGACACTGGCTCTTGCGGCAGCCATCTCAATGACCGCAGCCACTGGCGCATCTGCCGACGATCACAGCGAAGAGAAGACATCACCTATGACCGAGACGCTCGTCCCCGGCCCGGAACAGGATCCCTATATCTGGCTGGAAGAAGCGCGCAGTGACGAAGCGCTCGCTTGGGTTGAAAACGAGAATGAGCGTACGCTTGCCGTCATGGAAGCCGATCCGCGCTTTGAGCAATTGAAGAACGAAGCGCTTGCAATCCTCGATAGCGAAGATCGCGTGCCCTATGTGAGCTTCCGTCCGGACGGGCTCTACAATTTCTGGCAGGACAAGGACAATCCGCGCGGTATCGTTCGGAAGACGACTCTAGAAAGCTATCAAACCGATGATCCCGAGTGGGAGCTTGTCCTCGATGTCGACAAGCTTGCAGAAGAAGAAGGGCGTGAATGGGTCTACAAGGGCTCGACCTGCCTGCCGCCTGCGATGAACAAGTGCATGATCGCGCTTTCGGACGGCGGCAAGGATGCGACCGTATTGCGCGAGTTCGATTCCGCTACGAAGCAGTTCGTCGAAGGCGGTTTCGAACTTCCTGAGAGCCAAGGCGGCATTCAATGGGTTGATGAAGACACCATGCTCGTCACGCGCAACTTCAGCGAAGAGCTGCAAACAGAGAGCGAATATCCCTACACCACGCGTCTGTGGAAGCGCGGTCAAAGCACTGATGAAGCAGAGGAAATCTTCCGCGGAACGCGCGAAGACGTATGGTCCGGTGCGAGCCTCCTGCGCGACAACAAATCAGTTGTGCATGGTATGTCCGCCTTCCGTGCGGTCAGCTTCCATGAAACTGAATACTATTGGCAGCATCAAGGCGAATGGCTGCGTCTCGACATTCCATTGAAAGCCTCGCCTTACGGCATCATCGACGGACAGATGCTGTTTTCAACCGACGTTGACTGGGAAACGGCCGATGGCACTTTCCCGGCTGACAGCCTGGTGGCTGTCGATCTCGATGCGTTCAAGGCCGATCCCAATGGCGCAACCAAAACTCTTGTCTGGGCACCGGGTGATCGCCAAACCAAGCGCGGTGCGGCAACCACAGGCAGCTCGCTATTTGTGAGCATGCTGGACAATGTCGTCGGCAAAATCGTGAAGTTCGATTTTGAAGATGGCGAATGGCAGCAAAGCGAAGTTGCGCTGCCTGACAATGCTACGCTTAGCATCGCAGCTTCGTCCGACGAATCTGACCACATCATGTTCACTGCGACGGATTTCCTCAATCCCACCACGCTGTTCTACTCTGATGGAAGCGGCGACCCGGTTGCAATCAAGCAGGAAACCAGCCGCTTTGACAAAGCTGGAATGACGGTCGAGCAGCATGAGGCAACCAGCGCTGACGGGACCAAGATTCCCTATTTCATCGTCAAGCCTGAAGGCATGGAGATGGACGGTTCAACTGCTACGCTGATGACCGGCTATGGCGGTTTCCAGGTCCCACGCCTGCCGAGCTATATGGGCGTTACGGGCAAGCTTTGGCTTGAGAAAGGCAATGCCTTCGTCCTTGCGAATATGCGCGGTGGCGGCGAGTTCGGACCGATGTGGCACCAGACCGCGATCCGCGAAAACAAGCAGCGCACATGGGATGACTTCATCGCTGTGGGACAAGACCTGGTGGACAAAGGCTTCACCTCGCCAAAGCATCTGGGCATTATGGGCGGCAGCCAGGGCGGCCTGTTGGTCGGCACAGCCTTTACGCAGCGTCCGGACCTGTTTGGCGCTGCGATCGTCCAGATCCCGTTGTTTGACATGCTGCGCTATCACCTGATCGGGCGCGGCGCTTCATGGATCGGCGAATATGGCGATCCGCGCATTCCTGAGCAGAATGAGTGGATCCAAGGCTATTCGCCGTATCAGAAGATCGTGGAAGGGGTGGACTACCCCACCCCGTTCCTGTGGGCTTCGACTGCCGATGACCGAACACATCCGGCTCATGCGCGTAAAGGTGCTGCGAAGCTGAAAGAGCTGGGACAGCCTTATTACTACTTCGAAGACATGACTGGCGGACACTCTGGCGGCGTTGATAACGAGCAGCGCGCGAAGCTTCAGGCCTTGCAATATGTCTATCTGAAGCAGCGACTGATCGACGCTCCTGCAGAGGCGGATTCGGCCAGCGAGGCAGCCGAGTAAAGCCTTGTCAATTAACGATTAATCGAGGCGGCCTGATGCAGGTCGCCTCGATAATCACCGACCAACTCAGTTCATCGCAACGCCTGCACGGACTGCATGTTTAACCTCAAATTAAGCATGAATGGAAAGTCGGAATTAACCTTCGAAACCCAGTTTTTCTCACGACGGGGGACCAAAGCGTGATGAAAAACAGGAGTTTGAAATGGCGTACCCGCGTAATTCTACAGTCTCTGAGGCCATCAAGAAGGCAGGCCTTCCCAAGTCGCATGACATTCACTGGTCTAAGGCTCGCAAGGCCGAAGTCGTGCATGCTGTACGTGACAAACTGATCAGCTTTGACGAAGCCCGCTGGCGCTATCTTTTGAGCCAGAGTGAGTTTCGCAGCTGGGAAGCGGAAGTCGACAAGACGAAAGCCCCTTCTGTCGGTGCGCATGATCGCCGCCGCCTCGAAGAGGCTTGATTGATGTGAGACAGGGTCCCCGAAGCGAGCTTGTTCAGTCGCTCGCAACGGGGATCATGACTTCATTACGGCGCAAGCGACCTGGCACCATGGGTGCGTCATAGAAGGCGAACTCGGCATCGCCGACCGGCTGCAAATCCTTGTCCGACATCCATTCGCGCAGCATCAGTTCCATTGCGACGAGATCGCGCTGTTCTCCAAACCCGTTGAAGGTAATCGTTGCCATCCGGCGCGCCGGAACTTCAACCAGTGTGACATCGGCAGGCGGCTGCGGCAGCGTCTCCATCGTGTACTTCGCCGGCATCACGAAGCGCGTGCGCCACGTGTCGCTACTAGTACCATCCTGTATCACCGGTGATGTCATCGCGATCTTCTCATCCTCAGCAACGGCATTGTCCGGACGGTCGGAAATGACTGGCGATGTCATCGCGATCTTGTCCTTGTTTGCACCAGGACGGTCTTCTGCAAAAATGTAGGCTGCAAGCCGCCTGAAACCCGCATTCATCGCTCTGCGGCGGTCGCCTGTATGCGTAACCTCCGCGACAATCATGGGTTCGTAATCGCGCAGCTCAAACGCTTCTTCGGTTACGAGCGCTTCATAAGGTGGCTTTTCAATGCTGCGATACTGCGCGAAGGCCACAGCACCGCCCAAAGCAGCCATACCAAGTCCTGCTGCAACCCATTTACCCGCGCCCATTCTGCTGCTCCTTTGCTGTTTCATACATCAGCAGTTACGGGTGCAATTGGTTCCCGGATGCCTGAGAGCGCACTCCTTGTCAGCGGGTTGGCGCGTGAAAGTCGGGGGGTTTGCCTTTGACCCACTCGACAAAATTGCGCAGCGTTTCGTTATCCAGCAAACGCTCGCGATCCCGTCCGAAACGAGCAAGCTGCGCATTGGTGTAGTTCTTGTGGATCGCGCGATGGCAAATCGGATGCACCGGCACAGTCTCTCGCCCTTTCTTCGATTTCGGCACGAGATGGTGATACTGGATGAGCGTCTCAAAACCCCGATTGCACAGCCAGCACGATTCCTCTGAGGATTGATCTTCACCTGCAATTGACAAGCGCGCTCTCGCTTCTCTTTGTGATTTCTCAAGGCTTGCGCGGCAGAAGCCGCCAGCGGGGGATTAGCGCAGATGTATCAGGCTGACGAGCGTAGTGGAGCGCCCGGGACCGCTGGAGTGGTCGTGGTGGCGATTGTCTTGCTCGTAGCAGTGATTGCGACGCGTGCGTTGTGGTGGGGCAACCCGGCAGCGACAACGGACGAACAGCTCTACGCCTTGATTGGCGGATCTCTTGCACAAGGTGACCTACCTTATGTCGAGCTGTGGGATCGCAAACCCTTTGGCCTGTTCGCGCTGTTTGCTACTGGAGAATGGATCGCGCCCGCGCCGTATGGGTTCCAGATCTTGTCTGGACTGTTCACGGCAGCTGGCGCCGCAATCACATACCGCATTGCGCGCAGCCAAGTCGACTGGATCACCGCAACAGGCGCAGCGCTGCTCTACGTCATCCTTATATCTGTTTATGGCGGTTTCTCAGGCCAGAGCGAGGTCTTCCACGCGCCGATGATGTTAGCCATGGCGTGGCTCGTGCTCGATAGCTCGGCCGCCCATTATAGCACCCGGACGCTCGCTGCGATGTTGATCGGGGGCCTCGCGCTACAAGTGAAATACACTGTGCTGCCGCAATGCCTGTTTTTCGGTTTCGTAGCTTTGTGGCAGTTGCACAAGCACGGCTTCGGTTTGCCAAGGCTGGCGGCGATGGCAGCCGCGTTCGGAGCGCTCGGCGTTCTGTCGACCGTCCTTGTGGGCACGCTCTATGCAGGTGCTGGACATTTTGATGCGTGGTGGTTCGCCAATTTCGAAAGCTTCTTCGAACGCGCCAGCGCGGGGCGTTTCCTGCCAAATGTACAGATTGGATTGCTTCCATTGGCTGGGCTTGGCTTGGCTGGCGTTTATCTCGCCTTTCGCGGCAAGCCTATGCGCGATCCGGCGCTTTACACCTTGATGCTGGGATGGACGCTGGCTGCGCTTGCGAGTGTGTTCATGCCGGGAACAGTCTACCTCTATTACTTCGGCGCATTGGTCGCGCCCGTCATTCTGATTGCGCTACCGCTGCTCGACAAGAAGGGGCCTGCCAATGCCGTGCCATTGGTTCTGGCGATTGCCGGGACCGCTTGGTTGCTCGGTCCGCTGGCAGACTGGAAGACATCGCGCGAAGAGACAGCATCGCTTCAGGAATTGGCTACCAAGATCGAGCCTTTAGTCGGTGGGCCGCAGTGTCTGTGGGTTCACGACGGGCCGACCGCACTTTACTCCATGACAGGCAGCTGTCTGCCCACGCGCTTCATCTACCCGGATCACTTGAACAATGCGCTGGAGAATGACGCGGCATTGGGCGCGTCGCAATCGGGAGAAGCGCTGATCATTCTCGCTGATCGTCCACCCGTGATTGTCACCTCGGCGCGCGCGCTCACTCAGCAAAATGCGCAGGTGCAAGAGGCGCTCAGTGAGTTGCTGGAAACCGAATACGAAGAGCTTGGCCGTGCAGAGAGCGGCTACCGCGAGGTGATAGCTTATACGTTGAAAGTGACCGAAACCGAATAACTCACTCGCTCTCTTTCTTTGCTTTCTCCGCCGCCTTCTTCTTCTTCATCGTGTCGTGGAAACGGTCGGCCCAGCCTGGCTTCACCAGCTGCTCGGCCCGCACCATGCGCAGTTCGCCTGCACCGACATTGCGGCTTACCGCGCTGCCTGCTGCGACAATCGCATCCGCACCGATCGTTACCGGCGCGATTAGAGCGGAATTCGAGCCGATGAATGCTCGCTCACCTATCTCGGTCTTGTATTTGAAGTAGCCATCATAATTGCACGTGATCGTGCCAGCGCCGATATTGGCCCCTGCCCCTACATTTGTGTCACCGAGATAGGACAAGTGGCTTGCCTTTGCGCCTTCGCCCAAGGTCGTATTCTTCATTTCGACAAAATTGCCGATGAAAGAGCCGTCTTCCATCACAGCACCGGGACGAAGCCTTGCGAATGGGCCGACCTGCGCATTTGGCCCAACGCTAGCGCCTTCGAGATGGCTGAACGCTTTGATATGAGCGCCTTGCGCGACCTTTACGCCTGGTCCGAAGACGACATTCGGGTCGACGACCACATCGCGCTCGAGCTCTGTGTCCCAACTGAAAAACACCGTTTCTGGCGCGCGCAAGGTAACGCCCGCATCCATCGCTTCGCGGCGCTTGAAAGCTTGCCATTGCGCTTCGGCAGCAGCGAGCTCTGCGCGGCTGTTGACGCCTGCCACTTCATCGGGCTGATCGGTGCGCACGGCTGCGCATTTGCGACCGTCTTTGACCGCAACATTTACGATGTCAGGCAGGTAGTATTCGCCCTGCGCATTGTCGTTGTCCACTCGCTCAAGCAGCTCGAACAGCTCGTCCGCGCGCGCCGCCATCAGACCGGAATTGCACAAGCGGCACGCACGTTCCGCTTCATTCGCATCCTTGAATTCGACCATTTTTTCGATGGTATCGTCCGAACGGGTAATGACGCGTCCGTATTGCAGCGGATCGTCAGGTTCGAACCCGAGCACCACGACCGCGGGGCCATCCGCTTCTTGCAAGCGCGCAAGCATGCCGCGCATCGTTTCCGCTTTGATGAATGGCGCATCGCCGAACAGCATCAGCACATCGCCGGAAAAGCCTTTCAAAGCATCTTTGGCTTGCGCCACCGCATCGCCCGTGCCGAGCTGCGGCTCTTGCAGAACACACTCCGCGCGAGTCCCAACTTGCGTTTCAACCTGCTCGCGCTCGTCACCGACAACCACAATCGTGCGCGCCGGACCAAGCTCAGCAACCGAAGCCAGAAGGTGTTCGATCATCGGGCGGCCTGCAATTGGATGCAGGACCTTGTGCAGATCGCTTTTCAGGCGCGTGCCCTTGCCCGCTGCCAGAATGATCGCTGCAAATTCTCGTGTTTTACTCATAGTGGTTAGCCATGCCACCAAATGCTTGCGGTTTGAAGTCGCATCCGTCACCAGCAGCGCGATGAGTGACACTATTCCTTTTGATGCCGTCGGCTTTGATCTGGACGGCACTCTCCTCGATACATTTCGCGACCTCGGCACGGCAGTGAACCACGCGCTGGAGCTTGGCGGGTTTGACCAAGTGCCAGTGGACAGTAGCAAGGATTTGATCGGAGGCGGCGCAAAGATCATGCTTGCGCGCGCAGTCGAAGCGCAGGGCGGGATGCCGGACGACGAGTTCCGCAAGCTCTACAAAGCCATGTTGCGCTATTACTCCGACCACAACGCGGTCCACACGCAGCCCTATCCGCATGCGCTGGAAGTACTTGAAGCGCTTGATGCGGCTGGCGTGAAGACTGCAGTGGTCACAAACAAGTTCGAAGCCTTCGCGCGAGACATCCTAGGCCAGCTGGGCATAGTCGATCGCTTCGTGACCGTCATCGGTGGTGACAGCCTCGGCAAAGACGCCGACGGAGCGTTCATAGCCAAACCTGCTCCCGATCCAGTCCTGAAGGCTGCCGAGGCCTGCGCCGCCGGGCGCTTCGTGTTCATTGGGGACAGCTCCTACGATGTGAAAGCAGCGAAAGCTGCAGGCGTGCCGGTCGTGGTCGCTGCCTATGGCTATTGCGACAAGCCGCCGCATGAACTCGGCGGGGAAGCCGTTATCGATTCGCTGTCCGGCC
The DNA here is from genome assembly GCF_013371495.1 of Altererythrobacter lutimaris. Lineage (GTDB taxonomy): Bacteria > Pseudomonadota > Alphaproteobacteria > Sphingomonadales > Sphingomonadaceae > Erythrobacter > Erythrobacter lutimaris_A. The sequence continues at coordinate 331,502 of NZ_JABWTA010000001.1, read as the reverse complement.
TCATTCCTGCCTTGCAGAGGCTTTAGAATTGGTATTCTGACCCTACGGCATAGCGCCTTGGCAACAGCGCTGTTGCAATGCAGCACACAAAATGCCACCCAGCGGCCACATTTACGTAAACGGAAGGTTTTGGAGAGCCCCCATGAGCATCGATTTCAAAGATAAAGTAGCCATCGTGACCGGCGCAGGCGGCGGTCTGGGCAAAGAATATGCGCTCGAGCTCGCGCGTCGAGGCGCCAAAGTCGTCGTGAACGATCTGGGCGGTTCGCGCGATGGCACCGGTTCCTCTGACGCAGCTGCACAGGTTGTGGCCGAGATCGAAGCGATGGGCGGTGAAGCCATGGCCAATGGCGGTTCCGTCACTGAATTCGACCAGATGGAAAAGATGGTCGCTGACGCCAAGCAGAAATGGGGCGGCGTACACGTTCTCATCAACAATGCAGGCGTGCTGCGCGACAAGACGTTCGCCAAGATGAGCCCGGAAGACTTTGAATTTGTTCTCAAGGTTCACCTTACCGGCTCTGCATTTGCCACCAAGGCATGCTGGGAGCTATTCCGCGAGCAGGCCTATGGCCGCATCCTGATGACCGCATCTTCAACCGGCCTGTTCGGCAATTTCGGCCAGGCAAACTACGGCGCGGCGAAGCTCGGCCTTGCCGGCCTTACCAAGACGCTTCAGCTCGAAGGCGCCAAGTACAACATCAAGGTCAACACGCTCTCGCCGGTGGCAGGCACGCGCATGACTGAAGACCTCTTCCCGGAAGAAGCGTTCAAGCTGTTTGACCCGGTCAACGTGGTTCCTGCTGCGCTGTTCCTCGTCAGCGAAGACGCACCGACCAATGCCATCGTTGGCGCAGGCGCCGGCGGCTTCCACAGCGCATGGACTGTCATGAACGATGCGGTTTGGCTGCCCGACGGCGAGCGTACAGTTGAAGGCTTCGCTGCCAATTGGGCCAAGATCAGCGAGTTCTCTAACTTGAAGGCTCCGCAAAGCGGCCAAGAGCAATCCGGCGCGATCCTAACCGCGATGCAGAAAGTGACCGGATCTGGTCCGGGCTCTGCGCGCGGATAGATTCCCGTCACACAACTCGAAAGCATTTGCTTTCGCGTGAGAAACCCCGTTCATTGCGAGCGGGGCTTTTCTTTAGGAGCCAAAGGTGGACGACTTACCGGTTCTGAAGCGTCAGGCCCAATCGGCGATATTTGCATGCTGGTTAGTAGCGGCGATGTCTGGGACTCTGGTTCTTGGAGAGTTAGCGCATTGGCTCGGTATGGTGAACTTGGATGCGGTCGAGCTTGATGCTCCCAGCGCCGCAGTCAGTTTCCTTTATCTTGGCTACCTCGTTGTCTTCATTGGCTCGATGATACGCGTCGGAATGTGGATCCATCGAGCGCATAAGCGTTTGGAAGATGCCGGCTTCGCGCTCGAATTCACGCCTGGCTGGGCGGTTGGCTGGTACTTTGTGCCTTTGGCGAACTTCATCATGCCATTCCGCGCTATGAAAGAGCTTTGGACCGTCAGTCACGGAGAGCATGACGGAATAAAAGGCGACGACAGTGCCTTGCTTGCAAGGTGGTGGGGCGCATGGCTCTTTGGATATATCGCCCCGACGGTTGCGGACCCAATGCTTACTTCAGACTCCAACGGAATGGTTCAAGCTGGATTTGCTCTAAATGCGATCGGATTGGTCGTGACTGCCGTCTCGGCGGTACTTCTTATTAGGATCATACGAACAATCACATCAGCACATGAGAATGGCGCGATGAACGCTCAAGTCTTCGAATAGGAGGGCGCTTCAAAAAAGACCGCTCCCTCGTTCAGGTCTGTCCTTAATCCTCGATCGCTTTCACCAGCCGTCGCTCCATCGGCGCGAGCACGCCGGCCAGTTCATGCCCGCGCTTCAGCACCTGGCCATGCTCGCCGTAAAGTGTCCACATGCCCTGGCGATTGCGAAGTGACGGCCTTTTCTCGACGCGCGCCTGCGGGCGCTCAGCAGCCCTGCGAAAGGCGGCAAAGACAGCGGCATCCTTTGTGAAATCCATAGCGTAATCGCGCCATTGACCTGCCGCGACCATGCGTCCGTAAAGGTCCAGAATGCGCTGTAGTTCGTCGCGCGCAAAGCCGACCTGATTGGGTGCGCGTCCCGGAAAGGCAATGACTGAGCCGGTCGATCCAGCCGAAGAGCCTGAGGCCATCAGTCAGCGGCCCCGCTTCGCTTCAAAGGATCAGGTTGAACCGGATTCCTGGACGCTTTGAGTGCTTCGATCTCGGCCTTCAGCGAATTCAGCTCACCTTCCATTTTTTCGAGACAGTCAATGCGGTTGCCCTCTGCATCCTCGCACTCGATTGTCGTTCCATAAGGAATAAACTCCTTCGCCCACTCCTCTGCCGGAATGAGCGTCGAGCGTGCCTTGAGGCCGATCATGGTCGCGCCGGCAGGCACATCTTCCACTACCACAGCGTTTGCGCCCACTCGCGCCCTTTCGCCTACGGTGATGGGGCCAATTATCTGTGCGCCGGAACCGATAATCACATTGTCACCCAGCGTGGGGTGCCGCTTGCCGCCAATGCCATTTGTGGGATTGGTGCCTCCAAGCGTGACGCACTGATAAATCGTGACATTATCGCCAATCTCGGCAGTCTCTCCGATCACTGTGAAGCCGTGATCGATAAACAGATTGCGGCCGATTTGCGCACCAGGATGGATATCAATCGCGGTCAGGAAGCGCGACAAGTGGTTGATGAGGCGCGCTAGAAAATAGAGCTTGGCATCGAAAAGCCAATGCGCGGCGCGGTGCAGGAAGACCGCCCAAACGCCTGGATAAAGGAGGATTTCCCAGCGAGAGCGCGGCGCGGGATCGCGCGCGCGGATTGAGTCCAGATAGGCTTTGAGCCGGTTGAACATGGCATTCTACTCCCACCAATCGCAGTTCAAAGCAAGCGAGCTTGCTCTGGACCGTGGGTTTGATCCAAGGCGTCCCTCCAGACCGACATGGTAGCAGGTGCCTTTCGTTCAAGGCTTAACCGGTCGATTGCAGCGACAAGTTGTTCCAGAGCCGCAAAGCTTCGCTGTGCGCGCGGAACAAGATAATCACCTGCGCCATCAGCAAGCGCGAGCCCTCTTTGCAGCGCAAAACTGGCAATCAGATGCGCTGCCATTTCGTCATCCGGCACGCCAATCTCAAGCTGCAAGGCAGCGCCAAGGCGAGATCTCAAATCTGGGAGCGCAATCTCCCAAGGCTGGCTGTCAGTAATCAGCAAGAGTGGAGAGCTGTCTTCCTGCGCCTTATTCCAGCGGTGAAACACGTCATCTTCAGGCAAGGTATCTGCACCGTCGATCACCGTCACACCTTGTGCCGCCATCCATTTGCCGAGCAGTGATTTGCCAGACCGCGGCTGACCAGCAAGCACAGCCGTTCGAAATGGCCAGCTGGAAGGATCAGACAACGCGTCGATCGCCGCGCGATTAGCATTACCAATCACAATATTGGCGGCTTGCGAGGAACCTTCGATCGATAAAGGCAGAGCAATCTGCGACATCAACCCGCCTTAGAGCGCCTCAGCGGCTAATGGCAATCGCGCTTGCGCCCTGTTGGACGGTGTAGCCACGCTGACTGAGGGCAGCTGCAAGTTCGTTTAGAGAGCCCGCATAGTTCACGGACATGACGGATTGCCCGCCGATGGCGGTGCTGGTGACGGACAGACCGCGAACTCCCGGAACCGCGCGCACGCCGCTCAAGGCTGCATCAAAAGACGCCGCATCAGGCGTGCTGAACTGAACAACGTGCGTCTGAAGTTGTGCTGGCGCAATGGTCGTCGTCGGCTCCGGTGTCGCGCCAGCTTCAATCGCAGCGTCGCGTGCTTCCAGAGCGCGTCCAATCGCAATCAACCTTGCAAGCGCCGGATCCATCGATCCGCCACCTTCATCTAGTGTCGGATCAGCGCGGAGCTTTCCGTCTGCAAAGGCTTGCTCAAAAATCGTATCAAACTGAGCAACCGCCCGTCCGAGCATTCCCGGGAGTTCCTGAGGATTCTCCGCCACCATGGTAAAGCTGTCGAGGACTTCGCTGTCAGGGCCATAGCGTGCCGTGAACTCGCCGCGGATCGGTCCGCCAGGCCATTGATGCTCAAGCTTTGCAACCGGCACCAGCACGCTTGCTGCGCCAAACTGATCAAGGATTGCGCGCCACCATGCCCGGCTACGCCGCTGGACCTGTCCGTAATTGAGCAGCAGAGAGTCGCCGCCGACGCCCGAAGGACGAACGTACTCGATCCGGGAATTGCCCGGCTGGAACTCTGCCCATGCGCGCTGCCAGGGGTTGCGCACTTCGTAGATCGTGTAAGCCCCTCCGCTCACGCTTACCGGCAAAAGCAGCATCGGTGCTGATCCGCGCCCTCTTTGCGCGCCGCCAAGGAATGGCGCGACGCGGGCACGGTCGAAGATCACACCGAGCGTTGCGATGTAACGTCTAGGGCCAATGCGCTCCTCTTCGATGATAACTGCGGACACGAGCCCGGAAAGCTGGCTGTCGGAGATCGACGGGCCATTGAGCCTGCTCCACGCTTCTCGCTGTGCGCTGCGCCAGGCTTCCTCGCGTGCTTCAGCGCCACTTGAACCCCGACGATCGACTTTGATGCCGCGCACTTCGATATCGCTGCTACTGGCGACCGGTGCGATCCCGCGATCGCCTGCGACCTGCGCTGACACAGCCAGCCCAAGAACAAGCAAAGCACACGTTGCGAGCGCTGCTGAAAACAGCACAATCACTCGATTTGAGTGGTGGGTTGCTGAAGGAAGGAGTGTAAGTGTCATGGACATCGGGGAAAACCGGCGCTCTTTTGCCCAATGCTGAGTGGAATTCCAAGCGCGAAAGGCTAAACGTGCAAGAATAATGACCGGTAACAATCCTCCCCCAGAGAGCTACACCTATGAAAGCGCGGGCGTCTCTATCGACGCTGGCAATGCATTGGTCAAAGCGATTGGTCCATTGGTCAAAGCGACTATGCGGCCTGGCGCTGATGGAGAGATCGGGGGATTTGGCGGTTTCTTCGATCCCAAGGCGGCAGGATACAAGGATCCGCTTCTGGTTGCTGGCAATGACGGGGTCGGCACCAAGCTGAAGCTAGCGATTGACCATGACAAGCATGACAGCGTCGGCATTGATCTGGTCGCAATGTGCGTCAACGATCTGATCGTGCAAGGCGCGGAGCCGCTGTTCTTTCTCGACTATTTTGCGACCGGAAAACTGGAAAACGGCATTGCCGAGCGGGTCATTGCCGGCATTGCAGAAGGCTGCATGCAAGCTGGCTGCGCGCTGATTGGCGGCGAAACAGCCGAAATGCCCGGCATGTATGCGGAAGGCGATTATGACCTGGCGGGTTTTTGTGTCGGCGCGGTGGAGCGCGGCGAACAGCTGACGGGCGAGAAAGTCGCACCTGGTCATGCGCTGATCGGCCTTGCCTCGTCCGGGGTTCACTCCAATGGCTATTCGCTTGTTCGGCGCTTGGCTGAGGACAAAGGCTGGCGCCTCAATCGCCCTGCCCTGTTTGATCCGGAGACATTGCTGATCGATGCGCTGATCGAGCCCACGCGCATCTATGTGAAGAGTCTGCTTCCGCTGGTTCGTGAGGGTCTTATCGATGGGCTCGCGCATATTACCGGCGGCGGCCTCTTGGAGAATATCCCGCGCGTGCTGCCCGAAGGCGCGCATGCAAATGTCGATGCCGACTTGTGGGACCAGCCGCGCCTGATGGCTTTCCTGCAAGCGCAAGGCAATATCGAGCCTGGTGAGATGGCGCGCACGTTCAATTGCGGCGTCGGAATGGTGCTCGCGGTGGCGCCAGACCGGGTCTCGACCGCAACCCAATTGCTCGAAGATGCGGGCGAAACCGTTCTCACCGTCGGCGAAATCCAAGGCGGCGATCGAGGCTGCACTGTGCGCGGATCGCAAGGTACCTGGGGCGCGAAAGCCGATTGGGAGGCGACGCATCTTGCCTGATAGCAAGGCAAAGGTTGCGATTTTCATCTCCGGTGGCGGCACCAATATGGCCGCGCTGCTCTATGCCAGCCGATTGGACAATGCGCCGTACGAAGTGGTGCTCGTCGCCAGCAATCGTCCCGAGGCGGGCGGGCTAGAGCTCGCCAGGACCGAAGGGATCACGACTTTCGCGCATTCTCATAAAGGCATGTCTCGCGAAGAGCATGACGCGATCATGGAACAGGCCGTTCGCGACGCAGACGCGGAATATATCGTGCTTGCAGGTTACATGCGAATATTGTCCGACGCGTTTGTCGAGCGCTGGCATGGCGCGATGCTCAACATCCATCCCTCGCTGCTGCCTAAGTATAAAGGTCTCGAAACGCACCATCGCGCCATCGACGCTGGTGACAGCCATGGCGGGGCGAGCGTCCATCTGGTGACACCCGAACTCGATGCCGGCGAAGTGCTCGGCCAGATCAAGGTCGCTATCCGCGATGGCGATACTGCAGATGCCTTGGCGGAACGCGTTAAAGTCGCCGAGCATCAACTCTACCCGCGCGTGGTGGCCGACTATGTCTCGCGCAGCAGCAATCCGGACTTCCTGCTGGAGCAAGTGCGCCGCCGGGCGATGCAGTTGCCCGAGGTTGAAGAGCGCGCAAGCCACGGTGCACCGGGTTGGCGAACAGCGGGCAAAAGCGGGAAGTACTTCGCCTATTTCAGCGACCGGCATCACGGCGAAAGCGCAACTGCACTGCTCGTCAAGACAAGCGGCGCGGACGAGCAAGCTGCGCTGATTGAAGGCGATCCGGAGCGTTTCTACAGTCCGAAATTCTACGGTCCGAGCGGCTGGATCGGCATTGTCTTGAATGCGCCGGGCCTCGATTGGGAGCAAGTCGATTATTGGCTCGCCCGCAGTTGGCGGAGCGTCGCGCCCAAGCGGCTGACAAAGCTGCAAGACGCAGCCGACATGTTCTGATGATCCCGCCGCGCCGCCCTGCAAGACCGCATCCACTCGCAAGAGCCCCAATGGTCGATCGCCTCGCCCGCTTTCTCGATACAGGGTGGGACAAGGGCTGGATGCCCCCTCCCCCGCTCGATCCTGACGAGCTGGTTCGTCGCGGTTCAAAGGGTTTCTCGCTCGAACATGAAATCGCCGGACGCAGTGAGGAGGATGTCGAAGACTTCCGCCTGCGATTGAACGCATTGGTCGATGCGGTTGTGAAAGAAGCGGACTTGAACGCGGTGGGCAAGGCCTTTGCCTATGGCCTGATCACGCGCGCCATTCAGCAACGCTTCGCATTGGGCAAGCTGTGGCGCGAACAACCCGAGCTTGCGAAGACCGACATTGCCCCGCCGATCATTGTATTGGGGCAGATGCGCAGCGGTACGACGCGCATTCACCGACTTCTGGCGGCGGACCCGGCGCATAGCGCCACGCGGTTTTGCGACAGCTGGCACCCCGTTCCGGAGAAGCCGGACTTCCGCCCCTTACGCGGCACTTTCAAACTGTTCATGGCGCGCAAACTCGATCCATGGCTCGACACCATTCATCCCTTTGGCGCGGCGCGCGCCGATGAGGAATTGGGCTGGCTGGCGAGCGCGTTCGATCACTCTGCATACGAAGCGCAATGGCGTATTCCGAGTTATTTGGCATTTAGCGAAGCGCGCGATGCACAGCCGATCTATGCCGAGTTTGAGCGCCTGCTGCGCACCGATGCTGGGCAGCACGGGCATGGCGCGCGGCCTCGCATCCTGAAGGTCCCGCAATTCACCGAAGACTTGCCTGCTCTGTTGAAACGATTCCCTGAAGCACGGCTGGTCGTGTCACGCCGTTGCAGCGAGGAAACATGGCGCAGCTCCGTCTCGCTCGTCGCAAACCAGATGGTGATCCAGTCAGACAGCGTGGATCTCGGCTGGATCGAGCAGGAATGGCGCCGCAAGATTGCGCTGCGCGATCAGCGTCTGGAAGCCGCGCTCGCCGATTGGACCGGCCCTGTCGCAATGATCGATTTCGAGCATCTCGGCGCGGACTGGGAAGGCGAAATGCGCGATTTGTATGCTGCGCTAGACCTGCCCTTCAATGACACAGGGCTGCGCGCCATGCGCGCTGAAATGCAGAAAAGCGAGAACGGCGCGCACAAAGGTCATGCGGCGCAGCTCGACCAGTTCAGAGACGCTGGCTAAGCGCTTAAAAGCAAAGGGCCCGCTGCGATCTCCGCAGCAGGCCCTTCAAAACGTCTCGCGACGGGTGGTTAAAAGCTTATCCGACGATTTCTTCGGGCTTGAAGAAGAAGTCGATCTCGATCTTCGCATTCTCGTCGCTGTCTGAACCGTGCACGGTGTTTTCACCGATCGACAGCGCATGCTCTTTGCGGATCGTGCCGGGTTCTGCTTCAGCCGGGTTAGTCGCGCCCATAATGTCGCGATTGCGCTTAACAGCGTCTTCGCCTTCGAGAACCTGCACCACAACCGGCTCGCTCATCATGAACTCAACCAGCTCGCCGAAGAAAGGGCGTTCCTTATGGACCGCATAGAAGCCTTCAGCCTGTTCACGGCTCATATGGATGCGCTTGGAAGCAACGACGCGAAGGCCGGCTTCTTCCAGCATCTTCGTGACAGCGCCGGTCAGGTTGCGCTTTGTTGCATCAGGCTTGATGATCGAGAATGTGCGGGTAACCGCCATGGTATAAGTTCCTTGCGAAATTGGGGGTAGAAAAATTGTTGCGCGCGCCCCTAGCGCCGATGGTCACAAGGGGCAAGTCTTCGTGTCAGCTGCCCGCTTGCCAGCGACCATTTTCATCCTGCTTGTGAATGAAGCGTTCAGCGCCCTCTTGCCCATCGAGACCGCGCCATAAATCGCGCGCGGCCTGAGTCTCGTCCGGACCGAACAACAGGAAAGCGCGATCAAAGTCTGTCGCTTCCTCCCGCCATTTGCCATCGGCAAAGAGCACCATTCTGGCGGAGTTTGCTGCTTGCATTTCGCCAGACAACAGGATGGGCTGCTGGCTTGCTCCAGCGTTCTCTGCCTCTCCATTCGCCAGAAATTCCTCGGGCCCGGCGCTCCAAAGCTCGCGGCTGATAACAGCACGTTGGCCCGGATTATCGCTGACGATGAGCAAACGGTTGCCTGACTTGAGCACCAGCCGCGCGAGCATCACTGTGACCCGTTCAACCGGATCGCGGCTCAGCTGATAGAAGTCCACGCGCATTTTGTTTGCCTACCGCTTGGCTACTTGAAGCATTGCTTAGTCCGACGCCCCTTTGTTCCGCTTACATCGCTCTGAACAATAGCGAACATTGTCCCAGTCGCGCTCCCATTTCTTGCGCCAAGTGAACGGCAGGCCGCAGGATGCGCAAGTCTTCGTCGGCAGTTCCGACTTCTTACGCATCCGCGGCATTGCTCAATTCCAACTGTCAGCGCTGATACGGGCCGCAGGCCCGCAAGGGCGACTGCCCGTCGCGCCTTTTGGCGCGGAAGCCGAGTGAGCGGACGCGAACGGTGGCGCTTGAAGCAAAACTAAAAATTACCCCTCAAGCGTGTTTGCAACAAAGCGATCAATCAGTCGTGCGCCAAAACCTGTAGCGCCCTTGTCCCACGTCGCGCCGGGCTTGTCCGCCCATACCATGCCCGCAATATCGCAGTGCGCCCAGGCAGTACCCTTCTTGATGAAGCGATTCAGGAATTGCGCGGCAGTGATTGAACCTGCACCGCGCGGCCCGACATTCTTGATATCGGCAATCGGGCTGTCGATCAGCTTGTCATAAGCAGGACCAATCGGCATCCGCCACATCTTGTCGCCGCTATCCTTGCCCGCTTTCAGCAAGTCATCGGCAAGGTCATCATCATTCGCGAACAGGCCGCCATGCTCATGGCCGAGCGAAATGATGATGGCGCCGGTGAGCGTGGCAAAATCCACGATGCGTTTCGGAGCAAATTTCTCCTGTGCCCAATGCAAAGCATCGCACAAGACCAAGCGGCCTTCTGCGTCGGTATTGATAACTTCGATTGTCTGCCCACTCATTGACGTTACGACGTCGCCAGGACGCTGAGCGTTTCCATCGGGCATATTCTCGACGAGCCCGACGACGCCCACGACATTGGCCTTTGCTTGTCGCTTGACCAAAGTGAGCATGCCGCCAGCGACTGCCGCTGCACCGCCCATGTCCCATTTCATGTCCTCCATGCCTGCCGCAGGTTTGATCGAAATGCCGCCGGTATCGAAGGTGACGCCTTTGCCGACAAAAACAGTCGGGGATTCATCTCCACCGCCATTCCAGCGGATTGCGAGCAGACGCGAGGGTTGGCGCGAGCCCTGCCCCACACCCAGCAAAGCGCCCATGCCCAGCTGCTTCATCACATCCTCGTCGAGCACGGTCAGCTCGGCTCCTGTGCCTTGGAACGCAGCCACACATTTCTCGACAAAGCTCACCGGATACACCTTGTTGGCAGGCTCCGTCACAAGCATGCGCGTGAATTCGGAGCCTTCAGCGATCGCAGCTTTCTCGACCCATGCGGTGGATGTGCCATCAGGTGAAGCGGTCACTGCGACATGCTCAAGCGTCGCTTTCTTATCTTCAGCGAGCTTCGTACGATAAACATCATGCCGCCAGCTGCGCAAGCGCAAGCCCAGCAGAACTGACGTTGCATCATCGGCTGACAATCCCGCACCTGCCAGCGAAAGCGCCATCGCTTTCTCGCCAGAACGCAGATATTTCGCAGCTAGCGCTGCGCCTGCCTTCTCGAGATTGGCGGTGCGGTCGTCCGAATCTGCTTCACCCAGACCAGCGAGCGCAATGCGGTACGTCACATCGTCCCGCGTTACGAAGCCTTCAAAGACCTGGCCGGGCTTGCCTTTGAAGCGCGCTACCACAGCGCCTTCCGCCAAAGCACCTTCCAGTCCGACAGGCGTTTCGCCCTGGTTCACAACGTGCGCAATAAGTTGGCAATCTTCAGGGGCTGACGCGCCGAAGGTGATCTGCATGAGAACTCCGCTAAATCTATGCGCTGACGCTGCAGCGCTGGGGATCAGTTGGTGACGAAAAACGCGCACCGGGTAATGGCGATTGCGATTAGGCGCGAGCGGTGCGATAGGCAAGTCATGCTTCGACCCGCGCCGACACGCATGCAAGCTTTGTCCGCCCGCTTGCGCATTCCGTGTGCTCCACGGGTTGTTCTTGGCATCGGAGCCTCTCTTCTCGCATCGCAAGGCAGCGTTGCTTTTGCGCAAGACACCGTGCTCTCACCCGAGGAAGAAGCGCAATTCGAGCTTGAGCGCAATCAGGCCACTTATGGCCGGCCGGCACCCGATATTCAGCCCGTTCCGATAGTCACTGACGAGGAAACGCAATCACTTGCGTCTGACACCAAGCAGCCGGACGATACAAGGGCCATCGATTTCGAAGCGCGCGAGCTTGCCTACGACGCTGAGAACGACGTCGTGATTGCAAGCGGCGATGTTCTGCTGTCCAGCGATGACCAATCCGTACGCGCCGACCAGGTCCGCTGGGATCGCAAGGCGGGCCTCATCACAGCCACAGGTGATGTCCGGCTCGTCGATGCCGATGGCAACCAGCTTTATTCAGACCAGATAGAGCTTACCGACCGATTTGAAACAGGCGCGATGAACGACTTGCTGTTGGCTTTGCGCGCGGGAGGTCGGCTCGCTGCACGCTCGGGCGAGCGCGGCGAAGACGGTACTGTCGTGCTGACAGATGCCGCATACTCAGCTTGTGCAGTCAAAGACGCTGATGGCTGCGACAAAACTCCGAGCTGGCGTATTACAGCGAGCCGCGTGATCTATGACCCCGCCGATAATCGCGTGCGCTTCAATGGCGCGGTGCTGGAGCTGTTCGGAGCGCGTATCCTGCCACTGCCCGGCTTGGCTGTACGCACTGACGGCCGCGCAATCTCCGGCTTTCTGGTGCCCGATTTGCGTTTCTCTGAATCGAACGGCGTCGAAGTCAGCGGCAGCTATTACTGGCGCATGGCGGATAATCGCGATCTAACGCTGAGCGCTTTCGTCTACAGTGATGCCGCGCCAATGGCTTCAGCAGAATGGCGCCATCTGACAGAGAAAGGCGCCTATCAGATCACCGGCTATGCGACCCACAGCCGGCGCATCTCGAGCTTCACCGGAAACCCGACGACCGAACGCGACTTGCGCGCTTATCTCTTCACCAATGGCCGCTTCCAATTCGATCCCAATTGGAGCTTCACAGGTTCCGTGAGGCTCGCGAGCGACCGTACATTCCTGCGCCGCTATGACATCAGCCGCGATGACCGCTTGCGCTCGACCGTCAATCTCGAGCGGATCGACGATAATTCCTATTTCTCGCTGGCCGGTTGGGCCACACAAACGCTGCGGCTCGGGCAAGAACAAGGCCAGGTTCCTTTGGCACTACCGGTGCTCGATTATCGTCGCCGATTGCCCGATCCGCTGCTGGGCGGGAAAGTTGAACTGCAGGTCAATACGCTCGCGATTGAGCGAGATGAAGGCCAGGACACCAAACGTGCCTTTGCAGGGGCAAAATGGGATTTGAAGCGCCTCACGGGCATGGGTCAGGTGGTAACGCTGACGGCCATTGCGCGCGGCGACGTTTATCATTCCGATGAAAACGAGCTCACTGCGACAGCCATCTATCGCGGCAATCCCGGCTGGGAAACGCGCGGCATCGCGATTGGCGCTGTGGATGTGGAATGGCCGTTTGTCGGCCGCGCATTCGGCGGTACGCAGGTCTTCAAGCCACGCGTTCAATTGGTCGCAAGCCCCGCTATCGAGAACCTGGATATTCCAAACGAAGATGCTCGCGCCATCGATTTGGAAGACTCCAACCTGTTCGCGCTCAACCGGTTTCCGGGCTACGACCGAGTGGAAGACGGCGTTCGCCTGACTTATGGATTTGACTGGGAATTGCAGCGCCCGGGCTGGCGTGTCAAAACGACGCTGGGACAATCTTACCGTTTCGATAAAGACCCTGCTCTTTTGCCGGACGGGACAGGCCTTTCTGAACGCGTCAGCGATTTTGTCGGCCGCACTGAAGTCCGCTTTCGCGACCGGGTGAAGCTCACGCACCGCTACCGCCTGGACAAAGACAACTTCGCAATCCGCCGTAATGAGTTCGACGCCACGGTTGGCAGCACACGGACTTATGTCGAAGTCGGCTACCTACGCTTGAATCGTGACATTCAAACCGTTGAGGATTTGCAGGATCGCGAAGAGCTTCGGGCCGCAGGTCGCCTTGCCTTTGCGCGTCACTGGTCGGTGTTTGGCTCCGGGGTCTTCAACCTTACGGACGAGAACGAAGACCCGCTGTTCGGCTCCGACGGTTTTGAGCCCATTCGCACGCGCCTCGGTATCGCCTATGCCGATGATTGCCTGGAGTTCGGTTTCACTTGGCGGCGCGACTATACAACGGCAGGTGATGCTGAGCGTGGAGACACCTTCCAGCTCTCCTTCAGGCTGCGCAATCTCGGCTTCCGATAACCTTCCCGATTGGCTGGGTAATTAAGCACGCTGAGCGTTGGCAGAGAGCGTAATTGCCGCTATCTGCACCGCTGAACTCAGCCAGCGTTAAGGGTCTTTTCGCCAAAGAGTTTGCGGGATCTGGCGCAGCTACGCGTCGCAAATGGAATACACACGTGATTTTGAAGAGTTTTTCGACCGGTTTTGCTTCCGTTAGCATGACAGCTCTGGCCGTTGTCAGCATGGCACTCGCTCCCGTTGCCGCTTCCGCGCAGCAAGCAGCAGAGCCCAATCCACTGGGCCTGCCGGATGAAGTCAATGTGATCGGCGAGAACGATCCGAATACGCGCACGGCCACTGCGATCGTGAACGGCCATGTCATTACTGGCACTGATGTTGATCATCGTCTTGCTCTGCTGCTCTCCAGCAGTCAGCGGCAAGTCACAGAGGCTGAGCTGGTTCAGCTGCGTCAGCGCGTTCTGCGCAACCTGATTGATGAAACCTTGCAAATTCAGTCGGCAGAGGCGCAGGAAATGCCTGTCGAGACCGCACAGATCGAGCAAACCTATGCTCGCGTCGCGGCTCAGAATTTCGGGCAAGACACGCAGCGGATGGATGAATATCTGCGTAGCATCGGATCTTCGCCTGAGTCTTTGAAGCGCCAGATCCATGGCGAGCTTTCCTGGCAGAACATTCTCGGTCGCAATATCGCGCCCTTCGTCAACGTTTCCGAAGAGGAAGTGAACGAGACGATGAAGCGGCTCGAGGAATCGCGCGGCACAGACGAGTACAATCTCGGCGAAATCTATATTTCAGCCACGTCTGAGAACCAGCAAGAACGCCTGCAGCTTGCACAGCAAATTGTCGAGCAATTGCGTCAGGGCGGCCAGTTCCAGGCCTATGCGCGTCAGTTCTCGGAAGCATCGACCGCATCGGTCGGTGGTGAGCTGGGCTTTGTGCGTCTTGGTCAGCTGCCGATGGAACTCGCGACGGTTGCGCAGGAAATGCAGCCCGGTCAGCTGGTCGGCCCTGTGCCGATCCCCGGAGGCTTTTCCATTCTCTATCTGATCGACAAGCGTCAGGTGATGATGGCTGATCCACGCGATGCGATTGCTTCGCTTAAACAGATCTCCATCACCTTCCCTGCCAATGTGACAGAGGAAATCGCAGCGCGGCGGGTCGATGAGTTCGTTACTGGTGTCCAGTCCATGCGCGGCTGTGGAGATGCCGACGAAGCAGCGGCTGCCATGGATGCAGATGTCGTGACCAATGACCAGATCCCGATCCGCCAGCTACCTGACCAGTTGCAGAACCTGGTGCTGCAATTGCAGGTCGGTCAGGCTACGCAGCCGTTTGGCTCAATCTCAGAAGGTGTGCGCGTGCTGATGCTGTGCGGCCGCGATGATCCGCAAGACTATTCCGGCCCGAGCTTTGACGAGCTGATGGCACAGAAAGAAGACGAGCGGATCAACAAGCGTGCTCAGCGTTATCTGCGCGATCTGCGCAACGACGCCTATATCGAGTATAATTGAGCCCGCTCACGCTATCGCTGGGTGATCCTGCCGGGATTGGCCCGGAGATCATAGCGTGCGCCTTTGCGGCCAAGGATCGCGAGAAGCTGAAGCCTTTTTTTGTCGTGGGCGGCGCGGACGTATTGCGCGCGGCAGCAGGGCAGCGCGAGTTGGACATCAATATCGTGACAATTGCCGATCCGGCAGAGGCCGAGCGCGCCTTTGCCAGCGGCTTACCGGTGCTTGCAGGACAGGATGGCCCGTATGAGCCTGGCGCGCCTGACAAGCACGGCGCGGGGCTGGCGCTCGCATCTTTGACCCAGGCGGCAGAATTCACCCGTTGCGGGATCGCCTCCGGGCTAGTGACAGCGCCTATTTCCAAGGCTGAACTTGCGGAGGTTGGATTTGCCCATCCGGGACAAACCGAATTCCTCGCAGATGTCTGCGATTTGCCTTCACGCGATGCGGTGATGATGCTGGCAGGCCCAAGTCTGCGCACTGTGCCGCTCACTGTGCATTGTGCGCTGTCTGAAGTGCCGTCGCTGCTCAATCACGATTTGATCTGCCACAAGGCGCGGATCGTCTCGGCTGCACTTACCCGTGACTTCGGGATTGAACGCCCTCGCCTCGCCTTTGCCGGGCTCAACCCGCATGCAGGGGAAGGCGGACGTTTCGGCGATGAGGAAGATCGCATAATAGCGCCTGCTATCAAGGCTTTATGCGAAGAGGGGATCGATGCGACGGGTCCCTTCCCCGCCGATGCATTGTTCACGCCGCGCGCCCGCGTACGCTATCATGCAGCGATCTGCATGTATCACGATCAGGCTCTTATCCCGCTGAAAACGCTGGAGTTTGATGAAGGTGTCAATGTCACTTTGGGCCTCCCGATCATCCGCACCAGCCCCGATCACGGCACAGCCTTTGACATCGCCGGCAAGGGCATCGCCGATGCCGGTGCAATGATCGCCGCGATCCGAATGGCGGGCGAATGCGCGGCGCGGCGCGAGACTGATGCCTGACCTCCCTCCGCTACGCGAAATCATTGCAAAACATGGGCTTTCGGCAAGCAAGGCGCTGGGGCAAAACTTCCTGTTTGATGCGCAATTGCTGGAGCGGATTGCCGCGATTCCGGGTGATCTGAATGATCAGGCCGTGCTTGAAATCGGTCCTGGTCCCGGCGGACTGACCAGAGCCCTGCTCGCTGCGGGCACACGTGTCACGGCGATCGAAATGGACACACGCTGCCTGCCTGCGCTGGCCGAACTTTCAGAGGCTTATCCCGGCAAGCTGCGGGTGATCGAAGGCGACGCAATGAAGCTCGACCATGGCGACCTGATGGGCGGCGAGCCGTTCGCGGTTGTCGCGAACTTGCCCTATAATGTCGGGACCGCGCTGTTTACGGACTGGCTGGGCGGCGAAAGCTGGCCCCCGCAATGGTCCTCGCTCACTCTGATGTTTCAGCAGGAAGTGGCACAGCGGATCGTCGCAAAGCCCGGCACATCTGCTTACGGGCGGCTCGCTGTGCTGGCACAGTGGCGTTCTACTGCGAAGCTCGCGATGAAAGTCCATCGCAGCGCTTTCACCCCGCCGCCCAAGGTGATGAGCGCGATAGTCCATGTCGAGCCGACCGCAGCGCCTGAAGGGGTTTCAGCACGCAAGCTGGAAGCGATCACCAAGGCTGCCTTTGGCCAGCGCCGCAAGATGCTGCGCCAGAGCCTCAAGGCCATGCCCGAGGCGCTCGCTGCGCTGGAATCTGTCGGCATCGATCCAACGCGCCGCGCAGAAACGCTGAGCGTGGAGGAATTTATCGCAATCGCGCGAGCAGTTTCGTAACGTCCGCTAACGACCCAATTGCGGACCTAAATTCTTTCAAGTCTGCGTAACAACCTTTGTGCTGTGATCCTCACACTGTCCCAGTTTTGATGTTCTCGTCCAGCGAGGTCCCACATTTCATGCGGCTCTGCCGGGAGACGTGCCAATAGTCTTTGAAAGTCTTCATAAATTTCTCCCAACCGACGGTCGGCGTTAGCCTTCGCCAGATGAGTCTCAAAAAAATTCTTTTGACCAATCGCAAACACAACCATGTCGTACGGAGGCAAACGATTGCTCGAGTAATAGTATTCGCGTTGCTCGTCTGCCGTCATCGCAAACGGTTCGATGGCCATTTTCAGGTGCAAGTGGATATTAGCTTCCATAGGAAAAAACTATTGGAGTTCGCGACCCTGCGCAACGTCCGCTTTCCACCCCAGCTTGAGACGTTCGCCAGCATTCGATATGTCAGAATATCAGTCTGATCGGAGTGTGTTATGCCAAAAGTAGAGCAAGGACGATTGTTCGGCCTCTATGGCATGGGCAGCTATACTTTCGAGGAATTGGATGAGTTAGCAGATGAGTATCTGAAACGCATTGCTGATCCAGAGAACACAGATGACCCCAAATGGCTCAAGCGCCGTGCTAATCGGCTCCGAAAGCTAGCACGCCAAAAGGAGAAGTCTGTCGAACACAAATTGGATCAACGCTAACGTCCGCTTTCCACCCCAATTCCCGATATTTCCTGCCTCATGCAGCCAATCAGGTAATCCCCGGCAAGGCATGGTAAAAGAGATAGACCAGGATCGGCAGGGTGATGAGCGTTGCACCGCTTGCGATTGAAGCGCGACCGCTTTCAAACTCTTTCGCATCCCAAGCAGAAGCAGCGCGATAGAACTGCCAGAGCGCAGTGACCGCGAGGACAAGGCTCACCGCAAAGAATGCGATGGCAAGATATTCATCGAAGGTTTGCCCCTTCACTTCAAAGCCGAGCGCCTTCAGCAAAAAACCGAAAGGTACGACCAGCAGCAGAGCAACCAGCAACCCGCCCAGAAACGCAAACGGGCTGAGCGCGAACAGAATCAGCGAGGCCAGCAGGACCAGATAGAAGTTGAGTGCCTTTTTCGACATGCGCGCCGCCTTAGCCGATATTTCCTACAGAAGCGTGTCCGGCTAGCTTGCCTGCGCTCTTTGAAACCGTCGATTTCCCGCAACTTTGCATATGAGAAAACACGCAGAGTTTTGAAAAAATAGGAAAAGTGTCAACTTTGTTGGATTTGGCAAATAGCTGAAATCACAGGAAAAGGTTTCAAAAAGGCATTTTTTTGTAGGTGACACTGTCAAGTTTGTTGGAAAAGGGGTCGCGCTCTCGTCTCTTCATGAAAGCGCGCCCTTCCCGTCAGCTGGCCTTCTTTTTGAGGCGCCAAGCGTGGAGCAACGGCTCGGTATAACCGGACGGCTGCTCGACACCTTTGAAAATCAGCTCTTTCGCCGCCGTCATCGCCGCGCCATCCGGATTCTCTAGCAGCGGCTCGTAAAACGGATCGCCTGCATTCTGCGCATCGACTTTGGCGGCCATGCGCTTCAGAGCATCGAGCACCTGTCCGCGTGTCACAACGCCGTGGTGCAGCCAATTTGCGAGATGCTGAGAGCTGATCCGCAAAGTCGCGCGGTCTTCCATCAGGCCCACATCATTGATGTCCGGCACTTTGGAGCAACCTACGCCCTGATCGATCCAGCGCACGACATAGCCGAGAAGGCCCTGGCAGTTGTTGTCGAGCTCTTCGGTCAGCTCCTCTTCCGACCAGTTCGTGCCAGCCGCGAGAGGTACATTCAGCAGCTTGTCGAGACCTGGCACATCGCCCAGCCCCTGCTGATGCTCGAACACATTTTCCTGATGGTAATGCAGCGCGTGAAGCGTCGCTGCTGTCGGCGATGGCACCCATGCTGTGTTGGCGCCTGCGCGCAGATGGCCGATCTTCTCCACCATCATCTGACCCATCAAATCGGGCGCGGCCCACATGCCCTTCCCGATCTGCGCTTTGCCTGAAAGGCCGTGGCGCAGGCCGATGCCGACATTGCGCGCTTCGTATGCCGCAAGCCATTCGCTGGTCTTCATCTCAGCTTTGCGGATCATTGGACCCGATTCCATCGAGGTATGAATTTCGTCGCCCGTGCGGTCGAGGAAGCCTGTGTTAATGAAAACGATACGGTCCTTCACCGCTTCGATACATGCACCAAGATTTGCGGACGTGCGGCGTTCCTCGTCCATCACGCCGACCTTGATCGTGTGACGCGAAAGGCTCAGCAGATCCTCCACCGCATTGAACAGATCATTGGTGAAAGCGCATTCTTCCGGCCCGTGCATCTTGGGCTTCACAATGTAGATGCTGCCGTGGCGCGAATTGCCATATTTCGCATGGCCCTCGACATCAATCGCGCCGATCGCCGACGTGAAGACCGCGTCCATGATGCCCTCTGGCACTTCGCCGCCATCAGCCAGCGTGATTGCCGGATTGGTCATCAGATGGCCGACATTGCGCACGAACAGCAGGCTGCGTCCCATCAGGCTGTGCTCGCTGCCATCAGGAGCTGTGTAGGTCTTGTCACCTGCGAGCTTCCGCGTCAGCGTCTGTCCGCCCTTTTCAAAGCTTTCCTCAAGATCGCCGCGAATGACGCCAAGCCAGTTGGTGTAAGCGAGCAGCTTGTCCTCGCCATCGACCGCCGCGACCGAGTCTTCGCAATCGCAAATGGTCGTGAGCGCGGCTTCGCAGTTGATGTCGGCGATCCCGGCCTTGTCGGTCTTGCCGATCGGGCTGTCCGGATCGAACACAACTTCGATATGCAAGCCATTGTTTACAAACAGCAAGCCCTTCTCGGTCTTGCCGACATACTGGCTCTCATCCTGCAGCTTTCCATCGTGGTCACCTTCGATATCCGCCCAGCTCTGGTCGACCAACGGCAGCGCTGAATCGAGGAATTCGCGGCCACGCTTGATCACTGCAGCGCCGCGTTGCTCGTCATAGCCTCCGGGTCGTGCTGGCGGCGCGTCCAGCGCGTCAGTGCCGTAGAATGCGTCATACAGACTACCCCAGCGCGCATTCGCCGCGTTCAGCAGGAACCGCGCATTGAGGACGGGCACAACCAGCTGCGGGCCGGCCATCGTCGCGATCTCCGGATCGACATTCTCCGTGCCGATCTGGAAGTCCGCAGGCTCTGGTATGAGATAGCCAATCTCGCGAAGGAAAGCCTGATATTCGCTCTGGTCGAGCGGCTTTCCGCGGCGTTCCTTGTGCCACGCGTCTATTTGAACCTGCAGATCTTCGCGTTTTTCCAGGAGCGCGCGGTTACGCGGCGCGAAGTCGGCGAGCAGCTTTGCAAAGCCGGTCCAGAATGCGCTCACATCGCGGCCAAGCGGGGTCAGAACTTCGGTTTCAAGAAACTCAGCCAGCGGCGCATCAATCTGAATGCCAGCGCGGTCGATCTTAGTGCTCATACGTCCTCAAACTCCAAATTATCCCGATTGGGATTCTTGTCTGCGATAGCTGACCTGGGGAGGAGGACAAGCGCCCTATGGCCAACGATCGAACCAAATGCAACGCCCCTCATTGTGCGGGGTTGGTAAAGCCGGTGCGCCCCGCTAGAGATCGTTGCCAATGAAACCGGATTTCCTCACAGCTATCGATAATGACGCCATGCTCGCCCAGGTGCAGGACTGGTGTGCAATCAACACTGGCACTGCCAATCTTGATGGACTGGCCAAGCAAGCCACCGTGCTGGCAGACGCTTTCGCAACCCTGCCAGGAGAGCTTGAGCTGGTCGATCCTGCGCCTGTCACAGCGATCGCAGCGGATGGAAGCGAGTTCGAAAAGCCGCATGGCCAGCACTTGGTTATGAGGGTGCGCCCGCAGGCCAATCGCCGCATCCTGCTGACCGGCCATATGGATACGGTCTTTCCAAAGGATCATTCCTTTCAGGATCAAACCTGGCTCGAAGACGATGTGCTTAATGGTCCCGGCGTTGCGGACATGAAGGGCGGGATTGCAGTAATCCTCCATGCGCTTTCCGCATTCGAGCAGTCTCCAGGCGCGTCTGCGATTGGCTATGATGTGATGCTCAATTCGGACGAGGAGACGGGATCGCTCGCAAGCGCATCACTGATTGAAGAGCTCGCGGCAGGGAAGCTCGCAGCGCTGACTTATGAGCCAGCCGCTTTGCCTGACGGAACGCTCGCCCATGCGCGCGGCGGAAGCGGCAATTACTCGGTGATCGTCACTGGACAATCCGCTCATGCGGGTCGCAATCCAGAAGATGGCCGCAACGCGCTGGTTGCTGCAGCGGACCTGGCGGTGCGGTTAAAGGGAATGCAATCACGAGACATCTCCATCAACCCGGCCAAGATCGAAGGGGGCGCAGCGAACAATGTCGTGCCTGACCATGCCGTGTTGCGGTTCAACATTCGTCCCAAAGCGCCCGAAGCCGCCGAGATGTTCGAAACCCAATTGTGCGAAGCTATCGCCGCTATCGAAGCCGAGCATGACGTCTCGCTCCATCTCCATGGTGGAGTCACGCGTCCTCCCAAGCCCGTCGATGCGCAAGCGCAGCGGCTGTTCGATCTGGTCAAAAGCTGCGGCGCAGAGCTTGGCGAGGATATTCGCTGGCAATCGACCGGCGGGGTTTGCGACGGGAACAATATTGCGGCATGCGGTGTGCCGGTGGTGGACACGATGGGGGTTCGCGGAGGCTCAATTCACAGCCCGCAAGAGTTTTTGATCGTGCCAAGCCTTGCTGAACGTGCGCGGCTATCCGCCCTCGTCATCCATCGCATCGCTGAGGGAGAGATGCATTGAGTTTTCGACTATGAGTTTCAGACTGCGGGCCGCTCGCGCCTCAGACCTTGAGCCGCTTTACGAGATGGCGAAGCTGACCGGCGGCGGGTTCACCAATCTGCCAGCTGATCGCAAGGCTTTGGGCGGCAAGCTGGAGCGCGCGGAAGACGCATTTGCCAACACCGCTGACGAGCTCGTCGATGAGCAATTCGTCCTTGTGCTTGAGCATGCAGAAACCGGCGCAATCCGCGGCACTTGCCAATTGATGACCCAAGTCGGACAGCAATGGCCGTTCTATTCTTATCGCCTGAACACACTCACCCAGTACAGTCAGGAGCTCGACCGGACAGTCCGCGCCGAACTGCTGAGCCTTGTGACAGATCTGGAAGGGTCAAGCGAAGTCGGCGGGCTGTTCCTGCACCCCAATGAACGCGCCGGCGGGCTTGGCTTATTGCTGGCGCGCAGTCGTTACCTTTTCATCGCTATGCACCGCACGCGCTTTGCCGACCGGGTGCTGGCAGAGCTGCGCGGGATTATCGATGAACGCGGTGGATCGCCTTTCTGGGACGGCGTGGCAGGGCGTTTCTTCGGGATGAGCTTCCAGGACGCAGACTATTTCAACGCGATCAACGGCAACCAGTTTATCGCGGACCTGATGCCCAAGCACCCGGTTTATATCGCCATGCTGGACGATGATGCTCGCAGTGTGATTGGCGTGCCGCACCCAACTGGCCGGGCAGCCATGCGGATGTTGGAGAACGAAGGCTTTCGCTATGAGGGCTATGTCGACATTTTCGATGGCGGCCCAACCATGATCGCACCCACTGACAGCGTGAAGAGCGTCGCTGAGTCCTCAGAGCTCACAATTTCGGACGTTGATTGTCAGGAAGGCGAACGGGCAATCTTGGCTTGCGGAAAGCTGTCCGACTTCCGCGCTTGCTACGGCGCAAGAACGATTAACGCAGACGGCTCAATTGCAGTTGATTCAGCCGCCGCTGATCTCCTCGATGTGAAGACCGGCGACAAAGTGTGGAGCGTCACACGTTGAGCAAATTGGTTGAAATCAATTTCGACGGGATTGTCGGGCCGAGCCACAACTATGCCGGGCTGAGCCTTGGTAATGTGGCAAGCGCGAAGCACCAGGGCCAGACGAGCTATCCGCGCGCGGCTGCATTGCAGGGCCTTGCCAAGATGCGCGGCAATCTTGCACGCTTTGGCCATCAAGGGTTTCTGTTGCCCTTGCCTCGCCCCAACGGCGCACTGCTCGAGCAGCTTGGCAAAGGCGCAGAGAACAATCCAGCGATGCTCGCAGCGGCGTACTCAGCCAGCAGCATGTGGACCGCGAATGCAGCGACAGTCAGCCCGGCGCCCGATACAGCAGACGGCAGGTGTCATCTGACGCCTGCGAACCTGGTCACAATGGTGCACCGCGCCCAGGAATGGCCGGACACGAAACGCATGCTCGATCTTGCCTTTGCAGATGACGAGCATTTCAGTGTGCATCACCCTGTACCCGACACATTCGGAGATGAAGGCGCGGCCAACCATATGCGGCTTTGCACCGATCATGACCAGCAGGGCGTGGAAGTGTTCGTTTACGGTCGTTCGCTCGCCGAGCGTGGCAGCGGCAAGTTCCCCGCACGTCAGCACATTGAAGCAAGCCGGGCGGTTGCGCGGCTCCACGGCCTAGACCCGGCAAAAACGGTATTTATCGAGCAAAACCCTGTCGCCATCGAAGCTGGCGCCTTCCACAACGACGTTGTGGCGGTAGCCAATGGCGACACGATCTTCGCGCACGAGCTTGCTTTTGCGGATCGTCAGGCCGCATATGATGCGATCCGCGAGGCCTTTCCCGCGCTGCAAGTGGTCGAAGTCCCAGACAGTGCGGTGAGCCTTGCTGACGCGATCTCGAGCTATCTCTTCAACGCCCAGCTAGTCACGAGGCCGGAGGGCGGCATGGCGCTCGTGGTGCCGGAAGAATGTCGCGAAAACGCCCGTGTGTGGAGCTATCTTGAAGGCATGCTTGCAACTAATGGGCCTATCCGCGAAGTCGTGCCAGTCGATGTTCGTCAGAGCATGGCCAATGGCGGCGGCCCGGCTTGCCTTCGCCTGCGAGTGGTCTGCGATCCTTCAAAAGTCGATCAACGCTTCCTACTCAGCGAGGCCAGAGCGGACGCAATGGAAGCCATCATTGCGGCGCATTGGCCCGAACATATCGACCCCGATGATCTTGGTCAGCCCGCGCTCGATCAAGCCATCCGCAACGCACGTTTTGCATTGCTAGAAGTGCTCGATCTCACGGAACTTGGTTAATGCGCTAGACACCACGTCGGTCCGCTTTACACTTGATCCCTCGTTAACCTTCGAACCCCGCAGAAAACCGTTCTTGGCATGGGGTTTGCAGGACAAATCGTTAACGAAAGGACGGGTATGCTGCGCAAGATTGGTCGGCTGTTTGTGATCAAGAACCGTTGGGAAGCGTATTTGATCATCTACGCGCTGGCCCTTGGCGCGATGACGCGCGGCGCGCATTATACGGTCGAGTATCCCGGCAAGATTGGCTGGGTGCTGTTTGCACTCACTGCAGGCGCCGTTTTCCTCGGAGGCGCAAAAATTCTCGATGCCTTGCGCTATGAGCAGGAAGCGAAAGAGAGCGCGCGGGCGGAGGCAGCAGACGCTCAAAACTAAGCCGAGGAACGCGATCGGCATTCGCCGCGTTTCTTCCTCACAATGACGTTACAGCAAATCACGCTCGAGCCGGTAGCGGCCAATGAAGACAACTTCGCTCCATTTGGCAAGCTGATCCGTCCCGATGAAAGTGCCGGTCGCGGCACCAAGTTCTATGACGATGCGGTCGCGGTATGGGACATTCCAGGTATGGTCACAGACGAGGAAGCGACCATCTCCGTTGCTCGCACTTACATTCGCCCGTTGAGTGTTATTTGGATGGAGCGGCACTTCAAACACACGCAAGTGTTCATGCCGGTCAACGGCCAGGCGTTTCATCTTGTGGTCGCGCCACCCAATGAGAAGAATGTACCCGATGTGGACGCCGTTCGCGCATTCACTTTCGACGGGAACGCGGGCGTGATGCTCGACTTAGGCACTTGGCATGAGTTTCCCTTCGCGATTGAAAGAGAAGCAGACATTGCAGTGTTTTTGCGCCGCGAAACCAACGCCAATCTCGAAGCGTTCGAAAACGGTGAAGCGATCGGTGGCGATCTGGAAAAGCGCAATATCCAGACCCGACTGGGCGTGGAGTTCATCGTCGCGGTGTGAATGGCCACTTCGAGAAAAATTTCGTCACATCGAACCGAAAAAAGTGCTTTGCGAGAACCGGCGCGCAACGACCATCATGGGTCGTAAGCACAGGAAGCGCAGCAAAGTGCGGTTTGCAGGCCGATTTGGCGGAATTTGCGCGAAGTGGAAGTGGGGGTTTCTGTTGCTAGCTACCCCCGGAGCCCCGGAATCCGCTTCTGTTGCCCGGTGGGTCCAACCGCGCTTTAGCTTTGTAAATTCAGGCCGTTAGGCCGTCACATTACGCTGCGAGAGCGAGTGCTTCGTTATCGTTTGCACTTATGAGTTTTGAACAGTTTTACGGGTTACTCAGCCCGGGCAAAAACACTGCTTTTCAACACAGGTCGATCCTAGTTCGGCCCCTTCATGAGGCCCGGATTTCTCGTTCGATTTCCGGGCTTTATGGTGGAGCCGCCGGGTACTGCCCCCGGGTCCCTTGCATCTATTACACAGCGCAATTTATCGCCATAGCCCGCAAAAACGGGCAGGACCTATATAGGCCCTGCCCGCTTAATGTGAAGTGAAAGTGGTTGAGGTGGATTTGACCACCCCCAGACACCTACTTCTTCAATGCGTCACGGATTTCCTGAAGCAATTCTATCTCCGTCGGACCTGCATCCTCTTCAGGTGCTTCTTCCGGCTTCTCCATTGCGGCCTTCGCCTTGTTGGCATAGCGAACCAGCAAGAAGATGATGAAGGCGAGGATCACAAAGTTGATCACCGATGTTAGGAACGCGCCCCAGGCAAGGACGTTCGCGCCAGCTTCACGCGCAGCTTCCAGGCTCATGCCGGCTTCGATGTCACCGCTCAGCACGATATATTTGTCGCTAAAGTCAACTTCGCCAAAGATCGCGCCAACCAGCGGCATGATCAGGTCTGACGTCATCGACGCGACAATCACGCCGAATGCACCTGCAATGATAACAGCAACCGCCAACTCCATGACGTTGCCCTTGGCAATGAAATCCTTGAATTCTGTAAGCATGGGTCCCTCACTCTCTTCCCAAAAGACGTCCGACAATTGCATTCCTTGGCAGACTTGCCAAGACTTTCAGCACCTTGAATATCCACAAGGGTGACCTATATTGCTAACACAGGTCGTGTCGCTTTGCGCAACGTTCGCATCCGAAATTTTGAGGGGAATTCGCTTATGTTTACCGCTGTCCGCCGCATCGTGCTCGTCGCTGCGGCTTCGCTCACATTGTCCGCTTGCGGGATAAACTCTGTCCCTGCAGCTGAAGAGAACGCGAAGGCTAAATGGGCCGATGTCGAGGCGCAATTCCAGCGCCGCGCAAACCTCATCCCTAACCTTGCTGAAGTTGCTCAGGGCGCGGCGGAAAATGAGCGCGCAATCTTGACTGAGGTTACTGAGGCACGCGCGAAAGCGACTAGCGTCAATATCTCGGCTGACGACCTTGGCGATGCGAGCAAAATGCAGGAATTCGCCGCCGCACAGGGGCAGCTGAGTCAGGGTCTCGGACGTCTGCTGGCAAGCTTTGAAGCCTATCCGCAGATCACGTCCACACAGAATTACATCACACTTCAGAGCCAACTCGAAGGCACAGAAAACCGCATCGCTGTGGCCATCCGCGACTACAATGAAGCGGTCCGTCAGTACAACACGACCATCCGCACCTTCCCGGACACGATTGGCGCTAACATCATCCATGGCGCCGAGCCGCTGGAGCCGTACACGTCGGTCACTGAAGGCGCTGAGGAAGCACCGCAGCTCGACATGACGTCGAACTGAGCGGTGCTGCGTTCCCTCGTAATTTTCGCCGCAGCTCTTGCGGCCCTACTTGCGACGCCACTGTCAGCGCAGGATTTTCCTGAGCTCACAGGACAAGTCGTGGATCAAGCGGACTTGCTCACGCCAACGCAGGAAACGGAACTGACTGCAAAGCTCGCAATACTAGAGGACGAGTCTCAGCGTCAGCTTGTCGTCGTTACAGTGTCCGACCTGCAAGGCTATGAGATCGGCGATTACGGTTATCGGCTAGGACGGGAGTGGGGCATCGGCAATGAAGAGCGCAATGACGGTGCGCTACTCATTGTTGCTCCAAATGAGCGTAAGGTACGCATTGAAGTCGGCTATGGCCTTGAGGGCTATTTAACTGACGCGTTGTCTGCCTTGATCATCCAAAACCAGATCGTCCCGCGCTTTCGCGCTGACGATTATCCCGGCGGCATTGTCGCGGGTACAGATGCCATCATTCAACAATTGCAGCTTCCCGAAGACCAAGCGCGCGCTATCGCGCAAGACGCCGGCAAGCAACGCAGCAAAGATGGTGGCTTCCCAATTGGCGCGCTGTTCTGGTTCGCGATTTTCTTCTTTTTCTTCATCCTGCCCATGCTGCGCGGTAGAGGCCGCAAAAGGCGCTATCGCGGTCGCGGGCGCGACTTTGGCGACACGGTCGGCGACATCATCCTTTGGGAAGTCGGCTCTGCCATCGTGCGAGGCGCCATGTCCGGCGGTGATGACTGGGGCGGCGGAGGCGGCGGCTTTGGTGGCGGCTTTGGCGGAGGTTTCTCCGGCGGTGGCGGCAGTTTCGGTGGCGGCGGCGCCTCGGGAGGTTGGTAGGCGATGGGACGCTATCTCAATCAGGATCAGCACAAGATCGTTTCAGACGCTGTTGCAGCTGCCGAGCTGAAGACCAGCGGTGAAATCGTCACTGTCCTTGCAGACCGGAGCGATGGTTACACAGATGTAGCGCTCGTCTGGGCAGTCACTGTCTCGTTTACTGTGATGAGCCTGTTCGCGCTCTTCCCTCAATCCTTTATGAGCCTGTGGGATACGCTGGTGATTGGACCGATCTTCGGCGGCTGGGCACATGAATGGACCACCGGCCAGCTTGCGAGCATGACAATCGGACTTGGGCTTATCAGTTTTGCGCTCACATGGGCCGTGCAGCTCTGGCAACCGCTCAAATTCGCGCTCATCCCCTCCCCTGTGAAGACCGCTCGCGCGCATGACGCCGCGATCACCCACTTTAAGGTTGGCGCAGAACGGCGCACGCATGGCCGAACCGGAGTATTGCTGTACCTATCGATGCGCGAACACCGCGCGGAAATCGTGGCGGACGAGCCGATTGCAGAGAAAGTAAACGCCGAGGTTTGGGGCCAAGCGATGGCTGACATGCTGGAGCACATCAGGCGCGGCGAAATCGCTGAAGGGCTCGCAGCGGGTGCGCGCGATGTGGGTGAGGTTCTGTCAGAGCAATTCCCCCGCGAAGAAGACGATCAGAATGAGTTGCCCGACCGCCTGATTGAAGTCTAAACGCCGCTGCCATGAGTGATCCTGATGCCAACAAGCCAGAGGAGGTCCGCTGGCAAGGCAAATTCATTACCGCGAAGACACGCGGCCGCTGGGAATATGTGAGCCGTGCGCGCGGCATTCGTGCAGCAGCTATCCTAGCTATCGACACCGATCCTGACGGGTCCCGCCATGTCATTCTCGTCGAGCAATACCGCGTGCCGCTTGGGAAAGTCTCGCTGGAGATTCCTGCCGGGCTGATCGGCGATGATGACGGAGCCGAAGGCGAAGCCGCCGAAGATGCAGCGATGCGCGAGCTGGAAGAAGAGACCGGCTATCGCGCGACGCATATGGACGATCTGGGCGAATACTACTCTTCGCCCGGCATGGTCTCGGAAAGCTTTCATTTGCTGCGCGCCCGTGGCCTCAACAAGGTGAGCGAAGGCGGCGGATTGGAAGGCGAAAACATAACTGTCCACCGCATTCCGCTGAATTCGCTAGCGCAATTCGTTGCGGACTGGCGCGCGAAGGGGCATGCGGTGGATGTACGTATCGCCATGCTGCTGACAGCTGGATTTATCGAAGAGGATTGAGGAAATGGCAGGACGGGTAAGCGGCAAACTCGCTTTCGTAACAGGCGCGGCGCAAGGATTGGGCCGCGCGCATGCGAGCCTGCTCGCACAAGAAGGCGCCCGAGTGCTGTGCACGGACATCAATGGCGACGGCGCCGCAGAGACAGCATCGTTGATCAATGAAGCTTTGGGCGACGGAACAGCCTTTTCCATTCAGCACGATGTGACTGATCCGGCCGCTTGGGAGGCAGCGGTTGATGCTGCGCGCGAGAAGCTTGGCGGTTTGAATGTACTCGTCAACAATGCCGGGATAGGCGTTGCAGGCAACATCGAAACTTGTGACTTCGAGGACTGGAAGCGCTGCTTTTCCGTCAATGTCGATTCGATCTTCCACGGCTGCCAGAAAGCCTTGCCGCTGATGCGTGAGCATGCCCCAGGCTCTATCGTCAATATCAGCTCAATCGCCGGCCTTATCGCAAGCGACACCATGCCTGCTTACAATGCTTCCAAGGCTGCTGTCTGGATGCTGTCAAAGTCGATCGCGCTTCATTGTGCGAAGAAGAACATGCAGATTCGCTGTAATTCCGTGCATCCGACTTTCGTTGATACGCCAATACTCGATGGCACAGCCAAGCATTCTGGGCTGGAGAAGGACGTCTTGCTCGAAAAGCTCGCGCGGCAAATCCCGCTGAAATTCGTGGGGGAACCGAATGATATCGCAAATGCAGTGCTGTATCTTGCGAGTGATGAAAGCCGCTTCATGACAGGAGCAGAGCTCAAACTGGATGGCGGCATTAGCGCCATGTGATGGCGGACTTGTCGGCTATTCGACTGTAGCCGCTCCAGAATCACAAGAGGGGCCAAATGGCCCCTCCCGGTTATTTCGATTTTGACACGCAGCGGACTAGACTGTGGCTCAAAAAAACCGGGATCCGCTTTTCTGATGCTGCGTGTTTAGTCAGCGATCAATGCGATCGCGCCGTATACCAATGCGGCCGTGCCGAGACTTACAAATGCGCCGACGACGAAGCCGATGCGGACCCACATTGGGTCGATGCCGGCATAGTTAGCGATACCGCCACATACACCGAAGATTTTTCCATAAGTCTTGTCCAGGTGAAATCCCGGGGTGCCATTACCACTCGGTTTGATAGGTGAATTGGTCATACGAGGAACTCCACACCGGGTGATGCCGGGATGATGGTGGTTGCGAATACGACAGCTGACATTGCGAGAGCGCCGACGGCTGCAAAAAGGCGAGAGGCTGTGTCTGAATTAAACATGGTCGGGGGAACCTTTACTTGAAGTGTTTCAGAGGAAGCTTAGGCGACGAATACGCCAGGGCTTGCTGGAACGATGGCCATTGCAAAGAAGACTGCTGAAATAGCCAGTGAGAATACTGCTGCGGTCGCTTTGTTGGCGTTGTCAGAAGCTACGAACATGATTGTGAACCTTTCAGTTTAGAGTTTGTCTTGCCCCGGCGGGTTGTTCCTGCCGGTTGCCAAATACACTGCAGGAGGTGTGCCAAAACTGAGAACATACACGTTTTCAATTATTTAGGGATTCTGGAAGATAAACCCCACATTAATGAACGCCAATATTCGGGAATTTTCACCACATATCAGGATTGAGGATTTCGCGGAACCAGGGCATGGCGAATATCGCATCGCCTGCTAGGAGAATGGCCAGCATGGCGCTCGACCGGATCACACTCTCTCACTACCGAAATCACCGGGAATCCGCGCTAACGGAAACCTCGCAGTTCAACCTCCTGATAGGAGAGAACGGGGCGGGAAAAACCAATATCCTCGAAGCTTTGTCGCTCCTCTCGCCAGGACGAGGATTAAGGCGGGCAGCCTTGCCTGAAATTGCTGGTCCTGATGGCTCTGGCGGCTTTGCTGTTGGTGCGAGCCTCAAGGAGCAAGGCCATGAAAGCGCGCGGATCGGGACTTATGTCGAAGCAGAGCGCGCCAACCGCCGCTTGGTGCGCGTGAACGGTGCGGAAAGCACAGCCGCCAGCCTCGCGGATTGGCTCGCGATTGGCTGGCTGACGCCTTCGATGGACGGGCTGTTCACTGATAGCGCGGGAGCAAGGCGGCGTTTTATTGACCGCATGACGCTCGCGATCAGACCCGAACATGCCCGCCATGCCTCACGCTATGAGACTGCCCTGCGCGAACGCAACAAACTGCTCGAGCAAAACCGCACCAGTGATGCGACTTGGCTTGACGCGCTCGAAGGACAAGCAGGCGAACATGGAGCATCCGTAGCCGAGGGGCGGCGCGCTTTGATCGAAGCGCTGAGTGATGAACTCTCGGCCCTGCCTGATGCACCCTTTGCCAAGCCGGTACTTGCTTACAGGCCGGGCGGACCAGACGACGCAACCGCTCTCGCCCAAGCCCTGGCAGAGAACCGCGCGCGAGACCGAGCAGCAGGGCGCGCGCTGACCGGACCTCAACGCGATGAGCTGGAAGTGATCATGGCAGGCTCTGGCCAGCCCGCTGCGTCATGCTCAACGGGCGAGCAGAAAGCGATGCTGATTGCAATTACGCTCGCGCATTCCGTGCTTGCAGTCGCCGGAC
The DNA here is from genome assembly GCF_013371495.1 of Altererythrobacter lutimaris. GTDB lineage: Bacteria > Pseudomonadota > Alphaproteobacteria > Sphingomonadales > Sphingomonadaceae > Erythrobacter > Erythrobacter lutimaris_A. The sequence goes on along the minus strand of NZ_JABWTA010000001.1, from coordinate 300,204 downwards.
GGCCGGGCGTCTTGCTTCTAGATGAAGTCGCAGCGCACCTTGATCCGGTGCGGCGCACAGCTTTGTTCGACAGGTTACGCGCGGGCAAAGCGCAAATCTGGCTCACGGGTACGGAAGCCGCGCCTTTTGCCGACATCATGGAAGAAGCAGCCTTATGGCGTGTCTCTGGCGGAACCGTCGAGCGACTCTAGGTCTTACTCTCTGTCTTGAGGCAAAGCAGCGCTCACAGTTTCCAGCGTCGCCTCGACCAAGCGCTCGATCCCGTCCTCGGTCGGGTGGATGCGGTCGGACTGAAACAGCGAAGGCTCTTGATAGATCGCTTCCAGGAAGAATGGATAGAGATCGACAGAATACTGCTCCGCCAACTCACCATACATCCCGTCAAACGCGGATTGGAATTCCGGCCCATAATTTGGCGGCGCGCGCATGCCCATCAGAAGCACTTCAATATCGCGTGACTGCAGCTCTTCGATCATTGCAGCCAGATTTTCGCGCGATTGCTGAGGCGAGAGACCTCGCAGCAAATCGTTGCCACCTAGCTCTATGATAGCGAGATCTGGCTTTGTCTCCTGCTCATCTAAGGCGAATGCCAGTCGTTGCAGCCCCGCTGCGGTCGTATCGCCGGAAACCCCCGCATTATAGACCTGCGCGTTGATGCCTTGCGCTCTCAACGCGCGCTGGAGCTTTGATGGATAGCTGTCTTCAGGCGCGACATTATAGCCTGCGAACAAGCTGTTGCCGAAGGCAAGGATACGCTTTTCCGGCCCCATGACGGGAACCTCCGGCAGCTCGGAATCGTTCGTAACCGAACGCTCTGCTGTGCTTGCCTCACCCGGCGAGCTTTCCGGAGCATCGGAACCACACGCGGCAAGGGATAGAGCAAGCGCTCCTACAACACATATCGACCAAAGCCTGTTCTGCATCTGCGAGCCTCGTTTCATCGTAGCTTGATGGTGCTATTCATGTTCGATCTCCCCGCCCTATGACATTGGGATATTGTGACAAGCCCTGAAATCGCCATTCGTGCCCGAAATCTCACTCTGACTCTGGGTAGCAGCGCTGCACCGGTTGAAGTGCTGCGAGGCATCGACCTCGACATTCACAAAGGCGAGATCGTCGCTTTGCTGGGGCCATCCGGCTCAGGCAAGAGTTCGCTCATGTCCGTTCTGTCAGGCCTAGAGCGTTCCGATAGCGGCGAATTAACCGTAGCTGGGGCCGATTTTGCAGGCATGGATGAAGATGGCTTGGCCTATGCGAGGCGCGGACGCATCGGCATCGTGCTGCAAGCTTTCCATTTGCTGCCGACCATGACCGCGCTGGAGAACGTTACGACGCCGATGGAGCTGGATGGCGCAAGAGACGTGCGCGAGCGAGCCGCAGCCGAATTGGAAGCGGTTGGGCTTGGCCACCGGCTCGACCACTACCCGACCCAGCTCTCGGGCGGCGAGCAGCAGCGTGTCGCCATTGCCCGTGCAATTGCACCAGGCCCCGAACTCATCTTTGCCGACGAGCCCACGGGCAACCTGGACACCTCAACCGGCCACGAGATCATCGAACTCCTGTTCGGCCGCTGCAAGAAAAGCGGCGCGACATTGCTTGTGATCACGCACGATCCTGAATTGGCTGAACGCTGCGGGCGCGTTTTGACCATGGCTGACGGACAGATTGTCTCTGACACAGCTACAACCGGCTCGACCGCAGCCAACGCGGCGTAACATTGATGAGCAGCACAACTCTCTCATGGAGCGGCGCTTGGCGCATCGCAAAGCGTGATCTGAACGCGCGCTTTCGAGGGCTGCGCTTGCTGCTGGTTTGCATATTTCTAGGCACAGCAGCGCTTGCAGCGATTGGCTCGCTGACAGCAGCCATCGAACGCGAACTTTCGGATCGCGGACAGGAATTGCTCGGCGGCGACCTGGAAGTCGAAGTCTGGCAGCGCCCGCTTTCAACCGAGGAAATGACCGCCTTGGAAGCGCTGGGCCGCGTTTCCACCGGTACGCGTATGCAAGCCATGGCAACTACCGCAGACGGTGCTGCACCGATCGAACTGAAAGCCATCGACGACAATTGGCCGCTTTACGGCGTTCTCACGCTAGCAGACGGAAGCGAAGCAGGCGCGCCCTCCCCCGGCGAAGCTTGGGTCGCACAAAGCGCATTGGACCGGCTTGGTATTGGTGTTGGCGAAACTTTCAAAGTCGGAACTGTCGATCTGAAAGCCGCAGGTGTGATCGACAATGAGCCGGACCGTTTGTCCGAAGGCTTCCAGCTTGGGCCTACCGTTATTGTCCGCGAAGAAGTGCCGGCTCGCGCAGGCCTGCTGGCACCAGGCTCGCTCTACGAAAGCAAAGTGCGCGTAGCATTCGACAATGCCGGACAGGAACCTGAAGCCGTCGAAGAAGCTCTCGAAGAACAATTCCCGGAAAGCGGCCTGGACACGCGCACACGCGACCGCGCTTCGCCCGGTGCTGACCGTTTTGTTCGGCAAATGAGCGACTTTCTCACGCTGGTCGGGCTTGCCGCGCTTGTGATCGCTGGCATCGGTATTGGCGGCGGTGTCGCGTCCTATCTGGAAGCGCGCCGAACAAGCATAGCAACGCTTAAAGTGCTAGGCGCAAAGAGCGGCGACATCGTCCGGATCTACGCGCTTCAGATCGCTGCGGCGGCCGCCGTTGGCACGATCGCAGGCCTGCTCGTCGGTGTTGGTGTCACTCCTGTCCTCGCGGTCGCCTTGGAAGGACTCTTGCCTGTAGAGCGCGGCGTGGTGATCGAACCGGGACCGCTCGTGCTCGCTGCAGCTTATGGTTTGCTCGTAGCGTTCGCCTTTGCTGCAACGCCCTTGCTACGCGCCCGCAGCTTTCCAGCCATGGCGCTGATGCGTGCTCGCGTCGCACCTCTGGGCCGTGACAAACGTGCGCTCGCTTGGACGCTCGCGGGCATAGGCGCGATTTGCGCGCTGGCTTTGGCCACTACAGCTGATGTGCGTCTATCTGCTGGCTTCCTGCTCGGTGCTGCATTTGCGCTCGCTCTGCTGGCTGCAATCGGCGTCGCGATCCGCGATCTGGCGACGCGATTGCCCCGGTCTAGCAATCCGCTGCTCCGCAATGCGCTGGCGAACCTGCATCGCCCTGGTGCGCCAACGGGAGCACTAGTTACAGCGCTGGGCTTCGGGCTAGCCGCTTTTGTCCTGCTCGCCGCTGTACAAAGCGCGATCAACGGCAATATCGAGCAGCGAGTGCCTCAACAGGCGCCTGACTATTTCGTGCTCGATATCCCGGTTGAGCGTCAGGCCGAGTTCGAGCAGTTGGTGCTGGATAAGCTGCCGGAAGCGGACATTCGCGCTGTTCCTACACTGCGGGGCGCTGTCCTTGCCTATGGCCCGCGAGACAATATGCAACGCGTGTCCGAGCTTGATCGCATTCCTGACAATGCCTGGGCGCTACGCGGTGAGCGCGGCCTCACCTATGCAGACGAGCTTCCGATGGGCAATGTGCTGACGGAAGGTGATTGGTGGGCTGCCGAACATACTGGTGAACCTTTGGTCTCGCTCGATGCGGATTTCGCAGCCGCTGCAGGCATTGCAATCGGCGACTACATAACCGTCGGCGTCCTTGGCGTCGAACGCACAGCACGGGTCGAGAACTTGCGCCGGATCGACTGGGAAAGCATGGGCTTCAACTATGTATTCGTGTTCAGCCGCAATGCGCTGGCGGACGCACCGCATAACCTTGCGGCGACGATTGAACTGACGCCGGGCGCGGAAGACCGGACATTGTTGCGCGATCTCGTTCGCGCTTTCCCTTCAAGCTCCGTTATCGAAGTGGGCGAAGTCCTGAAGGAAGCACGCACTATCCTGGAGCAAGTTGCCTTGGCGACTTTAGCTGCCGCATCCGTTGCGGTGCTGGCTGGCCTAGCTGTGCTCTTGGGAGCCATCGCTGCCGCGCGCGCTGCGCGCATGTATGACACGGTCATCCTGCGTGTGCTCGGTGCAAGCCGCAAACAGGTCTTGCTCATGCAATTACTGGAATACGGTCTGCTCGCCTTGCTTTTGGCAGGCGTAGCTCTGGGTCTTGGAACCCTGCTGGCCTGGGTTATCGTGACCCAACTGTTCGAGTTCGACTGGCTGCCCAATTGGGGCGAAGTCTTCGCTGTCCTCGGATTTGGCCTCACATTGGTGGTCGGCTTTGCGCTGGCCGGTTCGCTCCCATTGCTGAGAGCGAAACCGAACCGCGCGCTACGCGAACTTTAGCCGGTAATCCTCAGGAAAAGACTGACGGATCTACCCCTGCCGTACCTGGCTGCCCCTTGATGACAAGCGTGCTGGCAAGGAAGTCATGCAAGCCCTGCTTGCGCTCCGTGAACCCGACCATGATGTATCCGATAAACAGGATCAGGCCGGAGAGGATTTTTGCAAAGTAGCGACCAAGGGCACGCAGGAAAGAAATCCTTCCTCCGCTGGAATCTGTAACGATCAAGCCAAGCGCGCGCTTGCCAGGTGTTGCTTGCCAACTCGACGATTCAAAGCCAGCGAAATAGGCAATACCTACGATCAATCCGATCAGGTCGGTCGCGCCGTAGGAGACAGATGCTGCAGACGTCGTGTCAAAAATATTCTCACCAAAGATGAAGCCAACAATGCTCATAAAGATGATCATGATGACCAAGTCGACGAGATAAGCCCCCACTCTGATCCAGAAACCGCCATATTCCATTGAAACACTCCCTCCAGTGATTGCGACAGCAATGCACCACATAAAACTACACGTTACAACGAAAAAGGGGCCGGTTTTCACCGACCCCTTTATCTAAGGTTTGTTGCTCAAGCTTAGAACTTGAAGCGGACGAGCGCACCATATGTACGTGGAACGCTTGGATAGCCCGAGATCGATCCAGCTTGTGCAACGCTCGGGAATATCGTTGAGATGTACTGATCGTCGAACAGGTTACGACCCCAGAGGCCAAGCTCAAGACCATTATTGAGGGCCAGCGTCATGGACGCATTCACAAGGTTGATCTCACGAGTGTAGTTGCGAGCGATTGCCGCGTTGTTCTCAAGCGAGCCAAAGCCGCCAACTGCCGTCAGTATCTGCACGTTCGATTCATGGTTGTAATCGACGCGTGAGATCAGGCGAGCACCAGAATTGAACTCGTGCGTGTATGTCGCCGAGGTCGAGATCGCCCAGCTTGGGATACCCGCGGGGCGGGTGCCCGAAAGGTCGCCAGCAGGACCGTCAACGAACTCGTCAAACAGCGGATCCAAGTGCGTAATTGCGAAGGTCAGCACCAACGGATCAGCAGGTGTGATCGTCGTATCAAATTCGAAACCACGTACGGACTGCTTACCAGCGTTGGTCAGTTGGAAGCCAGTGCCCGTGAACAGGAAATCTTGGAAGCCTTCCAGTTCCTGATCGAAGATCGCGAGGTTGAAGCCGACGCCCGGGAGGTTGCCCTTCAGGCCGATTTCCCAGACTGTCGCTTCTTCTGGCCCAGCAAAACGCGATCCTGTGGTCAGGTTCGTGATCGGAAGGCCAGCATCAGTGATCGGCGAAGATGGGGCAAGGAAGTTACTCCCGCCCAGAACCGCATTCAGTGGATCCATAGTCAATGGATTGGTCGGGATCGGACCCGGGATGAAATCACCAAATGCCGGACGGCTGTCACGCGAAAGGTTGACAGAGCTCGCCTTGAAACCCGTTGCGTAGCTCAGATAGACGTTCAGTCGGTCAGACAGATCGTATGCTGCGCGCAGCGTGTACGAGAAATCATCGTCGCGTGTCCGGCCATCTTCAATCGCATTTGGCAAATTGAGGAATGGAGGCTGGAACTGGAAGTCGGCCAAGCCCAGGAACGGGTTCACAAGCGGATTGAGTGCGCCTGCAGCCAATGCGTCCTGATTCGCCTGCGGCAATGCCAAGAACTGGTCGCGCGTTGTGATTGTACCGCCGCTTGCAATCGTAATGAACGCATCAACAAGGTTGACGTTCGCCAGAGGATCAAATGACGTCTGACTGAGCGCGAAATCCTTCTTGTCATCGGTGTAGTTGAAGCCGGCTGTTAGCACGAGCCCATCGAATGGTTCAAAATCGAACGTACCGAAGATCGACCAAGCTTGGTTCTCCATCGAGTAGTCCTCGCTAGTCAGGAGCGGCGTCGTGAAGATGCTGTCCTGAGCTAGGCCAAGTGCCCCTTCAATCGTGTTGAAGCTAAACGTCGGGTCGCCCGTTGCCGCTGCGGCAAGAAACTCACCATACTGACGGAAATCACCACCGGTTGCGATCTCGCTTTCTTGCTCGATCGACTCGTCGAAGAAGTAGCCACCAAGCAGGAAGTTAAAGGGTCCGTCAAAGTCAGAAGCAACACGAACTTCCTGCGTAAAGGTCTTCACGTCCTGATCGCGGAATTCGCTAGCAAGATCCGCACTGGTGAAGTCGATGTCCTGATCGAAGAAGTTCTCAAGCTTACGATAAGAAGTGATCGACGTGACAGAAAGCGCGCCGACGTTCCAATCGATCTGACCTGAAATCCCGTAATTGTCGACGGTGTTCTTGGGAGCCTGGCTCAAGAATGTGTCATAGCTGAAAAGATTTTCAGGATCGATCGCACCACCGACACCAAAGATCGCAGCTCCGGTCGGACCATTCAGGATGTTCCCAACCGTACAACAAACTTCATCAATCTTCGCATAGTCAGCGATGATACGTGCCTTCAGGTCTGGCGATGGTTCAATAAGCAGCTGAGCGCGAGCGCTCCAGCGATTACGGTCAGACAAATCTTCGTCGAGATTCACGATATTCGCATAACCATCGCGGCGGTTGTACGAACCATCCAATGACCAGGCGACGCTGTCACCAAGCGGGCCAGTTACGTCTGCCTTGAGAATAAGAGCGTCGAAATTGCCGTAGCTCGCTTCTACGCTGCCACCGAACTCGAATTGCGGCTCACGGGTAACTACTGAAATAACACCAGCAGACGCGTTCTTGCCGAACAGCGTTGACTGCGGGCCGCGCAGAACCTCGATACGCTGGACGTTTGCAAGGTCACTTAGTGCGCCTGCACTGCGCGAGCGATAAACGCCGTCGATGAACACGCCGACAGACGGCTCTAGTCCGAAGTTGTTGGCGCCGTTGCCGAAACCGCGAATAAAGAATGTGGTGTTCGACGAACTTTGCAGCTGGCTAACGCGCAGTGAAGGAGCAACAGTCTGGAGGTCGAGCACGTCGCGAATTTGCGCTTGCTCAAGCGTCTCGCCGCTTGTGACCGACACAGAAATCGGGGTTTCTTGCAATGTCTGCTCACGCTTCGTCGCGGTCACAACGATGACATTGTCAAACTCCTCGACCTCTTCCTCAGCCGCAACATCGCTGGCTTCGTCCTGTGCAAATGCAACAGATGGAACAGACATGGCTGTAGCCGCTACGCCGGCAAGAAGGGCATAACGGGGTGAACCGGCAGAGCCGGCAAAAGAAAAACGCATGTGATCTCCTCTCACAGTAAATCGGTAAAGCGACGTCCCCAGAACGCCTTCATGCTCAACCGAACACCTGATAAATTAGCATTCTGCCGTATTTGTACAAGAATCATCGTAAAGGTGACGTTTCGCTGCCACGGCGGTGTGGCAAGCGAGTCACACCGCCAAACCTTGTGAATATCCAAGGATTACGCTAGGCGCGCGCAAAATTGTGCGGCGCAACACGTCGTTCCCCGGCCCTGACGCAGCGTCAGCTGGTGTCTTTGGGCAGTATCAAAGGCTTCTGTACTCATGTCTTCGCTTCGCAATGTCGCGATTATCGCGCACGTCGATCACGGCAAAACGACTCTGGTCGATCAACTGTTTCGCCAGTCAGGCACATTCCGCGAGAACCAACGCGTGGAAGAGCGTGCGATGGATTCAGGCGATCTGGAAAAAGAGCGCGGCATCACCATCCTTGCCAAATGTACAAGCGTTGAGTGGGAAAACGGCGGCGAGACAACGCGCATCAACATCGTCGACACACCGGGCCACGCTGACTTCGGCGCAGAGGTCGAGCGTATCCTCAGCATGGTCGATGGCGTTATCCTGCTAGTTGATGCCGCTGAAGGCGCGATGCCGCAAACCAAGTTTGTAACCGGCAAGGCGCTCGCTTTGGGCCTTAAACCCATCGTGGTCGTTAACAAAATTGATCGCCCTGATGGCCGCCCGCAAGAAGTGCTGGACGAAGTGTTCGACCTGTTCGCTTCGCTTGATGCCAATGACGAGCAGCTCGACTTCCCTTCACTGTTTGCAAGCGGCCGCGACGGGTATGCAAGCGAAGACGAGAACGCACGTGACGGCTCGCTCGAACCGCTGTTCAAGCTCATAACAGAGCACGTCCCTGCCCCCGGCCTCGACACATCTGGCAAGTTCAGCTTCCTTGCGACGCTTCTTGACCGTGACAATTTCATGGGCCGCGTACTTACCGGCCGCGTTCAGTCCGGCACACTCAAGGTCAACGATCCGATCCACGCTATTGATATGGACGGCAATGTGGTCGAGGTTGGCCGCGCGACCAAGCTGATGAGCTTTGACGGGCTCGACCGTGTACCTGTTGAAAGCGCACAGGCTGGCGACATCATCGCACTTGCAGGCTTGGAAAAGGCGACCGTCGCCAACACGATCTGCGATCCATCGGTGACCGAGCCAATTGCCGCACAGCCAATTGATCCTCCAACGCTGGCGATGCGCTTTGCAGTTAACGACAGCCCGCTTGCGGGCCGCGAAGGCGACAAGGTTACCAGCCGTATGATCCGCGACCGTTTGCTGCGCGAAGCGGAAACCAACGTGGCCATCCGCATCACAGAAAGTGATGACAAAGACAGCTTCGAAGTCGCAGGTCGCGGCGAATTGCAACTCGGGGTGCTGATTGAGACGATGCGCCGCGAAGGCTTCGAGCTCGGCATTAGCCGACCAAAGGTTCTCTTCCGAGAGGAAGCCGGCCAGCGCATGGAGCCGTATGAAACGGTTGTGATCGATGTGGATGATGATCACTCCGGCACCGTTGTCGAGAAGATGCAGCGCCGCAAAGCAGATCTCACCGAGATGCGCCCTTCCGGCCAAGGCAAAACGCGCATCACGTTCTCAGCCCCTTCCCGCGGCCTGATTGGTTATCACGGCGAGTTTCTGTCCGATACGCGCGGTACTGGCATTATGAACCGTCTGTTCGAAAAGTACGGGCCATATAAAGGCCAGATCGAAGGTCGCATCAACGGCGTATTGATCTCGAACTCCGATGGCGAAAGCGTCGCCTACGCACTCAACGCATTGGAAGATCGAGGCGAACTGTTCATCGCACCTCAGATGAAAGTCTATGAAGGCATGGTGATTGGCGAGAATGCCAAGCCAGACGATCTGGAAGTGAACCCGCTGAAGTCGAAGCAGCTTACCAATATCCGTAGCTCCGGCAAGGATGACGCTATCCGTCTTACCCCGCCGCGCCGGATGAGCCTGGAGCAAGCGATCGCTTACATCGACGATGACGAAATGGTCGAAGTGACACCGCAATCCATTCGGTTGCGTAAAGCTCTCTTGTGCCCGCATGAGCGCAAGAAAGCGAAGCGCAAGAAGGAAGCAGCGTAAGACTTAGCCTTCCGCTTCGATGAAGCGCGCGATGGTTTGAACCACCATATCAGCGAGCGGTAAATCGGGATTGGCGTAGGTCTGCAAATTGGCCGCACGGTCGCCTGCGGGCACTGACTTCAGCACGTGATTGACGCCTTCAAGCACGACAAGCTTTGATTGCGGCTGCGCTGTATGCATCGCGGCCCCGTCGGCCATTGCCACTTGAATGTCTTCGTCCGGCTGCAGGATCAACAGTGGCCCTGAATATTCAGCGGCAAGCGCTGCAGGATCATACGCCATGAAGCTCTTTAGGAAGCCTTGGGTTTGAGCGCCAAACAGCGGAACCAGGGCTGGATGCAGATTGGTCGCGTCATAGTCCTCGCCAGCTTCCAATGCTGAGATCGCCGCCTCAGCTTGGCCTAGCAACGGTGCATTGGCCGGATTTGCACGTAACTGCTCACGCAAGAGGTCACCAACCGGGCGCCCGGGTGACGCAGCCAAAATAACTCCGCAGATCCCATCTGTGCTGCTCGCGACGGTTGCCAGCGCGACCACACCGCCTTCGCTGTGCCCGAGGAGCCAGGCGCAATCCTGATCGGTTCGCTCTGCCAGCGTTTCCGCCCAAGCGAGCGTATCAGCGATGTATGCATCAAACGTCACATTGTTGGGGTTGTCGATCGCAGCCGAGCTGCCAAACATACCGCGTTTGTCGACGCGAAGGCTTGATATGCCTGCTTCACCTAGCCCTTCCGCGAGCAGTCTGTAGCTCGCGGCATTGATGCCAAGCGGGCTATTGCCATCGCGATCAGTGGGGCCGGATCCGGGAATGATTAGCACTGCCGGTGCATTGGACACGTCGCTCTGCAGGAATGTACCCTTGAGCGCGCCAGAAAGCCCCTCATGCGTGACACTCAACTCCTCGGCCGATGCCGGCGCGGGCATTGCCAAAGCTGTGAGACACGCCATCGCGACGCCCATCAGTGTTTTTCTCATGGACGGTCTCCTCCAGAAGTCTTGGCGCGGGTACGCCAGAACCACCAACTGTAAACAAGCGGCACGAAGGCTGCGAAGAGGACGGCCGTGACAACGACCACCGCCGTCATTTCGAGGATGCCGGGGACCAGCGATAGGGCTGCAATGATCGCCCCCGCCAGCATGAAGAGCTTGCCACCCAAACGATGCGTCGCAATCCAGTTGTCAGTGTCCGTAATAGTCCAGGGCGTACGAATGCCGACAAAGAAACCGGGACGGCTTTTTGGCAAAGCATTCCCGATGAGCAGGAACAGCAGCCCTACCCCGAGCAACACTGCATTGATCGGCATCTCAATGCCAAACGCAGGCAGACCGACAACGGCCTGCAAGATGCACATCAGAAGAATGATGCCCAGCCAACTCACTTTGAGCAGCGGCGCAGAGCCTTCGAGCTTGTTCTGAAGCGGCTCAAGTGAAGGAAGCAGCCAAAACAGCACAGACGCTCCAGCAAGGATGGCAGGCGAAAGCAACAGCGCTTGCAGCGCAGGTGCGAAATCGTCAGGAACACCAGCTGCATTCCAATGGATTGGCAGCTCGGTCCCGGCTGGCAGGCGCGATTCAGCTATGAATGCAAACACGACCATAGCTGCCACGACGACCATTGATCCAAAAAAGAGGCCTCTAAAACTCATTTCAATCACTCTTCCTTGTCATTTTGAGCTCTTCGTCCGGCGCTGCGTCCTCTTCGCGTCGAACGCGCGACATGAAGCCCATCAGCGCCTCTTCGAGCGTGGACAGATTAAGCGTGTAGATAATGGATCCACCATCGTTCTCGCCGAGTATCAGCCCGGCAGCCTTCAGCTTGGAAAAATGGCCTGACATAGTGGGCTTCGAAACATCGAAGCGATCCGACAATTCGCCAGCAGTCATTCCGCCGCTCTTCAGCAGCTCCAGCACTTCGCGCCGGATTGGATGAGACAGGGCTTCGAACACGCTCGTCATAGCTATTTAGCTAATTTGCTAAATAGCTATTGTCAAGGATCGTGTGATGCTTTTCGATTGTTGGCTGAAAGAAACCCCGATCAGTGACCGATGACTGACCGGGAGTCTATGGCAATCAATCAGGTGCAGTCGTTTACAGCCAAAGATTGCGCATTGGTGATGTTGAGGTTCTGCCTTCCACGCACATTAAAAGCACTTTCGTACTTGATCTGCTGCGTCGGGATCCAGTCACCCGCCACCAGTGGCTGGTAGTCGTAGGTCACTTCAACGAACATAACCGCTGTGCCTTCCAATGCACCGATGCGCTTGCCAGGCTTGCCAACGCCATCTTTCAGGCTGTTGTCGTTGCGGCCTTTATTCTGCTTACCATAGGCTGGCTCAACCGCTAGATCGCCCCAACAGCGCTGCCAGTTGATCATCTGACCTTTGTTGTTTCCATTGCCATTGTTGAGCTGGACAGAGGACAGGATCAGACGGCCGTTCTGCTTGAATTCGAGCGGTTCTCCGATCACCTGAGCACCAGCAAACACCTCATAGATGTTCGCCTCGTCGATACTTGTTGGGACGCGGCCGGCATTGTCTGCAACCGTCATTGCCATTTGGCTGATCCGCATATGCGACAATGCATAATTCACCACTTCAAGACCGCCAAGGATCATAAGCAAGAGAATGGGCGCGACGAGGCCAAATTCGACCATCGCGACACCTTCGCGCGCATCATGCAATCGCTTGAGAAACTTGTAGCTCATGCCGGTTCTCCGCAAACGGTCGGGACAACAGCTTGTGTCGCATAGGGCTGGTTACGAATGGCAGCTTCCGCTGTGGTCTCCATCGTGTCGTCGAGCCCCATCAGATTTGCCATGGGAAACAGGCGCGGCATGCTCATCGTCACTTCGTAGAAGACAACGTCATCCGAGCCGCCGACACCTGTCCGGCCGGCATCCAGATCGTAACTTCCATTGTCGTTCAGGTCTTCAAAGCAATCGCCGTCAGTTTCATCGTACTGGCCATTGCCATCGACATCCGTCAGAAGTTTTTCTGGTTTACCTACCCCGGCAAAATCAAAATAGTTGCTGATCTTGACGTTGTAACTTGCCTTTGGCGCGATATAGCTCACTTGGGATGTAACGGTGTTCTTGATCCGCTCTTCCAGAGTTGATCCCGCGGCTGTGAAGCTTGGATCCTCAACCGATGCGCGACGAGCGGCATCGTTGAGCGCACCCTGCAATAGCGCTCGCGAGTAAGCCTGGTGCGCAAGATCCATTCCGCCCAGCAGCATGATGAAGAGCGGAATGGCGATCAAACCGAACTCGGTCGCCGCCAATCCGTCTTCGCTGCGCTTGCCGCGAATGATGTTCGCCAAGGTTGCAATCATCGTGTCAGCCTCAAATTGCCAATGCCCTGACCGATCCGCTCGAACACTTGCTCAAGATCAGACCCGTCACTCGTGTAAAAATGGTCATCACTAGTTGCACAAGGCTTAATATCCGCAATATCTGTCACATCGAGCGCGATAACCCAGACCGTGACATCACGAGATTTGGCGCGGGCGCAGACCGATGCGAAGCGGTCAATGTGCTTCTGGCTGCGGGTTCCCGTGCCCTGCGTGCGCGCCTGGAAATCTTCGATCCCATGCGCCGAGTAGAGACGGCCACCAGTGTCCAGCTTACCGTCAGTCATGAAGACGATGTGCTGACGAACCGGGATTCCATTGATGTCGTCAGGGTTCTCTGATGCAAAGAAGCCGGTGCGCGAGATAAAGCGCGTGCCCCACAGCATGCCAATGTCATGATACGTACCGCCGGTTACCCGTGCCGTAGCTGCATTGATAGCCGCATTGAAAGAGGCTTCGTCCGCATACTTCTGTAGTTTCGACGATTCAGACGGGCAGCCTGACTGGGATTCGCCTTCCTGAATGGCTGGGTCATAGCGACCAAACTGCAGCTTTGTATCGTTGGCATTAGCCGGCAGGAGATCGATGTCGTCATCCTTGATGTAGTCCTTGATCTCAATGCCTGAGTCGCCATAGCCCACTGTAGAGCGCTCTTCGATACATGCGTCTCCGCTAGTGCGGAATGCTTGCAGGTTGCCCTGATCATCGCCCGTCACATTGTTCCAGGACGAGTTGTTGATGTGCACTTGCTTGGTGTTGTAATAACACCAGCCATTGTTGCACCAGAAGTTGATGTACTCTTGTTCTTTGAGAAAATCGCGATTGCGAAGCGATCGGCCGATATTGACAGTGTGCGAGTAGGAAACGATCCCGTAACGCGTCTCCGAATTCGAACCATCATCAAGCGCACGATAAAGGCCAGAGGCGCCTGTGCGGAGGCGAGAAATCTTGGAAGCGCCGCCCGCTGACGGTGCGTCATTCATTGAACCAGTCGTGTCGAGTACGAGCACAACATCGTTGTGGCCTTGCTCGCGCTTGGCATCACAAGACACAGCAATCTCGATAGTGTCGTAGCCGAAGATCTTCATGATCGACGTCGGGATTGACGCGCTCGCAGTGCCAATCAATTCTTGGGAATCACTTGCATTCTGATCGATATCGAACTTCGTATTGCGGGCACCATAGGCATTACCCGGGAAGTTGAAGTCGAAGAACTTTTGCGCTTCCTGCTTATTCTTGTTCTTCCAGTCGGTGCCTTCCATCGATTGGCGGCCAGCGAGTACGGCTGAGTCACAAGCATTCTGAAGCTTCGCGCGGGCCATGTAGGACACGCTCATGTCCAAGCCACCACCGATCAGCGCCATGAGCGGGAGCAAGGCTGCACCCACCATAAGCGTGGTGTTGCCGCGGCTATCGCGAGCAAGGTGTGACAGGATTCCGGTTCTACGTTGTGTCATGGTTCTACCAATCGATGCACTATTCAATCGTTAGAAAATGCCACCAAACTCTTGCCAAATGCGTGCTAAAACCAGTTTCAACGATGCTAATTCCTGCGGTTAATGAAAAATTGCTTGGAAGCAGCGATTGTCTGCGATTCCTTTCTCTCGCCAGACAAAATGATCCTCTAAGGCTCTGTTAAAAAATAATTTTTTTGAACTCTCGAAGGGCCCGCATCGGTCCAGAGGCGCTCCATTGGTTAATCCATCATCAGTCAGCTAACCTGATTAGTTGACGAAAACCGCCAAAAGTAACCGCTGATTTAACCATACTGTCCAGAATGCGATTCGTTTTTCACAGCACGACCCGCGTCATCCAGGTATGGCGAACGCCCGCAAATGCGGGTCGCATGTTCCGCTGGATCACGAAATTCTCAGTGTTGAAAGCCAGCTGGATGACCAGAAACGCAGTAGGCAACTACCCACCGAAGAAGTTCGGTTGGCCATTGGAGGCTGTCACCCCACCATCGACTGGCAAGTTCACTCCGTTCACGAATACAGCATCGTCGCTCGCCAGGAACAGGACGGGTCCTGCGATCTCGTCGGGCACTGCCGCACGGCCCAAGGGCATGCGATTGGCGAGCATCTTCAAAGCATGCTCATTGTCGGTAACGCCCTTCGTCATGTCCGATTCCGTCATGGATGGGCATATTGCGTTCGCGCGCACACCCTGACTTCCAAATTCTAGCGCCATTGCGCGCGTCAGATTGCAGACGCCGCCTTTGGACGCGTTGTAAACGCCAAGGCCCCAATCGCCGCCCAATCCTGAGACGCTGGAGATGTTGATGATATTGCCCTTGGATTTGAGGAGATGCGGAAAGGCCTCGCGCGTCAGATAGAGAATGCCTTTAAGGTTCACATCGATGATCAGGTCAATGAAGTCATCGTCGGCCGCAGAGAGGCGTCCGCTTCGGCCAATCCCGGCATTGTTCACCAGCACATCGATTCCGCCTAAAGCCGCGACTGTCTTTTCGACCATCTCCGTTGCAAAGGCTGAGGAGGAGACATCACCTGCAACAACAAGCACGCGTTCGCCGCCGAGTGAGGCTGCAACCTTCTCGCAATCCTCAACCTTACGCGAGTTGATGACGACATTCGCGCCTTCCCCGTGGAAGCGGCGCGCAATCGCTTCCCCAATACCCATGGAGGAGCCTGTGACGATAACGGTCTTGCCGGAAAAACGCTGCGTGCCTGTCATAAGAGTGTCCCTTCATTGATTTCTACAAAGCCAACGCATGCCAGCAGCGGGAGTGCCCGTCGATCTTGATTAAACACCAGCGATTTTGCGAAGCAGCACAAATCGCGCATAAAGCGAATAGTTGGACGGAGGATGTGATGGCAAAAGTGACGGGCCTGGGCGGTGTGTTTTATGTGGTGGAAGACCCCGAAGCGACGCGAGCCTGGTATCGCGATACTTTGGGGATCGACGGCACCTATGGCCCTCAACTCGCTTGGGCGGAGGAGCCAAAGCAGAACCCCTACTCGCTGATCAGCCACTTCTCAGACGACACCTATGTCAAACCCGGCACTGGCGGTTTCATGATCAATCTTCGCGTCGATGACTTGGACGCGTTCGTGAAGCAATTGAAGAAGAAGCGCGTCAAAGTGCTCGAGAGTGTGGATGAAGGCTATGGAAAGTTCGCCTGGATCCTTGATCCCAACGGTGTGAAGATCGAACTCTGGGAGCAGGTTGCGGATGAACTGCCGAGCTGACAAGACGTCCTATGACTATGGCTCAGAACGGTCATCGCTCGTCACTCGGGTCAAATATTTGAGCTAGCCAGTAGCGCTGCCATCCATCTGCGCTTCGATCCGCAATCGTACCGCCTCTGCAGCGTGACTGGCACCTAGCTTGTTCATCATATTGGCGCGGTGGATCTCGACTGTTCTCGGGCTGATCTGCAACTGTCTCGCTATGATCTTGTTCGAACTGCCTTCGACCAACCAGTCGAGCACCTCGCGTTCGCGGTTCGACAGATTCGATATGCGTTGGCGCGCTTCGATCATACGTCTGCGCGCTTCGCTGAACTCAGCCGCCTCGCTAGATATTCGACTGAGGCATTGCTCCACACGGGAAGGATCCAAGGGCAGAGCAAGGTAATCCAGCGCACCCGCTTTGATGGCCTCAACTATACGATTAGCCTGAGGTTCGTAGTCGACTGCAATGAGGGGAAGCCACACACCCAATTGGCTGAGCCGGTCTACGCACGCCTTGATACCCCCGTCTTCCGGCACATCACGGGCAATGATTATCCCATCCCTCGGCGGGTGAATGCCGAGCTCAGCAATATCGCCGTAAACCTCTGCATGGTGGCCGAGGTCGAAGCCAATACGAGCCAGCTCGGCACGGTTGCGCGTATTGCTGTCGATGAAGTGGAGTACGGGTTTGTCAGTCATGCGCAAGGCTATGACTCAGCTGTTGATCAGCTTCATTCTGTGTTGAAGCCACTTTGGAGCGATCTGAAAGACCGCTCCAACCTGCGATGAGAAAACGTCGCGAATTTACAACCGAAACGGATGATAATTAAGCAAAAATCCGCAGGCGAAATTGCCTAAGTAGTCTCCATGGACTGTTTACCCGCCACTGAGATCATAGCTTGGGAGCGCGTGAAACGCTTGCTTGAGCGCGTCGCCCCATCCGTCAGAAACAGCATTGAAGTACGGGTCATCGGCGAGAATGCGACGTTGATGCGTGGGCGCAAAATCTTCCCGGCCAATCACCATCAGATCGAGCGGCATTCCCACAGAGAGGTTGGCCTTGAGGGTAGAGTCAAAGCTCACCATCAGTAGCTTGACCGCATCTTCAAATGCCATGCTCCGGTCATAACCACGCAGGATAATCGGCCGACCATACTTCGTCTCGCCGATCTGGAAAAATGGCGTGTCCAAGCCAGCCTCAATGAAATTCCCTTCCGGATAGACCATGAACAAACGCGGCTCCATGCCGGCAATTTGCCCCGCGACGATCATGGAGGCAGTGAACCGGCCCTTCCCGCCATTCCCGTTCGCCGCCTGACAGTCAGCGATCGTTGTCCGCAAAAGCTTGCCGATTTCCGTTGCGACCTGAAACATCGTGGGCGCGGTAAGAAGCGTATTGTCGCGCTCATCGGGTGCTTTGGTGCGCTCTTCAAGTTGACTCACAACGGCTTGTGTCGTCGCGAGATTGCCCGCGGTCATGACGCTGATAATCCGCTCGCCCGGAACCGACCAGTGGAACATCTTGCTGAAGACCGAGATGTTATCGACACCCGAATTGGTGCGCGTATCGCTCATCAAGACAAGCCCGCGATCGAGCACCATCCCCACGCAATATGTCATTGCCTATTGTTCCACTTGCTGTTGCTCGACTGCGACTTCCACAGAGAGCAATTCATCAGAACCGCCATAGCTGATTCCCGTCAATGGCGCCGCATCGCGATAATCGAAGCCGGTTGCAACCCTGACGTAACGCGGATCGGGACTAATTCCGTTGGAGATGTCGAAGCCAACCCATCCGAGCCCCTCGACATGCGCCTCAGCCCATGCATGTGTCGCCTCTTGGTCAATGCGGTCGTTCATCATGAGATACCCGCTCACATAGCGCGCTGGGATGTCGTTGGCCCGAGCAGCGCCGATAAATATGTGGGCATGATCCTGACATACACCTGTGCCCGCTTCGACCGCTTCTTCAGCAGATGTGCGCGCATTGGTCTGCCCCTTAGCGTATGAAACATCGGTCCTGATCGCCGCTGAAAGTGCGTGCAGAAAATCGAGTGGCGCGTCCGCTACAGCAGGCAGATCTCGCATCAAGTCGCGCATACTGGGCCCGGGTTTTGTAAGTTTCGTCTGACTGAGGAAGCTCCACAAGGGCAAGTGCCCGGAATGGATCCCAATCACCCCGGCATTGTCTTGCGTGTCTATCTTGCCCTGACACGTGACAACGACGTTACTTGCCCCTGGTTCTACAGCAACGAGCGTCGTGTGATTGAAATGCTGGTCGTCATATTCAAGCTCAACTTCGGCATTCTCGAATTCCATTGACCAGTCGAGAATTTCCTGCCCCTGCGTCGCTTTGGGCGTCAAGCGCAGACGTTGGAGTGCGTGCGCCACCGGCTGTGCAAATTGATAGCGTGTCGTATGGCGGATCGAGAGGCGCATCAGTCAATCATCCTCACGATAGAAACCTGTAGTCATCAGCGATTGCAGTGCCGATAGCCGCATTGCGTCTCATGAAGTCCGTTAGATATTCGTGCAGACCTTGCTCGAATATCTTCTCTGTCGTCAGTTCAGCGAGGGCTGTGTCAGCTTCACGCATCAGAACATTGCACTCCCCTTCACTCCCGTGAATTCGCGCAAGGGCCGCGAGATGCTGCCGCAATGCGCCATGGCAAAAGGCAAGGCTCCGCGGGAAGCTTTCGTCGAGAACAAGAAAGTCAACGATCCGTGCGGCATCAATTTGGCCTGCATGCAACCACAGGAAAGCACGGTCGCCAGCAACCGAACGCAGCACTTGCTCCCATTGACCGCTATCCAGACTACTGCCGACATAATTGAGTGAAGGCAGCAACAGATAGTATTTCATGTCGAGGATACGCGCAGTGCTATCACCGCGTTCAATGAACGTCCCCGCGCGCGCAAAATGGAACCCTGCATTTCGCAGCATCGTGTTGTTGACAGCCCCATGAACCAACGTGCCTACACGGCGGATCTTGCGTACGACCTCGCTAATCTGACTCGCTGGGACCGGCCTTGCTAGCTTCCCATCGATCTCCATCCAGCCAACATTGATCGCTTCCCAGACTTCACCGGAGATCGCATTGCGCGCAGCGCGGGCATTGGTCCGGACGAGGCCGAGCATTTCTCGGACGCTCGCAGGGTTCTCTTTGTCACGCAGCAGGAAATTCCAGGCTTGCACACCTGAATAGCCATCATTTGCCGCTTCATAAGCAGCGCGTTTTCCCGAGGTTGTAATGACCGAGCGCCACTCAGATTCCGCGGTTTCCAGATCACGCGTAAGCGCAATGCGCAGGCCCGCATCCAGCAGGCGCGCCATATTTTCCGCCCTCTCAAGATAGCGGAACATCCAGAAGAGGCCGTTGGCTGTCCGACCTAGCATGATCGCGCTCCGCTCATTCCTTCAGCACCCACGTGTCTTTCGTCCCGCCCCCTTGCGAGGAATTGACCACAAGCGAGCCTTTCTTGAGCGCGACACGCGTTAATCCTCCAGGCGTGATCTCAACGCCGTCCGGCGAAACGAGGACGAATGGCCTAAGGTCGAGATGGCGCGGCGTGAGGCCTTTCTTCGTGAAGATCGGCGATGTTGACAGCGACAGGGTGGGCTGTGCGATGTAATTCTCCGGCCGCGCCTCCAGCTTTTTGCGAAATGCGGCGATCTCTTTCTTTGTTGCAGTCGGCCCAATCAGCATGCCATAGCCGCCGGATCCGTGGACTTCCTTGATCACCAGCTCAGCGAGATTGTCGAGTACGTATTTGAGGCTTTCCGGATCAGCACAGCGCCATGTCTCGACGTTAGGTAAAAGCGGCTTCTCGCCAGTATAGAATTCGACGATCTCCGGCATGAAGGAATAGATTGCCTTGTCGTCCGAAACGCCCGTGCCCGGAGCATTCGCTATCGTGATCCCGCCCGAGCGATAGACATCCATGATGCCGGGCACACCCAACATGCTGTCTGCATTGAATGTCAGCGGATCGAGAAAATCATCATCGACACGCCGATAGAGCACATCGATCGGTTGATATCCGCGCGTCGTGCGCATCTGCACTCTGCCATCGACTACGCGCAAATCGCTGCCTTCGACAAGCTCTGCACCCATCTGGTCCGCCAAGAATGCATGCTCATAATAGGCCGAGTTGTAGATGCCTGGCGTAAGCACTGCGACGGTCGGCTTCTTGCCCTTACCGCCATCAAAAGCTGGCGGCGCGCATGCGGCGAGCGATCGTGCCAGCTTGCGCGGATAGTTGGATACCGATTCAACCCCGACCCGCTGAAACAGTTCGGGGAACATTGCCATCATCGTTTCACGGTTCTCTAGCATGTAGGAGACACCCGATGGCGTGCGCGCATTGTCTTCCAGCACAAAGAAATCGTTCGGTCCCGTGCGCACGAGATCGATCCCGACAATATGCGTGTAGATGCCGCCGGGCGGCGTGAAGCCAACCATGTTCGGAAGCCAAGCATCGTTGTTGCGCAACAGCCTTTCAGGCAAGCGTCCAGCCCGGATAATCTCTTGGCGATGATAGAGATCATAGAGGAACGCGTTCAGCGCACTGACTCGTTGTTCAATCCCCTTGGTCAGCCGTCGCCATTCGCCAGCACTTATGATACGAGGAACCATGTCGAACGGGATCAGCCGTTCTTCAGCTTCGTCTTCGCCATAAACGTTGAATGTGATGCCAGTGCGGCGAAAGCTATCGTCCGCTTCTGCATCCTTACGCGCGAGCCATTTCGGGTCCTGGTCATCAAACCATGCACAATAATCCCGATAAGCGGGTCGCACGCCGCCATCAGCATCGAACATTTCATCGAAGTGGCTGACTGAGCCGCTCATTCGTCCCCGTTTGCTGTCGATCTATGCAGCTTATGCTGCAAGCCCTCGCTCTTTGCAGGTTTAGTGATCCCCTGTCCTTTCTCAAGGCATCAGCTGCGTTCGAGTTCCTGTAAAATCGCTTCAATCGCATCGGGAGAATAGGAAAACCCCATATGCGTGCAACGAGCGGTTACCACCCGGTCGCGCTCACCCGGCTTGCCGCGAGCGCTACGCGGTGCAACCACGCCGTCGCGTGGGCTCCAGAAAGCGACTGTTTCAACAGGTGGCTTCTCGCTCAATGCACTCTCGACAGGAGGCTCATCAACCCGGTGCCCGGCAACCAGTTGATATAGCCGCCAAGCATTATTGGCTCTCGGATCGCCAGAGAATGGAGAGCCTAGAGTGATTACTTTTGCTGACGCTTGTGAATGACGTTTCGCCAGTTCGCGTGCGAACAGTCCTCCAAGGCTCCATCCGAT
Source organism: Altererythrobacter lutimaris (assembly GCF_013371495.1). Classification (GTDB taxonomy): domain Bacteria; phylum Pseudomonadota; class Alphaproteobacteria; order Sphingomonadales; family Sphingomonadaceae; genus Erythrobacter; species Erythrobacter lutimaris_A. The sequence goes on along the minus strand of NZ_JABWTA010000001.1, from coordinate 278,764 downwards.
CAATGTGACCTCTTGGCCTTTAGCTTCGAAAAGCGTGCGCAGCTCCTTTTCAAGGCACTCCAGTTTTGCCGGCGTTGGACCCGTGTTGAAGCCAAGCGACCAATGCGTGACTTCATGCCCTGCTAGCCTCAGCTGCTCGCCGAGATACGCCATATTCTGCGGCCCCGCGAGGAAGCCGGGCAACAGAAGCACATTCTTCGGATTGTTGGTTTGCGTGACTTTTGGTGCACGCCGGATGCGCCGCGTAAGAGGTGAGAGCGGATAACTCGCTTCGCGCAGCATGCGCTGCGCAGATGGGCGAGCCGCGCTTGGCCCGTCAATCCGCTCTGCCGCCAGCTTCAGCCGTTCGCGCAACCCTATTCGCTTGCTCCTCAGCCGCAATCCCCGATCCGTTCGTGAGATGCTTTCATCCTGATTGTGGACTCGCCCATTCCGGTCATGTTGCCTTGCATGGTCATGTCCATGACCGAGCTTGTGGCAGTCGCGGAACCGTCCATCGTCATCGTCATGGTACCTTGGCCCGGAATATCACAGGACATCTTCGCATCGATTTCCCCGCCGCTGATATCAAACCGTTCGAACGTGCAGTTTTCGTCCTGACCCTGCCGCGCCATTTGTTCAAAGCCCTGATCGACGTCTTCTTGCGTAAGGCAATAATCCTGCGATTGCTGGCTCATCATTCCGCGCATCATTTCCGCCGCCTCGGGTGGAGCGCCCGGGATGTCGATTTCCAGCACTTCCATCGTCAGGCTGTACTTGCCCGGTTCCGGCTTAATGGCCGAGCTCTCCGCGCGGTCCGCGACCTCCTCCATGCTTATCGTTTCTCCATCCGAACTGTCAGGCGTATCGCTACCGCAAGCAGCAAGACCAAGAGAAAGCGCGGCGAGGGGAAGATAACGAGTGTGCATCGGGTGGCTCCAACTGTGATTGAGCGCCAAGCCTAACACGCTTGGGAAGAAGCGCAATCCGGCGTTGCGAATCCTACCGATGTCCCCCATATGTTCCGCCAATGGCTGAGCTGATAATCCGCAGAGGGCTGGAAGAACCCGACACAACAGGCAAGTTTGTGCCGCACAAGCCTGCGCGACCGGAAAAATCGGACGGCGGGAAGCGGTTCGAACTGGTGAGCGACTATCAGCCCGCCGGCGATCAACCCACTGCGATTGCAGAGCTTGTAGCCGCCGCTGAAGCAGGCGATCAGACGCAGACCCTGCTGGGTGTCACCGGTTCAGGCAAGACCTTCACCATGGCGAAAGTGATCGAGGAAATGCAGCGCCCTGCCCTGGTGCTGGCGCCTAACAAGATCCTCGCAGCCCAGCTGTATGGCGAGTTCAAAAGCTTCTTTCCCAACAATGCGGTCGAGTATTTCGTATCCTATTACGACTACTATCAGCCTGAAGCCTACGTCCCGCGCTCCGACACCTATATCGAGAAAGAGTCGAGCGTAAACGAGGCGATCGACCGGATGCGCCACTCTGCCACCCGCGCGCTACTTGAGCGCGATGATGTGATTATCGTCGCGTCGGTTTCCTGCCTTTACGGGATCGGCTCGGTCGAGACCTATTCGGCGATGATCTTCGACATCAAGAAAGATGACACGGTCGATCAGCGCGAATTGATCCGCAAGCTCGTCGCGCTGCAATATAAGCGCAATGATGCGGCGTTTGCGCGCGGATGCTTCCGAGTGCGCGGCGACAATCTGGAGATATTCCCTAGCCACTATGAAGATATGGCGTGGCGGATCAGCTTCTTCGGCGACGAGATCGAGGAGATTAGCGAATTCGACCCGCTGACCGGCAAGAAAGGCGCGTCGCTCGACAGGGTTCGGGTCTATGCGAACTCGCACTATGTGACGCCAGGACCGACGATGAAGCAGGCGAGCGAAGCGATCAAATTCGAGCTTGCAGAGCGGCTGAAAGAGCTGGAGGCCGAAGGAAAGCTGCTGGAGCATCAGCGCCTTGAACAGCGCACCAATTTCGACCTGGAGATGATCGCAGCGACCGGCTCTTGCGCAGGGATCGAGAATTACAGCCGCTTCCTTACCGGACGCTTACCGGGCGAGCCGCCGCCAACCCTGTTCGAATACTTGCCTGAGAACGCGCTGCTGTTCGTCGATGAAAGCCACCAGACGGTGCCGCAGATCGGCGCGATGTCCAAGGGCGACCACCGCCGCAAGATCACGCTGGCGGAATACGGCTTCCGGCTGCCCTCATGCATCGACAACCGCCCTCTTCGCTTCAACGAATGGGACGCAATGCGTCCACAAACAGTGTGTGTCTCCGCGACTCCTGGTGGATGGGAGCTGGAGCAGACCGGCGGTGTGTTTGCCGAGCAAGTCATTCGCCCGACTGGCCTGATCGATCCACCGGTGGAGATACGCCCGGTCGAAGATCAGGTGCAGGATTGCATTCAGGAGTGCCTAGCGACCGCCAAGAAAGGCTACCGCACGCTTGTTACGACACTGACCAAGCGCATGGCGGAAGATTTGACCGAATTCATGCACGAAGCGGGCGTGCGCGTTCGCTACATGCATAGCGATGTCGAGACTCTAGAGCGGATCGAGTTGATCCGCGACCTCCGGTTGGGCGTCTACGATGTGCTCGTCGGGATCAACCTGCTGCGCGAAGGTTTGGATATCCCTGAATGTGGGCTCGTGTGCATTCTCGATGCGGACAAGGAAGGCTTCCTGCGGAGCGAGACTTCACTCATCCAGACGATCGGCCGCGCCGCACGCAATGTCGATGGCAAAGTCATTCTCTATGCCGACCGGATCACCGGCAGCATGGAACGCGCGATGGCGGAGACCGAGCGTCGCCGCGAGAAGCAGCGCGCCTACAATGAAGAGCACGGGATCACCCCGCAGACGATCAAACGCGATATTGCCGACATCGTCGCGCATGCTAGCAATCAGGATAGCGTCACCGTCGATACGGGCGATGACGAGGTCAACAACCTCGTCGGGCACAATCTGCGAGCCTATATAGAGGATCTTGAGAAGCGGATGCGCGATGCAGCGGCTGATCTGGAATTCGAGGAAGCCGGACGCTTGCGCGATGAAATTCGGCGGCTGGAAAATGACGAGCTCGGCCTCATTGAGGAACAGAAGTTCGCGCCGGTCAAAGGCAAGTCTACTGAGGGACGTCCTGGAACGCGCAAAATGCGCTACGGCAAAACGCAGCGGAAGATGCGCTAGCAGCATCGCTCATCTTTCAGTTTCGACCAAACAACCACTTCGCTCGACAAACGGTCCTTACCTTCTAGTCCACTTTTGATTTACATGTATATACATGTTAGATCGAGAAGGAGGTCTTCTGATGGTTTGTTCAATATCGCGCTCTATGTATGTACTTGGGGTACTTGCCGCCTTGGCAGCGGTCTCTGCGACTGCGCAAGACAAGCTCGGCGTTGCCGACCCGCAAGCCTATCTGATGGACGAAAGCGAAGAGATTGCGCTCAGTCGTTCAGCCGCACCGGCTTCGATCTCTGCAGAGGCGAACGTGCTTGTTTTGCAAGCTGATGGATCCTTCCGCGCGGCAGTTCAGGGGACCAATGGCTGGACCTGCTTTACAGGGCGAAGCTGGTCAGGCCCTGCGCAATTCGAGGACGGCAAACGTGCTTGGACTGCCAACGCGTTTGATACCACGATCCGCGCGCCGCAATGCTTCAACAAAGCTGCCACCGGCTCAATGCTGAAAATGCACAGGATCGCCACCAAGCACTTCATGAACGGGGCAACAACCGACGAGGTCGACCTCGCCATCGGCTACGCTCTGACCACAGGCGAAATCGAGCAACCACAAGTCGGCGCCATGTCTTACATGTATTCGCCTGATCAGGTTCTCACGCCGGATGGTGGCCGCTTCCATCCGCATGTGATGATCTATCAGCCGCATGTCACACAGGAAGACTTCGGTAGAGGAAGCCCTATGGAAGGTGTGCCCATGGTCACTGAAGGCGGCTCTGTTTTCGCGACCACCGTCATTCTGTCATCGCATTGGTCCGATGGAACACCTGCTCACGGCATGTAGAGACGCGTTTTACTCACGCTTTGCTTTGCTCTACCTGCTGTCGAACGCAGGTCGGGCAGGGTGAAGCATGAGCGCTGAGACAATCGAAGAGGACATTCTTGCGCATTGCGTTGCTGGTCGCACACTTCAGATCGCACGTATCATCGGCGCCCATTATGACAAGGCGCTTGCTGAGACGGGCGTAACGCCGCAGCAACTCACACTTCTCAGCATGATCTGCAAGATGGGTTCGCCTAGCGCGAGCGCGATGTTGCCCTTCCTCAAAATGGATCAATCGACGCTAAGCAGGAACTTGGAACGCATGGTCGCAAAAGGCTGGCTAGAAGCATCACCAAGTGAACAGGATGCGCGTGTGCGATGCTACTCGACCACATCCCAAGGTGAGGCGGCAATGGTCGAGGCTCATGCCGCGTGGCAACACGCCCAAAGCTGGGCAGAAGAAGCCTTGGGGACAAGTGGGATCAACGGCTTGAAATCCATCGCGCATCATCTCAACCCGCTCTTGCCTTACGACATGAATGACTAAGATGACCGAAGCCTTGCGAGCCTTGCGATTCTTCTCTGTTTTGACTTGCATCGCGCTCGCTGCCTGCAAACCACCTGCAACTGACGGTTTTGCGGAGCGACAGGAACGTTCGGCGACCTCAGATGGGCCTGCAACGCCCTTGGAATCGCCGGATATTGAAGGCGCTATCTGGTCTCAAAGCGCGACGCCGCTGCGACTCATTTACGGTAAGCCCGGGGAGCCCCCTCTTTTTGCTGTGGCATGCGAGGTCAGCGAGTCTGAACCCTTGCTTCGCTTCACCCGCTTCGCACCCGCTGATGAAGGCGCACAGGCATTCCTCGCACTGATCGGCAATGGACATGTCGCACGCATACCCGTCGATCTGGTCGAAGCCGACACAGGACTTCGCTGGGAAGGCGTGGCAGATCCGGAAGATCAGCGCATGGAAGCATTTAGCGGTGCTCGCGCTGTGACGGCGACTATTCCTGGCGCTGGCATGGTACGACTTAATCCCAGCCCGCTACCGGGCGAACTGGTCGACACCTGCCGCGCGCAGTCAGAGCCGGCTAAGGCCGATCCCGCTCCGCCCGCTCAATAAGCATGTCCGGCGTCAGGACTTGCGGCAATTGCTCCGCATCGTCGCGAGGCTCATACCAAAGATAGAGCGGCACACCCGCAGCGCCTTGTTCAGTCAGGAACTGCGTGATCTCTTCATCGCGCAGTGTCCAATCCCCTACGATTGCGACCACGCCTGCCTCTTCAAAAGCGGCTTTGGTCGCTTCGCGCTCGATCGCAACGCCTTCGTTCACTTTGCACGTGAGGCACCAGTCGGCCGTGAACCAGACGAATACAGGCTGCCCAGAGGCTCGCGCTTCGGCCAGTACATCAGCTGAAAATGCCTCGGCAGCAAGGATGGACTGCGGCGCGCGATCCGCGCGCGTTTCGAGCGCCGAAGGCAAGGCAAATGCGCCGAAAATCAGGAACGGCGCTGCGATCAGTCCAAACGCCGGCCATGCCATCTTGCCCGCGCGCTGCAATCGGCCGACAACGAGCAGAGCTGCGACGATCCCAAAGACGACCACCAGCGCCACAATCGCGAAGCCTTGTCCGCCAAGACGCGATGTCAGCCAGATAAGCGCGAGCGCTGTGAGACCCATCGGGATCGCCATCGCTTTGCGGAATGTCTCCATCCACGCACCAGGCTTTGGCAGCTTATTGCGAAGCGCCGGAACCCAGCCGAGCAGCAAGAAAGGCAAAGCCAGTCCCAGACCCAACATTGCAAACAACAACAGCGCCGGTAGCGGCGGCAGCAATAAGGCCGCACCCAAAGCGGCAGCCATAAATGGCCCGGTACAAGGCGTCGCAGCAAATGCAGCAAGCAATCCCGTGCCAAACGCGCTGGCTGGCTGGCCGCTGCGTGTGAAAGAGACAGATGGAAGCTCGAAACTGCCAGCAAAGTTGAGTGTGATGATGGTTGCGAGCACCAAGAGTCCGACGACAACCCCCGGAGACTGAAGCTGGAAAGCCCAGCCCACTTGCTCGCCTGCGGCGCGTAGCGCCAACATCAGCGCACCCAGCGCGACGCAAGCCAAGACTACACCTGCAGTATACGCGAGGCCATCGCGCCGGGCTTGTGCTTCGCTCGTCCCAGCTTTTGCCAAGCTCAGTGCTTTGATCGCAAGGATCGGGAAGACGCAAGGCATGATATTGAGGATCAGGCCTCCTGCAAGTGCTCCCAGTATCAAGGTCCAGAGCGGCGGCGTATCGAACGCCATGCGGACGAGCTCTCCTCCGCTTCCAACCTCTCCCGAACCCGCTGCAAAACGCACGCCTGTGCCTTCGCTGAAAGCAACAATGCCGTTCACTTGATCCGGCACATCGCGCTCACCTTTGCGCAGCGGAATTTCGACAATGAGCGCATTATCCTTGCGGTAGAACCTTTGCGGATCGGCATAGGAAACCAGCCGATCGTTGCCGATAAACACATGCGGATCGGCAAGCTCGACTGCCGATGGGACAGGGATGGAAAGGCGCAATGACTTGTCGGTGACCTCGAATGCACCCACGCTGTCAAGCATCGGAGCAAGCGCGGCGCGCCAAGTCGCGAAACGAGCATCGCTTGCATCGCGTTCATCTGACAGCGAGAGCGCGAATTCGCCTTGCTCCGGCACGCAGATCTGATCCGTGCAGGCAAGCCATTGCGCTTTAAGCGCAAGCTCTACCGGTGAGCCGACAACATAATCATCAGGCACACTGATAGGCACGAGAACCGCATAATCGCCTTCGTAAATGTGGTTCATCAATCCGGCGATGACCAAACGTTGCGGGACTGGATAAAGCTGCTCGCCCGCTTCCCATCCATCGGGCAAGCTCCATTCCAACTGCATGCCCAGCCCCGCATCACCGGGGTTCGACCAATAGCCATGCCATTCGGGCGCAACAGGCCGAAAATGGAGCGCAACCATCAGCTCTTCACCCGGCTGTGGCGAAGCTTCAGCGACCAACTCTCCCTGCAGATTGTTGGCCTGGACAAAGGCCTCAGTTGTCTCTTGCGCACGTGCCGTGCTGTCAAGCGCAACCAAGGTGAGCGCTATGGCACAGAAAACTGCGATTTGAGCCGCAAACCGGTGGAACAATCTTGCTTGAATCACGCTCATCCCTCTAGGGCTATGCTTCTCCTTTCGCAACGAAGTGGCAAATGGTGACAGTCGGCGTGACAGAAAAGACAGATCTTCTCATCATTGGTGGCGGCTTGGTCGGCATGACGCTAGCGCTCGCTGCAGCCCGTAAAGGCTTCTCCAGCCATGTTGTTGACCGCGCGGATCCGGCTGAACTGACCGCTGAAGGATTTGATGGGCGCGCGTCTGCTATTTCGACTGCGAGCTGGAACCTGTTCAAGAATATCGGGATCGCTGACTCGCTTGAAGACTTCGCTTGTCCGATCTCGTCAATTGCTGTGACCGATCAGAACAAGCCGGGGCGGATCGATTTCCAGCCTGAGCCACATGAAGGCTCACTGGGCCGGATGTTTGCCAATCGCCGCTTGCGCCTGGCACTGTTTGAAGCCGCTGAGAAAGAGCCGCTTATCCAATGGCATTCGCGTGCGGAAGTCGTCGCGCGCAATCGCAGCGAGCACGGCGTATCGGTGACGCTTGCCGATGACCGCACGCTTGAAGGCTATTTGATGATCGCTGCCGAAGGGCGCGGCTCCCCGACACGCGAGGAAGCGGGCATCTCCATCGCGAAATGGGATTACAGCCACCGCGCAATCATTGCGGGGATCACCCATGAGCGCCCCCACGACAATGTCGCTTGGGAAATCTTCTATCCAGCCGGTCCGTTTGCATTGCTCCCGATGCTGGACGATGCGGACGGCACGCATCGCAGCGCGTTGGTCTGGACTGTCGACGAGAACGATGCAGCAGGCGTTCTGAAACTGTCCGAGCGCGCTTTCCTTGCTGAGACGGACAAGCGAATGGATGGCGTATTTGGCGAGCTATTCTCTGTTGGCCCGCGCAGTTCCTATCCGCTAGGTTTCCACCACACTGCCAAGATCACTGGCGAGAGACTTGCGCTGATCGGCGATGCCGCGCACGGCATTCACCCGATCGCGGGGCAAGGGCTGAACCTTGGTCTGCGCGATGTCGGCGCGCTTGTTGAAGTGCTTGACGAGGGGCGGCTAATCGGTCTGGAGCCAGGCGATGCGCAGCTCTTGAAGCGTTATGAAGAATGGCGCGGACTTGATAGTTTCATGGTCGCGCTGGCCACCGATGGCCTGACGCGCCTTTTTGGAGTGCCGGGAGCCGCTGCATCCACGGTGCGCCGGATCGGAATGGCCGGCGTTCAGCGTGCGCCGATCCTCAAGAAGTTTTTCATGGATGAAGCGCGCGGCGTGTCCGGTGACCTTCCGGAATTGCTCCGCGCTTAGCTGTCGCCGACCGCTTCCACCGGGCTCGGTTGCTCGACCCGGTTGCCAGCGCCATCACGCAAACGACGCGGCTCAAGCACAGCCGCTGTTTCAAGCCTGTCAAGCGCATCCATGGCGTCGCGAAAACGCTTCGCATCGGCAATCCAGGTCGCCGCCTGTTCAGCTCCAGGCATGGCTTCGACCTCCGCGATTGCCGCATCGGTCCTTCCGCTTTCAAGGAACAAACGCGCACGTTCCAAGCGTCGCTCGGGCTGAGGAGAAGGCGTGTCTTCGCGCCGGATGATGAACAGCTGGCCCAGCTCGCGCTGGATATCTGCCCAGGAACTTATCGATTCCGCTTCGCTGATTTCCGGCCCCAGACCTTCCAGACGGAAGAGCAATCGGTCGAGCGTAATCGGGTCGCGCGAAAAAGAGATGACTGTGCGAACCGCATTGGGCCAATTGTCGCCAAAGCGCAGCCGGAGCTGGTCAGCAAGGAAGCCAAGTTCTTCACCACGCTCCAGCGCCCGCCGTGCTGCGAAGGCAATCAGCAAGCCTTCAGCGCGCGCTGCATTTCCTGCAGCAGCCTGTGCCTGAAGGTCGAGCCGAGCAAGACGCTGCTCGGCTGCCGCCAACCGCTGGTCAATCCCGCCCTGCTGCTCGGCAACGCGTTCGACGGCCTCTGCAGCTTCAGCCGCTTCGCTGGCCGTTGCTGTAGGTGACGGTTCCGGCGTTTCCGTTTCGACAGCAGCGACGTCCTCGATCGCAGCTTGTTCAATCGTCGCGACTTCGGTTTCAACCGGCTCGGTCTCGCTGCTATCCCACAGGAAATAGCCCACAATAGCAGCGCCAAGGACAAATGAGCCCAGCGCTGTGCCTACGATCGCTGTCGTCGATCCTGTCTTGCGGCGAGTGCCGTATTTGGGTTCCATTATCGTGTGTGTCCGCAACCTGTTTTTCTGTGCGCAATAGCGAAAGCGCGCGTTTCAGATAGTCTCGCACATGTTCTTCGCCAAGGCCAGTAATGCGTCTTCATTGGGGCTTTCAGCGCATTCCACCCGCATCCAGCCTTCGCCTAGGTCTTCGATTATCCGTGGTCCCAACGCCGCAAGCGCTACATTAGCGCGATCGATGTCATGGGCGTTGCACTGCTCGACAAGGTGTCGAGCTGCCGCTGCAGAGTGCAGCAGGATAATGCAATCGCTCTCCAGCCTTGCCGCCATTTCCGCAGGAATTTCAGTTGCCTCGACCCGATAGACGATACGCGTTGTAAGCTTCAGATTGTCCGGCAGTTGGAGCGGGACATGCTCTTCCCCTGCCAAGCGCAGCCAATGCGCAGGCTCACTCCCATGCGCATCAATCAACCATTGGAGGCCGCCAGAACCTATCGCTTGCACAGAAAAGCCTGCTTCCTTTGCCGCAGTGGCTGTTGTCTTACCTACTGCGAGCACAGGAAGGGAGCGCAATCCAGCAAGGTGATATCCGCCGTGGCGAAACACATTGGCACTTCCGACAAGCAACGCATCGAATGCATTCGGGTCGGGCGCATCCCAGCCTACCGGCTGGATCTCGAACAAGGGATAGCCCGAGATGCGAAGACCAATCGCGCGCCCGGATTTGACAGTTGCGCTGAGACCCGGTTCAGGCCGGATCGCAATGACCGGCACTTGGCTCATGCGGGCTGACCGAAATGCTTCCGGATGTTATAGCTGGAGCGACCAAGAAGATCGCACGCCAGACTTTGCGGACCCGCGGCAACTCCAGCTGCAAACTCAACCTTGCCTTCGACCCGTTCCTGCCCATCAGGACTGAAGACAACGGCGCGCATGTGGATGCGGGCATCATCGAAACGGCTGTCTACAGCGACAGAGCTGTGACAATTCCCGCCCAACGCCTCAAGCAGGGCCCTGTCTGCCAAAACTTCTGCATGGCTCGGCGTATCATCGATAGCTGAGAGCAGCTCGCGCACTCGCGTGTCTTCTGCGCGGCATTCAATGCCGATGGCTCCTTGCGCAGCTGCAGGAATCCATGTGTCTTCATCAAGCGCTACACCGACATCGCTTTGCCCCAACCGCTCAAGACCAGCCGCAGCGAGGAACGTCACATCCGCTTCGCCCGCTTCGAGTTTGGCGAGCCGTGTCGCGACATTGCCTCTGATGCCGACGACTTCGCAATCTGGCCGATGGTTCAGCAATTGCGCTGCACGTCGCGGCGCGCTTGTACCTACGCGGGCGCCTTGCGCAATGTCTGCGATACTCTCCGCGCCCACTAGCACGTCGCGGCGGTCAGCACGCGGCAGGATTGCGCCAATCATGAAGACTTCGGGACGCAGCGTCTCAACATCTTTCATCGAGTGAACACAGGCATCAACATGGCCTTCCCCGAGCCATTGATCGAGCTCTTTGGTCCAAAGTGCCTTTCCGCCGATATCCGCCAGAGGCCGGTCGAGAATTTTGTCTCCGCTCGCCTTCACAGTGACAAGCTCGACTTGCGAGAGCTCCCAGCCATGCGCCGCACAGAGCCGCTCGCGCGTTTCAATCGCTTGCGCCATGGCCAGCGGAGATTCCCGGGTCCCAAGGCGAAGGAGCGGTGCGGATGCAGAGTTTTCAGTCATTGCTGTATTTGCCCTAGCCCGCTGAACAGCTAAGGGAAAGCGCAATGGCGCTTGTGCTGGGGATCGAATCAAGCTGCGATGAAACGGCAGTGGCGCTGGTCGATACAGACCGGCGTATTCTTGCTGAGCGAATTGCATCGCAGGTGGAAGAGCACGCGCCCTATGGCGGCGTTGTGCCGGAGATTGCAGCGCGCGCGCATGCAGAGCGGCTCGCGCCGATGCTCGAAGCGGTGATGGATGAGGCAGGCGTCACGCTTGCCGATTGCGATGCGATTGCCGCAACCGCAGGACCGGGCCTCATCGGCGGCGTGATGGTTGGGCTAGTCAGCGCAAAGGCGCTCGCCATGGCGTCGGACACCCCGCTGATGGCAATTAACCACTTGGAAGGCCATGCGTTAAGCCCTCGCCTCGCTGATCCTGATCTCGACTTCCCTTACATGCTGCTGCTTGTTTCCGGCGGGCATTGCCAAATCCTGCGGGTTGACGGTGTCGGGCAATATCGGCGGCTCGCGACGACGATTGATGATGCGCTGGGCGAAGCGTTCGACAAGACTGCCAAAATCCTTGGCCTCGGCTATCCCGGCGGCCCTGCCGTGGAACGATTGGCAAAAGAAGGCGATCCTTCAGCTGTGCCGCTCCCCCGCCCCCTCAAAGGATCAAGCGAACCGCATTTCTCCTTTGCAGGCCTCAAAAGCGCGGTCTTGCGCGCCAAAGAAAGCGGCGAGCATGAGGATGCCGACATTGCAGCGAGCTTCCAGCAAGCGGCGATCGAATGCCTGCTTGATCGGTTGAGCGGCGCACTTGCAAACAGCGAACCCGTCCCAGCTTTGGTGGTTGCTGGCGGCGTTGCGGCCAACCAGACCATTCGCGGCGCGCTTGAAGGATTTGCGGACAGGCACGGAATGACCTTCTCTGCACCCCCGCTGAAACTGTGCACCGACAATGCCGCGATGATCGCATGGGCAGGCTGTGAACGCTTGGCACTTGGGCAGAACGATCCACTCGACTTTGTCGCTAGACCGCGTTGGCCGCTCGATCCCGAGGCTGAGCCCGCGCGCGGCGCAGGAGTGAAAGCATGACCATTGGCGTTCTGGGAGCGGGTGCCTGGGGCACAGCGCTTGCGCAAATGCTGGCGAGCGATGGGACTGAAGTGCTGCTTTGGGCACTGGAAAGCGAATTGGTCGACGAGATTAATTCCGTTCACACAAACAGCATTTATCTGCCTTCCGCATCGCTTGCTCCAAGCATTCATGCGACCGGCGACATTAAGGATATGGCCGGTGTCGAAACTGTGCTGGTCGTTACCCCCGCACAGCATCTTGGCAGCATTATCGGCCAGCTCAGCAAACCTCCGCGTGACTTGGTGCTTTGTAGCAAAGGTATTGAAGCAGGCAGCGGGCGACTGATGAATGATGTTGCTCGCGATGCTTGTCCCGGTGCTGACATCGCTGTGCTTTCGGGCCCGACCTTCGCGCATGAAGTGGCAGCTGGCCTCCCAACCGCAGTAACACTTGCTTGCGGTGGGAGACGCCCGCAATGGGACCGGCTCGCATCGCAAATCGCACGTCCTGCATTCCGACCTTATTACTCGGACGATGTCACAGGGGCGGAGATAGGCGGCGCGATCAAGAACGTCCTCGCGATCGCTTGCGGCGTTGTCGATGGCTTGCAACTTGGCCAGAACGCGCGCGCAGCGCTGATTGCGCGCGGCTATGCTGAAATGTTGCGCTTTGGCGAGAATATGGGCGCGGAAGCGGAAACGCTCGCGGGCCTCTGCGGCCTGGGTGATCTGGTGCTGACCTGCTCGTCCACTTCCAGCCGCAATTTCTCGCTCGGCAAAGCACTGGGGGAAGGCCAATCAGCTGAAGCGCTCATGACGGATCGCCGCACAGTGGCTGAAGGCGCGCATACAGCGCCAGTCCTCAAACAGCTTGCGCAGGATCGCGGGATTGCCATGCCGATTGTCGATGCGGTCAATGCCATTCTTGAAGGTGCGAGCGCAGGACAGGTTGTGGCTGAGCTGCTGGCACGACCTCTTCGCGCTGAACGAGGCGACGAAGGTTGAGCAATCCCGCATCGACGCAAGCCCCGCCTGAGGAATCCAGCGATCAGGACATGGCTGCGCTCGCCAAAGGTGGGCGCACCAATGTCATGGGATTTTTGCTGCGGTTGCTTGCGCGCATACCTTTTCTCTTCATCGCAGCCCGCCTTTATGGCGTTGAAGAAATGGGGCGTTTTGCTTCAGCGCTAGTCGTCATCGAATTGCTGGCCTTGATGTGCTCGCTTGGCGAGAAGCGCGGCCTTGCGCAGCGTCTAACGGACGGCGAAGGCAGCCAAACCAACCTCGTCTATGACGGGCTGCTGTTGGCGCTGATCTTCTCCAGCCTTGCAGGATTGCTTTTGTGGTTATTCCCTGCGCCGATGTTTCCCAACGGCATGAATGGGGCCAATGACATCTGGCTGATCATTGCGATCCCGGGATATGCGATGACGGAGATCCTGCTAGCCGCTCAAGCCTATCGCTATGACATTGCAACCACGGTACGAGCGCGCGCCATAGTCGAGCCTTGGACAATCTCCATCATGGCAGGCGTGTTCTTCTACATCCCCGAGACGCGCGATTCCGGGCTCGCACTGGCCTATATCTGTTCGATCTTTGCAGGGCTTCTCGCTGCTGCTTGGCCGTTCCTGCGCACCTACGGACTTCCGAAGCAATGGCGCCCGCACCCGTTCCGCATGGGCAAGATCACCACTCGGGCCTTCCCTCTGCTGGTCGCTGATGCGGTCGAATGGGGCACGCGCCGTCTCGACATTTTCATCCTTGGCTTTTTTGCAGCCTCCGAGGCAGTGGGTATCTATTACTTCGCCCAGCAGATCGCGAGCTTGCCGCAAAAACTGAAGACGAGCTTCGAGCCGATCCTCGGGCCTGTCATCACGAAAAATTTGAAGCTCGGCAATCTCGCCGCAATCGCTGCCCAAGTCCGCCAGGTTGGTTTCTGGATCATCGCGGTTCAGGCCGGAATAGCGCTTGCCCTCGCCATTCCCGGAGAAGCGGTGATGGGGCTCGGTGGGCCTGATCTGGTCGGCGGCACAGGTGCATTGGCGTTCCTGCTGATGGCAGAGGTTGTCGCTGCCACCGCCGTCGTTGCGGAAAGTGCGCTGGTCTACACTGCGCGCAAACGCAATCTTGCGATCTCCATAGGAACCATAGTCCTGCAAGCAGGCCTGACAGTCGGGCTGATCATGCTCGTCAATCATTTGGACTTTGGCGAACCCTTCAAAGCGGCAGCAGCCGCAATGGCTCTCATGCTGGCGCTCGGGGCTGCGAGTATCGTGAAGGCGTTCCTACTGAGCCGTATCCTCAAAGCGCCTGTTGGCAATTGGCGCTGGGCTCTCGTCTATGCGACGGCGCCGGCGGTGGTAGTTGGCTACCTTGCAACGCTCCTCCCGGAGTGGGCCGAGCTGATCTTCGGCATTCCAGCCATCCTTCTGACTTATGGCTATGTCATCTGGCACAAGGGCTTTGGCCCGGAAGACCGGGTGTTGTTCCGCAAGAATATCGGCGGCGGAGATAATGACGCAAACTCGGCAGATCACCCCTAGATAGGCCTTCCTGCGTGGCAGTTTGGGCGCTAAGCAGCGCATATGCGGATCCGCCCGTCCATCCTTATTATTGCAGGTGCACTAGCCAGCGTGAGCGTTGGCATCGCAGGTGCTGCGCGCAGCGACGATGCGTTTCTTGATGCACTCTCGGCAAAGACTGCAGCCGCGATTGCAGAAAATGGTGGCGTCGGGATCAGCGCAGAATTCGCTGACCGGTTCGGCAATCCAACTCGCCATCCTTTGTTATCGGGCGGCGAGCAACATAGCGAAGCGACGCGCGACGCAGTCGCAAAGGCGGTTGCAAGCCTTCCGGGAGTGGGAGGAGTGCGCTGGGCGGATGGCTCGATGTTGGCACGGTCAACCGAGCAGCCTTTGTCACCGCTCCATTGTCAGGATGATGTAGAAGCGTTGCTGGCCGCCCGGACGCTGCGCTTTGAAGAAACCTCAAGCTCGCTGTCGCCTGCAAACGGAACGTTGATCGATGAAGTCGCCGCGGCTCTTCGTCCATGCCTTGGAAGCATCATTTCGATCACTGGTCACACCGATTCATCGGGTGATGAAGAGGTAAACATTGCTCTTTCGAAAGCCCGCGCACGCGCCGTCGAGCGCGCCCTGATTGCGCGAGGCATCCCGTCTGAAGGCCTTAGGGTCGAAGGCCTTGGTTCAAGCGAGCCGGTAGAAGGATTACTGCCGACTGATCCGGCTAATCGGCGGATCGATTTTGAAGTCGTTGCAACAGTACCGTTCGAACCGACCCCCATCGATACGCCGGGGCCTCGATAAAATGGCAGTATGGGCCGAAGTCATGGTTCTGTGCCTTGCCGCATATGGCCTTGGCCTTGTAATCGGGTGGCTTTTGTCAGCCGCACCCATCCGCTTGCCGCGCCGCGCGCGTCTCCAGAAAGATGATTGACCAAAGAGGAATTGATGCCTGAACTTCTAGCCACTTATTGGCCTTACCTGCTCATTGCATTTCTTGTCGGACTGGCGATTGCTTGGTTTGCCTTTGCGGCCAATCGCAAGACGTCAATTAAACGCCATGAAGACTCGAAGAAGGATGTCCTCGATGAAGGTGCCGCGCCAGCCGCACGCAACGACGCGCTGATCAAAGCACCACCGGCAGCCAGCACACTGTCTGAAGCGGCCAATTCGCAAAAGGTCACTCATGCAAGTGCGACTGCAGATGCCGAGACTGGCGCGGCAGTCGTCCCGTCAAAGCCGCCAACTCCGTCGTCGGCTTCGTCCGGCTCTGGCGCAGACGATCTCACCCGGATCAAAGGATTGGGCCCGAAACTGTCAGCCATGTTGCAAGAACAAGGCATAACAACGTTCGCTCAAATAGCAGAATGGTCCGATGCCGATGTGGACCGGATCGATGCTGGATTGGGCCGTTTTCAAGGTCGGATCCGTCGCGATTCCTGGGTCGATCAAGCGAAAATGCTCGCAGCAGGGGACGAAATCGGCTTCGCGAACCAATTCGGAAACACGCAATAGATTTGATCTGGATCAGTTTTTCTGGGAACAACTTGGACGGAACCGACGTTTGTGTTGTATAACACAACACATGCAGAGGGTTTTGAGGATGGTGCAGCCGCGAATTCTGGTCGCAGAAGATGAAGCAATCGTCGCGTGCGACCTGATCGATACAGTTGAAGAGGCTGGCTTTATTGTTGAAGGGCCTCACAGAGACATCTCTTCGGCAATGCTTGCCTTTCAGAAAGAAAAGCCCGACTTGGCGATCCTCGATGTAAAGCTGGACGACGGCGTTGTTTACCCGCTAGCTCAAAAGCTCGCCGAGGAAGATATCCCGATCATATTCCATACCGGCAATTACTCGACCGACGAAGTCGAGAACCGATTTCCTGACGCCCATTCACTCGCCAAACCTTGCCCACCTGCCGAAGTGCTCGAGGCTGTGAATGCAGCGCTTGCAGGCTAAGCCCTCGGTCGGAAGCAGCGCCGCAGCACAATACGCTGGCGGCAAGCCAGCAGCGCTTCACATTATCTCCTGAACGCTCTTGCAGCGTGCCTGTGCACCTGCGAAAGGGACGGAAAACCAGTTTCAGGAGCAACCAGTGGCCAACATGGTCCCGTTTAATTGGGAAGACCCCTTCGATCTCGAAACGCAGCTCACTGAAGATGAGCGCATGATCCGGGACGCAGCGCGCGGCTTTGCGCAAAGCGAACTGCAACCGCGTGTGATCGACGCCTTCCGCGACGAAGTTGACGCGCCAGAGCTGTTCCCGCTGTTTGGTCAGGCCGGATTGCTTGGCGCAACGATCCCCGAAGAATATGGCGGAGCGGGCGCTAGCTATGTCGCCTACGGTCTGATCGCGCGCGAGATCGAGCGAGTGGACAGCGGATATCGCTCCATGGCGTCTGTGCAGTCGAGCTTGGTGATGTATCCGATCCATGCCTATGGCTCAGAGGAGCAGCGCAAGAAGTATCTGCCCGGGCTCGCTTCTGGCGAGCTGATTGGCTGCTTTGGCCTCACTGAACCTGACGCGGGTTCGGACCCCGGCGGAATGAAGACGGTCGCGAAGAAGGACGGTGATGGCTACGTCCTCAATGGCTCGAAGACATGGATTTCCAACGCGCCTTTCGCGGATGTGTTTGTCGTTTGGGCGAAAAGCGAGGAACATGGCGGCGGTATTCGCGGCTTCGTGCTGGAAAAAGGCATGAAAGGCCTTTCCGCGCCTAAGATCGAAGGAAAGATTTCGCTTCGTGCATCAACGACTGGTATGATCGTCATGGACGATGTAAGGGTCGGCCCGGACGCTCTGCTGCCCGATGTCCAAGGCCTCAAAGGGCCTTTCGGATGCCTCAACCGCGCCCGTTATGGCATCAGCTGGGGCGCGATGGGCGCTGCGGAATTTTGCATGCACGCAGCGCGCCAATATGGTTTGGACCGCAAGCAGTTCGGACGTCCGCTCGCCGCAACGCAGCTGTTCCAGAAGAAGCTCGCTGACATGCTCACCGATATCGCGCTCGGCTTGCAAGGTAGCTTGCGCGTTGGCCGGCTGATGGATGAAGGCCGTTTCGCGCCCGACATGATTAGCGTCGTCAAACGCAACAATGTCGGCAAAGCACTCGATATCGCACGGGCCGCGCGCGACATGCATGGCGGCAATGGCATTTCCGAGGAATACCAAGTGATCCGTCACATGGTGAACCTTGAGACGGTCAACACCTATGAAGGCACTCATGACGTGCACGCGCTGATCCTTGGTCGCGGCATTACAGGTCTCGCAGCGTTTTAGGAAAGGGTCGTTGATGAAGCTCTATGGATACTTTCGCAGTTCGACGACCTACCGGCTTCGCATTGCACTGGAGCTCAAAGGAATTGAGTACGAATACTTTCCGGTAGACCTCCTCGCGAGCGAACAGAAGAGCGATATCTACACCAGTCGCAATCCCTTCGGCAGCGTGCCTTTGCTCGTTGCTGACGGACGAGATCGCGCGCAATCTATGGCTCAGCTTGAATGGCTGGACGAGGCCTATCCAGAGAACCCGCTCCTTCCAGCTGACCTCGAAACCCGCTTCAGCGTCCGCGAGCTCGCTTATGCCATTGCGACCGAAACGCACGCTCCAAACAATCTGCCGGTCCTGAAGTATCTCCAAACGAACTTCGATGCTTCACAGCCACAATTGGATGACTGGTACCGGCATTGGCTTACACGGACTTTTGACCCGGTAGAGGCAAGGCTTGCTCAGCACGGGTCGCAAGACTTCCTGCTGGAAACGCCCGGTCTGTTCGAGGTTTTGCTTCTCCCACAGATGTATAATGCTCGAAGGTTCAGCATGGATATGGGCAATTATCCGCACATGACACGCATTGAAGAGGCTTGCCTTGCGCTGCCCGCTTTCCAGCGCGCCCATCCGGACAATCAGGTTGACGCGCCCAAGCCCGACAGCGCGTGATCAAAGTATCTCGTGCACGGTCTTCGTGACCATGCAAGCCATGACACCTTCCGCGCCGTCCTCGTGGCCGTAACCGGACCATTTGACCCCGCCAAACGGCGCATCGGCCGCGCTGATCGAACCATGATTGATCCCGAGCATGCCAGCCTCGACATCGCGCGCAAGCCGCTGACGCCGCGCTGAATCCTTCGTCCACGCATAAGCCGCAAGCCCATAAGGCAGACGATTGGCCTCTTCGATCATCTCGGCCTCACCGGCATAGCGATTGATGATCGAGACCGGCCCGAACGGCTCTTCTTGCATGATTTCAGCCTCTTCCGGCACTTCTGCAAGCACTGTCGGCTTGAAAAAGAAGCCTTGGTTGCCGATCCGCTCGCCGCCCGTCAGGCACTCGGCGCCCTTGTCCTTCGCATCACCAATCATACGCTCCATCTGGTCCGGCCCGCGCGCATTGGCCATCGGTCCCATATCGCTCGCCTTGTCCAGTGGATCGCCAACAACCATCTTCTCGACACGTTCGACGAACCCATCTCGGAAGCGCTCGTAAACCGGCTCTTCGACAAGGAAGCGCGTTGGGCTCACGCACACCTGCCCGCCATTGCGATAGGCGTTCGGCACCATGGTATCGAGCGCGCGGTCGATATCACTGTCCGCAAAGACCAGGATTGGCGCATGTCCGCCCAGTTCCATGGTCGTGCGCTTCAGATCTTCTGCCGCCAGCTTCGCAAGATGCTTGCCGACCTTGGTTGAACCGGTGAATGAGAGCTTGCGGATGATCGGCGATACCAGCAGGTGCTCGCTGACATCCGAAGGTACACCGAACACAACCTGGCATACATCCGGCGGGCAGCCCGCATCAAGCAGTGCCTGCGCCACGGCGAGACCAGCAGCTGGCGTTTCCTCTGACGGCTTGACGATGACCGAGCAGCCCGCCGCAATCGGCCCGCCCACTTTGCGTGCGACGTTCAATGCCGGGAAGTTCCACGGCGCGAAGGCCGCGACAGGCCCGACCGGATCATAGCGCACTTCGCTGCGCTGCCCCTCAGGCCGCACGAGCGTCCGACCGTAGGTTCGCTTGCACTCGCCTGCATAGAACTCGAACAGCATGGCCGAGTAGATCACTTCGCCTTTGGCCTGAGCAATCGGCTTGCCTTGCTCGCGCGCCAGCATGTCAGCAATTGTGCCTGCCCGTTCGCGCAGCAGCTTAGCTGCCTCACGCAGCACGCCTTCGCGCTTGTCCGCTGGAGCCAGCCGCCATTCGGCAAAGCCTTTCTGAGCATTCTCAAGCGCAGCGTCGAGATCATCCGCAGTCGCATGCGGAAGCGCTGCCATGGCATCGCCCGTCATCGGGCTGATCACATCTTCGCTCTCGCGCCCATCGCCGCTCAGTTTCTCGCCGCCGATCAGCAAGTGAAGGTCAGGATATTCGCTCATGATTCGTCTCTTTCGGGGCTATCAAAGGCCGCGTGTTGGATACGCATGTTACACAGTCCAGGGAGAAAAAGTTCTGAACCGGAATTTGCGCGTAAAGTTATGATTACACTATACAAATGGCTGAGAGCGCGCATGTTTCCCAAATAGGCACCTCTCGCCTGTGTAGGAAACCGGCCAACTCAAATTTCATTGGCTCTGTAGGCTGTCTCGGGATCCCCGGTGTTGGGCGTATCGCGCGGGTCCATCAGCAACAGTTTGACCTCGCCTTCCGGTACGCGCGGGAAGTGCTCGACACCGCGAGGAACGATGATCATCTCACCAGCCCCAAGTGTTTGCGTCGAGCCGCGAAACTCCATCACGAGTTGGCCTTCAAGCACGAGAAACAGCTCGTCCGTATCGTCATGCTTGTGCCACTGAAAATCACCGGAAGCTTTGACCAGCCGAACCTCATTGTCATTGTAACGGCCGACGATGCGCGGCGCCCAATGATCGGAAAACAGCGCGAGCTTGTTTGACAGATTGACTTTGGTGGGTGCGCTCTCAGCCATCAATAGACCACCACGCTGCGGATGCTTTCGCCTGCATGCATCAGGTCAAAGCCCTTGTTGATTTCCTCAAGCGACAAGCGATGCGTGATCATCGGATCGATCTTGATCTTGCCGTTCATGTACCAGTCGACAATCTTGGGAACATCCGTCCGCCCTTTTGCGCCGCCAAAGGCCGTGCCGCGCCAATTGCGCCCAGTGACAAGCTGAAAAGGCCGGGTCGAAATCTCGCGGCCTGCCTCTGCAACGCCAATGATGATCGACGTGCCCCACCCCTTGTGACAGCACTCCAGCGCATCGCGCATCACTTCGACATTGCCGGTGCAGTCAAAGCTGTAGTCCGCGCCGCCATCGAGCAGTTCGATCAGATGGTCGACTACATTCGCAGTCTCGCGTGGGTTGACGAAGTCGGTCATGCCGAACTTCTCGCCCCATTCGCGTTTGGCAGGGTTGATATCGACGCCGACAATGCGGTCCGCACCCGCCATCTTCGCGCCCTGGATGACGTTGAGGCCAATCCCTCCCAGCCCGAACACGACGACATTATCGCCGGGTTGGACCTTGGCGGTATTGGTCACTGCGCCCACACCTGTCGTGACACCGCAGCCGACATAGCAGGTCGTATCGAAGGGCGCGTCGTCGCGGATTTTCGCGACCGCAATTTCCGGCAGGACCGTGAAGTTCGAAAAAGTCGAGCAGCCCATATAGTGGTAGATCGTCTCGCCTTTATAGCTGAAGCGCGACGTGCCATCAGGCATCAGACCCTGCCCCTGCGTCGCGCGGATCGCGCTGCACAGATTGGTCTTGCCAGACAGGCACATTTTGCACTGGCGGCATTCAGGCGTGTAAAGCGGGATGACGTGATCGCCGGGTTTGACGGAAGTGACCCCTTCCCCAACCTCGCGAACGACGCCGCAGCCTTCGTGGCCCAAGACGCTCGGAAAAATACCTTCGCTATCAAGCCCGTCGAGCGTGTAGGCATCGGTGTGGCAAATGCCGGTCGCCATGATCTCGACCAGAACTTCGCCAGCCTTGGGGCCTTCCAGATCGAGTTCGACAATCTCAAGCGGCTGTTTGGCTTCGAATGCTACGGCAGCTCTGGTCTTCATCGGTCCTCTCCCCCATTGGAATTGGGAAAGAGGGCAACACCCTTAGCGGCTTTCCGTCAACCGCTTTTCAGTCAATCCGCCTTGCGGATGGGTGAGCCGGGACGGTGGGCGTCCTTCCTGTCGAGTTCGTCAACGAAGGCATGGTTGACGTCGCGATGCTCGGCTTCGTCCGCGCGCACAGCAATGATGACATCGCGTAGGCGGGCGTCAGCGGATAGCTGCCAGTAATCGATCGCAATCTGCGGCGCTGGCACATTCTCGTGCCGCCCGGCATCCACTTCAGCAAGGTAGGCCGTGTAGCTGATCACTGCCTCTTCTTCAAAGTAACCGACGACGCGGTGCGCTGTGCGCGGCGCGAACAGGTACAGCCAGAAGTAGAAGTTGTAGAAGATCAGCTGCGTCACCATGATCAAGAAACGCTCAAACCGGTTCGGCTGTGCGATCTCGATGAACGTCATCAGGTGCATCCGCTCGTTCTCTGCTTCATCCAGCAGAGTGCGGATCCAGCCCTCATCATCGCGCATCTTGCGCAGCGCCGTCAGGTGCTGCCACAAACCGCCGACCATGCCGGGTACGCCCGCCACGGTTTCAAGCACAACCGCGCGGTGACCGTAACGCTTGGCAAAGAAGGTATCCGCGAAAAAACGCAGGAACTTCACAAAGCTGAAGGCGATCTTATCGCTCAGAGTTACTGGCGCAACATGCGTGGTGAGCGCAATATCAGGGTTAACTTGCCGCACCAGCGGTTTGGTATCGAGGTGTTTCATGGGACTGCTTCCAGTGTGTAGGCAGCGCGCCTCACTCGCGCAGCGGGGGATGCTTTTGTTTCACTTATTCAACGCAAAATCGGCCTGTTTGATCCGCAAGAACAGTGGATTTCAGGCAGCATCTGTTCGCTTTCTTGCAATGCTCACGATGGTGGCGTCTGGGCCGGCTGAAACCGAGATCAGTGCAGCGGTGGAATACTTATCCATCGCGGCTTTGACACAGGGGGCGCGCTCGGTTTAGCTGCGCGCCATGACAAAGACAGCAACACCATGGCATGCGCGTCTCGCGCTGATCCTCGCTCTCCTGCTCCCGCTCTATTTCGCGGCCTCTGCGCTGGGGACGAAGTTCGGCATCTGGAGCTGGCAGTTCGGTCTTGGCACGATGCTCTTCCAATGGGCTCCGTTCGTGATCGGAGCGGTTGCTCTGGTCGCGATCATTTCGCTGATTGTGTGTCTGGTAAAGCCGCCGCGCGATGGCTGGGGCAAAGCGCTGCTGGCGCTGGTCGTGCCAGCTGTGATCGTCGGCGCGGTGATGAACATCCAAAGCAAAGCGGCTGACATTCCTGCGATCCATGACGTCACGACGTCGCCTGACAATCCGCCGCAATTCTCTGACGGATGGATCCAGCGCCGAGCGAATGCTGGCGATACCAACCCTCTGCTCGATTATGCCGAACCCTTGAGCCAGAGCGAAATGTATCAAGGCGAGCGGTTTGGCGAGCTAGGTCCGAAGACGCTCGCTGAGATCAATGCGGAAAGCTATGGCGACTTGGCGCCGCTGCCGATCGGTAACAGCACACCGGCTCAGGCGCAGGAAGCGGTGCTCGCGGCGATGCGCTCCATGGGCGCAACAGAGACCGATACTGTGGGCAGTATGGTCTTCGGCACGTTCACGACCTTCTGGTACGGCTTTGAAGACGATGTCGTCGCGCGGATCGAAGACGGGCAGATCGACTTCCGCTCTGTCTCACGCGTGGGTATCTCAGACCTCGGCAAGAATGCGGAACGCATCCGCGAGCTGCGCGCTGCAACAGAAGCGCGCTTGCGCTAAGCTCAGTCGCGAAACTGGCTGACTGCCATCGCGCTGCGTTGGAAGACCGTGAGCACGCAAAGCCCTGCATAAACGAATGCGATTGGCGCAAACCATGCGGGGAATAGCGCCATCGCGATGAACACAGCGATGGTCTCTGCCCCTTCCGCCAACCCGGTAGAATAGAAGAAGCTCTTCTTGCCATGCGCATCCGTGTCCTCGCCGCGCTTGGCCGCGATCACGGCAAAGGCAAGAAAGCTTGTGCCAGTGAGAACAAAACTTGCGACCAGCACCAGCGCCGGCAGCAAGTTGGCAGGATCGGCAATCCCGAAGGCAAGCGGGATCGAAACGTAGAAAGCGAAGTCCGCGACGATGTCGAAATACCCGCCGAGATCGGTTGGTTTGCTCGCTCTTGCTACCGCTCCATCAAGCCCATCGAACAGTCGGTTTGCGATGATGAGCGCGAGACCCAGCCAGTAATGCTCCATCGCGATTGCAACCGCACCGAGCAGTCCGATCACCAGTCCGGAAAGCGTGAGCAAGTTCGCGCTGATCCCTTCGCGCGCAAGCCATGCGCCTGCTTTGTTGAGCGGCGGATCAATCAGCGGACGAAGCTTTGCGTCGAGCATCAGATTTTCAGCCCCACGTTACGATACCTATCCAAGCGCCGGTCATCAGTGTTGCGAAATTGCCTGCAAGCCAGCTCTTCATGCCGAGCGCAGCCGCTTCGGCTCGCCGCTCCGGACATAGCGTGCCGATGGTGGAAACCAGCAGTCCGACACTCGCGAGATTGGCGACCCCGCACAGCGCATAGGTCACGATCAACAGGCTGCGATCATCGAATGTGTCTGAAGGAAGCGCTGCCAGCTCCAGATAAGCCACATATTCATTGAGGATAGACTTGGTCCCCATCAACCCGCCTGCAGCCTGCGCCTGGTCCCACGGCACACCGATGAGCCACATCAGCGGCGCGAACAGCCAGCCGAGAATGCGCTTCAGCGTGAGCGCCTCGCCGCCCACTTGTCCGAACACAGCGAGGATCTGATCCGCCAGCGAGACGAAGGCAAACACAACGATGATGATCGCGATCACCGCCAGGAACAGCTGCATCCCGTCCATCGTGCCTTTAACGATTGCGTCGATGCTGCTCTCATATTTGAGGCCGGGTTCACTCTCGTCGGTTTGCGTTGTGCCCTCACCCGGCACCATCAACTTCGCCATCAGCAGCGCTGCAGGCAGCGATATGAGCGACGCGGCAATCATGTGACCGACCGCGTCAGGCACAGTCTGTGAGAGAGTGGTTGCATAAAGGATCAGGATCGCACCACTGATCGTCGCCATCGCAAGGACCATGACCTGGAACAGCTCTGCGCGGCTCATCTTCGCAAAGTAAGCGCGCACGGCAAGCGGGCTTTCAACGACGCCCAGGAACATGTTTGCGCCGCCTGCAAGGCCGACAACTCCGCTGACTTTGAGGCTTTTACGCAGCAGGAAAGAGAGGCCATTCACCAGCCAGCGCAGCACGCCCCAATGCCACAGCAAGGCGGCGAGCGCGCTGAACACGATGACAAGCGGCAGAATCTGGAAAGCGATGATGACCGGCGCGGCCGTGCCTTCTTTCAGTTCAAACGGAAGCGGCGCTCCGCCCAAATATCCGAACATGTAGGCGGAGCCATCAAGCGTCGCGCGCTCGATCGCCGTCACACCGTCATTGGCAAGCCCGATGATGTTCCACACGAACGGCAAGCGCACGATCGCCAGCGCCAATACCAGTTGCAGCGCGAGCGCTCCTGCAATCCAGCGCCAGCTTGGCAACTCCTGGCGGTTTTCTGACAGGGCCCAGGCAAGCGCTGTAATCACCGCAAGGCCCAGCAAGCCCTGAAATTGCGCGAGCACCGCCATCGGGATCTAGCCGCGCACCCATTTGAAATAGCGCTCCAACCATTTGAGCGCAGTTTCCGGCTTGTTGGCTTTTTTCCATTCACCTGCGGCAAATTTGTTCGCTTCCGCCATGGTCGGATAGGAATGGATGGTGCCGAGGATCTTGTTGAGACCCAGCTTGTACTTCATCGCTGTCACATACTCGGCGAGTAGCTCGCCCGCATTTGCGCCGACAATCGTCGCGCCAAGGATCGTGTCTTTGCCCGGCGGCGTCAGCACTTTGACAAAGCCCTTGGTCTCGCTCTCTGTGATAGCGCGGTCGAGATCATCCAAGTGATAAGTCGTCACGTCATATTCGACGCCTTGCTCTTTCGCTTCGGTTTCATTGAGACCGACGCGAGCAAATTCCGGATCGAGGAACGTCACCGCCGGGATAACGCGGTAGTCGGCCTTGAATTTCTTGAAGGCACCGAACAGCGCATTGACGCTGGCAAACCATGCCTGGTGGCTCGCTGTGTGGGTGAACTGATACGGCCCTGCGACATCGCCCGCTGCAAAGATGTTCGGGAATCTGGTCGCGAGGAATTCGTCAGTCACAACTGTCTTCTCCGTATCGACGCCGAGTTCCTCCAAGCCATAGCCTTTAAGACGCGCAGCGCGGCCCACTGCGACGATCAGCACATCAAACCCGATCTCGCGCTCCAGACCGCCATGCTCTGCGATGATCGCGCCCTCTTCTACGCGTACCGCCTTGTGGTCAGTCAGGACTGTGACGCCGCTTTCTTCCAGTACAGACTTGGCGAGTGCGGAGACGTCATCGTCCTCGCGGCCCAGCACACGCTGCGCCATCTCGACCTGTGTCACGTTCGAACCGAGCCGCGCGAGTGCTTGACTGATCTCGCATCCAATCGGCCCGCCGCCGAGGACGGCTACGCGTTTCGGCGCTTGCTCCATCCCAGCAAACGCATCCCACATCGTATCGCTGGTGAGGTAGCCGGATGTATCGAGGCCGGGGATCGGCGGCACGAACGGCGCTGCGCCCGCCGCGATAATGATCGACTTCGCCGTCAACCGCTGAGTCTCCCCGTTGTGGCGCGCAA
Organism: Altererythrobacter lutimaris; assembly: GCF_013371495.1. Taxonomy (GTDB): domain Bacteria; phylum Pseudomonadota; class Alphaproteobacteria; order Sphingomonadales; family Sphingomonadaceae; genus Erythrobacter; species Erythrobacter lutimaris_A. Next base: position 252,320 of record NZ_JABWTA010000001.1, on the reverse strand, counting down.
TCTCGACCGTCCACGGGTCTTTGATCGTAGCGTAGCCTTGAACGACATTCACGCCGAGGCCTTCATAGCGTTCCGGGCTGTCATGCGGTTCAATCGTGCGGATCGCGTCCATCACGCGCTCGATCACAGCCTTGAACGGCACTTGCGGCTCAACCGGGGTCAGACCGTATTTGTCCGCATTGCGCATGGTTGAAGCGACTTTTGCGCTTTTGATCAGAGCCTTGGATGGCACGCAGCCGGTGTTGAGGCAGTCGCCGCCCATTTCCTTGGCTTCGACAAGAGTGACGCCTGCTTTGACTTGTGCTGCTATATACGCGGAAACGAGGCCAGCACTGCCCGCGCCGATCACAATCAGGTTCTGATCAAAGCTCTTGGGCTTGGTGAAGCCTTCATAGACGCGGCGGCGCTTGATAATGCCGATAATGCCCTTGCCGATCCACGGTGCAATGCCAAGTAACGCGAAGCTGCCGAGAACAGCCGGCGAAGCGATGCCGGAAAGGCTTTCGATCTGTGCAAGCTGCGTCCCGGCATTCACATATACAATCGTGCCGAGCAGCATGCCGATCTGGCTGACCCATGCGAAAGTCCAGGTCTTAATCCGGGTGAGACCCATCACAAGGTTGATGACGAAGAACGGGAAGATCGGGATCATGCGCAGCGTGAAAAGGTAAAACGCGCCGTCTTTCTCCAAGCCATCATTGATCGACTTCAGCCGGTCGCCAAACTTGCTCTCAATGCTGTCGCGCAGGACATAGCGCGAGGCAAGGAAGGCGAGTGTCGCGCCCAAGGTCGAAGCGAAGGAGACAAGGATCGTGCCCACGACCAGCCCGAACAGCGCGCCTGCCGCAAGCGTCATGATCGCCGCGCCTGGTAGCGACGCTGCGGTCACAGCGACATAGATCGCGAAGAATGCCGCCAGGATCGGGACGGGATTCTCAGCGTACTCCTCGCTGAAATCCGCTGCGATCTGCTTGATACCTTCAATCGTCAGATAATCGCCCAGATCGAAGACGAAATAGGCGGCAATAAGCGCAACTAGCGCAAGGATAATAACGATTTTCTTCATATGCGTGTCCCCGACCTCAAGCGTATCCCTTGTTTCGGCTCAATGCCGCGATTGGTTACGCTTTGCCCTCTTCGCTACCCGTATTGATCGAGCCAGCGTTTGTCGATTGCCTCTTTCCAGCGCTGCGCCCAAGCGCCCTGCCCGCCAAGCCAGCCATAGCTCATGATCGCTTCGCCTGTGCCGGTCGAGAGAAGATAAAGGCTCGCCGGGCGCGGAGTGTAGGTTTCGCTTGGCCCTTCGCCGCCCGCCAGCGCGCGCAAGTTTGCCGCAAGCGCTGGCCCTGTATGCACGGCATGGACGCCTGCATGCGGGACACGGCGATCCATTCGCTGCGCGACATCACCGCTCGCGAAGACATGCGGATGCGAGGTCGAGCGCTGATAGGCATCGACAGCGATAAAGCCGCTTGAGTCCGTCGCCAGCCCGCCTTCGCCCGGCCATTGCGGCGCGCCGCTGCCGACCGCTGCGATCACTGCATCTATCGGCTCAAGCGCCTGTCCTTGCACAGTGAGCGCGCCGTTTCGGAACTGAGCGTCTGCTTCGATGAGAGGAATACCTTGCCGTTCCAGCTCTCGTTCGGCCAGACCGCGCACCCAGCTGCCCAGCTCTGGCAGAAGACCTGCTTTGCCTGCAATCAGAACGACTTGCGGTGCGGGCTCGATGCCTTTTGCATTGCGGATCGCAAGGGCCAGCTCAACGCCGCCAGCACCGCCCCCTACAACAGCCACATGCAATTGCTTGCCGCGATGCCGTTCCGCCAGATCGCGCGAGGTCTCGATAAAGTCATGGATCGGGCGCACATCAATGAGCTTGTCGCTTGGCCCGAGAATGCGTTCTGCCTGCCCCACCCCGCCTGTATCAATCGATGCGATATCAAAACGCACCTGCTCGCCGCTACCGAGCGTCACATGACGCACATCGGGATCAATCGCGACCACACGATCCTCAATCCGCTCGATACCAGCAAGCTCGCAAAGCTTCGCCAGATCGACTTGGCCGTGTTCTAGATCATGCTGACCGCTGATAATGCCCGGTACTGTCCCGGAGTATCGCGCGTGGCTCGCCGGATCGGTCAGCGCGACGCGCTCCGCTGGCACGCCATTGTCGATCCAGTCCTTGATGACCGCAAGCTGCGCATGCCCGCCGCCGATCAGCAGCAGATCATAGCCGTCAGGACTTCGCTTTTCATTCAAGCAGTGCGCGCTCCGTCAATGGGCAGAACCGCACCATTGAGGTAGCCCGGCGCGCTGCGCAAGAGCCAGTCGACCACGTCCGCGATCTCGCCCATATCGCCGAAACGTTCAATCGGCGTCTCCACCCGAATTTTCTCGAAGATTTCCGGCACGCGCTTTTCAAATTCGCGGAACTTCTCTGTCGCGATGATGCCGGGCGCGATCGCGTTGATCACCAGCCCCTGGCTCGCATAGTCGAGCGCAGCGGACTTGGTTAGGCCGATCACGCCCCATTTGGCGGCGGAATAGTCGCTCATTGCCTTGGTCCCGCGCAGCCCGCCCGTAGAGCTGTTATTGACGATCCGCCCGCCGCCATTCTTCAGCATCAGCGGCACTTGTGCCTGCATCAGATGAAAGACCGAGGAAAGGTTCACTGCAATCGTCGCATCCCAGCGTTCCGGCGGCGTTTCATGAAGTGGAGAGTCTCCCAGAGTGTCGCCAAGATTGTTGAACGCACCATCGAGCCGCCCGTGCTTGTCTTCGATTGCTGCGATCAGCGCATGGCAGCTTTCCGCATCGGTCCCGTCGAACTGCAGGGCTTCAGCCGAGCCTCCGCCCGCGCGGATTTGTGCCGCTGCTTCTTCGCAAGCTTCTTCGCGGCGTGCCGCCAGCACGACATGCCCTTCGCCTTCACCAAGCTTCAATGCAGCCTTGCGTCCCATGCCGGAGCTTGCACCCGCAACGAGAAAGACAGGCGTGTCGGTCATGTGTGTGTCTCCAGGAAGGTATTGATCGCAGCGGCTTTAGCCTCCGGTGATCCGTCGGTGCGCACGATCTGCGAACCAGCGACAAGCGCGGCGACCTCTTTGCTCGCTTCATCCAGCGCGCCATCATCATGGCTGAGGATCAGGACAGGCAGATCGAGCAGCTTCAGACGGGCGCGCACATCGTGCCGGAACACCGCTTCATAGGGCAGATGGTAAGTTTCGAGATTCCCGAGCACGTCCATCGTCAGGTCATGCAGCGTGCACGCATCGAACACGCCTTCCGGGCGCCGATGCGCGTTGTCCTTCTTGTAGTGCGGGTAGAAGAACATCTGGTCGCGGATGAAATTCCACGCCCAATGAAACTGGCCTCCGGTCTCGTCCGGCACTTTGTGCGGGGCGTATTTTTCAAGGAATTCGGCTGCGGTTGCCTCGTCCATCAAGGCGACGCCATCAAGGATCAGCGCGTCGACTCTGTCTGGCTCAGCCAGCGCCCATTCGACCATAATGTGAGAACCGGTATGCGTCCCGTAAAGAGCGACTTTCTCTTGCCCGAGCGCAGCGCTGCCACGCGCCAGCATATCCGCAAAATCCGCCATCGCAGGTGCGTCGGCAACAGGCGCGCAGGACTGCCCGTTGCACGGATTGTCGAATGCGTAGAGCGCACGGCCTTGCCCTAATGCCTCCAGCAGAGGCTCGAGCGAGCGCGACGAAGATGGCGACGCATGCGAGAGGATTAGCGGGGTTACTTCCGGCGCGCCCTCCAAATGGCGCAAATGCAATTGCCCTTCGGCGATGCGAACGTAAGCCTTGGCGATTGGGGCTTTGTCGATACTGACCACCAAATTAGTCGCCCATGCCGAGCTTGGGCAGTTCCAACGGCTCCTGCGGGATCATCGTGGTCTTCTCTTCCGTGAAAAGCTCTACAGAGCCCGGCAGGCCATCGCGCCCGATGCCTGACTGTTTGTAGCCCCCGAACGGCGCGCGAAGATCGCGCGCCATCGGCGTGTTGACCCAAACCGTGCCTGCTTGCAGCTCTCGCCGTGCGCGCATCACACTCGGCAAATCATCCGACCAGATGTAGCTCACCAGCCCGAACTCGCTATCATTGGCGCGCACCAGCGCATCGTCGAGATCACGCACACGCTGGACTGCCACAAACGGCCCGAAAATCTCTTCCTGACACAGGCTGGTGCTGTTGTCGCTGGCTTCGACGACCGTCGGCGCGAAGTAGTATCCGCGGTCGAACCCTTCGGCCTTCTTGGCGCCTGCGAGCACTTTGTATTCGTCGCCGGACTGCGCGCGCTCGGCAAAGTTCAAGACGCGATCGTAATGCGCCTTGAAGGCAAGCGGCCCAAGCTCTGTGCCTGCCGCGAACGGATCGCCGACTTTCACTTTCTCGACCCGCGCAACCAGCGCTTCGATGAATCTATCAGCAATAGAATCCTCGACCATGATACGGCTTCCGGCAAGGCACTGCTCGCCATTGCCTGCAAGGAAACCCATCAGCGTACCGTCAAGCGCGCGGTCAAAGTCTGCGCTGTCAAGAATGATATTGGCCGACTTTCCGCCCAGCTCCAGCCCGACCTTCTTCAGGGTGCCAGCAGCATCGGCCATGATGCGTTTGCCCGTAGCCGTGCCGCCGATAAAGCCGACGACGTTGACGCCGGGATGCTTCACCAATTGCGAGCCAGCGCCCGTCCCCGGCCCCGTGACGACTTGGACGACGCCTTCAGGCAGCCCCGCTTCGTGCAGAATTTCCACGAGGCGCATGATCGCCAGCGGCGCATATTCGCTCGGCTTGACGATAACGGAGTTACCGAGCGCTATTGCCGCAGCCATCTTCATGGAGCCGAGGACTAGCGGTGCGTTCCACGGCGCGATCAGCAGGCTGACGCCCACCGGCTCACGCGTCACAATCGACAGATACCGCCCGGTTTGCTCATACGCTTCGCCCGCTAGCGAAGTCGAAAGCTCACCAAAAAAGCGGAAATTCTCTGCCGTGCGCGCGACATGCATGCCGCGGATCTGCGGAAATGGCATGCCGGTTTCCAGCGTCTGCAATGTCGCCAGCTCGTCGGCATGGGCGAGAACCGCTTCTTCGAACTTCGCGAGCATGCGCGCGCGGTCTGCTGCCAGCATTTTGCGCCATGGGCCGTTCGCAAAAGCATCGCGCGCTTTAGCGACCACCGCTTCGACTTCCGCTTCGCTCGCATCAGGCACATCGACGAGCGCTTCTTCCGTCGCAGCATAGATCAGCCGCGAATGGCCGGGTTTCGGCTCGCCGCTAGCCCAATCGAGGCCGCCCGGTAATGCCGGGGTTCCATGTGGCAGGCTGACATCGACTTTCATGGCGCTGATCCTCCTTAGACGGGAATGAAACGCCTTAAGCATGCAGCGGGTCCCGCTTCAACGCAGAGTGCCGTGCTGCGCGCAATCTGCTCGCCTGTCGGAGAGGCGCGCGCACCTCTCGCAATCGCAATCGATATTGCCAGCAGGCGCTAAACCTGCGCATTGGCACAGGATGGAACTGGGCGTTTGCTATTATCCCGAACACTGGCCGCAAGAGCGATGGGCCGTGGACGCGCAGATGATGCGCGATGCGGGCCTGTCGCAAGTGCGTATCGGCGAGTTTGCATGGAGCCGGATCGAGCCGGAATCGGGCAAGGTCGCCTGGGATTGGCTCGACCAAGCGGTCGAGACGCTGCACGCAGCCGGGCTCAAAGTCATCATGGGTACGCCCACTGCGACACCGCCCAAATGGCTGGTCGACCACATGCCGGACATGGTGGCGCTGGATCGCAATGGAAAGGCGCGCGGCTTTGGATCGCGGCGGCATTATTGCTTTAGCCATAAAGGATATAAGGCAGAGGCAGCGCGGATTACGCGGGCAGTGGCCGAACGCTATGGCGATCACCCTGCAATCACAGCATGGCAGACCGACAATGAATATGGCTGCCATGACACCGTGCAGAGCTTCTCTCCTGCCGCGCGCGATGCGTTTCGCAAATGGCTTGAGGCGCGTTACAAGACAGTCGAGGCCCTGAACGCAGCTTGGGGCAATGTCTTCTGGAGCATGGAATATCGCAGTTTCGAAGAGATCGAGTTACCGAACCTGACAGTGACAGAAGCGAACCCTGCGCACTGGCTCGCCTTCCGGCGCTTTTCTTCCGATCAAGTAATGGCCTTCAACCGCGCTCAGGTGGATATCCTGCGAGAACTGTCACCCGGCCGCGCGATCACGCACAACGCTATGGGCTTTTACACAGGGTACGATCACTTCGATCTTGGCGAGGATCTCGATGTCCTAGGCTGGGATAGCTACCCGCTCGGCTTCCTGGAGATGTTCCGCTTTTCCGATGAAGAAAAAACTTCGTTCGCAAGGTGCAGTCATCCCGATATCGCCGCGTTCCACCACGACCTCTATCGTGGCTGCGCCAAAGACGGTCGCTGGTCTGTGCTGGAACAGCAGCCGGGGCCGGTCAACTGGGCGCGGCACAACCCCGCGCCGCTCGCTGGCATGGTCAAGCTCTGGACACTGGAAGCGGCAGCGCATGGCGCGGAGCTTGTGAGCTATTTCCGCTGGCGGCAATTCACCCATGCGCAGGAGCAAATGCATGCAGGGCTTTTGCGGCCCGATGGCGAGCCAGCGCCAGCGCTGGGCGAAGCACGTCAAGCCGCCGATATGCTGGAAGAACTTGGCGACATCGGCGCGCCTGTCAAACACGTTGCAATCGTGTTCGACTATGCCGCGGAATGGATGACGCAAATCCAGCCGCAAGGCGAAGGGCTGAGCGCGCTGTGGGCAGCATTTGATTGCTATTCCGCTATGCGGCGGCTCGGCCTGAACGTCGACTTCGTGAAGCCCGGCGTGTCGCTCACCGGCTATGCGCTCGTGATCCTGCCATGCAATCCGATTGTGACGCTGGAACTTGCAGAAGCCTTGGAGCACAGCCAAGCACAGATCATTATCGGCCCGCGTACTGGATCGCGCGATGCCGACTTTGCATTCCCGCCAGAACTCGCACCGGGTGCGCTCACTGAGCTTTGCGGGTTGACCGTCGCGCTCAGCGAGAGCTTGCGGCCCGGACTTGAAAATGAAGGAGATGGCTGGGCGATTGCGCGCTGGCTCGATCATGCGGAAGCTGGCCATGCGGCTGAGGCTGAATTGGTCGCCAAGGATGGCACGCTCGCGAGCTTCCGCCACGGCCGCGTGCGAACGCTGGCGACATGGCCGCAAGGGGCGGTACTCGAAACGCTTGTCGCAAGGGCCGCGCGCGATGCAGGGCTACCGTATGAGCAACTAAACGGTCACAAGCGCCGCCGGACAACCAGCCGCTATGTGTTCGACTTCGACTGCCCGGCCACGCAGTTCACCGTCAGTCCAGTGTGACGAATTCCGCACCGCTGCGCTGTACCAGCGCATTCCAGTCGATCTGTAATTCCAGCGCCATGAGCTCGCGCCAATGCGTGCCGACACGCAGCATCGCGGTACATTCCTCATGAATGTCGCGCGGGTCTGTGTTGAGAGCTGGTGAGCGCTGCGCTGCCGCGCTGAAATCCCATGGCGGCGTGAACAGGCGGCCACTGCGCGCATAGCTCCAGGCAGCGATCAGATGCGTGCCGTCCATGCGCGGCGACAGGTCCGGCAAGCCGCCAGCAAGCGCGGCTTCTACCTGCGACTGCGAATATCGCTCAGGTTCGACAATGCTGAGAGTGCCTGACCCCGATCGTTCAGCTAAAGCGACAGCCACCGCCGCCCCCAGCCCTTCTGTGATCACGTCTGCACCCGCCAGACCTTCGCCTTGCAAGGCCGGAAATAGTGCATCTGCCATAGCTTCGACTGAGATTGGCCCGCCACGCGAAAGATCAGAGGACGTGCCGTGGCATGGCAAGTCAAACGCCACGATTGACCGACCATTCGCTTGGGCTTGGCACCGCTCGACAAAAAGCGCGGCGGTCCCGCCTGCCCCATGCAGCATCACGACCGGATCGCCTTCCCCTGCCCGCCGCTCGCCATGAATTCGGCCTGCGGGTGTGTCGCACCAGAAGCGGCCTATTGTCTCTTCCGCATTAGGAACTTTGAACGTCGGCAAATCAGCGCCCGCCAAAAAGCTCTGCAACGCTTCAAGCTGAACGCCATAGCGCGCCTCCAGACCTGCCCCGGCGCGAAGCAGTTTGACGTTGTCCGGTAGTCCGCGCGCGATCAAAGCGTCCGCCAGCGCCAGCACTGGGCTCGATTCCCAGCGCGTCATCGTCGCAGGTACGTCCATGCCCTCCAGATGCTCGACCCGCTCTGCATAGAAAGCCGGCTTGTAGGCATCGGCATAGTTCTCGCCTGCCTGCAAATAGCGCAGCAGTGTCGCGTGGATCATCTCGACCGGCGGCGCGTCGAGACCGAGCCTGTGTTCAGGCGCGTCAGAGAACCACGGGAAGGCGTAGAACAGGTTGCGGCACATGTCCCAATAGGTGAGCAAATGCGCTCCATCGCGCTGCGGCGTGACGTCGGCGAAATAGCCCGCTTCGATATAGTCTGCGCATTCCTGCTCGGTCAGCTCGCCATTGGAATCGAGCATGACGAAGGCAATCCGGTCCGGGAACAGCTTGCCCATCTCTGCCGCAATCTGAGCGCCTGTCGCAGCGCCATAGATGCAAGCTTTCTCGATCCCGAGCGCGTCCATTGCCTCGACAAACCGGCGCGCATAATCGCCGAGCGACGGCGTGCCGCTGACGGCGAGCGGATCTGACAAACCATAGCCCGGCGTATCAAACGCGATACAAGTGCCTGCCTTCGAAAACGCGCCCATGGCCGGGATCATCGCTTCGGAATTTTGCGGCGAGGGATGGAGCATGACCAGAGCTGGACCCTCGCCCATGCTGCGATAATGCATCTGCTTCCCGTCAGGCAATGTCACGTATTCGCATTCCATGACAGTCAGTCCTTCCAATTCTCAAGACCTGTGCGCGAAGCACCTTCGCGAGCGTACGGACCTGTAGTGGGGCGTCATATCGAATGTAAGGCAAAACTGACCATCTCCCCTGTTGCCAAGAGGTTACAGTTCAGCGGAAAGGCAGAAGTGGTTAATTGAGCTGCCTTGCGCTCAATAACACATGAGCGCAAAAAAGGTGCGGGACTGGAGTTAGCCGGGTGAATTGTATTTCGCTCAGAGAATAACTTCATTTCGATCCATCGAAAATGATCGAAAAATCAGAGGGACTCCTCGATGATCAAGGTAATCGCTTTTGCGACGCACAGTCCCGTGCGCGCTGTAGCCGGAGCAAGCGTGTCAGCGCTTGCTATCACACTTGCAACCCCAGCGCTTGCGCAAGATGCACCAAACACTGAGACTGAGGCCACTGAAACCGACAACGCGATTGTTGTGACCGGTACGCGTCTTAACACCAACCCCGGAGCCGCCAGTCCGAACCCGATCGTAGCAATTGATGCTGAAACGATTACGCGCTCAGGTGAAACAAACCTCACTGAATTGCTGACGCAAAGCCCTGCGCTGTTCAACTCGGAAGACAATTTCGATGCGGCCGGTTCGCAAGCGCGATTTGGCGGTACTGGTGTCAATCTTCTTGACCTGCGTAACCTCGGTCCAGAGCGCACGCTCGTGCTCGTCGATGGCCGACGCCATATCGCTGGCGTTCCCGGTGAAGCGGGTGTCGACATCAATACCATCCCTACTGCCTTGGTTGAGCGCGTCGACATTCTGACCGGCGGCGTTTCATCGGTTTATGGTGCTGATGGCGTGTCGGGCGTTGTCAACTTCGTGATGAAGCGCGACTTCGAAGGCATTGATGCACGCGCCCAAGCTGGCGTTTCCGACTTTGGCGATGCCGAGAGTTTTCTTGGCGCGATCACAGTCGGTACCAATTTCGCTGATGATCGCGGCAATATTGCCGCGTCTTACGAATACCGGAAGGATGGCCGCGTTGGGTTTGGCGACCGGCCCAATGGCCAGTTCGATGCATTTGTATTCGTTCGCAACCCGGACGATATTCCGGACGATCCCGATATTCCTGACAACATCCCGCTGCGGTACATCGGCTGGGCCGATAGTGCCCCAGGTGGTGCATTGGTCATCGATGGAAGCTTCCTGCCCGAATTCCGAGGCGATGGCGGCATCTACAATGCAGGCACGTTCCTGCCGAATTCAGGCTTCCTGTCTGCAGGTTCTCCGGACACGGATGATACGCCCGTTGCAAGTTATCAAGGCGATCTTCAGGCCAGAACCGAGCACCACTCGTTCAACTTGTTCACAAATTACGAGCTAAGCCCAACACTGCGGTTTTTCGCTGAAGGCAAATACGTGAACACCGAGAACTTCTCGATTGCGCAGCCTTCCTTTGACTTCTTCACCTTCGTATCGAACGATAACCCGTTGATCCCGCAGAACGTCCGTGATGCCGTCAACGACCGCGGCGATTTCGGGGGTGTGCTGTTTAACCGCGACAACTTTGATCTTGGCACACGCAATGAGCGCCTCGAACGAGATCTGTTCCGCGGTGTAATCGGCTTTGATGGTGACATTGGCGACAACTCACGTTTTGAGTTGAGCTATGTCTATGGTCGCAACAAGACCACCTACATCTCTGAAAACTATCGCATTGAAGACCGCTACTTCGCGGCTCTTGATGCGGTTGATGAAGGTGAATTCCTGAACGGCACGCCAAACGGCAACGTAGTGTGCCGCGTTTCGATCGACGGCAGTGGCATCGTGGATAATGGCAATTTCAACTATGGTGAAGCGCCTCAGACATTCACGCCAGACCAGTGTGTCCCATTGAACGTGTTCGGTGAAGGGGTTGCAAGCCAGGCTGCGCTTGACTTCATCAACGCAGACCTGCGCAACGAATTCACGCTCACTCAACATGTGGTGAACGGCTTCGTTTCCGGCGATTTCAGATCGTTTTTTGAATTGCCCGGCGGCCCTGTCGGCTTCGTGCTCGGCGGTGAATACCGTAAGGAGAAGAGTGTCTCATTGGTCGACGACCTCGCGCGTCAGGTCACTGACTTCAATCCAGACCAAGGTGTTCTTGCCGATCTCGCACTTCTCGACAATGAGACCGGCTCGTTCGATGTAATCGAAGGCTTCGCTGAACTGTCATTGCCGCTGTTGGCTGACATGCCATTCTTCGAATTGCTTGAACTGCGCGCTGCTGCACGCATTTCGGATTATTCCACATCGGGCTACACGGACAGCTGGTCCGTATCTGGTGTCTGGGCGCCAGTCCGCGATGTCCGCTTCCGCGGAAGTTATGGCCAGTCCGTACGTGCACCGAACATAACCGAGCTGTTTGCTCCGGCGACAGGCACGTTCGATTTCCTTACTGACCCATGCGACCCGATCAATGTGAACAACGGTGCGCCTGTACGCGAAGCGAATTGCCGCGCCTTGATCGAAGGCCTCGGTGCCGATTTCGATACCTATGACTTTGGCAACGATATCGCATCAAGCGCAAGCATCGAGGGCTTTGTCTCGGGCAACCAGGAGCTTGATCCAGAGGAAGCAACAACCTGGACCGCAGGTGTGGTTGTTCAGCCGAGCTTCCTGCCAGGGCTGACGTTCAGCTTCGACTGGTTCGATATCGAGATCGAGAACGCGATCAATACAGCGGAATTGTCAGAGATTGCTGAGTTCTGTGTCGATTCTCCAACGCTGGACAATGAGTTCTGCGATCGGGTGACCAGAGCTGCGGGCACCGGCTTCGTTGAGAGCTTCAGCCTGTCACCTGTTAACGTCGCCTTCTTCGAAACGTCTGGCGCGGACATGACGATGAGCTATCGCTTCGACCTTGACGACAATAGCGATATCCAGTTGCGCGGCACGCTTGGCTATCTTGATACGTTGTCGTTCGTTCCGTCAAATGGCGGGACAGTGGACGATGATCGCGGGGAAACCGGCTCTCCGAAGTGGAATGGCAATGCCGATATCACTTACACCCGTGGCAACTTTGCTCTGAATTATGGTGTGCAGTATATCGGACCCCAGCTGCGTTTTGAAAAAGACGTTCTGGCTGCAAACCCGGACCGCGCTGCTCCCGAATTCCTGACGATTGGATCACGCTTCATGCATGACATTCGGGCAGAGTTCCAGACTGCGGACGATCAGTTCCAGTTCTACCTCGGCGTGAACAACTTCACCAATGAACAGCCGGCAATCGGGTTGAACAACACCCCCACCGGCTGGCGCGGACGCTATTTCTATGCTGGTATCCGTGTGAACTTCGCGGACATTCCTGGCCTCTAAGGACCGGGCACAGCTTTGTGATCAAGGAGAAGGCGGGAGTGATCCCGCCTTCTTTTTTATGCTCTGCGCACGATACAGCACCGGGAACAGGCACATCGCTCACGGATTTATCCAATCAGCGATTAGCGAGCGCGTTGTGCCGCCAGAACATCGGCCCTCACGCTACGTGGAACCTGACAGATTTGCGCAACCAACGGACCCGTGACCCATGGACCTTTCTAACGCTCTCAAACCCAACGCAGAAGCAGCCGCCTTCCTCGCCCGTGTCCAGCACAAGCTGCTGGTTGATGGCGAATGGGTGAGCAGCCAGTCGGGCGAGACATTCGACACGCTTGATCCGGCCACCGGCGAAGTTATCGGCAAAATTGCGCGTGGAAATGCAGCCGATGTCGATGCAGCAGTTGCGGCGGCGCGCAAGGCGTTCGAAACCGGCCCATGGCGAGCGATGACACCGATGGAGCGCAGCCAGCTGCTCTGGAAGATCGCAGACCTGATGGAAGCGAAGATTGACGAGCTGGCAGAGCTGGAAACGCTCGATCAGGGCAAGGCGCTTTATGTCGGGCGCTGGGCGGAAATTCCCGGAGCGGTTGCGCAGTTCCGCTATTTCGCCGGGATGGCGACGAAGATCGAAGGCTCGACCATCCCGACTTCGATCAATTACCAGCCTGAAGGCAAGCGCGTTCATGCCTATACGCGCCGCGAGCCGGTCGGCGTTGTCGGCGGCATCCTGCCGTGGAACTCGCCGCTGGTGCTGACGGCGATGAAGATAGCCCCTGCGATGGCCGCAGGTTGCACCTTGGTACTCAAGCCATCTGAAGAGACCTCGCTGACGACTATCCGTTTGGCAGAGCTGATCCAGGAGGCGGGTACGCCGCAGGGCGTGGTCAATGTTGTCACAGGCTTCGGCGCGGAGGCAGGCGCAGCGCTTGCTGAGCACGAGGACGTGAACAAGATCGCCTTTACCGGCTCGACAGTGACGGGTCGCAAGATCGTCGATGCCTCGCAAGGCAATTTGAAGCGCGTGAGTGTTGAGCTCGGCGGCAAGTCTCCGGTCATCATCATGGACGATGCGGACCTCGAGGCAGCCATTCCGGGCGCGGCCAATGCGATCTTCTTCAATGGCGGTCAGGTGTGCATTGCAGGCTCACGCCTTTACGCGCATTCCAGCGTCTATGACCGCGTGCTTGAAGGCATGGCAGAGCAAGCCAAAGCCATCCAGCTGGGCCACGGCCTTGATCCGGCAACGCATATGGGCCCGCTGATCTCCAAAGGACACGCCGGCAAAGTTGCGGACTATATCGCGGACGGCAAAAAGGCAGGCGCGAGCGTGCTGGTGGGTGGCGAGACGGCTGGCCCCAATCAGAGTTTTGTCACACCGACTGTCATTACCGACATCAAAGCGGACATGCGGATCGTGCGCGAAGAGATTTTCGGTCCTGTTGTCGTGATCACACGTTTTGAAGATGCGGACGAAGTTATCGCAGCGGCCAATGACAGCGATTATGGCCTCGCCGCAGGCATCTGGACGGAAGGGCTTTCCAACGCGACGCGCATGGCAGAGCGGCTCCAGGCCGGAACGGTGTGGATCAACAGCCACGCGATGTATGACGCTTCGCTCCCGATCGGCGGGATGAAGCAGTCGGGCTATGGCCGCGACAGCGGACAGGCCGCAATGGACAACTATCTTGAACTCAAGACTGTCTGCGCGATTGTGTAAGGGATCTTGCGGAGGTCTCGCGAGCTCTAGGGGGTATCTCGCTTCATCTCGGGGTTATCTCGAAAGGTCTCTAACCCTTGAGCTGACCCGGGAAATGCGCTTCGTGATTGTCGACATACCAGTCGGCGATCTCTTCGCGCGTTGCCCACCAGATACCATCAAGTGATTGAGCATATTCGATAAATTCGCGAAGAGCGCGGATCGTGTAAGCGCGCCCGGAGACGTGCGGGTGCAGGCCCACATTCATGATGCGGCCCGTTTTCGCACCTTCTGCGTGCAGCACCTTCAATTCCTCGATCAGCAGGTCGCGATACTCGTCAGTGGTGCGCGCATTGCGCGTCAGAATCGTGAAATCGTTGATCACATTCGAGTACGGCGTACCGACAATCGGCCCCGCATCGGTGCGGATCATATAAGGCTGATCATCATTCATGATGTCGCAATAGGCCTTGAAACCCTCTTCAACGAGGATAGTCGGAGTATTCAAGGTGCCGCGTAAACTGCTGGAAAGCCATACTTTTGGCTTTCGTCCAGTGTGCTTCTCATACATCTCTACCGAACGGCGGATGATGTCGCGTTCGGTGTCGATATCGTCATGGAAATCGGTCAGCAGTTCGCCTTGCTCGTAATTGTGCGCGATCAGCTCCCAGCCGCGCTCAAGGCAGGCATCCGCCATCGCTTTGCGCCGTTCGAAAGTGACTGCATTGACTGTACAACCTGCCTTTGCGCCCATCTCGTCGAACATCTCGAACATGCGCCATACGCCCACCCGCTGGCCATATTCGCGCCAGGAATAGTTCGGGTAATCGGGGATGCGGCCTGCAAGCGCATTTGGCAGCAAAGCCGGTCCGCCCGCATAATACGGCTGGTCCGTATCCTTCACCAGGTCCCATGTTTCGAGATTGAACGTGAACATAATCGCGACTTTCGCGCCGTTCGGCCAACGAAGCGGAGCGCGCTCCGGGAGCGGGACATAATCATATTCGAACATGTTAGAGCGTATTCCTTAGAAGTCGGACATCAGCCGGCCAAAACCGGTCTTTTGATCTTTAATGCCGTTCTGGCGCAGAGCGTTCCAGTATGTGGCTGTATTGATTGCGATTACGGGCTTGCCGAGCCATTCCTCTGCTGCAGCAGCAAAGCGCACCATGGAGAGGTTCGTGCCCACTTGCACCAGCGCGTCAATATCATCGCCATCAAGCTTCATGAGTTCATCACGCAGCGTTTCTGTCGGAACTTGCGCAATGGCAGTCCAGCTTGGGCATTGGAGGCAGGTGTCGCGCACGACTTCGATGCCGTGGTCGGACATGAAATGCGCCACATGCGCATTCGCGCTAGGGAAATAGGGAGAGATAACCGCGATCTTCTTGATCCCGCCATAGGCGTTGAACGCTTCGATCAAGGACTGCGAGCCAGTACACAGTTTGAGCCCTGAAGCATCTTCGATATTCTGCCGCCACTCTTCTGCGCCCTTTGCTCCACCGTAGAAGGTCACCGCCGACATCCCCATGACGAGGTAGTCAGGATTGCAAGTCAGAACACCGCGAACAGCCTCCAGCGTGTTGTTGCTGATCTCCAGCGTGCCCGCCATGAATGTCTCATCCGAAATCGCGTTGGCGTCATCAACCACAATCCGGCTGTAATGGTTCGTGACGCCGCGTAGACGCAGGTCATCGAAATCTGGCTGGACGATTGTATTGGTCGAGGGACCAAGCACACCAAATAGCGCGCGATAGCCTTGAGCGTCCGGATTAGGACGAGGCTTGACCGGCATCAGGCCATTTCCCTTTCTTTCTCGACACAATCGATCATCGACTGACGCAGCAGGAATTCGCGGCGACGCACAGGATCATCACGGATAGCCTGCATTTCAGCCTTGCGGCGGTCATGAAGCTGGTCCTCGCCCTCTTTCAGGTACTCCATATTGCGGATCGTCTGCGCTTGAATGAAGTCATGCGTCGTAGTGCGACGCTGACGCTCAAAAGCATTGAGCTCATGGTCTGCATCGGCACCATGCTGATAGATCTTCAGCAAGCGCTCACCCAGATTGAAGGCATCGTGAATGCCTGAGTTCATGCCGAACCCGCCGATCGGGTTATTAAGATGCGCCGCATCGCCGATCAGCGCCGTGCGCCCCGTCAGGAAGCTTTTCGCGACCCGTTGGTGCACGCGATAGATCGTGCGGTGATGAGTCTTCACATCAGCCTTACCAATCAGACGGTTGAAGACTTCTTCCTTCTTGGGGTCCGCTTTGAGGACATCGTCCGGCGTATCCATGTCCGCAGGGACCAATACCCGCCAAAGTGATGGTACGCGAAGGAGCACCATCCATTCCTCTGGGTCAGACACGTAGTTCACATAAGCGAGATTCTCGATGTGCTCTTCCAGCGGCTCTTCGGTCGTGAAGCAAAGGAACTTTTCCGGATAGGTAAAGCCATCGAATTCCGTGCCGAGCCACTTGCGAACCGAGCTGTTCGAACCATCAGCGCCGATCAGATAATCAGCTCTGATCTTGAGTATCGAATAGGGCGTCTCCGCATAGACAGTCACATCTTCTGGCGACTGCTCCAGCGCCACAACGCGGTGGTTGAACAGGACTTCTGCACCAGGCTGGCTGCGCACGCCTTCGGACAGCATTCTCGACAGGTGATACTGCTCGCACTGAATGCGATAAGGATGCTTTGTGATATCGGCGATTTCGCTCAGATCGAAGTCTATGACTTCGCCCGTGCGGCGCTCGCGGAAGTGGTAGATCGGTGCTTTCAAACCCTTCTCGATCAGGCGCGGCGTGATGTCGAAACGCTCGAGCATCTCGAGCGTTGGCGGGTGGAAAGTGGACGCACGCAGATCGAGTGCGCAATCAGCACCGTCTTCCAACAGCACCACATCAATACCGCGGCTCGCGAGCAAATAGGCCGCAACAGTCCCGACCGGGCCAGCTCCTGCCACCACAACCTGCGTGCGGATTTCCTGCATTGTTAACTCCGAATTTTCGACCAGTCCGTGAGGCAGCAATAAGGGAGATGACAAAACGAACAGGCCCCGCTTTACAATTTCTCCACCCTGCGAAGAGCTTGCAGCCCTGCGACCTTGGTACTCGTCCAGGAGGGCGCACCGACGCACCATTAATATCCGAAGCGTGGATAGTATCGGGACTTGCTGAACCCGCGATGGAACCCCTTTGGTATCGCTAGGAGTTAAAGACGTAAGGAGTACGACAATGCCGCTCAATTCCAGTCCGCTGCGCGATATCACTCAGCAGGATATCGATGACTACAAACGCGACGGTGCCGTTTGCTTGCGCAATGTCCTCGACAAAGACTGGATCGATTTGCTCGAACCCATTGCGCGCCAGGTGATCATTGAGAAAGAGGACGTCGGCCTACTTCCAACTCTTCCTGGTCGCTACATGGCGCGACGTTTGGAAGCATATCGTGAACTTGTGTTTAAGGGACCGCTTGCTGAAGCTGCAGGCAAGGTCATGGAATCAAAGGAAATCCGTTTCTATTTTGACGAGTTCTTTGCGAAACCGCCACAATCTGATGCCAAGACGCTTTGGCATTGTGACCGGATGGCATTCCCGGTGGAAGGGAAGATGGTTCCTTCCATTTGGATACCACTTACCCCGATCGTGAAAGAGAACTGCTTGGAAGTGCTCGCGGAAAGCCAGCATGATGATGTTCCCTATTGGCTATTCAGCCCGAATGCGCGCAAGATGATCAAGCCTGATGACCGGGTGCCTCACCCGGATATCGAACCAATGCGTGGTGAACCGGGCAAGCGCTTTCTGACTTGGGATATGGATCCGGGCGATATCTTGATCGTGCACCCGTGGGCGCTGCATTATTCTTCAGGTAATCCGACTGACGACTGGCGCATTGCCATTTCAGAGCGCGTGTTTGGCGATGACATCCGCTGGGCACCTCGTCCGGACTGCCTGAACCTGGCGGGCGTTAGTTTTGACGAGATGCTTGAAGGCGAAAAGCCGGACGGCCCGCTCTTCCCGCTCTTGTGGTCAGAAGATGGTCGCAAAGACGATGACAGCGAATACCCGCGTGGCTTTGCAACGCGTTGGCCCAAGAAGGAAATGGGCGGCGTGAACGAGTTCGATACCTTCAAGAATATGAAGCAAAAGGAAGAAGCCGGCGAACTGTCTGCCAAGGACAAGTCACCCGATCACCAGAAGGTCGGCATGCATTAAGTTCGACCTAGAGTACCTTCCGAAATCAGACCGCAGCAACGCGAGGAGCATATCCAATGAAGTTGTTTTACTCTCCGTTTCACACCTTCATTCACAAGGTTCTCGTCACTGCGCATGAGTGCGGATTGTGGGACGAGATCGACTTCGTCGCGACATTCCCCTTTAAGAATCTCGATGGCGAAGATCAGGGCGAAGCCTATTCCATCGCGGCGATCAATCCGCTGAGCAAGGTTCCGACGATGGCCACGGATGAAGGCCAAGTAATCTATGGCAGTCAGGCGATTTGTGAGTTCCTCGACAGCCAAAGCAAAGCTCGTCGTATGTATCCTGAACCCGGGCCAGCGCGTTGGGATGCCGTGACGCGCCTTGCTCTGTCAGACACGATCTTCGAAGGCACAGTCCAGATGGTTGCCGAACAATGGCAAGAGCCAGGCCAGTGGAACATGTTCGTGTTCGAACGGCTCTGGCCAAAATTCATTCGCGGGCTCGATTGGCTGGATAGCGAAGCTGCGAAAGGCTGGGACACGTTCGATGTCGGCCACGCGGCCATGCTGCATGCGATCAGCTATTTGGGTTTCCGCGCGGAATTCTACGAAGCGAAGGACCCGATCTACCCCAACTTCGATTGGCGCGAAGGTCGTCCAGCGCTCTCTGATTGGTACGATGAAGCGGTGCAGCGTCCATCGGTCCAATCGCATTACAACAAGGACTTCACAAGCGATACCAGCGCAGCAAGACTGCAGGCGGCTGTCCAAGAAGTCCTCGCAGCTCAAAAGGCTTAATCGCAATGATCGACTTCTATTTCTGGCCCACACCCAACGGCCACAAGATTTCCATCGCGTTGGAAGAATTCGAGCTCGATTATGTGACGCAGCCGATCAATATCTTGACCGGCGAACAGCACGCGCCTGACTTTATCGCGATCAGCCCCAACAATCGTGTTCCTGCGATCGTTGACTATGACGGACCGGATGGACGCCCGCACACGGTTTTCGAATCCGGCGCGATCCTGCTTTATCTTGCACAGAAGACCGGAAAGTTCTGGCCCGATGATCCGGTTCAGCGCTCAATCATCACGCAATGGGTGTTTTTCCAGTGCGCCAATATCGGCCCGATGTTTGGCCAATGCGGACACTTTCGCGGGTATGCAGCTGAGGAAGTTCCTTACGCCATCGAGCGCTACAGCGGTGAAACCAAGCGGCTTTATGGTCTCATCGATCGCGAATTGGCCAAGAAGCCTTGGATTGCTGGGGACGAATACTCGCTGGCAGACATGGCGACCTACCCATGGATGGATGCGCGCCAGCAAAAGCTGCACGGCATCGACATCAGTGCATTCCCGAATGTCGCCGCATGGATCGAGAAATGTGAAACGCGCCCGGGCGTTCAGCGCGGCATGGCTTTGCTCAAAACCGACATGAAAGTCGGCGATCCGACAGAAGAAACGCGCAAGGCTTTCTTCTTTAGAGAGTGACCGCTCAGCCCTCGCTGCTCACTCGACTGCGCGTGCAACCGTATTGGGCAAAATAGCGTCATCAAATTGCATGTTCACGAGGCCTGATCGCGCAATCGTCACGCCTTCAGACGGCATCACATAGACACGCTGCCCACCAAACCCGTCAAAGTAGATGATGTCCTTGGCTTCAAATGCTTCGCTGTGTGTGATCTTGATCGGATTGGCAGCACTGTAGGACCTTTGCGGGGTCCACTCGCCTCCGAGCCAGACATGCAAGCCATATTGCGAGTTGACCGCCGACGGCTTCGCCATTTCTGCAATCCATTCAGCTGGCACGATCTGTTTGCCATTGGCCGTGCCGTTGTTGCGGATCAGATCGCCAACTCTTGCCCAGTCGCGCAAAATTGCGTGCAGGCCTGCATAACCGCGCGCTTTGCCTGCCGGGTCGACCCACAGCAATGCATCGCTACCGCCCAATGGGCACCACAGCTCTGCTTGCAGGAATTGTGCGAGGCTTGCAAAGCCCGCTGCGCGCACTTGCCTGTCCAGAATGATCGCGAGGATTCTGCTGTTGGCATTGCTGTAATTGAACTCTGTGTCTGGCGCGCTAATCCTCGCAGCCTGCAGCGCAACCGGCGCGATGTCTGGCGCGAAAATCAACTGCATGAAGTCAGTCGGGCCAAGCCCGGCAGACATAGTCATCAGCTGCCGCAGAGTGATCGCTCCACGTGGATCGTCAGTCCACTCATCAAGGTAAGCGCCGGCTGAATCGTCAATCGATCCGATATGTCCTTGCTCGATCGCAATGCCGTAAAGCAGCGCAAGGACAGATTTCATCTTGGACGCAGAGGTGGTCAGTGAATTCTCGTCCGCGCCATTGGCATAGCTTTCATGCACGACCGCCCCATCCACCATGACGATCAGGCCGACACCGCTTGCCTCTTCGGAGTATGCCTTTGCCTTGGCGAGAGCTTGAGAAAGAGCTGGTGTCGGCTCAGCCACAGGCAGTGGCGCCGCCTCGCAACCCGTCAAGTTGTAAGTCGGACGGTAGCGATCGACATCAAGGATTGTCGCACCCTGAAACTCGTCCGGTCGCATGGGATTGTCGAGATCGGAGTAAAGCTCCGCCTGATCAGGGTAAGACTTCTCAGCAGGCGGGGATGTCGCAGCAACTTTCGGCGCTGCTGGTTCGACGGCACTGCAACCCGCAAGCGCAATCGCAAGGACAGCTGTGAGAAGCTTGAATTCGCGTGTCATGCACCATCCTCTTGATATGCCTCACCCGATACGGGCGGACCGAGCGTGCAAACCTGCTCGCTTCCGATATGCCGATCCATAAAGTTGAGGCTGATTTCCATTGCGCGGTGGAATAATCGCTGACTGTTCGCATCAGCCGGTTTTTCGCGCCCGAACATTCCTCCGAAATAGTGGTCGATACCCTCGCCAACCCATGATGCACGTTTGCCAATCGGCGCGTTTTCATAACTCGCCAGATGCGCGCGCCAATCATCGATAAAGCCGGGCAACACATCAGTTGTTCCGGTGATTGTCAGCGACGGCACCGCAAGCGTGTTCCAACCCTCTGCGTCAATCATCGTCGGAATTGAACCTGGCGGCGACCAGCCGACCACAACGTCCACATCGGGATCAGCTCGATCAACCTGAGAACCATCGCTCTCATAGGCGAGCGCGCCTCCGGGCAGCTGCGCCATGATCGCGCCATAGCTATGCCCGACTGATGCGACCTTGCCTTTCGAAAGCGTGTATTCGCGCGCCTCAAGCAGGTCGAGGAGCTCCTGATTGGGATTGAGCGCGAGCGCCATATCCTCGTTCCGCGTGCGCCAGGTTGTGTCGCGATCGGGCCGCTCGTCCGATCCGAACTCTTCGGAATCCACATGCATTGGCGCGATAACGATGTAACCCGCACTCGCTAACGGTGCGAGCATCGCCCGATAGCGGGTTGGGCTGGCAAAGGCTCCGTGCGAGAATCCCAACAGAGGATACTCACCGGGCTGCTCAGGCAGGAAGAGCGTGACCGGTATTTGCCGCTCGCTGCCCTCAGTCACGCTCAAGGAAACTTCGCTAGAAGCTCCTGCGAGACGCGCTGCACAGCTTTCACTTTCAGGAGAAGAAGCCTGCTCCGGCAGCGGGGTCCGCTCGAGCGGTCCCGTACATCCCGCAAGGATCGCCGCGACACCGAAAGGCAGGCCAGTACGCTTCAATACCATAGGTCTTCCTTGCCCCTGACAACGTTTGAGCGTGTCTTCAGCTGAGCAGTACCATCTCCGTCTTCGGGCCCGCTTAATGAGCTAATCGCCCCCGTCGGCACCCTGCAAAGCTGCGATGACATTCTTGAGGATCAGTTGCGTGCTGGCATCTGCGCGCGCCTGAAACTCTTCCGACGGCTGGTAGGTATCAACCGCTTCTCGCACATCGACCCCTTTCTGGCCCAACACCTCTTCAAGCACCATCACCCGATCGCTCAGAACCGCCACTTCGCGCGTGAGCGTGAGCACTGCGCGGGCGATATTATCGACCTGGTCGGGAGCGAAAATCTCAGATTTCGGCGTGTTGAAGCTCTTGGGGTCGACTGAGCTCATGGCTTGCGACCTTGAACGACATGCGGATAATACCCGCCCGCTTTCACATCGACAAAGCCTGCGTCGCGGGCAATTTCAGCGAGATCAAGGCTCGCACTTTCACGCCAATGTGGTTCGCCGCCGAACTTCGCCCCGCGATCCGCTTTCCAGACAGAAAGCTTGTCCATATCAGCATAGCGCGTGACATCGCTCATCAGCATATCACCACCAGACTCCAGTACACGAAACGCCTCGGCGAATACCTTGCGGATGGCGCAGGCAGGCATTTCATGAAGAATGATGTAACTAGCGACGAAGTCAAAGCTGCCATCTTCAAAGCCAGTGTCTTCAGCCGCGCGCTGATAAAGCTTCCAGTTCCAGCCGTTCGCATTGGCGGTACGCCAGGCATGCTTCAGCATCTGTGCGGAGAGTTCCACGCCATAGATCTGCGCGTCGGGATAGACTGTCTGCAAGCCAGTGGTGAAATGGCCGGAAGAGCAGCCCATGTCGAGAATGCGCTTATAGTCGTCGCGCGGTGCCATCGCCGCAACCTCAGCGCGTTGCTTGAAAATTCCGCCAGGGAAGAAACGCGCGACCATTTTCTTATGAATGATCTCGCCGTGCACGTAGCCTTGCTCGGGATGCTTGTCCCAACCGCCGTGAGTGCGGTGAAAGTTCACGCCATCCCAATAGTCTGGCGGAACGAGATCAGGATCGAGCTCCAGCGTTGCCCGCCCTTGTTCCGCAGCAGCAAAAGCTTCGGCGAGATCACCTTCCACTTCGCCGAATGCTTCTGCAGCAATGCGGCCATGCATGCGCCCGTGCCAATCACCCATCAGCTTCTGAACTGTGTAGGCAGAACTGTCAGCAAGCGCTGCATCCATGTGCGCGAGGCGTTCATCCAGATCGTCAGGCAGTTCAGCAGGGTCTTTAACCGCCTCGCTGACTGCGCCATCCACTGCCTGCCGCACCCCGCCCGAGGCCATTGCCATCTGAGCCAGAAAATCCACTGAAGCGCGTCCACGCTGACGCAGTTTTGGGTCTTGGTAAGCGTTCGTACTCATGAGAATTCCTGTTGCACTTTGCTCTTTCTCACATCGGCCTCAGTCAAATTATATCCCGCCAGCAGTATGATCGCGATGAGATTGAAGACCGATGGCAACCATGACACCGCAAGAAGCAATGCGGTGTTGACGTTTTCACCTTGGTCAGCACCAAAGGGTAAGCTCTGGTCGAAACCAACATAGCTGAGCGCAATACCGACGATCAACGGGGCAAGCGCTCCGGTCAGTTTTTCGACGAAGCTGTAGAGCGCCGTAAATGCGCCCTCGCGCCGTACCCCGGTGCGATCGGCATCTTCGTTAATGATATCGGTGAGCATGCTCATTGCCATGATGACATTGCCGCCGAAAGCGATCCCGACAATCGACGCGCGCAGATAGATTGCCCATTCTGGCTCTCCGGGGTTCGCAAACGTCCAGCTCAGCGCGTATGCGATGTTTGCGCCGGCTGCCACGAAATAGGCGTTTTTCTTTCCGAACTTCTTCGAGAACTGGACCAATATTGGGGAGAAGATGATCGTTGAAGCCGTGACGATGACACCGAAAATGGCGAGCGTGCCGAAGTCACTTTGAAGATACTGGACGAAAAAATAGAGCATTGCAGCGCCAATGGTCTGTACACCCATGAGCTGAGAAAACTTCACGCCGATCAGCCTAACAAAATTGCGATTGCTCAGCACCGCTCCGGATTCTGTGCGCAACTGCTCGAGTTTAGACTCAGCGGTTGCCGATTTTCCGACCGTAAAACGCGCTTTCGCGGTTGTAAGGTACGCAATTATAAGGCTAATCAATATCAAAGCAGCGCAGACAATGCCGACCAGTCGCCAGCTGCCGATGTCATTCTCACCGAGTACATCCAACGCGCCCTTAATCCCCGACGTAGCGACTAGCGCGCCAAGAGCTATAAACACCATTCGATAAGCGTGGATCGAAGAACGCTCATGATAGCTGTCTGTCATCTCGGCGGGCATCGACATGTAGGGGATATTGAAGAGCGTATAGCCAAATGCATACAGGCAGAGTGCACCGAACAGATAGGTTGCGGTCACATACTGATTGTCAAACACCGGAGTGGTGAAAATTAAGGCGAAGCTGGCTGCGCTCGCTAAGGCTCCCCATATCAGGAATGGCCGCCGCCGCCCCTTGGCTGATTGGTGCTTGTCGCTCCACATTCCGACTATCGGGTCGGTCACGACGTCGACCAGCTTGCTGGCAAAAATGACCGCGCCTGCAAGCCACAGCTCAAGACCCAGGATGGTCCCCGCGAAGCCAAGAATGACGCCCGAAATGCCGTTCATTAGCAGCGCGACGCCAAAAGCACCCGTGCCCCAACCAAGCTTCAAGCCAACTGAGAGTTTTTCCTCAGCTGGTCCCGCAACCTGAGTTTCGGGGGCAATAGTCATAGCCATCAAATAAACCTCTCTGCGTACAAACGCTTCCGCTCAAATTCAGGTTCCGGAAGCCTTCGGCGCGATCCTGCTGTCAACTTCGATACGGTTCTGTCGCGACGTACATAACGTTAGCGGAAGTCTCTAATCGCCTGTCGAACAAATGCGCCGACTCCATTCAGCAGACAGCGGAAATGCCCAATTGGAGCCGCATCAGGGTGGGGAAGAACCCGAACCAATCAATTTGGAGGAAGTTAGAATGAGGCGTTTCCTTTCTAAGACCAGTGTAGCGGCAATTGCGACCAGCCTGGTTGTGTTTGCCCCTGGTGCTGCATTTGCGCAGTCCGAAGACGAAACAACTGCGGAAGATGCAGAAAACGGCAACGTAATCATCGTGACAGCACGTAGTCGGGCGGAGGACATACAAGACGTTCCTCTTGCGATTACTGCTTTTGGCGAGGAAGATATCGAGCGCCGCGGCCTGCAAGAGCTTGACGATGTGGCACGCTTCACGCCGGGGTTCAGCTTCGAAGACTTCTCTGGCGGCTTTGCTCAGCCGACTATTCGCGGTCAGGCAACTTCACGTGTGACAGCGCTAGAGTCGAACGTCTCGACTTTCTTCGATGGCATTTACATTCCGCGCAGCTGGGCCGTCGATATCGGCACAGCCAATCTCCAGCGTGTCGAGATCGTCAAAGGACCGCAAAGCGCGCGTTATGGCCGCAACGCCTTTGCTGGCGCAATCAACTACGTGCCTTTCAAAGCTTCGATGGATGGCTTCATCTCAGGCGGTCTGGAAGGCACGTTTGGCTCCGATGAGCGTCGCGACATCGGCGGTCATCTGAACTTCTCCGTCACCGATTACCTCGCGATTGCCGGGACCTACGAATACTCAAGCTTCGATGGCTCGTGGGAAAACGAACACCCGTTTGCTGACCTGAGCATTCCCGGGCCAAGCACCAAGGGAAATGTCGGCGGTTGGGAAAACGAATCGTGGTCGATCTCAGCGGCAGCAAAGCCTTTTGAAGGCCTGACTATTGAAGCTTCTTACAACCGTTTCGAAGTTGAAAACGAGGCGCGTGCGTCGCGGTATTTCGGCGACAGCAGCGGCGGTATCCTCGATCCTGACGCGAGCACCGACTTGACTGCGATCACGAATTGCGGTGCGTTACGCTTCGGAGCGTTCTCTCCGCTGGTTTGTGGCGAATTGCCTGATCCAGCTGACTCCGTTCTCGTCGATCCGCGTAGCTTTGCGACGCAAGCAAATACAGGGATTTTCCGGGCCGCAGCGACGGCTGAACTGACAGACAATATCGAACTCAGCTATGTCTTCGGCAACGTCAAAGGCAATGTGAATATCGGCACCAGCGGCGAGCCTGATCCGATCAATTGCGGTGCGATCGTCAGCTTTGGTAACAACCCCTTGTTTCCACTTTGCAATTTCCAGCAAACGCCCGTCGGCGACATCAACTACGATACGCATGAAGCACGCCTGACCTTCGATAACGGCACGATCCGAACCTCGGTTGGAGGGTTCCTTTCCGATGGTACAGACAGCGTTCTGTTTACCAGCCAGAACCTACCTCCGATCACTGAAGGCAATCCGGTTATTCCGGTTCAGCCTCCTGGCACTGCGATCGTTTTTCCGACACAGCTCAACATCCTGCTTGCTGATGAGCAATCGCGCACAGAAGTGGAGTCGATCTTCGGTGAGTTCTACTGGACATCAGCGGACGGACGCCTGACCGTTGGCGCGGAAGCTCGGTATTCCGAAACAGAAATCACTGCGCAGGACAATCGCCGTGCGATCACTTTGAATGACACTTTCAAGGAGTTCACACCGCGTTTCACGATCGACTACGAACTCAATCCGGATGTATTGCTTTTCGCAACTGCGGCACGCGGTGCGAAAGCTGGCGGCTTTAACGTCACCGCGCGTCAGGAAATCGACAACACATTCGATCCTGAATACAACTGGACTTATGAGCTCGGCGTAAAGAGCAATCTGCTCAATGGCGATCTCGTGTTCAACGCTTCTGTCTTCTACACCGACTGGACCGACATTCAGGTCAATGCGGCTGATGAAGATCCGGACAATCCCGACGATCCGAACGTCCCGAACATCACTCAAAACCTGGGTAATGCAACGGTCTACGGGATCGAGATATCAACTCGCTATCAGGCGACTGACAATCTCAGCTTCGATGCGACATTCTCTCATTCAGAAGCAGAGTATAGCGACGATACGGTCGACAGCCGTTTCAGCCGGGGTGTACCTGGATCAACAGCCCCGTGTGACGACATCGTCTGCGCTACCGACGGATCCATCGGCGGCAATGAAGTTGAACGTCAGGCGCCAACACAGGCCTCTTTCGGTGCGCAATATGATGGCGATTTCGGTGACGGGAATTCCTACTTCATCCGCACCGATGCGAGCTGGCAGAGCGATTTCTTCGCCGATTCCGGCAACCTCGGCATCATTCCAGAACGCTTCCTCGTGAATGCTGCCGCCGGCGTGAGTATCGATAACTTCAAGGTCCGCCTCTGGGCACGCAACCTGTTCGACAAGAAGTACACGTCGAACGCTTTCGTCGTGCTGCTCCCGTTTGGCAATACGTACGGCCAGTTCTTTGGGGAGCGTCGCACATTCGGGGTTACAGGTTCCGTCGACTTCTAAGTCGAGCCTGTAGGCCAAAAAGAAAGGGGCGGCATCGCGAGATGTCGCCCCTCTTGTTGTGCGGTGAGACGACGCTCAGCTAAGCCAGCAGATCGACAACTGTTCCTGTGTTCTCAGCTTCAGCTGCGAGATACACAGCATAGCCCGCCGCAAGGTCCTGCGCGGCAACACCGAGCGATTTGTAGCACGTGATCTCCTCAGAAGAACCGAGTGCGGGCGCATCACCCGCTGCTACTTCACCAATTTCGGCAACAATATGATCCTCGGTGATAACCCCGGCTTCGATTGCTTTGAGGAGCTCACCAGCCGCCGCCATCGCTGCGGGGCGATAGTCGACATAGAACCGGCTGCGTCTGACAGCTTCGTGGTCCACTTCCGACGTCGTCGGAATAGCTGACCCGACCAGATTGATGTGCTGCCCCGGTTTCAGATCAGCGCCCATCAATACGGGCTCTTTCGCTGACGTCGTTGTGCAAATAATGTCGGCGTTCGCCACCGCTTCAGCCGGCGTCGCTGAGGTGACTACTTCGACATTGCATTGATCGGAGGCGTCCGCAGCGAAAGCCTGCGCTCGTTCGGCATCACGGCCCCACACCGTTACGTGCTCGATAGCGCGCACGGCCTGCATCGCCTTGATATGCCGCATCGCCTGTTCGCCATTGCCTATAAGGGCAAGCCGCGTTGCATCGGGTCTAGCAAGCAAGTCAGTGGCCAGCGCGCTCGCAGCTGAAGTACGGATCGATGTCAGCGAAGAACCTTCGATCATCGCCAACGGAATGCCCTTCGCGCTGTCAAACAGCATGACCATGCCGACATGTGTACCAAGCGGGTCGCCATGTGGGCGCTCATACTTGCACACCAGCTTGATCCCGAAGCTCGCATCTTCAGATTCACCCGCGGTGCCTAGCGAACCCGGCATGATCGCCATTTTTCCAGCTGCTCCTGGAACAGGCATGAATTGCCGTATCGGGAGACTGACATCGCCGCGCGACGTTGCAATCATCGCCTCGCGCATGACCGGCACACAGGCGCCAACAGGGAGCAGCCGCTCCACTTCGGATTGCGGAATAATTCGCATGATTGTCCTTCAGGTTCCGCGCGGAGGGAGAAAGCGCATCTTGTCCATCACGTCCTGTACATTGTCAGGCCGGTCGAAGGGCTCAGGCATTGGATCGCCGGGTTTGCGTTCTTTTCCAATGGCATAGAACCAATCTTCGAGGCCCGGCGGGAAGAAGACCCAAAACATCTTCATGTCCGTGTCGCCTGTGTTCTTGATCCAGTGGGTGCAATTGCGCGCAAACAGGATGGTCGTACCGGGGCCGAACTCCGTGACTTCGCCATCAATATCGACCTGACCCGTACCTTCATAAACGAAGACCAGCTCGTGGTTCTGCTTGTGCCCATGTTCGCGCACCATGCAGCCCGGCGGCATCACCTGAATGCCCGAAGACCATGTATCATAAGGCATATTGTCGGCGGTGAGGTTCACATTGACATAGCCGCGGCTCGGCATGGGCTGCCACAAAGAACGGCCTTCATCGGGTCCGACAATCACGGATTGTCCCTTGGTGATGTGGCCGACAGGGGGATGATCAGACATCGTCTCTTCCTCAGCTTTGCAAGAATTCCAGAACGCGCGCGTTATACTCTTCAGGAACGCACATCGGGGCAAAATGGCCCCCATTATCAAAGAGATGGAGCTCTGCTCCGGGAATCAGATCAGTCATCTCCTTGGTGAAACCAGCAGGCGTAATCTGGTCATCCAGAGCCCCGAGACACAGCGTAGATAACGCGAGATGAGTGAGCTTTTCGCGTAGATCATGCGACATAACCGCAGATATGCGTGAGATTTCCACCTCCACTCCGGGAAATGCCGATAGCCGCTCTTCCATGTAGGACCTCGCATTCTCCATCTGCGGCTGCAAGTACCGGCTCGGCATGGCGAGAAACGTACCCGAAGACAGGTAATCAAGCGGCCCGCATTGCTCAAGCACCGCCCGCCGCATGCGGAACAGCTCAAGGAAATAAGCGTCCGGCCCGGGCCAGCTGCATGACAGCACGAGCTTGTCCAGCCGCTCAGGCGTCTCCACACCGATATGCTGTCCGATCGCACCACCGGTCGAATGACCGACGAGATGCGCGGACCGAATATCCAACGCGTCCATCAGCGCTGTGACATCGCTCGCCATATGCGCGACGCTCTGGACAGTCTTGCCCCTTGTGCTGCTCCCGCAGCCGCGATGATCGAAAGTGATCACTCTGAAGTGCCGCGCGAAAGCCTGGATCTGGTTGGTCCAGAAGGCCCCTCGCCCGCCGAGACCCGCGACGAGGAGCACATCAGGCCCCTCGCCCGTGATCTCAACATGCAATTCCGCGTCGCCTACGTCGATGCGGTGCACATCAGTAGGAAACGCGGGGGAACTCACCAGGCCGACTTCAACTGCGTGAAGACAGACTTGGTGTTGAGGTAAAGCTCCAGCCCATCGCGGCTGTTCTCGCGCCCGATACCTGACTGCTTGTAGCCGCCGAGCGGCACATCCCAGTCAGCGCCCATAGCGGTGTTCACGCCGATAATGCCTGCCTTGATCTTGCGCGCCATCGTATGCGCGGTTGTGATATCCTTGGTCCAGACACAGCCTGCGAGACCATAGTCGCTGTCATTCGCAAGTGCGATGACTTCATCCTCGCTGGAGAATGTCTGCGTCACAAGAACAGGGCCAAAGATTTCCTCACGCACAACGGACATGGAGTTATTCGTGTCCGAGATAATCGTCGGCTCAAGGAAGTATCCGCTATTGCCGTGACGCCCGCCGCCCGCTGCGATCTCAGCGCCTTCGCTCTGGCCCTTTTCGATGTAGCTCGAAACACGCTCGAACTGCTTGGCTGAGACAAGCGGGCCAAGCTGGCTTTCTTCATCAAGACCCGGGGCGATCTTCATCGACTTGCCGACTTCCGCGATGCCCGCGATCACTTCGTCCTTCACGTCTTCATGCACATAGAGGCGCGAAGGCGCGGTGCAGGTCTGACCGCTGTTGAAGAAAATACCCATGGCTGAGGCTGGAATAGCTGCTGCCAGGTCAGCATCCGGCATGATGATGTTGGGCGATTTGCCGCCAAGCTCCAGGCTGACTTTCTTCAAGCCCTCTGCTGCAGCATGAGCGATGATCTTGCCGGTTGCAGTTGAACCAGTGAACGCAATCTTGTCGATCGCAGGATGCTTCACCAGCGCGTCCCCAACTGTGTGGCCATAACCTGTGACAATGTTGAGCACGCCTTCGGGAAGGCCAGATTCTAGCATGATCTCGCCCAAACGAAGCGCGGTCAGCGAGGTGTCTTCAGCAGGCTTCAGCACAGCGGTACAGCCAGCAGCCAAGCACGGCCCCAGCTTCATTGCCGCCATCACTAGCGGGTAATTCCACGGAACGACCAAGGCTGCGACGCCAACTGGCTCTTTTACTGTGTAGACATGATGCTCGCCAGGCATGTTGATGTTGTGTGTGGTGCCCTGAATCTTGTCGGCCCAACCGGCGTAGTATCTCATGGCGCCAATCGCTGCGCCAACATCCGCGCGCGCCCACATTATCGGCTTGCCATTGTCGAGCGTTTCGAGCTGAGCGAGCTGCTCAGCATTGGCTTCCATCGCATTTGCGATTTTGTTCAGAAGCAAGACGCGCTCGCCCGGCTTCATATGCGGCCATGGGCCTTCATCGAACGCTTTGCGCGCAGCC
This sequence comes from Altererythrobacter lutimaris, assembly GCF_013371495.1. Taxonomy (GTDB): domain Bacteria; phylum Pseudomonadota; class Alphaproteobacteria; order Sphingomonadales; family Sphingomonadaceae; genus Erythrobacter; species Erythrobacter lutimaris_A. The sequence continues at coordinate 221,254 of NZ_JABWTA010000001.1, read as the reverse complement.
ATAACGGCGCGGTCCACGTCGGCAATCGCTGCGTCAGCAATACGCCCGATAGCCGCTTCATCAGCAGGGTTGATCACGTCAATCGCGCTGTCTGACGACGGGTCCGCCCAATTGGCGCCGATAAGGATCTTCAAATCCTTGCCAAGGAAGGACTTCGTTTCGGGGGCAAGATCGATCAATGCCATGAGATTCTATGACTCCTGAGAAGATTGAGCGGCCAGCATGGCCTTGTAAGGTTTAACGGCGAAAGCGATGAGAATGATCCCGCACACCATCATGGTCGGGGCAGCAATCGCCATCGACTGGTTCAATGATGCAGGATCAGCGAAGTAATTGTCGGTCAGCGCAGCGATGAAAATCGGACCTGCGGAATATCCAACGAGATTGGCGATCAGCAGATAGACAGCGATCACTTGAGCACGCATCCGGTTAGGCGTGATGAGCGGGAATGTGGAAACACCCGCGCCGAAAGGTACGGTTCCGAGCAGCAAGACAAGCCCCAGCAATCCAAGCGCAGCGAACGGGCTTTCCACCAGCGGGAAAACAATCGCGAATGGCAGCGCGCACGCCACCGCGATCATGGACAGCTTCAAGGTCGCATCCTTGATCCCGCTCGACATCAATTTGCCTGCAAGAAAGCCACCTGCGACAACGCCCGTCACGCCTGCAACCATGGTGACCGGGCCAAGATACTGCCCGATCTGCAACTCGCTCCAGTCAAATGTGCGGCCGAAGAAGCTCGGTGCCCAAGCGCCGATCCCGTATTGCGCCGCTGCGAAGCTGGAGAAGCCGAAAAACAGCGGGATGAAAACGGCTGCATGACGTTTGAGGAATTGTGCGATCTCGAAGGCTGGCGGCGCATCGTCACTCGCCATCACGATATTGTCGGGCTGACGTTCCGGTTCGCGCACCAGCAACAACAGGAAGAACAGCGGCACGCTCAGCAATGCCACGGCCATGAAGGTGAGCTGCCAGGGCGCGAAGGTTCCGAAAGGCAGCGTAACAGGCCCTATGGCCGCGAGTTGCGCGTAAAGGATGCCGCCGACCGTGAGCGCGAGGCCTGAACCGATAAAACCAGACCCTGTAAACACCCCTAAGGCGGCCGGAAGCCTTTCTTTGCTGAAATTGTCCGAGATGATGGAGAAGCCCGCCGGGCTTAGCGTCGCTTCGCCTACGCCGACAAGCATCCGCGCAAAGAACAGGAACAGAAAGCCGGCGGCAAATCCGCTCATGAAAGTGGCGCTTGACCAGCAAACGAGTCCCGCGAGGATTACCCATTTCCGGTTGTGCCGGTCTGCCATCCAGGCAAGCGGAATTGCCATCACGGCATAAAAGAGCGCGAAAGAGAAACCCTGAAGCAAGCTGATCTGGACATCGCTCAGAGCGAGATCGGCTTTGATTGGATCAACCAGGAGATTGAGAATCTGGCGGTCAATGTAGCTCACGATCCCTGCAATTGAGAGCGCAAATACAGCGAACCATGCGCGCCCCGACGAAGGGAGGCTGGCTGTGGCAGTCGCTTGATGAGCAGGATTTGCAGGGGCGGAGGCCATAAGTGCGCCTAGCCCGCCCCACCATTCATCGCACAATTACGCGCGCCACTATCCGCGTAGTGGACAGCCGATTGCGCTATCTCGCGAGAATTGGTTTAGGACGTAAACAGACTGACCATGAATGCACCGATGAACCCGTCTGAAACCCTCGCAACTGATCTAGTCTCCGCTTTGACGGAGCTAGTCGGTAGCGAAGCTGTCGAGACCCGCGAAGAGGAGCTGCGCTTCGCCAGTCAGGACCTGTTCTTCGAAGGCGCATTGCCCTTGGCGGTAGTCTCACCGGGTTCGACGCAAGATGCCGCAAAGGTTGCAAAATGGTGCAACGAAAACAGCATCGCGATTTGCCCGCGCGGCGGCGGAATGTCTTACACAGATGCGTTCCAGCCACGCGCAACGAGCAGCATCATTCTCGATTTCAGTCGGCTGTCCGCGATCCGTTCGATCAATGCGCAAGATGGCGAAGTGACAGTCGAAGCAGGCTGCACATGGGCGGCGCTCGATGAAGCGCTTGCAAAGCATGGCATGCGTGCCCGGTTCTGGGGTCCGATGTCGGGCGGGACTGCTACGATCGGAGGCGGCCTCAGCCAAGGCTCGGTTACTTTCGGTTCCGGCGTGGCTGGTGCCTCCGCCAATACAGTGAAGAGCTTCGAGATCGTCACAGGAGCGGGCGAAGTTCTGCATACTGGCTCGGACGGCAGCGCAGGCACAACGCCTTTCAACCGCAATTTCGGACCTGATCTGACTGGCATATTTGCGAATGATGCAGGCGCTTTGGGGATAAAGACCGCCGCAACGCTGGAGATCGAACCGCGCCCTGCCTTGGTCAATGGTTTGTCATTCGCTTTCAATGACTTTGAGCCCATGGCTGACATGCTGCGCGAAGTGCGCTTGCAGCGTCTGGCAAGCGAATTTCTCGCAATGGATGCTGATGTTGCGCGGCAAAATGCTGGCCCGCCAAACTTGGTTGAGGACGTCAAAGCGATGTGGCGCATCGGCTTGGCTGCAGGCAGTGTGATCGGTGCCGTCGGACGGATGGCACGCGTCGCGATGGCCGGGCGGCGCTTCCTCGATGGTGCGGCTTACACCGCGCATTTCATGGTGGAGGCGCGCGACAAGGACGAGATGCGCAGCCGTTTGAACGCAATCAAAGCGCTCGCCAAAGGCGGCAAGGAAATCGTCAACACCGTGCCGCTGGCAACGCGCAGTGCGCCCTTCCCTGAATTGCCGGTGACGCATCCGGACGGGCGCCGTTTGCTGCCAATCCATGGCGTGATAGCAGACTCGCGGATCAAAGCGTTCCATGAGGATTACGTCGCCTTGAAGAAACGACGCCAAGCGCAATTGGCTCAGCATCAAGTGACCATCGCTGAGTTCTTTGCTGGCATCGCGGGGATTGGCACTCTTTACGAACCTGTGTTCTACTGGCCGGACAGCCAAATGCTCTATCACGAGCGACGCACGCCCGCTTATCTTGATGGGGTCGCACAGGAATACCCAGACAACCCTGAAGGCCGCGCGCTTGTCCGCGAGCTGGTGCAAGAAATCGTGGCCCTGATGCGCGAGCATGGGAGCACGCATTTTCAGCTCGGCAGGCTCTATCCTTACGCAAGCACCCGCGAAGGCGAGGCCGATGCACTGCTGCGCGATTTGAAGCATCGACTGGATCCCAACGGCATCCTCAATCCGGGAGCTCTGGGACTATGAAACGGGTTGCGATTATCGGTGGCGGCATTGGCGGGCTGACCGCCGGGATTGCTTTGCTAAAGGCTGGTCTGGAGCCAGTCATTTACGAACGCGCCCCAGAATTTGGAGAAGTCGGCGCAGGCATTTCGCTTAGCCCCAATGCGGTCAAAGGCCTTGATAGCATTGGTCTGGGCGGATTTCTTGAGAGCACAGCTAACGAGCCGCTTCACCAATTGCTCTTCCACGGGCTGACCGGCGAGCTGCTGCTCGACATCGATCGCGTGCCCTGCCGAGACCAATATGGCGGACCTTACTTGCAATTGCATCGCGCCGATTTGATGAACGGGCTGGTCGATGCGTTCGGCACGGACAATTGCGTCATGGGCAAGGCTTTGACAGGCCTTTCGCAAGACGAAAGCCATGTCGAAATGCGTTTCGATGACGGCTCAACTGCAGAAGCAGATGTTGTTATAGGGGTAGACGGATTGCGCTCCGTCATCCGCGATATCCTGTTCGACACACCGGAACCTGAGTTTAGCGGGCATGTGGCATGGCGAGCCCTCATTCCGGGGCAAAAGCTCAGCGCCTGCGCGACCGAGCGGACCAACGTCAATCACATCGGCGCCGGTCAAAACCTGGTCACTTATCCGGTCCGCGGCACTGATCTCGTCAATATGGTTGCCCTCACCCGCGCAGACGGATGGGTCGAGGAAAGCTGGAATGCGAAGGCGCACCCATCAGAGCTCGCTGCGATTTTCGAAGGCTGGACCGATTATGTGACGGACGCAATCGCTGCGATCGGCAAGGACGACCTTTATCGCTGGGGCCTCTTCATCCGCACGCCATTAAACCAATGGGTCAAGGGCCGCGTCGGGCTGCTGGGTGATGCCGCCCACCCCATGCTCCCTTACATGGGCCAAGGCGCCTCCAGCGCGATTGAAGACGGTGTGGTCCTCGGGCGGTGCTTTGCGACAAGTTCAGACCCGCTGCAGGCGCTTGCCATGTATGAAAAAGCGCGCGTCGAACGCGCCGCATTCCTGCAAGCGGAAAGCAATGTCGGAGGTGATCGCCTGCAAGCGATGGATCCGTATGTCTTGCGCGACAATCCGCCTAAAAACGAAGACGCTTTGGGGATCTTCAAATATGATCCAGCCAGCGTCGAACTGGCTTGAACTCACTTTCTGGCGGCAAAGGAAAACGCGCCCGGATCGCTCCGGACGCGCTCTCCTGCGTTTAACTCTTGGTTGTCAGATCAGTCGGGCTTGCGCGCCACCAAAGACTGCAAGAAGTCATTGGTGAGCCCAGGCCCCTGCTCAACGACAAAGCCGGCTTCTTCAATGATACCTTTGAAGTCACTCGCAACGAAGCCGGGTGAATACGGCTCGCAATTGTTTTTGCTGTCATAGTCAATCAGGAAGCGGTGCGCTGCGCTGACCTGGTTCTGGTCATTGCTAGGGAATTCATAGATCGAGAAGACACCGCCGGGCCGCAGCACGCGGAAAGTCTCAGCGATGATTTCCTTCATCTTCTTCACTGGCACTTCGTGGAAGAGGATATAGCTCAGCACCATATCAAATGAGCCATCTTCAAAGCCGCTGTCTTCAGCCAGGCCCTGCTTGAAATGGACTTCCTTGCCGTGCTCCAGCGCGCGCGCATGGGCGTAGCGAACCAGCGGCTTACCAACGTCCAGGCCCCAGACTTCAGCTTCAGGATACAAATCCTTCAGCACAGTCGTCGCCTGACCGATTGAACAGCCAATATCGAGAATGCGCTCGACCTTGCCATCAGCAGGTTTGGTCGCTTTTTCAGCAAGCTCGATATGGAGCTCGTCCTGATCGTTGAAGCCTTCGTAGAAGACCTTGGTTCCATAGTGAAAAACGATGCCGCCCATCGGATCGTCGGTGTATCCGCCCGGCTGGCAGTGAATCTCGCGGCGGGTGTAGTCCGGCTCCACAAAATCTGGATCGATATGGATACGCTCGGGGCATTTCGCCTCCGCATCATCCATGTAGGCCATCACTTCATCGATATTGCGATAAAAGCTTTCGCGCGTACGGCGCCACATCATTTCCTGTTGCGTGCGTACAAATCGCTGGAATGTGGGCGTGACCGGATTTTTGCCGAAGACCTTCTTGATCTCGCCCAATGGGAGCGCTTCGCCTTCAGCAGGCTTGGCGATCTCACCTTTTTCAAGCGATTTTGCGAGCGCGACTTCGCCATGCTCCGCTACCTTCGGGAACATCTCCTGAATGGCCAAACGGCGGAAGCTGGTGATGAACTCAAGATAGCTTTCATCTTCAAGTTTGGTCGGACGTGGAAGAACGCCAATGTGACCGCGGCTCATGCTTGATCTCCTGCAGATATGTTCACGCCGGCAACCGGCCGACGAACGAAATTGCCAAATACGCGCTGTACCATTGCAGCGCGCTGCTCTGCCCGCGACTCGATTTCCGCTTCATCAGGGACATGCTGCTCGATTTCTTCAGCGGCGTTAATGCCATGCTTCTCCAGCACTTTTTCAAGCACCAACAACCGGTCCTGGAATGTCCATGTGGCGGCAGACAATTCGAGCAGCGCGTCGAGAATATTGTCGATCACGACATTCTCGAAATACACTTTGCCGGAGCCTCCGATCTCATCACCCAATTGCGCGGGAACTTCGGTGCTGGAAGTTTGCTTGTTCATGACACCCTTTACGTCTTTCCTGATCAAGGAGTGATCTCTCACTAATTCAAATACCAAAGCTGCGCACAGTTCCGCAAAGGTCCACAGAGACTATCCGCTCATTGGATAATATCGAGCCATAGGTAAGCGTCGAAAGCGAGGCAGGAATAGAGGCGGAGTGCATAAGAGAATGACGCGTATGAACACTTATCTTCCCATCTATCAGCGCTCGATCGACGAGCCGGAGGCATTCTGGGCGGAACAGGCCGAGGCACTGCATTGGGAGGTGAAGCCGCAGACGATCCTTGAGCGCGAGGGCGACCTCATCCCGCGCTGGTTCGTCGATGGCAAAATCAACGCCTGCTACAATTGCGTGGACCGCCACGTTGACGAGGGTCACGGTGATGAGACCGCTCTGATCTACGAAAGCCCGGTTACGAACACGTCACGCATTCTGACCTATGCGGAGTTGCAAGACGCGACGTCGCGACTGGCGGGCGCGATGGCGTCGCTTGAGGTCACCAAAGGCGATCGCGTGCTGATCTACATGCCAAACTCGCCGGAAGCAGTGATTGGTATGCTTGCTTGTGCGCGGATCGGAGCGATCCATTCAGTCGTTTTCGGAGGCTTTGCTGCGCCCGAACTCGCAACCCGCATCGATGATGCGCAGCCCAAAGTCGTGCTGGCTGCGAGTTGCGGGATCGAAGGGACGAAGACGCTGCCCTACCAGCCGATCCTTGATGATGCCTACGCGCTCGCCGCCCATCGGCCTTCCAACACGATTTTCTGGCAGCGCTCGCAGCACGAAGCCGATTTGTCTGCTGACAACGCGCATGACTGGTCGGCTTTGATCGCTAGCTCTGAGCCAGCTGATTGCGTTGCCGTTGAAGCGACGCATCCGCTCTATATCCTTTATACGTCAGGAACGACTGGACAGCCGAAAGGCATCGTGCGCGATACTGGCGGGCATCTGGTGACGCTTAACTGGAGCATGACAGGCATCTACAATTGCCCGCCGGGTGAAGCCTATTGGGCGGCGAGCGATGTAGGCTGGGTCGTTGGCCACAGCTATATTTGCTACGCGCCGCTGCTGCATCGCAATCCCAGCGTGATCTTTGAAGGTAAGCCCGTCGGCACGCCTGATGCAGGGATTTTCTGGCGCATCATGGCAAAGCACAAGGTCCGCAGCTTCTTTACTGCCCCAACCGCGACGCGCGCGATCAAGCAAGTCGATCCCGACGGCGAACTCGCGAAGGAAGCAGACCTCTCCAATCTAAATGCGGTCTATCTCGCTGGTGAACGCACTGACCCTGACACGCTGGCATGGACGCAAGATTTGCTCGGTGTCCCGGTCGTTGACCATTGGTGGCAGACGGAAACCGGCAGTGCGATCACCGCCAACCCTCTTGGCATCGAAGAGTTTCCGACCAAGGCAGGCTCCTCCACCATGCCAATGCCGGGGTGGGATCTGGCCTGCGTCAATGAGGCGGGCGAGCCTGTCGCAGCTGGCGAAAGCGGTGCGATTGTTGCGCGCTTGCCTTTGCCCCCAGGCTTCGCACCGACACTCTGGAGTGCGCCTGAGCGCTACCAGGAAGCTTATCTCAGCCGCTTCCCCGGCAATTACCTGACCGGCGATAGTGGGTTTATCGACGAGGATGGCTATCTCAGCGTGATGGCGCGCATCGATGATGTCATCAATGTCGCGGGCCACCGTTTAAGCTCGTCTGCGATGGAAGAAGTACTGGCTGCCCATCCCAGCGTCGCTGAATGTGCTGTGATCGGGAAAGCGGACCAGTTGAAAGGACAGATTCCGGTCGGGTTTGTCGTCCTTAAAGCGGGCGCAAACATTTCGGCTGTTGATCTCGCAGCTGAACTCATTGCCGCAGTCCGGTCTCAGATCGGTCCGGTTGCCGCTTTCAAGCAGGTTCATGTGCTCGCCAAGCTGCCCAAGACGCGCTCGGGCAAGATCCTGCGCAAAACCATCCGCGAAATTGCCGACGGGGAAAAGGCCAAGATTCCGCCTACAATCGAGGACGCAAGCGCACTCGACGAAATCAAAGGCATTTTTGCATGAACGAGCATCAAAAACTCTCAGGCGGCGCTCAACTGCGTGCGTTGCTGGCAAGCGAAGACATCGTCGCCGCACCGGGCATCTACGACCATATGAGCTTGCTGCTCGGCCAAGCCGCCGGACACAAAGCGCTCTACGCCTCGGGCTATTGGGGCACAGCCTCTGCCTATGGTGAAGCCGACGTGGGCATTGCCGGGATGAGCGATTTCGTCAGCACTTTTGGCCGGTTTGCAGCACGCGCTGAAGTGCCGATCATTGCAGACGCGGATACCGGCTTTGGCAGCCTTACGAACTTGCGCCGCGCAGTTCAGCTCTACTGCCAAGCCGGGATCGCTGCGATGCAGATCGAAGATCAGCCTTTCCCCAAGATTTGCGGTCATGTGGGAAGAGCGACATCTGTCCCCGCGCAGGAGATGGTCAAGCGAATACGGGTCGCTGTTGAGACGCGCGGCGATGACGATCTGATGGTCATTGCGCGAACCGATGCGCGGCGTACGGAAGGTTTGGATGCTGCCATCGATAGGCTGAGAGCGTACAGCGAGGCGGGTGCTGACATACTCTTCTTGGAAGCGCCTGAGAACGAAGAAGAGATCGCGACAGCAGCCGCAGCGTTCGACAAACCTTTGCTGATCAATGCAGCGCATGGCGGTTTCACGCCGATCTTGTCTCCGTCAGGCTACGCCAAGCTTGGTGCAAAGCTAGTTATCTATCCTGCGGGGCCATCGCTTTCGGCGCTGCAAGGTGCGGCGAACTTCTACAATTCTCTGGCAAACGATGATGCCAATCCAGCGCATGACAACATGTTCGACTTCGGCGAGATATCTCGCTTGCTCGGAATGGAAGAAATCGTCGCGTTCCAAGACCTGCACGGGGGCGCTTGATGCCGCGCTCCATCCAGGCAGCCGTCTGTAACGGCCAAGGCGCTCCACCGCGGATCGAAACACTTATGCTTGACGATCCAGCGCCGGACGAAGTCGTGATTAAAGTCGAAGCGGCAGGCATCTGCCACACCGATCTCGGCATCTCGCAATGGAGCGAGACGCCGCGAGTGTTCGGCCATGAAGGCGCAGGAACAGTGGTCGAGACAGGCTCTGCAGTAACCCAGTTCGAGAAAGGCGACCGGGTTGTTGCAACTTTCGGCTTCTGCGGCGCTTGTCCCAATTGCGAGGGCGGCAGGCCAGCCTATTGCTTTGACGGGATCGCGCTCAATATCGAGGGACAGCGCGCTACCGATCGTCCTTCTCTGACGCGCGAAGATGGCAGCGAAGTCGGTGGCGCATTCTTCCAGCAGAGCTGTTTCGCCACTTACGCATTAGCAACCGAGCGAAACCTCGTGCGCATTCCGGATGGTCTCGACATGGTCACAGCAGCCCCGCTTGGCTGCGGCATTCAGACAGGTGCGGGCGCGGTATTCAATCAGATCGGAGCTCTACCTGATCGGCCCTTGCTGGTTGTTGGCGCCGGCGCGGTGGGTGCCGCAGCGATTATGGCAGGCAAAATCATCGGCTGTGACCCCATCGTCGCGATTGAACTCGGTTCTGAACGGCGGGCATTAGCCAAAGAGCTTGGTGCATCGCACGTCATCGACGGTTCCAACAAGGATTGGGCGGAAGCAGTGCAAGCGCTCACCCACGGCGGCGTGACAGCAGCGCTGGATACCGCAGGCACGCAAGCAACATTCGAAGCGTGCATCGCGGCCTTGCACAGTGGAGGCACTCTGGGCGTGCTCACTCTGCCAGGCGAATTCGATGCCCCGGTTCCGCATCCGGGCGGGCTCGATTTTATGACCAAGTCGATTGTAGGGATCATCGAAGGCGATGCGGTCCCGTCCGAGTTCTTGCCATTGCTGATCGCCTATCTCTCGAGCGGGGACATGCCGATTGACCGCTTGATCAAAACATATCGGTTTGAAGACATCGCTGAGGCTTTCGCGGAAGCGGCGAGCGGCAAAGTCATCAAGCCAGTTCTGACTTTTGAAGGTATGCACACATGAGCGATATTCGCGTCATTCGCACAGAAAACGTCGAATCCATCGCCGAGATTCCGGTAGTGATTGTCGGTGGCGGGGGAACCGGACTTTGCGCTGCGCTTGCCGCACGTGATGCTGGCGTCGATGTTCTGGTTGTGGAGCGCGACGGCCAGCCAATGGGAACGACTGCCATGTCCACCGGCCTTATCCCGGCGGCGAGCAGCGCGATCCAGCGCGCGAAAGGCATTGAAGACTCGCCGGATCTTTTCGCAAAAGACATTGCGGCCAAAGCCAAAGGCCAAGTCGATGCAGAGCTGGTCCAGCACCTTGCGCAAGAATCCGGCAAGACGATCGATTGGCTGGTTGAGAAACACGGCATCGATCTAAGCCTTGTGGAAGGCTTTACCTATCCAGGACACTCCGCGCTTCGCATGCACGGTATGCCAAGCCGGTCCGGCAGCGAGTTGATGGGCGCACTTGCGAGCGCGTGCGAAGATGCAGGCGTCGACATCCTCACGGACAGCCTGGTCAATACAATCTACGTCAATGAAGCCGACAAGATCATCGCTATCGATGCAACGCGCCCCGACGGCGAAACCGACATTATCGGCTGCGAGACTTTGATCCTCGCTTGCTGCGGGTTTGCGGGAAATCAGGAAATGGTCAGCGAGCTCATCCCTGAGCTGGAGCATGCCACATTTCACGGGCATCCGGGTAATAAAGGCCATGCGATCGCATGGGGCCGCGATTTGAATGCAGCCATGGCAGACTTAAGCGCCTATCAAGGGCATGCTGGGCTTGCAGCAGGCTACGGAATCCCGATACTTTGGCCGCTGATCACAGAAGGTGGGATCCAGGTGAACCGCGCTGGGCAGCGTTTTGCCAATGAAGCGGCGGGCTATTCCGAGCAAGCGGTCGAAGTCTTGCGGCAGGACGGCCATGTTGCCTGGAGCGTCTATGATGAAACCCGCCACCAAGTTATGGTGCAATTCGACGACTACCAGCAGGCTATGTCCGCAGGATGCTTGAACTCCGCCGACACACTCGCTGAACTCGCTGAGAAAATCGGCGTTGATGCCGAGGGTCTCGAAGCGACAGTCGCAGAAACACATAGACTTATCGAAACCGAAGAGCGCGACCAGTTCGGTCGCAGTTTCGCTGGCAAGGCGCCGCTCTCCGCGCCTTTCCATGCGGTCAAAGTAACGGGCGCACTGTTCCACACGCAAGGCGGTTTAGAAGTGGACGAGCACGCGCGGGTCAAGCGCGCGGGCGGAGGCACTATGCCTAACCTCTACGCTGGCGGAGGCGCTGCAAGAGGCATTTCAGGCCCGGGCGCTGACGGTTATATGGCGGGCAATGGCCTGCTCACCGCTACTACGTTGGGTCGGCTCGCAGGCGAGCATGCTGCAACCTGCGTTGTGCCTGCTTAGCTTTGTCCAGAGATGCGGTCCTAAGCGGCCGCGCTTGTCGCGGCTCGCATCGAGCTTCCAATCGCGCGAGCGGTATCCTGCATCGGTTTGAGGTACTTAGCGACCGCTTCATCGCCGTTCATGGCGCTGGCGAAGAATATCAGCGCAAGCGAGCCTATCAGCTGGTCGTTCCCATCAAACAGCGGAACAGCGATCGAAGAGGTCTTGCCCGGATCCGCATTGTAGACGTTCCGTATCTGCATCGCGTAGCCATCCTTGCGAATCTTCGTGAGCATGTAGTCATCGCCCATCAGCACGAGGCCCATGTGCGAGCTCTCCGTCTCAATCGCTTTCAAGCCTTCAAGGATAGCCTCACGCTCTTCATCATCACAAAACGCCAAGTGCACCTTGCCCGTTGCGCATTCCGCAATGGGCAGAGTGTATCCCGGAAAGTAATGCGAGAAGGTGAGCGAAGTCATCTTATGCGTGGAATCGCGTACCATCATGCGTGTGCCAACACGCGTCGCGATGGAAATCGGCCAACTGAGCTCCTGGCACAGAGTCTCGATATGCTCGCGCGCGGCTGAGACCAGCATGTCTTCCGTTTGATATCCGGTCGAGAGTGTCTGTACGAGCGATGTCACGCGGTACCGTTTGCGATGCGGCTCCTTCTCGACCATCCCTTCATGCAGCAGCGTTTGGATAATGCGGCAAGCAGTCGGGTACGGAACCTGCGCCGCTCTTGCGATGTCCATCATTGATATGGGGCCGTCACGATTGACTGTTGTCAGGACGGAAAGCCCCCGACTGATCGCACGAATTGGTACCCCACGTTCCATACAGCGCCCTTGCTTCCCATGGCCTTTGCTATCGCAATTTAACCAAGTAGTGTCATTGAAGTATGACAATAGCGCATGTCATACAGTTTTTACAGTATTTGATCGAATATGGTCCCGCAGCGCCGGCTATTCCGAGAATTCTTCACGCATTTCAGCCGATTGCGCTCCAATACTCGGAACAGTTGGAACACGCTCTGATGCGCTATCGCCATACAGCGCTCCAGGCGCAATCACGTGGACTTCACCCGCGTCGGTATTCACCGTCAGCCGCCGCAGATGGGGATGCTCTGCTAGCTCTGCGATCGAATTGAGTCGCCCATAAGCGATGCCGCTGCGCTCAAGCAGCTCCATTGCTGAGGCGATTCTGAGTTCCGAAAAACGGGCTCGGACACGGCTTTCCAACTCGCTGCGATTGTCGAGCCGTTCCATATTGGTCTTGAACAGCGGGTCCTCTGCAAGCGCTGCATCACCCATCACATGTTCGCAGAAAGCGTACCATTCGCGCTGGTTCTGGACAGAAAAAATGACCTGTTTGCCTTCGCCAGTCGGAAAGGCTCCATATGGTGCGATGGAGGGGTGGTTCACACCGCTTCGCTGGTTCTGATAGCCACCATAAGCGTATTGCAGGAACGGCACGTTCATCCAGTCCGCGAGCGCATCGAACAGCGAAACCCGGATGCGTCGCCCGTGGCCCTCCCGCTCGCGGCGAAAGAGAGCTTGAAGGATCGCAGCATGCGCAGTCATGCCGGCTGCGATATCGCAGACCGATACGCCGACTCTCGCCGGACCATGCGCTGTACCCGTGATCGCGCAGAGCCCCGCTTCGCCTTGGACGATCAAATCATAGGCTTTGAGCTTGGAGTATGGCCCCTCTTCGCCAAAGCCCGATATCGAGCAAGCGATGAGGCCATTGTGCTCGTCACAAAGCGCGTCCAGTTCGACGCCGAACTTCGCAAGTGTGCCGGGCTTCAGGTTCTCGATGAACACATCGGCCCGCGCAATCATCCGAAGCAGCAAGGCCCGGTCATCTTTTTCGCGCAGGTCAAGACACAGAGACTCTTTGCCGCGGTTAAGCCACACGAAATACGCGCTCTCGCCTTTGACCATGGTGTCATAATTGCGCGCGAAATCGCCTTCAGGGCGCTCGATCTTTATGACCCGCGCGCCTGCGTCAGCCAGCCGCGAGCTTGCATATGGCGCAGCGACTGCCTGTTCGAGCGAGACCACAAGAACGCCGTTGAGATCATCCTGCATGGGAATTATCCCTGTTGAGACGCGCGCGGATTGTCGCCAGCGTGCGTGCTTGCTCATTACCTACAATGGTGATGCCTTCGTTCACGCCCATACCCGGTTTCGCGAGCATCATGCTGGCTCGCGCTGCCAAAGCCACGTGGACGCAAGCGCGTGCCGAAATGTCAGTCTCTGCGCTGGTCCCACCACTGTATGCGCCGATCCCTGCTTCTCGCGCAGCAACAATGGCGCGCGCAGTATCAAGCAGATTGCCCACATCCGGTGTCTTGACCTGAATGATATGCGCCGCGCGCGCTGCGATGAAGGCTTCGATGTCCTCAAGAGTGTTGCAATGCTCATCCGCAACGACCGTCGCGTTGCCGCATAGCTGATCGACATGCTCGACAATCGCAGCATAGTTCTCGATCTGTGCAGTCCGGTTGCCGTAGTCAGCCGGGCATTCGATGTTCAGCGTGTATCCGGCGACACGCTCAGCAACGCTCGCGATATAATCAGCGATGGCTTTTGGATCGGTCCCGATACCAAGGCCAATCCAGCCATAGACATCGAAGTGAAGCGTCGGTTTGTAACCTGCTTCGCCCAGCTGCGCGATCCGGTCAGCCACCCAGACGACATAATCGCTGAAGGTCGCGCCATCAGGCCCGAACTTCTCCGCCGAATTGATCAGGCCATGCGGCAGCACATCGGCCTGCTTGAGGATCATGGTATCGACATTCGCGTACCGCTCATCACCGCTTTGCGCGAAGAGTGGGACGGCTTGCGTTGGAGGAGGAACGCCAAGCCACTGCGCGATAAGCTCCGCCAGTGTGATTCGGCGCGCATAGGCAGCCGCTTTCAGCAGCGCCTGACTGACGCCGTATTCGACCGCAATCGGCAAACGCGCACCATCATGGAATGCGAGCGCGGCGTCGCATATTTCCGCACCCTGGCTCACATCAAGACCGATTAAACGCGGGATGAGTACTTCGCGACAAAAGCTCAGGATAGCGGCTTGCTCAAACAGAGGGTCACGTCCGGCAGCGCCTGAGTATTGCACGCTGACCATATCGCCCCAGATGACCGCGTCATCTTCCAGCATCAGCCCTATAGAGAGCGCTTTTGATGGCTGGCGAACGCTCGTGAAGCCTGGAGTGAGCGGCTCGCCCTTATAGGCCACACCGTCATGCTCGCGGCCGGCACGGATCGCGGCCTGATCATCATAGAAAAATGCGCCATTGGCAGGCGCAAACAGGACATCAATGATCTGCAAATGCAGTCTCCGAGCCGAGAATGTGAAGTGCCAATTGCGCTGCCCCGCCAACGGGCCTTGTGGCACTCACCACAAGATAACTATCCGCCTAGTGGATGCGGGCTCAGCCCTCTTTCGCTAAGCGCCGCATAAGCGGCCCGAGAACGTCTTCGATGAGCTTTGACCGCGCCGCTTCGCGCAGTCTTGCGGTCTCCATGTCAGGCTGAAGCGTATCGAGTGCATCGGCTGAAACCACGCCGCTCTCCTTCAGCAACGCTTCGAGGCTTGCAAGCCGGTCACGCGTGACTGAAAGCTCCATCGTCACCGTCACAAGCGATCGGAGCAAATGATCCTTCACCGGATCGTCGAAGAACGTTGTCTCGCGGTCGCCCGCGCGCGGACCGACTGGCAGATCTGGTGCATCGCTCATTACGGTTTCCTGCCGCCGAAGAAGTGATAAATCGCAGGCCCCTGCCCTTCATAAGTCGCAAAAGCGTGCTCGGCATCAAAGCCAGCTTTGATCGCTTCTTCTCTCATGTCGAGGCTCGCGAACCCGCTCCAGAACGGCTCGCCATTGTGGCGCACCTGCCAATTGTTCGTGACTTGTTTTACCAGTGGAATGCGCGATGGCTGGTAGGGCACGTCGAGATGGAGCACCAGGCCGCCGGGGCGCACCAAACGCCAGCATTCGCTCATGATGTCATGTACTTGCGCTTTGGTCGTCTCGTGGAACATGATGATGGAGACAATCAGATCGAAGCTCTCGTCTTCAAAAGTGGTCGCGCCTGCATCCATCTCAGCAAAATGCACAGGCACGCTTTCGCTTTCAGCATGACCGTGCGCAAAGCGGATAAAGGGGCGCGCCACGTCGATCCCGGTCACTTCTGCATCAGGCCATTCGCGCTTGTAACCGAGCGTCTGCTCGCCAGTCCCGCACCCCATGTCGAGGATCGTCTCGGGATCCAGATCGGGCGCGTATTGCCGCGCAATGCCCGCTACAAAGCGCGCAATGGAATCCGCGGCTGGCTTCGCTCCAATCCCCATGCCTTTGGCGTTGCGGTAGAGATCGACTGTCCCGGCGTAATTGAGCGCGGCTTCGATATCGTCAGGGCGGTTCTCTCGCCAATAACCGCCCGGCTGGCGATGGATTTCTGTGGTGGCGATTGGGGCTTTGACGAGCAACTCTTCACTCAATGAAACCGAACCACCCTTGTCTTTTTTTCCTGCGATTGCGCGATAGGCCTCGACCTGCGCATCAATCGTGCGATCGGTGGTTTCCTGCACTGCATCCCACATCAGGTTCTGGCTGTGAAAGGTGAGCGACGCCCACAGCTGGTAAAGCGGATGCGGCTCAAGCAATGCGGCCGCATCATCGCGCGTTTGCGGCGGGCTTTCTGCGGACGGCGCCAGCTCGTTTTCGAACACCTCTGCAATTTTGGCTTCGACGTCGAAATTGACGAATTTCTTGAGGCTAGCGACGAATGCCTGGCGCGATGCCTCGTCGTGATTGGGTGCAAAACCGATATGGTCAGTCATGGCAATCCTGTGCTCTCTCCGTTTTGACGCCTGCCTTTGTAGCGCTCCCCCAGTTTACCTGGCCCCCTGCGCAACTTTCCCTCGACTGGCGAACAATGTCGTGCGGCGCGTAATCGCACCAAAGTTTCAACGCACGAACCGGAACGAAGTGTCCACTAGCGTCCCAAATGCCTACGCCACAGCCATCAGGCTCGCATTACCGCCGGCGGCGGTGGTGTCGATTGATGTTGAGACTTCCTCGATCATCCAGTCTGTCCGATATGGCTTGTCACGCCCGCCCAATTGCACAATGGGGATGGGACCATCCTTGACTGCCACCGATTGCAGGATCTTGCTCACATCCTGACTGCCATCTTGGATCAGGACATGTGCGAAAGGTGGCTCAGCGCGCCAGTCTGTAACCCAGCCGAGCCTTGCAAAGTCTTCCGGCGCAAGTGCTTCTGCCAGACCGCGCACGCGATCCGGCAAGACAGCGACGTTGCCGGTCTCAATTATCGCATCAAGCTGGGCTTGCAGCCCTTCAATCGTCTCTGGCAACGCGAGCACCCGCCCTTTGGGCTGTACCGCGTAGAGATTGCGCTCCCCAACCGGACCCGGCAGTTCTACTGGAAGACCTAGAGGCGGCGCTTGTGAGGCTGCGCCTTGGACAAGTCGCCCAAGATAGAGCGGCCCGCCAGCCTTGGGTCCGGTGCCAGACAGGCCCCTACCCCCGAAGGGTTGCACGCCAACTATCGCTCCAACCACATTGCGGTTGATGTAGATGTTGCCGACTTCTGCGAGCGCCGTGACTTCCGCAATTGTCTCGTCAATCCGGCTATGAAGACCAAAGGTCAGGCCATAGCCGGTTTCCTTGATCTGGCGCATCACATCGCGCAGCTCGTGGCGCTTGAAACGCAAAACATGCAGAACCGGCCCGAAAACCTCGCGGCCGAGTTCAGCAAGGCTTGCGATCTCAATAATCGTGGGAGCAACGAAGGTCCCCGCATCAGTTTCCGGACCAAGTTCGAGCTGCTCGATGCGAGCCCCGCACGTCTCCATTTGCTCGATGTGAGTATTGATGGTCTGTTGTGCGCCTGCTGAAATCACAGGACCAATATCGACGCATAGCCGCGTGGTCGAGCCGACTTTAAGCTCGGCAAGCGCGCCGCGAAGCATCTCGAGCAGATTGTCTGCAATGTCTTCCTGCACGCAGAGTACACGCAGTGCCGAGCAGCGCTGGCCCGCGCTATCGAACGCGCTTGCAAGCACATCCCGCACAACTTGCTCGGGTAAGGCAGAGCTATCCACTACCATCGCGTTCTGGCCCCCAGTTTCAGCGATCAGTGGGATCGGCGACCCGTCGATCAAGGTTTTCTTTGCAAGCTGGCGCTGAATCAGCTTTGCAACATCGGTTGAGCCGGTAAATACTACGCCGCAAGTATGCTCAGAAGCGACAAGAGCCGCGCCAATGTCGCCTGCGCCGGTCAGCAATTGCAGCACCTCTTCCGGAACGCCTGCTTCATGTAGGATCGCAACCATTTGTGCAGCTATGAGCGGAGTTTCTTCAGCCGGTTTCGCGACAACTGAGTTGCCCGCAACCAAAGCGGCCACCACTTGGCCTGTGAAGATCGCCAGCGGAAAGTTCCATGGGCTGATGCAGACGATCGGGCCGAGCGGCTTTGCGCCGTCCAACCCGTCGCAAGCCTGCTGAGCATAGTATCTCAGGAAATCGACCGCTTCGCGCACTTCGGCAATCGCGTTGGGCGCGGACTTTCCCGCCTCGCGCATGATCAGACCGAGCAGATCTTCCATCCGCTCTTCGAGCAAATCAGCCGCTTTCAGGAGGTGCTGCGCGCGGGTTTTAACGGGAACTTGTGCCCAAGCATCAGATGCTGCTTTTGCATTGCGCATGGCGAGCTCGACATCTTCCAGCGTGGCGTTTTCGACTGTGCCTACGCGATCTGAATGATTGGCCGGATTGAGGACTGCGTCCGCCCTTCCAGTCTCGCCGCGCCCCGGCACCAGAGGTTGGGCATTGAATTCGCGCGACGCGCTGTTGCTCAGTCGTTCAGTCAGGGTGGCCAACGCTATTTCATCGGTGAGATCGATTCCGCGCGAGTTGGTGCGTTCAGGGTAAAGCTCGCGTGGCAAACGGATAAGCGGATGAGGCGAACCGATAGGCTCGATTGCGCGCGCTTCTTCCGCCGGATCGCGTGCAAGCTCTTCAATTGGCACATCCTCGTCCCAGATCCGGTTTACGAATGAAGAGTTTGCGCCGTTCTCCAGCAAACGCCGCACGAGGTAAGCGAGCAGTGTCTCATGGCTGCCAACCGGCGCATAGATCCGGCATGGACGGTCGAGCTTCCTCGATCCCACCACCTCCTCATAAAGGCCTTCGCCCATCCCGTGCAGGCATTGAAACTCGTAATCGCCAACCGCGAAGTCAGGCCCTGCAAGATGATAAATGGTCGCAAGCGTCTGCGCATTATGCGTGGCGAATTGCGGGAAAACGACCTCCCGCGCCTGCAGCAGTTTCTTCGCACAAGCGATATAGCTGACATCAGTGTGCACTTTGCGCGTGAAGACCGGGAAGTCGGCCAACCCGTCGACTTGCGCGCGTTTGATCTCGCTATCCCAGTAGGCACCTTTCACCAGCCGGACCATGATCCTGTGGCGCGAGCGTTTTGCGAGGTCGATGATCCAGTCGATAACCATCGGACAACGCTTGCCATAGGCTTGCACAACGAAGCCCAGCCCATCCCAGCCGGCAAGCTCCGGATCGAGCGCAAGCATCTCCAAGATGTCTAGCGATAACTCCAGCCGATCTGCCTCTTCCGCATCGATATTGAGGCCGATCTCATAGGACTTGGCCATCAATGCGAGTGCGCGGACTTTCGGCAGCATCTCGCTGATGACCAGGTCCGATTGCGCCCGTTCGTAGCGAGGATGGAGCGCGGACAGCTTGACCGAAATACCCGGCCCTTCATAGATGCCGCGACTCGTCGCAGACTTGCCAATCGCACGGATCGCGCGCTCGTAATCGGCATAATACCGTTCGGCATCGCGCATCGTCATCGCCGCTTCGCCAAGCATGTCATAGGAATAGCTGAAGCCTTGCTCCTCCATGTCCCGCGCGCGCTTCAATGCCTCTTTGATCGTTTCGCCGGTGACGAATTGCTCGCCCATCATTTCCATAGCGTGATGAACACCAGCGCGAATTACCGGCTCGCCTGCGCGCTTGATCAAGCCGGTAAGCGACGCGCCCAGACTGTCTTCCTGAACAGGGGTCACCAGCTTGCCGGAGATGACCAACCCCCAGCTCGCAGCATTCACAAAGATGGATCGGTCGTCTCCGACATGGCTGCGCCAATCGCCGCCGGCGATCTTGTCACGGATGAGTGCGTCGCGCGTTGCATTGTCTGGGACACGCAAGAGCGCTTCAGCAAGGCACATCAGCGCCACGCCTTCCTGAGTGGATAGCGAGTATTCGCCCACGAGCCCTTCAACGCCGCCTTGCTGGCCCTTTTGGCGCAATCGACCCACCAGTTCCGTCGCAAGGGCATTGATCGCAGCGCGATCCGCATCGGGAAGAGTTGCAGCTTCAAGCAGTGGTGAAACCGCATCCGGTTCAGGCAAGCGATAAGCCGTTGTAATCGCACGCCTCAAGGAAGTCGTCGCAGAAATCGCCGGCGCAAAACGGGCGAACGGATTATGATCGAGCATGGTAGCCTCTCCTCATCCATGCCTGATGAAAGTGTCCGCATTCCAATCGGATATTTATGTCATCGCGGCAAGAGAAAGCTGATCCTGACCACCGCATAAGAAAGAGCCGAGCACCCCTCGAAACGCCCGGCCCTTTGCCCTCACCCATCCAGGCGAAAGATACTCTTTAAAAACGATAGGAGACACCAGCACTGATGACCCAAGGATCAAGTTTGTGCTCAGTCTCGATCGCAAGAACGTCGCCTGCATACCAGCGCGCAGTTGTATCAACAAAGTAGCGCTTGGCATCGACGGTAAGGCCAAGACCACGGTCGTTGATCGGCACGTCAAAACCAGCTTGCAAGACGAAGCCAAGCTCATCTGAAAGGTCGGTGTCTGTGACGCCAAGCGGAATTGTGTCAGCACCTGGCTTGTCACTGATCCACAAGAAGTAAGTTGGACCAGCACCGACATAGGGTTTCACGCTGCCGAGATCGAAATGGTATTTCGCTGTGATGGTCGCTGGAATAAGTTTAGCGTTCGAGACGAGCTCAGCGCCGGGCAGTCCGCTCACCGCATCCACGTCATGTTGTGTCAGGCAGCAGATCGTTTCAATCGAGAAGTTGTCACTGACAAAGTACTCGATGGCAATTGTCGGCACGACATTGTTGTTCGCTTCGGTTTGAGTATCAGCAGGCAGGCCGACGAGGTCTACATTGAAATCTGTAATTTCGCCGTCTGGCAATACCGCAGTGCCTAGAATCTTGATTTGCAGCTTGCCGTCCTGATCCTGCGCGAAAGCAGGCTGTGCGAGCAGCGCGAAAGCAGCGGCACCGCAAGCGAGAAGAGTTTTCATCATTCTAATCCAAGTGTCGCAGCGGCCGCCCAACGCGGCCCAGGATGTTTGCGACAACAAATGTGCCTTAACCACACACCGCCCTGCCTGACCTTGATCGAGATCAAAGACCGCTTGCCCCGCTTTTGACAAAGCAATGCCACCAATTGGTCACGATCAAGGCGCGCCATGGACAAGCAAACCGTATTTCAGACATTCATGCGCTCGATATTCGGGCAGGACCCCGGGGGCGTACTCGGCACACAGCTAGTGCACCTTTCAGAACTCGTGTCGGTAGAGCCCGGCCAAGCGGCCAGACTTGACCTTCGCCAGGACAGAGTAGTCTACATCGCGCGCGGCGCCACAAAGCTGGCCGCACTTGCATCGCATGAAAGAGAGCAGATCGTCGCGTTTCAGTTTGCAGGCGACTTGGTTTCGATCCCGCGCGCCGAGATGCACCACTACACTGTTTCCGCGCTGACGAGCACAACCCTGCTGGTGTTTCCGGCAGGACAGTTTCTTGACTGTATTTCAAGAGAAAATGATGCTTCACGTGTCGTAATCGAACGGCTGCGTGGGGCTTTGCATCGTTGCAGGGACAAGACAGTTGCGCTGGGTCAAAAGAACGCCTTGGAGCGCGTTTCGAGCTTTCTACTCGCAATGGCAGAGCGGGTGGGCGGCGCGGAGCTTAATTCCTGTACGCTCGAGCTGCCTATGTCGCGCCGGGAAATCGGCGATTCGCTCGGGCTCACGATCGAGACCGTCAGCCGTCAATTCAGCGCGCTCCGAGACATAGGCCTGATCGCGACACGTGGACGCGCGCAGGTATCCCTACTCGACCTTCAAAAGCTAACTGCGATCTCAGGACGGTGCGCTGATACTCATGTGCGCAACGAGAAAAATCCCGTTTTTGATTCAGATCAAGGTCGAGCCCAGTCAGCCGAGCTAGCTGCACTGACGACAGGAGGAAAATGATCATGACATCGGTTCTAGGCCGGATTGGCCTGTGGTTCGTCGTTCTGTGTCTTGCGATACTGGCTTACGCCAATGCGCAAGACTTCGGCTATGCAGTGCATGCGCTGATTATCGCGGTGGTTGCATTCCTGCTGATGTGTTTCACTGCGACCAGCTATGATGAAATGGCGGCGGCTCAGAGCATTTTCAAAATGCCAACCGGTCCTAGCCGATACGATGACGATGTCATCCGCTGGGGCGTCATCGCAACGATTTTCTGGGGCATGGCAGGTTTCCTCGCCGGGCTCTTCATCGCATTGCAGATGGTATTCCCGCAGCTCAACCTCGAGCCATATCTGAATTTCGGGCGTCTGCGCCCGCTGCATACCTCTGCGGTCATCTTTGCATTCGGCGGCAACGCTCTGATTGCAACAAGCTTCTACGTTGTGCAGCGCACATGCCGCACGACGCTAGCGCTGCCTTCGCTCGCCCGGTTTGTCTTCTGGGGCTACCAGCTGTTCATCGTGCTCGCGGCAACCGGCTATCTGCTGGGCGTCACGCAGTCGAAGGAATATGCTGAGCCGGAATGGTATGTCGATCTGTGGCTGACGATTGTCTGGGTCGCCTATCTGGTGGTCTTCGTTGCGACCATCATCAAGCGCCATGAGCCGCATATCTATGTCGCGAACTGGTTTTTCCTCGCCTTCATTATCACTGTCGCGATGCTCCACGTCGTCAACAATCTGGCGATCCCAATCAGCCTTTTCGGCGCGCGCAGCTATTCGGTCTTCCCGGGCGTACAGGATGCCATGGTGCAATGGTGGTATGGCCACAATGCAGTCGGCTTCTTCCTGACGGCAGGCTTCCTTGCGATGATGTATTACTTCGTGCCGAAGCAAGCGCAGCGTCCCGTCTATTCCTATCGCCTGTCCATCATCCACTTCTGGTCTCTGATCTTCCTCTACATCTGGGCAGGTCCGCACCACCTTCACTACACAGCTTTGCCTGACTGGGCGCAGACCCTGGGTATGGTGTTCTCGATCGTCCTGTGGATGCCGAGCTGGGGCGGGATGATAAACGGTCTGATGACGCTGAATGGCGCATGGGACAAGGTCCGCACAGACCCGATCATCCGCATGATGGTGATGGCGCTCGCATTCTACGGCATGAGCACTTTTGAAGGTCCGATGATGAGCATCAAGGCCGTCAACAGCCTGTCGCACTATACCGACTGGACCATTGGTCACGTCCACTCTGGTGCGCTGGGATGGAATGGCATGATTACCTTTGCCTGCATCTACTTCCTCGTCCCGCGTCTGTGGCAGCGTGAGCGGCTCTACAGTCTGCGCATGATCAACTGGCACTTCTGGTTCGCGACGCTCGGCATCGTTTTCTATGCCGCAAGCATGTGGGTTGCCGGCATCACTCAGGGCCTCATGTGGCGTGAATACGGCGTGGACGGATATCTGGTGAACAGCTTCGTCGACACTGTCGCAGCGCTCAAGCCGATGTTTGCTCTGCGTGCCTTTGGCGGCCTTCTCTACCTCATCGGTGCCGGACTGCTCGTCTACAATGTGTGGATGACCATCCTCGGCAAACAAAGAGAGGAAGCTCCCATGAGCCACACGCCTCTCGATGAGGAAGCCGACCGTCCCATCAACGCTGTTCCAGCTGAATAAGGAGCGGAAACGATGACTGATCCTAATGCAAAACCCGCCAAGGGCCATGAGAAGCTGGAGCGCAATGTCACTCTGATGGCGCTGGCAACCCTGGTCACCGTCGCGATTGGCGGCCTGGTGCAAATCACTCCGCTATTCTATCTCGACAACACGATCGAGCAGGTTGAAGGCATGCGGCCTTACACGCCGCTGGAGCAGGCTGGCCGCGACATCTACATCCGTGAAGGTTGCTATGTCTGCCACAGCCAGATGATCCGGCCCTTCCGTGACGAGGTCGAACGCTACGGCGCTTACAGCCTGGCTGCGGAAAGCATGTTCGATCATCCTTTCCAATGGGGCTCGAAGCGTACAGGGCCAGACCTTGCACGTGTCGGCGGGCGCTATTCAGATGAATGGCACGTCCTGCACTTCACCAATCCGCAAGCGGTCGTGCCGGAAAGCATCATGCCGCAATACGGGTTCCTTGCAGAGAACTCGCTCAAGGTTGCTGATCCTTCAGCGATGCTGACTGCGCTTTCTCGCGTGGGTGTCCCTTACTCGGAGACTGACATCGCGAGCGCTGAAACCGACATGATGGCGCAGGCTGATCCGAACGCCAATCCGGGCGATCTGGAAGAACGCTATCCCAAAGCGCAGATCCGCGACTTTGATGGTAATCCGGCGATGGTTTCAGAAATGGATGCTTTGATCGCATACCTCCAGATGCTCGGCACTCTGGTCGATGTGAACAGCGTCGCGGCACAACAGGAACTGGCTGAGGAGAGAGGTCGATGAGCTTTTACGACACTCTGCGCCACTTCGCGGACAGCTATGCTTTGATTGTCATGTTCGCGATCTTCCTGGGGCTATGCGCATGGCCGTTCCGCCCGGGTGCCAAAGCGCACAATCACCAAGCCGCTCACTCGATTTTCAAAGATGATGATTTCAGGGATGAAGACCATGGCGAATGATCCCAAACAGAATAGCCGCGTAGACGAGCCTACCGGAACCGAATTTGTCGGCCATGAGTGGGACGGCATTGAAGAGTTGAATACGCCATTGCCGCGCTGGTGGCTCTGGACCTTCTATCTGACCATCGCCTGGGGTCTGGTTTATGTCGTACTCTACCCCGCATGGCCGATGATCGAGCGCGGCACGGAAGGTGTCCTGGGCTGGACCAGCCGCGGACAGTTGGCAGAAGAGATGGCCGCTGCCGATATTGCACGCCAGTCCGTGCGCGAGCAGATTGCAGCGACAGACATCACTCAGCTGCCCGCCAATGCTGAACTAATGCAGCAAGCCATCGCAGGCGGTGCCGCCGCCTTCAAAGTGAACTGCGTGCAATGCCACGGCGCTGGCGCAGCTGGCTTTGAGGATTATGGCTACCCCAATCTCAATGATGATGACTGGCTGTGGGGCGGCGATATTGCTGCGATCGAGTACACGCTCGTGCATGGCATTCGCTGGGAAGGCTCTGATCAGACCCGCTTCAGCTTGATGCCGGGCTTTGAAGGTATCTTCAGCGATGCAGAGATCGACGCGGTTGCAAACCACGTCCTCTCCTTCACAGGCAAAGGCCAGAGCTCACCGCGCGGCGCTGAGCTATATGCCAACAATTGCCTGGCTTGCCACGGTCCAGCAGGTGGCGGAGACCGCATTCAGGGCGCACCAGCCCTTAATGACGCGATCTGGCTGCGTGGCGGCGAACTCGCTGAGATCCGCGCTCAGATCAAGGCTCCGCGCCACGGTGTGATGCCCGGCTGGGCGGATCGTCTTGATCCGGTAACGATCAAGATGCTCGCGGCCTATGTGTACTCTCGCGGTGGTGGGGAAACCTTGGAAGTACCTACCGGGAGCGAAGAAACCGCAGAGGAAGCTCTAGCGACCCTCGCAGAGGCTGAGGGTAATGGGCAACTCTGACGCTCCAATCAAAGACCCTCCGCCTGATGACAGGTGGGAGAAGGCGGTGCCCGGTGGTAGCAGCACCACCGGCGCGCCTTCGCCTTCCCCCGGCGCAATAAAGCCGCACAAGGCGGCGGCTACCCAGGCGATCCCCTCCTCGCTCTATGCCAAAGGCGAGACAGTCCACAACCAGCGGATCGACGGGCCATTTCGCCGTTTCAAATGGTTTGTGATGATCGTCACGCTGGCGATCTACTACATAACCCCTTGGTTGCGCTGGGATCGTGGTCCCTATGCGCCCGACCAGGCCGTGCTGATCGATCTCGCGAATCGCCGCTTTTACATGTTCGGAATCGAGATCTGGCCCCACGAATTCTATTTCGTAGCAGGCCTTCTCATTATGGCAGGCATTGGCCTGTTTCTTGTGACAAGCGCAGTCGGACGCGCATGGTGCGGATACGCTTGCCCCCAAACGGTCTGGACCGACGTATTCCAGCATGTCGACCGCTTCTTCGATGGCGATCGCAACGCCCGCATCCGGCTCGACAAAGCGCCTTGGGGACCGTCCAAGATCGCTCGCCGGACGAGCAAATGGGCAGTCTACCTGCTGATCAGCTTCGTCACAGGCGGCGCCTGGATCCTGTACTTTGCAGATGCACCGACGCTGTTTCGCGACTTCTTCACTCTGGATGCCGCACCGATTGCTTACATGACTGTCGGCGTGCTTACCGCAACGACCTTTGTGCTGGGCGGTTTCATGCGCGAACAGGTGTGCATTTATATGTGCCCATGGCCGCGGATCCAGACCGCGATGCTGGATGAGAAGTCACTCATTGTCACATACAAAGACTGGCGTGGAGAGAAGCGCGGCAGCCTGAAAAAAGCGCAAAAGAGCCCTGAGGAATACGGCGACTGTATCGATTGCAATCAATGCGTTGCAGTTTGCCCAACCGGGATCGACATTCGCGAAGGCGCGCAAATTGGCTGTATCACCTGCGCGCTTTGCATTGATGCTTGCGATCGTGTGATGGCCGAGATCGGGCGGCCGCGCGGTCTGATCGATTATGCAACCCTCGAAGGATGCGAAGCGGAAGCCAAAGGCGCCCCGCCCCAGCCGATCAAGCAAGCGCTGATGCGTCCCCGCACATTGATCTATCTCGGCGTTTGGACAGCGATTGGCACGGCAATGCTATTCGCATTGGGCACGCGCAGCCATACGGACCTGACGGTTTCACCAGACCGCAATCCGCCTTTCATGCTGCTTTCCGATGGCTCGGTACGAAACGCCTACACTTTGCGTTTGCGCAATATGGAGAGCCGTCCGCGCGAAATGGAAGTCGCCGTCACTGGATTGCCGGGCGCTGTCATGTGGACCGATATGATTGGCCCGGACAACGCCGCGACGACACAGAACATCCCTGTGCCGGCCGACGCAACGCAGACCGTACGCGCCTATGTCATGGTTCCTGAAGGAGCATCGACAAGCGAGTTCGCGTTTGTCCTGACCTCGCTCGACGAGCAGCGCGAAAGCGACACTGTAACCACCACTTTCAATGGCCCGGGAGAGCCATGATGCAACGCGAATTCACCGGCCGAAACATGCTCACCATATTGGTCGTGGGCTTCGGCATCGTCATGGCCGTCAACTTCCTGATGGCGACATTGGCAACGCGCGGCTTTGGCGGCGTAATCGTCGAGAACACCTATGTCGCAAGCCAGAAGTACAATGGCTGGCTGGAAGAGGCCCGCGCGCAAGAAGCGCTAGGCTGGAGCGCACAAGTGGCTCGCACTGAAGACGGTCATCTGGAAGTCAAGACAAGTGCTGTTCCAGAATACGCGCAAGTCAGTGCTCTGATGCGTCGCCCTCTTGGTGAAGAGCAGCGCCATACCATTGCCTTCGTCCCAACGGGCGATGGAACCTACCGCTCGAATGCACCGATTGCTGAAGGACGCTGGATTGTGCGGCTCGACCTCACTGCAGGCGAGAAGAACTGGGCGCGGGAGATCGCCATCAAATGAATGCCGCGGTCGCCCTTGATCCTCTCGACAAAACTGCGCTCAGCGATACTCGGCTGACAGTCCCGGGTATCAAATGTGCGGGCTGCATCGCGAAGATCGAGCGCGGCCTATTGGATGTGGAAGGTGTGGAAGCCGCTCGCGTCAACTTCTCTGCAAAACGTGTTGCGATCCAGCACGTTTCTCGGCTTGACGAGAGCGATCTCGCCAATGCCCTGCGTGATCTCGGATTTGAATCGCAGCCAGTTGCGGAGAATCCGCTTGCTAGCGACGACAAGGAAACGAAGCGACTGTTCCGAGCGCTTGGAGTGGCAGGCTTTGGCATGATGAACATCATGCTGTTCTCTGTCAGCATCTGGTCCGGTGCAGACGGGGCAACGCGCGATCTCTTCCATTGGCTCTCTGCCCTCATAGCGCTTCCTGTGATCGCTTATTCAGGCCAGCCATTCTTCGCCTCAGCCTGGATGGCTCTAAGCCACAAGCGCACCAACATGGACGTGCCCATCTCCATCGGCGTGCTGCTCGCCACAGCGCTCAGCATTTACGAGACCGCAACAGGCGGTAGCCACGCTTACTTTGAAAGCGCGGTTATGCTGTTGTTTTTCCTGCTCGCAGGGCGTGCGCTCGACGCCATGATGCGGAATCGCACGCGGGCTGGCATTGGCGCTCTGCTCGGCCGAATGGGACGCAGCGCGAGCGTAATCCAGCCGGACGGCTCCATGCGGCGCATGGCAGCAGAAGACTTGAAGACGGGCATGGTCATGCTGGTCGCAGCCGGCGAGGCATTCGCGGCTGACGGCATAATCCTCGATGGAGAGAGCGCACTCGATAACGGCATGGTGACCGGCGAAAGCACGCCTGAGCCCGTCAAGACAGGCGACACAGTCCATGCCGGCGCCATCAATCTCTTTGCACCCATTCGCGTCAAAATAACCGCTGTAGCAAGCGACACTGTGATCGCAGAGATCGCGCGTCTGATGGATGAAGCCGGGCAATCACGCAGCCGCTATGTCCGGATCGCAGACCGAGCATCACGCCTTTATGCGCCAGTCGTGCATACGCTAGCGGCGCTGGCATTTGTCGGCTGGATGATTGCTGGCGCGGGCTGGCATCAGTCGCTGATCATAGCGATCGCTGTGCTCATCATTACCTGCCCTTGCGCCATGGGTTTGGCCGTTCCGACAGCACAGGTCGTTGCATCCGGCGCATTGCTCAAGAAGGGCTTGCTCATCAAAGACGGAAGCGCGCTTGAGCGATTGGCAGAAGTCGACATAGCTCTGTTCGACAAAACCGGTACTTTGACGTTGGGAACACCGCGACCTGATCTTTCTGAACTTCCAGACACAGCCAAGGGTGTGGCTCTCGCGTTGGCTCAATCGAGCCGTCACCCGCTAAGCCAGGGGCTTGCTGCGGCTCTGAATGAAGAAGCTGTGACCGCCGCACCACTTGCCGAACTAAGCGAGGTTTCTGGGGCAGGCATTTCAGCGCGCTGGGGCGATGTCGCCGTCGGCCTTAAGCGTCCACAATCCGCACTGGACGGGATGGCAGCGGATCTGGTTATCGGAGAGGATCGCTGGACGATCACCTTTGCCGACCAATTGCGCACCGATGCAGCAGACACAATAGAAGCTCTAACAGAGCTGGACTTGGATGCCCGCATCCTATCCGGGGACAGGACGGGCCCTGTGGCGGACGTGGCGCGCAAACTGCGCATTTTCGCGCACGCGCAAGCCAGCCCGCAGGACAAGCTGACCGAGCTTGAGCATCTGCGCACGCAAGGTCATTTCCCGCTCATGGTTGGCGACGGTCTCAACGATGGCCCTGCCCTTGCCGCAGCCCATGCCTCCATAGCACCCGGCACGGCGAGCGATGCCAGCCAGCAAGCAGCTGACGCTGTGTTCATCGGAAGCAAGCTCATGCCGGTCGCACTCGCCATTAGTGCTGCACGCCGCACCATGCAGATCGTTCGGCAGAACTTCGGACTGGCTATAGGCTACAATGTATTGGCTGTGCCGCTTGCCTTGTTCGGCTACGTCACACCGTTGATTGCGGCGATTGCGATGTCATTGAGTTCCCTGATTGTCGTCGCCAATTCTCTTCGACTCGCGAGGGTCGCGCGATGACTGGGCTCATGCTTCTCATACCGGTCGCGCTTGGCATGGGCCTGTTTGGCTTGGTCATGTTTTTGTGGGCGATGCGCAGCGGACAGTTTGAAGACCTGGACGGCGCAGCCAACCGTATCCTCATCGATGATGAAGAGGATGATGCTGCATGATCAAGGCTCTTCTCCTCTACGCAGCGGCAGTTCCTCTCGCAGCAGGGCCAGCTTTACCGGAGGCCACAAGCTCGGACGAAGAAGTGACCATCACGGCCAAACTGTGCAGTGGCGGCGGCATCGAAATCGATCTCGGCCTGCCGAAAGAAGATCAGCAAGACGCGCCATGCGAGCTCGAAGCCTGCCATGGCGGGACTTGCCGCAAGAAGATTGATCTGCGTCAATGACCGCATGGGGCTCCCAAGCGAGATAGCATCGCATGTGGCCTTATCATCCTGAATTGCTGGAAACGCCGGTACCGCGCTACACTAGCTATCCCACCGCTGCGGAATTTTCCGCGCTTGATCCCGCTCCGCACCGCGATGCACTGGTAGCCTTGGAAGGGCCGACTTCGCTCTATGTGCATATCCCGTTTTGCGAGAAGATCTGCTTCTATTGCGGCTGCAATACCGGCGCTTCTGGACGCAGGCAGCGGCTCGAAAGCTACCTTTCGGCTTTGCATCAGGAGATCGCGCTTGTCGCGTCGCTGATTCCTCAAGGTACACCGATCAAGCGAATTTCCTTCGGCGGAGGGAGCCCCAATGCCATCCGCCCAGACGAGTTCCTGCAATTGCTGGAAGCGCTTTATCATTACTTCGATTGCAGCTCGCCCGAGCTATCGATCGAGCTCGATCCGCGTACGATGAGCAAGGAATGGGGTGATGCAATCAAGGTGGCGGGCATCTCGCGCGCAAGTCTGGGTGTGCAGACATTCGCAGGCCACTGCCAGAAGGTCATCGGCCGCGTTCAGGATGATGCGCTGATCCACCAAACCGTCGATTGGCTCCGCAATGCCGACGTCACATCGCTCAATTTCGATCTGATGTACGGCTTGCCGCAGCAGACGCGCGGAGATTTGCAAGATAGCCTTTCGCGTTCCGTTGAGATTGGCGCAGATCGGATTGCTCTATTCGGATATGCCCATGTTCCGCATATCGTGCCTCGCCAGCGTGCGATCGATCCAACAGGAATGCCCAACCAACGCGAGCGCTTTGCGATGGCGCAACTCGGTTTCGAATATTTGATCAGCCGCGATTATGCCCCGGTCGGATTTGATCACTTTGCGAAGCGAGGCTCCGACCCGCTAGCCATTGCAGCAGTTCAAGGCACATTGAAGCGCAACTTCCAGGGGTTTACCGACGATCAGGCCGTCAATCTCATCGGGCTTGGCAGCTCTGCTATCAGCAGTTTCCCGCAATTGCTGGCGCAGAATGAGAAGAACAGCGGGCGCTACCGAATGCTCGCATCACAAGACCGGCTCACGACGTCGCATGGCCTCGCTCGCGACAAAGATGACATGCTGCGCTCGCGCGTTATCGAGAGACTGCTGTGCGATGCGGAGGTCGAACTTCCATTTTGTCTGCAGAACGAGATTAGGCCTGGCCTTGTTCCGTTTATTGAACGCGGGCTGGCTGAGCTGAACAATATGACGCTCTCGATCACGCCTGTCGGTCTGCCTTATGCGCGGGTAATCGCGTCGCTATGCGATGGTTATCGCAAGCAATCTCTGCGCCAATTCAGCTCAGCGATCTGACGGGACGCGTTCAGCGCAAGCCACTGAGTATTCGACAGGCGGATTTCACGTTGAACTCTTTCTTGCGATTTGCGTGGGATTGCTAACACTAACGCGTCATGACTCTTCGCGCATTTTCAAGTTCGCCATCGTTCCGTTTCTTCGCCCCCGCCCTGCTCTGCGGTGTTGCCCTCGCAGGCTGTGCGACAGCAACACCTGCCGAAAGCACAGCAGCCCCAGCGCAAGAGGCAATTGCAGAAGACCCAGAGGAAGCGCTTTACATGGCGCGCTTCAATCGGTTGCGTGAAGGCGGAAGCGGCGGTGCAGGACTTTCCGGTTACGACACACTTGAAACGTTGCCAGGTGCAGCGGAACCTGCAGCATTTCCAAGCAAACCTGCAGCCACCCTCTCGAGCGAAGCGCTCGCCACCGCACGCGACTACGCTGCGCAGCGCAACTCTTCGGCCTTTCTCGTCTGGCGCGATGGTGTCGTCGAGGAAGAGAGCTATTTTGGCGAATACGAGCAGTCGACACCAATCGTCTCAAAGTCTCTCGCCAAGCCGATTACAGCGATCATCGTGGGCCGCGCGATCCAACAAGGCTACATTAAGTCACTAGATCAATCGGTCTCGGATTTTATCACCGAGTGGGCAGGCAACCCTCAGAAAGAGGCCATCCTCGTTCGGCACTTGCTGGATATGCGCACAGGCTTCCTGCCGCAGGGGTTCGCGACCGATCCAGACGATATCCTAAACAAGGCTTACCTCCATCCTCGTCACGACGAAATCATTATCAATGAGTATCCCGTCGTGAACTGGCCGGGCTCGCGATATGAATATGCCAATGCGACGAGCGAGATGGTCGCGCCGCTTATCGAACGAGCGACGGGGATGCGGTATGGAGAATACCTTAGCTCTGCATTGCTTCAACCGATTGGCGCACCTGGGGGCTCGGTGTGGGTGAATCGCCCGGGAGGTACAGCGCATTCGGGATGCTGCGCTTTGCTGCCCGCGAGGACCTATCTGCGCATGGCAGTCCTTCTGATGCAGGA
Source organism: Altererythrobacter lutimaris (assembly GCF_013371495.1). GTDB lineage: Bacteria > Pseudomonadota > Alphaproteobacteria > Sphingomonadales > Sphingomonadaceae > Erythrobacter > Erythrobacter lutimaris_A. The sequence continues at coordinate 189,127 of NZ_JABWTA010000001.1, read as the reverse complement.
TGGCATTTGGGACGGCGAGCGCCTGCTTCCTGAAGGTTATGTTGCAGAGATGCGCACAGGTACAGCTGAGAACCCGTATTACGGCCTCGGTCTTTGGGTGCCTGGCCCGTACACCGAGCGGCGTGGTTTTGCCCATCCGGCTGTTCCATTCGGGAAGATCCTGCATTCAGAGCCCTACGCTGATGGCGAAATCTCTCTTTTCGATGGGAATGGCAATCAGGTGGTCTACATGATCCCGTCCGCAAACATGGTCATCATGCGTCTTGGTGCAAGACCACCGCGCGATGTGGCGGAGTGGGACAATGTGTTCCTGCCAAACCTGCTCATTCGCGACGCCTTCAGGGATAATCCCGAGGCGATACCGGAACCGCAAGCACGCTGATTGCGCTCAATTCAATTGACCGCCTAGCGCTTGCTTGAGCGGGTCGAGCCATGGCTCGAATGGCTTCCATGCATCTTGGCCCTTGCGGTTGAGAGGCTGTCGGACTTGCTCGCTGCTGGCCGTGCGCACTGCGCGATCAGTCTTGTGAAACTCTAAGCACGCTTTTTCGAATGGCAGGCCGAGATAATCGAGTATCCGGCGTGTTTGCCCTTCAACATCGTCGAGCACATCCTCGTGCTGCACATGCAGGACCTTGCCCGGCAAAACCGTGTCCCAGTGGTCCATCAGGTCAACATAGTCCGCGTAATATCGGCCGACCTCATGCAAACCGTAAGTGAACTCCTGGCCTTCCGCGAAGAGCTGTTTGAAACCGGAAAAACAGCAATCCATCGGCGCGCGGCGCGCATCGATGATCTTGGCGTTCGGCAGGATCAGATGGATCAAACCGATATGCCGGAAGTTGTTTGGCATTTTGTCGATGAAGAACGGTGCGTCTTGCCGGTGGATGCGCGTCTCTTCAATGAACTGCTCGCCGAATTTCGCGAGCTGCTCAGCGGTCAGCTCATGCAGGATTTCAGGGTAACGCGAAGCCCCTGCTTTCCGGCCCCGCAAGCGATGCGCCAACGCAAGAATATTGGGCAGCTCCAATGTTCCATCGACTTGTGAATGGCTTGCAAGGATTTGCTCCAGCAAAGTCGAGCCTGCACGCGGGAGTCCGAGTATGAAGATCGGGTCAAGCGCATCATGGCCTGCGCCTTCATGTTTTGCGAAAAGCTCGGACGTGCAGGCCTCTTTCTGAGCAGCAAGCTCACGCGTCATCGCCTCAGCGCTGTAGCGCGTTTGCGCACGTTTGAGAGCATTGCCTTGCTCGTAGAAACCGAAGCTCGCTTCATAGTCCTTGCGGTCTTCAAGCGCCTTGCCGAGCGCGAAAGAGAGATGGACCCGGTCCATGAATGCCAGATCCGGCCGTTCGATCTGCGCGCGCATCGCGTCGATCTCAGCATCGTCAAACTGGTACGTCTTAAGGTTCGCGAGCGCATAATGGGCATCCCCGTGATCGGGCTTGGCATTGATAGCTGATCGGTAGCTCGCAATCGCATCATCGCTGCGCCCGACGGTCTTCAGCGCGTGTCCCTTGCTGGTATGTGTCGCAGGATCATGCGGGAGCTTCGCGAGGACCGCATCGAACAGCTCAAACGCGCGGTCAAAATCGCTGGTCTGCATGCTTTCGATCGCAAGACGCGACTGGAAAAGCGGGTTTTCAGGGTCGCGCTGGTGCAGCTCTTCTGCCTGACCGCGCGCTTCATCAAATCTCTGCCTGCGTCGCAGCACATCAATATAGTCAAGCCGCAACTGGATGTTGTCTGGCTCGAAAGTGACAGCGCTTTCCAGAAGAAATTCTGCATCATCGAGTATGCCCAGCTCAACCCCGATGCGCGCGAGCAATCGCATGCCTTCGACATTCTTGGGATTGGCGCGCAGGAAGTGCCGGCAAATCTCTTCCGCTCTCAGCAAGCGGCCTTCGTGCAAGTGATTGGTGACCGCGAGCAATTCTCTCGGGAGCGCGCTCACCCGCTCAAATTGAGCTTTGGCCGCTGCCGCTTCACTGGCGTGCCCTGCTTGTTCAGCAAGTCGTGCCTGCTCGCGCCAACTTGCCGCGAGCGCCGGATTGAACCGCGTCGCCCGCGTAAACGCATCAAGGGCGCGAGCAGGATCGCCTTGTGCAAGCGCGAGGTGCCCTTCCTCTTGCCACGCTCTGCCATATTCAGGCGTCACAGCATGAAGCGCCGCGAGATGGCTTGAGGCGGCATCGAAGCTTTTGAGATATCGCGAAGCAACCGCTGCCATATAAAGCGCTTCACCATCGCGCGGATCATCCGCGAGCACAGTCTCTGCCTGCGCAAGCCCGGCCGCAAAATTGCCGGACTGCAGCGCAGACTGTGCTGCTTTCAATTGCTCTTCGCGGGAGGCCATCGCTTCTCTCTACAAAGCAAAACGGTGGAGGTGAACCGTCAAGGCTCGCCTCCACCGCTTGGTATCCTGTGCTGCCGACTTAGTAGTCGAAAGAGACGCGCAGTCCGACAGTGAGCGGGCGGTTGGTCGTAATCCGCTCGCGGTCATTGATGAAATTGCCTGAGATTTCCGCGCGCGTGTCGAACAGGTTCTCGCCAAACACTTCGAACGACCACTGGTCTTTCGAGACGCCCGCCGCCAGATCAACCACAGTGTAGCTGTCCAAGCGGAACTTATTGATCTCGATAATGTCCGTCAGCTTGGACGCCGAATAGGTCACCTGCGGCATAATGAAAGCGGTCAGGTCATCGCTGACATCCCACTCATACCGTACGCGCATATTGCCCTGGAATGACGGCGCGAATGCGAGATCTTCGCCTTCGATCACGTCGCTCGTCGGGATCAGAACATCGGTGATCTCCGTATCGAGGATAGAGAATGCACCAGCGACTGTAAGGCCCGGAAGCGAATACGGCGCGAAAGTGAAATCGGATTCGATACCGAGAATTTCTGCATCCGCCGCATTGGCCGAGAAGAACAGGTTGGTAATGCTCGGATCAAAGATCGTCGTTTGCAAGCGGCTGATATCAACGTAGAATGCGCTCCCGTTGATCCGCAGCTGGCCATCGGCAAGCTCGGTTTTCCAACCGATCTCGTAGTTCTTCACTTCATCGGTATCGAGCTCGAAAGGCACAGTGAAGCCTGCGCCATTGGTCGCGCCGCCCGGACGGTTCAGCAAGCCTGGGCGGAAGCCTTCCGAATAGGTTGCGTAGAACAGCAAGTCTTCGCTTGGCGTGAGCGTGACTGTGCCCTTGTAAATGAAACCGTCGGCATTTGCTGTGGCAGGCGCACGCACAGCGTTGAAGACTTGCTGAGCTTGCGTTGCACTCAAGCCAGCCGCTTCGATATCCGCCAAAGTGTCATCCAACGTGAACGTCTGGCGTAAAGCCGCATTGCACGATCCGATAAAGGTAAACTCGCCATCGCCATCGTACAGATCGTTGATATCCGTACCGAAAGCATTCGCATCTTCAGCGGCGCCTGAGTTACAGAACGAACCATTGGCGCTGCCTTCGAAGTCAACTTCGATGTCGTAGTAACGCGCGCCTAACGTGACGGTCAGAAGGTCCGGCACGATGTCAAAACTTGCTTCCCCGAAAATGCCGAACTGTTTGTCTGTGCGACGAATGTCATTGCGGAAGATCGTCTCTGCCGGGAACGGTCCATCAACAGTCGTGAATCCTTCCTGCGGGAAGTTCGGCGCAAATGGTCCGAAAGGCTGTGCAATCACATTACCCGGGTAAGCAAAGTCGTTGCGTTCTTTCAGCTCAAGATCTGAATAGAAGCCACCAGCCGTGACCCGCCAGCGGTTTTCAGCCGGAGTACTGAACCGCAATTCCTGTGTGAAGACAGTCGTTTCACTGACTGAATTCACATAAAGATTCGGTGCCTGACACACGCCGCTTGGGTCAGCCATGCCTGGATAGGTCACTGAGCCATCACAGATATAGTATGGCAGGTACTGGCCGACGAAGAGGTAGTCCGTGTAGTCGACACGCTGCTCGGTCTCGCGGTCGGTGTATGCGCCCGTGTAGACCACATCGAGCATCGCGATGCGGCCTTCGACAGTCCAGCTGGTGTTGGAGAAATCGTCTTCCAGACGGTCTTCTTCAAAGCGCTGGATTTCGAGGTTGTCGAGGTCAAGTTCTGGATCCGCAAAGAAAACGCCGTCACTTTCAATGCTCTGGCGCGCGTGAGCGACTGTCACTGTCCAGTCAGGTGTGACTTCCCAAAGGGCAGTCGCACGAAAACCAGCATATTGCGTGTCGTTGAAATCGTCTTCGACGATGCCTTCATTGTTCGCTTCAAGGAAAGTGACATTATCGAGGTTTGCGCCAGCCTGGAACCCGCCGCGAAGCGCGTTTACGGGAACACCGTTTGAGCGGACAGTTCCAGCCGGACGGAAGCGGGCGCTTTCGCTGAGATCACGCGTGCCTTGGACATTGTCGATATAGCCGCCTTGATCATCGAGATAGACGACACCGCGCAGCGCGAAAGTATCGCTCACCGGCACGTTGAGCATGGCTTCTGCCTTATAGCTCGTCTCGCCGCCTTTAGTGAAAGAGACACCGGCAGCAGCGCTTGCATCAAAGCCGGACAGCGAAGGCTTGTTAGTGATCAAGCGAACCACACCCGCCTGCGAGCTCGCCCCGAAAAGCGTGCCTTGCGGGCCGGAGAGCACTTCGATCCGCGACATGTCAGCGGCGTAAACATCAAGGTTACGGCCGGGCTGCGCGAGCGGTTGCTCGTCAAGATACATGGCAACGTTGGGCGCGAGGCCTGCAACGCCAGCTGTCGTCAGGTTTGGCGTAGTGGAAGCGAGACCGCGAATGTAGATCGTGCTCTGGCCCGGACCAGAACCACCGGCCGTGACCGTCGGCAGCTGGTCGAGATAGTCTTCAAACGTATCGATGTTGAGCTCGCTCAGCGCTTCTTCGCCAATTGCGGAAACGCTGACCGGGACGTCCTGCAAGTCTTCGCTACGCTTTTGCGCGGTCACTACAATCGTCGGGACACCGCCAGTGCGTTCTTGAGCGCCTTCCTGCGCTGCCTCCTGTGCGAACACCGGGTTCGCCATTCCGATTGCGATCGCGCCGAGCGATACGCTGCTGGTAAGTTTCTTCATTATTGCTTCCCTGTTTACTTCACCCACACACGCGCAAATGCCGCGCGAAAACGCGCAAACTGAGTATTCGCGATCAGAATGGGAGAAAGTGAGATGAAATCATGCCTGTTGAGGCGCGCCTTAACAATGCAAGTTAAAGGTCACCACAGCGCGACCTGATATATTTTGAAAAAGGAAGCGCGTGTTGCGCGAAAACAACATGAATAATCAAAATATAGTAAATCTGAAATATTCAAAAAATCAACGTTAGTCTTCAAATTTTTGTCTTGTTTAGCACTTATACATAGCAAATATATTTTGAAGTAAACTCATGTATACTCAAATAATGTCGCTTCTATTCGAAAAATGCCCGAAGTCGGGGCAATTCTAAGCACTTGGCTCTACTTGGCAGCTTCCCACTCTTCGCAGGCCTCGGCAGTGGTGGGAACACCGTGATGCTTGCGGATCAAGTCAAAGATTATCGCCTTGACGATCGAAATCGCCATGAGAGCAAGCACAAACGAGAATGGCAGTGCGCCGATAATCATCGTGATGCGAATGGCGTCGATGCCACCGAGTACCAGCATGCTCCCGACCACGAATGCGAGCGCTGCACCCCAGAACAGGATGTGATAGCGGCGCTGACCTTCGTCATCGCCAGCCCCGTTGATCGTGTTCACAATCAGGATCGCGCTATCCGCAGATGTCACGAGATAGGTCATCAGCAGAACGACGACCACGATGGACACCGCAAACGCCAGGCCGGGATCGAGCAAAACGGCGAGCGTCGCGTATAGCTGATCGGAAATTCCCGCATTGACGATCGTGCCTTGCGCCACACCCGTCAGCTCGAGGTCAATTGCGGTCCCGCCGACAATCGCCATCCAGATAAAGCACATCAGTGAAGGCACGAGGATCACGCCGAACACATATTCGCGCACGGTGCGCCCCCGCGATACGCGCGCGATGAACATGCCGACGAATGGCGCGAAGGCTATCCACCACGCCCAGTAAAAAATTGACCAATCGAGCTGCCATTGGACAAGCGCATCGCCCGTCACGCTGCCATCGCTTGAAAACAGCGACAGCGTATTAGCTGGCAAAGTGCGCAGATAATCATAGATGCCAGTCGCGAGCAATTGCATCCCAAGCCAACCGGAACCAACCAAAAGGAAAAGCGCGAGTAGGAAAAATGACAGCCCCATATTGAGGTTGGAGAGCCACTTGATGCCTCGCCCTACACCGGAAAGCGCACTGATGGTTGACGCACCGACCAACACCACCAGGGCGACGATTATAGCAGCTGTACTTGCTGTACCAGTCTCTGCGATCAGCCAGTCGCCCATGCCAACGCGGTGAAGTCCAGCGACAAACTGTTCGACCCCCAGCCCCATCGTGACTGACACGCCCAGGATCGTTGCCACAACGGCTACAATATCGACCACATGGCCGCTAAGACCTGACATGCGCTGCCCGAATAGCGGCACAAGGCTTGAGCGGATCGTCAGCGGCAGATTGCGACGGTAAGATACATATCCAATCGCAAGGCCCACGAGCGCGTAAGTCGCCCAAGCGGCAAAACCCCAATGCAGGAAAGTGTAAATGTAAGCCGGTCGCACCGCCTCGGCTGAGCGCGCTTCCAGCGTGCCGCGGATAATGTCCGGATTGTTGGAAAAATGCGCGAGCGGCTCACCCGTCGAATAGGTGAGCATCCCTATCCCGATACCCGCACCAAACAGCATGGCGAACCAGGAGAATTTCGAAAACTCAGGTTCTTCGCCGGGCGCGCCAATCCGCAACCGCCCGGATTGCGGGATCACGGCTAGCACAAGCGCGACCAGCATCAGGAATGCAACCAGATAGACATACCAGCCACTAAAGCTCGAAATAATACTGGTGTTGGCTGCCTGCAGGGTTTCACTGGCACGAACCGGAAAGAAGATCGCCCACATGATGAGCAGCGATACGATCACTTTCCCCGGGATGGTGACTGCTCTGCTGAACCCATCGTAGAAGCCTTTATCATGCGTCTCAATTGGAAGATCAACGATAGGTGGTTCGATCGGCGGATCGATCTGTGTTTGCATCAGCTCTTCTGGCTTTGTTTTTGTCGGCTAAGTCTCCAGCCGCGCAATGAAGTACGCAGCGAAAGGCTCAGCGATGAGTGGAAGGTTCACCGCTGAGCATAGAAGCCGCAGCGCGTAATGCAAATTGCCTGATTATTTAGCGTGCAAGCTAAGGCAGTTGCAAAGCCGTTTTCACCTCCGCCCAGGACGCATATTTGAAGTTCTGCGCTGCTGCTCCGTTGATCCCGTCTTGCGCCACGAATAGCCCGTCGGGATAGGTAGCACCGAAACTGCGATTGTCGAGCGCGATGCCATCGGTTTCCTCTGTCGCGCCGAATGTGCCTGCGGCGATCCGGAAACGGCCGACAGGCTGGAGGTCCGGCAAGCGGAAAACCGCATAGGCGTTGTCGCCTTGGCTGGACGCGACGAGATATCCGCCGTCTTCGCCTTCCGGCGCGAGCGCGAGGCCTTCAACGTCAGCCACCAATTGCGCGTTATCAATCGCGGCAACCAGTTCGGGCTCTGAGCTCGCGCTCAAATCGAACGCCCAGATGCCGGTATTCTCTTCGCCGACATAAAGCATGTCCGTGCGGGCATCGTGAACACAGCCTTCTGGTTGCGTTGCAAGCTTATGCAATTGCCGCGACTGCGCTTGCCAACCGGTTTCGCCTCGGCGGAGTTCGGTCAGAACGACGCTGCCGTCCTTCACCGGGCTAAACACGCGGACCCTGCCGTCGGCATCAGGCTGCGCCATGCACAGGCCATAGCCTTCATCCGGACCCACCGGATAACGCCCGATTTCCGTGAGAACACCGCTAGAGCCATCCAGCTCTGCCAGCATCACATGCGCGGTTTGGGGATCGGTTCTGTCACTAGCCGCCACAAGGATCGTGCCGTCAGCAAGCTCGACAAGATCGACATTGTTAAGGAGCCCTGCACCCAGAAAGCTCTTCTGGCTACCATCAAGTGCATAGACGTGAAGGCCAGCCTTCTTGTCCGTACCGACAATCAGGCTCGCCGCCGGATTGGCTGCATTGCGCCAGATGGCCGGATCGTCCGCCGCATCTTCATTAGTCGTCCCAACAGGCACCGTCTCAGCCAGAGCCGCGACGTCCACCGCGGGGTCGCCCATGACAGGAACCGTGGCACATGCGGCCACGGTCCCCATAGCGATGAGAGCAAGGGCTCCACGAATTGCCCTCATCAGAAGTTGATCCTCACGCCGCCTTTCATGGTCCAGCTGTATTCTTCGTACTGGAGGTTGTTCACCTGATTGCCGAAGCGATTGAACGCGAAGTATTTGGCATTGTTGATATTCACCCATTCATAGAAGAACTGGATATTGTCAGTGAGGCGGTACTTCGCGCTGAGGTCCAGCTGGAAATGATCGTCGACATAGCGATCAAGAGCCGCTTCGCTTTCCAGCTCGTCGAGATAGCTGTCGCGATAAGTCCCAGACAGGCGGATATCGAACGGACCCTTGTCATAGCCCAGCGAGATGTTGCCGGTGTGCTTTGAGGTTGCCGGCAGCGGGATGCTGCGCGGATTGGTCGGATCGCCATCCTGGAAGACAGTGCCGTCTGCATCGGTAAAGGTGTAGTTCGCCTGGATGATGAAGCCATCCAGCGCACCCTTCAGCGATTGCGATAAACCTAGCTCAAAGCCCAGGACTGTTGCGCTGTCTCCATTGATGGGGACTACGGCTTCGTCAAAAGGAATTCCGTTGAAGCTGCTGTCTTCGCGGACCTCGTTGATGATGTAGTCCTTGATATCCTTGTAGAAGAAGGCTGCGGTCAACGCACCGTTCGACGACATGTACCATTCAGCGGAAGCATCGAAGTTCCAGGCCTTGAAAGGTTGCAGTGCCGGGTTGCCGAACTCGCCTTCGCGCTCGCCTTCATCGTTCTCTTCAACAGCAAAGCGCGGTGCAACAGCACTCAATCTAGGACGGACAAGGCTACGATAGCCTGCCAGACGCAGGATCAGGTCCGGCTGCGCTTCGTAACGAATGTTGAGGCTCGGGAGCCAGATGTCATAATCGCGCTCGAAATTGACAGGCGCCACAGTTACCGTCTCAGTGTCTTCGTTGAGCGTCACGAGATTGCCATTGAGCGTGTTCGAGGTGTGCTCATAACGTACGCCGCCGATGACCCGCAGGTCATTGGTTTCCCAGCGGCCCAGCAGATAGCCTGCCATGATGTCTTCTTTGACGGCATAGTCGGAGATCGAGGAATCGAACGCACTGTCCAATTCCTGCAGCTCGAACTGATCACGATTGGCGAAGAAGAAGTCGGTCGCCTGTGTGAAACCGGGCAGCGGGTTCAAGTCGGTGATGCGGTAAGTCGCATCCTCGCCGAGCACATCGGACAGGAGATATTCGCCAAAGTCCTCGTTGAATTCATAGAACTCAACATCAAAGCTGAAGCCTTTTTCGCGCCAACGGCCTTTGAAACCGGCCTGAACGGTGAACTCGCCGCTATCCATCTGGAACCGGCGGCCCAGGTCGAACTGCGCTGCATATTCCTCGTCCTCGGAATCGGACAGGACTGTGAATTCGATGTCGTTCAGCGGGTAAGTCGCGGGATTAAAGAAATCCACGCCATCATTGATCACGCTGTAAAGCGGCAAGCGGGGATCGGAATAATCGAAACCGATGGTCAAGCCATCGTCAGAGAAACGCTCGCGAAATTCTGTCGGGTCGACATTGCCGTCCTCGGTCTCAGTCGATTTGGCCCAGCTGACCGCATATTCTGCAAACCAGTCGCCCAAGTCGCTTTCGCCGCCCGCTGTGATGGAGCGGATACGCTGGCGTTCAAAGCGGTCCTTGATGTCGCGGCGGACACCAATGCGCTGGCGCACGTCATCGCCGTCGATATTAACAGTCGTATCGTCGAAAATCGCGGAAGTTCCGTTCACGCTGGTCGGACCGAAATCCTCGAAATCATCAAGGTCGAAACGCAGCCGGCGGCGAAATTCCTGATCGTCGAACTGGCTCCAGATGCCTTTGACATAAAGCTCTGTGCTGTCGCTTGCGCGGATATCAAACCCGAGCGTCGCGCTGATCCGCTCACGTTCTACATCATAGTCGCGATACTGCACTTCGATAGGGAAGACCGCACCGCCTGCATCGACATAGCCATCGGCTTCGATGTTGTCGGTCTCAAACTTACGATTGTAGAAGGAGACACCGCCGGAAACGCCAAAACTGTCGCTCAGGCGGTTAGAGAAATCCAGGCTGATCTTCGGCGTCAGCTCGCCTGCATAATCATTGTAGCTGCCTTCAGCCTTGATCGTTAGCAGGTCCTTCGTGCGGTTGAACGCACTGGTTGTTTCGATCTCTACCGATGCACCAATTGTATCGCCGTCCATGTCCGGCGTGAGCGACTTCTTGACTGTGATGGATTCGATAATGTCGCTGGAAACCACATCGAGCGCTACAGAGCGCGTATCGCTTTCAGGAGCTGGCAAGCGCACGCCGTTGAGCGAGGTCGCCACCAGTTCTGGATCAAGCCCGCGCACGGATACGAAGCGTCCTTCGCCCTGGTCATTGAGGATGTTGACACCCGGCAGGCGGCGCAGCGATTCCGCGACGTTCTGGTCCGGAAATTGACCGATCGCATCACGAGTCAGGACGTCAGCAACAATGTCGCTGGCACGCTTGCGAGAAAGCGCGCTCGCTTGGTTCGCGCTTTGACCGATGACGAGAATGTCACCGCCCGTGTCGCCAAGCACAAAGTTGAGTTCGACGGTGCCGGTCTCTGGCACAGTGATGGTCTGCCGCACTGGCTCAGCCCCGATATAGGTCGCGACGATTGTGTATGTGCCGCCCGGCACTTCATTGAAGCGATAACGCCCATCTGATCCGGCGGTTGCCTTGCGCCCAAGCTCTTCGATAGTGAGCTCGGCAGCCTGCAACGCGATGGTGTCGCTAGCATCCACGACGACGCCGGTCACATCGCCGGCAACAGCAGTGGCTGGGAGAGTAAACGCTGCGACGGCTGCACCGGCGAGAAATCTGGTTTTCATGAATCGGGGTTCCTCATTTGATTTTGAAGTGCCCCTAAAAGTCAGGAGTGACGCGTGAGTGTCAGTTCTGTGGCGGAACGAAGAATCTTGACTGAGATTCGTCACACAAGTGTCATGCGGGTGACTCAGCCTTGTGAGAGCGCGAATTCTATGGTGGCAGAGCAGGTCAGGCCTGGTTGGACGCGCTCGATGCTCTCGGGACAGACGAACACAAGCCGTATCTTGAACATGCACCTTGGATCATCGCGATCCTTGGCCAACGCAAAGGGGGCATCCAGGAAGACGAGGCGCAGCAGAATTACTACGTGCCTGGATCACTCGGAATCGAGATGGGCATTCTCATCAGCGCGCTGCATCATGCCGGACTGTGCATGCTCACGCGCACGCCGAAGCCGATGACCTTTCTTCATGATCTGTGCGGACGCCCGAAAAGCGAGAAGCCCTATCTCTTGCTGGTGGTCGGCTATCCGGCAGAGGGCGCGACTGTGCCGGTCCATGCACTGGAGAAGAATCCTCTGAAGCAGATTGCCTCCTTCATCTGTTGCGGGAAACCAGCAGGTGTCTGCTGCGCGCGCTATTCTTGTGGGTTCCGTCTGGACTTCATCTTGGGTTATCTCAGGATCATCTCGACCTATCTTCAGCCAATTTACGAATAGATGCGGGCGATTTGGCCGATTAACGCCTTGATCTGGCGAGTTTTTCGCGATTGACCGCATCATTCTGACCTTGCCGAGATCGACACTAGACGTTCTTATCGAAATCCTTGATCGCTTGGAGATTACCGATCAGATGATCGAGCAGGATTGAAAGATGTCTTCTACCGACCCTTACGACGAGCTGGAGGCCGGCCAAAAGGCGATGGCCAACAAGCAATGGCCGACCGCCATCTCTGCCTTCCGCTCCGTCGTTCAAGCGTGGCCGGAAGACTGGCGAACACTTGAATTGCTGGGCCACGCCTTGAAGGAAAGCGGCGAGAAGGAAGAAGCGGTCGATTCCTATGCGACAGCTTTGGAGTTGGCCGATGAGCCCAATGAGATCGGTCTTCTGAGCCCTATGAGATCGGTCTTCATCTGGGCCATCTATTGAAGGACCTTGGCCGCGACGAGGCCGCAATCGAGGCGTTCGTGAGCTTGGGAGAGCACCCAGAAGGTCTTCGGGAAGCGGGGATATTAGGCGGGGTCATGCTGCACGAGACCAGATGGCACAGTCCGTGCTGCAGACCGAACGTGTAACATCGCTGGAAATAGGCGGCTGGGTGGTTGGCTTTGTATTTATTTCTATTGTTGGGATGTCGGTCGTATTTGAAGTGGTTTTGAACGCTGGTGTGAACTGATGTGAATTCCGGCAAGCCCTTCATCTTACGAAGTCGCTGTATGACCCGTTCTCGCCGTTAATCTTCACAACCATCTGGATCACTTCTGGCGGTAAATGGAAGTATCGGAACGGGTGATTAGCTTTGCTGTTCCGCACCGGCTAGCAAGCCAACTGATCTGCAGCCATGCTTTTGACAGTGCCGCATCGCCAACGGTTGCTTAGTCGAAACTGATGGCGCCTTGATGGGTGAGCGTTTCGCGTGCGAGGCTTTGCCCCGCTTCGACGCAGTCCTCGATCGATTTGCTCGACAGCCAGCCTGCCAAAAAGCCGCCGTTAAACGCATCGCCGGCGCCGCTTGAGTCGACAACTTGAACCGGACTGCCGGCCATCGCGCGCGGCTTGGGCACATCAGCGCCGGCTATCACACAGCCCTTCTCTGCCGCTTTGACGACCGCGGCACTGCAGCCCGCCTGAATCCATCGCTCCGCGATTTCGGCTTCAGACACTTGTTCGCCCCACAACTCGCATTCGTCCGAATTGGTCGGCAGACCAATTGTGCATGCCTTCATCGCTGCGAGCGACGCTTCGCGTGCTTGAACAAGGTCTACCCAGAGGGAGGGTCTGAAATTGCTGTCATATGCAACGGACCGCCTACGGTCTTTGCGTTCGTTGGCTGCCGATAGAAGCCGCTGCCGCCCCGTATTCCCGACGACCGCAAGCGTTATGAGGCTGAAGTAAAACAAGTCTGCGGAGCTCGCGAAGTCCATTGCCGCGTCAATGCCCGGCAGACCGTACATGTCTTTCGCAGCGCTCCGGTCACGCCAATACAAGAAGCTACGCTCTCCATGCTCATCAAGATGGATCGCATAGATACCGGGATGACGATTAGGATGGCGCAGCACAAACCGCGTATCGATTCCTTCACTGGCCCACGCTTCGACCAAGGCGTCACTGATAGGATCCGTTCCAACAGCGGTTATGTAAGCGACTTCATGACCGGCACGCGCCAAGTGGATCGCTGTGTTAAGCGTGTCTCCGCCATAGCGAAGGCCTTGCCCGCCATGGCTGTGAAACTCTAGCATGGCTTCGCCGACAATTGCAGTGGTCATCACTCCTTCTCACATTCAAGGCGATCAGGAGAAGCCCAGACCGCCATTGATGTCGATATTGGCACCGGTCACAAATGATGCGTCGTCCGATGCGAGATATGCGACGAGATCGGCCGCTTCATTCGCCTGTCCCTGCCTGCGCAATGGAGTCGAATTGGCGACGTTTTCACGCGCTGCATCGGGAGTGAAAGTGTCATGGAAGGTTGTAGCGATCATGCCGGGGCAGATGGCGTTCACACGGATGCCTTTGGGGCCAAGCTCCTTCGCAAGCCCGCGCGTGAAAGTCATCACCGCGCCTTTGGAGGTCGCATAGGCAATTGCGCCCCCACCCCCGCCATCGCGTCCGGCGAGACTGGCAAGGTTCACGATAGAGCCCCCATCGCTCATGAATGGAACTGCTGATTTGCAAGCGAGGAAGGTCGAAGTCAGGTTCAGCTGCATCACGTGATTGAAGAAAGCCTCATCCATCTCTTCCAATGTCTTGCGTGCAACCAGCCCGCCTGCATTGTTCACGAGGATATCGATGCGATCTCCAAACGCATCGCGGCTGGCATTGATCAATGCATCAACATCCGTTGCCTTGGTAACATCGGCCTTGACCTTGATTGCCTTGCCGCCCGCAGCTTCGACAGCTTCTGCCGTTGCGTCGGCATCGGTTTCATTGCTGTTGAAATTTACGACGACATTAGCACCTTCGCTGCCGAGTTTGACGGAGATAGCTCGCCCAATATCGCGGCTGCCCCCAGTGACGATTGCCGTCTTGCCTTCGAATTTCATTGTGAATGATCCCGTTGCTTGAATGGATTGAAGTCAGATTGATTTTGGTTTGAGCGGTTTGATGTCGGGGCACAGAATGAGCACCGAAAGAACCGTCGCAATCGCAAGACCAGCGCCAACGATAAATGCTGGTGCGTAACTCGTGACAGTGATCACAGGAATCAGGAAATTGAGGCCTACGACTGCAAGCTTGGCAGCGGTTCCTGCAAATCCTGCTAAGGTTCCGACCGATTTCCCGCTGTAAAAGTCGCTCGGCAGCGTCTGGATATTGCCGACCGCTGTTTGGAAACCGAACAGGATCGCAGCCATCAGCAACACCGCAAACAGAGGTGTAGCAGCCTGCGTTGTCGCAAGAAGCGAGACAAGCATGATGAGGCCACCCAAGGCTATGACTGTCTTGCGGGTTCTGTTGACTGACCAGCCGGCCTTGATCCGATTGCCGGCAAGAAGCCCACCGAACCAGGCACCGAACATGGCTCCGACATAAGGGATCCACGCATAGATCGCGATTTCCTCGACCCCGAAGCCGTATGTCTTTGAAAGGTAGATTGGAAGCCAGCCGACGAAGAGCCACCAGATCGGATCGAGGAAAAAGGAGGCCATAATCACGCCCCAGCTTTCCTTCCGGCTGAGAATTTCCTTCGTGTCCGGCGCGTAGTCTGCGACCTCATTGGTTTCAACATTGCGCTGCCCTGTTAGAATATATTCGCGTTCCTCAGCGGAAATCCAAGGGTGGGCATCCGGCCCGCTTTTGTAGACGATCAGCCACGGTATTAGCCACAAGAAGCCGAGCGCGCCGATGCCGATAAAGGTAGCCTGCCAGCTTCCCAGCCAGACGAACAGCAGACCGATGATCGGAGCCGAAACGATACCCCCGATCGCGGCACCGGAATTGAAGATACCTTGAGCAAGGGCACGCTCGTCGATTGGAAACCACTCAGCATTGGCCTTTGTCGCGCCGGGCCAGTTGCCCGCTTCAGCAACTCCCAGAAGCGCTCTAAAAATGGAGAAAGTCAGAAGACCGCGCGCAAACGCATGCAAGATGGTCGCCGCTGACCATACGACGATCGAGAGGATGAAGCCCATTCGTGTCCCGATCCAATCGAAAATCTTGCCGAATATCGATTGTCCGAAGGCATATGCGAAAGTGAAAACGTTGAGGATGATCGCATAATCATACTCGGTCATCTCCAGCTCTTTGGAAATCTCCGGCCAGAGAAAACCCAAAGCACCGCGGTCAATATAGTTGATGACTGTCGCAATCGCGACGAGGATAACAATCCAATAGCGCAATTTGCCTTTCAACATGATCAGTCCCCCTCATCCAGAAAGTCTTCTCGCGCTGGGCTGAAAGTGTCGATCAGAACACCAGGCTCCAGACAGACAGCTCCATGATCCAGATGCGGAGCAATATAGAAGCTATCGCCCGCGCCAAGGGCACGCTTCGATCCGTCAACGAACACTTCGAATTTGCCGCTCTCGACAAAGGTCGACTGGCTGTGATGGTGAGAATGAATCTCGCCTACTGCCCCTTCTTCAAACCAGACTCGCACGATCATGAGATCCGGTCCGTAGCCAAGGATCTGGCGAGAAATGCCGCCGCCAAGTTCTTCCCTGGGCAATTCAGATGCGGAAATGAAAGCATCGCTGCTGCTTAGCACTTTGCTGGCCATATCATTTTCCCTCCCCGGGGATTTCGAGGCGTGCGGCAAAGCCAGTCCAGGAATAGACTTGGCCTTCCACTGTCACGTCATGAGATTTGTCAGGGTCGTTATCGTAGGAGACCGCAAGAGCGGTCTTCTCGCCGCTAACAGTTTCGACGACGACGATATCGTTGCCCGATTGATGGTAGTGCTTGAGCGACGAAATCTGGCTTCGGCTGCCAACGGTCTGTTCTGTCGCGCCGTCATAAAGGCCATGCGATTCCAGCAGGCTGACAAACGTAGCGTTCTCAGCGGCGGCGAGCCTCTGGATCACGATCGGCTCGCGTCTAAGGTTGAAGCTGGGATCATTTGCTCCGCTTTCGCCGAGGATGACTTCCATTCCCGCCTGTGGGACAAACCTGTAAGTGTAGAACCGGCCATCGAGCAGCCAGGTCATAAAACCGCTTTGAGCATCGGGAGTGGCGACGCCATCGACCCAGATGTGTTGATAACCGTCGTCTCCGCCCAGCACCGGCCGCGCGGTGACATTACTGTCCAGCTCGAACCCGGTTTCCATCAGATGGCCGGAATAATGGAGCGGCAGATCAAACTGGTGCTGCCCCTCGCCAGCGCCGCGAACAATATCAATCACTACTGGCGCGGAAAGACCTTCGACGGATACCAATGCGAGCGTCCGCAGCATGCTGACACTGTTTTCGGGGTAAGCTGTATCGATCGCCGCGCTGCTGACTTGCAGATCAGACTCCGCAGAAAAGTACAATTGCGACGGCGCAAATTTGTCAGCAACCTTCTGATCGCCGCCAAAGTGGCTGGTTTCATCAACCACAAGCGTGTTGTGCGCGATGGATTGCTTAGCCCAGCTTTCGTTCTCAGGCAGATAGCGTCCGCCCTCTTTCGCCTCGATATTGAGGAAACGCGCTGCTCCATAATCGCGAACTATCTCGTGTCCGTTGTCATAGAGCTGCCAGCTCAGCTTATCGAAATGGCCGTGCCCCATTCCTTGCGAACTGTTCTTCGCGACCAGAGCTGTGTGACGCCCGCCAGTTCCATGACGAAGGATCGCAACTGCGCCCTGATGGCCCTCCGGTCCATCGCGAAGCAGCATCGACTGGAAACCGAATGGCTCGGCTTTCCCGGCCGCCAAGTCGCGAGAGAGCATCAATCCGTTTGAGTTCAGGACTGTGCGCCCTTGCCACTCGGCAATTGAAAGGAGGCCCGGATCGCCCGTCTGCCCATACCCGATCGCCACGCCTTCATAGAGCTCGGCAGTGTTCAAGCTCTTGTCGCGGATGGCATCGTTAAACGGAAAGAAATACCCGCCATAGGTCAGTTGGATGGTAGTGGTGAGCGCTTTGACCAATATCCCGTCGCGGTATTCGAATATCCGTCTTTCAGGCTCGTTTTGCTCGATGGCATTCGCGAACACAACAAAAGGAAGCATTGCGAAGCGCTGATAATAAGGGCCTTCGGTGTAATACCCATCAGGCGAAAACAGCAGCTCGGTCTGCCGCAAGAAGCCGGTCCGTCCGCTCTTGTCAGAGCCTAACAGCGACCGCTCGACCAAGTCTTCATCGCCGAGCAAATAACCGGTCATCCCGACGCCCGCCGTCGCCCAGGTCGCATGGTTATGAATGCGGTCAAATGTCCTTTGGGAATCTACGGACAAAAAGTGTGCCGCTTTGCGAAACAGATCATTGTCGATCTTCGCCCGTTCCTCATCCGTCAGACTGTCACGAATGTTAGCATAGCCCTGAACCGCATGAACCAGCCACATCGCATCATTGAGCACTTGCCAGAAAAGTCGCCCGACATTCTGGTTCGCTTTGGCGGGATGGTCACCCAGCGTTGGATAAAGCGCAGCATATTCAAGGAGCATGTCTTTGACATAGGTCCGATATGCCTCGTCGCCTGTGATCTGATACAGTTGACCGCCAAGATAGAGTGCGCGGTAATTACGCTTGTGCTGCTCGTGCGTGTAACCGCCGCCGGGATCTTTCGGCACGGGAACGACGACACCTTGCCCCATCATTTGCGACACGAAGGACTGAGCGCGATCGACTTCAGTTTGATACAGCGGTGGCAATGCTGATTTTGCGTTCACTGGCGCATCGTGAGCAAAAGCCACAGGCACGGCAGCGGGCGCGCCCATCCCTGCCAGAATGGCAATCGAGGCGAGCAAACTCCTCATGGAAGCGGCTCTCCATCGAGCATATTGCCGCGCGTTTTGACCCGTGGATCGCCTTCGAAGTTCAACTCTTCGAAAAGCGGTGCAGCCGTTTTGACAAATGCGTTGTCGGTCAGAGCTGACTTCGGCGTTCCGACTGTGTGGACAATTCTCACCGGCGCTGAATTGGTGACGGCGTTGCGTGTGATCTGCGTCGTCTGAACCCCATGCAGATGGATAGATCCGCCCGACCCGTTCGTCGCGGCATGTCCGACATTTGCCAGGGCATTGCCTGAAACGGTCACGAGCGGACCGAAAGTGCTCTCGTCGCGGCCGCCGCGATACACATCCGCTATTGGCCCACCGATATCTGCAAAGCTGCTATCAATGATATCGAGATATTCGACATTGTATTGACCGAAGTCTTCCGTCTCCGCCGCAGCGGACACAACGGTTCCACTGATATTGGCAAAATCGCTGTTGCGGATGGAGACGCGCTGCGCGAGCGCGCTTTTGCCAAGTGTGAGGACGTTAAACGATTTGTTGACCTCGAGATTTCGTACAGACACGCCATCCATCTCTACCAGCATGTTCGACTGGATCGGATAACTCGTTGTTCGGATCATCGAATTGCCAACCGAATCCGGAGCCAGTGCCCCGTCAATTTGCAAGTTCGCAAGCTGTAGATTTCCCCCTTCGCTTAGCTCGAACAGTGATGGCCGCGTGAACATGATCACTGCCAACTCCTCCGCTTCGCCGGCACTCAAGGCAGATTTGATTGTGAGAGTTTTATCCAGAGTAAGCGTACGATCAGCGATGTGCTTGCCAGGAGCGAGGAGCAACACGTCGCCGTCTTTTGCGTTCGACACCGCTTGTGCGAGCGCGCCTTCCGCGGCAGGAACCTGCAGCACGGATCCACTGCTACCGAACGGTGATCGATCATCCGGCTTGGCATACCAGGAGACACCAACCTTGCTGAGCGGAATTGGCTGCAAGTCCTTTGGAGCGCCTGTTTCCGCTAGCCGAGGATCGCTGGGATAAAGAAGGCCATTGTCGGCCCGGACCATGTCGGT
Organism: Altererythrobacter lutimaris; assembly: GCF_013371495.1. Taxonomy (GTDB): domain Bacteria; phylum Pseudomonadota; class Alphaproteobacteria; order Sphingomonadales; family Sphingomonadaceae; genus Erythrobacter; species Erythrobacter lutimaris_A. The sequence continues at coordinate 169,874 of NZ_JABWTA010000001.1, read as the reverse complement.
GGAAGCGCGTTCCATCAACTGAAGAGCGCTATGAGCGTTACCTGCGATGATTGCATTGCCAGACAGCGCTATGCCGGAGATATCCGCATCGACCTCGATAAAGGTTCCGCCATCGAGCCCGCCAAACAGATTGCCCTTCATCACGCTTGCAATCGGAACAGCAGACCGCTCTTCATCAGCACCTGCGCCGAGCGTGATGCGCCTGCTATCGATAACCGTATTACGTTCAATCAGCGCGTTCTCGACCTGAACATAGCGGTTGACCGGTGAATTGGGCACACCATTCATTACGGTGAGAGCGCTCGAAAAACCGGTTCCGCGCAACCCCTCCATATAGTTTTCGCGCACTGTCTGGTTGCGATTGATTACGCGAATGCCGCCGGTATAGTCCTTTCCGTCGCCGAGGAACACGTTGCGCTCAACAAGGTTATCGTCGCCGTGACGCAAAGTGAGCGTTCCACGCGAGCGCAAGAACAGATTGCCTCGAAAGACATTTCCGCCAGACTTCGAGGAAATGATTTCCACTTCGCCATCGGTGCGATCAAACACATTGTTCTCGACCAATGTATCTGAGCGATGCATCGAATACTTGCTGGTTCCAATGCGAAGTGTCTCGCCCCCATTCGACCCGAGGACTGGACGTGGCCCGAAGTAATTGTGGTCTATCCGATGGCCGTTTTTCTGACTCTCCGGACTATCGAGGCGGACTGCAAGGGTCACACCCTTGTTGGTTTTTCCGACAAGATGGTTGTGATCGAACCGGTTGTTCTTGCCGTACATTCCGACCCAATAGTCAGACTCATAACGATCCGGCTTGCTGAAGCCGTCAATCACGACTTCGGTCACGCGGCTGTTGCGGGCCAGATCTTGCTTATTCCGCCTGAATGAAATGACTTCGCCGCGGGGACTGTAGCCGTCCTTGAAGACTAACCCTGTGACCAGAATGTATTCGCCGCCGATACGAAGGCTCGATTGGCCGGTCAGGATTACCTTCCCCGCCTCTTCCGATATGACAGTGATGGGCCTGCCCTTGCGGCCCTTGCCGGTGATTACGAGCTCAAAATCCCGCCACTCGCCATTCGCCAGGATGATCACGTCGCCCGCTTCAATTTGCTTTAGTGCGTGAGCGTATTCGTTCTGATTGCGCACAAAGAAATGCTCGGCCGCCGCCGGCACGGCTGCAAGCCATGCGATCATAGCTACAAGGAAAAACCTCGTAAGCATCCCCGTGTCCCTCTCATCCACTTATCGGGTGAGACAATACGACAAGCCGCCAGATTGTCAATCAATCTGGACTTATAGTTTCAACTTTTTTTGTAATACCAGTTTGGCTAGCCGATATTAGCTGCCGCACTGAAACGCTGGCGGCTTTCCGACGCCTTCTGCTGCAACTCCTCAAGCGCTTTGCGCTCAGTGGCTTCAAGCATTGCGTCTATCAACCGATGGAAATGCTCGCGCATAGCAGCGCGAGCTCCCGCTGGATCTCGCGCCTTCAGTGCATCGAATACAGCCCGGTGTTCTTCCGTGCGCGACTTCGAATCGTGCACACAAACCGCCTCGTAAGTCGCCTTCACGTCCGGGATCTCCTCGCGCATTTGCCAAAGAGATTTGATCGTGTGCACCATTGCGGCATTGTTGGAAGCTTCAGCAATTGTCAGATGGAATTGCTCATCAGCAGCGTTTGCGACCTCTTCATCATCAGAGGCCATCTGCTCGACAAGGCCAGATAACCGCTCAATGGCCTCTTCCGAAATATTATGGGCAGCTAATGCGGCTGCCTCGGACTCGACCAAAAGACGCGCTTCTGTGACTTCGAACGCACTCGCTTGCGGTAGATTCCCGCCGATGGTCGGCACCTTCTCACTAACGTAGACACCGGAGCCCGTCTTGATCTCCAGCCGGCCAACTGCCTGAAGTGCGATCTCTGCCTCTCTGATTGTGACGCGGCTGACCCCAAGCTTCTCCGCCAATTCGCGTTCGCCAGGCAACCTTGTGCCGGGCGCATAAGCGCCTTGATCAATGAGCTCGGCGATTTGTTCCGCTACAGATTGGAAGAGTCTTTTCGAGGTCATACGCGCTCGGTACCCCATTAATGCATTGAGTTAGAGTCTATACCAATTTTCCTAGCCGATTTGTCTTGGTATTTCCAGCAGCGAGGATTTAGCCGACGCCACCAAGGGAGTGTGGCGGCGTCGGCCAAGCCTTAGAACCGGAAACGAACACCTGCAAAGTAACGAGGCCCATACACGAGCACCTGGCCTAAATCGTCAGGCGCACCGCGGAAATCCGTACGCGGCTCATTGAAGAGGTTGATACCTTCAAGCGAGAAACGGACATTGTCATTCAATTTGAACGACACACGCGCCTCAAAGACTTCCACGTCATCGACATTCCGGATCCGCCCAGGCGAACCGATGAACTGCTGGAAGTAACTGCTGCGGTATTTGTAGACACCTTGAAAATCGAATGGCCCGATTTCGTAATAGGCTTGCGCCGAAAGTACATGCTTGGAAAAACCAAACAAGTTGGTCGGCGGGATGATGCCGGGCTGGTCCACGAATGTGGAGCCGTCATCATTTACACCGAGAATTTCGCCCAGTGTATCATCCTCGAATTCGAAATCAGAATCTGCGTAATTGTAGCTCACTTTGAAGCCGAGTCCGTCAAACGGCGCGGGCAAGTAGCTGAGCCGGTGAGCCGCAGTAATTTCGAGCCCATATATTGTGCTGGACTCCTCCGAAACATTTGTCGTTGTAACCAGGACATTCAAATCCTGACCATCGACTGTAAAAGTTTCGAACTGACCGACGGTCTGAAAACCGCCGTCAAAGCTTTTGTAGTAAGCATTGAAAGCCAAGATCGTGTCGGGATTCGGATACCATTCAAGCCCAGCATCGACATTCCACGAGAGCAGGGGATCGGTGAAGGGGTTTCCGGTCGCTCCGGCTGTACCGACGAGTTCCGCGATCGAGGTTGCGCCCTCAGAGTCATCTGTTACGCCATTGAAGAAACGTCCAAAGCTCAGATCGGAGGGATCGGGGCGGGAAAGCGAGCGATAGAATGCGAAACGCCCCAACAAGTCGGGTGAGAACTCCGCAACTACATTCAGGCTTGGAAGAAATTCGGTGTACGAATTGCCGCCTGAGACCGGTAGAAGGGTATCGTCGTCTTCGCTAATCGAGATAGTTCCGTCGTCCGGATCGATGATAGCGGTCAACTCACCCCGGAAGCCGGTTGAGTCCACCGTCGTACCAACGATGCGCAGGCCTACATTACCGCGGATCGGCAGCTCGCCAAATTGCGTATCGAAGTTCCCCTGAAGATATGCCGCCCAGCTGCGCTCCTCGACATCTGTGTTCTGGATGGAATCAATATCTCCGGTCGGGAAGATCACGTTGCCGTCTTCATCGAAATTGATCTCATCCGACGGATCCTCACGATCAAGTACCCGGACAATGCATCGCGCATCGAAAGTTGCAAAGGTATTGGTCGTCCCGATGATGTTGCCGTTCTCATCGATATTGGTGAACAGCGGATTGCCTCCACTGATTGACGTAAGGAAGCCGGTCGTTGGGAAATTCGTGCGGCACTCCTGGTTGGCAACCGCGAGCGCTCCTGTCCCGTCAGTGTCATTGAAGTTAACCTGGATCCGGTTTGGTCCGCTCGCACCGGGTACGTCGCGATAGGTCAATTGCTGATAGCGCGCCCCGGCCATTAAGCTTGAGAAGAAACCATCAGTTTCATACTCGACATCGCCGCGCATGGCCCAAATCTCATTGAATCGCTTCTGTTCAAGGTCGGCGCGAACCCGAGGGTCATTTGCAAACAGATTGTGGTCGGTCACGTCGAAGTTTTGGACGATGATGTTGAGGCCTTCCGACCCGTTCTGGAATATCTGGTAGAGTGCTTCGACGCGGTCATCATTATCATCACCATCGTCTTGAATGACATCTGGGAAGAAAGGGTTTCCATCTCCGTCCTCATTACCAAAGATCGATTCACCATCCTCTGTCCTAAACCGAACCTGCACCGCCTCCTCAATCCGTTGCGTGCGCGAATAGGAAGCGTCGAGCGAAAGCTTTACCCGGTCTGAAACTTGCGCATCTAGCGACAATCCGCCGCCATAATACTCTTCGTCACGTTCCAGATATTCGCTCACCGCCTCGACGCGGGACTCGTTGGTAAACAAGCGCAGCGCGCCTGTTTCAGTGGTCACAAGAATTGACGGAAGACCAAGGAGCGCACCAATATTGTTGGGATCACCTTCAGGAGTGATCCTGCGCCCCTCAGTGAACAACAGGTCGCTGCGCTGTTCCCGGAATTTGCGTTTCGAATACTGAAAATCGGCATTGATATCGACGTCAGGCGACGGTTGATACTGGATTGCCCCAAAGAAGGCGTCACGATTGTCGTCCGTAATGTTGGTGCGGAATCCGTAGCTATTGCGCGCAATGGCGAACGGCTCCTCGCCAGCCAAAATGGCACCGAGAGCGTTGATACCGCTAGAATCGGTATCGCAGTTATCCTCATCGGCGATACCGTCGTTCTCCGCAGCAAGGGCTGGGTTGAATGAGCAAGCACGAATTGTGTTCGAGACTTGAACTTCCTGCTCCGGATTGTTGGAGTCTCGCCGCTCGTAGCCAAGCGAAATACCCAGCTCCCCGTCGCCCAGCTTGAACTGGTCAACAAAGCTCAGCGAACCGCGATAGCCGAACTTGTTGAACCGCTGATCGGCATCGATATCCAGATTGTATGGATTGATCTCGGCCTTGATTTCGCCCTGGATGCGTTGCTTGCCAAAATCGAGCGGGCGTAAAGTTTCCAGAACAATCTGCCCGGCCACGCCGCCTTCAATATAACTGGCAGCCTGAGTCTTGTAGATACCGATCTTGTTGAACAATTCGGAAGGGAATTGGCTGAAGTTGACCGAACGGTCACCACTACCGTTTGTAGCTACCCGGCCATTGATAACAGTTGAACCCAGGAAAGGCCCAAGACCACGGACGGAGATTTCAGTAGCCCCGCCCTGCTCGCGGTGAGAACCTGCACCTGTGAGGGTTTCAAGCGCCTCGCCAATCGACAATGCCGGAATATCGCCGATTTCCTCAGCAGCAAGAGCATCGAACACTTCAGTCGCGTTGCGCTTCTCTTCAATCGAGTTCTGGATTGTTTGACGAATACCAGTGACAACAATTGCATCGCCTTCATCGCTTGCAGCCGCCTCTTCATCTTGCGCAAATGCAACACTTGGAACTGCAAACACCGCCAACGCCGTGCTCGCCATCAATTTCGCGATGTTGCGTGAACTATTATTGACCGCACTGCGGCCTTCACCTGACTTAGACATCTGTCCCTCCCTCAGGGTTTCTCCGAGGGCTGTGATAATCCCTAGACCAACATTGTCAACCGTATTGCCTAGCCATTATGAATATTTCTGTACTACCAATTGGAATGATGCTAAGGCCTTAAGCCGTTTTGCCAACCGCCGCTGATCAGGTGATGAAAGGCTGACACACACTCGGGTGCTGTCAGTCAAACAAGAACTCGTCTCCACTTGGTGTAGCTTGCCCTACCCGCATGGCTCTTCAGATCACCAAGGTTTGCCACTCAAGGCGGCAGCACGTTAAGTCACAAGTTAGTCTGACAGGGCCATTTGCAGAACGCTCCTGAAAACAGAGACGAGTGCCGGGGGTGGATGGCGGAGAGACAGGGATTCGAACCCTGGGTACTCTTGCGAGCACAACGGTTTTCGAGACCGCCCCGTTCGACCACTCCGGCATCTCTCCGTACTTCCTGATCGCGCTACCGGCTCGCTCTGTAAGCGCCGGTCTGAGGTCGCATCGCTATCAAGAAGCGGGCCGATTAGCCGACGTGCACCTTAATGCCAAGCCTCTTTGCTGGCCTTTATGCCAGAAATTGGGGGATGGGAGCTGCCCCGCATCTTGTTTCGATGCAGCATCGCACCATATCTTCTCCATCATGGACCGAGCCACATTCTTCTCTTCGCAAGCCGGGCGCACGATTGATGCTCCTCGGCAGACGCGAACGCGCTTCGGTATCGGAGCGGTCGTGCGCCACAAACTGTACGACTTTCGCGGCGTTGTATTCGATATCGATCCCGTCTTTGCCAATAGCGAGGAATGGTATCAGTCGATCCCAGAGGATCTGCGTCCGGAGCGCGACCAGCCATTCTACCACCTGCTCGCTGAGAACGATGACAGCAGCTATGTGGCCTATGTGAGCCAGCAAAACCTGCTCGGCGATGCTGACAATGGTCCGGTTGACCACCCGCAGATTCACCAGCTTTTTGAAAGCTTTGACGGCGGGCGATACCAGATGCGGCGCGCACTTACGCACTAAGCGGCAGTCCGTTTGGTCCTTGGCAACACTTTTTTGTTAGTGAGAGCCCCATGGACCGGATGACGCCTCCTCAGACATTGCAGCCTGATCGGCTTTCACTCGCGCTTGACCGCGAACTCAAGTCTGGTGAGCGGGTGTTGTGGGAGCAGCGTCAGATTGCGCGCGTCTCCTATATGTCATTTGGCATCTACCTGTTCGCGATACCTTGGACCGCTTTCTCGCTGTTTTGGACCGCCATGGCTGCGGCAGGTGCAGCCTCGATGGATGACGGATTTGGAATACTCAGCTGGGCATTCCCTCTGTTCGGGGTGCCTTTCATCGTAGTCGGACTTGGCATGCTTGGCTCGCCATTCCTGCCTTTGTGGAACAAAGGCAAAGTACTCTATGCCATCACCAATGAGCGTCTGATCAAACTGAAACTCGGACGGACGATAAATGCTGAATCAGTCCCGGCGCGTCGAATTGGCGCTGTAAAGCGGACAGAGCGCCGCGATGGTTCGGGAACCCTAGGGATAGTGACCGGGATGAGCCGTGATAACGATGGCGACCTTAGCACAGACCACTTCGTCATAGAAAACGTGGCAGACGTCCTGCGCGCGCAGGACCTGATCGAGGACCTCGCGGCTAGAGCCTGACTTCAGGGCTTAATCTTTCAGCTTCCAACCCGATTTCAGCACCAGGTAAGTTGCTCCGATCAACACGATATTGAGCAGGAGCAAGCCACCTGCTGCGACCAGCACATCCGCGTCCGAGCCGATATCGCTCTTGCCTAGGAACCCGTAGCGGAAACCTGATATCACATAGAAGAATGGGTTCGCGCGACTGATCGCCTGGAACAGTGGCGCGAGATTGTCGATCACGTAAAATGTACCGGAAAGCAGCGACAATGGCGCAACGATGAACTGCGAAATCGCCGCGTTGTGGTCGAACTTCTCGGCCCAGATAGATGTCGCAAGGCCGATTACAGCGAGCAGCACAGAGCCCATCAGTCCAAACCAGATCACTGCCCACCAATGCGTCACAGCGAGCGAAACGCCCGGCCAGAGGAGAATGACAAACGCGACAGCCGCTCCCAACATTATTGCGCGGGTGACGGCCGCTCCGATGATCCCCGTCATCAACTCGCCTTCCGACAGCGGCGGCATCAGCATGTCGATAATCGTCCCCTGTATCTTGCCTGCGAGTAGCGAGAAGGATGAGTTCGCGAACGCGTTCTGCATCATCCCCATCACAATCAGGCCGGGGGCGACGAAATTGACGAAAGGTGCGCCGAGCACTTCTCGCCCGCCCCGCCCCAACGCTACGGAAAATATCACAAGGAACAGCAAGGTAGTGACGGCAGGACCCCAAATTGTCTGCGTGTGCACCTTGAGAAACCGGCGAACCTCCTTAATATAAAGGCTCCACAATCCGATGCGGTTGATGCCAGTAATGATTGGCTCACCGCGCGGCGGAAATGCAGCGACTGATCGCGCTGCGGCTTCACCCGGATTATCATTGTTTTGAGGCGCATTCGCTGCGCTTGTCGTAGGTGCTTGATCGGCCATGACGCGGCGAGTAGTGCGATAGCGCAAGACTGGCAAGCGCTCGGAAGTATCGGGCAAAACTGCCACAGAGGAATTGGAAGTTTTATGGCTTGGACTGACGAGCGGATCGCAACGCTCAAAAAGATGTGGGAAGGCGGATCCACCGCTAGCCAGATTGCTGAGGAACTCGGCGGAGTAAGCCGCAATGCCGTGATCGGCAAGGCGCACCGGCTTGGCCTGAAGGCGCGCCCTTCTCCGGTGAAAGCAAATGACAAGAAGAAGGCTGCGGCAAAGAAACCCGCTGCCAAACCAGCAGCCAAGAAGGCGGCAACCAAGCCATCGGCAAAGCCGGCAGCCAAATCGCCACCGGTGAAAACTGCGGCAGCGGCCGGGCCCAAGGCATCGGGGTCCGCTGTACCCTCGCAGCCGATCCCCAATCCGACGCCTGATTTGCCGAAGATCGTTTCTGTAGGTCCAGGAGGGTTTTTGCGTCAGGGTCCGGGCGATCAGCAAGCGCCTATTCCGCCTGCACCGCCACGCCGTCTGGTTCCAGCGAAGCCAAGCCCTGAGATTGCCGACAAGACGAGCCTGCTCGATCTTTCAGACAAGGTCTGCCGCTGGCCGATGGGTCACCCGGGCGAAGCGGACTTTCACTTCTGCGGTGAAGCTGTGAACCCAGGTTTCCCCTATTGTGTCGAGCATTGCGGGCGAGCCTATCAGGCACAGCTGCCGCGCGGTGCACGCCGTCCCCCTCCCCCGCTGCCATTTGGCGGCCCGCGAGTACGCTAAACCAAAGCTTCACAAAGGCCCGGTCATCCCAAGGGAGCGCCGGGCCTTTCTCATTTCAGGAGAACCCCCAATGTCCTTGTCCCTCTATGATGCTTTCGTTTTAGGTGCACAGCAAACGCTCGCTGGTCTCAACACGGTAATCGGCAAAGGCGAGTCCTTTGCGAAGGAGCAGGGAATCGATCCAAGCGAGCTCTACGAAGCCAAACTCGCCGAGGACATGTGGAACCTGCCATGGCACGTGCGCAGCTGCTGGATGCATTCCGCTTATGCAATAGAGCGTTTGGAGCTTGGCGAATTCACGCCCGATTTCACAACGCTTCCAGAAGGCTTTGAAGGCATGAAGGCGATGGTCGCGGATGCTCAGGACAAGCTAGCCAAGGTGACGCCAGATCAATTGGAAGCGGTTGCTGACAAGCCCATCGGTTTCGTCATGGGCGGAAAGAGGCTGATGACTCTGACCGGCCAGAATATGCTGCTCAGCTTCAACCAGCCGAACCTCTATTTCCATGCGACGACGTTCTACGACATCCTCCGCATGAAGGGTGTTCCATTGAGCAAAATGGACTTCATGGGACCTGTAAGGATCATGACCTGATCTCGCGCGCTCTCTTCACGAACGCCTGACATTGCAATTCTGAGTTTGATTAGCCGGATTTCCGGCGAAGGTATTACTATGTTTCGCATTTCACTGGCAGCCGCACTTTTTGGCTTAAGCGCATCTCCAGCTCTCGCTAAGCTGCCTGAATCGACCCGCGCCATGATTGATGCTGCGATTGCCACGGGAGATGCGGAGAAAGTCAATACTGTCCTTGAGCTCGCGCGCACTGTGCATCCCGAAGACGCGGCGGAGATCGATGCGATCAAAGCCAAGTTTGACGAGGATCAGAAAGTCCTCGCAGCCGCAAAGGCCGAGGAAGCACGAGAAAAAATCCTTACCGCGGGACTTTTCGACAATTGGTCTGGCAAAGGCGAGCTGGGCGGTTTTCGGGCAACGGGAAACAGCTCGGAAACGGGTCTCACAGCAGCTCTTGCTCTGACCCGCGATGGGCTGGACTGGCGACACAAGCTGCGCGGACGCGCTGACTTTAGACGCGCCGATGGCGAAACAACGCGCGAGCAATTCTTCGCAGCGTACGAGCCCAACTACAAGATTTCAGACAGATTGTTCATCTATGGCCTCGCGCAATACGAACGCGACCGCTTTCAAGGCTTTTCAGCGCGTTATGCGGTTTCGGGCGGTCTCGGATACCAGATCATCGATCAGGATAACATGCAGCTTTCAGCCAAAGTCGGTCCTGCTTATCGGATCACACAATTTGTCGATGGCGGCAGCGAAAGCCGCATTGCCGGCCTCGCTGGTGTGGATTTCGATTGGGATCTAACCGATCGCCTCAAACTCACTCACGACACCAACGCTGTCGCGGAGGCAGGAGGCTCAGCCACGCTCATCACTGATGGAAGCAATACCAGCGTAAACCTCGTCACAGGCCTCAACGCAAAGGTAAGCGACAAAGTCACCGCACGTTTCTCTTACGCGATAGAATATGACAGCAACCCGCCTGAAGGCGCGGTCGGCACAGACACGCTAAGCCGTGTTACTCTGATCTACGATTTTTGAGGGTCAGGCCTTGCGCGCGAACCAGATCGTGTGGTGTGCGCCTTTATTGTTGGGCCGCGAGCGGACCGAGAGCTCCTCGACCTTCAGCCGCACATCCTGCATGCGCTTTCTGAAAGCATAATCAGGCGCGGCGGACCATACGGCGAGGATTCCTCCAGGCTTCAGCGCATCGCGTGCCTTGGCGAGGCCTGTCTTCGAATAGATGCGGTTGTTGGCATCGCGCACCAGCCCATCCGGCCCGTTGTCAACGTCGAGCAGGATCGCATCGAATTTCTCGCACGTCCCGTCATTGGCATCGTCGATCAGCGCTGCAACATCGCAGATCTTCAAGTCGAGCCGCGGGTCCTTCAGGCAATCACCGGTCAGCTCGGCCATCGGACCTTTAGCCCACTCGATGATCTTATCGGATATCTCCGCGACGACCGCTTCGCCGCTCTCGCCCATCCGCGCAAGCGCTGCGCGAAGTGTAAATCCCATGCCATATCCACCGATCAGAATGCGGGGACTGTCACCAGGCAAGCGGTCGAATGTAAGATCCGCAAGCTGCTCTTCGGAAAAGCGCATGCGCGTGCTCATCAGCTCGTTATAGCCGAGCACGATCATGAAATCGCGGCCGTGGCTGTAGAGCGTCAGCTCCTCCCCATCAGGGATTTGAGCGGTGTCGAGAAGAACGCGTTTGAGCATTTTTGTCTCTTAGCGCTCCCACGCGACCGTCGCCACCCGCGCGCTCCAGAAAAGAAAACCCGCCAGAATCGCTCCCGGCGGGTTTCTCGAATCGTCTTGAAGGAAGACTAGTCCTTCAGGAAGTCCGGCACGTGAGCCGCGCCGTCATCGCCTCCGCCCTTCTTTTCGCCGCCACGATCATCGCGATCACGACGACCACCGCGGTCTCCGCCGCGCGCGCGATTGCCGCGTGGGCCACGACGATCACCGCTGTCGCGCTTGTCACCACGTGGTGCCTTTGGCGGACGTGTGTCTTCCAGCTCTTCACCGGTTTCCTGATCAACGACGCGCATCGACAGGCGTACCTTGCCGCGCTGGTCGATCTCGAGCACTTTGACCTTTACTTCCTGGCCTTCGGAAACAACGTCGGATGGCTTCTCAACCCGCTCGTTCTTCATTTCGCTGACGTGGACGAGACCGTCCTTGCCGCCCATGAAGTTCACAAACGCACCGAAATCGACGATGTTGACGACCTTGCCATTGTAGATCTTGCCGACTTCAGCCTCTTCGACGATGCCTTCGATCCACTTTCTCGCGGCTTCGATTTCATCGGCATTGGAAGAGCTGATCTTGATCACGCCTTCGTCATCGATGTCGACCTTGGCACCGGTTTCAGCAACGATTTCACGGATAACCTTGCCGCCCGTTCCGATAACGTCACGGATCTTCGACTTGTCGATTTGCATGGTCTCGATGCGCGGTGCGTGCTTGGAAACGCCGGTACGGGCAGAACCCAGAGCCTTCGCCATTTCACCAAGGATGTGCGTACGGCCGGCCTTCGCCTGCTCAAGCGCCTTGGCCATGATTTCCTGCGTGATGCCGGCAACCTTGATGTCCATCTGCATGGTGGTGATACCAGCTTCAGAACCGGCCACCTTGAAGTCCATGTCACCCAGATGATCCTCGTCACCCAGAATGTCCGACAGAACCGCAAAGTCGTCACCTTCAAGGATCAGACCCATCGCGATGCCGGATACCGGACGCTCGATCGGAACGCCTGCATCCATCATCGAGAGACAGCCACCGCAAACGGTCGCCATAGAGCTCGAGCCGTTGGACTCAGTGATGTCTGACAGCACGCGGATGGTGTACGGGAAGTCTTCATGGTCAGGCAGCACAGGGTGCAGCGCACGCCATGCGAGCTTGCCGTGACCGGTTTCGCGGCGCCCCGTGAAACCAAAGCGGCCCACTTCACCAACCGAATAGGGCGGGAAGTTATAGTGCAGCATGAAGTGGTTGTAAGAGAGGCCTTCCAACCCGTCGATCATCTGCTCAGCGTCTTTCGTGCCCAGCGTGGTGGTGCAGATCGCCTGCGTCTCACCGCGCGTGAACAGCGCAGAACCGTGTGTCCGTGGCAGAAGGCCAACCATCGCTTCGATCGGACGGACTTCGTCGAGCTTACGGCCATCAATGCGGGTGCCATCCTTGATAATGGAGCCGCGAACGATGTCGCTTTCCAGCTTCTTCACGAGCTTCAGCGTGCCAAGATATTCCGCCGGATCGCTTTCAGCCAAGTCCGCGAACACTTCACGCGCCTTTTCGCGCGCTGCGTTGACAGCATCCTGACGCTCGGACTTGTTGGTCAGCTTGTAAGCTGCTTCGAGGTCAGCACCGATGGCATCGCGAAGCTTCGCCATCTTCTCGCTCTTGTCTTCGACCGGATCGAGATCCCAAGGCGCTTTCGCAGCCTGCTCCGCGAGATCGATGATCGCACCGATAACCTTGCGGCTTTCCTCGTGAGCGAACATCACTGCGCCGAGCATTTCTTCCTCGGTCAGTTCTTTCGCTTCGGATTCGACCATCATCACAGCGTCTTGCGTCGCGGCAACGACAAGGTCCAAACGGCCCTCTTCGTCAAGACAGGTTTGCAGTGACGGGTTGAGTTCGTATTCGCCATTGCGGTAACCGACGCGCGCAGCACCGATCGGACCCATGAATGGAACGCCGGAAATGGTCAGCGCAGCAGAGGCTGCAATCATGGCTACGATGTCTGGCTCGGTCTCGCCATCATAGGAGAGAACCTGGCAGATCACGTTGATTTCGTTGTAGAAACCTTCCGGAAAGAGCGGACGGCAAGGCCGGTCGATCAGCCGTGAGGTCAGCGTTTCCTTCTCCGTTGCGCGACCTTCGCGTTTGAAGAAGCCGCCCGGAATGCGTCCGGCTGCGGAGAACTTTTCCTGGTAGTGAACGGTCAGCGGGAAAAAGTCCTGGCCTTCCTTCACAGATTTTGCGGCGGTCACAGCGCAGAGCACTACGGTTTCGCCATAAGTGGCCAGAACGGCGCCGTCTGCTTGACGGGCGATCTGACCAGTTTCGAGAGTGAGGGTTTTTCCGCCCCATTCAATCGATACGGTTTTCTTGTCGAACATGTATTTTCCTAAAATGACCCGCACAGCCTTATTGCGATGCGGGGCCTACAGTGCCGGGTAATCCGTCCCGGTCCGGTGCGAGGCTTTTCGCGCCCCTGTTGGCCGGTCCCGTGCCGAATTGCACAGACGCCGGATAGACAAAGGGCGGCCCTTTGAGCCGCCCTTCGCAAAACTCTTATTTACGCAGACCCAGCTTCTGGATCAGGGCGTTATACCGCTCAACATCCTTCTTTTTGAGGTATGCGAGCAAATTGCGACGCTTGTTGACCATCATAAGAAGGCCGCGGCGCGAATGGTTATCTTTATGATGACCTTTGAAGTGTTCTGTCAGGTTGCGGATACGCTCTGTGAGGATCGCGACTTGCACTTCCGGACTGCCCGTGTCGCCTTTAGCCTGGGCATTGTCCTTGATAATCTCTTGTTTCTTTTCAGCCGTAACTGACATGTTTTATTCTCTCTTACTCTGCGACATCGGGTAGGTTGAAACCCCTCACGACCTTCGCCGTGCCAGCGTTGAGTTCCACCAGCGCTACCGGAACATTGTCCAGCATCGCGCAGTAAAGCCCATTGCTTTGGGGCAGTTCAGACAGGACCCGGCCCTGACGGACCGCCTGCGCGCTTGTCTGGTCGAGATTGAGGGCCGGGATGTCGTCCAGCCCTGCCTCGAGCGGCAGGAGGAGGTCTCTAAGTGGCGCGCCTCTACCAATTTCGTTGAGTTTGTCCAGCGAAATCGCCTGTTCTTCAAGGAATGGGCCAGCCTTTACACGTCTTAGATAGGTAACATGCCCCACACTTCCAAGAGCGCGGGCAATATCGCGCGCCAGAGAGCGGATATAGGTGCCTTTGGATACGTGAGCGCGAAGGGTGACGCTGTCGGCCAGCATCAGGGGCGATGCCGGGTCAAACGGGTCTGGCCTCCCCGAGGTTGTGGCAAAGGACGATGTAAGCTCGGTTTGCGGTTCATAGTCAGACGCAAAGCTCAGGGAGTGTATCGTCACTTCCCGTACCTTGGGCTCGACATCTTCCCCTGCCCTCGCCCTGTCGTATGCTCGCTTGCCGTCAATCTTGACTGCCGAATAGGCCGGCGGGACTTGCTCGATTGCGCCAGTGAAATGCTCAAGCACCGCGGCGACTGCCGCCATGGGAGGGCGGTGATCCGAGCGCGCGATGACTTCGCCTTCTGTGTCGAGCGTGTCAGTCTCTTCGCCGAATGCAATCGTGAATTCGTAGGTCTTGTCGCTATCCAACATCCGCCCGCAAAGCTTGGTCGCTTCGCCCAGCGCAATCGGAAGTACGCCTTCCGCGAGCGGATCGAGCGTGCCGCCATGGCCGACTTTCGTCTTGGGCAAACCTGCCTCACGCAAATTTCGCTTCACGGCAGCCACCGCCTGCGTCGAGCCAAGCCCGCGCGGCTTGTCGAGGATCAGCCAGCCGCTGGCAGGTGCATCAACCACCGGCAATCGCCTCAGCGAGGCTGAGATACTCGTTTAGAGCCCATTGGACCGGCGGCCAGATCGTTTTCTCCAGCACGCCGAGCTGAGGTGCGAACCAGACCAAGGCGACAAGTCCGAAGAACAGCACCATGCCCAGCGGGCGCAGCTTCGCATAGAGATGGACATAGCGGCGCGGCAGCAAACCCTCGATAATATGCGAGCCGTCAAATGGCGGGATCGGCAAAAGATTGAAGATGCCGAGAAAGACATTGATCAGAATGAAATAGAACAGACCTGTCAGAACGAGACTGGTCTCACCTGTTCCATCAATGATCGTGAATGTCTCTGCACCCGGCGCAAAGCCCCAGACCTGCGGTGCCACTATGCCGAGAAGCACAGCGCCAATGCCCGCAAGGATGAAATTCGAGCCAGGCCCAGCCGCCGCCACAGCCATCATCCCGTAGCGTGGATTGTCCAGTCGATGCGCGTTAACCGGGACAGGCTTGGCCCAGCCGAAAATTGGCCCTCCGACGACAGCCAGAAAGCCCGGCACCAGCAACGTGCCCACCGGATCGACATGGCGGATCGGATTGAGGCTCAGCCGATTGCGCTCCTTGGCGGTTGGATCACCCAGCGACAATGCCGCCCAGCCATGCGCGACCTCGTGAAACACGATGGCGATGATGAGCGCTGGTACCAGCACCAGAATGAGAAGAACGGTATCGGACATACCCGTTAGATAGGGTGCGTCAGCGCATTAAGCCAGCGCAGTCAGCCTGCCCACTCGTCCTTCAGCAGTCCGAAGATCGCCGTGTCGCGGCGATAGCCGGTCCAAGTGACCATATCCTGCCGTGTTGTCCCCTCATGCTGCGCACCGAGTTTCAGCACGGCCGCTTGCGAGCGCTTGTTACGCGTATCAACCCGAAACTCGATCTTGTGAAACCCGGACGCGAACGCATGTTCGATCATGAGCTTTTTCATAGTTCGATTGAATATGCCGCCGCGCACATGCGGCGCGATGTAAGTCCCACCGATTTCGACCACGCCGAACTTGGTCGGGCGGATGTAATTGGTCATGCCAACCAGATCGCCACTCGCCGCCTCGAGGACGGCGAAATTCGTCCAGTCAGGGGAGGCTCGGAACATGCCGATTGCGCCATCGAAGCCATCTCCGCCCAGATTAACCGGATAGATGTCCCAGATTTCCGGGTCCGCCTTGCACGCAGCCCTCAGCGGCTCCAGATGCTTGTCTTCAAAGGGTTCGAGCCGGACCGGACCGTGCTCCAGAGTCGCTGACAGATTGTTCATTGAAGCGCCTCGGAAAAATGCTTGCGGCAGAGCGCAACATAGCGGTCATTGCCGCCGATTTCGGTTTGCGCGCCTTGCTTCACGGCCTTGCCGCTTTCATCGACGCGTAAATTCATGCTCGCTTTCTTGCCGCAATGACACACGGCCTTGAGCTCCACCAAAGCATCAGCAATGCCAAGCAGCGCCGCTGAACCGGGAAAAAGCTCGCCCTGGAAGTCAGTGCGGAGACCATAGCAAAGCACCGGAATGCCCGCTTGATCAGCGAGCCGAGCAAGCTGCCAGACTTGATCCTTGGAGAGGAATTGGGCTTCATCGACCAGTACGCAATCGAGCGGCTCGACTTTGTGCGCCGCCATGATTTCAGCCCACATATCTGTTTCCGGCGCAAACCGATGCGCATCTGCGCCGAGGCCAATGCGGCTCTCAATCGCCTTGTCATCGCTGCGATCATCCAGCTGCGCGGTCCACAGCATGGTCGTCATGCCCCGCTCGCGATAATTGAAATCCGCTTGCAGCAGTGTCGTCGATTTGCCCGCATTCATGCTGGCGAAGTAGAAATAGAGCTTGGCCATGGACGATGCTTTGCACTGGAATCGCGCTTCGACAAGCAAGGCACCAATGATCGGACCAATTGATGCACAGGATGGACATTCAGAGGGCAGACAGGCGCTCCGCGTGATGCTAGCGATGCACGCAGAGGGAAATCATCAGTACAGGGTATGACAATGGCGGACGCAGCAGCAGCCAAGCAAGGCGGCATTCTGGGATGGGTGGAGCGGACAGGCAACAAGCTGCCCGATCCGGTTTTCATTTTCTTCTATTTGATCATCGCGCTGGTCGTCATATCCGTCATTTGCGCGATGCTAGGCGTATCCGCATTCCACCCGACACAGATTGACGAGGCAACCGGCGGAGCGCTTAAGATCAGCGCGGTCAGCCTGCTGGCCGCAGACAATATACAACGGCTCTGGGTCGACATGCCGGAGACCTTCACGCACTTCCATCCGCTGGGATATGTGCTCGTCGTGATGCTGGGTGCCGGCGTTGCCGAGCGTTCTGGCTTCTTCGCAGCTGGTATGGCGAAAGCTGTCAAAGGCGCACCGACATCGCTGCTTACGCCAGTTGTCGCGCTCGTCGCCATGCTCGGCAACCACGCGGCGGACGCTGGCTATGTTGTGTTGATCCCGCTTGCCGGCATCCTGTTTGCTGCTGCCGGACGGCATCCTTTGGCAGGTATTGCCGCAGCCTTTGCAGGCGTGTCGGGTGGGTTCTCGGCCAACATCTCGCCCGGACAGCTCGATGCGCTGCTGTTCGGCATCACGGAAGAAGCAGTTGCCGCGAGCGCGCTCGATCCCTCCTGGACCGCGAATATCGCAGGTAACTGGTACTTCATCTCTGCGATGACGCTGCTTTATCTGCCAATCATCTGGTACGTCACTGACAAGATCATCGAGCCACGACTTGGCGCTTGGACCGGCGGCGCATCGGCTGGCGCAGATGCAAGCGATCTTAGCCCTGATCCGACAGCTCATGATGGCGATCTCGCTTCCAAGGGTTTGCGCGCAGCCGGGCTTGCAGCCTTGTTCGTAATTGCAATATGGGTCGCGATGGTGTTCGCGCCGGGCACCCCGCTCGTCAACGAAGCGGTCTGCCTTGCTGAAGACGGCTCACGCATTGCAGACTGCTCGATCCACACTGAACTTGGCCCGCTTTACCAGTCGCTTGTCGCAGCTTTCTTCCTACTCTTCCTGCTCACCGGCTGGGCCTATGGCCGCGCAACGGGCGCAATCAAAGACCACCGCGACCTGGTCAACATGATGGCTGAGTCCATGAAAGACATGGGCTATTACTTGGTTCTCGCATTCGCTGCGGCGCATTTCGTGGCGATGTTCGGCTGGTCCAATCTTGGTCTCATCACAGCCGTACACGGTGCGGCCGGCATCCAGTCGACTGGATTGCC
The DNA here is from genome assembly GCF_013371495.1 of Altererythrobacter lutimaris. GTDB lineage: Bacteria > Pseudomonadota > Alphaproteobacteria > Sphingomonadales > Sphingomonadaceae > Erythrobacter > Erythrobacter lutimaris_A. The sequence continues at coordinate 151,788 of NZ_JABWTA010000001.1, read as the reverse complement.
GCTCCCCATTGTGCTTGGCTTGATGGTGATCTTTGCTGGCCTCTTGAACCTGTTTGTCGGCTCTGCGAGCGCGAAATGGGCTCTGCTCGCGCCTATCCTTGTTCCCATGCTGATGCTGCTTGGGATCAGCCCGGAAGGCGCAACCGCCGCCTATCGTGTGGGCGACAGCGCGACCAATATCATTACGCCGCTAATGGTCTATTTCCCGCTGATCCTCGTCTTCGCGCAGCGCTGGCAAAAGGATTTCGGGATCGGAAGTCTCACCGCAATGATGATCCCCTATTCGATCTGGCTGCTGATTTCCGGCGTGATCCTGATCGTCGCGTGGATCTATCTCGGAATTCCGCTGGGGCCGGATGCGCCGGTCACTTACGCCCTGCCAAGTCCGGCTGGATAGGCTCGGGAGAAACCTTTTGAGCGCTCGCAACGTATTATCTATTGTAATGACACCGCTGCGCGCGCTCTTGCTGGCTTTGTTTGCCGCTCTATTGGTTGGCGCGAGCCCTGCTGGGCAGGTTTATGCAGTCGACAACAATGCGAGCGCATTGAACGCAAAAGTCGGCTTCCTCGGCATTGGCAGGCGGACAGCAGGTTTTCCCGAAGTCTCCGGCACAGTCCGGCTCGACAAGGCCAGACCTGAGACCATCGATCTCGATGTCACAATCGATGCGCGCGCGCTGACAGCGCCCGATGATCTGACCTTGAGCCGGCTCAAAGGCGAAAAGTTCTTCTGGGTCGAGAAGTACCCGCAAGTGCGCTTCGTCGGCCGCGAAATGAAGCTTACGAGCCCGAAGAGTGGAACAGTGGATGGCGAATTGACTGCGCGCGGTGTGACGCAGCCGGTCACGCTTGAAGTGATCTTTGACACGGCTCCCGCCGATCTTGTGCCAGGTGAAGCTGTAACGCTCTCTGGCACAACGCGCATCAATCGCCGCGCATTCGGGATGACAAGTTACTCGCTGATTGTCGGCAAGTGGGTGAATATCGAGCTGCGTGCGCGGCTGGTGCCGCAAGGGTGAAACTCAGAGTTCGAGCAGCCAGTGCTCGCTCAGTTCTTCCTTGCCAAAGTCGGATTGCAGCTCGGTCGACGTGATACGATAGCCTTCAGCTTCGTAGATCCGCCGGGCGCTGTGGAGCACACCATGCGTCCAAAGCACAATTCGGCTGTAGCCTGCCTCGCGCGCAAATGCGGTGCATTGCTTCACAAGGCCTGATCCGACCCCGAGGCCGCGCGCCTCCGGTTCGACGTAGAGCAATCGCAACCGCGCAGTGTCCGCATCCTCTTCAACCAGCATGACCCCGCCGAGCATTTGCCCGTCGCGATCCGCGACCCAGCATTGCTCACGCCCCTCTTTGAAGTCGCGCAAGAATGTGCCGCAAATGTCGTAGATGATCGCTTCGAGTGGCTGCCCCCAGCCCCAATCCTCAGCGTAAAGGATAGCTTGGCGCGCGCCGATCAGCCCGACATCGCCGCTCTTGAATGGGCGCAGCTGCCACTCGCGATCGTTACTCATCGCCCGCTTCGAGATCGTCGCTTAAGTCCCTCGCCACCTTGGGATCACGCAGCAGTTTCTCGATCCGGTCTGCTTCATCGAAGCTTTCGTCGGAGCAGAACTTCAGCTTCGGTGCGAATTTCAGCCCCAGCCGCTTGGCGACTTCGCGCTGGAGATAGGCCGTGTTCTGGCGCAAGGCTTTGACGACAGCATCCTCGTCAGCACCCAGCAGTGGCTTCACATAAGCGGTCGCGTTGCGCAGGTCAGGCGACATGCGCACTTCCGTTACCGCGATATTGGCAGCACTGACGATGTCATCATGCACTTCCTGTCGCGCGAGAAGCTCGCTGAGGATGTGCCGTACACGCTCCCCAACCTTGAGGACGCGAACCGATTGTTGCTCAGCGGTAAAGTCTTGCCTGCGGGCCATTATTCCATTGGCTCCGGTGGCGGCACTGGCCGCATGGTTGGGATCGCCGTCGATGTTGAACGCGCAAGGACCTGCCCTTCCTCGGTCAGAAGCTCCCCCTCAAGGAAGATCACACGCCGTCCACCGCGTACCACGCGTCCTTTGCCGATAATGGTCGCGCCTTCCGGCAGTAATCCCAGCAACTGCATCGAGATCTCGAGGTTTAGCGGGGCCTGCTCACCATCCGTCGCAGCGACATAGGCATAACCCATCACATCATCGAGATAGCCTGCAACCAGACCGCCCTGCACGCCGCCTCGCCAGGTCGTCATTTGGCGATGGACCTTGAAACGCATGGTCGCCGTTGCTGTCTGTGCATCGAAACCCACAAACTCAGAGCCTAATAACTCCGAGTGCGGCGAGCCATCGGTACTCGATGCGATCTGGTCCTGCCATTCCATCAGCGCACATCAAAACCAGATCAGGAGACTTCCAGCGTACGCTCACGCTCCTCGACTTCGAAGACTTCGAGCTGGTCGCCCGGCTGAATGTCGTTCGTATCTTCGAGCACAACGCCGCATTCGAGACCTGCGCGAACTTCGTCGACATCGTCCTTGAAGCGCCGCAGCGAAGCGATGGTGGTCGCGGAAACGATGACGTCCTCGCGTGTGAGACGTGCGAACAGTCCCTTGCGGATGACCCCTTCCTCGACCAGCAGACCTGCGGCCTTGTCCTTCTTGCCGGATTTGAAGACCTGCTTGACCTCGGCACGGCCCACGACTGTCTCGATCCGCTCCGGACCGAGCTCGCCGGCCATTTCCTTCGCGACTTCTTCGGTGAGGTGGTAGATGACATCGTAATACATCATCCGCACATCGTCCTTCTTCACCAGCTCGCGCGCTTTCGCGTTCGGGCGTACGTTGAAACCGATGATCGGCGCATTTGAAGCCGATGCGAGTGTAACATCGCTTTCCGTGATCGCACCCACGCCTGCATGCAGGACGCGGACCTTGATTTCGTCGGTCGAGATGTTGTGGAGCGCTGATACGATCGCTTCGACTGAGCCCTGCACGTCTGCCTTCACGACAACCGGCCATTCGATGACGTTGGCCGCGAGATTGTTGAACATCGTATCGAAGCTGGTCGGGGCAAGCGCGGTGCGCTTCTCCGTTGCCTTCTCCTGACGATATTGTGCCACTTCACGTGCGCGCTGCTCGTTCTCAACGACGGTCAGTTGATCGCCAGCGCTGGGCACACCGCCAAGGCCGAGAACTTCGACCGGCATGGAAGGCCCGGCTTCCTTGATCTGCTTGCCCTGGTCGTCGACGATCGCACGAACGCGGCCGCTTTCCGTACCGACCACGAAAGTATCGCCGCGCTTCAGCGTGCCGCGATTGATCAGCACAGTTGCGACCGGACCGCGACCCTTGTCGAGCTGCGCTTCGATCACTGTCGCTTCTGCATCGCGATCTGGACGGGCTTTCAGCTCCATTAGTTCCGCTTGAAGCTCGATCTTCTCTAGCAGCTCATCGAGACCAGTCTTTTTAAGCGCAGAGATTTCAACATCTTGCACTTCACCCGACATGCTTTCGACAATCACTTCATGCTCAAGCAGACGCGAACGGATATTGTTCGGATCGGCTTCCGGCTTGTCACACTTGTTGATCGCAACAATCATCGGAACGCCAGCCGCCTTCGTATGGCTGATTGCTTCGATGGTTTGCGGCATGACGCCGTCATCGGCTGCAACGACCAGCACGACAATGTCAGTGACATTCGCACCGCGCGCACGCATTTCAGAGAAAGCCGCGTGGCCTGGTGTATCGAGGAAAGTGACTTTGTTGCCGCCTTTCGTCTTCACCTGGTAGCTGCCGATATGCTGGGTGATGCCGCCAGCTTCGCCTTTGATCACATTGGTCCCGCGAAGTGCATCGAGCAGCGAGGTCTTGCCGTGATCGACGTGGCCCATGATCGTGACGACTGGGGGACGCGGCTTCAGCGTCTCTTCCGGATCCTGATCTTCAGTCGTGTCGATATCGACATCAGCCTCTGAGACCTTCTGGATGTTGTGGCCGAACTGTTCGACCAGCAATTCTGCGGTTTCCTGGTCAATCGTCTGGTTGACGGTGACCATCATATCGAGATTGAAGAGTTCCTTGACGAGGTCCGCGCCCTTCTCGCCCATCCGCTTTGCGAGCTCGCCGACAGTGATCGCTTCCGGCACGATAACGTCCCGAATTTGCTTCTCGCGCGGAGTGGTTGGACCGCCTTGCGCGCGGCGTTCCTTCTCACGCGCACGTTTCAATGCCGCGAGCGAACGCGCCCGGCGACCTTCGTCCTCATTGAGCGCTTTCGAGACAGTCAGCTTACCAGAGCGACGCTTGTCAGGACGCTCTGAAGTGCGAGATTTCTTCTCTTCCTTCTTCTTCTCAGGACGCTTGGGCTCAGGCCGGGCAACCGGCGTAAACTTGCGGCCAGCAGGTGCGGCTTTGCCGGTTTCTGCAGGCGCTTCACTTGCAGCCTCTGCCGCAGCCGCCTCAGCTTCAGCAGCGGCCTTGGCTTCTTCTGCTGCACGCTGCTCGGCTTCTTCTTCAGCCTTGCGGTTTTCTTCCGCGCGCTTCTTCTCGTCTGCCTTGGCCTTCTTAGCGTTCTGGTCTTCACGCTTGCGCGCTTCTTCAGCCAGCTTCAGCCGCTCTTCTTCCGCTTCTCGCTGAAGGCGTGCAACGCGTTCCTGTGGAGTTTCCGCAGGCGTTGCGGGCTTCTTTGGCGCAGCTTTCTTCGCAGCCGGGGCCGGTGCGGGCTCAGGCTTCGGCTCGGGCGCGGGAGGCGGTGGAGGTGGCGGCGCCTCGCCCGGTTTCACGAGCTTGCGGCGGCGCTTGACCTCAACCGCAACCTTATTGGTGCGGCCGTGGCTGAAGGTCTGCTTGACCTCACCAGGCTGCGAACCTTTAAGGCTCAACGGTTTACGGGCCGGTTTTTTGTCTTCGTCGCTCATCTAGCTCGCTATTCCTTCACGCATTCAATTCATGTCGCCCGGCAATCCCGCTGTCTTGCGAAACGCCATCGATTTCAATCGGTTCTTCCGAACCCAAATAGTTAAGCAGGCGCGCTAATGCCTGTTGGACCCGCAGCGCGGCTGCCGCCTCTCCGATCCCGAGATGGACGACATTCTCGCGGCCCAATGCCACAGACAAAGCCGCCCGGTCCAGTGGTAAGACAATTCCGCGCGCGCCCGTGCCCTCCTTATCACACCCGACGCGCCAAGCCTGGTCGAGCTTCTTGCGCCCGTCCTCGCTGCTGTCAGAGGCATGCATCAGCAGCGCAACACGTCCTTGCCGTGCTTGTTCAGCGATCCGCTGAGAGCCCAAGACGACCTGTCCGCTGCGCATCTCCAGACCCAGTCGGTCCGTGAGATTGCGCTGCAAAGCCGCTTGGATCCGCTCTGTCAGATCATCAGGGATGCTCAGCGCGGCACCTTTGAATGCGCGCGCCAAAGCGCCCTTAAGTTGGCCCTTCGCAAGCGCGTCTTCAAGGGCCCGTCGATCCACGCCGAGCCAAGAGCCGCGACCGGGGGCCTTGGCGTTTGGATCAGGAAGCACAAGGCCATCAGGCGATATCGCGAGCCGCAGCAAGCTCGCCCGCGGATGCGTCTCCCCGGAAAGGATGCAGCGGCGTTCTGGCTCAGACTTGCTGGGCCGCGACGCGTCAACGATGTCGGAGCTTACGCGCTCATTGGGTGGAGTCCGCATCGGCGGCCTCCTGAGTGTCGGGCTCGGACGAATCTTCGTCGTCGAACCAGTGCGCACGAGCGGCCATGATGATCTCGTTGCCTTGCTCTTCGGTCAGGCCATATTCGCCCAAGACACCACCAACATCTTCCTGACGCTGCGAAGGACGACGCATCGGTGGACCGTCCGCATTGTTACGGCGGCGCGGTGCGGCCCGCTTCTTCTGGATGAGCTCGTCGGTCGCAAGGTCCGCCAGATCATCCAGCGTCTTGATGCCGCCCTGTCCCAGCGTGACCAGCATGGCTTCAGTCAGATGCGGGAGCTCGGCGAGATCGTCCTCTACACCCAGTTCCCGGCGAGCCGTGCGGTGCGCTTCTTCCTGACGGTCAAGCGCTTCCTTAGCGCGGTTCTGCAGCTCTTCGCCGAGTTCTTCATCGAAGCCTTCGATAGATGCGAGCTCTTCAAGCTCGACATAGGCGACTTCTTCAAGTTCTGCGAAGCCTTCAGCAACCAGCAGTTGCGAGAGCGTTTCGTCGACGTCAAGTTCCTCTTCGAACATCTTCGAGCGCGCTGCGAATTCCTTCGAACGCTTCTCGCTCGCCTCTTCCTCGGTCATGATGTCGATCTGGTGACCGGTGAGCTGGCTGGCGAGACGCACGTTCTGGCCGCGGCGACCAATCGCAAGCGAAAGCTGATCGTCAGGGACGACGACTTCGATGCGATTTTCTTCCTCGTCGAGCACAACGCGCGCGACAGTGGCGGGCTGCAATGCGTTCACGACGAATGTTGCGGTCTCTTCCGACCACGGAATGATGTCGATCTTCTCGCCTTGCAATTCCTGCACCACGGCCTGCACGCGAGAGCCCTTCATACCGACGCAGGCGCCGACCGGGTCGATGCTGCTGTCATGGCTGATGACGCCGATCTTCGCGCGGCTTCCCGGATCGCGGGCAGCGGCCTTGATCTCGATAATGCCGTCGTAAATCTCCGGCACTTCCTGCGCGAATAGCTTGCGCATGAAGTCAGGATGGCCACGGCTTAGGAAAATCTGTGGGCCGCGATTGTTACGCTCGACCTTAGTGATGAGCGCGCGAACACGCTCGCCAACGCGAGCCGCTTCACGCGGGATCTGCTGGTCGCGGCGGATGACGCCTTCTGCGCGGCCGAGATTGACGATCACATGACCGAATTCGACCGACTTGATGACGCCAGTGATCACTTCGCCGGCGCGATCCTTGAACTCTTCGAACTGACGCTCACGCTCAGCGTCGCGGACCTTCTGGAAGATGACCTGCTTGGCGCTCTGCGCATCGATACGGCCAAGATCAACCGGCGGCAGCGGGTCAACGATGAAGTCACCGATCTTGGCATCAGCTTCCAGCTTTTGTGCCGCTTTCAGATCGACTTGCTTGAAATAGTCTTCGACTTCTTCAACCACTTCCACGACACGCCACAAGCGCAGGTCGCCCGTTTGCGGGTCGAGCTTTGCGCGAATGTCATTCTCTGCGCCATAACGGTTGCGCGCGCTCTTCTGGATCGCCTCTTCCATCGCTTCGATGACGATCGCCTTATCGATCATCTTTTCCGAAGCAACCGCGTTCGCGATCGCAAGCAGCTCTGCCTTGTTGGCGGAAATTGCACTGGCCATCAGTTGTTCAAGCCTTCTCTTCTTCGTCCGTTTCCGGGTCTTCTACTATGTCTTCGGCACCAGTGGTGTCGAGCGGCTGTGTTGCAGCGATCAGCGCGTCGGTCAGGACGAGCTTCGCGCTGTGAATGGCTTCAAGCGGGAAAGCAACCTCTCCCGCTTTATTGTCGGCGATTGTAACGGTTTCGCCATCTATCCCAATCAGCTCGCCGCGAATGGTGCGAGGACCGTCAAAGCCTTTGACCATAGCGACCTTCGCTTCGTGGCCTGCCCAATCGGCAAAGTCCTTCGCGCGGGTAAGCGGGCGGTCGATACCGGGCGAGCTTACTTCCAGATGGTAAGCGCCTTCGATCAGCTCTTCGCCACCTTCCTCGGCTTTATCCATTGCAGCGGACACTGCTCGCGAGAGCGCTGCGCATTGCTCGATCACCAGCTGGCCCGTTGCCGGATCCTCCGCCATGATCTGCAGAGCCATGCCGCCATCGCCAGCTTCAGAGGGCATCATCTTTACGCGCACGAGATCAAAGCCCAAGGCCTTCGCCTCTGGCTCGATGATCTCTATCAGTCGCGCAATATCTGCCATCTGTCTCGCACTATCTCCGGTTCTAACCGCGTCATCTTGCAAAGCGGTTCGGGGCCGGCCCCTTGCGGCGCCAGCATCCTTTCTTTGTCACGACAATGTCGGGATGGCTTGCAGATAGGCGCGTCCCCGCCGTTACGCAAGGGCTAGTTTGCGCTAAGCTCTTCTTCTGTATTGGATGAAGGGCATTGATCCGGCTCGTGCGTGCCATAGCCGACCAGCTTCACAATTGCAGGATCGCTTTTGCACACCCAAACGGCAATCTCGTCTCCTACGTCCAGAGCTTCGAACTTGGAGGTGGAATACATCACACGCCGAAAGCCTGTCCGCGTGGTGCCGGACGCATCTTCATAGCGGAAGCGGATACTGCCCGCTTGAATAGCTGTGGGGTTTTCGATCCGCTTCACTTCCGTAATCACACCCGGAACAGTATCGTGCATCACTGCACCGCCAACGATGATGCCGCCATATAGGAGAATAAGCGCACCAAGCCATTGGCCGCTTTCGGTTTGCGTCACGAAATAGGCTAGCGCCCCGCCGATCAGCAGCAGCCCTAAACATCCGCAGCCAAGCAGCTTCTTGCCCATATCACGTACTCTACCCTGCCCCTGCAGATTGCTGTAGCTCGAGAGTGATTAAAGCGCGGATAATCTATTTGGCACGGCCTGTAACGAATTCCTCTGCCATCTTCAGCAAGTGGCGGCGTTCAGAGCGATCATATGAGTCAGCCTGACGGCGCAGCTCGATAACCATCTCTTGGTCCAGCGGTTCATCGAAATGCATCCCGAAACGGGTATCCAGCGCCCATGCAACATTGCCGAAGAACTCAATTGGCGGGAATTCGATCACAGCCATCGCGCCGACACGTGGCGGCTCGTCACAGCCAATCTGCGCGCCTGTCTGCGAGACGTCGAGGATCATACATGATGTCGTACCGTCGAAGGTGACCATTCGTCCCGGCAAAGCCAAACGCGCGCGCGCAGCTCCGCGTCGCCCCAGCGTCACTGGTTCGCTCGCTGGCTGGTTCCGAGGCCCCATGGCAGGCCCGCTCGAGAGGCCAAACAAGGGCGCTCGAGCTGAACGATTGGATAGCCCAGTCATAACAAGACCGGGCATGGCACGGGTATGACTAACGCGGTCGCTCGCTTACCCTAGGGGTTTATCACGGGGGTAACGTCAGAACTGAAGCAACTCTCAGCCTTCTTCCTGCATCAATCCATGCTTTTTGATGCAGTGGCGTAGCTGGTCATAAGTCAGACCCAGCGCTTTCGCGGTCTGACGCTGGTTCCAGCGGTGCTTGCCGAGCGTGTGCTCTACAATCATGCGCTCATGTGCTTCGACTGCGCCCCGCAAATCATCGACATGGTCAAGATCGACTGCAGGTGCTGCTTGCGCGGTGTGAGCCGCGCTGGCTGCCGTAGCCGCCTCTCCAGTGGAACCTGTATGCAGCGCCTTGCGATGTTCCGGCATGAACGGCTTCCACGGACTGTCAAACGGGTCAAACTGCACATGCGCAATTGGGGTATTGGGATCATCCCAGCGATAGACCGCCCGCTCGACAACGTTGCGCAGCTCACGAACATTGCCGGGCCAAGCATAATCCTCGAATTGCTTGGCAATAAGCGGCGCAAAGCCTGGCCAGTCGTGCCAATCGAGCTCGGCTGCCATGCGGCGTCCAAAATATTCAGCCAGCACGTAAATATCACCTTCGCGTACCCTTAGCGGGGGCAAAGTAATGACTTCAAAGCTAAGCCGATCAAGCAAGTCTGCGCGAAACTCGCCGCTTGCGGCCAGCGCTGGCAAATCGTCGTTGGTCGCAGCAACGATGCGCACATCCACCCGGATAGGACGCGAAGAGCCGATGCGCGTCACTTCGCCATATTCAACCGCGCGCAGCAGGCGCTCTTGCGCACCCATCGACAAAGTGCCCAGTTCGTCGAGAAATAACGTGCCTTTGTCGGCTTCTTCAAACCTTCCCGCGCGTGATTTGGTAGCGCCAGTAAAAGCCCCTGCTTCGTGACCGAATAATTCGGACTCGATCAATGTCTCGGGAAGCGCCGCACAGTTCATTGTCACCAGCGGCTCGTCCCAGCGGGTGGACAGACGGTGAAGTCGCTCTGCGATGAGTTCCTTGCCTGTCCCACGCTCGCCAATGACAAGGACCGGACGCGACATCGGGGCCGCTCTGGAAGCGCGCTCCACCGCATCGAGAAAGGCTCCGGATTGGCCAATAAACTGGTTTTCGCGCTCCATCACCCCAACCTATAGTGAAAATTCCCAATGCTTGGCAATACAAACCAATCCTTGAAATGCGTATTTCCGCCAAGTTGTTGTTTTATAAATGTTATTCCGGTTTGGCACACCCCTTGCTAATATGTAAACAAACACCAACGGAGTAACACAGCAATGTACGACCAAAGCTTCTTCCAGACCAAGCTCGGACACGCCTCTCTGGCGAGCGTCAGCGCGATGGTGCTGTTTGTGGCACTGGCAACGCAGATGCAGTTTGCTCCGACACTTGCCATGGCTGCGGATGAAACAGCCGATCCTGTGATCGCTGTGGAACTGGCATGAGCAAGGAAAACCCGAAATCTACTACGAAGTCCCCCAAGAGGTCCCCCGAAGGATCCTCTAACGGGCCGGAGCGCTCAGTCCCCCATAAGAGCAATCCTCTCGATGTTGAATCCAGTCTCGACATCGATGCTCCGGCCCAAACCTCTTCAGACAGCGGTTCCGACCGCCAACGTATCTCGCGCCTGGATGCGGAAATTGAACGCTTGCGTCGCAGCCCCACTCCGACGCAAACTCCGCGCGAACGCCTGCGCGACAGCGCAAGCAGCAACAGTTTACTTGATGGAGTAGCCTTCATGGGCATTTTCAGCCGTACCCGCGATATTATCGCTGCCAACTTCAATGACATGCTCGACAAGGCGGATGACCCGTCAAAGATGATCCGCATGATCATCCTCGAGATGGAAGAGACGCTGGTGGAAGTTCGCGCATCGGCCGCTCGCACGATCGCTGACCAGAAGGAAATGCACCGCCACACAGTCAAGCTGGACCGGCTTCAGGCTGACTGGGGCGAGAAAGCACAGCTTGCGCTCTCCAAGGATCGCGAGGATCTCGCGCGGGCCGCACTGGTCGAGCGCAAGAAAGCCGCAGACATGGCTGACCAGCTCAAGCAGGAAATCGCTGTGCTGGACGATGCCTTGCGCGCTTATGAAGACGACATTCAGAAGCTGCAGCATCGCCTACGCGAAGCACGCAGCCGCCAGACGCAGATCGCAGCTCGCCTCGAAAGCGCGGAAAACCGCGTCAAACTTCGCACGCTGATGAGCACGGAACGCACGGACGAAGCGCTTGCTCGCTTCGACCAGATGGAACGCCGGGTCGATTACGCTGAAGGCCGCGCAGAAGCCCTTTCGATTGCAGATCAGTCCGGCAAGCCAAGCTTGTCAGATGAGATTGCAGCGCTGGAAGGCGCAGACGCGATCGATGATGAATTGGAACAGATGAAAAAGGCGCTGGGCAAAGATGGCGCCGAGAAGAAAGGTTAAGTCATGGAACTCGAACCAGTCCTAGTTGTCGCTCTTCTATTTATCGGGCTTCCCTGGCTGGTCATGCACTACATGACCAAGTGGAAAACTGCCGCGACAATCACCACCGACGACGAAGTGCTGCTGGACGAGCTTTATCAGCTTGCCCGTCGCCTGGATGATCGCATGGATACCGTCGAACGCCTCGTGGCTGCCGACAATCCCGACTTCGAAATGAAGCGGCTTCAGGCTGACCAGGAAACCGATAACCAGCAATTGCGCGAGCTTGATCGTTTGCTCGCCGACAAGAAAGGAGCGAACCGATGAATTCCCCCCGCACTACGCTTTATCGCGACAAGGCCAATGCGAAGCTTATGGGAGTTTGCTCCGGTATCGCAGACTACACCGGCGTCAGCACATTCTGGGTGCGTCTGGGTGCGTTCTTCTCGATCTTCGCGACCGGCGGCTGGTCGATCCCCGCCTACTTCATTGCCGGGATCATCCTCAATAAGAAGCCGCCGCATCTCTACAAGGATGCCGAAGAGCAGCAGTACTGGCAGCGTGTTCGCCAGAGCCCGCAGCGCTCGGCCCGCGAAATTCGTGCACGCTTCCGTGATGTTGATCGCCGGCTTGCCAATGTCGAGCATCACTATGTGAGCAGTAATCCGCGCCTGTCCGCCGAGATCGAGCGACTCCGCTGATCAGAACTGAATTTGGAGGGACTTCACAATGGATCCGATTATGATCCCCATTCTCGGAATTGTATTTGGATGCACAATTCCGATTGTCGCGATCTTTCTGAAACACAAAGAGAAAGTCGCACGCTTGCAAGTCGATGCGACCGCTGAACACACTGCAGAAAAAGCTGCGCAATATGCGACCAAGGTACAGGCGCTCGAAGACCGGGTCCGCGTGCTTGAACGGATCGTGACCGACAAAGGCTATGACGTGGCCACGCAAATCGAAGCGTTGCGCGACGAACGCCGCGTGGACGAGCAAATGGGCAGCGGCGTCCCGCTCGAAATGGAGCGGAAGGAGCGCGCATAATGGGCGACCTGCTGGAATTCCTCCTATTTGCAGTGCCAATCACAGGCGCACTCGCCGCTGGCTATTTGATCACAAGGGACAAATTCAATCACTTGCGATTGGCCCTTGCTGAAGAACGCGGCGCGAACAAGACTGCAACGATCGCAATGGAAAAGATGGCACTGGAAGAGCGCGTCCGCGTCCTCGAGAGGATCGTGACCGACAAAGGCTATGACGTGTCCGAACAGATTGAAGCACTGAGAGATATTCCAGCACGAGAATTACCCGCACCAGATCGCGAAACCGGCAGTGGCACTCCCCTCATTATTGAAAATAAGGAGCGCGCATAATGGATTGGATGCAAGGCCCCAGCTTTATCCTCGCCATCATTGCGGTCAGCTATGGCGGCTGGCTCATCAATAATTGGATCCGCGCCAAACATGGCTACGAGCTGGAAGATGAGTGGGGCGGCAAGTCGAAACGCGGCGACAGCGCTGAAGTGGAGACGCTGCGCGCCGAAAACAGCGAACTCAAGGATCAGCTTGAGCATGTCCAGGACCGCATGGCAGTGCTTGAACGCATTGTAACGGATCGCGGTTATTCACTGTCGGAAGAAATCGAAGCGCTACGTGACAAGCCAACACGTTCTGCAAACGCAGGCGTACCCCTCAACATCGAACGCAAGGACCACGCTTAAGCCATGAATGAGCTCATCACAGTTGAATTGCTGTCCGTCGTCGGCATCGCGTTTGCCGGAGCCTGGGTTTTCAATACCTGGATGCGCGTCAATAATGGCTACCCGCTGGAAAACAGCTGGGGCAAGGCAGTCTACCCGCGCGATGACGCCGAAGCGAAGCAGCGGGTCACGCTGCTGACGCAAGAAAACGCTGAACTGCGCGCAGAGCTTGGCTCAATGAAGGACCGCCTTTCCAATGTCGAACGGATCGTGACGGACAGCGGATACCAACTGACCAGCGAAATCGATCGTCTGCGTGATGAGAAAGGCGTCAACTGATGGATAGTGAACTCGTCCTGATCTTCACTTTTGTAACGACCGTTCTTGTGATCCTCGGCTTCACAGCGAACCGGATCGTCAGCAAGGCGCTCGACCACAAGAAGTGGATGGAAGAGAACCGAGCGAGCAAGCGAGGTTCTGTTTCTTCCGACCGTCAGGACGCGTTGGAAGAGCGTGTCCGCGTGCTGGAACGGATTGTCACGGACAAGGACGTCAACCTTGCAGGCCAGATCGAAGCGCTGCGTGACATGCAGGACATCGAACAGCTGACAACTGGCCGGGAGAAAACTTCGTGAGTTGGGCAACGGCTGTCGTTTTGATTGTCCTCATCATGGCGGTCTCCGGCGTGCTGGGCCGCCGCAAGCGTGCACAGAAGGAAATCGATCGCCGTGCACAGGAACTGCCCAGCCAGCGCGAACAGGAGTTGGAAAGCGAAGTCACGGAACTGCGCGAGCGCATTCAAGTTCTCGAGCGGATCGCCACTGATACGAATTCAAGCGAAGCCGTCGAAGCCCGGCGCATTGCTGCAGAAATTGAAAGTCTGAAGGAAGAAAACAAGCAGGCCTAAACCCTGCAAGTTTGAGGTAAGAAGGAGCACCAGGGATATGTTGGACCCCGCCGTCATGATCGCTGCGACCTGTCTGGTCGGATTGTGTGTCACCGCTTTCGCCATGCTGCGCGCCTGGCAAGGGTGGCTTGGCTTGAAGCAGCGCGAACTCGACAACACGCCCGCAGAGATTGAAGGCGGAGTTGGCGCCAGTGCTGCGCGGATCGAGATTGCAGACCTCAAAGAACGCATCAAAAAGCTCGAAGCCATCGCGAGCGGGGTGGATTTGTGAGCGAAAGCGCTTAGATGCGCTGACATGCGATCCCTTTCCGACATAGCTGAAGAATATGAATTCCTTGAAGGCGATGAGCGTTATCGCCTGCTGATCGAGCTGGGCCGCGAGCTCGACGATATGCCTGACCCCTTGAAAACCGACGCAACGCTGGTGCGCGGGTGCTCTGCCAGTGTGTGGGTCTATCCAACCGGTGACACAAGCCAGCTGCACTTCCTTGCAGACAGCAATGCGGCCATCACCAAAGGTATCGTGGCCCTCGTTATCGCAGCGGTGCAGGACAAGCCGGCCAGCGAAGTTGCCAGCATGGACATCACTGAAGCGCTCGCACCGTTTGACTTGAAGAACCAGCTCTCATCGAACCGCACGCAAGGCGTCCCGAATATGATTGCGCTCGTCAAAGAGCATGCCGCACGCATCGCAAGTGACCCGGCTGCAGCGCAAGCGAGCTCCGGCTGAGATGCGCCCGCTCTATCTGGCGGGGGGCATCATCGCGACAGGACTGGCGGCGGCAGGCGCGTTCCTGCCCATCGTTCCGACAGTGCCTTTCCTGCTGGTGGCGGTATTCTGCTTTGCGCGGAGCAATCGCACATGGGAGCAGAGAATCCTCGACCACCCGCATTGGGGGCCACAAGTGCGCGACTGGTATGAGCGGCGCGCGATCCCGCGCTGCGCCAAATATATGGCAATCGGCGGGATGAGTGCAGGCGTTGCGTTCACTTACCTGACGCTCGGCTTTCCATGGGCATGGATCTCCATTGCGATCCTGGTGCTGGTCGGCCCGTGGATCTGGACGCGGAATGAATAAACGAGACTAATTCTCGCCGATCGCGCTTTCAGACGGTCCCGCCTGACCAGAGGCAATCTTCCAACCTTCCTCTCGCCGGACAAATCCAAGCGTCATCCAGCCTTCCCAGCCGAAGAGTTCGTTGCCTTCTGGATCGCGCATATCGAAACGGTACTGCACGGATGCGATAGCGGCTCGCTCACCAAGATCAGCGATTAGCGGCTTTTGCATGATGATTGTTGGCAGTGTACCTTGTGAAGCAAGGGCGCTCAGCGACTTTTTGGCATCATCTGCGGAGTTGTATTGCAATGCCCCCTGATCAATCCAGTGAAAATCGGGATCATCGTCATAGAGCGCGGCAACCGATTCTAGATCGCCGTTATTGATTGCATCGGCATAGGCGGACAACGCTGCATCAACTTCGGACTTGATTGTGGCAGGATCAGAAGGCTGTTCTTCCGCGCAAGTTACAAGCAGCAATGTACCACCAAGAAGACATACGTGTTTCATTTGACCTCCCGAAGCGCGGTGCCGCAGCTACTAACATATCCACGTTGAACGTCCGCAATTGAAGGTATCGGCGCCAATACTGGATACAACAAGCTCACATTTCCTAAATTCGCGCATCGGGCTAAACCCGCCAGCGCTCTTTGACTTCGTCGATCTTTCCGTAAAACTCGCAAATCGTGCTCATGTGCGGCGCGAAATTGCAGGAAATTATCTTACGCTGATTGCCCGGAGTTCTTGCTCCCAGGACTGTGTAACATGCGTATCCAACATGCCTATACCGAGCCAGTGAAGATGGAGGTTTGGCTAAGCGCCCACGCTCTCGCGAACCACAGCTATCCCTGCCTCGCGCTGCTTCTTCAGCTCCGCTTTGAGCTTGGCTGGATCGCGCGCGAACAGAAAGCCGAAGCTCACGCCGCCTTCCTTGCCGATCGTCGCATGGTGCAGCTTGTGCGATTGGACCAGCCGCTTGGCATAGCCCTTCTTCGGGACCCAGCGGAAATAGCGCTGATGCACCAGCCCGTCATGGATCAGCGTGTAGATGATGCCATAGATGAGGATGCCGATGCCAATGTAAGTCGCCGGGATCCACGCCCATTCGCCCACCACCACAGGGCTACCCCACATGAAGCAGGAAATGCTCATGACCGCGCCAACAACGCCATAAAGGTCGTTCTTCTCAAGCAGATTGTCGTGCGGCTCGTGATGGTCGCGGTGCCATGCCCAGCCCCAACCATGCATAATATACTTATGGCTCGACCAGGCGACCATCTCCATCGCGAGCACAGTCACAATGATAATCAGAAGAGGCACAAGAATACTCATGACGGGGGCGTCTATAGGCTATTCGCTGTCAGGAAAGAAGAAGTCTCTCATATGTTCGCCAATGCGCGCGGGCCGCAATGTTTCCGCGTCAATGCAGCACCAGCTTGATTTGACTTCCGCAAGCACGTCTTCACCGCGCCGAATCACAGTCGTGTAGAAGGCCCGTGCGCCTTTGAAATGGTCGAGCACAGTTTGCGCGATGACATCGTCTTCAAGGAAAGCAGGCTTACGATAGGTGATCTCGTGCTTCAGAGCGACCCACGCCTTGCTTGCGACTTCCTCTGCCGGGGCAAGCTTGTTCCAATGCGCGAGCACCGCGTCCTGAACCCAATTCAAGTATCGCGCGTTGTTCACATGCCCCATGAAGTCGATATCTTCTGGCAGGACTCGGATCGGAAAGGTGAATGGCACTGCTGACATGATTGTCAGTTAAGCATATCAAGATGAAAAATCCATGACTGATCGTCAGGTAGTCACGCCATATCTTGCAAGTGTTGCGCAATCGCCGCTAATCGGCTCCGCAAACGGATAGGAATACCAAGATGAGCACTGCCCCCCGTACGCTGTATGACAAGATCTGGGACGCGCACGAAGTCGAGCTGCGCGATGATGGCACGAGTATTCTCTACATCGACCGCCATCTTGTGCATGAAGTGACGAGCGCTCAGGCATTTGAATCTCTGCGCCAGACAGGCCGCAAGGTCCGTCGCCCGGAACTGACGCTGGCGGTGCCTGACCACAATCTACCGACAACACCGCGGCTCGATGCGGATGGCAACAAAATCCCCATTGCTGACCCGATGAGTGCACAGCAGCTCGCCGCGCTGGAAAGGAACGCGCCGGAATTTGGCGTCAAATACATCGATGCGACGGCCGCAGCGCAAGGCATCGTCCACGTTGTTGGTCCAGAGCAGGGCTTCTCGCTGCCCGGTACGACAATCGTTTGCGGCGATTCTCACACGGCGAGCCATGGCGGCCTGGGCGCACTCGCCTTTGGCCTCGGCACCAGCGAAGTCGAGCATGTGCTGGCAACGCAGACACTGCTTTTGAAGCGCTCGAAGCCGATGGAAGTACGAGTTGAAGGTATGCTGCTGACCGGCGTGAGCGCGAAGGACCTGATCCTTCACATCATCGGCGTCGTCGGAACCGCAGGCGGTACGGGCCACGTGATCGAATATCGCGGCGCAGTCTTCGAAGCGATGAGCGTCGAAGAGCGGTTGACGGTCTGCAATATGAGCATCGAAGCGGGTGCGCGCGCTGGTTTGATCGCGCCTGATGATACGGTGTTCAACTACCTCAAGGGGCGTCCGATGTCGCCCAAAGGCGCGGAATGGGACGATGCGGTCGCCTATTGGCGCACGCTCAGAACCGATGACGGTGCGACCTTCGCTAAGAGCGTTGTAATCAACGCAGCTGATGTAGAGCCTAGTGTGACATGGGGCACCAGCCCAGAAGACGTCGTGGCGATCGGTGGTGTCGTGCCAGACCCTGCAAGCTTCACCGATGCTTCCAAGCAGGCAGCCGCTGCGAAAAGCCTTGAATATATGGGTCTCACTCCTGGGCAGCGGATGCAGGATGTGGCAGTCGAGAACGTCTTCATCGGCAGCTGCACTAACAGTCGGATCGAAGACCTCCGTGCAGCGGCCAAGGTTCTCGAAGGCCGCAAGAAAGCTGAAAACGTCAAATGGGCAATTGTCGTGCCGGGTTCAGGTCTTGTGAAAATGCAGGCCGAGGAAGAAGGCTTGGACAAAGTCTTTACTGAAGCCGGCTTCGAATGGCGCGAACCGGGCTGCTCCGCGTGTCTCGGTATGAACCCTGACAAAGTCCCGCCCGGAGAGCGCTGCGCATCAACCAGCAACCGCAATTTCGTCGGTCGTCAAGGCCCCGGAGCACGAACCCATCTCGTCTCGCCCGCCATGGCCGCAGCTGCTGCTGTTGCAGGGAAGCTCGCTGACGTACGGGAATTCTCCTGATCCTTCGTCGCAGAGCCTTGCCACGCCTGTGCGAAGTAAGGCACAAGCGTGAGCAGATGGAGAGGGTGGAATTATGGATGTCATGAAAGGGATCAGAGTCCCTGAGCGGCTTTACAAGGGCGTGCTTTGGCTCGTCTCGATCATCTTTGCAGGTTTCCTTATCGGCTTCGGAAATCTGGTGATTGGCGATCTACCGCAAGTCGAAGACCGGATCGAGCGCAGCGACTACGTAGAGAGCGCCGAGGTCACAGAGCTGCGCGGTGAATTGCGCGATGTTCAACAACAAAGCGATGCGTTGAATGACCGGCTCGATTTGCTGCGCATCCAGCGCAATCAGGCTGCTTCAGAAGCACAGTCAGCTAAGGAAACCTTCGAAGCCTGGATACAAACGCGGACAGCGACGACCGATCCGACGCAGGACCCTGAAGTCATCCGCAGGACGCGCGAGCTAGAGCAGCTACAGCAAAACGAGCGCTCAGTGCAGAGTTCAATCAGTGAGCTGGAGACTGAGCGGACACAGCTCGATCAGCGCTCGAACGCCCTCTATGACCGAATTTCCGATGCCGAGCTGACTGGCATTCCAGCATACGAGCAAGCGCAATTCTGGCAGGAATTGCGAATTTTCGGCCTGCGATTACTGATCACTCTGCCAATGCTGGCCTTCGCCGCCTATCTGATCGTCAAACGCCGCAAAGGTGAATACTGGCCGATCTCTCGCGGGTTTGTGCTCGCAGCGGTATTCGTGTTCTTTGTCGAGCTCGTCCCATATCTGCCGAGCTATGGCGGGTACATCCGCTATGGCGTGGGGATCATACTGACATTTGCCGCCGGGCATTTTCTCATCAAGAACATGCGGCAATATCTCGCGAACCGGCAAGAGGTCGAACAAAAGGCTGAAGAAGAGCGCCGCAAGCTCGTCTCGCATGATGAAGCGTTCAAGAAGATGTCATCAAGCGTATGCCCTGGGTGCGACCGCCCGATCGCCAAAATGGAAGGCACAGAGACCAATTTCTGTGTTCACTGCGGCATGACGCTCTTCGATCATTGCTCAAGCTGCGATACGCGCAAAATGGCGTTCTTCCGTTTTTGCATGAAGTGCGGGACCGTCGCTGACGATGAACCGGCGACGCCTTCTGCCGCACCGGCCCCGACATAGAGCGCGAAAGCGCTTGTCATCCCCCACCCCCAACCCCATGAGACAGTCATGACGAAGAAATCAAAAGCTGCCATCGCTGCCGGAGCCATCGGCTCTGCGGCCATCGCTGCGGCCTTGCTCTACGCGGGCAAGCGCAAGAAAGACGCTAAGAATACGCCGACCCAGCCGGGCAAGATTCCTTCCGGCGAACAACCGGAGACTGACTGATGGATGCCGTGTCCACTATCGCAGGCAAAGCCTATCCGTTCGGCGCGAAGAATGTCGACACCGATGTGATCATCTCTGCGGAATGGCTGAAGACCATTACCCGCGAGGGGCTCGGCAAAGGCGCGTTTGAAAGCGTTCGCGCGCAAGACGGCAATGTGTTTGACGATCCGCGCTATTCGGGAAGCCCGATCCTGATTGCAGGCGATAATTTCGGCTGCGGCTCCAGCCGCGAACATGCCGCGTGGGCGATCAAAGACATGGGTATCAAGGCCGTTATCGCGCCAAGCTTCTCCGACATCTTCTCAGGCAACGCCTTCAAGAACGGCATCCTGACTGTCGCTATTCCGCAAGAGCAGATCGACCGTCTGATGGAAGTCGCCTCAGAAGAGCAGGAAATCACTGTCGATCTGGACAGCCAGACAGTGACAACGCTGTATCAAGATCGTTTCGAATTCGAAGTCGATCCCTTCCGTAAGCATTGCTTGATGAATGGTCTGGATGAAGTGGGCATCACGCTGCAAAGCGATGCCACGATTGGCCAGTTCGAGAGCAAGCGTGCTGGCGCCATGCCATGGATCGCACATGGGACGAATATTGCGGCCTGATTGCCCGCGCAAGACACAAGAATACCCGGGAGAAAGAGACCAATGAAAGCCCTTCGCACGCATGGCATAGGCGGCCCTGAAACGCTCACGCTGGATGACGTTGACGTACCCAGCCCCGGCAAAGGCGAAGTGCTGGTCGACGTGAAGGCGTGTGCGATCAATTTCCCGGACACGCTGATCATTCGCGATCTCTATCAGTTCAAGCCTGAGCGACCTTTCGCGCCCGGCGGCGAACTCGCCGGTGTTGTCGAAGCTATAGGCGAAGGCGTTGAAGGTTATTCGGTTGGCGACCGCGTAATGGCGGGCATCGGTCATGGCGGGCTTGCGGAAAAAGTCGTGGTTCCTGCTGGACGCATGTTCCCTGTACCTGACGGCGTGCCATTCGAGAAAGCCGCCTCGCTACTGATGACATACGGCACCACGATCCATGGCTTGAAAGACCGCGGACACATCAAGGAAGGCGATGTTGTGCTGGTCCTGGGTGCTGCGGGTGGTGTTGGCCTGTCTGCAGTCGAACTTGCCAAGGCGTTCGGTGCGCGTGTTGTCGCAGCGGTATCTTCTGAAGAAAAGGGAGAAGTCGCGAGGAAAGCGGGCGCTGATGATGTCGTAATCTATCCCAAGGGCGAGATGGACAAGGCGGCCTCGAAAGAGCTCGCCAATGCGTTCAAAGCCGCATGCGGGCCGAATGGCGCGGACATCGTCTACGACATTGTCGGAGGGCAGTATTCCGAGCCTGCGCTCCGCTCGATCGCCTGGGAAGGCCGCTTCTTGGTTGTTGGCTTCCCGGCAGGCATTGCAAAGATGCCGCTCAATCTCACTCTGCTCAAGAGCTGCGACATTTGCGGCGTGTTTTGGGGCGCGTTCACAGCGCGCGAGCCGCAGAAATTCGTGGCACAGGTCAAAGAGCTGTTTCAGCTTATGCAGGACGGCAAGATCGATCCGCTTGTGTCGGAGACTTTCCCTTTGGAGCGAGGCGGTGATGCGATTGCGAAGCTTGAGAGCCGTCAGGCTGTCGGCAAGCTCGTCGTAACGATGGATTGAGTTCAAACCTGCCAATCGTGCTTGTCGCAAGGGCACACGCACCCTACTTTACTGTTTGAGAGACACTCCTGAGGGGACACACGCTATGACCGATTTCAAGGACCGCGAACGCGCTGAAGAAGCCAAATTCGCAATGGATGAAGAAACCGCCTTCAAAGTGGCGGCGCGCCGCAATCGCTTGCTTGGCGAATGGGCTGCGGGCTTGATGAACCTCACCGAGGAAGAGACAGACGCTTACAAGAAGGCGGTTGTGCAAGCGGACTTTGAAGAAGCCGGCGATGAAGACGTCATCCGCAAACTGCTTGGCGATCTGACAGCAGCCGATGCCGACGTGTCCGAGGCTGACATCCGTGCAAAGCTCGACGAATGCGCGGTTGAAGCGCGGCGTCAGTATATGAGCGAAAGCTGATCCAGGCAGGAGTTTGCTCGCGATGCCGATGAGCGCAGATGAAATTACGCAAGCGATCAAGGAAGCTCTGCCCGGCGCTGAGGTCGAGATGACTGACCTTGCGGGCGACAACGATCACTGGTCTGCCAAGGTAACTGCACCGCAATTTGCCGGCAAGAACCGCGTACAGCAGCACAAGATGGTCTACGAAGCGCTTGGCGGGCGCATGGGCGGGGTGCTCCATGCCTTGCAACTCAGCACTGCCGTTCCCAAGTAGACCGCATTAGATTTAGCCGGGATCCGAAACACCATGTCCGATATCAATGATCGCATTCGAAGCCTCGTTTCAGACAATGACGTCGTCCTGTTTATGAAGGGCACGCCGCTGTTTCCGCAGTGCGGTTTCTCAAATCTCGCAGTGCAGGTGCTCGATCATTGCGGCGTCGCCTATGAGAGCGTCGACGTGTTACAGGACATGGAAGTTCGCCAAGGCATCAAGGCGTACTCGGACTGGCCGACAATCCCTCAGCTCTACGTGAAGGGCGAGTTTCTCGGCGGCAGCGACATCATGAAGGAAATGTTCGAAGCTGGTGAACTGCAAGAGCTGCTTGACGAACAGGGCGTCGCTAAAGCGGAAAGCTGAGCGATCTAACTGCGGGCGCTGACTGACGCGTCCGGATTGCACTTCCAGTCACCAGATGCACAAAAAGGAAAGCCGCCTCTGCGGGCGGCTAGATATTGAGATCTTTGTTTTTGGGATTTCGGTTGTGTCGGGCGAGGCGGGATCGGGAGACCTGTGATCCCGCCTCGATATCGAAGACCAACGGGTATGCCCAATAACATGCACAGGGCGTGCCAATTCAGAAGATTGGCGGATTTGCAGCCGCTTAGATGGTTAATGACTGTTCAGAGCCTTGGCGGTTTGTAAAGAATCCCGACGGCAACCTGTGATTGGCGGGTTGGCAAGGCGTAGGCGACGCGCCACTAAGGTTTCCATGAGTTCTTCATCCAACAATACCCCGCTGGGTATTCCTGCCGCGACCATCATCATTTTCCGCAATGGAGAAGCGGGAGAGCCGCCGGAAATCCTGATGACTATCAGAAGCCGCGAAATGGTGTTTGCGGGAGGCATGGCGGTGTTCCCCGGCGGACGTGTCGATCCAGCAGACTTCGAGCTCGGCGCAATGCTGGGCGGTGATCTGGAACCGGAAGAGGCCGCGCATCAGGTGGCTGTTGTTCGCGAGACGCTGGAAGAAACCGGCCTCGTTGTCGGTCTCAAAGGCGAAATCGATGCCGAGAAAGCGCGCGCTTCACGCCTGTTTCTGCAGGAGACCGGCCAACTCGCGCCTGTGCTTGAACACTTCGGGTGGGAGCTGGACCTCGATCAGATTACACCGTTTGCGCGGTGGTATCCCAAGAACGAACAGCTTAGCCGCGTCTACGACACGCGCTTCTATTTGGCAGACCTAGGCACAGGTGCGGTTGATATTGCAGCCGATCAGTCTGAGAACACGCATCTGTTCTGGACAACCGCTCAGGGCGCCCTGGACGCGGCTGACAGAGGCGAGATCAAACTGATCTTCCCAACGCGCCGTAATCTGGAACGGCTCGCGCTCTTCGCAAACTTCGAAGAAGCCAAGGCCCAAGCCGAAAGCATTCCCGTGCGGACGATAGTGCCGAAAGTGGATGACAGCTCGGGCCAACCCATGCTCACGATCATGGAAGATGCAGGCTATCCGATAACAAGCGAATTGCTGGAAAGCGTCATGCGGGGGTAATGGCGCGCCCGGCAGGACTGTCCTCGTCGCTGCACTCCTCGTTCATCTCCGCGCCTGCGGCGCTTCGATTCCGAACTCAGTTCGAGCCCGCCAGTCTCAAAAGCCACCACGCATCCCCAAAGGGATGCCTTTTGGCTGGCGCGCCCGGCAGGACTCGAACCTGCTGCCTCAAGATTAGAAGTCTAGGCTGGCGATTACCATGAGGCGTCATAAGGCCTCAAATCCACAGAAAGCTAGGCCTCATGCTTCACATGCGTTGCATTGAAGCTCAGTCTGAGTTACCTAAAGCGTTACCTAATCTCGAAAAGGTAACAGAGCATGACTGTTGTCAGCCTAGACGAATTTCGAAGCAAGAAAGCGAACCGCAAAGGGCCAGCATGGAAGGATAGCATCAAGCACTGCTGCGCTTATGCCAATGTTTTAAAGGCAGAGCACGCGCTTGAACGCGAACAAATAAAGTTTGATCTTCTCTCCGAATTTGACGATTGCGCTTGGTGGGACGCACCTGAATATGTCCGGCAACGTGTCGAAGAGAATAACACGCGTTGGACGACATACGTCGCTCTCTGCGAACATATTGCCGCGTTACCTGCTCGAACTCGTGCGGAGGCAGGTATGAAGCGATCAACTATTGGGAAGATGTGGCTGAAGCCAGATGGGACTTTCGGTGCTTTTCAAAGAATGCGGGCTGGCTGCCTTGCCGATGACCATCTATTCCCACCCAGTCTCAAGCTGAGCCGCGTCAAGGGAAGCGCGAGAGTCTCATCGTGCTAACCGAAACGAAGATCGCGTCCATCAAGCCTCCTAAGTCTGGGCAGGACGAATACCCAGACCACAAGGTGACAGGCTTGCGGCTTCGCGTCGGCACTAGTGGCAAGAAGACTTGGACCCTGCGCAAGCGCGTGGGGTCCAAAGTCATCAACCGAAAGATTGGGACTTATCCTGCCACAAAACTCGCAGGCGCTAGGGTCGCTGCTGAGAACGTGCTTGAGGCTCTAGAACGCGATGGCAGCACCGATGGCATTGATCGAACCTTTGGCGAAGTAGCGGCGCTCTGGATCGAGCGCGTCGCTAAGGACAAGAACAAGGCATGGCGCTTGCAAGAACGCCAACTTGAAGCGCACGTCTATCCGAACTGGAAAGAGCGCAAGATCACTGCAATCACGCGCCGCGATGTTCGCGAGCTGATTGGCGGGCTAGAAGGCAAAGTCTTGCCCAATCGGATATTGGCGCTCGTCAAGGTCATATTCGGCTGGGCAGCGAGCGAGGACTTCATAGACAACTCTCCAGCCGACCACGTTAGGAAAGCAAAGGTCGAGAAGGCGCGCGACCGCGTTCTTAAGATTGAGGAAATAGCGGCCATCTGGCGAGCTTCGGATGCGCTGGGCTATCCCATGGGGCCTTGGCTCAAAACGCTTACGCTGACCGCTCAGAGACGCACTGAGGTGGCAAGAATGCGCTGGGACGACATTGACCTTATTGAGGCGACATGGACCATCGCAGCGGACGAAACGAAGGCCGACCGGAAGCAGCTTGTCCCGCTCTCAGGATTGGCAATTGGAATTCTTGAGGCCCAGCCGCGCATGGGTGAATTTGTGTTCACCACGAACGGCGAAACCCCGGTTAGTGCCTTTGCTCGTAGCAAGAGCCTTCTAGATAAGTTTATCGCTGCTATCGGCGAGCCAATTGCTGATTGGCGCTTTCACGATTTAAGGCGCACAGCGGCAACAGAGATGGGCCGCTTAGGTGTTGCGCCTTTCCTGATTGAGCGCGTCCTCAATCACGCTGAGAAGGGCGTCACGCGACGCGTGTACGATCTATACGACCACGCGGCTGAGAAACGCCATGCGCTTGAGACGTGGGCTGCCGAGATTGATCGTGTAGTTAATGGTGAGCGTTGTGAGAACGTGGTGCGACTAAATGGCTGAATTAGGCCTGAGCGATTCCTCAAAAGCAGAGATAGAAAGACGGTGGCCCGCTATACCACTTTGGCGTGTTGAAAGGATCGCCGAGGTTTACAAGGAAGACTTGAAGGAAGAAGTCCCGGAATGGCGCGACATCACCGCGACACGAGCCTCTCTCACTAAACTTCAATCTGACGTTGAGCAGTTGATGCGGCAATTGAAACGGCCATCTCCTGCGGTTGGCGCCATATTGGGCCCCTTCGCCATCTCAAAAGCTCTCTCTGATCTCGATGCACTGAACGCACTTTTGGAGAACTCGGAAATAAGAGCCCCAAAAGGTACGGCTCAGAAATGGTGGCGACGGTACATGGTGGAAGCAACCCGGAGCCTGGTCGAAGAGGCGCTCGGCCATGAATTGAAGTCTGCCTCCATCGCGTTAGTCCAGATTATCATCAACCATGTTGAAGATCCTGACTTCACACTCGAGCAAGCACAGGAACTCGTAAAGCAGTACTAGGGAGATTGGTTCGAAAATTCTCCGACAATCTCCCCTAGAACCTAGTCGACTGACCCATTGATATGCTTAAGTTCCATAGCCGTCCACAAAACGGAGACGGCAAATGCAAACCCAATTACTCAGCCCCAAAGGTGTCTGCGAACTCACCAGTCTCAGCCGGTCGACTATCGACAGATTGGTAGCAGCGAAGAAATTCCCAGAGCCTATCAGAATTACTTCTAGGCGCCTCGCCTACAATGCCGCGGAAGTTGAAGCATGGCTTCAGGATCGGATCGCGGCATGAAGCCGCACCGAACTTGGGTGCGGCCGATCGGCAACTTCGGATTCGAAGTGATGGCCGAGACGGAATGGGCGAGGCGGCACATGGGTTTTCGGCTCAACGTAGATGATGCCAACAACCTAGCGCGTGAAATCCATGAACGCTCAATTCGATGCATAGAAATTGCTGAAGACACGGCAGGGCGAAAGCTAGAAGTGCCAGAGCCTGTGCTGAAGCTGTGGGAGGGGTTAGATGACCGGCCCTCCTAAGCGAAAAACGCGCCCTTGGAGGGGCGCGTCTGATCTTCGCTGGTACGCATTTGATCAGTCTTTCTCCTACCGCAACCTGATTCTCAGCGCAAGCTTGACTGCCGTGTGCCGCGATCAACGTCGTGCGGGAGGGAAGTGGCCATGAACAACGTTCTGCAATTTCCGACTGATCGCTTCTTCACAGTACGCGAATGTCCGCGCTTTTGGGTTGTCGAGCTTGCGTTCCATGTTGGCGGCAAGGTTCGTCGTCAGCGGTGGGGCTCAAATTTTCGCCAGCGGGAAAGCGCTGAGAAATACGCGTGCCGCCTTGGCAAGCGTTGGGGCTGCAAGGTCTTGTTTGGGGAAGTGGCATGAATTCGCTCGCATACCGCAAGACCTATGCGCTCGATCGTCGCTTCAGCGTGGAATTCTCACTTGATGGGGATCGGTTCGATGCGTTCTGGTCGCCGCACCAGCCCAAAGGACGAAAAGCACGGTCGATCTTGCCAGCCTACCGCAAGGCAAGAAACGACTTTCTAGGCTCGCTCGACTTGGGCGTGATGGTGGTAGAGTTATGACCGCGCCAAATCTTCAGGAGATAGCTCGCGTAATGGGCGGAGAGGTCCGCGGTTCTCGTGCTTGCTTTCCGACGCCAGGTCACAGCAAGAAAGATCGAGGAAGCTGGGCAAGTATTGAGCCCGGCGCTCCCGATGGTGTCCTAGTTCATTGCAGCAATGGCGGCGATCCTCTTGAGATCAAGGATCTGCTTCGGGATGCCGGCATTCTCCCACCTCGCTCCAATGATAACAGCGCGATCCCGTGGATCCCGCCTCAACGCGAGCCGACTAAGCCTGCATCGGAGCACGGGGTCGGGCTGACCGGCAATCAAAAGATCGTAGCGACATTCGAGTATTTCGAGGCTGATGGGGCGCTGGCTTATCGCAAGCATAGGATCGAGCCGGGGCGCCATCGCGACAAGGAATTCTTCTACGATCATCTGGATCAAAATGGAGTGTGGCGATCCGGCAGGGGCGGCGATCCTGTGCCTTATCGGATTCTTGACCTGATCTCTGCTCCGCAATCAGAGCCTCTCTACATGGCTGAAGGCGAAGCCAAGGCCGACAAGCTGGCTTCCTTCGGTTTGCTCGCAACGTCGCACAAAGATTGGAAAGACGAGTTTGGAAAGTTCGTCGCCGGTCGCACGGTATATATTCTTCCGGACAATGATGAGACTGGGACCAACTTGGCTTCTCATGCCCTTGAAGCTGTCGAGAGCGCTGACGGGATTCCTCACCTGATACGACTGCCGGGGCTTCCGCCTGCTGGCGATATTCTTGACTGGGACGGGTCGGCTGATGAGCTCAAGGAGCTAGCTCAACTCGCAGCGGGTAGCAACGCCATCAAGACTCTCGACCTTCTGGCTCTGTGCAAGGTCGAGCCAAGGCCGAAAGAGTTCATAATTCCTCGCTTGGCACCCGCTGGCGAAGTGACACTTTTCACGGGTCCAGGTTCGGCCGGGAAAAGCCTGCTGGCGCAACAGTTCTCTACTGCTGCGGCTTACGGCATTCCAACGCTCGGCTTCGACATTCCCAAGACGTCTTCGATCTATCTAACGTGCGAAGATGATATAGGTCAGCTGCATTGGCGTCAGAGCCATATCTGTTCAGCATTCAACCGCTCCATGAGTGACTTATCAGAAACACTACATCTTGCATCACTGCGTGGGGAAATTGGAGCGGAGCTGGCAACCTTCACAAGCGACCGCGCCATTCGACCAACTGCAACCTTTGACCGGCTTTCCTCGCTTATTGAGGCAACCGACTCGCGTCTAATCTTTCTCGATAACGTCGCTCATCTCTTCGTGGGAAATGAGAATGACCGAGGCGAAGTTACTCGCTTCATCAACCTGCTGAACCGCTTGGCGGGACAAGCGAGTGCTGCGTTGATCCTCTTGGGGCACCCCAACAAAAACGGCGATAGCTATTCCGGCACAACGGCTTGGCTCAACGCTGTGCGTTCGCATTTTGATATTGAACACGATCCGATGACGGACATTCGCACCCTGAGGCTTGGCAAAGCGAATTACGCGCGAAAAGGTGATCAAGTTCGGTTCATGTGGAACGATTGGTCCTTCATAAGCGAGGATGAGTTGCCGCCAGACAAAGCCAAACAATTTGCTGAGAGCCAGCAAGCCTCGGCGGACAATGAACTGTTCCTCGCGTGCCTTAGGCAGCGCTCAAAAGAACAGCGCGCCGTCTCTGAGAAGCCGAGTAGCACCTATGCCCCAAAGGTCTTTGCGCGCATGCCGGAGAGCAAGGGTATTGGACAACCGCGCCTTGAGAAAGCGCTCGATCGCCTCTTCCGCATTGGGAAGATTGAGCGTGGAGAACTGCCTTGGAGAACCAGTGATCGCAAGGCGGCTCAGGGCCTAAGGGAAGTGCGGGAGACCGCGCGGGATACACCTGCGGCAAACGCGGGAGACTATAATGCAAGTCCCTGATTCCTATGCCAACGACTGCGGTAGATACACTCACTATATACTACGTATAATCCGGCGCGGCTCTTCGAGACCGCCGCGCCAGAATAATGGATCAGATGCGATAAGCCACGATATCCATAGAAACTCCAGCGTGCTCCCACATATGAGCCCAGCTTCCTGCGGTTCGGTAGTCGGCCTGAATGCGGGTGCCGCGCCTGAACATTATTGCTGGCATTGCTTCAGGGTCGATCGGGCAAGGTCCGCCGTCGTGCGCGGTCCAGCCTGGCGGAATGTCAGTCGAAAGAGGTGGTGGAGAGCGTCTTCTGGGCATTGCGATTCAACGACTCGATGTTGATGGGTAGCCATTGCACTGAATATTCAGGAGCAATGCAATGCCTTTTAAGAAAGGTCAGAGCGGAAACCCCGGTGGCAAGGCCAAGATCGTGCTGCCCGATGGCAGGACGCTAACCGACTTGGCTCGAGAGCATACCAGGGAGGCAGTGGAGACGCTGGTTGAGATCGCTACTGGCGGCGAGAGCGAGAATGCTCGCGTCTCCGCTGCCATTGCTCTTCTCGATCGTGGCTGGGGCAAACCAAAGCAGGATCTCGGTATCGAAGTAAGGTCCGACGAAGCCACCGCGACACTGCTGGAGGCTGCACGCAAGCGGGCATTGGTTCCGCGATTAGAGGCTGCATAATCTCATTGCCTATCCCTACATATTCGCCTAATGTTCATTAGTGCGATTTGTAAGGAAGGCGTGAGAGATGAAAGCCGTAGCATATTACCGAGTTTCAACCGAGAAACAGGGCAAGTCTGGTCTAGGGTTGGAAGCGCAGAAAGACGCCATAGAGCGCTTCATAGAGGCTCAGGGTGCTGATCTCGTAGATGAGTTTATCGAGGTCGAGACTGGCAAGGGAGATGACGCTCTTTCCAAGCGGCCCAAACTGCGAGCGGCGATGAGACAAGCGTCACTCCACGGTGCTTCTGTGGTTGTCGCGAAGCTCGATCGACTAAGCCGTGATGTCGCCTTTATCAGTGGGCTCATGGCCAAGCGTATACCCTTCATCGTCACAGAGCTTGGTCCTGACGTCGATCCCTTCATGCTGCACATTTACGCGGCGTTGGCAGAAAAGGAGCGCCGCCTCATATCTGAGCGCACAAAGACTGCCCTACAAGCCGCGAAAGAACGCGGCGTAAAGCTTGGCAACCCGAACGGCGCTGCTGCGCTCAGACGGGCTCAGAAAGGCAACACAGCGGCGATTGAGAGCCTCAAGGCCGATGCACAAGAGCGAGCCGAAGAATTGCGCTCAGTGATCGAGGATCTGAACGAAAAGGGCATTTCATCGCTCACGGGCTTGGCGAAGGCGATGAACGAAGGTGGCTTTGTCACGCCTCGCGGCGGCAAGTGGCATGCGTCTAGCGTGAAAAACCTATTGGGAAGGTTAGGCTAATGATGATTGGTTCCGCCACTAGGCAAAGGCAAAATGATGGGCTGTTCAATGCCGCATTGCACGCGTCGCACTTTCAACCGCATCCCTAATCTCCTTCATATGGGATACGTTTCGGTTCATCCCTCCTTGCGGCTCGAATTGCTCCAGATACGAGTGACTTAGCTTGCCCGCTTCTGCAAGCATGGAGTCGTTCTGCTCATTGGAGCCCAATGCGAATAAGTCGGAAGCTAGATTAAGTGTTAGAGTGCCCCAAATTGCTTTGTGTGCGCCCGAGTCAATCATTTGAAGTCCCTGCCTAGATGTCTTTATGGCGGCTAGAACACTTTGTCTGTCGCTCAAGACCCAGCCTCGCCTGCTTTGGACGAACGACAGATTTGTAACTCCTCTTATCTCCTGCATCCTTTGTCCGTTTTTGCGATAGTATCGCATGATGTTCTTGATCAATCGCTCGCTGCGCGCGAAGCAATCAGAAATTCTCTCACGCTGTTTCGGGTCATCACTCTTCCCTCCGCTAGCAGCAGCGTATTTGCAGATGCCCAGAGCCATATTCATGCGCTGTGTGGCCCACGATTGCCGGTTACGCATGCGTGCATGTGCGATAGATGCAGATCCTTGCCCCTCTACTGAGCGCTTGAATAGTTCAGGGTCACCGGTGTGGTCCCCCAGGAGCTCATAAGCAAATGCCAGCGCACTGTTGGCTCGAGCCCATTCGCGTAGATTGTCGACCTTATTGACTGACTCTAGCGCGAGTTCACCTGAATCTACCGCGCGAAGGAGATTTACCTTACCAACTTGCTTTTCACCTAGTTTGCTCAATGCGCCGCATTTGTTGATTTGGGCTTCAATCCATCGAGATGAATCGTGCTTCCTCGATAGGTAGGTGAGCTGGTCATTAAGAATCTTAACTGAAGTCTCAGCGTGCTTTGGCTCATCTAGATTTTCGAACAAGTCCAGCTGCACAATGCCTGCGATGCCTTTGAACTCGATCTTGCAGCTACGTGATATCCCATCTGGAATGAACAAGGCCTGTTCACTCAGTTCGTCAGCCAAACGGAATATGTCCGAACCTTTATCTGCGAACCGAATACCCTGTGAGAGGTATTGGAGCATCGTCGCACGAGCCCTCCAGTATTCGTCTGTGTCAATATTGGAGAACTCTTCAACCATCTTTTCGACGTCTGAAAGCCCACGTTCCCAGTCGGGTTTGCTCCATGAAATTTTAAGCAACTCGATCTGTGCTCCGGTACGAAACTCCAGGGCGATTTGCCGACATTTGGAGCACTTGGGTCCCCCGTGATCGCTTGCATCCTGTTCAAACTGCACTAGCGCGAGTCTTAATCGAGCTTGGTCCTCGTTTTTGACACCGAGGCTCAAGTTGCTCTTCGCCACGCCTAGTTGAGCTGCGTTCCATCGATGCGGATTTGTCCGCGGATCAACCAAACTTTGAGCAGAGCTAAAGGTGGTCAATGCTTGTTCGATTATGCTCGTATCTGCATCTCTTGTACCTTTTCCGTAAAGCAATCCGGCTTTGGAGGATAAATGATTGTGGCGCACCAACGGATGTTTGGTTGAGTCCAATAGCTGGTCCACAACGGTAAGCATCGAACTGAGGTCTTCATCGGAAAGCACATGCTCGGCCTCGGACAAAGAGACTTTCGCGACCTCTGAGACAATATGATCTGCAATCTTATCGGAGAAAGCCGTGTCAAACTTAAGCAATTCACCAGCGGCCCCCTCGATTTCTTCCACGCCCCGTTCAGGACTGAAGAGTGAGAGATGGGTTGCTGAGGTATCGGATACAGTGCCGTAGACCAGGACATGGCAGTTGGTTTGCTTGAGCCACTCTTCGGCCAGATCTCTCAATTTGTGGTCGCGAGCTCCCTTGGCTCCAGTTTGGATTGGGACCGGAAAGGGCCAAATCAATACTTCTACACCGTCCCCTAAAAGCCCTCTGATTGATCTGTCGATTTCCAGTTGCCGAGCGTTGTTCTTGTCACCATTTAGCTCTGCAAGAAGGATCGAGGGCCTTTGCCCATCAACAGCTCCGGCATCGACCCTTTCCTTGCGCCTACGGTATCGACCGTAGAGCATAGCAAGCGAGAACCCCGCTGCACCTAGAAGTATAGTTCCGACATCTTCGGAACGTTGACCGAGGATTGGGAACAGCTGGAAAAGCTCGCGACCAATAAAAGCAGCCGCAAAGCCAAACAGGATACTCGCAAATCCAGTAAGAATGCCCGCACGAGATATTTCGCGAACTCTGATCAAAATCCCCTCCTGATTCCCTACTAGGGTATTGGTGTAACTGGGATTCGCAATAGTCTTGCTCGGACGATTCTTCCTAAAGCGCGATTCAACCCCATGGGTGACGAGCCTAAGCCCTCCTAAATCGACAGGAGGTCTGCTTGAACGCCGACGAAATTCGCAAGGAAGTGATCGCGGACCTGGGCCGCTTAACCCATGATCCGCTCGGCTTTGTCATGTGGGCGTTTCCTTGGGGCGTAGAAGGCACATCACTTGCGGATGAAGACGGCCCTGACACATGGCAGCGTGAACAACTGGAGCTTATCGGCTCAAGGCTGCGCGATGATCCTTTCAAGGTTATTCAAGACGCAACTGCCAGCGGTCACGGTATCGGGAAAAGCTCTCAGGTCGCCTGGCTGATCCTCTGGGCGCTGATGACGCATGAAGATACGCGCGGGGTGGTCACAGCGAACACCGAAGGGCAGCTTCGTACGAAAACCTGGCCGGAATTGGCTAAGTGGTACTCGCTGCTTCAGTTCGATTGCTTACGTGAATTGTTCGTGATGGAAGCAACCTCGATCCATTCGACACAAGCGGGTCACGAACGCAATTGGCGGATTGACGCTATCCCATGGTCGGAACGGAACACGGAGGCCTTTGCGGGCTTGCACAATGCCGGGAAGCGCACGATCCTGCTGTTCGATGAAGCATCTTCGATCATTGATGCGATCTGGGATACGGCTAGCGGTGGTCTGACCGATGCCAAGACAGAAATCGTCTGGCTGGCATATGGAAACCCGACACGAAACACCGGGCGCTTTCGAGAAGTGATTGTCGGTCGGTATCGCAATCATTGGTCGCACCGCATGATTGACGGCCGGACTGCCAAGCGAACGAACAAGGATCAACTTCAAGCTTGGATTGATGCGTATGGGGCTGACAGCGATTTCGTTCGGGTTCGCGTTCTTGGGCAATTCCCGCGCGCAGGCTCGATGCAGTTTATCTCTTCTGAGATAGTCCAAAATGCTCGCAAGCGCGAAGTATCGGCTTTGCCAAGTGATCCGCTGGTGTTCGGGCTGGATTGCGCGCGTTTCGGAGATGACCATTCAACGCTTGCTCTCCGGCGTGGGCGGGATGCCAGATCGCTGGCATGGAAACGCTGGAATGACGTTGATGCAATGACACTGGCCTCTGAAGTCGCGTTAGAGGCTCAACGCTGGAACCCGCAAATGATTTGTGTGGATGCTGGTAATATTGGCGCGGCAGTGGTCGATCGCTTGCGCCAGCTTAATGTGCAGAACGTAGTCGAAGTCTGGTTTGGCGCGAAAGGGCGTGAGGCGGATTGGGCTTCCGGCGTTCGCGTTCAAACTATCAATCGCAGGGCTGAGATGTGGACCAGTATGCGCGCCTGGTTGGAGACTGGGGCCATTCCTGATTGCGATGATCTGGAGGCTGATCTTACCGGCCCTGAGTATGGCTATGCAGCCGATCAGGTTTCGATCCAGCTTGAGAAGAAGAAGGATATGAAGGCGCGCGGCTTGCCTTCTCCTGATGATGCAGACGCTCTTGCTCTGACATTTGCTGAACCAGTGTTGCCAGTCGATGGTGGCTTCTACGGCTATGGGACCGAAGCTCATTGCACCGACCCGGTCTATCGCAGTGATGTGCGTCGCAAGCCTGTTGATCGCTATGCTGAGCTCGATGGTTGAGTCTCAACGCTTCTGCGGAGCGAAGAACCGCAAGGGCGTGCCTTGCAAACGGAAACCTATGGCCAACGGTCGTTGCCACTTTCACGGCGGCAAATCACCGGGTGCACCGGTCGGAAATCTAAACGCGCTGAAGCATGGTCGGTATGCGCAAATTTCGACGCAGTGACCGCGATTCAAACGCTGCCGAAACAACCCTATCGTTCTCGGAACGATTGATGGAGTACACCCAATGAAGACCCTTGATGCAGGAACTTATCACAAGCGCAGAGACGCGCTGGAAGCTGAGCGAGAAGCGGCAATCAAAGCCTTCAGCGGAGCTGCCTTGGACGTAGCGCTGGGCAATGTAGATGAGGCTGTGCAGGTCGAAGCGCAGGCCAAGACGGCACGAATCGAATCCCAGCTCGAAGCGCTCGAAGCGGCCTGGGCAGAGTCCGTGGCCGTTGAGAAGATCGAGCAAGCGAAAGCTGATCGCAAGCGCTGGGAGGATGAGCTCTCTGAGATCGATGCGGTCTATGCGAAGGCTTCCAAGCAGGCAGCCGAGATCGAAGACGCGCTCTCAATCCTGGTTGAAGCGATCGACAATGCGGAAGGCATTCAGAACGCCATCCGCGAGATGTCCACGCGTTGGAGGCTACCGCGTGGAGTCGATGATCAAAAGTCATTACTGGACTTTCACGGCCGGGCGAACAACAAGATTGCGACTGCACGTGCAGCACTCGAGCAACTTCCCCATCTCTCAACTCTCGCTGACGAAATGCATGGCGACGGAGTTTCAGCACTCTCTTTGCGCGCACCAGCTTCAACCGAGGAAACTAACTGATGACGCGCGCTGGCTACACAATCTCCCGCGCTGGCGATCCGACGCATCGTCTGCGTGTACCGGTCTATGCTGGGACGCAATACGAGCCTGACGAGCTCCTTCGCTATGATGGTCCGCCTGATCGCAAGTTCGAGCCTCTCGACTCTGAGGAGCGCGAAGAGTGGGCAAAGGAACACGATACTCGCGAAGACAAGCGATGGTGTCTCGATGCGCTTCTGAGGGGCCGTGGGAAGTATGGCTTTGGAGATGTCGTTCAGGGGCGCGAAAAAAGCCATGTGGGCGATCAAATAATCACGCCAGTCCGTAGGCTCATGAACGAGCTTCACCCTGGCCAGGCGTCCTAGCCATGCCGCGCGCTCCTGAATTTGATCCTCGCTCTTGGGCGGCTGATGAAGCCCGCAAAGCCAATCGACCTTTGTCATCGCGAACGAGGGGTTTGGACGCCCAAGCGATGAACCCGTTCGCTTGGCTCATGGGTCAGGAACCAGAACCTGAGCCCAACTACAATGCTGTTCAATTGCCCCCGCCTGATATCCTATTGGGAAGGCGCTAGCAGTGGCTACCAATCCCTTTGACTATGCGAAACGCTTTGAGCGGCAAGAGCGCAAGACTGAGCGCACGGCTGCATTAGATCCCGTTCAGGCTGAAATTCAGCGTATGCAGGCTGACAAGCTGCGCGAGGATATGCAATTCTCGCCGCCACCTGATCAGATTGCTCGGCAAGAGCGCGTGGCTCGTGAAGCTGGTGTCGAACCTTACGAGGTCCAGAACGTCGATGACACTGAGCGCGCACTGCAAACGCGCAAGTTTGTTGGCTTAACAGAGCAATTCCCTGAAGTCGGTCGCTGGTCCGCTCAAAACCCACGCGGCGCTATCATGGCGCAAGATGATGCGGAAAGCTTGGGCACGCTGGGAAGCATCTGGGACACCATCAAGAAGCTTCCCGCAACTGCCGAGGCAGCATTTAAGGGTGTTGGCCTTCAAGGCGCAAAGATGAATTTCTCTTTGGCGGATAGCGTTGGCAGCGCCATGGATTTCGTTGATAGAATTGCTGCGCCTAACACTCTCACGCGCGGCCAGTTGGAGCGCCGCGCTGCTGATCGAAGAGCCTATTTTGAAGCAGGAGTTTCTCAGGCCTCAATTGCCGTTGCTGAGGCACGTCCAGATTACACCGGCTTTGTGCAAGAAAACATCTTGCAAGGGATCGAACAAACGCCTCAAAGCGCTATGGCGCTCGTTGCTGGCGTACTGACGCGCAACCCGAATGTATCTGCTGGCATGATGGGAGTGCAAACTGGCGTTCCATCTTATGCCGATGCACGGCTGCGGGGCGCTGATCGTGTCACATCGATCAAGTATGCCGTTGAAGTGGGCGCAATCGAAACGCTGACCGAGAAGATCCCGGCTTCGGCACTTGTCGATTCGATCACCACAAAGTCGCCATTCGGAAAGACGCTTCTACGCCAACTGGGCGAGGAGATACCGAACGAACAAATTGCGACATTGATGCAGGACCTTTCGGAATGGGTGAACCTCAATCCTCAAGGCACATTGAACGAGTACCTGGCGGCACGTCCAGGCGCCGCCGCGGCAACCTTCTTGCAAACCTTGAGCGGAACGACTGCGCAAACCTCTGCGGTTGCCGGTTTCGATCGAGCTGCCCGCGCAGCCAATCAATTCGCTCGCAAGATGGAGGAGGCCAATCAGGCGAAAGCCGAAGCTGCGCTGCTTGACCGGATGGCGGATGCTGCAAACTCATCAAAGTTCAAGCAACGTGTGCCGGAAGAGTTTCGGGCATTGATGCGTTCACAAGCTCTCAGCGCGGGAGTGTCTAGCGTCTTCATACCGGCGCAACGAAGCAAGCTGCATCGAAATGATGAAGGATACATTTCATGAGCCTCTGCAATCTTATCGTTCAGGACGAGGCGGCATATCTCGTAACCGATTCCGCTTTCTTCGATGAAACTGGGCAAGTGCTAATGCATGAGCCCAAATCCATTCTGATCGACGGCGTACCTGTCGTGATCTCAGCGGTGGGCTCAGGACATATCCTTGCGAAGGTGCATATCGCTTGCCTGGAGGTTTTCGCCAAACAGGCCTTTACGCTCGATCGCTTCAAGCAAGTTGTGAAACGGGTATATGAGCGAGACGGTCACAATCCTGCGCAAGAGATGACCCG
Organism: Altererythrobacter lutimaris; assembly: GCF_013371495.1. GTDB lineage: Bacteria > Pseudomonadota > Alphaproteobacteria > Sphingomonadales > Sphingomonadaceae > Erythrobacter > Erythrobacter lutimaris_A. The sequence continues at coordinate 114,439 of NZ_JABWTA010000001.1, read as the reverse complement.
TTGGATTGCTGCATACTATTCTGCTGAGCTGAGTCGGGCGTTTGGGTGTTACTTTTTTACTGATCCTGCGGATGGGGAGCCTGAAGCGAATGCTTGGAGGTGGTATCCAAAGCGCGCGATGATCCTGCCCTATGTTGAGCCTGTTGAGGTTTGGGGGACTGACACGACAATCGACATAACTAAGCCTGAGAATTTCAATCCTCGGGCAGATTCAATGAAGTTCGTGCAAGCTCAGCGTAAGCCGACTGAATGGGCGAGTGGCCGCAACGGAATTGGCGTGGGCGGAGAGATCCGGATCACCAAGGTTTCAGCCAAGGGCGTTGAGGAGTGGAAGCTGCACGAGTTTGATGATCGGGTGGGGGAGGTTATTCAAGCTCGGTGATTGAGGCCTTCCAGACCCATCCCTCAGCCAACTCATCGGTCAGGGAATCACGATAGATTACCAAGGCCCATGGTCCTTCGATCCGCCTGATCGCCAATGCTGAGTCCGCCCTCAATGTTGCTATGTGCGCTGATTTTCCATTGGCACTTTCTCGAATGTATGCGCGATTGACCACCCTGGCCCGAGGCAGATTTGAGACATACTCCAAATACAAGCCTCTTTCTGCTTCAGCACGCAATAGATGCTGGAGAGCTTTGGTGGCTTCTTCTGCTTCCTCTTGAAGCTTTGCGACCTGTTTGCTTGATTCTTTCGCAAACTGGCGATCTTCCTTGGTGTATGACGGGTTAGCGATGGTATAGATCAACGCTATTATTGCAATGTACTCAGCAGGGGCCCAATTCCGAAAATCAAGTTGCTGGAGCAACATCGCGATTACGGTTGTGAGACGCCCGCGCACCTCGTCGTCGCTCTCTTCGTCAATGTCTTCCCAGTCACCAATTCCGAGGTCTCTGAATGCACGGGCGGTATCAGATAATTCCGGCAAGGTCAGGGCTCTTACCGCATCGATTATCCCAGCCTGGTCGGTCGCCAGTCTCTCGGCGAGACCGCCAGCTATACCGAAGGCGTCACGATAGTTTCCTAGGCTCTGATCAACCGCTAGGTTCAGAGCATTTACAGCACCTTGCGAGCCTTTCAGCATGTCAGTTAGGGCTGGAGTGAAGCCCTCCATTGCCTTCAGCACTTCACTCTCATTGAACAGGTCTCGAAGGCCTCGCGTTGCATTCGAGATGCCTGCAAAGTCTTCACCTATGTTGCGGTTGAGAGGGAACAGAGATTGGCGAGCGGTCGGGAAGTCGATCTGGGCCATCTCCTTTGATATGTTCGTATATTCGATCAACGCATTGTTCGTAAGGCCTAACCTGTCCAGTACCGACATGGTCGGATAGACTGTCTCCATCGCCTCTCGGATCTGATCGTATGGTCGCAGACCAAGGCCAATTTCCTTGAATTGGCGCTGCAAGCGCAGTTGCTGCTCAAGAATGCCGTAAAACCTGTTGTTCATGTTTATGGGACTGGCGGGAATCTTCCTTAAGCGCAAGGCAAGAAGAAACCCCGCCACATTGCGGTGACGGGGCTCAAAGCTAGAGTCATTCGCGAGGAGTTAAACACGCGATGAATTTTTAGTAGCTATCCTAGAATCGCCTCAATGAAGCTGGCTAAGAAATACATGCAAGTACCTATCCCGATCAGCGAAAGCATGATTTCGAGACGGACCAGCCATGGGGAAACTGCGCGTTGAGGGATCATGGCGATTGCCTTGCCCTCAACTTCTCGAGATCTGACCGCAGTTAGCATAGGCAGTTCCTGATTAATGCTCATAATCTCGATCACAAATACCTCTTTTGGTGCAAGGCTTGGCAGAGTAAGTGACCAGCGCCCCATCCCTGTGGTGCTCGCCTCGAAGGCGCGTCCAGGATACACGGTAAATATGGGTGGCTTCCAGTTGAAGGTAAATTCAACATCAGTGGCTGGCTGAAGGCCGGTATTTTCCGCCACAATACTAGCCGTATGAACGACCTGCATTTTCTGGATCACTTTGCCGTCTTTGTCATGAAGGGGTTCTTCAACGGGATAACTCGATGCGTGGCGAATACTGTAGAAAAGCTTCGCTTTAAGTCGGAAAATTCGCTCCAATGCGAAGCCTAGAATGACCGTGCCAATCGAGACCGATTCAGCCAGATTGTTGGTTATCAGCTCAAGCATTTTGGCCTCATTTTGTATCCTATATGTTACCTGATTGAGCATCAGGTAACTGCTAAGCTATTGATTTCATGGCGCGCCCGGCAGGACTCGAACCTGCTGCCTCAAGATTAGAAGTCTCGCGCTCTATCCAGATGAGCTACGGGCGCGCGCCGCGCGCTCCTTAGCGTGCTTTTCCTGAGGGGCAAATGGCGTTAGGGCGCGCAGCGATGGAAAATTCCGAAGTAAGCTCAGCGCCGCAGCGCACCTCCACAGCACCCAGCAGCTTCCGCTATTACGATCTGGTGATGGCAGCGTTCGTGACGATCCTGCTGCTCTCCAACCTGATTGGCGCTTCGAAACCGAGCTACATAACGCTACCCGGCGGCGATCCATGGATCTTCGGGGCAGGCGTCCTGTTCTTTCCCATCAGCTACATCATCGGCGACGTGCTGACGGAGGTCTATGGGTATGCCCGCGCGCGGCGTGTGATCTGGACCGGCTTTGCCGCTCTCGCCTTTATGGCGTTCATGGCGTGGGTGGTCGTAAGCCTGCCGCCAGCTGACGGATGGCCGTTCCAGAGCGACTATGAGAATGTCTTCGGCAATAGCTGGCGGATCGTAATCGCAAGCATGGTCGCATTCTGGGCCGGGGAGTTTGCCAACTCCTTCGTGATGGCAAAGATGAAAGTCTGGACGCAGGGCAAACATCTATGGAGCCGCACGATCGGATCGACTGTGGTCGGCCAAGGGCTCGACAGCCTGATCTTCTACCCGCTTGCATTTTGGGGCATTGCCGGATGGCCACCTGAAACGCTGGTTCAGGTTGTGATCTCGCAATGGCTTATCAAGACCGCATGGGAGGCGTTGCTCACGCCAGTGACCTATCTGGTCGTCAACAAGCTCAAGCGCGCAGAGGGCGTCGACCTGTTTGACACCGATACGGACTTCTCCCCATTCGCAAGCAGCAAGACCGGTGCAAGCTAGGGCTTACTCCGCCGCTTGGCTGACGCTATCGAAGGGATCGTCGTTTCCGCTCTCGCTTGAAACGTCCCATTCTTCGTCGGGAACAGTGCGGATTTCATAGTCGCCGCCGAGATGGTTCGCCAGCAAGGTCATATCCTTGTCTTGTGGCAGACCGCGCAAATCCCTGTGGCTTTCACGCAGTTGCAGCACGAGCTTATCCCCGTCGCGGAGCAGCCTGCTGACTTGGAATGATCGCTTGGAGCGCGCTCCGAGACGCCTTGCAAGCCGGATCGACAGCCCCCAGCCAATCGCCTCGTTCAAGGCCTCTTCGCTCGCCAAAGCTGTGACTTCAGATGGCAAATCCAGATGGTTGCGGTTGGCACATACTGCCGCTGCCATCATTGCACGCTCATGCGCTTCAATCCCGATCCAGCGCTTATGCAGCGCCCAATCCACTGCCTGGTGGAGCCGCAAATTGGGTTCAATCTGCATGGAAGCGAGCGACAGCATCGTTGCCGCGAGCCGCAAGCGTTCTGAGCCATGTTTGCCAGCCGGCACTGCATCCACCGTCCATCCTGCGACACGCGTCGAAAGTCGAGGTGGTGCCCCACGCTGGGCTGCGAACAGGGTTAGACCGGCAAGCAGCGGATCCTGCGAGCGAGCACCGATCTCAAGCCGGTCATAAAGCAGCCCTTCGCGCAGTCCCCATGACGAGAACACAAGCCGCTCAGGTTGGAGCTTTTTCAGCATTGCCCGAAGTAGCACGGCTGCATGCGGCATCGTGTTGGAACGCATGGTCGAGATGCGCTCGATTTGCTGGAGGGTTTCAGGCGTTGCTTGCGCCAAGTCTTCAGCGAGGACGCGTGCACGCTTGGGATCAAGCCACAAGCTGTGCGGATCGCTCAGAGGATGCCCGACCTTCTCCATCGCATAGACCGCCATCGCGCGCCACGTTCCGCCAACAAGATAGAGCGGTGCATCGATGGGCTTGCCCCAGCCGCCCTTCTTCAGCTCTTTGCCCAAGGCTTTGAGCATAGAATCAGGATCACCGTCGCCAAATGCGGAGAGCCTCAAGGTGCCAAGAGGCAATGACGCTGCATCGCATGTCTCGCCATCCCGAATACGGATCAGTTCCAGACTGCCTCCGCCCAAGTCAGCCATCACGCCTTGGACGCCCGGGAAGGCACCGATCACCCCCTGGGCACTGACTCGTGCTTCCTCTTCGCCGGAGATGACACGCGGCTTGAAGCCGAGTTCTTTGACCGCTGCGATGAAGTCAGGTCCATTCTCTGCTTCGCGAGACGCAGCGGTTGCGACCGTTTCCACGTCCTCGATTTCGAGCTCTTCAAGCAATAAGCGGAATCGCCGTAATCCCTGCAAGGCTAGATCGAATGAATCTTGCGGAATACGCCCAGTCTCGGCCATTTCGCGGCCCAAGCGCGCGGCAACCTTTTCGTTCAACAGCACCACGGGTGCACGCATGGAGCCACCATAGACGACCAGGCGCACTGTGTTCGATCCGATGTCGATAATCGCGCGTTCCGGCGTATTGCCGCTGAAAATGCCATCGCGGTCTGTACGACGTGCGCGAAGGCTCATGCGTGACGCCCTTTGCGTAGTGCGAGTTTCGGCACCGCATCAGGCTCGAGCGCCCCTCCTCGTCCTGAAAGCGAGGGGTTTGTCATGAAATAGCGGTGACAATTAAAGGGCTTATCGTCAGGCTGCATGCGCGAATAGCTCCCATCAGGATGCAGCTCCCAGCTTTGTTCTGTGTCGAGCACATTGGCAAGCAACACTTGTTGCAAAACTTGATCGTGCACGGTCTTGTTCTTGATCGGAATGAGCGCTTCGACCCGTCGATCCAAGTTACGCCCCATCAGATCAGCGGACGAGATGAACACCTTGGACTTGCTGCCGGGCATGGACTGGCCATTGGCAAAAGCGAAAATACGGCTGTGTTCAAGGAAGCGACCAATAATCGATTTCACCCGAATATTCTCGCTAAGACCTGGCACGCCTGGCCGCAATGAACAGATACCACGGCAAACAAGCTCAACCTCGACGCCGGCCTGGCTCGCGGCGTAAAGCCGGTCGATCATTTCCTTGTCAGTGATCTGATTGAGCTTGAACCAGATCGTCGCAGGCTTGCCTTTGCGCGCGTTTTCGATCTCTTTGTCGATGCACTCATAGAGCCTCTCGCGCAGGTTGAGCGGTGCGACCGCAAGCAGTTCCATGCTGTGCGGTTCGACGTAGCCGGTTACGAAATTGAACAGCTTCGCGGCATCGCGGCCGAGCTTGGGAGAAGCGGTAAAGAAGCTCAGATCGGTATAAATCTTGGCTGTGACCGGGTGATAATTCCCGGTGCCGAAGTGGCAATATGTGCGGAAGCCTTGCTCCTCGCGGCGGACGACCATTGCGACCTTCGCATGCGTCTTCCAATCGACAAATCCGTAAATGACTTGAACTCCGGCCCGCTCCAGCTTGTTTGCCCAGAAGAGGTTCTGCTCTTCATCAAAGCGCGCTTTGAGTTCGACCACCGCGGTGACTGACTTGCCGTTCTCTGCCGCTGCGATCAGAGCATTGATGACAGAGCTTTGTGTGCCAGCCCGATAGAGCGTCTGCTTGATCGCAACGACATCAGGGTCGGCCGCCGCTTGCCGGATGAAGTCCACCACCACTTCAAAGCTTTCATAGGGGTGGTGGATGATGATGTCTTTTTCGCGAATGGCGGAGAAGCAGTCCCCATCATGTTCGCGAATGCGTTCCGGATAGCGCGGCGAATAGCTGTCAAATTTGAGATCCGGGCGATCCTCTTCGACGATCTCGGCCAGTCCATCGATACCAATAATACCATCGGTCTTGATGACCGCTGCTTCGTGCACACCCAACTGCTCGAGCAAAACCTGCTCGGCATGAGTGTCGAAATCTTCTTCCATTTCCAGCTGGATCACCTGTCCGCGGCGGCGGCGCTGGATCGCGCTACGGAAGGTGCGCACCAGGTCCTCGGCTTCTTCTTCGATTTCGATATCGCTGTCGCGCAGCACTCTGAAAAGGCCATTACCTTTGATTGTGAAGCCGGGGAAGAGATGATCGGCGAAACGGACAATCAGGCTTGCAATACTGACATAGATCGCCTCTTCTCCGGGCACGCGAACATAGCGCGGCAGCGCGGGAGGGATCAGGATCATCTCGATGATCCGTTCCTTGTCCACCTCCCGATTGAGCGTGAATAGCAGCCCCATCCCCTCGTTGGTGACGAAGGGAAACGGGTGCGCAGGATCAAGCGCTTGCGGCGTGATGATCGGGAGGATCTCCTCCAGAAAGTAGTTCTTGAGCCATTGATAGGCGGACGGTTTGACCCGGTGCTCGTCAGCAACGTGAATGTGCATCTCACCGAGGCGATCATGCAAATCGCGCCAGATGGTCTGCTGCCTTGCGCTGAGCTCCACCAGCTTTGACCGGATCGCTGCGAGCTGTTGTGACGGCGTCTGTCCGTCGATCGATGGCTTGCCGATGCCGCGCTGCACCTGGCCCACGAGGCCCGCCACACGGATCATCATGAACTCGTCAAGATTGCTGCCTGAGATCGAAAGGAACCGCAGGCGCTCCAGCAGTGGATAGCTTTCATTCTCCGCTTCAGCGAGCACACGCTCGTTGAACTTCAGCCAGCTCAATTCGCGATTGAAGTAGAGCTCGCTATCCGCGATCTCTGCCTGGTCTTCGCTGATGGGCGCGTGCGTGTTCATAGTCCTCTCTGCTTCGTGGCGTTTCCCCTAGGAAACACGCACGAATCGACGATCAATCCCTCTTATGCCTCAATTCTTGGCAATTCGTGGAATCCGATTGACCATCGCGCAATTGAGGACTTTCAATCAGGAAGGACTGTAACCTGATCCATGGGAGGCAGGCTCATTCCCATGCCCGTGGGTACCTTGGGTCTATACGGCGCTTCAAGCGCTTCGATTTCTTCCGCTGTGAGCGCAATATCAAGCGCCGCAACAGCATCGTCGATATGGTGCGGTTTGGTAGCCCCAATGATGGGCGAGGCCACTTGCGGCTTGGTAAACTGCCAAGCCAACGCCACGCTCGCCATCTTTGCGCCGCGTGCTTTCGCGATCTCGCCGACCCTTGCGATGATTGAATGATCGACTGCATTCTCGTCGTCATAGATAACTTTGCCGAAGCCGTCCGTTTCGCTTCGGACAGTTGATTCACCCACCGGACGGGTCAGACGGCCTCGCGCAAGCGGGCTCCACGGGATCACACCGACGCCCTGATCCGCACACAGCGGCAGCATCTCGCGCTCTTCCTCACGATAGAGGAGATTGAGCTGGTTTTGCATGGAGATGAATCGCGTCCAGCCGTTCATACGCGCGGTTTCCTGTGCCTTCGCGAATTGCCAGGCATACATGGACGAAGCGCCGATATAGCGAGCTTTGCCTGCCTTCACGATATCATGCAGCGCTTCCATGGTTTCTTCGATGGGTGTCGCATCATCCCATCGGTGGATCTGATACAAATCCACATAGTCCATCCCCAGACGGGTCAGGCTGTCATCGATTGCCTGCATCAGTGACTTTCGCGAAAGACCCGACGTGTTCGGCGCGCCTCGCCATGGCAGATAGGCTTTGGTGGCTACGACGATCTCGTCACGCTTAGCCATAGCACGCAAATGCTTGCCGGTAATCTCTTCAGAAGTCCCGCCAGCATAACCATTGGCTGTGTCGAAGAAATTGATCCCCGCTTCCAGTGAGCGGCGGAAGAATTGCGCAGAGGCCTCTTCGTCGAGCAGCCAGTCCCCGTGCCAGCCCTTGGACGTATCACCATAGCTCATGCATCCAAGGCAAAGTCGTGAGACTGTAAGACCTGACGGCCCAAGGCGGGTGAACTGCATGATTGGTCTCCAGATTTACGGCTAGAGCGATAGCCCGCCATCAACGATCAATGACTGGCCCGTGATATAGCTCGCCAGTGGAGACGCGAGAAAAAGAGCAGCTCCTGCCATATCCTCGGGCCTGCCCATGCGGCCTAATGGGATGCGAGCAATCGCGCCTTCGCGGCGGTTCTCATTCTCTGTCGTGACCCTTGTCATCTTGGTCGGCACAAAGCCAGGCGCGATCCCGTTGACCCTCAGCCCGTCCTTCGCCCAGGCTTGCGCAAGCGATTTGACGAGACTTACCGCGCCCGCCTTGCTCGCGCCGTAAGCTGGATTTCCGATCATGCCATGGAATCCGCCAGTGGAACTAACGATGGTAATCGACCCACCCCGCTCGGCTAGGCCTGCGCGAAAAGCACGCGCACAATCCATCAGCGAAGTCAGATTGACCTGGACTACCTTGTCCCAGCCTTCCGCTTCGAATTCCTCGCGGTTATAACGCACAATGCCTTGGCACAGGATAAGCACGTCGAACGCGCCAATCTTCTCGGCAAGGGAGTCAACGCGATCCCTTTCGCTAACATCGAGCTGGTGGTAGGTGAGGCCCCTGAAGTCGCTGTCTTCCGCCTCCAGATAGTCGCCTTCGTCAGGGCGAGTACCTGTGACGTGAACATCAGCTCCCCGCGCGCCGAAGCCTTGCGCAATACCGTTGCCGATCCCGCTTGATCCTCCGATGACGAGGACACGTTTTCCGGTGAAATCAAGCGGATCGATCATTCAAGCTGTCTCCCTTAGATTGCGCGGCTGATCACTTCCTTCATGATCTCGTTCGTGCCGCCAAAGATGCGGGTTACGCGGGCATCGCGCCAGAGGCGAGCGATCATGTATTCGTTCATATAGCCCGCGCCGCCATGCAGCTGCAGCGCCGCATCGCAGATTTCCCACTGCAGATCGGTGTGCCACAGCTTAGCAGCACTCGCTTCGTCGGTCGTAAGCTTGCCATCCAGATGACGCTTGATTGCCCAGTCCAGATGCGCCCAGCCGACCTGCAGCTTGGCCTTCAAATCAGCCAATGTGAATTTCGTATTCTGAAATTCAAACACGGTCCGACCAAAGGCCTTGCGATCTTTCGTGAAATTGACCGCTTCATCAAAGGCTCGCTGCGCGCCCGCTTGCGCGCTCACCGCAATCGACAAGCGCTCCTGCGGCAGCTCTTCCATCAGGTGGACAAAGCCGCGCCCTTCCCCGCCAAGGATGTTGGTCTTGGGAACGCGGCAATCGCTGAAGAACAGTTCGGACGTGTCGGCAGAATGCTGCCCGATCTTGTCGAGATTGCGGCCCTTTTCAAATCCGGGCGTACCCGCTTCAACTAGCACGAGCGAAGTACCCTTCGCTCCCTGGCTGGGATCGGTCTTTGCAACGACAATAACAACATCTGCATTCTGACCGTTGGTGATGTAGGTTTTAGAACCGTTGAGGACCAAATGGTTGCCGTCTTCGATTGCAGTGGTTCGGACGCCTTGCAAATCGCTGCCTGCCCCCGGCTCAGTCATGGCAATGGCTGTGATAATGTCGCCTGAGACCATGCCCGGCAGATATTTCTCACGCTGCTCTGGCGTTCCCAAGCGTTCGAAATAGTTCGCGGTAATGTCACTCTGCAGCCCAAAGCCTGCCGACGTCCCGATATAGCAAAGCTCTTCATTGACGACGCAGTTAAAGCCGAAATCGAGACCTAGACCGCCATTCTCCTCCGCGACCGTCGGGCACAACATGCCCGCTTCACCAACTGCCTTCCACGCTTCGCGCGGGACAATGCCCTCTTCCTCATGCTGGTCCAGATATGGGACCATATGTTCTGCGAGCACTTTGCGCACAGTGTCGCGGAAAGCCTCGTGATCTTCATTGTAAGCAAAGCGATTGGAAGTATCGAGCATGGGTGTCCTAAAGTCTGGTCGATGGAATCATTGGATGTAGTCTCAAGCTCGGCAAGAGACGACTTTGAACATGCCATGTCGAGAAGAGATTGCAAAGCGCAACTGACCTTCCGGCGGAGTTAGCTTGAATTTGTTAACTCGTTAGGCAAAAACGATAGCGTCACCGCTTGGGATGACAAACGACCACACAGGGAGTGCTGCTGGACCAGAAGCATTCGCCAGTCTGATCGGAGAAGGGGCAAGGAATGGATAAGCTCGATACAGGGGCTTTGGTGGGTTGGCGCGCGGACGATCTGGGACAGCGTGTCGTCCTGCATCTGCAAACCATGCATCGTAATGGCAGCAGCGAACGGGAAATGCGCGAGCGTGCGATCTTGCTGGATCGCAACCAGGCGGTGCAGCTGGCTAACTACCTTTTCGAAGCCATTGGCGAGACCAAACCGGCCAAACGCGGCGCAATCAGGGCCTTCTTCGGCACATAACCCCGTTAAGCAGTCCAGTTTTTCATTGAATTTCAGAGTTATAAACGGTCCACAGTCTGACTGCACAAGGCCGTACTGAAGCGGGACTCGCGTTCAGTAGTGCTTGCGATAAGCCGGGTGACGTCTAACCTGCCTTACATGCACCGGGATTAACCATGCTCGGTCGTTTGCGGTAAAGGTTAGCGAGTCACGCAATGCTTACGATTTTCTCAGCTTCGAGAAAGGAATTGATCGTGGCTTCACGTGTCTCATCCATCCTCGCCTTATGCGCTCTGACGAGCGCGTCCATCCATCCGTTAACTGCGGGACCGCGCTCGATCTCGATCACGCCCGATGGCAATGTAATCGAGCATCCTTCGCAGCAGCCGCTTGGGAAAGGTGGAGTGTCGCGCAAAGGTCCTGGACCAAGTAAAACACTACCTGAGAACGGCGGAACCAGCGGCTCTAGTACGGGCACCAGCGGGAGCAGCGGATCTGGGTCGACCGGAAGTGACGGCGGGACCATGGCAGAGAGCGATCTGGCGCCGCTCGATCTGTCGGATATGCGGCTCTACAATTGGTATGGGAAGTGGCACGCATCCAATTGGGACAATGCGTGGTCTTCCCTCCCGTTTCGATATGATCATGTAATTCAAGACGAAAATGGTGACACCCATTTTATCTTCGATGAGAATGGCGCGCCTGAACTCAAGGCTCAAAACGGGCACCCTTATTCGACAAAGGCGTTCTACGAGGTCGATGTTACCTTGCCGGAATTGCGTAGCGGCATGGTCGTTGCGCCTCTGTGGCTATGGCATGATCACACGCGCGACGAGGTTGATTTCGAGTTTGTAGGCGACAAGTTTCTGCAGCTTACGATCCACTCCTATCGCTCTGGCGAGCATCGCACCAAAGAGCACCAGATCGAAGGAAATTTTTCCGGCCAGCGGATGAAGCTGGGCATTGCAACCGACCTGGAGCGCGGCGAGATCGATATGCTGGTCAACGGGCAGGTCGTGTACACTTTCTATAACAATACCAATGCTTTCCCGACCGGAGAGATGCGTCCCGTAATCTCCATGTGGGTCGGCGACAATGTCAGCTGGGCGGAACCTTGGACCGGACCGTGGGAAGGATTTGCGGAGGGTGAACAGCTGGTCATGACAGTGCATGGCTACCGCTTTGAGCAACAATAGCGCCAGCCATACAACCCATGTATTTCAATGGTTTATAACCCAAAACAGCGTTAATCCGCTGACATAAGTTGCACCGCTTCGAGACACTTGGCCGCAAGGCCGGTTCAGCGCTCGCTCATTCGTGATAGAGCAAAAGCCTGATCAACTCCGATTGAGGCTTATCGCATGAACTCGCCAGCTTTTTCAGCAAAATCAAGTCTTTCCATCGCCGTGACGATGGCATTCGTGCTGCTCGTGGCCGCCGCTCCGGTTAGCGGACAAGACGCTGTCGAAGGCGCCGAGACAGCGGGAGATACCCCTGAGATAAGTCGAGATAACCCGCAGATGGCCGCAGATGAAGCTGGCACAGTGCCAGAAACCGGCGAGACAGCTGCGCAATCGCAAGTCACTGTAACCGGCGAGCGTATTTCGCAACCACTGCCAGAGCCCAACACGGAACTGCGTTTGCCCCGGATTTATCTGTCCGACATGAAACCATGGAACTGGAACGGTATGTGGCACGCCAGCGAGTGGGCGAATGGCGACTCCACCATTCCATGGAAGTATGGCCGCGTGCGTCAGGCCTTTGGCGGCGACACGCACTTTGTCCTGAACGCCAGCGGCGCACCAGAGCTCAAAGCGCAAAAGGGCCATCCGGAATGGACGCAAGGCATGTATCAGGTCGACTTCACGGTTCCCGATATGCGCCCTGGTCTGATCGCGACACCAATCATGCTCTATAATGACCGGACCGAAGAATCGATCGCTGTTCAGATTGTCGGCAAGCGTCATCTCCAGATTACGATCCACGGCGCTCCGGAAGGCATTCGCCAGTCTGAAGAGTTTCGCCTTGCCGGAGACCATTCCGGTCGGCGGATGCGCGTGGCATTGCGCCGCCATGCCGACCTTGGCTTGATCGATGTGTTTGTCGATGGTGAGAAAGTGCACGGCTTTAATGAAGAAAGCCCCGCTTTCCCGCGCAGCGCGATGCGTCCGATTATCTCGCTTTACGCCGCTGACAGGCATGGCTGGGCCAAGCAATGGGCCGGCAGCTGGCAGCCGCTTGAACCAGGCGAACGTATTCGGATGACAGTGCACGGATATCGTGCAACCCCGCTTGAAGCGCTTCGCGGAGGCTAACTAGCCCGACCGTAGCGCGTCGGCAGCGGGAAACGTTCCGTAATTGGCGCGCGCTTCCACCGCAGCGATTTCGCTCGCGATCCGCGTTTCATCCCAGCCGAGCTCTGCAGCCATAAGCCGCGCAATCGCATCCAAAGCGGACGCAGGCGGCAAGGACGCGCTGCCGAGATCAGTCCGGCGCAGGACGATGTCCGCCAAGGACAACGCCTGTTCGTATTGCATAGCGTAGGAGACTTCGCCTTTGAGGACATGCGTACCGGCAATGAAGTCGAGCGGGCCGAGCTTGCCTGCATGGCGAATCACCTCCGAAAAGCCCGTTCCGTAATGCTGCATGAGGCGCGTACGTGCTGCGCGTGGCAGAGCATCCATCACACGCTCCGCCTCGCGCCTGAAATCTTCGAGCTGCGCGATCCCCCCGCCCCAAATCGGCATGTGAGCTGTTTCCGCTGGCGTTTCTTTGCCAAGCTGTTCGCACACTGCATCGAGCGCCTCTTCTGCCAAAGCACGCGCTTCTGTAAGCTTCACTCCTGCAATACCGAACAAGCCGCGCAGCCCGTCTAGCGTACCATGATCGAGCACGCGGCCTTGCTTTTCCGGGTTAGGCGAGCCTTCGCTCGCAGAAGGTAAAACGCCCCAGAACACGCGGTAGACATCGCCGCGCTTGAGCTTCGCATCGGGCAAAGCGCGGTTGACTGCATCAATGTAGCGGTCGACTTCGTCTTGCGTGATGCTGGATTTGTCGGCTGGCCCATTGAGCGGCAAATGCATCGTCCCGAGGATCGACTTGCCACGCCACGGGACGGCAAATTGAAGGCTTTCCCCGCGGTCAACCAGCGCATCCGTATCGTGATAGGTTGGCGGAACAGGAAAAGAGAGCACATGCCCTTCGCACAAAGATTTCGTCACAAGGCCGAATGCGCGCGCCAGTGGAACGCGCGTTTTCGCGCCTGACCATCCGGTGAGCGGCCCGGTCGCATCAATCACTATCGAGGCCTGTATCGTCAGAGCCTCGTCGCTCAATTGGTCACGCGCGAACACGCCTTGCACTGCGCCGTCAGGCGCTTTGAACAGTTCCTCGGCTGCGACACGGTTCGCGATGACTGCGCCTTTTTCCGCAGCGGCGCGCAGCACGCCGATCACCAGCCGCTCTGTGTTCGTGACCAGACCTTCCGGCCAGACCGCGCCTCCGGTTAGCTTCTCAGGCGCGATCAACGGACAGGCTGCCAGTGCCTCTTCGCGCGACAACATCTTCGAAGACGGAACCGCCAATTCCGGATCTTCCGAACGACGCCATTCGCGGCTCAGCCAGTCATAGATTGCGGTATAAATGCGCACCGTCTCGCGGCCCTTTATGCCGTGCCCGCGTACCGGCATCAGCACTGGCACATGCTTCATGATATGCGGCGCGTTCGCAAACAGAGCAGCACGTTCCTTGGCAGATTTCTTCAATCGTTTGAGGTCGCCATGCTGCAAATAGCGCACCCCGCTATGCGCGACTTTGGCCGAGTTTGCGCTAGTCGCGCAGGCAAAGTCATGGCTTTCAATCAGCGCCGCCTTGAGGCCGCGCGATGCTGCATCGAGGACGCAATAAGCGCCGTCAATTCCGCCGCCCACAACCAGTACGTCGAAGCTCTCATTCTTCAATCGGGCCGTATCGCGGACCAGGGCGGAAGCAGGAAGGTTCATGCCGCCTTCGCTTGCCGGGCAAAGCTGCGCCACGCCATGCTGAGCACCGGGATCGTGACAAATGCTTGCGCAGCAGCGACGCTAAGGATCACACCGATCAGACCATAGGCTGACCCCAACCAAGCGGCGATCAGCGAAGCGAGAAGTCCGCCCCAGCCTGCGAAGTTCAAGGCGTGGAGCATGCTGACAGAGCCGAGCGCTGTGATGATAGCGCGCGCCAGTGCTTGGCCGATCATGACCAAGCCGCTGCAACAGGCCGCAAGTACCAACCAATGGCTGGCTTCATAGCGACCATCAGTCAGCCACGGCATGAGGTAAGGGACAAGGAATACGAGCACGCCTGAACCTGCAATCATAAGCCCCGCAAGCGCCACCATCTCAAGGCGCACCCGCGCATAATTGCTCGCTAGCTTCTCGCGGTCGCTCAATTGCGGGGTCAACGCAAAGCCCATGCCTGAGCTTATCAGGCGAAACGGGAAAATGGCGAGCGAAGAGAGCAGGCTGAACGTCGCAAGGCTGCCAAGGTCGATCAGCGCGGGCAGGATGAGCCGCTCCATCTGCAGCGTTAGCGTGCCGAGCGCGGCCAGGCCCAGCAGCGGCAAGGCCTCAGCGAAACGATAGCCTGAAGCGCCTTTGGCGAGACCTTCGCCGCTGGCTGCTTTGACGAGCGCAAGCACCATCGCGATGCCGGTCCCGCCTGCATAAAGCCACAGGACATTGGCAAGGCTCAAGTTCGACCAGACTTGCGCGAGCCCCGCGATCAGCAGCAAGCCCAAGTTCGGCAAGACGTATATGACCAGCGCGAAGAATGTGCTCCCGCGCCGCCGCAGCTCCGAGGTGGCGCCAACCATGACGCCGCCCAGCAGGATCGAAACGGCGAGCGCATGCGCTGCATTAGGGCTCATGTCGACATAGAAACTCGCGCCCAAAGCGAAGACGAAGCCTACGAAGCTGCCCGCAAAGATCTGCGCGAAGATCATCCGCAGCGTGTAGCGCATGGTGCGCCTGATGCTCAGCTGATCCATGCCCAGCGGCGCAACCAAAGCCGCGACGTTGTAGACCGCAATCGCCAGCGCAAAGCGCGCATAGGCTTCGACCTCCAGCCCTCTTGCCAGCAGGATATTGGCCAGCGCGAAAGCTGCGCCGCTCGCTGCAAAAATCAGCGCAGAGCCGATTGTCGCATTCTTGAAGGGTGCGATGAGCGACGCGAGCTTCATGGCTCTCTCGCGCGCTAGCTACGACGCAGCAGCTTTTGCCGCTCGCCGGTCAGCGCGTCTTGCGTCAGCTCGATAGTCACAGGGACTTTGTAGCGGGCAAGACGCGCGCTGCAATGTTTGCGCACAGCCTTGCGCACAGCGGCGGTGTCGGCGCCTTCGACTGTCCGGATGCGTGCAGCGATCACCTTGCCGAGCAGCGGGTGCGGATCGCCGCGCACGATCACTTCGCGCACTTCATCCAGCTCGCGGATCACGTCTTCGATTTCAGCGGGATAGACTTTCTCGCCGCCCACATTGATGAGCTCGGATTGGCGGCCGATGATGCGGATCCATTGACCGTCTTGCTCGACGCTGTCGCCGGTTGCGATCCAGCCGTCTACGACCGACGGCGTCTCTTCACCGAGATAGCCGATCATCGCGGTCGGCGCGCGAACATGGAGCATGCCGTCTTCGATGCGGATGCCGACTTTGCGTTCATCCAGTTCGATAAAGCGCTTGTCATCAGGCTTGGTACGCGCAGGAACCACGCCGAATTCTGATGTACCGAATTTCTGGATGAGCTTGGCATCTGGCAACATGGCTTCCAGCCGCTCTAGAGTTGCTTCGTCCATAGGCTCTGAACCGTAAGTGATAGTGCGCAGCGACTGGAGATCGCTCGCAGCGTCTTCATCCAGGCACAAAAGCCTTAGGAACGAGGGGGATGCAGGCAGAACTTCAGCCGATGTCGAAGCAATGGCCTCGCGCACGGTCGTGGCGCGGCGATCCTTCAAAGCCACCAGAGTGCCTCCCGCTGCGAGCGTGTAACAGGCCGTGTCGAGCCCTGCGATATGGTCGAACAGCAGGAAGCCGATGGTGGTGTGCGCTTTGCTGGCATCCTCGAAACGCGCGAGGAAGCGCTCCGCGTCATGCAGCACCGCTTTGGGTTTGCCGGATGTCCCGGAAGTGAAGATGACAAGGCCGGGCGTGCTCGTCTGCCGCAGGGTTTCGAGCTGCGGATGGGGTTCGCCTTTAGTGCCTTGAAGAGCCGCGATCTGCTCGCCTTCCACCAAGTGACTAGCCTGGCAAAGCTCCAGCAATTCCGTATCCGCTTCGCTGGCTACTGGTAGCAACGCCACGATGGCCCCATGCCCTAAAGCGGCCAAAAGATTGGCGATGGACGCACTGTCATAGTCAGCTTTGAGCGCGATCACATCGCCCGCTGCAACGCCCGCCTCGGCCAAGCGCTCGCGCACGGCGTCGACGCTCTCAACCAGCTCTGTAAAAGTGACGACCCGCCCATCCGCTTCGATCAGCGCCGGGCGGTCTGCATATCGTTTAAACCGCTTCAATAGGCCCCTGAGGCCCGACATGGATCAGCACACTCCGCCCATATAGACGACCTGGCCGGTCACAAAGTCGCTTTCCGGCTTGATGAAGAAATCGCAGATATTGATGACGTCTTCGATCGTGCCTTTACGATGAATGGCTTGCCGCGCGACAAGCGCATCCATCTTGTCCTTCGGCACTGACTTGATGAGGTCTGTGTCGACCGGCGTCGGCCCGACCGCATTTACAGTGATGCCAGACTGGCCGAGCTCCATCGCGAGCACTTGCGTCAGCGATTCCACAGCCGCCTTGGAGGCCGCATAGGCCGCTTCGCCTTCGAGCCTTAGAGGCGTTGCAACAGTTGCGAAATTGACGATCCGTCCGCTCTTCTTCTGCATCATCACTTTGCCGACTTCGCGGCAGAACAGGAATGTGCCGAAAGTGTTGGTCGCGAAAATCTGCTCCATTTTTGCAAGCGGCGTGAGGAACGCATGGTTCATCGACGCAATACCGGCATTGTTGATGAGCGCATCGATCTGTCCGAACTCGCGCCGCACCGCGCTGACCATGCGGACAACCGCTTTCTCGTCAGCCACATCGACCTCAAAGTGGCGATAGCCCTCTGGCGCATCTTCCCACGCCCCGCGAGAGCAGCCCGCGACTTTCCATCCCTTTGCGAGATAATGCTCGACAATACCGCGGCCAATGCCTTTGCGGCTGCCGGTTACGATCATGACGCCGCTCATGCTTCGGCGAGCTCCCCTTCAATGAATTCGACGAGAGCGCCAATACTACGAAACGGGCTGTTGCGCATCGACATGGCTTTTTCGCTCGCGATCACGATAGCCTTGTCAAACTCGTCATTGATGCGCGCTTCGGTTTCACCCACGAGCATCACCAGCGAAAGCGAGTCCAGCTCGCTTTCATCGCCGTAAAGCGGAGTTTCGTCCGTCGGATTTGCGAACTGCTCCATATCGAGATCTTCGTTGATGTCCTTGATCGCACCAAGAACGATTTCTTTTACGCTGGCCACTTCTGCCTCCGTTCGTGCCCGGACCGCCCCTTAGCGGCGAGCAATGATCTTTGCCGGGTTGCCTTGCAAGACAACGTCAGCGGGAAATTTTCGCGTCACAAGCGAGTTCGCAACAACGATGGTGTTGTCGCCGATCTCAGCGCCGTCCGTGACTGTCACACCGGCGCCAAGCCACACATGATCGCCAATGGTGATTCCCTTGGAGATCACATCCATGTCCTCCAGATGCACACCCTTTTTGGAATAGCTGTAATTGGCTGCGACAATGTGAACATGCGGTCCGGCGATGAAATTATCGCCAATCGTCGTGCCTTTGCCGCCATCAATAAAAGCACCGACAGCAATGCGTCCGCGATTGCCGATCTTGAGCACGCCATCGGTAGCCTTGATTTTGGCAAAGCTGCCGACATGGCAATCATTGCCCAAATGCAGTTTCGGCGACATTTCAACCTCAGCCTTGGGGCTGATTTTCGCTTTGAATTTCAGGAAGTAATAGAGCGACACGACAAAAGACGGCGTGAGCACACGCGCAATGCCAGTCCAGGCAGATTTCTTTCTCTCGCTCATGCGATCCTATCTAAGCAAATCAGAGGTTTGCGAAAGGTGCTTGTCCACAGTGTCGCAGAGCGGGCCACCCTAGCGCGGAGGAAGTAAATTTTCCTCGCGATACCAATCGATCGTGCGGCGAAAACCCTCTTCGATATCGACTTGCGGCTGATAACCCAGAACGCGGCGCGCCTTGGAGATGTCGAAGGCGCGGTCATGCTTGAAGAATTTGAGCCGGCGGCGATAGAGCGGCGGATTGAACCGGAAAATCAGCCCGAGCTTTTCCGACACCCAGGCAAGCGCCATCATCGGCTGCCATGGCAGGTTGATCCATGGATGTTTCGCACCCAGCACATCAGCCGCTGTGTTCACATAATCGCGCAATTTGTGATACTTGGCAGAGCCAATCACAAAGGTTTCGCCTTTGGCTTCCGGCTTTGTTGCTGCGAGCGTGATGCCTTGAACAAGGTCATCAATGAAGACGGGATGGAAGTACGCATCGAACTTCCCAGCGATGAAAAACGTGCCTGAGCGGATCATTTTGAACATCTTGAGCATGCGCAGATCGCCCGGGCCATAGATCGCACAGGGCCTGACGATCGCGACTTCGATATTGCCCTCTTCACCGCGCGCACGGCACATCTTTTCCGCTTTCAGCTTGGTACGCTGATAATCATCCTGCGGCGAGAATGGTGCGTTCTCATCCGCCGGCACATAAGGCACGCTGCCATGCACGCCCATGGTGGAGATATAAACGAAGCGCTTCACGCCCGCTTTCTCTGCCGCATCGAGCAAAGTCT
Organism: Altererythrobacter lutimaris; assembly: GCF_013371495.1. Taxonomy (GTDB): domain Bacteria; phylum Pseudomonadota; class Alphaproteobacteria; order Sphingomonadales; family Sphingomonadaceae; genus Erythrobacter; species Erythrobacter lutimaris_A. Next base: position 95,179 of record NZ_JABWTA010000001.1, on the reverse strand, counting down.
TGGTCATGCCGACATTGATGCGCTCAAATTCGTCCGTCGTGCCGACATCGCGAAACATGGCCGCGACATGGATCACAGAGTCGACGCCTTCGACAAAGCGCTCCGCTATCCCCGCCTGATCGGTTGTACCGACGATCGCATTGGCGCGAGCTTCTTCAGGCAAACGCGCGGCATCACGCGCCAAGCACACGACGTCATATCCATCTTGCAAAAGCTGTCGCACTAAGGCCCCGCCAGTGAAGCCTGTGCCACCCGTTACGCCAATGCGCATAGTCTACTCGCTATCAATTCGGTCAAATCGGGCGACCGCCGGGTTGCCCATCAATCTTGTCAGTCCCAACCCTCGAGCCAGTGCTTCGATCCCTTTCATTAGCCTGTTGCTACCAACAGCTCGATGAATTGCCATGGGTATAAAAAACTGCCGTTCGATCACATTCAAGCGAAATCCGTTTCGTTCGAAAGCCTTGATCAGTCTGCGGTCCGAAACACTGGTGAATTCACGCGTGTCGCGCTCGATGTGCTTTTTGTATTTGAACAGCCAGCGCGAAAACAGGTTGATGCTACGCTGGCTCGGATAATCGACAATCACAGTTTGACGCGCAAGGCGGCACATCTCTGCCACAGCTGCATCAATATCGTCGGTATGGGCCAGCAAGCGCACGCAAATCACGCCGTCAAAGACTTTGCTTGCCATGTCGAGCTTATGAAGCGGACCAACGATCTTCGGATCCGCTGTGTTCGCGCGGTCAACCAGATTCATAGAAGAGGCGCTCACCGTTCTCGCAAATCCATATTGCTGCAGCAACGGCGCGACCTGTCCGTGTGTGCCAGCGTGGTCGAGGAAAGAAGCTCCGGCAGGCAAGCGCGGCTCTGCATTGAGGATAGCGGCAAGCGAAAGTTCCTGCACATCGAGCAGATAGGCACCGGCATCGCCGGAAAAGCGCAGCGCATATGCCTCAGATGCTGTAACGGTATCTGGCAATGATCTGACCCTGACTTTATGTTTAAGCTGTTGTTTGCCTAGCTTTGTTTAGCGAGTTCAGCTTCTACAATTGTGCAGTCTGTATCGGTTTGATCCACTGGACGATCCCATTGGTAAAGCCGCAATGCGCTGTGATCCATTGCCACAGGCTTTGCCCTTGTTTCGATCACAGCCATGGTCTCCGGTGGCAAATAGAACGTCCCGGCCTTCTTCGACTGCAAAAGAATGTCAGCCGAAGGCAAGCAATCGAGCGCTATCGCCAGTTCTTCTGCATTGCCAATCCGCACCTGACCGGTTTTGCGCTCGTAATTGAGCGGCTGGTCATCGTCATTCAGCGGATTGATCAGCATGAACTGTCCGGCTTGTCCGTAATAGGCCTGGATCCAAGGGTCACTTGCAATCAAGACACTCTCGCCAATGCGCAGCTTTGTGGCAGCCTCTTGCGATGCGGCTTGCATAGCAGGGTCTAGCGGCTCACCGGAGAATATCGGTTTGCCAGCGAGGGTCGCGCTGCCATCGCGTATTGCCCATTTTGCAGACTCGCGGAAGGACAAATTTCCAGCCAGCGCGAATGCCAGCACGGCCAGCGCCGCGCCGTTCGAGACCCAATGGCCCGGCCCTGCATTGCCAAACGGCACTCTGTCGCGAATCATGCCGGCGAGCCACAGGAAACCGCTTCTGAGGCCAACGGCCCACAGCAGAATGATGAACGGCACGCACTGCATGATATAACGCGGGGCCTTCATTCCGCCGATCGACTGCACCAGGAGGACGGGAACAATAACGCTGAGAGCGAGCAACACAGCCTTGCGTGAATGCGATAGGCCAATGAGCACAGCAAGCGGGGTGAGCGGCCACAGCACGCCATACATCGCGCGAAGATAGTCATCGTAGTAAAGGAAATTGTTGGCATCCTGCGCCGACCAGGCCTGTGTTGCGCGCAGTTCCGGCCACATCATCGAAGCGCCCGCCAGACCAATTACGGCGCCGATAACCAGTGCTGTCCCAACAAGCGTGCGCTCAGGCGAAGACGTGCGGGCAAACTCAAGCGAGAAATAAGGCGTGCGAGTGAACAGGAAGAGGATAAGACCCGCGATCCCGAGAATGGAGATGACTTGCAGTAGCAATGCCAGCACAGCGAGCGCTAACGCCGCTACCGCTGCAATGGCTGTGCGGATAAGATTCGCTCGCGGCGCTCCGAAGCTTGGTCCAGCAAAGATACATGCAATGCCAAGGATACACGCCGTCTGCATGGTGTAGAAGCGCGAAATCTGGCTCCATTCAATCGCCATATTGTCGACGGTGAGCAAGGCAGCAGCGATCAAGCCGACAGCAGGCGACGCGGTCCGCTTGCCGAGTATATATATAAGCCAAACGCACACGACACCGGCGACCAGCGCGGGGAAACGCGCGGCGATAAAACCGTCGAGGCCAAGCCACGAATGCGCCCAGGCGGTTGAAATCGTGAACGGCCAGGCGCGGTCGTAAATGCCGCGAATGAAGGTGAGGCCTTCGCCTTCTGCCCAGCTTGCACCTGCCAGCACATGATACCATTCGTCGGGATGGATCTCTCGCGAGGACAGGCCTACGAGACGCAAGACGGCAGCAATCACCACCAGCCCCAGCGCTAGCCAGCCGGCACGGCTCAGGCTCAGCCCGGCGCCGTTGTTAAGCGGTCGATCCGCCTCTGTCTCAAACTGGTTCGCCTGCATTTCCATCACTACTATCGAGTCGATTCCTAGCCGGACTTACGGTAAAACTCTTGAGAAATTGATTTAATAAAACGCTTTGTCACGACTTGGGACGGGCGTTCACCACCGCATAACGACTTTGGGGGGCATGCCAGACCGTGATCAAGTCCGTATCGATCGTTGTTCCTCTTTATAATGAGGAAGACAATGTCGAGCTGCTGTGCCGCGACATCGCGGCGCATTGCGCGGACTTGCCGGGCATCGAGGTAGTGCTGGTCGATGATGGCAGCAGCGATGCGACTTTGTCCGAGGCGCGCCGCATGATGCTGGAAATGCCCATGGTCAAAGTCGTCGAGCTCGATGGCAATTTCGGTCAGACCGCGGCAATGGCGGCCGGCGTTGAGCTCGCAAGCGGGGAAGTTGTGGTCACAATGGACGGCGACCTGCAAAATGATCCGAAGGACATCCCGCGACTGCTGGCTTTGATTGAAGACGGGCACGACATCGCTGTGGGGTGGCGCAAGAAACGCCAGGATGGCGGTGCGCGCGTTGTCATCTCGAAAATTGCCAACCGCATGATGGGCAAAATCCTCGGCGTGCAAGTACAGGATAGCGGCTGCTCTTTGAAAGCGTACAAAGCGCCGCTTATCAAAGGCATCCCGCTTTATGGCGAGATGCATCGCTTCATTCCTGCGCTTTGCAGTCTTGCAGGCGCCAAGCTCGCAGAGATCGAAGTCAATCACCGTGCGCGCCAGTTCGGTGTCTCCAAATACGGCTTCTCGCGTATCCAGAAAGTGTTCTTCGACATCATCTCGATCCGCGCTTTGCTCAGCTATGCGCGCCATCCGCTGCGCTGGATCCAGCTGCCGCTGCTGTTCGGCTTGATCCCTGCAATCGTCATGCTGCTGGTCGGCTATTTCACCAATGGCTATGTGTCGGTGATCGAAGCAGCGGTGGCTTTCGTCTTCTTCTCCTTTTCCATCTTTATTCTCGCATGGGGATTGCTGGGCGCCTTGTTCGCACAGATTGAACCCAGCGTTGCGCGATATGCACGGCTCGCTGCAGGCCTGCCGTCAAGCAATCGCGAAACGCTCGAGCAAATGATGGACCAACAAATGATGGACCACACCAACAATGGTTGATGCCAATATGCCTATAGATGTTTCCGTGATCATCCCGGTTTGCGGGCGCTTTGACGATGTGCCCCGCTTGCTTGAGGCGTATCGCGATGCGGTCAAGGATCACGTCGAGAGCCAAGAGATCATCTTTGTGGTCGACGGAGCTCAGCCTGCGTTTGAAGAGAGCCTGGCTGAAGTCGACAAGGACAAACAGCCTGATCTCGTGCTGCGTATGCCTTCACGCTTCGGTGAAGCGGCTTGCCTGATGCAAGGCGCGCGACGGGCTCGTGGCGAGCAAATCCTCATCTTGCCAGCCTATTTCCAGCTTGAACCCGGCCATATCGGAAAATTGTTCGAGGATGAAAGCGGCGCGGACGTTGTCACCGCAGCGCGCGACCGCAGCGAAGACACGCCTATGAACCGCTTGCGCGGCTGGTTCTTTGACCGCTGCGCCTCGCTTGCCGGTTCCCCCTATCGCGATCCGGGCTGTGCGGTGCGCCTGCTGCGCGCGAACATCCTGCCAGAGCTGAATCTGCAGGACGAACAGCACCGTTTCTTGCCGCTCATTGCAGAGCGCGCCGGATACAGCGTCAAATTGCTGATGTTGCCGCAGTCGGAGATGGACCGGAAATTCCGCTATCACGCGCCCACCGACTATCTCGGTGCCTTGCTCGACCTCATCTCGATGGGCTTCCTGATGCGCTTCATGCAGAAGCCGTTCCGTTTCTTCGGATCGATCGGGGCAACCTTTATCGCAGCGGGCGTCTTGCTCGGCATCTACATGGTAGTCGAACGCACATTCTATTCTGTGCCAATGGGTGACCGCCCGATGCTGCTGCTGGTGGTGCTGTCGATCGTACTGGGTCTGCAGATCGCTGTTGTCGGACTGATTGCAGAAATCGTCATGTTCACAAGAGCGCGCAAATTCTCGACCTATCACGTACGCTCGGTTTCCCGTGTCGAGGAAGACGCCGAGACAGTTAGCGAAGATAGCGAGGCTGCCAGCGATGAACCGGATACACCAGACACGCCTGATTCCGGTCAGAATGTCCTGCCGATCAAGCAGGTGAAGTGACACCGAGCAGTGGCTTCCCAGCCTGACATCTCAAGCGACATGACTTCAACGCAGGATATTGCGATGGACGGACACGTCCATTTGCAACGCGATATGCCGTGGGATCGGATTGCCGCAAACTTCGAACGCGCTGCACCCGGCCATTTGCATGTTTGCCTGATCGTCGAATCCGCCGGTGTCGATCGCTTTGCCGAGCTTGAACGCACCAATCAGAGATGGGGAGAACTCGGCCTAAGGGACGAAGCGACTGGCTTGCACTTCATTGCCGGACGGCAGGTCGTGAGCGCTGAAGGTCTTGAAGTGCTTCATATCGGATCGCGCGATCAATCGCTCGAAGGTGCTCCTGCTGATCGCGTAATTGCGGCAGGTCTCGATAGAGGCGCTGCTGTGTGCCTGCCATGGGGCTTTGGCAAGTGGCTCGGCGAGCGCAGACGCTTGGCACACGAGCTCTTTGCGCGGCTGTCTCATCAGATCCTGCTCGGAGACATTACCAATCGGCCTGCCCTGTGGCACGAACCGATGTTCGCCGGCGAACGTGTGCTTCGCGGAAGTGACAATCTGCCGATGGCTGGTTCAAGCGATAGCGTGGGCGCGTTCGGCTCCACCTTGCAGGCGAACTCGGCACCGATCGGCGCGCAGGACATCATCGCCATGCTGCGTAACCGGACCGTGCCGCTGACACCATACGGACAGCGCAAGAGCGCGCGCGCCAGCGTCGGCGAACAGCTGCGCTTGCGGCTTGCAAAAGGGGGGCGCTAGGATGCGTATCCTCCTCGTTGCCCCGCAGCCATTTTTTATCGAACGCGGCACGCCGATCGCTGTGCGCTATCTGGCTGAGAGCCTCGGTGCGATGGGGCATGAAGTCGATCTGCTGACCACGCATCTGGGCGAGGATGTCGAAATGCCCGGTGTGACGATACACCGGGCGAGCAAGGCATCTTTCATCAAGTCACTTCCGATCGGGTTCTCGCCTGCCAAGCTGATGGTCGACGGCGCGATTGGTGCAGCCATGGTCAAGATGGTTCGCGAGAAGCGATATGATGTGATCCATGCGGTCGAAGAATCCGTCTTCCTCGCATTGCCGCTCTGCCGGGGCAAAGGCCCTCGCCTGGTCTACGATATGGACTCAGTGCTTAGCGATCAGCTGATCGAGAAGTTCTCGAAGCTCCGCTTCTTGGGCACTGCCATGGAAGCATTCGAGAGGCGCGCGGTTCGCAGTGCTGATCTCGTCTTGCCTGTATGTGAAGCGATTGCCGATCGCGCGCGCGGATGGGGCGCAAAGGCTGTGCAGGTTCTGCCCGACATCGCACCGGACATGGCTGCAAGCGATCTTGCGGGCGCGCATGTTCCGTCGATCCGTGAAAGCGAGACCAGACCGCTGGCGCTCTATGTCGGAAACCTTGATCACTATCAGGGCATCGACCTCTTGCTCGATTCGCTGGCGCAACTGTCTTCGGATCAGAGACCCGATATGGCGATTATTGGCGGGAATGAGGAAAGTATTAACGCCTATTCATCGCAAGCGAAGTCGCTTGGACTGGCCAATGATGTTCGGTTTCTGGGGCCCAGACCTTTGTCCGATTTGATGCATTATCTCGCTCAGGCCGATATTTTGTGTTCACCGCGGATCAAAGGCATCAACACGCCAATGAAGGTTTACGCCTACATGGCGAGCGGCGTCCCTATCGTCGCAACCGATATTCTCAGTCACACACAGGTTCTCGATAATTCAACGGCTTATCTTGGTGATGTAACACCGGATGGATACGCCAAAGCCTTGCTGAATGCATTGAATGCAGGGGCCGAAAGAGAGAGTATCGGACGGGCTGCTGCTTCCCGCGCTAAGCAGGAATACGGAATTGATCGTTTTCGCCAACGCTTGTCTCAGGCCTACGAGCTGCTGGAGCAAGCCAATAATGAAAACGACGAACGGGTCGCCTGAAACGACAAAATTTGTGCCCCCCACAGATGCGGGCTTTAACCAAACTGAAATATTCGCTAGAGGGGACCTCCCTTCGGGGCAAAAAACGCAAGAAAATAACGCGGGCGCAGAGGAAGTCGTAATGATTGGTGTTCAACTACCGGTCACAGCTTTAGCAAAAGCAATGGCACTGAGTGGTCTCATGTGGGCTGCAATTGTCTACCAAGCAGTGATCTGGTTCAGCTAGCACTAGCTACCGGAACAAAGTGGTAAATTCGCACGGATAAGTCCGTGGCTTCCGTACGTGCGCCGATTATCGCGCGCATGTGACGAGCCTTGGGCTGCTGCTATTTGCTGAACTGATTGCAGTGACGCCCGCTCAGTAAGAGCCGCGACGGAACAGCACGCACGGGATTGTCGCGAACAGTATACCCAGATCCACCAGGAAAGAGCGATGCTTGCTATACAGCACATCGTAAGCGACGCGGCGACGATAGGAGACGTCATTGCGTCCGCTCACTTGCCAAAGGCCAGTAATGCCAGGACGGACTGAGCAGTATTCGCGGAAATAGCGGCCGTATTTCTGACGCTCGCTTTGGACGATAGGACGCGGTCCAACCAGGCGCATATCGCCCTTGAGCACATTGAACAGTTGCGGCAGCTCGTCGATCGAGCTCTTGCGCAAGAACGTGCCGATGCTGGTGATCCGCGGGTCGTTGCGCAGCTTCTGGTCTTCCGCCCACTCACGGCGAGCTTCAGCATCATTCTGGAGCAGGACTTCCAAGCGGCGTTCTGCATCCACTTCCATGGTACGAAACTTGTAGCACTGGAATTCCTGACCGCCCCGACCGATCCGGGCCTGACGGAAGAAGACTTTGCCGCGGCTTGTTGCCACAATCGCAATCGCAGTCGCGATCAGCAGCGGCGCCAGAAAGATGATGAGGAATAGTGCGAGACCACGATCAAGCCACTGAGCAGAATCGGGATCCTGCGCGCCATTCTCCACATTCAGAGACGCAATTGGCGTCGGATGAAGAATTGCAGTGGTGGACACGGTTGCCTCGTCTTTTGCATCGCAGCCCCATTTTGCTGCGTTGCAATGTTAGTAAACCGTTAACTCGATTCTTGCAACTCAACTACCGCCCATAAGTCCCTGAAAAACAGAGTTGTATTAAAACGACGCAATAGGCGTCAAGATATTAACAGGCCCAATGAGAGCCAGAACGCGACGCAGCTACCCAAAATGATGGATGCACGCGCAGCCACCGAGTATCTATCATCCGGTGATTGCGCGATATCCCAGCCGATGGAGCTCGATTTCGACGAAGCAGGAACGAAGAAGCTCGCTTCAACATGAGCAGTCCGCAGATGTTCTCGATCAGGGTTAGTCGCATTGGCCATGCAACCAGACTAACCCTGAAAGTCTTATCAAATTCTTTCCACGCCTGAGGAAAAGACCCGCGCCATAAAAGGTGTGTCCAAGAGAAAGGGCGCAGAACCCCAATCGAGTGCTGCGCCCTTTTCGATGTCTTTCGCATTGCTTGTCGGTACTACTCCGGCATCAAGCGCGCATTTGTCTTACGTCAGATGCGGAAACGTAGCCCGACAGTGAAGACGTTCTCGTCAAAGCGCTGGTTCGCGTTTGAAGAGTTGCGCTGGAAATGGCTGAAGCCGCCGGTCACGGTGATCTGGCGATTGACCAGCAAGCGTCCGGTAATGTTTGCTTCGAACTCGTCGCTGGAGACACCGATGCCGCGCGGGCTGATATCGGCATAGCGCACGCCGCCTGAAATGATGAAGTTGCGCTTCAACTCGTGATCAACCTGACCGGAAATCTGCGAGCGCAAATTACCAGCGAGATCAGGCGCAACCACTTCATCGATGGAGCGCGATGCCGCCACGCGCACGGACGTGAGCGGAGTGACGTTCCAGAAGACATCGGAGTTCAGCGACAAACCGGAAATGTCTTCGACACGGTTGTCATCGAAATTCTGCTCAAGATACCCGACGAAGACGCGCAGATAGAGAAGCTCGCTCACCTGACGGCCATAGCCCACCTCCAGGCGATAACCCTCTGAACTCTGATCGAACCCGTTAATCGGGAACAGCGGATCGCCGGGACGGACGTCAAGGTCACGCTTGTCATAGGTCGCACGAGCGATCAGCAAATCATTCGGCGAAATAGCATACTCGCTGCCAATCGTGCCTTGATAAATGGTCTGATCACGGAACGAGAAGTCCACGAGATCACCAACATCATTGCGGGCGCTGCCATAGCTCAGATCGCGGACACGGCCGCTTACAAGAAGGTCGAGATCGCCGAGATCCTGACGAACCTCTGCAAAAGCCTCAATGCTGTCGCGTCCCAAACGGGTCGCAAGGCTGTTTGCCGCGTCAAGCGCTCGACGGCTTTCATTGTCGGCGCGATATGTGACACGGAATTGCGCCTGCGTTGGACGACCACGACCGAGAATTCCGCGCAGGGTCGTGAAATAGGCATCAGTATTTTCAGACGTATTGTCTGCAAAACGCTCAAAATCCGCACCGGCTCGCAAACGCAGATCAATCACTGGCTGATCGAGCCGTACGAGGACTTCGGGACGCACACGGAATATTGTGTCAGAAATCGTATCCGTGTCGTCAGCAAGGATGTTGTCGTTAAACGAAACCGTGGTGTTGAGCTCAGGACGAACAATCAGGCTGCCGACGCGCAAGCCATCGCCTTCATATTCGGGACGATCGCGTTCCAGCACCGACTGGTTTTGCACATCGTCCTGCGCCATTGCAGGCACAGCAGAAACAGAAGCGAGCGCTGCACCAGCGCTCGCTCCGAGAGACAGGGCACACTTGCGGCTCAGCCGCGTTCCCTTAGTCAACATAATACCCCCTAAATTTCTTAGTGTAACCGTAGACGTCTCCGTCACCGGTACTGGCATATTTGCGAATATCAACTTGTGTTAGCGCGACCCCTGACACGGTCGCGTTAGTATTGCGTAAAATCTCGATAACTGCCTGGATCGCATTGGCGCTGGTTTTGCGCCACTCACACAGCGCCAGAACGCGGTCCGACATACGCGCCAGCAAACGCGATTCAGCAACGCCGAGGATCGGAGCGGTGTCGATGATGATCACTTCATAACGCGCTTTGAGATCAGTCAGCATTCGCTCGATATTGCGTTCGATGAGAGGATTCACCGGGCTCGACTGAGGCGCTTTCACCCCAAGGACGTGCATACCCGATTCCTTGTCAATGACGATCACCTCATCGAGCGTCGCTTCTTCCGCGAAGTAATCGTAGAGGTCAGGCTTGTCTTCGGGAATGCCGATCAACTGGCTAGTGCCGCAACGCCGCAAGTCGGTGTCCACCAGGATCGTCGGCAGTCCTTCCATTGCAGATACTCGTCCCAGGCAGACCGCCGTGGTCGACTTGCCTTCCTGCGGCAATGCAGAAACAACAGCAATCGCGCGCGGCTCAGATTTTGCACTGAGCAACAAAAACGCGCGGATCGACCGGAAGGCTTCCGTGAATAGCGACTGCGGGTGATTGACCACGTAATCCTGCGGCGATTCCACTGCAGGGCCATCGATCGTGGATTCAAGCGTAGGCACGGCGCCAGCATAACGCACGCCAAGCTTGGCCTGCACGTCACGCTTGGTTGCAATGCCTGTACGCACATATTCAGCAACGCCGATTGCACCGACACTTGCAGCAAGTGAGCCAACCAGACCCATCAGGATAAACAGAAGCGTATTCGGTGAAGAGGGCGAACGCGGCACAGTCGCGCGCTCGGCCAGCTTGATGTCCGGTAATTGCGCGAATTCCAGCGCTGCGGTCTCTTTCGAACGCGCGAGGAAGTTCTCGTAAATGGTGCGCGCCGCATCGGCTTTCTGCTGAAGCTCGTTCAGTCCAGCCTGCGCGCGCCCATTGGCGGCGAGCGCACCGGTAGCAGCGCCTCGGCTTCCCGAGAGCGAACCGACGCGAGAACGTGCTGTCACCACTTCTGCTTCCAGACTGGAGAGAACGCGGTTGATTTCCTGCTGAATTTGCGACCGGATATCGGCAAGCTGCCGTTCGACCTGGCGGCGTTCCGGATGAAGCTCGCCATATTTCTCAGTCAGCACAGCCAGGCGTGCACTGGAGTCGGCTTCCTGAGCGCGCAATGTGCCGATTGTCCCGGAGCCGAGCGCCGCTCCGACATCTGCACCGCCACCGCCACGTGCCAGCTGCGCTCGTGCCGCGCTCAATCGGCCTTGCTTCTCAGCAAGATCCGCTCTCGCCATCGCGAGTTGCTGGTTGATGGTGGAAACTTCCTGCTCGGCAATTGTAGCACCTTGCGCGCTCAAAAGACCACGCTCGACCTTGAAATTATCGACCGCAGCCTGTGTCCGAATGGCATCGGACTCCAGCTCGGCAAGACGCTCGCGCAAGAATGCATTGGCCCCGCTCGCTTCAGCTTGCTTGCCCTCGAGCTGCCACTGGATGAAGCTTTGCGCCACAAGGTTTGCAACCGTCGCCGCGAAGGACGGATCGGTTGAGTTCGTTTGGACGTTGAGAACGCGCGTATCGCCTTCTCGGATGACAGTGTAGGTCCGCGAAATACGCGCAGCGAGACTTTCGATCTCGTCTTCCGACCATGCGTCACCGTCGGGTGACAGCGTGTCGACCGCATAGGCACGCGCCGCTCGCTGAGCAATCTCAGGCGACTGCATCAGACGCATCTGCGTGTCGATCGCTTTGTCATCGGTGGACGCGGTATTGGGCTGATTAAGATCAGGCGTGCGGATGACGGAGTCTGAAGGCGCAATGAGCAAGGCAGAATTGGCCGTGTAACGCTTTTCCTGAAGGAAGTACGCGAGGCTTACCAATGCAAGCACAGCGCCGGCGACAGCGAGAAACAGCTTCAGATTGCGGCGGAAAATCTGCCAGACCTGCATGGGATCAGGAAGCAATGGCAGTCCTCTGCTTTGCTCAATTGGCGCTTCAATCGCAGCATCTTGCATATTCTGTGCGTTCATTTTTTTAGTCCTTGGCCCAAGCACTGGCTAACACGAGGTCAATTCGATTCTTCCAGATTATCAGGTCTTCCAATGGCAAGTGTCTGAAAATCTTTGATTAAAACCTCAGGCAGTCAAGTCGCTCCGCATTAAGAGCTTCCGCCATAGCGCAAGTAAGTCTGCAGCACATCACACCGCCTTGAGGCTTCGCATGTACGTTTCATTGTTGGACAGCCCGCCTGTAGCTGGTTACCGCCCCGCGACCAGTGTGGATTACACTATCATGGTCTTTCAAACTCTTCACTTGAAAAAAGCTGCCGCGGCAAAGGTGAAGGAGCGGCGGGCGAAAGCTTGTCTTGCGCAATACTCCAACTGACATGGAGAAAGCGGTTGGGCGAACGCATCAGATGCGCGGTGGCAGGCCAAAGTCCTTCGCTGCGCTTGCGATCAAGAAACCGCCTGTGGGCCACTTTCCCGTCAAGCGATGCAGCATGGCGCTGCATCATGTTCTTCTCCGCGCCCTGAGGCAATGTGCGCATGATCTCACGCGATGCAGCAGCCAGAGCAGCCAGATCATTCGCGGAATGATTGCCGCTTAGCGATCCAGCGCGCTCGATAGCGCCATAGCCGCAGGTCTCAGCGAGCAGGAACTTAGCGCCCTTTGCCAAGGCCTGAGCATAGAGGACAAAATCTTCGCCGAGCCGCAATTGCTCGTCATAGATAAGGCCATGCTGCTCCAGGAAATCCCTTTTTATCAGAGGCTTGAGAAAGCCCAGCTCACTGCGATTGGCGCCGCGTTTGCTGATGTTTCGCCGCGCAAATTCAACCAGTTCAATCTGGCGCGTTCGCGGCGGCTGGTCAGTGTCCAGCGCGGGAACGGCCGCAATCGTCTCGGCATCGCCTGCAAACAGGATATTGTCGGCAACAAAGTCCCATTCTTCCTTGATCGACAGCAGAGCTGCGGACCGGCCGGGCAGAAATCGATCATCGGAATCGAGCACCGCGATATATGGCGAATGGCTTTCCGCAATCGCGCGGTTTCGCGCTGCAGATGGACCTTGATTGACCTCCTGCCGCAGAAGATTGAGCCGGCCTGTGCCGTCATCGGCGGTTGATGCGACTTCGAGAGTGTCATCTCCCGAAGCGTCGTCCACGACCAGGACCTCGGCCACTTCTGGCTGCGCCAAAGCAGACGCAACCGCTTCCGCGATGCACCACGCAGCCCGGTATGCCGGAATAATGACTGCGATATTGCCTGACAAAAAAGGCCCCCAACTTCATCCGCCCTGAGCTTCAACGCAGGGCTATTAACCGAGATTGGTAAACGCGCTGTGTGTTGAAGGCCAGCCCTGTATATGCAAAGCAGCGCAGGCTTCTATGCGTAAGCGCTGCTGACCGCATGAGAGCCTTTACACGTTTTTGAAATAACGAGCGAATTCTTGACCTTGCGTATCGGCTACATTGTTCACGATCTCAACGACGCGGCCGTTGCCAAACGCTGCGCGATGATGCTTCGCGGCGGTGCGGTAGTGCAGCTTGCAGGCTTCCGCAGAGCTAATGCCCCATCACAAGTGCAAGGGATCAGTCCAGTTGAACTAGGCGAAACGGCCGATGGAGCGCTGGCGCAGCGGGCCATGGCAGTGATGCGCAACGTTACTTTGCCAGCGAAGATAAGCGAAGCGATGCACGGCTCGGACATCCTGATAGCGCGCAATCTGGAATCGCTCGCCATCGCTCAACGTATCGCGGATGGGCGACCGGTTATCTATGAATGTTTGGATATTCACCGCAGCCTGCTGAATGACGGCTTCGCGGGAAAGATCATTCGAGGCATTGAAGCTAAATTGCTAGCGAACACTAAAGCGATCATTACGTCCTCGCCGGGCTTCATTCGCGAATATTTCGACCATCGACCGATAGGCGATGCCGAGATCAAGCTGATTGAGAACAAGATCCTGCTTGATCCGGGAGAGACCGCCGCGCTTTTGGCACCGCAAGCCAAACCGGCTGGACCGCCGTGGGTCATTGGCTGGTTTGGAATGCTGCGCTGCAAGCGGACATTGGCGGAACTTACCGAGGTGGCGGCCAAGCTGAACGGTGCAGTGCAAATCCACATCGCTGGCAAGCCGTCACCAGCTGAACTTCCCGACTTCGAAACGCAGGTCGCAGCGGCCCCGCATTTCCACTATTCTGGGCCCTACACGCCTGCACAATTGCCCGAACTCTATGCGGCGTGCCATTTCGCCTGGGCGATTGACTGGTTCGAAGAGGGACAGAACAGCGAATGGCTCTTGCCCAACCGCTTGTATGAGGCAACAGCGCACGCAACTGTTCCTATCGTGCTCAAAAGGCATGAAGTCGGCCGTTGGCTGGCAAAGAGAGATGCGGGTCTGCAAATCGTGGAAACCACGGAATTACAATCGGTTTTTGCCAGTCTGGATGCGGCGGGCTACGCTGCGCTCCAAGGTCAAGTTTCCACTATTTCGCCGAATGCGATTATAATGGGCGATGCTGAGTGCCGTGAGTTTACGGCATGGCTCGAGGAACTGGCTTAGAGACAATGCGCACGCTGGTCGTCATTCCCTGCCTCAATGAAGCAGCGCATTTGCCGCGCTTGCTGCTAGATCTGCTGGCTGATCCCAAAGCCGACATGATCGTGGTAGCAGATGGTGGCAGCAGCGATGGCAGCCGCACCATCGTGTCGGATATGGGCGCAGATAACGCCCGGATCGCTTTGCTCGACAATCCCGATCGCATTCAAAGCGCCGGGGTTAATCGAGCAGTTGCTCAATATGGCGAAGACTATCACTGGCTGGTGCGGATCGATGCGCACAGCTTTTATCCCGAAGGTTATGTCAGCACTTTGCTCGATGCGGCTGAGAAGAACCGAGCGCGCTCCGTTGTCGTACCCATGGTCACACGCGCGCAAGGATGCTTTCAGAATGCAGTGGCGACCGCTCAGAACAGCGTGATCGGCACAGGAGCAGCCGCTCACAGGCACGTTCAAGACCAAGGCATGTTCGTGGATCATGGCCATCACGCGTTGATGGAGATCGAAGCGTTCAAGCATGTTGGCGGATATTGTGAAGCGATGCATTGCAATGAAGATGCAGAGCTCGACTTCCGTCTGGGGCAAGCGAATGTGTCCATCTGGCTCGAGCCGGCAGCAACCATCGGATATTTGCCGCGTTCTTCGCCAAGCGCCTTGTGGCGGCAGTATCTTCGCTATGGCCAGGGCAGAGCGCGGAATGTTCGGCGGCATGGTGGCCGTCTGCGACTGCGCCAGATCCTCCCGCTGTTTGTGCCCTTTGCGCTTCTGAGCCTGCTGCTCGCACCGATCAGTGCGATCGCGGCAGTGCCAGCGCTTCTCTATATCGCGTCCATCCTGCTCTTGGGCCTAATCGTAGGAGCAAAGGCCGGAAGCGCATGCGGCCTGTTGTGCGGCATCCCCGCGATCATTATGCACGCCGCTTGGGGCACAGGCTTTTTGCAAGAGCTCGTCATGCATCCGCGCGGCGTTCCGTCCCGCTTCGGGTTCAAAGCCAATAATGGCAGCCCTGCCAGCTGATATGGCCGCGGCGAATGTACCAAATAGCGCTGGATCTGAGGCGCGGCCCGTCGCTCTGCTGGTCAGCAAGCAAAGGATCGTTGCATCCAATAATGGCAGCTCTGCCTACGTGCTCGCGCTGGCCCGATCCATCAGAGACAGCGGCTTCGATGTCTGGCTGATACAGCCGAGCGCTGACTTGCCGGGCCGGACACCTGTGCTGCGTTTTAGCGATGAGCTCAATGTGTTTGCGCGCCATGAAATATTGGGAATGGAGCGCATCGGCGGCGCGGCTGTCTCGCTTTCGCCAGCCGTTTGGTCAGGGTTTGTCACGGGCGGGCTCAAGCTCGTTCTGCGCAAGCTGTTTGGCGACAAGGCTTTTCTCAAAGACCGCCCCCGCCCCTATTCGATCGCGCTTCCCTGGCAGCGCCAAGAGCATCAATTCGTCGAGCATTTTGCGCAGCAAGCATGCGATCGGTTGAAGCTAGTCGTTTCGGACTATGTCTTCGCGACAGATGCGTTCGCCAATGTGCCGGTGGGCACCGCTAAAGCGGTCATCATGCACGACCTGTTTTCGCAGCGCGATGGCAAAGGGGCGGATTCGGTCGCAGTCCTAAGTGAAGATGCAGAAGTCGCCATGCTCTCGCGGGCAGACATGGTGATCACCATTCAGTCCGAAGAGCGCGATTTTGTCGCAAAGGCCTGCCCAGAGGCTGATGCTGTACTCGCAGCCATGCCCGCAAGCATCGTCACAGAGCCGCAACCGGGCTATGACAACCGCCTGCTGTTCATCGGTAGCGATACCGCGCCTAACTCCGTCGGCCTCAATTGGTTCTGCGAAGAAGTCTGGCCAATTGTTCTCGCATCCAAACCACAAGCGCGGTTGTACGTCATCGGGACCGTCGGCCGTAAGTTCGACACTGCATCCTATCCCAATGTCAGCTTTCTGGGCTTGGTCGATGATCTGGCATCGCATTACGCAGATGCGGGCGTGCTGATCTCCCCACTGACCTTCGGCTCAGGCCTCAAAATCAAACTCGTCGAAGCGCTTGGCCAGGGCAAGGCTGTGGTCGCCACCTCTGTCACTCTACAAGGCGTCGAAGATATCTGCCGCGACGTGGTTCATAGCCATGATGATCCACAAGCCATGGCCGAAGCAATTATCGCGCTTGTGGAAGATAGAGAGGCGCGCGCGGAGCTGGCAGGTAAAGCGCTTGCCTGCGCTCAGGCCCATTTCTCAGCCGAAAGCGTTCATGCGGAATTGAAAGCGAAGCTTGCCGCCATCTCGGCACGATAAGGATCAATCTTCCGACCAAATCGGAATTGTTTTCACGCTCTTTTTCTTTGCGAACATCACAGAGCACCCTTCCCCTGACAGCCTGATGCAAGAGAGCTTGCCGCTCTTCCAGGCCTGTGTGTCGAGCGCGATGCGATTGTTGAAGAAGGTCACATTGTCGACGATGGAATGGCCGTGTACGACGATCGCGCCGAAATCTTCCTGCGTTTCCAGAAACGGTTTGCGGATCCAGACCAAATCATGCGGGTCCTGCTTTTTCAGCTTCACGCCAGGGCGCACACCGGCATGGGCAAAAAAGTACGTGCCAGAGCGATAGGACGTCGGCAGGTTCTCAAGAAATTCAATATGCTGCTGCGGAATGGCTTCAGCCAAACGCATCGCATATTCCTTGTCGCTCTCTTTCTTCTTTCGCTTCGCATCGCTGTAAGACCTAAGCGTTTCCCAGCCTCCGAGCTTCAGCCAGCCCTTAAGCGCAGCCTTGTCGCCCATCAGCGCGCTCATTAATAATTGCTCGTGATTACCCAGCAGGCAAATCGCATTCTGCGTGCGCGTTAAATCGAGCACCAGTGACAAGACTGTCTTGCTATCCGGCCCGCGGTCGATGAGGTCGCCAAGGAACAGGATGCGCGCGGTCCGGCCATCCTCGGTACGCGCCATATCGTCCCAGATCGCAGCCAGCATCTGCTCAAGAAGATCGGCCCGGCCATGAATATCGCCGATGGCATAGAGACGCTCGCCCGCAGCCGTGTGCGGGTGACGTTTCCAGAAATCCATCAAACTTTTGCCGATTTTCTTTCTACCTATGCCAGATCCAGCCCGAATGTCCGAGCTTGCTCCTGATGCTTCTATAGGTAGAGAAAGAGTCATGAAATTACGAGGTAGTTCCCGAATGGATGTGACTTTTGCCGTCGCTAGCTTCAACTCGGGCAAATACCTTGAAGAATGCGTTAATTCGGCCCTCTCGCAAGTCGGAATAGCTTGCGAAGTCATCATCGTGGATGACGGCAGCACTGACGGCAGCGATGCTTTAGCGCAGCGCTTGGCCGAGGTTGACGAACGGGTAAGATTCTTTCGTACGCCGTCCAATCGCGGGCCTGGCGGCGCGCGCAATATCGCCTTGGAGAACATGCGTGGCGATTGGTACGCCGTCCTTGACAGCGATGATTTGCTTGTGCCCGAGCGCAGCGAAAGGCTGATCGCGGCGGCCAAAGCGCGCGGAGCCAATATGGTCGCGGACGATCTGCATCTGTTTGGCGAAGGCATGGAGACGACCGCTTTTCTGGTTGGATCAAATTTGCCGGACACTTTAGTAACGCTGGACCGCTATTTTGAAGACAGCGCAATGTACGGCCCTGCCCCCAATCCAGGCTTCCTCAAGCCCATGATTGCGCGCGCACTGATCGAGGAAACCGGCATTCGCTACGACGAAAAACTGCGCGTTGCCGAAGACGATGATCTGATCATCCGGCTGTTGATGGAAGGTGGGCGGTATTATGTCGCACCGGAGGCGGGCTATCTCTACCGCAAGCACGAGCAATCGATCTCGCACCGGCTCTCGCCAAAGCATGCTGCGGCTATGGGTGAGCGCGCGAAGACGCTGGAATTAGACGTCAAGGACGCCGGGCTGGAGAGTCCAGCTTTTCGCACGCGCCAGAATGCCATGCGCCAAGCGGTTGCTTTCACCCTTGCGATCGAAGCGCTCAAAGCTGGCAAACCCTTAGCGGCAATGGGCGAAGTCCTGCGCGAACCCGCCAGTATCCGTCATTTCGCCATGCCGATTAAAGCGCGGCTCAAGCGATTCGCAGGCAGCTAGGATCTGATCCTGAAGCTCGGTTAGCTGTTTTCGGCACATTAAAGGTGTTTGAAAAACCTGTCCTTCTATGGGGCAGCGCCTGCAAGAGCGATGCGGTTGCCTCACCGGCTAACTAAGGATAGTCTTCAACCGACAAAAAGCTCGACAGGGGCTGGATGACGGGTCGGCTAATATGTTTGAAATTGCCGGATAATTGAGCGTTTCATCGCGCTCACAATGGGGAAAATCGTCATGCTACGCATATCGCAAATGTTCGCACTTCTGGGTGCCATGCTGCTGGGTTTGAGTGCCTGCGCATCAGGAACACCGCCTATCGCCGATGCATCAATGGATGCACCATCCTATCGGATTGGCGCCGGTGACCGCTTGAAAGTCACTGTGTTTGGTGAAGACGCGCTCAGCAATGAGTATGTTGTCACATCCGTTGGCGATATCGCGTTTCCGCTTCTCGGAGCGATCCCGGTTGAAGGCAAGACGGTTGAAGAATCAGCCAAGCTTCTGACAGACCGTCTCGCCAGCGGATATCTCAACGACCCGCGCGTCAGCATGGAAGTCTTGAACTATCGTCCGTTCTACATTCTTGGCGAAGTCACGAGCTCGGGCGAGTTCGCTTACCGCGCCAATCTGACCGCTACGCAAGCAATTGCTCTGGCCGGTGGCTATTCCTACCGCGCTGACAAGAACAAAGTCTTCATCCGCCGCGCCGGAGAGACTGAAGAGCGCACTTACATTCTCAAGCCCGATCAGCCGGTCTGGATCCTCCCAGGTGACACTGTGCGTATCGGTGAGCGCTTCCTCTAAGCTTCTCAAGAAGGTAACCACACCATCATGGAGCAGGTCGTCAGCCGCCAGCCCAACGCTGTCTATCTGAATGACCTCAAGAGCGGTCAAGGTGCGTTGATAGTCGACGCGCTGCTGGCCGCTCTTCCTATTTTTGCGTGTCTGTTCAACAGCAAGCTCGGGCCATTATCGGTTATTCTCGTCTTTGGCTCGGTCGTGCTGACGGCATGGTTGCGGATGGAGAAGCTGCCTTCTGCCATTGCGCGAAGTTGGCCGATCCTACTGATCCCGATCTTCGCGCTGGCATCCTACATATGGTCGGTACAGCCCAGTGCAACCATGCGCTACGGCATCCTGTTCGGCATGACCGTCGCATCCGGTGTGCTCATGGCGACTTGCCTTGACCGCCGGGCTGTGTTGGTCGGCGTCATGTTGGCCTATTTGGCTTTCCTGATGACCGGGCTCGCCATAGGAGACGAGCGGCGCGTCGGCTACAACACCAATGAAGTCGCCTTTATCGGAATTGCGCCGAGCAAGAACATGGCTGGAAGCTCCTCTGCCATTGCAATCCTGCTTTCGCTGGCTTGCATGTCATTGGCGCAGCGGATCCGCTCATTCCCATTGCTTGCGGTCTCCGTCCTGTTGATGCCGGTCGCTCTGTACTCGCTTTACAAGGCACTTTCAGCCGGTGCTCTTATCGGGGGAGGCGCTGCAATTATCTGCTCGATGATGTGGATCACATCGCAGCGTTTGCCGCGTCAGGCACGCGCTTCGATCCTCATCGCCATCAGCGTGATGGTCTTCGCCGCGGCCATTTCAGTCGAGCTTTGGCTCCCGATCCTGTTCGAATTCGTCATCACCGGCTCGGGCAAGGACGCCGGCCTTACAGGTCGCGTGGAGCTTTGGCTCAAAGCCGACCAGCTTATTGCGCAGCGACCGTTCTTGGGCCAGGGCTTTGCTGCATTCTGGGTACCGGGCAATTTCGATGCCGAGGCAATCTGGCGGGACTTCGGTGTCTTCAACCGCACCGGGTTCAATTTTCACAACACAGCCAAAGAGCTGCTTGTTTCGCTGGGCTGGGTGGGCTTCACGCTATTCAGCGTGATCGCTGCCGTGTCTGCCGGAGCGCTGATCTGGCGCACGATGGTCAGGCCTGATCCCACACGCATCTTCTTTTGCGCATGGCTCGTCTATGCAACGCTGCGGACCTATTTCGAAAGCATCGGTCTGGGACAGATATACGCAGAGACCATCTTGACTTATGCGGCGCTAACGCTCGGCTTTGCCAAAGATGATCTGCCGCTTAGTGCAGACGAGAAAGCCGAAATGCTCGCTTACAGCAAATCGCGCAGCGTAAGCTGATCGCGCGATTCAGGGTTTCGCACACTCCATGGCAGTCTCTCCTCCTCCAGTCTTTATCGTTGGTGCACCGCGTTCAGGCACAACTTTGCTCGCCGCGATGTTTGGGGCGCATCCCGATTATGCCGCGGGGCCAGAAACGCAGTTTTTCTCCAAGCTCAATGGCGAAATGCTGGAAGCCGCAACCAATGCTGGAACATGGCCGGACAAAGCGGTTTCGACCTTGGCAAGCCTGACATTGGCAGATCAGTCTGTGCTTGAGCTGTTTGGAACCGACGCAGAGAAAGTCCGCGCTTTTCTGTCGCAGCGCGAGCCGTCGGTTGCCGCTATGCTGGAAGCGCTCACAATGCCGTTTGCGAAAGCGCGCGGGAAAAACGGTTGGGTAGAGAAGACACCCAACCACATCTGCAATCTTGCGCAGATCCGTGAGCTTTGGCCTGAAGCCCGGATCATCCGCATTGTGCGTGACCCGCGCGACAGTGTGGTCTCGACCTGCAAGCTTCCGACTTTCAGCAATTCGCCGCTCGCAAACGCCTATATCTGGCGCGAATGGCAGGATGCAGGCGAGCCGATCCTCGCGACAGACCCGCTTGTTGCAACCATCCGTTACGAAGATCTGATGGCTGCGCCGGAAACGGAATTGAACACCCTTTGCGCGAAGCTTGGTATCGCATTCGACCCGGCCATGCTGCGTTTTCAGGACGCGGCAGAAGATGTGTCGTCCGATGGCGAGAGCTGGAAAGCGCAGGTCTCGGACAAACTCGATGCCTCGCGCGTCTATGCTTGGAAAAACACGCTCGATGAAGACATGGCTGCAGGTATCAGCCTGATCTGCCACGAATGGCTCCAGCACTTTGGCTATGAAGGCGGCGCGGCGCCTTTGCGCACTGTGCCTGCTTTCGGACTTTCGCCAAGTTTCGTCGAGCAGTTCGAACCGTTCCTGCTGCGCGATGCGAGCTATCAGGTCCGCTGGCTGGAGGCTGGCGACGTTGCCGATGCGCACCACGTGTTTGATCACCCGCGTTATTACCGCTTCCGCAGTCCAGCCAAACTGGCAAGGCTGGCGCTTGGCCGGCGGTTTGCGAAGCGGCAGCTGAAGAAAACCGCACGCTGGCTCGCGGTCAAGAAACGCGAAGAAGCGATGGCCAACTCGATCAATTATCGCGAGCAAGGCTGATGCGCGGGACCTATCGCTTGAAACTGCTTTACCGCAGTCTGCGTCAGCGCTGGCTGGAGGCCGCCGCAGAGCGTGCTGTCGCCTCTTTCCCGCGCATTTCTGACAAGCAGCCGCACGGCCTTGGAACGCCGTTGATCGTAACGCTAACCTCGTTTCCGCCGCGCTTTGCTATGCTCGGCAAGACATTGAAAAGCCTGCTCGATCAGGAAACGCGGGCCGATGGCGTGATGCTGTGGCTTGCTCATGACGACATCGAGCACCTTCCGGCAGACGTGTTGGCACTGAAGGATCATGGCCTTGAGATTCGCGGGTGCGATGACACGCGCAGCTACAAGAAGCTAATCCCGGCGCTGGCAGAGCGGCCGGGCGCAACTTTCGTGACGGCTGACGATGATGTCTATTATCCGCCGGAATGGCTCACCGGGCTGGTCGAAACTGCGAAAAAATACCCTGAGGACGTGATCGGCACGCGCGCTCACATGGCTGAAGTGGGCGAAAACGGCGAGCTCACAACCTATGCGGACTGGGAACTGGCAACCGATGCGCAATTGCCGCGCAAAGCGAATGACCGGCTGTTTCCGACCGGGGTTGGCGGCATTCTCTATCCCCCTGGCTCGCTGCATCCCGATGTCATGGACGAAGCGCAGTTCAAAGCGCTCTGCCCCAATGGCGATGATATCTGGTTCTTCTGGATGGCACGCAAAGCGGGACGGCAGCATCGCCGCACAAAGGCGTGGTTCGATATCGTCGAATGGCCAACCGAGAACCGTATTTCCCTAAGCGACGACAATTATTTGGGCGATGGTAACGATCGTCAGATAAAGGCCATGGAGCAAGCCTTGGGGATGCTGCCATGAGCATCGCAATTGCCTTGCCAACCGATCAATCGACCAGAGTGCTTCCATGACGCGCATCAGTTTCCTCATGCCGACTTTCAACAGAGCGCATCTGATTGAAGAGTCGATTGCGTCCGTGACATCGCAGATGTCTGCAGACGATGAGCTGATCCTGATCGACGACGGCTCGAACGATGACACGCCTGAGGTTTTGAAGCGTGTCACCGGGGACCACCGGATCATTGCCCAAGAAAACAGCGGCAAGGCTGTCGCGCTCAATCGAGGGCTCAGCGAAGCGCAAGGCAAGTTCATCTGGATTTGTGATGATGACGATCTGCTGCGCGAAGGCTGTGTGCGGCTGATGGTTGCTGCGATCAACAAGCCGAATACAGACATGGTCTTCGCGCGCTACACCCGCTTTGCCGAAGTGGATGGCGAGCGACGGGATATGGGCACCGGTTATTGGCCGGACCTGTCCAAAGGCAGCATTGCGCGCCATGTGCTGGAAGATTCTTTCGTTATGCAGAACGCAACGCTGGCAACACGTGAAGCCTATGCCAAAGTTGGTTCGTTCGACGAAACGCTTCTGCGCTCGCTCGATTATGACATGGCGGTCCGGCTCGCGACGCAAGTGCGCTGCCGTTATGTCGACTTCATTGCTTTCGATCAGCGCAAGCATGATGGCGCGCGCGGGCCGGCCAGCATTCGCCATGCGGCTGGCAGTTCGGAATCGGTCTGGCTGGACTATGATCGCCGCATCTTTGAGCGCCAGCGCCAGATCATTCCTCTGAGCTTTTACCAGTCGATGTTCACGCATACCGATCCGCGCTTGCGCAAACGCGCAGCATTGCTGCAACGCGCCTGCGTGTCGGCGCGCCACGATATGTGGAGCGATGCTGTGAATGATCTGCGCGCGGCATCGGCCCTTGCCCCGACAGTCGCAATTGGCTCTGTCGAGCGCGACATTTGTCGCCGTGCAGTCTGCGGCAAACACGGTTTCCCCGGCGCTCTCGAAGACGAAATTGTCGCTCGTTTGCGCAATCTCGAAGGGGAAGGCGGCAATGCAACTGAGATCGTGGAAACGGTTTTGCGCGGCACTTTGTGGCGATTGCGTGATGACGATAAAGCCATGCGTCAGTCAGCCAAGGACCTCATCACTGGCGTTATCGGCCTCAGCGGCCTGGCGCGCCTCTCAGCGAGCCATCTGGTCAGCAAAATGGGATCGGAAAGCGATAACGGGATCGCTGAAAAACGCGAAATCGAACCGCTTATCGTGGCAAATCAGCAGGATAGGAAGAGCGACTTGCCGGCTGATGCGAGCCTTGCGGGACGTTGAGCCGGATGACTTTCACTTTCCCACAACGGCGGCACTTACGGATAAGTCGATCAGCGCGATGCGTCGCAGGGCGACTGACCCAGTCATGGATATGCATCTTGCAAAGAGTGTTCATCAGACCCGTTCTAACCCTTGGTAAATATGGGATTGTTGGATTGCCCATAAGCGAGGGTTGCGCGAGCGCTGCGTCACAACTGTATCGCAACGGGACGCACACAGCATGAGCGGTGAAACGCCCATGGAAGAGCCCGGTCGGCGCGACAAACTGGTCGCCGGGGCCGCCTGGATGGGCGGTGCACGGATCGTCAATGCAGCGATCTCGTTTACCAGCATTATCCTTTTGGCACGGCTACTTGCGCCTGATGATTTCGGTCTGTTCGCGATCGCGACAGCCGTATCGCTGCTGATCACAATGGTTAGCGAGCTGTCGGTCAGCCAGGCTCTGATCCATGTCGAAGACCTCGAAGATGGACACTTCGATTCCGCATTTACCATCAACATCATCCGCGCTGCTTTGATGAGCAGCACAACCGCGCTTCTGGCGATCCCGGTTGCGCAATTCTACGATGACATGCGGCTGGTCGAAGTCCTCTACATCTTTGCAGGGATCGCTTTTATCGGCGCGCTGATCAGTCCGAAATTCATCCTCTATCAGCGCGAGCTGGATTTCCGCGCCATGGTCGCGCTCGACATGGCGGACAAAGTGGTCGGCTTGATTGTGACAGTCGGGATTGCCTGGGCAACGGGCAGCTATTTTGCGCTTCCCATCGGCATTCTCGCTTCGCAATTGGCACGCGTCATTCTGTCATATTTGTTTGCACCTTACAGGCCGCGCATCACATTATCGCATTGGCGCGAACTCGTGCATTTCTCGGTATGGATGACGCTCGGCATGTGGGTCCAGACGATTAACTGGCGCACGGACCCTATGGTGCTTGGCCTGTTCGTGCCGTCTGCAGCGATCGGTCAGTTTTCGATGGCAGAGCGGACCTCCGGCATTATCTCGCGCGAGATATTGCATCCGGTTTCGCACATGCTGTTTCCCGCATTCTCGCGCATTCGTTCCGATGCGGCGCGGCTGCGCCAAGCCTATGTCGATGCGCAAGGTGTGCTGGTGACCGGCATCCTTCCCATGGCGGTCGGGCTTGCCTTGCTCTCTGACCCCGTCGTGCGGCTTTTGTTGAGCGATAAGTGGCTGCCAGCCGTGCCCTATATCCAGATCCTCGCATTCTGTGTCGCTTGCCGGCTGCTCCAGTCGTTGAACCCGGTTGCTATGGCGACCGGAGACACCAAAGCGCTTTTCAATCGCGACTTGCGCGGAATGCTGATCCGGCTGCCACTCATGGCTCTCGGCATCATCTGGGGTCTCAGGACAGGCAATGACGTGATCCTGGGCGCGCTATATGGGCGTGCGATTGCCGCTGCGATCAATGCACTCCTCAACATGATGCTGATCGCACGGATCAGTCCCGTGACAGTCGGAGATCATGTGAGGCTGGCGGCGAGACCAGTGATCGCTGCTCTGGTCATGAGCGCGGTCGTCTGGGCCGCTTCCATCAGCTTTGCGCCGTCAATATATCTGTTCCAGATCGCAGTGGAATTCGGACTGCTCGTCGCGCTTGGCGCGATCACGTACTGCGCTACAATTGCAGGCTTGTGGTACGCACGAGGCCGCCCGGAAGGCGCGGAAACGCATATGCTCGATATCGCGAAGTCAGGCCTTGCGAAAATCCAGATCAAAGCGGGCTAATCCGCATCCTCCTCAGGCTTGATCCTGCGCGCAGGCGAGCCGCCAAGGACAATACCGCCTTTGAAAGGCCGATTGACAAGCGCGCCAGGCAACACTTGCGTATCATCGCCGAGCTTGGCGCCATCAGCGATCATGGCGCCTGCTCCAATCGAAACCCGGTCGCCGATGACAATGCCTTTGGATGAGCCGCCAAGGTCCTCCAAATGCACGCCTTTCTGATCATAGCGGTAATTGCCGCAAATGACTTTAGCATCGGGCCCTGAGACAAAATCATCACCGATCATGGTCCCGCCTTCGCGCGACGTGATGAAGCAACCCGCTTCAATCCTGGCCCGCGCGCCGATATGCAAGGGGCCGGTAAAGGCCTTGATCTTCACGAACGGACCGATGCGGCAATCGCGCCCCAGGACAAGGTTGGAATTCAGCTCCACTTCCGCACGCGGGCTCACCCGGGCGCCATATTTGAAGTAGTATATCAGCGAGACGATTATCTTCGGAGTAAGGACCCGCCTGATCCCGAGCCACATTTTCTGGCGCGCTGTCAGCATGGCGCAAGACCTGATGACGCTGGTCTAGCCAGGATCACAGAAGATCGCGTTCGCGGTACCATTGGACAGTCTTGCGTGCGCCTTCCGGCAGATCAACGCGCGGCTCGTAGCGCATCCGCTCTTGCGCTTTGGCAAGGTCAAACGCGCGGTTGTGCGTGAAGAAACCCACCCGACGCCGCGACAAAGGCGGGCGGATACCGAAAGGCTTGCACAACAGCTCGATCGCGGTCGCCAGCAGCATGACCGGTGCCAATGGCAGCCGCGTATCCGGGCTCTCCATATCGAGCGCTTTAGCGATGACCTTGACTGCATCGTTCAATGTAATCGGCTTGCCAGAGGCGATGTTGAAGGCTTCCGCATGAACCTGATCGCGCGGCGCGACAGCGGACAGCAGCAGCGAGTCCACTTGATCATCGATATAGCCGAAATGCGCGAGCGTATTACCGCTCCCGATCATCACGAAATTCTCGCGCGCAATCAGGCGAAAAAGCTTCAGCTGCCGCATATCGCCCGGGCCGTAGACCATCGCCGGGCGGTTGACAGTGATGACCATCTCGTCCTCGCCAAGCTCGCGCGCCATCATCAGGATCGCCCGCTCGCCAGCCAGCTTGGAACGGTGATAGCTATCCATCGGATTGAATGGCGATTCCTCGGTCGCAGGGATTTCCATGACATCGCCATGCACACCCACCGTGCTGACATGGACGAAACGCTTCACCCCGGCATCGTAAGCTGCTTCTGCAAAGGCCATTGTTGCGGTTTCATTGACTTCAAAATATTCTGCTTCAGAGGCTTCGGTTTCATTGAACATAGCAGCGACATTGAAGACGATCTCAACGCCTTCGAGCAGCGGCACAGCATCCTTCGTCTGCTTCAAGTCGAAAACCGCTGCACGGTGGCCTTTACTGCGAAGCTTGTCGCATTGTTCCTGGTCAATCGTCGTACCCAGCGCATCTGCGCCGATGTCGCGCAAGCGCGTAAGCAAGGCACCGCCGATAAACCCGCCCGCGCCTGTCACCAGGCATTTCTTGCCTTTGAGCTCGCGCTCCGCCGCACGCACAGCCATCAAGGAGCTATCCGGCAGGCTCACTTGCTACGAGCCCCTTCGATGAGAACCACGCTCGTAAACAGCTTACCATGCCGCAAGAATTGACGCTTACGAGCCAGAACCCGCACGTCTTCAAATCCGACTGATTGCATCATCGTCATCAGCTCCCCGGTATCAGCAAATTCGACACCGTCCCTCAGAACAAATTTGTGTAATGCGCCCCATAGCCGAGTGAGTGACGAGCCTTGCGTGTCTCGCTCTACCAGCACCAGCTTGCCGCCTGCATAGAGGCTTTCCCTTATATGCGCCAGTGCCGCTTTCAGATCAGCCATGTAGTGCAAGCTGCTGAGCGCGAGCGCCAGATCAAAGCCGGGCTGAACGGCGTGTTTGCCAGCCGCGATTTCTGGCCTCAATTTCTCCCAATCGCCCTGATGGAAAGCGACATTGCTGAAGCCCTCTGACGTGGCGCGCTGCTCTGCCTCTGCGATCATCCTTGGCGACAGATCAATACCGTGAAACTCGATTTTCGGATGCTCAGCCGCGAGCTGTCTTAGCGCCCAGCCTGTCCCGCAACCGATGTCGAGCACGCGGCGGACATTCGCCAAATCGAGATGCCCAAACACTTCGCGCGCATGCATCTGATACCACGGGGCAAGCCTGCCGCTTTCATAGCTCGGCGCCCAGGCATCGAACTCTGCTGTGATCGCAGCGCGGCGCGACGCGGCAGCGTCATTGCTTTTCTGGTTTGCCCCCGCACTCATAGTGGCGAGCATTAATGCGGGCGAACCTCCGTCGCTGCAACCCCCATCCCCATGGCATAGGCACTAAGCCGCTTGCGGCGCACTCGCTTCTGCACGCCGTGCCGCGTCCATCGCATCCATGACGTCGATGAAGTCCTGCCGCAATGTCACAAGCATATTCTCATCATAGCGGATCGTGATCTGCCGCACTTGCAGGCTCGCCGCGCTGTAGAATTCTCGCAAAGTCGCGCTCATCGGATTGGTAGAATCGACCGCTCGCTCCAGCCCGAGAATGATCTGCCCTGCCCGGCTGAGCGCATCGGTCAGCTCCATGCGATCATCGCGCTTGGCCGCCGCATGCGCGCTCGCAAGCGCCTGCACGACTGCCTCCAAGCAAATCTGCGTGAGCTTCGTGCCGTCAGACCCTTCGATCCGCGCATCGAGTTCAACGCGGCGATAGGCTTCAGCGGGATTGGCGGTAAGCGGCATCATCATCAATTATTCGTGTTGTTCCAGATCTCGATCTGAGACCGGATGAAGTCCAAGGTCGACTGCGAAGCAGACACATTACGATCAGCGGCGATAAACTGGCTGGTCATGGTCTCGCGCAGTTTGTCCTGCTGCTCTGTCACGCGCGCCAGACGTTCATCATTGCGTTCCACTTGCTGCGTGTAGCGGGCGACTGAGCCAGCGAGCGAGCCGGGATCGCCCGGAGCCCCCATTGAGCGCGAGATATCGTCAATCGTCGCGAAGATACCGAACAGGCCGGTGGTGAACATGGCCGCTGTGGCTGTCGGGTTCTCTGCCAGGCTTTCGTTCAAGCGCGCGCTGTCAAAGCTGAAGGAGCCGTCGCGATTGATCGAGACACCAAGATCTGACAGCCGGCTCGGTTCACCCGGCGCTGTATTAGGCATGATGACTTCGGACGTCAGGCCGGAGAGAGCACGCTTCAGCCCGCGCGCACCGGCATCACGGCCAAGCTCTCCGCCAAGCGGATTGGCGACATCGCGCAGATTGCTGGTAATGTCATTCAGAGCGGCCACAAGGTCGCCCATCACAGCGCCAATTGCATCATTGCGTGAGGCAAAGCCGATTGTTGCAGGCGCTCCGATATTGGTGGACGTCAACTCGGCGCTGAGCCCGCCCGGCAAGTCAGAGACAGTGTTGGACTGGCTGCGCATTTCGATAGTGTCGAAGCGGAAGATCGCATCCTGAGCCGTGCTGCGTTGCTGACCTGTATCGCTCGCCGGGTTCCAGCCGAGATAATCGAGACTACCCGGCGCGCCGCTTCCCCCGCCAGCCGGCGCGGCTTCCAAAACAAAGCCGTTCGCATCGCCTTGCTCGCCCTTAATGACGAGCTGCGCGCCATTGGTGCCATCGGCAACATAGGCCGTCACGCCGCTACCAGTGCCGTTGATCTTACGCGCGACATCGGCGAGCGTGTCATCGGGAGCGATAGCAATATCAATTGCTGCACGCTCGGTGTCAGCGGTGAAGCCTCCGCCTGCGACAGTACCAAAACGCAAAGTGAGCGTGCCTTCGCCGACAAAATCCTCGCTGCTGCCATAGGCTGGCATGACCAGCGTCTGTGCATCCGCCAGTTGCGTGACTTCCAGCGAATAGGTCCCGCTTGGGTTTGCGCCCGGCAGGACGGAAACGTCAGCGATGGAGGGGTTTGTGAGGCGCGCTGCAGGAGCGAGGTCGCCATTGCGCATCCGGTCGCCCAATGCGCTCGAAAGCTGCGAGAGCTGATTGCGGAGATCCGAGGCTGCGCTGATACGCGTCTGAAGCTCTTCATTACGCGCTTCAAGCTGCGCGATAGCAGGGGCGAAACGGGCAGCAGACAAGTCCGCTGCAAGCTTGACCATGTCCACGCCGCTACCGCCGCCAAGGGTTCCGACAATCGATGAGAGAGCTGTTTCCATGCCCTCTAAAACGGCCATGCCGCGCGATGCTTAAGCCTTTTGCAAATTGCCGTCTGCATCAAAGCGCAAAGCGACAGGCACATCGACCTGCGGACGGCGCGGTTTCTCGCCGCGTTTCAACGACATGACGAAAGCGACGAGCGAAGCGATCGCGATGTAAAGCTCTTCGCGGATGACCTGGTTTTCGCGCGTGGTGAAGTACACCGAGCGGGCCAAGGCCGGGTATTCGAGCACCGGCAATTTCTTTTCCGCTGCCAGCTCGCGCATTGCGAGCGCTTTTTCACCGCGCCCTTTGGCGAGCACAATCGGTGCAGGTGCGAGTAGCGGATCATACGTAAGCGCAATCGCAAAATGAGTCGGGTTCGTCAGAAGGAATTGCGCTTTCTCCATGGCGCCTGACACGCCTGCTCTCGCCATGTCACGCTGACGCTGTTTCTGCGCCATTTTCTTTTCCGGGGAGCCTTCAGTTTCCTTGGTCTCGTCGCGCAGTTCCTGCTGCGTCATCTTCAGCCTGCCGATGCGGCGGACCAGCTGGATCGGATAGTCGATCAAGGCGATCACAAACAGGCCGAGCGCGAGCAGGCCGACCAGCATGACCGCTGCATCCCAGCCTGCGGCCAGTTGTCCTTGAAAGGCGCCCCGCCCCAGCTTGATAAGCCCCGGCATATTCGTCCACGCCCACCACATAGCAATGCCGCCGAGCAGGATGAGCTTAAGCAAACTCTTGCCGAGCTCGATCAGGCCTTGCGTGCCGAACATGCGCTTGAGCCCTGAAAGCGGATTGATGCGCGAGCCCTTGGGCGCGGCATTGGCGTTGACCCAGCGCCCGTCGCCGAAGACCAATTGCGATGCGACTGTGAAGATCAGCACGGTGAGGCCGAGGAACAGGATCGGCGGCAAGAGAGCTTCGAGCGCGTGGCTGAAACGTGCGCCTGCGGAGAAGCTCTCCAGCGCGCCGTGATCGAAGCGGAAGCCGACTTGTGCAACGCTGCGCAACCCTTCCAAGAGCCATGGCCCGCCCATCAAGAGCCAGCCGCCGCCCACGGCCACTGCGACAGCGGTTGCGACCTCACGGCTGCGCAGAACGTCGCCTTTCTTGGTCGCATCGCGCAGCCGCTTTTCCGTCGGCTCAAAACTCTTCTCGCCCGCCGGTTGCTCGCTCATGGAGCCACCACCAGCGCGCCGACTTGTTCAAGCGAGAGCTCGGACAGATCGACGAATTGCTCGAACAGGATGGCGGAGGATGCGATCAAGGCTGCAAGGCCCGCAAGAACGCCAGCCGGCAAACCCAGGGCGAACAGGTTAAGCGATGGCGCGGAGCGGCTCAGCACGCCTGTGACGATCTGGACGAGCAGCAGGACCAGCACAACCGGCAAGGCAATCGCAGCGGCGGTCAGGAAACCAAGCCCTGCGAAATTGACCACTTGCATGGCGCGTTCCGGCGTGAAGATCGCAAGACCCGGCGGCAACGCGCGATAGCTTTCCAGGATAAGCTCAAGCCAAATGAGATGCGCGCCAATGCTGAGGAAGATAAGCGTCATCAGCAGCGAGAAATACTGCCCGATCGCCCCTGACTGCGCGCCGGTATTGGGATCAACCGAAGTCGCAATCGCAAGCCCCATGGTGCCGGAGATCTGCTCGGCTGCAATCAACGGAATTGCAAAGGCGATCTGCAGCACGAAGCCCAGCGCTACGCCGATCAGTGCTTCTTGCAACACGATCAGCATCGCTTCCAAGGAAAGCATTGGCGGGAGATCCGGCACGGGCATCCAGCTCATGATGAACAGCGCAAGCACGAAGCCGAACAGCGCGCGGATCGTCACCGGCACGCTCATCATGCCGAACATAGGCGCGGCCATCAGCGCAGCTCCGCAGCGGATCGACAGGATCAGCAGCGTCCAGAGCTGCTCGTCCAATGCGCCGAAGCCGAAATCGGTGACATTCATGGATCAGCGCGCAATCGCTGCAATCTGCGCGAAGATCTCGCGCGAGAAATCCGTCAGCAAGCTCATCATCGCGCCGCCCATCAGCACCATGATCGCAGCGGTGATCGCCAGCTTTGGGACGAAGCTTAAAGTCTGTTCGTTGACGGAAGTCGCCGCCTGGATGATCCCGACGATCAGGCCAACCGCGAGCGCTGCCACCAGAACGGGCCCTGCGACCAATGCCGTAATCCACAGCATCTGGTCGGCAAGCGCCATAATCTCAGCATCATCCTGCATTACCTACGCCCTCCGCTACGCAAAGCTCATGGCGAGCGAACCCATCAGCAGCGCCCAGCCGTCGACCAATACGAACAGCAGCAGCTTGAACGGGAGCGAGACAATGGTCGGCGAGAGCATCATCATGCCGAGCGACATCAACACGCTCGCAACAACCAGGTCGATCACCAAAAACGGCAGAAACAGCATGAAGCCGATCTGGAACGCGGTTTCCAACTCGCTCGTCACGAACGCGGGCAGCAGGATCGAATAGGGAATGTCGGAAGGCGATGCGAAACCCGGATTGCCCGCAATATCCGCAAACATCGCAAGATTGGCTTCGCGCGTCTGGCGCAGCATGAACTCATGAAACTCTGCTCCTGCCGCGACAATCGCCTGATCCGCTGTCATCTGTCCCGCCATGTACGGCGCGAGTGCAAGCGTGTTCACATCAGCCAGAGTGGGCGCCATGATGAATAGTGAGAGGAACAGAGCGAGGCCCACAAGCACCTGATTAGGCGGGCTTTGTTGCAAACCCAAAGCCGTCCGCAAGATCGCCAGAACAATGATGATGCGGGTGAAACTCGTCATCATCAGAACCAGCGCGGGCAGGATCGTAAGCAGACCCATGACCAGCAGCAGCTGGAGCGATATCGACAAGGGAGCGTCAGAACTTTCAGAGCCTGCACCGAGCGCACGCTCGATCGCGCTGCCAACGCCTTCCGCCGCCACGGGCGGGATCGGCGCTTGCGCATAAGCGATGCTCGGCGCGAGGATTGCCGCCGCGCCGAGCGCGATAGCAGCAATCAGAAGCGCGATGCGGCCTGTCATTGTGCTTGCTCCAGCGCCTTAGGCTGTTTCGGCACCGCAGCGCGCGCTTCCACTTCAGCGAGCCGCGTCAAACCCTGTTTGGAACAGCCGAGCAGAATCTCGCGCCCGTGAAACTCAACCACCGCAAGCCGAATGCCCGGTGCGAGAAAGCTCGTCTCAACCAGCTTGATCGCGCGCTCAGACGAGCCGCTTTGCGCGAGCCGATTTTGCATATGTCGCGTTAATTTCAGGCTGCCCCAAATGAGCAGCGCGAGCAGCGGCAGGACAAAGGCGAGCTTAGCGAAATACCACAGCATGGCTTACGCCCCTGCAGGTGGAGGAGGCACAGCAGATGCAGCCTCACTCGGCCCATCTGCCGCCGGACTTGGGCTGTCAGGCACAGGATCCGGCATTGGGCCGACGCCCACCAGTTCAACAATGCGAAGCGCGAATTTGTTATCCTGCGTCACCACCTCTGCGCGCGCGATCGTGTGCCCGTTGACCATTACATCGAGTAGTTCGTCGGTCAGGCGGTCAAGCGGCACAACGCTCTCCGGCCCGAGCGCCAGCACTTTCTTCAACGGCAGGTCGACGCGGCCCAGCTCGACCGAGACAGTGACGGCAATATCATCGAGCAATTTCGCGTGGGCGGCTGCGGCGTTCATGATGTCATCTCCGGGGAGGAAAGGTTTGAAATGCGCAGAGCAATGCGCTCGTCGAGCGCGCCTACGCGGCCATGCGCCAAGGTCTGGCGTCCAATCATCAAAGGCACTTCGCGCGCCGGGGCCAGCGGTATGGAATCGCCGGGCGAAAGCCGCGCCAACCGGCCCAAAGGAAGCTTGAACTCAGCGAGAATCGCGCGGGCGAGCAGCGGAATGTCCGCGAATGGCTTGGCATCGGGGCTTGCGGCAAAGCCGTTTTGCACCTTGCTGCCGCTGCCTGTGTCCAGCACTGCATCGAGCGTATGCTCTGTTGTCATCAGCAAGAACGACCAATCGCTGCGCCCATCCTGTTTGACGGTCACTGTCCAGCTCAGGCAATAATCGCCGCGCGGAAACACTTCCATCCGGGCGAATTTCTCATGCTGGCTGAGGATTTGCGGCGCAGGTTCCCGCTCAAGTGCTTCAGCAATAGCGCGCGCGACTGACAGTCCCACTTCCTGCAGCGCCAAAGCGCAGGATGCCGGAAGCGCTTCCAATTCCTCTGTAGGCTCCTCGCCTTCGCCGCCAAACAGTCTATCAGTCAGGACCATCGCGGTTTTAAGGTCCAACGAGAGTGCATAAGGCTGGGCTGCGTCCGCCACACCAAGCGCAAAATTTGCGGCACGCGGGCCGATGGTCTGCGCGAGCGAGCTGGCTGTTTCCGGCCCGCGCGGTTCGATTGCGACTTGCACGCTCTTGCTTGCCAGTAATGAGCGCATGCCCGTTTGGAGCATCCGCGCGAGGCTCTGCGCAAAGTCAGTGCGGGCTTGCTCGATACGCTCAGGATCGCGCAGAGGCTTGCTGATCAGCTCCGCACAATGATTGGCAAGAGCGCGCTCTGCCACAAAGTTGTGATCTGTCTTCATTGGACGAGGAACTGCTCGAAATAGACTGCATCAACGCCGCCAAAGCCCTCTTTTTCCTCAAGAACTTTGTTGATCGCTTGCGTGAGGCGTTTGGACATGCGTTCCTTCCCGTCCGCCGAGAACGCGTCTTCTTCCGGCGTTGCAGCAAGCTCGACCAGAATCGCTGAACGCACCGCCAGCTCATGCCGCTTGAGCCATTGCAACACGCGGCCATCGCGCTGCGTGGAAGTTGCGAGGCTGACCTGGATGATGCCGGTGGAATCAGCAAAATTGGACGTGAAGCTGTTCTCGAAGCGGAAATAGGCAGTGCGATATTTGCTGCCGCCTTCACCGAATACGGCTGCATCGGCTGCGGCATCCTTGCTGTCGGATGGCGGCGCGTAAGGGTCGGTCTCGCCTTTCAGGATAAGCTCTGGGCCTTGCGGTTCTGCGGCTTCCGCAGTTGGACCGAGCAGACCTGCCGCCATAGCGCCATAGACGCCGCCCGCGCCCGCACCGAGCAGCAACACGGCACCGATTATCAGCTTGAGCTTGCCGCCTTTGGGCTTCTCGTCTTCGTCCTTTGCCTTGTCTTTCTTCGCCATAGTTCCAGTCTCAAAATGTCAATTGTGTGTGCAGTTGAAGTTCAGGTCTTGCGCTGCGCAATCAGGCGTAGAGCCCGCTGGTAGACGGCCCTGAAGTGATCATTTCCTCGCGTTGCTCATCGCTGCTGCGCGATGCTTGTCCGCTCATGGAATCGCGTTCGCTCTGTGCTGAAGATTGCTCGCCTGAGCCTCCGCCCTGCTGAAGCTGCGCGCCGAAATCGCGTTGCTGCTGGCCGCCTGATGAGCCTTGGCCTGCGGCGTTATCCTGCCCGCGCGATTGGGCGTTGTAGCTGTCGCTGACAGCGGCAACACTGCGTTCTGCGATCGCGTTTTGCGCGGCAAGAGCAAAGCCGGGATCGCGGCTGTTAAGCGTTGCCTTGAGCTCGCCTTCAATCGCGGCGAGCTTCATGCTGACAACGCCGAAATCCTCGTGCCGGACAAGCATCTCGCCTTTAGCTGCGCGGCCCGTTTCGCGAGCCTGAGCCAAGTTCTCGATCAGTGTCTCAAGCTGGCTGCTATCGCGCAGCGCGCTTTCGAAGCCGCTTGTCGAGAGGCGCTGTGTGCTGGCATTCGCTGTGTCGCTTGTGGCCCCAGTTGTGAGGCCAAGCTGGTCCAGCGCGCGCGACGTCGGTGCCGGATCGCGCATGATTTCCTGCACGATGGCAAAGCGCTCGCGCACTTCGCTGGCAGGGCGACCAATAGCTTCAGCAAGCCGCTCAAGCATGGCGGAGCTCTGTAAACTTGGCAGCTCGGCATCTTGTGTCGGCGGGATCTGAACGGATGGACCGGCAGGCTGCGCAGCTCTCCCCATGATAGCTTCCAAAGCGCGCTCAAGCCCTGCCCGGCGTGCTTCTATGCCGTTGGCTTGGCGAGCAGCGGCGGGCTGGCCTGCATCATTGGAGCCGGTTTGGCTCAGCAGCGATTGCAGACGGGCAATGCTAGCGGCGAGTGGCGGGGTGCTGTTGGTAGTATCGGTTAGGGTGCCGGTTTGCGGGCTTGAAGTTTGGGCCGCGCTCGTGAGAGCTAAATTGGTCTCACCAGGAACTACGACTTGGAGCCGGCCATCTATCAAAGCGATGCGTTGATCTCGACCAATCTCCTGGTCATCTCGAGTTATCTCGGGGTCATCTCCAGCACTCGCAGCGGCGCCATCCGGCAAGAGATTGCCAAGCAGTTCGACCGGATCGCTGTCACCCGGCAAGCTATTGCCGCCCGGCAATCGCGGACCGCCCGAAACCAGCTGCACTTCGCCATTCTCGATCTGCAGCACATCGGCAAGTGCTGCCGCAAACTCCGCGCTCAGGCCGATTTCAGTGATCGATTCCAGTGGCTTGCCGACAGCGATGCTAGGTCCGCCGGTTGGCTGAGGTATCATTGAGCTGGGCAATTGGATCATCGCTGCGGTTCCTTTTTCTCCGCACCTGAAGAAGCAATTCTCGTGCCAATTTGACCCGGCGGCGCGGCTTGGCTGAGCGCGCGCTGCGCTTGCTTGCGTTCGACAGCGCGCTCGGCATCGCGCCTACGGGTATTCAGTGTTTTCAACCGGTTATCGAGCCGGCCGAGCGTTTGAGCACTGCGATCCGCTTCACTCTGCGCCACATCGCTCATCTTACGCGCATCATCGCTAACGCCGTGAAGCGCGCCGCTGAAGCGAATTAGGCTACTCAGATCGCTCGCATTTTTGACTGACATTCGGGAGGCGCGATTGTCCGCCAGGGCCTCGCTCCGCTCTGCCAAAGCGTGCATCCGGGAGCGCTCTGATTGGGCATCGGCCAGTTCGCGCAAAGCGAGCTTGCGTTCGATTGCACCGATCCGGGACTGCCGCGCAAGAACGGCCGCTTTTTTCTTCTCCCGGTTCATGCTTCCGCCTCAAGCCTTGTGGCATTAGCCAAAGCCGCGACGCTATCGGCAATCGTTACTCGTTCATCCGCATCCTGTTGAAGAAAAGTGTTTATTTTCGGCATTGCCGCCATTCCGCGGTCGAGCAACGGATCCGAACCAGGACGGTATGCGCCCATCATGACAAGGTCGCGATTGGTCTGGACCGCAGACACGAGCGACCGCAATTCTCGCGCATCGCGGCGATGCTGCTCGCTGACAATTGCGTCCATCACGCGGCTAAGCGAAGCCGAAACATCTATCGCGGGATAGTGCCCTTGTTGAGCAAGCTCGCGCGATAGAACAATGTGGCCGTCAAGGATCGCGCGTGCTGTATCGACAACCGGATCATCCTGATCGTCCCCGTCAGCAAGCACTGTGTAGACACCAGTGATCGCGCCCCCGCTCCTTGCGGAATTACCGGCGCGCTCGACCAGTCTGGTAATCGTCGCGAGAGCAGAGGGCGGATAGCCACGAGCAGCACCCGGCTCCCCGAGCAGGAGCGCAATCTCTCGCGCGGCATGCGCGACACGTGTGAGGCTGTCGAGGATGAGAAGCACGCGCTTACCCTGGCTACGAAAGTATTCCGCCAGAGCGCAGGCATATTGCGCACCGCGTAGCCGTAAATTGGGCGCATGGTCAGCCGGGACCGCGACCATGATAGTGCGGTTTCGCTGAGCACCGCTCATGTGGCGCGAGACGAAATCCGAGACCTCGCGCGCACGCTCGCCGATCAAGCCGACAATCGTAATGTCCGCTTCGGCGCCATGAGCGATCATGTCGATCAGGACAGACTTGCCGACACCCGAGCCTGCCATGATCCCGAGCCGCTGGCCGACGCCCATGGTAGCCAGTCCATTGATCGCACGTACTCCGCAATCGAACGGCTCGACTACGCTGCTGCGTTCCAGCGCGCTTTCACGAATCCCGCCTAGCGGCCACAGTTCGCTAACGTCAGGTCGCTCGCCGCCGTCAATCGGACGCATACTGCCGTCGACGGCACGGCCAAGCAGCGCTTCACCGACATGCACCATGCCCGGATCACGGTCTGCGCGCACATCCGCACCCGGTTGAAGCATGACGGTATCGCCGAGAAGCATCATCAGGCTGTGGCCTGCGCGAAAGCCGATGACTTCAGCGGTGCAGCCGCGCGGTTTGTCCTGCGTTTCTATCCGGCAGAGCGTTCCGATTGGGGCCGGCAAGCCTGACACTTCGACCAAGCCGCCATCACAAGCGACCACGCGTCCAACCCGAACCGGCGCTGGATCAACGCCGCGCGACGCCATTGCCTCTAGCTCTTTTTGGAGCGTTGCGATCATGTCCGCACTGCCGCTGCAATGGCCCGTCGCCAATCCGCGGGCCCGTCAGTGAAGCTGCCTTCCGGCCCTTCCAGACGAAGCGAACCGCGCTCGATTCCGGCATCCTCGCGGATAATAACGGTCTCGCGTACATGTTCATCGATACTTGCTGCATCGTCGGGATGAACATGCAAGACGAGTTTGTCGGTCGCGTCTTTGAACTGAGCGATCAGTGTCTCGCAGCGAGATTGCAATCCTTGCTTGTCGACCGCGAAATCGCCGAGGATCGGCTCGCACAAGGCAAGCACTGTTTTGGCTAGTTGATCGGACAACGCAGCGTGTGCTGCCTTGTCAAATTGCGCCAAGGCGAGTTTGAACCTGTCCTGCTGCTTTGCCGTCTGCTCATGTTCCGCGAGCGCTGCCGCACGTCCCGCAGCTTCGCCTTCCGCATAGGCCTGCGCGCGCAGTGCCTCTGCGCTGTCAGCATTGCTCGACGTGCCAACAGCGGCTCGTTGAAACAGTCCGTCGACAAAGCCTTCGCTGCCTTGAAGCGCGTCGATCCAGGAGGGCTGCGACGCAGTAGAAGCCGGTTGTTCGAGAAGATCAGACAAACTCGCCATCGTCCCCGCCCAGACTGAGTTCGCCTTCGTCCGACAAGCGGCGAGCAACCTCGACAATCTTCTTCTGCGCGGCTTGAACATCTTCACGGCGAAGCTTGCCGCGCAGTTCGATCTCGTCCTTCACGCCATCAGCAGCACGGCTCGACATGGCAGAGAAAAACGGTTCCTGATCGTCTTCGGACAGACCTTTCAAGGCATCGACAAGAACATCGTTTTCGACGTCGCGCAACAAGCGACCCATGCCCATCCGGTCGAGCTCGTACAGCATTTCGAATGTGAACATTTCTTCTTCGATCGCCGCGGCAAGCTCTGCGTCGCGTTGCTCGATGGCTGGCAATACTCGCTGTCCGACAGCGCCCGCTGCTGCATTGATGAGGTTAGCCGCTTCGCGCGCTCCGCCAAGCGTCAGGGCTGCTGCACCAAAGCGCTCGCCAATCCGTTTGGACAGAAGAGTGTCGAGCATGTCGATGGTTTGCCCTGAGACCGGACCAAGCTTTGCAATGCGTTCGACGATGCGCGGTTGAAAAGCTTCGGGCATCAAAGATAGGATTTCCGCTGCTGGCTCTGCTTCCATCATCAGCAGAAGTACGGCGATCACTTGAGGGTGCTCATCTTCGATAAGCGGCGCGACAATCGACGGAGCAAGCCAGCGCGCCAGCTCCAAAGATCGCGGCCGCTCTTCAGGCTGAATGCGCTTCATCACACTTTCCGCTTTCACGTCGCCAATCGCATTGACGAACAGCGAGCGGACATGATCTTCGCGGCCATCGGCGGACAAGGCTTCGCGATCAGCCTCTTCCACAAAGCTCGCTATCGCACGCGCGATACGCGAGGGATCAACGTCACCAAGCTGGCACATCGATGCGCCCACGCGCTCCAGCTCATCGGGTCCAAGCCGGCCGAGCAGTTCAGCGGCATTGCGATCTTCGAGCAGCAACACGAAGACAGCAGCGCTATGCGCTTGAGAGAGTTCAGCAAGCTCGCTCATCATACAGCTTCCGGCTTTTCAGGCGCTGCGAGCATGCGCTGAAGGGCCGCCACTGCCCGATCCGGACGCGCTTCGGCCAAGCGCCGCGCCAAGGCCACTTGCTCGGCCAGATCCGCCGGTACGCCTTCGCTTCGAGCCTGTGCTGCCAAGCGCTGAACTTCAGCGGTTTCCTCTTCGCTCAGCTCAACTCCGCCCGCATCGAGCAGCGCTTGTTGTGCTTCTTCCGCGCGCTCTTGCTCAACTTGCCTGGCTTCCTTCAACCGCTTGAGCATGGGCCGCACCCCAAGCAGCAAGACCAGCAAAACCGCGAGCACGGCTGCGCCATACCGCACAACCATCTCGAACCATGGCTGCTCGTAGAAAGCTGGCTCTTCGACCGCAGGGGCTTCGAAAGCGCCGGTAACGACGGTCACAACATCGCCGCGTTCTGCGTCCGCGCCAACCGCTGCTTCGATGAGCGCTTGAATGCGTTCTTCATCGGCAGGTGCGATGGCTTCGAGAGCGCTCGCGCTGACAGCCACGGCGACCGATATGCGGTTGACCCCGCCTGGACGCGTGCTGGTAACAGCCACTTCGCGGCCGATTTCATAGTCGCGGCGCGCGCTGGTTTCGCTATCGCCCGGTGTCGTTTCAGCCGGTTGCGCTTCGCCACCTTCTGGCGCTTCCTCGACCAGTTCTGCCGGGGGTGGAGGTGTATTCGCAAGAACGCCCGGCACTCCGCCAACCTGCGATCCGCCTGCGCGGTTGGCGCTGGTGGTCGCTTCGCTGCGAACCACACCTTCCTGATCGTAGGTTTCGCGCGCAGAAGTCACTTCCTGCCGGTCTAGGTCGATCTGGACTTCGCTGGTGAAGTTTCCTTCACCCAGCAGCGGGACCAGCAATTGACCGATCTGATCGCGAAGCTTCGCTTCAAATTCCCGCTGCAGCATCAACTCGTCAAGCACGCCATTGCTGTCAGAGGTTAGCAAACGGCCATTCTGATCGACGACCCGTACTGCATCGCTCGCTAAACCCGGTACCGAGCCCGAGACCAGGTTCACAATCGCATCGACCTGATCCTTGGAAAGGCTGCGGCTGCGTGAAAGTCGCACCATGACTGACGCACTCGGCGGACTGTTCTCGCGCACGAAAACAGAGCGCTCAGGAGTTGCCAGATGCACTCTCACGCTGTTGATGCCGTCGATCTCCTGAATGGTCATCATCAGCTCACGCTCGCGTGCAAGACGCAAACGTTCGCCTTCAAGTGTTCGACTTGATCCGAGCGGGATCGCATCGAGCATTTGCGAAGCGTCTTGAGGAGCGGCGAGCCCGGTATTGCTCGCGACCAGCATGCGGGCTGCATAAAGATCGTCCTGCGCGACCGTGATCATACCCGTGCCCGGATCGATCTCATATCCGATCCCGCCGCCTGTTAGAGCTTCAGCAACGCTGGCACGCTCGGCATCTGTCAGATCCGAATAGAGCACGCGCTGCGGCCCCGCCGTGATGGCCATGTAAGCAAGGCCGGCAGCAGCGATGGCTGCAAGCCCGCCCAATGCTGGGATAGTGCGCTTCACAGCAGGTTGAGCCATGAACTCAGACAGACGCGCATAGGGCGAAGCCCCTGCACTGCCTTGAGGCTGTGCGGGCAGAGCTCCGGTATCACCAGCGATCGCGGGAGGCGGATTGCTAGCCACCTATCACACTCCCATCCGCATGATGTCTTGATAGGCAGTCAACAGCTTGTTGCGGACCTGCAGTGTCGCTTCAAACGCCACGCTCGATTCCTGCCGAGCGAGCATGACCTGCGCCACATCGGTGACCTCGCCGCGCTCATAGGCTGCTGCCATGTCGGACGCGCGCTTTTGCGTCGCGTTCACTTCCTGCACCGCATCGTTAAGCGTCTTTGCGAAGTCGACGCCTTGCGACGTGTCTGTCGCAGCGGGTGTTTGCTGAGGCTGAGCATTGCGCAGCGATTGCAGCGCGTCGCTGCGTTCAGCGATCTGCTGACGCAGGGCAAGGACTTGCTGCAAGCCTGTTTGTGAACCGATGGTGCTCACCGCCCTGCTCCTGCAACTGCGAGGCCAGCCTCACGCATGTTCGCGAGGCGATAGCGCAGGGTCCGCTCCGAAATGCCAAGCTGCTCGGCAGTCTTGCCGCGATGGCCATTGCACCGCTCAAGCGTGTCGAGGATCGCTTGCGCTTCGGATTCAAATGCGATGTCAGAGAGAGACCGATCAGATGAACGCGCTTCCGCAAGCGCACGATCACCTGCTGGATGCGAAACGACTTCACCGGTCTGAATGGCAATATCATTCGCGGCAATCGAGCGAACCGGCCGATCAAACTGGATGTGCTCGGCTGTGATGGCCGGTTCCGAACCAGCGAGGACAATCGCCCGCCGGATTACATTTTCCAGCTCGCGGACATTGCCTGGCCAGTCATGCGCGCCGAGCACGTCAATCGCGTCTTCGTCGATCCAGCCAGGCATGTTTGGACGCGCCGCGTGGCGCAGCAACATGCCGAACGCGAGCGGCGCAATATCCGCACGACGCTCGCGCAATGCGGGCATGTGCAACGGAAAGACATTCAGTCTGTAATAGAGATCTTCACGAAAGCGACATTGTGCGACTTCGCCAGCCAGTTCGCGGTTCGTG
Source organism: Altererythrobacter lutimaris (assembly GCF_013371495.1). GTDB lineage: Bacteria > Pseudomonadota > Alphaproteobacteria > Sphingomonadales > Sphingomonadaceae > Erythrobacter > Erythrobacter lutimaris_A. Next base: position 52,659 of record NZ_JABWTA010000001.1, on the reverse strand, counting down.
CAAGCGACGATGCGCACATCTACTGCTACAGGCTTAGTCGCACCAAGAGGCACCACTTCGCCTTCCTGCAGTGCGCGAAGCAGTTTGGCCTGTAAAGTAAGGGGCATCTCGCCGATTTCATCTAGCAAGAGCGTTCCGCCATCGGCTGCACGAAAGAAGCCCTCGCCTGCCGCGCTCGCTCCTGTGAACGCGCCTTTGCAATGCCCAAACAGCAAAGCTTCCAGCATCGCTTCAGGCATAGCTGCGCAATTGACGGCAATGAAAGGCTCGTCTGCGCGCGCACTGGCATTGTGAAGGAACTGCGCGAGCACTTCCTTGCCGGTTCCGGTCGGGCCTTCGATCAGCACAGGAATGTCACTTGTCGCAATGCGTCCTGCGAGGGTCAGCAGAGCGAGCGTTTGATTATCGCCTGCAATCGGCATGCCTGGCTTGGTCGCAGCTGCGATACATGCGCTGCGCGCGCTTTCGGGTTCATTGAGCGGATAGGAGAGTTGGCGCGTCTTTTTCGTCAGCTGTTCGAGCCGAAGCTCTCCGCTGTCTGACAAAGCCAGAACATGACCTGCTTTCGAAACTGCGAATTCGCCGCCATCTGTATCCTCAATCCGCAGATCGGCAGGCACGCATGCCTCTACCAAAGTCGAAAACACCCGCTCAATCAAACGCTGATGCTTTTTTTCAACCGCTGGATCTGCCTGTATCGGAAGCATTTGCGTAAACCCCGTTTTTGCCCTCGTTTCGGGGCTTTTGGCGTGGGCACGTCCAAAGTGGCGCTAAATTAAGGCCACGTAGAACCACCTATGCTTGCCAACATCACGATCGGATTTTGGGGGTTAAAGATCGCAGCAGACGGACGCTCTTGTTTGCGACAGCCACGGCAACGACCGGGCTGTGGCTTGACAATAGGAGTTTTATAAATGTCTGTTATCAATACGAATATTTCCGCCCTCCGCGCTGCAAACGCATCGACCAGCGCATCACAGATGATGGGTCAGGCGATGGAGCGCCTGTCTACGGGTCAGCGCATCAACGGTGCGAAAGACGACGCCGCAGGTCTCGCCATTGCGACCACGATGACCTCTGACATTCGCGCTATGAACCAGGGTGTTCGTAACGCGAACGATGGTATCGCCCTTGCTCAGACAGCGGAAGGTGCGCTCGATGAAGTGACCAACATGCTGCAGCGCGTTCGCGAACTGGCTGTTCAGTCACGCAACGGCACCTACGACGCAACCGACCGCGGCTATATGAACGCTGAAGTCTCGCAGCTGCAGGAGCAGATCGCTGACGTGCTGGCTAACACGCAGTTCAACGGCGTCGGCGTATTCAGCACCACTGCCGGTACAGACGTAACCGTCGACATCGCAACCAGCGCAACCGAAACCGTTACGCTGACCAGCACTGCAATCGACGGTACGAACCTGTCGGCGGCTGCTCTCGACGTGACGACAGCTGCTTTGGCTGACACCACGATCACGAACGTCGACTCAGCGCTTGATGAAGTGAGCGGCACACGTGCATCGCTGGGTGCTGGCCAGAACCGTCTGGAATCAGCCATCGCTAACCTGACGACCAATGTCACCAACCTGACGGACGCACGTTCGCGGATCATGGACACTGACTATTCGGCAGAGACCACGCAGCTCGCCAAGGCACAGATCCTCAGCCAGGCATCAACTGCAATGCTCGCACAGGCGAACCAGAGCCAGCAAAACGTATTGTCGCTGCTCCGGTAAGTTTACCGAAGTCCTCCATCGGACCTTGCAAGGCCCGGCGCTCTATCCCCGAGCGTCGGGTCTTCTTGCTGTGTGACGCATAAGTGGGCGCGGGTGAGAAGGCTTGCAGGCCTTATGCGGCTCCAAGCTCGTGGTGATCCGCCGAGAGCAGTGAGAATGGGGCTGAGAGCACCCAAGAAGCATGCTCGCTGCCTCGTCGCCCTCCCCACCGTGTGCAGCATCGTATCGGCCAGCGCAGGGTATATCCGGCACGCTTTCCTACTCGCGCAGACCGCGTCATATTCTGCATGGTTCCTTGAAAATTTGGCTAGAGACTTTTGCAAAGATAGGAAAAGTGTCAACTTCGTTGGAAAGACCAAAAACGGCAGATTTCTGAAGGGTTGAGGCCGATTTAGCGAAGTTGACAGGTGTCAACTTTGTCAACTTTGTTGGAACCGCGTGGGGCGGTGCCAGACCGCTATATTTTGAGCGCGATCAAGCGCCTTCCAGCGCGCTCACATCGGAAGCTGACAGCAGCAGGATCGACACGCGGCGGTTGCGCGGATCAGCCGGATCGTCCGGAATCAGCGGTTCGCGTGCTGCAACGCCTTCAATCCGGACAAAGCGGATTTCCGTCAGTCCGCCGCGCATCAATGCCTGGCGCACTGCCTCTGCACGACCGGTAGAAAGCGACCAGTTGTTCGCTTGCACACCAGGGCGCCATTTGAGCGAGTCGGTGTGTCCGCGCACAATGACCTTTTGCGGCTTATCTCCAATTGTGTCGGAGATGACGCCGATCAGCTCGCGCGCTTCCGGCATCAACACGGTGGTGCCTAGCGCGAACATTGAAAACTCAGCATCGTCGACAAGGTCGATACGTACACCGACTGGGGTGCGCACGACTTGAACCTGTTTGGCGAGCCGGCGTAGGCGCGTTTTCTCGCGCAGTTTCTCTTCGATCTGCTCTTTGAGCTTGTCTGCTTTGAGTTCACGGACGGCTGCGCCGCCTTCCAATTCTCCGCCAGAGGAGTCGAGCGGAATAGTGATCGCCTGATTTCCCGTTTGCCCTTGGCGATTGGGATAATTGTCGACGTCCGTGATCGAGCTACCACCGAGCATACCGTCAGATCCGGCACTCTGTTCCTTTAGTTTGACGAGCGTAGGCGTGAAATAGTCAGCAAGGCCCTTGCGCTGATCTTCCGTGGTTGCACCGAGCAACCAGAGCAGCAGGAAAAACGCCATCATGGCCGTCACAAAGTCGGCATAGGCAACTTTCCAAGCGCCGCCATGATGACCGCCCTGTTCGATCGTGATCTTCTTGACGATGATCGGCGCTGGCGGAGTGGCAACCTCGCTTTTCTCAGGTGCAGCCACTTTACTTGCCCCGCAGCGTATCAAGCAGTTCTGTCAGCTTCGGACGATGCGCGGGGGGCAGGCCCGAGCGAGCAGCCTCCACCACCATGGGCTGCGGATAGCCATGCAGCGATGCGACAATGACCTGCTTGATCGAATAGAAGATCTGTTTGTCATGCGCATTCACCTGATTGAGGCGCCCTGCCATTGGCCCGACCAGGCCATATGCAAGCAAAACGCCCATGAACGTTCCGACCAAGGCTGCACCAATCATCTTACCGAGAACCTCAGGTGGCTCATTGATTGAGCCCATGGTCTTGATCACCCCGAGAACCGCCGCAACAATTCCCAAGGCCGGCAGGCTGTCAGCGAGCGTCTGAATAGAATGCGCAGGCTCCTCCATTTCGTGGAGCTGAGTCTTGATCGCATTATCGATCACATCCTCGACCGCATGCGTATCGAGCGTGCCGCTGGAGACCACCAGAAGGGTCAAGGAGTCGCAGATGAGATTGCGCACGGCATCGTCGGCGAGCAAACGCGGATACTCAGCAAAAATCGGCGAGTTTTCCGGCTCCATGACATGGCTTTCCAGCGCCACCGCGCCTTCAGAACGCATCATTTTCAGGAGCTTCGAGGACAGCGCAATCGCATCGATATGGTCCTGATCGGTATATCGCGGCCCTTTGAAGACCTTCGCAAATCCGCCCAGCAACAGCATCAATTCATGCTTGGTATTCCCGATCAACAAAGCGCCCAAAGCCGCTCCGCCGATGATCATCATTTCGATAGGGAGAGCTGCCAGAATAGGCATTATATTGCCCCCGGCGATGATGAAGCCGCCAAACACCATGAACAGCAAAACAACGATCCCAATGGCGGCAAACATGGTTAATTCCCTTACTCAAAAAGAGACGCAGCACGGTGGCTGCGTCAGAAGAATTCAAATGGCGTCGAACAGGCTTAGCGAAGTGACGCGGGCGAAGCTCGCCTGGCTGGCTTCGAGGACTGTGAGAGTTTGTTGAAGCTGGGTGATCGCAACGCTGAGATCGGTGCCGCCGATCTCCCCGCCTTCCTGCGCGCGGGCTTCACTGCGGACGGTCTGTGTTTGCTGGACACTGTCGATCCATGCCAGTCGCGCGCCATAGATGGCTTGCGCGCGGCCGAGCGAGTCAATTGCCCCATCGAGGCCTTCGACCGCATCACGCGACGCCGCCGCGGGGTCAGCCACGCCGCCGCGCAGAGCAGCGGTCAGATCGGCCAGAAAGGCGAACACATCAGTCGTAGTGCCGCCATTATCAAACTGGAGGATGTTTGGCCCAGTAATGCCGCGTTCAATGGTCACGCCTTCGCCAATATCGATAACGCCGCTATCAGCTGCGCCAACATATGTGACATTGCCAACTCCATCCATAGAATAGGCCGCGCCATCGATGTCGCCTCCAAAAAGAGAGCGTCCGGTGTTGGTAAAGCCATTGGCATTGGCGAAGATGGTTTCGCGCAATTGGTCGATTTCCGTCGCGATTAGCTCACGTTCGCTTGCACTGGTGGTGTCATTGCCTGCCCAGATTGCCAGTTCGCGCGCGCGGATCACCAGATCTGCAATGCTTTCAACGCCGTCTGCCGCTGTACTTAGCTCATCGCTCGCACGCGAGGCATTGCGCGCATCAATGTCAGCCAGCCGATCCATGCGTGAAAGCGTGCGCAGTCGCGCAGATGCAACCGGATCATCCGATGCCCTCTCAAGCCTTTGGCCTGTAGCAATCTGGTTCTGCAAGCTTTCAGCCGCACCGCGCAATTGCCCAAGCTGGCCCAGCGAGCGCTGATAGAAAGCAGACGTCGAGTTCGTGATATTGACCATCAGCTTCTGATCCCAAGGATGGAGTTGAAGATGTCATTCGCTGTCTGGATAACCCGGCTGGAGGCCTGAAAAGCTTGCTGGAAACGCACCAGATTGACCGCTTCCTGCTCCAGATCGACGCCAGTTTCCGCGACCAGGGCAGTTTGAGCAGTCTCTGCAATAATCGCTGTCGCATCGCGGGTGACTTCACGGCTGCGCACGGCATTGGCCAAGTCGAACAGCAGGCTGTCCGCTTCGCTTGCTGGGCCGGTGTTCGATGCCAGTGTTGAGCGGAGCGCTTCCAGATTGCTCGTATCGCGGCTTTGCGCAGGCGATCCCACAGCAGCGGTGGCTATCCCTGCGCCGCTAGTCAGCGCGACGGTAATGTCCCCTGCTGTGCTGCCCGAGAAGAATGGCTGGCCGGCTGTGCCATCAGGAGCTGCGCCGTTCGTCTGCGCGGTATTGACCTGTGTAACAGTAAGCGCCGCAAGATCATCCAAACGTTGGCCATAATCGCGCTGCGTAAAGAGCGCTTGAGCTTGCCCTGCCAATTGTCCGCTAGCCAAAGTGACAGCCGCGCCCCCGACAGTGAAATCCACTGTGCCATCGGCATTTGCGCTCAGCGCGAGTGGCGACGAGTTTGTGCCGGATACGAGCAAGGGCCCGCTCGCATCGCCCTGCCTGACAGCCACAGTCCCATTGATGTCATATTCAACCGCAATGCCAAGCTGATCGGACATTTGGCTAAGCGCACTATCACGCTGATCGAGCAATGCAGCAAAGCTCGAGGTACCTGGCTCAGTACGTACGATCTCAGCGTTAATCCGCGCAAGCTCGCCAGCATAAAGATTGACCTGTTCAACACCGGAATTCGCTTCGAAGCGGATCTGCTCGCCAGACTGCGCCAGCGTGCGATCCGCAATATTCAGTGTCTCAGCAAGTGCACGTCCGCTTTCCAGAACAGCGGAGCGCAGCGCGCCGTTAAGCGGATCGGATTGCAGCTCTGCCAGCGATGCTTCGAAGTCGACAATCGCAGGGAAAATTCCAGTTTGATCGATTGCAGTCTCAACCGCGAGCAGACCTGAGAGTTCAGCATCGGCACGCGCAAGATCGCTCCCGGTGCGTCTTGCCTGGTTTTGCAGGAATACTGCATCGCTGCGCTGGATCTCATCAATACGTACACCCCCGAGCGAGCTTGATGAAAAGCCGCCAATACTGCCTGTTGCAAGCAGCTCGGTCTGCGTAACCCGGCGGCGCGCGTAATCGGGATTGTCCGCATTGGCGATGTTCTGAGCGGTGACTTCCAGCGCGCTTCGCGCGGCAATGGTCCCTGCTCTGCCAATGATGATGAGATCGGATGACATGGCTTATACTTCCTCGCGACCTGAAGAAGCCGGAGCCTGACGCAAATGCGCGCTCAATTGCGCTTCGATGCTGGCAGCAATGCCGAGTGTTCCGCTCTTTGACGCGATGTCTGCGAAATGGTCATCGAGCATGGTCTGGAATTGCTCCAGGCCCGACCCTGTAAAGGGCGTTTGCTCGGCCATGCTGCTAGCGCGTGCGCTCGCGAGTAATTGCCGCAGCATGATCGCTTCAAAGCCTTGTGCAGCTTCGCGCAGCCCCATTTGCTCGCTGGTGAGCGAGGATCGTGGAGTAATGCTCTCAAGGGGGCTTGCAGGCGTGATCATAGAATTACCATTTCCGCTTGCAGAGCTCCGGCTTGCTTGAGCGATTCGAGGATCACGACCAAATCCGCCGCGCCTACATCAAGCATGTTGAGTGCATCGACGATCTCAGACAGCGATGCTGCCCCAGGCATTAAGGCGACCCGGCTTTCGTCCTGCTCAACGGTAATCTGCGTATCTTCCTCAATGGCAGTTTCACCATTTGCAAAGGGTAATGGCTGGACGACCAGCGGATCTTCCTCGATGCGGATCGTCAGATTGCCGTGGCTGATCGCGGCCGGCATGAGCCGAACTGACTGATTGATCACCACAGTCCCGGTGCGGCTGTTAACGATGACGCGCGCAGGTTGCGGGGCTGGCGTGACGCTCAGCATCTCGATCTCAGCGAGCATCGCAGAGCGGCGGTCATTGCCGAGCGGCAAGGCCATTTCGACACTTACACCATCAAGCACGCGCGCTGTGCCGGGATACAGATCATTCACTGCATCGCGCACCCGGGAAGCGGTCAGGAAGTCAGCCTGATGCAAGTTGAAACGCAGCAAGCCTTGCTGGTCGAAACCAGTCGCTACGGCCCGTTCCACGGTTGCTCCGTCTGCGATCCGTCCGACAGTTGCGACATTGACCGTGAGACGCGAGCCATCGCGTCCGGAAACGCCAAGCCCACCCACAGCGATATTGCCTTGCGCCATCGCATAAATCTGTCCGTCCGCGCCGTATAGCGGCGTCAGGACCAAGGCTCCGCCGCGCAAGCTTGTCGCTTGGCCCATTGTCGACACGGTTATGTCGATCCGCTGGCCAGGCTTGGCAAAAGCGGGAAGCTCCGCTGTAATGATCACCGCCGCAGCATTCTTGAGTGCAGGCGAAACGCCGGGCGGCAATTGCAACCCGAGCCTGCCGGAAACACCGCGCATGGCCTCCGTTGCATATTGCAGATTGTTATCGCCGGTCCCTTGCAGGCCTACAACCACGCCGTATCCGGTGAGCTGGTTCGCGCGCAGTCCTTCAAAAGTTCCTAGATCGCGTACGCGCTCTGCCGCAGCATGCGCTGGCATCAAAAGCGCTACGATTACGAGAGCTAAAGAAAGAAGGTTTTTCATGATTTTAGCCCCTCACCACGGCGAAATTGCACTGAAGAAGCGGGACAGCCAACCGGGCCTGCTTGCACGCTGGATCGAGCCGCTGCCGGAATAGATGATTTGCGCATCGGCCACTTGGCTCGACAACAAACGGTTATCGCCATCAATGTCAGCGAGGCGCACAGTTCCAGCGAACTGGATCCATTCTTCTCCCTGACTTAAAGACATCTGTTTTTCTCCGACTACACGGGCGGTTCCATTGGAGCGCACTTCAGCGATAGTCACAGCGACTGCACCGTTAAGCGAACTGCTTTGCGCAGCTTGCCCCTGCCCTCTGAACGACGCTTCGGACGCAGCTTTAAGGGCATTGGGGTTGAGGAAGGAGAGCGGTCCGGCGGTCGGCGGGGTGATCGATGCAGAGCCATCGCGCTGCGTTCTGGCCGTCGTACGCTTGGTGGTGTCGACGCTTTCAACCAGCACGATCGTCAGCATGTCACCGACACGGCGTGCGCGGGTTCCTTCGATCAATCCGGCATAGCCATAAGCAGGCTGGAAGATCGCGCCATTGGTGGAAGCGGCAGGCGGTTGGACACCTGTTTCGACAGGCATCGGTGGCGGCGAAAAGCCCGGACGAGGGCCTGAAGATCCCCCGAGACCACAGGCAGATAAAGCGAGACCAAGCGAGATAACCCCTAGATGGCGGTGCAATGTCATGAGATGTCTCACAAAGTCTGATTGGCGTTGCGGAGCATCTCGTCGACCGCGCTGATCATGCGCGAATTAATCTCGTAAGCACGCTGCGCTTCGATCATTCCGACAAGTTCTTCAACGACATTGACGTTGGAGGCTTCCAGCATCCCTTGCCTGATCCGGCCGCGCCCATCCAGGCCCGCCACACCCACTTCCGCAGGACCGCTTGCCGCTGTCTCCAAAAGAAAGTTTTCGCCATTGGCCTGCAAGCCCGCCGGATTGACGAAGCTTGCAATTGTCAGCTCGCCCAATGCTGCTGGCGCGGCATCACCGGGTACAATCGCGCTGACAGTCCCGTCGGGTGCAATGGTGATGGATTGCGATCCAGCCGGGACCTGAATTCCGGGCTGCACCGGATAGCCTTGTGCCGTGACCAGCGCGCCATCTGCACTCAAAGTGAAATTGCCGGCACGCGTATAGCCCAGCTGTCCGCCGGGAAGCTCTACCTGAAAGAACCCGTCGCCATCGAGCGCCAAGTCCAAGCCATTGCCGGTCGTGTTAAGCGTGCCTTGCTCGTTGATCCGCGTTGTCCCTTGGACAGCAACGCCAGTGCCGAGATTGAGACCAATTGCGAATGTCGTCTCAGCCGTCGACTGTTGCCCTGCAACACGCGTATCCTGATAGGCGAGCGTTTCAAATTCAGGCCGATCGCGTTTGAAGCCCGTCGTGCCTATGTTCGCGAGATTGTTCGCGATCACACGCATGCGCACATCTTGCGCTTCAAGCCCAGTGCGGGCGACTTGCAAAGCTGAAGTAGGCATTACGAAGTTCCTTTCAGAAAGAGGAGTTAGCTGCCGCCAAGCGCCATCAAGCGCGCGCCAGCCGCATCGAGCTCACCGGCAGTTGCGATCATTTTGGAGCGTTGTTCGAAAGCACGCTGCGCTTCGATCATTTCAACCAAAGTTGCGGCGGTATTGATGTTGGAGCCTTCAAGCGCGCCGGTTGTAATCCGCGCAGTGGGATCTTCCGGCAGGACGCCGCCTCCCGGCACTTTCAGAAAGCCGTCGATCCCTTTGACCAGCGGGCTTCCGTCAGGATCAGCGAGCTTGATGCGTCCGACCAGCTCAGGCTGGGCACCGGGCGCGCCAAGATCGGTCGCAAACACCGATCCATCATCGCCAAAGCTGATCCGCGAGCCTGCTGGCACGGTAAGCGGTCCGCCTTCGCTCATGACCGGCAGCCCATCGCCATTTTCGACGAGCCCGTTTGGTGTCACGCGAAGATCGCCACGCCTTGTATAGACTTCGCCGCCATCTGCCACTTGCAGAGCGATCAACGCTTCGCCTTGCACAGCGATGTCGAGCGCACGGCCAGTATCGTTGATACTGCCGAGCGCCATATTCGCACCGCGGACTGCGCCTTGCGCCATTGCTCGCGCCTCGAGCGATGGCCCTTTGAGCGTTGCAGGCGTGACCGCAAACTCCTCTCCCCGAAAGCCAGGGGTCGAAGCATTGGCAAGGTTGTTCGCGACCGCGCGCTGGCGGTTCATAGCCGCATCCATGCCGGTGAGCGCAGTGTAGATGAGCCGGTCCATGGCGCTTACGACCTCAAGTTAATGACAGTCTGGGAGATCTGCGTTGCCGTATCGATCGCTCGCGCATTGGCCTGGAAGTTCCGCTGCGCTGTGATCAGCGCAACCAGCTCTTCAGCCAAGTCCACATTTGATCGCTCCAATGCGCCGGAGAACAGCTCACCGGAGTTGCCAATGCCGGGCAGATTGTAGACCGGCGGGCCGGACAGACCTGTTTGCTCCCAGCGCGTTTGGCTGAGCTGGCGGAGGCCATCAGGCGCGACAAAGGTGCTGAGAGCAATGCGCCCGACGGCATCGGTCGATCCATCGGAATAGGACGCGAACACCAAGCCATTGTCTTCGATCACAACGTTGGAGAGGTCCGCGCCTGCTCCGTTTGTGATCGGGACTACCGTATCGACAGTCGCTGCCGTGCTCGTCACGTTGCCTGCGGCGTCGGTCGGGAAGACTTGCAGCCTCTGCCCTGTTGCATCTGTCAGGTTCCCGGCACCATCCAGACGGAAATTCCCGTTCCGGGTGAATGTCAGCGCGCCGCTTTCCGGATTGACGGTCGCGAAGAAACCATCGCCATCAATTGCAACGTCAAGATTGCGTCCGGTCTGCTCCAGCGCACCCAGAGAGAAGTTCTGCGTGGTCGACGAAACTGCGGTCCCGATACCGGCGGTAATGCGAGGGTCAGAAGCAGAGCCGCTTGCGACGATATCGGCAAATTGCAGCGAGCTTTTCTTGAAGCCCACGGTTTCAGAGTTAGCGATATTCTGCGCAATCGTGCCGAGATCGGCTTCCGCAGCACGCAGTCCGCTCAGGGAAATAAAGAATGACATTTGGTTTGGCTCCTCGCTGTAAAATCAGATGGTTGTGACGGGGTCTGAAGACTCAGCCGCAACTCCGCTGTTGATCTGAGTGATGGCATTGGCGGCAGCCATGCTTGCTTGCTGCGCGGCCATCTGGACCTGGATCAACGCATCCAGTTTCTTTGAAATCTCGGACAGTTTATCGTTTGTCGTGTCGCTGCCAGCGAGAGCAGAAAACTCCGCCATCTGAGCCAGCATGTCCTTGTTATCCATTGGCTCGAACGGGTCTTGTTGCTGCAGCTGGACAGTCAGCAGGCGCAGGAAATCGGCTTGCCCCAGATCGGAAAATCCATTGCGCAGCGGCGTCGCCCCTGGCGCATTAAGCGCGTCGATGGAGCGTGACGCATTGGCATTTGAAACGGTGGTCGTATCAGTCATGATTTATCGGCTCCTCAAGGTTTCGAGCATCAATTGCTTGGCGGTCTGGAGCGCGCCGATGACGTTCTGATACTGTCGCGCGCTTTCCATCAGCTCGACCATTTCAGAGGCTTCATCGACCGGCGCTTCCCACACATCACCGTTGGCATCTGCGAGCGGATGATTGGGATCGTGGCGCTTGGTTGGCTGGACTTCAGAACGGATGACTTCGCCAACCCGTACGCCGGACAATCCTGTGGCGCGGTCGAGCTCGCTTTCAAACACAGTGCGCAAAGGCCGGTAAGCTTCTTCAGCGCTGGCAGAGACCGAACCGGCATTGGCGAGGTTCGACGCTGCGACATTCATCCGCACCATTTGCGCAGACATGCTGCGCTGCGCGACATCGAAGATATTCATGCGATTATCGCTCATCGTCATTCACCCTTCAGCGCGCGCGTGACGGTGTTGACCTTGCCTTGCACGAAAGCGAGCGTCGCGCTGTAAGCGACGGCATTTTCCGCAAAGGCGACTTGTTCATTGGCAAGCTCGACTGTGTTGCCATCAAGCGATGGCATGACAGGCACACGGAATTTGGTGTTGCTGAGAACGGCAGCTGATTGATCCGCGCCGCTTTCGCGCGCTTTGAGAGCCGCTGCGAAATCCAGATCGCGTGCTTTGTAGCCGGGCGTTGCGGCGTTCGCGATATTGGATGTCAGCATCCCCATGCGCTGCGAGCGCAGTTCCAGCGCTTTGCCGTGAATGCCGAAGATGGCTTCGCTCATTTGCATCAATCCTTCCTGTCGCGCTGCTTCGCGCGAGCTCAGGATTGAAATAGCAAGGGGCGTGCCAATTTGTGTGTTCGGAGGCTTCATCCGCAAAATTACGGGTCCGGAACTGCCCTTGCGGCAAGCACTTGCCGGACACTGGCAAAGAATCGCCGGATTGCCTGCTTCAAAAGCGCATTCCGGGCTTAATGGGGCGCGATTTCAGCCGTCCTTCAAGGTGCAACTCAAAAGGCCGCCGGATAGGATGCAAATACCGTGACACTTCAGCACCTGTTTGATCCTGTGGCGCTTTGCATTGTGCTTGGTGGAACGATACTCGCTGGCTTCGCGCGTAGTGGTCTCAGCGATTACCATGTCACCGCAACGCATCTTGTCGCATTGCTGCGCCCGCGCTTCGATGCGACCAAGGCGCGCGCGCATCTTGCCCCGCGCGTCGCTCGCATGCAGCGCGATGGTGTGATCCGCTCCGATGCGCCGGATTTGGCTGACCTTGAGCTCAAAGATGCGACCAAAGCGCTGATCCGGCACCGTTCCACCGACGCCATGATGGCCGAGCATGAACGCCATGTCGCTAGCCGCCAGAAAACGCGCGAGCGTGCGATGCGCACCCTCGATTCCGTGGCGGAGCTTGGCCCGGTGTTCGGCCTTGCGGGCACCCTGTTTGCCTTGAGCCAGCTACCGCGCGACTTTGACGCGCTCCCTGGCCTCACCACATCCGTATCAACGGCAGTAGTCTCCACCCTATACGGTCTGATGCTTGCGCACATCGTGTTCTATCCCCTCGCGAGAGCAATCGAACGACGCGGAGAGCGCGAAGAAGAAGCGCGCGAGATGCTTGTCCGATGGTTGGTAGCGCAGCTCAAGCAGGCGTGCCCTGTCACTCGACCTGTTGAGCGACCAGCGTCTGCCTCGGAACGGAAGCGCGCCGCATGATCCCGCGCGCCGCATCATCCTGGCAAGTCACGCTCGCTGACCTGTCGCTCATTCTCTTTCTGGTGACCCTGACAGGGCTCAGTTCCATGAAAGCGGCGGAAGTCACTCAAGACGGTAGCCCGGACGCCTCTGCTACGCAGCCGGAAGGCGAATCGTCCGAAAGCCTGTATTTGGCACAAAGCCAGTCGCTCTTTCGCGCAGAAGAAGGTGCGGAAGTAGGCGCAGAAGTGCTCGCTGCATGGCTGAGCGAGCAATCGCTTGATCCGCGCGCTACGCTTACGATTATTGTCCAATATCCTGCGGGAGATCAAAACTGGGCGGTCGCGACAGCAGGTGACTGGCTGGCGGCGACCCAAAGTTCGACCGTCAATACGCGGGTTCTCATGCAGTCAGGAGCAGCACGCGATGCCTATGCCAGCCTCGGGTTTGAGCGCAGCAACGATGTGGGCGAACAGCTCGCGAATTAGTCGTGATGCCTAGCCGAGCAGGACTCTGTTTCGCCCTTCGGCCTTGGCTTGGTAGAGTGCTGCATCCGCACGGCCGAGAGCTTCGCCGAATTCTTCGTCCGACTTGATCTGCGTGACCCCGGCAGAGAAAGTGACGCGCCCAATCGGCTTCTCAGAGTTGCGGCTCTTGAACTTGCGCGAAGAAAGTGCGCGGCGCGCGGCATCGACTTTGCACCAGGCTTCCTGATCCGAAAGGCCTGACAGCAACAAGGCAAATTCCTCACCGCCATGCCTAGCCACAAAGCAGTCCTGGCTGATCATCTCCTTCAGCGATGCCCCGATCGCCTTCAGAACACGATCGCCGGTTTCATGACCATGCGCATCATTGATCCGCTTGAAGTGATCTACATCGCAAAATGCGACGCTGATGGCTTGGTCCAACGCATCGGCTGCAACGGCCAATTCCTCGATCTTGCGCTGAAAAGCGCGACGATTTGGCAGTTGGGTAAGCGGATCGATGTCGGCCTCAAGCCGCGCAGTCGCAAGCCGCTTGCGAAGTTGTTCTGCTTCAGCCTGAGCTTGCTCCATCTTGCCTTCAATTGTTCGGATTTTCGCCAGCATCTTTCGAGAGAGCTGTATGAGCGGCCTCAGACCATCTTCATCGGGCTCGGCTTCAAGAGCTGTGACATGGTTTGATACTTCAGCGCGATACTCGGCCGTGGCATCGCCTGCAGACTTGCTGGTAGACGCAAAGTTCGAAAGCATCTGCTCCAGCTTTGTCATCAGCCGGTCCATCTCCGCTTTCTCGCTCGCCTCATCGTCGTCTGCTGCCAGCAAGCTGTCGATCCAGCCTTGCTCGATCGGAGCGCCAGACATTTCGCGCTGGGCCAGTTCGCCCGCCCAACGAACCTTCGAACCGCTCAAGGCCTGTTGAGCAAAGCGCAGATTCTCTGGGGTGACAGAGAGGTTGTTGGATACAAGCAAAGCCGTGATGCGCTTGAGAAGTTCCCACTGCGCCTCGCTTGCTATGGATCGGTTGTCCGATCTGGCGGACGGCTTTCCTTCCCCCAAAGCTCCTGCGAGCGCATCGTCTCTTTTGCGTTTCCAGACCAGACCCATGGAGCACTCACATCTCTGCGCGACAATTGGCGACGCCGCTTTTGCTTATTCATATTTTCGCGTCGGATGGCATGACCCTTGCCGCTCAAAACTTGGTGAGGTTGGACATCAGCAATTTCCCTGAGGCCGTCCAAGCAGAAGTTTGGATGCACAGTCGCGCAGCCAAAGCTGGCACGGAGTTTGCTTCGTACGGTGGCAATTGTTCCGCCAATGAAAGGTTAAAGCGATGCCAAAGCACAGAGAGCCAAGAATAAGGCCGAGCTCCCGCATCCGAGCGATTTTCGCTGGGATCGCATTCACAGGTGCAATCAGCGGATCGCTTGCATTCGCTCAGGAGCGTCAATTCACTTTGCCGGCCGAAATTGACAAAGCGGTCGCTGCCTTCACCGGTGTTCCAGCCGGTATGCCCGGCGGAGCGCGACAAAAAGCAGATAACCGGTTGAAACTCAACGCTTGCGGCAGCGAGCTGCTAACCAGTTGGCACGGAACACCTGGGCGGACTGTGCGCGTCGCCTGCGAAGGCGCAGGCGGATGGCAAATCTTCGTCGCGCTTACACCAGCATCACAAGCAGCGAGCGCTCAAGCGCAACCGATAGTCCGGCGCGGTGACCGCATAACCGTCCAAGTCGACGGACGCGGCTTCTCTGTCCAGCGTCCGGGAGAAGCGCGCGAGAATGGTGCTGTCGGAGACTGGATTCCCGTGCGGTTTGACCGTGGAGGAGAACTCGTGAGCGCGAAGATTGTGAGGCCCGGTCTCGCAGTGATCCCACAATAGACACAGCGCGTGCCTAAGTATTTGCTCAGAGCGAAAAATCAGCGCGCGGCCCTTAAAACCCAGCCAATGAAGCCGTTCTGCAGGCTGAGAATGTAAAAGGAGACAACCGATGTCCTTCCCGGAAGTGCAAAGGTTACAAGGTGTTAGCCCCGCTTCTGCGCTGCAGGCACGTGACCCTGCGGTGGCAGAGAAAAAACCTGCCAGCGATGCTTCGCGCGGTTCCGTTGCCGCGCCTTCTATTGGCGTCCAAGTCGACGTTGCCGAAGGCATCAAGGCCGGCGAGCCGCCGGTGCAAGAGGATCGGGTCGCTGAAGTGCGCGCCGCTCTGCGTGACGGTTCCTACCCGCTTGTTCCAGCGAAGATCGTCGATGCGATGATTGCCGCCCGAGTGAGTATGGGAATTGAATCATGAGCGCCTTGGCTCACCCAGTAAGCGATGAAAGCAAACCGGAACTGCCAGAACAGCTTCGGCAAATGATTGCCGTTCTGGAGCAGGAGCGGCAAGCGCTTGCCGCTATGGACCTGGACGCGCTGACGCTGACGATCCGCGATAAAGACGCACTGTGCGGCGAACTCGAAGGTGTTGGGCCTGATGGCATCGATGATGAATGCCGTTCGCTCGCTGAGACAGCGCGTCAACTCAACGACGTCAATCGCCGTGTACGCAACCTGCTCGCTGCAAATGTGGCTTCGCGCCTCGAAGCTTTGGGCGGCAAGCCTGTGAGCTACCGACCACCACAAGCGGCCATCGCCTGAAGATCGCATCCCATTTGGCATAGGGCTTGCTTTGACCTGACTGCAAACAGTCAGGGGACACAAAGTGAGCGACGGGCAGATACAAGGTGCCAAACCTGCGGCAGTGCCGTTGGCGAACGCTGCCGCCACGCCTCTGCGATCCAGTCCTCCCAGCGCAGAGGCGAACGCCGTCAGCACCAATCCGGTTCAACGCGCCATTGCAACTGCCGCGCGCGAAACGCGGACAGACTTCGATTTCTTGCTTGCACAAGCGAAGCTGGAATCGAGCCTCAATCCGAGCGCCAAGGCGGCCACTTCTACTGCGAGCGGCCTCTTCCAGTTCATCGAGAATACTTGGCTCGACACGCTCTACAAGCACGGTGACAAGTTGGGACTGGGTGCCGCAGCAAGCCAGCTGCGCATGGGACCAAATGGTGTTCAGGTCGCAAACCCAGCTATGCGAGCGGAAGTCCTTGCTTTGCGCAATGATCCGCAAGCTGCCTCGTTAATGGCAGGCGCGCTCGCACAGGATAACCGCGCGATGTTGAGCCAAGCGTTGGGGCGCGAGCCGCAAGCACCGGAGCTTTATCTTGCGCATTTCCTCGGTGCAGGCGGTGCGTCCCGGTTTCTTTCAGCGCTTGAGAGCAATCCTGCGCAGTCGGCAGCGTCACTCTTCGCTCAGCCTGCCTCTGCGAACCGGGCGATATTCTTCGCAAGCGGCGGTGCGCCGCGCAGTCTCGAGCAAGTCATGGCGTTGATCGACCGCAAGGTCACAAATGCGATGTCAGGCAATGGACAGATCAATATGTCCGATGTCCCGGGCATCGCTCAACCCACCTCAAGCCGCGCGCAGTTTGTGCAGAAGCCAGCACCAACGGCGCCAGTTCTGCCGACAAATGAGATACTCGCGTCCCGACCATTGTCCGCCAGCCTTCGCGAAAGCCTCAATGGGATTGAAGCTCTGTCACCTGCTGCCGGACAGCATGTGAAAGCGGCCTATGCCCGGCTCGAGGCCTTCGGACTATGATCGGGCGGTTGAGCCTTGCCCCGGTCGCTTTCGCGCTGCCGATAGGGATCCTCGCGCTGCTGGTGCTGATGGTCATGCCCATCCCCACGCTGCTGCTCGATCTGTTTTTCGTGCTCAATATTGCACTGTCCGTAGCGATCCTCATGGTCGCTCTGAACGCGCGCAAGCCACTGGATTTCTCGAGTTTTCCAACAGTCCTGCTGTTCGCAACACTGCTGCGCCTCGCGCTCAACGTCGCGTCGACCCGCATTGTGCTTATCAATGGCCATGAGGGCGGGTCGGCCGCAGGCGAAGTGATTGAAAGCTTCGGCGCGTTCCTCGTGGGCGGCAATTTCGCCGTCGGTCTGTTCGTCTTCACGATCCTGATGATCATCAATCTGATCGTCATCACCAAGGGCGCTGGCCGCGTCTCGGAAGTCTCAGCACGCTTCGTGCTCGATGCCTTGCCGGGCAAACAGATGGCGATTGATGCAGACATTGCGGCGGGTCTTGTCAGCTCGGAAGATGCGAAGAAGCGCCGCGAGGAAGTCTCTGTCGAAGCGGAATTCTATGGCTCGATGGATGGTGCATCCAAATTCGTCAAAGGCGATGCGATTGCTGCGCTGTTGATCCTCGGCGTCAACGTTATCGCAGGTTTCGCTTTGGGCATGATCAGCCATGACCTTTCCGCAGGCGAAGCGGCAGAGCGCTATATTACCCTCGCTGTCGGCGATGCTTTGGTGGCGCAGGTCCCTGCTCTGCTCTTGTCCATCGCCGCTGCTGCAATCGTCACGCGCGTCGCGGATACACGCGATCTGGTAGGGCAAATCTCCGGCCAGTTTTCCGATCCGCGCGGATGGCTACCGGTCGGCCTGGTGCTGGCGGCACTCGGTGCGGTCCCGGCAATGCCGCAAATGATCTTCCTGCCTGCTGCCGCCTTTGCATTCTGGCTGTGGTTCAGTCTTCGAAAGCGAGAAGCCATCGCCGCGACGGCTGTTGAAGAGCCTGAAGAGAAGCCTGCGCCTGAAACCATCACCATCGAAGATGTCAGCGAGCAGACACTTGTCACTGTCGAGCTCGGCTATGGTCTCGTCCATCTGGTGGATGAGGACAAAGGCTCGCCGCTCGTCGCGCGGATTACCGGCATTCGCAAGCAATTGAGCCGCGAGTTCGGTTTCGTCCTTCCACAATTCCGGATCAAGGACGTGATCGACATGCCCGCTAATGCTTACCGCGTGCAGCTGGGCGGCGTGACGCTCGCGCAATACGAAGTCCAGCCCAACCGTATGCTGGCGATCGATCTGGGCGAAGCGAACAAGCAGCATCGCTTGCTCGGCGAAAAAACGCGCGACCCGAGCTTTGGCTGCCCCTCGCTGTGGATCCATAAGGACGAGCGCGATCATGCAGTCGGCGAAGGTTTCCTGACAGTCGATGTCAGCACAGTCATCGCGACGCATATCAATCAATTACTGCTCGCGCGCGGCGAAGCTTTGCTTGGCCCTGAAGAGGTTCGCGACCTGCTCGATGCAGTCAAGGAACGCGCGCCTGGTCTTGTCGAAGCGGTTTACCCAGACCCGCTGTCGCTCGCTGGCCTGACACGCGTGTTCCGCGCTTTAATCGCAGACGGGATCAGTTTGGCTTACCCGCAGCCGATCCTCACCAGTCTGGCGCTCGCGCTTCAGCGGACGCAGGATTTCAACGAGCTGATCGATCAGGTTCGCATTGATCTTGGCGCGCAGATTGTCGGCCGAATCACGCCGCCCGATCAGTCGCTCAAAGTCGCAACCCTCGATGCGTCACTTGAAGGCGCGATCTTGGGCAGTCTCACCGATCCGGCAACCGGCCAGCCTATGATCGAGCCAAGCTGTGGCCAGATGATTGCCGAGCGGCTCAGCGCAGTGGCGGAGGAAGCTGGAGGCAGCATCGCGCTGATCGTCCAGCCGCCAGTGCGCCGCCCGCTTGCCAAGCTGCTGAAGACCCGCGTCCCACAATGTCTTGTGCTCTCCATCAGTGAATTGCCGGCAAGCCAGCCGGTAGAAGTTCTCGCGGTTATCGGGGAAAATGCGGAAGGCCCGGCTAACGCAGAACTACCTAGTCCTGCGGATAATCCACCGCTCGCAGCATGAGCCACCCCGCCCCCTCCTTCGCTGGCGCCAAGCCTTATGGCGCATCGCCCTATCACTCGAAAGATGTGGTCGAGGATCGCGTGCGCCGTTTCCTGCCCATGGTCAGGCGCGCGGCGTGGCACATCTATGGCGTCGGGCGCGACGGGCTGGATGTCGACGACTTGATGCAAGCCGGCGTTGTCGCTTTGACCGAGGCGGCCACCCGCCACGCAGGTCCCGGCGAGGATGGCTTTGCAGCTTACGCCAAGATGCGTGTGCGCGGCGCAATGTTCGATCAAATCCGCAAGCTGATGCCGGACAGCCGTACGACTGTGCAACGGCGCAAACGCTATGAAGGAGCCTGCGACGAGCTACGCGGCATGCATGGCCGCGAACCCACGCGCGCAGAGATTGCCGAACGGCTTGGTTGCGGCGATGCCGAGCTTGCGGAGCTTGAAACCGCTCGTACACAGCTCACCACCATCGATGACAGCTATGACGAGACCAATCCGGCCTTTGCTGACGAAACGCCAGATCCGTTTGAAATCCTCGCTGACATGGAGGATCGCGAACGCATTCTCCAAGCCATGCAGCAATTGCCCGAGAGGCTTCAATTGGTCCTGCAGCTCTTCTTTGTCGAAGAGATGAACCTCACGGAAATCAGCGAAGTGCTCGAAATCAGTGTCCCGCGCGTGCATCAACTGCGCGGACAGGCGCTGACCAAACTCAAAGCGCTTATAACTGAGGGCTAGGCTCCGCTCCGCTACCAAACGCAAGTTCTGCGTTCTGCCCAAAGACAAACCGGTTCACAAACAACGCCATGCCAATGCACAGGAACAGCGTCACAGCCATGCCGTGAATATAATGTGCGGGCTGCCAGATCATGCTCCAATAGCCGTAGAAGGCAACGCCAGAGACCACGCCGATCATCGCCGCCTTTGCGTCGACATTGCGGAAGCACAGCCCAACGATAAACGCGCTAAGGATCGGCATCGATAGCAAACCGTAGAGCTGCTGCACGGTATTGATGAGGCTTTCCTGGCTCGCAAAGAATGGCACCAGTGCAAGCGCCAGCACACTCATAACAATCGAGACGATAGCGCCGAGACGCCCCACCCGCTTCACGTCGCCAACATACGCCTCATGCATGTCACAGACATAAAGCGCCGCGCTTGCGTTAAGGATCGAGTTGAAAGTCGTCAGAACGGCAGCAGCGATAGCGGCGGCAAATGCACCTGACAGCCAAAGTGGCAATACCTCGCTGACGATCATGCCGTAGGCGCTGTCACCAACGTCACCGAACAGCTTGTAGCTCACAATGCCGGGCACAACGATAATCACCGGCACTATCAGCAAGCGGATGCCAGCGGCGACCATCACGCCTTTTTGTGCTTCCTTGATATCTGGTGCGGCCATCGCACGCTGCGTGATCGTCTGGTTTGTCGACCAGTAGAATGTCTGAATGAAGATCATCCCGGTGAGCAGTGTATGCCACGGGATCGGACTGTCATCGCCGCCGATCATGGTAAGCCGCTCAGCAGGAATGCCCGAAAGGTCGAAATCGATGGCTTGGAGCGAGAGATAGACGACCAACAAAGCCAGACCCAGGACCAATACGCCCGAATAGGTATCGGAGACCGCAACAGCTCGCAGACCGCCAAAAATAGCATAGGCCGCGCCAACTGTCGCGAAGATCACAGACGCGGTCATGATCGTTGCCAGATCAGTCTCCATGCCCACCAGCGAAAGTAGGAAGAGCGAGCCGCCATAAAGAATGGCAGGCAAGAAAATGAACAGATTGCCGAACAGGAAGAGCAAGCTGATTAGAGCACGAATATGCTTGTCGCCATACTTCTTCTGGAGAAGCTCGGTCGTGGTCGTGCAGTTGTTGCGATAGTAAACCGGCAGGAAGACGAAGGCGAGAATGATCAAACCGAGGACGGCAGCAAACTCCCACCAGGCCAGCAACGCCATCTGATTGCCGTTCATACCGACCAGCTGATCGGTCGACAGGTTTGTTAGCGTGATGGACCCTGCGACAAAGTACCAGGAGAGCCCGCCATTTGCGAGGAAGTAGTCCCGTTCATCCTGCGGCCCTGACCCGCGTTTGCCCCGGCAGTGCCAGTAAGTCGCAAGCGCGATAAGCGCGGTGATGATCAGGAACACCGAGACCTGAATGGTATCCGCCATTAGATATTCTCTCCCTCGCGGCGCTTCTTCGAGCGCCTACATGCCTTCTTGTTGTCTACCCGGCAGCACTCAAAGCACAAGCCTCATGCGCGTCGTTCTAGCACTCTCTCCCGACCCGAAGATAAAGCGAACGGACATCCTCCCCCAAGGATGCCCGTTCACCAAATGCTTCGCTCAGGGAGGAGCGCGAAGCGATTAGAAAGTCGCGCGAACACCTGCGGTGTAGCGAGCGCCGGTCCGCAGATAAGTCAGCAATCGATTTGGGAAACGAGAGAAGTCACGCGTGTCTTCGCCCAGAACGTTGATCCCTTCGACAAAGACCTGAAACTGATCATTCAGTTCATAGCTTGCCGAAAAGTCGAGCTGTCCAAAGCTCTCGCGCTGACGTGGTTCGCTGAATTCTGCCTGCCCCTGCACGAGGAAGCCGTCACGGTAGTTGTATGAGACGCGCGCTGCGAGCGGCCCGTTCTCATAGAAACCCGTGACATTGACGGTGTGTGGAGTGAAGCCGTTGAAACCCAGGTCGCCCGCCGGCGCATTATCGCGCGAAGACGTGACGTATGTGTAGTTCACGATGCCACCGAACCCGTTATCGAAGGTCTTCTGGAAGGCAAGCTCAAGGCCGGAAATGCTACCCGAAAGGCCGTTGCGCTGACGTGTGTCCTGAAACTCTACGTTTTCGATCTCATCCGTCGGACGCCCGCCGTTTCCAGCTGGGAAAAGGACTGGATTCACAACGGTGATCGTTGAGGTTTCAATGAAATTGCCCAGCTCCTTGTGGAATCCGGCGACACTGAAATAGCTCAGTGTGTCGAAATACCATTCGAACGAGATGTCGAAGTTGTCGGCTTCGAAGGCTTCAAGTAGCGGGTTGCCGCCGGTCACAAGCGGAGCGTTGGAACGGCCGGAGAAGGTTTCAGCAACACCCAGAGCCGTCAGCGTCGGACGCGTGACCGTCTTGGCGTAGCTTAGACGCACAACAGTATCTGCGCTCGTCTCAAGCTTCATGTTGAATGAAGGCAGGAAATTGAAATAGTCGTTCGGAATGCTGGTTTCGACAGCATCACCACGTGTCACCACCAACTGCGTGTCACCCGGCGTTTCGCTGAACTGGACAACCGGAGCGGTGATGCCGGTAGAAACAACATCGGTCCATGCCACCCGGAAGCCAAGATTGGCCGCGAACGGAATGCTTCCGAGTTCGCCTTCCCACTGAGTGTTCAGGTAAGCCGACATGATCTCTTCTTCGACCTGGAAGCTGCCCGAAGGATTGAAAGTCGGCGTATAAATCCCGAACAGCGGATCGATGCCCGGGCTGTTGAGATAAGCGAGCAGCTCAGCTGTATTCCCGCCTGTCCGATCCACATTGTTGAGGTTTGCTGGGTCGTTGAGGACTGCAAACGCGTCTTCAAACGTCGCATTGAGGATAGTCGCAGGAACGGTTTCTGCACCATCAACTCCGGACAGGAAACCATCGAAATCGAATTCGCCCAGTATCGAGGTGTCGAACGGAACGGTGTAGCCGCAATAGGCACAGAAGATCTGAGCGGCCGTAATGCTTGATGTGGGATCCGTGAAGTTGTCGAACAAGTCACGCGATTTCTCGCGGTCTGTCCTCAAAGCACCAACCTGGACCTTGTACAACGGTCCCTTGTCGACTTCCCAGTCAGCATCGAAACGCATCTCGAACACTTCATCTTCGATCATCGTGCGGTTGACGTTCACAAAGTGAAGCCGCTGGATATCGCGATCGACAAAGTCTTCCGCATTGATGTTAGTGATCGTGGAGATGCCGGTTTCGCTGATCGACTCAATCAATGGTGAAGTCGGTGCAAGCGCGCCGAGCACTACGAACGGGTTGGTGCCATCACGTGTCGCGCGCGACCATGAAATGTCAGCCACGAATTTAAGTCGATCATTCGCTTCAAGCTCGAAATTGCCGCCTAAAGCGTAAGTCTTCGCTTCGCGGTTTCGTGACGTGATCACGTTGTCGTTTTGCGAAGCGCCAACAGCGTCAGCGATATCGGGGTTTCGTGCCTGGAAGTCGAGGCTTGGCCGACTGAATGATACGACCGTGCCATTGGCGTCCACAACAGGATCAATGAATGGCGGGCTGAAGAAGCCCGAGAACTGTGTCGCAAAGCTCGAGATATCGAATTTAGAATACAGACCATCAAACGTCGCAGTGAACACGTCGCTCGGCGCGAATTGCAATGCGCCGTTTAGTGTCAGTCGTTCGCGGTCTTGCAAGTCTCGGTCAATGACAACCTGCTGCTGGACGCGCGCACCGTCCGGCAGGAAACCGAATGATGTATCATCCAGAAGCTCTGATGATTCTGGTGCCAGCACGACTACGTCGCCATCATCCGGATCATTGTCAGGATTATCGCGCAGCGCATAGCCATTGGTGAAGACCTGATCGAATTGGGATTCACGCTTGTTATAAGATGCGCCTGCGAGCACGCCGACAACGCCGTTATTCCAGGAGATGACACCGCTGATGTCTGCGCCCAGCTCTTCGCTCAGCTCTTCATATATGCCTGCGACAGATACCGAGCCATCGAAACCCTGCGGGCGGTCCAGCGGGCGTGCCGTGGTAACATTTACAACCGCGCCAATACCGCCGGACTGAAGGGTCGGCGTTGCGGCCTTGTAGACTTCAGCTGTCTGGATGATGTCAGACGACAGTACATCGAAAGAGAATTCGCGGCCGTCATTGTCAGTTGCAAGCGTTCGCCCATTGAGAAGCACAGCGTTGAACTCAGGACCAAGGCCGCGCACTGTGATGAACTGGCCTTCACCGCCTGAACGGTCAATCGCCACACCGGTGATGCGCTGAAGCGATTCAGCAACGTTCTGGTCCGGGAATTTGCCAACGTCCTCAGCTGAAACCGCATCAACGACGGCGATTTGGTCGCGTTTTAGGTCAATCGAGTCCTGCAAGCTCTTGCGAAAGCCTGAGACGATGATGACATTATCATCCTCCGCTGCCGGCGCATCCTGAGACGCATCCTGTGCAAGCGCGGGGGTGGACAAGGCGATCGCTGAAACGGCAGCTGTCTGCGCCAACAGTGTCTTAGTGATTTTCATTCTCTGTCTCCCTAAGAGTTTCGTTGTTTTTTAAGTTGGAAGCACTCGATTGGCTTCAAAATGTGAGCGCAGCAGAAGAGCTGGCAACGGTGATTGGTAATGTCGGATTTCGGGTCAGGCGGTTTGCCAGACAGATAGGAACAACCCACCAGGCAATTATGACCGGCGAAGTTTGTATCGCTCGTTCCACTCTCCTCCTTCTCCCGCAGCACACGTTCCAACGCGTGCCAAACACCAAAGCGAGCCTCTTTCGAACTCGTCTTTCAACCCCAACATCGCGCTTTGTGCCGCGAATTGAATAGGCGTATTGGAAGCAAGATGTATTTTTTGGCATTTACCAACTGGAAATCGCAGCGACAGAATCTCGATTGGGAGGACTGGCTGCGAGGCAAAGGAAGGCTGTCTCGAAAAAACTAGCCTTCCATCTCATGGTTTCCCATTTCATCAAATTTGACGATTTCACGCTTCACTCGTGAGCGGTATTCAGTCGGTGACCAACCCACGGTTTTGCTGAATTGGCGACTGAAATGATACTCGTCGCAATATCCAAGTTCTTCCGCAATATCGCGCAAGAGTATGCCCGGCTCGCTCAGCATCTCGCATGCCCGCTCCATTAAGAGGCCAGTTCTGAATTGGCCTGGCGAACGGCCTGCCAGCTTTCGGAAACGCTTGCGAAATGCCTCGTAGGAATAGCCAAGGGAGCACGCGGCGACCCGTATATCAAGATGTTCGGAAACGGCTGCTTTGGCCTGCTCCACCCAGACGATATCATTGCTATAATCCTCCTGACCCGCCTGTTGAATGTCAGCGAGCAATTCCTGCAACTGGATGGACTCCTGCAAGAGTTCGCTTTCAGTTACAGCTTGCGAACGACCGATGACCTGTAGGATACGATCGCGCCAGAAATTCAGGGGCTTAAGCGGAATAACGGGATGATCTCGATCAAAGCAGCCCACTTCCCGCCACATGTCGAATACCGGCCCTTCGAAAACAAGGTAAAACTCATCCCATGTCTCGCCCTTCGCGGGTCCATACCAATGTTCACGGCCAGGGAAGACCACAATCGCATCGCCCGCTTCAACCTTGAGATCGAGGCCCCGCTCATCGCGATAGCGTCCTTGCCCTCGAGTGACATAAACCAGCGTAAAGTGCGGCAACACTCGCTTGCTTGTCAGAACACCCACACCATTATGCAGAAAGCATGCAATCTTGATCCCACCAATAGGCGACAAGTGCAGATTTTGCTTGTAGACTTTCTCTTCCCACATAGGTTCATCCATTAATGGCTTAACCAAGCCGAGGTACTAATTCTACGAACATGAACTACACGAATACCAAAATATTCATGCTGCGCCAAATTTGCCCTTCACTTATGCAAAAAGAGTGCGTTTCTTGTCGTAGGCGATCAAGGCTGAATGGCCACGCTTGGGGACAGGATGGACGTGTTGGATGACAGAGAGTGTCAAATCGTGTGGCTCACTTCGCGGGGAGAACGAGGCGAAGAACACACTCGCGGATGGTGAGAATTTATCCTTCGATGAAAGCGTGGGCACCGCAGCCGTGCCGCGCGGGGATCTGACCGGACATCAGTTCGTCACCCTGCGCGCGAGCGGAACACTGGTTGTTCTCGAAGTAGGACCAGACACCGCGCCAGCGTTGCTTTATGCCGGGCCTGATATTCCCAATGCGGCACCTAATGAGCTGTCGGTTCTTCAGACCCGAAAACACATACCAGGCGGGCCAACGAACCCTGTTCGGGGATCGCTGCTCAATGAGATCGGCAGCGGAGTTTCTGGCCCATCTGGCCTGCTGGCGCATAGATCGGGTCAGCATTGGGCCATCAATCTCAAGACCTTTACGGTCGAGCAGGCGGACGAACGCCACGTGGTATTAAAGTGTCGTGACATAACCGCTGGTATCGAGGTTCGCCACGAGTTTTCGCTCACCGGCGACAGCGGAGTTCTGACTTGCGCTACAACGCTCATCAACGCGTCCGATGAACCGTTGAATGTCGAATGGTGCGCGAGCCTCTGCATCCCTGTTGATTCCAGGCTTTCCCGCACTCTCAGCTTTACCGGACGCTGGGCCGGAGAATTCCAGATCGAGGAGATCGATGCATTCAGAGGCAGCATCGTTCGCGAAAACAAGGCCGGGCGCACAAGCCACGATGTATTTCCGGGGCTGTTTCTTGGGACACCCGCGACTCAAGAAGAACAGGGACTTGCAGCCGCTTTCCATCTCTCATGGAGCGGCAATCATCGCTGGCGAGTAGATCGTCAGAACGATGGTCGGACCATTGTACAGATGGGTGAGATGCCCCTCCCCGGGGAAATCCGTCTCGCGCCGGGAGAGGAATATCGCACTCCCGATATGATCGCATGCTGGTCGCGCGACGGTTTCGGCGATGTGTCACGTCGACTGCACTACCATCTGGCCACTGACATCCTGGAACAGCGGCACATCGCGAAGCCGCGTCCGGTGCACTACAATACATGGGAAGCGGTCTATTTCGATCATGATATGAGTGCTCTTCACGAGCTCGCCGAGAAAGCCGCAGCAGTCGGAGCAGAGCGCTTCGTGCTTGACGATGGCTGGTTTGGCGGACGGCGCAGCGATAGTTCTGGTCTTGGCGACTGGTGGGTTTCAGATGACGTCTACCCTGAAGGCCTTAGACCGCTGGTCGACAAAGTGCACTCTCTTGGCATGGAATTTGGCCTCTGGTTCGAGCCGGAAATGGTCAATCCGGACAGCGAGCTCTACAGCAAACATCCCGATTGGGTGCTAAGGGCAGAAGGTCTTGAGGCGGTGCCGTTCCGCGGTCAGCTGACACTCGATCTCACCAAGCAAGAGGTCTTTGAGTATCTCTTCGAGAGAATCACCGGGTTGGTCGCCGAACTTTCCATCGCTTACATCAAATGGGACATGAACCGGGATACGAATTTCCCGGCGAGCGCTGGTCGTGCAGCGATGCATCGCCAGACAAAAGCGGTATACAAGCTGCTTGCGGCAATCCGCCAAGCCCATCCTGACCTGGAAATCGAAAGCTGCTCGTCTGGCGGCGCGCGTGCCGATTACGGAATTCTGCAGCATACGGATCGGGTCTGGACTTCCGACAATAACGATGCCCGTCAGCGTCAGGACATCCAGCGCGGAGCGAGCTATTTTCTTCCCTTGAGAGTCCTCGGGTCGCACGTAGGACCAAAGCGTTGTCACATAACCGGTCGGCGCTTCACGATGGAATATCGCGTTGCAACTGCGATCTTCGGTCACATGGGCATGGAGCTGGATCTTCGAGAAGAGAACGAGACCGATCTCGACGTGCTCAAAGCCGGTGTCGCGCTCTACAAGAAGCACCGCGACCTTATCCATTCAGGCGAGTTCTTCCGCTTGGAGCGATCAGACATCATCAACTTTGTTGGGTGTGTGTCAAAGTCCAAGGACGAAGCACTGTTTTCCTGGGCCAAGACTGAAGTCGATCCGCAAATGCATCCCGCTCGTACATACTTCAGTGGCCTCGATCCTGCGAAGCGATACCGACTGAAGCTGGTCTGGCCGCATCAAGTTCCGGCCATTCAGGGCCAATCGATAGTCGATGCGGCCAATCTGGCTGGGGACGGAGCAGTGTTCTCTGGCTCGGTTTTGATGGAGCATGGTATTCAGGCGCCATTGGTTTATCCTGACACTTGCCTGATCTATCATTTGAAAGCTGAGCATTGACCTCTGATCAGACTTACGACTTGCTTGTCATTGGCGGCGGGATCAACGGCGCGGGCATTGCTCGCGACGCGGCAGGGCGTGGACAATCCGTGCTGCTGGTTGAGAAAGACGATCTCGCTCAGCATACATCCAGCGCTTCGACCAAACTTGTACATGGTGGACTGCGCTATCTTGAGCATTACGAGTTTCGCTTGGTTCGGGAGAGCCTGATCGAGCGCGAGCGACTCTTGAATATCGCTCCTCATATCATCTGGCCGCTGCGGTTTGTTTTGCCGCATGATGAAGGCCTTCGCCCCAAATGGATGCTGCGTTTGGGGCTGTTTCTCTACGACAATCTGGGTGGGCGAAAACTGCTGCCCGGTACACGAACAGTCAACCTGCGCGACTACCCTCATGCGGAAATCCTCGAAAGCCGCCTGAAAAAAGGCTTTGAGTATTCCGATTGTTGGGTTGAGGATTCGCGTCTTGTAGTCCTCAACGCAATGGACGCGAAGGAGCGCGGCGCTGCGGTTCTAACGCGGACCAATTGTGTCGCGCTGGACCGTCGCAAGGACCTTTGGCTGGCAACGCTTCGCGCTGCTGATGGCAGCGAACGCCGGGTCAAAGCGCGCATCGTAGTGAACTCGGCAGGTCCTTGGGTTGATGATGTGCTGGGACTTGCCAAGCCTGGAAACAACCAGCGGAACTTACGGCTGGTCAAAGGCAGCCATCTGATCTTCCCGAAGCTTTATGAAGGCCGCCACGCTTACATCTTCCAGAACAAGGATGACCGTATCGTTTTCGCGATACCTTATGAACGCGAATTCACGCTGGTCGGGACAACCGACGTCTTGTTCAAGGAAGACCCCAACACTGTCGCGATCTCCGATGAAGAACGGGCTTATATTTGCGATGCCGTAAACGAGTATCTGCGGGTCGATGTGACGCCGGATCAAGCCGTCTCAGACTATTCCGGTGTGCGCCCGCTTTACGAAGACAATGCGTCTGACAACTCGACAGTGACGCGCGACTATGTCTTCGCGCTGGATGAAGACGGCCCGCCGATCCTGTCGATTTTCGGCGGCAAGATCACAACCTATCGCAAGCTTGCCGAGCATGCGCTGGAGAAACTTGGCCTTGGTGACGGCGAAAGCTGGACCGCAGAAGCTGATCTGCCGGGCGGCGATATTGATCCCGCTCGCTTTGATGAATTTTTTGTCCAATGCGTTACCCGCTATCCGTGGTTTGGCCCCGACGGAACAATTCGTCTGGCTCGCGCTTATGGCACACGCATCAGCCAGATACTCGGCGATGCGAACGGTTTGGAGGACCTTGGCAAGCATTTTGGCGGCGACCTCTACGAAGCCGAATTGCGATATCTGGTTGAGCACGAATTCGTGACCACTGCCGAAGATGTCTTGTGGCGGCGAAGCAAGCTTGAATTGCATCTGGACGAAACCGCCAAGGCCAAGATCCGCGATTGGTTCAGCCGGCGAAGGCAAGCCGCATGAGCGATCAACACAGGCTGAGGCGCGCAGTAGGTGAAGCGCCGGTTTGGCGGCGTGATTATCGCAAAGCCGATGGACGGAAGCTCTATCTCTACGGCCATGAGGAGCACAACCTCGCGCCTATGCCGGAAAGTGCGGACGAAATCGCGCAAGGCGGTGAAGTCCGCTTCCATCCCCTGCGCAGCGAGTGGAATGTCTACGCAGCACACAGGCAGAATCGCACGTTCAAGCCGCCTGCTGCGGACGATCCCCTTGCTCCGACACGAGCAGACGGACCTGCAACGGAAATCCCTTTCGAGGATTTCGAGCTCGCGATATTCGACAACAAATTTGCCGCTTTTCACAACTCCGCATCCGAAACCGCCCAGCTGGCCGGGATGGCAAGTGAACCCGCCAAGGGCGCCTGCGAAGTGGTTGTCTATTCGCCAAAGGCGAGCGGCAGTCTGCACACGATCGGCAAGGATCGTCGCCGGTTGCTTCTCTCAGCAATTCTAGACCGCTACGATGCGCTTTTCTCATCGGGTTGCAACTATGTTCTGCCGTTCGAGAACCGCGGCGATGAAGTGGGCGTAACGCTGCACCACCCGCACGGGCAAATCTACGGCTTCAAGCACATCCCGCATGTCCAGCAGCAGGCGATGAGCGCCTTCGCCGATGGCTATGACCTTGCTGCAGAGATCAATATCGCAACGCCGGACTATGGCTTGGGTGAAAGCGGCGGGATCGCGGCCTTTGTCCCGCGCTTTGCGCGCTTCCCCTATGAAGTTTGGCTTGCCCCGATGGAGCGCCGCGCGGGTCCATGGGATTGCACAGACGGTGAGCTGGAAGCGCTGGCGGAGTGGCTCGGTGAGATCACACGCCGCTTTGACGCTATGTTCGAAGGGCCGGCAGCGACCATGATGGCATTTCATGCGGCGCCCAACCCAGAAGCGCATGCAGCGCCGGGCTACCATTTCACCGTCCAGTTCTACCCGCTGCTGCGCGCGCCGGGCCGTGTGAAATACCTAGCCTCGGTCGAGCAGCACACCGGGACGTTTACCGTCGATGTCATGCCTGAAAGCGCAGTGGAAGCTTTGCGCAATGTCTGAGAGTTTTCGCGCATTTTGCCCCGCGCGCGTCAATCTGATCGGCGAGCATATCGACTATAATGGCGGCACCGTGCTGCCAGCCGCGCTCGCGATCGGAATTACAGTCGAGCTGAGACCGCGCGATGATAGACAGGTCACGATCCGTTCGGCCCAGCATGAAGGGCTAGTCACCAGGTTATTGGACGACGCTTTTTCCGACCATTGGGCCGACCCTGCTCTTGGGGCGGTGATTGAAGCCAAGTCGCTTGGACTGCTTTCCGGCGGCGCGGATATTGCAATCAACTCCACCATGCCCGCTGGCTCCGGTCTCTCGTCTTCGGCTGCGCTGATGGTCGCAATCCTCAAGGCTGCCCGTGACGCGAGAGGAGACGGAACGAACGATGTCGAGCTGGCAGTCGCGGCGCGTCGGGTCGAGAATAACTTCCTTGGCGTACCCTGCGGTATTATGGACCAGATGGCAGTCGCGCTCGCCTCCCCTGGCAAAGCAATGGCACTCCAGACAGAAACGCTCGATTGGAAATTGCTCGACCTCATTCCAGGCTATTCGATGGCAGTGATCCATTCAGGCATCACGCGCAAATTGACTGATGGTCAGTATGCAGCGCGAAAGGTCGAGTGCGATGCTGCGAAAGAGCATTTCCAGACCGACGATCTCTGTCATTTGGATGAAACCGAGATTGAAGCGGCGGAGTTGCCTGCCAATGTTCGCCGCAGAGCGCTTCACTGCGTGACTGAGAACACGCGCGTCCTTGCTGCGATAGAGGCGTTAGGACGCTCCGACGCCACCCAGCTTGGCGCTCTCATGAACGAAAGCCATGTATCGATGCGGGACCTGTTCGAAATGTCGCTTCCGCCGATTGACACGCTGGTCGAAGATGCAGTTCGTTTCGGCGCGGTAGGCGCGCGATTAACCGGGGGCGGATTTGGCGGCTGCATTGTGGCCTGTGTTGCAGATGATAGGCTCGACGAGTGGCAAAGCCGGTTGCTTGCCGCTCACGAAAGCGCCTATCCGATTGCCAGCGTCAGCTCGCCCGCAGCCTAGCTCCACTTCTTCCAAGCGTCTTCGAGGATCACGTTCATGAGCACCTCTTCCAAGCCTCCCGTTCTCGTCACTGGTGGCGCGGGCTATATCGGCAGCCATGCCGTACTCGCCTTGAAAGACGCAGGCTGGTCTATTGCGGTAATCGATAACCTTACCACAGGCTTCCGCTTTGCTGTGCCAGACGATGTCCCGTTCTACCAAGGCGACATTGCCGATGCCGACTTGCTCGCGCGCATTTTTGCCGAGCA
Organism: Altererythrobacter lutimaris; assembly: GCF_013371495.1. Classification (GTDB taxonomy): domain Bacteria; phylum Pseudomonadota; class Alphaproteobacteria; order Sphingomonadales; family Sphingomonadaceae; genus Erythrobacter; species Erythrobacter lutimaris_A. Next base: position 20,738 of record NZ_JABWTA010000001.1, on the reverse strand, counting down.
AGGTATGGGCAATGGAGTGGGCGGGATCATGCACTTTGCAGGCTCGATCATCGTGCCTGAGAGCGTGGAAAACCCGCTCAAATATTATCACAACAACACCGCGAAGAGCGCTGCCTTGGCTGAGGCTGCCGTAAAAGCCGGAGTGCCGCATTTTATCTTTTCCTCGACGGCCGCAACCTATGGCATCCCGGAAAGCTCGCCGATTTCCGAGGACAGCCCGAAGTCTCCGATCAATCCCTATGGTTGGACGAAGTTGATGACCGAGCAGATGCTCAGCGATGTCTCCGCCGCCCATCCGATGAACCACTGCGCACTGCGCTATTTCAATGTCGCGGGCGCTGACCCCCAGGCGCGCAGCGGCCAGTCAACCGCAGGCGCAACGCATCTGATCAAGGTTGCGGTCGAAGCAGCTTTAGGCAAACGCGGCCATGTCAGCGTGTTCGGGACCGATTACGACACACCTGATGGCACTGGCGTGCGAGATTATATCCATGTCGCTGACTTGGCCAACGCGCATGTGTTGGCTCTCGAAGCACTGATGGAACAGCCCGAGCGCTCGCTCACCATGAATTGCGGTTATGGCCGCGGCTTCTCAGTGATGGAGGTGCTCGACGCAGTTGACCGTGTGACCAACCAGCCGCTCGACCGCCGCATTGAAGGCCGCCGCGCAGGCGACCCTGATTCGCTCGTATCAGACCCGTCGCAGATCAGAGCCACTGTCCCTTGGCAGCCTCAGCATGACAACTTGGAAACTATCATAACACATGCGCTCCAATGGGAACGGCGACTCAGTGAAATTCGTCAAGGAGGCTAGGCTCGACCAGTCGAGAAACGCGTTGTAGGGGTTCGCATATTGATCACAAAAAGCGAACGTTACGATGCTGAACTACAACCATTTGCGATATTTCTGGGCGGTGGCAAAGGAAGGCCATCTGACCCGCGCGGCTGAGCGTTTGAACGTATCGCAGTCGGCGCTTTCCGCGCAGATCAAGAAGCTCGAACACCAGTTGGGCCATGCGCTGTTCGAGCGGCGCGGACGCGGTCTGGTCCTCAGCTCTGCCGGGCAAATCGCCATGGCCTATTGCGACACGATCTTTGCGCATGGTGAAGCGCTGCAAAGACGCTTGAAAGATGGACTGGAGGATAGTCAGCCGGTGCTGCGCGTCGGAGCGATTTCGACCCTGTCGCGTAACTTCCAGCTCGGATTGCTCCGCCCTCTTCTGGCTGACGGATCGCATCGCATTGTCATCCGCTCAGGCTCTACGGCCGAGTTACTTGCAGCGCTCGAAGCACATGTGATCGACATGGTTTTGGTCAACCAAGTGCCTTTGCGCGATTCCGCAACGCGATGGACGGCGCGCGTTCTTGACGAGCAACCGGTCAGCCTGATCGGAACGCCAGAACGTGTACGCGGTCGCACCGACTATGCGGAGCTGATGACCGGCGAGCCGCTTATCCTGCCAACCGGCGACAGCGGCCACCGCAATGATATCGACTTGATCGCAGAGCGCTTGGATCATGCACTGACCATTGCTGCTGAAGTCGATGACATGGCGATGCTCCGCTTGCTTGCGCGCGAGGATGCAGGGCTAGCGGTGCTGCCCCCTATTGTCGTGCGCGATGAGCTTGCTTCAGGACAGTTGGTCGAGGCGTGCCAACTACCCGGAATTGTTGAAAAGTTTAGTGTGATCACGCTGAAGGATCGCTTTACGCACCCTGCACTGGAAGCTCTGCTTGCGGCCTAAGTAATCACTTCAATCATTCGATTCCAAAGAACATTTCATTCGAAACATTATATTTTACCGAATTGAATGATGCTCCTAATTGGCCCGGCGAACCACTGATTTCGCGGAGCCATCACCCTCATGGACCTTCTCGCCAATTTCGCTTCGAGCTTTGTCTCGCAGTTGCAATCACCCACGCTCGCATTCCTGATCGGAGGGATGGTGCTCGCTGCAACTGGCAGCAAGCTTGCCATTCCGGATGCGGTATACCGCTTTATCATCTTCGTTCTGCTGATGAGCATTGGCCTTCATGGCGGAATGGAAATCAGAGAGGCTGATCCGACGGAGCTGGCCCTCCCCGCATTGTTTGCAGCCCTCATCGGCGTGATAGCGGTCTTGCTGGGCGCGCAGACACTCGGGCGACTGCCGGGCGTCAGCAAGGACGATGCCTACGCGACGGCTGGCCTGTTCGGCGCAGTCAGCGCATCGACTCTGGCGGTTGCGATGGTGGTTCTGGAAGAGAAGGAAATCCCGTTCGAAGCATGGGCGCCCGCTCTTTATCCGTTCATGGATATCCCGGCATTGATCCTCGCAATCGTCCTCGCAAGTCTCGCGAAGGCCAAACAATCGGGCGAGAAAGCAAAGCGTGTAGCAATTGGCGAAATCATCAAGGACTCGCTGCGCAGTTCAGCTCTGTCAGCGCTGCTGCTTGGCCTCGCCATCGGATTCATCGCAGAGCCTCGCGAGGTTCATGAAGGCTTCTACGACCTGCTGTTTCGCGGCTTTCTGTCCGTGCTGATGCTAGTCATGGGCATGGAAGCCTGGGCCCGTCTTTCAGAGCTACGGCGCGTCGCGCACTGGTATGCGGCCTATGCGGTCATCGCCCCTATTACGCATGGCCTGATCGGCTTTGGTTTGGGCTACATCGCGCATGTGCTGGTTGGCTTCAGTCCCGGCGGAGTGATCATCCTTGCGATTATCGCAGCTTCAAACTCGGACATCTCAGGACCGCCAACCTTGCGCGCGGGCATTCCCGGGGCCAACCCATCGAGCTTCATCGGCGCTTCGACGAGTGTCGGTACGCCCATCGCAATCGCAGTGTGCGTGCCGCTGTTTGTCGCTCTCGCCGAAGTAGTATTCGGGCTGTGACGGCTCCGCTAGTAAGTTTGATTGCGAAGAAGGACTAAGGACAATGGCAAAACCAGCGACAACAGTCACAATCATTGCCGAACGGCTGCTTCAAGCGAAGATCTTCAAGCTGCTCGATGAAACAGGCGCTAGCGGCTACACCGTGGTTGAAGGCAGCGGCAAAGGGCATAACTTAATCCGCACGCATGAGCGCCCGTCTATTGTGCGCGATTTCGACATAGTGCGGATCGAATTCGTGATGAGTGATGGCGAACATGCTCGCGAGATCGCGCAGCAGATCGCGGACACCTACTTCAAGGATTACTCAGGGATTATCACAATTTCACCGGTTGAGGTGCTGCGACCGGAGCTGTTCTAAGGACGGTTCGCGCGCTGCGAACTAAGCGCCTCAGGCGACACGCAAGTCAGTTGCTTGCACCGCTTCTTCTTTCGCAGCGCTATCACGCGGTTCCGGGCGGCCGATATGATAGCCCTGGAAACATGCGCAACCGAGCTGCTGCAAGACTTCCAATTGGTCTTCCGCTTCAATGCCTTCAGCTGTCACATCGATATCGAGCGAGCCAGCCAGCGAGACGATGGCCGATACGATCGCTTCGCTGCGACGCGAGCCCAAGGCAGCCTGCTGGACAAAGCTGCGGTCGATCTTGATCATGGAGAAGCGGATCTTCTCGATATAACCAAGCGAGGAATAGCCGCGTCCGAAATCATCAAGCGCGAACCGCACGCCAAGCTGGTTCAAGCTCGCAAGCAGCGCATCGAGCTCCTCATCCATTTCAAGCAGCATTGTCTCTGTGACTTCCAGCACGAGGCGATCTGCTGAAAGGCCACTTGAAGCCAGCGCTTCAACGACCGTGCCAAGAAAGGCATTGGTGGAGAGTTGCAAGGCTGAAATGTTGACGTTGAGTTTGACATGCTCCGGCCATGTCGCCGCTTCCTTGCAAGCGCTGCGCAACATCCACGCGCCAAGGCTCTCAATGAGCAGCGATTCTTCAGCGATCGGGATGAAAACATCCGGCGGAATGTTGCCCCGCTTCGGGTGCGTCCAGCGCATAAGCGCTTCGTAAAACTGTACTTCGCGCCCTTCGCCGCGGATAATCGGCTGATAGTGAATGGACATTTCGCCATTCTTCAGAGCGTCTGCCAGATCGCTTTCCAATTCGGCCTTCTCTTCGAGCCTCATCCGCATGTGCGATGTGTAGACGACTGCGGTACCACGGCCTCGCGCCTTCGCTTCGTAAAGTGCAAGGTCGGCATCAGTCATCATGCCGCTATTGGTGTCCGCATCTTCGCCGATCACTGCGATACCGATCGAGGCACCGACGTTCATTTCATAGCCGTCGATTTCAAATGGCTCGCTGACCCGAGCGATGATTTCGTGCGCGATTGGCGTCGCTTCCGCCGAATTGTCGATATCGGTCAGGATGATAGCAAATTCATCGCCGCCCAGCCGGCCCATCACGCCGCCTTCTCCTACGACACTGCCAAACCGTTCGCCCAGTTGCGCGAGCAATTGATCGCCAGCGCCGTGGCCGTACACATCGTTCACTTGCTTGAAGCGATCCAAGTCGATCAGCATCAGTACGCTTGCCGCACCCCCAGCAGCGCGACTGGCAAGCTGCGCATCCAGCAGTTCACTGAAGTGATCGCGTGAGAAGAGCTTGGTCAGACTGTCATGCTGCGTCACATAAGTGAGTTTCTGGTTCGCCTCTTCAATCGCAGCGCGGCTGCGACTAACGTTCCGCAGTATAAGGAGCGCGCCGGCAACTGCCATGATCGCAAATAAGATACCAAGCGTCAAAAGGATGACGCGGCTCTGCTGCGCTTCCAGCTCAACATCCTTCGCCTGCTTCTCAGCCGATAGACGCGCGATGCGCTCTTCGCGTTCAGCTGCATCGAAACGTGCAGCGAGGATCGCGTTGTTTGCCTTCGCACTCAGATCACGAGCCTGACTGTCCAACCTTCCAAATGCCTCAAGGTGATCGGCTGCAAGACGATAGTTGCCGAGACCGCGATAGACTTTGTACGCAGTCTCATGAAAGTCGCGGAAAAATGGTGAAGTCGAAGCCAAGTCCTGACCATCGAATGTACGTTTGAGAAACGCTTCGGCCTGCGCAAGATTGCCGCGCTCGAAGGCAACTTGAGCGCGAACGCCATAGAGGAATGGTGCCCACTCCTGAGCTCCGTCCCGGGCCAGAGCCAAACCTTCCAGCGCGCTTTCGTCGGCTGCTGAAAGGCGACCGCGAAGCAGCTGGGTTGAAGCGATGTTGTTGTAGATCCGCGCTTCCAGCAGCGGGCTTCCCATCCGCTCTGCATCTCTCAGGGCATTACGGAAAGCCGCTTCTGCTTCCTCAAGGCGCCCGAGATCGCGCAGTGCATTGCCTTTGTTGTTGTGTGCCGAAAGTGAAAGCGCGGGATCGTCTGGATAAATGGCATTTGCTTCGCGATAATAGCGCAGCACCCGCTCATAGTCGCGCGCGTCAGAATAAAGCGATCCGATGTTCTGCAATGCAAGTGCGGCGCTGCGCTTTTCACCCAACGCAGTGTACCGCTCATGCGCTTTCAGAAACGCCGGAAGTGCCGCACCATAGTCGCTCGATGTCGCAGAAATGGAACCGTATGACCGCAGCAAATCGGCATAGAGCTTGCTGTTTGGAATGGTTCGCTCTGCTTCTGCGAGTGCAGCACTAGCAATTTCTGCGGCCTCGTCAGCGCGGTTCAAACGCAGCAGCGCTTCAGCTTCCAACCAACTGGCTGTGAGATGCGCTTCTTGCGCTGCTGCATCTTCGCCATCGACATGTTCCGCTGCTGCGCGCGCGTGTCTAAGCGCTGCGGCGGAATCGGCCATCATGGCGGTCTTGGCCTTAGCGATTTCGGCTTCAAACTGCTCGCCTTGAGCAATCGCCATGCCAGGCATGGACGCAATTGCAATCCATGCCGACATGCCAATTATCAATGATCGAGCGCTACGCTTCACGAAGACCTTACCCCCTGCAATGGACCTTCGTTAGGTCCTACCTCTTAAAAGCCTGTTTATTTCGCGAGAATTTCTTGCTCAGCGCTCGTTAGAAGCGGAAGCCGATATTCGCGCCTACAACAAAGGCCTCTTCCTCACCTGGATTGCCCTCAGTGAGATAGTTTCCGAAGATCCCGAGCTGCGTACGTTGACCGATCTGCGTTCCGTAAAGGACCTCGCCGGAAATGCGGCGCTTGGTGCCGATGTCAAAGCTCTGCGTAACAGCGCCCGTTTCACCCGTTACACGGTCAATCACTTCGACTGATGTGAACTCGATATCGCCCGCTTCCACGCTCAAAGGCTGAGCGATCGAAACGCGCAATTTGTCGGACGAGTTCAAGACGCCGCGCTTGCTCACTGCGAACTGACCCGCAGTCGAGAGAACGCCTTGTGAAGTGGCAAAGACCTGACCATTGCTCGCATCGGTCCGCGCACCGGTCGTCGACAGATCAAGCGCGAGACCACTGCCGAGATCGACGTGGGCCGATACTGTAACCGCGTTAGTTACCGTGCCTTGATCAAGACCGCCCGGCAGCGTGGACTGCACACCCAGCAGCGCTTCGTCCTCGCGCAGGCGGGTCCACTGACCGTTCAGCGAAACGCGCGGCGTAAGCTTGTGCTCAAGCGACAATGTCATCGCGGAAGCGGCATGTGGGTTAAGCTCATCCAGCGCGAAACGCTGAGCCTCGCTGATGCCAGGTACTTCATTCGCAGTCTGGCGGTTCTCGGAATAGCCGAAGCTGACTTCCGTGCTCTTACCCAGCTTATAGCTCGCCGCCATGAAAGTTTCGCCCGAAGCGAATCCCAGGACCGGGTTCACACCGCCGGTGTAGCGGTCATAATCGTGAATGAGACCGAAGCCCTCGCCGCCAGCCAAAGCCATCGCGCCCTGACCATGACCCAGCGTCAGCGAGAGCTTGCCGCTTGGGTCCTGCAGCGTTGCTGCGGTGTGGACCATGTCGATCTGACCGTCTTCCGTGAAGCGCGGCATGACTGCGTCGTAGCGCAGCCCCCAACCGCCTGAAACTTCACGGTTATCCGAGCTAAGCTGCGTGATGCCTGCAACGCCATCGCCGTTGCCGTCAGTGCCGCCAGAATTCAGCCATTGCGAGAAACGTGCAGAGATGAAGTCCTGCATGTAAAGCATCTCGCCCAAAGCACCGTTGCGCGTTCCGTACATGGCTTCAGACATCGGGACCTGGAAATCGCGCCATGTGTCGCCAATGTCTTCGTACATGGTGAAGAAGACATCATTTGCGTCCCACCAACTCTGGACACCGCCAGCGATCAGGGTGCTGGCCGAGACCGTCTGAACACTGTGCGTGCCAGAGGTCGAACGCTCGTGGAGCCTGATGTAGAGGTTGTTAAAGTCGAGCGGCGATTGCGCCGCCGTGACATCCAGCAGACCCCAGCCATAAACCGGATCAACGCCAGGCGCACCAAGATCGCGAGCCGACCGGAAAATGATCTCCGCTGTCTCTTCCGGATGATGCTCCAGCCACGGCCAGAAGTCATGCATCAGCGAGATAGCACCTGACACCAGCGGAGCAGCAAACGATGTACCCGAACGGCGAACGACACCGCCCTGTCCATCAGACACCAGCAACAACTCACCAGGTGCCACGATGAAGTGGTTCATTAGTTCGTTGCCAGAGCGGCATACGCCATTGTCGAGCAAACATGCGCTACCCGGTGTGTTCGAGAAGCTTGAAATCTCACCAGTCGGATCGATCGAACCAACGAAGATGACCGAGTTTGCGCTTACGCGCTGTCCGCTTGAATCTGTGCGATAAGCCCAGTCAATATCGGTCGCCTGAGCAATACCGTCATTACCAGCGGCGATCACATAAACAGTGTCGCCTGCAAAGTTGCGGATCTCCGGGCGCGCGAGAACGTCAGCGAGACCTTGTGAGGCAACCCAGCCAGCCTCGCCGAGCGACATGTTAATCACGCTTGCCCGGTTATACTGGCCAACAACTGCGCCCAACTCAGTATTTCCGTAAGATTCCAGCGCAATGATGCCGGCCGCAACGTCGTCCCAGCTTGCAGTGCCATCGGCAGCAAACGGGTTGTAAGCTGTGACGAGCGCATTGGGAGCAATACCCATTACACCTTCGCCATCATGCGGCGCATTGATCAGGCTGATTACGCCCGCGCCATGACCGTCGAGGTTGGCTCCATTACGGCCATTATAGACTACGTTCGCATTCACATCACCCAGATCAGAGTCGATGATGCCAACGATTGTTTGGCCAGCAGCATTCTGGATATGCGTGACTGCAGGCGTCCAGTTCACAGCTGACATCCAGTGATCGACCTGGTCGATACCGGAATATTGCATCAGGCTGTCATGCCAATCGAGGAACAGAGCCGCACGATCAGCGTCAGTCATGCCGGCAAGCGAAACCTTGTCGTTCAGATTGACGCCGTGACGTGCGAAGAATTCTACGACGAAATCACCGCGGAAAGACTTGCCAGTTTCTTTCTCATAAGCCGCGCCAAATTGGGTCTCTGCCAGCGCAATGAGCTTTTCCAGCTCATTCAGGACCTTGTTGGGCGTGCCATCATAGACAAGATTGTACGAGCTGCCATTGCTTGAGTAACGCAATTGGGACCAGACAGTGTCAGCAGCTGTCACTTGATCGGCAGTCGTGTGCCAGAAATCACCCAGTTGCGTCAGACGCGCTGAATCAAAGGCAATGATGTCGCGATAGAATGGGTTGATGTGGCCCCAGAACGCGATGATGTCTCCGTAGAACGGATTGATATCGCGGTAGAACGGATTGATGTGCCCATAGAACGGATTGATGTGACCGTAGAAGGGGTTGATGTGACCCCAGAACGCATTGATGTCGCGATAGAATGGATTGATGTGGCCATAACGTAGGTCGACTTCACGCGTGGTAACAACGCCTGACGTAGAAATGCCGCCCGCAGCCAAGTCCTGCGCTTCTTTGGAACCCAGAACCTTCAGCGGGTCGACCTGTGCCGGCGCGTCAAGAGTGAATGAAGTGCCCAGAACGCCGGTTTCCGCTGGTTGATCGGCCGGGGCCGCTACAACTACTTCAACTTCGTGCAAGGCCGGAGCATTCACAGCATTCACGCTCGTATCTTCCTGCGCATAGGCAGCACCGCTGGTCGAAACAGCGATTGCCAGTGCAGCAGTCCGGATTGCCAAGTGCGTCTTCATAACATCATTCCCAAATCATCGTTGAAAGCCTGTTGGCCTTCGATCTCATGGGACGTGTTCTACCCGCGCTCCTCCTCAAACGAGGTTCAGCAGAATAGTTAATTTAGTAAGAATCTCAGCTATGTGGCGGGAATTGGCGGTTTTGTGCAATTTTTCCGCAATGCCGCGCCTACTCGGCTTAACAATCCCTAACGCGAAGTAAACGCGCTCAAAATGCGGGGCCGGAGCGAAAATTAATTTTTGCGCAAGTGTTACCGACCGCTCGACCTGGCGGCGGACCAGCCGCCTTCATTTGCGGTGATTCGCTTTCGGCTTGATCAGCCCAATCAACTGCAGTCGCCGCCCATCTGCGCGATCCAGTCAGCGATCAACTCCGCGCCTTCATCATGCGCAATGGAGCGGCCCAGTTCCGGCATCATGATCGACGGATCGGTAGAGGTCATGCGATAGGTGAAAATCGACTGATCAGGCATTCCGGGCACTATACCAAACACCCGGCCACCTGTGCCCTTTCCGGCTGCAATCGGCGGCTTGCAAAGGCCGAGCGAGGGTCCAATCGGCGCATCATGTTCAAGCAGAAGGCCTGACGTATCGGCGGGCCCCACACGGTTATGACAATGCGCGCAATTGATATCGAGATAGGCCCGAGCGCGCGCTTCCAGCGATGCTGTCGCATCATCCCAAACAGCGTTTCGTGGCGCCGTGTCAGGCGCATCGAGACCGCTCAGCAAGCCAGCCTGTGTCCACGCAGAAAGCTGGTTCAGCTCTCCATCCGAGTAGGCAAAAGTCTTGTTTAGATGGCGCGCTTTTGGACCAATAGGCTCAATCGCACGGGTTGTTGCATTGGTGGCGTGGCAGCCGGCACATTGGTTTGCATTGGGCACGATGTAAGTGAAGTCTTCGGCCTCACCTCCAGCATTGACGAGCGACAGTCGCTGAGCGTCTCCGGTACGTTTGAGGACTGCATCGCTCTGATCGGCATTCCAGACATAGGGAAGCGCAACCCACCCCTCCTCTCGATGGACGAGCAGGCGGGTCTCAATCAGCTGGACATCTGCCATTGCAAAGCCCGCAGTCAGCCGTTGCGCAGTTTGATCCTGTTGTAGCGACAATGCTGCCCCTTCGGCCCTGGGGTAGTAAAACGTCTTGGAAATGACAGTGCCAACGGGAAAGTCGAACACGTTCTGTACATCATATTTTGCCGCCCGGTCTTCTGGCAGCCACACAGTGCGCAGTTTATGCGCGTAATCCGTGAAGAGCGCCGAGTTGAGATCGTAGGGCGTAACGCGGTCATTGAGCGCAAGCTCGCCTTCTTCAATACGCACCAAATTCCATTCGCTCAGCCGCTCAGGCATACCTTCTGCATGGAACACAGGCGTTGTTGATGCGGCAAGCTCAGGTCCTTGCCCCGCATCATCGCTGCAAGAACCGAGCAAAGCCAAGGCGACTGTCACGCCAGCCGCAATCAGGAAAGTGGATGATCTCATTCTTCCGCCAGAGCTAACTCGACCGCAGGAAGCTTCGGCAGCGTGCATTTGTGCGCAGTGTCGTCAGTTGAAGGGTCGGAATAGTCATTGGGGCCGTCCACGTTCAGGATTCCGGCATCGCCGTTGTCGATGCAAATGCGTTCCTCGACAGGCAGCGCCCCATCGACAAGCTTGTCCTTGTTGAAATACCCATCCCACAAGACATCAGGGAACGCCCCATTGATGCCGAACATCACAGTCTTCAGCGTTTTCAGATCCAGGCCATCAGGGGAATCTCCGCCACCAGACAAATCATTGCCGTAAATGTAGATGCCTTCCGGATACGGATCGTAGTTCGGCTGTGCGCTCATGCCTGAATAATTGGTCGAATAGACGCTAGAGACGATGATATTAGCCGTCTGATTGTCTTTGATCTCGTTGTCGAACACCTCGACCTTGTCATTCGACGTGATGACGATGCCGGACCCTGCGGGAACGCTTGCCACCGGCGTTCCCTCATGGCCGAAATTCTCCGTGTTGTTGCCGATGACTGTGTTGTTGAAGACGCGTGTGCGCTCGCCCAGTTGCGGCAAGTTCGGCATGTTGAAGACGAGAATGCCACCTGTATTGTTGGTAGCGACATTATCGTAAACATCTGCATCGATTGTGTTTTCGATCTCGATCCCTGCGACATTGTACTCAGCACGATTGCGGCGCACGATCACATTGGCGGACTGCCCGACATAAATGCCGGCATCGGACGCGCCAATCGCGACATTGTCTTCCATCAGGACATTGGTCGTTTGAACCGGATAAATGCCGTAAGCACCGTTCTCCGTCTTGTAGCCATCGGTCCATTCGGTGCGAACGCCGCGAATGATGATGTTGGTGCCTTCACTGATCTTGAGGGCGTCTCCAACAGTGTCTTCGATCGCGAGGTTTTCAATCGTGAAGTCGTTTGCGGTAACGAGCAGACCCTCTGCGCCTGCGACCTGCCCCGCGAAAGACAGGATCGACTTGTCCATTCCAGCCCCGCGAATGGTGACGCCGTCGACTGTCAGGCTAAGGCTGCGCGTGAAGGGAAACTTGCCTTCCGGGATGGTGATGACATCGCCGGGCTTTGCATCAAGCAATTGCGCTTGCAGCTCTTCTTCATAGCCCGGATCGCCGAGCGGCATATCGTCCTTAGCGCTTTCATTTTTACAGCCAGAAAGCACCAACAATGGTGCAACCAATAGCCCGACACCAAGCGGAAAACGCATGACATTTCTCTCCCAATTCAGCGCGCGCAGCGCCTGATCCCGGTCGTGACTATGGCCAGTCTTTATTTGCCACGCAAGTATGGCCGCCGGATGCCAAACCCTGTCCCTTCCTTTGTCGGCTTCTCTGAGATAGATTGCACGCAGCAACTCACACGGCTGCACAGACCAATCGAAGGACAATCATGGCAAAATTCACTCTGAACGGAGAGCCGCTGACAGCGGACGTTGATCCCAACATGCCGATCCTTTGGGTTGTTCGCGAGACCCTTGGCAAGAGCGGGACAAAGTTCGGCTGCGGGATCGCGCAATGCGGCGCTTGCACGGTCCATCTGGATGGTCAGCCGGTGCGTTCGTGCTCGACCCCGATCTCCGCTGCGGAAGGCCGCTCGATCACGACGATTGAAGGGATAGCCGGACCTGATGGGGAGCTTAGCGCTGTTCAGAAGGCATGGATCAGCGAGCAAGTGCCCCAATGCGGCTATTGCCAGTCCGGGCAGATCATGGCGGCCACCGCACTACTGCGCGACAACCCCCGCCCTACCGACGAAGACATCGACAATGCCATGTCCGGCAATATCTGCCGTTGCGGGACATACACCCGCATTCGCCGCGCGATTAAAGTGGCAGCCGGGATGGAAGTCTCCCAAGCTGAGGGAGACGCAGCATGAGCACCTTGAAGATTAGCAAGCCAGAGCGCTCCCGCGCAGCCAAGTGGACACGGCGCGGCTTTATTGGAGCCGGCGTACTTGCCGGCGGCGCACTCCTCATCGGGGTAGGCGTTCGTTCCGGCAATCCGGTTGACAAGCTCAAGCCTCTGGTGGCTGGCGGTGCTGGCGAGGAACTCGTCAACAGCTGGGTCAAGATCGACGCGGACAATATCGTTACGGCCATCGTCCCACATTGCGAGATGGGCCAAGGCGTGCACTCTGTGCTCGCACAGATGCTCGCAGACGAGCTTGACGCCGACTGGAACTTGGTGCGCGTCATGCAGGCACCCACCGATGGCAGCTATGTCGTCAATGACACAGCGCGCATTTTTCTGGCCCCGTTCACAATGAATGCCGCCGATTGGCTTGAGCCGACCTGGGATGGGTTGTTTAAACAGATCAGTCGCTTGGGTGACGTGATGATCACTGGGGGCTCATCCTCGATCCGTTCGACCGGACAGTACCAGATGCGGGTCGCAGGCGCAGCTGCGCGCAAGATGCTGGTCGGAGCGGCGGCAGACGCCTGGGGCGTTCCGGCAAGCGAGATCGTGACGCGCAATTCCATGCTGATCCACGAAGGCTCGGGCAAGCAAGCGCCCTATGCCGAGTTTGCAGCCGCGGCAGCGGACCAGCCGATGGACCAGTCGCCTAAGCTCAAGGACCCGAGCGAATACAGACTGATGGGCAAGAGTACGCCCCGCACAGACATCCCGCCGAAGGTCAACGGCACAGCGCAATTCGGGATCGATGCTGCTCCTGAAGGGCTCGATCTCGTTTATGCTGCGGTGCGTCGCTCCCCTGCCCCCGGCACGACAACCACAAGCGTCGATGGCGCGGCGGCCGAGAGTATGACCGGTGTAAGTCAAGTCCTCGATATGGGCGATTTCGTCGCTGTGGTCGCAGACGGCTATTGGCATGCCCAGCAAGGGCTGAATGCAGTTAGAGTTGATTTCAGCGAACCGGAAAGTGCGATCAAAAGCTCGGCTGACCAATTTGCTGTCATCACGTCGGCGCTTGATGAAGCGGGCCTTGAAGGCGGCGACACTGCCGCTGAGAAAGGCGATGCCATCGCAGCGTTCAACAGCGCTGAAACCAAGCTCGAAGCCGAATACCGCGTGCCCTATCTCGCCCATGCTCCGATGGAGCCGATCAATTGCACGGCGTGGGTGCGCGATGAAAACGGCGACACCAAATGCGACATCTGGACCAGTACGCAAGTCCCGCTGATGGCGCGCAGTGCAGCCGCAGACGCGCTCGGTATCAGCAAGGATGATGTGACCATCCATCACCCCTATCTGGGCGGCGCGTTCGGGCGGCGGCTGGAGAATGACTATGTCACGATGGCAGCGCGGATCGCGAAAGAGATCGGCCAACCGGTCAAGATGATCTGGTCGCGCGAAGAAGACACGCAGAAGTCCAATTATCGCCCCGCTGACATCAGCCGCTTCACAGGCGGACTAGACGAGAACGGCAAGCTCGTCAGCTATAACAATGTCTTCACGCAGCGCCTCGATCCCGCAGAAGCCAGCGTTCCCGGGATCTACTCGATCCCCAACACGCTTGTGCGTCAGGCTGAAGCAGAGCTGTTGCTAGGCACTGCAGCATGGCGGTCTGTCGACCATTCGCAACATGGCTTTTTCATTGAGAGCTTTATCGATGAAGCAGCTGAGGCTGCAGGCCAGGACCCGGTTGCCTATCGCTTGAGCATGCTTTCAGAAGCATCGCGTCATGCCGCTGTCTTGCAGCGCGTGGCAGAGCTTTCCAACTGGAACGATGAGCGCGAAGAAGCCACCGGCAAAGGCGTCGCAATCGTCGAAAGCTTCGGAACTATCGTTGCGCAAGTCATTGAAGTCGACATGAGCTCTGGCGCGCCCAAACTCAACAACATCTGGGCAGTGTGCGATGCGGGCTATGTCATGAACCCCGATGGCTTCCGCAACCAGATCGAGGGCGGGATAGTCTTTGCGCTGACAGCCGCGCTCTATGGCGAGCTCGACCTGGTCGATGGTGCTGTCCAGCAAAGCAATTTTCATGACTACCGCATGATGCGCATGAACGAAGTGCCGAGCATCACTGTCGATTTCATCAACAGCGGTCCCGTGCCGGTTGGCGGAGCTGGCGAACCCGGAGTGCCACCGGCGGCTCCTGCGCTTGCCAATGCGATCTTCGCCGCGACGGGCGAACGCTTGCGCGAACTGCCGATTGCAAAACGATTTGCCTGAACGGCGTAAGCAGGTCTAGCCGACCCAGACATCGAGCAGATAGCGTTCCTGCTCCATCATCTGGTCGATCCACTCTGCAGCTTCGTCCGCGCTGCAGCCGCGCTTGTCCGCGCAAATCGCAGTCAGCGCACGCCGCACGTCAGGCTCCATCCGTGCGCCATCGCCGCAGATGTAGATGTGTGCGCCTTGCTCGATCAAGCTCCAAACCTTGTCCGCTTGCTGCGCGATCAGGTCTTGCACATAGGTGCGACCTGTTTCCTCGCGCGAAAAGGCGGTGCGCAAGTCCACGAGGCCGTCGCGATCATATCGCTCCAGCTCTTCGCGATAGAGGAAATCGTGGTCGCGGTGGCGGCAACCGAAGAACAGCATGGCATCGCCAAGGTCTTTGCCTTGCTCTTTCAGGATAGCGCGTTGCTGGAGGAAACCGCGGAACGGCGCGATGCCTGTTCCGGGGCCGACCATGATGATAGGAGTTGCGGGATCGTCAGGAAGGCGGAAGTTCGCGGTTGGCTTGCGCACGACAGCCTTGAATTCCGCGCCCGGCTCCAGCTCCGCCAGATAGTTGGAGCAAGTCCCTTTGAACTCGCCTTTGCCGGACAGCGCTGGTCCTTTCACCACACCGACAGTGATGGAACATTGACCCGGCACCGTCTCTGGCGAGGATGAGATCGAATAATAGCGCGGGCTCATGAAAGGGATGAGCTCAAGGAAGACCGCCAGCGGCAATTCGCAAGCCGGGAATTCTTCCAGCAGATCAAGCACCGATTTGCGTTTGGCCAGAACCTCGATTCCATACAGGTCCTCGCCATCATCGGCTGGCTTTGCCAATGCTTCGAGCGTTGCGCGTGAATTGGGGCACTCCGCATGACGCGCGAGCGTTGCGACATCCTTGCGGGTCGCGACCGCTTGCAGCTCCCCTGCATTGCGCGCGAGATTGAGTACGGAGAAGGTACTCCCGCTTGGGAACGGGCCGCGCATATCACTTCGTGATTCCACGCGGACATAGGTATCGCGATCCAACCCAAAGCGTCGCAGCAACCGGTCAACAATCGCATCATCATTGACCGGGACGACGCACAGATGGTCGCCCGGTTCGTAGTCCATCCCGTCC
Organism: Altererythrobacter lutimaris; assembly: GCF_013371495.1. Taxonomy (GTDB): domain Bacteria; phylum Pseudomonadota; class Alphaproteobacteria; order Sphingomonadales; family Sphingomonadaceae; genus Erythrobacter; species Erythrobacter lutimaris_A. Next base: position 4,894 of record NZ_JABWTA010000001.1, on the reverse strand, counting down.
GCAAGTTTCACTTCGATATGACGCGTCGAGCGCGCATCAGGGATGCTGGTATCTTTCAGCTCGACATTGCGAAGCATTTCGACTGGCTGCGCGCCGACACGGTCGGCCACAGGGTCCGCTGTGACGCTGTTCGTGACTTCGACGGTGTAAAGCGGCTCGCTGACGGTCTCTGCCGCCATGTCGAGATCAACGCCAAAGGCTTTGGCGACCTCAGGCACGGCAGCATCAAGCCAATCATGAAACTGCGTGTCGACATCGCCGCGCGCATCGAGCTCCTCGGTCGCCACAATCCGCTTGGCGCCTAAAGCTTCCAGTCGCGCGTCGATCTTGCGCGGCACTTCCTGGAAAGTCGCCGCCCAGTCCGAATTGCCGCAGCCGAGAACACAATATGATACGCCTTCAAGTGTTTCTTCGGTCTCTTCCAGCCAGTCGACAAACTTCGCGGCATTATCCGGCGGCATGCCGTTGTAGGATGCGCAGCCGATGGCGACCGCGCCTTGCGTCGGCAGCTTGCCGGCATATGCATCAAGCGATGCCATCGTCACGTCGAAGCCGCTGAATTCCGATCTCTGCGCGAGTTCGCGAGCAAAGCTCTCGCTCGAGCCCAGATTGGAACCGTACAGCACAAGCAGAGGCGTGCCGTGCGATGGGACTGGGGTCGCAGCGACGGGGGCTCTTGATGTAGTTTCTTCGGCAGTCTCCGCCCCGCCCCGTTCAACATCTTCGCGCAGCCGCGATTTGATGAAGAACTCATCCGGCTTGATCGACAGCGTTTCCTTGATGTCGAGCTCGTACCCATTGGGGTCGAACAGATCGAAGCGTTGCAGGATCATGCCAAGGACAAGGATCGCTTCCTGCATCGCAAACTGGCGGCCAATGCATGCGCGCTGACCATTACCGAAAGGCTTGTAAGCGGCCGGATTGCGCTTGGCCTCAGCCTCAGCGCTGAAATTGTCGGGATTGAAAGCCTCGGGATTGTTACCCCAGACGCTCGTGTCGCGGTGAAGCGAGGGGATCAATACGGTCGTAAAGGTCCCCTTGGGAATGAGGTACTTGCCGTCCAGAACTTCGTCCTTGAACGGAGCGAGCCCGAATGCGGGCGCGGTCGGCCACAGCCGCAAGGCCTCGAGCAGGATTGCACGGACATAGCTCAGCTTGCCAATGTCCGAGAGCGTTGGCACACGGTCGATATTGCGCCCCAGCACTTCGTCCACTTCTGCGTACGCCCGCTGCAACACCTCGCGATTTTTGAGCAGGAAATAGAGCGTGAAGGAAAGCAGGCCGGAGGTGGTTTCGTGACCTGCAATCAGGAACGTGTTTATCTGATAGCGGATGTTCTCATCCGAAAGCCGCTCGCCAGTCAAAGGATCTCGCCCGGACAGCATGAAGTCTAGCAGATCTTCCGGTCCATCTCCGCCGGTCTGCCGCCGTTCTCGAATGATCTCGTCGACGAGATTGTTCATATAGGCCGCATCCCGGCCCAATTGCTCGATCTGCTGGCGCTTCATCAGCTTCTCGCCAGGCAGCCCGCGCATGGTGAGAGTGGTCTCAAGAGTGCGGGTCAAAGCGGCTATAAAGGGATGAAAATCCTCACGATAAAAGGAATTGAAGCGGTAACCGAAACCGCACACGCCGATCGTATCCAGCGTCAGACGGATCATGTCTTTGGGCACATCAATCACATCATCGGAATTCAGCCGCTCCCATTTGAGCATCAGCTGGCTCGCGATGTCGATCATCATTGGCAGGTAGCTGCCCATCGCTTTCTGGCTGAAGGATGGCAGCAAAATATTGTGCGCTTTCGACCAGTTAGGATCGTCGGTATCGCCTGTGAACAGGCCGTCGCCGCCGATCAGGCGAAGGCGTTTCAATGGCCCGCGAACTGTCTTGTCGAAGCGTTTTTCGTCGCAGACCTCGGCCACGAGATCTGCACCGGATACTACGATGAGGGGCGTGCCCATCATGTCGAGCTGAAAAATCGGTCCATACTCATCCGCTAATTCCATCAGCGACTGAATTTGCCGATTGGCATCAACGGTAAGTGCGTTGCCGATAATCGGCTGGCCGGGAGGTTGCGGGATTGTGGTGAGTTCGGTTGTCGATGCCATAGGCGCCATTTTTGGCAGACAATCTCAAAAAGGCAAAGAGGGCTGTGCACTCTTGAATGTCGGCCGCCAACCCCAAGGAGCTCTGCATGCGTGCGCAATTTTCGTGCCGCAATCTGACATGCGCTGAAACAAACCAATCACCAGACGCGAAAATGGATGACAGGACGCCCAAGTAACTCTACTTATTCGACTATTCGAGAATCCAGTTGCGCAATGGGGTCGCGCGTGGGTTGAGCAATCGGGGGGGCGGGTCATGAATGTAATCACTGGCACAGATGAACCTGAAGTCATCAACGGCACCGAGAACGATGATGATATTCAGGCACTCGGCGGCAATGACGAAGTCTTTGGCGGCGAAGGCAATGACACGATTGATGGTGGTGACGGCGATGATCGTCTGTTCGGCGAAGCCGGTGACGACACCATTGATGGCGGCGAAGGCGATGACCTTCTTTCCGGCGACAGTGGTACAAACATTTTACGCGGAGGCAATGGCGACGACCGCATTTTGTCTTTCGGCGAAGATGATCTAGCTGATGGTGGGGCCGGCAATGACGATATTCGTGTTGAGTTTTTTGGCTCCGATCCCGTAGATCCAGGAGCACCGCTCGGCACAAACCCCACCGTCATCGGTGGTACTGGCAATGACATCGTCACCTACTTTGCTAGCGGTGCCGATGGGTCAATTGACCTTGGAGCCGACAACGACACGCTCAATTTGTCTCTTCAAGGCCAGAACCTGAACATCACGCTCGGGACAGGCATCGACACAATCGTCCTGTCCAATCTCGCGGACATCGAGGTTGGAAGCGCAACGATATACGACTTTGTCGCGGGTGATAACGGTGAAGTCATCGATTTCAGCGCTGTTCAGGAATTACTGTTTAACTACGACGGCTTAGCCAATCCGTTCGGAACGGGCCATTTTGTCCTCGAGGCAGATGGTGACGGTTCCGTCATCAGGTTCGCGCCATTTGCTGACGGGTTCTACGCCTATTCGCTGTTTTTCCCGAATGTCGCTCCTGAAGAGTTCACTGCGCACAACTTCGGGGGCATCCTGCCTAGCGGCGAAAACCAGTTTGGCCCTCCAATTGAAGGTACTCCGGATCCTGATACGCTTGACGGGACAGATCTTGCCGAGACCATAAGCGGCTTCGATGGCGACGATACGATCAACGCGCTAGGCGGTGATGACACGATCCTTGGTGGCGCTGGTAGCGACACGCTCAATGGCGGCGATGGCGATGATCTTTTCATCTTCAGCTTTGACAGCGAACCTGGCCTCAATCCGAGCGAAGACCCTTCGCTAGATGTTCTGATCGACGGAGGCGCCGGGACCGACACGGTGCGTGTCATCGGCTCCAACCAGGGCAACGAGATCGTCGAGTATGACATTGGCACTGACTTGCCCTTCGTCAGTATCGAGCGGCTGGAATTTTCTGGAAATACAGAGTTGGTTGGGACTGCCGCTGAATTTGCTGCATTCGAGTTTATTTCGGCTAGCCGTTTACGGATCACTGGAGCTGCAAACTTCACACCAACCGGTGGATTTGAAGTCGGACAACTGTCGCTTGGAAACGGTGGCAATACTGCCGACCTTTCAGGTGCCGGTGTCCACGTCCTTTCCATTGTCAGTGGCGACGGCGATGACAATATCGTCGGGCCGAATAGCGGTATCGCCAATCCCGATCCGAACCAGACCAATATTCAGGTCGGAATTGATGTTCGCCTAGGCAATGACACAGTTGTAGCAGGTAACATTTCGACGGGCATCGTTTCATCAGGGGGAAACAACAATTTCACCGGTAGCGGCTTCGACGACTTCTTTGTTCTGTTCGGAGACGGCGACAACGTGATCATTGCTGGTGGCGGTGATGACACTGTCAGTATCAATGGTGTGGGCAGTGACACCGTAGGTGGCGGCGCTGGAAATGACAGGATCGAGATCGAGTCTTTTGATGCGACTGACAGCATAAACGGCGGCGATGGCATCGACACATTAGTAATCGGCAGCTCGAGCGACGATCTCGTAGATCTAACCCAGTTTGCTTTGCCAACTGATATCGAGTTTCTCGAAACCAATGGCGCGGTCAGGATGACCATCGCACAAATCCAGTCGCTTGACGGCTTGAACGCGCGAGAGCTGCGCATTGCTGACGGTGGCGCGCTTGCGCTTTCAATCGCGCCGGTTTTCACTTTCCTTAGTGCTGAAGGGAACACCGTTGATTTCAGTGGTGTGACCGACACCCAGGTTATTGCGTTCGGCAATATCGGGAACGACGTTATTCTTGGCGGAGCAGAGTTCAATAGCTTGAACGGCGGCGCCGGCAATGACCGTTTGGTCGGTCAAGATCAGGATGACAGCCTTGAGGGCGGCAACGGCTCAGATCGCCTTGAAGGCTTCGGCGGCGAAGACTCCTTGTTTGGAGGCGCCCAGATCGACCGCTTGATTGGCGGTGCGGGGAATGATTTCCTCAATGGCGGCACACAAACAGACTATGCAATCTTCAGCGGCAATCGCGAAGATTACACGATCACGCAGATCGAGTTTGGAGTTTTCGAAGTGGTCGGTCCTGACGGGACTGATCGTCTTGAAGAGATCGAATTTGCCCAGTTTGACGATGAAACTGTCCGACTTCGTCGGGGCGAAGGCATCGAGGTCAACTTCGATCCGAATGATCCGTCCGCTTATCAGGATGCGATGAGCAATATCCGCGATTTTGGCGGCAATAGTCGCGGAGGCAACGGGGCATGGCGCTGGATCGGCGAGGTTGATGTTAATGGTG
>NZ_JABWTA010000018.1 GCF_013371495.1 Altererythrobacter lutimaris | reverse complement strand
GTGAAATATTTGCCTTTGTAAGTGATGAAATAGGTCTGCACGAACCGCTCATGATCGCCGTCAACGGTCCGCATCTTGCCCGGCCAGCTGCTCGCGATGGCCAGATTGCCCTCGTTCGCGCCCTCCAGCAGATTGCCGTCCGCGTCGAGCAGCTGCGGCTCGATGCCGAAAAACGGTTTGCCCGCGCTGCCCGGCTTCATGTCATGCGCATGGGGCAGGGTGGTAATCATGACGCCGCCGGTTTCGGTCTGCCACCAGCTATCGACGATGTCGCAACGCCCGCCGCCGACCACGCGGTGATACCAGTTCCAGGCCTCCGGATTGATCGGCTCACCCACCGTGCCGAGCAGCCGCAGGCGGGACAGATCGTGGCGCTTCACCGGCTCCTCCCCCTCGCGCATCAGCGCGCGGATCGTGGTGGGCGCGGTGGGCGCGGTGTAGAACACGGTGACGCCCAGCCGCTCGCAAGCGAGCATGGC
>NZ_JABWTA010000017.1 GCF_013371495.1 Altererythrobacter lutimaris | reverse complement strand
CGCCTCGTCGATGATCAGGAACTTGTTCAAAAACGTGCGCCCGCGCATGAAGTTCATGCTCTTGATCTTGATCTTGCTGCGCACCAGCTCGTTGGTGGCGGCACGGCCCCATTCGCCAGCGCTGCTGTCGCCGCGGGCCAGCACTTCGAGGTTGTCGTCGAGCGCGCCCATCCAGGGTGACATCTTTTCCTCCTCCGTGCCAGGCAGGAAGCCGATGTCCTCGCCCACCGGCACCGTCACGCGGGTAACGATGATCTCGGTGTAGCGGCGCTCGTCGAGCACCTGGCTCAGGGCGGATGCCAGCGTCATCAGTGTCTTGCCGGTACCGGCTGAACCCGTGAGCGTCACGAAATCGCATTCCGGGTCCATCAGCAGGTTCAGGGCGAAGTTCTGCTCGCGGTTGCGCGCCGTGACACCCCATACGGAATGCTTCTGGTTCGCGTAGTCCTTGAGCGTGCGCAGCACGGCCGTCTTGCCGG
>NZ_JABWTA010000016.1 GCF_013371495.1 Altererythrobacter lutimaris | reverse complement strand
ATGCCCGACTATCGCGACGGCGCAGCGCTCGCTGCGGTCGAAGGCTCGCTGGCCAGCTATCCCCCGCTCGTTTTCACCGGAGAGATCGATGCACTGAAGGCCGATCTGGCGAAGGTGCAGGCAGGCGAGGCGTTCCTGCTGCAGGGCGGCGACTGCGCCGAGAGCTTTGCCGAATTCCACCCGGCCAATATCCGCGACAGCTTCCGCGTCATCCTGCAGATGGCGGTGGTGCCCACCTATGCCAGCAAGCTGCCGGTGGTGAAAGTGGGGCGCATGGCGGGCCAATTCGCCAAGCCGCGCTCCGCGCCGACGGAAGTGCAGGGCGATGCCGAGCTGCCGAGCTATCGCGGCGATATCATCAACGCGATCGATTTCGAGCAAGGCGCGCGCGAGCCCGATCCGCAGCGCATGCTATCCGCTTACAGTCAGGCGGCGGCGACGCTCAACCTGCTGCGCGCCTTCGCCGGGGGAGGCTATGC
>NZ_JABWTA010000015.1 GCF_013371495.1 Altererythrobacter lutimaris | reverse complement strand
ACGGTGAAATTGTTGTTTGCCTGCGTGGGTATTTCTTTTGCCGTGATCAAAGTATCTGTATATGCATTGATTGGTGTGGTAACCAATGATGAAAAAGAACACAAGAGTCTGCTGAGTTCAGTGGAAAGTTGTTTTATGATTGGTATTGCAGCAGGATTCATTGCCTTCCCTTTTTTCTACAGCGATACCGACCCGAACGCATGGCTGCGTATATACCTGTTGCTGGCGGGATTGATAGCGCTATCTTTTTTGGTGTTGTTGATAGCTGATTTCAAAGCCGATTATGAAATTCCGGGAACATCACTGGCAGACGATTTTGTTGAAATGATCAGGCTGATCAAAAGACCCCTGGTGCTTGTTTTTGCCATTGCTGCGTTCATGTATGTGATGACAGAGCAGGGTATCATGAGCTGGTTGCCCACTTTTAACCAGAAAGTGCTGCACCTGCCCGAAAAAACAAGTATTTACATGGCGGTCATC
>NZ_JABWTA010000014.1 GCF_013371495.1 Altererythrobacter lutimaris | reverse complement strand
CCTATGAAACCAGCAACCACGCACGCGCCGGACAGGAAAGCCGCCACAACCTCACCTATTGGCGCTATCACGACTATGCCGGCATCGGCCCCGGCGCGCCCGGGCGGCGGCTGAATCTTGCCACCGAACGGCATCGCAAGCCGGAAAACTTCCCCGGCGCGGTGGCGCGCAACGGCCCCGGCCTGCGCAGCGAAACGGCGCGTTCACGCGGCGAACAGGCCGTGGAGGCCTTGCTGATGGGGCTGAGGCTGACGGAAGGCGTGCGGCTTGACGTCATGGCATCACGCTTCGGTTTTTCGGAAGATGCGCTGATAGACGCCGCGGCAGTCGATCGTCTGGCGGGCCACGGGCTGCTCTTGCACGCCGGATCTCATCTGGCGCTGACCGAAGCGGGCCGCCCGCTGCTGGATGCCATTCTGGCGGAAGTGGTCGCAGTGGAGGCCGCCCCCGCCTGAGCGATGCCGCCCCTTCGCTCAGGGCTTAC
>NZ_JABWTA010000013.1 GCF_013371495.1 Altererythrobacter lutimaris | reverse complement strand
TGGCCGAGGCCTGCGGGCAGCACGCAGCCCATATAGATGCGGTCCACGTCGCCGCCGTCGATCCCGGCACGTTCCACTGCGCCCTTCACCGCGGTCGCGCCTAGCTCGGTCGCGCTGACATCGGACAGCGCGCCCTGCATCGCGCCCATCGGCGTGCGGGCATAGGACAGGATGACGACGGGATCGGTGCTGGACATAGAAAACGGCCTCTCGTTCGCGTTGGTTTCGAAGGTGATATAATGGCAATGGCCGAGCGCGCAATTCGGTCCTTATCGCGCGCGCATGGCGGTAATGTTTCCGTGGGAGCGCTTCGTGCGTTAGGCTTTGGCGAAACATATCAGGAGAGAGCCATGCCGATGACCGAGGAAGACGCCCAGACGCCGAGCCACAGCGATGCCGAAATGCGCGCGCTGCTGGAGCGGCAGCGCGTCGCCTTCACCGCTGCGATGCCCGAAGATCTGGACGCGCGGGAGAACCGGCTCAATCGCGC
>NZ_JABWTA010000012.1 GCF_013371495.1 Altererythrobacter lutimaris | reverse complement strand
CTTAAGGTTGCAGCCGAAGCGGGCAAACGGATCACTTTGGAAGGCCAGGAGAAGGATGTCACCACCGCCGGTCTTGCCCGCATGAATATGATCCTGCACGATTTCCCAACCGCCAATACCGCTCGACCGTGACGGGCGCGAGATTAGCGCGACCCGGCTGTCATGAAGTTTGAACTGAAGGGCATTGAACAAGCGCTGAAGAACATCGCTGCGCTCGGCCAGTCAGTAAGCGATGAAGATCTCCAGCAAGTTGCTCTGGCGGCGCTCGAACCAGTAGCGAAGGACGCGCAATCGCTGGCTCCGGTGGACGAAGGTGACCTGCGAAACAGCATTGAGCCGAGAATCTTGGAATACGGAACCGTGGGCGTCGTCAGCGGCGACTGGAAGGGCCATTTTTTTGAGTTCGGGACCGTCAACATGCGGGCTCAGCCGATGCTTGGCCCGGCATGGCACGAAAACGAAGATGCGGTGATTCAATCATTCGGCGGCCGTGTGGGTG
>NZ_JABWTA010000011.1 GCF_013371495.1 Altererythrobacter lutimaris | reverse complement strand
CCGCGGTGAGCGCGCCGGTGCCGCCGAGCGTGCCGGCCAGTGCCAGGCTGCCGATGCCGTCGTCAAAGCCCTGGAGGTCGAGCGTGGCGCCGCCTGCCACGGTTACCGCCGCGCTGTCGGCGAGGCGATCGCTCGCGCCGAGCCTCAGCGTGCCGCCGTCGATCCGGACGATGCCGCTCGCGGCGGATCCGCTAAGCAGCGAGGTCCCCGAATGCTGGACGAGCGTGCCGGTGCCGAGATTGGCGTTCACGACCGCGCCGTCCAGCGTCGTCGTTGCCGCGGTGAGCGCGCCGGTGCCGCCGAGCGTGCCGGCCAGTGCCAGGCTGCCGATCGTGTCGCTATTGCCTTGCACGTCGAACACCGCACCGGAGGCGACAGCGACCAGAGCCGTATCGGACAGGCGGTCCGACCCGCCAAGGCGCAGCGTGCCGCCGGTCACGTTGATGGTGCTTGCGGCCGCAATGCCGTTCAGGTCGGAAACACCCGAATGCTGGATCAGC
>NZ_JABWTA010000010.1 GCF_013371495.1 Altererythrobacter lutimaris | reverse complement strand
AGGCGGCGCACGATGTTCGATCCGCTGCCCTTGCCTTCGGGTGGTTCGGTAACCGCGGGGCCGCCGTCTTCGCGCCAGTCGATCGCGAGCTCGCCGTCTTCGGCTTCCCATTCGATCGTCACCTTGCCGTGGTCGGTGCTGAGCGCGCCATATTTGATGGCGTTCGTCGCCAGCTCGTGCAGCGTCAGGCCGAGCATCGATACGATGTTGGTGTCCAGCTTTACCGGCTCACCCCGATAGCTGATATTTTCGCCGCCGCCGTCATAGGGGCCGAGCACCGCGCGCATCATCTGGCCGACGCCGATGCTGCCCGAGCTCGCCTCGTCGAGCGTGGTTTCGTACGCGCGGCCCAGCGCCTGGATCCGCGATGTGATCCAGTCGGCCATCTCCTCCTGCCCCCGGTCGCGCCCGGCCATGTTCACGATGGCCGAAATGACCGAGAACATGTTCTTCACGCGGTGGCTGAGCTCGCGCGCCATCATCTTGGCATGGCGTTCGTCGG